>NZ_JADWPE010000009.1 GCF_017308985.1 Lysobacter changpingensis | reverse complement strand
AGCCGAGCCGGAGGCGCCCGGAACTACGGGATCGCTGTTCTAGGCCGTGAAAAGCGCCACTGGGCAGGCTCGAGTTTCGCGTTCTGGCTGCGGTGGGTGCCGTTTCCACCTCGCAAGCAAATGCCGGCTCAGGAGTCGGCATTTATTCGCAGGTGATGCTTCGGACTGGAAGCGGGCCAGTGCTTTGGGCGCGCGCACATGAGTCGCGCGGCGCTCGGATGGTTATTCAACCGCACAAAAGAAGAAGGCCGGTCCTGTCGGACCGGCCTTCTGGGGTAAAGCCCCTGGCGATGACCTACTCTTGCATGGCTTGAGCCACACTACCATCGGCGCATGTGCGTTTCACTTCCGAGTTCGGAATGGGATCGGGTGGGACCACACAGCTATTGTCACCAGGGAGAGGGTGGAGGGTCGCGGTTCCGGTGTACTGGATCGCGCACACGCTCTCGTTGGGTTGCTTGGGACGTCGCCGTCCTTCGCGGATAGGTTGGGATAAGTAGCGAGTGAGCCGAACGTCACGACGTTGTCGTAAGTCCAAGGCCACTTGAGGTTATATGGTCAAGCCACACGGATCATTAGTACTGGTTAGCTCAATGCATTGCTGCACTTACACACCCAGCCTATCAACCACCTGGTCTTGATGGTTCCTTCAGGGGAGTCAAGCTCCCGGGAGATCTCATCTTGAGGCGCGCTTCCCGCTTAGATGCTTTCAGCGGTTATCGCTTCCGAACATAGCTACCCGGCAGTGCCACTGGCGTGACAACCGGAACACCAGAGGTTCGTCCACTCCGGTCCTCTCGTACTAGGAGCAGCCCCTCTCAAATCTCCAACGCCCACGACAGATAGGGACCGAACTGTCTCACGACGTTCTGAACCCAGCTCGCGTACCACTTTAAATGGCGAACAGCCATACCCTTGGGACCGACTACAGCCCCAGGATGTGATGAGCCGACATCGAGGTGCCAAACACCGCCGTCGATATGAACTCTTGGGCGGTATCAGCCTGTTATCCCCGGAGTACCTTTTATCCGTTGAGCGATGGCCCTTCCATACAGAACCACCGGATCACTAAGACCTACTTTCGTACCTGCTTGATCCGTCGATCTTGCAGTCAAGCACGCTTATGCCTTTGCACACAGTGCGCGATGTCCGACCGCGCTGAGCGTACCTTCGTGCTCCTCCGTTACACTTTGGGAGGAGACCGCCCCAGTCAAACTACCCACCATACACGGTCCCCGATCCGGATTACGGACCTAGGTTAGAACGTCAAGCACATCAGGGTGGTATTTCAAGGATGGCTCCACGCAAGCTAGCGCCTGCGCTTCATAGCCTCCCACCTATCCTACACAGACGAACTCAACGTTCAGTGTAAAGCTATAGTAAAGGTTCACGGGGTCTTTCCGTCTTGCCGCGGGAACGCTGCATCTTCACAGCGATTTCAATTTCACTGAGTCTCGGGTGGAGACAGCGCCGCTGTCGTTACGCCATTCGTGCAGGTCGGAACTTACCCGACAAGGAATTTCGCTACCTTAGGACCGTTATAGTTACGGCCGCCGTTTACCGGGGCTTCGATCAAGAGCTTCGCCTTGCGGCTGACCCCATCAATTAACCTTCCGGCACCGGGCAGGCGTCACACCCTATACGTCCACTTTCGTGTTTGCAGAGTGCTGTGTTTTTGATAAACAGTCGCAGCGGCCTGGTCACTGCGGCCCTTCTCAGCTATGAACCAAAAAGGGCGCACCTTCTCCCGAAGTTACGGTGCTATTTTGCCTAGTTCCTTCACCCGAGTTCTCTCAAGCGCCTGAGAATTCTCATCCTGCCCACCTGTGTCGGTTTACGGTACGGTCTGCGTAAGCTGAAGCTTAGGAGCTTTTCCTGGAAGCGTGATATCGGCAGCTTAGTCCTAAAGGACTCGTCCTTAGTCTCAACGTTGCCCCCCCGGATTTGCCTAAGGGGACCGCCTCAACTCTCTCACCGGGACAACCAACGCCCGGCCTGCCTAACCTTCTCCGTCCCTCCATCGCACTTACGCGAGGTGCTGGAATATTAACCAGCTTCCCATCGACTACGCATTTCTGCCTCGCCTTAGGGGCCGACTCACCCTGCGTCGATTAACGTTGCGCAAGGAAACCTTGGGCTTTCGGCGTGCGGGCTTTTCACCCGCATTATCGTTACTCATGTCAGCATTCGCACTTCCGATACCTCCAGCATGCCTTTCGACACACCTTCACCGGCTTACGGAACGCTCCTCTACCGCGCACACAAAGTGTGCACCCCAAGCTTCGGTTCCGTGCTTAGCCCCGTTAAATCTTCCGCGCAGACCGACTCGACCAGTGAGCTATTACGCTTTCTTTAAAGGGTGGCTGCTTCTAAGCCAACCTCCTGGCTGTCTGTGCCTTTCCACATCGTTTTCCACTTAGCACGAAATTTGGGACCTTAGCTGTGGGTCTGGGTTGTTTCCCTTTTCACGACGGACGTTAGCACCCGCCGTGTGTCTCCCATGCAGTCTGTCCTGGTATTCGGAGTTTGCCATGGTTTGGTAAGTCGCAATGACCCCCTAGCCATAACAGTGCTCTACCCCCAGGAAGATTCACATGAGGCGCTACCTAAATAGCTTTCGAGGAGAACCAGCTATCTCCGGGTTCGATTAGCTTTTCACTCCTAATCACACCTCATCCCCTACCTTTGCAACGGGAGTGGGTTCGGGCCTCCAGTTGATGTTACTCAACCTTCACCCTGGGCATGACTAGATCACCCGGTTTCGGGTCTACTGCCCGCGACTATGCGCCCTTATCAGACTCGGTTTCCCTTCGCCTCCCCTATACGGTTAAGCTCGCCACGAACAGTAAGTCGCTGACCCATTATACAAAAGGTACGCCGTCACCCTTGCGGGCTCCGACTGCTTGTACGCACACGGTTTCAGGGTCTATTTCACTCCCCTCTCCGGGGTTCTTTTCGCCTTTCCCTCACGGTACTGGTTCACTATCGGTCGGTCAGGAGTATTTAGCCTTGGAGGATGGTCCCCCCATGTTCAGACAGGGTTTCTCGTGCCCCGCCTTACTCGATTTCATCGAATGAGCCCTTTCGCATACCGGGCTGTCACCGTCTATGGCCAACCTTTCCAGGTTGTTTTGCTAAAACTCATTCGACTTAAGGGCTGGTCCCCGTTCGCTCGTCACTACTTAGGGAATCTCGGTTGATTTCTTTTCCTCCGGGTACTTAGATATTTCAGTTCTCCGGGTTTGCTTCCAGCAGCTATGTATTCACTGCAGGATACCTGTTACCAGGTGGGTTTCCCCATTCGGACATTGCGGGATCAATGCTTGTTGCCAGCTCCCCCGCACTTTTCGCAGGCTGCCACGTCCTTCATCGCCTCTGACCGCCAAGGCATCCACCGTGTGCGCTTATTCGCTTGACCATATAACCCCAAGTCGCCTCAGGGTCGTCTGTGTCCAGGGGTACAAAGCCCGGACGCGAATTCAACGACTCAATATAAGGTGCCTTTCGGCACCCGCCTTAGCCTCACGACACGTCATGGACATTCGTCTCAAAACGCTCGCTACTTTCCCAGTTTTCAAAGAACACGATCCGGCCTCAACGCCGTACCGCTTCAATTCTTGATGTGTGCGCAATCCAGTTTCGTTCGGGAGTGGTGGGTCTGGGAGGACTCGAACCACCGGCCTCACCCTTATCAGGGGTGCGCTCTAACCACCTGAGCTACAGACCCAAAAGTCGTGCGTGTTTCCTTGAATAGTCCGCACAGGGATGTGCGGGCTGTTGCGAAGGATTCGCGTCATAGCTTGGTGGAGCTTGTCGGGATCGAACCGACGACCCCCTGCTTGCAAAGCAGGTGCTCTCCCAGCTGAGCTAAAGCCCCATGTTCAATCGAGTGAACGGGACGCTCCCGCGAAACTCCCCCTTGGGAGCTTCCGGAACTAGATGCAGGTCACTTGTGCGGACGTCCGGCCAGCAATTAGCTGCCTTAGTCTCTAAAGGAGGTGATCCAGCCGCACCTTCCGATACGGCTACCTTGTTACGACTTCACCCCAGTCATCGGCCACACCGTGGCAAGCGCCCTCCCGAAGGTTAAGCTACCTGCTTCTGGTGCAACAAACTCCCATGGTGTGACGGGCGGTGTGTACAAGGCCCGGGAACGTATTCACCGCAGCAATGCTGATCTGCGATTACTAGCGATTCCGACTTCATGGAGTCGAGTTGCAGACTCCAATCCGGACTGAGATGGGGTTTCTGGGATTGGCTTGCCCTCGCGGGTTCGCAGCCCTCTGTCCCCACCATTGTAGTACGTGTGTAGCCCTGGCCGTAAGGGCCATGATGACTTGACGTCATCCCCACCTTCCTCCGGTTTGTCACCGGCGGTCTCCTTAGAGTTCCCACCATTACGTGCTGGCAACTAAGGACAAGGGTTGCGCTCGTTGCGGGACTTAACCCAACATCTCACGACACGAGCTGACGACAGCCATGCAGCACCTGTGTCACGGTTCCCGAAGGCACCAATCCATCTCTGGAAAGTTCCGTGCATGTCAAGGCCAGGTAAGGTTCTTCGCGTTGCATCGAATTAAACCACATACTCCACCGCTTGTGCGGGCCCCCGTCAATTCCTTTGAGTTTCAGTCTTGCGACCGTACTTCCCAGGCGGCGAACTTAACGCGTTAGCTTCGATACTGAGTGCCTAGTTGCACCCAACATCCAGTTCGCATCGTTTAGGGCGTGGACTACCAGGGTATCTAATCCTGTTTGCTCCCCACGCTTTCGTGCCTCAGTGTCAGTGCTGGTCCAGGTAGCCGCCTTCGCCACGGATGTTCCTCCCGATATCTACGCATTTCACTGCTACACCGGGAATTCCGCTACCCTCTACCGCACTCTAGTAAGCCAGTATCCAATGCAGTTCCCAGGTTGAGCCCAGGGCTTTCACATCAGACTTAACAAACCACCTACGCACGCTTTACGCCCAGTAATTCCGAGTAACGCTTGCACCCTTCGTATTACCGCGGCTGCTGGCACGAAGTTAGCCGGTGCTTATTCTTCCGGTACCGTCATAACACCCGAGTATTAATCGAGCGCTTTTCTTTCCGGACAAAAGTGCTTTACAACCCGAAGGCCTTCTTCACACACGCGGCATGGCTGGATCAGGCTTGCGCCCATTGTCCAATATTCCCCACTGCTGCCTCCCGTAGGAGTCTGGACCGTGTCTCAGTTCCAGTGTGGCTGATCATCCTCTCAGACCAGCTACGGATCGTCGCCTTGGTGGGCCTTTACCCCGCCAACTAGCTAATCCGGCATCGGCTCATCTATCTGCGTGAGGCCCGAAGGTCCCCCACTTTCTCCCGTAGGACGTATGCGGTATTAGCGTAAGTTTCCCTACGTTATCCCCCACAAATAGGCAGATTCCGATGCATTCCTCACCCGTCCGCCACTCGCCACCCAAGGAGCAAGCTCCTCTGTGCTGCCGTTCGACTTGCATGTGTTAGGCCTGCCGCCAGCGTTCACTCTGAGCCAGGATCAAACTCTTCACTTAAAATTGCTGAACCCGAAGGTTCAATATCTTGAGTGCAGAGCCCGTCCCAGGCACCAAATTACTCGCTTGCATTTGCATGCATTTGAATTGACTTGTTGCTCTGTTACGAACGTCTGCTTATGGACAACCATCCACTCGCCAGACGCCCGCACAAGTCACCTGCGCACACTGTCAAAGATCCCGGGGCCGGCCTCAGCGCCTTTCCCTTTTTCTTGCCTCACCCCGCCGCACCGAAGTGCCCGAGGGAGCCGACTACTATACAGCGAATTTCGATTCCGTCAACACCGTGTCAGGATCTTTTTCGCCGCCCCCCGCCCTCCGTTCAGCGCCTCTTTCGAGGCCGTCCCGGGGAGCGGGCCGCGCATCTTACAGCACCTTCGAAGTTCGTCAACCGCCCCTCGAAATCCGCCGCTTCAACCGCGCCCCGCGTCAGTGATTCACCTCGGCGGGGCGCGCATTGTGCACACG
>NZ_JADWPE010000008.1 GCF_017308985.1 Lysobacter changpingensis | reverse complement strand
ATCCCGAATCCCGAATCCCGAATCCCGAATCCCGAATCCCGAATCCCGAATCCCGAATCCCGAATCCCGAATCCCGAATCCCGAATCCCGAATCCCGAATCCCGAATCCCGAATCCCGAATCCCGAATCCCGAATCCCGAATCCCGAATCACGAATCACGAATCACGAATCACGAATCACGAATCACGAATCAATGCGTCGCCCGATCCCGCCGCCACCCACGATGCCGGATATCCAGATACAGGCTGTACGCTGCCGTGAACGCCGGGAACAGGTTCTGGATCACGCCGACGGCGTCCTGCTTCTGCGAGAACAGGAAGTACGCCAGCGTCATCGCGCTGCCGACCAGGCTCATGTACCAGAACAGGCGCGGGATCACCGGCCGTCCGTGGCGCCGCGAGGCGACGAACTGCACCAGCCACCGGCCGCCGAACATCAGCGCGCCGGTCAGGCCGATGATCTTCCACGGCGACATGTGGAGCCCGGTCCATTCGAGCCAGGCGATGGGGTGGTTCATGAAGTCGAATTCCATGGCGACCCCGCTGTCAGACTTCTTCGATGCGCGTGACCTTGCCGCGGCGGATCAGCCACGCGACGCCGCGCAGGTCGGCGATGCCCACCAGCGCGCGGTTGAGGTTGTTGTACTTCGACACGCCGGTCGAACGCGCGCGGTGGTTCACCGGCACGCTCACTGTCCTGTAGCCGGCGCGCTGCATCAGCGCGGGCAGGTAGCGGTGCATGTGGTTGAAATGCGGAAGCTCTAGGAATGCCGCGCGTTCGAACAGCTTGATGCCGCAACCGGTGTCGGGCGTGTCGTCGCGCAGCATGCGCGCGCGGATCGCGTTCGCCCACTTCGACGCCCAGCGCTTGCTGCCGCTGTCCTGCCGGTTCACGCGCCAGCCGGCGAACATCTTCACCTCGGCGGGCGAGTTCGCGCGCATCGCGATCAGCTTGGGAATGTCGGCCGGGTCGTTCTGGCCGTCGCCGTCGAGCGTGGCGATCCATTCGCCGCGCGCGGCCTTCACGCCGTTGCGGATCGCGGTGCTCTGGCCGCTCTGCGTCACGTGATGGATCACGCGCAGTTCCGGCACGTCGGCCTTCAGCGCCTGCAATACCGCCAGGGTGTCGTCGCGCGAGTGGTCGTCGACGTAGACGATCTCGAAGTCGCCACCCTCGTGCGGCGCGCGGCCGCGCAGCGCGGAGGTGATCTCGTGCACCAGCGGCGCGACGTTGTCGCGCTCGTTGAACACCGGTACGACGACGGAAAGGTGCGGGGAGGTGCTCATGGATTCACACATTCCCGCCGAAGTAGTCGCGGCACCACGCCACGACCTGCGGCAGGCCGAGCTCGATGGGCGTCCTGGGGGCGAAACCGAACGCTTCGTGCCCGCGTTGCGTGTCGGCCATGGTTTCGATCATGTCGCCCGGCTGCATCGGCTTGTAGACCTTCTGTGCCGGCTTGCCGGCGGCCTGTTCGATGACCGCGATGAAGCGCTCCAGTTCCACCGGCGTGTGGTTGCCGAGATTGAACACGCGATGCGGCGCTTCGCCGGCGGCGTGATCCGCGACGGGCGGATGGTCCAGCGCGCCCAGCACGCCATCGACGATGTCGTCGATGAACGTGAAGTCGCGCCGCATCCGGCCGTGGTTGAACACGTCAATCGGCCGGCCCGCCAGCACCGCGCGCGAGAACAGCAGCGGCGCCATGTCCGGCCGGCCCCACGGGCCGTACACGGTGAAGAAGCGCAGGCCCGTCGAACGCAGTCCGTACAGGTGCGCGTAGGTGTGCGCCATCAGTTCGTTGGCCGCCTTGGTCGCGGCGTAGAGCGAACGCGGCTGGTCGATGCGCTGGTCCTCGGAGAACGGCGGCGTCGCCGAATCGCCGTACACCGACGACGAACTCGCGTACGCCAGGTGCTGCACGCCGCGATGGCGGCACGCCTCGAGGATGTTCACGAAGCCGACGAGGTTGCTGTCGACATAGGCGTGCGGATGGGTGAGCGAATAACGCACGCCCGCCTGCGCGGCGAGATGCACCACGTGCGTCGGCGCGATCTCGTCGAACAGTGCGGCCAGGCCATCGCGGTCGGTCAGGTCGAGTGCGCGGATGTCCACGTCCGGGCACAGCGCGGCCACGCGGTCGCGCTTGAGCTGCGGGTCGTAGTAATCGTTGAAGTTGTCCAGGCCGACGACGGTCGCGCCTCGCGCCTTCAATGCGCGGCAGGTGTAGGCGCCGATGAAGCCGGCGGCGCCGGTGACGAGGATGGTGCCGGGGGAGGGTTCAGCCATCGTGGGTCGCGTTCCGGGGGGGGGATCAGGGAGCTTCGGAACGGTCGTCCTGGCCGTGGAAGTCGAAGCCCAGCGTCAGCTTGAGGTCCGCAAGGCCAGCGCCCAGCGACGGATCCAGTTCGAATCCGAAACCGCTCTCGCCCGTCAGCCCGATCGACAAGCCGCAGCGACCGCCGCGGATGTGGAACGCGTGAAGCGCGTCGCGATGCATCGCCAGCCGCTGCTGGATGCCGCGCAGGTAGTCCTGCAGGTCCTCATCCGACCAGTTTCGCGATCCATGTGTCAGATTCGTGTAGGCGTAGCTTTCGCGGTACACGCCGTCCAGCGGAATGCCCGCCGGTGAGGTCCGCCGGTCGCCGGCCCGCCAGGTGCGTTCCGGCAGCAATCCGAGCTGGTCGAACAGCGGGCGCAGGTCGTCGCGCGGATGGACGGCGCGCAGCGCGACACGGTAGCGGTACGGGTTCATGCCGCCGCTTCCGGATTATTCGGTGACGGTGCCGCGCAGCTTCTCGAGCACGCCGTCGAGCGAGTCGAGGTCGGAGTAGTGGATCACCAGCCGGCCCTTGCCACCGCGGCCGTGCAGCACGTTGACCTTGGTGTTGAGCGATTCCGACAGCTCGCGTTCGAGCGCGGCGATGTCCGCCTGCGGCTTGGCCTTGGCGGCCTTGGGCTTGGCGCTGCTGCTGGTCGGGATCTGCCCGGCGGCCAGCTGCTGCACGCGGTGCTCGACCTCGCGCACCGACCAGCCGTGTTCGGCGGCCTGTCGTGCGAGTGCGATCGCCGCCTGCGGGGTCAACGCGAGCAGGGCGCGGGCGTGGCCCATTTCCAGCGCATGCGTTTCCAGCAGCACGCGGATTTCCGGCGGCAGTTCCAGCAGGCGCAGCAGGTTCGACACGGCGGCGCGCGAACGGCCGACGGCCTCGGCGGCCTGCGCGTGGGTCAGGTCGAATTCGTCGATCAACCGCTGCAGCGCGTTGGCTTCTTCCAGCGGATTGAGGTCTTCGCGCTGGATGTTCTCGATCAGCGCCATCGCCACGACCGTGCGGTCGTCGACTTCGCGGATGACGACCGGGATCTCGCTCAGTCCGGCCAGCTGCGAGGCGCGCCAGCGGCGTTCGCCGGCGATGATCTCGTAGCGCTTGCCGCCCAGGTCGCGCACGACGATGGGCTGGATCACGCCTTGCGCCTTGATCGACTCGGCCAGCTCCTCGAGCTTTTCCTGGTCCCAGTGCTTGCGCGGCTGGTACTTGCCGGGCGTCAGCGCATCGACCGGCAGGTGGCGCAGCACGTCGCCTTCGACCGCTTCCAGCGCCGGCGCCTCGGCGGCGGCCTTGGGTCCCAGCAGGGCTTCGAGGCCGCGGCCCAGTCCGCGCTTCTTGGCTACGCTCATGCCGTGGTCTCCTTCGCTTCCGGCGCGCGCGCCTTCTGCTCGCGCTCACGCTGGCGGCGCAGCACTTCGCCCGCCAGGCCCATGTAGGCGATGCCGCCGCGGCTGGCGCGGTCGTAGCCGACGATGCTCTGGCCGTGGCTGGGCGCCTCGGCCAGGCGCACGTTGCGCGGCACGATCGTGCGGAACACGCGGTCGCCGAAATGGTTGATCAGCTCCGCCGAGACCGCGGTGGCGAGGTTGTTGCGCACGTCGAACATGGTGCGCAGCACGCCTTCGACCTCGAGCTTGGGGTTGAGGCTGGCCTTCAGCGCCTCGATCGTGTCGATCAGCGCGCTGATGCCTTCCAGCGCGTAGTACTCGCACTGCATCGGAACCACGATCGAGTCGGCCGCGGTCAGCGCGTTGAGCGTGAGCAGCGACAGCGCCGGCGGACAATCGATCAGGATGAAGTCGTAGTTGTCGCGCAGCGGCGCGAGCGCGGCCTTCAGGCGCTGCTCGCGTCCGGCTTCGCCCATCAGGGTGATCTCGGCCGCGGTCAGCTCGATGTTGGCCGGCAGCAGGTCGAAATCCTCGGCGGTGCGCTTGACGATCGAGGTGGCCTCGGCCTCGCCCAGCAGGACGTCGCAGATCGTGGTGTCGATCTCGCGCTTGTCGATGCCGCTGCCCATGGTCGCGTTGCCCTGCGGGTCCAGGTCGACCAGCAGCACGCGCTTGGGCGTCCGCGCGAGCGCGGCGGCCAGGTTGACGGCGGTGGTGGTCTTGCCGACTCCGCCTTTCTGGTTGGCGACGGCGATGATGCGGGCCATGCGGCTCGTCCTGGTCTTGGAAACGGAGATGGGCCGGCGTGGGGCCGGACCGGGGATTATGCCCGGATGGGAACGCGCGTGCCCCCTCGCCGTTGGCTGTATGGGCGTTCCGGGCGCGAGCCGCACGGCCGCAAGCGCCGGATCAATGACTTGCGATGGCCGGTCGTTGCTCCGGGTTTACCCAGCCGTGCGCGCGAGCACGACCAGGTGGCGCTCGGCGTCGAGCCCCGGCACGCGCAACGGGTGCGAGGCTTGCAGCGCCCAGCCGGCGGGCAGCGCGGCAAGCTCGTCCGCCGGGTGCACGCCCTTCATCGCCAGCAGGCGGCCGTCGGGCTTGAGCAGGTGGCCGCCCAGTTCGAGGATCAGCGGCAAGGTCGCGAGCGCGCGCGCGGTGATCGCGTCGTACGCGCCGGGCTCGTCCACCGCCTCGATGCGCGATTCGGCCACGCGTGCGTCCTTCAGGCCCAGCTGGCGGATCGCCTCGCGCATGAAGCGCGCCTTCTTGCCGTTGCTCTCCACCAGCGTGACCTTCAGGCCCGGCTTGACGATCGACAGCGGAATCCCCGGCAGCCCCGGCCCCGTGCCGAGGTCGGCGAGCGTGCCGCCGCGCGCGGCCAGGTCGTCCACGAACGGATGCATCGCCAGCGAATCCAGCAGGTGCTTGACCACCATCTCGTGCGGATCGCGCACGGCGGTGAGGTTGTAGGTTTTGTTCCAGCGCACCAGCAGCGCGAGGTAGTCCAGCAGCGGGGCGGACACGGTGGCCGGGTCGAGGCCGAGCGCGCGCAGGCCGTCGTCGAGCGTGCGGCGCAGCGTGGCGTCGAAGGGGGCGTGGGTGATCATGGAGCAGGGATTCGGGATTGGGGATTCGTAGAGCGCGCACAGGGTACCGGACCGCTTCGGGCGCCGGTTCCTACGCATCCCGAATCTCCACTACCGGATCCCGGCTTTCCCGGCTTCTCCACGCCAACGCACCCAGGTACTCCGTCTCCGGCCGCAGTTCCCGCAGCGACCAGTCCTGCGCCGGCCCCAGCTCCGGATCGCATTCCACCAGCCGCAATCCCTCCGGCCCGTCGGCGAACCGCAGCCGGTGCAGGCCGAAGGAAATGCCGTGGCCGTGCGCCTTCAGCACCGCTTCCTTGGCGCACCACAGGCGCAGGAAGCCGTGGTCGCGCACCGCCGCCGAAGGCGCCGCGTGCAGCCAGGCCAGCTCCGGCGCGGTGAAGAACCGCTGCGCCAGGTCGAGGGCGCGTTCGCGCGCGCGGACGCGCTCCAGGTCGATGCCGAGCCGCACGCCGCGGCCGAGCGCGATCAGCAGCCCGTCGCCGCTGTGGCTCCAGTTGCAGTCCCACTCGGCGAAGGCGCCTTCCAGCCGCGGCCGGCCGCGCGGGTCGCGGGACAGCGGCAGCGCGTCCGTGTCCACGCCGAGTTCCGCCGCCAGCCACTGCCGCGCCAGCGGCTCGGCCGGGACGCGCGGAGCGTGCGGGCGCCAGGCCCAGCGCACCGGGGCGCCCTGCGCGGTTGGGGGAAGGGACAGGGACATGAACCAGGCGACTGGGAGCGGGAACGGCGGCCAGCGTAAAGTAACGGCAGGGGAAGCGGCGTCGCCGCAGTACACCAGCCAGAACGCCAATGTCCGCGGTCGTCGAAGAATCCAGTCCCGTCCATGCCGTGCCCGTGCCGTTGATGCACGGCGCGGGCGCGCTCGCCATCGCCTTCGACGAGGGCGGGCACGCGATAGATCGCGCGATGTTCGCCCGCCACGTGCGCGCGCTCGCCGCGGCGCTGCCGCCCGCGCGATTCGCGCTGAACCTGTGCGAGGACCGCTACCGCTATCTCGTCGCCTTCTGCGCCGCCGCCGTGCGCGGGCAGACGACGTTGATGCCGCCGTCGCGCGCGCCGGCCGTGGTCGACCAGGTGCTCGCGCAGCACCCGGACAGCTACTGCCTCACCGACGTGGATCTCGCGCCGGCGCCGCCGCATTGCGTGCGCATTCCGGAGCAGCTCGGGGAACTCGACGGCGAGCCGCCGATGGTCGACGCCGACGCCCGCGTCGCGATCGGCTTCACCTCCGGCAGCACCGGCCAGCCGCGCGCGTACGCCAAGACGTGGACCAGCTTCCGCACCAGCACCGCGCAGAACCTCGCCGCGCTCGACGGCCTGCTGCGCGAGGACGTCACGCACGTCATCGCGACCGTGCCGCCGCAGCACATGTACGGCATGGAGATGTCGGTGCTGATGCCGCTGCTCGGACCGGTCGCCGTGCACGCCGCACGACCGCTGTTCCCGGCCGACGTGGCGCGCGCGCTGCACGATTCGCCCACGCCGCCGCTGCTGGTCACCACGCCCGTGCACCTGCGCGCGCTGGTCGCGTCCGACCTCGCGCTGCCGCCGCTGGCCGGGATCGTCTCGGCGACCGCGCCGATGCCGCCGGAACTCGCCGCGCAGGCCGAGGCGCGCTACGGCTGCGAAGTGCGCGAGGTGTTCGGTTCGACCGAAACCTGCGTCTTCGCCCGCCGCCGCACCGCGCGCGACGACGCGTGGACGCCGCTGCCGGGCGTCCGCCTCGCGCCGCAGCCCGACGGCACGGCCGTGCATGCGCCGCACCTCGCCGAGCCGATCGTGCTGGCCGACCTGATGGAAGTGCATGCCGACGGCCGCTTCGAACTGCGTGGCCGCAACGCCGACCTGCTGGAAATCGCCGGCAAGCGCGCTTCGCTGGGCGATCTCACCCGCAAGCTGCTTGCGGTGCCGGGCGTGGAGGATGGCGTGATGTTCCAGCTCGATGCGGAGGATGCGATGGGCATCCGCCGCATCGCCGCGCTGGTGGTCGCACCCGGGATGGAGGAAAGCGCGATCCTGCACGCGCTGCGCCAGCAGGTGGACCCGGTGTTCCTGCCTCGCCCGCTGCGTCGCGTGGAAACGCTGCCGCGCAACGAGACCGGAAAGCTGCCGCGTCATGCGCTGGAGGCACTGCTGCATGCGCATGAGGTTGCGGTGGGTTGACGGGCTCCCGTCGTCAGGACGAAAGCCGGGTTGGTGTCACGTCTTCCGCAGCCGATCGCCTGAAGCCACCTTCACCGTCATTCCAGCGAGAGCGGGAACCCATTCGCCTTTCCTGCGTTCTTGTAGCCCGGGTAAGCGAAGCGCACCGGGGGGCGGTCGCTTCTCCGACCCGGGTGCGCTTCGCTTACCCGGGCTACAAAGGAACATCGTCGTCCGGGAACACCGCGATCCCGGGATGACGTTGAGCGGGCTGACCCGCTCCGCGCATCGGCAGGCCAACGTGCGGCTTAACCCAGCTCCACCCACGCCGGCGCGTGATCGCTCGGCCGGTCCCACGTCCGCGGTTCGCGGTCGATGCCCGACGCCACCGCGTGCGGGCGCAGCGCTTCGGACACAAGCGTCAGGTCGATGCGCAGCCCCAGGTTGCGGCGGAAGCCGCCCTGCCGGTAATCCCACCAGCTGAACTGCTTCTCCTCGGGATTGAGCGCGCGGTACGCATCGTGCAGCCCCAGCGACACCAGCCGCTGCAGCGCGTCGCGCTCGGCGCGCGAGGTCAGGATGTGCGCGTCGTTCCACACGGCCGGATCGTGCACGTCGCGCTCGTCCGGCGCGATGTTGAAATCGCCCAGCACGATCATGCGCGGATGCGTGACCAGCTCCTGCGCCAGCCAGTCGTGCACGGCTTCCAGCCAGCGCAGCTTGTAGGCGTACTTCTCGGTGCCCACGTCCTGCCCGTTCACCACGTACAGGTTGACGATGCGCAGGTCGCCCACGGTCGCGGCGAGCACGCGCTTCTGCTCGTCCTCGAAGCCCGGCACGCCGACCTGCACGTCCACCGCGCGCTCGCGCGAGAGCACGGCCACGCCGTTGTAGGTCTTCTGCCCGGCGAACACGCTGCGATAACCCATCGCGATCAGCGGATCGTCCGGGAACTTCGCGTCCTCGAGCTTGGTTTCCTGCAGCGCGACGATGTCCGGCGAGGACGCGGCGAGCCACTGTTCCAGGTGCGGCAGGCGCACGTTGAGCGAATTGACGTTCCAGCTGGCGATTTTCACGAATTGAAATTATCCCTTGTAAATCAAAATCTTGTGGCGCCATACGGCTCACGATTCTGCCCCGGCTACCCGGCTGGCTACCCAAATTCGGAGCGCTGGGTAGGTAGGTGTCGAGCCGCGCAGCCTTACTGCTGGCTAAAGGCTACAGCAGCCATTCGGCCGCAGATGCGAGGGGCCTGCATGGACGGCAAAGTGGAACATCGTTGCCCGTTGGGGTATTCAATCCCCAACCAATTGCCGGAAGGGACCGGATGCCAACCGCAAAAAGGAGCTTTGCGCTCAAGATCGTTCGTTTTAAGTCTGGTCGCAGAAGGGGGTTCGTCCCCCCGGCGATGGACACTTTGCTTAGGACCTTGATGGCCAATGCCGCCACTGTCGGAGCCCGCCATCTTCCGGCCCCTGCTGGTGTTGGGTTAGGAACGACCTGCTTCTATATCAATCGCGGCAAGCGTCGCAATGGGCGAGACGGCTATCTGATCGAATGCGTTTGTTACGTCAATGGCGTGGCACCGGAGCAGACCACGCCAGACTTCACCGCCAACTCGCTGCCAATCAACGCGAATCCGATTGTCGATCCCGCTACGGGTCAGACGCGGCAAGTTATTCATAGCTACCGCGCGTTGTTCTTCGGGCAGAGCGCGATCATCGAAGTCGAGAAGGGAGGTGGAGGTACGGCGACGCTAGCACTTGCGCTGACGAACCTGCTGCGCGCACACGTCGATCCTACGCTTCCGGGTATCGAACTGATGGATGTTGTAGGTGCGGACTTGCGCAGATCAATCGCCGCCGCTGGTGGCGTGGAAAGAATCAGCGCGCGGCTTGCAACGTCCACAACGAACAGAAGGCGTCCACTGTCTTTCCGATTGAGTAGGCTGAAGCAATGGGCCGGCGGTCGCGCAGTCGTACATGCGGATATTGAGTTTCCCGATGGCGAGAACACCAATAAAGGGATCGCCGCTCTGGACGAATACGCTGCCGATAACGGTCTAGATTCCGTCGCCGTGCATCTGCGCGACGGGCAGAAGATTACGGGATTGCGGAAGTTTGTTGAAAAGCGTCGCATGGACATTCAGTTGAACCCGTCAGGCGCGTACAACATGGCTGACATTGAGGACACCATGTGGAACTACCTAGACGAGTTGCGACGCCCCGATAACGACGGGTGGCGCATTATTGACAGTGAAGGTCGGCCGGCTGGGGCGCGATTGATCGATCAAGATGATGACTGAGTGACGTGAGCACTTCGATGCGACTTCTGCCGGAAGAATGGACGGCGAGTTGGTCAGCCCTTAGAGCAATGGGCGGGTTGACGGCGGGCGCTGGATTCAGCGCTCGCCACTTAATTGCATTTGCAGTGCCTCTGTCCGTGGGGGCTTGGGTCGGTTGGCATGTCGCCCCAGCTTTCATGTCCGCTCAGCGAGAGAACACGCTCTTTGCGTTGCTCGCTGGTGTCATTGCGTTGGGTAGCCTGCTCGCGGGGTTCATGGTGACCTTGATGCTGTTCACAGGGCGGATCGAACAGGCATCGGCATTGACCTTAGAAGAGCTTCAGGCTTACGCGAGGCGGATAAAGTTCTTGCTTTCTTCACAGGCTCAGACGCTATTTGCTGCGGTGTTGAGCGCCGTCTTTGCCATTGTGTGGCTGTGCTTCTTTGCGCTCAGTCTTGACGTAGCTGCGCAGCGCATAGTTGGTGCCGTCTGCTTTGGATTTACTGCTGTGGCGCTGCTGCGGTGCATTCTTGTTCCGTTGCAGATTTATGAGATCCACGAGGCTACTCTCGACGACGCAGTGGCCGATCGCATCAAGCAGGAACAGGAAAAGTACCGCCGCGATTGAGGCTACGAACCTGCGAGGACAGGCATAGCGTTGAAGCTCGATCCGTCCAGTTCGCGACCGTTGGCCTTCTTGGAACGACGCACCCCATCGGCGCCATGGGCGCCCCACTGCTTAAAGAAGAAGTGCACACCTTGTGCATCGCAAGCGCGATGGACACGCCGTACCCATTCGGCTTTCATCGGACGTGCTCCGTGACCGGACTCGCCGCCAACGATGACCCAGTGAATGCCGGCGAGGTTCAGGTCGCCTACGTCCTCTAGGAGGGGCTCGACGCTAAGGAAGCGCGTCTTCGCCGGAACCTGACGTAGGTGGTCGATGCGGGGAACGCCGTGCCGCTTGTTCTCCACCGATACTCCCATCCAAACGTTGTCCGGGATTGAGTGCTCGGAAGTGAACTCCGCCATTCGGTCCGCGCGCTTGGTGAGCACTTGGAAAGTGTGCCAATGCGCGGATCGCATGGTTTGAAACACACGATCGATGAACGAGTCGGGCACCTGCTCGTGGAAAAGATCGCTCATAGAATTGACGAAATAGACCGTAGGCTTTCTACGCTGAAGCGGCTCGCCAAGTCGCTCAGGTAGCGTGCGTACCTTACGGAAGCCCTGTTCGTAGCCGGGTACGCCAATCGCCTGCAGGCGGCGGGCCATGACTTCGGCGTAACAGTGCTTACACCCAGCAGACAGCTTGGTGCAGCCTACAACCGGATTCCATGTACTCTCAGTCCATTCGATGCGCGATTTGGTAGTCATGGGGCTGCCTCCATGGACCTGTCCGTCAAATTCTAGCGCCGTGCACGGCTTACCGGATTCCGGCCTGCTTCTTGAGCCGACCCATTATGTCAGTGGCTATGCTTCTGGCTGCTCGCTGGGCAGCTGGGCTCTTGTTCGCTGCCAGAAAGTACAGTCCGAATAGTGGTGGGCCGCTATCTAACTTCCCGTGACGCCCAAGTCGGAGGACGAGCGGTCCTTCCACAAGTGGAAATAGCGTTCTAAGGCGGGCGGTAACCCATGTCTCTATTGCAAGAGAGTCGGCGTGTCGCTCCACGGCTGGCGCAGCGCCAAAGAGATCGCCAGTTGGCTCTTCAGCGTAGAAAGCTTCACGCCATGTGCGCGTACCTAGGACGCGATCCAGCGAGCGCCGTTTGTCGTCGTCGAGTTTGTCTTGGTTCAGCGCCAACTGGCGTGTCACACCGCTTAGTGGAAACAGGTACCAAACGTCGATAGCACCAGTGCTGGCTACAGCCTCAAGTGTCTGCCATTCCACCTGCATGCCATAGGGATCGAGAAACAGGACAGCCCGGGTTCCCCTCCAGCCCGTGCTTCGACAGATTTCTGCCAAATGCTGATTTGCGTCGCCCTCGTGGACTTCGATTCCCTTGTGCGGCTGCATCTCCGCCAATTGACGGAGTGCCTTGCAGCGACGGGGCTTCATCTCAATGAAGTGATAACGATGGAAGCCAGAGACGGTCAAAGCGATCTGCGCTGATCCAAGGCGTTCGCGCCCGTCGCCTCTAATAGGTACAAACTTCCCGGAACCAGCAAACGCATCGATATAGCGGAGTTGGAAGCCTTTCCCCTTTAGCGCAGTTGAGAAGGCTCCTAGGTAGTGCCCCAAGACGGAGAGCTTGGCCTCTGTCCAGTGTCCGCCGAACCTGTGCTGTGTCACTGCGCCCCCTTGGCTATGACCCTTGCCCTGAGGGTATCAAGGAATCCACGGGGGCGACCGAGATACTGGCGCCGAGGCCGCAGAGGGGTAACGGGAAGGGCTCGCGTTGGCGTCGAGCCTTCCCCTGTGAAGACAGTAAGAAAGTCTTGGCTTACTAGGCAGCAGCGGAAATGCCTAGGTTGCCTCTGGCCCCTAGAACAGACCCTGCTGCACTTTTTCGTTCGAGTCTTCGACAACGATCCCAGCCGGCGGCGCTCCGAGAGCCCCCTCAGCCTGCAACTCAGCTTCGGAAACCAGCGGGCCATTACAGACCTTGTCTAGCAAACTCGCCTGTTCTGGTTCCAACTCGACCAGTAGGGTCAACACGTTGAGCAAGTCCAGTAGGTCGGTCGTGTATTCGGCCAGCCAGTGGTCGGGCTGGATTGCCTGCAGAGGCGACGGCGGGCGCTTATCTCCCATTTGCGGTTTGCTACGGTCGCGTTTCCGATAGCTAAACCACTGGGTTATCACCTGCTTTCCATCGACCTCGTAGGCCCAGACCGCCGGCAATACATGATCGATGTAGCCATCGCTCCCGAGGTGTAGGCGCTGCTTTTCCGCGTCGTAGCGCAACTCCTCCGGCAGGGCCGCGTGGGGCGGAATGGCGCCGTCCTTCGGAACCGTCGGGCGCGCGTCGGCAGACACACGCGGTGCGCCTTCGGGCCGTCCCTGTCCCGCATCGGGCATGCGCTCGCCGTAGGTATGCAGCCAGATTACGCGCCGGCCGGTACTGGCGACGGCAGCAAAGGTGTCCCCATCGGCAGTGAACGGGATGCGCAAGCCGGGCGTGGTCAGGTCACCTTGGAACTTCGCCGTATACGCAGGATGCGCAGCGATGCCGGCGATATAGGCGAACACTTCTTCAGCGGTCGCGACGGCCTCCGCATTGTCTACTACCACTTCACGAGCCTCCGGTTCGTTGCTCGCGGGTATGGCAATGGGGATTTCCAGCACGAGGGAATCCAGTAGCGCCATATCTGCATCCATGCCCCTCGCGGCCTTTCCAATCTCGGTCTTGATCTTGGGTCGATCCAGCGCCGGGATTTCGGCGGGCATAGGCGTCGGCGGGGGATCATTAAGGCCATGTCGTAACAGCCTCATCTTCCAGTCCAAATCGACCGGAGCCGGCGGCGGCGGAGTGTAGAAGGCTCTCAACTCGCCGCTGTATATCCGCGCGTAGAGGTCGATTGCTGCTTCCCGGCTAGCGCCCAAGCGTTGCTCGATGAAGTAGTCGGCCAACCGGATGCGACGGGGTTCTGTGGGGTTTCCCATGGTGATCGGTTCGGGTCAGGCGGCGGGACGGAAGGCGATGACGTTGGATGTCGCCGCCGGGCTGGGTTCGCCCTTCTCGCAGGCGACGATGAAATTGGCCCACTTCTCCAGTGCTTCGCGGCGTTCGGGGATTTCCGAGCGCACGTCATAAACCCGATCCATGCCCTTCAGGACGTGATTCAGGGCGACCTCGGAGATTTCCTGAGAGACGCCCATGCTTCGCATGTGGCCCTTGGCCGTGGAGCGGGTGTCGTGGGGGGTGAATTTGCGGATTTCGATTTCCTTGCGGCCGAAGGCGCGGGTGATCGCCGCCCACAAGGTTGTTCCGGCCACATGCGTGTCCCCGCCCACGTTGCGCCTGCGCCGTTCCTGACGAGCCGGCAGCAGGTATTCCGATCCGCCGGAGAGTTCGATCAGCTCGCGGAACCAGCCGGCGACGGTGGGGGTGAGCGGCACCAGAAAGCCGGTGCGGGTCTTCACGTTCTCATCCGGCACCCACCATTCCTCGCGATCAAGATCGATGTCGGCCTTCTTCGCCTTCACCAGCTCGGCGGTACGGACACAGGTGGCCAGCAAAATGCGGAAGGCGAGGGCGTTCTCCAACCCGATGGTTTCTTCAATGCTCGGCAGGAGCGTCCGCAGCTCGTCCTCCGACAGCATCACGCGCTTCCGCACTGGGGGGCGGTTTCCCTTGAGCGCGTTCAGCTTGATGCCGGCGCAGGGGTTGGACGAAACGATGCTCAGGGCGATGGCGTGATCGAATAGCTGGGAGAGGGTGGTCTTGACCCGCCGGGTGATCGTCCACGTGCGCCTGATGTCGATCAGGACCGACACGATGTCGGTGGTGGTGATGCGCTGGACCTCGCGTGATCCGAGGCGGGGCAGCACAACTCCTTTGAGGTCGTATTCCCGGTACTTGCGCGTCCCCGGCGCGAGGCTTGCGTCCGTCAGGCACTTCTCCCGGTAGTCGTCCACCAGATCGCGCATGGTCCATGCCGCCATGGCGCGGGTCTTCCGCTCCTGCTTCTCGGCAGCAGGGTCGCGTCCTTCGTCGATAGCGGCACGGTGAGCGCGAGCCTTTTCACGCGCGGCGGCGAGTCCAATGTCGGGATAGCTCCCGAGGGTGAGTTCCTTACGGCGACCGCCGATGCGGAATCGGAGCACCCATGCGGCGGTGCCGCTTGCGGAGAGGGTGAATGTCAGGCCATCGCCGTCGGACTTTGCTACGGGCTCTCCCTTCGCGATCCAGCGCTTGATCTGGATGTCGCTGAGAAGGTGGGTCGTCTTTGCCATGGTGTCGTGCCCTTGGTGTTTGCTGGGTAGCTAGGCGGCTGGCTACCCAGCTAGCTACCCGGCTTCGTTGCAACGTTACGCAACGACGGGACACGTTGTGAAGCCCTTTTTCCGGCTAAAACAATTACCTAGAGGTAATGGCGCAACGACGGGAACGGACGTGGAACGCTAATAAAAATTCCAGCTGGCGATCTTCATGGCGCGCAGTGTAGCGAGCCGATGCGTCCGGCACACTTCGCGCGATGCCCGCGGCCGCGCGGCGCGGCATACTCGGGCATCACTTCCGAGCAAGCCGCCGCCATGCACTGGATCGATCTTCGCAGCGACACCGTCACCCGGCCCACCGACGCCATGCGCGAGGCGATGATGCGCTCGCCCGTCGGCGACGACGTGTACGGCGAGGATCCTTCCGTCAACGCGTTGCAGGCGCGGCTCGCCGACGAACTGGGCTTCGAGGCCGGCCTGTTCGTGCCCAGCGGCACGCAGTCCAACCTGATCGGCCTGATGGCGCATTGCCAGCGCGGCGACGAATACATCGTCGGCATGGACGCGCACACCTACAAATACGAAGGCGGCGGCGCGGCGGTGCTGGGCTCGATCCAGCCGCAGCCGATCGTCCATGCGCCCGACGGCACGCTGCCGCTGGACGCCGTGGAGCGTGCGATCAAGCCGATCGATCCGCATTTCGCGCGCACGCGCCTGCTGTGCCTGGAGAACACCTGGCACGGCCGCGCGCTGCCGCTGCAGTACCTGGCCGATGCGCGTGCGCTGTGCGATCGCCGGGGCCTTGCCCTGCACCTGGACGGCGCGCGCATGTTCAACGCGGCCGTCGCGCTGGGGGTCGCGCCGCGCGAGATCACGCGGCATTTCGACAGCGTCTCGGTGTGCCTGTCGAAGGGCCTCGGCGCGCCGGTCGGATCGGTGCTGCTCGGCACGCACGCGCTGATCGAATCGGCGAAGCGTTGGCGCAAGGTCGTCGGCGGCGGCATGCGGCAGGCGGGCATGCTGGCGGCTGCGGCCTCGTTCGCGCTGGACCATCACGTGGCGCGACTCGCCGACGACCACGCGCGTGCCGCGCGCCTTGCCGAAGGATTGCAGGGATTGAACGACATCCAGGTCGTCGCGCAGCACACCAACATGGTGTTCATCGACGTGCCGGTGGAGCGTCACGACGCGCTGCGCCGCGCGCTGGACGATGCGCACGTTCGTGTTTCGATCGGCTACACGCCGGCGATCCGGCTGGTCACGCATCTGGACGTGGATGACGAAGGTGTGGCGCGAACCGTCGAGGCGTTGCGGGCGTTCGCTTCGCGCTGACGTGGCCACGCGTCCGCTTCTGCAGCCCGGGTAAGCGAAGCGCACCCGGGATCGCGGGCGCCTCCCCGGGTGCGCTTCGCTTACCCGGGCTACAAGAGCTACACAGCTGGACGCGTTCGTGCGGCGTAGCCGCTACTTCGACAGCACCCGCACCATCCGATCGACGAAACCCCGATACGGCGGCTTCAGAAGATCGCTCCCCGCGAAGCCGCGCTGGCGGAACACCGGCAGCAGCTTGCTGAACGTGTCGAAGCCGGTGCGGCCGTGGATCGCGCCGATGCCGCTCGGGCCGATGCCGCCGAACGGCAGGTCGTGCGCGCCGAAGTGCAGCAGCGTGTCGTTCACCGTGACGCCGCCGGCGAGCGTGCCGGACACGATCGCGTCGATGCTGCGCGCATCGTTGCTGAAGGGGTATAACGCAAGCGGGCGATCCATCGAGCGGATGCGTTCGATCGCCTCGTCCAGCGTGCGGTACGAGAGCACCGGCAGGATCGGCCCGAAGATCTCATGACGCATCACCTCGCTGTCGGCCGGCGGTTCGGCCAGCAGCGTGGGCGGGAACACGCGTTCGCGTTCGAACCGTGCGCGCGCCTGTGCGTCGAGCCCCGCGGTCAGCGGCTCGAGCACGATCGTGCCGCGTGCGCGCGCATCGTCCACGTAGCCGCGAAGCCGTGCGTACTGCGCGTCGTTGATGATGCGGGTGTAATCCGGCGCCGTCGCATCGAAGTCCGGATAGCGCGCGCGCAGTTCGGACGTCAGCGCCTCCACGAACGCGCCCGCGCGCGCTTCGTCGACCAGCACGTAATCCACGCCGATGCAGGTCTGCCCGGCGTTGAACCACTTGCCGGTGGCGATGCGCGCGGCGGCCTTGGCGAGGTCGAAATCCGGGCACACGACCGCCGGTGCCTTGCCGCCCAGCTCCAGCGTCACCGGCGTGAGGTTCGGCGCGGCGGCGGCCATCACCTTGCGGCCGACCGCGGTGGAACCGGTGAACAGCAGATGGTCGAACGGCAGCGCGGCGAACGCGGCGCCCACCTCCGGGCCGCCGAGCGCGACGGCGACGCGATCTGGCGGGAACACCTGCGCGAGCAGGTCGCGCAGCCACTGGCCGGTGCGCGGCGTGTGTTCGGATGGCTTGAGATAGACGTGGTTGCCGGCGGCGATCGCCGACACCAGCGGCACCAGTGCGAGGTTCACCGGGTAATTCCACGGCGACAGGATGCCGACCACGCCCACCGGCTCGGGCACGATGCGCGCGCTCGCCGGCCAGAATCGCCAGCCCACCGTGGCGCGGCGCGGCTTCATCCAGCGGCGCAGGCGCCCGAGCGCGTGGTCGATTTCCGCCAGCACGATCATCGCCTCCGACAGCAGGTTCTCGTGCTGGCTGCGATGGCCGAAGTCGGCCCGGATCGCCGCGTCCATCGAATCGATGCGCGCGCGGAACTCGTCGCGAAGGCGCAGCAGGTCGGCGCGACGCTGCGCGCGGTCGGGCTTGCGGGCCTGCCACGCGGCGCGAAGGCGTTCGCGGGTGGCGGCGAGTTCGTCCAGCGGCGTGTCGGCGGTGATGTCCATGCGGACGAGTGTAGTCCCGCGCCATGGCGCTCCGGAGGGGCGAAAGCGGCGCACGGCGGGGGGCGGGACGGTCGGGTTGTGAATGGGGATGCCGGATTCGGGATTCGCAAAACCGGCGTGTCCTTGGCCGTACGAGTCACTGGCTCCCCGCAGCGCAGGAATGACGTCTGAAAGCTGTTGTCGAATCCCGAATCCCCAACCCCGCGCTAGACTTCCCCGCATGACCCTGCGCCCCTACCTCGACGCCTTTCCCACCCTCGGCGAACGCGTCTACATCGACCCGGCGGCGACGGTGATCGGCGACGTGACGCTCGGCGACGACGTGTCCGTCTGGCCGGGTTGCGTGATCCGCGGCGACGTCAATTCCATCCACATCGGGGCGCGCACCAGCGTGCAGGACGGGACGATCGTCCACGTCACCCACGAGGGGCCGTACACGCGGCCGGGCGGGCTGCCGACGGTGGTCGGCAACGACGTCACCATCGGCCACGGCGTGATCCTGCACGCCTGCACGCTCGACGACTTCTGCCTGGTCGGCATGGGCGCGCGCATCCTCGACGGGGCGCGCGTGCACCGGCACGGTTTCGTCGGCGCGGGCGCGGTGATCGCACCGGGCAAGCAGGTCGGCGAGGGCGAGCTGTGGCTGGGCAGTCCGGCGCGCTTCGTCCGCCGGCTGGACGACCGCGAGATCGAACAGTTGCACTACAGCGCCGCGCACTATGTACGATTGAAGGACCGCTACCTCGGCATGACCGGGTAGCGGGCGGCAGGTCGGGCAGGGGGCCGCGATCGCCGCATCCACCGGTGCCGGGACGGCATCGCGAACGCAATGGGGACTACATGGAAGGTTTCGAGTATCGCAATCCCTATGCGGCGCCCGCCGCGCAGGTCGTCGCGCCGGCCGATCACGAGGCAGGGCTGGAACCCGCCGATCGCGGCCGTCGCCTGGTCGCCTACCTGATCGACCTGGGCATCTATCTCGCGCTGCTGCTGCCGGCCTTCATCGGCCTGCTGCGGTACAAGCCCGAGCGCGGCATCGGTGCGCTGGGTGGCTCGCTGATCATGTTCTCGGTGGTGTGCGTGATCGCGCTCTTCGTTTACTGGTGCGTGCTGATGCACCGCGAAGGCCAGAGCATCGGCAAGCGCGCGATGGGCATGCGCGTGGTGCGCACCGACGGCAGCCGCGCGGGCCTGCGTCGCATGATCGTGCTGCGCTATTTCGTGCCCGGCCTGATCGGCGGCATTCCGTACGTGGGCTGGGTGTTCTCGCTGGCCAACGTGCTGTGGATCTTCGGCGAGGAACGCCGCTGCCTGCACGACCTCATCTGCGACACGATGGTCGTCAACGTCTGATGCTCGACACGTACCGGAAAGTCGTGACGCCGGAGGGCGTGGCCCTCCACCTGCCCGCCGCCGGCCCGGTGCCGCGCGCGCTGGCGTGGCTGGTCGACTTCCTCATACGCATGGCCGTGATGATGGTGATGGGCATGTTCCTGGGCGCGTTCGGCCGCGGCGGCATGGGCTTCTACGCGGTGGGGATGTTCCTGGTGTACTGGTTCTATCCGATCGTGTTCGAGGCGATGTGGGACGGCCGCACGCCGGGCAAGCGCTCGCTCGGCCTGCGCGTGATCGCCGCCAACGGCGCGCCGGTGGGCTGGCTCGCGGCGTTCACGCGCAACCTGCTCCGCGTGGTCGACATGCTGCCGCTCGCCTACGCCACCGGGCTGGTGTCGAGCCTGCTCGATCCCTGGGGCCGACGCCTGGGCGACATGGTCGCCGGCACGCTGGTCGTGCACGAGGCCCGCCCGCGCGAACCGCAGCCGGCGGCCGTCGATGCCGCGATGGCGCCGTCGATCGCGCTGCGTCCGTACGAACAGGCGGCGCTGGTCGCCTTCGCAGAACGCGGCCCGCGCCTGAGCGAAGCGCGCCAGGCGGAACTGGCGGACCTCGCCGAACCGCTCACCGGCGCGCGCGGCACGCTCGCGGTCACGCGGCTGTATCGCATGGCGAACTGGTTGCTGGGGCGGAGGTGAGAGCCGTGATCCGGGATCGGGGATTCGGGATTCGCAATGCGCCGTCGCGTGGCTGCGGGCTGCTGCGCGACGCAACGGAATCCGGCTGTCCCGCAGATCGCGACATCGCATCCCGAAACCCAAATCCCGAATCCCGGCTTCAACCGCCATGAAGCAGGAACACTTCGTCCAGCGCCATCAGGCCGAATGGATCGCCTTCGAGCACTGGCTCGACGCGCGCGGCGAGAGCGCGCGCAAGGCGCGCACGGAGCGGCGCAACTGGCACGGCCTGCACGACGCCGACATGCCATCGCGGTATCGCCGCCTGTGCCAGCAGCTCGCGCTCGCGCGTCGTCGCGGCTACAGCCCGGTGGTGACCGACCGGCTGCAGGCGCTGATGCATCGCGGCCACGGACTGCTGTACCGCACCCCGGTGCCGCGCTGGCGCCGCGCCGCGGAATTCCTGATCGCCGGCTTCCCGCGCCTGGTGCGCGCCGAACGCGGCTGCATGCTCGCCGCGTTCGTGCTGCTGTGGCTGCCGGCGGTGATCATCTTCGCCGCGATCCAGCACCAGCCGGAGCTGTCGTCCTCGCTGTTCGATCCCGTGCAGCTGATGCAGTTCGAACGCATGTACGACCCGGCCGATCCCGCGCGCAAGCTCGGGCGCGATTCGGGCACGGACGTCGCGATGTTCGGCCACTACGTGTGGAACAACGTCAGCATCGGTTTCCGCACCTTCGCCAGCGGGCTGCTCGCGGGCATCGGCGCGATCGTCGTCCTGCTGACCAACGGCGTGATGATGGGCGGCGTCGCCGGGCACCTGCAGGCGGTGGGACATGGCGATCCGTTCTGGCGCTTCGTCGCCGCGCATTCGGCACCGGAACTGACCGCGATAGTCATCGCCGGCGGTGCCGGCCTGCGGCTCGGACTGTCGCTGATCGCGCCCGGCCAGCTCCGGCGCGTGGACGCGCTGGTCGCCAGTGGACGACGCGGCGCGCTGCTGTGCGTGGGCGTGTTCGCGATGCTGGTGTTCGCCGCGTTCGTGGAAGCGTTCTGGTCGTCGATCGCGTGGATGCCGGCGTGGATCAAGTACAGCGTCGGCGGCGCGCTGTGGACGCTCACCCTCGCGTGGCTGCTGCTCGGCGGCCGGCACCTTCCGGTGGAGGACGCGGGCGCATGAGGATCGAATCGCTCACCGTCGCGCTGCGTCCGCGCACGCCGTGGGAGGCGGTCGAGCTCGGCACCGCGCTGGTGCGCCGCCATGCGGCGGCCATTTGGAAACCGTGGCTGCTGCTCACGCTGCCGTTGTTCGCGCTGTGCAACGCGCTGGCGTGGTCGCTCGATGCGTTGTGGCTGGGCGGATTGCTGATGTGGTGGCTGAAGCCGGCGTTCGACCGCATCCCGCTGTTCGTGCTGTCGCGCGCGGTGTTCGGCGACGTGCCGACGACCCGGCAGACGCTCGCGGCGCAGCGTAGCTGGGGCCGGTCGTGGCTGCCCGCATACCTGCTGTGGCGGCGGTTGAGCCCATTGCGTTCGATCAACCTGCCGGTGGACCTGCTCGAAGGCGCGCGCGGCCAGGACGCGCGCGAACGCCGCCGCGCGCTCGGTGCGCCGGTCAACGGCGTCGGCATGCTGGTCACGCTGGTGTGCCTGCATTTCGAACTGGCGGTGTACGTGGGCGTGGCGACGCTCGCGGTGGTGTTCGTGCCCGACGACTACGTGCAGCAGACGATGACGCGCGCCTGGGCCGTGCTGCGCGAATCGCCGCCGTGGATCGGCCTGCTTTCCAACGCGCTCGCGTGGATCGCCGCGACGCTGATCGAACCGTTCTACGTCGGCGCGGGCTTCGGCCTGTACCTCAACCGCCGCACCGAAGTGGAGGCGTGGGACATCGAACTCGCCCTGCGCCGCCTGCGCGATCGCCTGCTGCGCGGCGCGACGCCGATGGTGCTGCTGCTCGCGCTGGCCGTTGCATTCGCGCCGGGCGGCGCACACGCGCAGGATGCAGGCGAGGTGCGCGACGGCGAACGCGTCGTCGCCCAGGCCGACGACTCGGACGAAGCGCCGCGCGTCACGCTCGAACAGGTCTTCGGCCAGGTCGCCGACGAAACCGGCCTGCGCGAGGGCGTGCACGCGCAGATGACGCCGCAGCCCGCACCGCCGCCGACGATCGCCTCGCCCGGTGGCGTCGGCACCGCCGGCGGGCAGGGCGTCGCGAACGGCAGCGGACGCGCGCTCGCCGGCGACGCCAGCCTGCGTCGCGCGGTGAAGCGGGCGTACGCGGACCCGACCGTCACGCCCAAGCGCAAGGTCGTGTCGTGGAAGAAGCGCAACGCGAAGAAGGACGAGCCGAAGAAGACGCCGGATGCGCCGCCGCTGCGCGCATTGGGCGAATTCCTCGCGATGATCGGCGAGTACGGCCTGTGGATCGTCTTCGCCGCGCTGGCGGTCGTGCTCGCGGTGACCGCGCCGCGCTGGCTGGCGTGGTTCCGCGGCGGCCTCGCGCGCGAAGGCCGCGAGCCCGACGAAGTCCGCCGCGATCGCGCCGACGAACCACCGCCGCCGCTGCCGGAAGACATTCCCTCCGCCATCCGCCGCCTGTGGCGCGAAGGTCGCCAGCGCGAGGCGCTCGCGATGCTGTACCGCGCCAGCGTCGAGACCATGGTCGCGCGCACGCAGGCCGTGCTGGTACCCGGCGCGACCGAGGCCGAAGTGCTGCGCGCCTCGCGCAAGCTGCCGCTCGGCGAGGATCGCGACGCCTTCGCGCGCGCGGTGCGCACGTGGCAGTACGCGGCATACGCGCACAGCTTCCCGGCGGGCGAGGATTTCGAGGTACTGCTGGGCGAGCTCGCCGCGCGTTTCGGCTGGAGCGCCTCCGCACGTCCTGATGCGAGCGTGCCCGCATGAGGCTCACGCGCAGGCACGGACTGATCGCGCTCCTCGCCGTCGCCGTCCTCGCGGCGCTGGCGGCCGGCTACGCGTGGTGGCAGCACAATTACGAACGCACCGAGGAATGGGTCGACCTGCCGCGCACCGGCGAGGCCAGGCGCAATCCGCTGTACGTGCTCAAGCTGGCGCTGATCGCCGACGGCGTGAAGGCGCAGGCGCGCGCGCGCCTGCAGCTGGACGGCGTGACGCTCGGACCGCGCGACACCGTGCTGCTCTACAACGACCCGCGCACGCTCACCGCGAAGGACTCGGCCGCGCTGCTGGAATGGGTCGAGCGCGGCGGCCACCTGCTGCTGCGCACGCCACCGCCGGGACCGCTGGACCTGGAGCAACCGCTGCCGGTGCTCGAGGCGTTCGGGGTGTATCCGCGTTCCGACCAGCTCTGCGCCGGCCTGGACGTGCAAGGCGAGGATCCGCACGTCGAGTTCTGCCGCGGCCGTCGCCTCGACGTCGAGGACCTCGAATCGACCGCGTCGCTGCATTGGGGCGAGCCGGACATCGGCTACGTCTTCGTACGCGTTCCGCACGGGCGCGGCACGCTCGACGTGCTGTCCGACTTCGATTTCCTCGACAACGATTCGCTGAAGGACGGTCCGCACATCGCGCTGACGCGGCAGCTGCTCGATCCGAACTACCGCGCCGGCACCGTGCACCTCATCTACGAAGCGCGGATGCCGTCGTTCTGGATGACGCTGGCGCGCGACCACTGGCGCATCTGGCTGCCGTTGCTGCTCGCGCTGCTGGCGTGGCTGTGGCGGCGCTCGCAGCGCTTCGGCCCGCTGCTGGCCTCGCCCGCGGTGGAGCGGCGCTCGCTGCTGGAGCACGTCACCGCCAGCGGCGAACACGTCTACCGCTACGGCTACGCGCACCTGCTGCACGAAGCCGCGCGCAAGGCCTTCCTCGCGCGCCTTCGCCGTCGCGATCCGCAGGCCGCCGCGCTGGAAGGCGATGCGCAGGCGGCGATGCTGTCCGAACGCTTCGGCCTGTCGCCGGGCGAGATCCGCGACGCCCTCTCCACGCCCATCGCGCGCGACCACGCCGCGTTCCGCAGCCGCATCGCGCTGCTGATGCGCATGCGCAACTCACTCTGACTTTCGACCGGGAAACCACACCATGAACGCCGACGCCGCTCCCGCTCCCCTCGTTCCGATCACCGGCGAAGCCCTGGCCGCGCGTGCGGCCGCGGTGCGCGACGAGGTCGGCAAGGCCTTCATCGGACAGGAAGCGGCGCTCGACCAGATCCTGATCGCGCTGCTCGCCGGCGGCCACGTGCTGATCGAAGGCGTGCCGGGCCTGGGCAAGACGCTGCTGGTGCGCGCGCTGTCGCGAGCGATCGATTGCAGCTTCGCGCGCGTGCAGTTCACGCCGGACCTGATGCCCAGCGACATCAGCGGCCACGCCGTGTGGAACCCGAAGACCGAGACGTTCAACATCCGTCGCGGCCCGGTGTTCACCCACCTGCTGCTGGCCGACGAAATCAACCGCGCGCCGGCGAAGACGCAGTCGGCGCTGCTGGAGGCGATGCAGGAACTGCAGGTCACCATCGAAGGCCACAGCTTCCAGCTGACGCCGCCGTTCCTCACGCTCGCCACGCAGAACCCGGTCGAGCAGGAGGGCACGTACCCGCTGCCCGAAGCGCAGCTGGACCGCTTCCTGCTGAAGGTGCTGATCGGCTATCCCACGCGCGCCGACGAGAAGCGCATGGTCGCCGCGGTGAGCCAGGGCCGCGCGGCGTCGGACTTCGACCTGTCGCAGGTGGCGCGCGTGCTCGGGCCGCAGGAGATCGTCGCCATGCAGGCCGGCACCGCGCGGGTCGCCGTGGACGATGCGGTGATCGACTACGCGGTGCGCATCGTCGCCGCGACGCGCGACTGGGCCGGCATCGCGCTCGGCGCCGGCCCGCGCGGCAGCCTCGCGCTGGTGCGTGCGGCACGCGCGCAGGCCGTGTTGTCGGGCCGGGATTTCGTCACGCCCGACGACGTCCGTGAGATCGCCAAGCCCGCGCTGCGCCATCGCATCGCGCTGGCGCCGGAGCTGCAGATCGAAGGCCAGTCGCCGGACGACGTGCTGCACGCGTTGCTGGCGAAGGTCGAGGCGCCGCGGAAGTAAGCGCATCCACCCACCGATCGAAGGAGCGAACGCGTGAACGAGTCCTACAACCCGTATGAAGTCGCGCCGATGTCCCGCGCGGACGCCGCCGCGGCGCCGCGCCCGGAACGCGACGCGATCGACGCGCTGCGCGTGTCGGCCACGTGGAAGCGCCGCTTCCGGCTGATCGACAAGGCCGGCGGCCCCGAGCTGCCGCACCTGCGCGATCTCACGTTCGGCGAGCGCATGTCGATCAACTTCAGTGTCCTGGGCTTCTTCTTCGGCCCGATCTATTACCTGTGCAAGGGTTTGTGGCGGCCGGCGATCGCCTACTTCGGCGTCGCGTTCCTCATCGCGTTCATCGCCGCGCTGGCCGGGCTGGACTTCCTGGGCAAGGCGGCCGGCTACGGCAGCGCGGCCGTGTACGCGATGCGCGCCGGCATCCTGTACTACCGCAAGAAGGTGCTCGGGGAGGAGCCGTGGTTCTAGCATTGCCTCGCCCCGCGCCGGTCGCGCTCGCACTGTTCGTGCTGTGGTCGATGCACGGGCTTGCGGTGGCGTTCGGCGTGGCGACGGCGCATTCGTGGACGCTCGCCGGCCTTGCGCTGCTGGGCCTGCTGCTGCTCGATCTCGCGCTGCTCTGGCGCGCGCCGACGCCGCATGTCGAACGGCGTCTCGCCGATACCTGGCCGATCGGCATCGAGCGGCCGGTGACGCTTGTGCTCGAAGGCGCCGGACGCCAGCGCCTGGACGTGTTCGACCTGCATCCCGGCGGCTGGCGCATGCAGGGATTGCCGCGTCGCCTGTCGCTGCGTCGCGGCGAACAGGCGAGCTTCGACTACCACCTGCGCGCCAATGCGCGCGGCGATTTCCGCTTCGACGGCGTGCAACTGCGCCTGCATTCGCCGCTGCGGCTATGGTGGCAGTCGCGCGTGGCGGGCGATGCGCAGGACGTGCGGGTGTTCCCCAACTTCGCGCCGCTGGCGAAGTTCGCGATGTTCAGCGCGGAGCAGGCGTCGCGGCTGGTGGGCGCGCATCTGCGGCGGCGGCGCGGTGAAGGCACCGATTTCCACCAGATGCGCGAATACCGCATCGGCGACAGCCTGCGGCAGATCGACTGGAAGGCGACGGCGCGGGCGCGCCGGTTGATCTCGCGCGAGTACCAGGACGAGAAGAACCAGCAACTGGTGCTGCTGCTCGACACCGGCCGCCGCCTGCTCGCGCGCGACGGCGAGCTGGCGCATTTCGACCACGTGCTCGATGCGGCGCTGGTGGTGGCGTATCTCGCGCTGCGGCAGGGCGATGCGGTGGGCCTGCTCGCCAGCGGCGGCGCCGGCGCGTGGGTGCCGCCGCGCCGCGGCGTGGGCGCGATCGACGAACTGCTGCGCGCGACCTACGCGTTGCAGCCGCAGCCGGTGGCGACGGACTTCCTCGCCGCGGCGACGGATCTGTCGGTGCGGCAGCGGCGGCGTTCGCTGGTGATGCTGGTGACGAACCTGCGCGACGAGGACATGGACGACCTGCTCGCGGCGGTGACGATGCTGCGCAAGCGGCACCTGGTCTGCGTGGCGAGTCTGCGCGAAGGCTCGCTCGACGCGGCGCTGGCCGAACCGGTGCAGGACCTCCCGGGCGCGATCCGCGCGGGCGCGACGGCGCAGTACCTGGAACAGCGCAACGCGGCGCACGAGGCGCTGCGCAACCATGGCGTGATGGTGCTGGACGTGGCGTGCAACGAGCTTGCGGCGTCGCTGGTGGAGCGGTATCTGGCGGTGAAGCGGGACGGGTTGTTGTAGGGGTTGTCCGTGGTGTGGGGCGATGGGGGTTTTGTTTCCGCTTGCGCTCCCGCTTCGGGGCACTCCATCGACGGCTCCACGATCTTCTCGGGAAGACGGTGCCGCTCTTGTAGCCCGGGTAAGCGGAGCGCACCCGGGGAGCCGTACAGCGCTCCGTAGCGCTCCGGTGCTTCGAACCCGGGTGCGCTTCGCTTACCCGGCTACAAAAACGGGTGCGGTGAAATTCGCACAGCCCCGATCTCGCCCAATCACCCCGCCGGCCGCGTCAACCGCTCCAGCTCCAGCAACGTCTCCATCGCCGCCTCACGCGACCCCCCGCACATCTCCGCCTGGGGCCGCAGCGACGCGCAGAACGCCGGCCGTTCGGGCGAGCCGAACAAGCGGCAGCGATACTCGTCGTCCAGCTGCACGCACGGCATGCCGGCGGGTTTGCCATGCGGCATTCCCGGAATCGGCGAGCTGATCGACGGCGCGATGCAGCACGCGCCGCAGCCGGCGCGACAGTCCATGACGGTTTGCTCAGTCGGCGGTGACGAGTTCGGCGCGATGTTCGCGCAGGATCTCGTACACCTCGTCCGTTTCCGGACGCACGCCGTGCCAGCGCAGGAAGCTTTCCGCCGCCTGTTCCACCAGCATGCCCAGGCCGTCGATGCAGTCGTGCGCGCCGGCCGCGCGCGCCCAGGCGAGGAACGGAATCGCCACCTCGCCATAGCTCAGGTCCACCGCCGCGGTGCGCGGATTCGCCAGCGCGATCGGCAGCGACGGCAGGCCGTCGGCGCGCGCGGCGGAGGTCGCGTTCACGATCAGGTCGAACGTGCCCAGCGTGTCGACGTCGCGCAGGTAACGCGGGTGCACGCGGCCGGGCATCGCCAGCGCGTCGGCCAGCGCATCGGCGCGCTCGGGCGTGCGGTTGACGATGTAGAGATCGCCGATCCCCGCATCCAGCAACGCCGGCGCGACGCCACGCGCGGCCCCGCCGGCGCCGATCAGCAGCGTGCGGCGCGAGCGCAGGTCCAGGCCCTGGCGTTCGGTGAGGTCGCGCACCAGGCCGACGCCGTCGGTGTTGTCGCCTTCCCAGCCGGTGGCGGTGCGCACCAGCGTGTTCACCGCGCCGGCGCGGCGCGCGCGTTCGGTCAGCGTCGTGCAGACCGGGACCGCGCGGTTCTTGTGCGGAAGCGTGACGTTGGCGCCGAGGCCGCCTTCGGCCGCGAACTCCGCGACGATCGCGTCGAACAACTCCGGCGGCGCGTCCATCGCGGTGTATTCCAGCGCGATGCCCGCCTGCCGGCCGAACGCCGCGTGGATGCGCGGCGACAGCGAATGCGCGACCGGATGGCCGATGACGGCGAAGCGCTTGACCGCGGCCGGATTTGCGACGGAGGCGAAGTTGGACACGGGGGACCCTCGCATAGACTGGAGTTCACACACTCAGGAGACGCACGATGCCACACGTCCCGGCCTTGGTTCGAAGGCGCCGCCGGTTCCGGCACATCCTGGCGCCCGGCGTGGCGTGCGCGATCGCGCTGTCCGGGCCGGCTGCGGCCTTCCTGTCCGAGTTCGGCATCGAAGGCATGGGCGTGGTGTCGACCAGGGCCAGCGAGATCCGCGGCAGCGTCAGCCCGGACGGCCAGCATATCGTCTGGGGCAGCACCGATCGTGAAGGCGGCGCGGGCGGCTGGGATCTGTGGCAGGCGCGCCTGAAGGACGGCCGCTGGCAGGACGCCCGTCCGCTGCCGCTCAATTCGAAGGCGAACGACTTCGACCCGCTGTTCAGCGCGGACGGTCGCTGGCTGTACTTCTTCTCCAACCGCCCCGGTGGCGTGGGCGGCGACGACCTGTATCGCGCGGCGGTGAACGCCGACGGCAGTTTCGGCACGCCACGGAACCTCGGTCGCGGCGTCAACACGCGCGGCGACGAATGGGCGCCGACGCCGGCGCGCGACGGCCGGTCGCTCCTGTTCGCAAGCGATGGCCACGGCGGCGCGGGCGGGCACGATCTGTTCGTCGCGCGGTGGGATGGCAACGCGTTCGTCGATGCGAAGCCCGTGCCTGGCGTGAACACGAAGGCCGACGAGTTCGACGCCGCATGGCTCGGCGACGGCCGCACGCTGGTGATTGCGCGCTCGCAGGACCCGGCGACGAAGCCGGTGCGGTTGTTCCTCGCGCATTGCGATGGCGCGCGTTACGCCGACGCGGGGCCGCTGGCGCTGTCGTTCAACACGCCGGACGCGACGACGCTGGGTCCCGCGGTGGACTGGAACAAGCCGGGCGAGTTGCTCGTCAGTGGCACCGCGAAGTCGCCGCGCGCGGGGAAACTGGATGTTTACCGGATGAAGGCGCCGGCGGTGGAAGGGAAGGCGGGGTGCGTGGAGTGATGTCCAGGCGCTCTTGTGGCCCGGGTAAGCGAAGCGCACCCGGGTAGCGCGCCGGGCCCCGGGTGCGCTTCGCTTACCCGGGCTACAAAAAGCGTTTTCGTCGGACGTGGCTGGGAGCTAAAGCCCGCCCGCCACATCCACCAGGCTGCCCGTCATGTACGACGCCTCGTCCGACAGCAGCCACACGATCGCGCGCGCGATCTCCTCCGCTTCGCCGCCGCGCTGCATCGGGATGCGCGCCTTCACGCGATCCACGCGGCCCGGCTCGCCGCCGCTGGCGTGGATCTCGGTGTAGATCGAGCCCGGGCGCACGCAGTTGACGCGGATGCCCTCGGCCGCGACTTCCTTCGCCAGCCCGACCGTAAGCGTGTCGATCGCCGCCTTCGACGCGGCGTAGTCGGTGTACTCGTTCGGCGATCCCAGCCGCGCGGCGACCGAGGACACGTTGACGATCGCGCCGCCGTGACCGCCATGCCGCGTCGACATGCGCCGCACCGCTTCGCGCGCGCACAGGAAGCTGCCGACGACGTTCGCGTTGAACACACGCGTGAGGCGCTCCGCGTCCATCTCTTCCACGCGCATCTGCCGTTCGAGGATGCCCGCGTTGTTCACCAGCGCCGTGACTTCGCCGAAACGGCGGTCGACCTCTTCGAACAACCGCATCACGTCCGCCTCGCGGCCGACGTCGACGCACACCGCCATCGCTTCGCCGCCTTCGCGCGCGATCGCGGCGACCACGTCGTTCGCGTCCTGCTCGCGATGGCGATACGCGATGCACACGCGGTAACCGGCGCCCGCCGCGAGCTTCGCGGTCGCAGCGCCGATGCCGCGGCTGCCGCCGGTGACGATGGCGATTCGTTTGGGTTGCATGGCCACCCGCCGTGAGGAAAGGAGTGAATAGCGAGAAGTGCGCGTCAGTGCGCGCTCACTCCTCACGTCCGCCGTGGCTTGTCTGCTTCAGGTAAACATGCTGCGACTTGATCCGGACAAATCCGGCGCCTTCATAGAACGGATGCGATTCCGCCCGCACCACGTTGGATCGAACGAGCACCTCGCCGATGCCGATCGCGCGCGCCCAGTCCTCGGCCGCGCGCACCAGCCCCTGGCCGATGCCACGACGGCGCGCCGCATCGTCCACGACGAGGCCGACGATCTCCACGCGATCGCCGGTTTCCAGCATCAGGCGGCGCTCGATCGCGACGAAGCCGAGCAGGCGGATGTCGTCGTCGGTGGCGACGATCACCGGATGATCGGCGGAAATCAGCAGCCGGCGCAGGCGGCGCGCGAACGCGTCCGCGTCCTGCGGATAGCCCAACTGCGCGGAGAGCCGCGCGAGTTCGGCGGCATCGCCGATGCGCGCACGCCGCAGCGTCGCCGCGTTGGCGACCTCGCTCACGCCTGCTCTTCGCGCAGCCAGCGCGCCGCGTCGAGCGCGTAGTACGTCAGCACGCCATCCGCGCCGGCGCGCTTGAACGCGAGCAGCGCTTCCATCGCGGTCGCGCGCTCGTCGAGCCAGCCGTTCTGCGCGGCGGCCTTGAGCATCGCGTACTCGCCGCTCACCTGGTACACGTACGTCGGCACGCGGAACTCGTCCTTCACGCGACGCACGATGTCCAGGTACGGCATGCCCGGCTTCACCATCACCATGTCGGCGCCTTCGTCCAGGTCGAGCGCCACTTCGTGCAACGCTTCCTCGCCGTTCGCCGGGTCCATCTGGTAGGTGTACTTGTTGCCCTTGCCCAGCGCGGCGGCCGAACCGACGGCGGCGCGGAACGGGCCGTAGAACGCGCTGGCGTACTTCGCGCTGTAGGCGAGGATGCGCGTGTTGACCTGGCCCGCGTCCTCGAGCGCGCCGCGGATCGAGCCGATGCGGCCGTCCATCATGTCGCTGGGCGCGACCACGTCGGCACCGGCCTGCGCGTGCGAGAGCGACTGGCGCACCAGCGCCTCCACGGTGTCGTCGTTGAGGATGTAGCCGCTCTGGTCGAGCAGGCCGTCCTGCCCGTGCGTGGTGTAGGGATCGAGCGCGACGTCGGTGATCACGCCCAGCTCCGGGAAGCGCTGCTTCAACGCGCGCACGGCGCGCTGCACGATGCCGTCGTCGGCCCAGGCGATCGCGCCGTCGTGCGTCTTCTTCTCGATGTCCGGCACGCCGAACAGCGTGATCGCGGGAACGCGCAGTTCGCTGCACTGCTCGGCGACGCGCAGCAGTTCGTCGATGGAGAGGCGCTCGACGCCCGGCATCGACGCGACCGCCTCGCGGCCGTCGCGCTCGTGCACGAAGACCGGATAGATGAGGTCGTTGGCGGTGAGGACCGACTCGCGCATCAGGCGGCGCGAGAACTCATCGCGGCGCATCCGCCGCGGACGTGCGTGGGGGTAGGTGCTCATGCGGGCATTGTACGCCTCATCAGAAGGCCGACCCTCCGCAGGCGATGGCGCTACTCCCTCCCCTGCGGGCAGGGGGACGAGCCATACACCCGATACCGCAAAGGCACCAGCCTCAGCTCGCTGCCCGGCGCCGGCGTCGTCAGGCCCGGCGTCGCCGCGAAATCCAGTTCGACCGGCCGCGCCTGCCCTTCGACGTGCAGCTCCAGCGTGATCCGATCGGCGAGGCGATGCGCCGCGACCACGCGCACGCCGATGCCCTCATCGCCTTCGCCCGGCGCGATGTCGTGGGCGCGCGCATACAGCCGCGCCGCGCCGTCCGCCACGCCGTCGGCGCTGAACGTGCGCGCATGGCCCGGCAGGTGGAAACGGCCGTCGCGCACCTCGCCTTCCAGCACGTTCGCGCGGCCGATGAAATCGAACACGTACGCCGACGCCGGATCGCTGTAGATCTCGTCCGGTGTGCCGACCTGCTCGATGCGGCCTTCGCGCAGCACGACGATGCGGTCGGCCAGTTCCAGCGCTTCTTCCTGGTCGTGGGTGACGAACAGCGTCGTCTGCCCGGTGCGTTCGTGCAGCTGGCGCAGCCAGCGGCGCAGTTCGACGCGCACCTTCGCATCCAGCGCGCCGAACGGTTCGTCGAGCAGCAGCACCGTGGGATCGATCGCCAGCGCACGCGCGAGCGCCACGCGCTGCTTCTGCCCGCCGGAGAGCTGTTCCGGATAGCGGTCGCCGAAGCCCGGCAGCTGGATCAGCCCGAGCAGTTCTTCCACGCGACGCGTGATCGTCGCCTTGTCCGGGCGCTTGCGGCGCGGACGGCTGCGCAGCCCGAACGCGATGTTCTCCGCGACGGTCATGTGCTTGAACAGCGCATAGTGCTGGAACACGAAACCGACGTTGCGTTCGCGCAGGCTCAGTCGCGTCGCGTCGTCGCGGCCGAACAGCACCCGGCCGGAATCGGGATGCAGCAATCCGGCGATCACGCGCAGCAACGTGGTCTTGCCCGAACCCGACGGCCCCAGCAATGCGACCAGCTCGCCGGCGGCGACGTCGAGGTCCACGCCGTCGAGCGCCGCCACGCCGGTGTAGCGTTTGCTGAGCTGGCGCAGGTGCAGGTCCATGCCGCTCCGGGGCTGGCGTGCGGGGCCGTCGGCGCCGAGGGTGACAGGTTCCGCCGACGCGGTCGAATGCGCCGTCGTCACGGCCGCATGCGCGATGCGCAGGCCGTTGCCGGAGGCGTTCACCGGCGCGGCGATGTCAGTGTCGGCGATGGGATTTCGCAAGGGCGTCGCCATGGCGGGACTCCAGCCAGAACTTCAGGATGAGGGTGATGAGCGCGAGCCCGGCCAGCAGCGAGGCGGCGGCGAAGGCGCCGGTGCTGTCGAACTCGTTGTAGAGGATCTCGATGTGCAGCGGCAGCGTGTTGGTGAGCCCGCGGATGTGGCCGGACACCACCGACACCGCGCCGAACTCGCCCATCGCGCGCGCCGAACACAGCAGCACGCCGTACAGCAGGCCCCATTTGATGTTGGGCAGCGTGACGCGACGGAACATCGTCCAGCCGCCTGCACCGAGCGAGCGCGCCGCCAGTTCCTCGTCCGCGCCCTGCTGCTGCATCAGCGGGATCAGCTCGCGCACCACGAACGGGAAGGTGATGAACAACGTCGCCAGCACGATGCCCGGCCGCGCGAACAGGATCTTGATGTCGAAGCGTTGCAGCAGGTCGGCGAACCAGCCGTGCGAACCGAACAGCAGCACCAGGCACAGGCCGGCGACCACGGGCGACACCGCGAACGGAAGATCGATCAGCGACAGCAGCAACTGCTTGCCGCGGAATTCGAACCGCGCGATGGCCCATGCGGTGAACAGGCCGAACCCCGCGTTCACCGGCACCACGATCGCCACGGTGAACAGGGTGAGCTTCAGCGCCGACAGCGCATCGGGCTGGGTGAGCGAATCGAGCCACCTGCCGAAGCCCTCTGCGAACGCGGCGCCGAGCACCATCACCAGTGGCAAGACGACCAGCGCCGCCATCACCAGCACGGCGAGCGCGATGAGCGACCAGCGCAGCCACGCCGGTTCCTGCAGGTCGCGGAGGGCGGCGTCATGCATCGCGGCGGGCTCCGCGTCGTTCATGCGCGAACAGCAGCGGGATGGCGTTGATCGCCAGCAGGCAGACGAACGACGCGACCAGCAGCAGCGCGGCGATCGCGATCGCGCCGGGGTAGTCGTATTCCTCCAGCCGGATCGTGATGAGCAGCGGCGCGATCTCGGTCTTGTACGGCAGGTTGCCGGCGATGAAGATCACCGACCCGTACTCGCCCAGCGCACGCGCGAACGCGAGCGAGAACCCGGTGAGCAATGCCGGCAGCAGTTCGGGCAGCACCACGCGGCGCAAGGTGGTGAGGCGCGAGGCGCCCAGCGACGCCGCCGCTTCCTCCTGCTCGCGGCCCAGCGCTTCCAGCACCGGCTGCACGGTGCGCACGGCGAAGGGCAGGCCGATGAAGACGAGTGCGATGACGATGCCGATCGGCGTGTAGGCGATCTTCAACCCGAGCGGTTCGGTGAAGCGCCCGACCCAGCCGTTCGCCGAATAGATCGCGGTGAGCGCGATGCCCGCGACGGCCGTGGGCAACGCGAACGGAAGGTCGACCAGCGCATCGAGCAGGCGCCGGCCTGGAAAGCGGTAGCGCACGACCACCCACGCCACCAGCACGCCGGCGGCCGAGGCGACCAGCGCGGCGGCGAAGGACGCGGTGAAGCTCAGTTTCAGCGAGGCCTGCACGCGCGGATCGTGGATCGCGCGCAGCCAGCCTTCCGCGCCGAGTCCCGCCGCGCGGATCGCCAACGCCGCGAGCGGCAGCATCACCACGATGCTCAGCCACGCCAGGCCGAGGCCGAGGCTCAGGCCGAAGCCCGGCAACGGGCGTCGGCCCCGGCGCGCAAGCGGGAGGGGAAGGGCGAGTGTGGACATGGCGTGTCGGCCGTTCGAAGGCATCGGCTTACCGTGGCCGATAGATCCGGTCGAAGAACCCGCCATCGGCGAAATGCTCCGCCTGCGCCTTCTTCCATCCGCCGAACGCCGCGTCGATGGTCACCTGCTTCACCTGCGGGAAACGCGACCGTTCCGCGGCCGGCACCTTGTCCGGCTCGGCCGGGCGATAGCCGTGCTTCGCCGCGAGGCGCTGGCCTTCGGGCGTGTACAGGAAGCGCAGGTACGCTTCGGCCTGTTTGCGCGTGCCATGCCGGTCGACGTTCTTGTCCACCCACGCCACCGGCGGCTCGGCCTTGATGCTCAGGCTCGGGACGACGATCTCGAACTTCCCGCGCGTGCCCGCATCGTTGAGCGTGAGCAGCGCCTCGTTCTCCCACGCGAGCAGCACGTCGCCGATGCCGCGTTCGACGAACGTCGTCGTCGCGCCGCGCGCGCCCGTGTCGAGCACGGGCACGTTCCTGAACAACCGGGTGAGGTAATCGACGACCTTGTCGCCGTCGCGATACTGCTGCGACGCCCACGCCCACGCCGCGAGATAGTTCCAGCGCGCACCGCCGGACGTCTTCGGGTTGGGCGTGATCACGCCGACGCCGGGCTTCACCAGGTCGGCCCAGTCGCGGATCTGCTTCGGATTGCCCTTGCGCACCAGGAACACGATCGTCGAGGTGTACGGCGCGCTGTTGTGCGGCAGGCGCGTCTGCCAGTTCGTCGGCAGCAGTTTGCCGTTGGTGGCGATGGCGTCGATGTCGGCGGCGAGCGCGAGCGTCACCACGTCCGCTTCCAGCCCATCGATCACCGCGCGCGCCTGCTTGCCCGAACCGCCGTGCGAGGCGCGGATATCGAGCGTTTCGCCGGTCTGCTGCTTCCATTGCGCGGCGAAGGTCCTGTTGACCTCGGCGTAGAACTCGCGCGTGGGATCGTAGGACACGTTGAGCAGCTGCGCGTCCTTCGCGGACGCCACGCCGCCGGCAAGCACCATCGCCAGGCCGAGCACCGCATTGCGGAAGAAGGTCTTCATGGGTTCGATTCCGTGGAGAGGGTCAGAAGGAGAACTGCGCGCGCGTGAAGAACGCTTTCTCGTCCTCGCGATCGGCGCCATCGGCGGCTCCGCCGTCGAAGGCCGTCTGCGTGTAGTTGGCGACGAGCTTGAAGTTCGCGGTGAGGTACCAGTTCACGCCCAGCGCCCACGCGGTCGCCTTGCGCGCCGAATCGGCGGGATCGGCGAAGACCGGAAAGGCGTCGTCGTCGAGGGTGAGCGCGCCAACGCGCCCCACCAGTTCCCAGGCCCCCCAGCCTGCACCGCCGACGGTAAAAGGATGGTTAGGTCGCGCCACGCCCTTGTAACCGGCGTCCTCGCCGGTGAGCACGAAACTTGCCAGCAGCTGCCACGCGCTGTGCTGGAGCGATTCGCGCTCGCCGGTGGCGGGCAGCACGACGTCCTGCCTGGAACGGATGTATTCGCCCAGCACGCCGAACGCGTTGCGATACCAGTACGCCTGCGGCGACCAGCGCGTGCTCTCGCCGTCGGCGAGCACCGCGCTGCGATAACCGAAGAACTGCACCTGCCCCGGCGTGCGATAGCGCGGCAGGAAGCCGTTGCCGCCGCCTTCCTTGTCGCCGGTGCTCGCGCCGATGCCGAAGCCCAGGCCCGACAGCGCGCCGGCGCCGTTCTTCCACGGTTCGGCGAACACGCGTGCGCCGAACTCGAAGTGGTCGTCGGGATTGGTCGTCGCCGAATCGCGGCCGTCGACGGTGCCGTTGTACACGCCGGCAACGTAGGACACGGTCGAGTTCGCGACCTCGCCCTGCAGCTGCACGCCGATCTCGCGGCCCGGCGCCAGCTCGCTGGGGAAACCGAGTTCGACCATTTCGATCGCGCTGCTGGACTGCAGGCGCTCCAGTCCGACCGGACTCTTGGTCTTGCCGATGCGCAGCGTCGCCGCCGGACTGAAGCGCAGGTCGGCCCACGCGTCGAGCAGGGTGACGCTGTCGCCGGCCAGTTCGGGCGTGATGCGGAACGCGAGCAGCGGGCCCCACGTGCCATCGAGCGTGAGCTGCGCGCGCCGCCACAGGAAGGTGTCGTTCTGCGGGTCGGCGTCGTCGTCGATGTAGAAGCGGCCGTCGGCCTGCGCCAGGCCGCGGAACTTCAGTTCGACATCGCCCGGCGGCGGCGATTTGATCGACAGGCCCTTGTTCGCGCTGAGGCTCACCACCGGCGTGCTCGCGGCGCGGGCCTGCGCTTCCTCTGCCTGGAGGTCGAGTTTGCGTTCGATCACGCGCAGGCGCTGGTCGAGGTCGGCGAGCGCATTGGCGTCGCCGGGCGCGGCGCCGTCGGCCGGCGCGGTGCCCAGGCGCTGTTCGATGGCCTGCAGGCGGCGGGCGAGTTCCTCCACGGTGAGCGGCGCGTCCGATTGCGCATGCGCCGGAAAGGCCACCGCCGCGCATGCCAGCGCGATGCCGGCGAAGGCGGGGACGGTCGATCGTCGCGTTCGGGTGCTGGGCATGGCGGGTTCCTGGGGAAGGGGAGGCTTGCGGAGCGGCGCCGGCGATTCCGGCGGCACGGCGCGACTGTCGCCTTCCACCCCGTGAACGGACAAAGGCTCGTGCGTCATGCGGTCATGCCGAAGCGGTATGAGCGGGGGGACGGTGCCAAGAAGGTGTGAAGCGTCCCCGGTGCTTCCTGGCCGCTCCCCTGCGCGCAGGAGATGGGTGAAGCGCTTGTAGCCCGGGTAAGCGAAGCGCATCCGGGATGAGCGCGACGGGCTCGGGGTGCGCTTCGCTTGCCCCGGGCGACGAAAGCAGGCACAAAAAAACCGGCGCCCGAAGGCGCCGGTCCGGATCAGGCAACGAGTGCTTCCGTCACGGACGCAGATTCGTCGCCGTGCACACCAGGATCGCCGCCCCCTGCAACGGATGGATCAGCTTCGCGCTGCGCAGGCGGTGCTGCAGGTCGACCATGCACTGCACGTACTTGCCCGGGTTCTTCGCGGACACCTTGCACAGGTTGTTCCAGGCCTGCACGTTCGCGCCGACGATGAAGCCGCCCGGTTCGAGCACGTCGACGGTGGTGTTGCACTTGCCGATGCGCGCGTCGCCGTTGTTCACCTTCCAGCCCATGTCGCGATACAGCGCCGGCGAGAGATCGACGTTGTACTGCGCCTGCACCGTCGGCGTGTCGAACGGCTCCATCAGCGCATTCGGCGACAGCGCGGTGTCGTAGTGCGAGAACGTCGAGCCGCCCGCAACGACGGACGGTGCGTACAGGCGCACGCGGCCGGTGTCGTCGGCGCCCTGCAGCAGCACCGGATCGACGTCGAAGGTCACGTTCACCGGCAGGTTCGCCTTGAACGTGTTGCCGTCGTCGAGCGTGATGCGGATCGCCGGGATGGCGATGTTCGGATCGCTGCCGCCCAGGTCCGGCGGCGGGCTGCCCGCGGCGTTGTCGGCCACCACCATCGCGATGCCGCCGGCGGCCTGCACGTTCGCGGCCTTCACCACGAAACCGCAGGTGCCGCGATCGACCAGCACGATCTTCCCGGCCACCGCCGCCGCGTTGGTCAGCGGCGTGCACGCATCGCCGGTGGTCGGGCCGGCGGGATTGGCCTCGTCCACGCCGAGCACCACCTGCCCGGTGAAGTTCGCCGGCGACGCCACGGGGCCGAAGCTGGCCGTGCCATAGAGGTAACGTCCGGCGATGTTCGCCGGCGCCGTGACGGTGAAGTACTGTCGGTTGTCGAGCACCAGCGCCGCCTCGTTCTTCACGCGCTGGCCCGACCACACCAGCCGCCCGGAGGTCTTCATCACTTCGGCACGCTGCGCCGGCGTGCTGGCCGGATCGTTGAAGCCGATGCCCAGCACGTTGTCGAACGCGTTCTGCGTGTACACGTCCGAGCGCGGGCCGGTGCCGTCGAAGTCGCCGAACTGGCCGGTGAACTTGTCGAGGAAGCCCTGGAAACCCAGGCCGTGGCCGATCTCGTGCATCACCACGTTGAGGAAGTTGATCGAGCCCGCGGGCGTCTTGCCGTCCAGGCCGTAGTACCACGTCGTGCCGGCCAGGCAGTCCGGCTTGCCGAGGTCGCCGTTGAAGCGCGAGACGATGTCGGCCGGATCGTCCGGTACCGGATCCAGGTCGACGCCCGCGAGCGAATCGGCCAGCGCCGAGTGGTACCAGATGCCCGGACGCGGCGCGTTCGGGAAATCGCGATCGATCCAGTTCGCACCGGCCGAACCGAGCGTCGCGCCGGTGGCGGTGCAGTTCAGTCGTTGGAACGAGGCGCCGACCTTGATCGGCACGTCGCTCTTGAGCACCGCGCCCCACAGGTCCATCGCGAAGCGGTAGACGATCTGGCGCTGCTGGCCGACGGTCGTGCCCGGATTCAGGCCGACCGGCGTGGCGGCGGTGGGATCGTCCAGGCCGAGCCCGGTGCCGGCATCGCCGTTGAGCAGTACCAGCTGCGCGGCCGATGCGTTGAAGGCGAATGCGCCGCCGAGGGCGAGCGCGCAGGCGAGAAGATGCTTTCTCATTTCAGCAGCTCCTCGTTGTCGTGGGTGTCGACGGAATCGCCGTTGGGTTCGGCGTGCTCGACGACCAGCTGGCCCGACGCATCGCGATGCGCGACGACCGAGCTCATCATCGATTCGGGCACCTTTACCGACACGCCGCCGTGCGCGGACTTGCGCGCGGTGGCGCGTGCCGCCGCCGCATCGCGCGGCGCGGCGAACGTCTTCGCCATCGCCGGCGCGACCTTCGCCTGCTTTCCTTGTGTCAGCGCCTGGTCGAGCTGCGCGCTCTCGCTCGCGGTGAGCGGACGAAGCCGCCCGGTTTCCGCATCGATGCCGACCTTCACGCCGGCGACGGTTACCTGGTGGGTGGAGGACTGGCCATCTTCGGCCTGTACGTTGAAGCACAACCCAAGCGCGACTGCTGACAACCAAAGCGCGGATCCGATCCTTTTCATGGGTCACGTCCCGATCTGAAGGTAATGAACCCCAGCCGATTCCGCCCTCGCGACGTCCATCGCGAAGAATCGAGCATGGGGATGCGTACGGGCTCCCCCTTCAGCCCGCTTCGACTATGCGCCCGCTTCCACGCACGCGACAAGCCCGCGCCGCAACATCGCGCGGACCCACGTATTCAGCAGGAAAATGCGGCCACGTATGGAACGGCGCGCGTGAAGGAGACCCTCACGCGCGCGTCGCCGCGGCGGCTCAGACGATCCCGCCGCCGAGACCGAGACGAACGATGCCGACCACGATCACGATGCCGTTGAGCACCAGTCCGGTCTTCGCGCGCCCGCGGTTGCCGGGGCTGGTGAAGAGGATGCCGATGGCGGCGATGATCGCGCCCACCGCGGCGAACGGGATGAGCAGCCAGTTGCCCCATCCCAGCAGCGGAATCAGCGCGATGACCATCCAGATCATGGCGACGATGCCCCAGAGCAGGCTGATCAGACCCATTGCGGCGACTCCCTTGGTTGGCCGGTCCGCACGCGAAGGCGTGCGGTGCGATGTCGAGCTTAGTGGGCGTTGCGCCATGGCAACAACCGCGTGCGATGAAAGGGCTGATTTCGGACGTGAAGGGGCGGAAGTGGGGAGTGGAGCGGTTGGCTTGAGCCCCTCTCCGATCGGGAGAGGGGTTGGTGAGGGGCGGGGCGTGCGATCACGCTCACGCTCGCCATGCTTCGCCTTGAGCCCCTCTCCCACCGGGAGAGGGGTTGGGGTGAGGGGCGGGGCGTGCGGCTACGTTCGCACTTGCGATGCTTCGCCTTTGATCGCGCCCCGCGCCGAAAAATCAAAATGGGTTCCAGCTTCCGCTGGAATGACGGTGATGTGGTTTACCGGTGCGGGAGTGCCCGAATGTCGCGGCCTGGATCCGGCCTTCGCCGGGAGGATGGTGAGAGGGGGGCGGCAAAAAGGAGATCCCGTGATCCGCTCTTCCGAATCACGAATCACGAATCACGAATCACGAATCACGAATCACGAATCCCGAATCACGAATCCCCAAATCAATTACCCATGCACCCCATCGATCTCCACCCGCAGCTCACGCCGGCACACCGCGGCATGCAGCACGACGCGCGGCACCTCGCGCGGCAGGCGTTCGTCCAGCGCGCGCGCGACCACGCCGAGTTCCTCGCGATCGCGCACGTACACCTTCAGCGGCGAATGCGGGCCGAAATGCGCCGGCAGCGACGGCCACTGCGCGCGCGCGGCGGCGATGAGGCTGTCGAAGTTCGCCAGCGTCTCGTCCAGTTGCGTGGCCACCGAATCCGCGTGCCGCGATTCGTGACCGACGATCGCGGCCGTGCCGGAAATCATCAGCGGCATCGCGCCGCCCATCGGCGGCAGCATCGCGCGGGCGAAGCTCGGCGGTTGCGGGCCGTACTGGCGCGGGTAGCGGTACGCGCTGATCTGGCGCGGGTTCTCCAGCGGCGTGCCGGGCACGCGCGAGGCGAGCCAGTACACCTGCAGGCGACGCGGCGCATCGCCTGACGCATCGGGCGCGTTCACCTGGCCGATCGCCGTCGCGGCCGGCAGCGTATGCGGGTCCACCGGACCGAGCCCGCGCGCGCGGCCGACGCAGAACTGCCGGTAACGCTCCAGGTCGCCTTCGCCGATGGTGATGCCGTCCAGGTAGTTCCAAACGCGCAGCAGGTGCGGATAGCCGCGCTGCTGCACGAATTCGATCAGCCGCCGGTACAGGCGCTCGGCGGTGGCTTCGATGTCGCTCGCGCCGGGGGCGCTGTCGTCCACGCGCTCGTCGAGTTCGAGCGCGCCGAACAGCAGCGCGCCATCGTGCGCCCACGCGACGTCGCCGTCCCGCCCGCGCTGCACCGGACCGCCCGCGCGCCAGACTTCCAGCGGCGCATCGCCATGCGGCTCCAGCGCGACGCGCAGGTAACGCGGGTCGTCGTTGTGGGGCGCCTTCGCGCCGAAGCCGATCACCGCCAGCGTGTCGGGCGCGAGGAGCCGCGATTCGGGCGTGTCGTGCACGTACTCCACGGTCCAGCGCGGCGTCGGCCACGGCATCGGGCTCACCGCGCTCACGGCGCGCGCTCCGGGCCGGGCTGCAGCGTGTCGGCCGCGCCGTGCAGTCCCACGTCCACGCCCACCTGCCGGCGCCGCTTCAGCCAGCCGCGCAGCGCCAGCGGCGCCATGCGGATCGCGGTCAGCGTGTAGACCAGCCGGAACAGGCGCAGGCGCTTGAGCACCTCCGGGTTGTCGAACACGTCGCCGGCAAGCATCGAGATCACCGCCTGTTCCACCTGCCACACGTTGCGCGGATGGTTGAACAGATGGCGCATCACCGGCGTGGTGAAGCGGTAGATGAACCACTGGAAATGCTTGAGGCCGCGCTTGAGCCGCGTGTCCATCTCGCGTTGCAGCGCGGTTTCGCGCGAGGGATCGCGCAACGCGCCGTCGACCAGCTGCGCGGCCTGCTCGGCGCTGTTCATGCCCAGGTACACGCCGGAGGAGAACACCGGATCGACGAACGCGTACGCATCGCCGACCATCACCCAGCCCGGGCCGTGCATGCGCTCGCACGTGTACGAGTAGTTGCCGGTGACGTGCACGGGCGCGATGCGCTGCGCGTTCTCCATGCGCTTTTTCACCTGCGGCTCGGACTCCAGCGTCTTCATCAGGAACGCTTCGTTCTCGCCGCGGCGCTGCTTGAGGTATTCGGGGAAGCACACCGCGCCCACGCTCATCACGCCATCGCGCAGCGGGATCAGCCACATCCAGCCGTGCGCGAAACGCTGCACGGTGATGTTGCCGGCGTCCTCGCCGTCGCGGCGTTCCACGCCGGTGAAGTGGCTGAAGATCGCCGCCGACTGGTGCAGCGGGTTCTTCTTCTTCAGCTTGAGCTGGTTGCCGAAGAGCGTGTCGCGACCGCTCGCATCGACGATGTAGCGCGCGCGCACCGTGAATGCGTTGCCCTGCGCGTCGCGCGCGTGCGCGATCGAAGGCCGGCCGTCGCGGCCGAATTCCACGCGTTCGACCTTGTGCTTCTCGCGCGCATCCACGCCGTTGGCCTGCGCGTGGCGGAACAGCAACTGGTCGAACTCCTCGCGCTTGACCTGGTAGGCGTAGCCGAACGCGGGGTTGAGCGCGCGTTCGAAGCGGAAGGTGTTGTACTGGTCCGCGCCCTCGTTGTCGGGCGCCATGGGCGTGCCGTCGTCGTTGACGATCGGGAACTCCGCGCCGGGCTTGAAGACGCCGATCGCCTTGACCTGCTCCAGCACGCCGAGCCGCTCGAGGATCGGCAGGTTCATCGGCAGCAGCGATTCGCCGATGTGGAAGCGCGGGTGCGCGTCCTTCTCCAGCAGCAGGACCTTCCAGCCCTTGCGGGCCAGCAGCGTCGCCGCGGTGGTGCCGGCGGGGCCGCCGCCGACGACCAGCACGTCGGCCTGCAGTACGGTCGGGGCGTCGGAAGGCGTGTTCAGCTCGGCCGGCGAGGCGCTGGCCGGGCCGGACTCGGGGACGGTGTCGGTCATGCCGCGCATGATAAGGGAATGCCCGCGCCCGCCCGGTGGATTCCCGGGGCCTGGCCGGCCGCCTGCCCGGATCGGCACGCCGCGCGGCCCGGACGGTTGCGCACGGCGCGCCGATGCCGGATCGTGGCGTCCCTCGAAATACCTGCGCTGGAATCCCCGATGTCTGAACAAAGTCCCGTCGAACGCGAACTGGCGGAGCTGCTGGTCGAAAGCCTGAACCTCGAGGACGTGGCGCCCGGCGACATCGACCCGGAGAGCCCGCTGTTCGGCGAGGGCCTGGGGCTGGATTCGATCGACGCGCTGGAACTGGCGCTGGCGATCTCCGGCAAATACGGCTTCCAGCTGCGTTCGGACAGCGACGAGAACCGCCGCATCTTCGCCTCGCTGCGCGCGCTGGCCGCGCACATCGAACAGCGCCGCGCGGCGTGAGCGCGGCCTCGGCGCCGACCGGCATGGCCCGCGCCGTCGTCCGCGCGATCCCGGCCGTGGCGCTGGCGGTGGCCTATCCGCTGCTGGCGCACTGGGCCACGCATGACGGCGGCGGCGTGCCGGCGGCGATCGCGATGGCCGATCTGGTCGCGCTGTGCCTGGTCGCCCCCCTGATGCAGGGCCAAGGCTGGGCCTGGGCGGTGCTCGCCGCCAGCGGCGCCGCGCTGGCCTGGCTGTCGCAGACGCACTACGCGCAAATGCTGCTGCTCGCGCCGCCGATGCTGTTCGTCGGTTTCGTCGCGTGGATGTTCTGGCGCAGCCTGCGCCCGCCGCGCGAACCGCTGATCACCCGGATCGTCGCGGCGATGGAAGGCTGCGAACCGGCCACCCTGCCGGCGCCGCTGTACCGCTATTCGCGCAACCTGACCGCCGCCTGGGCCTACGTCATGGCCGCGCTCGCGCTGGCGAACGGCCTGCTCGCGCTGATCGCCGTGCCCGATGGCGTGCTCGCCCGGCTGGGCCACGTGCCGCCGGTGAGCGTCGGGCAGGAGGAGTGGTCGCTGTTCGCGAACCTGCTGAACTACGGCATCGTCGGCGGCTTCTTCGTCGGCGAATACGCGTTGCGGCGCTGGCTGTTCCCGCATCGCCCGTACCGGCACTTCTTCGATTTCCTGCGGCAGATGGCGGCGCTCGGCCCGCGGTTCTGGCGCGGGCTGTTCGATTAGGAACAAGCAGGAAGGAACGGGCGGCCAATCACTCGTTACTCGTTCCTTCCCACTCGTTACTGGTCTTGAAGCTATCCTGACGCCACCACCGCGCAGCCGCCGCCACGCATGGATTTCACGATTCCCGCCGACCACCCCAGCCTGCCCGGGCATTTCCCCGGCCGGCCGCTGGTGCCCGGCGTGGTCGTGCTGGAGCGCGTGGTGGAGGCGATCGAAGCCGCGCACGGGCCGATGTCCGCGTTGCGCCTGCCGCAGGTGAAATTCCTGCAGCCGCTCCTGCCGGGCGAGACCGCGCGCATCGAACTCGACGGCGCGACGCCGCGTTGGCGCTTCCGCGTGCTGCGCGATGCGACGCTGCTGGCGAGTGGCGAAATCGTCGCCACCGACGGAACATGCGCCGCATGAACGCGCACTGGAAGCAGCGCCCCGAAGGCGGCGGCTATTTCGCGCTGTGGCTGATCCGCAGCATCGCGCGTTATGGCGGACGCCCGGTGGCGCGCGCGTGCCTGTATCCGATCACGCTGTATTTCCTGATCGTGCGCGGCCCCGAACGCCGCGCGTCGCTCGCATACCTCGCGCGCGTGCTCGATCGCCGGCCGGGCCTGTGGGACGTCGCGCGCCACATCCACACCTTCGCCGCGACCATCCTCGATCGCGTGTTCCTGCTCAGCGGTCAGCTGTCGCGCTTCGACATCGCCACCGTCGGACTGCCCGCGCTGGCCGCGCGCGTGGACCGCGGCGAAGGCGTGCTGGTCTTCGGCTCGCACCACGGCAGTTTCGACGCGCTGCGCGTGCTGTCGCTCACGCGGCCGTCGCTGCGCGTGCGCATCGTGCTCGACGTCGCGCACAACGCGGCGATCACGCGTCTGCTCGACGCGCTCAATCCGCAGCTGGCGCGCGACGTCATCGACGCCGGGCAGGATGGCGTGTCGATCGTGCTGGCGATCCAGGAAGCGCTGGCGCGCGGCGAGCTCGTCGCGCTGCTGGTCGATCGCACCGAGTCCGGCGACGCCTCCGTGCGCGCGCCGTTCCTGGGGCGCGATGCGGCGTTCCCGGTCGCGCCGTGGTCGCTCGCGGCGACGCTGAAGGTGCCGGTGGTGCTGGCGTTCGGCCTCTACCGCGGCGGCAACCGCTACGAGCTGGTGTTCGAGGAATTCAGCGCGGGCCTCGACATCCCGCGTCGCGAGCGCGGCGAACGCATCGCCGCGCTCGTGCGGGACTATGCCGCGCGATTGCAGCACCACGTGCGCCGCGCGCCCTACAACTGGTTCAACTTCTACGATTTCTGGCATGGCGATGACGCAGCGGACGATTCCCCTCTCGCGCACCTGGGCGGTGCGGCTGGCGCCGGCGCTGCTGCTGGCGAGCACCGCGACCTGCGCCGCGCCGGCTGAGCCGGCGGTCGACGCGGGCTGGATCCTGGCGAAGATCGCGCGCCCCGCGCCGGCGCGCACGCCCTTCGTCGAAGTGCGCGGTTCCAGGCTCCTGAAGAAGCCGCTGCGGCTCACCGGCGAATACCGCCGCCCCGACGCCGACACCCTCGTGCGCGAAGTGCGCACGCCGTACGTCGAAACCACCACGCTGCGCGCGGGCGAGGCGACGATCGAACGCGCCGGGCAATCGCCACGCACGTTCTCGCTGTCGCGCGTGCCGGAGCTCGCCGGCCTTCAGAACGGCTTCGGCGCGCTGCTCGGCGGCGATCACGCGCTGCTCGAAACGCATTACCGCCTGCAGGCCGACGGCACGCGCCAGCGCTGGCGGCTCACGATGACGCCAAAGGACGCGGCGATGGCGTCGAAGTTGCAGGCCATCGTGCTCACCGGACGCGGCGCGGAACTGCGCTGCATCCAGGCCCGCCCTGTCGGGAATGGCGAAGCGCAGCGCACGCTGCTCGCCGGCGCGGCGCAGGACGCCGCGAACGTCACCGACGCCGCCGCGCTGGCGGCGCTGTGCGACGGCGCGCCGGCGCGATGAGCGAACGCGCACCGGCCGGACGCGCGATGGGCGCGACTCGGCGACTCGCGCTCGCCTTGCTGTGGCTGGTGCTGCTCGCGGTGCTCGCGCTGTTCGTGGCGCCGCGCGTGCAACTCAGCGGCGACCTGCGCAAGTTCATGCCCGCGCCGCAGACGCCGGCGCAGAAGCTGCTGATCGACGAACTCGGCGAAGGCCCGGGTTCGCGCCTGTTGCTGGTCGCGTTGTCGGGCGAAGCGCCGCAGGCGCTGGCCGCGCAATCGCAGGCACTGCGCGAACGCCTGCTGGCGACGCGCGTCGGCGTGGACGCACCGTTCAAGCTCGTCGCGAACGGCGGCGATCCCGGGCTCGACGCGATCCCGCCGCGCCTGCGCCCGTACCGCTACCTGCTGTCGCCGACGCTCGACACGCAACGCTTCGACGCCGCATTCCTGCGCGCGGAACTCGATGCGCGCGTGCAGGATCTCGGCTCGCCCGCGGCCGCGATGATCGAGCCGCTGCTGCCGACCGATCCGACCCTTGAAACGCTGAAGCTCGCGCAACTGTGGCAACCGGCGAACGCGCCGCAGCGGCTGCACGGCGTGTGGTTCGATCGCGCCGGTCGGGAAGCGCTGCTCGCGATCGAAACGCATGCGGCCGGCTTCGATCCGGAAGGCCAGCAGGCCGCGGTCGATGCGATCCACGCCGCCTTCGACGCAGTGAGCGCGGGCACGAAGACGCGCCTGACGCTGACCGGGCCCGGCGCGTTCTCGGTCGAGATCGGCACCCGCACCGCGCGCGAGGCGAGCCTGATCGGCACGCTGGATTCGCTGGTGTTCGTGCTGCTGCTGTGGATCGCGTACCGCAGCTGGAAGGCGCCGCTGCTCGGCGGCCTGCCGCTGGCGAGCGCGGGCCTCGCGGGCCTGGGCGCGGTGGCGCTCGCGTTCGACGGCGTGCACGGCATCACCGTCGCGTTCGGCTTCACGCTGATCGGCGTGGTGCAGGATTATCCGATCCATCTGTTCAGCCACCAGCGCGCCGGCGTCTCGCCGTGGGCGAGTGCGCGCGCGCTGTGGCCGACCCTGGGCACGGGCGTGGCATCGACGTGCATCGCGTATGCGACGTTCCTCGTCTCGGGCGTGGATGGCCTGCAACAGCTCGCGGTGTTCACGGTCGTGGGCCTGGCGACGGCGGCGCTGGCGACCCGCTTCCTGCTGCCGGCGCTGATCGATCCCACGCCCCGCGATGCCGCCGATTCGGCTTGGCTCGCGCGCTGCTGGAACGCGCTCGCGCGCTGGCCGCGCATGAATGCGGTCGCCGGTGGCGTGCTCGTGGTCATCTCCGTCGCGGTCATCGCCTTCGCCCCCGGCGCGTTCTGGCAGAACGACCTCGCGCGCCTGACGCCGGTGCCGCCGGACGCGCTCGCGCGCGATGCGCAGCTGCGTGGCGAACTCGGCGCGCCGGACGTGCGCTACGTGATCGCCCTGCAGGCGAACGACGCCGAACACGCGCTGCAAGCCTCCGAACGCCTGACGACGGCGCTCGAAGACCTGCGTGCGCAGGGCGTGGTCGCAGGTTTCGATCTCGCCGCGCGTTACCTGCCAAGCGCCGCGACGCAGCGCGCACGCCAGTCGAAGCTGCCGGCCGACGATGAACTGCGCGACGCGCTGCGCGAGGCGATGGCCGATGGCGCGTTCAACGACGATGCCTTCGACGGCTTCCTTGGCGACGTCGCGACCGCGCGCGGCGCGGCGCCACTCACGCCGCCGGATCTTGCGGGAACGCCGCTCGCCGCCAGCATCGAAGGCCTGCTGCTGCAACGCGAAGGCCACGCGACGGCGCTGGTCGCGCTCTCCGGACTTCGTGATCATGGCGCCGTCGCGCGCATCGCGCAGGCGCACGGCGCGCAGCTGCTCGATCTTAAGCAGGCCTCCGAATCGCTGGTCGCGCAATACCGCGAGCGCGTGTTGTGGGCGCTGGCGCTCGCCGCGGTGCTGCTCGCGGCGGCGGTGTGGTTCGCGCTGCGTTCGCCGCGCCGCGTGTTGCGCGTGCTCGCGCCGATGGCGCTGACGACGCTGCTGATCCTCGCGGTGCTGCGCGGCATCGGCGTGGAGCTCAACCTGTTCCACCTCGTTTCGCTGATCCTCGCCGCGGGCCTGGGCCTGGACTACGCGCTGTTCTTCGACCACGCCGGCGACGATCGCGCCGAACAGCTGCGCACGTTGCACGCGGTGATCGTGTGCAGCCTGACGACGCTGCTGGTGTTCGCGCTGCTGGCCGCGTCGAGCATCCCGGTGCTGCGCGCGATCGGCGGCACGGTCGCGCTGGGCGTCGCGTTCAATTTCGTGCTTGCACTGCTGATCGTGCGTTCGCCGGTGAAGGCCGCCGCATGAAGACGACGGCGATCCCGCGCGCGGAGATCCTCACGCTGGTGCCGCACCAGGGCGCGATGTGCCTGTGGGACGAAGTGGTGGAATTCGATGCGCGGTCGATCCGGTTGCGCGCGTTCAACCATCGTGACGCCGTGCATCCGCTGCGGCATCGCGACCGCCTGCACGCGGTGCATCTGGGCGAGTACGGCGCGCAGGCGATGGCCGTGCATGGCGGCCTGCTCGCGCGCGTGGCGGGCGGGGGCGTGAAGCCGGGCATGCTGGTCGCGCTGCGCGATCTGGTGCTGCATGTGTCGCGCATCGACGACCTGCCTGGCGCGCTCGAAGCGCAGGCGCAGTGCCTGATGGCGGACGCATCGGGCAGCCAGTACCGTTTCCTCATCACGCACGACGGCACGACGCTCGCGAGCGGACGCGCCGCCGTGCTGCATTCGCTTCCGGGAGAGTCCGCATGAGCGCACGCAAGCACACCGGCCCCCGTCGCGCGCTGGTCACCGGTGGCAGCGGCGACATCGGCAGCGCGATCTGCACGCGGCTGGCCGCGGACGGCTGCGAGGTGATCGTGCACGCCAACCGCAACGTCGAGCGCGCGCAGGCGGTGGTCGAGGCGATCCGCGCGGCCGGCGGCATCGCGCAGGCGGTCGCGTTCGACGTGGCCGATTTCGACGCGTCGCAGGCGGCGATCGCCGCGTTGCTCGAAGCCGGTCCGATCCAGGTCGTCGTCAACAATGCCGGCGTGCACGACGACGGCCCGATGGCCGGCATGAGCGAGGCGAAGTGGAAGCGCGTCATCGACGTGTCGCTTCACGGTTTCTTCCACGTCACCCAGCCGCTGCTGCTGCCGATGGCGCGCACGCGGTGGGGTCGCGTGGTGAGCGTGTCATCGGTGGCGGCGGTGCTGGGAAATCGCGGGCAGGCGAACTACGCCGCGGCCAAGGCGGCGCTGCACGGCGCCACGAAGTCGCTCGCGCGCGAGATGGGCAGCCGCGGCATCACCTGCAATGTCGTCGCGCCAGGCGTGGTGGAGGGGCGCATGGCGGAGGCGGCGTTCCCGGAGGAGACCATCAGGCAGATGGTGCCCGCCGGCCGCGCGGGACGCCCGGAGGAAGTGGCGGCGCTGATCGGCTTCCTGTGCTCGGACGCGGCCGGCTACGTCAACGGGCAGGTGATCGGCATCGACGGCGGCATGAGCTGAACGGACGGCGACTTCGTTCGCTTCCGCGCGACCGCCGCTGGCGTAGGATCGCCGCATCCCAACATGGAGGCGCCGCCATGCGCCGCATCGCATCGATCCTCGCCGCACTCGCATTGGCCGGGCTGGCCGGCTGTTCGTCCACCTCGCAGCTGGTCACCGGCACGCCGCGCGCGCCGATCGACCCCTCGCAGGTGCGCGTGTACTACACGCCGCCGCCGGGCGGCTACGAGGAAATCGCGCGCCTGCAGACCGCCAGCGGCAGCTTCACCTACGGCGAGCAGAACAAGCTGAACGATGTGATCAACAACCTGCGCATGGAGGCCGCCAAGCTCGGCGCGAACGGCGTGCTGTTCGTCGGCACCGAGGACAGCGGCGGCGGCAGCAGCGTGGGCGTCGGCGTGGGGGGCGGCAGCTACGGCGGCTACCACGGCGGGAGCTTCAGCTCCGGCGGCATCGGCGTGAACATCTCGCCGACCAAGAAGTACGCGCACGGGGTGGCGATCCACGTGCCGAATCCGCCGCCGGTGACGGAGACGCAGGCGGTGCCGCCGGCGGTTCCCCCGGCGCAGCCGGTGAAGTGATCCCCATGCCTGGTTTTCTGCTCCTCCCACTGCGAATGCAGGTTGGGAGGGGTGACGTGGGCGCCATCAAGCGCGACCGCAACTGACTTCACCCCTCCCCAACCCTCCCCTGCGAGCAGGGGAGAGAGTTACCAGGGAAGTTGCTAGGGCGACCGCGTCTGCACCACGCCCATCGGCGCCGGCGCGAACTCGCCGCTCGGATCGTCGATCAACGCGGGATTCGCGCGGATGCGGCGGTACATCTCGGCAATGCCGCCGCGCCGCAGCACGCCCAGCACCACGTGCGAGGTGATGCGGCTGAAATCGCGCAGCGGCTTGAAATGGCTCGGGCGGAACTGCTCGTCGCTGTGCACGCACTTGTAGCGCGATTCGATCGGCACCGACACGACGCGCGTGCCCAGCTGCTGCGCGGCGGAAATCAGGATCTGCGCCTCGAACACGAAGTCCTCGCCCGGCACGTCGCTCAGCGCCGCGACCGCCGCCGGATACAGGCGCTGCCCGCTCTGGCTGTCGGCAAGCTGGTATCCCGTGCCCCAGGCGATGCCCCAGTCGGCGAATTCGTTGGCGAGCCGGCGATAGATCGGCTGTTGCGAACGACGCCGCAGGCGCGCGCCGATCACGATGTGCCCCGGATTGCGGTTCGCCGCCGCGAGCAGGCGCGGAATGTCGGCGGGCAGGTGCTGTCCGTCGCCGTCCATGCTGACGATCGCGCGCGCTCCCATGCGCAGCGCATGCGTGAAGCCGTCGCGCAGGCTCGCGCCCTTGCCCATGCGCCGCTCGTGCCGGATCACGGTGACGGGCAGGTCGGCGATGCGTTCGGCGGTGCCGTCGTCGGAGCCGTCGTCGATCACCAGCACGCGCGGGCATTCGGCCAAGGCGCCTTCGACCACGTCGCGGATGCGCAGCGCTTCGTTCAGCGCGGGAATCACGACGACGAGATCGTCGCGGCTCAAAAGGGAATGGGGAGCAACGGGCGTCACGGGTTCACCTCCACGAGCAGGTCGTGCGCGGCGCCGGCGGGCAGCAGCGCCGAGCCTTCGCCATGCGCGAGCACGTCGAACAGGGGGAGCATCGGCGCCATCGCGTTGGCCGATGCGAAGCGCGCGAGCGGACCGGATGCGGGCGCCTGCGTCGATGTGGGCACCAGCCGCGCGCGCAGGCGCGGACCGGCCTCGTCGTTGGACAGCACCAGCGCGCCGCCGAGCAGGCCTTCGCTGGGCGCCATCTTCGCCAGCGGCCCCGCCGCCTGGCCGTCGTAGGCGACCAGCAGCACCGCGTCGGCGTCGCTGCGCAGCTGCGTCAGCGCTTCGATCAGGCCCTGCGCGAAGCTGGCCGCGTACGCGCTGATCGCGTTGGCCGGCTGCATCGCGCCGGTGCCGATGGTCCAGTAGCCGGCGGCGGCGTTGTGCACGGAGTTGTGGAACTTCGTCGGCGAAAGCGTGCGCGGATCCTGCGCGAGCGTCGCGCACATGTAGTCGGTGATCGCCAGTTCGCCGTGCGTGGAGGCGAACACCGACGGCAGCGATGCGGGCTCGCGCGCGGCGGCCTCGCATGCGGCCATGGCGACGTCAAGCGCGATGGCGACCGTTTCCGGCGCGCGGCGTCGCTCGTTCGCGGGCAGCAGCTGCGGCGAGGGACGCGCCGGCGCATCGGCCGGAAGCGCGCCACCGAGCGCGTACTCGCGCGCCGCCGCCCACGAGGGCAGTCCGCGTGCCCAGAATCCGATGCCTTCGATCCGTGCCTGCAACGTCCGCGGTTCCAGCATGCTCATGCGCGACCGAACACCAGCGAACAGTTGTTGCCGCCGAATCCGAACGAATTGTTCATCGCAAAGCGGATGTCGGCACGTTGCGGCGCGAAGCGGATCTGCGGACCGCACGCGGGATCGGGCGTGGTGCTGCCGAGCATGCCGGGCAGTTCGCCGCGTTCCAGCGCGATCAGCGCGATGGTCGATTCGACGATGCCCGCCGCGCCGAGCGTGTGGCCGGTCCAGCCCTTGGTCGAACTGGCGTGCAGTGCTTCCGGAAAGAGCGCCGCCACCGCCGCGGCTTCGATCGCATCGTTGGCCGGCGTCGCGGTGCCGTGCAGGTTGAGGTAGCCGACCTCGTCGGCGCCGATGCCCGCACGCGCGAGCGCGTCGCGCATCGCCAGACGTGCGCCCAGGCCGTCCGGATGCGGCGAGGACATGTGGTGCGCGTCGCTGGATTCGCCGTAGCCGCGCAGTTGCAGGCCGGTGTCGCCGTCGCGCGCGCGTTCGAGCAGCGCGAAACCGCCGGCCTCGCCGAGCGAGAGTCCGTTGCGCGTCGCGTCGAACGGGCGGCACGGTTCGGCCGCCACCAGCTGCAGCGAATTGAAGCCGAACAGCACGCTGCCGCAGAGCGTGTCCACGCCGCCGACCAGCGCGGCATCGACGAGCCCCGCGTCGATCATGCGCGCCGCCTGCGCGAACACCTTCGCGCTGGACGAGCACGCCGTCGCCACGGTGATGCACGGGCCGCGCAGGTTCGTCGCCTGCTGCACGAACTCGCCCAGCGAATGCGGCGTGTGCACGTACGGACGCGCGTACTCGTCGGCGAAGTCGCCGTCTTCCAGCGCGGCGTATGCCGCTTCGGTACTGCCGATGCTGGAGGTCGAGGTGCCGACGATCACCGCGATGCGCTGCGCGCCGAAGCGCTCGATCGCGTCGTCGATCGCCTCGCGCAGGCCGTCCTGCTGCAGGGCGAGCCAGGCCAGGCGGTTGTTGCGCGAATCCCAGGCTTTCAGGGTGTCGGGCAGGGCGAGGGTTTCCAGGCCGTCGACGCGGCCGATCCAGCAGTCCAGCGGCGCGCTGTCGGGCGACGCATTGCCGAAGTCGTTGCGCCGCAGTCCGCTGCGGCCGTCCCGCAGCGCCTGCGCCAGCGCCTCGCGTCCGGCCCCGACGGCGCTGGTCGCGGTGCACGCGCGGATCGCGAGGGGCGCCATGCGGCGGGCGGTGGACGGCGGAAGCGTGGACAGCACGAAAGATTCCCGGACAAAGGTCGCGAAAGTATAGCCAGCGGGGTCGCGACGGCCCCGGCGCGAAGCGCCGCCGGGCCGGGTCATTCAGGGGGCGTGGAGGGGATGTCGGAATCGGGTGAAAGCAGCGCCCTCTCCCCTGCCTGCTGGGAAGGATGGGGAGGGGTGAAGTGCACAGCGCCGTACCGGCGAGGACAGCACCGGCCCATCACCGCATCGCACGCCCCCGCCCCTCACCCCAACCCCTCTCCCGCAGGGAGAGGGGCTGATTCCTGAGGGCTATCCCATCACTTCTTCATCTGCACCGGCACGAACTGCTCCCGCACCGCCTTCGCCAGCAGATCCGGCGGCAGCAGGCCCTGGTCCAGCAGGAAGTTGTTGAACGCGAGCCGGTCGAACCTGTCGCCCAGGGCGAGTTCGGTCTCCATGCGCAGTTCGAGGATGCGGCTGTAGCCGTAGAAATAGCTGCCCGCCTGGCCCGGCGAATTGAAGGTGTAGCGATCCAGCTCCTGCTTGGTCATCGCTTCCGACAGCCCGACCTTGTCGCGCAGGATCTTCCCGGCGGCCTCGCGGTCGATCATTCCCAGGTTCAGCATCGGATCCAGCATCGCGCGCGCCGCGCGCATCAGGCGGAACTGCAGCGCGATCAGCTGTCCGTCGAGCGGCTCGTACGGCACCATTTCGGCTTCGGCGTACAGCGCCCAGCCCTCCACGTTCACCGAGTTGAACGCGAACATCGTGCGCGCCAGCGAAATGCCGCGCTCGACCATCGCGGTGAACTGCAGCTCATGGCCCGGACGCCCCTCGTGCGCCGACAGCGTCCAGCGCACCGCATCGAAGTTGAAGTCGTCGTACTGCAGCGCCTTGCCGTCGGCGGTGGGCACCGACACCGGCAGAATGAACTGGCCCTGCTGCCCGGTGTTGCCGATCAGCGGCGCCGGCAGGAAATGCGGCGCGGAGGTCTGCGCCGATTCGGCTTCGGTGCCCAGGCGCATCACCATCGGCCGGTTCGGCACGTCGACGATCTTCTCCTTGCGGATGATCGGATCGATCTGGTCGATCACCGTGCGATAGCGCGCTTCCAGCTGGTCGTTGGGCATGTTGCGCTTCTTCAGCGCGTTGATGACGGCGACGTAATCGTGCGGGTCGGCGACGTCGAGGTTGTTCGCCTTCGCCACCAGCGGTGCGAGCTGCTGCATCGCCGCGCGCGTCTCCATGAACTCCACCTGCGCGCGGCGGATCAGCAGTTGCGGGTCGATGTCGATTCCGTACTGCTTGAGGCTGTTGGCGTACATCTCCGGCGGCAGCCGGGTGTCGGTGCGCGCGGTGGGCAGCACGTTCGCGCGCGCCCAGTCGCCGTAGGCCTTCAGCTGCGTGTCCATGGCGGCGAGCGCGGGCTCGGCGCCGTCGACCTTGTACTTGGCGAACAGCTTGCGGATGCCGTCGGCGTAGGTGGCGATGTTGGTCAGCGCCTGCTCGACTTCGAGCTTCGTCGGCGGCACGAGCTTCGCGTTCGCCGCGGCTTCGGTGTAGCGCGCCATCGCCAGTTCGGTGACCGGCGTCTTCCCGGTGCCCTGGCCGACGTAGTTCTTCAGGCGCTCCAGCGCCTTCGCGCGGCGCTCGGGCGGCGTCTGGTCCGACAGCAGCGATTGCAGGCCGCCGAACATCGTCTGCGCAACGTCGCTCCACGGCAGCATCAGGCGCTGCGTGAGTTCGCTGGTGACGATGTTGTCGTTGGCGGCCTGGATCATGATTTCAAGATCCTGGCGCACGTTCGGGTCGCGCTCGGTGGCGAGCTTGGCCTTCAGTTCGTCGCGCGCCTTCGCGGTGGCGGCGCGGAAGCGTTCGGCGTTCTGCGGCTTGAAGTCGGCGACGCGCTCGTCGTAGCCCGGCACGCCGAGGAACGACATGCCTTCCGGCGCGAACCCGGCCTGCGCCCTGACCAGGATGTCGGCGTACTCGTTGCTCTTCGCGACCCATGCGGGCGCGGGCCTGGCGGCGGGCTTCGCCGCGGAGGTCCTGGCGGCGGGCTGCGCGGCCTGCGCCAGCAGCGGGGCGCCGGTGGTCAGCGTGAGGGAGAGAGCGATCGCGAGGGTGAGCGGCTTGGTCATGACGTCGGCGGTGATGGGTCCGACACGCAGCATGGCGGCTGTGCCGGCGCCGCACCATGCGCCGAAGGTAACCGTTGCTTCGGGGCCGACGGCCGCGCTTTCGCGGCCCGGCTGCGCGAAGCGCCCCGGGATTCATGCGCGTCATCCCCGGGTGCGGCCTTTGGCCTTACCCGGGCTACAAAAGCTGGGCAAAAGAAAGCCCGGCGAATGCCGGGCCTTCTTTCGTGCCGTGCTTACGGCTTCAAACACCGGTCGAAGAAATTCTCCGTCAGGCGCAGGCGGTGCAGGTTGTCCGCGCCCTTCAGTCCGTGCTTCGCGCCCGGGTAGGTCATCAGCTCGAACGGCAGGCCGCGCTTCTGCAACGCGCTCATCAGCGCGGTGGAGTTGGTGAACAGCACGTTGTCGTCGGCCATGCCGTGGATCAGCAGCAGCTTCGAGGTCAGGCCGTCGATATGTTCGAGCACCCGCGCTTCCTGGTAGCCGGCGACGTTCGCCTTCGGCAGGCCCATGTAGCGCTCGGTGTAGTGCGTGTCGTACAGGCCCCAATCGGTGACCGGCGCGCCGGCGACGCCGCAGGCGTACTGGTCCGATGCCTTCGCCAGCAGCATCAGCGTCATGTAGCCGCCGTTCGACCAGCCGTACACGCCGATGCGCGAACCGTCGACCCACGGCTGCGACTTCAGCCATTCCACGCCACGCAACTGGTCGGCGACTTCCACCGTGCCCTGCCTGCCGTACAGCGCGCCGCCGAACGCCGCGCCACGACGCGGCGTGCCGCGGTTGTCGAGCGAGAACACCACGAAGCCGTGCTGCGCCAGGTACTGGTTGAAGTCCGGCGCCCAGGTGCGCTTCACCGTCTGCGAAGCGGGGCCGCCGTACACCATCACCACGACGGGATAGCGCCTGTTCGCATCGAAGCCGGCCGGCTTGATGACGCTGTAGTGCAGCGTGGTCGCGTCGTCGGCCGCCTTGATCGTGCCGAACTCGATCGGGCGATGCGCGCCCGCGTACTTCGCGTACGGATGCTGCGGGTCGGCGACGTCGTTCTCCAGCAGCGCGGCGATGCGCGTGCCGTCGCTGCGGAACAGCTCCAGCTGCGGCGGCGTGGTCGGGCTCGACCAGTTGTCGACGTACACGCTCGCGTTAGCGGCGAAGCTCGCCGCGTGCGTGCCGTCGGTCCTGGACAGGCGCTCGATCGCGCCACCGGCGAGCGGCACGCGGTACACCTGCGCGTCCAGCGGCGAATCCTTGCCGGCGGCGAAGTACACGAAGCCGGCGGCTTCATCGACCGCGAGCACGCCATCCACCGGCCAGTCGCCGGAGGTGAGCGCGGTCGCCTTCGAGCCGTCTTCGCTCAATACGTAGAGATGTTCGAACCCGCTGCGTTCGCTGTTCCACAGGATGCGGCCGTCCTTGAGGAAACGCAGATCGTCGTGCAGCGGCACCCACGTTTTGCTGGTTTCCTTCTGCAGCACGCGCTGGCGGCCGGTGGCGAGGTCGGCTTCGATGAGTTCCAGCACGTGCTGGTCGCGCGATTGACGCTGGAACGTCAGGCGCTGCGGATCGCGCCAGTCCACGCGCGCGAGGTAGATGTCCTGCTCCTTGCCCAGGTCCACCCACTTCGGCGCGGCGTTAGCGGCAGGCTGGATCACGCCCAGCTTCACCAGCACGTTGCGATCGCCCGCGGCGGGATAGCGCTGCTCGACGACTTCGGTGCGGTCCGGATACACCTCGTAGCGCTTCTGCACCGGTACCGGCGTTTCGTCGATGCGCGCGAAGGCGATGGCCGAATCGTCCGGCGCCCACCAGTAGCCGGTGTGGCGGTTCATTTCCTCGTCGGCGACGAATTCCGCCACGCCGTTGCCGATGACGTCGCCGCCATCGCGCGTGAGCTGGATCGACTTGCCGCTCGCCAGATCGATCGCCCACAGGTTGCGGTTGCGCACGAAGCTGACGAAGCCGCCGCGCGGCGACAGCTTCGGGTCGGTGGCGAACCCTTCGCCGTTGGTGAGCTTGCGCACCGCCGACCTGCCGCTCTTGGACAGGTCGTACAGGTACAGCTCGCCGCCCAGCGGGAACAGCAGCGAGCGGCCGTCCGGCGCCCACTGGTAATCGACGATGCCGCTGAGCGCGGCGATGCGCTGGCGTTCGCGGCGCGCCTTCTCCTCGTCGCTGAGCACTTCCTCGCCCGGCAGGATGTCGTCGGCGTCCACCAGCTTCGCGGTCTGGCCGCTGGCGATGTCGTACGCCCACAGGTCCAGGCGGTTGCGGTTGCTGTCCTTGCCGCGCAGGAAGGTCACGCGCTTGCCGTCCGGCGAGACCTTCGCCTTCATCAGGCTGGGACCGGAGAGCGGCGCGTCGCCGGCCAACGCTTCGAGCGTGAGCTTGAGCGGCGCGGAAGCAGGTTGCGCGGGGGCGGCGAGGGTCGGGAGGCTGGCGACGGACATGGCGATCAGGCAGGCGGCGAGGCCGCGGGCGGTGAGGTTCTTCATGCGTTCGTGTTGGACGGCGTTCCGAAGAGGATCTTGTGCATTTCCGGCGTCATCTCGCGCTTGGCGCCGTAGCGGTCGGCCAGGGCGTAGGCGCGCTTCACAGCCGGACGATCGGCGATGGCCTCGTGCCATCGGCGGATGTTGGCGAATTCGGTCAGGTCGAGCGGCGCCTTCGTGTAGGGATTGACCCACGGGTGTGCGGCCATGTCGGCGATGGAGAACATGCCGCCGGCGATGAACTCGCGGCCTTCCAGCCGGCGGTCGAGCACGCCGAGCAGGCGCAGCACCTCGCGCCGGTAACGGTCCTTCGCGTAGGCGATGTCTTCCGGCGCGTAGACGTGGAAGTGGCCGTACTGGCCGGTCATCGGGCCCAGGCCGCCGATCTGCCAGTGCAGCCACTGGCTGACCTCGGTGCGCCCGCGCAGGTCCTGGGGCACGAAGCGGCCGGTCTTGTTGGCCAGGTACGCGAGGATCGCGCCGGATTCGAACACGCTGATGTGCATGCCCTCGTCGCCGGGTTCGCGGTCGACGATCGCCGGCATCTTGTTGTTGGGGGAGATCTTCAGGAACTCCGCCTTGAACTGGTCGCCGGCGCCGATGTCGACCGGATGGATCGTGTAATCCAGCCCGGCTTCCTCCAGGAAGATCGTGATCTTGTGGCCGTTGGGGGTGGGCCAGTAGTGGAGGTCGATCATGGGCGCGGCTCCGGTGGGGTGGGGGCCGCCCAGTGTAAGGGCAGGGGCGGTGTGCCCGGTCCGGCGAAACGCGATGCTGTTTTCCAACGACTCGAAGCCCCGGATTGGCGGCTGTCATGGCGCGCCGGTACCCTAGCCGGCCCCGCACCGACCCGAGCGCCGCCGCATGTCCGATCCGCGTCCCGCCCCGATGAACCCGCTTCCCGGCCTGATCTTCTCCTCGCGCTGGCTGCAGCTGCCGCTGTACCTGGGGCTGATCGTCGCGCAGGGCGTGTACGTGGTGCTGTTCCTGAAGGAACTGTGGCACCTGATCCTGCACGCCACGGAGTGGACCGAGCAGCAGATCATGCTGATGGTGCTGGGCCTGATCGACGTGGTGATGATCTCCAACCTGCTGGTGATGGTGATCGTCGGCGGCTACGAGACCTTCGTCTCGCGCCTGCGCCTGGAAGGCCATCCCGACCAGCCCGAGTGGCTGAGCCACGTCAACGCGAGCGTGCTGAAGGTGAAGCTGGCGATGGCGATCATCGGCATCTCCTCGATCCACCTGCTCAAGACCTTCATCGCCATCGGCAGCCTCGGCTCGGCGAACAGCACCTACACCGCGCAAGGCGTGATGTGGCAGACGATCATCCACTGCGTGTTCATCCTCTCCGCCATCGGCATCGCCTACACGGACAAGCTGATGGCCCAGGCCAGCGTGAAGCACAAGGCGCATTGAGGGCCAGGCATCGTTGGCATTGCGGGGAAGCCGGTATCCTCGCTCTCGTAGCCCGGGTAAGCGAAGCGCACCCGGGGGCTGTCATCGCCCAACCCGGGTGCGCTTCGCTTACCCGGGCTACAAAGGCAGATGCCGGCCGCCACGCCGGCGGCGAGTCGAACGTCAGTGCGATGCGCGTCCTGGCGTGTCGCGTGCGGTAATCGCGCGACGCAGCCGGGCACCGGAGCCGTCCTGCCCGAATCGCAATTCGCCATTGCGGCGCGTGATCGCCAGGTCCGCGTAGGTCGCATCCAGCGACGGGAACTCGCGAGACTGCGCGAAGCGCGCGTAGTGCGACGAGAACACCTTCGTACCGGAGAGCCGGTCGAGTTCGGCGATGAACTGCGTCGGCGCCATTTCGCCGGTGCCGTTGAGGCAGCAGTCCGAGTACTTCGACAGCACGCGGTCGAGACTGGACCCGTGGTCGCGTCGCAGCGCGACGTCGGCCTGCAGCCAGAACGCCGCGCCCGCCCAGTAGACGCGCATCGTGCCTGCGTGCGTGCGGCTGAGCTCGACCAGCGGCGTGCCGCTGGTTTCGCGGCGGCCGCGACCGAAGCCGGCGTCGAGCAGCTCCCACGCGCGCTCCGGCGTCAGCAGCCCCGCTCGGGCGCGCAGCACGTTCTGGTAGTAGCTCGCGAGGCCTTCCGACAGCCAGCGGCCGTCGCGCCCCATGTACGGATGGAACAGGTGCGAGAGCTCGTGGATCGCCGTCCAGTCCGCGCGAAGTTCCGCCGGGGTCGCGTCGTCGCGCACGAACAGCAGCACCGCCGTATCGCCGCGCCGCAGCGTCTGGCCCCACGGCACCGGGCTTTCGTCGTCGCGCGCCGCCTCCCGCCCGACCTGCTCGATGCGCACGCGCGCGTCGTGCAGCGGATAGCGCCCGAACGCCGTGAGCTGGGCCTGGGCGACTTCGGCCAGCCAGTCCTGCAACTGCGCGCGGCGGCGCGCGTCGTCCACGCCGATGACGCTGACCTGCAGCGCGCTGTCGCCGGCACGCAGGGTACGTTCGGCGTCAGGCTCGGGATCCTGCGCGATGCTGCCGGCCGATGCGGTGGCAAACACCAGTCCGGCCGCGATCCGCAGCGTTTTCGACGTCGGACGCATTCAGCTCCCTCCGCGATGGCCCGCGACGCGGGCGTTGAGACCGCCGCCGCTACAATACCCGCATGGATGTCTCCCACCTGCTCGACGCGCTGAATCCAGCGCAGCGCGAGGCCGTCAGCGCCCCGCCCGGTCATTACCTCGTCCTCGCCGGCGCCGGTTCCGGCAAGACCCGCGTGCTCACGCACCGCATCGCCTGGATGAACGAAGTCCACGGCGTGCCGACCCACGGCATCCTCGCGGTGACCTTCACCAACAAGGCCGCCGGCGAGATGCGCCACCGCGTCGACGGCCAGCTGCGCCACGGCGCGCGCGGCATGTGGATCGGCACCTTCCACGGACTCGCGCATCGCCTGCTGCGCCTGCACTGGCAGGAAGCGAAGTTGCCTGAAGGCTTCCAGGTGCTCGATTCGGACGACCAGCTGCGCCTGGTCAAGCGCGTCGTGCAGGCGCTGGAATTCGACGAAACGCGCTTTCCGCCGCGGCAGATCGTGTGGTGGATCAACGCGCAGAAGGACGAAGGCCGCCGCCCCCACAACCTGCAACCGACGTCCGGCGATCCGTGGGCCGACGTCATGCACAAATGCTATGAGGCCTACCAGGAGCGCTGCGAACGCGCGGGCTTGGTCGATTTCGCCGAACTGCTGCTGCGCGCGCACGAACTGCTGCGCGACAACCCGGCGCTGCTGGCGCATTACCGGCATCGCTTCCGCGAGATCCTCGTCGACGAGTTCCAGGACACCAACGCGATCCAGTACGCCTTCGTGCGCGTGCTCGCGGGCGATACCGGCCACGTGTTCGTCGTCGGTGACGACGACCAGTCGATCTATGGCTGGCGTGGCGCAAAAGTCGAGAACATGCAGCGGTTCCTGAAGGATTTCTCCGGCACGCACACGATCCGCCTGGAGCAGAACTACCGCTCCAGCGCGAACATCCTGGAAGCGGCCAACGCGGTCATCGCGCACAACCCCGACCGCCTCGGCAAGAACCTGTGGACCGACAGCGGCACGGGCGAGCCGATCGACCTGTACGCCGCGTACAACGAGATGGACGAGGCGCGCTTCGTCGTCGAACGCCTGCGCCAGTGGGTGCGCGATGGCGGCAGCTACGGCGAAGTCGCCATCCTCTACCGCAGCAACGCGCAGTCGCGCGCGTTCGAAGAATCGCTGCTGTCCGAACAGGTGCCGTACCGCGTGTACGGTGGCCTGCGCTTCTTCGAGCGCGCCGAAATCAAGGACACGCTGGCGTACCTGCGCCTGATCGCTTCGCGTCTGGACGACGCGGCATTCGAGCGCGCGGTGAACACGCCGACGCGTGGCATCGGCGAGCGCACGCTGGACGAAGTGCGCCGTCGCGCACGTGCCGATGGTGTGTCGCTATGGGAAGCCTCGCGTCGGATCGTCGGCGAGAACGGCCTCGCGGCTCGCGCGCGCAATGCGGTCGCGGGCTTCCTCGCGATGATCGACGACCTCGACAACGAACTGGCGTCGATGACGCTGCCGGAGAAGATCGACCACGTGTTGATCCGCTCGGGCCTGCGCGAGCATTACTTCAACGAATCGCGCGGCCAGCTGGATTCGCGCGTGGACAACCTCGATGAACTCGTGTCGGTCGCCTCGCGCTTCACGCGCAGCGACGACGAGGACGCGACGGCGATGCCGGAACTGGTCGCGTTCCTCAGCTACGCCGCGCTGGAAGCCGGCGAAGGCCAGGCGCAGGCCGGCGAGGAGGGCGTGCAGCTGATGACGCTGCACAGCGCCAAGGGACTGGAATTCCCGCTGGTGTTCCTGGCCGGCATGGAAGAGGGCGTGTTCCCGAGCGGCCGCTCCACGGAAGAGTCCGGTCGCCTCGAAGAGGAGCGCCGCCTCGCGTACGTCGGCATCACGCGCGCGCGGCAGAAGCTCGTGCTCAGCTATGCCGAGTCGCGCCGCATCCACGGCGCCGACATGTACGGCGTGCCGTCGCGCTTCCTGCGCGAGATCCCCGCGCCGCTGCTCAACGAAGTGCGCCCGAAGGTGCAGGTCTCGCGCCCGTACAGCGGCGGCGTGCAGCGTGGCGTGCCGGGCGCCGGTCGCGGGCATGCGCCGCTGGAACAGCCGGCGGTGCGGTTGGGCTCGCAGGTGAAGCACCCGTCGTTCGGACTGGGCACCGTCACCGATTACGAAGGCAGCGGCGCGCACGCGCGCGTGCAGGTGAACTTCGACGATGCCGGCAGCAAGTGGCTGGTGCTGGCGTATGCGAATCTGCAGCCGGCGTAGGTGCCCGTGTCGTTCAGGCGTTCGTCGGACGACGGGATCGCCCTTGTAGCTCTTGTAGCCCGGGTAAGCGAAGCGCACCCGGGTTCACCGCGCAGAGCCCCGGGTGCGCTTCGCTTACCCGGGCTACAAGAGCAGGCGCGGTGCTTACTCGCGCAGCTTCACCGACTCATCCAGCGATCCATCCGGCAGCAGCGCCACGCAGCGCTTGCGGTCGCGATCGAACAGCACCGGCATCGGGTCCTGGAACAGCGGGCGGCGCACGAACTCCAGCGTCCACTGGAAATGCTCCAGCTCCTCCAGCGTGCGGCGCTGCTCCTCGGTGAGGCCCTTCCGCAGCGCGGCGGCATCGAGCGGCGGCTTGGGCTTGCGTCTTTCTTTCCCGGACACTCCGGTGCTTCCTCCGTTGCGCCGCGCGGGACGGTGCGGCGTTTCGTTAACGGCATCCGGCGGGAAAACCTGAGCACCCACGGCCATCGCCTTGACGCCGCAGGTTAGGACGCAGGCCTACTGCGCGTCGTGAAACACGAGGCCCAGGACGTGACGTCGGCCTGAACGCACGCGGCTCACGCCGTGGCGCAGGTTCACGCGATAGATGCCGCGCGTCCCGCGCACCGGGCGACGATGCACGGCGAACACGACCGCATCGCCGCGGCGCAGCGGCACGACGTCCGCGCGCGACTGCATGCGCGGGCGCTGCTCGGTGAGGACGAACTCGCCGCCGTCGAAGTCCTCGCCTGGTTGCGAGAGCAGCATCGCTACCTGCAGCGGGAACACGTGTTCGCCGTAGAGGTCCTGGTGCAGGCAGTTGTAGTCGCCGGCGTGATACCGCAGCAGCAGCGGCGTGGGCCGCGTCTGGCCGGCCTCATGGCAGCGTTGCAGGAAATCGTCGTGCGTGTCGGGATAGCGCACGTCGATGCCCATCGCCGCGTTCCATCGGTTCGCGACCGGCGCCAGATACGGATAGACCGCCTCGCGCAGCAGCGCGACCGTCGGCGGCAGCGGATAGGCGAAATAGCGGTATTCGCCGCTGCCGAACCCATGCCGCGCCATCACCACGCGGCTGCGGAAGCCGTCGGGCCGGTCGTACAGCGCGGCGATCGCGCGGCATTCGGCTTCGTCGAGCAGGCCCGGCAGCACCGCGTGGCCGCACGCGTCGAGCGATGCGGCCGTCCCTTCCCAGTCCTGCCAGGCGATGCGCTCGGCGAGCGCCTTGCGGTCCCGTCGCAGGGTCAACGCGGCGCTCATGCGCGTGCCTCGCGCTGCAGCAGCGTGCGCTTTCGCCCAACACCCCAGCGGTAGCCGGACAGGCTGCCGTCGGCCGCGACCACGCGATGGCATGGCACCACCACCGCCAGCGGATTGGCCGCGCAGGCCGCCGCGACCGCCCGGGCCGACCCGGGCACGCCCAGCCGCCGGGCCAGTTCGCCGTAACTCACCGTCGTTCCTGCCGGGACTCGCCGCAATGCACGCCACACCTTCGTCTGGAATGGCGTGCCCTGCAGATCGAGCGGCCGGTCCAGCGCGAGATGCGGCGCCTCGACGCAATCGACCACCGCCTCCAGCGCCGCCTGCACGCCGCCCGCGTCCACCGCGAGCGCCGCCGTCGGCAGCCGCGATTGCAGGTCGTGCACCAGCTTGCCGGCCTCGTCGCCGAACAGCACGGCGCGCAGGCCCGCGTCGCTCTCGGCCACCAGCACCAGGCCCAGCGAGCTTTCGCCGATGGCGAAGCGGACCGCCTGCCGGGTCGCGGGTTCACGTCGCGGATGGCAACGCAGGCACGCGCGGAAGCCGGCGCGTTCGGCGTCGTCGGGCGTGGCATGGAAGCGCACGTTCTCCGGACGCGGACGCCGCGCCGCGCACGAGGGCCGGCAGTACACGCCGGTGGTCTTCACCGAATAGACGAAGCGGCCATCGCTGGCGCGGTCGCGCGCGCACAACGCGACCCAGCGCGGGTCGCGTCCGGTATCGAAGGAAAGCTGAGGAAGCGTCATCGCGTTTTCTCCCGTGGAAGCAACGCGATGGAGTCTGCGCGCCGTGCCGCGCGCCCGATATCCGGATCGTGCGGCGAGCACGCTGCGGCGTTTACCAGGTCAGCAGCTTGTACTGCACCGGCGAGATCGGGCCTTCGCCCTTGCTGCTGTCGAGGATGCCGTCGGCGTTGTTGTCCACCAGGTAGTAGACCGGGCCGCGCGCCGGCGTGATGCGCACCACGCGCAGCTGGCCGGCGACGTAGTACTCGTCGATGGTGTCGCCGCCGCTGACGGTGCGCGAGCGCACTTCGGGGTTCTCCAGCCCGGCCGTGGGATCGCCGCCGCCCATCGTCGCGCAGCCGAACAGGGTCAACGGGAGCAGCAGGGCGAACAGAACGTGGCGCATGGCGGTCTCCTGGCCGACGGGGCGGGTCGCCCACAGGATACGCGCCGCCGCCGCAGGCCGGGGTGACGGCTACCGCAGGGGCGCAGCGTAGAATTCCCACATGACCGACACGCCACGCCTCGTCCTCATCGACGGTTCCAGTTATCTCTATCGCGCCTTCCACGCGCTCCCGCCGCTCACCAACGACGCCGGCGAACCCACCGGGGCGCTGTTCGGCGTGGTCAACATGCTGCGCGCGACGCTGAAGGAGCAACCCGCCTACGTCGCCTTCGTGGTCGACGCGCCGGGCAAGACCTTCCGCGACGACCTGTATCCGGAATACAAGGCCAACCGCGCCGCGATGCCCGACGAACTGCGCGCGCAGGTGCAGCCGATGTGCGACATCGTCAACGCACTGGGCATGACGATCCTGCGCATCGAAGGCGTCGAAGCCGACGACGTGATCGGCACGCTCGCCGTGCGCGCGGCGGAGCAGGGCATCGACGTGACCATCTCCACCAGCGACAAGGATTTCGCGCAGCTGGTGCGCCCGCGCATCGCGCTGGTGAACACGATGAGCGGCAGCCGGCTGGATTCCGAAGCCGGCGTGATCGACAAGTTCGGCGTGCGCCCGGACCAGATCATCGACCTGCTCGCGCTGATGGGCGACACCGTAGACAACATTCCCGGCGTCGAGAAATGCGGCCCGAAAACCGCGGCCAAGTGGCTCGGCGAATACGGCACGCTCGATAACGTCATCGCGCATGCGCAGGACATCAAGGGCAAGATCGGCGAGAACCTGCGCGCCGCGCTGCCGCGCCTGCCGCTCAACCGGACGCTGACGACCATCAGGACCGACGTCGAGCTCGATCGCGCGCCGACCGACCTGGTGCTGCGCGATCGCCATGTCGACGAACTGCGCGAGCTGTACGCGCGCTACGGCTTCAAGCAGGCGCTGCGCGAACTCGAAGGCCCGGGCGCGGTGGTCGAGGATCACGCGAACAGCCCGACGGGCCTTCGCAATACCGCGGCCGGCCACGCGCGTTCCGGCGCGCCGGCGGAAGCAGTCGATCCGTCGCTGTCGGCGAAGGGCGATTACGAGGCGATCCTGACCCCGGAGCAGTTCGACGACCTGCTGGCGCGCCTGCGCGACTCGGAGGAGTTCGCGTTCGACACCGAAACCGATTCGCTCGACCCGATGCAGGCCAACCTCATCGGCCTGAGTCTCGCGGCGGAACCCGGTCGCGGCGCGTACCTGCCGCTCGGCCACGATTATCCGGGCGCGCCGAAGCAGCTCGACCGCACCGAAGCGCTGGCCGCGTTGCGCACGCTGTTCGAGGATCCCACGCGCAAGAAGATGGGCCAGCACGGCAAGTACGATCTGCACGTGCTGCGTCGCAACGGCATCGACGTGCGCAACTACGCCGACGACACGATGCTGCAGAGCTTCGTCTACAACGCGACCGCCACGCGCCACGACATGGATTCGCTGGCCAAGCGCTATCTCGGCTACGAGACCGTGCGCTACGAGGACGTCGCGGGAAAGGGCGCGAAGTCGATTCCGTTCTCGCAGGTGTCCATCGAGGACGCCACGCGTTACGCCGCGGAAGACGCCGACGTCACGCTGCGCCTGCATCGCGTGCTGTCGCCGAAGGTCGAAGCGGTGTCGGGCCTGGCGCACGTGTACCACGAGATCGAGATGCCGCTGGTGCAGGTGCTCGAACGCGTAGAAGCCAACGGGGTGATGGTCGACGCCGACGAGTTGCGCCGACAGTCGGCCGACCTGGGCAAGCGCATGCTCGCCGCGCAGCAGAAGGCGACGGAACTGGCCGGTCGTACGTTCAACCTCGATTCGCCCAAGCAGCTCGGCCAGTTGCTGTTCGACGAACTGAAGTTGCCCGCGCTGGTGAAGACGCCGTCGGGCGCGCCTTCGACGAACGAGGAAGCGCTGGAAGCGATCGCCGACCAGCACGAGTTGCCGCGGGTGATCCTGGAGTACCGCGGCCTGTCGAAGCTGCGCAGCACCTACACCGACAAGCTGCCGGAGATGGTCAACCGCGACACCGGCCGCGTGCACACCAGCTACCACCAGGCGGGCGCGGCGACGGGACGGCTCGCGTCGAGCGATCCGAACCTGCAGAACATCCCGATCCGCACCGACGACGGGCGCCGCATCCGTCAGGCGTTCGTCGCGCCGGAAGGGCGCCGCATCGTCGCCTGCGACTACTCGCAGATCGAGCTGCGGATCATGGCGCACCTGTCGGAGGATCCGAGCCTGCTGCGCGCGTTCGAATCCGGCGCGGACATCCATCGTGCGACGGCGGCGGAGGTGTTCGGCAAGCCGTTCGATGATGTCACCCACAACGAGCGTCGTGCGGCCAAGGCGATCAACTTCGGCCTGATGTACGGCATGGGCGCGTTCGGGCTGGCGCGGCAGCTCAACATTTCGCGCGGCGAGGCGCAGGACTACATCGCGCTGTACTTCAGTCGCTACCCGGGCGTGCGCGATTTCATGGAGCGCACGCGGCAGCAGGCGCGCGAGCAGGGCTATGTCGAAACCGTGTTCGGGCGCCGGCTCTACCTGGACAACATCCACGCGCGCAACCAGGGCCTGCGTGCCGGTGCCGAACGTGCGGCGATCAACGCGCCGATGCAGGGCACGGCGGCGGACATCATCAAGCTGGCGATGATCTCCATCGACGGCTGGCTGGCCGACCACCGCGACCGCGCGCTGATGGTGCTGCAGGTGCACGACGAACTGGTGTTCGAGGTCGAGACCGGCTTCGTCGATACGCTGGTGAATGAGGCACGCGAGCGGATGGCGCGGGCGGCGGGTCTGCGGGTTCCGCTGGTGGTCGACACCGGCGTCGGCGCCAACTGGGACGAGGCGCACTGACCGTTCGTCGGGATGGTGTGACCGTCAGGTTCCGTGCCATCGGCCGCGCGCGACCGCTCCTGCCGGAATCCCCGGGGAAAAACGTTTTCAGCTGGGTGAATGCACCCTGAATCCAACAAATTGTTAACCCGGATCTTCACGAACCATCCATGTACGGAATGGTCATATAGGTCGCGACAGGTGCAACGCCTGTCGCCGATCTCTCCCTCCCCTGGAGTGATCCCGGAGCGAAGACCCCTCCCCAGGTCCCGCTCCCCAGCCCCGCCGGCCCCCCCTGCCTGCGGGGCTTTTTATTTCTGGCGTCGCCAGAAATAAAGCCAAAGTTTTGCGAGGCAAAACTTCGGGCCCCGCGCCGATGCTTCCAATCCCCGCGGCTGCCGCCGCGCCCCCTTACCAAGGGGGCTGGTGCTTCGATCGGTGCTGCGTGCCTGTCTGCTGCGCGCGCTTTCCTCCACCCCGGCGAAGGCCGGGCTCCAGGCCCGCAGCGCGATCGAAAGCTCCGGTTCTGTAGCCCGGGTAAGCGAAGCGCACCCGGGGCGCGACTGCCTATCCGATGTGCTCCGCCCGACGTTGCCTGGCGCCCGTGGTTCTACCCCGACGTCTCCAAGGTCATCCTGGCGAGGGCCGGATCCAGGCCCGCAGCGCGTCCGCCAAGCGCGATCGAAAGCTCAGACCAGTTCGTCCAACCAATCGCGCGGGCGCAGGTAATCGGCCAGGCGCGCCTCTGCGCTGCCTTCCTCCGGCGCGAAGCCGTATTCCCAGCGCACCAGCGGGGGGAGGCTCATCAGGATCGACTCGGTACGGCCGCCCGATTGCAGGCCGAACAGGGTGCCGCGGTCGAAGACGAGGTTGAACTCGACGTAGCGCCCGCGACGGTAGAGCTGGAACTGGCGTTCGCGCTCGCCGTACGGCGTGTCCTTGCGGCGGCCGACGATCGGCAGGTACGCGTCGAGGAAGCCGTCGCCCACGGCGCGCAGGTAGGCGAAGTCGGCATCGGCGTCCTCGTGCAGGTCGTCGAAGAACAGGCCGCCGACGCCGCGGGTTTCGTTGCGATGCTTGAGGAAGAAGTATTCGTCGCACCAGTGCTTGTGCTTCTCGTAGCGCGCCTGGCCGCCGAAGGGTTCGCACAGCTCGCGCGCGACGCGATGCCAGTGCAGCACGTCCTCGTCGACCGGATAGAACGGCGTCAGGTCGAAGCCGCCGCCGAACCACCACGCCACGGTCTCGCCATCGCGCACGGCGCGGAAGTGGCGCACGTTCGCGTGCGTGGTCGGGAGGTGCGGATTGCGCGGATGGAACACCAGCGACACGCCGACCGCACGCCACGACGCGCCCACGAGCTCAGGCCGCGCGGCGGTCGCCGACGGCGGCAGCTTGGTGCCGGACACGTCGGAAAAACCGATGCCCGCCTGTTCGAACACCGCGCCGTCGCGCAGCACGCGCGTGCGCCCGCCGCCTCCTTCTGCGCGCTGCCACAGGTCTTCGCGGAAGCGCGCGCTGCCGTCGGCGTGCTCGATGGCCGCGCAGATGCGGTCCTGCAGGTCGGTGAGGTAGGCGCGGACGTCGTCGAAGGCCGGGGCAGGCGAGCTCATGTTCACAGGGACATAGCGGGGCAGGCGCGCATGATAGCCGCCGCTCCGTTCAGGGAGCCGTCGACGGACCGGCGTTCGCCGGGCATCGCCGATGCCAAGGTGTGGGAGGTGTGTGATGCGCATGCTCCGCCCGTGTGTCCTGTCCGCCGCCCTGATCGCCGCGTTGTCGGCGGTCTCGTGCAAGCGCGAGGCCGCGCCCGACGCGCCCACCGCGCCGCCCGCCGCGCAGGCGCCCGCGATGCCATCGCCGGCCGCACCAGCCGCCACGGCGCAGGCCGAACGCGTGTTCGGGCAGGAAGAACTCGACCAGATGGTCGCGCCGATCGCGCTGTATCCCGATTCGCTGCTCACGCAGGTGCTGATGGCGGCCACGTATCCGGGCAACGTGGCCGATGCGGTGGCGTGGTCGAAGGCGCATCCCGATGCGAAGGGCGATGCGGCGGTGAAGCTCGTGGCCGACCAGCCGTGGGATCCGAGCGTGCAGTCGCTGGTGGCCTTCCCGCAGGTGATGTCGACGCTCTCGCAGGATCCCGGCTGGGTGCAACGCCTGGGCGACGCGTTCCTCGCGCAGCCCGGCGACGTGATGGACGCGGTGCAACGCCTGCGCCGCGCCGCGCAGGCCGCCGGCAACCTGCAGAGTTCGGAACAGCAGAAGGTGACGGTCGTGGCAGCGCCAGCCTCACCCGCGCCAGCGCCCGTCGTGGTCCAGGGCGAGGCGCCACCTCCGCCGCCGCCGACGCAGATCATCCAGATCGAGCCGGCGAATCCCGAAGTCGTCTACGTGCCCAGCTACAACCCGACCACGGTGTACGGGTCGTGGCCTTATCCGTCGTATCCGCCCGCGTACTACCCGCCGGCGCCGGCGTGGTATCCGGGAAGCGTGCTAGCGGCCGGCCTCGCATTCGGCACGGGCGTCGCGGTCGCCGACGCGCTGTGGGGCGACTGGGACTGGCACGGCGGCGACGTCGACATCGACGTGAACCGCTACAACAACATCAACGTCAACCGGCAGATCGACGCGAGCCGCAGCACGTGGCAGCACGACGCGAATTTCCGTGGCGACGTGCCGTATCGCGATGCACGCAGCCGCGAGCAGTTCGGCCAGCGTCCGCTGCCGGGCGCGGAGCAGCGCCAGGCGTTCCGCGGCAACGACGCGGCGCACCAGGCCAGTCGCGATCGCGCGCGGCAGGAAATGCAGCGGCGCGGATTCGAAACGCCGGCCGCGAGCAATCGCCAGGCGCAGGAACGTGCGCGCGAAGCCGGACGCGATCTGCGCGAACCTCCGGGCGGCCTGGATTCGCGGGCCGGGCAGGGCGGTGCGGGCCTGCAGCGCGATGCCTCGCGCGAACGGGCGCGCGAAACCGCACAGGCGCGCACGCAGCAGGTCTCACGCGATGGCTCGCGCGATCACGCGCGCGAGGTGGCGCAATCGCGCGGCCAGCAGGCGCAGCATCGCGATGCCGGGCCGCGTACCACGCACGCGAACCAGCAGGCGCGCAATCAGGCGCGCGGGACGCATGCGAGCAGCCTCCAGCATTCGCAGGCGAGCCAGCCGCGCCTGCAGGACCACGCGCAACACCGCCCGGCGCACGAGGTCTCGCGCAACAACGCGTTCGAGGGCGCGAGGCATCCGCAGCAGACGCACGCGCAGGTCCAGCGTGGACAGCAGAGCCGGCAGATGCAGCAGCGACCGCAATCGGCGCGGGCCGGTGGACATCAGGTGCAGCGTCAGTCGCGCGGCGGTGGCGGCGCGCGGCGGCGCGGTTGATCGCCATTCGATCGCAGGTTCGATGAGGAGTCCTTCGATGAAGCGTGCAACCCGGATCGTCCTGGCCTTGCCGATCGCGCTGTGCCTGTCGCCGGTGTTCGCGCAGAGCGCCTATCCCACCGCCGACGCGGCGGCGGATGCGTTCGTCGCCGCGGTCGAACAACGCGACCAGGCGGCGCTGCAGAAAGTGCTCGGCGCGCAATGGCGCGATTACATTCCGCTGGAAGGCGTCGAGCGTGAGGACGTGGATGCGTTCCTCACGCAATGGAAGCGCTCGCATCGCATCGTGACCGAGGGTGCGCAGGCCAGGCTCGCCGTCGGCGACGCCGGCTGGACGCTGCCGATCCCGTTGAAGCAGGACAAGGGCGGCTGGCGGTTCGATCCGAAGGCCGGCGGCGAGGAAATGCGTGTGCGCCGGATCGGCCGCAACGAGCTTGCGGTGCTGCAGGCGGTGCAGGCGTATCGCGACGCGCAGCTGGATTACGCCGGACGCGATCACGACGGCGACGGCGTGCTCGAGTACGCGCAGCACATCCTCAGCAGCGATGGACGGCACGACGGGCTGTACTGGCCCGACGACGGCAGCGGCGACGTGAGCCCGCTCGGTCCGCTGTTCGGCGACGATCTGCCGAAGGGCGATTACCTCGGCTATCGCTATCGCATCCTCACGTCGCAGGGCGCGTCGGCGCCGGGCGGCGCGCGCGATTACCGCATCGACGGACGGATGACGCGCGGCTTCGCGCTGATCGCGTGGCCGGCGAAATACGGCGACACCGGCGTGATGAGTTTCATGATCGGGCCGGACGGGCAGGTGTTCGAGAAGGACTTGGGCCCGGGCAGCGAAGCGCTGGCGAAGGGGATGAAGGCGTTCGATCCGGATTCGAGCTGGAGCGAGGCGGCATCGGCTGCGGGTGCGACTGCGGGGAGGTGAGGGTGGCGTGCACGACGCCGTACCGCTGACGAAAGCATCGGCACATCACTGCATCGCACGCCCCGTCCCCTCACCCCAACCCCTCTCCCGATGGGAGAGGGGCTAAACCGCAGCAGACGTTACTTCAACGTCCGCTCGAACAACTCATAGATCCGCCGATACTCGTCATACCAGCTGTCCGAACGCGTGAAGCTGTGCCGCTCCAGCGGATACGGCGCGATCTCCCACTTGTCCTTGCGCAGTTCGATCAGGCGCTGGCTCAGCATCACCGAATCCTTGAAGAACACGTTGTCGTCGATCATGCCGTGCGCGATCAGCAGGTTGTCCTGCAGCTTGTCGGCGAAGTTGATCGGCGAGGAGACCTGGTAGGCCTCCGGATCGAGTTCGGGCGTGTTGAGGATGTTGCTGGTGTACTCGTGGTTGTACTGCGACCAGTCGGCCACCGGGCGCAGCGCGGCGCCGGCCTTGAACGTGCCCGGCGAACGGAACAGCGCCATGAACGTCATGAAGCCGCCGTACGAGCCGCCGTAGATGCCGGCGTGGTCCTTGTCGCCCTGCTTGTTGGCGACCAGCCAGTCCAGGCCGTCCAGGTAATCCTCGAGCTCCGGATGCCCCATCTGGCGATAGATCGCCGTGCGCCAGTCGCGGCCGTAGCCTTCGGACGCGCGGTAGTCCAGATCGAGCACCACGTAGCCCTGCTGCACCAGCAGGTTGTGGAACATCTGCTCGCGGAAGTAATTCGGATAACGCTCCGACACGTTCTGCAGGTAGCCCGCGCCGTGCACGAACATCACGATCGGATACTTGCGGCCCGGCTCGTAGTTCTTCGGCCCGTAGAACTTGCCCCACACCACGCCGGCGCCGTGCTTGCTCGGCACCTGCACGTATTCGGGCTGGATCCACTCGCGGTTCCTGAACTCGGGCTTGCGCGTGTCGGTGAGCTGCGTGGCGTTGCCGCCGGCGGCGCTCACCACCGACAGCTGCGGCGGCATGTAGCTGGCCGAATGGCGCACGAGCACCTTCGAACCATCCGGCGACAACGAGAAGTCCTCCACGCCGTCCAGCGAGGTCACTTCGCGCACGTCGCCGCCGGCGACCGGCACCGCGCACACTTCGTAATCGCCCGGCCACTTGCGGTTGCAGGCGAAGAAGAACGTCGCGCCGTCCGGCGAAAGCGCCGGCGCCGAGACTTCCCACTGGCCGCTGGTGAGCTGGCGCGACCTGCCGCCATCGTTCACGTACAGGTGCGAATAGCCGCTGCGTTCGGACAGGAACCACAGCACGCCGTCGCGCGTCCAGCCGAAGTCGTTGAAACCCCAGTTGATCCACGCCTTGTCGGTGAGGCGGTCGCGGGTGACGAGCTTCGCGTTCGCCAGGTCGACGCTGGCGATCCAGCGATCCTTGTTGTCGACCGCGCGCACCAGTAGCGCGACGTTGCGCGAATCCCCGCTCCAGTGGATCGCCGGGCCCGAACCGTCGCCGTCGGTTTCGATGCGCACGGCGCGATCGCCCTTCAGCGGTTCCTGCTTGGCGGCCTTGCGCATCGCGGCGAGCGGATCGTCCTTGATGCCGGGCAGCGTGTCGAACTTGAGTTCGGTCGCCTTCGACGCATCGACGTCCACCAGCCACAGCTTGTGCGGCAGCGGCGCGTTGCGGCCGACGCGCGTGCGCACGTCCTCGAATTCCTCGTAACCCGATTCGGTCACGTACTTGGGCATCTTGCCGGCCTGGCCTTCCTCGGCGCCCTTGGCGGTGGTGACGACCAGCAGCCACTTGCCGTCGGGCGAGAGCGCGCTGTCGGCCACGACGACGTCCGGCCCCAGGTACGTCGGCGCCGGCGCGCGCGTGGGATCGGCGCGACGCCAAGCGTCGCTCTGGTCGCGCGCGGCGTCGCGCAGTTCCTTGTCCTTCCTCAGCGTGGCGATCGTGGCGAGCTGGCGCTCGCGCAGGTCGTCGGCCTTCGGCGGCGCGGCGGGATCCTTCTCGGCCTTCACCACCGCGGCCTGGCTCACGCCGCGGCCGGCGCGCCACTGGTACCAGTCGTTGGCCTGGCGGAAGACGAGGTTGCCGTCGCTGCTCCACTGCGGCGTGGCCTCGTCGGCGTTGGTGCGCGTGACCTGCGTCAGCGCGCCGGTGCGCAGGTCGCGCACGAACACGTCGCCGTTGCGCACGAACGCGGTGCGCGTGCGGGAGGCGTCGAGCACGGCGCGCGGAGCGTCGAGATCGGCGCGTGCGGCGCCGTCGAGCACCGTGGCGGCGCCGCCGGCGACGGGCTGCTGGTAGGTGTCGCGGATCGCGGCCCCTTCACGCTTGAGCTGGTACTGAACGCGTTGGCCATCCCAGGCCCACCAGGCCTGTTCGACCGGCGGCCCGATCCAGTCGGGATCGGCCATCGCCTGGGTCAGCGTGACCGGCGTCTGCGCCTGCGCAGTACTGGCCAGCAGCGCACTGTTGAACAACAGGACGGAAAACGCGAGGGAAGTGAGGCGGATGGGACTCGATGGCATGAGGTCGGACCGGCACGGTTGGACAAAACCCCCGCAGCGTATCAGCCCACCGCTGTGCCGGATCGGGCCATGCGTCATGGGTGGGACGTTCTGTCCGAAGACACCCACTGCGACGGCGCGCACACTCTGCGCCCGGCCCCCTTCGATGGAGTGACGCCGTGGACGCCCTGCTGCTTTCGCGCATCCAGTTCGGGTTCGTGATTTCCTTCCACATCCTGTTCCCGGCCTTCACCATCGGCCTGGCGAGCTGGCTGGCGTTCGTCGAATGGCGCTGGCTGCGCACGCGCGACACGCTCTGGCGCGACCTGTATTTCTTCTGGATCAAGATCTTCGCCGTGTCCTTCGGCATGGGCGTGGTGTCGGGCATCGTGATGAGTTTCCAGTTCGGCACCAACTGGGCGACGCTGAGCGAACAGGCCGGCAACATCCTCGGGCCGCTGCTGAGCTACGAAGTGCTCACCGCGTTCTTCCTGGAAGCGACGTTCCTGGGCGTGATGCTGTTCGGCTGGGGGCGCGTGAGCGAACGGCTGCATTTCCTGTCGACCGCGATGGTCGCGCTGGGCACGCTGATCTCCACGTTCTGGATCATCTCGGCCAACAGCTGGATGCAGACGCCGCAGGGCTACAGCATCGTCGACGGCGTGTTCCATCCGGACGACTGGTTCGCGATCATCTTCAATCCCTCCTTCCCGGTGCGGCTCGCCCACATGGTGCTCGCCGCGTTCATCACGACATGCTTCGTGATCGGCGGCGTGGGCGCGTCGTACCTGTTGCGCGGCGTGCACGTGGACGCGGGCAAACGCATGCTCAAGGCGGCGGTGCTGTTCGCCTCGATCACGGTGCCGGCGCAGGTCGTCGTCGGCGACCTGCACGGGTTGAACGCGCTGGAACACCAGCCGACCAAGGTCGCCGCGCTGGAAGGCCACTGGGAGAGCGAGCCCGAAGGCCACGGCATGCCGTTCGTGGTGTTCGCCGTGCCGAACGAGCGCGCCGAGCGCAACGACTTCGAGTTCGCGATTCCGCGCGCCGGCAGCATCATCCTCACGCATTCGTGGAGCGGCGAGATCACGCCGCTGAAATCGGTGCCCGCGAGCGAACGCCCGCCGGTGAAGCCGGTGTTCTATGCGTTCCGGGTGATGGTCGGGCTCGGCACGCTGATGCTGGTCCTCGCGCTGTTCTCGCTGTTCCAGTTCTGGCGCGGGCGGTTGTACGAATCGCGCCTGGCGCTGCGCGGCTGGCGCCTGCTGACGCTGGCGGGCTTCGTCTGCATGTTGTCGGGCTGGTACGTCACCGAGATCGGCCGCCAGCCGTACGTGATCTACGGCCTGCTGCGCACCGCCGACGCGGTGAGTCCGACCCTGGCCGCGGCCAGCGTGATGACGTCGCTGATCGTCTACATGGTCGTGTACGCGATCGTGTTCGGCGCCGGCATGTGGTACCTCACGCGCCTGGTGAAGAAGGGCCCGCTGCCGCACGAACCGCCGCAACACACCGAAGGCGGCGAGAAGACGCCGGCGCGACCGCTGTCCGCCGCGGGCGAGAACCTGGAGGAGGGCGTGTGATGGACATGGCGACCGTGCTTCCGGTGATCTGGTTCGGCGTGATCGGCTTCGGCGTGCTGATGTACGTGGTGCTCGACGGCTTCGTGCTCGGGCTCGGCATCCTCGCGCCGTTCGCGGAAACCGAGCAGCAGCTCGATCACATGATGAACACCGCCGCGCCTATCTGGGACGGCAACGAAACCTGGCTGGTGCTGGGCGGCGCGGGGCTGCTCGCGGCGTTCCCGAAGGCTTACGCGGTGGTGCTCTCGGCGCTGTACCTGCCGGTGCTGCTGATGCTGATCGCGCTGGTGTTCCGCGGCGTCGCCTTCGAATTCCGCTTCAAGGCCAACCGCGCCAAGCCCGCGTGGGGGCTGGCGTTCGCGCTGGGCTCGATGGTGTGCGCGTTCGCGCAGGGCGTGATCCTCGGCGCGCTGGTGGAAGGCATGCCGCTGCAGGGCGGCAAGTACATGGCCGGCGCGTTCGGCTGGTTCAGCCCGTTCTCGATGCTGACCGGCATCGCGGTGCTGTTCGGCTACGCGCTGCTGGGCTCCACGTGGCTGATCCTGAAGACCGAAGGCCGCATGCAGGAGATCGCGCGCGGCCTCACCCGCCCGCTGGTGCTGGTGGTCGTCGCGTTCATGGGACTGGTGAGCGCGTGGCTGCCGTTCCTGGACTCGCGGATCATGGCGCGCTGGTTCGAAGGCGCGAACTTCTGGTGGCTCGCGCCGGTGCCGCTGCTGGCGCTGGCCAACGCCTGGGCGCTGTGGCGCGCGGCGATGCGCCACGGTCGCGACGCCACGCCGTTCGTGCTGACGCTGAGCTTCTTCGCGCTGGGTTTCATCGGGCTGGTGCTGGGTATCTGGCCGCACATCGTGCCGCCGGGCCTGACGATCTGGGATGCGGCCTCGCCGCCGTCGTCGCAGGGCTTCGTGCTGGTCGGCCTGATCATCCTGCTGCCGGCGATCCTGGGCTACACGTACTGGTCCTACAGCGTGTTCAAGGGAAAGGTGGCGGCGGACGCGGGGTATCACTGAATCGGGATGGGGGATTCGCGATGACGCGGTCGGGCGCCGATTCGCGGACGCCTTCACACGCGCGCTTTACGAAACCCCAATCCCGAATCCCGAATCCCGGCGTTCCGACGTTATGCTGTGGCGAAAATCTCGCCGCGCCGTCCCCCCGCGTGCGCACGCCGCCGGAACCGATGCAAGCCTACGTCTACAAGAGCCTCCGCAAGGCCGACACCTACGTTTATCTCGCGCAGCGCGACGAGTTCGCGCGCCTGCCCGAACCGCTCCGCACGCAGCTGGGCACGCTGCAGTTCGTGCTGGAAGTCGCCCTGACCCCCGAGCGCAAGCTGGCCCGCGAAGACGTGGCGGTGGTGCGCGAAAACCTGGTCATGCGCGGTTTCCACCTGCAGTTCCCGCCCTCCGTCGAAGACCCGATGCGGGAGGACTGGGGCACCGATGCCTGAGCCGACGCCTTCCGTCCGCGCGCCCCGCGCCGCGTCGCTGCCGTTGCGCGTCGGCGGCCTGCTCGCCGGCGGCATCGTGCTGGGCCTGCTCGCCGGATTCGGCGGCGTGGTCGCGGCCATCGCCGGCACGCTCGCGCAGCCGTTGAACGCACTGGCCGTGCGCGCCTGGCGCGACGGCGGCCTGCCCGAACGCCGCGACGCGCTGCGCGATGCCGGTGCGCTCGCGCTGGTCTGGATCGGCGCCGTCGCGGTGCTCGCCGCGCTGCTCGCCTGGCCGCTGTCGTCGCTGCTCGCGAGCGGATCGCTCGCCGCCGCGCTCGGCGTCAGCGTGGTCGTCGGCGCGGGGCTGCTCGGCCTGTGGCGCGTGTGGCCGCTGTGGCTCGGGCTGGAACGCGACGGTGGACCGCTGCGCGAACATTCGCAGGCGCTGGGTGAGCTCGAACTCGGCGCGTGGCGCGGCCTCGGCGTGGCGGGCATCGTGCTGGTCATCGCCGCCGCCGTGTTGCTGCTGGCGTGGCCGCAATGGCTCGGGAGCGGCGCCCGCTGGGCGCTTGCGGCGGTGCTCGCGTTCGGCGCGCCGGCGCTGCATGCGCTGCTCCAGCAGATCGAGCCGGCCGATCCGCTGCCGGGCTTCGCCTTCGATGCCGACGAGGACGAGGAAGAATCCGATGAGCCGGTCGCGGTCCTCGAAGGCGAACCGCTCGCACCGCTGCTCTACGCCGCCGCGCGCGCCGGACGCGTGGAGCGCGCGCTGGAGCTGATCGAACTCGGCGCCGACGTCACCGCGCCGCCGCCGGCCGACGATCGCGACCAGCGCAGCCTCGCTGTGCTCGCCGCCGTGCTGCCCGACCTGCGCCTGCTGCGCGCGCTGATCGCCAACGGCGTCGACCTCAACGCCAGCCACGCCGGCATGACGCCGCTGCTGGCCGCCACGCGCGACAGCTGGCACGGCCGCCCCGATGCGGTGATGACCCTGCTCGCCAACGGCGCCGACCCACGCCTGACCGACGCCGAAGGCAACACGCCGCTGCATCACGCCGCGCGCAGTTCCGACCCGGGCGTCGCCGCGCTGCTGCGCGATGCGGCGGCCGAACTCGACCCGCTCAACCGCGATGGCCTTTCCCCGCTCGGCATGGCCTGCGCGGTCGGCAACTGGCGCCTGGCGAAATTCCTGCTGGAACGCGGCGCGCGCCCGGAGCCGGGCGACGGCCAGCCGGCGCTGCTCGCCGCGGCCGGCGGCGAAGAGGACGATCCGGCCGGCGTGGCGCTGCTGCTCAAGCACAAGGCGAAGGTGGACGCGCGCGATCGCCGCGGCCGTACGGCGCTGCACGAGGCGGCGTTCGCCGGGCACCTCGACATCGCCACGACGCTGCTGGGCGCGCACGCCGATCCGTCGATCCGCGACCACGACGGACGCACGCCGTTCCTCGAGGCCGCGCGTGCCGCGCGCGAGGCGCTGATCGACCGCCTGCTCGAACACCTTCCGCGCGCCGGTGCCGACGCGGTGGCCAGCGCCGATGCGCGCGGTCGCACCGCGCTGATCCTGGCGTGCATGGCCGAATCCGCATCGCCTTCGCTGGTGCAGAAGCTGCTCGACCTGGGCAGCGAGGCCGAACACCGCGATGCCGACGGCAAGCGCGCGATCGACCGCGCCGCCGAAGCCGGCCGCTGGTCGCTGGTCGCCGCGCTGGATCGCGCCTATCCGCTGCCGGCCGCGCTCAGCGATGCCGACGACGATGCGCCGCTGCCCGATCGCGCGCCGACCGTGCTCTTGCGCGACGGCCTGCGCGACGGTCGAGCGGAGGAACTCGGCGGCCTCGCGCAGTTGCTCAGCGCTAAGGAACGCGGCGCGTTGCTGCACGATGAGGACGCGATCGGTTCGGCCGAGCGCGTGCGCTGGCTGCTCGCGCAGGGCGCCGATCCGGACGTGCGCGATCCGCAGGGCGACACGCCGGTGCACGCGATGCTCGCCCGCATGCCGGAGGCGGAAACCTCGCTGCGCGCGCTGCTCGAACGTGCGGTGTCGCCGGCGGGTGCCGGCGGGCTGGCGCGCTTCCTCGCGGCCTCGCAGGGCGGCGCGCGCGATTCGACGACGCTGGAGAACCTCGCGCTCGAGCTGCTCGATCGCGGTGCCGATCCGTTCGCGCGTTCGCCGGTGGGCGATCCGCCGCTGGCACTCGCCGTCCGCCTCGGATGGGCGCGGCTGCTCGATCGCCTGCTCGCGATCGGCGCCGACCTCAACGCGCGCGACAGCCATGGCATGAGCGCGCTGCACCTCGCCGCCGCGCTCGGGCGCGACGGCATGCTCAAGCGCCTGGTCGCGCATGGCGCGGCGCCCGACCTGCTCGCCGCCGACGGCCAGACGCCGCTCGGCGTCGCGCTGTCGTCGGGGCGTCGCGATCTGGCGGACTGGCTCGACTGGCGCGGCTGGCCGCTGCCGCGCCGTCCGCTGCAGGCGCAGGACATTCCGGCCGCGGCGATCGTCGGCGACGCCGATGCGGTGCGTCGCCTGCTCGACCTCGGCCTGCCGGTCGATGCCACCGACACGCAGGGCTGCACCGCGCTGCTGCGCGCGGCCGGCGGCGGGCATCGCGCCGTCGTCGACCTGCTGCTCGCGCGCGGCGCGGATCCGCAGCGCACCGCGAATTCCGGCGCGACGCCGCTTTCGGCCGCGGTGAGCATGCGCCACGCGGACATCGTCGATCGCCTGCTTGCCGCCGGTGCGCCGCTGGAACAGCGCCTGCCGGGCGATCTCACCGTGCTGATGGTCGCGTGCGCGCTGGGCCTCACCGATCTGGCCGCGCGCCTGCTCGCCGCCGGCGCCGACGTGCAGGCCTGCGACGCCCAGGGCCGGCAGGCGCTGCATTGCGCGGCGATGTACGGCTTCAACGCGCGCGAGCGTTCGCGCCTGGTCGCGCTGTTCGACACGCTGCTGCTGGCCGGCGTGGATGCCGACCAGCCGGCGGCGGGCGCGACGCCGTTGCTGCTCCTGCTCGGCGCGCGCGCCGAACCGGGCAGCGATGCCGACGAGGACGTGCTGATCGCCGGCCTGCAACTGTTGATCGACCACGACGCGTCGCTCGATGCGAAGGACCCGCGCGGTTTCGGGCCGCTGCACCTGTCCGCGCTGCACGGCCTGCCGCGCGTGGTGCAGTTCCTGCTGCGCGCCGGCGCCGACCCGGACCTGCGCGACGCGCTCAACCGCACGCCGCGCGAGATCGCGGTCATGCGCGGCTTCATCGACATCGCGGCGGAATTCGCGCCCGCGGCCCCGGGGCAGAACCTGTCGATGGCGAGGTTCCTGCGCGAGCCGCGCTAGGTTCCGACAAAACAGCGCTTTTGTAGCCCGGGTAAGCGAAGCGCACCCGGGTTATGCGGAAGCGCCAAGCGAGCTCAAGTGCCGCGACGACGTGACGTCGCTGGGCGAAGTCGTGCCTTCTTCCGGCGCGCTGGCTGCGACCGTTGACGGTCTCGCCCAACAGGCGTGTTCCCCGGGTGCGCTGCGCTTACCCGGGCTACGGGAGCGGCGTCGCCGCGCGACCGGTCACTCTTCCTCGTCGACCGACGCCATGTCCTTGCGCGTCGCATCGGCGATCTCGTTCAGCACGCCGGTACCGCGATCGGCGTCGAACAGTTCTTCCAGTTCGCGCCGCGCATCCTGCGTGGATTGCAGCAGCGCGTCCTCGTCGTCGCGGATCAGGTACTGCGCGTGCAGCAGGCGCAGGTCGTGTTCGCGGAACTGCTCGGCGTGGTCGCGCGCCACGTTCTCGGCGACGCCCAGTTCCACCAGCACCTTCTCGCCCATCTTCAGGCTGCTGTAGAACGTCTCGCGGATCGCGCGCGCGCCCAGGTCCATCAGTTCCCACGTGTGGCGGCGATCGCGCGCACGGGCGAACACCGTCGCGTTCGGATACAGCCGCCGGATCGTCTCCACCGTGCGCAGGCTTTCCTCCATGCTGTCGATGGCGATGACGAACACCTTCACCTGGTCCGCGCCGGCCGATCGCAGCAGCTCGGGCTTGGCCGGGTCGCCGTAGTAGACCGGGTTGCCGAAGCGGCGAACGAAGTCGACCTGGTCGGCGCTGTGCTCGATCGCGATGAAGCGCGTGTGCTGCGCCACCAGCAGGCGCGCGACGATCTGCCCGAAGCGGCCGAAGCCGGCGATCAGCACTTCGGGCTGGTCGTTGGGAATCGAATCGAACGCGCGCTCCTGCGCGCGCGGCGCGGCCGAGATCGCGCGCGCCATCGCGATCACCAGCAGCGGCGTGAGCGCCATCGAGATGCCGACCGCGGCGACGAGGCGGTCGCGCGTGGGATCGTCGATCAGCGCCGCCTTCACCGCTTCGTTGAACACCACGAAGGCGAACTCGCCGCCCAGCGCGAGCACCGCGCCCAGGCGCAGCGATTCGCGCGTGTTCAGGCCGCCGGGGAATTGGCCGACGAAATACAGGATCGAGAACTTCACCAGCAACAGCGCGAGCGCCAGCCCGGTGATGAGCAGCGGCTCGGACAGCACGCGGTTGAGGTCGATGCTCATGCCCACGGCCATGAAGAACAGGCCGAGCAGCAGGCCCTTGAACGGGTCGATCTGCGCTTCGAGTTCGTGGCGGAATTCCGAGTCGGCCAGCAGCACGCCGGCGAGGAACGCGCCCAGGCCCGCCGACAGCCCCGCGCCCTGCATGATCCACGCGGTGCCGAGCACGACGAGGAGCGCGGCGCCGGTGAACACTTCCGGCATCTGCGCGCGCGCCACGATGCGGAACACCTGGCGCAGGATGAAGCGCCCGCCGATGACGACGGCGGCGATCGCGCCCAGCGCCCGGGCCACTTCGGCCCAGCCCAGCTGCGTGTCGGCCGCGGCGGCGCGGCCGAGCAGGGGAATCGCGGCCAGCAGCGGGATCGCCGCGAGATCCTGGAACAGCAGGATCGCGAAGGACAGGCGCCCGTGATCGGTGGTCATCGCCTTGCGTTCGGACAGCAGCTGCAGGCCGATCGCGGTGGACGAGAACGCCAGGCCCATGCCGATCACCAGCGCCGGCTTCCACGACGCGCCGGCGACCATCGCCGCGCCGCCGATGGCGAGCGCGCTCAGCGCGACCTGCGCGCCGCCCGCGCCGAAGATCGGCTTGCGCATCACCCTCAGGCGCGACGGCGAGAGCTCCAGTCCGATCACGAACAGCAGCATCACCACGCCGATTTCCGACGCGGCCAGCACCGGCTCCGCGTTGGCGACGAACCGCAGTCCGTACGGCCCGAGCGTCACGCCCGCGGCCAGGTACCCCAGCACCGCGCCCAGCCCGAAACGCCGGAACACCGGCACCGCGATGACCGCGGCCAGCAGGAATACCAGTGCCAGTTCCAGACCGCCGCCGTGCATGATCGCCTCCGTTTTGGGAATTATGCCTTCTGCGAGGCTATTTCTCGTTGCTGCTGGATGATGGGTTCGTCACGTTCATTCCTTCCACAGCATCGGCCTGGCGGCCGGAAGGGAGGAGCGGTGCGACTCGGCTTCATCCGACTTGGCGATCCCACCACGAGCGGCGGCAAGGTGATGACCGCAAGCGGTGGTCCGTTCTTCACAATCGACGGAACGCCAGCTTCACTGGAGGGCGATCTTGCGGAGTGCCCGGCCCACGGTGGCGTGTTCAAGATCGTTGGAGGCTACGACGGCTGGATAGACAACGGAAAGCGCGCTGCCGTCGAGGATCTCAGTCGGCTGCAGTGTGGTTGTGGGCTGATCTCGACGGTCCGGAATTCGTTCGCTGCCGTGAGTCCGTCATCACGAGGAATCAACCCTGGGGCAGCAGCCGCATTTGCAGCGTCGTCCGTCTCCACACTTGGCGATGGGACTTACGACGAGCAGATCCGGTTCGTGTCCAAAAGAGGGAAGGCCCTCGGTCAAACGCGTTACACGCTAACGATGGCGAATGGCCAAACCTTCTCTGGACTTACCGACGCCGATGGAAACACCGCGCGTCTTGTGACCCGAGAGCCCATTCCCGTCGTCGAGGCGACATTCCTTCCGTCCGGGCGCATGCAGCCCTGTTGCGCCAGGAGGGCTCCGATTGGTGCCCGGACCGTAGCGATAAGGGACGTGCGTACGAATTCGGATCGCGTCGGCTACTCGAGCTCAACGGTAACTCTTGAAGGCGAGTCAAGGAACCTGACGACGGGCGAGATCGCCATGGTGCGATCTGTATTCGGAGACGCCATCGACTACAACAAGGTAAAGATTCATAACGAAGAGTACATGTGGTTCGGCATGCAAGACGCAAAAACCGCAATGGCGCCTGATGGTGAGATCTACTTCAGTCAAGCAGGCTATAAGGAGGACTTCTCAAGGGAGAGCGTCGTCGATAGATGGTGGCTCATCCACGAAATCGTGCATGTGTGGCAAGCCCAGCTTGGTTATTCCGTTCGGCTCAATGGTGCAATGCTTTTCCCAGGGAGGGTGGTTGGGGATGTTTACAGCTATGAGCTCACGAACGCTGACGGCTCCATTCCCCGGCTTCAGGATTTCAATATGGAGCAGCAAGGCGACCTTATTGCGGACTACTTCCTGATCCATACGGGCCTAGTCAACAAGCGACACAAAGGGGCGCTCACTGAAAGCGGAAAGCAAGTAGATGACTGGGCGAAGTTCTACCGAGTCTTACTTGATTTCATCGCCTTCCCGAGAAGCCGAAATCTTCTGCCGAATGGGGGCCGGTAACGTGAGTTCGGGAGCAAGGAAGTGAAACGATGGGTTGCATGGGCGGACGCCGTCCTGGCTGGGGTGTTCCTTTGCGTCGGCGTAATCTGTATATGGACAGCTCAAGTAGACGCGGAGGCGACCAGGGTCAATGGAATCGGTCGCGACATATACGCGTATGCAATCTGGGGCGCGATGCTCTATTTCCCGCCCGGATGCATCTTGTTCGCCCTCGCCTCGTGGGCGGGTTTTCGAAAGGCTCGGTTCTCCATGGTCCTGCATTACCTTGCGATTGCCTGGGCCTCACTTCCTTTCGTTTTGATGTTGTTGAACTAGCGTCGCCTGCTCTCCGCAGGCTCACTGTCGGTCAAAACAAAAACGCCCCGCAATGCGGGGCGTTTTTCTTGTACTGCTTCGACGGACCTCAACGCTTCATCGAACTGAAGAACTCGTCGTTCGACTTGGTCGTCTTCATCTTGTCCAGCAGGAACTCCATCGCGCCGATCTCGTCCATGCCGTGCAGCAGCTTGCGCAGGATCCAGATCTTCTGCAGCAGTTCCGGCTCGATCAGCAGGTCTTCGCGACGCGTGCCGGAGCGGTTGATGTTGATGGCCGGATAGACACGCTTCTCGGCGATGCGGCGGTCCAGGTGCACTTCGGAGTTGCCGGTGCCCTTGAACTCTTCGTAGATCACCTCGTCCATCTTGCTGCCGGTGTCGATCAGCGCGGTGGCGATGATGGTCAGCGAACCGCCTTCCTCCACGTTACGCGCGGCACCGAAGAAACGCTTCGGACGATGCAGCGCGTTCGCGTCGACACCGCCGGTGAGCACCTTGCCGGAGGACGGCACGACATTGTTGTACGCGCGCGCCAGTCGGGTGATGGAGTCGAGCAGGATCACGACGTCCTTCTTGTGCTCGACCAGGCGCTTGGCGCGCTCGATCACCATTTCGGCGACCTGCACGTGGCGGCCGGCGGGTTCGTCGAAGGTCGAGGACACCACTTCGCCGCGCACGGTGCGCTGCATTTCGGTCACTTCTTCCGGGCGCTCGTCGACGAGCAGCACGATCAGGTGGACGTCCGGATGATTGCTGGTGATGGCCGTGGCCACCTGCTGCATCATCATCGTCTTGCCCGCCTTGGGCGGCGAGACGATCAGCGCGCGCTGGCCTTTGCCCTGCGGCGCCATCAGGTCGAGGATGCGGCCGGTGATGTCCTCGGTCGAACCGTCGCCGCGCTCCAGGCGGAAGCGCTTGCGCGGGAACAGCGGGGTCAGGTTCTCGAACAGGACCTTGTTCTTCGACGCTTCCAGCGGCTCGCCGTTGATCGTGTCGACCACGGCCAGGGCGAAGTAACGCTCGCCATCCTTCGGCCAGCGGATGCGGCCGGACAGGTGGTCGCCGGTGCGCAGGTTGAAGCGGCGGATCTGGCTGGGCGAGATGTAGACGTCGTCCGGGCCGGCCAGGTAGCTGGCCTCGGCGGCGCGCAGGAAGCCGAAGCCGTCCGGCAGGATTTCCAGCACGCCGTCGGCGGCCACGCCTTCGCCGTGGCGGGTCAGCACCTTGAGCAGGGCGAAGATCACGTCCTGCTTGCGCGCGCGGGCGACGCCGTCGGTGATGTTCAGCTGCTCGGCGATCTCCAGCAGCTTCGGCGTGGGCATGCGCTTGAGGTCGCCCAGCGAGTACTGCGGGAAGCCTTCGGGCACCTGCGGATGCGGGCGCGGCACGAACTGTTCGCCGTTGCCGCCGTCGTCCTGCATGCCGCCGTTCTGGTCGCGGTAGCGTTCGCGCTGGCGCTCGCGGCGGTTGCGGAAACGGTCGCGACGATTGCCGCGGTTGCCGCCTTCGAAATCGCGGCCTTCGCGCGACTGGCCGCCTTCGCCGCCGTGGGCGGAGGCGCCTTCGGCGCGGGACTCGGACGGCGCGGCGGCTTCGGCGGCCGGAGCCGGGGCTTCGGCGCGCGGCGCGGGCGCTTCGCTGGGGGCGGACTCGGTGGAGACGGCGGACGGCGCGTTGTCGGCGGCCTTGCTCACGCGCGCCTTGCGCACGCGCTTCTCGGCGACTTCGCCGGCGTCAGGGGTGTTATCGGACAAGCAGGGAATCCTCGCTAAGCGGCGAGCGCTCGCAGAGGGCGAGCGGAACGTCAGGGACGATGGTTTCGAAAGTGGGGTGCGGCGCGAGACGGGTCCGTACGGGCTACGTCGCGGAAGGTCAGGAACGCCGGGTGGAATGAAACTAGCACTGCCTTCGCGCGGCGGCAAGCGCCGGGACAGGAGGCGTTCACGTCTGCCGGGGTGGGCAGGAAAGCCTGAAGCAACAGGCGGTTGGGCGGTCGCAGTCCCGCCCTTGCCCTCTCCCGCGCCGGGAGAGGGCCGGTGCAGCGGAAGGCGTCAGATCGCCTTGTCGATCATCTGGCTCAGCTGGGCCTTGCCGACGGCGCCGATCTGGGTCGCCTGGACCTGGCCGTTCTTGAACAGCAGCAGCATCGGAATCGAGCGCACGTGGTACTTCATCGCCGTGGCGCGGTTGTGGTCCACGTTGACCTTGGCGATCTTGACCTTGCCGTCGTAGGCCTGGGCGAGCTCGTCCAGGGCCGGTGCGATCATCTTGCACGGGCCGCACCATTCGGCCCAGAAATCGACCAGCACCGGTTCGGACGACTGCAGCACGGCGGCGTCGAAGTCGGCATCGCCAACGTGCAAAATTTTCTCGCTCACGGGACTCTCCTGCGGGTGGGGCATGACGGCCGGCCCTGGGCCGGCCTTCGGGCGGTTGATCGGCCCGGCTTGCCCGACGGGCGTGCCGGATCGGTCGTTACGGTAAACTGGGGCGTTTCGCGGGGACTTCAAGCCCGGACCAGCGGTCCGATCCGGCCGGTTCCCGACCCCTTTCCGAGCCGGCGCCCGAGCGGGCCCGGCCCCGGCAGTCTGCGATGCGGACGCCACCCACGCAAGCGCGCCAACGCAACATTGCATGCCGCAACTGCACGGCGCGCGCGGACTTCCAAGCTGATGAGCGACAAGCCTCTAACCGACGTTTCCTTTTCCTCGTTCGACCTGCATCCGAGCCTGCTGGCCGGGCTCGAAGCCGCCGGCTTCACCCGCTGCACGCCGATCCAGGCGCTGACGCTTCCCATCGCGCTGCAGGGCCGCGACGTCGCCGGCCAGGCGCAGACCGGCACCGGCAAGACGCTGGCCTTCCTCGTCGCGGTGATGAACCGCCTGCTGACCCGCCCGGCGCTGGCCGAGCGCAAGCCGGAAGACCCGCGCGCGCTGATCCTGGCGCCGACGCGCGAACTCGCCATCCAGATCCACAAGGACGCGGTGAAGTTCGGTTCCGACCTCGGCCTGAAGTTCGCCCTGGTCTACGGCGGCGTCGACTACGACAAGCAGCGCGAGCTGCTGCAGAAGGGCGCCGACATCATCATCGCCACGCCCGGCCGCCTGATCGACTACGTCAAGCAGCACAAGGTCGTGTCGCTGCACGCCTGCGAGATGTGCGTGCTGGACGAAGCCGACCGCATGTTCGACCTGGGCTTCATCAAGGACATCCGCTTCCTGCTGCGCCGCATGCCGATCCGCACCGAGCGCCAGACGCTGCTGTTCAGCGCGACGCTCAGCCACCGCGTGCTGGAGCTGGCGTACGAGCACATGAACGAGCCGGAGAAGCTCGTCGTCGAGGCCGAGACCGTCACCGCGGCGCGCGTGCGCCAGAAGGTGTTCTTCCCGGCAGACGACGAGAAGATCCCGCTGCTGCTCGGCCTGCTCTCGCGCAGCGAAGGCGCGCGGACGATGGTGTTCGTCAACACCAAGGCGTTCGTCGAACGTGTCGCGCGTGCGCTGGAAAAGGGCGGCTACCGCGTCGGCGTGCTGTCCGGCGACGTGCCGCAGAAGAAGCGCGAGACGCTGCTCAACCGCTTCCAGAAGGGCCAGCTGGAAATCCTCGTCGCCACCGACGTGGCCGCGCGCGGCCTGCACATCGACGGCGTCTCGCACGTCTACAACTACGACCTGCCGTTCGACGCGGAGGACTACGTCCACCGCATCGGCCGCACGGCGCGCCTGGGCGCGGAGGGCGACGCGATCAGCTTCGCCTGCGAGCGCTATGCGATGTCGCTGCCGGACATCGAGGCCTACATCGAACAGAAGCTGCCGGTGGCGGCGGTCGAGGCCGACCTGCTGGTCGCCATCCCGCGCCCGCCGCGCGAAGTGCCGGAAGGCGCCGAAGGCGAGGGCGAGAACGAAAGCATCGGTTCGATCTTCAAGGAAGCGCGTGAACAGCGAGCGGCCGATGAAGAACGCCGCGGCGGTGGCCGCAGCCGTGGCGGCAAGCCGGGCGGCGGTCGCAGCGAGGGCCGTCGTGAAGGCGGGCGTCGTGAAGGTGGTCGCGGCGAAAGCCGCGATGGCGCGCCGCGTGGCGAGCGCAAGCCGCGTCCACAGCCGGTGGTCGATGCCGCCGCGCAGGCGCACCAGGCCGTCGAGGCGGCGACGCCGCCGACGGGCGATACCGAACGCGCCCCGCGCAAGCGCCGTCGCCGTCGTGGCGGTCGTCGCATCGAAGGCGCCGACGCCGCCACGCAGGCCGCCGCGCCCCCGCAGACCGGACCGAAGTCGCCGACCCAGGTCCATGCGCAGAAGGCCGCCGGCAAGCCGGCCGCGAAAGACGGCGACAAGCTCGGCCTGCTGCATCGCATCGGCCGTGGCCTGAAGTCGCTGATCTCGCGTTCGCCGCGCAGCCAGCACTGAGGAACCCCCCAGGCGCCGTTCCATGCGAGCGGCCCGGCTCTGATGATCGCGTCCGTCGCGAACCGCGTCGCGGTTTGCGCGCCGCGGTCGATTTCGCCCTAGCCAGCGCCGCCCGTGCCGCCGATACTGGGCGGCACGTGTGTGTTCACCGGTGAGCGATGAGCGTCCTGCGCTTCGACAACGTCAGCAAGCGGTACGACGGCGGCCATGACGCGCTGAGCGAAGTGAGCTTCGACGTCGCGCAGGGCGAAATGCTGTTCGTCACCGGCCATTCCGGCGCCGGCAAGAGCACGCTGCTCAAGCTGATCCACCTGTCCGAACGTCCCAGCCGCGGCACCGTCGTGTTCGGCGACCGCAACCTGCTGAAGGTGCGTGGCCGCCGCATCGCGCTGCATCGCCGCGACGTCGGCGTCGTGTTCCAGGATCACCGCCTGCTCGGCGATCGCAGCGTCGCCGACAACGTCGCGCTGCCGCTGATCCTGCGCGGCATGCGTCGCGGCGACATCGGCAAGCGCGTGCGCGCGGTGCTCGACAAGGTGTCGCTGGGCGCCCGCGCCAACGCGTTGCCGTCGCAACTGTCGGCCGGCGAGCAGCAGCGCGTCGGCATCGCCCGCGCGATCGTCGGCGAACCGCGCCTGCTGGTCGCCGACGAACCCACCGGCAACCTCGATCCCACGCTGTCGGCCGAGATCATGGCGCTGTTCGAATCGCTGCCGGAACTCGGCACCAGCGTGCTCGTCGCCAGCCACGACCTCGCGCTGGTCAAGCGCATGAAGAAGCGCGTGCTGGTGCTCAACCAGGGCCGCCTGGTCGACGACATCTCGCCGGAGGACCTGGCCCAGTGAGCGCGCCGACCGCCAATGCATCGACCCGTCCGTCGCGCCCGGATTCGGGCGCGCGTTCCCGGCTTGCCACGTGGTTCGACCACCACGTCTACAGCCTCGTCGCCAGCGTCGGCCGCATGCTGCGCAAGCCGTGGGCGACCGCGCTCACCATCGGCGTGATGGCGGTGGCGATCACCTTGCCGCTCGGTTTGTGGGCGGCGCTGGGCAACGTCGAACGCTTTACCGGCACCGTGGAGCAGTCGCGGCAGATCAGCCTGTTCCTCAAGCCCCAGATCACGCTCGACCGCGCCCGCGCGCTGGCCGACCAGCTGCGCGGCCGTGGCGACATCGCCACCTTGGACCTGCGCACGCCCGAGCAGGGCATGGAAGAACTGCGCCGCAGCAGCGGCCTCGCGGAGGCGATCACCGCGGTGGAAGGCAATCCGCTGCCCAGCGTGCTGATCGTGACGCCGAAGGGCGACGAGACGATGCTCGCCGATTCGCTGCGCACGCTGCCCGAAGTCGACGTCGTCCAGCACGACGCCGCGTGGCGCCAGCGCCTGGACCAGTGGCTGCGCTTCGGCGTGCGCCTGGCGTGGGTGCTGGCGCTGCTGCTCGGCCTGGGCGCGCTGCTGGTGGTCGGCAACACGGTGCGGCTGGACATCCAGTCGCGCCGCGAGGAAATCGCCGTGCTGCAGCAGCTCGGCGCCACCGACGGCTTCATCCGCCGGCCGTTCCTGTACCTGGGCCTGAGCTACGGCCTGGTCGCCGGCGTGCTCGCGCTGGCGCTGCTCACCGCCGCCGACCACGCGCTGCGCGAGCCGCTCGCCGCGCTCGCACAGAGTTACGGAAGCCGCTTCGCGCTGCGTGGTTTCGATCTGGTCGACGCCATTGCGATCGTGATCGGCGCCGGCCTGCTCGGCTGGATCGGTGCCGGCCTGGTGACCGGCCACTACCTGCGCCAGACGCGACCGACGACATGAGCCAGGACCTCCGCCATCTCGCCAACGCCGCGCCCCGGATCATGGTGGTCGACGGCTCCAGGCTGGTGCGCAAGCTGATCGGCGACGTGCTCGCGCGCGAACTCACCGACGCGGTCGTCGTGCCCTGTGCCGACATCGCCGAGGCGCGCGCGGCGCTCGCGAACGGCGCGGTCGACCTGGTGACGACCTCGCTCGTGCTGCCTGACGGCGACGGCATCGCGCTGGCGCGCGCCGTGCGCGAATCGGCGGGGCAGGCGTACGTGCCGATCATCGTCGTCTCCGGCGATGCGCAGTCGCACCTGGAATCGCGCCGCTTCACCGAAGACGTCACCGACTACTTCGACAAATCGCTTGGCCACACCGCGCTGGCGGCGTTCATCCGCGGCTACGTGCAGCCGCAGCCGATCCCGGGCGCGCGCGTGCTCTACGTCGAGGACAGCAAGGTCGTCGCCCTGGCGACCAAGCGCATGCTCGAACGCCACGGCCTGACCGTGCTGCACTTCGTCGGCGTGGAAGAGGCGCTGGACTACCTGGAAACGCACCGTGGACAGGACGACATCGGCTGCGATCTCGTGCTGACCGACGTCTACCTGAAGGGCGCACTGGGCGGCAACGACCTGCTCGCCCGCCTGCGCGAGGACTACGGCCACGGCAAGCGTCGCCTGCCGGTGCTGGTGATGACCGGCGACGGCAACGCCGACAACCAGAGCGCACTGATCCGCGCGGGCGCGAACGATCTGGTGCTCAAGCCGATCGAGGAACGCCTGCTGGTGACGAAGACGCTGTTCCAGCTGCGCCTGGCGCGACTGCCGGAGCAGGCGGCGCTGGACGCATGAACGAGGCGGCGGACAGCAGCCACGACCGCGTCCGGCTGGACCCGTCGTGGAAGGCGAGGATCGGCGACTACCTGCAGCGGCCGGACATGCGGGAGCTCGCGTCCTTCCTGCGCGAACGCAAGGCGGCCGGCGCGCGGATCTTCCCGCCGGGACCGGACATCTTCGCGGCCTTCGACGCGACGCCCTTCGACGAGGTCAAGGTCGTCATCCTCGGCCAGGACCCGTACCACGGCATCGGCCAGGCGCACGGCCTGTGTTTCTCGGTGCAGCCCGGCGTGGCGGTGCCGCCGTCGCTGGACAACATCTTCAAGGAGATCCAGCGCGACCTCGGCCTCCCGCGGCCGGACCACGGCTGCCTGCTGCCGTGGGCGCGGCAGGGCGTGCTGATGCTCAACGCCGTGCTGACGGTGGAGGAAGGCCGGGCCGGGGCCCACCAGGGCAAGGGCTGGGAAGGCTTCACCGACCACGTGGTCGACGTGCTCAACCGCGAGCGCGAGGGCCTGGTGTTCATGCTCTGGGGCAGCTACGCGCAGGCGAAGGGCAAGGTCATCGACCCGCGTCGCCACAAGGTGCTGAAGGCGCCGCATCCCTCCCCGCTGTCGGCGCATCGGGGCTTCATCGGCTCGGGCCATTTCTCGGCCGCCAACGAGTACCTCGCCCGCCATGGCAAGACGCCGATCGACTGGTCGCTCCCTGGCCGGGCCGCGCTGCGGGTCTGAACGCGGGCTGGGCGGGCTCATCGGGGCCCCGGCGGCCCGGCGTTCGTTCGCGTGAACTTTCCGGCCCCGTTCCGGTCTATGAATGGCCCGTGCCACGGGCGTGCGGTCACGTGGTCCCGACGCCCCGCTCACGGCCCAAATGATTGATTCGCAAGCCAACAAGACGCGAAGCGACGCCGCTTCCTCTCACTTCTCGTTCCGTCCTGGCTCGTTCCTCGCTTTATCCCATCCATGAAACACTGAGGCCCTTTCGACCTTTAGCAGACCACCATATCGACTGCTAAGATGCCCCCCATGACCCAGAACACCCTGTCCCTCCCGCTGGTCTCCAACAACCTCCCGGTGCCGAGCGCGCTCGGTTCGCTGGATGCCTACGTCAACGCCGTGCACCGCATCCCGGTGCTCACCGCCGAGGACGAACAGGCCCTGGCACGCCGCTTCCGCGACGAAGAGGACCTCGACGCCGCCCGTGAGCTGGTGCATTCCCACCTGCGCTTCGTCGTCCACGTGGCCCGTGGCTACAACGGCTACGGACTGCAGATGGGCGACCTCATCCAGGAAGGCAACATCGGCCTGATGAAGGCGGTCAAGCGTTTCGACCCCGACCAGGGCGTGCGCCTGGTGTCCTTCGCGGTGCACTGGATCCGCGCCGAGATGCACGAGTTCATCCTGAAGAACTGGCGCATCGTGAAGGTCGCCACGACCAAGGCGCAGCGCAAGCTGTTCTTCAACCTGCGCAAGTCCAAGACCCGCCTGGGCTGGATGAACGCCGAGGAAGTCCGCGCCGTCGCGCAGGACCTCAACGTGTCCGAGCGCGAAGTGCTGGAGATGGAATCGCGCCTGTCGGGCCGCGACATCGGCTTCGATGCGCCGGACGAGGACGACGACAACGCGCCGCCGTCGCCGGTCGCCTACCTGCGCGCCGACGCCGAGGACCCCTCGCAGGCGTACGAGCGCGAGGACGAGGAGGACAACCACCTCGCCCTGCTGCGCGAAGGCCTGTCGGGCCTGGACCAGCGCTCGCGCGACATCGTCAAGCGTCGCTGGCTGGATTCGGAAAGCAAGATCACGCTGCAGGAACTGGCCGACGAGTACGGCGTCAGCGCCGAACGCATCCGCCAGATCGAAGCCAACGCGCTGAAGAAGATGCGCGCGCTGTTCGCGGCGTAAGTCGGCAACGCGATGCATGCGAAACGGCCCGGGAAACCGGGCCGTTCTTCGTTGCGGCCCCGCGACTCGCCGCAAGGATCGGATATCGAACCCCGCGCGTCGCGGCGAGCATGACGGCATCCAACAGGAGCCCGTCATGTTCCGCATCCACGCACTGCCCGCTGCACGGTTCGCGCCGCTGTTCGCGCTCACCGACGACGAACTCGCCGCGCGCGACATCCGCCGCGTCGTCGCCGACCAGGCCGCATCGTTTCCCTGTCGCGTGAGCCTGCGCGATGCGGAGCCGGGCGAACGCCTGGTGCTGTTGCCGTACGAGCACCATGCCGTCGCCACGCCGTATCGCGCATCCGGCCCGATCTTCGTGCGCGAGAACGCAACGGACACGACGCCGGCCATCGGCGAAGTTCCCGAACAACTGCGCCGCCGCCCGCTCTCGATCCGCGCCTACGGCGACGACGGCATGATGCGCATCGCCGACGTCGTCGAAGGCGCGGCGATTGAATCGCTCATCGCGCGCTTCTTCGATCGCGCCGACGTCGGCTACCTGCACGTGCACTTCGCGCGTTACGGCTGCTACGCGTGCCGCGTCACGCGTGCATGAACATCAGCCCGGCGGCGGTGCGTCGCGGCCGAGGATGATCCGGGCGTGCCGCTGGTAGCTCCAGTACGACCATGCCCAATTGAGCAGCACGATCAGCCGGTTGCGGAAGCCGATGAGGAAGAACACGTGCGCCGCGAGCCAGAACCACCACGCGAGCAGGCCGGACAGCTTGAAGCCGTGCAGGTCGACGACCGCCGCCATGCGGCCGATCGTCGCGAGATTGCCGAAGTCGCGATAGCGGAACGCGGGCGAAGGACGGCCCGCCAGCCGCGCCTGGATCGCCTTCGCCACGTGCGCGCCCATCTGCTTCGCGGCGGGCGCGACGCCGGGCACGGGCTTGCCGTCCTGCTGCACGCTGGCGAGGTCGCCGGCGACGAAGATCTCCGGATGCCCGGGCACGCTCAGGTCGGCCTCCACCGGCACGCGGCCGGCGCGATCGCGCGGCACGCCGAGCAGCGCGCCCAGCGGCGAGGCCGCCACGCCCGCGGCCCACAGCACCGTGCGCGAGGGAACGAACGTGTCGCCGAGCGTGTAGCCGTTCGCATCGATCGCATTCACCGGCGTGCCGGTGACGACGTCCACGCCGAGCTTCTGCAACTGCCTGCGCGCCTTCTCCGAAAGCGATTCGGGAAACGACGCGAGCACGCGCGGCCCGGCTTCGATCAGCCGCACGCGTGCGTGCGAGGGATCGATGTTGCGGAACTCGCGGGTGAGCGTGTGGCGGGCGATCTCCGCCAGCGTGCCGGCGAGCTCCACGCCGGTCGGGCCGCCGCCGACGACGGCGAAGTTCAGCCACGCGTCGCGTTCGGCGGGATCGTCGCAGGCTTCGGCGCGTTCGAACGCGAGCAGCAGGCGACGGCGGATCGCCAGCGCGTCGTCCAGCGTTTTCAGGCCGGGCGCATCCTTGCTCCATTCGTCGTGGCCGAAGTACGCGTGCGTCGCGCCGCTGGCGAGCAGCAGGTAGTCGTAGCGCAACGCATCGCCATCGGCGAGCGACACCGTGCGCGCCTGCATGTCCAGGCCGATGACTTCGCCCAGTCGCACTTCGACGTTGTCCTGGTTGCGCAGGATGTGGCGCAGCGGCGCGGCGATGTCGGGCGACGACAGGCCGGCGGTCGCGACTTGGTAGAGCAGCGGCTGGAACAGGTGGTGGTTGCGCCGGTCGATCAGCGTGATGCGGACGTCGTTGCCGGCGAGCGCGCGCGTCGCCCACAGGCCGCCGAAGCCGCCGCCCACGATGATCGCGTGCGGACGTGCGTTTGAATCCGTCATGCGCGTTCCCTTGCGTTGCAGTCGAGATGGTCGGCGATGTCGTGGTCGCGGTCGATGCGCGAGTGCTTCCGGGTGTCGCGCATCAGCGCATACACGCACAGCGACGCCGCCACGCATGCGGTCACGTAGACGTAGAACCACGATTCGTGGCCGATCTGCTTGAACCACAACGCGATGTATTCCGCCGTGCCGCCGAACACCGACACCGTCAGCGCATACGGCAGGCCGACGCCGAGCGCGCGGATGTGCGCGGGGAACAGCTCGGCCTTCACCACCGCGTTGATCGATGTGTAGCCGGTGACGATCAGCAGGCCCGACATCACCCAGAAGAACGCGTCCATCACCGTGCGCGAGGCCGCGATGCCGCTGAGGATGGTGTAGGTGAACAGCGTGCCGAGCACGCCAAAGGCGATCAGGATCGGACGCCGCCCGGTGCGGTCCGACAGCGCGCCGACCAGCGGCTGCAGCAGCATGAACACGAACAGCGATATCGCGGAGATCAGCGTCGCATCGGCCTTGCTGAAACCGCCGGTGTTCACCAGGAACTTCTGCGGGTAGGTGGTGAACGTGTAGAACGACAGCGTGCCGCCCATGGTGAGGCCGATCACGGTGAGCACTTCGCGCGGATGCTGCAGCAGCACGCGCAGGCTGCCTCGCTGCGTGCGCTCGCGCGTTCTGGCGACGGCGAAGGATTCGGTTTCCTGCATGCCGCGCCGCAGCCACAGCGCGGTCAGCGCGCACAGCGCGCCGACCACGAACGGGATACGCCAGCCCCAGTCGTGCAGTTGCTCCTCGGTGAGGAACGCGCGCTGCAGCAGCACCAGCAGCGCCAGCGCGAGCAGTTGGCCCATCACCAGCGTGACGTACTGGAAGCTGGACCAGAAACCGCGATGCTTCGATTCGGCCATCTCGCTCAGGTACGTCGCGGAGGTGCCGTACTCGCCGCCCACGCTGAGGCCCTGCAGCAATCGCGCGAACACCAGCAGCGCGGGCGCGGCGACGCCGATGCGCTCGTGGCCGGGCGCGAGGGCGATCAGCAGCGAGCCGGCGCACATCAGCAGCACCGAGAGCATCAGCGCGGCCTTGCGGCCGTGGCGATCGGCGTACAGGCCCATCAGCCACCCGCCGACCGGACGCATCAGGAAGCCCACGGCGAACACCGCCGCCGTGTCGAGCAGCTGCGCCGTGGTGTTTCCCTTGGGGAAGAAGTGCGGCGCGAAATAGATCGCGAACGCGGAGTAGGCGTACCAGTCGTACCACTCGACCAGATTGCCGACCGAACCGCTGAAGATGCTGCGCAGGCGCTGGGTGGGTGTCATCGGGGCGGTGGCATCCATGCCGATAGTTTGCCCGAACGAACCCGATGACGCGTTGACGCCGCCCTTGTAGCCCGGGTAAGCGAAGCGCACCCGGGTTGCGTCGATGCGGCCCCCACCCGGGTGCGGCCTTCGGCCTTACCCTGGCTACAGAAGCAGGAAGCCCGGCACGCGCCGGGCTTCCAGTGCATCACGCGGCAGCCTGAATGCTTACCCCAGCCGCTGCGCCAGCATCGCCTCCAGCTTGCGCTGGTCGGCGGCGAACTTGCGGATGCCGTCGGCGAGCTTGTCGGTCGCCATCGCGTCCTCGTTGTGGTCCCAGCGGAAGGTGCGTTCGTCGATGCGTGCCGGCGCCGGCGCGCGTTCGCCGCTGTCCACCAGCGCACGCGGCACCTCGCCTTCGGCATCGGCCAGCGCGTGCAGCAGATCCGGCGAGATCGTCAGGCGATCGCAACCGGCCAGCGCCAGCACCTGCCCCGTGTTGCGGAAGCTCGCGCCCATCACCACGGTGTCGAAGCCGTGGCGCTTGTAGTGCTGCCAGATGCGGGTGACCGACTGCACGCCCGGGTCGTCCTGCGGCGTCGCGGGCTTCCCGGCGCCGTTGGCCAGGTGCCAGTCGAGGATGCGGCCCACGAACGGCGAGATCAGGAACACGCCCGCTTCCGCGCAGGCCACGGCCTGGGCGAAGGAGAACAGCAGCGTGAGATTGCAGTTGATGCCTTCGCGCTCGAGCTGCTCGGCGGCGCGGATGCCTTCCCACGTCGAGGCGATCTTGATCAGCAGCCGCTCGCGGCCGATGCCGACCTGTTCGTACAGCGCGACCAGCTTGCGCGCCTGCGCCAGCGTGGCCTGCGTGTCGAAGCTGTGGCGCGCGTCGACTTCGGTCGAAACGCGGCCGGGGATGAGCTTGAGGATCTCCACGCCCACCGTCACCGCCAGCAGATCGGCGGCGTCGGACACGCGCGCGACCAGATCGGTGCCACGTGCCTGCGAGATCGCCGAGTCGATCAGCGGCGCGTAGCGCGGCAGCGAGGCGGCCTTGAGCAGCAGCGAGGGATTGGTGGTGGCGTCGAGCGGGTGGAAGCGGGCGATCGCATCGATGTCGCCGGTGTCGGCCACGACGGCCGAGTAGGCGCGGAGTTGTTCGAGCTGGTTGGTCATGGTGGGGTTGCTGTCGAGGGTCGTGTCGAGGGTTCCGCCCCATTGTGGGGGATCGCGCGTGCACGGGGTAGCGCTACCCCGCCTGTCGTGGCGCATTGCGGGACCGGGTCGTGACGGCCGCGTTGCACCGGACGCAAGCGCCTGCGATAGGCTCGCCGCAACGCCGCCCCGGCGCGTCCCCGGAATCCGCCATGGCCGAACCCGAGCGCCGCATCGCCCTGCTGATCGACGCCGACAACGCGCCGGCCGGCAAGATCGACGTGATCCTGGCCGAGGTCGCCCGCTATGGCGCGGCCAACGTGCGCCGCGCCTACGGCAACTGGAAGAGCCCGCACCTGAAGGGCTGGGAGGCGACGCTGCACGAATACGCGATCCGCCCCATCCAGCAGTTCGCCTACAGCACCGGAAAGAACGCCTCCGACATGGCGATGGTGATCGACGCCATGGACCTGCTGTACGCGCGCAACCTCGACGCGTTCGCCATCGTGTCCAGCGACGCGGACTTCACCCCGCTGGTGATGCGCCTGCTCACCGATGGCGTGAAGGTGTATGGGTTTGGCGAGAAGAAAACGCCGCTGCCGTTCGTGAACGCGTGCTCGAAGTTCACCTACCTGGAAGCCCTGGGCCAGCCGACCAGCGAGGCCGCAGCGCCTGCCACGCTGCCCAGACCCGAGAAGGAACTGCGCGGAGACACGCGCCTGATGCGCGTGCTGCGCGGCGCGGTCGAATCCGCCAGCGGCGACGACGGCTGGGCGCACCTGGGCGCGGTCGGCCACCAGATCGCCAACCGCGCCTCGCTGGATTCGCGCAATTACGGCTATCGCAAGCTGCGCGACCTGATCGAGGCCACCGGCGTGTTCGAAGTGCGCCAGGACGAGCAGGTCGTGTGGGTGCGTTTGCGGCCGCGCAAGCGTCCGCCCGCGGCGAAGAAGGAATGACCGCGTTGCCGGGACGCTAACGCCCCCCGGCCTAGACTCGCGCCATGGACGGCGGCGTCGCCCTCGCGCGGGTCCCGCATCGCTGCGCGGTGGCGCTGGCGTTGTTCGTCGCGGCGATGCTCGTACCGCCGGCGAGGGCGGCCGATCCCCATGCCGCGCCGCGCGCCGCGCTCATCGCCGAACTGCGCGAACAGTCGCGCGCCGACGCGGGCACGGCGAGGCGGATCGATCCGGCGGTGCTCGACGTCCTCGCGCGCGTGCCGCGCCACGAGTACGTGCCGGCAAGCGAACGCAACGACGCTTACGAGAACCGGCCGCTCGGCATCGGCCACGGGCAGACGATCTCGCAGCCGTACATCGTCGCGCTGATGACCACGCTGGCGAAGCCGCGCGCGGGGCAGGCGATCCTGGAGATCGGCACCGGATCGGGCTACCAGGCGGCGGTGCTCGCCGAAACGCAGGCGAAGGTGTACACGGTCGAGATCGTCGCGCCGCTGGCGAAGCAGGCGGCGCAGCGCCTGCGCCGCTATCCGAACGTGCAGGCGCGCACGGCGGACGGCTATTACGGCTGGAAGGAACACGCGCCGTTCGACGCCATCGTCGTCACCGCCGCGGCATCGTCGATTCCGCCGCCACTCGTCGAACAGCTCAAGCCCGGCGGACGCATGGTGATCCCGGTGGGCAGCAGCTTTTTCACGCAGACGCTGCTGCTGGTGGAGAAGGACGCGCGTGGTCGCGTGCGCACGCGGCAGGTACTGCCGGTGCGCTTCGTGCCGCTCACCGGTGGCCCGTGAGCGCGTCCGACCCCGCGGCGTTGCGCTTCGCGTCCGCCGGCGAACGCGCGGATGCACGGGCCGCCGGACATTCCATCGCGCTTCCCATCGCCATCGCGCTGCTGTCGGCCGCCGCGCTGGCGTGGCAGCTGTTGTTGATGCGATGGCTCGCGATCGCGCACTGGCATCCGTTCGCGGTGATGATCATCAGCCTCGCGCTGCTCGGCCACGGCGCCAGCGGTACGTGGCTGGCGTTGTGGTTGCGCGGCGCGCGGCACGCGCGGCTCGCACGCGATTTCGACGCGGCGTTCGCCGGGTGCGCGTTGCTGTTCGCGGCGAGTGCGGCGATCACGCTGGTCATCGCGCGCGCCATTCCGTTCAACGGCCTGGAACTGGTGTGGAATCCGCGCCAGCTGCTGTGGCTCGGCGCGTTGTATCTCACCTTGTCGGTGCCGTTCTTCTTCGCGGCGGCGTGCTTCGGCCTCGCATTCGCGCGACACGGATCGCGCATCCCGGCGCTGTACGGCGCCGATCTGGTCGGCGCTGCGATCGGCGCGCTCGCCGCGCTCGCTGCCAGTGCATGTCCGGTGCGTTACGGGCTGTTGATCGCGGCGTTGTGCGGACCGGTGGCGGCGTGGCTGATCGCACGCAGCGTCGCGGTGCGCGTGGCCACATGCGTCGTCGCACTCGCGCTGCTGATGACCTGGCCCACGCAGCTGCTCGCGCCGCGCCCGAACGAGTTCAAGGGACTGAGCAAGACGCTGCTGCTGCCGGGCGCGCGCGTGATCGCCGAGCGATCCGATCCCTACGGCAGTTTCGCGATGGTCGAAAGCCCGCGCGTGCCGATCCGGTACGCGCCGGGCCTGAGCCTGTCGCACGCCGCCGAGCCGCCGGCGCAACTGGCGCTCTACACCGATGGCGATGCGATGTCGCCGATCGTGCGGGACGATGGGCACTCCGACGGACAGTGGCTCGAAGCGATGACCTCGGCGCTGCCGTATCGCATGCGCACGCCCGATCGCGTGCTCGTGCTCGGCGCGGGCGGCGGCATGGAGGTGCTGCAGGCGCTCACGCTCGGCGCGCGTCATGTCGACGCGGTCGAAGGGTCCGCCCAGCGCATGCAGTGGATTCGCGGGGATTTCGGCGCCTACTCGGGCCATCTTTTCGACGACCGGCGCGTGAGCGCTTTCGTCGCCGAGCCGCGCGCGTTCGTCCGCACGATCCGCGACCGCTACGACCTGGTCGTGCTCGCAGGTGGCGAATCCTTCGCCAGCGGCGGCGCGGGCGTGCAGTCGGCGAGCGAGCAGTACGCGCTCACCGTCGAGGCGATGCGCGATTACCTGCGAACGCTCACGCCACACGGCATGGTGGTCGCGACGCGCTGGAGCAAGCAGCCGCCACGCGACGAACTCAAGCTCTTCGGCACCGTCGTCGAAGCGCTGCGTGGCGAAGGCGTGGCCGATCCGTCGCGCCACGTGGCGGCGATCCGCAACTGGGATGCGAGCACGTGGCTGCTCTCGCGCTCCGCGATCGAGCCGCGAGCGGCGGGCGCGCTGCTGCGTTTCGCCGACCGTCATGGATTCGATGTCGTGCACGCGCCCGGATGGCGTGCGCGTGCGGACGAACGCTTCCACCTGCTCGAACCGTCGACCCTGTTCGACGGCGTGCAGGCGCTGCTGTCGGCGGACGCGCGCGCGTACGTCCGCGCGTACCGCTTCGACATCGAGCCCGCGCGCGACGATCGCCCGTACTTCGGGCATTTCTTCCGCTGGCGCAGCCTGCCGGAGCTGTGGCGCCTGCGCGCGCAGGGCGGCGCTGTGCTGCTGGATTCGGGTTATCTCGTGCTGGTGGCGACGCTGGTGCAGGCGATGGTGCTGGCGCTCGTGCTCGTGCTGCTGCCGTTGCGCGCGCTGTCGCGCGATGGCGGCGCGGCGCCGCCTTCGCGGCTGCGCGTCGGCGCGTACTTCCTCGCGTTGGGGCTGGCGTTCCTTCTGGTAGAGATCGCCACGCTCTCGCGCCTGACGTTGCTGGTCGGGCATCCATGGCTGGCGGCGAACGTCGGGCTCGCCGCGATCCTGCTGTGCGCGGGGCTCGGCAGCCTGCATGCGCAACGCTGGATGTCCGGATCGCAGCCCGATGACGCCGCGCTCGCCTCGCGCATCGCGTGGGCGGTACGGGCGATCGTGCTGGGACTTGCGTGGCAGATCGCCGTCTTCGCGGCGGCGCATGCGCTGGCGTCGTCGTGGCCGTTGGCGTTGCGCGCGCTGCTGGGGTTCATCGGCATCGCGCCGCTCGCGTTCGCGATGGGCATGCCGTTTCCGCTCGGTCTCGCGCGGCTGTCGCGCAGCGCGCCGGCGTTCGTGCCGTGGGCGTGGGGGTTGAACGGTTGCGCGTCGGTGATCGCGGCGATCCTGGCGTTGCTGCTGGCGATCGCGATCGGCTTGCAGGCGACGCTGGTGATCGCGGTCGTGTTGTATGGGGCGGCAGCGTGGGTGTGGCGGGGTGATGTGCGTTAGGGCTGGTTCGCGGAATGACGATCTGGAGCGAGAGCAAAATGGGTCCAGCTTTCGCTGGAATGACGGAGTGGTGGATTGCCGGTGAGGGAGTGGCCTTGCGTTACGGGCCTGGATCCCGGCCTTCGCCGGGACGACGGAAACGGTGGCGGATGAAGAAAGCTCACGTGATCAGCTTTCCAAAGTCCCGCGTCCCGATCAATACAGATCCACCGGATCCACATCCAGCGACCACCGAACCTTCCGCGCTTCCGGGGAGGCATGGATCGCCGGAAGCGCGGCTTCCAGTGCCGCATGCAGGCTGCGGCGGTCGGCGGCGGAGAGCAGCAGCTGCATGCGCTGGTATCCCGCGCGGCGCGGCATCGGTGCCGGCAGCGGGCCGTGCAGGTCGAGTGGCGCGTGCACGTCGCGCAGCACCTCGCGTGCCATGCGCAGGAACGCCTCGCATGCATCCACTTGCTGCGCCTCCGCGCGGAACATCGCCATGTGCGCGAACGGCGGGAACCCGGCGATCTCCCGCTGTTCGAGTTCCACGTCGGCGAACGCGTGGTAGCCGCCGGCCAGCAGCGTCGCCAGCAGCGGATGGCCCGGATGATGCGTCTGCAGCAGCACCTCGCCCTTGCGCTGCGCGCGGCCGGCGCGGCCGGCGACCTGGATCAGCAGCTGCGCGAGCTTCTCCGGCGCGCGGAAATCGGCCGAGAACAGCCCTTCGTCGACGCCGACCACCGCGACCAGCGTGAGGTTGGGCAGATCGTGCCCCTTCGCCAGCATCTGCGTGCCGACCAGGATGCCGCGCTGCGTGCCGAACTTCGCCAGCGCGTGTTCGAGCGCGTCGCGACGCTGCGTGGTGCCGCGATCGATGCGCAGTACCGGCACGTCGGGAAAACGCGCGCTGAGCACCTCCTCGATACGCTCGGTGCCCGCGCCCTGCGGTTGCAGCGCCAGGCCGCCGCAGTCGGGGCAGGCGTTGGGGGCCGGACGACGCGCGCCGCAGTGGTGGCATTGCAGGCGCCGGCCGCCGCCGTGCACCGTCATCGGCGCGTCGCAGCGCTGGCATTGCGCGCTCCACCCGCAGTCGTGGCAGAGCAGCACCGGCGCGTAGCCGCGGCGGTTCTTGAAGACGAGCACCTGGCCATCGGCGTCGAGCGCGTGCGCGATGGCATCGAGCATTTCCGGCGACAGCCCGGCTTCGAGCGGCCGTTTGCGCACGTCGCACACGCGCACCGCCGGCGGCTGCGCCTGGCCCGCGCGCTGCTGCAGGCGAAGGTGTTCGTAACGGCCGGCGTGGGCGTTGCGCAGCGATTCCAGCGACGGCGTCGCGCTGCCCAGCAGCACCGGCACGCCCAGCGCCTTGCCGCGCACCAGCGCGAAATCGCGCGCGTGGTAACGGATGCCGTCGAGCTGCTTGAAGCTGCCGTCGTGTTCCTCGTCGATCACGATCAGCCCGGCCTCCGGCAGCGGCAGGAACACCGCCGACCGCGTGCCCACGACCACGCGCGCCTCGCCGCGCGCGAAGGCGGTCCAGGTGCGCGCGCGTTCGCCGTCGCCCAGGCCCGAATGCAGCGCGTGCACCGGCACGCCCAGGCGCGCGCGGAACCGCGCCAGCGTCTGCGGGGTCAGGCCGATCTCCGGCACCAGCACCAGCGCCTGCTTGCCGCGCGCGAGGCAGTCGGCGATGGCGTGCAGGTAGACCTCGGTCTTGCCGCTGCCGGTCACGCCGTCGAGCAGCAGCGCGGCGAAGCCGTGGCGCGCGGCGAGGATGGCGTCGACGGCGGCCTGCTGTTCGGCATGCAGTTCCGGGCCGGGACGCGGTTCCACCGCATAGGCGACGGCGGGCACGGCGATGCGCTCGGCCAGCTCCCGCCTGGCCAGCGCGCGGGCGGCGGCTCGCCAGTCCTCGAGCTCGACGTCGAGGCGGTCCTCGTCCAGCGCGCCGGTCTGGAGCAGGTCGGCCAACCGGCGCGGTTTGCCGGCGCGCAGGCGTTCGCGGGCGGTCTGGCCGGCTTCGGTCAGCTGCCAGGCCCAGGCGTGGGTATCGGGCAGCGGCTCGCCGCGGCGCAGCGCGGCGGGCAGCGCGGTCGCCAGCACCTCGCCGAGCGGCGCGTGCGTGTAGCGCGCCAGCCAGTTCAGCGATTCGAACAGCTCGCCGCGAAGGACCGACTCCGCATCGAGCCGGGCGAGGGCGTGCTTCAACTCGGGCGCATCCGGCTCGGCGGGCCCGGTTTCGGCGACGATCCCCACCAGTTCGCGACTGCCGAACGGCACGCGCACCCGCAGGCCGACGTCGTCCCCGCCGACCGCCTCGCCTTCCGGCGGCCGGTAGTCGAACAGGCGCGGCAGCGGCACGGGCAGGGCCACCCGCCAGACGGCGGGCGGGGTCGTGAGGGCGTCGGGCATCGGCGAAGTCTACCGGGCCCGGTCTGGCACGAAAGCCGCCGCGAAGCTTGCGCGGCATTGCTGCACCGTCTGTGACAAAAATCACGCAAGTGCCCGGCCACAAAGCGAAAACGTCCTTATCCACACGATCTGTGGATAAATCTGTGCATGGCGGGTTGCGAGCGGGGCCCGATTCCCGGAAAACAAGCCTCGCAGCTATGTTGGTGAAAAAAGTGCCAAAGCCGATATTTCTTTTGAAATCATGAGCTTAGGCGTGAAACACGGTTGTCACCCAGCTGAAGGCCGCGTTCAGGAAGCCCTGCATGACGGTCCGATTACTGCTGTGCACAACCGCTTTTCCGGCGAAGGCCGCGTCCCGCTTGGAGGAGCGGCTGGCTCAGCAATGTCAAGCGGAATTTCACCGGGCCGCGTCGTTATCATCGGCGCATGGTGATGCAGTCCCGATGAGCGTTCCGTCCGCTTCCCCCCGTCCTTCAGGCGCCCCGGCGCTGTCCGCTTTCCTGCGCGGGATCGAGCGCCGCGGCGCGGTCCTGGCGGAGCTCCAGGCCGGCGATGCCACCGCGGGCGATTCCGCGCTGGCCGACGCCATGCGTCAGTTCCGGCCGGAGGCCGGCAGCCTTCCGATGGCCGAATGGCCGCGCCGCTTCTGGTCGCTGCTGCTGGCCCAGCCGCGGCTCCAGCACCGGACGGCGGTTGCCATCGCGGTCGAGGCCACCGACCGGCTCGGCGAACTCGGCAGCGGCCCGCGTGCGGCCCTGCTGCTGCGCGTCGCCGCCGGGCTGTCGGAGGAGGAGGCCGCGGAGGTGCTCGGCGTGGGGCTGCCCAGCTACCGGCTAGCGCTCCAGCGGGCGCTCCCTCACCACGCCGACGGGCGCGCCGACCCGCTCGCCTGGCAGCAGCTGCGCGAGCAGATCCACCGTCGCATCAAGACCCTGCCGCCCGACCGGCTGGTGCGCCTGAGCTCGGCCCGCGAAACCGTGCTGCGGGGCGAAACCGGAGCGACGGCACCCCGGGCCGACGCGACTCCCGCGTCGCGTCCGCGCTGGCTGATGCCGCTGCTCTGGGGCCTGCTGGCGCTGTGCGTGGCCGGGTTGGCGGCGACCTTCCTGCCGATCGGTTCGACGGTCGACGGCGTCGGCGGCTCGCGCCGGATCGAAGTCCAGCCGCTGCCGGAAGCCGATTCGCCCGCGTCGGGCTTTGGCGAGGAAACCGCGATGATCACCCATCGCGATTTCGCGCTGCTCGCCGATCCGCAGGGCGAGGCCGCCGCGCAGGACCTGGAATTCAACAGCTGGCTGGCCGCGCAGCAGGCGGCGGGCGTCACCGCGCCGGCGCCGCCGGCCGCGCCGGTCGATGCGCCGGCCGACGAGAACGTCGCCCCGTCGCCGGTGGCGGACGGCATCGCCGGCGAGACGCAGGCGGAGACCGAAGATGCGCCGTGACCTGTCGCGCCGTCGCGGGCTCTTGTTCGCGCTGACGCTGGCGACCGCCACTGCCGTCGCGACACCGCCGGAGTTGAAGGACCTGCTCGAACGCCTGCCGCCCGCGGCCCAGGCCGGCGTGCGCGAGAACGCGCGCCGCTGGGACGGATTCCCGCCCGCGGAGCAGGCCGCCTTCCGGCAGCGCGCCGCGCAGTGGGACGCCCTGCCGCGCGCCGAGCGCGACCAGCGTCGCGAGCGTTACCAGGCCTGGCAGGCGCTGTCGCCTGGCGAACGCGCGCAGGCGCAGGCCGCCGCCGCGCAGTACGCGGCGATGGCGCCGGACGTGCAGGCCGCGTGGCGCGCGCAGTTCGAGGCGATGGATCGCAGCGAACGTCGTGGCTGGCTGTTCGGTCCGTCGCTCGGCGCGGACTACGTCGCCCTTCAGCCGCTGCTGGCGCAGGTGCCGGAAGCCGAGCACGCGGCGCTGCTGCGCACGCTGCGATCGATGACGCCGCAGCAGCGGCGCGACCTCGGCGTCCTCGCGCAGCGCACGCCACCGGCCGCCCGCGCGGAATTGCGGCGCGAGCTGGTGTCGGTCAGCGCGAGCGAGCGCGGCGACTGGTTGTGGCGGCGGTTGCAGCACTGAGCGCTGCGTTGCCGTTGTAGCCCGGCTAAGCGAAGCGCACCCGGGAATCCCTCGACGTGACGCGACCCTGGGTGCGGCCTTCGGCCTTACCCGGGCTACAAACGCGGGCGTTGCCTTGGGCCGTTGCCCGAGCCCTCGCGCGCCTCACATCCGCACGATGCTCGCCAGCGTGATGAACACCACCGCGAAGCCGAGCAGCACGAAATACAGATTGCCGATCACGAAATAGCGCAGCGACGTGAGCAGCCAGCCGTTGCCGTACACGCGCTTCTGCATGATCCACAGGTAGATCGGCATCCACAGCCACAGCAGCAGTTCCAGCGTGCCGGAAATCCAGCCGAAACCGGCCCATTTCGGCTCGATCGCGTTGTCCAGCGCGATCAGCAGGAAGAACGTCAGGATCGCCAGGCACAGGTACGCATGGCTGTAGAGCGCGACGACCAGGTGCTCCAGGTACAGCCGCTTCGAGCCCAGGTACGCCAGCTTGAGCAGCAGCGCGAACACCGGCACCAGCAGGAACAGCGCCGACGGCACCGCGCCGAGCATCGCCTTCACCAGCATTCCGTAGTCGTGCTGCACGCGCGCCATGTTGTCCTTGCCGTGCGCGATCTGCCGGTTGATCCACGCGTTGACGAAGCGCGGCGCCCAGGAAATCGTCACCGGGTTGAGTTCCTCGTCCCACGGCTCGTTGCTGCCGAACAGCGTCAGCCGTCCGTCGCAGTTGGTTTCGCCGTAGATGCGTGCGTCGTCGACCGTCTTGCGCGTACGCGTGCCTTCGCTGCCGCGAGCCACCGCGATCTGCAGCTGCGCCGCGCGGCATCCGGCCGCTTCGTTGGTCTCGCGGATCTCCATCAGCATGCGCCGGCGCTCGGCGGTCTGCGCCGGCGCGAGCGCGGCCAGCTCCGCCTGCTGCCGCTTGAGGCGATCGTTGCGCAGCGTTTCCAGCTCGGCCAGCGTCTTGGCCTTGTCCATCTCCGGGATGGCCCGCGCCTGCCTGCGTTCGGCGTCGATCTCGCGCTGCGCGGCGGCCTTTTCCCGCTCGACCTCGCGCGGCGTGAGATCGTGCTGCCGGATCAGCTCCGCGACGCGGCGATCGGCGGCGGCGTTGACGTCGGTCATCGCGATCTCGAACGGCTTGCGCACGTGCGGCAGCATCGTCGAGACCGCATCGCGGCCCTCGGCGAGTTCGGCGAGTTCGGTGGCGCGGATGCGCTCGACGTCCTCGATGCTCGTCGCGGTGGTGAACTTCTTGTTCTCGCGGTTGACGTTCTGCGCGCGGTGGGCGCTCTTCTCCACGCCCTGGTCGAGCAGTTCGACCGACGTGTCCCGCGTATCGACGTGGATGACCAGCTGCGCGACGAAGAACGTCAGCACGCTCAGCACCACGAACAGCCGCAGCGGCGCGACGTACTTCGCGCGCTGGCCGGAGAGGTAAATGATGGCGATGCGCCCCGGCGACAGCAGGTCGCGCAGGGTGCGGAAGATGCGGCCGTCCAGGTGCCAGAACGCCTCGAACACTTCCTCCACCGCGTGCGCGGCGTGGCGGATCGGGTTCACCACGGACTGCCCGCAATCGTGGCAATAGTGGCCCTGCAGCGCGGCGCCGCAGTTCTCGCAATGGGTCGGATGGACGTCGTGAGGCGCGTGGCCGGTGCTGGAACTCATGTGTCAACGCTCTCCCCGGCGCACGAACACAGACATTCATTGGCAGCGGTTAAGATACCGGGCCGCCGCGACCCGGCGCCAGCGCCCGACATTGGATGCGGTCGCGCGGCCGTAGTCGTGCGTCTGGTTGCTTCGATGTCGCTCGCTTCCGTCTCGCCCGGCCGCAACGGCCTGTTCGGCGAAATCCGCACCACCGCCATCCTTGCCGCGCCGCTCGTGGGCGGGCATGTATCCACGGGCCTGATCGGCTTCGTCGACAACGTGCTGGCCGGCCACCACGGCACGACCACGCTTGCCTCGGTCACCATCGGCACCGCGCTGTGGTGGCTGCCGATGATGGTGCCGATCGGCACGCTGCTGTCGGTGCCGCCGTCGGTGTCGCAGCTCGACGGCGCGGGCCGCCGCGAGGACATCGGCGGCCTGTTCCGGCAGGCGATGTGGCTCGCGTTGGGGCTGGGGCTGGTGCTGTTTGCCTTCCTCACGCTGATCCCGCACGCGCTGGGACCGATGGGCATCGCGCCGGAGATCATCCCGGGCGCGACCGAATTCCTGCACGGCATCCGCTGGGGCGTGATCGCGCTGACGCTGTTCTTCTGCATGCGCTATCTCAGCGAAGGCCTGCACTGGACTTTGCCGACCCTGGTGCTCAGTGCCGGTGGCCTGCTGATCCTGCTGCCGGTGGGCTACACGCTGACCTTCGGCAAGTTCGGCTTCCCGGAGATGGGCGCCGGCGGGCTGGGGCTCGCCTCGGCGATCATGCTGTGGGTGCAGGCGATCGGCTTCTTCATCGTGCTCAAGCGTTCGCGCCGGTTCGCGGACCTGAAACTGTTCGAACGCTTCGACCTGCCGCACTGGCCGACCATCCGCGGGCTGCTGGCGACGGGCCTGCCGATCGGCGTGACGGTGCTGATGGAAGGCGGCCTGTTCATCGCCACCGCGCTGCTGATGGGCCGGCTGGGCCAGGTGCCGGCGGCGGCGCACCAGATCGCGATCAACCTGTCCGCGTTGTGCTTCATGGTGCCGATGGGGCTTGCCGAGGCGACCACCGTGCGCGTGGGCCATGCGCTCGGGCGCGCGGATTTCCACGGCGTGCGGCGTGCGGCGAAGGCCGGTTACGCGATCGTACTGGGGACGCAGTTGTTCTCCGGCATCGTCCTGCTGGCCGGCAACGACCTGCTGGTGAGCTTCTACACCGCCGATGCCGCGGTCGCGACGCTGGCCGCCTCGCTGCTGCTGTACGCGGCGGCGTTCCAGTTCCCGGACGGCGTGCAGGTGCTTTCCGCCGGCGCGCTGCGCGGGCTCAAGGACACCCGCGTGCCGATGGTGCTGGCCGCGATTGCCTATTGGGGTATCGGCATGCCGCTGGGCGCCGGCCTCGGCCTGGGCCTGGGCTGGGGCCCGCGCGGCATGTGGATCGGCCTGATCGCCGGCCTGACCTTCGCCGCGGTGCTGCTGTGCGTGCGGTTCGTGCGGTCGAGCCATCCGGACCGCCTGGTGATGCGGGGGCCGTGAAGCGGGGATTCGGGAGTCGGTATTCGGGATTGGAAAAGCGCCGATACGCCTCAAATCCCGAGTACCGCCCCCTCACTCCCCCTCCCAAACCACCGTGTTACGAATGGCGGGTGATTCCGCGCCCGCGCGCGTTTAGGCTGGTGGCGTGATCCAGGAGACCGTATGAACGACATTCCGCGTCGCGGCCCCATCGCCCGGTTCTTCATCGGCGTGTGGGATGCGATGAACTTCACCCGCCGGCTGGTCCTCAACCTGCTGTTCCTGCTGCTGCTGTTCCTGTTCCTCGCCATCCTCATGGCGGGACCGCGCACCAAGCCGCTGCTCGAGCGCACGACGCTGGTGATCGCGCCGGAAGGCAACCTGGTCGAACAGTTCAGCAGCGATCCGCTGACCCGCGCGCTGGAACGCGCGCTCGGCGAGAAGGGCGGCGAAGTGCAGCTGCGCGACCTCGTGCGCGCGCTGGATGCCGCGGCGAAGGACAAGCGCGTCGAACGCGTCGTGCTCAACCTCGACAAGCTGCAGGCCGCCGGCATGGCATCGCTGCGCGAGACCGCCGACGCCATCGCGCGGGTGAAGGCCAGCGGCAAGCAGGTGGTCGCCTTCTCCGAGATGATGGACCAGAAGCAGTACCTGCTCGCCGCGCAGGCCAGCGAGGTCTATCTCGACCCGATGGGCGGCATGCTGCTGGAAGGCCTGGGCCGCTATCGCACGTTCTATCGCGAAGGCCTGCAGGACAAGCTCGGCGTCGATGTGCACCTGTTCAAGGTCGGCGAATACAAGTCGGCGGCCGAACCCTATGTGCTCGACGCGGCTTCGCCCGAAGCGAAGGAAGCCGACCTGTACTGGATGAACGACGTGTGGCAGCGCTACCTCGCCGACGTCGCGAAGGCGCGCAGGCTCGACGCGGCGCGGCTGTCGCAGCAGATCGACCAGATGCCTGCCGGCATCGAGGGCGCGCAGGGCGACCTGGCGAAGTTCGCGCTGCAGACCAGGCTGGTCGACGGCCTGAAGACGCGCGAGGAAGTCGATGACCTGCTGGCGCAGCGCGGCGTCGCCGACGAGGACGCGCCGGGCGGTTATCGCCAGGCGTCGCTCGACGAATACCTCACCCAGCTGGACAGCGGCATCAGCGCGGTCGATCCGCGTCCGCAGGTCGCCGTGGTCGTGGCCGAAGGCGAGATCCGCGGCGGCGAGCAGCCGCCGGGCACCGTGGGCGGCGAGTCCACGGCGGAGCTGCTGCGCGAGGCGCGCGACGACGAAAACGTGAAAGCCGTGGTGCTGCGCGTGGATTCGCCCGGCGGCGAAGTGTTCGCCTCCGAGCAGATCCGCCGCGAGATCGTCGGCCTGAAGAAGGCCGGCAAGCCGGTCGCGGTGTCGATGGGCGACCTGGCCGCATCGGGCGGTTACTGGATCTCGATGGACGCCGACCGCATCTACGCCGACGCGTCCACCATCACCGGTTCGATCGGCATCTTCGGCCTGATCCCGACGATCCCGCGCGCGCTGGAGAAGATCGGCGTGCGCAGCGACGGCGTGGGCACCACGCGCTTCGCCGGCGCGTTCGACATCACCCGGCCGTTGCAGCCGGAAGTCGGGCAGGTGATCCAGTCGGTGATCGAGAAGGGGTACCGCGATTTCACCGGCCGCGTCGCCACCGCGCGCAAGAAGCCGGTGGAGCAGGTCGACGCCATCGCGCGCGGACGCGTATGGACCGGCGCGCAGGCGAAGGAACGTGGCCTGGTCGATGAACTCGGCGGCCTCCAGCAGGCCGTCGCCTTCGCCGCCAAGCGCGCCGAACTCGGCCAGGCGGGCGACTACCAGGTGCGCTACATCGAAAAGGCGGCGACGCCGTTCGAGCGCTTCTTCACCGGCTTCATCGCCAGTCGTGCGGGCGGCGCGCTGATGCGCGATTCCGACATCGCGCGTTCGCTGATCGCCAAGGCCTCGCCGCAGACGGCGCAGGACCTGCGCTTCCTCGAAGGCGCGATCACGCCGACGCGCGGCGTGCCGGTGAAGGCGTTGGCTTATTGCTTCTGCGGTTTCTGAGTCGCCGGGATTCGGGATTCGGAATCGACGGTAGAAGTAACGACGCGGGCGCTTTGAGCTCCTCTCCCGACGGGAGAGGGGTTGGGTGAGGAGGCGGGACGTGCCGGGTTTCGACGCTCACGGCACGCTGCTTTCTTCGCCTGGCCGAAGAGCCGGATGGGTTCCAGCGTTCGCTGGAATGACGAACAAACGCGCGGCAAAACGTCCGACGCGAATCACATCAGAAAAATGGCATGGACCAGAGCGGAAGCTTCCAATCGTCCCGCGCCGATCCGCGCCTCTTCCGATCCGACCGGTTCGAAGAACCGGTCAACCCCCACCCTCCTGCGCATCGATTGCCGCACGCTGCGCATCGGCCGCCTCCTGCAACTGCTTCTCGACGTTCTTCGCCTTGTCGATCGGCGCGTTGATCGCATCGCGCAACTGCGTCGCCTGCGGCTCGACCGGCCGCTCCTTCTCCGGCGGCCGGGGCTTGGAACAGCCCGCGAGCAATGCCAGCACCGTCATTCCCGTCAGCAGCGTCCGCACCATTCCCGCACCCTCGTGGCTGGTCCGCCGCTATGCTACGCCGGCCGCCACGCGCGGCAAGTAACCGGTGCAGGCCCCCAATCACGGAGACGGCGATGGATCCCAAACGTTGGCGACTCGACGGGCAGTTGGCCCTGGTCACCGGCGGCAGCGCCGGCATCGGTCGCGCGGTCGCGCGCGAACTGCTCGGCTTCGGCGCCGACGTGCTGCTCGCCGCGCGCGACGTCGCCGGGCTCGACGCCGTGCGCGGCGAACTGCTGGAGGATTTCCCCGAGCGCGAAGTGCAGGCGTTCGTCGCCGACGTCGCCGACGACGAACAGCGTCGCGAACTGCTCGACTGGGTGGAGGACTTCGGCGAAGGCCTGCACATCCTGGTGAACAACGCCGGCGGCAACCTCACCAAGGCGGCGACCGACTACACCGAGGACGAATGGCGGCAGGTGTTCGAGGTCAACCTGTTCTCCGCGTTCGAACTCTCGCGCTACGCGCATCCGCTGCTCACGAAGCACGCGTCGTCGAGCATCGTCAACGTCGGCAGCGTGTCGGGCGCCACGCACGTGCGCACCGGCGCACCGTACGGCATGAGCAAGGCGGCGATGCACCAGATGACGCGCAACCTCGCGGTCGAGTGGGCCGAGGACGGCGTGCGCGTGAACGCGGTCGCGCCGTGGTACATCCGCACGCGTCGGACCTCCGACAAACTCGCCGATCCGGATTACCTCGACGAAGTGCTCCTGCGCACACCGCTTGGACGCATCGGCGAGCCGGAGGAAGTGGCGGCGGCGGTCGCGTTCCTGTGCCTGCCCGCATCGGGCTACATCACCGGCGAATGCATCGCGGTGGACGGCGGCTTCCTGCGCTACGGCTTCTGAATACGTGCGCAAACGAAAAGCCGCCGAGCGGTGCTGAATCGCCCGGCGGCCGATGGCAGGCGTGAAGCCTGCTGTCCACCTTGAAGATCGTGAACGAACATGTCGTGTTGCGAAACGGTCGTATCACCCTTCAAGGCACGATGGAGCGTACACCGCCCCAGGATACAAACAGGTGAAGGCTGCCCGGCCCGCGCATGACCGCGACGTAACGCGCATCGCGAATCAATGGCACCACCCATTGAGGCGGGAGGTGATGACGTGCCGGAGCGAAGCACCCTCGAACGCGCGCGCCGCGACAAGCGAGAAGGCAAGTCGGCGAGCACGCAGGCGGGCGAATTCGTCCGCGAGGAAATCGAGCACATCCGCGAAGGCAAGCACGGCGCGAGATCGACGAAGCAGGCCATCGCGATCGGTCTGTCGAAGGCGCGCCGCGCCGGCGTCAAGGTGCAGCCGTCCGACGACACGCCGGCGGAGACCAGACGCAAGGCGCGCAAGGACCTGGAAGCGGGCGAGCATCCGCACAAGCCGGCGGCGAAACGTTCGCGCGCGACGAAGAAGGCGTTGAAAAAGGAAGGGACGCGCGCCGCAAGCAAGACCGCGCTGTCGAAGCAGGCGAAGAAGGCGGCGGGCAAGCGCACCGCGGGCGAGCGTTCCGCCGCCGCGAAGAAGGCGGCGCGCACCAAGGGCGCGGCAGGCCGCAAGGCCGCGGCGAAGAAGGCCGCGCGCACGCGCAAGCGCGAGGGCTGATGCATGGCCGGTTTCGATGCCGCCCGCATGCGCATGGTCCGCAGCCACCTGGCGGGTCGCGGCGTGAGCGATGCACGCGTGCTTGCCGCGATGGCGCAGGTGCCGCGCGAACGCTTCGTCGATCCGGGCATGGAGGAGTTCGCCTACGAGGACAGCCCGCTGCCGATCGGCGAAGGCCAGACCATCTCGCAGCCGTACATCGTCGCGCTGATGCTGGAAGCGGCCGAGATCTCGCCGAACGATCGCGTGCTGGAAGTCGGCACCGGTTCCGGCTACGCCGCCGCGCTGATGTCGCGCCTGGCGCGACACGTGCACACGATCGAGCGTCACGCATCGCTGGCCGATGAAGCGCGCGCGCGCTTCGCGCGGCTGGATTACGACAACATCGACGTGCACACCGCCGACGGCACGCGTGGCTGGCCGGAAGGCGCGCCGTTCGACGCGATCCTCGTCGCGGCCGGCGCGCCGGCGCCGCCGCAGGCGTTGCGCGAGCAGCTCGCGATCGGCGGACGGCTGGTGATTCCGGTCGGCGACGAAGGGCTCGTGCAGGAACTGCTGAAGATCCGCCGCACGGGCGAAGACACGTTCGAGCAGGAAAGCCTGGGCGCGGTGATGTTCGTGCCGCTGGTGGGCGAGCAGGGCTGGGCCGAGGACGGCCGCCGCGCCGCGAGCCGCCATGTTCCGGCGGCGGCGCGTGGGGACGATGCGGCCTCGCTCATCGCCGAACACGCGATCCCGTTGCCCGACGTGGACGACGACGCGTTCGCCGACGCGTTCGAACGTTTCGCCGAGGCGCGCGTGGTGATGCTCGGCGAATGCAGCCACGGCACGTCGGAGTTCTACGCCGCGCGCGCCGCGATCACGCGCAGGCTGGTCGAACGCCACGGCTTCACCCTCGTCGCGGTGGAGGCCGACTGGCCCGATGCGTCGGTGATCAACCGCCATGTGCGGCACCTGCCCAGGCGCCCGCATGGGCCGGTGTTCACGCGTTTTCCGGCATGGATGTGGCGCAACCGCGAGATCGCCGCGCTGGCCGCGTGGATGCGCCAGTACAACGAAGGCCGCGACTACGAGGCGCAGGTCGGCTTCTACGGGCTCGACATCTACAGTCTCAACGCGTCGATCGAGGCGGTGCTGGAATACCTGGATCGCGTCGATCCCGAAGCCGCCGTCGTCGCGCGCGAGCGCTACGGCTGCCTCACGCCATGGCAGCGCTCGCCCGAGGTGTACGGCCGCGCGGCGCTGCGTGCGGGCCACGCGTTGTGCGAGGAAGCGGTGGTGCGCCAGTGTCGCGAACTGCTGGAGCATCGACTCGGCATCGTCGACGGATTGTCGCTTGATCATCTTGACGCCGCGCAGAACGCGCGCCTGGTCGCCTCCGCCGAACGCTATTACCGCGTGATGTACTACGGCGGCGCGGAAAGCTGGAACCTTCGCGACGAGCACATGGCCGACACCCTCGACGCGTTGCTGCAGGCGCACGGCCCGCGTTCGCGCGCGGTGGTGTGGGCGCACAACTCGCACATCGGCGATGCGCGGCACACCGACATGGGCCAGTCGCGCGGCGAACACAACATCGGCCAGCTCGTGCGGCAGCGGCATTCCGGCGAGGTCGCGCTGGTCGGTTTCGGCACGCACGCCGGGACCGTGGCCGCCGCGCACGATTGGGGCGACGAGATGGAAGTGATGGACGTTCGCCCGTCGCGCACCGGCAGCATCGAGCATCTGTGCCACGGAAGCGGCGTCCCCCGCTTCCTGCTCGACCTGTGCGAAGGCCATGATGATGCGATGCGACGCGCGCTGTCGGAGCCGCTGCTGCAGCGCTTCATCGGCGTGATCTACCGGCCCGCGACGGAATTGCAGAGCCATTACGCGCGCGCATCGCTCGCGCGGCAATACGATGGTTATGTGTGGTTCGACGAAACCAGGGCGGTGGATGCGCTGGAGGCGCCGGCGACGGACGCGGGCGAGGTGCCGGAGACGTATCCGTTCGGGGTGTGATTCCGCGTGGCACTTCTTCAATCTGAGAAACATTCCCGTGGACGCGTGACGCGTCACGGCCGAACTTGGCCGCTCCGTCCCAGGGAGCGAAAGGATTATGGCGGCGCAATCGGAATTGGTTTTCCGGTTTGGAGGAACGCGAGGAGCGACACTCGACGTCGTGCGCTTCGAACTGATCGAAGGGGTGTCGCAGCCGTTCAGGCTCGAACTGGAGCTCGGTAGTTCGGAGCCCGACATAGAGTCGGACATACTTCTCGACTCCGAAGTGGTCTTCACCATCGAACGCGACGGTGAGCCGGTGCGCACGGTGCACGGCATCTGCACCGCGTTCGAGCAGTGCGAGACCGGCTTCCGGCTGACCCGCTACAGGGCGGTCGTCGAATCACCGCTCGCGCGCCTGGCACTGCGCCACAACAGCCGCATCTTCCAGCAGGTCAATGCGCCGGAGATCCTGGAAACAATCCTGAAAGAGCATCGCTTTCAAGGGACGAAAACGACGTATCTCGGCCACCACGAGCCGCGCGAATACGCCACCCAGTACAGGGAACACGACGACCGCTTCGTTCATCGTCTCGCGACGGAAGAAGGCATCGTCTACTGGCACGACGCGGCAAACCAAAGCCGTCTCGTCCTGACTGATCGCATCGACACCGCGCCGACGCTCGACGGCAAGGTGCTGTACCAGCCCGCCCCTGTCGGCGATGCGCCCCAGCCGCACCTGTGGCACTTCGCGCACCGCCGCCAACTTGCGCCCACTCGCGTGACGCAGCGGGACGCGACATTTCACAACCCTCGGTATGACCTGCAGCACGAAGCGAGGCCCTGGAGCCACGACAAGGCCATCGGGGACTATGAGCACTACGACTATCCGGGCCGGTACAAGGCCGAAGCCGCGGGCAAACCCTTTACGCGAACGAAGCTTTCCGGACTTCGTAACCTCACCGAGCACGCGGCCATCGAAGGCGACGACGCGCGCCTGTGGCCCGGCCTGGCATTCGAGCTGACCGGACACCCGACCGAGGCTCTCAACGCGCGCTGGCGTGTGATAGCGATGCGTCACAGCGGCGAACAGGCGACCTCGCAGGAAGCTGACGCCGCTGGCGCCGAACACGGCACCCGCTATCGCTACGAAGCCACCGTGGTGCCCGCGCACTACGACTGGAAGCCCGAGCCCGCCCCGCGCTCGGTGATCGAAGGGCCGCAGATCGCCCACGTCGTCGGTCCACCGGGTGAGGAGATCCACACCGATGTCCACGGGCGAGTGCAGATGTACTTCCCGTGGGACCGCGAGGGCAACTGGTCGGAGAACAGCACCTGCTGGATCCGCGTGTCGCAAGGCTGGGCGGGGCCGATGTACGGTTTCATGGCGATCCCGCGAATCGGACATGAAGTGATCGTCAGCTTCATGGAGGGCGACCCCGATCAACCGATCGTCACGGGGCGCACCTACCACGCGGCGAACAAACCGCCCTACGAGCTGCCGCTGCACAAGACGCGGACGACGTTCAAGACCCAGACCCACAAGGGCAAGGGCTACAACGAACTGCGTTTCGAGGACGAAGCCGGCCAGGAAGAAATCTTCGTCCATGCACAGAAGGACCAGAACATCGTCGTGGAGAACGACGAGACCACGCGCATCGGCCACGACCGCAGCGAGGACGTCAGCAACGACGAAACCATCCAGATTGGCCACGACCGCAAGGAAGCCGTCGGCAACGATGAAACCCTGAGCATCGGCCAGGATCGCCGCGAAACGCTGGGCCGCGATCACGTCATCGACATCGGGCGGACGCGGCAGCTCACCATTGGCAAGGACCTGATCGAGGACGTCGGCAACGTTCGCATCGAGAAGACCGCATCCGACCGCAAGGTTGAAACCGGCGGCCATTACGAACACAAGGTCGCGGAGCGCCACGACATCGAAGCCGGCGAGCGCATCACCCAGCGCACGCGCGTGGTCGAACTGAAGGCGAGTGAGAGTCTGAGAATCTGCGGCCTCGGCGGCACGATCACCCTGGATGGCAGCGGCGTGACCATCGAGGGACTCGAGATCCTCCTGAAAGGGCCCGTTCAACGGGATCCCGACGGCGCCGGGAACGACTTCTCGATATTCGGCGAGCCCGCCGAAGGGGACGTTCCCGATTTCAGCTGGATCTGGCGTCCCACCGGCGACTGACACGGAGGTCCTGCATGAGCGCGCAAAACACCCCGAGGCCGATCACGGCCTCACGTCTCGGCTACCCGTTCAAGAATAAACAAGGTCAGGAGATCACCGATCCACAGCTGTTCTACGATGGGCTCGCTGTCGTACAGGGCGGGCACTACCTGCTCAGTCCGCACGGCTTTTTCCATGGTGGCGTGCACATCGCCTGGTCCAGCGGCAACGCGTTCGAACTCAATGAAGGCATACGCTGCCTTGCCGATGGCGACGTCGTGGCGTACCGCATCAACCGCCGCTACTACGATGCGACGCCTGGCACGGCGGGCGATGGCCCAGCGCTGCGTCCATACTCCACAGGCTTCGTGCTGGTTCGCCACCGGTTGCAGGCGCCCACCCCGCCACCGCCGCCCAAGCCGGTGAAGATGGACAACCCGGGCGCCGACATCCGCAATTGGGGCGCGTGGCTCTACGATGATCCTCAAGGGCACCGGCGTCGTGCATGGTTGCGCCACGGCACTCCGGTGAAGGTGGAGATTGGAAAAATCGCGCCGGGACAAGGGCGCTACGTACGCGTCCTAGACACGACCGGCTTTGGGCTGCCGCGCGAGGGTTGGATCGAACGCACGTGGCTCGCGATCGACCCGCTCGCGGGGACGGGCATGCGCAGCATGCTGGGCTTCAAGGATGTCATAGCCACGCACGTCTATCGAGGCGATTCCGTTGACCCGGAAGCGTCGGACGTATATGCGCGCAACAAGGCCGAGCAGGAACGTCCTGCGACACCTGCGGCGCCGACATTGACGCTGTACAGCCTCTACATGCACCTAGCTGACTTTGAGAGTTATGGAAGGAACCCGAACTGGGTACGGCCGGGCTACTGGCCATCGAAGCGATATCGAGTGGGCGAGAAGGCGAAGGACAGGAAACGTCTCGCGCGCGAGCGCTCCGGAAGACAGTGGGTACAACGCTATCCCGGGAGTAATCGGGTTGGCGACCTCACCCCATCGTTTGCCGGTTCCGTCGGACGATTCATCCATGCGCTCAGGGCGGCCGGTGCGAACGTCGCAATCAATGCGACCTATCGCCCTCCCGAGAGGGCGTACCTGATGCACTATTCATGGCGTATCGCGCGCGAAGGTTTCGCACCGACATCCGTACCCGAGATGGCGGGTGTGAACATAGACTGGGCCCATCTGGACACGGGTGGCAAAAGCGATCATCAAGCAGCGCTACAAGCTGCCAGGGAAATGGTTGCAGGGTTCGCAATCGTGCACCGCCCCTCGTTGACGTCGCGTCATACAGAACGGCGCGCAATCGACATGACAATCTCCCGGGCAATCGGCGCAGACGTCCAAGGTGCCGACGGGCTTGATCGAAGGGTCAACTCATCCAGCGATCTGCATTCGGTGGGCCAGAGCTACGGCGTGATAAAGCTCCTCAGCGACCCGCCGCACTGGTCCGACGATGGGCATTGACATGAACGTGACCAGGAAAATCATCGCACTCATAACGCTCTGCGCGTTAAGTGCCTGCTCGTCATCGATGCGGGAAGCACCGAGCGATCAGCCTCTCCATGGAGCAAGACAACCGTCATCGGCGCATGTCGGCTTCGTTGTCTACGGGCATTCAGACGCAAGCCTCTACTTGGCGCAGGCTCTGGAGCGCGGAGACACGCTCACCGTCCAGTACCCATCCTCGACAGGCGACGCGTTGTGCTGCCGTGATCTTTCTGTCGATGGTGCGGACAAGAGAGAGTCGGAAGCTGTAACTGCACTGGATGCGAAGACTGGCGCGTCCTTGCATAGTTTCGACCTCGTGTCTGGCATGAGCGATGTGCCGTTCATAGGCATAGCGACGGTCAACGCGACGAAGGTGACCCAGGATGCCACCGGCGATAGCGTCACCGTGCATGCTCCGTCCGGACCGATGCGAGTCATTTCGTGTCTCAGCCAGGAAGGCAGCCATCTGTTCGTTCGTCAGGACGGCAGGATCGTTTCCCATCTCTACTACGGCTTCGATTACGAAGTAGAGCCCACATGTCCAGACGAACTCTTTGAAGTGGAATCCAGAAATGAGTAACAAGAATGTCGTTGGCCTCAACATCCGCGCACAGGCAACAAGTCGGAGCGAGTGCCTGGGACTACTCGTGCGCGACAGTGTCATTGAGGTGGGGCAACACTCACCAGACAGGAAATGGGCGCGTATCACACGAGTTGTTGATGGGGGCATCGACTCCGTTAGATCCGACGGAGCGATTCCGCCTGAAGCTGCGAACGGATGGGTGTTCCTCGGCGAGCTCGACCCCGATCCATCGCCGGAAGTGTTCGACGAAGTGAGAGTCCTTCCCATACCGCATGCGGTCAAGGGAGGGAGCGTCCTGGGCTATCTGGGCGAGGATGTGCCTGCGCGCGCCGGCCCGATCGCCGGTCGGCCAGTGTCCCGCAAGCTGCTGCACTTGGAAGTATTCAGTGGCGACGACGTGCCTGGGTACCTGGCCGCAAGTCGGTCGTGGGCCAAACAGCATCTGCCGGACAACGAGCGCACTCTTCTGCTGCTGCGGCCGGGCGACACGTTGCTGGACGAGCCGAACGGCAAGGTCGCTCACACGCTCCTCTGGGCGCAGGTGCTGCCGCTCGCCGGGTTGGAGGTTAAGGAGGTGGGCGGTAAGCGTTGGCGAAAGGTCGCCAAGCTTACTTCCAGCAACGGTACCGAAGCGGTGGGCTGGGTGGAAGAGGCCAACCATCTGGCGTCACCGTGGGAGTGGCCTGGGTTCGAGGTAGTGGATGAACCTAACAGTGCGTCCGGCGCATCGTGGATAGATCTTGCGGCGAAGGTCGCCTTCATCAAACGCGAGGGCCCGCGCCCCGAAAAGACGCCCCTGTATCAGGCGTTGCGCAAACTGGTTGATACCAGTGGCGACGGGAGCCTGAGCGAAGAAGAACTGGATGCGGCGCTTCGCAATCGCTCAAAGGCAGCTCACGTCGGTCGGCTGATCGTGCGACACGACAGCGAATGGGCGCAGGAGCCGGCCAGTCGGCAGCAGCAAGTGGCTCGCAGCATCGCCGACGCATTGGGGTTCGGTGTGGTCAAGCAGGTAGAAGACGAAATGCCGCGTGCGGCGCGCCTGCCGTGGTGGGATGAGGTGGCAGACGGCGCCGAAGGCTTTCCGACGAGTCCCCGCGTGTACCACTTTCATCCGGGTGCGTTGGGCATGAATTTCCTGGCTCTTCGGGCGAGTAAGTTAAATGATTTGATTCAGCGAATCGGGGACATCATTTCGCATGGAGAAGGAGGCTACGAGTCGTACAACACAGGGACCAAGGGGGTAGCAGGTGGCCGGGTCGGACATGGCTTCATCAGTCCGCCGCCGGGAACGGTGACGTCAAAAACAATCAACGAAATACTTGCCACCGAACCACTCTCGGGGACCGATAGGGGTCGGATGTTCGCCACCGGAAAGTATCAAACCGTATTCGCTACTTTGAAGGAAGCTAAAAGGACAATGCGGCTAACTGGCGATGAGCTGTACGACGCCGACATGCAGGAGAGAACGTTCCGTGAATTTCTCCTGCACAAGGCCGGCGGTGGCCGCCTCGCAAGATTCGTGATCAACGGGGAGGGGACCGTTGACGACGCACAGCATGCAGCAGCTAAAGAGTGGGCTTCCATCGCTACGCCAGCCGGGCGAACCATCTTTAATGGTGAAGTATCAAACGGTTCGATGTCGTACTACGCCGGAAGCGCTAATAGCGCCAATGGGAAGTCAACATCCGATCTACGATCAATTCTCGAAGAGATTCGACAAGGAAGGAATAACTAATGAGCTCTAAGCATTTGCTCATGATGCTTGTGTTGGTTCCGTGTCTTGCGAGCGCGAAAGGAAATCAAGGCGGCTACGACGCGCAGTATAAGGCGTGTTTGCGCGAACTTGGGCCGATCAGTAATGGTGTTGTAACTGCATGTGCTGAGGGCATCTCCAGCAAGGCAAAATCTGAGATGAACTCGCTTTACGCGACATTACATCGCGAGTACTTGGTTAGATTTCCAGACGACGCGGATAACCTGGAAAAGAGTCAGAAAACTTGGCTCTCGTATCGCACGCTCCATTGCGCGATCGCGGGTCGCCGTGTGGGATCGCCCATGAATTCTGTTTGTCCGATGACGCTGAACATCCAAAGAGTGAAGGAGCTGAGGGCGCTGTCCAATGGGTTATAACGGCGGGCGTCAGTGGATCGTTCTGAATGTGTGTGCAGAACAGCTGATTGGGTGCTAAAGATGGCGACAGGGAGCCATAGAGATGTAATGAGAAATGATGGCGAACCCGAGAGGGTCTGTAGCATTCGAAAACTGTCCTTCGCTCTGCTTCTGTTAGTTGTTGGTTTTTGTCGCGCGACCGGGCCCGTGGGTATTGACGGAGACAGTGGCTCGCGTGCCATTCTCGACCTTCGAGCTGACGTTGCATACTGCGGGCGCGAAGGTCACGGGGCGTTACTGCTTCGTAACCAGATACGGCGCCACGATCGATTGTGAAACGGACGTCGACAATGTTGCTGGACGAGCTGATCCCGGCACTGGCCTTGCCTCCGTGCAGTTCCATTCAACTTTCAGTGCTACTGCCGGAGTGGCGATGCTGTCGGTAAAGAACGGATGGCGCGTCGTCAAAAAGCCTGCGGGCGGTGCGTACTTCGGACCGATCACTGCGGAACTGCGCTGGGCTGCGAGCACGGGTAGCGGGGCGGCGGTGCAACCTGCCACGCCTTGCCGCATGCCCGAGCGAGCTATGCCCCCGAGGCGATGCGCCTACCGCGGCCCCGCGAACGGCCTGTCTTCCGGCACCGGCAGGTCCAGCACGGGGATCTCCACGAAGCTCACCGCATCGCCGCCGTGGAAGATGCGGTTGAGTGCTTTCGACGGGCGCGTTTCGTCGTAGTTGCGACCGCCCGTGCCGAGGTTGCGTTCCAGGCGCGGGAAGCTTGAGCTGCTGATGTCCAGGCGGATGCGATGGCCGCGGGGGACGAGGTAGGCGATGGAGCGCATCGGCACGTCGAGCACGTAGCGGTCGCCCGGCGTCATCAGGCTGGGACGTTCGACACCGTCGCGGTAGCGCGCGCGCAGCGCGCCTTCCTGGATGTTCGTCGCACGGCCGTCCGGCCATACGTGCACGAGGCGCGCGATGAAGTCGGTGTCGGGCGCGGTCGAGGACACGACCAGCTGCGCACGCAGTTCGCCGACGATTCGCAGCGGCTGTTGCAAGGGCGCGGAGGTGTAGACGAGCACGTCCTGCCGCGTTTCGACGTCGCCCTGGTCCACCGGCCCCGAACGCTGCGCCGGATCGCCCGTGCAGCACAGCGGCCCGCCGCGGGAGGGAACGGGATCCAGCGGGTCGTGGATGTAGTCGTCCGATCGCGTCTCGCGTGCGGCTTCCAGCGCTAGGACGCCGTCGCCGTCGCGGCCGTTCGCGTGGCCGCCGCCCGACAGGTACCACGACTGCGGTCGCGCCTCCGCTGGCGGCCACTGCGTCGCGTCGAGCCAGCGCTGTTCGTTGAGCACGAAGTAACGGTACGGCGGCAGCGCCTTGAGGCCGTCCCCGCGTCCGCGCAGCCAGTGGTCGAACCACGCCAGATACCACTCGCGATAGGGCTGCGCGGCATTGCGCACCGGCAGGTCGCCGAAGCGGCCCATGCCGGCGACGAGTTCCTGTTCGCAGTGGTTGCCCGGCGCGATGATCACGTGCTGCACGCGTCCGGCTTCGGGCGAATTGCGAAGCACCGATCCGGTGAGCGCCAGCGTGCCCGACAGGCTCGGATCGCCCCAGGTGTCGATCACCAGCGCGGGCGTGCGCGGGCGATCGTCCGCGAACACGTAGTCCAGCGCGCGCCAGTGCGCGTCGCCGAGCGGCGTCTGCAGGAAATCCTCGAAGCCGTTCGCGCCGGGCCGCACCTGGCGGACCACGTCGAGCATGGGCAACGTCGGCAGCGCCTTCGCCATGTCGAGATCGTTCGGCCAGGGCCCGTGATCGGACTTCATCCCGTGCTTGGCGAACCAGCCGGCCGCGCCGGCCAACTGGAACACGCCGCCTTCGAACGCGCCGAAATAGCCGGCGTGGCCGTCCACGTCGCCGGCCGCGCCGCCGGCGGCGATGGGGATCATCGCCGCGTGCGCGGGATGGTTCGCGCGTGCCAGCGCGTACTGCAGTTCACCCAGCGCCGAACAGCCGATCGTGCCGACCTTCCCGTTCGACCAGCCCTGGCGGACGATCCAGTCGAGCGTGTCGACGCCGTCGCTGGTGGCGTGGCGCCAGGGGAGGAAATCGTCGCCTTCGGAACCGAACTTGCCGCGCACGTCCTGCACCAGCACGGCGTAGCCGTTGCGCGCGAAGAACAGGCCCTCGCCGATGGCCTCGCCGTAGCGGCGGCGATCGTACGGCAGGCGGACGTACACGGTGGGCAACGGGCCCTCCGCGTTGCGCGGACGGTACAGGGTGCCGGCGAGCTGCGTGCCGTCGGACATCCGGATGCGGACGTCGTCGTCGATGCGCACGCCGAACACCAGCGCGCGCACCGGTTGCTGCCAGTGCGCGGGGATGCGTTCGCGCATGACGAACAGGGCCGCCGCGGTGAGCAGCAGCGCGGCCGGCACGAGGACCAGCACCAGCCACCAGCCGAGCGCGGGGCGCACTGCGGACAAGTCCATCTCCAAGAATCGTTCCCTTGCGCTCGTGGCGACCGCGGGACGGCCGTCCGGGTCGGCGGCGCGGAGCCGCTTCGCCCTGTGTTCAAACGCGTACGGGACGTGCCGGCGGCCAGCGCGTCAGGGGGCGCAGGTGCTTTCCGCGAACGTGCGGCGGATGCGCTCGGCCTCGGCCGGCGCGACGGGCTCGCCGCCGCCGAAGGTCGTGCGGGCGTCGAGATCGCGCACGCGCTGCTTCCATGCGTCGCATAGGGCGAACGCGGGCACGGGCTCGCAGCGGTCTTCCATCATCTGGCACGCGGTGCCGCCGGCCATCGCGCCGGTGCCGTCGAGGCCGGTGACCTGCAACGGCGCGCAGCGCGGCGGCGGTTGCGCGGTTTCGCCGAAGTAGCGCTCGCGGTTCCAGGTCTGGCAGGCAAACAGCGCGGGCGGTTGCCGGGGAGGGCTGATGGGCTCCGGCTCCGGTGCCGCGACAGGTTCAGGCACGGCGACGGGTGCGGCGGGCGCCGGTTCCGGTGGTGCGGGCGGCGGGGCATGCGCGGGCGCGGAGGTCGTCGGCGTGTCCATCACCTTCTTCTGCTGCCGGCTGCCCTTCGGACAGGGCGTGCCGTTCTGCAACGTCACCGCACCCGAGGCGTCGGTGCATCGATAGATGACCACCTCCGCATGCGCGGGCGCGATCGCCAGGGCGCCGAGCAGCAACGCGGCGCCAGCCAACGCCCGCATCAGGCGCCGCCGCAGTCGCTGGCCAGGCGCGCGTCGATGCCGCGCTGCTGGCGGTCGATCTCTCCGCGTTCGCTCTGCAACGCGCTGTTGTAGCGGCGGCCGAGTTCCCATCGTTCGTCGCGCAGGCGTGCGCAGACTTCCGCCTGCGGCAGCGCATGGCATTCGTCATGGACCCAGGTGCCCGTGCCGTACGCGGCGTAACCCGGCGGCGGCACGCCATCGGGTGGACGAGGCGGCGGCGGCGGGCGATCGCCGATGCGCACCGAATAGCGGCCGTCGCCGCCATCGAACGTGCCGCTCACACGGGCGTGGACGCCGCCCGGGTAGAACGGGCGCGGCGGCGGAAGCAGGCCCGAATAGCCGGGATAGCCCAGCGTCCACAGCGGCACCCAGCGCGGATTGCCGGCGCTGGTGTCGCTGAGATATCGGTTGCCGTCGGGCGTGGTGCATTCGTACATCGGCCGCGCCGGTGTGGAGGCAACGTAGCGCGGCGGCGGCGCGGCGGGCGGCGGTTCGGCCTTCGGCGCGGCGGCTTGGCGGCGCACGGACGGCGGTGCGTCCTTCGGGCGCACCATCTCCTGCGTCTGCTGCCTCTCGCCTTTCCTGCACGGCGTATCGCGCAACGTCAGCTGGCCCTGCGCGTCGGTGCAGCGGTAGATGGTGATCTCCGCCGCATGCGCGCCCGCCGCCGCGAGCAGCGGCAGTGCGAGGAGCGCGACGATGCGGACGCCGGAGGCCATGCGCGCATCTTGCGTCGCCCGTGGTGACGAAGGAAGCGCGGCGCCGGGCGTCCGGTTGTCCGGCGGTGGCGTTTCGGGCGGGCTCAGGCGCGGATCCGGGCGCCGGTGCGGGCGTCGCGGATCGCGGTGGGCGAGGCGAGGCCGCCGGTTTCGCCCCCGGTGACGCCGTCGAGTCGCGCCAGCACGCGGGGATCGAGTGCTTCGCGGGTGAACGCCGGCGGCTCGCCCGCCAGGTTGGCGCTGGTCGATACCAGCGGTCCGCCGAACGCGTCGCACAGCGCGACCACGTCCGGATGCGCGCTCACCCGCACGGCGACGCCGTCGTGGGTGCCGGTGATCCAGCGCGGCACGCGCGGCGTGGTCGGGATGATCCAGGTGTTCGGCCCGGGCCAGCTGGCGAGCACCGCGTCGCGCTGCGCTTCGGTGAGTGCCTCCCAATCGAGCAGGCCGTCGAACTGCGAACGCGACGCGGCGATCAGGATCACGCCCTTGTCGACCGGCCGCTGCTTGATCGCCAGCAGCCGCAGCACCGCCGACTCGTCGAACGGATCACAGCCCAGCCCCCAGACGGCTTCGGTCGGATACGCGATGACGCCGCCGCGGCGGAGCGCGTCGGCGGCTTCGTTCGAAGTGAGCGGCGGGGACATGGCGCGAGGATAACGCGGGGCGCGATGCGCGCCAGCAGGGGCGTTCGGCGCGTGGGATCTTGCGGGGCGCGTCCCGGCGTTCGCCGGGATCACGCTTCACAGCGGTGGAAACCGTCGAAGCAGCGAAGGCGCCTTACGCCCTCGCCTTCTTCACGACCTTCTTCGTCGCGGTCTTCTTTGTGGCAGCGGTCGTGGTCTTCTTCGCCGCCTTCTTGGCAGCCGTCTTCTTCGCGGGCGCCTTCTTCGCCGGAGCCTTCTTCGCGGCCGGCGCCTTCTTCGCGGCGGCTTCCTTCTTCACCTTCACCGCCGGTTCCTTCTTCGCGGCCTTCTTGCCGAAGCCGCGGCGCACCGGCTTGCCGGTGTCGGCGAGGAACTGCGTGGCTTCCTCCAGCGACAGCGAGGCCGGCTCGCGATCCTTCGGGATCTTGCCGTTGAGCTTGCCGTCGCTGATGTACGGCCCGAAGCGGCCGTTGAGCACCTGCACGTCGCTGCCGTCCCATTGCTTGATGATGCGGTTGCGGGCGATCTCTTCCTTCTGCTCGATCAGGAACACCGCACGCGCCAGGTCGATCGTGTACGGATCGTCTTCCTTGGTGAGCGAAGCGTACGTGCTGCCGCGCTTGGCGAACGGGCCGAAGCGGCCGATGCCGACGCTGACCTCATGGCCCTCGTTCTCGCCGAGCTTGCGCGGCAGCTTGAACAGCTCCAGTGCGTCTTCCAGCGTGATGGTGTGCATCGACTGGCCCGGGCGCAGCGACGCGAACTCGAGCTTCTCGTCCGTGTCCTTGTCGCCGATCTGCGCGTACGGCCCGAAGCGCCCCAGGCGCACGCTCACCGGTTTGCCGGACTTGGGATCGGTGCCGAGCTCGCGCGCGCCGGTGGCCTCGCTGCGATCGACCGATTCGGTCTTGTCCTCGACCAGTTCCTTGAACGGGCCCCAGAACTTCTCCATCAGCGGGACCCATTCCTCCTCGCCGCGCGACACCGCATCGAGTTCGTCCTCGAGCCTGGCGGTGAAGTCGTAATCCACGTAGCGCGTGAAGTGCGACGACAGGAACTTCGACACCGCGCGGCCCACGTCGGACGGGCGGAAGCTGCGGCCTTCCATCTCCACGTACTTGCGGAACAGCAGCGTCTGGATGATCGAGGCGTAGGTGGACGGACGGCCGATGCCGTATTCCTCCAGCGCCTTCACCAGCGCCGCTTCGGTGTAGCGCGGCGGCGGCTGGGTGAAATGCTGGTCGGCGTGGATGCGATCCAGCGGCACGCGGTCGCCGGTCTTCATCGCCGGCAGCTTGCGGCCTTCGTCCTCGTCCTCGGCGGCCTTGGTGTCCTTGCCTTCCTCGTACACGGCGAGGAAGCCCGGATCGACCACTGTCGTGCCCGAGGCGCGGAACGCGTGCTCGCTGCCGGCGGCCAGGTCGACCGACACGGTGTTGAGCGTGGCCGGGACCATCTGCGAAGCGACGGCGCGCTTCCAGATCAGTTCGTAGAGCCGGCGTTCGTCGTCGCTGAGGAAGCGCGCGATCTGCGAGGGCGTGCGCAGCGCCGAGCTGGGACGCACGGCTTCGTGCGCTTCCTGCGCGTTCTTCGACTTGTTCTGGTACGCGTTGGGCTTGTCCGGCAGCGCGCGCGTGCCGTAGTCGCGGGCGATGACGTCGCGGATTTCGGTCACGGCGTCCTGCGACAGCGTCACCGAGTCGGTACGCATGTAGGTGATCAGGCCGACCGTGCCTTCCTCGCCGATCGCCACGCCTTCGTACAGCTTCTGCGCGACCTGCATGGTCTTGCGCGTGGTGAAGCCGAGCTTGCGCGCGGCTTCCTGCTGCAGCGTGGAGGTGGTGAACGGGGGTGCCGGACGCCGCTTGCGCTCCTTCGATGCGACGTCGGTGACGTGCAGCGCGCCGTTGGCGGCGGCGGTGATGCGCTTGCGGGCGTCCTCGGCGGTGTCGCCGTCGGTGACGGTGAACTGCTCGAACTTCTTGCCGTCCAGCTTGATGAGCTTGGCGGTGAAGGCCTGCGTCGGATGCGCGCACTCGGCCTCGATGGTCCAGTACTCGCGCGCGACGAAGGCTTCGATCTCCTCCTCGCGCTCGACGATCATGCGCAGCGCCGGCGACTGCACGCGGCCGGCGGACAGGCCGCGCTGCACCTTGCGCCACAGCACCGGGCTGAGGTTGAAGCCGACGAGGTAATCCAGCGCGCGGCGCGCCTGCTGCGCGTCGACCAGGTCGGAGGCGATCGACCGCGGCTGCGTCATCGCTTCCTTGATGGCGCGCGGGGTGATCTCGGTGAACACCACGCGGTGCAGCGGCTTGCCTTCCAGCAGGCCGCGCTCCTTCAGGATTTCCGCGATGTGCCAGCTGATCGCCTCGCCCTCGCGGTCCGGGTCGGTCGCCAGGTAGAGCGCCTCGGCGCCCTTGGCCGCCTTGGCGATCGCGTCGACGTGCTTCTCGTTCTTGTCGATCAGGTCGTAGCGCATGGCGAAGCCGCGCTCGGGATCGACCGCGCCCTCCTTTGGCACCAGGTCGCGGACGTGGCCGTAGGAGGCCAGGACGGTGAAGTCCTTGCCGAGGTATTTGTTGATCGTCTTGGCCTTGGCGGGCGACTCGACGATGAGGAGGTTCTTGGCCATGGGGGCTCCGCAGGGCCTGTCCCGGCGCTGCGATGGGGGCGGATGGAAGCGGGAGAAGACTACGCCCGCGACATGCGGCGCGGGCGTTCGGGGGCTTCTCTTTTTTCTATTGAGGCCATGCGTCGGCCGGGGCTGTCAAGCATGGCCGCGTGAAGCCGGGACCGCCGCCGCCCTGCGACGGTCCCGTTCAGCCTGGACTTCAGCCAGCACCGGCGGCGCGCCGCACGTATTCCTGGTACGCCGGGATGGCGATGGCGAGCATGATTCCCACGTAGGCCACGACTGCCAGGCCGCCCAGGATCAGCAGCACCAGCGCGACGGCGCCGAGCCCGCGGCGCTGCCGTTCCGGATGGGCGGTGTATGCCCAGCGGTCGACCACCAGCGTGCTCGCGACCATGTCGTGCAGGCCACGCTTGCGCTGGGTGAAGCCCGCCATGAAGTAGCCGATGTAGAGCGTGAAGTAGCACAGCAGGTGCGAGGCCCAGCGGCCGAAGGCATGGCCGCGGCCCAGGCGCCGTCCGGCGTCGTCGCTGACCTTGATGCCCACCGCCATCTTGCCCAGCGTGGCCTGCGTGCCGGAGGACTCCATGCCGATGTAGTACAGCCCGCTGATGACCGGATAGAGCAGGTAGACCAGCGCGAGCAGGGCGACCATGCCGGTCGGCGGGGCGGACTCGGCGGAGAACAGCCCGGACATGCCCAGGCCGAACACGACCATCGCGATGACCAGCACCACGTAGTAGCCGATGCTCACGACCAGCGAGTCGATCATCAGCGCGGCCAGGCGCTTCCAGAAGCCGGCGTACACGACCTCGCCGGCTGCGGCCTGGTAGTCGTCCACTTCGTTGAGGCTGGCGCGCGGCGGCGCGTACGGCGAAGCGCGGTCGACCGCGTCGCCGGCCACCGCCGCGGGCGTCGCGAAGGCCGAGGGCGACACGACCGGCGGTGGTGCCACCTCGTCGAGACCGAGCGAATCGGAGAAACGGTCGAGCGGCTGCCAGTCGCGCGCGCCGACGTGCCAGGCGAGCGTGTCGCGTTGCACGCGGCCGTCGCGATAGGCCTCGCGCACGTCGTCGGCGGCCATCGGCCCGACGCGCCCCTGTCCCGGCAGGTGGTAGTACCAGTCCGTCATGTTGTCCCCTGATTGTCGAAGGCCGGCCCGTGCGGACCGGCCTGCATGCGCCTCCCCAGGCGCGTTACCTGCGTCCGGCGGCGCTCAGTGCACCGGCTCGGGTTCGTCCTCGAACATCTGCGTTTCCATCCAGGCATAGGCGGCTTCCGAGCCCGGCTGGTTGAACAGCACCATCAGCACGACCCACTTCAGGTCGTCCAGGTCGATCTCGTCCTGGTCCAGCGCCATCGCGCGGTCGAGCACGAGCTCGCGCTGGCCGGCGTCGAGCACGCCGTGCTGTTCCAGGAACAGCAGGAAACCACGGCATTCCACGTCGAGCTTGTCCAGCTCCGGCCCGAAGAACACGCGCACCGGCCCGTTCGCGCGCGGAGCCGCGGCGCTGGGCCGCTGCTGGGCCAGCGCGTCGAGCCATTCGAAGGCCTTGTTGATCTCGGCGGGACTGAAGCCGGCTTTGCCGAGTTCGTCGAAGAGGGGGCCGCTGCGGAGCGAATCGCGGTCGCGGACGAGGTCCGCATCGTCGGTGAAGTAATGCTCGAACAGGTACAGCAGGACGTCCAGGATGCTCTCTTTCATTTCCCTCGGCCTGCGCCGCACGCGGCGCGGTGGGCAGAACTTGCGGAAGGCCCGCCGCCGCGACCGGGATTCCCTGAACGGGAGCCGTCAGCGACTGCGGAAATACCGGCCGTGTTGCGAAAAAACACGGCCATCAAGCTCCATGAGCAGCAGCATGGAGGACACTGCCGCGGCCGTCAATCCGGTCCGCTGCACCAGCTGATCCATAGCGGTTGGGTCATGGCCCAGGGCGTTCCACAACTTCTGGTAGTCGGGGTCGTGAATCGTCTGACCGTCGCCGGCATCCGCCCCGGGCGCCTGAGGGGGCTGGATGGGGGCGCCGAGCTCCCGGCGCAAGTCCTGGGCGAGCGCGGAGATCTGCGGCGCCAGGGCGTCGATCGCATCCTGCGCCGAGACGACCAGGGTGGCGCCGTCGCGGATCAGCCGGTGGCAGCCGCGCGCGAGCGGGTTGTGGATCGACCCTGGCACGGCGAACACGTCGCGTCCGGCTTCGGCGGCCAGCCGGGCGGTGATCAGCGCCCCCGAGCGCTCGGCCGCCTCGATCACCACCGTCGCGACCGACAGCCCCGCCAGGATCCGGTTGCGTGCAGGGAAGTGGAACGGCACCGGTCGGGTGCCGGGGAGGTACTCGCTGACGATCGCGCCGGTCTCCGCGATGCGCGCGTGCAGGCCGGTGTTCGCGCGCGGGTAGGGCACGTCGGGGCCGGTGCCCAGGATCGCGACGGTGCGCCCGCCGACGTCGAGCGTCGCCTGGTGCGCGGCGGTGTCGATGCCGGCGGCCATGCCGCTCGCGACGACCAGTCCGGACGCCGCGAACGCGCGGGCGAAGTCGCGCGCGTTGTCGCGTCCGCCCGGCGTCGGGCCGCGACTGCCGACCACTGCGATCGACGGCCGCCATAACAACGCCGGGTCGCCCGCGACGAACAGCGCCAGCGGCGGGTTCGGCGACCTGCGCAGCAGCGGCGGGTAATCGGATTGATGCCAGCCGATGAGGCTGCAGCCGGGCGCCTGCAGCCACGCCAACGCCGCCGGCGTTGCGATGGCGGCCGAAAGCGCGGAGACGTGTTCGTCCGTCCACCCGGCGTCGCGCCAGCCGGCGGGACCGGCGGCGACCGCCTCCCGCGCGCCGCCGAACCGTTCGATCAGCGCACAGCGCGCGGCGGTGGAGCCGCCGGCGGCGATCAGACGCAACAGGGCGAGCGCTTCCGCGTGGTCGTCGGTATCGGGTGGGGGCGGGCCGGTCATGCGACCAGCATCGCCCGCAAACGACGACGGCGCCGTCAGGCGCCGTCGCGTGGTTCGATCAGGAAACTCCCGGACGCGATGTCAGTTCGTTGCGTCGGGATGCTTCAGACGATAGCCCAGGTGGGTCGGACGGATGCCGTCCATCACCAGCGCGTAGCTGACCTTGTCGAAGGTGCGGAACACCATGACGTGGCTGGCGAACTCGTCCGGCATCTTCACCTTCTCGCCGCGGCTGTGCGCGTCGGGGCTGCGGTCGATGCCCGCGCGGACGCGGTCGACCTCGATGCTGCCCTGGCGCCACACCGAGAACACGGTGCCGTTGTCCACGCCGTCCGCCGCGCCGACGGAGAGCGCGACCACGTCGCGCGTGCCGCCGCTGCTGACCATGTCGGCCACGGCGATGACGCGGGCCTTCTCCACCGCCGGCTCCTGCGCCGGGGCGTGCGGCATGAACTGCAGGTCGTAGGCCTGCGCCTCGACCGGGATCAGGCGGTCGCCGGCGCGTACTTCCTTGCCGTTGTCGTCGACCAGCACGGTGACGGCCTCGGCATCGCCGACGATGCCGCGGGTGACGGTGGCGGTGGCGACCTTGGCCAGCTCGTAGCCCAGGAACTCACCGCCGCCCGGCGGCAGCTGGTAGGCCCACAGGCTCTCGGTGCCCCAGTTGCGCTTGCCGCGGAAATCCAGCGTTTCGGCGCGACGACCCGACGGCTCGCAGCAGCGATCCGGATCCAGCGTCTGGAAGCGCTGGCTCGGGCGCACGACCATGTAGCGCTGGCCCGGCTCGGCACCATCCAGTCCCTTCACGTACACCAGCTGGTTGCCGGCGCTGCGCAGGCGATCCTCTTCCAGGCCGACGACATAGGGCAGGCTTTCGAATTCGTCCACCACGCGCAGGTCCTTCAGGAAGGACTCCACTTCCGACAGCGGGATGGCGTTGATCGGCGCTTCCTCGCGCGGGCCTTCCTGCACGGCGACGCGGTCGAGGTAGGCCAGCGACAGCACGTCGCCCGGGAAGATCAGGTGCGGGTTCTTGACCTGGGGATTGGCCTGCCAGATTTCGGGCCACAGCCACGGCTTCTTCAGGAAGCGCCCGGCGATGTCCCACAGGGTGTCGCCCTTCTTCACCACGTAGGTGTCCGGATGGCCGCCCGCGAGTTCCGCGGCGACGCCGTAGGTGGCGATCGTGAGCAGCGCAGCGGTCATCACCGTGCGCAACGGTTTAAGCATCAAGGCCATCTGGCAATTCCCCTTACCGCCCCTGAACGTACTGTTCCGGCCCCGCTGCCTCGGGCAGCTTCCCCAAAATACACGCCGTGAAGGCGGGGCACCGCGGCACTATAGCCCAGAAGAACCGCACGGTTGCAAGCGTCGGACCGCCATAACGGGGTTACAATCACGCTACTTCTTGCGGTTGTGACACACGCCCCCATTTCGACGCCATGGCCCTGCTTCCCATCCTCGAATTCCCCGATCCGCGCCTGCGCACCGTCGCCGCCAAGGTCGATCCCGCGCATATCGCCGACGCGCAGTTCCAGGCGCTGATCGACGACATGTTCGAGACCATGTACGAAGCGCCGGGCATCGGGCTGGCCGCCAGCCAGGTCGACGTGCACCAGCGTTTCATGGTCATCGACGTGAGCGAGGAGAAGGACCAGCCGATGGTCTTCATCAATCCGGAGATCGTCGCGCGCGATGGCGAGCAGGTGTACCAGGAAGGCTGCCTGTCGGTGCCGGGCATCTTCGCCGACGTCACCCGCGCCAACCGCATCACCGTGAAGTACCTCGACCGCACCGGCAAGGAATGCGAGCTGGACGTCGACGGCCTGCTGGCGGTGTGCATCCAGCACGAGATGGATCATCTGGCCGGCAAGCTGTTCGTCGATTACCTCTCGCCGCTCAAGCGCGAGATGGTGCGCAAGAAGCTCGCCAAGCAGCGCCGCCAGGCCGCGGCCTGAGCGATCGTCGCGCCGGCCGTCGCGCCGGCGCCACGCACGACACGAACGCGGGGCGACCCGCGTTCTTCGTTTTCCACGTGGCACGGCCACTTCGCAGGCACCGCACCGCGACCATGAGACTCGTTTTCGCCGGAACCCCCGATTTCGCCGTTCCCTGCCTGCGCGCCGCCGCGCAGAAGGGCGAAGTCGTCGCCGTCTACACGCAGCCAGATCGCCCCGCCGGCCGCGGTCGCGAACTCACGCCCTCGCCGGTGAAGCGCGAGGCGCTGCTGCGCGGCATCCCGGTGTTGCAGCCGGAGAACTTCAGGTCCGCCGCGTCGAAGGAGGCGCTGCGCGCGCTGCAGCCCGACCTGATGATCGTCGTCGCCTACGGCCTGATTCTGCCGCAGTCGGTGCTCGACATTCCCACGTACGGCTGCTGGAACGTGCACGCCTCGCTGCTGCCGCGCTGGCGCGGCGCGGCGCCGATCCAGCGCGCCATCGAAGCCGGCGACGCGCGCACCGGCGTGTGCCTGATGCAGATGGAAAAAGGCCTGGACACCGGCCCGGTGCTGCTCTCGCAGGCCATCGACATCGGCGAACAGGAAACCGGCGGGCAGCTGCACGACCGGCTGTCCGCGCTCGGTGCGCAGGTGCTGAGCGACGGCCTCGGGCTGCTGCGCGCCGACATCCATCCCGTTCCGCAGGTGCAGCCGGAAGACGGCGTCACCTACGCGCACAAGCTCGACAAGAGCGAGGCGCGGCTCGACTGGTCGCAGCCCGCGCATGCGCTGGCGAACAAGGTGCGCGCGTTCAATCCGTGGCCGATGGCCGAAGCCAGCGTCGCCGGCGAACGCCTGCGCCTGCACGGCGCGATCGCGCTGGACGAAGCGCATGGCGCCGAACCGGGCACGCTGCTGCGTGCCTCGCGCGACGGCCTGGATGTCGCCTGCGGTGCCGGCGTGCTGCGCATCCGCGTGCTCCAGCGCGAAGGCGGCAAGGCGATCACCGCCGCCGATTACCTCAACGGCCGCCGCGATCTGGTCGCCGACCGATGAAACCCGCCCCCCGCAAGCTGCCGCCCGGCGTGCAGACCCGCGTGATCGCCGCGCGCGTGCTCGACGCGGTGCTGCATCGCGGCCGTTCGCTCAAGGCCGAACTCGCGCAGGCGCTGCCGGCATTGCCCGATCCGCGCGACCGCGCGCTGGTGGAAGCGATCTGCTTCGCCGTGCTGCGCCAGCCCGCGCGCTTCGAAGCGGCGCTGTCGGCATGGATGAGCAAGCCACTGGGATACCGCGACGGCGAACTCAAGGCGCTGCTGTTCGCCGGGCTCGCGCAGCTGGATCCGCTGAAGTTGCCGGCGCACGCGGCGCTCGCGTCCACGGTCGATGCGGCGCGCGCGATCGGCCGCACGCACCAGGCCGGCATGGTCAACGCCCTGTTGCGACGCGCCCAGCGCGAAGGCATTGCGCAGATCGAGGCGCACGCGCACTGGCCGAAATGGCTTCGCGACCGCATCGCCGCCGACTGGCCGCAGGACGAAGCCGCGATCCTCGACGCCAGCGTCGCCGAGCCGCCGATGTGGCTGCGCGTCAACCGTCGTCGCACCACGCCCGCGCAGTACCTGCAACGCCTGCACGATGCCGGCATCGCCGCGCGGCTCGACGACGCCGCCGGCGATGCGGTGCGCCTCGACACGCCCGTCGCCGTCGCCGCATTGCCGGGCTTCGCCGAGGGCGAGGCGTCGGTGCAGGACGCTTCCGCGCAGCTGGTCGTCGACGCGCTCTCGCCCGCGGCCGGCGCGCGCGTGCTCGACGCCTGCGTCGCGCCCGGCGGCAAGGCCGCGCACGTGCTCGAACGCGATGCGACCGTGCGCCTGAGCGCCATCGACATCGACGCGCAGCGGCTCGATCGCGTGCGCGAGAACCTGTCGCGTCTGAAGCTCGGCGGCAGCATCCAGCTTGCCGCGGTCGATGCGGCGCAGACGGCGGCGTGGTGGGACGGGGTGCCGTTCGATGCGGTGCTGCTCGACGCGCCGTGTTCGGCGACGGGCATCGTGCGACGCCAACCGGACGTGCTGCAGCATCGGCGCGAGTCCGATCTCGATTCGCTCACCGCGACCCAGGCGCGCCTGCTCGATGCGCTGTGGACCACGGTCGCGCCCGGTGCCGTGCTGCTGTACGCGACGTGTTCGATCCTGAAGGCCGAGAACGAGGCGCAGGTCGAGGCGTTCCTCGCGCGCACCCCGGATGCCGTGGCCGAACCGCTGGACGAGCGCTTCGGCCGCGTCGCCGGTGCCGGGCGGCAGCGGCTACCGGGCGAGGGCGGGTTCGACGGCTTCTACTACGCGCGGCTGCGCAAGCGGCCGGCGTAACGAACGCGCGACACCCGGCGGCCTGGCGCACGGCCTGCGCCGCCCCGGATCGTTCCGACGTTACGACCACATCGCGCGGATAGAATCCGCGCATGCTGCCGACCACCGCCCGCTCCCGCGACACCTGGCTGTTCTGGATCATCGCCCTGCTGGTGCTCGGCGCCGGCCTGGGCCTGCGCGATCCGTGGCCGGCCGACGAGCCGCGCTTCACCCTCGTCGCCAGGCAGATGGTCGAAAGCGGCGACTGGCTGTTCCCGCATCGCGGGCACGAGCTGTATTCGGACAAGCCGCCGGTCTTCATGTGGTTGCAGGCGATCGCGTACACGATCTTCGGCAACTGGCGCGTGGCCTTCCTGCTGCCGTCGCTGCTCGCGGCGCTGGGCACGCTGTGGTGCGTGGTCGACCTGGGCTCGCGGTTGTGGACGCGTCGCGTCGGCATCTACGCCGGCTACGCGCTGCTGTTCGCGCTGCAGTTCACCTGGCAGTCGAAGAAGGCGCAGATCGATCCGCTGGTGGTGTTCTGGATCACGCTCGGCAATTACGGCCTGCTGCGCCACGTGCTGCAGGTCGCGCGCAACCGCGGGCCGGACTGGCCGATGTGGATGCTCGGCTGGGCCGCGGCGGCGATGGGCGTCATCAGCAAGGGCGTGGGCATCCTCGCGTTGCTGATGCTGGTTCCGGCGGGCATCGCCTCGCTGCGCGGCTGGAACGTGAAGGTGCACGTGCGAAATCCGAAGTTCTGGCTCGGTCCGCTCGCCTTCGTGCTCGCCGCATGCGTGTGGCTGGTGCCGATGCTGATCGCCGCCATGGGCAACGCGGGGCCGGAGTACCGCGCCTACGTCGACGACATCCTCGTGCGCCAGACCGCGAAGCGTTACGGCGCCTCGTGGGATCACGGCCAGCCGGCGTGGTACTTCCTCGAAGTGATGGCGACGATGTGGCTGCCGACGGTGCTCGCGCTACCGTGGGCTATCCCCGCGTGGCGCCGCCGCCTGCGCCGGCGCGATCCGCGTTACCTGCTGCCGCTGGCATGGTGGGTGCTGGTGATCGTGTTCTTCAGCATTCCGGCCGGCAAGCGCGACATGTACATCCTGCCCGCGCTGCCGATGATGGCGCTGGCGCTCGGCCCGCTGCTGCCGGGACTGATGCGCAAGCGCGGCGTGCGCCGCACCGCGTTCGGCTTCACCGTCGTGTTCGCGATCGCGCTGCTGCTGGGCGGGCTGGCGACGTGGTTCGGCGATCCGGGCTTCGAGCGGCGGTTCGTCGAGGAACGTGGGCTCCAGCTCGAATCCGCCGCTTTGGCGATGTGCATCACCGCGATCGGCGTGTGGGGCGTGCTGTGCCTGCTGTGGGCCGGCCGGCGCCGTCCGTTCGCGGGGATGATCGCGCTGCTGTCGGGGCTGTGGGTGGCGTTCGGCCTGATGATCGCGCCGCTGCTCAACGATTCCTCGTCGGCGCGCGGCCTGATGACGGAGGTCGGTCGCCGCATCGGCCCGGATGCGGAGCTGGGCCTGGTCGCGTGGCGCGAGCAGAACCTGCTGATGGCCGATCGCCGCGTCGCGGAATTCGGCTTCAAGGTGGATTTCGACGAGCAGATGCGGCGCGGCCTGGCATGGCAGCGCGAGGCGCCGGCGACGCGCTGGCTGCTGGTGCAGGACGTGGCGCTGGCGGCGTGCATCGACGCCTCGCTGACGCAGCATCTGGGGAATGCGAACCGTCGCGGGTGGACGCTGGTGCCGGGCGCTGCGACGGCAGGGTGCCGCTGACGAAGCGATCGCTCTTTAACCCGGGCAAGCGAAGCGCACCCGGGTTGGAGAGGGACCGCGCCCCGGGTGCGCTTCGCTTACCCGGGCTACAACGGCAACCGCTGACCGAAGCGGCGGGCGGCCCGATTACCGGAAATCAGCAGGGAACGTCACACCCCACGCACACCCTCGCGCAAATCCGGCAACGGCTCGCGCGCGAACTCCGCCAGATGCCGGTCCAGCCCCAGCGGACTGCGCACGCGCTTCGTCGCCTTCGTGTCGGCGAGCAGCGGGTCGTTCGGGCTCGCGCCCTCTTCGTGGCGTTCGCGGTGGTACAGGTGCGTGGCCAGGCCGCCGAAGCGCAGCATCCGCCGCATCAACCCATGGTGGAACGCGCGCACGGCCAAGTCCTTGTCCTCGCGGCCCCAGCCTTCGAAGCGTTCGTCGAAGCCGTTCAACGCGACCAGATCGTCGCGCCACCACGCCTGGCTGCAACCCTTGATCGAACTGGTCTTCTGGTTGCGCGTCACCCGCAGCGACAACGCCGCCAGCGCGGGAATGCGCAGCGTGTGCCGGCGCCGCGTCAGGCCGCGGTCGAAGAAACCCAGTTGCTGGACCTCGCGCGAGAGCAGGCGGTCGCGACCGGTTTCGTCGGTGAGCACGCGCATGCCCTGTACGAAGCTGCCGCGTTGCGCGGCACGCATCTGGTCTTCGACGAACTTCGGATGCGGCACCATGTCCCCGTCGAGGATCAGCACGTAGTCGCCTGTCGTCGCGGCGATGGCGCGATTGCGCGCGAGCGCGAGGCGGAAACCCTTGTCCTCGATCCAGCTGTGCCGCAGCGGCACGGGGTAGTCGCGCGCAAGGCGCTCGAGCATCGCGCGCGTGTCCTCGCGCGAGCCGTCGTCGGCGACGATCACCTCGTGCGGCAGCACGGTCTGGCGCGCCAGCGCTTCCAGCGCGAGTTCCAGCGCCTGCGGCCAGTTGTAGGTGGAGATGACGACGCTGACGCGTGGGTTCTTCGAGGTGTTCATGGCTTTGGATCGTTGATCGGACGGCCGTTCTGCAACAGCCACAACATGATGGTTTTCTGCCGCACGTAGTTGGCGCGAACGTAGGCGTAGACGAGACCGTGCCAGCCGTCGAGGAAACCGCCACGCAGCAGGTATCCGCGCCAGAAACGCCACGCCGGCGAGAGGATCAGCCTGCCCAGCGTCGCGCGCTTTCCGCGCGCGAAGTCGTGCTCGGCCATCATCCGCGCGTAGCGCTGCGTCTTCTGCAACTGCGCTTCGAGCGAGCGGTACGGATGATGGACGAGGTCGCCGGCGAGCGTGCGCACGGGTCCGTCGACGCTGGCCGCCTCATGCACCTCGCGCTTGCCGCGCCAGCCGCCGCGGCGGCGGTCGAACAGACGCAGCACGCGATCGGGATACGCGTTGCCGTGGCGCAGGAACTTGCCGAAGTACTCGCTCAGCCGCGCGAAACGGTATCCCGCCGCGCCTTCGAAACCGCGCGCGCGTTCGGCTTCGATCGCGGTGCGCAGTGCGTCGCCGACGCGTTCGTCCGCGTCCAGGCACAGCACCCAGTCGTGCGCGGCCTGTTCGACGGCGAACTGCTTCTGGCTGCGGAAACCATCGAACGGACGCTGGATCACGCGTGCGCCCAGCTCCGCGGCGATCCGTGCGGTGGCGTCGGTGGAATGCGAATCGACCACCACCACCTCGTCGCAGAAGGCGAGCGAGGCGATGCAGTCGGCGATGCGGTCGGCTTCGTTGAACGCGATAATGCAGGCCGACAGGGGCGTGCCGCCGCCCGCGCGTGGCGCGGTCGCCGGTGAGCCCTGCAGCGATGGATCCGAGGAAGCGTTGATGGCCGACACCCTGTTGTTCGCGAGCGAGCGGTACGCGCTGCCCATCCTGCAACCGCTGGCGCAGGCGCTGCAAGCCGCGGGATACGGCGTTCACGCCTGGTTCGTCGACGGCGCCGCGGGAGCCGCGCTGCCGTCGCCGGTGCGCATGATAGGCCTGCGCGAGGCGGTCGCGCTGGAACCGGTCGCCGTGTTCAGCGCGGCGAACTGGGTGCCCACCTTCGTTTCCGGTGCGAAGGTCCAGCTCTTCCACGGCTTCAACGTGGAGAAGCGCTCCGACGAACGCGGGCATTTCCGCGTGCGCGGGCTGTTCGACCTGTACTGCACGCAGGGCCCGGCCACGACCGCGCCGTTCCAGGCCCTGGCCGCGCAGGCCGGCCATTTCGCCGTGGTCGAAACTGGCTGGCCCAAGCTCGATCCGCTGTTCCGCGACGACGCGGGCGCCGCCGCGGCGATGCGCGCGCCCGCCGGCGACCGGCCCGTGGTGATGTTCGCCTCGACCTTCACCGAACGCCTGAGCGCCGCGCCGCACCTGTTCGACGCCATCGCCGCGGAGGTCGCGCGTGGCGATCGCTACTGGCTGCTCACGCTGCATCCCAAGTGCGCGCCGGAGCTGTTCGAGCGTTACCGCGCGCTGGCCGGCCCGAACGCCGCGTTCTTCGAGACCGAACAGCTCGTCACCGCGCAGCGCGCCGCCGACGTGCTGCTGGCCGATACGACCTCCGTCGTGTCCGAGTTCGTCGTTCAGCGCAAGCCGGTGGTGACGTTCCGCAACCGCACGCCGAAGCCGCACATGCTGGATTTCGACGATGCGGCGCGATTGCCGGAGATGCTCGCGCGCGCGCTCGCGCCGGACGATGCCCTGAAGACCGCGTTGGCGGCGTATGGCGATGCGATCCATCCGTATCGCGACGGGCATTCGTCCGAGCGCGTGATCGCGGCGACGCAATCGCTGCTGCGCGGCGATCTGGGCCGGCTGCGTCGCAAGCCGCTGTCGTCGTGGTTGCGCGGATGGCAGATCCGTCGCGAACTGGGCTACTGGGGCCCGGCTGGCTGAGGCGTCACCAGCGCAACGGCCGTCGCGCCAACGTGCGCGAGAGCGACGCGTAGAGCGCCAGCGCTTCATCGTATGGCAGGAAACGCACGCGCAGCGGCGGCGAGAGCGCGCCGCTACCGGCGGTGTCCAGGTGCAGCGTCGCGGTGCCGCAGCGGCGATCCAGCGGCGAGCGCGTGAGTTGCAGCGCCTGCAGCTTGTCGAGTTCGGCGAAACGCCAGTGGCGCGTCCACCAGCCTTCGCGCACGGCGATCAGTTCCGGATTCGCCGCGTACGCCATGCGATGCGCGCGCCGATGTGCGACGAACGCCGCCCACGGCAGCCACGCCAGCACGAGCAGGCCCCACGCGCCGAAACGCCAGCTCGCGGCGATGGCGACGGCGGCGACGACCGGCAGCGTCGGCAGCACCAGCCGCCACCAGTTCGATGCCGGCAACGCGCGCCAGTCGAGCTGCGTCCAGCCGGCGCGCGGCAGCAGGTGTTCGATCAGCGCATCGCACGCGGCGGGCGTGGCGATCGGCGCGAGCTCGCGCAGGGCGCGCTGTTGCTGCTGCTCCTCGGCGACGGCGGTGTCGACGTCGAGGCTGCGGCGCTTGAGCAGGCGATGCAGCGTGCCTTCGCGCAGGGTCCACGCCTGGATGCGGCGGCGCGACGCACTGGTGCGCCATCGCGCCAGCAGGCCGCGTTCGACGGTGAGGCGGCGGCCGATCTCGCTCAGCCGGAAACCGTGGTACTGCAACAGCGCCAACAGGATCGAGAACGCGCGCAGCAGCGCGATGGCGAACACGACCACGGCGAGCGCGGACACGACGTACTGCATCGGGCCGAAATGGTGTTCGCCGGCGAAGCCGAACAGCCATTCGCCGACCGTGCGGAACACGTCGAGCACCGCGCGCTGGCTGATCTGCACGACCGCCGCGAACGCCGCGCCCACGACGATCAACCCGCGGTTCGATACCAGCCCCAGGCGGATCACTTCGCCCAGCGGCATCGCGAGCAGCGTGGCGGCTTCGGGCTCGCCCGCGACCGCCGCCGCCGCGCCGCGATGGCGCACCAGCGCTTCCAGCGCCAGCGCGTCATGGAGCTTGAGCACGCGCATCTGCGCTTCGGGCTTGCTGCCGCCCGCCGATTCCAGCCGCACCTCGGCCACGCCGAACACGCGGTGCAGCGCCGACTGTTGCAGCGCGACGTTGTGGATGCGCGCGAACGGGATCACGCGCAGGCTGCGTTCGAACAGGCCGCTGCGGATCACCAGCCGATCGCCCGCCACGCCGTAGCGATAGGTGAAGTACTGCCACAGCGAGAGCACGACCAGCACGGCGACGCCGATCAGCGGCCACAGCTCGTTGCGGTCGCCACGCCCGGCGAACACCAGCACGAGCAGCGGCAGGATGAACTGCTTCAGCTGCTGCAGCAGCACGAACAGCCACGACATCGGATGCAGTCGGCGTTCGGCGAGCGCGGGGACTTCCGGCGTGGTCTCGACGCCGCCGGGCTCAGGCGTCGTCATCGGCGTCGATCTGGCGCGCGAGCAGGTCGCGCAGGCGTTCGGCGTCGTCGGCGTCCAGGTGCGGCACGCTCACCGAACTGTGCCGCGTGCCGGCGGTGTGCACGATCAGTGTGGCCAGGTTCCGCTGGCGCTGCAGCGGTCCGCGCTTGATGTCCAGGTGCTGCACGCGCGTGGCGGGCACGCGCGTTTCGCGCTGCCATAGACGGCCGCGGCGAACCGCCAGGCCGTCTTCGTCGAGGCGCCAGAAGGTGTGGCGATGGTGCTTGAGGCCGATCCATGCGCCGAGCGCCGCGCCGGCCAGTCCGAGCACGGGTGGCGCGAACCACAGTCCCGATACCCCCGCGAGCACGAAGCCGCCGACCAGCCCCGGCATCGCCAGCGGCAGCATCGGCGTGAGCATGCTGGGCAGGCGCGCGCGGTCGGGCAGGGCGTGCCAGTCGGCGGGTTGGATCGCGGCGGCGGTCTCGTCGTGGTCGGCCATGGTGTCGTTCCGTCCTCGTTCGCGACGGCGCGCCGTCAGCGGTTCCAGTACGGGTTCTCTTCCCCCGAACCCGGCGGCCTGAGCGTATAGCGTTTGTAGGTCCACTGGTATTGCGCCGGATCGCGCCGGGCGATCGCTTCGACCGCCGCGTTGAGCGCGGCCACGGCGACCTTCGGATCCGGATCGGACATCGCCGTTGGCGCCGGCTGGAGATGCAGCGCGAAGCCGGGGTGATCGGCGTGCGTGTCGATGCGTTCGCACCACGCGAACAGCACGGTCGCACCGGTGCGCGAGGCGAGCCGGCCGATCAGCGTCATCGTCAGCGCCTGCACGCCGAAGAACGGGGCGAATTCGCCGTCGCCGGCCTTGGGCTGCTGGTCCGGCAGGATGCCGACCACGCCACCGTCGTTGAGGCGCTTGAACAGCTGGCGGATCGCCGGGCCTTCGGCGCGGACCTGGGTGACGCGCTCCTCATCGCCCCTCTCGTGGTCGGCGCGCACGAGGTTGAGGAAGTGCTCGACCACCGCAGATTCCGGCGGGCGATACAGGATCGCCAGCGGCGTACGCCATGCCAGCCACTGGTTCAGCAGTTCCCAGTTCCCGTGGTGGGGCGCAGCGATGATCACGCCACGGCCGGCGGCGATCGCCTCGTCCATCAGCGCGGTGCCGTGCTGCTCGCGCAGCAGGCGGAGGTTTTCCGGATGCGGCCGGGTCCACAGGCGGATGGTTTCCAGCACCTGGCGCGCGGTGGTGCGCAGGATCGCCGCGTGCAGCGTCGCGCGCTCGGCGGGGAGCAGGTCGGGGTAGGCGAGTTCAAGGTTGATCCGCGCGACGCGGCTCTCGCGCACGTCGCGCCAGCGCCACAACGCCGCCAGCGCATCGCCCAGGCGCAGCAGCACCGGCCAGGGCAGGCGACCGATCAGGGAAGCGACGAAGTACAGCAGGCGTGCGGCGAAGCGGGTCATCCATTCAGTCTAACGGCGCCTTCGCCTTCGCCGGCGCCGGTTGACCGGTCGCGTCGGGGCCGACAGCATCGGCGCTCCCTCCGTCATTCCCGGGACGCCATGCTCGCCCTGATCCAGCGCGTGACCGAAGCCAGCGTCCGGGTGGACGACGAGGTGGTGGGGGCGATCGGACCGGGGCTGCTCGCCCTGGTGGGTGTCGAACCCGGCGACGGCGAGGTGCAGATCGCGCGGATGGCCGACCGGCTGCTCGGATACCGTGTATTCGCCGACGAGGGAGGCCGAATGAACCTGGGCCTGGCCCAGACCGGCGGCGGCCTGCTGCTGGTCAGCCAGTTCACCCTGGCCGCGGACACCCGCAGCGGCATGCGTCCGGGCTTCAGCACGGCCGCCGCGCCGGAGGTCGCTGAACCGCTGTTCAGCAGGCTGGTCGGGATCTGCAGGCAAAAACACGCCGGGGGGGTGGAAACGGGGCGGTTCGGTGCCCATATGGTGATCAGCCTGGTCAACGACGGCCCGGTCACCTTCCTCCTGCGGTCCTGAAGGCCAATCCGACCGGTCCGGCCTGATATACTGGAACGTTCCCCATCCCTTCCCATCAGCGCGGTGGCGCAACCCATGGCCAACGAACGTCAGCCCCCCTCCTCCGACATCAAGCAGTTGATCAGCAAGGGCCTGGAGCAGGGCTACCTGACCTACGCCGAAGTCAACGACCACCTGCCCGACGACCTCGTCGACGCCGAGCAGATCGAAGACATCATCGGCATGATCAACGGCATGGGCATCGAGGTCCACGAAGTGGCCCCCGACGCCGAAACGCTGCTGCTCGCCGACGGCGGCACGGGCAACCGTGAAGTCGACGACACCGCCGCCGAAGAAGCCGCCGCCGCGCTGACCGCGCTCGACGGCGAAGGCGGTCGCACGACCGACCCGGTGCGCATGTACATGCGCGAGATGGGCACGGTCGAACTGCTCACCCGCGAGGGCGAGATCGCCATCGCCAAGCGCATCGAGGAAGGCCTCGGCCAGGTGCAGGCCTCGCTGGGCGTGTTCCCGGCGACGATCGCGTCGATCCTCGAGGACTACGAACAGCACAAGGCCGGCAAGAAGCGCCTGGCCGAGATCATCGTCGGCTTCAACGACCATCTGGACGAAACGCCCGAGCCGCCGGCACCGGTGGTCGCCGAAGCCGTGGACAGCGACGCCGAGGCCGACGAGGACGAGGACGACGTCGCCGACGGCGACACCGAGGAAGTGGCGACCGGTCCGGATCCGGTCGAAGTCGCCGCGCGCATGGAATCCCTGGCCGACAACTACCAGAAGTTCCTCAAGGCCTACGCCAAGCACGGCCCGGCGCACAAGTCGGTGCTGAAGCTGCGCGAGGACATGGCCGCGGTGTTCGTCACCTTCAAGCTGCCGCTGCCGCTGACCGACGTGCTGGTCAGGAACATGCGCGAGGTCGTCAACGGCATCAAGGACCACGAGCGCCGCATCCTCGACCTGTCCACGCGCGTCGCCAAGATGCCGCGCAAGGACTTCATCCGCGCCTGGGAAGGCAACCAGACCAACCTGGAATGGGTGGACGAGCTGCTCAAGCGCAAGCAGAAGTGGTCGTCGGGCCTGCGCGAGGTGAAGGACCAGATCATCGCCGAGCAGCAGGCGACGATGGAGATCGAGAAGGCCTCCTACCTGACCCTGGCCGACATCAAGGACATCTCCCGCCAGATGGCCTACGGCGAGGCGAAGGCGCGCAAGGCGAAGAAGGAGATGGTCGAGGCGAACCTGCGCCTGGTGATCTCCATCGCCAAGAAGTACACCAACCGCGGCCTGCAGTTCCTCGACCTGATCCAGGAAGGCAACATCGGCCTGATGAAGGCGGTGGACAAGTTCGAGTTCCGTCGCGGCTTCAAGTTCTCGACCTACGCCACGTGGTGGATCCGCCAGGCCATCACGCGTTCGATCGCCGACCAGGCGCGCACCATCCGTATCCCGGTGCACATGATCGAGACGATCAACAAGCTCAACCGCATCAGCCGCCAGATGCTGCAGCAGTACGGCCGCGAAGCGACTCCGGAAGAGCTGGCGAAGGAAATGGACATGCCGGAGGACAAGATCCGGAAGGTCATGAAGATCGCCAAGGAACCGATCTCGATGGAAACTCCGATCGGCGACGACGAGGATTCCCATCTGGGCGATTTCATCGAGGACACGAACATCGAGTCCCCGGTCGAGGCGACCACCAACATCAACCTGACCGAGACCGTGCGCGATGTCCTCGCAGGCCTCACGCCGCGCGAAGCCAAGGTGCTGCGCATGCGCTTCGGCATCGACATGAACACCGACCACACGCTGGAAGAGGTCGGCAAGCAGTTCGACGTCACGCGCGAGCGCATCCGCCAGATCGAGGCCAAGGCGCTGCGCAAGCTGCGTCACCCGAGCCGTTCGGAACAGCTGCGTTCGTTCCTCGACATCGACTGACGCGGCAACACCGCCGATGTGTCACCACGAAGCCCCGCTCAGCGGGGCTTCGTCGTTTTCGATGCGCGCTTTCCCGCGCCGCCAGGCCAGCAGATAGGACAGGGTCCGGTGCCGCGGTACTTGTGACCGCGGCTGCAGGTCTTCCAGCCATTGTTCGTGGAAGGCGTGGTCGACTTCGCGTTCATGGCGACCTCCGCGGGGCGGTCGGCCCGGCCCGCTGCGTTACGGCTTGTCGGTGTTGTAGAAAAACTGTTCGTGCGTGATCTTGCCGTCGCGCACCTGGTACACCGCGATCTCCTTCATCGCCACGCGGCCCATGTCCTTGTAGGTCGCGTCCAGTCCCATCGCGACACTGAACCAGCCATCGGCGATGACCGGGTCGCTCACGCTGCCGCCGTGCACCTCGACGAGGTTGTCGGCCCACTGCTTGCCCTTCTCGCGGATCGCCGCCATACCGCGCGCGATCGATTCCGCGTCCTGGCCGGTGCCTTCGATGCTGACGGCATCCTCGGCGTACAGCTCCTGCTGCGCCTGGTCGTACTGGCCGGTGCGGCAGAGTTCGACGAGGCGGTTGGCGACTGCGGCGATGTCGTTGGTCTTCGTGTCCATGCGAGGTTCCTTCGGTTGGGACGCCCAGCATGGGCGGGAGAGACTGACAGCGTGCTGTCAGCAGCATGCGCTGGCGGCAAGCTCGGATCCGGCCGCGGGGGCGGCCATGCATGGGGAATCCGATGGAAGACACGAATCCGTACCGCAGCCCGGCCACCGCGTCGGTGGCAGTCGCGGTGCCCGCGGCAGCCGCCCGGCTGTACCGGGTCTCGGGCATCGTGCTGGGCACGTTCATGGGTACGCCTCTGGCGACCGGGTGGCTGATGTCGCGCAACTACCGCGCGCTGGGCGATCACGCGCGTGCGCGCCAGGCACTGACCTACGGTGCGATTGCGTGCGCGCTCGTTCTCGCACTCGTATACGTCCTGCCCGAGAACGTGCCGGCGATGGTCTTCACGATCCCGCAGCTGCTGGTCGCCTCGCATATCGCGAAGCGTTTCCAGGGCGACCGCATCGCGGAGTACGAGGCGAGCGATCGCACCTACTCGAACTGGCGCGCCGTCGGCGTTGGGCTGCTGTGCTGCCTCGCCGTGCTGGTGGTGCTGGTGCCGATCGTCATCGCGCTCGCGCTGGCCGGTGTGATCGGGTGATCCTCACCACGTCCGCCGCAGCGGGTGCGCTTCGGTGGTCAGCACGACCTTCGCCGGGTCCAGCGTTTCCGGCGGCGCGAACAGCAGGTAGAAATACTTGAAGGTCTCGGCGAGGACGAAGCTCTCCATGTCGTCGTCCTTGTCCTTCGTGATCACGCTGTCGAGCGCCGCGAAGCCCGAATCGGTGCGCGTGTAGCGGACGAAGTCGTCGAACATCTCTCGGCCCATCGCGCGGTACTTCGCATCGCCAGTGAGGCGGTGCAGGTACCACGCCGATTCGATGATCTCCGGGCGTAGCGGATACCCCGCCGACGTCACTTCGCCCTTGCGGTAGTCGTACGCCTCCGGCTCGATGCCCCACTTGCGCCACATCTTGAACGACGAATCCTGCAGGCGGCGCGCCTGCGCGACATCGCCCGACAGCGCCAGCAGGCCCGGCCAGAACGCATCGAGCGCGCCGTAGCGGCTGGCCACGCGTTCGCCGCTGTCCATGTCGACGTGGCCCACCCACAGCGCGCCGTCGACTTCTTCCGGGTAATAGCGGTTGGCCGCGGCGATGCTCTCCTTCCACATCGCGTGGCAGTCCTCATCGCCGAACAGCGTCCAGCACTTCCACAGGTACTCGTAGTACGAGTCGATGCGCGCGCCGACGTGGCTGCGCTTGTTCGTCCACTCGCCCGTGGTGACGTCGAAACGCTCGCCGACCAGGCCGATTTTCGAGCGCCGCTTGTAGGTTTCCACGAGCGCGCGCTTGGCCTTCTCATAGAACACCGGGTTGCCGGTCAGCTTGCTCAGCGTGCCGTACTCCAGCAGCAGCGTGCCGGCTTCGGCGGGATTGCTCTCGTTGCCGTGCGCCTTGCCCGTGCGCAGGTTGACGTACACATAGGGTAGACCGGTGGGCGAATCGAACGCCGGCAGCAGGCGCGTGCCGAGGTCTTCGGCCAGGTCGAGCAGCCGTTTGTCGTTCGTCATCTGGTAGCTGGACAGCAAGCCACCGAGCAGCCGGATCACGACTTCGAAGTGCTTCACGTCCAGGTCGCGATCGAACGACAGCTTCGTCGCGATCAGTTCGCGCGCCTCGTCTGCCTCGCGATCCAGCCCCATCAGGATCATCGTGTCGAGCGCATCGACCGGCGTCATCAGCAGCGGTTCGCCATACCAGTCCGACGGCGTGTTGCTGAGCGGCTTGAGCGCGTCGTGGCCCCATGCGTACTCGCGATAGCCGCGCCACGCGTGCAGGAACTGCGCCCTCACTTCCTCCGCGCTGCGTGCGGCCCGCGCATCGGTGAAGGCGACAGGCGCGGTCGCGTTCGGGGACTCGGCCGCCACGTCGGGCGTGGACACCAGCAGCAGGGACAACAACGCAGCGTGCAGTCGCATCAGTGTTCTCCGCGGTTGCGCAAAACGGTGAGGACGTCGTAGCAGGCGCCCATGGTGTGGTAATCGGTCTTGCCGGCCGGACTCTTCTCGTCGCTGTACTTGCGATTGCGGCGATCGAGGATGCGATACCACGCGCCGTGTTCGTGATCGACGAAATGCGTCCACGAATACCCCCACAGCCGCTCGTACCATTGCCAGTAGCGTGCCTCGCCCGTCGCCTCGGCCAATCGCGCCGCCGCAGCCAGCGACTCGGCTTGCACCCAGAAGTACTTGTCGTCGTCGCACACGGCGAACTCAGGCCCCAGGCCAAAGCCGTAGCAGAGGCCACCGGACTCCGCGTCCCACGCGCGCTGCACGGCGACGTCGAACAGATGCCGCGCCGTCGCGATAGTCCAATCCGCCGGCATGCCGCGCTCGCGCAGATGGCGGTCGAGGATCACCAGCAACTTCGCCCACTCGGTCTGATGCCCCGGCTGGTAACCCCATGGCCGGAAGAGGTGTTTCGGATCGTCGCGGTGGTAATCCCAGTCGACGTTCCACTCGCGATCGTAGTGCTCCCACACGAGCCCCTCGGCCTTGGCCGCCTGGCGTCGCGTCATGTGGTCGGCGAGCACGAGCGCGCGATCGAGGAAGCGCGAATCCCGCGTCGCTTCATACGCCGCGAGCATCGCCTCGCACATGTGCATGTTCGCGTTCTGGCCGCGGTAGTCGGAGAAGGTCCATTGCGCATCGGCTTCGTCGCGATACAGCCCAGCGTCCGCATCCCAGAAGCGCGACTCCAGAAGGTTCCACGTCTCGTCGATCCACGGAAGAACCTCTTCGATGCCCGCCTTCAGCGCGGTCGAGTACGCGAGCAGCACGAACGCGACGCCATAGCAGTGATTCGTGCGGTCCTCGGCGATGCCGTCGCGGATCGTCCACGCATAGCCGCCGGTGCGCGCATCGCGATGCACCTCGCGCAGATAGCGCAGCCCGTGGCGGGCGGCGTCGCGATACTCGGCATTGCCGAACTCGCGCGCCGCCATCGCGTAGTTGAAGACGAAGCGCGTGCTGCTCACGAGGTGGCGATGCGAGGCGTCGTAAACGCTGCCGTCGTCGCGGAAGTAGTGGAAGAAGCCGCCGGCCGGATCGATCGCGCGCGGGTGATAGAACGCCATCGTGTCGGCGATGTGCGCGCGCAGGAAGGATTCGCTGCGGAACTCGGGCGTGGCCGTCCCGGTCGGAGTCGTCATGGTTGGTCTCGCAGCAGTTGTTCGATGTCTTCGCGACGCGGCATCGCGGCGAAGGCGCCATGCTTCGTCGCCGCGAGTGCGCCCGCGGCGGCGGCGTTCCGCAATGCGTCGGCGATGGCGGCGGCATCGCCGAGCCAGTCGTCGAAGGTGTCGGCGCTCACGCCGCGCTGGACGAGCCGCAGCAGCAGGCCCGCGACGAACGCGTCGCCCGCGGCGGTCGTGTCCACCGCCGACACGCGGAACGCCGGCACTTCGCCCTGCGCATCGCGCGTATGCCAGCGGATCGGCTTGCCGCCGTCGGTGATGAGCACCAGCCGCGCATGCCCTTGCCACAGCCGTTGCAGCATCGCGTCGTGATGGCCGGCGCGACGGATCAGGAAATCCGCTTCGCTGCGGCACAGCTTGATCACATCGGCCTCCGCCAGCGCCTGCCACAGGCGCGGCGCCGGGTCGCTGCCTTCCGGCCACAGCGATGGCCGCAGGTTGAGGTCCATGCTCACCAGCGCGCCGTGCTCGCGCGCCAGCTGCATGCCGGCGACGGTGGTCTGCGCGATTTCCGGCTCCGTCAGGCTGTTGGAGCACACGTGCATCACGGCCGCGTCGACGAAGCATTCGCTGCGGTAGTGCTCCACGCGGAACAGCAGGTCGGCCGCAGGCGGACGATAGAAGCTGAAGCTGCGTTCGCCTTCCTCGTCGAGCGAAACGAACGCCAGTGCCGTGCGCGCCTGGCTGGTGTGCACCGCGAAGCGCGTGTCCACGTCGAACGCGCGCAGCTGCGACATCAGGAACTCGCCGAACATATCCACGCCGAGCATGCCGACGAAGCGCGCATTGCCGCCCTGGCGCGCGACCGCCGCGCTGACGTTGGCCGGCGCGCCGCCGGCGAACTCGACGAAATGGCGCGGCTGCCCGGGCAATGCGGGCAGCGCGAGGAAGTCGATCAGCGCCTCGCCGAAGCAGACGATGGCGTCGCGTTTCACCGCGGCGATCATGGCTGCGCCACCGGGACCGCCACGGCGTCTGCATGCACGCGCCGCGCGCCACGGAATCCGTACCAGGCGACGAACGCATAGCACACCAGCGGCAGCACGAACGCCATCTGCACGCCGATGCGATCGGCCAGCACGCCCTGCAGCAGCGGCACCACCGCGCCGCCGACGATGGCCATCACCAGTAGGCTCGACGCCTTGCTCGTCAGCGGGCCGAGGCCGTCGATGCCGAGCGTGAAGATGGTCGGGAACATGATCGAGTTGAACAGCCCGATCGCGACCACGCTCCACACGGCAGTGCGGCCCTCGCTGAGCATCGTCGTCGCGAGCAGCGCCATTGCCCCGATCGCGAAGAAGCCCAGCAGCACGCGCGGTTCGATTCGGCGGAGCAGGAACGAGCCGATGAAGCGCCCCGCCATCGCCAGGCCCCAGTACCACGCGACGTAACGCGTGGCGGTGGCTTCGTCGAGCGCGCCGATGCGCGGATCGCTGATGTAGTTGATCAGGAAGCTGCCGATCGCCACTTCCGCGCCGACGTACACGAAGATGCCGACCACGCCGAAGCGCAGGTGACGATGGCGCAGTACCTCGCCGAACGTGTGGCGCTGATGGTCGGCGCGTTCGGTCGCTTCCGTCAGCGCGGGCAGGCGGAACAGCACCACCAGCAGCGCCAGCACGAACAGCCCCGCCGCGATGCCCAGGTACGGCAACTGCACCGATTCGGACTGGGCGACGCGATACGCCGTCTGCTGCGCTTCCGGCATCAAGGCCAGATCCGCGCTGCCGATCACGGCGACGGAAAGAATCAGCGGCCCGATCAGCAATGGCGCGAGCGTGTGCCCGGCCGAGTTCAACGCCTGCGCCAGCGTCAGCCGGCTCGACGCCGTCTGCGCGTCGCCCAGCAGTGCGATGTACGGATTTGCCGACACCTGCAGCAGCGTGATGCCGCTGGCGAGCACGAACAGCGCGAACAGGAACAGCGGATACGACGGGATCTTCGCCGCCGGGAAGAACGTCAGCGCGCCCACGCCCGCCACGCACAGACCGATCACGATGCTGCGCTTGTAGCCGGCGATCGCGACCACTTTCCCCGCCGGAACCGACATCAGCAGGTACGTGCTGAAGAAGGTGAACTGGATCAGCATCGTCTGCGCGTAGTTCATCTCGAACACGGCTTTCAGGTGCGGGATCAGCACGTCGTTGAGGCTCGTCAGCGCGCCCCAGGTGAAGAAGATCATCGTGAGCACCGCGATCGCGGTGCCGTTGGACAGCGGTCGACCGCTCATGCGGCGTCTCCGGGCAGGGTGAACTGGCTGCTCGCGCGCGCATGCAGGCGCACGGGGGCGATGGTGGTGGTGGCGAGCGTCGACGGTTCGCGCAGGCGTTGCAGGATCAGCTCCGCCGCCTGCCGTCCGCGTGCGCGCGGATCGACCGCGACCGTCGTCAACGGCGGCGCGCTCACCGACGCTTCGGGAATGTCGTCGAATCCGGTGACGGCGAAGTCGTGTCCGGCGCGCCGGCCCCGCGTGGAAAGGCCTGCGATAAGGCCGAGCGCGACCGCGTCGTTGTAGCAGACCGCCGCCGTCGGCGCGGGATCGCGCACGAACAACGCGCCCGTCTGCCGCGCCGCTTCCAGTCGCGTCGGCGCGCATTCGACGATCCACTGCGGCTCCGGCGTCACGCCTGCGTCGGCGAGCGCGGCGCGCCAGCCTTCGCGTCGTTCGAAGCACGAACTGGAATCGCCATGTCCGCCGAAGAACGCGATGCGGCGATGCCCTTGCGAAAGCAGGTGCTGCGTAGCGAGGCGCGCGCCATGCGCGTTGTCGAGCGCGAGGTAATCCCACTCCTCGCCCAGCGTGCGGTTGAACACCAGCATCGGCGTGCGCGACGCGAGCAGCGGGCGCAATCGCGCCGCATCGCTGCCCTCGGCGGGCGAGAGGATGATGCCGGCCGGATCGTGTTCGAGCAGCGAGGTGAGCACCGCCTGCTGGCGTTCGCTGGATTCGCCCGTGCTGCCCAGCAGCGTCACGTAGCCGGCCGCGGCAAGCGCCTCGTCGACGCCCGCGGCGAATTCGGCGAAGAACGGATTCGACAGGTCGTTGATCACCAGCGCGATGGTCGAGGACACCTTGCGCCGCAGGTTCGCCGCACCGCGGTGATAGACGTAGCCCTGCCGCTTGAGTTCGGCTTCCACCCGCGCGCGCGTGTCGGCGTTGACCAGCGGGCTGCCGCGCAGCACCAGCGACACCGTCGCGCGGGACAGCTCGCAGGCCTGCGCGATGTCGGTCAGCGTCACGCGTCCGCGTGCGGCGGGGGCGCTCATGGGGCTCGGCTCCGGCATTTGGATCGTTCTAAACCGCGCATCCTGCTGGGCCGGGCGCCCGGACGCAATCTTGCGATGCAACATGAGATTTCCGCCGGCGTCGTGCTAGGGTCCGCCGTTTAGAACGATCCAAATTGATCCGAACAGGAGCGCCCATGTCCCGTCGTGCCCGTTCCCATTCCCTGCGCCTGGCCGGCGCGGCCCTCTGCCTGGCCGGCGGGCTGGCCGCCGCGGCGACGCCCGACGGCAGCGCGGGCGCGAAGGCCTTCGCCTCGGTGGACCCCTTCATCGGCACCGGCGGAGAAGGCCACACCTTCCCCGGCGCGACGGTCCCCTTTGGCATGGTGCAGCTGAGCCCCGACACGCAGATCAAATCGCGCAAGGAAGGCTATGGCTGGGCGGCGGGCTATCGGTATGACGACCACACCATCGTCGGTTTCTCGCACACGCACTTCTCAGGCACCGGCCATTCCGATCTCGGCGACGTGCTGGTGATGCCCATCGCCGGCGAGGTGAAGCTCGAACGCGGCGACGTCGACAAGCCCGGTAGCGGCTACACGTCGCGCTTCGATCACAAGGACGAGAAGGCCGAGCCCGGCTATTACGCCGTGACGCTGCAGGACTACGGCATCCGCGCCGAACTCACCGCGAGTCCGCGCGTCGGCGTGCATCGCTATCGCTTCCCGAAGGGCAAGCCCGCGCACGTGCTCGTCGATCTGCGCACGAGCATGTACGACTATCCAGGCAAGGTGCTGTGGTCGCGCATGCGGCTGCGTCCGGATGGCACGCTCACCGGTTTCCGCGAAACGCGCGGCTGGGCGCCGGGGCGTCAGCTGTACTTCGCGATGCGATTCTCCAAACCTGTCAGCGGACATCAGTTCCACGACACCGAAGAGAATGTGGTCTACAAGGGCTTCCCGCCGCCTGGCGAGAAGGACCCGCGCCAGCGTGCGCAGATCGAAGGACGCCAGCTCGTCGGCGCGCTGGATTTCAAGGATGCGCAGGGCGAAACGATGGTCGTGAAGGTCGCCATCTCGCCAGTGAGCGAGGAGGGCGCGATCGCGAACCTCGACGCCGAAGTGCCCGGTTTCGACTTTGACGCCGTTCGCAGCGAGGCGAAGGCGCAGTGGACGCAGGCGCTCGGCGCGCTCGACGTCGATGCGCCCGAGCCGATGCGCCGCAGCGTCTACACCGCGCTGTACCACACGCTGATGGGGCCGTCGCTGTTCATGGATGCCGACGGTCGCTATCGCGGCCCCGACAACGCCGTGCACCAGGCGAAGGGCTTCACGAACTACTCGACGTTCTCGCTGTGGGACACGTACCGCGCGTTGCATCCGCTGCTCACGCTGGTGCAGCCGGAGCAGCGCAACAGCGACTTCGTCAATTCGCTGCTCGCCTCGCATCGCCATAGCCCGTACGGCGTGCTGCCGGTGTGGTCGTTCCATGGCCTGGAAACGTGGTGCATGATCGGCTATCACGCGGTGCCGGTGATCAGCGATGCATACATGAAGGGCATTCGCGGATTCGACGCGAACGAGGCGCTCGACGCGATGGTCGCCAGCGCCAGTTACGGCCCGTACGACGGCATCGCGCAGTACATGCAGCTGGGCTACGTGCCGATCGACGAGGAAGGCGAAGCCGCGTCGAAAACGCTGGAATACGCATTCGACGACTGGACCATCGCGCGCATGGCCGACGCGATGGGCCGCAAGGACGTAGCATCGCAATTCGAAAAGCGCGCCGGGAACTGGAAGCACGCGTTCGATCCATCCACCGGTTTCATGCGCGCGCGCAAGCGCGACGGCAGTTTCCGCGAACCGTTCGATCCCAGCGCCAGCGGCTACGGCACCGACTACACCGAAGGCAACGCGTGGCAGTACTCGTGGTACGTGCCGCAGGACGTCGCGGGCCTCGCGAAGGCGCACGGCGGCGAAGACCAGCTGCTCGCGCGCCTGGACGCCGTGTTCGACGCGAAGGTCGATCCGAAGATCTTCGAACACATGGAAGACATCACCGGCCTCATCGGCTGGTACGCGCACGGCAACGAGCCGAGCCATCACGTCGCGTACCTGTATGCGTACGCCGGCCAGCCATGGCGCACGCAGGCGCGCCTGGGCCACATCATGAAGACGCAGTACGCGCCGCGTCCGGATGGCCTCGCCGGCAACGACGACCTCGGCCAGATGTCGGCGTGGTACGTGTTCACCGCGCTGGGTTTCTACCCGGTGGCGCCGGGCAGCAACGAGTACGTCATCGGCCGCCCGTTCCTGCCGCGCGCCACGCTGAACCTGCCCAACGGCAAGCGCTTCACCGTGATCGCCGACGGCCTGGACGACGCGCACCTCTACATCGGAAGCGCGACGCTCAACGGCAGACCGCTGGACCGTGCCTTCGTGCGTCACGAGGAACTCATGGCCGGCGGCGAGCTGCGCTTCACCATGCAGGCGCAGCCGAACAAGGCGTGGGCGACGGATCCGAAGCAGCGTCCGTACTCGATGTCCACACGATGAAGTCGCACGGGACTCGGCGCGACTCCGCCGCGTCATCGCGATCCCTGCTCCTGCAGCCCGGGTGACGAAGCGCACCCGGGGAACGCGACCAGCGCGCAGGTGCGACTCCCGCGCGCCCGACCCACCCCCGCCGGCTGCTAAACTCCGCAGCCCACGGGCCTATAGCTCAACGGTTAGAGCAGGGGACTCATAATCCCTTGGTTCCAGGTTCGAATCCTGGTGGGCCCACCATTCCGCATTCCATCGAAGTCTCATTGCGGGATCCATCAAAGATTGTCGTTTTGCGCCAACCTTTGATGGACGTCCGTAAAGGTTGTCGTCACATGCGGACCTTGGACGAGTCACGCCCGCCATTGCGGGGCGCTAAGCCGCTGCCGCGCATGCAGTGGGGCTGATGGGGCCATCGTGTGGGTCCCTGCGTACCGGTGTTAATGTCCGCTTCCGACCCGAAGCAGACACGGGGCGCCTGGGGAGGGATAAATGAAACTTGCCGTCCTGTTTGTGTAAGCTGCACTGGGGCCGTTGTCCGACGCGAGATACGAGCTGGGCGTCGGTGGCATCAGGCTGGGGCAGTCGGAAGCGTCGGTGCTGAGGATCCTTGGAAAGCCGGAAAGACGCAGCGTCAGCGCGACCACCGATTACCTTCCCACCGGCCTTGCGTACCCCGGCCTCACCATCGAACTTGATGAGCAGGGCGTTGGGCGCCTGTTCGCGTCCAGCAGTCGTTTTTGCACGCCGGCGGGCGCGTGCCCAGGCATGAGTTTGGCGGATATCCAGCACATCTATGGTCCCGCGATGAAGGTCGAGCAAGTCGATGGTGTGTCCAAAGGGCTCGTCTTCAATGACGGTTGCTGGCTCGAATTCACCGTGGAATCCGGGAATGTCGAGACCATCGAGGTCGCATGCGTTCCTTGAGGAGAGGGCAATAAAGCAACGTCGCTCCTGGCCGATAGCGGACATGGCACCGGCCCGTCCGACAGCACTAACTCCGCTTCGGTTCCATAGAAGATTTCGGGGCCTCCGGAGTACTCTCATGCGACGGTAGGAGCGCCTCCGGCTCGGGCTTCGGCGTTGGCTTCAACGGCGCGGGCCTAAAAGGACGGGGCTGTGAAGCTGTAGCTGTCTGTTGCGACTTCGCCACGACCAACCCCGCATCAGTGATTGCATTCGACAGCGCAATGATGAACCACCACGACGCCGCGGACATTGCAAGCGCTAGCAGGAGGCGCGGTGCCGAAAAGGTCACGACGACGGAGCCGTCTGGCTGCTTCTCCTCGGGGAAGCGGAGCTTTCTGCCGATGAACCATTGAATGCGCCAAACGAGGATGAAGAGCAGGATTGGCCAAAGCCATACGAGCCATGCCGCAGCAGTTTTCTGTTCCACGATCCTCAAGGCAGCGATGCCCGATCCCCAAGCGAGCCACTTGAAGAGCTCCTCAGGGATCGCCTTGGCCGCGTCATCAAAGACTTCCATCACCCGCAGGTACCTAGGCGCGTGTTCCGGGCTGTACGTGTGTTTCATCCTTGCCCCCGACTCTCCGCCGACCCTGAGTCGCCGACCAAAACCGGACATTAGCACCAGCAAACCGGACGACTAGTCTGCTAGTGGCCGATAGCGGACGCCCGGCCGGGACGGCCGGCAGCCGGGGTGCTAATGTCCGCTTTCGACCCGAAGCGGACGTTAAGGAGACGCAGTGCGCTTGAAAATCGCGGTAAGGCACTCGCTGTGCGTCGTCGCCATAGGTTTCGTCATCGGCCTCTTCGAAGGCGCTTCCCCAAATGGCGATCCAGCAGGGGCTTTCCGCACTTGGGCGGCTGGCAATGTCGCTTTCACCTTCGCGGTGGCGATCCTGTTCTTCGCAGTCGCAACGCAAAGTCTCACCGAGTCCCTCCGACATGCCTTCACGACACTCAGCGTGTACACGCTCGTCTCGATCCTTATCGGCCTCGCCTTATCGGCATGGAGTGCGGCACCGCCGCTCATGGTGCTGATCGAGTGGCTGCTGGTCGTGTTCGCGGCGCTTGTTGGAACGGTCGCCGGGGCGTGGGCACGCACCGTGAGGTCGCGTCGACAGGCAACGTCCGCGTCTGGCCGATTGCGGACTTAAACTGGCGACCGAGTCGGTGGTAAGAGGCGGGTAAAATGAAACGACAGGTACATTTTCCGTCCCTTGTAGGACTCATCATCACGCTTGCTGCTACAGTAGCGGCGCTCTGGGGCGCAGGTGTGCGGTACGCGGCTGCTCCGACCATTCACCAAGCGGCTAGACCAAGGGCGTGGGTGTCCGATTTTGGGGATGTGGCCACTGCGATTGTTCTGCTCGCTGCACCGCTAGTCATTTGGCTGGCTCACAAAGCATTTTTCAGTACATTCCGGCGCTAGCCAGCTTTGCCCCTACGAGCGTCCGCTAATGGCCGATAGCGGACATCGGACCGTCTCGGCAAACAGCCGGTTCCAGGAGCGCGCGATCTCAGCGGTGTGCCTTTATGACTCGCCGTCGCGATGACAAGCTCGGGCTGCAGTGAAGACTGGATTCGCGTACAGGAGCCATGGATGAAGAAGGCGACTTTTGGAATTGTCTTGTTGCTGCCACTTATGTCCTGCAGACAGGACAGTGAGCCGTCTAACACTGCGCAGGCTCGCGCCCTGCCTCAGATTCAAGAAGCTCCCCGCCCGGACAGCGCATCTCTCCTCGCGAGCGCGCGAGCGCTGCCCCGGGCCGCCACCGCGCGTGAGGCGGTGCAGCAACTGCGTAGTCGCGTGGATGCCGGCGATGCCCAGGCTACCTGCCAGCTGGCACGGGAGCTGGAATTCTGTGCGGGTTCGGAAGCTTTTAGCCATCGCATGGGGCAGATGGCGGCACGCATCAATGCGGACCAGGTGGCCGCACTGAACAAGAACGATGTGCTCCAGACCATGGCGGAGTTGGCGAAGGTCCGCAAAGAGTACTGCGAAGGAATGCCCGCACTTTCTCCCTCCGAAAGCGTTGCCATGTGGCGGAGGGCGGCGATGCGCGGCCATCTTCCTTCCATGCTGCACTATGGGTCCGGTCTTGCATTCCGCCCGGATCGACTACTCGACACTCTGGATGAGCTGATGGTCTTTCGTCGCGATGCCGCGGAAGTGACGAAGCGTGTGGCGCAGAGCGGACACTTGCAGGCGAACCTGATGCTCGCACGGGCTTACGCACCTCGCATGACCGGGCCGGACCGGACGCCACTGCTGCGGCAGGCAGTGCAGCCAGACGCGGCGCAGTCCCTGGCGTATTACATGCTGGCGGAACAATTGCAGCGTGAAACCACGTCCGCAAGCATCAGTGCCCTCGGACTGCAGGCCGAAACCAAGGGATTGCGGTTGATGATGTCGCAGGACGAAGTGGTCGAAGGCGAGCGTCGCTTCGGCGAGCTGCGACGTCTCCTCGCGCCTACAGCGTCAAGCCAGTTCGATCCGGTTGCTCAAAGCGAGCGGGACGCGTACCAACCCGTGCCCGGCACCGAAATTTGCGAACGTGACGAGTTCGTCCCGAAGTAGGCACGCTGTACCGCTTGCGCCTACCTCGGCGGTGCTAATGTCCGCTTTCGACCCGAAGCGGACATTCGCACAATCGACGAATCGCGGCAGCGGGAGGTATGAGGGAATCCGCGCAGCTCACGAGGGACGGCGTGTTGCAGGCGATCAGCCGTTTCGGCGCCAGGGGTCGTTTAGCATCACCCGATGACGAGCGCACCCTACGCAGAACAATCGGCGTCTTGGCCGGTCGAAGGACCCCACGTCCTCGCGCAGTTCGATGACGAGGCCATCCGTGTCTACCAGGCGTATCGGCCTGCCATCGCGGAGTTCGCCGTGGCGAACCAGCGCTTTGGCGGCGAGTTCAGTTACTCGCGGATGAGCTGGATCAAGCCGAATTTCCTCTGGATGATGTATCGCTGCGGCTGGGCCACCAAGGAAGGGCAGGAACGCGTGCTGGCGATTCGCCTTCGGCGCACGTTCTTCGATGAGTTGCTGCGTCAGGCCGTGCCGTCCACGTACGACGCCTCGCGTTATCCCTCGCGCGACGACTGGCAGCGAGCGGTCGCCGGCTCCGACGTGCGGTTGCAGTGGGACCCCGATCACGACCCGTCGGGCCGCGCGCTTGAACGGCGTGCGGTGCAGCTGGGGCTTCGAGGCGATGCCCTCCGGCGCTACGGCGAGCGCGAACTGCTTTCGATCGAAGACGTGACGCCGTTCGTGGTGGCGCAACGCGCGCACCTCCACGGCGGCTTCGAGTCGCTCGCCACGCCGCTCGAAGCCGTCTACACCCCCGCGCCCGTCGCGGCTTCGGCCGTCGGCATCGACGCCCGCCCCTGACTTGCCGGCGACGCCGCCTGTCGTCGCGCCCGGACGCCCGTACAATGCGACAGGGGCTTACGACCGGGGGAATCGAGTGTCGCCGTTCAATCTGTTTCAGCGTGTATCGCAGGCACCCACCAATCCCAGGCACGAGCCGGCGCCGCGGACGTTCGATGTGGCGGAGTTGTACGAAGGGCCGGTGCGCACCGCGACCGACGTGTCCGAGCAGGCCGTGCCGCTCGACGAGAAGCTGCGCCAGGCGTACTTCTGGATCGTCAACAACGCGATCATCAGTCCGCACTACGACATCGAGTACCACGACGGCCCGTCGGCCTCGTTCAGCGTGGGCGACAGCCGCCGCACGCTGACGCTGCCTTCGGCGCAGAGTTACTCCAGCTACGTGCTCATGCCGCTGCTCACGTTTGCCACCCGGCGCAAGTGCCTGTTCGTCGGGGGCCCCGGACGCGGCAAGACCGCCAGCGCCATCCTGATGGGCGTGCTTGCCGGGTATCCGGTGCGCGAGGTGCGCCGCGCGATGCAGCATGGCCATCCGCAGATGACCATCGCCGACCTGCTGGGAAATCCGTTGCCCGCCGATCTGGTCGCGGCGCAGGACATGGGCGACATCCGCATCGCCTGGCGCAAGTGGCTGTCGATGCGGGTCAAGATCATCGACGAATACAACCGCATCCCGACGCGCACGCAAAGCGCGCTGCTCACGGTGATGGGCGACAACTACGCCGAGATCCTCAACCACGTCTACGAATGCCCGGAGTCGGCCTGGTACCTCACCGCCAATGACGACCGCGGTGGCGGCACGTACCAGGTGATCGAGGCGCTGCGCGATCGCATCGACGTCGTCGTGCAGGCGCTGGCGTTCAATCCGCGCTTCCTCGACGACATGCTGGTGCGGATCGAGGAGAACATCCGCCCGGAAGAAGTCGTGCCGCGCGACATCGTGTTCACCGAAGCCGAAGGCGATCGCCTGGTGGAGGAAATCCGCGCGGTCGAAGTGCCGCACGATGTCCGGCGCCGCATCGAGTTCTTCTGCAGCCAGTTCGAACTGATGGAAACCGCGGGCGCGCAGTTCGAATACCTCACCAAGGACACGGCGCGCCTGGCCGGCGCCGACTGGGCGCAGGTCACCGCCGCCGAGAGCGGCCGCGACCGCATGAAGGACCTGGGCTGCCAGACGCGCAACGGCCTGTCGGTGCGCAACCTGATGACGCTGCTCGTGTTCGCCAAGGCACTGGCGTACTTCCGCGGCAACGCCACGGTGGCGCTGGACGACGTGCGCCACGTCCTGCCGTTCGTCCTCAACGACAAGCTCCAGCCCGACCTGGACGCGCCGTTCTTCGCATTGCCGGAGAACGCCGCCTACCGCACCGATCGCCTGAGCTGGCTGCGCTGGCTGCTGGATGCGTCCAATGCCGAGTACGACCGGCTCGACCTCGACCGCAACGATCCTGTCGGCGAGCTTTCCGAGCAGTTCTCGAAGGGACTGGAGGGCGTGAGCGAACGCGAGACGCGTTCGAGGCTGGCGCGCATCGAACGCGTGATCGAGGAGCGGGTGAAGGCGCGGAAACTGTACGGGCATCTGTACGACGACTTGCTCAAGCTCAAGTACCTGCACCAGCGCTACACCAATTACCTGCACTGGCTGCAGGCGCGCTGAGATGGTGTGCTCCTCGCTGGCCGGCGTGTTGGCTGCTCGGCGGACCGCGCTCAATCAGCGCGTGGCCGAAATGCGGCATCGGATGCCGTCGCTCGACACCGCCGCCTTCGGCGCCTTCGTCCGCCACGAGATCGACGCGGTCTGCGTCGCCGTGGAAGGCGTGGACCGCGACGGCGTCGAGCGCGTCGCGGAGGCGGCTTTCGACATCGGCCTGGACCTGGTCGGACAAGGACTGGCCGGCCCATCGGCCCGACTGCCGTGGGTGAATCGCGCATGGCAGCAGTTGGCGACGCCGGCGGCGCGATTGATCGCGCAATCCCCGGTGGATGCGCTTGGCGCGATCACCAACGCAGTCGTGCGCCTCGGAAGCGTGCCGGGCGTGCGGGTGGACGAATGGATCGACGTCGCGTCGAGTCTCGCGTCGCGTTGTCCGGACGTGGCATCGCTACGCAGCCTGGGCGCGGTGTGCGCGTGGCGCGCAGGCATGGCCCATCTGCGCGAAGTCGCGCTGGATCATGCCGGTCGCCTCGCGCCTGAGGTTGCGTCCGCGGCGGCAGGCTCGGCTTCGATGCCGTGGCCGGAGTTGCGCGAACGCCTGCAGGCGCAGCGCTGGTGGAATCCGGTCACCGGCGCGATGGATCCGCAAGGCCGCACCGTCGGCGGTTTCAGCGGACTCGGCGGGCCGTTCGCGACGCCGCCGGAGGTGCGCGTCGCCAGCGATGGTTTCGTCGCACAAAGCGATGGCCGGCATTTCCTCATCGTGGCCGATGCCATGGGCGCCGTCGTCCTGCCCGCGTCGTCGGGCGAATTTGCCGCAGCCTCCGCCGAGGCCGCGCGCGAGGTTTCGATCACGCCGCAGGGTGCGCGCATCTACGACACGCAGATCGCGTTTCCGGTGCCGGGCGATCGCATGAAGGCCGTCGCCAGTGCCGACAGCGTCGCGTTGTTCTCGCCGTGGTCGCACACCATCCGCGTCGCACCCGCCCGGCCGTGAACGAACCCGCGCCCACGAACGACGCGCTGCGCCCCTGGCGCGAAGCATGGCCCGCTGCGCTGGCGACGTGGAGCCGCTTCACGCGCCTGCAGGATCCACGTTTGTGCGAAAGCCACTTCGAGGCTGCGGCGGAAGGGCTGACGGGCAGCTTCGCGATGATTCGCCTGGTTGACCAGCGCGTCGTCATCGACCTGCAAAGCGTTGCGCATCATGGCCTGGGCGATCTGGCGCTGGAGATCCTCGCGCACGAGATCGGCCACCACGTGCTGGCTCCCGCGACGGCCACCGACCATGCGCGCCTGCTGGCCCGCATGCGTCGCGCGCTTCCGACGCTGGAAGCGCACGCGCCGATGATGGCCAACCTCTACACTGACCTGCTGATCAACGATCGCCTGCAACGGCAATGCGGCCTGCGCATGGACGAGATCTACCGCCGGTTGGCGCAAGGCAATGCGCACGCCGAGTCCACGCCGGTGTGGACGCTGTATATGGGCATCTACGAACACCTGTGGCAGCTGGCGCCCGGGTTGCTCGGCGGCCCGGTGGACGATGCGGCGCTGCGCGGCGATGCCTGGCTCGGGGCGCGACTGATCCGCGCCTATGCCGGCGACTGGCTAGACGGCGCCACGCGTTTCGCGACGCTGGTGTTTCCGCATCTGGTCGAGCAGGCGAGCGATCCACGCGTCGAGGCGTTGATGGACACGCGCCATGCCGGGCAGGGCAGCCAGCCTGCCGGGCTGGATCGCGCGGACGACGATGAACTCGCACCGGTGGTGCATCCGTCGCAGGATCCACGCGTCACCGGTGAAGAGCCCACCGGCGGTGACGTCAAATCGAAGGCGCCCGTGGACAAGAAGGCGCAGGATCGCAGCGGGCAGGCGCGCGAACCTTTCGAGTACGGCGAGATCCTGCGTGCGGCAGGCCTGGATCTGAACGATCACGACATCGCGGTGCGCTACTACCGCGAGCGCGCGCTGCCGCACCTGATCCGGTTTCCCGCGCGCCCCCAGCCGCAGGCAACCGAGCCGCAGCCGGAAGGCCTGGAGCCGTGGGATCCCGGCGATCCGCTCGATGCACTGGACTGGATGCAGAGCGTGATGCAGTCGCCGAAGGTGATCCCGGGCCTGACGACGGTGCAACGCACCTACGGCGACGCACCGGCACGCGAGCCATCGGTGGAGCCGATCGACCTGGACCTGTACGTCGACAGCTCGGGTTCGATGCCCAACCCGCAGCAGCGGACGTCGTACCTCGCGCTGGCCGGCGCGGTCATCGCGATCTCGGCGTTGCGCGCGGGATCGCGCGTGCAGGCGACGCTGTGGAGCGGCAAGCACGAGGTCATGCACACCGATGGATTCGTGCGTTCGGAGGACGCGATCCTGCGCGTGCTCACCGGCTTCTTCGGCGGCGCGACGGCATTCCCGATCCATCGTCTGCGCGATACCTATGCGGCGCGCACGCCGCAGGATCGGGCGGTGCACATCCTGCATCTGTCGGACGATGGCATCACCACGATGTTCGAGCACGACGAGCGCGGCAACAGCGGTTGGGATGTCGCAGCGAAGGCGCTCCAGGCCGGCCGCGGCGGCGGCACGATGGCGCTAAACCTGTACAGCCCGCTACCGTCGCACATCCGCGCCGCAACGGGCGCGGGATGGCAGGCGGACCTCGCGCGGGCTCGCACGGCCGGATGGGACATCCACGCGGTGCGCGACATGGCCGAACTGCTCGCGTTCGCACGCGACTTCAGTCGTCGGCACTATGCGGATGCGAGCGCCGGAGTCCGAACGTGATCGTGCTCTGGCGACTGACCACCGCCTGCAACCTCGCGTGCGGCTTCTGTGCCTACGACCGGCGCGTGGCGATGCCGCGCGTGCAGGTGGATCCCGCCGAGGTGGAACGCTTCTGCGCGCTGCTCGGTGCCCATCGTGCAGCGACGGGTGAGGATGTCCTGGTCAGTTGGCTGGGCGGCGAGCCGATGCTCTGGAAAGGCGTCCTCGCGCTGTCGCGCGGGCTTCGCGAACGACACGGCCTTCGCGTCAGCGTGACCACCAACGGCACCACGTTGCAACGCCCCGGCGTTGCCCAGGCCATGGTGTCGGCCTTCGACGAAGTCACGGTCAGCGTGGATGCGCTCGCCGGAACGCACGAGCGCCTGCGCGGCTGGCCGGGTGGATGGTCGCGCCTGGCCGATGGCGTCCGGCGCCTGGCTGAACTGCGTCCGGAACGTTCGCCGCCGCGTCTGCGCGCGAACGTGGTGCTGATGCGCGACACGCTGCCCGAATTCGCGAACCTGTGCGATCGACTGGCCGACTGGGGCGTGGACGAGATCACCTTCAACCAGCTCGGCGGGCGCGATCGCCCCGAATTCCACCCTGGTCAGGCGTTGCGCGGCGAAGACGTCGATGCGCTTCGCAGGGACATTCCCGCGCTCGTCGCACGCATGGCGTCGCGCGGCGTGCGCGTCAGCGCGAGCGAGCCGTATCTGGATCGCCTGTCGGCCACGGCACGCGGGCACGCGATCGCCGTCGAAGACTGCGAGCCGCTTCGTCCGACGGTTTTCATCGACGAGCACGGTCGCATCGCATCGTGCAGCTTCACGCTGGACGACCATGGCATCCCGATCGCCGACGTGAAGACGGTCGAGGACGTCGCTTCGTGGCGCGCGCGCCTGACGCAACGGCGTCGCGCAACGCCCGCCGCCGTCTGCCGGGACTGCCCTTCCACCCAGGTGTTTGCCAAGTTCGGAACATGAGCATGTCGACTGGTCCTTCGCTCGAACCCCTGCTGCGCCGGCTGATGGAAACGCCGGCCGACTTCCTCGATCCGCCGCGACGCGGTGGGGACGGGCGGGTACACGTGGCGGCCGTGGTCAACGATGTCCTCGCGTCGTACGACTGCGTAGCGCCGATGCCGCTGCTGGCCACGCTGTCGGGAGAGTTGGCGGCGGTGCCTGCGAACCAGCTGACGCTGGCCGCCGTGCTGGCGTGGCTGCTTTCGGATGAAACCTGGCGCGGACAGCCACTCGATCGCATCGCGATGCTGGCGCTCTTCTCCGACGTGGTGCCTGCGCTCGCGGCGGAAGCGAACGCGACACGGTATGTGTTCGAGCCCGAGCGGCGTGAGGAGCTGGTGCGAACGGCGATCGCGCGGCTTGGATTGCGCCCGGACGGCGAGACCGCGAATCAGGCCGCCGACCGGCTTGCGAGCGTCAGTGGCGTCGAGCGGCGTCGCCTGCTCGACGCCAGTCGCGCCGCCGACACGCGCGCACGCGCGGTCCGGGAAGCATTGGCGCGCAAGGCGGCGGAGGAATCCGCGGACAAGTGGACGCGCGAGTGAATCGCGAGCCGACCGACGCGGAGCGGTATCCGACGCTGACCGAGGCCGGGCGCGACGTACTGCGGCGGATGACCGAACACCCGTGCGCGCCGCTGTTCCGCAATCGCAGTGGAAACCGCCTTCTCGCCGAGGAGGTCCTGGCCCTGCGCGACCATGAGCGCGAGATCGCCACGGCGCCGATCGAATGGCAACCGGGACGGCCGCCGACATGGCTCGACACATTCGTCGAGGACGTGTTCGCACAGGTGCCGCATTATCGGACCCAATCTAGACCGGCCCGTTTCCAGGACATCGCGACCGTCGGGCGTGGCGATCTGTCGGCCGACATCGCGCGCTTCGTTCCCGATTCGGTGCCGCTGGAACGGCTGATCAACTTCCGCACCACCGGCACGACGGGGCATCCGCTGGTGCTTCCGTCCCACCCGGTCGTCGCAGGGCGATACCTCGCGTATCACAAGCGCGCGCTGCAACGCGCCGGCATCGCGCTGCGCCATGGCGCCGGCGACGTCGGCGTGATGCTGCTGGGCCTGCAACGCCGATGCTTCACCTACGTGTCCGTCACGCCCGCGATGGACGAATCGGGCTTGGCGAAGATCAACCTGCATCCCGACGACTGGCGCGATCCGCTCGATCGCGCGCGCTACATCGACGCCATGCTGCCCGAAGTCATCGCCGGCGATCCGATTTCGTTCGCCGCCATGCTGGAACTTTCCGTCCGCCATCGGCCACGCGCGCTGCTCTCCGTATCGATGGCGTTGTCGCCGGGGCTGCGCACGCGCCTGGAAGATCGGTTCGACTGCCCGGTGCTCGACCTCTATTCGATGAACGAAGCGGGGCCCATTGCGGTGTACGACCGCGACGTCGAGGGTTTCGTGCCGTTGCAGCCGCGCATGTACATCGAAATCCTCGACGCGCACGGACAGTCCGTGGCGGAAGGCGAACCCGGTGAGATCACGCTGACGGGCGGCTTCAACTTCTGCCTGCCGTTGCTGCGCTATCGGACGGGTGATCACGGCGCGTTGGTGGGCGGGCCTTCCGGGCCGGTGATTCGCGGTTTCCAGGGGCGGCGACCCGTGCGCTTCCTCACCGCGCAAGGACACTGGATCAACAACATCGACCTCACCCACGCAATCGCGGCGTTGCCGCTGTCGCGCTATGTCGTGCACCAGGATGCCGCTGGCGACGTGACGTTGCGCCTGGCGACGCGCGAGATGGCATTGGCTGCAGAAGCAGCACGCAGGCTGGGCGATGCGCTGGAAGGACGCGCCGTGCACGTCGATGTTCTCGACGCGGACGACAAGGTGCTCCAGTACACGACCGATCTGGATGGAGGGCAGAGCGCGTGAACCTGCTGGAAGCCGCGGCCAACGCGATGGCGACGGTCTCGATCCTGCTGGCGGGCCGCAACAGCGTGCACACCTGGTGGACGGGCATCGTCGGGTGCGCGCTGTTCGCCATGGTGTTCTGGGGGGCGCGACTGTACGCGGATGTCCTGCTGCAAGGTTTCTTCATCGTCACGAGCGTGATCGGTTGGTATTCCTGGACCGGTAGCACTGGCAAGGATGATCTACCGATCCGGCGCACGCCGCAGTCGATGCTGGTGTGGATGGCCACGGCCGCCTGGGTGGCTGCCGGCGCCTACGGCTGGGTCCTGCACCGATACACCGACGCCTACGCCCCGTTCGCCGACTCCGCCGTGCTGGCGGCCTCCGTGCTCGCGCAGCTGTTGCTCATGCGTCGACGCATCGAAACCTGGCCGGTGTGGTTGCTGGTCAACACCATCGCCGTTCCGCTGTATGCATCGCGCGGACTGACGCTCACCGCGGTTCTCTACACGGTGTATTGGATCAACGCATGGCTGGCGTGGCGTCACTGGACGAACCAGCGCACGACTGCGGGCGCGACGGCATGACCGGTTTCCGCACAGGGCTGGTGGTCGGCAAGTTCTGCCCGCTGCATCGGGGCCACCAGTCCTTGCTCGATCAGGCGCATGCGCAATGCGAACAACTGGTTGTCATCAGCTACACGAAGCCGGAGTTCGCCGGCTTCGAGCCCGAGCGTCGCGAAAGGTGGCTCGCGCAGTTGTATCCCGATGCACTGCGCCTGGTGCTCGATGACGAACGCCTTGCCGGGCAATGCCGGCAGCGCGGTATTGAGGCAAGGTCCGTGCCCGATAACGAGGCGCCGGACGACGTCCATCGGGCGTTCGTCGCCTGGCTGCTGCATGCAGTGCTTTCGATCGAAGTGGATGCCGTGTTCACCAGCGAATCCTACGGAGATGGATTCGCGGCGATGCTGGCCAGTGCGCAGCGCGAGCGCGACGGGCCGACGGTCGTCCACGTATCGGTGGATCCCGACCGCCTTGCCGTGCCGGTGTCCGGCACGGCGGTGCGTTCGGGATTGCATGTGCTTCGTCATCGGCTCGATCCGGTCGTCTACACGGATTTCGTCAGCCGCGTGGCGATCTTGGGAGGTGAGTCGACGGGGAAATCCACGTTGGCGACGCGTCTAGCCGACAGGCTGACCACCCTTAACGCGCCTGAGTATGGCAGGGAGCTGTGGGAGCAGCGCGGTGGCGTATTGACGGAAGCCGACATGCTCGCGATTGCGAGCACGCAGGTAGCGCGCGAGGAGGCGCTCACGCGGGAGGCGAACCGCTACCTGCTGTGCGACACCACACCGCTGACGACGATGCTCTATTCACAGGCGATGTTCGGGCGTGTGTCCGACGAGCTCCGACGGCTTGCGGAGCGGCCGTACGATCGCATCCTCCTGTGCGCCCCCGACGTTCCGTTTGTGCAGGACGGAACCCGTCGCGACGAAGCCTTCCGTCAATGGCAACACAATTGGTACGCCCGCGAACTCAATGCGCGTGGATTCGATTACGCGCTGGTTTGCGGTGGTTGGGACGAACGTGTCGAAAGGGCGTTGGAATGCCTGCCCACTCCGCAGACGGAGCCCTAACCGTGTCAGCTCGCCTGTTGCGTTGCTCAAAGATTGGCTTAGGCAGGCGCGACATAGGGGAATGACCGCTCTTGGCCGATAGCGGACATTGGCCGCACAGGGCGGCGAGGCGGGTCCCAACGTCCGCTTTCGACCCGAAGCGGACATTCGCCCGAGAGAGCAAAAGCATGCGCCTGATCGTTCTGGCCCTTGTTCTGTTGGCTAGCCAAGATGCGTTCGCAAAAAAATGCACCGCGACGTTCCGTTCGGTGTCAGGCAGCGTTACGGACGCGCAAGGCGTTCCGTTGCCGAACACTGCCGTAGGAGTTTCCTGGTCCATAGGGCGCACGCCGGGCGGTCCGGCCATCGGGCACACCGACGCGAATGGGCGCTATTCGATTCCGGTTCGTATCCGAACCATGTGCAGCGATCCCGCTCCGAAGTACTCAGTGACGGCATATTCCGCAACCCAACACTCCCAAGAAGAGCGGCTGGAAGACACTCCCGTGCGGCTCGTCGTGCCGACGCTTCGCGTCACTGAAGAGATTCTTTTCGAACCGGTCTGGCCAGACGAAGCGACCCACTGAAGCGGGCTCGCGCGTCCGCTCCTGGCCGCTAGCGGACGCGCGACGCTTTATCCCCAGCGCGCGACGCTTCAAGCGTCGACGGAGGCACTTGAAGCGCCGGTGTTGACCCTTTTCGTGCCGACGATGACGCTTTTTTCGCCACGACTGGTGCCTTTTTTCGCCGCCGGGGTGCACAACGCGTCGATCGCTTCGGATTGGTCCGAACACCAAAGTTTGTGACTGTTCGATAGCCATAGTTCGTGCCCATCGAGGTCAATGCGCTCGAAATCGACGAACTGGCGCAGCCGTAGTCTGCGCTCCACACGCAAAATCAGTGAGTTACGCTCTCTGGGGCGGCGCGAACCCCTGTCTCCGCGGCGGGATAGTGCGTACTGCAGGAAGCGCCCTTGGACAGGCCGAGAAGGTAAGGCCACTTTGTATTGACCCTCGTGCCGGGGCGTGATTGACTGAAGTCACCACTCCGCCTCTGCCGCGGCGATTAAGTTCGCCCCACGGCTCTGGAAGAAAAAGCCGCCGCAAGGCGGCTTTTTTTAAGCTCGAGCCGTACGCGGATGTCCGCTATCGGCCAGAAGCGGACGTTCAAGTAAAGGCGCCCTTGCTTGATCGGCTCCGCAGGCTTAGTACTGATACGTTCCATCGATCGGATGGGGAACCTTGCGACAGAACTCCACGACCCTTATCCAAGTTTCCGGAGCAATGGAACTGGGCCATACACCAGTGAGCATCTTGGCTAATCGTGGCGAGCGCCGCGCCGCGGCAAGAACTTGATCGGCGTAGCTCGCGGGCGCCTTAGAAAGCAGACTCTCAAGTGGCCCCGCAGCCACCGTAGCGAGGGTGAGACTGTCGATCTCCTCAGGGAGATCCGAGACGGATTGGATCAAGAGCCACAGATCGTCCCAGCGGTCATCGAGCCAACAATCAATCGGGTCGAAACGCGCATGCGAATAGTTGGTGCCCGATCGAAGAGCGGCAACGTAAGCGCCCGCGATCTCTGCCATTGGCGGCTGTTGGTCCGGCATTGCCTTTACCCATGTCCGCTTCGGGTCGGAAGCGGACATTAGCAGCCCGGCCGCCGGCCGTCATGGTCAAGCGTCCGCTATCGGCCAGAAGCGGACACTCCGGAACTACACCTCGGCAGCCCGCAGCCAAGCGGCCACCATCGCGCCTCAGATGGATCCGGCCTTTTCAACGTTAACGAGAAGCTGGCCATCGGGCATCGCCTGAATGTCGATGTTCACGCTAATCCTGTTGCCAACCCGAGTCCCTCTGGGCTTTACGACGACTGCCAGGACATCGCCGGCGTAGTCGCAGCGAATGCCGCTCGCCGCTTCGATGCAGTCGACGAAACCAAACGCCTTCAAGCAGGCGATTGACGCTAGGCATCCCGTGCCGGTCGACATTACGTCTTCTCGAACTTTGGCCTGGAGCCTTGCTTCGGAAAGCATCCATGTCTTCGCGACAAGCTGACCGAGTCGGTGTTGCCCTAGGCCATCCACGTCCACTTCCATCCGCGGGGCGCCCGAGCATGCGGCAATAGAGCCAACCAAGGTGAAGAGACCAACTCGCACGCCCCTCTTTGCAAAGCGAAGCACCGACATGACGCGGCGAAATTCCATGCAACCCTCCCTCGGCGACCGCTTTGGGTCGGAAGCGGACATTAACACCCGCCCCCAGTCCTTCGCTCGCCCCAACGTCCGCTACCGGCCAGGAGCGGACATCTCCCGCGGCGGTGCAAGTCCAAGCTTCGCGGCCACGCTTTCAACGGCCTCCTGAACTGTCGTGACCACCAGTCGCTGGTTGTCACTGTCGCTTTCCAAAAGAAGCGGACAGTTTCCTGCCGCCGCTTCCAACTGCACCTCGAAGCGGGAGGCCGGATGCGTAAAGAACCAGAGACCATCGTCATCAGCCCCAGGATGAACCACCTTCAGCCGGGTGACCTTTAGCGCCGGATACAGCGCAACAAGCGTGCTTTCGATCTGATCGATATCGCGCATCAAGCTCCTCCATACCTAGAGCCCGGCCGGCGGAACGCCTGCTAACAGCCAGAAGCGGACATTCGGTGATGTGTTGAGGCGCGCACTTATCCCAAGTTTCGTTTCGCCGAGGGCCGCCTGAAGAGCTTGATGCACGAGACCACGGTAGCAGCCAGTCCCACAACAGAAATCCAAAGGTTGATACGAAGCAATCTGGCGGAACGCTCCGGATTGAATGGCATGCCTGATGCCCACCAATGGTAAAGCGCAAGCACGGCGCCCACCGACAGCAGTGTGAGCCCAGCGATTAACAGTAGCCATTGAAGAATGCGGCGAGCGGTCATCAGCGTGTACGTTCACGAACGTCCGCTTTGGGTCGGAAGCGGACATTAGCATTGACGGGGCGGGCTCGCCCCGCGGGACGTCCGCTATCGGCCAGGAGCGGACACTCGTTGGTACGCCGGTAGCTCGACGACAACGACCGTAGAGGGTCCGACCTGCATCGCCTTGTTCATTGCGAATACTTCGAGAGGAAAGGACCTTCCACCAGACTCGAACCCGAATCTGAAACGCATCGTCGCGCCATCCTCGCTGATCGTCTTCGAGGAAATGGGGATGTTCGGAAACGAGAGATATGGGTCCTGCATATCCGGGGAACGGAAAACGAATCCCAAGTCCGTGACCGAGAAGACGCTTCCTTCCGGCACCGATACCTCGATGAAGACATACGTGTAGGAGTCGCATCGCCCCGGCACGTCAGACTTTGGCTTCTCGACAGACGCAACGCGAACGAGGGGCCGCGGGACAGGTTCCCAAGGCGGGGACAGCTCCCGCTCCTGTGTTCCGGGTTTACCTGGCTCGTACCCAACAAAGCCGCCCACGATCGAACACGCCCCCGCCGGCGGCACGAAAAGGACCGCCATGAGGCCCGCTGCCGCGACACGAGTCCAGTTCCACATCAAATGAGCCTCACCCCTAGTTCCTGATTGGCCCGCACCCAACGTCCGCTTTGGGTCGAAATCGGACATTAGCAGCGGCCACCTCTCCCTACCGCCATGAGGCACGGCAACGCCCCAAGCCGGACATCGGTCACCGGATACTGTAGAAGGCGAATCAGGGCCCTTCGATACGAGGGGGCGGTTGCGCAGGCTCGCGTCACCATTCGCGGGCACAACCAAGGGGTGAGGCATGAAAGCGATATGGATGGCGTTGGCGATGGGCGCGTTGATCGCAGGTCCGGTGGCGGCACAGGTGCCCACCGGCAAGATGGGGCCGCTGCGTCCTGACCAGCAACGCTTCTTCGAGCTCTACAAGGAACTGGTGGAGACCGACACCTCGGTCACCACCGGCAGTTGCACCCAGGCCGCCGGGCAGATTGCCGCGCGCCTGAAGGCAGCAGGCTTTGCCGACGACCAGATCACGCTGTTCTCGGTGCCCGAGCACCCGAAGGAAGGCGGACTGGTGGCCGTCTATCCCGGCACGTCCAGCACGCTCAAGCCAATCCTGCTGCTGGCGCACATCGACGTGGTGGCGGCCAAGCGGGCCGACTGGGTGCGCGATCCGTACACGCTGGTCGAGGAGAACGGCTACTACTACGCGCGCGGCATCGCCGACGACAAGATGATGGCCGCGACCTGGGCCGACACGCTGATCCGCTTCAAGCAGGCCGGCTACAAGCCCGCGCGCACGGTCAAGATCGCGCTGACCTGCGGCGAGGAGACCGACACCGCGTTCAACGGCGCGCAGTACCTGGCCAACCACAAACGCGATCTGATCGACGCGGCCTTCGCCCTCAACGAAGGCGGCGGTGGCGATACCGATGGCAAGGGGCACCTGGTCGCGCAATCGATCCAGGTCGGCGAGAAGACCTACCAGGACTACAAGCTGGTCGCCACCAATCCCGGCGGACACAGTTCCCAACCCGTGCGCGACAACGCGATCTACGCGATGTCCGAGGCCTTGCTGAAGGTGGGCGGGCATGAGTTCCCGACCGAGTTCAACGACACTACCCGCGCCTTCTTCGCGCGCGCCGGTGCGGCGCGCAAGGATGAGTTGGGTGCCGCGATGGCGGCGTTGGCGAAGGATCCCGGTGACGCAAGGGCGGAGGCGATCGTCAACACCGACAAGGGCTTCCACTCGATGCTGCGCACGACGTGCGTGGCGACGATGATCAACGGCGGGCACGCGGTCAATGCACTTCCGCAGCGGGTCGAAGCCAACGTCAATTGCCGCATCTTCCCCGGCCATACGCCGGCGGAGATCAAGGATGCGCTGGTCGGGGTCATCGGCAACCCCGCCATCTCGATCGACCTCGCACGCAAGGACAAGCCGCTGGCCAAATCGCCCGCGCTCGATCCGGCGATCATCGGCCCGATGGAAACGCTGAGCGCGAAATACTTCCCCGGTGTGCCGGTGATCCCATCGATGTCGACCGGCGCGACCGATGGACTCTACATGTCGGCCGTGGGCATCCCGACCTACGGCGTGCCCGGCATGTGGGGCGACCCCGACGGCAATGGCGCGCATGGGCTCAACGAACGCCTGGAAGTGCGCTCGGTGTATGTGGGGCGCGATTACCTGTTCGACCTGGTGAAGGCGTTGGCGCAGTAAGGGAATAGCCGCCCCCCCCGACGCGCAAGAAGGCAGCTGGAGGCCCGCCAACGGCGGGCCTTATCTATTGCGAAGACGGAAGCAGTACTCGGCTCTGTCGAATGGCTGCTATCGCCAGAGGCGGACACACCATGCATCCGCACGGCCCGGTGACACTCACCTGAAAAGCAGGATCAGATGCGTCACGCGCCAGAAGAGCACCACATAGGCGGCGATGAGAAGCGTCTGCCACAGACGCGGCAGTCCCGCCTTGGACAGGCGATGCATGCCATCGGCAAGGTTGAGCAGAACCAGCCCTGTGCCCAGCACAGCGACGACATAGCCGGTCGATCGGAAGGCCAGCGGACCGATGTCGCGCGGGTCGTGCTCTATCGCTTCCAGCCCTGCGGCCAGGACCAACGTCGCGACGAGCAGGTTGCGCGTGTGCTCGAAGATCGTGCGCGAGACGTCGCGCTCGAAAAGCACCTCCCGCATGCGGCGCAACCAGTGAACGTCCCGTAACGTCACATCCGATGCTCCGCGTCAGAACGCGAACCCGTAACCGACTGCCGGACCTTTGACCACCAGATCGGTAGAGGTTCCCCGCGCTTCCGCGTCCACGTCGAGATAGCGGTAGCCGAAGTACCACGCGCCCGATTTCATTCTGTAATTCGCGACGATGCTCGCGTTCCACGTGCCATCCGTGTCGCCCCACGAACCGTCTCCGCGAAGCGTCAAGCCCCAGCGTCCACCAAAGGCCCACGTGTAGCGCGCGCCGAGCATGAAGTCGCTGAAGGATTCGTCCAGTTCCACGCGAAACTGCGGCACTCCAAGGGGGCCGCTCGGCGTGATCGTGCTGGCGATGTCGAGATCGAGGTAGCGAAGCCCGCCGAAGACCTCGCCTCCCGTGAAGCGCTGCCCGCCGGGGCTCCACACGGCTGCCGCCTCGAACAGGCGCGTGTCCAGGTCGGACTCGGCCTGGAAGAAACGGCGCGTGGCATCCTGCGAAAGGCCCAGGTAAGTGAAGTCGGCGAACAGGCCGAAGTGCTCGCCCTGCCCCTCGGCATGCATCTGGAACGCGCCGTCGAGCTTGTCCACGACATCGCCGAAGCTCAGCCGCCGGGTGATCACCGCCGACGCCGGCGGTGGCGTCTCAAGGTCCGTGCTGATGTCGACGGCCCATACGTACGGCGCCACGATCCAGTCCCACCGATCCTGGGCGCTCGCGGTGCCCCACGGGATGAGCAACGCGGCCACGATCGGCACCGGCCGGGCACAACGGTTCATCGCGATCACGTCCATCTCCTCTTCGTGCCGATGCCCCAATGCGGCGGACGCTACCTGAGGTATTTCACGTCGACTCGCTCGATCGCGCCGTTATAGGCGAAGGGTTTGCGATCGAAGTACGCCATCGATACCGGCGAGTAGCTGTCGCGGCCGACATCGAACGCATCGTTGGCCGTGAACGTGAGCGGTGCCGAGCGCGGCACGCGACCCTGCGCCACCGCCTTGCCGTTGACCCTGATTTCCACGTCGAGCGGCCCGGCGTGCTTGTCGTCCGCCTTGCGCGTTTCGACCTCGATCTTCACCTTGCCGGACGGAAGCGGCGCCGACGAGGCCAGGTTCGTGCGTTCGACTTCGAACAGGTTGTACTCGTAGTTCAGCTTGCCCTGATCGACCCACAGGGCGAGCCCGCCGGAAAAGGCTCCCAACGCGTACAACACGCCTTGCGAATCCGGCTTCAGCTCTGTTTCGATCGTGACCAGGTTGCTGCGCGCGCCCACCTTCGGCGCGGTGAACTCGGGTACGGCTATCACTTCCTGCGTATAGCTGAACTCGGTGGCCGGGTTCGACGGCGCGTCTTCGGGATGGAATACGGCCGACCAGAGCCCGCCACCCACGGGCCAGACCTTGTTGGCCTTTGCCTGCGCGTCGAACGACGCCTTGAGCATGGCCACCTTGTCTGGATGGTGCGACGAGACGTCCTTCGCCTGCGAGTAATCGGTGCGCAGATCGTGCAGCTCCCACGCATCCTGGTCGGGCGACCACTTGAAGATCGCCGGATCCACGCCCGCCTTCCACGGCGTGCGCGGACCGAACACGGACGCGATCCATTCGTCCTCGTAGTACGCCCGACTGCCCATGATCTCGAAGTACTGGCCCTTCTTTCGCCCGGGTGCCTTCGCCGAATCGAAGGTGTAGGCCATGCTCACGCCGTCGAGCGGGTCCTGCGTGATCCCGTCGACGAGTTTCGGCGGCGTGATGTCGAGCACGTCGTAGATCGTCGGCACGATGTCGTTGACATGGTGGAACTGCGAGCGGGGAGTCTTGTCGGGCTTGATCGTGCCCGGCCAGGAAACCACCAGCGGCGTCCGCGTGCCGCCGAAATGCGCGGCGACCAGCTTGGTGGAGCGGTGCGGCGTGGAACCGGCCCACGCCCAACCGGCGTGGTACATGTTGTCGGCCTTCGGCGAGCCCAGCACCTCCATGCCGCCGAGTTCGTTCATCGCGCGGATGTGGTCGCTGATCTGCGTGGCGATGCCGTTCTGCGCGAGCAGTTCGCTGATCGTGCCGTTCTGGCCTTCCGCGCTGGAGCCGTTGTCGCCCCAGATGTAGAAGACCAGCGTGTTGTCGCGGATGCCCATCTCGTCCAGCGCATCGATGATGCGGCCGGCCTGGTGGTCGGCATGCTCGGTGTAGCCGGCGAACACTTCCATCAGGCGGCGCTGGAAGGGCTTTTCGTCCTCGGGAATGTCCGACCACGCGGCGAGCGAGTCCGGGCGCGGCGTGAGTTCAGTGCCCTTCGGGATCCATCCCAGCTTCTTCTGCCTTGCGAACACCTCCTCCCGCATCTCATCCCAGCCGCCATCGAACTTGCCCTTATAGCGGTCGGCCCACTCGTTGAAGATGTGATGGGGACCGTGCGCGGCGCCGGGCGCCCAGTACATGAAGAAGGGGCGGTCCGGCGTGAGTGCGTGCACCTGCTTCATCCACGCCACCGCCTTGTCGGTCATGTCGACGGTGAAGTGGTAGCCCTCCTTGCCGTGCGAGGGGTCGATGCGAACCGTGTTCTCCACGATTGCAGGCTCCCATTGCGACGATTCGCCGGCGAGGAACCCATAGAAGTAATCGAAGCCGATGCCTTCGCCTGCGGGCCAGTCGGTGTAGGGCCCGACGGCGGTGGTTTCATTCGCCGGCGTGTTGTGCCATTTGCCAAAGGCCGCGGTGGAGTAGCCGTAATAGCCAAGGACCTTCGCTGCGGTGGCGGAGGTGCGTGGAATCCGTCCCGTGTAGCCATCCCAGTCGTTGGCCAGCTCGGCGATCTGGCCGTTTCCCACGCGATGGTGGTTCCGCCCGGTCAACAACGATGCGCGCGTGGGCGAGCACATCGCCGCGTTATGGAAGCGGTTGTAGCTCACTCCCTGCTTGGCGAGCCGGCCCAGCGTCGGCGTATTGATGACGCCGCCGAAGGTGCCCGGCAACGCGGGGCCGACGTCGTCGAGCATGATCACCACGATGTTCGGCGCGTTGGCGGGCAGGTGCGCTTTCGCCGGCACCGGACTGTACGAGGATTGCGCGATCGTCGGACCTGCCTTGCTGCCGGACGGCTTTGGCGGAAACGGCAAGGAGTCCTGGGCCACTACCGGCGCTGCGAAGAGCAGCGTGGCCATGGTGAGAACGAGGTGGCGGACCTTGAAGCGGCTGCGACTGGCGGGCATGCGAACCTCCGTCGGCACGCAGAGCGGGGGCTCTACGCAGGTCTCGTGGACGCGGCCGGTCAGGAATCCATGCGCCGGGAGCGCGAACGCTCACCACCGGCGCCTAGGACCGCGTTCAAGCGGCGGTCAGCCTCATCAACTTGGCGTGAAAGGGCAGTGAAACGGGGCCAGTAGCTTTGGGGCGGCCATCGGTCGCACGAATAAGCGACTGCTTTGAACGACGGAAACACTGATTTCCCAGGCCGGGCTTGATGTCCGCTATCGGCCAGGAGCGGACACGCCGGCTGACCAGGCCCTCCGCTTCAGAAGCTAGCGCGAAGCCCTATGCGATAGCGCCGGATTTCGTCGGACTCTTCCCATTCGGCCACCACGCCC
>NZ_JADWPE010000007.1 GCF_017308985.1 Lysobacter changpingensis | reverse complement strand
AAACTCGAGCCTGCCCAGTGGCGCTTTTCACGGCCTAGAACAGCGATCCCGTAGTTCCGGGCGCCTCCGGCTCGGCTTCGAGGTCGGATCCGTGTGGATTCCCGGATCGTCGACAGACAATCGAGCATGCGCATCGTCGCAGCTACTGATCGGCGAGTAAGTTACTTTCCGGCGAGCGGCGTAAGGCCAAACGCTAGGTGCTCTTGCTGTTAGTGAAGAGTGCCAACTACGGCGACCGGATTCGAAGCCTGGTGGGCCGTCGCCAATAAGTGCCCTGTCACGCAAAGGCCGCACCCGCGCTCAAGCGCAATCGACGTCGTCACCAACGGCGGCAGAACCACGAATCCCGCCAACTCAGGCCCCTACGCGTTCCGCCGAAATGTCACCACCAACACATCCCGATGCGAAGCCGCATCCGGATCCTCAGGCTCCACCGGCGTCACGCCATGGAACACGCGCGAATCATCGACCAGCGCCGCATCCAGCGGATGCGTGAGGGTGAAGCTTCCGAGCAGCTCGCCGTCGGCGGAATGGATCGTGGTCGTCCCGCTCGCAATGTTCAGCCGATCGATCAGCAACACCAGCACGTAATCGACGCCGTCGCGATGTACGCCTTCCGGCGTCGGTTGGCCTGGCTCGCCCGGACGCGCCTCGATGCGGAACTGGTGCACTTCGATATGCCATGCAAGCACATCCGGCGAGAGCGCCCCGAAGAATGAGTGGCAGAAGCCCAGAATGCCGCGAAGGCTCGCGCTCTCCGCCACGCCCGGCAGCACCGGCGCGAACCAGCGCTCGATGCCGCCCTGCAGCGTGTTGTAGTCGCGACTCTGGTAATGCGGCTGATGTGGCTCGCGCGCGATGCCATCGTTCTCCGCAGTGAACACCGCGTGGCGTCGCCGCCGGTGCAATCCCACGCTGGCGAGATACGTGTCCGGCTCGAGCGTATTCCAGCTGTCCGCGAACGCCTTCCAGTCGGAAAGCGGACCCACGGTTTCCAACAGGCCACGCATGGCCTCGCCTTCGACGAAGCGGAACCCGCTTGTCCGAACGTCGGCTTCCAGCTCGGACGGCGTGGGTTTCGAGGCGTGCATCATCTGAGTCAACGTGCGATATCCGGAAGGGCGCCCCATCACGGCGAGACGTGCAGCGCCGCCTGCACGAGGAGCCAGAGCACGCAGGCGAAGGCCAATGCCCAGACGAGCGTGCGCAGGAAATGCCGTCCGGCGATGTACACCAGGCCATGCAGCACCCGCAGCGCGACGAACGCGAGCGACAGCGCGGCGATCTGCGAATGCGCGACTCCGGCGAGTTGCGCCAGCACCACCGCGGCGGCGAACGGCGCGAACGCCTCGTAACTGTTGAGCTGCGCCGCGTAGGCGCGCTGCGAGCGCGGACTTTGCTGCTTCTCCTGCCAGCGGCGCGGATCGCGATTGTCGTAGCGCTCGCCGCTCGCCTTGGCGATGGAAACCCATAGGTACGGCAGCAATGCGGCGATCAGGACACACACGTATGCGGTGGTGAGCGTCATGGCGGCGGCTCCGGCGGCCTTGGATGTCGCATCAGCGTAGCCGAAAACGGAAACGGCGCCCGAAGGCGCCGTCCCGGTCGAAGCCGCGAAGCGGTGTTACTTCGCCGACTTCATCAGCTTGTCGTGCGCGGCGCGGAAGGCATTACCTTCATACCAGTTCGGCCATTGTTCGCTGCCCGCGAGCGTGCGGCCGACGCCGTACAGCGCGTCCAGGTCCTGCACCACGCCTTCCATCTTCCACGACGGATCGAACTGGTCGCCCGGCTTGTGGTAGCGGTTGTCGCGGTAATCGGACTCGGCCTTGCGGCCCGCATCGACGCCGCCCTCGACCAGGTCGCCGCCGCCCTTGGCGTACAGCGCGGGTACGCCGGCCTTGGCGAAGTTGAAGTGATCGGAACGGAAGTAGAAGCCGTCCTCCGGCGTCGCTTCGGCGTGCAGCACGCGCTGCTGGCTTTCGGCCTGTGTCTTGAGCAGGTCTTCCAGCTCGGAGCTGCCGAAGCCGACCACGGTCATGTCCTTCGCCGCGCCGATCACCGGCATCGCATCCAGGTTGATCACCGCCACGGTCTTGTCGAGCGGGATGCTCGGGTGCGCGACGTAGTACTTGGACCCCAGCAGGCCCGATTCCTCCAGCGTCACGGCGAGGAACAGCAGCGAACGATCCGGCGGCGGCGTCTGCTTGCTGAAGGCCTCGGCGATTTCCAGGATGCCCGCAACGCCGGTCGCGTTGTCGATCGCGCCGTTGTAGATCGTGTCCGCGTGCGGCTCGGCGGCGGTCGCCCCGCCGTGCTCGTCGGCCTCGTGGCCGTGGTTGCCCAGGTGGTCCCAGTGGGCCATGTAGACGATCGCCTCGTCCGGACGCTTCGCGCCCGGCAGCAACGCGACCACGTTGCGCGAGGACTTCTCGCTGGTGGTGCTCTTCAGGTCGACCGAGAGCTTGCCGTCCAGCGGAATCGCCTTGAAGCCCGGCTTGTTGGCGGCCTTGTAGAGCTCGTCCAGGTTCTGGCCGAGATCCGCCAGCAGCGTGCGCGCGGCCTCGCCGGTGATCCACCCCTGCACCGGCAGGCGCGGTTCCGGATCGTCCTTCGCCGGCAGGTCGAACTGCGCGCCCGACCAGGAATTCTTCACCACGTCCCAGCCGTAGGACGCGCCTTCGGTGTCGTGGATGATGATCGCCGCCGCGGCGCCCTGGCGCGCGGCCTCCTCGAACTTGTAGGTCCAGCGGCCGTAATACGTCATCCGCTTGCCTTCGAAGAGCTTCGGATCCTGGCTGTGGAAGCCCGGATCGTTGACGAACATCACCACCGTCTTGCCCTTCACATCGACGCCGGCGTAGTCGTTCCAGTTCTGCTCGGGCGCATTGACGCCGTAGCCGACGAACACCAGCTGGCTGCCGTCGACTTTCACGTCCGTCTGGCCGGTACGCGTGCCCACCACCATGTCGGTGCCGAACTTGAGCGTGTGCGGCTTGCCCTTCGCGTCGATCTTCAGCGCGGTGGACTCGTCCGCCGTGGTTTCCACCATCGGCACGGTCTGGAAGTAGCTGTCGCCGTTGCCGGGCTTCAGGCCCATGCGCTTGAACTGCGCTTCCAGGTACTGGACGGTCTTCTCTTCGCCGGCGCTGCCGGGCGCGCGACCCTCGAACTCGTCCGACGCCAGCACCTTCACGTGCTCGGCGAAATCCGCGGCGTTGATCGCGTCGTTGAAGGAATGGCCGCCGGCCGTCGCGGCAGGCGTCTGCGGGGTGGCGGCGGTGGGCGCGTCGCTGGGCTTGGAGCAGGCAGCCAGCGCGATCGCGCCGACGATGCCGGCCACCGCCGTGCTGAGCAGGGAAACTCGGGACATGGGACCTCCGGATTGGACCAAGGCCCCACGGCGGCTCGGGGCCGCCGCGAGGCGAACCCCATTCTAGGCACGCTTTCCGGGCCGCGGCCGTGCGCGGTCCGTCAATTCGTCGCAGGACGGCTTACTGGCCCGGCGGCGTCGAACCGGTGTAGCGCACCGCGGTCGCCCCGGTCACCGGGCCGATCTTCGCGGTGTCGTGGACGTACAGCTCGACCTTGCGCTCGAACACCAGCGGCCCTTCTACCACCGCGTTCGGCCCGATGATGATCTTCGGATCGCGCTTGTTGAACGAGAACCACGACGTGCTCGGCTTGGTGTAGCGGATGCCGCCCTTGACGTGCGAGTTCACGCCGACGGTCGTGTCGCCGTTGACCGTCGTGATGCCGCCCGACAGGTCCGTGTCGACCAGGCCGATGGCGCCGTTGACGGTTTCGATGTCGCCGCGCACGTCGCCGCCGCGATCGATGAAGATGCCGCCGTTCACCGTGGACAGGCTGCTGGAAAGCTTGCCGTTGCCGGCCACGCGGATGGAGCCGTTGACCGTTTCCAGGCCTTCGGCTTCGACGTTCTCGGCCACCGTGATGCTGCCGTTGACGGTTTCGGCCTTGCCGGTGCGGGCGCCGGCGCCGATCTTGATGGAGCCGTTGACGGTCTCCAGGTCGCCGGCGGTCTGGCCGGCCTCGACGGTGATGCTGCCGTTGACCTTGTCGATGTCCTGTGCGGCGAACGCCGGCGCGGACAGCGCCAGGGCGAGGGGAAGGACGTACAGGGAGCGGATTGCCATCGTTTCGGATTCCGTGTTGGGACGGGCTTCAAGTCGATGGATGCGGTGAAGGCGCCGTCGGTTTAGGCCGCTTCGCTACAATCGCAGCGATCGCGGGCACCGGCCCGTGCCCGAAGTCATCATTCCACCCCTCAACTGGAATCCGACGTGCCCGCCACCTCCCCGCGCCCCAAACCCGTGGTCCTGCTGATCCTCGACGGCTGGGGGCATCGCGAAGACCCGACCGACAACGCGCTGGCCCAGGCCCGCCTGCCGAACTGGGACGCGCTGGTGGCCGCCGCGCCGCACACGCTGATCCACACCGAAGGCCGCCACGTCGGCCTGCCGGACGGGCAGATGGGCAATTCCGAAGTCGGCCACATGAACCTCGGCGCCGGCCGCATCGTGTACCAGGACCTCACCCGCATCGACGCGGCCATCGAGGACGGCAGCTTCTTCGGCAACGAGGAACTGCGCGCCGCGTGCGCCGCCGCGCAGGCCAGCGACGGCACGCTGCACGTGATGGGCCTGCTTTCGCCAGGCGGCGTGCACAGCCACGAGAACCACATTTTCGCGATGCTCGAACTGGCCAGCCAGGCGGGCGTGGCGAAGGTCGCCGTGCACGCGTTCCTCGACGGCCGAGACATGCCGCCCAAGTCGGCCGAGCCGAGCCTGGCGAAGCTGCGGGACGTCTGCCGCAAGCTCGGCAACGCGCACGTCGCGAGCGTCAGCGGACGGTATTACGCGATGGACCGCGACCAGCGCTGGGATCGCGTGAAGCGCGCATGGGACGCGATGGTCGAAGCGAAGAGCGAGCATGTCGCCACCGGCCCGATCGAAGCGCTGCTGCAGGCCTACGAGCGCGGAGAGACCGACGAGTTCGTCGCACCGACCGTGATCGAAGGCCACCTGCCGATGGCGGACGGCGACGCCGTGGTGTTCATGAATTTCCGTGCCGACCGCGCGCGCCAACTCACCGCCGCGTTCGTCTCGCCGACGTTCGCCGGTTTCGACGCGCGACGCCCGAAACTCTCGCGCTTCGTCTGCCTCACCGAATACGACGCGAAGCTGCCGGCGCCCGTCGCCTTCGGTCCGGACGACCTGCGCAACACGCTGGGCGAAGTGCTCGCCGCCAACGGCATGACGCAGCTGCGCATCGCCGAAACCGAGAAGTACGCGCACGTCACCTTCTTCTTCAGCGGCGGTCGCGAAGAACCGTACGAAGGCGAAACCCGCATCCTCGTGCCGAGTCCGAAGGTCGCCACCTACGATCTGCAGCCGGAAATGAGCTGCCCGGAAGTGACGGAGAAGCTCACCACCGCCATTCGCTCGGGCGAGATCGATGTCGCCATCTGCAACATCGCCAATCCGGACATGGTCGGCCACACCGGCGACATCGCCGCGGCGATCAAGGCCGCCGAAGCGGTGGACGTCGCCATCGGGGCGATCGCGCAGGCGGTGCGCGACACCGGCGGCGCGCTGCTGGTCACCGCCGACCACGGCAATCTGGAGATGATGCGCGACCCCGCCACCGGGCAGCCGCATACCGCGCACACGGTCGGCCCGGTGCCGTTCGTGTATCTCGGCCCGCGCGCGGCGACGCTGCGCAACGGCGGCGCATTGCGCGACGTGGCGCCGACCATCCTCGACCTGCTCGGATTGCCGAAGCCGGCGGAGATGAGCGGAACGAGCCTGCTCGCGGACTGACCCGGATGCGGCGCTTCGTCGTTGCGATGAACCGCGCCGCGGCCAGGTGCGCTGCGGTCAAGTGCGCAGTCCTGCTTGTCGCGGGCCTGATGCTCGCGACGCCGGCCTTCGCACAGAACAGCCGCGAGGCCGAGCGCAAGCTGGAGAAGATCCAGCGCGAGCTCAAGTCGGTCGCCGCCGAACGTCGCAAGATCGAAAGCCAGCGCGGCAGTGCGTCGCGCCAGTTGCGCGAGGCCGACGAGAAGGTTGGCGTGTCCAATCGCCGCCTGCGCGAGATCGAATCGCGATTGGCGAAGGAAGAAGCCTCGCTCGCGTCATTGCAGGAGCAGCGCGCGCAATTGCAGCAGCGCATGGGCGCGCAGCGGCAGGAGCTCGCGCAACTGCTGCGAGCGGCCTACCTGCAGGGGCAGGACGCGCCGCTGAAGCTGCTGCTCGCGCAGGACCGCGTCGCCGACGGCAACCGCATGCTCGCCTACTACGGCTACCTGCAGCGCGATCGCACGCGTCGCATCGCCGAACTCGACGCGCAGCTGCGCGAACTCGACGAAGTGGAGCAGGCCATCGCGCAGCGTCGAAGCGAACTCGACCGCACGCGCGAGGAGCAACGTTCCCAGCTCGGCAAACTGCGCAGCGACCGCAAGGCGCGTGCGAGCCTCGTCGCGCAGCTCGACGAGCGTTACAAGGACCGCAGCACGCGCGAGCGCGAACTCGGCCGCGACGCGCAGGGGCTGGAGCAACTGCTGAAGAAGCTGCGCGCCGCCGCGGCCAAGGCGGAAGCGCAGCGCCGTGCCGCCGCCGAACGCGCGGCGCGCCAAGCCGCATCCACCGGCAAGGACACCCCGCCGCGTCGCAAGCCCACGACCGTCGCCAGTGCGCCGGCGCCGCAGGTCGGCGGGCTGGGCTGGCCGGTCTCGGGCGCGCTGCTGGCGGGTTTCGGCGCGACGATGCCCGACGGCCGCGACAGCGACGGCCTGCTGATCGCCGCCGCCGCCGGTACGCCGGTCAAGGCGGTCGCCGACGGTACGGTCGTCTACGCCGAATGGATGACCGGCTACGGCCTGCTGCTGATCGTCGATCACGGCAACGGCTACATGAGCCTGTACGCGCACAACGACGCGCTGCTCAAGGACGTCGGCGACACGGTGAAACGCGGCGATTCCGTCGCCACCGTCGGCACTTCCGGCGGTCACGGCCGCGCCGCGCTGTACTTCGAGCTGCGCCGCAACGGCTCGCCGGTCAATCCCGGAACATGGCTGCGCCGTTGACGCTGAATGCCGGGTCCCGTTGCGGCAGCGATTAACGAAAGCCTTCCATTGCGCTCCCCCGCCGTGCCCATAATCACGCCACGGCGGGCCCTCGCGCCCGCGGCTCACCGCACCACCGGAGTTGCCCGAATGTCCCTGCGTCGCCTCGTTCCGCTCGCCCTGGCCGCCTTCGTCGCGCTGCCGGCCACCGCGCAGGAGGCCGACCAGGCCCCGCTGGCCGACGCCCCGATCGAATCGCCCGACGCGGAAACCGCCGAGGCCAAGGTGCCGCTCGACGAGATCCGCCGCTACGTCTCGGTCTACAACGCGGTCAAGCAGGCGTACGTCGAGCCGGTGGACGACCAGAAGCTGATGCATTCTGCGATCCGCGGCCTGCTGTTCGACCTCGACCCGCACAGCGTCTACCTCGACAAGGAAGACGCCGAGAGTTTCGACGAGCAGTCGCGCGGCGCCTACGACGGCGTCGGCGTCGAACTGATGCGCCAGCCCGACGGCTCGCTGCGCGTGATCGCGCCGATCGACGACACGCCCGCCGCGCGTGCGGGTATCAAGGCGGGCGATGTGATCACCGCGATCGACGGCAAGCCCTTCAAGCCGGACGAGGGCGACCAGTCCGGTCCGCTGCGCGGTCCACCCGGCAGCAAGGTGACGCTGACCATCGTGCGCGAAGGCAAGGACAAGCCTTTCGACCTCACGCTGGCGCGCGAGACCATCCGCGTGGCGAGCGTGAAGAGCCGCATGCTCGAACCGGGCTACGGCTACGTGCGCATCAGCGCGTTCCAGGCCGACACCGCGGCGGATTTCGAGAGCCAGCTCGAGAAGCTCAAGGCGCAGTCCGGCGGCAAGCTGCGTGGCCTGGTCATCGACCTGCGCAGCAATCCGGGTGGCTTGCTGACCTCGGCGGTGCAGATCGCCGACGACCTGCTCGATGCGGGGAAGATCGTCTCCACGCGTGGCCGCATCGCCATCAGCGATGCGGAATTCGGCGCGACGCCGGGCGATCGCCTCGACGGTGCGCCGGTCGTGGTGCTGGTCGACGCCGGTTCGGCGAGCGCGGCGGAAGTACTCGCCGGTGCGCTGCGCGACAACGACCGCGCGCGGATCGTCGGCAGCCGCACCTTCGGCAAGGGTTCGGTGCAGACCGTGCTGCCGCTCGACAACGGCGATTCGGTCAAGCTCACCACCGCGCGCTATTACACGCCCAGCGGCAAGTCGATCCAGGCGCTGGGCATCTCGCCCGATGTCGTGCTGCAGCCGGGCAAGGACGCCGACAAGAGCATCCGCAACTTCAGCGAAGCGAGCCTGCCGGGCCACCTGCGCGGCGACGAAGAGAAGGATGGCGAGGACGCGCTTCCGGGCGAGAACGCCGGCGACGTGCTCGACGGCGACGCGCCGATCGCTGCGGCGCTGGTGGAGCTGAAGAAGCCGGTGGCGAGCGCGGTGACCAGGCCTGCCGCCAAGCAGCAGTGAGCAATCGCACGTTCGCATGCCTGCGCTGCCGCAAGTTGCAGCGTAAGCCGGTGAGCCTGGCGACGTTCAATTGCCCGCAGTGTCATGCCGAGTGCATATGCGTGCACTGGAAGTTGCACGTTCCAGCTCCGCGAAAACGACGCAAGTGGGATCGCTTCTGGGCGCAGTACCTTCTGGAACTGCGCATGATCGAGCAGTTCCGCGACGGGCAGCTCGGGGACGAAATGTACCTGCCATTGCTGAACCAGCGATGGCAGCGGCGGGCTAACGACTACCGGGTTCGCTGATCAACCCGCACGAAATCCGGACCGGTGCCCGCACGGCAACCGCATGCGTATCCTGGAACATCCCGCAATCGAGCAGGTTGTCCGGCGCCGAACGCCGGCCCGAATACACGTTGATGTTCACCTGTGGCGCATCGGGTGCGTCGGTCCACGCCAGTTGCCCCGGATCCAACACGACGGCGGGGAAACGCGCCGTCGCCGTGCCATCGAGCTGCGCGCCTTCGAGTTCCACCTGCGCGCGATGCAGCGTGAGCCACGGGTTCTCGCTGCCGGGCACGCGCTCCGATACCGCGCGTTCGCTCGGATAGCCGAAATATTCGGCGGTGGCGATCAGCGATTCCTGCTTCGAGACGAGCCGTTCGCGCGCGGCGGACGAAAGCGCGATCTCGACGGTGAAGGCGTTCGCTGCGGCCTGGACGGGCTGTCGTGCGGCGTCAGTGGAAGCCGCAGACGCGGACGAAGGTGGCGTGCTGGTGGTGCTTTCGCGCTGGCACGCGGCGGTCGACAACAGGACTGCGACGACTAAGGCGGAGCGCGCGATGCGTTTCATCGCACCAAGCTAGCGCGGCTTTGCCGGCAGCGGGAACGGGGTGACGACTTTTTCGCCTGTCGCCGCATCGCGGATCGCCGACTGGCCTTTGCGCTCGACTTCCTCGATGCGCACGATGCTGTGCATCGGCAGGTGCAGCGAACGCGTGTTGCCGAACTCGTCGCGCAGGCGTTCCTCGGTCGGGTCGATCACCACGCCGTCGTGCACGTCGAACACCAGGTCGCTCACTTCCGTGAAGCCCCACAGCGCGCCGGACGCGACGTTGCGCGCGTACAGCTCGTACACCTTGCCGGCGTTGAGGAAGGTCACCTTGTAGAGCGGCTTGGACATGGTTCGTGGCGTCGCGTGGCGGATTGCACGGTGACGATGGGGTCGCCGCGGGCGGCTATCAAGCCGGGACCGGACCCGCCGGCGTCAGAAGCCGCGCCGCCGCCGCAGGCGCCGCGCGATGCCGGCACGGGCGATCAGCGCGAAAATGCCGCCGAAGGCGAAACCGGCCAGGTGCGCCGACCATGCCACCGCGCCGAAGGCCGGGCCGATGAAGGTGAAGACCAGCTGCAGCAGGGCCCACACGCCGATCAGCAGCGGCGCGGGCACCTTCACGAATTGCAGGAACAGCCCCAGCGGCACCACCACGCCCAGCTTCGCGCCGGGAAACAGGGCCAGGTAGGCGCCGATCAGTGCCGACACCGCGCCGCTGGCGCCGATGATCAGCCGGTCCGGCGTGCTGATGGCGATCACCGCCGCGAGGTTCGCCATCGCCCCCCCGAGCAGGAACAGCACCAGCAACCGCCACGGCCCCATGGCGCGCTCGGCCGGCAGCCCGAAGATCAGGAGGAACACGAGGTTGCCCAGCAGGTGCGCCCAGTCGGCATGCAGGAACAGCGCCGTGAACAGGCGCAGCACGCTGCCGCTGCGGATTGCCTGAATCCAGGCCTCCGGGGTGCCCAGCCCGCCCGACAGCGCGCCCCATTCGGTCAGCAGCCGGCGTTGCTCGGTGTCGGGCATCAGCTCCACGGCGATGAAGCTCGCCCAGAGCAGGCTGAACAGGGCGGGGGTCGCCCAGCGCAGCGGCATCCGCTCCCGGCCGGGGATGGTCACGAACACCGGCGGTGGCCTCCCCCGTTCAGCCAGGCGGGCGGGCCGGAACGAGAAAAAACCCCTGATTTACAAGTGCGGACGGGCATGCCGGCTAATGTTAGCCTCGGGTTAAAAGCCGGGTTATAGTGCATACGGCGTCGTACGTCGGGAGGGGTTTCCGGCGAGCACTGGCGACCGGACTGCCGGGCCAAGGCAATGACGCGGCCTGACGAAGACGAAAAAATACTCCATTGGAGACTACACGCATGCAACACGCTTCTCGTTTCATCCAGCTGTCGGCGCTCGCCTTCGGCATCGCCGGCGCGCTGGCCGTTGGCCAGGCCCAGGCTTCGGGTTTCCAGCTGAAGGAAAACAGCGTCAAGGCCATGGGCGCGGCGTTCGCCGGTGCCGGCGTCAACGAGACCGACTCCTCGGTCGTCGCCAACAACCCGGCCACGATGGCCCGCTTCACGGGCACCACCGTCCAGGCCGACGTCACCGCGATCGACCTCAGCTACGAATTCAAGGGCACCGGCACCGACGCACTGGGCCAGCCGCTGACCGGCGGCAACGGCGGCGACGCGGGCGACATCACGCCCGTTCCGGCGCTGTCGGTCGTGCACAAGCTCGACAATGGCCTGGCGTTCGGCGCCATGGTCAGCGCGCCGTTCGGTCTGAAGACCGAGTACGACGATAACTGGCAGGGCCGCTATTTCGCGCATACCTCCGACGTCGAGATCGTCGACCTGACGCTGGCCGCCGCGCTGGACATCGTTCCGGACCGCTTCTCGGTCGGCGCCGGCATCATCTACTCGCGCGCCGACGTGACGCTGTCGCAGTCGGTCGATTTCGGTACCGCGCTGTTCGCCAACCCGGCCACGCATCCGCTGCCGTTCGCCCGCCCGCAGATGCGCGACGGCTTCGCCGAAGTGCAGGGCGACGACACCGGCTTCGGCTGGACGGTCGGCGCGAACCTGAAGCCGACCGACAAGCTGGCCATCGGCGTGAGCTACCGCTCCGAGATCGACTACGAACTGGAAGGCTCCGCCGACTGGACCGTGCCGACCGACGTCGCCGCGATCCTCGCCGCCACCGGCCGCTTCCGCGACGGCGGCGTCACCGCCAAGCTGACCACGCCGAGCGTGCTGAACGTCGACCTGCGTTACGACTTCACCGACCGCTTCGCGATGATGGCCACCTACGCCGAGACCGGCTGGGAATCGCTGCGCGAAGTGCGCATCGACTTCGACAACGCCGCCGACCCGGATTCGGTCGAGCCGTTCGCGTGGAAGGACACCTCGTTCTCGTCGCTGGGCGCGGAATACAAGCTCAACGATGCGTGGACCCTGCGCGGCGGTATCGCGTACGACGAAACGCCGACCCACATCGAGACCCGCACGCCGCGCCTGCCCGACGCGAACCGCTGGTGGTACTCGGTAGGCGCGACCTGGAACGCGACCGAAGCGCTGGAAGTGAACTTCGGCTACACCCGCATCGAGCCGGATTCGCCGCGCATCGACGCGACCAACGCGGCGAGCGGCTCGCACCTGGTCGGTCCGTTCGACGGTCACGCGAACCTGTACGGCGTTTCGGCGCAGTACAAGTTCTGATCCAACGCGTCACGCTGCAACGGAAGGCCCCGCTTCGGCGGGGCCTTTTTTCATGCGTCATTCGAACCGGTTCGGTCGCCCGGCGGCCGGCGCGATCTTCGCGGGCGACGCCAGGCAGTCGACCGGCTCGAACCGCGCGATCGCTGGCGGGCATGACGCTGGCGTGCATCCCTGCGACGCTGTGCGAACGCGTGCGTCGTCGTCGCATTCCGATGCTTCCGACGTGCCGATGGAGCCTTTCACACTCGCGTGGCTTGTCGGCAGGTTCGCACTGCGTTGCACGGATGCATCCTGCGATGGCCGAGTCGCCGCGCGCGCAAACAGCCATCCGGAAAACGCGGCCGCACCCGCCAGCATGAGCGCGCCGGACCATCCGAGCCATGTGCGTCGATCATGGCGGGCGGCTCGCCGCGCTGGTAACGCATAGGCTTCGGCAGACGCGGTGCCTTCCGATCCCACCTCCAATACGGGCGCGATCCACTGATAGCCGAAACGCGGCACGGTACGGATCGTCTGCTGCAATGCCCCCGAGTCGCCCAGCGCCTTGCGGGCGCGCAACATGGTCTGTGCGACGACCATGTCGGTGACCTCCACGCGACCCCACACGGCCGCGATCAGTTCATCGCGACCCACCGCGCGGTCGCGGTGCATGACGAGGTAGGCCAGGCAATCGAACGATTTCGGCGGCAGCGCCACGCGTTCGCCATCGCGGAGCAGGTCGCGCGAGGGCGGGTCGATTTCGAACTCCTGGAAGCGATACCTGGTGCGTCGCATGCGCCGGTGTCCTGTACCTGCACCGATGCGCGATGCCTCGGGCCGTTGCCGATGCTATGCGACGCGTTCGTCCGCAAGGCGAGTTGAATGCCGCCTGCACGACGCAAATCGCCAAGAAAAAGTCTCTCTCTACTGCGGTGCGCGCGACGCAGATCGCATCGCGCGCACGGCACGTTCCCTCAATACGTCCTTGCCCGCACGAGCACCCCCGCCGCGTCGGCCGTCGCCACGATCTTGATGTAGTAGCGCCCCTTCGCGGGCGACATCGTGTTCAGGACCTGGTTCGTACCCGGCCGCACCGAAGCGCCCATGTTCGACGCCGGCATCGGTTCCGCCTCGTAGTTGAGATACGCCGCGAGCGTGCCGCGGCCGCCGTAGCTGGTGAACTCCAGACGGCTCCTGCCCTCGGGAACGTCGATGGCGTAGATCACGCTTTGACCTGCGGCCAGCGGCGGCATCGACTCGGCGACGTTGTCGGTCAGCGGCAGCGCCTGGATGGGCTGGCCGAACCGCTTGGCACGATCCACCGCGGCTGCCGCGTCGACGATGCCCGCGCCGATCGGCCGATCGGGCCTGGTGGGGAACGGCCGCGCCGACGACACCAGCAAGCCCTCGACCTGCGCCGGCGTGAGTGGCATCGCGGCGATGCCCTGCATCAGCGCGACGATGCCCGATACGTGCGGTGCCGCCATCGACGTGCCGGTCATGCCGACGTAGCGGTCGCCTTGGGGCACGGTCGCGCCGGTGTTGTGCGTCGACCAGATGTAGCCGTTCGGCGAGCCTTCGACGCCCGCACCACCGGGCGCGGAAACATCGACGCCGCTGCCGTAGTTCGAGTATCCCGCGCGTTGTCCGCTGTAGCCGGTCGCGCCGACCGCCACCACGCGTGCGCAACTCGCCGGCGCATGGCCGGCGACATCCGCGTTGTCGTTGCCCGCTGCGACGACGACCGTCGCACCGAGCGACACGGCCTTGTCGATCGCCGCCTGCGTGTCGGCTTCGCACGCGTGCGAGCCGCCCAGGCTCATGTTGATGACTTCTGCGGGATTCGGGTTGTCCGGCACGCCGTCGATGTGGCCGCCGGCGGCCCACACGATCGCGTCGTTGATGTCGGAGGTGTAACCGCCGCAGCGGCCGAGTACGCGCACCGGCACGACCTTGGCGTCGTACGCCACGCCCGCGCCACCGATGCCGTTGTTGGTGACTTCGGCGATCGTTCCCGACACATGCGTGCCGTGCCAGCTGCTGCTGCTCGCGGTCGAGCCGGCGCCACACTGGCCAGCGACGGTGAAGTCGCCCAGGTCCCAACCGCCCGGCACGCGGTCGTCGGTTTCCCGGCCGGACAACGCGTAGTCGGTGATGAAGTCGTAACCGGGGAGCAGGTTCTGCACGAGATCCGCGTGGCGCGTCGCGCCGGTGTCGAGTACGGCGACGACGATGCCCGCGCCGGTCGCCCCCGCGTTCCACGCGCTGGTGACGCGCGCGCCGCCAGCGCCGGTGCCGTAGTGCCACATCTGGTGCGTGGCGAGCATCGGATCGTTCGGCAGCGCGGTCGGGCGCATCAGGCGATCGACGCTGACCGATTCGACATTCGGATCGCTGGCGATCGCGCGCATCAGCGCTTCGGCCTGGGTCCGGCCCAGGCGTTGCGATGCGCGCACGACGCGGCGACCGGTCGCGGTGGCGCGCAGGGAATCGATGCGCAACGCGGCGGCGCCGCGCAGGCCCGCGATGCGCGCGCCCATCTGCGGACGCGCGCGCTCGGCGGCCGCGGTCATCGCGCGCTGGCTCGCGGCCGGCTGCGTGCGTTCGGCGCTGCCTTCGCGGTATTTCACGATGAAGCGGGGCGAGACGGTGGCGTCGTCGATCGACGACAGGTCGACCGTGCCTGCGAACGCGGGCGCGCCGGCGGCGGCGATCAGGAGGCTCAACAAGGTGCGGCGGAAGGTCATGCGTTATTCCTCGAATGGACGTGCGGAAGGACGACGCCCGGGGTGGGGGCCGCTTCGATGCGGAGCGGGTTACAGGTCGATGCCGAAGCCGACGCCGGCGGCGTTGTCGCCGCTGCTGAAGGCGCCGCCGATGGAGAACGAGGCGCGGTCGCCGATGGCCTTCGAATAGCCGATCGACAGCGCGCTTTCGCCGTTCTGCCAGCCGGCGCCGACGCCGATGCGACCGCGCGGGCTGCGCGCATTGGCCGCGTTGATCGACATGTTCATCATCGCGGCGCTCATCGCGCCCTGCCGGTCGATGCGTTCGTCCTGCTTGCCCAGGCGATGGCCGACGTCGTCGCGCAGTTGCGTGAATTCGTCGCTCATCGCCTGATAGCGGCTGTCGGTGTAGGCATTCGCGCGCGACAGCGTCTGCGCGTCGCCGGCCTGCACCTGCCGCACGTTCGCGGCGTCGTGCGCGTTGACGCCGTCGGCGACCTGCGTGACGCGCCGCTGCGTCTGCGCATTGCCCACCGACACGGTGCCGGCTTCGTCCGCGACCGAGCCGTGGCCCAGCGCGACCGCGTTGTCGGCCGTCGCCGAGGCGCCCTGTCCGATGGCCGTGCCGGATTCCGCGGTGACGCTCGCATCGGCACCGATGGCGACCGCATTTGCCGCGTGCGCGGTGATCGTCGCGTTGCTGCCGACCGCGGTACTGCCGTCGGCCTGCACCGATGCCCCCGTGCCGATGGCGGTGTCGTTGGGGCTCAGTGCGACGCTGCTTTCGCCAACCGGCAGGCCGGCACCGGTGCCGACCGGCACGTCGCTGTGCGCGCCGCCGAGGTGGTTCTCGACGACGGTGAGGCGATCGCCGAGACCGGCGATACCGGCATCGAGCGCGTCGAACGCCTGCGCAACCGTGTGGTACTGCGCGCCGAACAGGTTGAACGTCGGCGCGGTCATCAGCCCGTCGGCGTCAAATGCGGCGCCGCCGCCGAAGCCGGCGAGCACGGAACCAAGCTGCTCGACGTTGACCGCGTCGCTGCCGGCGATGCCCGCGCGCAGGTTGGCGATCGTCGTGCCGGTGGTGCCGCCGAGCGTGACCTGGTCGCGCGTGGCCGGGTCGTCGTACTTCACTGCCGCGTCGTCGAGGGTTCCGATGGAGTCGTCGAACTGCGCGATCGCGGTGTTGAGCTGCGCGACGTTCACCGCGTCGGTGTCTTCCGTGCCGGCGGCGACGTTGGCGATCTGGCGTTCGTGGCCGGCCGAACCGACGGACACGGTGCCCGCGCGATCGGCCACGGCGCCGGCGCCGATCGCGACGCTGTCGTCGGCCAGCGCCATCGCGCCGCTGCCGAGGGCGGTGGAGCGCGCGGAATCAGCGACGGCGTAGCTGCCGACCGCGGTGCTTTCGATGCCGCCGGCGAACGCGTTGAAGCCCATTGCGCTGCTTGCGGTGTCGGTCGCGAACGCATTCGCACCGACGGCCACGGCGTTGTCGGCACCGGCATAGGCGTACGCGCCCGTCGCGGTGGTGTGTTCGCCGAAGGCCTGCGCGCCGTTGCCGATCGCGGCCGCGTTCGTGCCGGTAGCCTGTGCGTTGGCGCCGAGCGCCGAGGCGCCAATGCCATCCGCCGATGCGGCATCGCCCAGTGCGATGGCGCCGTCGGCCAGCGCTTCGGCACCGGTGCCCAGCGCCATCGCGTTGCTGATGTCGTCTCCGCCGCTGTTGCCGACGTGGGCGCCCACACCGAAGGCGATGTTGCCGGTGCCGTAGCCGCCCCACGCCTTTGCGTTGGCGCCAAGGGCGATGTCGTCATGCCACGACGCGACGGCCGAGTCCCCCAGCGCGATACTGCGCATGCCCCACGCGACGGTGTCGTTGCCGAGCGCGACAGAGAACGCGTCATTGGCCAGGCTCGACGTGCCCAGTGCGGTGCCCAGATGGCCACGTGCGTACGCGCGGAAGCCCAGCGCCGTTGCGCCATTGATGACGGTGAGATCGTTGGACTGGTAAGGCGCGGTGCCGCCCTGCGCGCTGTAGAACGAGCTGGTGATCGCACCCGGCCCGACGGCGGTGTCGTAGTTGCCAAACGCACGGGAGCCGCTGCCGATGGCTTGCGAACCGGTGCCGAGCGACTGCGTGTACACCGTGCCCAGCCCGGAGCCGGGGAACGTCACACCCAGGTCGAGCAGCCCACCGATGGCCGTGGACTGGTAAGCGACGGCGTAGCTGCGCGTGCCCAGCGCCGTGGTCTGGTAGCCGTAGGCGATTGCCCGATAGCCCAGCGCCGTGCCCCAGCCGCGCACCGTGGCAGCGGAAGCGCCGATGACCGTGTTGTTCTGGTCCTTCAGCAGCCTGGTGCCTGTTGCGTCCATGCCGTCGCCCAGCGTTTGCGCATCCGCGCCAATGACCACGCTGTTGCCGCCGAGCGCACGGGCGTTGTTGCCGATCACCGTCGTGCTGTTCGCAGGTCCGGCGGTGAAGTAGTTGCTCGTGCTGCCGAAGCCGGTGAGCGTCTGGCCGATCTTCGCTTCGGCCAGCGCATTGGCGCCGATCACGATCGAGCCATCGCCGTTGGCGCGTGCGTTCGTGCCCATCGCCATCGAGTTCTGCGCCGGGCCGGCGGTGGTCGTCTGCACCAGCGTGCTGACGCCCGCCGTCGTGCTCATGGCGAGGGTGTTGGCGACCTTCTCCACCGTCGCGCCGGTGCCCAGTGCGATGTCGTTGCTGCCGTTGGCGCGCGCCTGGCTGCCCACCGCGATGCTGCCGGTCTGGTTGCCCGTTGCCGGTGCCGCGGCGGTGGTCGTCGTCACGGTGTCGGGCGTGCCCTGGACGGTAGTCCTGGTGGTCGTGGTGACCTGCGCCTGCGTCTGCGCCTGGTTGCCTACCGCGATGCTGTTGTCGCCAGTCGCGACCGCGCGCACGCCTACGGCGACGCTCGAGGCGCCCAAGCCCTGCGCCGCCGCGCCAATGGCCGTCGCGTTGTCGCCCTTGGCCCACGTGATTTCGTCCGGATCGACCTGACCGTCGCCGTCCAGGTCGATCCACGAGCCGATCGCCGTGGCGTTCCTTCCCGATGCGGTGGACTCATCGCCGACGGCGACCGCTCCGGCACCGGGTGCCTGGGCGTCGGGACCGCAGGCGAGGGCGTTTGCACCTGAGGCCGTGCTGTCGATGGGCAGCAGCATGCCCGCGTCGTCGAACAGCTGGCAGTTGCCGCCGGCGAGGGCGGGGCTGGCAATCGCGGACAGGAGCGCGAAGGTCAGGAGGCGGCGTTGCGGTCGGGCATGCGGCTGCATCGGGGACATGGCGGTACTCGCTGGTGGGAAGGGCACCGGACGACGTCGTCCGGGCGAACCCCACCGTTGCGTGCGCCACCGTGGCCGGCTTGAAAGCGCCATGACAGGCGATTCCGCCGGATCAAAGACCGATGACAGAGCCGCCACCGCCCCATCAAAAGTTGTAGGAACGCCAGAAATGCCGCTCGGAACTTTCCGAACGCCGTGCGCGAAACCCCACAAACGAAAACGGCCCCGGCAGCGTTGCCGGAGCCGTCTTCGGTTTTCAGTGCGGGCGACCCGGGCGGGCGCCCGCGAGGCTCAGTCGCCCAGCGTCAGCAGCGAGGCGTTGCCGCCTGCGGCCGTCGTGTTGACGGTGATGGTCTTCTCGGTCGCAAAGCGCGGCAGGTAGTGCGGGCCGCCGGCCTTCGGGCCGGTGCCGGACAGGTTCTGGCCGCCGAAGGGCTGCACGCCGACGACCGCGCCGATCTGGTTGCGGTTGACGTAGCAGTTGCCGACCTTGATGCGCGAGGCGATCCTCTCGATCGTCTCGTCGATGCGCGAATGGATGCCCAGCGTCAGGCCGTAGCCGGTCGCGTTGATCTGGTCGATCACCGCATCGAGCTGGTCGGCCTTCCAGCGGATCACGTGCAGCACCGGTCCGAAGATTTCCTTGTGCAACTGGTCCAGCGACTTGAGCGTGTACGCGCGCGGGGCGAAGAAGCTGCCGTTCGCGGCGTCGGCATCGAGCGCGACTTCGGCGACCTTCGTCGCTTCGCGGTCCATGCGTTCGGCGTGGTCGCGCAGCATCTTCAGCGCGTCCTCGTCGATCACCGGGCCGACGTCGGTCGACAGCAGGCCCGGATCGCCGACCTTCAGCTCGGCCATCGCGCCGGCGAGCATCGTGGTGACCTTGTCGGCGATGTCGTCCTGCACGAACAGCACGCGCGCGGCCGAGCAGCGCTGGCCGGCGGAGGTGAAGGCCGAGGCGATCGCGTCCTTCACCACCTGCTCGGGCAGCGAGGACGAGTCGGCGATCAGCGCGTTCTGGCCGCCGGTTTCGGCGATGAGCACGCCGATGGCCGCGTCGCGCGCGGCGAGCGCGCGGTTGATCGCGCGCGCGGTGTCGGTCGAACCGGTGAACGCAACGCCGGCGATGCGCGGATCCTTGGTCAGCGCGGCGCCGACGGTGGCGCCGTCGCCCGGCAGAAACTGCACGACCGCTTCCGGCACGCCGGCTTCGTGCAGCAGCTTCACCGCGTAGTAGCCGATCAGATTGGTCTGCTCGGCCGGCTTGGCGATGACGCTGTTGCCGGCGGCGAGCGCCGCGGCGATCTGGCCGGCGAAGATCGCCAGCGGGAAGTTCCACGGGCTGATGCAGACGAACACGCCGCGGCCGGACAGCTGCAGCGTGTTGGATTCGCCGGTCGGGCCCGGCAGCGGCTCGATCGCGAACTGCTTGCGCGCCTGCGCGGCGTAGTAGCGCAGGAAGTCGACGGCTTCGCGCACTTCGGCCACGCCGTCCGGGATCGACTTGCCGGCTTCGCGCGTGCACAGCGCGATGTATTGCGGCATGCGCTGCTCGAGCAGGTCGGCGGCATGTTCCAGGATCGCGGCGCGGCTGGCGGCCGGCGTCATGTTCCAGGCATCGTGCGCGGCGACGGCGTTCTGCAGGGCCTTCTCGACGGTCGCGCTGTCGGCGGCCTGCCACTGGCCGACGGTCTGGCGACGGTCCGCCGGGTTGGTCACCGCGATCTGCGGGCCGGTGACGTTCGCGCCCGGCACGAGCGGCGTGGCGCGCCATTCGCTGCGCGCGGCGGCGTTGATCTGGTCGGCGAGCGTGCGCAGCTGGTCGTCGTTGGCGAGGTTGATGCCCATGGAGTTGGTCCTGTCGATGCCGAAACTGCGGTACAGATCGATCGGCTGCGGAATGCGCGGATGCGGGATGGATTCGAAGGAGGACACCGTCTCGACCGGATCGCGGACCAGGTCGTCGATGGCGATGTCCTCGTCGGTGATGCGGTTGACGAAGCTGGAGTTGGCGCCGTTCTCGAGCAGGCGGCGCACCAGGTACGGCAGCAGGTCCTCGTGCGAACCGACCGGCGCGTACACGCGGCACGGCACGTCCAGGCGATCGGCCGGGATCACCTCGGCATACAGGTCGTCGCCCATGCCGTGCAGCTTCTGGAACTCGAAGTGCTTCGCACGGCCCATCGACCTCGCGCGCTGGTGGATCGTCGCGATCGTCTGCGCGTTGTGCGTGGCGAACATCGGATAGATCGCATCGGACGCCTCGAGCATGCGGCGCGCGTTGGCGAGGTAGCTCACGTCGGTGTTCGGCTTGCGCGTGAACACTGGATAGCCGGGCTGGCCTTCGACCTGCGCGCGCTTGACCTCGCTGTCCCAGTAGGCGCCCTTCACCAGGCGCACCGGGATGCGGCGGCCGGTGCGGCGGGCGAGGTCGGCGATGAAGTCGATCGCCTCCGGCGCGCGCTTCTGGTACGCCTGGATCGCCAGGCCGTAGCCTTCCCAGCCGTCGAGCGAGGCGTCGGAATACGCGGCGGCGATGACGTCGAGCGACAGCTCCAGGCGGTCGGCTTCCTCCGCATCGACCGTGAAGCCGATGCCGTAGGACTTGGCCATCTGCGCCAGTTCCAGCACGCGCGGCACCAGTTCCGACATCACGCGCGCGCGCTTGGCGTGCTCGTAGCGCGGATGCAGCGCCGAAAGCTTCACCGAGATCGACGGCGCGGCGAAGACGTCCTTGCCCTTGAAGTCGCCGCTCTTGCCGATCGCGTGGATCGCGTCGCGGTACGCCTGCAGGTAGCGCAGCGCGTCCTTCGTGGTCAGCGCGCCTTCGCCGAGCATGTCGAACGAATAGCGGTAGGCGGCGTTGCCGTTCTTCTGCGAACGGGCGAGCGCCTCGCCGATTGTGCGACCCATCACAAATTGATGGCCCATGATCTTCATCGCCTGGCGCACGGCCAGGCGGATCACCGGCTCGCCGACACGGCCGAGCAGGCGCTTGAAGGCGCCGTGCACGTCGCGCTTGGTCTCGTCCGCTAGGTCGACCAGGTGGCCGGTCAGCATCAGGCCCCAGGTCGAGGCGTTGACCAGCACCGAGTCCGACTGGCCCATGTGCTTCTTCCAGTCCGCATCGCCGAGCTTGTCGCGGATCAGCTTGTCGGCGGTCTCCTGGTCCGGAATCCGGAGCAGTGCTTCGGCCACGCACATCAGCAGCACGCCTTCCTCGCTGCCCAGGTCGTACTGGCGCATGAAGGCCTCGATCGCGCCCTGGTCCTTGGCGCGGGCGCGGACGCGGCGGACGAGGTCCGCCGCGGTGGCCTGCGCCTGGAGGCGGTCGGCCTCGGGCAGGCGGGCGCGGTCGAGCAGGGCGCGCACGTGGCTGGCTTCGTCGCGGACCCAGCCGGCGGTGATGGCGGCGCGCGGCGCGGCGGGGACGGGCGGGAGTTCGGGGCTGATCAGCGCGTGCGGCGCCGGCGGGCCGTCGCTTTCGACGGCGGTGGCGGAATGGATGGTCATGGGCCAGGAGACAGCCGAGGGAAGCCCGATAGTCTAGAGGTTCCGGGTCGCGCCCGGTGTTGCGCGCTTGGCCTGCTAGCGTCGTCGCGACGCGCCGGGGGTGCTGGACGGGCGCGGCCGGTATTGCGAAATTTGCCGGAAGTCCGGTGCGGTTTGACCGGCGCGGTTGTTGGGTTCGTGAACCGCAGGTAAAATGAGCGGTTCCGCGGGGCAGTTTTCCGGTTCCCTGTTTGGGTCCTACAAGGGCTGTGATGCCCACTGCCCCGAGTCGCGGATGAGCCCGCCAGCCAAGCCGAACGGCTCAGCCAGTCCAAAACATCAAGCGTACTTTTGGGGCTCGAACAGATGAAAGCCGGTCGTTTCAAGCAGTGGGGCGCGGGCATCGCCGCGATGGCGCTGCCGGTCCTTGCCAGTGCGCAGGCGGCCGATCCCAAGCCGTGGCAGCTCAACATGGGCCAGGGCGTGACCGTCCAGTCGGCCAACGCCTACAGCGCGCACATGTTCGCCCTGTGGGTGTGCGTGATCATCGGCATCCTGGTGTTCGGCGCCATGGGCTACGCCATGTTCAAGTTCCGCCACGCCAAGGGTGCGGTGCCGGACAAGGATTTCACCCACAGCACGAAGCTCGAGGTCATCTGGACCGTCGTCCCCGTCGTGCTGCTGGTCCTGATGGCGTTCCCCGCCACCAGCAAGCTGATCAAGATGTACGACACCCGCAACGCCGAGATGACCGTCAAGATCACCGGCTACCAGTGGATGTGGAAGTACGACTACCTGGGCGAGAACGTCGGCTTCACCAGCCGCCTGGACCGCAAGAGCGACCAGATCCGCCAGAGCGGCGTCGATGCCCGCACGGCCGACCACCCGCACTACCTGCTCGACGTCGACAACGTGCTGGTGCTGCCCACCGACACCAAGATCCGCTTCGTCATCACCGCCGACGACGTGATCCACGCGTGGTGGGTGCCGGCGCTGGGCTGGAAGCAGGACGCGATCCCGGGCATCGTCAACGAGGCCTGGACCGACATCAAGGAGCCGGGCATCTACCGCGGCCAGTGCGCGGAACTGTGCGGCAAGGACCACGGCTTCATGCCGATCGTGGTCAAGGCCGTGCCGAAGGCCGAGTACCAGCAGTGGCTCGCCGCGCAGAAGGCGAAGAACGCTCCTGCACCGGCTCCGGCCGCGCAGCCCGCCGCCCCGGCCCAGCCGGAAGCGACCACCCCGAACACCGACGCCACGGCCGCGACTGCTGCAAAGCAGACGCCGGTCGCCGGCTGATCGTCCCGAAATCCTGAGGTAGGCCATGGCCGTCACGCACGCTGACACCCACCATCACGATGATCACGCCCACAAGCAGGGCTTCATCGAGCGTTGGTTCTTCTCGACCAACCACAAGGACATCGGGACGCTGTACCTGATCTTCAGCTTCATCATGTTCATCATCGGCGCAGGCATGTCGGTGGTGATCCGTGCGGAGCTGCTGCAGCCGGGTCTGCAGTTCGTCGAACCGATGTTCTTCAACCAGATGACCACCGTGCACGCGCTGGTCATGATCTTCGGCGGCGTCATGCCGGCCTTCGTCGGCCTGGCGAACTGGATGATTCCGCTGCAGATCGGCGCGCCGGACATGGCGCTGCCGCGCATGAACAACTGGTCCTTCTGGATCCTGCCGTTCGCTTTCGCGATGCTGCTGCTGACGCTGTTCCTGCCGGGCGGCGCCCCGGCCGGCGGCTGGACGCTGTATCCGCCGCTGTCGCTGCAGGGCGGCAGCAACGTGGCCTTCGCGATCTTCGCCATCCACATGATGGGCATCAGCTCGATCATGGGCGCGATCAACGTCATCGCCACCGTGCTGAACATGCGCGCGCCGGGCATCGACCTTTTGAAGATGCCGATCTTCTGCTGGACCTGGCTCATCACCGCGTTCCTGCTGATCGCCGTGATGCCGGTGCTCGCCGGCGCGGTGACGATGCTGCTGACCGACAAGTTCTTCGCCACCTCGTTCTTCAACGCGGCCGGCGGCGGCGACCCGGTGATGTTCCAGCACATCTTCTGGTTCTTCGGCCATCCCGAGGTCTACATCATGATCCTGCCGGCGTTCGGCGTCGTGTCGGAGATCATCCCGACCTTCAGCCGCAAGCCGCTGTTCGGCTACCAGGCCATGGTGTACGCGACCGCGTCGATCGCGTTCCTCTCGTTCATCGTGTGGGCGCACCACATGTTCACCGTCGGCATGCCGCTGGGTGGCGAGATCTACTTCATGTTCGCCACGATGCTGATCGCCGTGCCGACGGGCGTGAAGGTATTCAACTGGGTGACCACGATGTGGCGCGGCTCGATCTCGTTCGAGGCGCCGATGCTGTGGGCGATCGCGTTCGTGATCCTGTTCACCATCGGTGGTTTCTCGGGCCTGATGCTCGCCATCGTCCCGGCGGACTTCCAGTACCACGACACCTACTTCGTGGTTGCGCACTTCCACTACGTGCTGGTGACCGGCGCGCTGTTCTCCATCATCGCCGCGACCTATTACTGGTGGCCGAAGTGGACCGGCCGCATGTACAACGAGGGCTGGGCGAAGTTCCACTTCTGGTGGACGATGATCTTCGTCAACCTGCTGTTCTTCCCGCAGCACTTCCTGGGCCTGGCCGGCATGCCGCGCCGCATCCCGGACTACAACGTGGTGTTCGCGGACTGGAACTTCGTCAGCTCGATCGGCGCGTTCGGCATGTTCGTCACGCCGTTCATGATGGCCTTCATCCTGTGGCGCTCGAAGGCCGTGGGCGTCAAGGCCGAAGCCCGCGCCTGGCCGACCGCCCGTGGCCTGGAGTGGACCGTGCCGAGCCCGGCGCCGCACCACACGTTCTCGACGCCGCCGGTCATCAAGGATGGCGATCTCGCGCACGGCGACATCACGCATTAAGAGGTAGCAGAGGAAAAGGCGCGGAGGTTCCCGGCTTCGGATACGTGGTCGCTCTTCCACAACCCCGCCGTTACGCCGCTTCGCGACGCAACGGCCGCCCCCTTGACTCAAGGGGGCTCCAGAAGCCAAAGCCTCTTCGCCCCTCACGTTGGACACCGCAATGAACCAGCCGACCCACAACCCCGACGAGATCGCAGCGCGCCGCAAGGCCGCGCGTCGCACGGCGTTGTGGGTGGCGGCGATCGCGGTCGCGGTGTACGTGGTGTTCATCGCGATGAACACGGTGGGCAAGTGAACGGCGCGCAGGGCCAGCACGACCAGCACGAATCCGCACCGGCGGCGCCGGCGCGCAAGAGCGCGGGCCTGGCGAAGATGGTGGTCGTCGCCATCGGCGCGTTCGCGCTGACCTTCGCGCTGGTGCCGCTGTACCGCATCGCGTGCGAGAAGGTGTTCGGCATCCGCCTGGAGCGCACCGCGGCCGAGGGCGTGCAGGACGCCCACGCGGCGCCGGCGAAGCGCGTGATCACCGTGCAGTTCGACGGCGGCGTCAATTCGAAGCTGCCGTGGGAGTTCTCGCCGAACCAGGTCACGATGCAGGTCGTGCCCGGCGAGCTGTACGAAACCACCTACCACGCGCGCAACACCTCGCAGCGTACCGTCGTCGGCAGCGCCGTCCCGTCGGTCGCGCCGGCGCGCGCGTCGGGCTACTTCAGCAAGACCGAATGCTTCTGCTTCACCGCCCAGACGCTCAAGGCCGGTGAAGTGCGCGACATGCCGGTGCGCTTCATCGTCGATCCGAACCTGCCGGCCGACGTGAAGACCATCACCCTGTCGTATACCTTCTTCAAGAACGACGCGCTCACCGCCCAGGCGCAGGGAACGGCCCACGCCGCGCCCGCGCCGATGTCGGCGCCCTGACGCGACCCTTTCCCAGCAATCGCACCACTGACCGGAACGCCGCCATGGCCCAAGCCCAATCAGACGCCAACATCTACTTCGTGCCGCACAGCAGCCGTTGGCCGTTCCTCGGTTCGATCGCGCTGTTCACCACCATGGTCGGCATCGCCAGTTGGTTCAACGAAGTCAGCTGGGGCAAGCCGGTGTTCTTCTTCGGCATCGCGCTGATGGTCGGCGTGCTGTTCGGCTGGTTCGGCGACGTCGTGCGCGAGTCGGTGCGCGGCAACTACAACAAGCAGGTGGACACCTCGTTCCGCATGGGGATGATCTGGTTCATCTTCTCGGAAGTGATGTTCTTCGGCGCCTTCTTCGGCGCGCTGTTCTACGCCCGCCAGTACGCGATGCCGTGGCTGGGCGGCGAAGGCGACGGCGTGATGACCAACTCGCTGCTGTGGCCGGGCTTTTCGGCGGCGTGGCCGAGCAACGGCCCGGGCGGCATCGGCGGGGTCTACCAGACGATCCCGGCGTGGGGCCTGCCGCTGCTCAACACGCTGATCCTGCTCACCTCGGGCATGACGGTCACCATCGCGCACCACGCGCTGAAGGCCGGCCACCGCAAGCAGCTGCTGGTCTTCCTCGGCCTGACCGTGCTGCTCGGCGCGCTGTTCCTGTTCTTCCAGGCGGAGGAATACATCCACGCCTACACCGAGCTGAACCTCACGCTGGGTTCGGGCATCTACGGTTCGACGTTCTTCATGCTGACCGGCTTCCACGGCGCGCACGTCACGCTCGGCACGATCATGCTGGCGGTGATCTGGTTCCGCTGCCTGAAGGGCCACTTCACCAAGGACAACCATTTCGCGTTCGAAGCGGTCGCCTGGTACTGGCACTTCGTCGACGTGGTGTGGCTGGGCCTGTTCCTGTTCGTCTACGTGCTGTAACAGCACGTGATTCGTGATTGGTGATTCGTGATTCGCTGAAAGCGCAGCCGCATTCACCAATCCACAAGAAAGGCGACGGGATAACCGTCGCCCTTTTTGCTTTTACGAATCACAAATCACGAATCACGAATCACGATTCACCGACCGGCGCCTTACGGCCCGCCGTGGAACTTGATCCACCCCATGTAGTTGGCCAGCACCACGAGCAGGATCAGCGCGATGGACAGCGCGATGCGGCGGGTGAGCGCGTTGACGGTGCGCTTGCTCTCGCCCTTGTCCACGAGCATGTAGTAGAGGCCCGCGCCCAGGTTCCACAGGATGACGATCAGGAAGGCGATGATCAGCAGTGTCTTGAGCGAGTCGTTCATGGGGGCCTCCCGTCGGCCCCGGATCGGGGCGTGCCGGCCATTATGGCGCCGCATCGAGAGGAAGTCGTGAGCCGGAACCGCACGCTCGTGATCGGCTGGGTCGCCGCGCTGGTGGCGATCGCGCTGTTCGTGAACCTGGGGCTGTGGCAGTCGCGGCGCGCCGTGGAGAAGCAGGCGATGCTCGATGCCGCCGCGGCCGTGATGGCCGACCGCACGCCGCAGCCGCTGTCGCTGGCCGGCGATGCCGCACGTGCGCGCGAGTACGACTGGGTCGCCGGCAGCGGTACGTTCGATGCGCGCGATGCGCTGCTGCTCGACAACCAGCAGCGCAACCGCCGCGCCGGCGTGCGCGTGTATCGCATCTTCGTGCCTGCGCAGGGCGCCCCGATGCTGGTGGACCTGGGCTGGCTGCCGCTGTCGGGCGATCGCAAGCTGCCCGGGATCCCCAACCTGGATGCCCCGCAGGCGCTGCGCGGCCTGCTCGTGCCGCCGCCGTCGAGCGGCCTCGCGCTCGGTCCGGCAATGGCGAAGCAGGGCGACGTCTGGCTGATGACGCGCGTCGACCTGGCGGCCATCGCGAGCGAAACCGGCCTGTCGGTACCGCTCGCGCCGCGCGTGCTGCGCCTGGACCCGGACCTGCGCATCGGCTACGAGCGCGACCTGGAGCTGCTGCCCAACACGCTGCCCCCCGACCAGCATCGCGGTTACGCCGTGCAATGGTTCGCGCTCGCCGCGGCCGTGCTCGCGACCGCGTTGATCCTCACCTTCCGCAAGCGCCGTCGGCCATAAGGAGTTCGCATGAGCGACGACACGATCCCCAATCGCGACATGCCCAACAGGCGCCGCAACCGCATCCTGCTGCTGCTCCTGTTCGCGATGTTCTTCGGCAGCATGCTGGTCGCGGGTTTGCTGCGTTTCTCCGGCTGGCGTCCGTCGGGCACGAAGAACGTCGGCGAACTGCTCGATCCGCCGGGCGATGTGCGCACGCTGTCCCCACGCCTGCTCGCCGGTGGCGAGTACGTGTGGAAGGGCGCCGAGCGCACCTGGCGCATCGTGATCGCGCCGTCGGCCGATTGCGGAGCCGAATGCGAGACGCTCGCGCGCGAGGTCGACATCGTGTGGCAGCTGTTCGGCAAGGACGCGGACGACGTGCACGTGCTGTGGCTGTGCCCGACCGACGCCTGCGCCTGGCCCGCCGGCGCGCCGCAGCCGGGCACGCTGAAACTGCTGGCTCCCAACGCGCAGCTGCGCGCGGGCTTGGCGCGCGTCGACGACACCGTCGTCGCCGGCAAGCCCGGTGCCCGCGGCGTGCCCGCCTACGTGATCGATCCCTACGGCTTCGTCATTCTGCGTTACGCTCCCGGCTTCGATCCGTCCGGCCTGCGCACGGACGTCGCCCGCCTGGTCAAGTTGAAGTGACCGGCGAACGACGAAGGAACAACGACAGGTTCTGATGAGCAGCATGACCATGCCCACCGAATCCCGGACCGGCTCGCGCCCCGCGGTTTACCGACATTTCCATCGCCTCGCCTGGCTGGCCGTCGCACTCGCGTTCGGCGTCATCGTGTTCGGCGCGTTCGTGCGCCTGTCGAACGCCGGCCTCAGCTGCCCCGACTGGCCGACCTGCTACGGCCGCGCCGCGTGGCCGACCGTCGCGCATGAGGTCGTCGACCACGCCGCCACCGCGATCCGCCCCGTCGAAGTGCACAAGGCGTGGCGCGAGCAGTTCCACCGCATGATCGCCGGCACGCTCGGCGTGCTGGTGCTGGGCCTGGCGCTGCTCGCCGCGCGTCGTCGCAAGTACGGCGTGGCGCAGGTGATCGCGGCCTCGGTGCTGGTCGCCATCGGCATACCGCTCTACATGCACGGCGAACACGTCGCCGCGTCCGTGCTGGCCATCGCCGGCGAGGCGATCCTGCTGGTCGCCGCATTGCGCTGGAGCAACGTCGACCTCGCGCGCGTGGCGTCGATCACGCTCGCGGTGATCATCTTCCAGGCGCTGCTGGGCATGTGGACGGTGACGTGGCTGCTCAAGCCCATCGTCGTGATGGGCCATCTGCTCGGCGGCCTGCTGACGTTCTCGCTGATCCTGTGGATGGCGTGGCGCGCCACGCACATTCCGATCCGGCTTGCCGAAGCCACCCTCGTGCGCCGCCTGGTGATGGCCGGCCTCGTGCTGCTCGCCGTGCAGATCGCACTCGGCGGCTGGACCAGCGCGAACTACGCCGCGCTCGCGTGCGGCAACGATTTCCCGACCTGCGTCGGCCAGTGGTGGCCACGTCATGATTTCCGCGAAGCCTTCGTCCTGTGGCGTGGCATCGGCGTGGATTACGAAGGCGGCATCCTCGACGGCGAGGCGCGCATCGCGATCCAGCTCGCGCACCGCATGATGGCCGTGGTCGTGTTCGTCTATCTGCTGTGGCTCGCGCTGCGCCTGATCCGCACGCCGGGCATGCGCGGCTGGGCGACGCTGCTGGGCCTGCTGGCGTTCGCGCAAGTGGGCCTGGGCATCGCGAACGTGAAGCTCGGCCTGCCGCTGTCGGTCGCGGTGATGCACAACGCCGGCGCGGTGCTGCTGCTGTTCGTGCTGGTGTCGCTGCTGGCGCGCCTGCGCCCGCCGGAGCCGTGATGTCCGCCGCCATGCCCAAAGCCACCGCCAGGCAGTACTGGGACCTCACCAAGCCGCGCGTCGTCGCGCTGATCGTGTTCACCGCGCTGGTGGGCATGTTCCTGGCGGTGCCAGGGCTGCCGCCGCTGCGCGAATCGGTGCTGGGCTTCCTTGGCATCTGGCTCGCGGCGTCGAGCGCGGCGGCGATCAACCAGCTGCTGGACTCGCGCATCGACGCGAAGATGGCGCGCACGTCATGGCGTCCGATCGTCGCGGGCCAGATCACGCCGACGCAGGCGCTGGTGTTCGCGCTGATCCTCGCCGCGCTGTCCATGGTCATTCTGGTGGTGTGGGTGAACACCATCACCGCGATCCTCACCTTCGCCTCGCTCATCGGCTACGCGGTGATCTACACCGTGTTCCTCAAGCGCGCGACGCCGCAGAACATCGTGATCGGCGGCATCGCCGGCGCGGCGCCGCCGCTGCTGGGCTGGGCCGCCATCACCGGCATGCGCGGCGAATGGGACTGGCCGCATGCGCTGCTGCTGGTGCTGATCATCTTCGTGTGGACGCCGCCGCATTTCTGGGCGCTGGCGATCTTCCGCCGCGCCGACTACGCGCGCGCGATGGTGCCGATGCTGCCGGTCACGCACGGCGTGGAATACACGCGCTGGCAGATCCTGTTCTACACGGTGCTGCTGGTCGCGGTGACGATCCTGCCGTGGGCGGCCGGCATGAGCGGACTGTTCTACCTCGGCGGCGCGCTCGTGCTGGGCGCGGTGTTCCTCGGCTATGCCTGGAAGCTGATGGATCCGCCCGACGAGATGTACGCGATGAAGGTCTTCAACTATTCCATCGTGTACCTCATGGCGCTGTTCGCCTTCCTGTTGCTGGACCACTGGCTGATGCCGCTGCTGCAGCCGGCGCCGGTGATGGAGTTCCAGCCGCAACCCTGACCCGGACCGACCATCGAGACCGCCGAATGACGCGCAACCGCTCCCGCCTCGCACTGACTTCGTTGTTCGCCGGCCTCGTTGCCGCCACCTCCGGCGCTTCCGCGCAGGCGCCGACGCTGATCGAACCACGGTCGCCGTCGGGGGAGGTCGTCGTCACCGCCGATCGCCTGCTCGACGTGCGCACCGGCCGCATGGTCGAGCGTCCGCAGGTGCTCGTGCGCGACGGCCGCATCGTCGAGGTCGCGCGCGCCGGCGCCGCGCTGCCGCCGAACGCGCGCCGCATCGACCTGCCGGGCATGACGCTGATGCCCGGCCTGATCGACATGCACGTGCACCTGGACATCGACCCGACCTACGGCGGCTACACCGGCCTGCAGTTCAACGACCGCTTCTGGTCGATGATTTCCGTGGGCAACGCGCAGCGCACGCTGCTGGCCGGCTTCACCACCATCCGCAACGTCGGTGCGGATGCGTGGAACGACGTCGGCCTGCGCCAGGCGATCGACGAAGGCAAGATCACCGGTCCGCGCATCGTCACTGCGGCGTATTCGTTCGGCGCGACCGGCGGGCATTGCGACTCGACGTTCTTCCCGCCGTCGATGAACCAGAAAAGCCCGTACAACGCCGACACGCCCGACGAAGGGCGGCAGCGCGTGCGCGAGCTGCGCAAGTACGGCGCGCAGGTGATCAAGATCTGCGCGACCGGCGGCGTGTTCTCGCGCAACACCGAACCGGGCCAGCAGCAGATGAGCCTCGCGGAGATGAAGGCCGTCGCCGACGAAGCGCACCAGTGGGGCCTGAAGGTTGCCGCGCACGCGCATGGCGCGGCAGGCATCCGCGACGCGATCCGCGCCGGCGTGGACACGATCGAACACGCGAGCCTGATCGACGACGAAGGCATCCGCCTGGCGAAGCAGCATGGCGCGTGGCTATCGATGGACATCTACAACACCGACTACACGCAGGCCGAAGGCAGGAAGAACGGCGTGCTCGAGGACAACCTGCGCAAGGACCGCGAAGTCGCCGACATCCAGCGCGAGAACTTCCGTCGCGCGCACGCGGCCGGGGCGAGGATGGTCTTCGGCACCGATGCCGGCATCTATCCGCACGGCCACAACGCGAAGCAGTTCGCGGTGATGGTGCGGTATGGCATGACGCCGCTGCAGGCGATCCAGTCCGCGACGCTCGGCGCATCGCAGGCGCTGGCCCGCGAGGACGTCGGCGTGATCGAAGCGAACCGCTGGGCGGACCTGATCGCGGTGCAGGGCGACCCGACGCAGGACGTGACGCTGCTGGAGCGCGTGCCCTTCGTGATGAAGGCTGGGGTGGTGGTGAAGGGTGAGGGCGCCGCGCGCGACCTCTGAGCATTCAACGGCCCGCCATCCGGCGAACCACCCTCGGATCAACCGTCATCCAGTACTCCGTCATCCCGGCGAAGGCCGGGATCCACGCCCGTAACGCACGGGCACTCCCGTTCCCGCTCTTGTAGCCCGGGTAAGCGAAGCGCACCCGGGGACGCGCCTGGAAGCGGAATGCCTGACCCGCGCGCTGCGCATGGCCGGCCATGTTGCCTACTGCGCCGCGATCCTCGGCTCCATCTCCGCATCCAGCAGTGGCGTGGCCGAAGGCAGGCGCGCCGGATCCAGCAGCGCCGCCATCGTCGGATCGGCCGGATACGCCGTGCCGTCGAATTCCAGCGCGACGGTGCCGGTTTCCTCGCCTGAGCCGACGTTCACCAGCAGATCGTGCCAGCCGCGATGGGTGCGCGCGCCGACGGCGATCGGCGCACGCACCGACACCGACTGGCTGACGAGCTTGAACCCGTCCTTCCCGCCGCGGAACACCAGCAGCGTGCAGCCGTCCGACTGGCACCAGTTCTGGTCGTCGAGCAGCATCAGCAGATCCTTCGTGCCGTCGCCGTCGAGGTCGGGCATCGCATCGCGGTGCGCGGGCATCTCGCGGATGCTGCGCGAGGCGAGGAAGGTCTGCAGCGCATTGTCGGCGAGTGCCTTCTCGTTGACGGGCGGCGGCAATTCGGCGCTTGCCTGCGCATCGTTGCGCGCGTTGGTGCTGCATCCCGCGCACGAGAACACGGCCAGGGCGAGCGCCGCAGCCAACGTGAATGGGGTTCGCATATCCAGCTCTCCACCGAAGCTGGCTCAAGCTTGCGCCCGCTGGCGTGGTGGCGGAGTGATCGCTTTTCGGGGGCCGTGTGCGCCCTTGCAGCCCGGGTAAGCGAAGCGCACCCGGGGTGGGGCGCGACAGGTCCCGGGTGCGCTTCGCTCGCCCGGGCTACCAAAGCGTCGTTGCGGATCTACTGCGCCAGCAACGCTTCCTCCCAGAACCGCACCATCGCCGCGTTGAAGTAATCCACGTTCGTCTTCTTCCTGAAACCGTGGCCTTCATCGTCGAACAGCAGGTACCAGACCGGCTGGCCGTTCGCGCGCACCGCCTTCACGATCTGCTCCGCCTCCGTGTACGGCACGCGCGGATCGTTCTTGCCCTGCGCGACGAACAGCCGCGCGCGGATGCGGTCGGCATGGTTGAGCGGCGAGATCGCATCGAACACCTTCGCCATCTCCGGATCGCGTTCGTCGCCGTATTCCGCGCGGCGAAGATCGCGGCGGTAGCTTTCGGTGTTCTTCAGGAACGTGCCGAAGTGGGAAATGCCCACGACGTCCACGCCGGCCCGGATGCGGTCGCTGTAATGCATCAGCGAGGCGAGCACCATGTAGCCGCCGTAACTGCCGCCGTACACGCCCACGCGCGAGGCGTCGAGTTCGGGCTGCCGCGCGATCCAGTCCAGCAGCGCGCCGGTGTCCTTCACCGAATCCTCGCGCTTTTCCGCGTTGTCCAGGCTCAGGTACGTCTTGCCATAGCCTTCCGAACCGCGCACGTTCGGCAGCAGCATCGCCACGCCGAGTTCGTTCGCCATGAACTGCGCGGTCGGGTTGAACAGCGGCAGCGACTGGCCTTCCGGGCCGCCGTGGATGTTGATCACGACGGGAATCTTCTTTCCGGCCGGAACGTTCGCAGGGCGGTAGTAGAACGCGGGGATCTCGCGCGGCTTTCCATCGACCGTGTCGAATGTCGGGTAATGCACCAGCGTCGGCGCGACGAATTTCGACGCGTCCAGGCCGCCCACTTCGCTCTGCGTCCAGCGCGTGAGCTTCGCGGCGTCGAGATCGATGACGTACACATCGCTCGGCGACGTCGCCGAGTTGAGCGTCACCGCCAGCCGCCCGCTGTCGGGCGAGAAGCCGAGGTTCACCACCACGCCCACCGGCAGCTGCGGCAGCTTCAGTTCCCGGTGCGACGGCAGCGCGAGCACGTGAAGCTTGTAGATGCCGTCCTCGTTCGTGGTGTAGGCGAGGTGCTTGCCGTCGTCGGCGATCGTCAGGTCCGCGACGTCCCACGGCGTATCGGCCGTGAGCACCTCGAACTTGCCGGTCTTCGGATCGTGATGGCGCAGGGTGAGGAACTCCTGCGCCTTTCCGTCGATGGGTTCGTCGGAGATGTAGTACACGCCGCGTCCGTCGGGCGAATACCTGAAATCCTTGAGCGCCGCCTTGCCGCCATCCACGGGAAGCATCTCGAGCCTGCCGGTGGCCACATCGACCACGCCCGGATACGACTCGGCGGCCGAGACGTACTTCAGCACCAGCAGTTCGCGGCCGTCGGGCGAGAAGTCCATCGCGTTCCACTGCCCGCCTTCGGTGACGAGCATGCGCGGCTTGCGCGTGGCGAAATCCATCACCCACACGTCGGTGTCCTTTCCGTTGCGCGCGGTGCTGCTCCACGCGAACCGCGTGCCGTCGTGCGAGAACAGCGGGCCCTGGTTGCGCGCCTTGCCGTCGGTCAGCAGCGTGGTTTCGCGCGATTTCAGATCGAACCAGTGCAACTGCCAGAACTCGTTGCCGCCGACGTCCTTGCCGAACACGAAGCCGTCGAGCTTCGCGCGCGGCGGCGCCGCTTCGATCGCGGCGAGCGGCTCGGGATAGAACGTGAGCTGCTCGCGCATGCCCATCGGCGCGCACACGCGATGCGCCTGCGCGGTCTCGGCGAAGCGCGTGCTGACGAGCAGGCAGTCGTCGCTCCAGCCGCCGAAGACCGCGCCGCGCGTGTTCTGGTAGCGGCGCAGGCGCTCGGTCAGCTCGGGCGGAATCGGCGGGATGTTCTCGCTGATGCGATTGCCGGCCTGCTCGCGCACCACCGCGGACGAGGGCTTCGGTTCGGGCGCTTTCGCCTTCTGCGCGGCGGCCGGCGCGGCGCAGGCGAGGAGCAGGGCGGACAGGAGCATGGAACCGCGTGGCGACATGGGCGTTCCCCCGGAATGGAAAGCCCGAGCTTAGCCCGCGCCGCCTTTGCCGCGCCGGGTCGGTGTCGCGATGGCCGGCGGACGGTCAGCCCGCGCCGACGGCACCCGGGCGTATCCGGCGCCACAGGGCGCGCACGCCGAAGCGCACGGCCGCCGAGAGCGCGGCGAAGACCAGCGCGACCAGCAGCGGCAGCACGCCACCGAACGTGAAGGCCATGCCGGCGACGAAGCCCGCGATGCACTCGGCGCGATAGACCGGCGCGAGGACCGCCACGCCGAACAGGCCGAAGAACAGCGCCTGCATGAGGCCCTCCGCCCCGAACTCGAAGCCGGTGGCGAGCGCCATCCCGTACAGGAACGACAGGATCAGCCCCGCCCACATGGCGCGCGTGAACCCACCCAGCCGTCGCGCGCGCCAACCCAGCGCGAGGCCGATTGCGGGCAGCGTCAGCAGGCCGAACGCGTTCGAGATCGCGGGCATGTCGGCGCGGTTGAGCAGGTGGTGGCTCTGGATGCCGCCGCCGAGCGCTTCCAGCGTGAGCTGCACGATCGCGCAGGCCAGCCCGATCGCTGCGGGCACGAGGAGCAGGCGGGTCGAAGACGGCATCGGGAACGCGCTCGGCGGGAGGATGCCGTCACTGTCGCCCGGCGTCCGCTCCCGTCGCATATGCGGAAAGTTCGGGTGACGTTCCGCCCGACCGGCGGTACTCAGTGCCGCTGCAGCAACCGCAGCGACAACAGCTCGCGAAGCTCCTGCTTCTCCGCATCGACCAGCGTCGCCATCCGTGCCTGCAGCGCTTCGATGCGCGCCTGCAACGCCTGCGCGTCGAGGCGCGCGATGGCATCGAGGAACGCCTGCTGCCGGCGGTCGGCGTCGTCCAGCACGCGCGCGTCCAGCGGCGTGGCGGCGGTGGTCTCCACCGCACCCGCGGTGGCGAGCCTGGTCAGCGCCGGCGCTTCGTTGCGGTCGGCGAAATGCTCCAGCAGCAGGCCGGTGGAAATGTCCGGCCGCTGGTGCACCAGCTCGATGATCTCCACCAGCAGGCCGATGCCCGGCTGGTCGAGCGAGGCGAAATGCAGCGATGGCGGCAGCGCGAGCGCGACCTGCGGCTGCTGCATCAGCATCGTGATCGCGCTGCGCACCAGCGAGGGCTTCGAGCCGTGCTGCGACGGGCCCTGCGCACGCGCGCGCTGCGCGGGAACGTGCGTTTCCGGCGAGCTCGCACGTGCGCCGACGCCGGTGAGTTCGGTCAGGCGCTGCTTCATCAGGTCGCCGAACGCGCCGTCGGGAATCTGCGCGAGCAGCGGCTTCGCGCGTTCGGCGAGGCGACCCTTGCCTTCGAGCGTGTGCAGGTTGACGTCGCTGGAGAGCGAGTCGAAGAAGAACTGCGACAGCGGCGTCGCCTGTTGCAGCCGCGCTTCGAAACCGTCACGACCTTCGGCGCGCACCAGCGAATCGGGATCCTCGCCCTCGGGCAGGAACAGGAAGAACGCCTGGCGACCGTCCTTCATGCGCGGCAACACGGATTCCACGGCCTTCCATGCGGCGCCGCGACCGGCGCGGTCGCCGTCGAAACAGAAGTACACGTCGGGCGCGTTGCGGAACAGCAGCTCGGCGTGATCGGGCGTGGTCGCGGTGCCGAGCGTCGCCACCGCCGTGTCGAAGCCGTTCTGGAACAGCGCGATCACGTCCATGTAGCCTTCGACGACGATCAGCCGTTCGATCCTGTTGTGCGCCTGGCGCACCTGCCACAGGCCGTAGAGTTCGCGGCCCTTGTGGAACAGCTCGGTTTCCGGCGAATTGAGGTACTTCGGGCCGTTTTCCTTGTCGAGCACGCGACCGCCGAACGCGATCGTGCGACCGCGGCGGTCGTGGATCGGGAACATCACGCGATCGCGGAACTTGTCGTAGACGTGGCCGCGATCGTTCTTCGAGAACAGGCCGCCGCGTTCGAGCAGCTTCATGCGTCGCGGATCGGTGCCCAGCGCATCGCGCAGCGCGTTGAAACCATCGGGTGCGTAGCCAAGCGAGAAACGCGCGCGTGTTTCGGCATCGACACCGCGACTGTCGAAATAGCCCAGCGCGCGGCCGTTGTTCGTCAGCTGCTTCTGGAAGAACTTCGACGCCGCATCGAGCGCGCCGTACAGATCCTGGCTGTCGGGATTCGCGTTGCGCTGGTGCGTGTCGCGCGGCACTTCCATGCCAAGGCGCTTGGCGAGTTCTTCCACCGCGTCGAGGAACTCGAGGCGGTCGTAGTTCATCAGGAAGCTGATCGCGGTGCCGTGCGCGCCGCAGCCGAAGCAGTGATAGAAGCCCTTCACCGGCGAGACGGTGAAGCTCGGCGAGCGCTCGTCGTGGAACGGGCAGCGCGCCGAATATTCCTTGCCCTGGCGCTTGAGCTGCACGCGCGAACCGATCACCTCGACGAGGTCGGTGCGGGCGAGCAGGTCATCGATGAAAGCGTCGGGAATGCGGGCCATTGGACGATAAGGATGCCACGCGGCTGCAGAGGCGACGAAGCCGGGCATGCGCCCGGCTTCGGTGTTCGATCGATCCCTGACGTAATGGTGGCGCTGCGATCCTTCAAAGCGCCCGGCAGGGAGGCAGCAGTTCCTTGAACCTCCGGGTCGAGCCGCATCGGCATGGATCGTTGCGGCCGGGCTTCTCCACCCGCTCCTCGCTTCCATACACCATCCGGTCGCCGCGCTTCACGCGCGTCCGGGACGGGTATCCCTTGCGGCGCTTACTCGTGACCTCGAAAGCAGGCGACGGCGTGGTGGCTGTTCTTCATGGTGCATCTCGTTGCCAAGGCCCGCCGGGTGGCGGGCCGGAAACGTCCTTACGGGCTCAGGCGCTTCTTCACCAGCGCCGACACCTGCCCCATGTCGGCCTGCCCGGCGAGCTTCGCCTTCAGCGGGCCCATGAGCTTGCCCATGTCGGCCGGACCGGACGCGCCGGTTTCGGCAATGGCGGCGTCGATGGCGGCCAGGATTTCGGCCTCGCCCATCTTGGCCGGGATGTAGCGCTCGATCACGACGATTTCGTCGCGCTCGACCTGCGCAAGGTCCTCGCGGCTGGCCGCTTCGTACTGGCTGACCGAGTCGCGGCGCTGCTTGACCATCTTGTCGAGGACGGCGATCACGGCGGCATCGTCCAGCTCGACGCGTTCGTCCACTTCCTTCTGCTTGATCGCGGCGTTGATCAGCCGGATCACGGCCAGGCTGTGCTTGTCGCCGCCCTTCATGGCGGCCTTCATGTCGTCGGTGAGTCGCTGCTTGAGGGTCATGGCTGGGGTCCCGGGATCAGGATTGGAGGATTCGGGATTCGAAACGCCGGGACCCGGCTGGGGGGAGGCGGGCCTGATTCCCGAATCCCCGATCTCGAATCCCGAGAATCGGAAACACAAAAAGCCGGCAGCGCAGGGCGCGGCCGGCTTGTGCGATGCGTCCGGAAGCGGGTCGCGCGAGGCGCGGGCCCGCCAGGGCGATCAGTACAGGCGCTGACGCTTGGTCACGTCGCGCGAGGCGCGGCGCGCCTGGCGCTTCACCGCGGCTGCGGCCTTGCGCTTGCGTTCCTGGGTCGGCTTCTCGTAGAACTCGCGCTTGCGGGTCTCGGCCAGGACACCGGCCTTCTCGCAGGTGCGCTTGAAGCGACGCAGAGCAAACTCAAAAGGCTCGTTTTCGCGGACTTTGACGCTGGGCATACGTAATCTCGTTTCGGTAACCGGCCCGGGCAGGCCGGGGAAGAGCCGCGCATTATAGCGGCGGGCTTCTTGAAGGTGCAACATAGGCCCACACTTCGGACGCAGGTCCTTGAATCCACACGCGTCCGGCCCGCCGGAAGCGGCCCTGCGCCCCCTCGCGGAAGTCCTTCCTTGAAAGTCCTCGGCATCGAAACCAGCTGCGACGAGACCGGCGTGGCCGTCTACGACACGCAATCCGGCCTGCGCGCGCACGCCCTGTACAGCCAGATCGCGCTGCACGCCGAATACGGCGGCGTGGTGCCCGAGCTGGCCAGCCGCGACCACGTCCGCAAGCTGCTGCCGCTGGTCCGCGAAACCCTGCGCGAGGCCGGCCTGAGGACGTCGGACCTCGATGGCGTCGCGTATACGGCCGGTCCCGGCCTGGTCGGCGCGCTGCTGGTGGGCGCCGGCGTGGCGCGTTCGATGGCGTGGGCGCTGGACGTCCCGGCGATCGGCGTGCACCACATGGAAGGCCACCTGCTCGCGCCGCTGCTGGAGGACGATCCGGAGCGCGGCCGTCCCGAGCCGCCGTTCGTCGCGCTCCTCGTCTCCGGCGGCCATACCCAGCTGGTGCACGTGGAGGCCATCGGCCGCTATCGCCTGCTCGGCGAGACGCTGGACGACGCGGCCGGCGAGGCCTTCGACAAGACCGCCAAGCTGATGGGCCTTCCCTATCCCGGCGGCCCGCAGCTCGCCGCGCTGGCCGAGCAGGGCCGCCCCGGCGTGTTCAGGTTCGCCCGGCCGATGACCGACCGCCCCGGGCTCGATTTCAGCTTCTCCGGCCTGAAGACCCAGGTCCTGCTCGCATGGCAGGGCAGCGACCGCGGAGACGCGGTCCGCGCGGACATCGCGCGCGGCTTCGAGGATGCGGTGGTCGATACGCTGTCGATCAAGTGCGAACGCGCGCTGGACGCGGCCGGCTGCGACACCCTCGTCGTCGCCGGCGGCGTAGGCGCGAACAAGCGCCTGCGCGCGAAGCTCGACGAGATGACGCGCAAGCGCGGCGGCCGCGTGAGCTTCCCGCGCCCGCAGTTCTGCACCGACAACGGCGCGATGATCGCCTACGCCGGCGCGCTTCGGCTCGCCGCCGGGCAACACGGCGACCTCGCGGTGCGCGTCACGCCGCGATGGGATATGGCGACGCTTGAGGCCGTGGTTCATGGTTCGTGATCTGGTGATTCGCGAGCGCAACGGCGCGTCGGGTTAAGCTTTCGCTGTTCGAATCACGTATCCCCAATCACGAATCACGGCCTTCCCATGGACCACGTCTTCATCGAAGGCCTCGAAATCGAGGCGCTGATCGGCATCTACGACTGGGAGCGGCGCATCCGCCAGCCGCTGGTGTTCGACATCGAAATGGCCTTCGACAACCGCGCGCCGGCGGCGAGCGACGCGATCGAGGACACGCTGAACTACAAGGCCGTCAGCAGGCGCGTCGTCGAGTACGTCAGCCAGTCGGATTTCGGGCTGGTGGAAACGCTGGCCGAACGCGTCGCGCAGATCATCCTCGACGAGTTCGGCGTGCAGCGCGTGCGCCTGAAACTGAGCAAGCCCGGCGCGGTGCGCGGTGCGCGCGCGGTGGGCGTGACGATCGAACGTTCCGCATCCTGAAGCTGGCGCCACGTTCCGCATGAGCCGCGCCTACCTGAGCCTGGGCAGCAACGTCGATGCCGTGGCGCATCTGCGCGCCGCCGTGAACGCATTGCGCGAACGCTTCGGCGACGTCGTGCTGTCGCCGGTGTACCGCACGCGCGCCGTCGGTTTCGACGGTCCCGATTTCCACAACGCCGCCGCGATCATCGACACCGACCTGGACCCGCACGTGCTCAACGCGTGGCTGCACGCGCTGGAAGACGCGCACGGCCGCGACCGCAGCGGCCCGCGTTATGGCGATCGCACGCTCGACATCGACATCGTGCTGTTCGATGGGCTTTCGCTGGAGGGCGCGGGCAACCTGCGCATTCCGCGTCCCGAGCTGAAGCACGCATTCGTGCTGCGCCCGCTGGCGGAAATCGCGCCGGACGTCGTCGTGCCCGGCACCGGCCGCACGCTGGCGCAGTTGTGGGATGCGCATCCCGAGCGGGAGGCGACGCTGGAGACGGTGGGGCTGTAAGGCGCTTCGGTATTCGGGAAAGCGGGCCATGCGTCCCGCTTTTCCGCTCTTGCCGATCCCGGATCCCCAATCCCGAATCCCCGCCCCCTTGCCACCACGGCCACGCCGGCCCGACGATGCGCGCTGGTCCATGGGGGACCGGGGAAAATCGCGATGTTCGAGAAGTTCTCACGCAGTTGGGAGCTGGTGAAGGCGAGTGCGGCCGTCCTGCGCTCGGACAAGGAGCTGATGGTGTTTCCGATCGTCTCCGGCATCGCCACGCTGGTGGTGCTGGCGACCTTCCTGGTGCCGGTGATCGGCTGGCGCGTCTTCAGCCAGGGCGCCGCATCGGGCGTGGTGTGGGTGTTCCTGTTCTATTTCTGCCAGTACACGGTGATCGTGTTCTGCAACAGCGCGCTGGTGGCCGCGGCGATGATCCGGCTGGACGGCGGCGATCCGACGCTGGCCGACGGCTTCAATGCGGCCAAGGCGCGGTTGCCTTCGATCCTGGGGTATGCGGCGATCGCGGCGACGGTGGGCGTGATCCTCAAGCGCATGAAGGACGACGACAACCTGCTGATGCGCCTGGTCGGCGGCGGCCTGGGCGCGGCGTGGACGCTGGCGACGTTTCTGGTGGTGCCGGTGCTGGTGCACCAGGAAGTCGGTCCGTTCGAGGCACTCAGGCGCAGCGCCAACCTGCTGCGCCGCACCTGGGGCGAGAACGCGATCGGCAACGTGGGCATCGGCCTGGCGTTCGGGCTGATCTCGTTCGCGATCGTGGTGGTCGGCGCGCTGGTGGCGTTCGTGGCGGCGCAGCTGTCGGCGGCGCTGGCGGTGGTTGTCGTCGTGCTGTTCGTGATCGGCCTGCTGATGCTGGGCGTGTACCAGGCGGCGCTGAGCGGGATCTATTCGGCGGCGCTGTACCGCTACGCGATGGAAGGCGAGGCGCCGCCGGCGTTCCGCGCGCTGCAGTTGGAGTCGGCGTTCGCGGCGAAGTGATCGCAGTGCCGCGGCCCCGGCCTTCCTTGGATGACGGTGTTCTCGGGAGGCGATGTTGCCGGTCGCCGATGTTCTTTCGTAGCCCGGGTAAGCGAAGCGCACCCGGGTAGGCGGGGTGATGGCGTCCCCGGGTGCGCTTCGCCTACCCGGGCTGCAACACCCGCCCATGCAGGCGACCAGCGCGCCGATCGAACCTAGACCCCCAGCAACCGCCCCCCATCCAGATGCAGCACCTGCCCCGTGCTGTAGTGCGCATCCTGCAGCAGCCAGCGCACGGCGTCGGCGACTTCCTCCGGCGTGCCGGTGCGGCCCAGCGGGGTGCGGGCGAGCATCGCCTCCTGCGCCGACGTGTCGCCGCGATCTTCCGGCCACAGGATCGCGCCCGGCGAAACCGCGTTGACGCGCACGTCCGGCCCGAGCTCCAGCGCGAGCGAGCGCGTCATCATCAGCAGCGCCGCCTTCGCCATGCAGTAGAGCGTGTGCTCGCGCAGCGGGCGTTCGGCGTAGAGGTCGCACAGGTTGACGATCGCGCCGCGCGAGGCGCGCAGGTGCGGCGCCGCGGCCTGCGCGAGGAAGAACGGCGCGCGCGCATTGCTGGCGAACAGCGCGTCCCACTGCGCCGGCGTCGCCGTGCCGATCGGCGTGGGCGTGAATGTCGATGCGTTGTTGACCAGCGCATCCAGCCGGCCGAAGCGGCCGATGCACTGTGCGACGAGCTCGGGCGAACGATCGAATTCCGCCAGATCCGCCTGCAACAGCAGCGTGCTTCCGGGGCGCGCGCGTTCCAGTTCCGCCGCCAGTGCGTGCGCATCAGCGGCCGAGTCGCGGTAATGCAGCGCGATGTCGTATCCCGCCGCATGCAGGCCGCGCGCGATCGCGGCGCCGATGCGCCGGGCCGCGCCGGTGACCAGCGCGACCGGCGGCGTGGCGGGGCGGGGCGTGCTCAACGGGGCATGCTCATGACGGGGCGCTCCGACGCGTGGCGTATCCTGAGCGGCCAGTGTTCCCACGGCGATGCCGCATGTCCACCGATTCCCCCTCGCATCGCCCCGACGCGCGAGAGCGCCAGCGCGAAGCCAATGCCCTGCCGGCGCCCGACGCCGACGCGCTCGCGCACAGCGCGCGACTGGGCGAACTGATCCGCGCGCAGATCGCCGACAACGGCGGCGCGATTCCGTTCTCCCGCTTCATGGAACTGGCGCTGTACGCGCCGGGCTTCGGCTACTACAGCGCCGGCGCGAGCAAGTTCGGCGAGAGCGGCGATTTCGTCACCGCGCCGGAACTCGGACCGATCTTCGCCGCCTGCGTGGCCGACAGCGTCGCGCCGGTGTTCCGCCAGATCGGGCCGCAGGCGCGTTTCCTGGAACTGGGCGGCGGCACCGGCGCATTCGCCGAGGTCGCGCTCAAGCGGCTGATGGAACTGGATGCGCTGCCGGACCGCTACTGCATCCTCGAGCCCAGCGCGCAGCTGCGCCATCGCCAGCGCGAACGCCTGCAGAAACGCCTCGTGCCGCCGTTGTTCGAGCTGGTCGAATGGCTCGACGGTCCGTTCAACGACGAATGGGACGGCGTGCTGTTCGCCAACGAGGTGATCGACGCGCTGCCCACGCCGCGTTTCGCCATCGAAGCGGGCGAGGTGTACGAGGAGCACGTCGCGATCGAAGCCGGCGAACTCGTGCGCGTGCTGCGTCCGGCCGATGCGTTCCTGGGCAATGCGGTGCGGCACCTGGAGCGCCAGCTCGGGCGCGAGTTCGAACACGGCTACCGTTCCGAAGCGCTGCCGCAGCTGCCGTACTGGGTGCAGGCGGTGTCCGGCGGCATGCGCAGCGGCGCGATGCTGTTCGTCGATTACGGCTATCCACGCGGCGAGTACTACCAGCCCGATCGCAGCGACGGCACGCTGCGCGCGTTCTATCGCCATCGCATGCACGGCGAACCGCTGCGGTGGCCGGGCCTGCAGGACCTCACGGCGTCGGTGGATTTCACCGCGCTGGCCGAAGCCGGTGTCGCCGCGGGCTTCGATTTCGCCGGTTACTGCTCGCAGGCGAGTTTCCTGCTCGGCAATGGCCTGGCCGGGGTGCTGGAGCGGATCGAGCGCATCGCCGACCAGGGCGAGCGCATGAAGCGCACGCAGGAAGTGAAGCGCCTCACGCTGCCCAGCGAGATGGGCGAACGCTTCCAGGTGATGGGCTTCGAGAAGGGCGTCGAATTCGGCGCGGCCTTCCTCGTCGGCGACCTGAGTTTCCGCCTGTGAGCGCCATGGCGACGACCCGGCGGCGGTGGTTGCGCGAGTTCCGCTGGCCCGCGCTGTGGGTGGCGATCTGGATCGCGATGATCGCCGCCGTGGTGGCGTCCTCGCTGCTGCCGGCGCACGACCTGCCGGAGGTGCCGGACGGGTTCGACAAGGTCGAGCACTTCCTCGGCTACCTGCTGCTCGGCGCATGGGCGGTGATGCTGTTCGCGACGCGGCGGGCGCAGGCCGTCGCGGCGGCGGGGCTCATCGCGCTGGGCGTGGCGCTTGAAGTCGCCCAAGGCGCGTGGACGGTCTCGCGCATGGCCGATTCGGCCGATGCGCTGGCCAATTCGCTCGGCGTGCTGGCCGGGCTGATGCTGGGCCCCACGCCGGTGGCGCGGGCGCTGCTGCGGGTGGAGGCGGCGATCCGGCGCTGATGCGGGCGGTTTGCTGAAGTTGCCAGCGCACGGCAGCAGGTTGCGCGACGTTCGTGTGCGATGGCTGACCCCGCCAGCCTCCAAACCTCGGGAAGCGACCTCATCGCAGGCGCGGTAATCGGACAAAAGATCGCCATAAAACCAGATTAGGCAAAGTTTCGATAGGTATTGCGCAAAGGTTAAAGGCTGGTTAAAGCTCCGGGCTGGGCTCGACAGGGGGAGTCCGCCCACCCTGAGCAAGGAAACCGCCATGCCCGTTGCCACCCGACATCGCCTGACCACGGCCGTCGCCGCCGCGCTGTTCGCCACTGCTCTTCCCGCCGCCGCGCAGGACGTCGCGCAGGAGGCGGCACAACCGACCCAGGCCGCGACGCCGGCGGCGCAGCCCGCCCGCCAGGACGCCGTGGATCTCGACAAGCTCGTCGTCACCGGCACGCGCGTGCAGGGCCGTTCGCCGACCGAATCGCTCTCGCCGGTCGACGTCTTCCGTCCGGCCGACCTGGAGAAGCAGGCCTCGGCCGACTTCACCGACCAGCTGGCCAACATCGCCCCGTCGTTCAACACCCAGCGTTTCCCGATCGCCGACGGCACCGCGTTCGTGCGTCCGGCCAACCTGCGCAATCTGCCGCCCGACCAGACGCTGGTGCTGATCAACGGCAAGCGTCGGCACCGCTCGGCGCTGGTGAACCTGCAGGTCGAACCCTTCGGCACCGTCAACCAGGGTTCGCAGGCGGTGGACTACAGCCTGATTCCCTCCGCCGCGATCCAGCGCGTGGAAGTGCTGCGCGACGGTTCGTCCGCGCAGTACGGCTCCGACGCCATCGCCGGCGTGATCAACGTGCTGCTCAACGACTATGCCGACGGCGTGCGCATCGACGGCCAGTACGGTTCGACCTACGAGGGCGACGGCGACAAATGGCGCAGCTCGGTCAACTTCGGCGTGCCGCTGAGCGACAGCGGCTTCTTCAACATGACGTTCGAATACTTCGACAGCGACCACACCTCGCGCGGCATCCCGCGCGCGGACGCGGCGCAGGTGGGGGCGGCCGTCGGCAACGACCTGGTGCCGTTCGAAGGCCTCGGCCAGCGCTGGGGCGACCCCGACGGCGAAGGCCTGCGCACGTTCTTCAACGCCGAATACCCGATCAGCGAGAACGTCAGCCTGTACGGTTTCGGCAGCTACGCCGACACGAAGTACGAATCCAGCTTCTTCTACCGCACGCCGGTCGGCGTGCCGGGCGTTGCGCCGCGCAACACGCTGCTGGTGGACACCGAGGGCGCGTTCGACGCGGACGGCAACCCGATCGGCGACGGCCTGCCCGATCCGGTCGCGCAGTCGATGATCGACGACATCCTCGCGCGCGGCCTGGATCCCGCCGACTACCTCACCGCCGATGCGTCGAGCCCGTCGGGCTGGGTCGCGCTCAATCCGATCTACACGCTGTTCCCGGGCGGCTACACGCCGACCTTCGGCGCGGACCTGAAGGACTACGAGGGCGTGTTCGGCGCGAAGGGCGAAACCGCCGGCAGCCTGCGCTGGGACGTGAGCCTGCGCCAGGGCGAGAACCGGATGGTCTACAAGATGGCCGACTCGATCAATCCGAGCCTCGGCCGCCTCAGCCCCACGCGTTTCGAGCCGGGCGACCTGACCCAGCTCGAACGCGGCGCCAACGCTGACTTCGTGTGGCCGTGGCAGAACGACGTGTTCGCAACGCCCGTCAACGTCGCCTTCGGCGCGGAATGGCGCGAGGAAACCTACAAGATCCGCGCGGGCGATCCGGCGTCGTGGGAGAACGGCCCGACCGGCGCGCTGTTCGGCGTGGGTTCGGACGGCTTCCAGGGCGACTCGCCGGAAGCCGCGGGCGATTTCAGCCAGTACAGCCGCTCGGCTTACCTGGACCTGGAAACCGACGTGGTCGAACGCTGGACCGTGGGCGTTGCCGGTCGTTACGAGGACACGTCGAACTTCGACAGCACCTTCGACTGGAAGGTCTCCACGCGCTTCGCCTTCACCGACGCGTTCGCCGTGCGCGCCACCGTCAACACCGGCTTCCGCACGCCCACGCCGGGCCAGCTCAACACGCTGGACGTGACCACCACCGCCGATTCCTCGGGCAACCTGGTTCCGCTGGGCACGTTCCCGGTGAACAGCGATGCGGCGATCGCGCTCGGCGCGCAGCCGGTGACGGCGGAGGAATCGCGTGCCTACTCGGCCGGCTTCGTGTATGCGCCGAACGATGTCTTCAGCCTCACGCTCGATTACTACAACATCGACGTGGATGACCGCATCGCGTTGCAGACGATCAACGTCGCCGACGGCTCGCCGGAACAGCAGGCGCTGATCGACGCCGGCGTGCCCGGTGCGGAACTGCTGCGCCAGGTGTCGTACTTCGTCAACGGCTTCGACAGCACCGTGCAGGGCGTGGACCTGGTGGCGGTGTATCGCGCCGACTTCGGCGGCATGGGCACGGGCGTGTTCGACTTCCGCCACAGCTACAACAAGCAGGAAGTGGACAGCGTCGCGGTGATTCCGGGCACGACCACGCCGGTGATCGACGCCGAGCGCGTGGCGGACCTGGAGAACCAGCTGCCGAACAATCGCAGCGTGATCACCTTCGACTGGCGCTCGCCCTGGAACGTGAACATCACCGCGCGCGCGAACTACTACGACAGCTGGGAGGACTTCACCTTCGGCGAGCAGGGCGAGTTCGGTTCGGAGTGGCTGTTCGACCTCTCGGCGACCTTCAGCTTTTACGAGGACAAGCTGCACGTGACCGTCGGCGGGACCAACATCTTCGACAACTATCCCGACCGCGAGACCAACAGCACGCTGACCTTCCTCGGCGCGAAGTACCCGCTGTCCTCGCCGTTCGGCTTCAACGGCGGCGAGTGGTACATCAAGGCGAACTACCAGTTCTGAGCCTGGAGCGCGACGTGCCGGCCGGCGTACGCGCCGGCCGTGCTGAATGGAGCGGTTTTCGCGGCTGCGACGGTGTTCACGGTTGCGTGCTGGAAGCGCTTCCTGCGCGGTTCGCGCGAGCGGATCCTGTGACGGCTGCATCGGTCGCTAACGCATTCTTCACGTATCGTGCGCTTGCGATGCCCGCCTGAACAGCGGCTCCAAACGTGGTCGATCCCGGTGCCAGGGGGCGAGGGAATCCGACACGAAAGACCCAACGGGGGGAAGAAACGCCGGGCGACTGGGGAGTCGTCCGGCGTTTTTTGTTGCGAGGTCATGGCGCGCCTCTCTGAGCGATTGCCTTGAGCCCTGGCGCGGCGAGATCGAGCTTTTGTAGCCCGGGTAAGCGAAGCGCCCCCGGGTGGGCAGCAAGGGGCCCGGGGTGCGCTTCGCATACCCGTGCTACAAGCGCAAACGCGCACGGCCTCCGAAGCGACGAACTACAGCTTCTTCCCCGTTGCCTCCGCGATCGCGCGGATTCTCGCCTTGCGGATCGCCTCGCCGACGTCCGGTCCGCTCAACCCACGCGCGACATCCTCCGCGCGCACCGTCATCGCCGCGGCGAGTGCGGCCTTGAGGGCTTCGCCCTGTGGATACGGCACGTCCTGCAGTCCGGCGCGGCCGCGCTTGTCGGCCTCGCACACCAGCGCCATCTGCGCGATGCGCGCCGGCTTGCGGAAGCCGTCGCAGCGCGCGATCAGCTCGTACACCGTGCGCGCGCGCAACTCGTCGAAGCGATGCACGTTGAGGTGCTCGCGGCAGACGGCTTCGGCGAGCTGGCGATGTTCGGTCGGCACCTTCAACCGGTCGCACAGGCGACGCAGCGGCGCGACGCCGGCCTGTTCGTGGCCCAGGTGCTTGGGCAGCACGTGTTCGGGCGTCAGCGCCTTGCCGAGGTCGTGCGTCATGGCCGCGAAGCCGATCAGGTCGTCGCCCGGCGCGAGGCGCGCGGCCATGTCGCACACGAGTTCGACGTGCACGCCCGTATCGACTTCCGGGTGGTACTCCGCGCGCTGCGGCACCCCGTACAGCGCGTCGACTTCCGGCAGCACGACGGCGAGCGCACCCGCATCGTGCAACGTGCGCAGGAACGCCGACGGCATCGCGCAGGCCAGCGCACGCCGCGTTTCCTGCCAGACGCGCTCGGCGGTGAGTTCGGCCAGTTCGCCCGAGGCCACCATCTGGCGCATCAGCGCCATCGTTTCCGGCGCGACGGTGAAGCCCAGCGAGGCGAAGCGCGCCATGAAGCGCGCCGCACGCAGCACGCGCAACGGATCCTCCGCGAACGCCGGCCCGACGTGGCGCAGCACGCGGGCCTCGATGTCGCGCGCGCCGCCGTAGGGATCGACCAGCGTGCCGTGCTCGTCCTGCGCGATCGCGTTGATGGTGAAGTCGCGGCGCTGTAGGTCGTCTTCCAGCGTGACCGAAGGATCGGCGTCGACGACGAAGCCGCGATAGCCGCGACCGCTCTTGCGTTCGGTGCGCGCGAGCGCGTGCTCCTCGCCGGTGCGCGGATCGAGGAACACCGGGAAATCGCGACCCACGGCGCGGAAGCCGGCCGCTTCCATCGACGCCTGGGTTTCGCCGACCACCACCCAGTCGTTGTCGCCGGGCGGCAGGCCGAGCAGGCGGTCGCGGACCGCGCCACCGACCAGAAAACGCTTCATCGCGGCGCGTGCTGGGCGAGCAGCGCGAGGATCTCGCGCACGCCGCTGTCGCGGCCGAGCGTGCGTGCGATCGGCGCCGGCTGGCCCGACAGCCAGATGCGCAGTTCCGAATCCATATCGAAATGCCCGGCCGTTTCCACCGAGAACATCACGATGCTCCGGTACGGAATGCTCAGGTACTGCACCTTGCTGCCGGTGACGCCCTGCTTGTCGACCAGGATCATGCGGCGATCGGTGAAGACGATCAGGTCGCGAACCAGGCCGAACGCGCGTTGCAGGGTTTCGCCCGGGGCGAGCAGCGGCGCGAATTCCTCGGCGAGCTTGTCGACCGGCTTTTCGCCGGCGTGGCCGAGCAGGGTATCGATGAGGCCCATGGTCCTCTCCTTTCGAGTGAGGCCACGGATGTTAAACGCACACGCACGGAGCCAGCGTGCAGGCCGGCTCCGTGCGTGGGGCGGTGATTACTGGGCGCCGCCGAGGTCGATGTTGTTGAGCGAGCGGCCACCGCCGTTCAACGCATCGCGCGCATCGGAGGCTTCCTTGCGGCGCTGCGCCGCGGTGCGGCAATCGCGCGAGACCATGTTGCTGCCGACGGTGCGGACCTTGCGGCAGATGAGCTTGTCGTCGGCGTCGCGGGAACCGAGGACCTCGCTCGGCTTCTCGGCCGGCTGCGGGCTCGCCTGCTCGGTGGGGGCGGGGTGTGCCTGCGCAGCGGGGGCGGGCGCGCCTGCCTGTCCGATGGCCAGACCCACGACAGCTGCCGCGATGAGGGAAAGGGTCATGTCGATGCTTCCTTTGCGGTGGGGCGGCCGGGGCCGCAAACGCCGAGCCTATCAACTTTCCCGGCACGTTGCGCAAAGGGGATCAGCAGCCGGCGAGAGCCTCTCCGATGCGGGGTTCCACCGGCGTGGGGGTGATGCCGAGCCGGCGCAGGCCGTCCTCCAGGCTGACCGAATCCACCTGCAGGGACCGCCAGTTGTCGCGGCTGATCGGCTTCCCGGGCAGCCATTCGCCGATCTCGGCCTGGAACTTGCCGAGCGATGCCGGCAGCCCGAGCACCCCGCGATGGCGCCCGCGCCCGCGCGCGGCGAGCTTCACGATCTGCCGGAGCGTCATCACATCCGGGCCGATGAGGTCGTAGGCCTGGCCGGCGCTGCGCGGTTCGTCGAGCGCCCTGGCGTACGCCTCGACCACGTCGCCGACCCACACCGGCTGGAAGCGCGCGTCGGCGCGGCCGATCGGCAGGATCGGCGCGAACTTCAGCAGGCCGTCGAACCGGCAGAACAGCCCATCGCCGGGGCCGGCGATGACCGACGGACGGAACAGCGTCCAGTCCAGGCCGGATGCGCGCACGTGCTGCTCGGCGCGCCCGCGCGAGCGCAGGTAGTGGCTGTCGCCGCGGCCGGCGTTGAGGGCGCTCATCTGCAGCAGGCGACGCACGCCCATGCGCTTCATCGCGTCGATCAGCGCGTCGGTGATGCCGACGAACACGCGTTCGAAGCCGTCGCCGCGATCGCCCTTCTCGTTGAGGATGCCGACGAGGTTGACCACCGCGTCGGCGTCGTCGAGCACGGCGGCGAGGAAGTCGGCATCGGCGACGTCGCCTTCGATCAGGCTCGCGCCGTTGGGCTTGAGCGCACGCTTGCCGGCGTCGACGCCGCGACTGAGCACGGTCACGCGATCGCCGCCCTGCAACAGGCGCGCGACCAGATGCCGGCCGACGAAGCCGGTGCCGCCCAGAACCACCACGTGACGTTGTGCCATGGACGAAAGTCTAGGCGACGGCGGCGTTCAATGCTGTGATCTGGAACGGGATTGTGTCGCCGGTGGCACCGGCGCGGTGGCCGGGGTGGGGCATTCGAAACGCTTGCGCGGGCCGTCGGTGCGCCCGCGCAGCCTGTCGCTCAGACGCAGCGCGTCGCCGTTGAGGCGCCAGTCGTACAGCACGCTGAAGGCCAGCACGCGGGCGACGTATTCGCGCGTTTCCTTGTAGCTGATGGTCTCGATCCAGAAGTCCGGATCCATGCCCGGCCGCTGCGACTGCCAGCGTCCCAGCGGCGCCGGGCCGGCGTTGTAGCCGGCGATCACCTGGTAGGGCTGGCCGCCGTATTTGTCCATCAGCTGGCGCAGGTACGCGGTGCCCAGGACGATGTTGGTGTCCGGATCGAAGAGGCTGTCCGCGCCGCCCCACGGCATGCCGATGCGGCTCGCGACACCGGCACCGGTGCCGGGCAGGACCTGCATCAGCCCCATCGCGTTCGCCGACGAACGCGCACGCGGGTAGAAGATGCTTTCGGCGCGGATTTCCGCCGCCACCCACGCCGGATCGAGGTTGTTCTTCAACGCCTCGCGCCGGATCGTCGCCTCGTGGTGCAGCGGGAAGCGCAGGCCGTACAGGCGCTGTTCCTCGGGATTCTTTCCGAGCGAGAACACCGCGCGATCGAACCAGCCGTTGCCCTGCGCCACCTCCACCGCGATGCGGCGCTGCTCGTCGTTGAATCGCGAGAGCGCATCGTCCCATTCGCGCGTCGCCCAGCCGGTACGGTCGATCTGGAACAGCCCCATCGCGCGAACCATCGCCGGATCGCGCGCGACGGCCTGCTGCGCCGCGGTGCTGCTTTCCGGCAACCACGGGCACAGCGCATACGGCTGGTCGAGACGATCGGCCGCAAGGAAGCCGTGGAACTCGGGCTTCCTTGCGGCCTCGCGGAACAGGCGCTCGGCATCGGGCTTGCGTCCGGCCAGTTCGCTCAGGCGCGCTTCGAAGTAGGTCCAGCGCGAATCGTTCCGCTGCTTCGCACCCATCTTCTGGATCGCCGCCAGCGCGGCCGGCCAGTCGGATCGCGACATCGCCTCGCGCACGCGCCATTCGTGCAGGCGTTCGTCGTACGCGGAGGCGGGCACCGCGTTGAGGCGCCGCGCCGATTCGGGTTCGTAGGACGCCACCGTCCACAGCGCGATCTGGTACAGGACGCGGCCACGTTGCGCTTCGCTCAAGTCCAGCGCATCGGCATGGCGCGGAAGGATCGCCTCGGCGCCGGCCGGGGACGACTTGCCGTACTTCGCCAGGCCCTGCGATGCGATCTCGCGGCTGCGTTCGGTCTTCGGCCAGGCGAGCGCGCGTTCGTGCGGGCTTTCGAGGAACGCCGCGTAGTCGTTCGCCAGCGCGGCCTGGTCGGGCGGCAGCCCACTCGCGGCTGCGCGCATCACGCCCGGCTGCCATTTCGCGGCGGCCAGTTCGATGCGCTCCCACCGCAGTTCCGGTGTCAGCCCGCCCTGCGCGGAGAGCGCGGCGATCGGATCGTCGCAGGCATCGGGCAGCGAGTCGCCGGTGCGCCAGATCGCCTGCATGTCACGGGTCCATTGCGCATCCGCGCGGCCGACGGCCTGGCGCGCATTGAGCTCATGGCAACGCAGGGTCGTGCTCTTGATAGACGGACTCCACGCGGCCAGCACCGAGGACCAGTCCTGGCGCCGCGCCGAAGCGGCGATCCAGCTTTCGCGGAACGCCTCCGCCGCAGCCTGCCCGCGATTGCGCGAGAGGAAGCCCTGCGCGATGCCGGGCGACAGGTTGTCGATGTCGCGCCGAAGCGAGGCGTACTCGATCCACGGGTACAGCGGATGCTGCGCGAGGTCGGAGAACTGCGTCGCATCGAAGCGGCCGGTTTCCGCGGCCTCGAGCGCGTCGCGCGCGCGCGGCAGCCTGGAGTCGGCGAGCGGCCTGGGCAACGCGGGAATGGAGACGCGCGGCGCGGCGGCGGGCGTCTGCGCGCAGGCAGACGCCGCAACGGCAACGCTGCACGCAGCGAGTACGATGATGAATGGGCGGGGGACCATTGCCGGGACTATAGCCCAGCATCGTGAAGCGGCCGTCTCCATGATGCCGGTCGCGGTCAGGCACGGTTCCGGTTGCGATGGGCCGTGCGATGGATCGTCGTCGTCGCGCGTTTCGTCATTGCACTTGCTTTCGATCTGGAGCTTCCATGTTGCTTGCACTGTTCGTGTTCCTGGGTCTTGGTGCGATCGCCGGTGTTCTCGCGGGCCTGCTCGGCGTGGGCGGTGGCCTGGTGCTGGTGGCGGCGCTGGCGTGGTTGTTGCCCGGCATGGGCATTCCGAAAGAGGCCGCGATGCACGCCGCACTGGCCAGTTCGCTTGCGAGCATCGTGCTGACCGCCGCGGCATCGGCGCGCGCGCACGCCAGGCGCGGCAGCGTGTCGTGGCCGACGGTGGCGTGGATGGTGCCGGGGCTGCTGGTCGGCGGCTGGTTCGGCAGCGCTCTGGCCGTGCGCATCGACGACGGCGTGCTGCGCTGGATCGTCGCGGGTTACTGCTTCCTCGCCGCGGCGCAGCTGATCTTCGGCGGCACGCGCGCTGTCGGCGATGCGCAGGTGCCCGCGCCGCGCGGCGTGCCGATGACCGCGGCCGGCGTGGGTATCGGCGCGATGTCCGCGGTGGTGGGCATCGGCGGCGGCAGCATGACGGTGCCGCTGCTGGTGTGGCGCGGCGTGGTGCCGGTGCGCGCCGTTGGCACGTCATCCGCGTGCGGGGTGGCGATTGGCCTTGCGAGCGCCGTCGGCTATGCGTTGCATGCGCCGGCCGGCGCGCTGCCGCAGCACGCGGTCGGTTACGTCTACCTGCCCGCGGCGATCGGCGTTGCCGCCGCCTCGGTGTTCGCGGCGCCCTACGGAACGCGGCTGGCGCATTACCTGCGCGGCGACACGCTCAAGCGCGTGTTCGCGGGGTTCCTGGTGCTGGTGGGTACCAGCCTGCTGCTGGGCGCCTGACGGCCGCATCAACCGACCGCGTCGCCGATGCCCCGGGCCGATGGCGCCTTTCCCTGGCGCAACGCCGACTCGATGCTGTCCAGCGTCGCGATGATGGCGGCGCGACGAAGCGCCACGTCGCGGGGTTCGTCGTCCTGCGGCGCGGTGTGTGCGCCAACCAGCACCAGCGCGCCTTCGATGCGATGCAGAAGCTCGCGTTGCCGCGCGGGGTCGCCTTCGCCGATCGCCTCGTCCAGTTCCGCAAGTTCCGTGCGACTGATGGCGAGCAGGTCGCCGAGCACGCGCCGGTAGTCCGCGTCGTCGTCGTACATCGCCCGCAGGCGATCCAGCCCTTGCGGTTCGCTGGCGACGAACGTTGCGCGCGCCATCGCGGGCGACAGCAGGAACGACGACAGCTTCGCCGCCAGCGCATCCAGCTGGATGGGTTTGCCGAGAAAATCGTCCATGCCCGAATCCCGGCAACGCTGGATCTGCTCGGGCAGCACGCTGGCGGACAGACCGATGATCGGCAAATGCGCGCCGCCCGTTTCCGAAGCACGCACGGCGCGGGTGAGTGCGTAACCGTCGAGCACCGGCATGTGGCAGTCGGTCAGCAGCAGGTCGTAGTGCGCGCGCTGCAGTTCCGCTAGCGCTTCTTCGCCGTTGGCGGCCATCGCGAAGGCGTAGCCGAGGCTTTCGAGCTGGCGCCCGATGACGGCGCGATTGATCGGATGGTCTTCGGCGACGAGGATGCGCGCCTCGCGCGGCGCGCTGGCGCGGACCGAGGCCGGTGCGTTCGCATCGCCCACGACCAGGCCGAGCGCTTCGTGGCAGGCGCGCGCCAGCGCACGCGTGGTCTGCGGGTCGCCGGGAAGCCGGACCTCACCGTCCAGCGGAGGACGCGGCTCGCCCTCGCGCACCACGCGCACCAGCGGGCGGCCCGACAGCGTGCCGGGGACGACCACGTTCGCATCGACGAGCAGGAGGTCCATGTCGCCGGCGTCGAACTCCACCAGATCGGACGATTCGGCTTCGATCAGGCTGAAGCCGAACGAGCTCAGGCCATTGCAGATTTCCTGCGAACGCAACTCGTCGGCGACGCACACCACGGCCGAGCGCCCTTCGAACTCCGGTCGCCCCTGCAACGGCTGCACGACGCCCAGCGAAAGCTCGAGTACCGCACGCGTGCCGCGCCCGGGCTCGCTTTCCAGCTGCAGGCTGCCGCCCATCATCTCGGCGAGGCGACGGCTGATCGACAATCCCAGCCCCGTGCCGCCGTAGCGCCGGGTGGTGGATTCCTCCGCCTGCGTGAAGGGCTGGAACAGGCGCGCGAGGTGCTCCGGGGCGATGCCGATGCCGGTGTCGGCCACTTCGATGCGCAACTGCTGCCCACGCGCGGTTTCGCTGATCAGGCGCACGTGCAGTGCCACGTGGCCGTGCGAGGTGAACTTGAGCGCGTTGCTGAGCAGGTTGGCGATGATCTGCCGGATGCGCATCGCATCGCCATGGAATCGCGTGGCCAGGCGCCAGTCGACGATCGAGTACATCCGGACGTCGCCTTCGGTGGCGCGTACGCCGAACAGGCCGGCGACGCCGTCCACGAGTTCGCGCAGGTCGAAGTCGGCATCGCTGATGGCCAGCCGGCCCGATTCGATGCGCGAATAGTCGAGGATGTCGTCGAGGATCTGCAGCAACGCGCGCGCCGAATCGCGCGCCATCGTCGCCATGTTCGCCTGTTCGTGATCCAGGCGCGTGTGCGTGAGCAGTTCCATCAGGCCCAGCACGCCGGTCATGGGCGTGCGGATTTCATGGCTCATCGCGGCCAGGAAGATGCTCTTGGCGGCCACGGCGGACTCGGCCTGCGCCTTGGCTTCGCTCAGCGCCTGCGCCTGCTCGTGCATCGTGGTGGTGTCGACCCAGTAGCCGCTCCATTCGACCGAACCATCGGGCAGGCGGCGCGGCGGGCCGCCTTCCGTGCGCAGCCAGCGCCAGTCATCGCCGATGCGGAAACGCACGTCGAACGGCGCGATCGGCTTGAGCGTCCGCGCGGCCGTGTCGGCCGCTTCCAGCACCCTGGGCTGGTCGTCCGGATGCAGGCGGTGGAACGTGGATCGCTCGTCGTCGACGATTTCCTCGGCGGACAAACCCATGATGCCGGCCGCATCGCCGGCGACGTACGTGAAGCCGCGCGTGCCATCGGCCCCCACGCGGAACTGGAAGACCGTGCCGGGCATCGCCTGGGTGATGTCGTGCAGGCGCTGCTCCGATGCGCGCGCCCGCGCTTCGGCTTCGCGGATCTCGGTGACTTCGACGATCGTGCCGATCAGCCTGACCGCGCCGTCCTCGGGTGTGGCGAGCGGATGGCGCCATACGATGAGGTGATGCACGCCGTCGCCGTTCCGCGCGGGCACGGTGAGTTCGCGACGGGTGCCCGTGCCGGTGGCGAGCACCTGCATGTCCTCGCCGGTGAGGACGTCATCGGCGATCCCGCTCACGTGCGCGCTCTCCCGCGCCGTGCGCCCGACCAGCTGCTCGCGCCTGACGCCGAACATCGCCTCGTACGCGCGGTTCACGGTGATGTAGCGGCCTTCGCTGTCCTTCACGAATACGGCGTAGGGAATGTTCTCCAGCAGCGTCTGCTGGAACAGCAGCTGCGTGGCCAGCGCGTTCTCGGCGCGCGCCTGCAGTTGCGATGCCCGGCGCAGGCGCTCATACGCCAGGCCGATCGCGCCCAGCGCCAGCATCACCGCCGCAGTGCCCAGCAGCACCCAGCGCCATGGCACGCCGTAGACGTAATCGGTGGTGAGCCAGCGCGCGCGGATCGCCTGGCGTTCGGCTTCCGGCATGTTGTCGAGCACGCGGTCGACCAGCGGAATCAACGCCTCGTACTGGCGCGACACGCCGAACGCGAGTTCGGTATCGAAGCCGGCCGGGCCGACGACGTGCAGTTCGCCGGCGTAGCGGTTGCGGATCAGGGCGTCGATGGCCGGCAGCGTGCCGATGTAGGCATCGGCGCGGCCACTGGCGACGAGCGCGAGTCCCGCTTCGTTGCCGCCGACGGTTCGCAGCCTCGACAGCGGCAGCAACGCGCGCAGCGACGCGACCACGCCCGGCTCGTCGCGCACGGCGACGGTGAGGCCGCCCAGATCCGACGCGCTGGCGATCGCGGGCCCGTGCAGTCGCGCGACGATGACCTGCGGGAAGCTCTCGTACGAGCGGCTGAACACCATCGCGTCGCCGTCGATGTCGCCGCTGCTGCCTGCCGCGACCAGGTCGACCTCGTTCGCCAGCGCCATGCGTTGCAGGCTGTTCCAGTCCGGCGCGGGCACCAGCTGGACGCGCAGGCCGAGCTTGCGCTGGACAAGCTCCAGGTAGTTCGCCGCGATGCCGTCGAAACCGCCTTCGCGCGCAAGGAAGCTGTAGGGGAAGCGATCGACTTCGTAGCCCATGCGCAGCACGGGAAGCGAGGCGATCCATTCGCGCTCCGACCGGCTCAGGCCCACCGCATGCGACGTCGCCAGCGAAGGCACGTCGCCCGCGCCCCAGCGCACGCGCATCTGCTGGATCTCGCGATCGGGAATCCTCGCCTCGGCCTTGCGCAGGATGCTGGCCAGTTCGCTGCGGTCGCGTCGCACCGCGGGCGCGAGCTCGAACGTGGGCAAATCCAGCGGGCCGAGGATCGACACGTCGTCCGCGCGTCGCTGCCGCACCAGTGCCGTCGTGCGTGGCAGCGTGACGCCGAGATACGCATCGGCCTGTCCGCGCGCGAGCATGTCCAGCGCCTCGTGGCCGTCGTCGGCGTAGACGAGCGTCGCGCGCGGATGGCGTTCGGCGAACGCCTTTGCCGAGAGCAGGAATCGACGTTCGATGGTGACGCGCGCCGAATCGAGGTCGCGCGGGCTGCGGATCTGCAGGTCGCCCTTCCGCGCGACCAGCATGATCTGCTGCGACGACACGAACGGCCGCAGCATGTGGAAGCGTTCCATGCGCTGGCCGATCACCGGCTGTGCGAGCAGCACGTCGTAAGGCGGTGCCTGTTTCGACTGCCCGATGGCGATGCCTTCCCAGTCGGTGAACGGATGGAACTCCAGCCGCATGCCGGCGCGCGCCGCCAGCGCGCGCATGTAGTCGACGCCGAGGCCTTCCGGGCGGCCACCGCGCCACGCTTCGAAGGGGATGAAATCGCCGGCGAACACCCCGACCTCCACGACGGGATGCTCGCGTCGCCAGGCTTCTTCCGAAGGCGTCAGCGAAATGGCGGGTTCGGGCACACGCGACGCACGTTGCGAGGGCCGCGCGGCCTGCACGTTCGCAACGCCGCAAACAACGAGCATGAGGCAGAGCAGACACCGCAAGGTGAGTCCGTGGCGATGCATGTGGTGGCCCAGGCTCATGCGTGTCTCGTCGTGAAAGAACGTGCTTTCACCGCAGCCTAGGCGGCACCCCCATGTGCCGCCATCAGACGGGTCTGAATCTCCCCTTTACTCGCGCCGGCAATGTCAATGGCGTGTGAAGGCGCGTGCCTTGCGTCTTTCAGTGAACGTCGTGCCGCGCAAGGCCTGTGTCCGCGGTCTTGACAGGGAGCGGCGACACGTCGTCTCGACCCTTCCCGCACGCCTGCCCGGATTTGCCATCCCTTTTCGTCGAGTCTGGCGATTTATCTGATTGATTTCGGAACTGTCCGATGTTGCGCGCTGACGCCGGCGCGCACCATGCGCGCCGTCGACAGGGCCAAGCCTTGCGGCTCCAACCACTCCAAGTACACATCAGGAATTGCGTTATGAAGAAGACCCTGCTTTCCACCGCCCTGGTCGCCGTCGTTGCCGCCGTCGCCATGCCGTCCGCGTTCGCCGCCACCGGCAAGATCACCATCAACGGCCAGCTGAAGGCCGGTACCTGCGCGGTGACGCCGGGCACCAACGCCACGGGCTCCGCCACGGACTTGACCGTGACGCTGGATACGGTCCAGGCCTCGGCGCTGTCGGCTGCCGACAGCTTCGCCGCCACCAAGCCGTTCGACATCAGCGTCGGCGGCGGTGCCTCCGACACCTGCAATGGCGCGGTGACGAAGCTGATCTTCGAAAACGTCGGCGCCCCGGGCTCGCTGATCAACGCCGACGGCTTCCTGGACAACTCCAGCACGGCCACCGCCACCAACGTCGGCGTGCGCCTGCTCAACGGCAACACGCACGGCGTGATCAACCTGGTCAATGGCACGAACAACCCGACCGCTACCCCGGCCTCGGGTACGCCGGGCGTCCTGAAGTACCAGGCGCAGTACTACAGCAAGGCCGGCGGTGCCACGGCCGGTACGGTCAACACGTTCGTGACCTACACCGTTTCGTACTGATCCAAGCGCACCACCAGCGATGCCGGCGCGTGCCGGCATCGCTTCCACTCCGTACGGCCCTGCTCCGCGAGACCTCCCCATGACATTCCCCCATCGCACAACCCTGGCGCTGATGCTCACCGCCATCGGATGCTTCTCGTCGGCCCACGCGGGCATCTCGCTGGTCGGCACGCGCGTGATCTATCCCGCCGCCGAGCGCGAAGTCACCGTCACGATGAACAACAAGGGCGATTCGCCGCGCATCGTGCAGTCGTGGATCGACGACGGCGATGCCAACGCGACGGCCGAAACAGCCAAGGCGCCGTTTCTCCTCACGCCGCCGCTGTCGCGCGTGGAGCCGGGCAAGGGCCAGACGCTGCGCATCATGTTCACCGGCGGCGACCTCCCGCAGGATCGCGAATCCGTCTACTGGCTAAACGTGCTGGAAATTCCGCCGAAGCCGACGTCCGACACGCGCAGCTTCCTTCAGTTCGCCGTTCGCACGCGCGTCAAGATCTTCTACCGCCCCACCGGGCTGACGGGCGACGCCGCCAGCGCCATCGGCCAGGTCACCTGGCGCCTAGTGCACGGCAAGGACGGCATGGCGATGGAGTGCACCAACGGCACGCCGTACAACGTGTCCATCGCCGATGTGCGCCTGAAGGATGCGCCGGTCGATCCCACCATCGGCAAGGGCGGCCTGTGCCCGGCGATGGGACGCGAGAGGTTCCCGATCAAGGGCGGCAACGATTCCGGTCGTCTTGTGTACCGCGCCATCGACGACTACGGCGCCTATCTCGACGGTGAAGCGACGTACACGCGCTGATTCGGCGCGCTGACGCCTGAGCCACGCCGCAGGCAACGCGGCAACTCCGATTCGCGATCCCGGCGCCTCCACACGAGGCGGACGGGGACGTCATGCCTCACGAATGCGCGGCGCGAGCTGCGGCAACGCGGGGCCCACCACGGTCAACGGTACCTTCCATGTCCCGCAACACTCCGCTTACGCGAATCCCGCAGCCGCTCTATCGACGCACGCTGACCACCTCCGTCCTCGCCGCCCTCGGCACCGTGCCGGTGATGGCGTTCGCCGCCCCGGGTCCGGATCCTTCCCCCAATCCCTCGCCCGAGCCGCAGGTCGTCGAGTTCACCTCCGCCTTCCTCAGCGGCAGCGCCAGCGCCGACCTCTCGCGCTTCGAGCGCGGCAATCCGATCCTGCCAGGCCAGCAGTCGGTCGACCTCTACGTCAACGACGCGCTGATCTCGCGCGAGACGGTGACGTTCCGCGAGGCGAACAACGACATCCAGGCCTGCTTCGACCGCGCCATGCGGCCCGCACCAACGTGGGCGGGGATGAGATGTCCGCTTCTGGCCGATAGCGGACGTTCGGCCGGGACGTCCGGCGGCCGGGCTGCTAATGTCCGCTTTCGACCCAAAGCAGCCATGCGCATATAACTGGGTTTGACCTCGTTGATCGGGATCCCTATGTCGTTTGGCCAGCTGATCCGGGACTACCAACTGTTCGCTGGCACCGTCGGAATGCTCGTTCTGGTCAGCACGCTTCTCGCGCACAAGGAATGATCCACCTGCGGTCGAGGTCGCCGGAGATCTTGCGCAGTGCCGGAATTGTGGAGATTGACTGGTGGCTCCGATGCATCTTGGGCATGGTTCGTCTTGGCTTTGGGACCGCTGGCAATGCTCTGTCCTCCTACTCAAGGTGGGTCTTTCGGAGTATCAGCTTGGTCTATGGATTCTTGATGGTTCTTTGGATGCTGACGCTCTTCGGAGTGGTCAACCTTCGCAGATAGGGGCAGTCTTGCTAAGCAGCATCACCGGCATGTCGTTGCCCGGAGGCAAGAGGAGGCCGCGTTGCTCGCTCAGGATGACGCGGAGAATCTCGCGCTGGTCGTACGAGCTGGCAGGGTTGGGGCTGGGTTGCTCGGCGCGATCGCGGCCGTACGCATGGTATTCACGAACGACCACCGGCATGGGGATCCCGATGGCGACGAGGGTCGCGAGCGCCACGCTAAGAGTGGCAATGCGGTGTCTTCGAAGTTTCGGCATTGTCGCCCCTACTTGACCCGCGAATGTCCGCTTTGGGTCGAAAGCGGACATTAGCACCAGCTCTGCCGGCGCGGCAGCTCAAACGTCCGCTTCGGCCAAAAGCGGACGTTTGGCCAAGTTGAAGGCCGCCAGCCATCACGCTGCCGGCGTGCGGATACAACAGCTCCCTCAGTTGCTTTGAGGCGCCCTGAAGGTGACCTTGCCGTCGGCGTCGAGAACTTCAATGCGCGCCTGCCCCTTCCGATCGACCATGAGTCGAATGCGATCTCGTCCCTGCGGATCCGCCATCAGAATTTGAGCGTCCTCGTTCTGGTTCTGGATCGCGATCCGTGTGTGTGCCACCTTACCCGCCGCGATCGGGTCCAAGTTGGCCGGTGGGCGTGCGTTGATTGCCAAGGCGGCCAGTGCGTCGCTGCCGTCCGGGCTGACACGGGTCATCAGGCCGATCGCATCGTAGTTTGGGTAGTCAAACGCCAGCACATTCGATTTGCCGAACTTCGCATCGCTGGCCGCGATTCCGCCGACTTCGTTTCCTTTTGAATCGTAAAGCGCGATGCCCGCGGGCGCCATGGCACGCGGAAGCTCGCGTCCCTCCACCTTGGGTAGCGGGAAGCGCTCGGCATTCGAGATCACCACGCGCTTGACTCCCGTGGGATCGACAATGTTGATTCGCTCTACCGTGATCTCTGCAGACGCATCCGGGGACTTGGCCGCAGTAATGCCAAACACCGCCAAAGCGATAGTCGTGATAGCGGCATAGCACTTGAGAATCCGAACATCCCGGGCCAGCCGAGCGGTTATAGCGAAGTCTTCTTCAATGACGGTCATGTATCCATCCCTTGGTCACATCACTGGGAGGCGCGACGCATCAGCGCCGCGCCATGGGTGCGATTCTTATCGCGTGCGCCGGCGCCATTACTGGATCACTGCTCTGCGTTTCACCGAGGCAGGGCGCCAAGGTGCCAACGCAAGACCAGGCCATGCTCCCGACCCTCTCATGGGCGCAACCGGCCGGCGGGACGGCGGGCCCGCCGCTGACCGCCAGCTCCGCGGCCATATCCGCTAACGGCCAGAAGGGGACATCTCTGGCATTAGCCAGCGCCGATTCGGCTTCTCATTTCTCTTCCCCTGCAAGAACCTGCCTATAGAGTGTCTTTCCGTGGCTTCTGCCGGCGGCTGCAGTGTCATTTTCGCCAGGATGGGGGCCGGAAAAGTTCGAATGCAATTTCAGTTGATGCCAACGCCATCACCTTGCACTAACACTTGCTGGAGCTTCCTATGCCGACCGCCGCCCGGGCGGTCCTGTGTATTCCCCCGATTTCCTCTGCTGAAGGAGAAGGTCCGTGAATACGAGACTGGCCAGGCTGGCCGCAATGTCGTTGTGCATGTCGCTGACGTTCTTGACGCTTTCATGCTCCCGCGACGGTGGGCGGCAAACCGAACAAACCGAACAAACCGAAACGGTGCAGAAGCAGGACGCGCCTGTCCAAGGTGCGGGAGGACTGAGCGACAAGGAAGTGGTCGATATCGCGACCGACGCATACATCTACGGCTATTCGCTGATCACCACCGAAGTCACACGGGTGCAGATGTCGAATGTCGCCAAGGCCGACGCCCTGCACGCGCCGCCGAACCAGTTCGCGAATGTTCCGCGTTATCCACCCGGCGACTATCGGGGCGTATCGGCACCGAACGCGGACACGCTTTACTCCGTCGCGTGGGTCGACCTGCGCAAGGAGCCGATGGTCTTCAGTCATCCCGACATGGGCAAACGCTTCTTCCTGTTTCCGCACTACAGCCTGTGGATGCCCGTCGTCGCGTCACCAGGCAGCCGCACGATGGGTGGCAAGGCCGCCGACATCCTGATCAGCGGGCCCGGCTGGAACGGGCAGGTTCCTGCCGGCATGGAACACGTGAAGTCGCCCACGCAACACCTGGTCATCCTCGGGCGAACGTATGCCGACGGCACCGAAGCGGACTACAAGGCCGTCAACGCGTTGCAGGCCCAGTACAAGCTCGTGCCGCTATCGGCGTTCGGCAAGCCGTATACCTACACCGCACCGCCGGTTGATCCGAACCCCGGCTTTTCGATGACGGACAAGCCGCAGAAGATCATCGACGAGATGGACCTGTCCGCGTACTTCGGGATGATGGCGCGTCTGATGGGCACTACCGCACCACCGGCACCGGAGGACGCCGCGATCGTTGCCCGCATGGCGAAGATCGGGCTGGAGCCCGGCAAGCCGTTCGACATGGGCAAACTGTCGCCCTCGGCGCAGGCTGCGCTGAAGGATGTCACCAGGACGGCGCAGCAGAAGATCTTTGCACGGCGGGAGACGTCGGGAACCAAGCAAAACGGGTGGTTCATTCCTGCAGCGGCCGGGACGTACGGAACCGATTATCTCCAGCGTGCCCTGATTGCCGCGTTTGGATGGCCCGCCAACCTCCCGGAGGACGCGATCTATCCCTACGCGTTGACCGATGGCAATGGCGAAACGCTCAACGGCGCGAATTCGTACACGCTGACGTTCCCGAAAGACCAGACACCTCCGGTCAACGGCTTCTGGTCGATCACGATGTACATCGACGATGGAGGCTGGTGGTTCAATCCGAACCCGCTGGACCGGTTCACCATCAGCATGCGCAACAAGCCGAAGTTCAACGACGATGGCTCGCTGACCTTGTACTTCCAGAACAAGTCGCCGGGCAAGGACAAGGAAAACAACTGGCTGCCGGCGCCGCAGGGCAAGTTCATCCTGATGTTGCGCACGTACTGGCCGAAGGACACGCCACCATCGATCCTGCCGCCGGGCAAGGGCACATGGCAGCCACCGCCGGTGGTCAAGACATCGAATCCGACGTCGTAGCTTCCACTGCGGCGGCGTGTGGAACAACCGGACGGCCCGGTGCATGGGCCGTCCTGCACCACGCGAAATCGGAGCGACGGTTTGCTCCCATGTCCATGATCGACAACGTCGGACCATGGGTCCGCGAATGGGAGGCCCGACGATGAGCAACGATCTGCGATCGTTCGCGACTGCTGCCATGGCCCTGTGCATGATGGGCGCACCGCTTGCATCCCACGCCCAGGAAAGGGAAGCGTGGGAGTGGACGATCGCGCCCTACCTCTGGGCTCCGAGCATCGCGACGGATCTGCGCACTGGTCAGCCACCCGCAGAAACCGATTCGGCATTCTCCGACATCATCGACAAGATCGATGGTGCGTTCCTGATACATGCCGAGGGACGGGGCGATCACTCCGGTGTGTTCGCCGATTACATCTTTCTTGGCCTGGCGGACGACAGGGAGTTTCCGCGGATCAGGACCCAGTCTGATCTCGATTCGCAGCTGTTCGAGTTGGCCGCTTTCTGGAGTCCGGGCCAGGAGCGCTTCCGCGGACTGGATGTGTTCGGCGGCCTGCGTTACGTCGACGTGGACCTCAAGATCAGGTTCGACCCCGTCAATCCGGTCTTCTCCCCGTCGGAGCGCAGCATCGACAAGTCCTACAGCGACTTCATGCTCGGAGCGCGATACACGTGGACGTTGGCCGATCGCTGGCAGCTCACGTTGCGCGGCGACGGCTCGTTCGGCGAAACGGAGGGGACGCACAGCGCCAGTGCCGTGGTCCGCTACCACGTGAAGCAAGGCGCGTGGATCATCGGCTACCGATACCTAGCGATAGAAGTCGAGGCCGGCAGCAACAATACCGATATCACCTTGAGCGGTCCGCTCGCCGGGTTTGAGTTCGCTTTCTGAAGGACGCGGCGCCGAGGCATCAGATCGCGCAACGGTTGATATAAGCGCAACGTTGTATCGCTGCGCGCATCCCTCGCTCGCTTCAACTCCGCCTTGCGAGTAGACAACAATTCCTCGGCAACTGTGCCACCAAATGCCGCTCAAGTGCCGAGTAGTACGGTTGCCTGAGCGCATAAACCCCTTCGCCCGGACCGGACGTTAGTCAACGACGGCGCGAGCCGTTCAGGGATCGAGTGAGAGATGCGACCCGACTGCCTCCCAAGCCCGCTTTGGGTCGGAAGCGGACATTAGCAGTGCTGACCAAATTCCCGGCTCGCCGCGCCAGCCTCTGCCCTGCTGGTCATCCACCAGAAGAGCAGCGCCAACACGCTGACGCTTGCCCCGAGCAGGCACACCCCCGGCCAGCCGGCGCTGGCGTAACTTGCCGTTGCACTGATCGCCCCCAGTCCGCTACCAATCGCGTAGAACAGCATGTAGAGACCAAGCAGTCGGCTGTGCGCTTCAGGGCGGTCGCGGAGAATCATGCTTTGGCTGGTGACATGCAACGCTTGTGCCCCGAGGTCAAGGAGCACGATCCCGACGACCAGCGCGCCGAGTGACCATTGCATCAGCGACAACGGCCACCAGGCTAGCAGCAACGTCACGAGTGCCGCCGCGCTGGTGCGCTGGGCGTGGCCGCGATCGGCCCATTGTCCGGCCCGCGCGGCAGCCAGCGCGCCGACCACACCAACCAAGCCAAACGCTCCGATGGCGGTGTGTGAGAGGCCAAAGGGCTGTGCGCTCAATGGAAGCACAAGTGCGCTCCAGAAGATATTAAGCGCCGCGAACATCAGCAGGGCCAGTACGCCACGCACCTGCAACGCACGGTCCCGACGCAGCAGCGTCAACATGGAGGCGATCAGGCGCGGGTAGCTCATCGCGCTTGGCGTTGCGGCCAGCGCAGGCAAGCACGGCAGGAGCGCCAGCGCAATGGTCAGCATCAATGCGGCAGCGCACAGGTAAACGCCGCGCCATCCGCCAATGTCGCTGACACCGCCGGCGAATACCCGCGCGAGCAGCAGACCGATGAATACACCGCTTTGGGCCATGCCGACGACATGCCCTCGTTCGTGAGGCGCGGCCACGCTGGCTGCATAGGCGATCAGACCCTGCGTCATCGCCGTACCCAGCAGCCCCACGGCGAGCATGCCAGCCAGTAACGCAGGCGTTGACCGCACCAGACCGACCGTGGCCAGCGCGATGACCAGCGCGAACGCCTGCACCGTCATCAGACGGCGGCGACCCATCAGATCGCCCAGCGGAACGACGAACAACAACGAGACGGCGCAGCCGATCTGCGTGGCGGTAACGACTCCGCCAACCGCCGCCTGTGTGATCCCGAAGTCTCGCGCCAATGTGTCCAGCAAGGGTTGCGCGTAGTAGACGTTCGCCACACTTGAGCCGCTGGCGATGGCGAACAACCACGCAAGGCCACGGGGCACCTGCGAAGGTCGGGCCACCGCGTCGCATCGATCCAGGGACTGCGGGCTGTGCGAGACACCCATGATTCCCAGCCTCTCACCAAGTTGCAAATCGCAACCGTTTGAATACTGGCTCACATGGTTTTAAAATGCAACCGAATCGACGCGACCGCACTTCCCGGAGGCTCCATGACAATCCGCAAGGCCACGGATGAAGAGCCTTGTCCTGTTGCCCGCTCCGTCGATCTGATCGGTGACCGGTGGTCGCTCCTCATCGTGCGCGACGCCTTTGATGGCGTACGCCGTTTCGGCGATTTCCAGCGCAGCCTGGGCGTGGCGCGGAACATCCTCGCCGACCGGTTACGCAAACTGGTGGATGCCGGCATCCTCGAGATGCGTGATGCCTCTGATGGAACGGCGTATCAGGAGTATGTGCTGTCGACCAAGGGAGAAGGCCTCTTTCCCATCGTGGTCGCGCTGCGGCAATGGGGCGAGTTGCATCTGTTCGCACGGGGCGAGCGCCATTCGGTGCTGATCGACACGCGCACGCGCAAGCCGATTCCACGCATGACACCTCAGGCCAAGGACGGCTCTACGCTGATGCCTGCGTTTACCGAAGTGCGGAAGGTGACGTAGAGCGAAGCCGCATGCGTCCGCTTTCGGCCAGAAGCGGACATCATGCATCGCGAACCGACCGGTCGGGCTCCGTCCGTCGAGAGCACGGAGATCTCGTCGCCCGACTGCATGACGAAGACATAACAGTTGGAGTTGACCGACTAAACCTCCAGCACGCTGTTGGATGACCCTACGGGTGGTTGGCCGGAACCACGACGCTCTGGACGCCGTTGAAGCGGGATCGCGAACGGTCGGCCGTGCCCGGCGAAGGGAGCCCCTTGGAAATGAAACTCGCAAACCCGGATCGGCAGGGCAATCTCCAGACGTGTCGACACCGCGGCGTGAAGGGCACGCAATGCTTCGGGCAAGTCGTCTTCAGGCTTCCGATCTGCTTCCATGTGTTCCGGCGGGCGCGGGGCGAAAGCTGAAACTTAGCATCACCTTGATCGTACGACCGGTCCGCGGCCGGCTCGCTGTAGCCGCGCTGCGACGAGGCCGGCCACGCTGACGAGCAGAGTCGTTCCGACACAGCCGGCCAGGAGCGCGAACATGCGATCGATTCCTTCCACGCGCGGGCCGGCCGCACGCACCGCAAGGTACGCGCACCCCAGCGCCATCGCCGCGGTTAGTGACCTGGCCAAAGCCTTCCTGAAGCGGCGCGCGATCCGCGCGTACGCGCGATCTGTCATGCGATGGGCGGACACCTACTTTGATGATCTGCCCACTGTGCCGAACGTTGGCCAACACTTTGCCGCTTGTGGCTGATTCACGAATTGTTTACAACCTTGGGGGTGCCGCCCGGGCAGGGGAGGCGGCCGTTGCTGCTGTTCATTCATTCGAGGGAGAGAGTAATGAAAGCCATGCGTCGTCAATCGCTCACCCGGGCGATCCAGTTGTCCTTGTTGTTGTCCCTGCCGGGCCTCGCGGCCGCGCAGGAGACCACGCCGGCCCCGCAGGGTTCGGCCACCACGCTCGACACCGTCACGGTGACGGGTTCGCGCATCAAGCAGACCAATGCGGTCACCGCCCAGCCGGTGTTCGTGCTGGACAGGGCGAAGATCGACCAGACCGGCCTCCAGACCGTGGGCGACCTGCTCCAGCAGATGACCTCCAGCGGCAAGGCGCTCAACGCCAAGTTCAATTCCTCCGGCAACTTCGGCTATCCGCCCGATGGCGGCGGCATCGGCGCCGGTTCCGCGCAGGTCGATCTGCGCAACCTGGGCTCGCAGCGCACGCTCGTGCTGGTCGATGGCGTCCGCTGGGTCAACGAGTCCTCCGCTTCCGGCGTGAGCGGCAGCGCCGACCTCAACACCATCCCGCTGGCCATCGTCGAACGCGTCGAAGTGCTGGAAGACGGTGCGTCGGCGATCTACGGTTCCGACGCCATCGCCGGCGTGATCAACATCATCACCCGCCGCAATTTCGACGGCGCCGAAGTGCATGCCTACTACGGCGAATACGAAGACGGCGGCGAAACGACCGAAGCCAGCCTCACGCTCGGCGGCAGCGGCGATCGCTGGTCGGCGGTGTTCACCGCCAGCTATTTCGAACAGCAGGAAATCAGCTCCGGTTCGTGGGAGCAGTCGGCCTTCCCGACGCCCGGCACCGGCGTGCGCGGCGGCAGCTCGGGCATTCCGCAGGGCCGCTTCTTCTTCTGCGACCCGACGCGTCCCGAAACGGGCGTGGGCGGTTGCGATGCCGACACCGAGAACTGGTACGACATCACCCTCAACGAGGGCACCACGACGCCGGTGTTCGATCCGGACAACCCGAACGGCGGCACGTTCAACTCGTTCGACGGAAGCGACCGCTTCAACTTCGCGCCGTACAACTTGCTGCTGACGCCGCAGAAGCGCAAGTCGATCTTCGCCAGCGTCTACTACGACATCACCGACAACACCCGTCTGCACGTCAAGGGCCTGTACAACAACCGCACCTCGACCAACCAGGCGGCGCCGGAGCCGATCTTCGTCGGTCCGGGCGCCGGCACCGGCGGCATCGCCGACACCATCAGCATCCACGCCGACAACCCGTTCAACCCGTTCGGCTACACGCTGGATGCGAACTCGAACTTCCTGGTCGCCACGCGTCGTCCGGTCGAAGTCGGCCCGCGCATCTTCAACCAGGACGTGGACACGGTGTACTTCAACACCGGCCTGGACGGCACGTTCACCGTCGGCAACCGCAGTTTCGGCTGGGATTTCAACTACGCCTACGCCGACAACAAGGCCACGCAGGAATTCCTCAACGGCTACAACGTCGCCAAACTCAAGCTCGCGCTGGGCGATCCGGCGATCTGCGCACAGGTGGCCGGCTGCGTGCCGCTGGACATCTTCGGCGGCCAGGGCCGTCCGATGACGCAGGAGATGATCGATTACATCCGCACGCGCCAGATCGACTCCTCGCAGCAGAAGCTCGACCTGTACTCGGCGAACATCACCGGCGACATGTTCGACATCGGCGATCGCACCGCGGGCTTCGCGGCGGGCGTCGAACATCGTCGTTATCGCGGCGACTTCAACCCCGATCCGCTGCGCCAGAGCGGCGAGTCTCAGGACTCCTTCGCCGCACCGGTGTCCGCGTCGTACGACGTGGACGAGATCTACGCGGAATTCAGCTTCCCGGTGCTCTCGACCCTGGACCTGAGCGCGGCCGTGCGTTACTCGGATTACTCGACCTTCGGCGGCACCACGACCGGCAAGGCCGGTTTCCGCTGGCAGCCGATCGAGGACCTGGTGATCCGCGGCACCTACTCGCAGGGCTTCCGCGCGCCGAACCTCGGCGAGCTGTATGGCCTCACGCAGTTCGGCGCGACGCTGGTCGATCCCTGCGGTTCCACCGGCAGCCCCGGTCCGGCCGATCCGTCGTTCGCGGCGGGCTGCGCGGCGCAGGGCGCGCCGCCGAACTTCGAGCAGGCCAACACGCAGATCACCACCTTCACCGGTGGCAACCCGAACCTGCAGCCGGAGGAATCCGACAGCTACACGTTCGGCGTGGTGTACGCACCGGGCTGGGCATCGGGCCAGTCGTGGTCGGATCGCCTGGACTTCGAAGTGGGTTACTACAACCACGAAATCGATGATGCGATCCAGGCACGCGACATCCAGGCGCTGCTGGAAACCTGCCTGCGCGAAGGCGGCGTCGGCTCGATCAACTGCACGCCGTTCTCGCGCGGTGCCGGCGGCAACCTCAACCCGCCGGAGAACTTCCTCGACAACCTGGGCCGCATCAAGACCGACGGCGTCGACTTCAAGGTCAACTGGGTCGGTCCGGAATGGGGCTGGGGCCGCCTGAGCGCGTCGCTGCAGTCGACGTACGTCAACGACTACGAGGCCGTGGACGTGGACGGCAACCGCTCGCAGCGCGAGGTCGGCATCGAGGTCAACGACAGCGCGATCCCGGAATGGCAGACCAACCTGCAGACGAACTGGACGCTGCAGGACTTCAACGTGGGCTGGACGATCCGCTACATCTCGTCGGTGGACGAGCTGTGCTCGAACGTGCCGGTGGACGAGGCGCCGGGCTGCATGGGCGGCGCGGAGTTCAACACGCTGGGCTCGACGACGTACCACGACCTGCAGTTCAACTGGAGCAACGCGGGCGTGGAGAACCTCAAGTTCACCGTCGGCGTGAACAACGTCTTCGGCAAGGAGCCGCCGGTGTGCCTGACCTGCTCGCTCAACGGTTACGACGCGGGCACGTACGACCTGCCGGGCGCGTTCTGGTACGTCAGCGCGGACTATCGCTTCTGACGGGACTGATCGGCTGATCGCGGGTTCGCGGTCGGCCGGTCATCGAGGTGTGGAAACGGAACGGCCGGTGGTTCGCCATCGGCCGTTTCGGTTTGCTGTTGCTCTTGCCCGTCATCCCGGCCTTCGCCGCGATGACGAGCTTGTTGGGAAGGCGATGCTGCTTTTGCAGCCCGGGTAAACGAAGCGCACCCGGGGCTTTTCGCGCGGTGAACCCGGGTGCGCTTCGCTTACCCAGCTGCAAGAACCAGGCAACAGCAAATGGGTTCCAGCTTTCGCTGGAATGACGGGTGAGGTGGTTTCCAGCAAAAACAAAAACGGCCAATGCTTTCGTCATCGGCCGCCTCAGGTCATACGCTGCCCGCGAAGATCACCGCAGCGCCGCATCCGGCACATGCAGGTCGATCGACAACGCCAGGTGGTCCGACGCTGCCGCGGGACGCGCGCGCGCATTCGACGTCTTCAGCCCATCGCCCACCAGGATGTGGTCGATCGCGCGCTGCGGGCGCCAGCTCGGGAAGGTGAAGACTTCGCCCTCCGGCAGTTGCAGTCGCGTGTTGCGGAACAACGCGCGCATTTCCGGGCGATCGATGGAGCAATTGAAATCGCCCATCAGCACCGCGTTGGGATGGTCGTGCAGCAGTTCGGCGATGAAGCCCAGCTGCGCGGCGCGCGAGTTGGCGCCGAGCGAGAGATGCGCCACCGCGACCAGCAATCCCTTGTCGCCCTCGCCGTAGCGGGCGAGCAGCACGCCGCGCCCGGCGATGCGGCCGGGCAGGGCGTGGTCGATGACTTCCTTCGGTTCCAGCCGGCTCAGCAGGCCATTCGCGCTGGAGGCCACGCCGCCGACGCGCCGGTTCGGCTGGTGGCTCCAGTAATCGAAGCCGGCGCGCTGGGCGAGGTAATGCGTCTGGTTGGTGAAACCCGACCGCAGGCTGCCCGGATCGCTTTCGTTGAGGCCGACGATGTCGTGCTCGCCGGCCAGCTGCGCGATCGCGTCCAGGCTGTTGCGCTTGCCCGCCGGCAGGACGTGGGACCAGCTGCGCGCGACGTAATCGTGGTAGCCGCGCGTGCTGGACCCCGCCTGGATGTTCGCGCTGAGCAGGCGCAGCCGGCGGGTATCCATTCGATCGTGGTGCGCTTACTGCGCTGCGGTCGCGCCGCCGGCCTTCGCGCGCTCCTGCGCGACCAGGTGGTCGGCGATGCGCAGCGTGTCCTCGAAGCCCTTGCCGGTGATGCGGTACTTGCCGTTGATCACCATCGTCGGCGTCGAATCCACGCCGCTGCGCGCGATGAACTGGCCGGCGCGCTTCATCTTCGCGTCGATGGCGAAGCTCGACATCGTGCTGGCGAACTGCTTCGCGTCGACGCCGTACTTGCCGTAGAAGGCGCCGATCTGCTCGTTGGTCGGCAGCGGCTGCACCGGCAGCGTGCGGTCGACGTGGATTGCGTTGAACACCGCTTGGTGCGTCTTGTCGAGCACGCCCATGGTCTGCGCGGTGTAGAACGCCTTCGCGTACGGCTCCCAGTAGCCGCCGAACGGCGCGGCGAGGGCGATGAACTTCACGTCGGCCGGCTGCTTGGCCTTCCACGACTCGACCAGCGGCTCGAAGTGGGCGCAGTGCGGGCAGGTGTAGCCGAACACCTCGACGACCTCGATCTTGCCGCCGGTGGGTTCGTACGGCTGGCCCCCGGCGACTTCGACGTAATCGGTGCCGGCCACGGGCGCCGGGCCCTGCGGCGGCGTGGCCGCGGCGGCGGGTGCGGGCGTGGCGGCCGGAGCCGCGGCGGTTTCGGCCGGAGCGGCGGGCGCCGGAGCCGGCGCGGTTTCGGCAGCCGGCGCGGTGGGCGCGGCCGGGGCGGCGGTCTCGGCCGGGGCCGGGGCCTGCTTGGAGCAGGCGGACAGGGCCAGCAGTCCGGTCAGGACCACGGCGAGATGGGGCAGACGCGAATTCATGCAGACAATCTCCGCAAAGGTCGGGAAAGCATGGGCCGGCGCGATGTCGGGCCGGCAGGGCACAGGCAAGAATACCGGCCACGCGCGGCCGGCGACACACGGCTCAGCGCGTCTTGCCCTCGTGTTCACGCGCGACGAGCTGGTCGGCGATGCGCAGCACGTCGTCGAAGTCATGGCCGATGACGCGATAACGCCCGTTGACCACCAGCGTCGGCGTGCCTTCCACGCCGCTGCGGCGGATGAACTGCCCGGCCTTCTCGACCCGCTGGGCGACGTCGACGCCGTCGTAGGCGGCCTGGAACTTCGCGGGATCCACGCCGTAGCGCGCGTAGAACGGCGCGATCTCGCCCGGCGTGGCGTTGCGCAGCGGCAGCGTGCCGTCGGTGTGCAGGGCCTGGAACATCGCCTCATGGGTCGTCCCGGCCACGCCCAGCACCTGCGCGGCGTAGTAGGCCTGCGCGTACGGCTGCCAGGAGCCGCCGAACGGCGCCGCCATCGGAATGAAGTTCACCGTCGAGGCGTTCTTCCGGGCCCAGGCCGAGACCTTCGGCTGGAATTGCGCGCAGTGGATGCAGGTGTAGCCGAACACCTCGACTACCTCGACCTTGCCCTTCACCGGCGCGAACGGCGTGCCGCCTTCGATCACTTCGTAATCGGTGCCTTCGACCAGGGCGGCCTGCGGCGTGGCCGCGAGCGCGGCGAGCGGGAGCAGGGCGAGCAGGACGAGCGAGCGGAGCAGCGGTCGGCGGGTCATCGGCGTTCTCGAAAAGGTGGGGCCGGAAACGAAAGCGCCGACCGTGTAGCCACGGCCGGCGCAACAGACAACTCTGGAGTACCGCCTGGGACCACGGTCACCGGCGGAAGTTCACCGGCTCAGGAACCGGTCGCCGGCTCGGCCGGCTGCTCCGTGGGTGCCGGAGCCGGAGCCGGCGCGGCTGCCGGCGCGGCCGGTGCGGTGGCGACGGCCACGTCGTCGCGGCTCGGGTGCAGGCCCTGCAGGTAGCTCGACAGCGAACCGATTTCCTCGTCGGTCAGCTGCTTGGCGACGGCGGCCATGATGTTGAACAGGTGCGCGTCGCGCTGCACGGTCGTGCCGGCGCGGTATTCCTCCAGGCGGCGCTGTGTGTACGGCGCCTGCTGGCCGGCGATGTGCGGGTAGGCCGGACCGGGGTTGCCGGCGCCGTCCGGGCCGTGGCACGCCATGCACGCCGGGATGCCGCGCGCCGCGTCGCCCGAGCGGAACAGCTGCTGGCCGATCTCGAAGTACTTCTTGCCGGCGTTCGGGCCGGTGGCCACGGCGGTGTCGTCGGCGACGCCGGCGCCGGCCTTCTGCGTGGCGAAGTACGCGCCGACGTCGCGCGCGTCCTGGGCCGACAGCGCGTCGGCGAAGGGCTTCATCACCGCGGCCATGCCGGTGTTGCGCTCGCCGGTCTTGAACAGCGCGATCTGGTGCGCGATGTAGCGCTCGCTCTGGCCGGCCAGGCGCGGGTACTGCGGATCGGTCGGGTTGCCGTCCAGGCCATGGCACGCGGCGCAGGTGCCGGCCTTGGTCGCGCCGGCCTTCGCATCGCCCCACACGGTCTTTTCCGGCGCGGTGTTCAGCGGTGCCTGCTCGACCGGCGCGTTGTTCGGAACCGGGGTGACGGTGGTCTGGGCATAGGCGACGGCGGCGGCCGCGAGTGCGACGATGCCGACGATGCCGAGGACGCGGGCTTGGCTCATGTAGCTGGGCTCCGAAACACAGATGAGGCGAACCGCCGGGCGGACGCCGGAACCGCGGAATTATCGTCGGCGCTCCGGGGGCGGTCAACGCGCACGCCGTGCCGAAACCGGCCGCAGTCCGCGGTTTGGCGGGACCGCGGCCCGATTTCGCGTCGTTGGCGCGGGCTTGCGGCGGCTTCGCGCGTCGCCCGTGCGATCCTTGTGCGATGGCCAATCCCTTCGTCCGCGCCCGCTACCTGCTGTCGGCGCACACGCACAAGCAGCTCCCGCCCGATGGCGGCTTCGAGGTCGCCTTCGCCGGCCGCTCCAACGCGGGCAAGTCCAGCGCGCTCAACGCGCTGTGCCAGCAGAACGCGCTCGCCCGGGTATCCAAGACGCCCGGGCGCACGCAGCAACTGGTGTTCTTCGACATGACGCCGCCCGAGATGGACCCGCCGCGTTACCTCGTCGACCTGCCCGGCTACGGCTACGCGAAGGTCCCGCAGGACCTGCAGGCGCACTGGCAGGCCTTCATCGACCAGTACTTCCGCACGCGCGAGGCGCTGAAGGGCCTGGTGGTGGTGATGGACATCCGCCATCCGCTCAAGGAATACGACCGCCAGATGCTCGGCTACGCGGTCGAGCGCGGCCTTCCGGCGCATGCGCTGCTGACCAAGGCGGACAAGCTCGGTCGCGGGCAGCAGTCGCAGGCGCTTCTGGCGGTGAAGAAGGAACTGTTCAGCGCGTTCGGCAACACGGTCAGCGTGCAGGCGTTCTCGGGCGAGTCGAAGCAGGGCGTGGACGAGGCGCGGGCGGTCGTGGCGGGGTGGCTGGGGTTGTAGCGGTTGCGTTTCCGGCGGTGATACACCTCAGCGTCATTCCAGCGGAGGCTGGGCCCCATTTGCCCAGCGCTCACTGACGCACATCCTGGGCGGCTCCCTTGGGGGCGCGATGGGCTGTTCGAGAACAGCAACGGCAAAAAGCTCTTGTAGCCCGGGTAAGCGAAGCGCACCCGGGTTGGAGGAGCGATCGCGCCCCGGGTGCGCTTCGCTTACCCGAGCTACAAAGACAACAACCACGGCAAATGGGTTCCGGCTTTCGCTGGAATGACGGTGATCTGGTTCGCCGGTAACGGAGTGCCCGAGTGTTGCGGGCCTGGATCCCGGCCTTCACCGGGATGACGTGGTTCCGGCACCGGGGAGCAGAGGCGCCCCAAAAAACAAACCCCCGCCGACTCGCATCGGCGGGGGTCGCAAGCACCGCGGGAGGCGGCCTAGAACTTGTAGTTCACGCCGACCAGGTAGGTGCGGCCCCACTCGATGTATTCCAGCGGACGATCCTTCGTGCCCGCATACGTCTGGTACGGCGAGTTGGTCAGGTTGCTCGCCTCGAACAGCAGCGTCAGGCCCGCGAGCGAGCTCGCCTCACCGAACGTGTAGCTCACCTGCGCGTCCAGCTGGTCCTCGCCCACCACGTAGCGCAGCGTGCGGTTGCCGTCGAAGTTGCCGATCTCGCCGATGAAGTCCGAACGCTTGCGCTGGCTCACGCGCGCCTCGAAGCCCGCGCGCTCGTAGTACGCGGTGAAGTTGTACACCTCGTCCGACAGGCCCGGCAGGCTGATCGGATCGGTGCCCACGCTGCTCGCGCTTTCCGGATCGAGGATCTCGATGTCGCTGTCGTTGAAGCTCGCGCTGGCGACGATGCCGAAGCCTTCCAGCGGCGCCCACAGCATGTCCAGCGGAATCGACGCGCTCAGCTCGATGCCCTGCAGCTTCCCGCCCTGTCCGTTGTACGGCGCGGTGAAGTTGCCGGTCGTCTGCGCCGGCGGCGAACCTTCCGGCGGCACGTAATCGGCCACGAACGACGAGAAGTCGAAGCTGTCGTTGGTCTGCGTGTAGATGTAGCTGCGCAGGTCCTTGTAGAAGTACGCCGCCGCGACGTACGCCTTGGTGCCGAAGTACTTCTCGTACGAGACGTCGAACGCGTTGGCGCGCCACGGATCCAGTTCCGGATTGCCGCCGCTCGCGCCCGGGCGACCGGTGGCGGTATCCACGCCGAATTCCAGCGACGCACGCAGCTGGTCCACGCGCGGACGCGCGACCTGGCGAGCCAGCGCGAAACGCAGCGTCTGGTCGTGCGGGAACAGGAACGCCAGGTTCATGCTCGGCAGGTAGTCGGTGTAGGTCTTGCCGTTCTCGTACGGCTGCACCTCGTTGCCTGCCGGCTGCGTGGAGTCGAAGAAATTCGCGCGCGAGGACTGGTCCGCGTGCTGGATCTGCACGCCCACATTGCCGCGCACGCCGACCGAACCCCACTCGGTGTCGATGTTCGCCTTGATGTAGCCGGTGGTGAGCTTCTCGTCGACCGTCCACGCCTTCGGGATCAGGTACGACAGGTTGTCGACCGGCTCGAAGCTCATGTAGCGCGCGACGGCGCCCGGCACGTTCCACGCCGGGATGTAGCCCATGCCCGCGAAGCCGAGGTTCACCAGTCCGTACTGCAGGTCGCGTCCGATCGCGATGTCGCCCTGCGCGCCGAGGTTGATGTTGCCTTCCGGCTGGGTCTTCTGCTTCTCGCGGTCGGCGTAGTTCAGGCCGACGTCGATGTCGGACAGGAAACCGCTCGCGAACTGCGGCGCCGGCAGCGAGGCCGCCAGCGTGTAGGTCTTCAGCTCGTCCTCCACGCGCGGCACCTTGCCGTAGCCGGAGCCGTAGATCGTGTTGGTGAGGAACAGCGTTTCCGGATTGGAGTAGTCGCGACCCGGCACCAGCCACGAGAAGCCGTTGCTGTTGTACGCAAGGCCGAGGTTGTCGAGCTGCGGCCTCGGGATCTGCTGCGTGTTGTTCTCCAGCAGCAGTTCCTCGCGCTCGGCGCGCGACCAGCCGATGTCGGCCTTCACGCGCGCCAGGCCCACGTTGAAGTCGTTCGCCCAGCCGAACGCGTCGATCTTGTCCTCGCGCTTGCGGTACATGCCGCGCACCAGCGGATAGACGTTCATCGCCGTGCCGCCGGTGAACGTGCCGTCGCTGTTCACCTGCGGATTGACCATCACCGGCACCGGATCGAAGCCGCCGTTGTAACCCGACAGGTTCACCTCGAACTGGTTCGCCGTGTCTTCCTGGTCGGCCTGCGTGTGGAACAGGTCGAGCGTGCTGGTCCAGTCGTTCGACGGACGGTACTGCAGCGTCGCCATCACCGCGTCGCGCTCGATCTCGCCGGTGCGGCGCAGCGCCTTGATGCCGTCGGCGAAGAACGTGCCTTCCGGCACGCCGTTGCGGAAGCGGTCGCCGTCCGGGCCGGTCGTCGCGCTCCACGGCTCGTACAGGCCGACCTGGTTCTCCTGGATCGGCAGTTCGGTATGCGAATAACCGATCGAGAAGCCCAGCGTGCGATCCATGAACTGGCCGATGTAGCTGGCGTTGATGCGATTGCCGTCGCCGTCGGCGTTGGCGGCGTCGCCCAGCGAATTGCGCTGGTAGCGGCCACTCACCGCGATCACCGGCTTGTCGTAGTCCAGCGGACGCACGGTGCGCATGTCGATCGTGCCCGACAGGCCCTGGCCGACGAGGCCGGCATCGGGCGTCTTGTACACGGTCACGCCGCTCATCAGCTCGGCGGGATACTGGTCGAACTCGACGCTGCGGTTGTCGCCGGTGGAGACCATCTCGCGGCCGTTGAGCAGCGTGGTGGCGAAGTCCGGCGAGAGGCCGCGCACGCTGATCACCTGCGCGCGACCGCCCACGCGCTGCGCGGACAGGCCGGGCAGTCGGGCGATGGATTCGGCGATGCTCACGTCGGGCAGCTTGCCGATGTCCTCGGCGGACACCGCTTCGACGATGGACGTCGATTCCTTCTTGGTGTCGATCGAGGTCTCGATGCCGGCGCGGATGCCGGTGACGACGACCGAGTCGAGCGTCCTGGTTTCATCGGTCCGCGACGGCTCGCCTTCCGGCGCCTGCGTGGCGACCTGTGCCTGCGCGCCGGCGGCGACGAGCATCGTTGCCGATGCGAGCGCCACGCTCAGCAGATTGCGCTTGAGTTGCATCTCCCCTCCCACTGGTTCGATTCTGAAATCGGGTTCTAGTCGTTGTGTGTCGGCCCGCGTACGTCGCGACCACGTCGCGCTCGCCGGAACCCGCGCCCGAATCGGCAAAAGAAAACCGCTCAGGACGTAGCGGCGATGGTAGTTCGGCGCATCGCCGCACAAATTCCTTTGCATACGTATTCATCGCCCGCGGCAGCGGCGAAAGGCGCGTGCAAGCGTTTTCCCGGCGCACGGGGCAACCGCCCGCGCATGCGCGGGAGCGGTGGTTCGCGCCGGTCCTTCAGCGCCCGAGGAGGAACTGCAGCGGTACGTCGAGGCGATCGCGCCAGGCGCGTTCGTTGTGTTCGGCGCCGGCGAATTCGCGGCTCATGAACTGGCGCCCCTCGCGCCAGCCGGCCTCGCGCAGCACGGCGTCCATGCGCTGCTGGTACGGCGCGTAGGTCGCGTCGAGCGTCGCCGTGCCGTGGTCGAAGTAGAAGCGATGCGTGCGCCGCGCGGGCAGGTGCGCGGCCAGGTAGTCGATGACCGAGCCGTCGTTCGCGGGCCAGTGGGTGGAGAGCCCGCCTGCCGCGCCGAACACGTCGGGATACTCGCTCATCGCGTACGCCGAGATCAGGCCGCCCATGCTCGAGCCCATCGTCAGCGTGTCCTCGCGTGCGGGCTTCGTGCGGTACGTCGCGTCGATCGCGGGTTTCAGTTCCTCGACGATGAAGCGCAGGTAGCCGTCCGAGAGCAGTTGCGCGCGCTGTTCAGGCGGCACGGCCTTCGCCGGCATGTACTCGCTGCCACGCAGCGGCGTGTTGGAAATGCCGACCACGATCGCCTCGCGCACGCGGCCGGCGGCGATCAGTTTCGCCATCGTGCCGTCGACGTCCCAGTCGATACCCGTATACGCCAGCGCCGGATCGAACAGGTTCTGGCCATCGTGCATGTACAGCACGGGGTACCGCCGCTGCGGATGCGATGCGTACGACGGCGGCAGCCACACGTCGACATTGCGCGCGGGCACGAAGGCGGACGGCACGTCCTGGTAGCTGTCGACGCGACCGGTCGCCTGCACGGCGGGCGCATTCACCGCGTACGCCCAGCGCAGGAACACCGGCAGCATCCGCGCCCATGCGGCCTGTTCATGCCGGCCGTCCTGCAGCAGGTAGAGCGATGCGTCGGCGCGCGTCGGCTTCGTGGCGTAGTCGGGATTGATGCTGTAGCCGAGCTGCTTCAGGCCCTTCGTGCCGCCGGCATCGGCGTTCCAGCCTTCGAGCATGTCGCGCGTGTCGTCCACGGCGTCGTCGATGCCGTCGCCGTCGCGATCGCTCGCTTCCTCCGCCGTGCCCACCGCGAAGAACCAGCGCGCGCCATTGCGCGGCTCGCTCACGTCGACCATGTGCTGGGCCATGCGCGTGCGCTGCATGCTGGCGTCGTCGGTCGTGTCCGACGCGGGCCAGAACGACGGCGAGAACGCACCCACGCGCCCGAAGATCTCCGGGTACTGCCAGCCCAGGTTGAACGCATTCAGCGCGCCCAGCGACCAGCCCAGGATCGCGCGCGCGTCGGGCGTGGTGCGCGTGCGGTAGCGCGCGTCGATCGCCGGCACCAGCGTGCGCACGAGCCATTCGGAATACGCGTGCGCGTTCGTGCCGATGCCGCCGTGGCGCGTCTTCGCGACGAGGTTCGCGCCGACCTTGCGATCGGACAAGCCGTAGGCGCCCATCCGGTCGGGCGGCATGTCGATGGCGACGACGATCGGCGCACGGATCGCGCCGCTTCCAATCAGTTGCTGCAGCGTTTCGCGCAGGCGGACCGCTTCGCGATCCTGCCCGTCGTTGACGTACAGCACGGGATAGCGCCGCTTCCCGTCCGCGTAATCCGGCGGCAGATAGACCGTGGTCTTCATGCCATCGGGCGCGAAGGAGGCGGCGGCGGGCGCGAACGTTTCGACGACCAAATCGCCGCGCACCGGTTCGGGCGACAACGGCTCCACCGCCATGGCGGCCTGCGCGAACGACAGCGCGCACGCGACGCAGACGGCGAGGAGGCGATTGCGATTCCGGAGGCTGGTCATCCTGCGTTCTCCCGTCGCGTCGCGTTCGTGGTCAGCCCACTCGCGCGTAGAACACGCCGCGCGGCGGCAGGCGCAGCGTGCGCCCGTGCAGTTCGCCGGCGCGCAGGCCATGGTCGGCGAGCGGCGTCGCCGTTCCGAATGCCGTGGGTATGTCCCACTTCTGCGGAGTCGCCGAGAGGTTGAACACGACCAGCAGCGACTCGCCGCCGCTGCGTCGGGTGAACGCGAGCACCGGTTCGTCCGCGTCGAGGAAGGCGATGTCGCCCGTCACCAGCGCCGGATGCGCCTTGCGCCAGCGCAGCAGGTGGCGCACGCCGTTGAGCACCGAATCGGCGCGTGCATCCTGCGCGGCGACGCTGAGTTCGCCGTGTTCGGCCGGCACCGGCAGCCACGGGCGCGCGCCGCTGAAGCCGCCGTTCGCCTCGCCGTTCCACGGCATCGGCGTGCGGCATCCGTCGCGGCCCTTGAAGGTCGGCCAGAACGTGATGCCGTAGGGATCCTGCAGCGCTTCGAACGGCACGTCCGCTTCGGTCAGGCCGAGTTCCTCGCCCTGGTACAGGCACACCGAACCGCGCAGCGAGCACACCAGCGCGACGAGCTGCTGCGCGAGCGCGGCGTCGTACGCACCGCCGGCGTTCCAGCGCGTCACCGCGCGCTGCACGTCGTGGTTGGAGATCGCCCAGCACGGCCAGCCGTCGCGCATCTTCGCTTCGAGGTTCTCGACCGTGCCGCGGATGTAGGCCGCGCTGGAATCGTCGGTCAGCAGCTCGAAGCTGTAGCCCATGTGCAGGCGGCGTTCGTTGACGTACTCGGCCATCGTCGCCAGCGAGTCTTCCGAGGAAATCTCGCCGAGCGTGGTCGCGCCGGGATAACGATCGAGCAACGCGCGCAGTTCTTCCAGGAACGGGATGTTCTCCGGCTGCGTGTTGTTGTACCAGTGATACTGGAACGCGTACGGGTTGTCCGGGCTGAAGCCGCGACCGGTGCGCAGTTCCAGCGGTTTTGCCGGGTTGTCGCGCAGCTGCGTGTCGTGGAAGCAGAAGTTGATCGCGTCCAGGCGCAGGCCGTCCACGCCGCGGTCGAGCCAGAACTTCACGTTGTCCAGCGTCGCCTGCTGCACGGCGGGATTGTGGAAGTTCAGATCGGGCTGCGAGGCGAGGAAGTTGTGCAGGAAGTACTGTCCGCGCCGCGGTTCCCACTGCCACGCGACGCCGCCGAACAGCGACATCCAGTTGTTCGGCGGCGTGCCATCGGGCTTCGCGTCGGCCCACACGTACCAGTCGGCTTTCGGATTGTCGCGGCTCTCGCGGCTTTCCCTGAACCACGCGTGCTCGATCGAGGTGTGGCTGAGCACCTGGTCGATCATCACGCGGATGCCGAGCGAATGCGCCTTCGCGAGCAGACGGTCGAAGTCGTCGAGCGTGCCGAACAGCGGGTCGACGTCGCGGTAATCGGCGATGTCGTAGCCGAAATCGGCCATCGGCGACTTGAAGAAGGGCGAGATCCAGATCGCGTCCACGCCGAGGCTGGCGACGTAGTCCAGCCGCGCCTCGATGCCCGGCAGGTCGCCCACGCCGTCGCCGTTGGTGTCCAGGAAGCTGCGCGGGTAGATCTGGTAGATCACCGCGCCGCGCCACCATTCCGTTCGTGCGTTGCTGCCTTCCGCCATCTGCCTTTCCATCCCGACGCCGTCTGCGCGTGTGCCCGCCGTCTCGTCCATGTCGAACATGCATGCCGAGCCGGATGCGCGCCCGGGGCGCGCGGTGGCGTGCACTATTCCACGGTGCGTCCCCGCCGCGCATTGCCCTGGACCGCCGCCGGCCATGAATACGTATGCAGCGCGAGCCCCTGTCGCCCCCGCCGACTACCATGGGCCACCGAGTTGGGGATGCTGCATGAACCAGGCCCGCCCGGCGCCGTCGATGCGCCGCTCGCCACGCCTCGCGCTGGCCATCGCGCTCACCCTGGCCGCGGGTTCGCCGCAGGCCGGCGACACCCCGTGGCGCGATTCGATCCAATGGCAGGGCGCCACCGCGCGCATGCAGGCGGATGGCGATGGATGGTCGTTGCAGCCGAAGACAGGCGCCGCGACCCGCATCGCCGCGCAGCCGATGCGCAGCGACACCGCCAGCCCACTGTTCGACGGCCTGTTCGCGCTGGCGCAGCAGGAGCTGACGCGGGCGCAGGTCGAATCCATCTCCGACAGCGCGTACGACAACGGACGACCGATTCCCTGTTCGTGCTTCGAAACCGGCGAGAAGTGGCGTTACGTGTGGACGCGCGACCTGTCGTTCGCGGCGGACCTCGCGCTCGCGCAACTGCGCCCGGAGCGCACGCGCAACGCGCTGCGTTTCAAGCTGTCCGACCTGCGCGCTGGCACGCCGCGGGGAACGTACGTCGTGCAGGACACCGGTTCCGGCGGCAGCTGGCCGATCAGCAGCGACCGGGTGGTGTGGTTCCTCGCCGCGCGCGGCCTGCTCGATGCGCCGGCGGGCGACGTCGATGCCGCGCGCTTCAAGGAGGAAGTCTGGCAGGCGCTGACCGATACGCTCGCGCAGGATCGGCAGTTCGTCTTCGACGCGGACATGGGGTTGTATCGCGGCGAAACCTCGTTCCTGGACTGGCGCGAGCAGTCGTACCCGCGCTGGACCGCGAACGACGTCGCGTTCCTCGCGCAGTCCTTCGCGCTGTCGACCAACGTGCTGCATCACCAGGCGTTGCGGTTGGCCGAACGCATGGCGCGCGAGCGCGGCGACGCGCGCGCGGACGGGTACGCGCGCCAGGCGCAGGCGCTCGCGACGCAGATCGGGCACCGCTTCTGGCGCGAGGAGCGCGGCCTGTACATGAGCTACATCGGGACGGCAGCGCATCCGGTTCCGTTCGAGGCGTACGATCTGCTCGGTCTGTCGCTGCTGGTCGACAGCGGCATCGCGCCGGAATCGCGCGCACGCCGCGCGCTCGCGACCTATCCGATGCTCGACTCCGGCAGCCCGGTGATCTGGCCGCAGCAGCCGGACATCGCGATCTATCACAACCGCGCGATCTGGCCGTTCGTCTCCGCGTACTCGCTGCGTGCCGCGCGCAAGCTGGACGACGCCGGACGCATCGCGCACGAGATCCGCTCGCTGATGCGCGGCGCCGCGCTCGCGGGTTCGAACATGGAGAACTACGAACTCGTCACCCAGGCCGTGCACGTGGACGACGGCGCGCTGAGCGGGCCGGTGGTCAATTCGCCGCGGCAGCTGTGGTCCGTCGCGGGCCATCTGCAGATGGTGATGGAAGGCGTGTTCGGGCTGGGTGCGGACGGACGCGTCGAGCCGAAGATTCCGGCGGACGTCGTGCCGATGCTGTTCGGTCGGCGCGATCGCATTTCGCTGCGGATGCCGGGGCGGGAGATCGTGCTCGTGCGGCCCGCTGTCATCGAGGGCGACCTTCTCGTCGCCGGCGACATCGAGCGCGAAGGTGCGCGGGACACGGTTCGATTGGTATCGAAGCGCGGCGTCGTGCGGCAAAAGTCGACGCCCCTGGACGCGGCGGCCTTCGCGCCGGCGACGCCGGATGCGCCCGCATTGATACAACATGAGACAAGCTGGCGCATCGGGATTCCCGCGAACCAGCGCCTTTACGTCGACGGCACGTTGCGTTCGGATGCGTCTTCATCAATTCGCAGCATCGACCTGCCGATGCGCGACGCGCAGCAGTGCATGAGCCTCACGCGCGTGGAGCGCGGCATCGAATCGCTGCATTCGCCCACCCGCTGCGTCGGTGCCGACCTCGCGATCGACGGCGAATGGCCGCGCCAATGGCGCGCACCGACGGCGGGCCGCTACGCCTTCAGTGTCGACTTCACCAACACCCACGGTCCGATCAACACCGGCATCACCGCCGCGGTGAAGACGCTGGTCGCGCAATGCGAGGGCATGGATGAACAGCGCGGCACGCTGGTGATGCCGCACGGCGCGGCGCAGCAGCGCTCCAACGCGGTCGTGATCGGCGTGCCCGCCAACGCGTCCTGCCGATTCGCCTTGCGCGACGGCGTCAACATGTCGTACCTGAGCCACAACGCCCGTTACACCGGCGGCGCGGGCGGTGCCGAAGGCCCGCTCAACGAGGCCGCGATCGGCGCGCTGCATGCCGTTCCACTGAAGGAGTCGCCCGCACGATGAGCACGAAACCGCAGCTGTCGTTCTGGCAGATCTGGAACATGTGCTTCGGCTTCCTCGGCATCCAGTTCGGATTCGCCCTGCAGAACGCCAACGTCAGCCGCATTTTCCAGACGCTCGGCGCGAGCATGGACGACATTCCCGTGCTGTGGATCGCCGCGCCGCTGACGGGGCTGATCGTGCAGCCGATCGTCGGCTACATGTCCGACCGCACGTGGACGCGCCTGGGCCGTCGTCGTCCGTACTTCCTCGTCGGTGCCGTGCTCGCGACGCTGGCGCTGTTCTTCATGCCGAACTCGCCGACGCTGTGGATCGCCGCCGGCCTGCTGTGGGTGCTGGACGCGTCGATCAACATCTCGATGGAGCCGTTCCGCGCGTTCGTCGGCGACCAGCTGCCGACCTCGCAGCGCGCGAGCGGCTACGCGATGCAGAGCTTCTTCATCGGCGTGGGCTCGGTGATCGCCAGCCTGTTGCCGTGGATCCTCGCGAAGATGGGCGTGGGCAATACCGCGGGTCCGGGCGAAGTGCCGGACACCGTGCGTTACGCGTTCTATTTCGGCGGCGCGGTGCTGCTGGTCGCGGTCGGCTGGACCGTGTTGCGCACGCGCGAATATCCGCCGGACGTGCTGCGCGCGCAGGACACCGCACCGCGCGCCGCGCGCAGCGAACCCGACGGCGCACGCGCGCGACTCAACGGCGCCGCATGGCTGATCGCGGGTATCGTCGGTGCGCTCGGTGTGTGGCGATTCGCGCTGGACAAGCAGCTGTACATCCTCGCCGGCCTGCTCGCGGGCTACGGCCTTGCGCTGATCGTCGCCAGCGGCCTGCGGCGCGACCGCGCGCTGGCGCAGATCGTCGGCGACCTCCACGACATGCCGTCGGAAATGCGCAAGCTCGCGGTCGTGCAGTTCTTCTCGTGGTTCGCCCTGTTCGCGATGTGGATCTACACCACCGGCGCGGTCACGCAGGTGCATTTCGGCAGTACCGATCCCTCGTCGGCCGCGTACAACGAAGGCGCGAACTGGGTCGGCGTGCTGTTCGCGGCGTACAACGGTTTCGCCGCGCTGGCGGCGATCGCGATTCCGTGGATGGTGCGGCGCCTCGGCCTGCGCGTGAGCCATCTGGTGAACGTCACGCTGGGTGGCATGGGATTGCTGTCGTTCCTCGTGATCCGTGATCCGCAATGGCTGTTGCTGTCGATGGTCGGCGTCGGCTTCGCATGGGCGTCGATCCTTTCGCTGCCGTACGCGCTGCTGTCCGACAGCGTGCCCGCCGAGAAGATGGGCGTGTTCATGGGCATCTTCAATTTCTTCATCGTCATCCCGCAGCTGGTGGCCGCGAGCCTGCTCGGCTTCCTGCTCAGGCACTTCTTCGGCGGCGCGCCGATCCAGGCGCTGACCATCGGCGGCATCAGCCTGGTCGTCGCCGGCCTGTGCGTGCTGCGCGTGCAGGAACCGCGCGTCGCCGCCGCCGCGACCACCGTCCATTGAGGAGCCCAGCAAGCATGCGTCCGAACGTGTCCCTCCTTGCGAGCGCGCTCGCGCTCGCCGCTTCGATGCCGAACGCGCACGCCGCGCAGTCGCCGGAGTATTACGGAACGCTCGAGCCGTTCGCGAAGGAAGCGGTGTACTTCGTCGTCACCGATCGCTTCGTCAATGGCGATGCGTCCAACGATCATCGCGATCAGGGCGGACCGAACGACGCGACGCGCACGTTCGATCGTCCCACGCCCGGCAGCGACGCCGGCGACAACATCGGTTACCTCGGCGGCGACTTCAAGGGCATCGTCGATCACCTCGACTACATCCGCGGCATGGGTTTCACCGCGCTGTGGATCACGCCGATCGTCGACAACCCGGACGAGGCGTTCACCGGCGGAAAGCCGGCGCGGAAGGGCGGTTTCCTGACCGACGGTGGCAAGACCGGCTACCACGGCTACTGGGGCGTGAATTTCTACCAGCTCGACGAACACCTGCCGAGCAAGGGCCTGGATTTCAAGGCGCTCGCCGATGCCGTGCACGGGCAGGACATGAAGCTGGTGCTCGACATCGTCGGCAACCACGGCTCGCCCGCGTACTCGATGCCGACGCCGCAGCCGAAGTACGGGCAGGTGTTCGATCGCGACGGCAAGCTCGTCGCCGATCACCAGAATCTCCCGCCGGGCAAGCTCGACCCGAAGAACAATCCGCTGCACCGGTTCTACAACACGTCCGGCGGCCTGGCGGAGCTGTCGGATTTCAACGAGAACAACCCCGAAGTGATGGAGTATCTCGCCGGCGCCTACGCGCAGTGGATCGGGCAGGGCGCGGATGCGTTCCGCATCGACACGATCGGCTGGCTGCCGCATCCGTTCTGGCATGAGTTCGTCGCGCGCATGCGCAGGCAGAAGCCGGGGATGTTCATGTTCGGCGAGGCGTTCGAATACGACGCGAAGAAGATCGCCGAGCACACCTGGGCACGGAACGCGAACGTGAGCGTGCTGGATTTCCCGCTGAAGCAGGGGCTGGAGAAGGTGTTCGGCCGCGAGCGCGCGGGTTTCGAGGAACTGGCCGGGCGGCTGTATCTCGACGGCGGGCCGTACGCGAATCCGTACGAACTGGCGACGTTCTACGACAACCACGACATGGCGCGTCTCGATGCGAGCGACGAAGGCTTCATCGACGCGCACAACTGGCTGTTCACCGCGCGCGGCATTCCGGTCGTATACTACGGCTCGGAAATCGGCTTCATGCGCGGCAAGCCCGAGCATGACGGCAACCGCAACTACTTCGGCGCGGAGCGCATCGCCGCCGCGCCGTCGCACGCGATCCATCGCAACCTCTCGCGCATCGCGCATGTCCGTGCGCGGACGCCTGCGCTGCAGCGCGGGTTGCAGCTGAACGTCGAACTGAAGGGCGACCGCGCGGCGTTCTATCGCGTGATCCAGCACGGGGGCGTTTCGCAGATCGCGCTGGTGCTGCTCAACAAGGGCGATGCGGCGGCGACGTTCGAGGTGGAGCGGTGGCTGCAGCCGGGCACGTGGCGCGCGGCGATCGCGGGTGGCGAAACGAAGGTGCGTCGCGGCGGTTCGATCGAGGCCACGGTGCCGGCGCATGGCGTGGAGGTGTTCGTGCTCGACGCTGCCGTGACGCAGCCGGAACTGAAGGCTGGGCTGGACCGGTTGATGGCCGCGAGGCGGCCGGAATAAGCGAGGAACGAGTGGAGAGGAACGAGTACTCGTTTCTCGTGCCTCTCCGCCGGTTTCAGGGGCTCAGGCTCCGCTCGACCGGCGCACCACCAGCGACGTCGGCAGCGTGATCGAACGCGTCTGCTCCCCCGCGACCTGCCGCAGCAGCGTTTCCACCAGCAGTTCGCCCGCGCGCTTGGTGTCCTGGAACACGGTGGTCAGCGGCGGGCTGGTGAAGCGGGCCATCGGGATGTCGTCGAAGCCGACGACGGCGATGTCCTCGGGCACGCGCAGCCCGGCTTCGGTCAGCGCGCGCATCGCGCCGATGGCGATGAGGTCGCTCGCCGCGAACACCGCATCGAACGCGCCACCGCGCGCCAGCAGTTCGCGCGCCGCGGCGTAGCCGTCTTCCTCGGAGCTTTCCGCATCGACCTGGAGGATCGCCTCCATCGCGCCGCCGGCATCGCGCAGGGCGGCGTCGCAGCCGCGGAAGCGGTCGAAGAATTCCGGGCAATGACTCGATGCGCCGCCGAGGAAGGCGATGCGGCGTCGGCCGAGGCCGACCAGGTGCTCGCCGGCGAGGCGTCCGCCGTTGACGTTGTCGCAGCCGATCGACAGCCCCGGCTGGTCCGGCAGCACCGCGCCCCAGCGCACGAACCGCGTGCCCTGCGCGACCAGTTTCTCCAGCTTGCCCTGGTAGGCCAGGTAGTCGCCGTAGCCCAGCAGGATCAGGCCGTCGGCCTTCATGCTGTCCTCGTAGTCGGCGTGCCAGTCGTCGGAGAGCTGCTGGAACGAGACCAGCAGGTCCTGTCCCTCGCGCGCGCAGGCGCGGGTGATCGAACCGACCATCGACAGGAAGAACGGGTTGATGTGCGACTCGTCCGGGGTCGGATCCTCGAACAGCAGCAGGGCCAGCGTGCCCGAGCGCTGCGTGCGCAGGCTCGACGCGTGGCGGTCGACCTTGTAGTTGAGTTCGCGGACGGCGTCCTCGACGCGGCGGCGCGTCTCGGCGTTGACCAGCGGACTGCCACGCAGCACGCGCGACACGGTCGCCTGCGACACGCCCGCGCGATGGGCGATGTCCAGCGAGGTGATCTTGGTCTTCTTGCTGCGACCGAGGTAATGCACTTGCGACATTCCGGCAGTATGTAAGCCCTTGTACGCAAAGGCTTGCCGCAGTGCGGCATCGGGCGCTTCGACGCTCGCCCGGCGGAGCCGGAGGGCACGAAGCGGATTACTGCGTTGCACCGTCGGCGATAGGTCCATTCACGCCCTGTCGATACACTGGCGTGATCACCTGCACAGTCCGGGCGTCCAGATGGACCGGTCCAGCGGGGTTTTCTTTCTTCCAGAGGTGCGTGTGTCCGGTCCCAGCCAGGTCAAGGATGTTCCGATCGAGGATCGGGCCCAGCTCGTCGAGTTCCTCAGCTCCGGCATCCGGCCGCGGGAGGACTGGCGCATCGGCACCGAGCACGAGAAGTTCGGCTTCCAGATCTCCGACCTGCGTCCGCCGGCCTTCGACGGCGAGCGCGGGATCGAGGCGCTGCTCAAGGGGCTGACCCGCTTCGGCTGGACGCCGGTGACCGAGCACGACCGTGTCATCGCGCTTACGCGCGATTCGGCCTCGGTGTCGCTGGAGCCGGCCGGCCAGCTGGAACTGTCCGGCGCGCCGCTGGAGAACCTGCACCAGACCTGTTCGGAAACCAACAGCCACCTGCGCGAGGTGCGCACCGTCGCCGAACCGATGGGGCTGGGCTTCCTCGGGGTCGGTTTCCAGCCCAAGTGGCGGCGCGAGGACATGCCCTGGATGCCCAAGGGCCGCTACAAGATCATGCGCGAATACATGCCGAAGGTTGGCTCGCTCGGCCTGGACATGATGACCCGCACCTGCACGGTGCAGGTCAACCTCGACGTCGGCTCCGAGGCCGACATGGTGAAGAAGTTCCGGGTCTCGCTCGCGCTGCAGCCGATCGCGACCGCGCTGTTCGCCGATTCGCCGTTCCTGGAAGGCAAGCCGAACGGATACCTCAGCTACCGCTCGCACATCTGGACCGACACCGACGCCGATCGCACCGGCCTGCTCGACTTCGTGTTCGAGGACGGCTTCGGGTTCGAACGCTACGTCGATTACCTGCTCGACGTGCCGATGTACTTCGTCTACCGCGACGGGCGGTACATCGACGCATCCGGGCAGTCGTTCCGCGATTTCCTCGACGGCAGGCTGCCGGCGTATCCGGGCCATCGTCCCGTGCTGCGCGACTGGGCCGACCACAGCACCACCGCCTTCCCCGAAGTCCGCCTGAAGAAGTATCTGGAGATGCGCGGCGCCGACTCCGGCCCATGGAACCGCATCTGCGCGCTGCCGGCGTTCTGGGTCGGGTTGCTGTACGACGAGACGGCGCTGGATGCGGCGTGGGATCTGGTGAAGGACTTCACCCTCGCCGAACGCCACGCGTTGCGCGACGGCGTTCCGGCGCATGCGTTGAAGCTGCCGTTCCGCAACGGCACCGTGCTCGACCTCGCACGCCGCGCGCTGGAAATTTCCGCGCACGGTTTGCGTCGTCGCGCGCGCCTGAATCCGAATGGCGCGGACGAGACGGTGTTCCTCGATCCGATGATGGAGTTCGCCGAAGCCGGCATCACCCCGGCGGAACGCAAGCTCGACCTGTATCGCGGGCCGTGGCAAGGCGATATCGACCGGGTGTTCCGCGAGTTCGCGTACTGAGGTTCGGCGTCGGCGAAAGCCCCCGGGTGCGGCTTCGCCTCACCCGGGCTACAACAGCTGCGATCGCCCGTGAGGCCCGGGCGTTTGTAGCCCGAGTAGGCGCAGCGCACCCGGGTCGACGGCCGAGGTGACGTCGACGCCCCTCAGAACCGCGACGCCACCAGCTTCGTATCCGCCCACTGCCACGCCGCCGCGTGCCGGCGCTCGGTGTCCGCGGCGGCGTCCTTGAGCTTTAGCTTGCGCTGCGCCTGCGCCAGGCCGTACAGCGACCAGCCGTTCTCCGGGAAGCGCTTGAGGTCCGCCTCGTACACCGCGACGGCTTCCTTCGCCTGCCCCGCATCGAGCAGCGCCGCGCCGAGGAACGGGCGCACCGGCAGCGGCCAGTCCGGCGGCTCGTTGTAGTTGAGCAGATCCTCGGCGGCGACCGCCTTCCGCAACGATGCCAGTCCCGATTTCGTCTGCTTCGTCGCCAGCGCGATCTCGCCCGCGAGCATGTGCTGCGCCACGTCCAGCACGCGGTCGGCGCGATTGATATCCCACAGCACCACCTTCTCCATCGCCGGATCCTGCGCGATCGCCTGCAGCGCCTTGAGCTCCTTCTTCGCGTCGCCGGGCTTGCCGGTGCGCACCAGCGCCATGCCGCGCGCGAAGTGCCAGATCGCCTTCGGATACGGCACGTCCGACGGCGGCGCCTCCGCGTCGAGGATCTGCTGCCACTCGCCGAACCGCACGCGCGCGAACAGCGGCGCGACGATGAACTGCTGCATGAAGTTCATCGCTTCCAGTTGCTGGGCGTCCACGCGCTGCGCGGTCTGGTCGGCGGCTTCGAGCGCGAGTGTGCGCGAGCCGTGCAGCGCCGCGGTCATCGCCGCGAAATGCCAGTTGTGCGGTACGTAACCCAGCGGATACGCGCCATTGCTGCCGCGACACACCGCCAGGAACGCCTTGTCGGCGGTGCTCGCGGCGAGGTTGCTCAAGGTCGCGTCGTGATAGCGGCCCACGCGGATGTAGACGTGCGCCGGCATGTGCACCAGGTGGCCCGAGCCGGGCGCGAGCGCGGCCAGGCGGTCGGCGTAGGGCTCGGCGCGCTGCGGCTCGTTGGAGGCTTCCACCGCGTGGATGTAGTAGTGCACCGCGCCGATGTGGCGCGGGTTGCGTTCGAGCACGCCTTCCAGCGTCGCCAGCAGCGTGTCGGTGTACTGCGTCGGCTGGCCCTGCGCGTTCCAGTACGCCCACGGCGTCAGGTCCATCAGCGATTCGGCGTAGAGCGTGGCGATGTCGTCGTCGCCGGGGAACCGGCGGTGCGCGTCGGCCATCGCCTTCGCGTAGGCTTCGTCGAGCGGCTTGCGGTCCTCCGGCGCGGGCGTGACGTAACGTTCGACCAGCGCGGCGATCAGCGCCTGATCGGCGGGCGTCGCGTTCTTCGACAACTGCTGCGCGCGCAGGGCGAGCGTGGTCGCGTCGGCCGCGAGATCGGGCGACATCGGCAGGTTGATGTTCGGCCCCAGCACCAGCGCCTGGCCCCACACGCACATCGCGCAGGTGGGATCCAGGCGTTCGGCCTCGGCGAAGGCGCGCGCGGCGGCCTCATGGTTGAAGCCGTAGGCCAGCCGCAGGCCCTGGTCGAAATAGCGCTGCGCCCCGGGCACCTTCGTGGCGATGTCGCGATGCAGCTCGCCGAAGGTGTCGAACAGCGGCGGCGCGTTGCCCTGCTGCGCCGCGTCCTCCTTCGGCACCGTGGGACACGCGGCGAGGGCGAGGCAGGCGAGGGCGAGGCTGGACAGGCGGATCAGCGGCGTCATGGCGCACTCCGGCGCGGGGGATATCAGGAAGAACAACGTGCCGCGCCAGCAGGGACGGTCACGCTTCCGCTCCTTCCCCGCCCCACGAACCGTTGCACCCGCAACCGTCGCGCCACCCCATGTTGCAGTGCGGTAGGCTCGCCGGATGACCCGACAACCGCCGCCCGCCGAGTCCGCCAACGACCCCCTCCGCGTCGTCGAGTTCGCCCCGCACGACGCCCTGCTGCGCGAGGACGTGAAAACCGTCGGCGCGCTCGTCGGCGACATCCTCGCCGAGCAGCGCGGCCCGCAGTTCCTCGCCGAAGTGGAGAACCTGCGCCGCGCGGCGATCCGCCGCCGCGAATCGAACGCACCAGTGTCCGAACTCGCGCAGGCGCTGGGCGGGGTCGATCTCGAACACGCCGGCGATCTGGTGCGCGCGTTCGCCACCTACTTCCAGGCGGTGAACGTCGCCGAGCGCGTACACCGCATCCGTCGTCGGCGCGATTACGAACGCCAGGGCGCGAACCGCCAGCCCGGCGGCCTGCGCGACGTGCTGGCGACGCTCGCCGCCCAGGGCGTCAGCCTGGAGGAAATGGTCGAACTGCTGCAGCGGTTGCGCATCGAGCCGGTGTTCACCGCGCATCCGACCGAAGCCGTGCGTCGCGCGCTGCTGGAGAAGGAGCGCCAGATCGTCACCTGCCTGATCGACGACATCGACCGCACGCGCACGCCGTACGAACATCGCGCGGACCTGGAACGCATGCGATTGGCGCTCACCACGAGCTGGCAGACGGCCGAGACGCCGCCGGTGAAGCCCAGCGTCGCCGACGAGTTCGAGCACGTCGGCTTCTACCTGTCCGACGTGCTCTATCGCGTGCTGCCGGTGTTCTACGAACTGTTCGAGGACGCGCTGCGCGAAACGTACGGCGAACACGTCGCGATGCCGACCGTGATCGGCTTCGGCACCTGGGTCGGTGGCGACATGGACGGCAATCCGAATGTCGGTGCCGACACCATCGCCGCGACGCTCGCCGGCCAGCGCTCGCTGGTGCTTCGTGCGTACCGGCAGGAAGTCGCGGCGCTGGGCGAACTGCTGAGCCAGTCGCTGGAACGCATCGGCGTGGCCGGCGCGGTGCTCGCGCGCATCGAGGAATACCGCTATCTGTTGCCCAAGGCGGCCGCCGCGCTGAAGCCGCGCCATGCGGACATGCCGTACCGCAACCTGCTCGCGCTGGTGGCGGCGCGATTGCGCGCGACCGCGGAGGACCACGTCAACGGTTATCCGGACGCAGCCGCGTTCCTCGCCGACATCCGCATGATCGAAGACAGCCTGCGCGAGCACCATGGCGAACACGCCGGCGGCCATGCGGTGCGGCGTTTGCGGCGTCGCGTGGAATGCTTCGGCTTCCACCTGGCGAGCCTGGACCTTCGCCAGGATTCGGCGACGCACGACGCGGCGCTCGCCGAAGTGCTCGGCGATGCGGAATGGGAAACGCGTTCGCGCGAGGAACGCGCGCAACGCCTGCATCGCCTGCTCGACGGCAGCGAACCGGTGCGCGGCGTAGGCAACGGCAGCGCGCGCCCGACGCTGGACGTGTTCCGCGCGGTCGCGCGACTGCGGCCGCGCTACGGCGCGCAGGCGTTCGGGCCGTACATCGTCAGCATGAGCCGCAGTGCGGCCGACGCTCTCGCCGTGCTGGCGCTCGCGCGCGTGGCCGGTTGCGTCGACGGCGATGGCCGCGTGCCGCTCGACGTCGCACCGCTGTTCGAAACCGTGGACGACCTCGATGCGGCAAGCGAAACGCTGCGCGCGTTGTTCGCCGATCCGGTGTACCGCGCGCACCTGGCCGCGCGCGGGAACCGCCAGGTGGTGATGCTCGGCTATTCCGACAGCGCGAAGGACGGCGGCATGCTCGCCTCGCGCTGGGCGTTGCAGCGCACCCAGATCGCGCTGGCCGAGCTCGCGCGCGAAAGCGGCGTGCGCATCGCGTTCTTCCACGGCCGCGGCGGTTCGATCAGCCGCGGCGGCGGCAAGACCGAGCGCGCGGTGATCGCCGCGCCGCGCGGTTCGGTCGACGGCTACCTGCGTCTGACCGAGCAGGGCGAGGTGATCCATCGCAAGTACGGCATCCGCGCGATCGCGTTGCGCAACCTCGAACAGGCGACCGGCGCCGTGCTGCGCGCGACGTTGCGCCCGCGTCCGCCGGAGCCGCGCGAAGCTCGCTGGCGCGAGATCGCCGGCGAACTCTCGCGCGACGCGCGCGCGCACTACCGCGCGCTGGTGCACGAGAACCCTGACTTTCCCGCGTATTTCCGTGCCGCCACGCCGATCGACGTGATCGAACGGTTGCGCATCGGCTCGCGTCCGAGCAAGCGCGCGGGCTCCGGCGACGTCGGTTCGCTGCGTGCGATCCCGTGGGTGTTCGCGTGGTCGCAGAATCGCGCCGGGCTGACCGCGTGGTACGGCGTCGGCACCGCGCTGCAGCGCGCGCTGGACACGCACGGCCGCGACACGCTGGCCGAGATGGCGCAGGACTGGCCGTTCTTCGGCACCTTGATCGACGACCTGGAAATGATGCTCGCCAAATCCGATCCGGGCATTTTCGAGCGTTACTCGCTGCTGGCCGGCGAGCTGCACGCGCGGTTCCATCCGGGCATCGCGGAGGAGTTCGAACGCACCCGCGACGCGGTGCTGGCGATCAAGGGCAGCGGCGAGCTGCTGGCGGGCGATTACCGGCTGCGGCAGTCGATCCGGTTGCGCAATCCGTACGTGGATCCGATCAGCCTGCTGCAGGTGGACCTGCTGGCGCGGTGGCGCGAGGCGGGGCGACCGGACGACGCGCTGTACCAGGCGCTGGTGGCGACGGTGAACGGGATTTCGGCGGGGATACAGAACACCGGATGAGTCGCGCTGCGCGACTCATCCGATGTCGATGGGCGATGTCCCCTGGAAGACGACTCTTTTGTAGCCCGGGGGTAAGCGAAGCGCACCCGGGGACGTGGTCGCCTTTCCAACCCGGGTGCGCTTCGCTTGCCCGGGCTACAACAGCGCAGGCGTCGCGCACGACCTGAACCATTCAGGTACACCCGCGCCGTTTCACGCGTCCCGCTCCCGCGCCGGCGTATTCTCGAATCGCCGTCACCGCGGGAGCCGGCCATGAAACGTTCCGTTCCCATTCTTCTCGCCGTCTCGCTAATCGCGGGATGCGCCACCACGCCGGCCGTGTTCACCGACTACGACCCGGCCGTGAACTTCGGGCAGTACCAGACGTACCGGTGGACGCAGCGGCCGGAAGGGTTCTCGCCGCTGCAGACGCAACGCCTGGTCGCCGCCATCGACGCGAAGCTGCGCGAGCGCGGATGGACGCAGTCGACCAACGCGCAGGTCACGCTCGCCGGCACGATCGTCACCGAGCGCCGCATGCGCATCGACACCTGGGACACCGGTCCGATGTGGGGCGGCTGGGGTTGGGGGCGCTGCTGCTGGGGCCCGGGCTGGGGCGCGTGGGGAAGCTTCAACACCACCACCACCGTACGCGATTACACCTACGGCACGATCGTGCTCGACATGTTCGACGCGCAGACGCAGCGGCCTCTGTGGCGCGGGATCGCCATGGGCACCGTGCCCGAATCGCCCGTCGCCCAGACCAACGCCATGCAGTTGAGCGTGGACCGCATGTTCGCGCAGTTCCCGCCGACGTCGGCGGCGGCGCGGATGCCCTGAGGAACAGGAAACGAGGGGTGAGGGACGAGAACCTGGAGAGCGAACACCGGTTTCTCGTTCCTCCTCGCCTCTTCCTGCCATGCCGTATACTCCACCCCAGTACCCAGCTGGGCTGCCGACGTGCCGCATTCCCCTGAAGAAAAGAAGCGCGTCCAGGCCCGCATCCGCCGCATCAAGGGCCAGGCCGAGGCGCTCGAACGCGCGCTCGACGCCGGCGCCGACTGCGGTGCGGTGCTGCAACAGATCGCGGCCATCCGCGGCGCGGTGAACGGGCTCATGTCCGAAGTGCTGGAAGCGCACATCCGCGAGGAATTCGGCCACGCCGCGACCTCCGCGCAGCAGCGCGAGGCGCGCGTGGCCGAACTCGCCGGACTGGTCCGCTCGTATCTGAAGTAGCCGCATCGCACGAACCTCGTTCCCCCGTTCCCACGCCATTCCAGGAGTCGCCATGAAATCCCGTGCCGCCGTCGCCTTCGCCGCAGGGCAGCCCTTGCAGATCGTCGAAATCGACGTCGCGCCGCCCAAGGCCGGCGAGGTGCTGGTGAAGATCACCCACACCGGCGTGTGCCACACCGACGCGTTCACGCTCAGCGGCGACGATCCGGAAGGCCTGTTTCCGTGCGTGCTCGGCCATGAAGGCGCGGGTGTCGTGGTCGAAGTGGGCGAGGGCGTCACCAGCGTGAAGCCGGGCGACCACGTGATTCCGCTGTACACCGCCGAATGCGGCGAATGCCTGTTCTGCAAGTCCGGCAAGACCAACCTGTGCGTCGCCGTGCGCGCGACGCAGGGCAAGGGCGTGATGCCCGACGGCACCACGCGCTTCTCGTACAACGGCCAGCCGCTGTACCACTACATGGGCTGCTCGACCTTCAGCGAATACACCGTCGTCGCCGAGGTCTCGCTGGCGAAGATCAATCCCGAGGCGAACCACGAGCACGTCTGCCTGCTGGGCTGCGGCGTGACGACCGGCATCGGCGCGGTGCACAACACGGCGAAGGTGCAGGAAGGCGACAGCGTCGCGGTGTTCGGCCTGGGCGGCATCGGTCTGGCGGTGATCCAGGGCGCGCGCCAGGCGAAGGCCGGCCGCATCATCGCCATCGACACCAATCCGTCGAAGTTCGAACTCGCGCGCAGCATGGGCGCGACCGACTGCGTGAATCCGAAGGATCACGACAATCCCATCCAGCAGGTGATCGTCGAGATGACCGGCTGGGGCGTGGACCATTCCTTCGAATGCATCGGGAACGTCAACGTGATGCGCGCCGCGCTGGAATGCGCGCATCGCGGCTGGGGCCAGTCGGTGATCATCGGCGTCGCCGGCGCAGGGCAGGAGATCAGCACGCGTCCGTTCCAGCTGGTCACCGGGCGCAAGTGGATGGGCACGGCGTTCGGCGGCGTGAAGGGCCGCACGCAGCTGCCGGGCATGGTCGAGGACGCGATGCGCGGCGACATCGAACTCGCGCCGTTCGTGACCCACACGATGCCGCTGGACGAGATCAACGAGGCGTTCGACCTGATGCATGAGGGCAAGTCGATCCGCAGCGTGATCCACTACTGAAAGCCGTGATTCGTGAAGCGTGATTCGTGATTGGAAAGAGCACGGATCCCGCTTCACGGCGCGAAGATCATCACGATCACGAATCACGAATCACGAATCACGAATCACGAATCACGAATCACGAATCACGAATCATGGACCGCATCGAACACCGCGCCTGCTTCGGCGGCTGGCAACACGTCTACCGCCATCACTCGACTTCGCTCGACTGCGAGACGACCTTCGGCGTCTACCTGCCACCGCAGGCCGAGCAGCGGTCGTGTCCGGTGCTGTACTGGCTGAGCGGGCTCACCTGCACCGAGCAGAACTTCATCACCAAGGCCGGCGCGCAGCGGTATGCGGCGGAGCACGGCGTGATCCTGGTCGCGCCCGACACCAGCCCGCGCGGGCCGGGTGTCGCCGATGCGGACGGCTACGACCTCGGCGTCGGCGCGGGCTTCTACGTCGACGCGACGCAGGCGCCGTGGTCCGCGCATTACCGCATGTTCGACTACGTCTCGCGCGAGCTGCCGGCGTTGATCGAGGCGCAGTTCCCCGCGACCCAGGCGCGTTCGATCAGCGGGCATTCGATGGGCGGCCATGGCGCGCTGGTCGTCGCGCTGAAGAATCCGGGGCGCTATCGCAGTGTGTCGGCGTTCTCGCCGATCGTCGCGCCGACGCAGGTGCCGTGGGGGCAGAAGGCGTTCGCGGCGTACCTGGGCGAGGACCGCGAGGCGTGGAAGGCGTGGGATACGACGGCGCTGATCGCGTCGGCGACCGAACGCCTGCCGCTGCTGGTCGACCAGGGCGAGGCCGACGAATTCCTCGCCACGCAGCTGCAGCCGCAGCGCCTGCGCGAAGCCTGCGAGGCGGCCGGGCATCCGCTCGAACTGCGCATCCAGCCGGGCTACGACCACAGCTACTACTTCATCGCCAGCTTCATCGGCGATCACATCGCGCATCACGCCGCGGCGCTGAAGGCGTAGTCGTCAGGCCAGCGTGAAGTCGGTATAGGCGAAGCGGCCGTCGCGCAGCACCGTTTCGCCCTCGCACACCCGCAACGGGGCGCGGAACATCGGCCCTTCGTATACGAGCGTGTGGAACTCGCCGTTCTCGCCGCACGGGTCGCAGCCGTCGGGCAGGTCGGCGAACAGCGTCGCATCGAACGCGCGACCGGCGAAACGCGCGTCGAGTTGCTGCGTGTCGATGCAGCACAGGCGGGCGCGCAGGCCACCGTCGATCATCGCGCGGCCGAGTTGCGCGGTGTCGTGTCCGAACAGCGGCGTGTCGATGCGCCAGCCGTGCGCGCCGCACGTCGCCTCGCGCCATGCACGGATGTCGGCGAGGAACAGATCGCCGAACGCGATGGTGTCCAGGCCGGGCCACTGTTCCCGCGCCCGCGACAGGGCATCGGCGAAGGCCGCTTCATACGTGGCGTTGTCGCACTGCGGCGGAATGCGCGCCTCGATCAGCGGCAATCCGGTGGCCTGCGCCTGCGCATGCAGCACCTCGCGGCGGATGCCCTGCATCGACACGCGCTCGTAACCTTCGGTCACGGTGGTCAGCAGGCCGACGACGTCGTCGCCGCGCTCGCGCATGAAATGCAGCGTCCACGCGGCATCCTTCCCGCCGCTCCAGGACAACAGGCGTGCGCTCATGCGGCCGTGACGTCGCGCAGCTCCCACGCGCTGCCCGCGAGCCAGCGCAGCCGCTGGCGCAGGATCTCGCCGCCGATGCGCGTGGTCGCGACCAGGTCGACGTGCAGGTCGTCCTGCGCGCCCTGCACGACGGCGCCGGGATCGGTTTCGCCGAGCGCGGGATCGATCGCGTCGGGATCGTCCTGCTTCGACTTCCAGCGTTCGAACAGCGACGGCTCGCGCAATGCGGACTGCAACTGTTCGGCGAAGCCTTCCGGACTGACCGCGGTGAAAGACAGCGACGGATCGCCGCCGCGCGCGCGTTGCGCGTCGGGCAGGCGGATGTAGTAGCGCGTGGCCATCGTGGGTCTCCTTCTCGGAAACCCTTAGTTTAGGGTTGGGCCGGTCCGGCGGGCGTGATGGTTGAGGAACGAGCGGAGAGGAACGAGAGACGGAAAGGCGCGAGCGGTGTTCCTGCTCGTTTCCCGTTCCGCGCCGCTTCGCCTCAACCCGCGAACTTCTGCCCTTCCGCCGCGAAGCCGACGACGACCGCGCCCTTGCCGACGTTCACCATGCCCGTCAGGCTCATCACGCTTTCGAACAGCTCCACGTTGTTCGACGCGCACGCATCGCGCAGGCGTTCGTAGCCGGGCAGCGCGCGCAGGCCGTCGAGTTCGCCGCCGTAGCTCAGGCACATCGTGGGCGTGAGCAGTTCGTTGCGCTCCACGCGCTGGGCGACATGTTCGAACAGCTTCTGCACCGCCGGTTCGAATCCCTTGATCTTCGCCACCGGGCCGGTCTCGCCGCGATTGGCGTGCAGGATCGGCTTGATGTCCAGCGCGCTGCCGAGCGCCGCGCTGAGCAGGCCGACGCTGCGATCGCCCTTGGCGCGCGCGCGATTGCGCAGGTAGTAGAGATCGGGCGGCACCATGTAGCCCTGCGTGTGCAGCGCGAGGTGTTCCAGGCGTGCGCGGATCTTCGGCGCGCCTTCGCCCGCGGCGCGCAGGCGGATGGCTTCCACCGCCGTGACGCCCTGCGCGGCGAACAGGTTCTGCGTATCGACCACGCGCAAGGCGAACGGCGTCGCGTTGCCGGCGGCGGCACGCACGGCCTTGTAGTCGTTGAGGATGGCGAAGCTCGCCTGCTGCGCGTTGTCGAAGATCGGGCTGCGCGTCTTCGTGATGGTCATGCAGAAGACGTAGTCGTAATCGATCACCAGCCGCTGCAGGAACAGGTCCTGGATCTGCTGGACCGTGTACGGCATGGTCTGCGCTTCATGGCCGCGCTCGGCGACGTGCGCGTGCAGGAACTCCAGGGTGGCCTGTTCGTCGCGATGGTCGGCGAGCACCGCCTCGCCGATGCGTACGGTGATCGGCAGCACGGTGACCTCGTGCTGTTCCAGGTAATGCAAAGGCAGGTCGCAGGCGGAGTCGACAACGAGTCCGATGCGCATGGTTCCCCTCCCGGAATGAGCGCTGGCGTCGAAGTGTGACGGCCAGCATACCCTTTCCGCGATGGAAGTCCGTGTGGCGCCGCCGCATGACGCTGCGCGTCAGCGTCGGCGCTGCAACCCCACCGGGAGTTCGCTGACGCGGCGCATTTCCTCGTCCTGCAGCAGGGCCGGGTCGGAGATCGTGGCCAGGGCGAAGTCGAACGAGTCGTTGCCCCAGAACAGCTCGCTGCCCACCGCCAGCGTCGGCACGCCGTAGACGCCGGCGGCGATCGCGATGTCGGTGTTGGCGCGCAGTGCGGCCTTGGTGGCGTCGGATTCGAGCGCTTCGGCCGGGACGTCCAGCGCGGCCATCACCGGCACCAGCGCCTCGACGCTGTCGCCGGCGCGGCCCTGGTTCCAGATCCAGTCGAACACCGAATCCACCGCCTCGGGCCTGTTGCCGGCGGCGATGCTCAGCCGCAGCGAGGCCAGCGGGTTGAACGGATGCGCCGGCGGGAAGCGCAGCGGCACGCCGGCCTGGCGCGCGAGCCACAACACGTGGCGATAGGTGAACTCACGTTTGCCGGGGATTTCGGCGGGGCCCTTCTGCCCGCGCGCATCGAGCACCGCGGCGAACACGATCGGCACCAGCCGCACCGGCGCGCCCGCGGCCTCGCGTTCGCGCAGCAGCGGTTTCAGCCGTTGCCACTGCAGGTAGGAGAACGGCGAGATGAAGTCGAAATACCAGGTCAGCGGCGCGTCCATGCGGTGCTCCCTCAGTGCCAGGCGCCCAGGATCAGCCCGTACAGGCTGAACTGCGCGATGTGGTAGCCGGCGTCGATCATCCACAGCTTCAGGCTGCGCTGGGCGAAGGCGTAGTTGATGCCGAAGCTCATCGCCACGAAGAACAGGCCGACCACGAAGCCGGCACCGAACCCGTCCGCGGCGGTCGCGGTGGGCGGCAGGAAGTTGGCGAACATCACCGCCGACAGCAGGCTGCACACGAAGGCGGTGGCGAAGATGCGCTTCGGATGGCCGGGCTTGCGGTCCGGATCGATGCCGGCCTCGCGGCACCAGGCGCGCTGGAACAGCGGGCCGTACCAGATGCCGCCGAGGACGAAGGCGGAGACGGCGGCGGAGATCGCGGCGAGCCAGTTGAAGTCGACGTGGGGCAGGGGCGGCATGGTGATGTCCTGTGCGTGGCGCGCCGGTGGGCGGTCCGAGGCGGTCAGGATAAGCCGGCGTCGGTGCGCCGGCGAAACCGGAGCCTCATCGATCGAAAGCGAAGCAAACGACCGGCGTCATCCCGGCGAACGCCGGGCCCAGGCCCGCCCTCTCGAGCCATGCCGACGTTCTTGTAGCCCGGGTAAGCGAAGCGCACCCGGGGTGAGCGAAGTGGTCGCGCCCCCGGGTGCGCTTCGCTTACCCGGGCTACAAAGGCTGTTTGTTCGGCGACGCAGGGCAAGTCAAACCGAAAGTGCAGCGATGCATCGGGTCTTCGGAGTTGACGCTCCGTCACCCCTCACCCCAACCCCTCTCCCGATGAGAGAGGGGCTAGCAGCGGGCTGGTATCAGGAGCAGGGCTCAAGCACTCACCGACCCGACGCCGGATACGCCCGCGGCAACCCACCCTCCGCCGCCGGCGATGCCGTGCGCAGGTAACGGTCGCGCAGTTCCGTCTGGCGGCTGCGCATCTCGATCGCGCGGCCGTCCATCCACACCTGCAACGCCACTGCGTTCACTTCGAGCGGATCGCCGCTCCACATCACCAGGTCGGCGCGCTTGCCCGGGGCGATGCTGCCGAGACGATCGGCGACGCCGAAGGTTTCCGCCGGCACGCGGGTCAGGCCCGCGAGGCCGTCGTCCCACGGCAGCCCGTTGGCGACCGCGTTGCCCGCCAGTTGGCGGATCTTGCGCGCGTTGTGCGAGGCATCGCCGGCCTGGGTGAAGCCGACCTGCACGCCCGCCGCGCGCAGGCGCGCCGCGTTCTCCATCGTGGAGCCGAGCTTGTCGAAATCCGAAGGCAGGTTGCCCAGCGGATTGACGAACACCGGCACCTTCGCCGACGCGAGCATCGGCGCCACGCGCCACGCCTCCGCGCCGCCGGCGATGGCCACGCGCACGCCGTGGCGCTGCGACCAGCGCAGCAGCTGGCGGATGTCGGCGGCGCGATCGACCGACACGACCACGCGACCGCCGCCGTTGAGGTACTTCGCCAGCGCGGCGCGGCCGGCCGGCGTCAGCAGCGCGGCGTTCGCGTCGGGCGGGATGCGCCCGCGCACTTCGTCGATCAGCTGGTCGAGGATCATCCATTGCGCCGCGCGCGAATTGCCCGACAGCCCGGCCGCATCGCCGCCGATGCGCAGGAACAGCTCGCGCGGGCCGATCGGATCGGCACTGCCGTCAAGGCGCACGATGCCGCCCTGGCCGGCGACGATCGAACCGCCCGCCGCGGTACCGGCGCCGAGCAGGGTCCAGCCGATGCCTTCGATGCGCGTGACCGGGACCAGGATCGAATCCGGGTTGTACGCCAGCGTCACGTCGAACTCCGGCCGCACCGTCATCTGCTTGGTGTCGGCGCCGAGCGCGAGCGTGTCGTCGACGGTGTCCTTCTCGCCGGAGACTTCCTCCAGGCCGATCTCCGTGATGCCGCCGAACAGCGTCGGCGTCACCGGCCGGCCCTGCGCGTCGATCACCTGAGCGCCGGCCGGTGCCGACAGACCGGTGCCGACCGCGCGGACGGTGCCGCCGGACACCAGCACGTCCGCGTTCTTCAACGTGCCCTGTGCCGTTGCGGTATGCACGGTGGCGTTGCGGATCAGCAGCTCCTGCGCGCCGGCGCCCACCGACGCCAGCAGCAGGCCGATCAGCAGGAAGCTGCGCGTCGGCGAAACCCACCGCGACCAGCCGCCGTCGTGCTCGCAGCAGGCCAGTTCGAAGGTGTCGGCCGGGCGGTTGTGCCGCGAACGGCGGAACTCGATGAAACGCCTCACTGCACACCTCCCGTGCTGCTGCCGGCCGCGGCGCCCTGGCCCAGCATGAAGTCCGACACCGGCTGGCGCGAACGGTCGTTGCGGTCGAACACGCGCGCGCCGTCGATGTACACCTGCTCGGCGTGCGCGTAGACGCTGAAGGGATTGCCGTTCCACACGACCACGTCGGCCATCTTGCCCGGCTCCAGCGTGCCGGTTTCGGCCTCGATGCCCAGCGACTTCGCCGCGTTCTGCGTCATCCAGCGGATCGCGCGCTCGGGCGGGATGTCCATGCCGGCGAGCTTCGCGTGCGCCATCACCTTCGCCGCTTCCTGGTTGAGGCGCTGGATGCCTTCCTCCGAATCCGAATGCACGATCGCGCAGCTGTTGGGCGGGCGATCGACCAGGGCGATGTTTTCCTGGATGCCGTCGAAGGCTTCCATCTTGAAGCCCCACCAGTCGGCCCACAGCGCGCCGCAGACGTTCTCGGCGGCGAGGCGGTCGGCCAGCTTGTAGGCCTCCACGCCGTGGTGGAACGCGGCGACCTTGAAGCCGAATTCCTTCGCCAGGTCGAGCATCACCGCCATCTCGTCGGCGCGGTAGCAGTGGATGTGCACGCGGATGTCGCCGTTGATCGCGCCCGCCAGCGTGTCGAGCTTGAGGTCGCGCTTGCCGCCGGTGTCCTTGTCGCTCTCGCCGGCGTCGTTGGCCGACTGCCACCAGCGGCGCTTCTTCTCCGGCTCGTCCTTCTTCTTGCCGCCGTTTTTGGTGAGGTATTCGCTGGCGTCGATGAACGCCGCGCGGTAGCCGGCGACGTTGCCCATGCGCGTGGCCGGGCCGCTCTTGCCGCCGTAGACGCGCTTGGGGTTCTCGCCGCAGGCCATCTTCAGGCCCCACGGCGCGCCCGGGAATTTCATGCCCTGGTAGGTCGTGGCGGCGACGTTCTTCAGCGTCACGCCGCGGCCGCCGATCAGGTTCGCGCTGCCGGGCAGCACCTGCAGCGACGTGATTCCGCCGGCGAGCGCCGCGGCGAAGCCCGGGTCCTGCGGCCACACCGAATGCTCGGCCCACACGTTCGGGGTCACCGGCGCGGTCATCTCGTTGCCGTCGCTGTGCGCGCTGACGCCGGGGCTGGGATAGACGCCCAGGTGCGAGTGCACGTCGATCAGGCCCGGCGTCACCCACTTGCCGGTGCCGTCCACGCGCGTCGCGCCGGCCGGCGCCTGCAGCCCAGTGCCGACCGCGACGACCTTGCCGTCCTGCAGCAGGACGTCGGCGCCATCCAGCCGCTGGCCGGTGCCGGTCAGCACGGTCGCGCCGGAAATCAGCACCGGCGCGGCGGCGATGCGCTGGTAGGTGCTCGGATACGGGTCTTCGGTGAAGCGGGAGGCCGGCGACTTGGCCGACGTGTTGGCCTGCGAATCGGGCGGCGCGGCGTGCGCGGCGCCGATCGCCAGCGCCGCGATCAGCGCGGCGGCGAGTGGTCGAAGCATGGAGGTCCCCGGGAAAGTGCGGCTCACAACCTTCGCACCGTAGCCGTGCCGGCGACACCCTGCCAACCCTGACGATGGTCATGGGCGGCGTGACACAATGCCCGATTAGGCGCCATACGTCGGCGTCTTGCGACACACACAACTACAAGAGGAGCAAACCCCGATGAAAGACAAGGAACAGATCGTCGACAACTGGCTGCCGCGCTACACCGGCGTGCCGCTCGACCAGTTCGGCGAGCACGTCCTGCTGACCAATTTCGGCGGCTACGTGAACATCTTCTCGCGCATGACCGGCGCGCCCGTGGTCGGCCTGGACCGCCCGATGCCCAGCTGCACGCACGATGGCATCACCATGATCAACTTCGGCATGGGCAGCCCGAATGCCGCGACGATCATGGACCTGCTCAGCGCCGTCTCGCCCAAGGCGGTGCTGTTCCTGGGCAAGTGCGGCGGGTTGAAGAAGAAGAACCAGCTGGGCGACCTGATCCTGCCGATCGCCGCGATCCGCGGCGAAGGCACCAGCGACGACTACCTGCCCCCGCAGGTGCCCGCGCTGCCGGCCTTCGCGCTGCAGCGCGCGGTGTCGACGATGATCCGCGACCTCGCGCTGGACTACTGGACCGGCACCGTCTACACCACCAACCGCCGCGTGTGGGAACACGACGACGCCTTCAAGGAGCGCCTGCGCGCGATGCGCTGCATGGCCATCGACATGGAAACGGCGACGATCTTCGCCGCCGGCTTCGCCAACCGCATTCCCTGCGGCGCGCTGCTGCTGGTGTCGGACCAGCCGATGATCCCCGAAGGCGTGAAGACCGAAGCGTCGGATGCGCGCGTCAGCGCCGACTACGTCGCCAACCACATCAACGTCGGCATCGAGGCGCTGAAGCTGATCCGCCGTAACGGCAAGTCGGTGCGCCACCTGCGTTTCGACGAATAGGGTCGGGAAAGACGAAGGCCGGCGCATGCCGGCCTTCGCTGTCGCGCCCCAACGTCGGGGTGGTGTCAGTCGCACACCATCTGCCAGTCGTACGTCTGCGTGTCCTCGTCGAACACCTGTTGCGCGACGCACGCGGGCGCGGTCGCCTGCGATTCGTCGAACGTGGACAGCGAGGTGGTTAGCGAATCCGGCGCGATCGCCTTGCGGACGCCGCAGATCTTCGCGATGGGGGGCATCGGCACGCCCGACGGCTGGCAGTAGACGCGGGCCGGGGTGCAGACGAGGAAGCAATCGTAGCTGTAGGCGATGGCATGGCCGGGAACGAACAGGCCTACCAGCGACAGGGCGAGGAGCAGCTGTTTCATGGGATTTCCCTCAGGGGATGGGAAGCGGAGCAGGGTCCGGGTGCGGCGTGTGCGAGCGTAGCGAAGGCCCTGTGGGCCGGGAACGAAGGTCGCCGGTTCAGTCTTGTGGAGACCGCGTCAACGCGCCGTCGAGGCTCCCGGCCGTAATCGCGCCGCTCCTGTATTCAGACGGCCAGCGCGGCCCCGGAACGGCCAACCCCACCTGAATCGTCATCTTTCCGACTCCGGCACGAGGTCGCAGTGCATGCGACCTCCCGCGGGCACACTGTGTCCTCGAAATCAGGGAGAACGGGGGAGGGCGATCATGGACAACCTGCTTTACCTGGCGCTTGGCGCCGCATTGACCTGGGCGTTCTACTTCGTCCAGCGCCGCGTCGAGAAACGCAGCGCGGTGGAGGCGATCGAGCGCAACCAGAAACTGCTCGACCTCAAGCAGGGGCTCGACGAATCCAACACCAACCTCGACGACCTGCGCCACTTCGAGCAGCGACTGATCGGCAAGGCCGAAACGGCGGCGCGCATCGCCGACAACTACTTCACCAAGGCCGAGGAAGTGGCGCGACAAAGCGACGATGCCGCCGTCACCCAGCGCGACATGAACCAGCAGGCGCTGGAGGAATTCCATCGTGCCGATGCGCGGCTGGCGACGGTGGTGACGCACCTGCGGCGACAGCTCGACGACGAAACGCTCGCGGTGTTCGACGACGCGCACCGCAGCTGGCTGCAGTTCCGCGACCGTTACGCGCGTTTCGTCTCGCAGTCCTACGCCGGCGGCGCGGTCCGCCCGCTGATCCACGCCGTGACGCTGGAGAGCATCACCGAGTTGTGGAGCAACGAGTTGGAGACGCAGCTGGGGGATGAGTCGTTGTGAGTGGTTGAGCCCCTCTCCCTCCGGCGACCGGAGGGAGTGCAGAGCGGAGAGAGGTTGGGGTGAGGGTCGGGACGAGCGATGCAGCTCGCACTCGCGATGCCGAAGCTCTTTCCCGGCGGCAGCGAGGCAGGGACGGGCGAAGGCCGAAACACGCCGCGCATGAAGTCATCCCCCAGGCCGAAGGTAAGACATCGGGAACCCCCCGCAAGCCCAATCCCCGACCCCAACACACGCAATCCCCCGACACCCACCCTCCCCCCGACTTCGTTACGCTCCCCACACCCCCAATCCAACACGACGATGCCGACGACCCCGCAGGACCTCCTCGCCTTCTGGCACGACGCCGGGTACGACCGCTGGTTCGGGCGCGACGACGCGTTCGACGCGCGCTGCCGAAGCGATTTCCTCGACGCGCATTTCGCCGCCGCGCGGCGCGAACTCGACCACTGGATGGACACCGCCGAAGGTGCGCTCGCGCTGACGATCCTGCTCGACCAGATCCCGCGCAACGTCTTCCGCAACACCGGGCATGCGTTCGCGACCGATTCCCTCGCAAGGCATTACGCCGGTCGCGCGATCGACCGCGGCGACGACCTCGCCGTCCAGCCGCTGCTGCGTCCGTTCTTCTACATGCCTTTCGAACATTCCGAAGCGATGGCCGACCAGGAGCGCTCCGTCGCGCTCGCATCGACGCTGGAAGGCGAATCCGGACGCGCCTATCTCGATTACGCTCGCCGGCATCGCGACGTCATCGCGCGCTTCGGCCGGTTCCCCCATCGCAACACGATCCTGGGGCGCGAATCGACGCGCGAGGAACAGGCCTACCTCGACGCGGGAGGCGGATTCTGACGCCAAAAAGAAAACGCCGTAGCCGTGGACGCGGGGTCCGGGGAGCGGCTACGGCGTTCGGGAAAGCGATGCGGCGAACGCCGACGCTTTCAGCCTAGGCGGTGCGGTGCGCCGTTTGCGGCGTGGTGCGGCGAACGGTGACGCGGATGCGGCGAAGCGAGCGCTTCGCCGCACTCCGGGGCGGGTGGGTGGATCGGGATCGAGCCCGTGCCGCGGATCAGTACTTCGGAATCGCGGCGTCGAAGTCGGCCCAGGCGTCGATGCCACCGACGACGTTGTAGACCTCACGGAAGCCCAGGCCGCGGAAGTGCTCGGCCGCCTGCTGGCTGCGTCCGCCGTGATGGCACAGGAACGCGATCGGGGTGTCCTTCGATAGGGACTGCAGCGCCTCGATGCCGTGGTCGAGCGTATCGAAAGCCACCGGCGCGGCGGCGAGGGCGCGTTCATCGGCCGGGCGCACGTCCACCAGTCGCAACGCGCCGGCGCGCACGCGCGCGTCGACTTCGTGCGGGCTGATCGAACGCACCGCCGGCGCGGCCAGCGGGTGATGCACGGACAGGCCGCGACCGCGTTCGTCGTCGACCCAGTCGATGCTGATGCCGTCGGCGCGGCGCACCTGCAGCGCATCGGTCTGGAGGCGCACGCCTTCGATCTCGATGGCCACCGCGTTGGCGTCGATCGGCGCCAGCTGCAGGCGCACGTTGTAGCGCGCGTCGATGTCGATCTGCACGGCGTACCCGCCGCCGGCGTTGTCGATCGCGCTGCGCAGCATGTCCAGCGCCTCGGGCGTGATGGTGAACTCCGGCGGGCGGCGATCCGGCGGCGGCAAACCGAGCGCGCTGTGCAGCTCGCCACTGCCGGCCATCTGCTCGACGATGTCGCTGCCGCCGACGAGCTCGCCGTCGATGTACAGCTGCGGGATCGTCGGCCAGTTGCCGTACTGCTTGATGCCCTCGCGGATCTCCGCGTCGGCCAGCACGTTCACGTGCGCGTAGCCCTGCGGGAGCAGCGCGTTGAGCACGCCCACGGCCTTGGCCGAGAACCCGCACTGCGGCGCTTCGGGCGCGCCCTTCATGAACAGGACGACGCGGTTGGACTGCAGCAGGGTTTCGATGCGCGAACGCAGCGCGGGGTCGAGCGACATGGCGGGTTACCGGATGGGAATGGGGTGCATGTGGGGGCGGCGGCGGGGTTTGGCAAGGCGGGCGGGCGCCTCACCGGCGAAAGCTGGGACCGATCACCGCCATCCCGGCGGAGGCGGGGTTCCAGGTCCGTGAGCATTACCATTTCGGTCATGAGCGCCTCTTCCCTCCACCAGCCTCCCCGCCATCCGCACGCCTGGTCCTGGCTGTTCGCCGCTTCCCAACTCGCGGTCGTCGCGATCTGGTGGCTCTGGGGCTGGAAGGCCGGCTTGCCGGCGCTTCTGATCACCCACGCCACGCTGGTCTGGGCGACGTTGCATCCGCGCTCGCGCCTGCTGAGTCCGGTGCTGAGCCGATTGCCCACCGATCAACACCTCGTCTGGCTCACCATCGACGACGGCCCATCCGACGACACGCGGCCGATGCTCGACCTGCTCGACGCACACGACGCGAAGGCGACGTTCTTCCTCGTCGGCGAACGTGCCCAGGCGCGGCCGGACCTGGTGACCGAGATCGTCCGCCGCGGTCACGGCATCGGCCAGCACAGCCACACGCATCCGCAGGCGTGGTTCTGGGCGTTGCCGCCGCGGGCGATGCGCGCGCAGATCGACCAGGCGCAGTCCGCGCTCACGTTTCTCAGCGGGACGCGCCCGCACTGGTTCCGCGCGGTGGTGGGGATGGCGAACCCGTTCGTCGCCGCATCGCTCAAGCGTCACAGTCTGGCGCGCGTCGCGTGGTCGGCGCGCGGGTACGATGCGGTGCTACGCGATCCGGCCAGCGTCGTCGCGCGTATCGAACGCGATCTCGCGCCAGGCGCGATCGTCCTGCTGCACGAAGGCGCCGCGCACGGACGCAATGTCGAAACACTGGCGACGTTGCTGGTGCGGTTGAAGGCGCTCGGGTTCGGGACGGTGTTGCCGGAGGAGCTCGATGCCGCGTTGGTAGCCCGGGTGCGCGAAGCGCACTCGGGGTAAGTCGCGCCGATCGTTGCCCGCCGCGGGTGCGCTCCGCTTACCCGGGCTACAAGAGCAGACTCAAACGTCGCGCGTCGCCACGATCCGGAAATTGTTGAACGGCGTATTCCCGCGCAGCGACACGAATTCCGAACGCAGCCCCGCCGCATCGAAACGCGCGCGCAGCATCTCCGCATCGGGATAGTGGATCGGCGCGGCGTTCATCCAGCCCACGACCTTGGCGAACACATCCACGGCCCGCGTGACCTGCGCGCGATGGCTGCCGTCGGCGAGCCCCGTGCGGATCACCAGCTTCGCGCCCGGTTCCAGCATCGCGATACATGCGTCGATGGCGCGCACCTGCGCGTCTTCGGGCACGAACTGCATCACGTCCAGCAGCGCGACGCTGCCGCGATGCGACGGCAGCTGCGCGCCGAGGTCCGCCGTGCCGAATTCCACGCCCTCGAGCCCGCAGCGCCGCGCCGCGCCGCGTGCGCGTTCGATCTTCCCCGCATCGTTGTCGTAGCCGCGATACGCCATCGTCTGCCCGTCGCCGCGCAGGGCGTGCGCGAGCAGGCCCAGGCCGCAGCCGATGTCCAGCAGCGGTGCGCGCGTACCGCGCAGCACGTCGCACACGCCCGGATACAGCGGATCGGTGCCGAGCTTGGTGCGCGCGTAGTAGTAGTCGTAGCGCCGGTACCAGCGCGGCAGGAACGCGCGCGCGATGTCGTTCGCGCGCTGCGGCGGAAGCGGGCGGACTGCGAGGCCGTCGGCGTTCACGTCGTCGGCTCCTCAGCGTTGCAGCAGCGAACGCGCGACCGGCAACGCCTGCGCGGTCCACAGCGTGTACATCGACGCGGACGGATGCAGGCCGTCGTCGGCGAGCATCTCCGGCTCCGCGCCGCGCTCGCGCGACACCGGCGTGATGTCGACGAACGCGACCCCGTGCGCCTCGCACACGACCTGCGTGGCGGCGTTGTAGGCGTCGAGTTCGGTGGCGATCTGCTCCGGCGTCGACTTCGTCGTCTTCACGAACGGCGTCACGCCCCAGTCGGGAATCGACAGCACCAGCACGCGATCGGCGCGCCCGCGCGCGTAGCGGATCGCACGCTGCAGCAGGGTTTCGAACTCGCCGCGATAGTCGATGGCGCTGCGACCGCGGTACTGGTTGTTCACGCCGATCAGCAGCGTGACGAAATCCCATTCGCCCAGCGGCTCGGCGCCGTCGATGCCCCAGGCCAGCTCGTCGGTCGTCCAGCCGGTGGTGGCGATGATGCGTGGATCGGCCAGCGCGATGCCTTCCTCGCGCAGCTTCGCGGCCAGCTGCACCGGCCAGCGACCGCTTTCGGGCACGCCTTCGCCGATGGTGTAGCTGTCGCCCAGGGCGAGGAACGACAGCGCGGGGGCGGGCGCGCTCGCCATCAGGCCACCGCGGCCCGCGCGTCGGACTGCGCGTAGCGGTCGAGCAGGCGTTCGATGCGCCGGAACACTTCGCGCAGATCGTCCGGCTGCGGCAGCAGCGTCACGCGGAAGTGGTTGCGATAGGGCACGTTGAAACTGGAACCCGGCACGACGAGGACATCCTCGGTCTCCAGCAGTTCCAGCGCGAAACGATGATCGTCGAAGCCTTCCGCCGCCGCGCCGGTCACCGCCGGGAACGCATACAGCGCGCCGGCCGGCGCGACGAGTTCGAGGTGGCGGCTCTGCTCGATGCTTTCGATCACGGCGCGGCGCGCTTCGAACAGTCGGCCGCCCGGTGCGCACAGCGGCGCGATCGTGTCCTCGCCGTGCAGCGCGGCTTCGATCGCGAACTGGCCCGGTACGTTCGCGCACAGGCGCAGCGCACCGAGCAGGTCCATCGCGTGGTGCAGGTTGCCGCTGGCGACCGGATCGCCCGACAGCACCGCCCAACCCACGCGCCAGCCGCAGGCGCGATGCACCTTGCTCAGGCCGCTGAAGCTCAGGCACGGCAGGTCGCCGGCGATCGGCGCGATCGGCGTGAACGCGGCTTCGTCGTAGAGGATCGAGTCGTAGATCTCGTCGCACATCAGCAGCAGCTTGTGGCGCTGCGCGACGGCGACGATGCGCTCCAGCAGCTCGCGCGGATACGCGGCGCCGGTCGGGTTGTTCGGGTTGATCAGCACGATCGCCCGCGTGCGGTTCGACACCAGCGACGCGATTTCCTCCGGATCGGGCAGGAAGCCGTTTTCCGGCAGGCAGCGGTAATACACCGGACGGCCGTCGTTGAGGATCGTCGCCGCCGACCACAGCGGGTAGTCGGGCGAGGGCAGCAGCACTTCATCGCCCGGATTCAGCAGCGCGCGCAGCGACAGGTCGATCAGCTCGCTCACGCCGTTGCCGACGAACACGCGTTCCGGGCTCGCGTTCGGCGTGCCGCGCTGCTTGTGGAACGCGGCGATCGCCTCGCGCGCCTGCGGCAGGCCCTGCTGGTGGGTGTACGGATCGGTGTCGGCGATGCGGTCGGCGATCGCGCGCTGCAGGTGCTCCGGCGCGCGGAAGCCGAACGCGCCCGGGTTGCCGATGTTGAGCTTGATCAGCTTGCGCCCCTGGCCCTCCAGCTCGCGGGCTCGCCGTGCCAGTTCGCCGCGGATCTCGTAACGGACTTCGGACAGGCGTTCGCGGGTCTTCACGGGGGGCAGGGACATTGCGGCGGGGATTGGGGGTTCGGACGGCCAGACTAGCCGAAACCGGCGCCATCCACAGGGGAATCCGCTCGAAAACCGCGATCGGCGCGGCGATCTCCTTCGAAGCTTCCAACGCGGTCGCGCCGCCGATGCGTCCGCCGGCACCCACCGCGCGCGCGGCGCACTAGAATCCGGGCCCATGAGCCCCCGCGACCGCCGCCCTTGATGCCCACCTTCGACGACCTCCGCGCGATCGGCTGGCCGCTCCCCGCGGACGCGCCGGCGCCGGAGAGCGCGTCCGCCGCCGACCTGGAATGGCGCACCGTGATGGCGGCGCATCCGCAGGCCCGGCCGGCGCGGGTGATCGAACAGCACCGCAGCGGCTACGTCGTCGCGGACGGCCCGGACACCGGTTTCCCGGTCGAATCGCTGCCGCAATGGCAGCGCCCGCCGGGCTATCGCAAGGGCACGGTCACCATCGAGCAGCGTCCCGGCGTCGGCGACTGGCTGCTCATCGAAGGCAAGAAGGCGGTCGCGCTGCTGCCGCGCCGGAGCGCGATCAAGCGCGGCGCGGCCGGCGAGCACTACCAGCAGCAGCTGATCGCCGCGAACGTCGACACCGTCTTCGTCGTCTGCGGGCTGGACGCCGATTTCAACCCGCGCCGCATCGAACGCTACCTGCTGCTCGTGCGCGGCGGCGGCGTGGAGCCGGTGGTCGTGCTGACCAAGGCCGACCAGGCCGCTATGGCCGACACCGGCGCGGTGGACGATGCGATGGCGGCGCTGGTCGAACTCGCGGCGCAGGGCGTGGCCGTGCGCGCGGTGAATGCGAAGGAGGCGGACAGCGTCGCCGCGCTTGGCGAATGGCTCGGGCCGGGGCGCACGGCGGTGCTGATCGGCAGCTCCGGCGCGGGCAAGTCCACGCTGACCAACACGCTGCTGGGCATCGAGAAGATGAAGACCGGCGAGGTGCGCGAACACGATTCGCGCGGCCGCCACACCACCACGCACCGCGCGCTGATCCCGCTGCCCTCGGGCGCGTGCCTGATCGACACGCCCGGCATGCGCGAGCTCAAGCCCACCGGCGAGGAAGACGTCGCGGAGAATTTCAGCGACATCGAGGCGCTGGCCGAACAGTGCCGCTTCCGCGACTGCAAGCACGCGAAGGAGCCCGGCTGCGCGGTGCGCGCGGCGATCGAGGCCGGCAAGCTCGATCCGCAGCGCTTCGCCAACTACCTCAAGCTGAGCGAGGAAGTCGCCGGCGCGGCGAACCGCCTCGCCACGCGCCGCGCGCAGAAGGCCGAGGAGAAGGTGCAGGGCAAGGCGCTGAACAAGCGGCTGGATGAGAAGTATGGGCGGCACTGACCGCTCTCTTCCAGGCGCTTTTGCTCCCTCCCCTGCTTGCAGGGGCGAGGAGCGACGGTTGCGCGTCATGGCGCGCGTCGCGACGAACGCCACCGGGCCATGCCCGATGGCTGTGGGGGTGGAGATGGGTGAAGTCCACGGCGCCGGCGAGCCTGGCTGCTTGTTACCGGCGCTGCGCGCCGCGCCCCCCCACCCGACCTCCCCCTGCAAGAAGGGGTAGGAGTAAACGGCGATGGACAGCATCTCCCCCGACATCGCCCACCACGCCGCCCTCGACGCCCGCATGGTCGAGGCCGTGAAGGACATCCGGCTGCTCGCGCTGGTGAGCTGGCCGGCGGGGCAGGAGGCGCATTTCCTCGCCGATTACGCCCGCGGCGTGGTGAATCTGCCGCATCCGGAATACCCGAAGCTCGACTTCAGCCTGGCGCGCGCCGAGCTGGACGCGATCACCCGCCAGGCCGATCCCGCGCATCCGCTGGGCGCATATCTGGTCGAATCGGCCCGCAGCTGGTCCATCGCCGCATCGCTGTGCGAGAACCTGGGCACCGCGACGGTCGGCGACCGCTCGATCCAGCTGTTCGGCCGCCCCGACGAATGCCTGCCCGGCGAGGGCCCGACCACCCGCGACGCCGCGCGGCACTTCATTTCCATCGCGGACGAACTCGACCACGAGCTGATGGCGCCGGCCGAGAAGGTCACCATCTCGGCCACCGCGCTGCAGTTGCAGCTGCAGCGCGAACTGGACGACTACTTCGACGGCCGCATGATCGACGTCGTGCTCGATCCGGACCTGATCGCCAAGGCCGCCGCCGGCGCCACGCGCATCCGCCTGCGCTTCGGCGCGGCCTTCAGCGATTACGACCGCCACCAGCTCGTCCAGCACGAGGCCTTCGTGCATTCGCTCACCGCGCTCAACGGCCGCCAGCAGCCGGTGTTGCCGAGCCTGGCGCTGTCCTCGCCGCGCATCACCGCGACCCAGGAAGGGCTGGCGACCTTCGCCGAGCAGATCACCGGCAGCATCGACATCGGCCGCATGAAGCGCATCAGCCTGCGCATCGAAGCGGTGGCGATGGCGCTGGACGGCGCGGATTTCATCGAGGTGTTCCGCTATTTCCTCGACGCCGGCCAGACGCCGGAGGACGGCTTCGCCTCGGCGCAGCGCGTGTTCCGCGGGGTGCCGACCACCGGCGGCAGCGCCTTCACCAAGGACATCGTCTACCTGCGCGGCCTGTTGGGCGTGCACACCTTCTTCCGCTGGGCCCTGCGCGAACGCAAGCTGCAACTGTGCCGGTGGCTGTTCGCCGGCAAGATGACCCTGGCCGACGTGCAGCGCTTCGAGCCCCTGTTCGCCGCCGGCGTCCTGAAGCCCGCGCGCTGGCTCCCGCAGTGGGTCGCGCGCGCGAACGGCCTGGCCGGGATGCTCGCGTTCTCGCTGTTCGCCAACCGCATCCGCCTCGACAGGATCGTCGCCGACGGCCACGTGCCGGACCTGTAGAACGGCGATTCCGGGCGTCCGTCGCGCTTCCGCCATACCGTGCCGTCCTCGGCCAAGGTGTTAAACGGCTAGAATCACCGGCCCGCCCGTGGTTTCCGCCCTGATGTCCGAACAATCGCCGTCCGCCAACGAGCTCAAGCAAGCCGCGCTCGATTACCACCGCCTCAGCCCCCACGGGAAGATCAAGGTCGCCGCGACCAAGCCGATGGTGACCCAGCGCGACCTCGCCCTGGCGTACTCGCCCGGCGTGGCCTTCGCCTGCGAGGCGATCGTGGAGGACCCCAACCGCGCCAGCGAACTCACCGCGCGCGGCAACCTGGTGGCGGTGATCAGCAACGGCACGGCCGTGCTGGGCCTGGGCGACATCGGCCCGCTCGCCGGCAAGCCGGTGATGGAAGGCAAGGGCGTCCTGTTCCAGAAGTTCGCCGGCATCGACGTGTTCGACATCGAGATCGACGAGCGCGACCCCGACAAGCTGGTCGACATCATCGCGTCGCTGGAACCGACCTTCGGCGGCATCAACCTGGAAGACATCAAGGCACCGGAGTGCTTCATCGTCGAGCGCAAGCTGCGCGAGCGGATGAAGATCCCGGTGTTCCACGACGACCAGCACGGCACGGCGATCATCGTCGGCGCCGCGGTGCTCAACGCGCTGGAAGTGGTCGGCAAGAAGATCGAGGACGTGAAGCTCGCCACCACCGGCGCCGGCGCGGCGGGCATCGCCTGCCTGGACATGCTGGTGGCGCTGGGCCTGAAGAAGGAAAACATCATCGCGTTCGACCGCGATGGCGTGATCTACGCGGGCCGCGAACACCTTGATCCCGACAAGGCGCGCTACGCCAGCAACACGAGCGCGCGCACGCTGGCGGAAATCGTCAACGGTGCGGACGTGTTCCTGGGCCTGTCGGCCGGCGGCATCCTGAAGCCGGAAATGGTCGCGACGATGGCCGACCGTCCGGTGATCCTCGCGCTGGCCAATCCGTATCCGGAAATCCTCCCCGAGGACGCGAAGGCCGTGCGTCCGGACTGCATCATCGCGACCGGCCGTTCGGACTACCCGAACCAGGTCAACAACGCGCTGTGCTTCCCGTACATCTTCCGCGGCGCGCTGGACGTGGGCGCCACCGGCATCAACGAGGCGATGAAGCTCGCCTGCGTGCGCGCGATCGCGCAGCTGGCGCGCGAGGAGTCGGCGGACCTCGGCGCGGCCTACGGCGGTGAAGCGCCTGAATTCGGCCCGGAATACCTGATCCCGCGCCCGTTCGATCCGCGCCTGCTGGTGGAACTCGCACCGGCCGTCGCGCGTGCGGCGATGGAATCCGGCGTCGCCACGCGTCCCATCGAGGACATGCGCGCGTACGAGGAAAAGCTCGGCACCTTCATCTACCGCACGGGCCTGGTGATGAAGCCCGTGTACGACCGCGCGCGCAGCGACCTCAAGCGCGTGGTCTACGCCGAGGGCGAAGAGGAAACCGTGCTGCGCGCCGTGCAGACGGTGATCGACGAGCGGCTCGCCTTCCCGATCCTGATCGGCCGTCCGGACGTCATCGACACGCGCATCAGGCGCCTCGGCCTGCGCATGCGCGCGGGCGTGGATTTCGAGCTGACCAACATCAACGACGACCCGCGCTTCAACGACTACTGGCAGCAGTACCACGCGCTGACCGAACGTCGCGGCGTGTCGCCGGCGGCGGCGAAGAACCTGCTGCGTTCGCGCCCGACGCTGATCGCCGCGCTGATGGTCGAACGCGGCGAAGCCGACGCGATGATCTGCGGCCTGGTCGGTCGCTTCCACAAGAAGCTCGGTTACCTCCGCAGCGTGTTCGATTTCGACCGCGGCGTGACCGGCACCGCCGCGATGACCGGCGTCATCAACGACCAGGGCGTGTGGTTCTTCCTCGACACGCACGTGCAGTGCGATCCGACCGCCGAGCAGATCGCCGAGGCCACGCTGCAGGCGTCGTTCCGGCTGAAGCTGTTCGGCATCGAGCCGAAGGTCGCGCTGCTCTCGCACAGCAACTTCGGCAGCCACGACAACGCGTCGGCGGCGAAGATGCGCAAGGTGTTCCAGCTGATCAAGCAGCGCGTGCCGAAGCTCGAAGTCGACGGCGAAATGCAGGCCGACACCGCGTGGGACGAGGAACTGCGCCACCGTATCTTCCCGAACACGCTGCTCAAGGGCCGCGCGAACCTGTTCGTGATGCCGAACCTGGACGCGGCGAACATCACCTACAACATGGTGCGCGTGATGACCGAAGGCGTGGCGATCGGTCCGATCCTGATGGGTCTGGACAAGCCGGCGCACATCCTCACCGCCGCCTCGACGCCGCGTCGCGTGGTGAACATGACGGCGATCGCGGCAGTGGACGCGCAGATCCGCGCGTCGCTTTCGTCGTCGGGGATCTGACGCCGGGTCGCCGGCCGAGCGCCGGCGGCCGAAGGTAGTGCGGCACTTGTAGCCCGGGCAAGCGAAGCGCACCCGGGGTCGGGCCGCCTCAGCGCAGGCTCCCCGGGTGCGCTTCGCTTGCCCGGGCTACACCAGCATCGTGCGGGTCCGGAGTACGGACCGGCAAATCACGCCCCCATCAACCCGCCGCCCATCTTCCCCGGCAGCGAATTGTCGCCGCCATCGTCCTGATCGTCCTGAGCCGCCGGATCGCGTTCCGCATCCGCGTCGGCATCGAGTTCGCCGACCTCCGGATTCATCCCGCCGCTCGGCACGCTTTCCACGCGCGTCAGCCCTTCTTCCTGCGAAGACGCTTCCTCCAGTTCGGTCGGACGACGCCCGAGTTCGTCGCGCTCGGGCTGACGGCCCACGCCGCTGCGCGTATCGCCCTTGTGCTTGTCGGTGAGCTGCTTCATGCCGCGTTCCTCGATGGAGACACACTCAGGCTAGGCCGCGAAGCGTGAGGCGGCAGTCGATGTGGACGCAGGCCAGTGACGGCATATCGCAGACCACCTCGTTCATCGTGGTGAACACGCCGCGTCCGCCATGGCGTCAGGAACTCAGAACCCGAAGAACAGCGGCACCAGCGCCACCGTCACCAGCAGGACGAGCAGCGCCAGCGGCGTGCCGACGCGGACGAAATCGACGAAGCGGTAGCCGCCCGGACCGACCACGAGCGCGTTGACCGGCGAGGACACCGGCGTCATGAACGCCGTGGAGGCGGCCAGCGCGACGGTCATCGCGAACGCCTGCGGCGAGGCGTCGAGGTGTTCGGCCAATGCGAGCGCGACGGGCGCCATCAACACCGCGACGGCGGTGTTGGAGATGAACATCCCCAGCACCGCGGTAACCGCGAACAGCGCCGCCAGCACCACGCGGGGACGCGCCTCGCCCACCACGTCGAGCAGCGCCGCGGAGGCCAGGTCGATGCCGCCGGTGCGCTGCAATGCGATGGAGAAGGGCAGCACGCCCACGATCAGCACCAGGCTCGGCCAGTGGATGGCGCGATAGGCGCTGCGCAGGTCGATGCAGCCGAACGCGCCCATCAGCAGGCATCCGAGCAGCGCCGCGTGCACGTTGGCGATCACGCCGGAGACCATCAGCGCGATGGTCAGCAGCAGCGTGGCGAGCGCCAGCGGCGCGCGCGATGCGGCGGGGGCCACGTCGTCGAACTCCGCCGGCATCCCCAGCAGGATGAGGCGGCTCGGCCCCGAACCGAGCGCGCGGATCGTCGCCCACGGCCCCGCGACCAGCAGCGTGTCGCCGACCTCGAACGGCTGGTCGCCCACGTCGCGCACCTCGGCGGTGCGGCCATGCTTGAGGCCGATCACCGCCAGCTCATGACGGGTGCGCAGCCGCGCCTGCCGCGCGGTCGCGCCGACCAGCGGCGAGTTCGCCGGGATCATCAACTCGGCCATGCCGATGTCGTTCGCGTAGCCGGAGAAATAGCTGCCCGCCAGCGGCAGCGGCTCCAGCCGCAGCCGATGGAACAGCGCGATCGCATCGATGCCCGCATCGTGCACGTCCAGCAGCAGCGCGTTGCCCGCGTCCACGCGCGCGCCCATCGGCGAGGCGAGCGACGTGCGCCCGAAGTGCCCGGCCTGTTCGACGGCGAGCACCAGCAGGCCCTGCAATTCGTCGCTTTCCAGTTCCGACGCCGCGCGCCCGGCCAGCGGCGAATCGTCCAGCACGCGTACGCGGTATGCGCGGCCGGCGAGGCGGTAATCGTGGATCCAGTTGGCGATGCGTGGCTGCCCGGGAACGTCCTGCGTCGCCGTCGCGCCCGCGAGCCAACGCCGTGCGATCAGCATGTAGCCGATCGCGACGACCAGCACCGGCACGCCGAAGGGCGTGAAGTCGAAGAACGCGAAGCCTTCGTAGCCTTCGCGGATCAACTCGCCGTGCACGACCAGGTTGGGCGCGGTGGCGACCAGCGACATCATGCCGCTGACCAGCGCGGCGGCGCTGAGCGGCATCATCAGGCGCGCGGGCGCGATGCCGCTGCCGCGCGCGATGCGCAGCACCACGGGAATGAAGATGGCCACCACGCCGGTCGAACTCATCACCGATCCGACCAGCGCCACCACCGTCATCAACGCGACGATCAACCGCGTTTCGCTGGCGCCGGCATGGCGCACGATCATCTCGCCCAGCCGCTGCGCCACGCCGGTGCGCACCAGTCCCTCGCCGATCACGAACAGCAGCGCGATCAGCACGATGTTGGGATCGGCGAAGCCGGCGATCGCCTCGGTGATGTCGATGGCGCCGGTGAACGGCAACGCCGCCATCATCAGCAGCGCCACCACGTCGGTGCGCGGACGCCCCAGCGAGAACATCGCGATGGCGCCCGCCAGCAACAACAGGACCAGCTGTAGTTCCGTGGACATCGGTCGTGACCGGACGCCTTCGCGGCGGCCACTATAGGTGCCGGCCCGTCAGCGTCGCCTTCACGCCGCACCCACGGAGAATGTTTCAGCCGCCGGCGCCGTGCCACCCCAGGCCGATGGTGAAACCGCGGCCAGCGCCCGGTTCGAAGAACCGCGCGTTGCCTTCGTTGACGATCACCGAACCGACGTAATCGCGATCGAACACGTTGTCCACGCGCGCGAAGCCGTGCCAGCCCGACGCGCCCGCCCGCCACTGCAGGCGCAGCGCGAACGTCGCGTAGCCCGGCGAGGCATCGGTGTTGCGATCGTCGGTGGGGACGCCGTCGCTCGCGCGCATCTCGACCGCGGCGCTGGTGCGGCCGTCGCGCGTGTTCCAGGCCAGTTCCGCGTAACCGTCCGCGCGCGGGATCGCCGGAATGCGATTGCCCGCTTCCACGAATTGCACCCGCTCCTCGCCGCCGCTCAGCACGGTGTACGAAAAGCCTTCCGTGAATCGCGCGCGCAGGAAGTTCGCCGTCAGCGCGTACGACCACTGCGGATGGAAGCGGCCGTCGAAGCCCGCCTCGATGCCCTCGCGGCGCGTGCGGCCGGCGTTGGCGAAGCTCGCGCGGCCACCGCGATTGTCGGCCGGCACGATCTCGTCCTCGCCCTCGATGCGATACACCGACACGCTCGCGCTGGCCGATGCGAAGCGCCAGCGCGCACCGATTTCGGCGGTGTCGAACTGCGCCGGTTCCAGCGCCGTGTTGAAGCCCGCGCTGCCGTCGGGGCGATACGCGAGTTCCGTCACCGTCGGCGTTTCGAAGCCGTGGCCCAGGCTGGCGAACACTTCGCCCTCGCCGAACGCGCGCGACACGCCCAGCGCCGCCGCGGTTTCGCCGTAATCGAGCGAACCACTGTCGTCGCCGTTGCCGGGCGCGATGTAGTGATCGTCCGATTCGAACCGCAGTTTCGATCGCCGCACCGCGCCGAGCACGGTCCAGTCCTGCGCCGGCCGCCATTCGCCGAGCGCGAACGCCTCGGTGCTGCGGATGCGGTTGTCCTCGTCGCGACGCAGACGGCCGCGCACGCCGAGTTCGTCGCCGACGAAGTTCTCGTAGCCGCGCCGCTGCTCGTGCAGCCAGCCGGCTTCCATGCCGAGCGTCAGCGCGCCGCGCCCGAAATCCCAGCGATGCCCCGCATCGACGCCGCTCGATCGGCGCCCCAGGTCGATCACGCCGCCCGCGCTGCTCGGCGCCAGCTGCGCCACGATCGGAATGGACAGGAACTGCACCACGTCGCGCGCGACGCCGTAGCCGCCGATCCAGTATTCGCGGCCCTGCGCGTACTCGTCTTCCCAGCGCGCACCGACCTGCGCGTTGTCGATCTTCTTGCGCGTGTCGAAGGTTTCGGCGACGGCGGCGGTGCCGTGCGGATCGCGCTCCCACTGTTCGCGCGTGAGGCCCAGCGGATCGTCGGTGTACGGCTGGCCCAGCGCGCCGGCGACGAGGCGCAGGCGTGCGTGGTCGTTCGGCGTGTACTGCGCGACGGCGTCCAGCTGCGAGCGCTCGGCCGCGCTGTGCGGGCGGTCGCCGTCGGTGGTGAACCAGCTGCCGAGCGCACGCCAGCGCCAGGCCTCATCGTTGCTTGCGCCTTCGAAACCCGCCGCCAACCGCGCGCTGGAATTCGACCCGATCCAGCCGTCCACCTGCGTCGAACGCCCATCGAAGGCCGTTTCGCCGATGATCGCCCCGCCCGCCGCGTTGCCGTATTGCAGCGCGAGCGGGCCGCGCAGCACCTGGATGCGGTCGAGCGCGCTCAGCGGAAAGCTCGCCGCCTGCCCCTGGCCGTCGAGCGCGGAGGAGGGAATGCCGTCGACGATCAGCTTCATCCCGCGGATACCGAAGGTCGATCGCGCACCGAAGCCGCGGCTCTGCACCTGCAGGTCCTGCGCGTAGTTCTGGCGATCGAGCACGGTGATGCCGGGCGCGCGCACCAGCGATTCGGCCAGCGACACCTGCCGCTGCCCCGCGCGCAGCGTGTCGCCGTCGATGACGCTGATGGAACCGGGGAAATCCGACAGCGAATGCCGCGTGCCGAGCACTTCGACCGTATCTAGCGTGGTGGCCGTCTGCGCGGCGGCGGGAAGATGAACGAGCACGGCCGTCAGCGCGAGGGCGAGCGTGGTCGCGGCCGGTTCGCGCCGCTTGCGCCGTGAAATGACGCACACGGCCGCCTCGCTAGGGTGTCGGCCGGAATCGTTCGGGTGGGGTGGGGTCATGAAGGTCGCAGTCCGCGCATTGCTCGTTTCCGCCATTGTGGCCGTGCCGATCGTCATCTCCGCGCAAACGAGCGCGCCTCCGCAGCCCGTGCCGGCGGTGCCGCCCGATCCGGCAACGTCGTCCGTGGTGCCGGTCGCACCGCCGCCTGCCGCGCCACCGGTGGACGATCCCCTGCCGATGGACCTGGACGGCGACGGCGTGGTCACCGCCGCCGAACACGCCGCCGGTGCACGCGCGCTGTTCGAGCACATGGATGCCGACCACGACGGCCGGGTGACGCGCGAGGAGATGGCCAACTTCCAGCGACAGGTGCTGGGAGCGGCGATTCCGCCGGTGAGGTAGCGGCAAGGCGGCGGGGTTCAGGCCCGTACCCCAGATGCGCGCGACGCCCGTGTAGCCCGGGTAAGCGAAGCGCACCCGGGGAGCCCGTATCGCATCAGGTGGTCGTAACCGCATCGGCAGGGTTCCGGTGCTCCAACCTGGGAGCGGCGATTCCGCCGGTGAGGTAGCGGCAAGGCGGCGGGATCCAGGCCCGTACCCCAGATGCGCGCGACGCCCTTGACGCCCTTGTAGCCCGGGTAAGCGAAGCGCACCCGGGGAGCCCGTATCGCATCAGCGGTCGTAACCGCATCGGCAGGGTTCCGGTGCTCCAAGCCGGGTGCGCTGCGCTTACCCGGGCTACAACGGCTACAAAGCCCGTTCCATCCTCGCCCCCGACATCCGCCCCCGTACGCAACCCCGCGCCGCCATTCGCCTTTCGTCGCAACGCAGCGGGCCAGAAGCGGGGTCCGGTGAGCCGGGTCCGGCTGTTAGAATCGATGCTCTAACCCGTCCCCACACGAGGCGCGGCCAATAGGGGCCGCGATACGCATGACGTCTCTCCACGCTGTCATCAACGACCTGATCCAGAACGACCCGGACCCGACCGAAACCCGCGAGTGGATCGAGTCCGTCCAGGCCGTCATCGAGCGCGACGGCGCCGAACGCGCCCACCAGCTGCTCGAAGGCATGGTCGAGGTCACGCGCCGCGCCGGCGCGCACCTGCCGTTCTCGCCGACCACCGAATACATCAACACCATTCCCGCGCACCTGGAGGCCAAGAGCCCCGGCGACCACGCGATGGAATGGCGCATCCGCTCGATCATCCGCTGGAACGCGCTCGCCATGGTCGTGCGCGCAAACCGCAAGCCGGGCGAACTCGGCGGCCACATCGCCTCGTTCGCCTCGGCCGCCACCCTCTATGACGTGGGCTTCAACCACTTCTGGCGCGGTCCGGAAGGCGACCACCCGGGCGACATCATCGGCGTCCAGGGCCACAGCTCGCCGGGCATCTACGCCCGTTCGTTCCTGGAAGGCCGCATCAGCGAATCCCAGCTCGACAACTTCCGCATGGAAGTCGACGGCCGCGGCATCTCGTCGTACCCGCACCCGTGGCTGATGCCCGACTACTGGCAGGTGCCGACCGTCTCGATGGGCTTGGGCCCGCTGGCCGCCATCTACCAGGCGCGCAACTGGAAGTACCTGGAAGGCCGCGGCCTGCTGCCCAAGAGCGACCGCAAGGTGTGGGCGTTCCTCGGCGACGGCGAGACGGACGAACCCGAATCGCTCGGCGCCATCTCGGTGGCCGGCCGCGAAGGCCTGGACAACCTGGTCTTCGTCATCAACTGCAACCTGCAGCGCCTGGATGGCCCGGTGCGCGGCAACGGCAAGATCATCCAGGAACTGGAAGGCCAGTTCCGCGGCGCCGGCTGGAACGTCATCAAGACCATCTGGGGCAGCTACTGGGATCCGCTCCTGGCGCGCGACACCAGCGGCAAGCTGCGCCAGCTGATGATGGAAACCGTCGACGGCGAATACCAGAACTGCAAGGCCTTCGGCGGCAAGTACACGCGCGAGAACTTCTTCGGCAAGTACCCCGAAACCGCGCAGCTGGTGGCGAACCTGTCCGACGACGACATCTGGCGCCTCAACCGCGGCGGCCACGACCCGCACAAGGTCTACGCCGCGTACCACGAAGCGGTGAACACCAAGGGCATGCCGACCGTGATCCTCGCCAAGACGGTGAAGGGCTACGGCATGGGCGCGGCCGGCGAGTCGCTCAACCCCACGCACCAGACCAAGAAGCTCGACGACGAAGCCGTCCGCATCTTCCGCGACCGCTTCAACATCCCGGTGACCGACGCGCAGCTGGCCGACGGCAAGGTGCCGTTCTTCCACCCGGGCGAGAAGTCGCCTGAAATCGAGTACATGCACGAGCGCCGCAAGCAGCTCGGCGGCTACCTCCCGCAGCGCCGCCGCAAGAGCAGCCAGACTCTGGAAGTGCCCAAGCTCGAAGCCTTCGATCGCCTGCTCAAGAGCACCGGCGATCGCGAGATCAGCACCACGATGTCGTTCGTGCAGTCGCTCAACATCATCCTGCGCGACAAGCAGGTCGGCCCGCGCTGCGTGCCGATCGTCGCCGACGAAGCGCGCACCTTCGGCATGGAAGGCCTGTTCCGCCAGATCGGCATCTACGCGCCGCACGGCCAGAAGTACAAGCCGGTCGATCGCGACCAGCTGATGTACTACCGCGAAGACGCGGCCGGCCAGGTGCTGGAAGAAGGCATCACCGAAGCCGGTGCGTTCACCAGCTGGATGGCCGCGGCCACCAGCTACAGCACCAACGACCTGCCGATGCTGCCGTTCTACATCTACTACTCGATGTTCGGCTTCCAGCGCATCGGCGACAGCGCGTGGCAGGCGGCCGACATGCGCGCGCGCGGCTTCCTGCTGGGCGCCACCGCCGGCCGCACCACGCTCAACGGCGAAGGCCTGCAGCACGAAGACGGCCACAGCCACCTGCTGGCCAGCGCCATCCCGAACTGCCGCAGCTACGACCCGACCTTCGGCTTCGAAGTCGCGGTGATCCTGCAGCACGGCATGCAGCGCATGCTCACCGAGCAGCAGGACGAGTACTACTACCTCACCCTGATGAACGAGAACTACAGCCACCCGGACATGCCCGAGGGCGCGGCCGAAGGCATCATCAAGGGCATGTACCTGCTCAAGGACGCCGGCAAGGCGAAGAAGGGCGAACTGCGCGTGCAGCTCATGGGCAGCGGCACCATCCTGCGCGAAGCCATCGCCGCGGCCGAACTGCTGGACAAGGACTTCGGCGTCACCGCGGACATCTGGTCCTGCCCGAGCTTCACGGAACTCGCGCGCGACGGCGAAGACGCCGTGCGCTGGAACCGTCTCAACCCGGAAGGCGAACAGCGCAAGCCGTACGTCACCCAGTTGCTGGAAGGCCGCAACGGGCCGGCGATCGCCGCCACCGACTACGTGCGCACCTTCGCCAACCAGATCCGCGAGTTCGTCCCCACGCGCTACACCGTGCTGGGCACCGACGGCTTCGGCCGCAGCGACACCCGCGAAAACCTGCGCCGCCACTTCGAGGTGGACCGCTTCCATATCGCGCACGCGGCGATTGCGGCGCTGGCGGCGGAAGGGAAGATGACGGGGAAGGATGTGGCTCGGGCTATCAAGCAGTACAAGATTGATTCGGAGAAGCCGAATCCGTTGGGTGTGTAAGGCGTTTTCGATAAATCGGCGAAGCAATGACAAGGGGCGACCGGAAGGTCGCCCTTTTTTTGTCCGCACTCAGTCCGTAGCCCAACTCAAATGCGACGCAGTGACGCGATTCGTTAAAAAGTCAGACCGATCGCGCAATGCGATCAGATGGAATCCGACGACTGAGATCAACCTTTCTTCATGCAACGCTCTTGGCGAGCCATGTGGTTATGAAACTCACAGTGAGGCGAGAGACGTGCCCTTACCCGATTGGCTTGGCCCGCACACCCTTACGATCCTGTGCACATATCAGTGCACGGCTGCGTGCAAGCAATGTTGTTTCGAATCAAGCCCCGCGATTAAAGGGCGCCTTAGTAAAGAAACAATCATCGCGCGGATTGCCGAGGCGAAGGCCTCCTTTACCAGCCTGAAGGTCGTTGTCTTCAGTGGTGGCGAAGCGCCGCACCTCCGCGTTCACGGTCTCCACGGAGATGGGGCCCAGTTGTGAGACGATGCGCCGCACGGTGTTGGTGTGGTTTTGCATGTTCGCGACCGTCCACTCGGTTTCGTGGCGCACGATCAGGCGGGAAACGCGATCGGCCAGGTAACGGTTGCGCAGGGCGCGGTCGAGTTCCTCCTCGCTGAGCTGGCCGTCGCCGTTGCGGTCGATCAGCGCGTGCAGCGCCTGGAAGAACGGGCTGTCCGGCGGACGCGGTTCCTCGCCGCGCAGGTGACGGGCGTAGGCGTCCGCGTCCCGGTGGCGGAAGCCGTCGAACGTGGAGGCTTCGCCGTGCGTTTCGAAGCCCGGCCACTCCCAGGGCGATACGAGACGACCGTCCTCCTCGATCCAGCCGGTCGCGCTGCCGTTGATCGTGTCCAGCGTGACCTTGCGCCAACGCTTGCCGTCGACGGTGCGCGATTCCAGCCCCGCGACGCGCAGGATCTGCCGCTGCTTCACCGTCACGGTGCCGCCCGTGTCGCGCTCCATCGTGTCGCCTTCGAGCAGGAGGAGCAGGGTGCGTTCGTTCTCCGGCACGTGCTCCTTCGCCCAGCTACGGCTGGCGGTGAGATAGGCGGGAACGTCGTCGCCGCTGAACACTTCCAGGTGCAGCAGGCGGCGCGTGACCGGCGTTCCGGCGATGGGGTACGCGTAGGCGGGCACGTCCTCGCCGATGTGGGCGATGACGTAGCCCTGCCGCAGGGGCACGGGCTGCGGCAGTACGACGATGCGGTCGGTCGCGTCGGGTTTCCGTTCGCCGTCGCGTTCGGGCCACCATGCGGGGCGCTTCCAGTCCGCGTGCCGGCGGTAATCGCCTTCGGACGCAACGTGCATGTAGAGGCTGTAGAGCGTCAGTACCGGCGCGGACGGTACGGGAGGGCGCTGGCGCTCGGCCTGGTTCTCCGCGTACGCGGCCGTTCGTTCCGGATCGATGCTGTCGCCGCGATACACGCGGGTGCTGATGATCTCCTTGAACCCGAACCAGCCGCGCAGCCCGGTGCCGGCCGCGCGGTCGATCGCCAGCCATGTACGGCTCACCCATGCTTCGCGCGGCAGCTTCGGGTCGAGGGTGTCGACCACGCGCACGGACGTGTTCTCGCCGGGCGAGTACGGGCCGATTTCCACGATCAGCGGCGTGCCGTGGCGCAGCCAGGCGATGCGCTCGCGACCCTGCGGATCGCCGAAGAGCCATGTGCCCCAGTCGTCGGCCTCCGCACCCGGGCGCGTCATCGGCGGAGGTTTGGGCGGCTGCGCGGGCGTGGGCGCCTGGAGCCGGTGCCGCACCAGCACGAAGCCGACGGAGTACGGACGCAGCGTGGCGCCATCGCCAACCGCGCCGGGCGTGGCGTCGTGGTAGTCGCCGTCGATGCGGTACGCGACAACTTCGCCGTCGGCGAGGCAGCGGATGCCCTTGTCGAGGGTCAGGTGCGCCTTGCACGCGGAGGTCAGGTGCACGCCGCCGTGGAAGAACCCGGAGGCGCCGAGCAGGTAATGCCCGCCCTGCGCCGGCACGAGCGCTCCGAGGAAGGCGTGCGGGTCGGTGATCTCCCGGTCCTGTTTGTCCTTGAACGGATAGCCGAAGCGCGACGTGGCGATCGGCCTGGGTGACATGGGCGCGTTCATCAGCTTCGGATCCGTGAAGTCGAAGGTGACTCGAACGCTCGCGATCCTGCTGCGTCGCGTCCATCAGAAAGGTCCGAAAGCGAGGAGTGGCCTGTGGGGTGGGCCGACGCGGAAGTTGCGATGTCGCGCGCCAACCCGCCAACATCCATGCGCACACCGGGCGCTGACGCGCGCGCATCGCACGCCTCCCTTACGAACGGAACATGCCAGAATCACCCCGCCCCTCGCGGGGCCGCCGTTCGCGGCGGAATGCGAGGGGTGATGCACGACAGGGGGTTCGTCTTCGATGCGGTGGCGCGACATGCGCCGGCATCGCCGTGCCCGAAGGAACGTTTCATCCACAAGGGGAGGATGCATGAGGGGTGTCGTGAAGTTCATGGGGATGCCGTCGCTGGTGTTCGCCATCGCCTCGGCCGGCGGGCCGGCACACGCCGCACCGCCACGCGTGCCGGAGGTCGTATCGGCCAGCACGCTGGAGGTCACGCAGTTCCACGGCGCGGTGGATCCCACGCGCATGTTCGTGGACCGGTATTCGATGCTCGGCGCCGCGGTGGGGCGCGAATGCGGTGTCACGGAGTTTCCCGCGCCGCCGGGATCCAGCACCGACCAGAAAGGCGTCGTCAACGCATTGGCGGCACCCGCAGCGGTGGCCGGCGGCGTGCTCGTCGACTGGCTTGCGGGTCTGGCCATCAAGTACCTGAGCAAGCGTGCGGCCGAGCAGGTCAAGGAGCACACCGCCGGTTACAGCAACAAGCCCGAGTTCGGCGACGTGTTCGCCGCATCGAAATGGAGCGGCGACGGAACGCGGAGCTGCGTCATCGCGCAGCGCTGGTACTGCACGCAACAGGTCGACGCGCTGGCGCGGTGTCCTGCGGGCAGCGTCGAACTGGCTTCGACGATGGTCTTCGTGCTGCGTCGTGAAGACGGCGCCTTGAAGGCGCTGCCATTGGGCTACGACTTCGACCGTTTCGTGCCGCGCCATTCGAAGGGCGCGCTCGCCTTCTCCGCAGGATTATCCGTCCAGGCCATCGGTTCGCAGAACGGCGCCGGCTATTACTGGACCAGCAAGCGGGACGGCAAGGAAGCCGTGCTGATCGACGACGACTGCGAAGTCGATTCCAAGCGCAAGCCGGTCGGATCCTGCGCGCACGTGGAAACGCTTGACTGGTCGAAGGCCGCGGCCCTGCCGATGCCACCATATCTGCCCGAGGGCAGTGGCGGTTCGATGGCCGCACTGGAGGTAACCGTCGGCGAAGCAGGGCGCGCCGACATGCTGACCAAGGCGTGGGCGTCCTTCACCGCCGCCAGCGAGGAGAGCCTGTCCGAAGCGATGAGCAGCGCGCTGAAGAAGCAGTGGAAGCTGGGCGAGGAAGAATGATCGCGTTCGCGTAGGAGTGGAAATCCAGAACCCGGGCCGGGCGTGCCTGGCACGCCCGGTTTCGCCGGGGGCTGCGCGCCGGCGCGGCCGATGCCGCGCGCGCCAGCCTCAGCGCAACGCCGAAACCTGCGCCCGCAGGTGCGCGTACCACTCCACCTGCACCCGTTCCACCGGCCCGACCAAGGCCTCGAACTCCGCCAGCGAACCGTCGCCTTCGAGCAGCGTGCGGTACGCCTTCGCGTATCGCCCCTGGTCGTGGTGCAACAGGAAATGGGTGAGGCTCCAGAACTCGATGTGATAGAGATTGACCTGCTGCGCGATGGGCGGGCCGGTACCTTCGATCAGGGCACGTAGCGGAATGATGCGACGCTGCGCGATGTCCTGGTCGAGGTCGCCGCTGAGCGCCAGGGACGGCAACCACCAGATCGGATAGGCGCCGGCATCCACCGTGCCAGGCATCAGCGTGCCGGCCGCGATGCGGCTTGCTCCGAAATAGGACGCGAGTCCTTCGCCCAGCCACTGCGCGCGCGAGAACCCGGCGAGCTCGTGATGCAGCTGGTGCGTCGCTTCGTGCAGCATCCAGTGGTAGGGGTTGCGCTCGCCAACGGCGTAGTAGGCGAAGCACGTGGGTGGCCGGTAATACGCCTCGGCCCACGGTTTGCTGCGGTTGTTCGCCTTGAAGTGCGCCTGGTCGCGGTAGAGCACGAGTTGGAGCTTCCGCCCATCCGGCCGCTGCGACGGAACGCCCGGGAAGAACTCGAGGAATGCGCCATGCAACGCCTCGACCGCATCGGCGATCTGCGTCGTCTGTTTCGCCGTGGCGAAGGACGCGATGGCGTAATGCGCGGTGGTGCGACGGGAGGCCACGCCTTCCTGCGTTCCAGTACGGCCGACGGAGGGCGATGCAGGGGGCGCGACATGCGATGCGTGCGTGACGATCAGCCACGCGACGGCAACCGTGACCATCGCGGCCGACAGGCTCCACCACACGGTGCGTCGCATTGTCGCGCCCTCAATCCATCGATTCTTCAAGGTACAGCGTGTACTCCCCGATCCGCCCGACCGCGTCGATCGCTTCGCGCACATCCGTGCGCGCCAGCAATGTCTCGCGCGCGGCGCGGGTGGCGACATCGCCGGGCAAGGGAGCGGGACGCACGTATTGCTGCATCCATCGAAGGGTGCGGCCCCGGTGTTCGGAGGAAGAGAGCAACGCCTTGACGCGCTCGGCGGCGGTGTCCAGATCGCCCTCGCGCAACAAGGCTTCGACGTAGGACAACTCGCCGTCGCCGCGGTGTTCGCGAAGGTAGGCAAGCGCCTTGCGCGCGGCGCCCCGATCGCCCGTCTGCAGGGCGGCGCAATGGCGTACGCCGTTCTCGACCATGCGGCCGTAGCCGCTCATGGCACCGACCACGTCGATGGCGCGCAGGGCGTCGTCCGGGCGGCCGAGGCTGCAATGGAAGGCGCCGAGGTTCAGCGCCTGGCTCACGTTCTGCTCGCCGGCCTCGGCGAGTTGCGCGGCGCGGTGCAGCTCGGCGAGCGCTTCGTCGGTTCGTCCCAGCCGTCGTAGCGCGATGGCCCGGCCGTTGAGGATCCAGACGTGGTCGTCGAGGTTCGCGAACGCCGGTTCGTCCGGCGGCGCCTGCGCGATCTCGTCGAGCGTGCGCGTGGTGAACTCCAGGACCTGTTCGTTCATGCCGTTCAGCAGCATGGCACTGGCGAGATGGGAGCGGACCTCCAGGTCGTCCGGCCCAGTGCGACCTGCTCGCCGAGCGCCTCCACCGCGCGCTGCGCCGCGCGTTCCGGGCGGGTCGACCAGCCCTCGCCGGGCATCACCGCGTCGAAGCGTTTCTCGCTGCGAAGGCGCACCATCGGTTCGGGAGACGCGATGCGCGCGATCGCCGCGCGCGCGGTGTCCGCGTCGCCGCGATCCAGCGCCTCGACGGCAAGCTCGTACCAGGCGTCGGACGCGCTGCCCAGTCGTGCATCCCAGTTCGCATCGAACAGCGCCCGCAGCAGCGCCACGCGTTCGGGCGAACCGGGTCGGCTGCGATACACCAGTTGCATGACGTAGCGCTCGTGCACGTTCGGCAGCAGCTCCGGCCAACGCTCGACGACTTCGGTAAAGGCCACCGCGCCCGCCTCGGGACGACCTTCCTCCAACTCGATCATCGCGATGCGGTACCAGTCGTCGGCGTCCGAATCCTCCGCGGCGACGGCGCGGCGAAACAGCGACAGGGCACGCGCGCCCTGGTCCTGGCGGATGGCCATCCAGCCGGCCGTGGACAACGCGGCGCGCTGCTCGCCCGCCGGCAGCGTCGCGAGAAGCGGGTCGTCCACCAGCCGCCCGAAGGCGCGATCGGCCTGCTCGATCTGCTCGCCCCGCGCCAACGCGTGTGCCGACGCCAGCTGCTGGCGGAACCAGCGCGCCTGCGGGTTCATCGCGCCGGACGCCGACGCCGATGCGGGCGCCTGTGTCGTATCCGTCGCTTGCGTGGCGACGGCGGGCATCAGCGCGGCGCAAAGCGCCACCACGAGCACCCGACTTCGGAAAACGGCATCCATCGGTTCACCTCCCCAGGCGATCCACGCGAGTGTCGCAGGAGCCCGGCCGACGCGCCAATCCGCCAACATCCATGCCACCACACCGCCGCTCATCGCCCGTCGCTAGCCGCGCGACCTCCGGGCGGCCGGTGCGTGCGCGGATCGCGTTGGGTCCCAATGCACCAGTCCGCTGCGCGCCATGCGGGCGCTTCGGACCGGCGCGTCCTCTTTCCCCCACAGGACATCGCCATGAACTCCTCCCTCACGCTTTCACGGCGCGGCCGCGCGCGGCTGGCCGCTGCGCTCGCGCTCTGCATCGCGTTGCCGTCGCAGGCCGATTCGGTGACCGACTGGAACGCACTCGCCAGCGGGCCCACGGTGGTGCCGCGCTTCGGCGGGCCGCAGCAGCAGACACGCGCCATGGCCATCGTGTCGCTGTCGGTGCACGACGCGCTCAACTCGATCCAGTCGCGCTACAACACCTATCGCCCCGTCGCGAGCGCGCCGGGCAACGCATCGCCCGATGCGGCCGTGGCCGCGGCCAACCGCACCGCGCTGCTGGCGATGATCGATGCGTTGCCCACCGCGCCCACGCCGGCCGAAGCGGCCGCGCGCGCCAACGCGATCATCGCGATCAATGCGATGTACGACGCGGCGATCGGCCCCGGCGCGCCGGATGCATTGGAAGCGGCGGGCATCGCCGCGGGCGAATCGGCGGCGGAGACGATCCTCGCGCTGCGTTATGCCGACAACGGCGCGGGCGGTCTCGCGCCCACCGACGGTTCCGGCACGCCGAACCTTCCCGTATACGCGTTGCCGGCCTCGGTGGGCGTGCACCAGGCAACGCCGGCGCCGGAATTTCCGACGTCGACCACGCCGCAGTTCATGGGCTGGGCGTTCGTCACGCCGTTCGCGGTGAACAGCGCGGCGCAGTTCCATCAGCCGCCGGCGGCGATCCTGAAGGTGAAGGGCGCGAAGTACGCGTCCGAGTACAACCTGGTGAAATCGATCGGCGACGCGCGCGTGCGCGGTGCGCAGCCGAACTCGCCGCAGACGGACATCGCGCGCTTCTGGCCCGGCGGTGGGCTGGACTGGAACGGCAACGCGCGCATCATCGCGTCCACGCGCGGGCTCGACCGCTGGCAGCACGCGCGCCTGTTCGCGCTGGTGAACATGGCGACGGCCGACGCGCTCATCACCAACATGGCCGACAAGTACCAGTACAACTTCTGGCGTCCGGTCACCGCGATCCGCTGGCCCGACGACGGCAATCCGTTCACCAGGAGCGACGCGACGTGGCGGCCGTTCCTGCAGACACCGCCGTATCCGGACTATCCGTGCGCCTCGACGTCGATGACCGGGGCGGCGGCGCAGATGCTGCGGCGTTACTTCCGGAGCGATGCGCTGGCGTTCTCGCGCACGGTCAGCGCGCCGGTCGCGCCGTTGCCGCCGCCGCTGGTGGACCTGCCAGTGAAGACGATCACGCGCGGTTATCCGTCGCTGTCCACCGCCGAGCATGAGCAGGCGATGGGGCGCGTGTATTCGGGCATTCATTTCACCGAGGCGTGCCTGGCCGGGTTGAAGGCGGGGAACAAGGTGGCCGATTGGGTGTTTGCGCGGCAGTTGCAGGCGAAGTGATTGTTGTCGCTCTTGTAGCTCCTGTAGCCCGGGTAAGCGGAGCGCACCCGGGTTGGAGACGTGGTCGCGCTCCCGGGTGCGCTTCGCTTACCCGGGCTACAAAGGAACGAGCGTTGCGTTGGTGTGCGATCGCTGGGGGAGAGGGGCTCAACCCATCCCCCTTCGCGGCGGCACCACGAACCACGCCGCGATCACCAGCCCCGCGAACGCGCTGTACGCGGCGACGAAGCTCCACCATGGCGCATCGAAGAAGATCACGCGCGAGAGCCAGTGCTCGATGAACGACTCGCCGTAGCTCGCCTGTCCCGCGCGACGTCGCAGCGCCTGTTCCCACACCGTGAGCGGGCACAGCGCACCGAGCCACGCCTGCAACGCGATGAACACCATCAGCAGCACGTGCGTGAGCCGCCACCGGAAGCCGCGCACCCAGGGCCAACGCGTGCGGCCGACGAAGACGGCGAGCGCGCCGAGGATCACGAACGCGACGATCCCCACGTGCAGGACGAGGATCGCGTCGGCAAGGACGGCGGCCGGGTTGCTCATGCGGGCACTGTATCGGGCTGGCGGGAAACGAGTGAGAAGGAACCAGAAACCAGTGAACACCGCGCAGTGAACCCATCGGCTATCGTGTCCACTCGTTCCTCTTCCACTCGTTGCTCCCACTCGTCCCAGCCATGCGCTATCCCCTCGTCATCTTCGACTTCGACGGCACGCTGGCCGACTCCTTCCCGTTCTTCGTGAAGGCGCAGCACGCGCTGGCCGACAGGCATGGATTCACCGCCATCGCCGAGGACCGCGTCGATGCGCTGCGCCGCCTCGGCACGCGCGAGCTGATGCGCGAAGTGAACCTGCCCGCGTGGAAGGCGCCGATCGTCGCGGCGGATTTCATCCGCATGATGCGCGGCGCGCCGCCGGTGCCACTGTTTCCCGGCGTCGCCGAGGTGCTGCGCCAGCTGCGCGACGGCGGCGCGCGGCTGGCGATCCTCACGTCCAATTCGGTGGAGAACGTGCGGCGCGTGATCGACGCGGAGCTGCTGGGCGCGATCGAACTGATCGACGGCGGCGCGCACATGCTCGGCAAGCACCGGCGCATCGCGCGGATGCTGAAGGAGGCGAGGGCGGCGGCGTCGGAGGCGATCTACGTCGGCGACCAGGTCAGCGACGGCGAGGCCGCACGCCGCGTGGGCGTGGCGTTCGGCGCGGTGGGCTGGGGCTACGCGCATGCCGACACGCTGCGGACGATGGGGGCGGAGGAGTTCTTCGAGTCGGTGCCGGAGCTGGGGCGGCTTCTCGCGCCGTAGCCCGCTTTGGTAGCCCGGGTAAGCGAAGCGCGCCCGGGACCCCATCGCGCCTGACTCCCGGGTGCGCTTCGCTTACCCGGGCTACAAAGGCGCGTCGCTTCCGGAATGGTTGAGGCCGTTCACGCAAGCGGGTCGCGCCGCCTGCTGCAATGCAACATAATGCCCGCATGTCCCCCGCATCCTCCTCCTCCGGGCCGGTGCTGACGCCGCGCCAGGTCGTCCTGATCCTGTTCGCCCTCGCGATGGGCGGCTTCGCCATCGGCACCAGCGAGTTCGTCGTGATGGGGCTGATCAGCGACATCGCGCGCAGCCTCGGCGTCACCGAGCCGCAGGTCGGCCACGTCATCAGCGCTTACGCGCTGGGCGTGGTGGTCGGCGCGCCGCTGCTCGCGATCCTCGGCAACCGGCTCTCGCGGCGCAGCCTGCTGCTGTGCCTGATGGGCTTCTACGCGGTCGGCAACCTCGCCAGCGCGCTCGCGCCGGGTTACGTCCCGCTGATGCTCGCGCGTTTCGTCGCGGGCCTGCCGCACGGCGCGTACTTCGGCATCGCCGCGCTGGTGGCCGCGCGCATCAGTCCGCCGGAACAGCGCGGGCTCGCGGTGGGGCGCGTGATGCTGGGGTTGTCGATCGCGCTGCTGGTCGGCAATCCGCTGGCGACGTGGCTGGGCCAGGCGTTCGGCTGGCGATGGGCGTTCGGCCTGGTGACGCTGCTCGCGCTGGCGACGGTGACGATGACCATGCGCGTGCTTCCGCGCGGCATGAACGCCCCGCGCCCGGACGCGCTGCGCGAACTGCGCGACTTCAACCGCAAGCCGGTGTGGCTGGCGCTGGGCATCGGCGCGATCGGTTTCGCCGGCATGTTCTGCGTCTTCAGCTATCTCGCGCCGACCCTGGTGCACGTCACCGGCGTGCGTGAATCCTTTGTGCCGTTCGGGCTGATCGCCTTCGGCATCGGCGGCATCCTCGGCACGCTGGGCGGCGGCTGGCTGTTCGATCGTTTCGGCTTCCGTGCGGTCCCGCGCGTGCTGCTGTGGTCGATCGCGGTGCTGCTGGTGTGGCCGCTCGCGGCGAAATCGCCGTGGACGGTGCTGCCGACGGTGCTCGCGGTCGGCACGATGGGCGCGCTGGCGACGGTGTTGCAGGCGCACCTGATGGACGTCGCGCGCGAGGCGCAGACGCTGGCCGCGGCGTCGAACCACTCGGCGTTCAACTTCGCCAACGCACTGGGGCCGTGGCTGGGCGGAATGGCGATCACGGCGGGGTACGGCTGGACGTCGACCGGTATCGTCGGTGCGGCCACCGCGGTGGGCGGCTTGCTGATCTATGCGTGGGCGCGGGCGGATCTGCGGCGCGGTGAGGCTGCCGCCGACGAGATGGCGTGAGCCGCACGCTACCGTTGTAGCCGTTGTAGCCCGGGTAAGCGGAGCGCACCCGGGTTTCAGCCGCCCCAGCGCAGGTTCCCCGGGTGCGCTCCGCTTACCCGGGCTACAACGGCTTTCCTCGCGCCAGCGCTTCCTCCACCTCGGTGAACGCCGAATGCGCCCCGCGCGGTGCGTCCTCCACGCCGGTGGCGAAATACACCACGCCCTTGCCCGAAGCGCGGTCGATCCACAGCCCCGACAGCAACCCGTACGCCGAACCCGCGTGCCCGAAGCGTTCGACGCCGTCGCCGAACGGATCGTCGCGGCAGCCCTCGCGCTTCGTCGCCAGCGTCTGCACCGCCAGTCCGTAACGGCAGAAGAAACCGTGCCGCGACTTGCCGCTGGCATCCTCTTCCACGGTGAGGCCGTTGTCGGGTGCGTACGTCCACACCGGCTTCGTCAGCGTGCGCACCGAGGCGGGCGACAGCACGCGCACGCCATCGAGCTCGCCTTCGCCGAGCAGCATGCGACCGATCCTCGCCAGTCCATTTGCTGAAATGCGCAGCCCGCCCTGCGGCGAGAACAGGGCGCCGTTGCGGCCGGGCTTCCATTGCGACAGATCGCAGTCGCGCTTCGTCGAGCGGATCACCGCGCAGTCCGGCTTGCCGCCGCGATGGTTGTCGTACACCGGCTTGCGCGCGGCGTCGTACTGCACCACCGCGCGGCCTGCGGTCTCGCGGCTGCAGCTTTCCCAGTTGAAGCACGCGTCGATGCGCAGCGGTTCGAACACCAGCCGCTGCATCAGCCGGTCGAAGCGTTCGCCGGTGGCCTTCTCCATCGCCGAGGCGACGATGGGGAAATTGACGTTGCCGTAGCGGAAGAACGTGCCCGGCGCATGCGCGTCGTCCCACGCGCGCGGGTCGTCGGTGATGTCGCGCAGCGCACCGTCGAGCGGAACCGCGTAGTAGCCCGCCGCGTCCGTCAGGCCGGCGCGATGCGAAAGCAGCAGCCGCAGCGTTATCGGTTCGTCGGGATACGCCGGGTGACGCAGCCGCCAGCCGAGCAATGGCGACAGGTCCGCATCGAGATCGAGCTTGCCCTGTTCCACCAGCCGCATCGCGCCGATCGCGGTGACGAGCTTGGAGATCGACGCGATGCGCACCGGATCGTCGGCGCCGACCTTGCGCTGCGCGGCGATGTCGGCGAATCCATTCGCCTGCATGGACACGAGGCCGTCGCGATCGAACGCGATGCGCACGCTCGCCACCGGCGTGACCGCGCTGGCAGGCGAGGCCAGCAGGCCCAGGAGGATGGCGGTGGCGGCGGATCGGATCGCGTGCATCGGCCGGCTCGATGGGGGACGGACTCAAGCGTAGCGGCACGCGCGCGACGTTGCAGCGATGAAACGACGCGGCCCAACCGAATTTGCACGCGATCCTTCACGGATAACGTTCGTGGCGCGTCGCACACTGGCAGCGAACTCCGCGGGATCCGGCCATGAACGACCAGACGTGCCCCCCGGCGGTGGACGAACAGGTCATCAAGGAAATGCTCTGGGCGTTCGCCGTGCGTTCGCCCGAACACGCCGCGCTGCTGATCGGCACCGACGGCCGGATCACGTGGACCAACGCCGGCGCGGAGGTGATCCTGGGCGCGCAACCCGGCGGGCTGGTCGGCCTGGATCTGGCGCGCATCTTCACCGCGCGCGACGTGGAAGCCGGCATTCCCGACCATGAACGCGTGGAAGCGCGCGCTCGCGGCACGTCGTCGGACGATCGCTGGCTCGCGCGGCTGGACGGCTCGCGTTTCTGGGCGTCGGGCGTGACCGTGTACCTGGGGCCATTCACCGCCGAAATGGACTGCTGCGCGTTCCTGAAGCTCTTCCGCGATCTCACCGAGGTGAAGATGCAGATGGAGAGCAGCCGCAAGCGCTGCCGCGCCGCGACCGAGGCGAGCGAGAACAAGAGCGCGGCGATCGCGCTGCTCGCGCATGAACTGCGCAATCCGCTGTCGGGCATCAGCCTGGCGGCGGGGATGCTCCAGCGCAGGATCGGCGACCAGGTGCCGAACACGGACGAGCCGCTGCTGGTGATCGAGCGCAACGTGAACCTCGCCGTGCGCCTGATCGAGGACCTGATGCAGCACAGCAAGGTGGCTTCCGATGGCTTCCAGCTGCAGAAGAGCCGGACCTCGCTGCGCGATCTGCTGGAGAGCTCGGTGCGCATCGCGCAGCGGCAGATGCAGCAGGAGACGCGCCTGGTGCGCGTGCTGCTGCCACAGCACGAGATCGTGCTCGATGTGGATCGCATGCGCGCGCAGCAGGTGTTCGTGAACCTGATCGCCAACGCGCTGCGCTACACGCCGCTGCCGGGGCGCATCTGGGTCAGCGGCACGCTGGAAGGCGCCGAGGCGATCGTGCGCGTGGCCGACGAGGGCATCGGCATCGCGCCCGACCGGCTGGAGCGCCTGTTCGAGATGTTCACCCTGCCGCGCATGGACAGCTCGAAGCTGGGACTCGGCCTGGGCCTGGCGCTGGTGAAGAAGATCGTCGAACTGCACGGCGGCAGCGTGCAGGCGCGCAGCGAAGGGCCGGGGAAGGGCAGCCAGTTCGTGGTGAGGCTTCCGATGCGGTGACGTCCCCGGTGCCTCCCGAATCCCGAATCCCGATTCCGAATCCCGCTACAGCGCCCCGGTCCTCACATGGAACCCCAGCGCGCCCGCCACCATCCGCAGCGCCTCGTCGTCGCGCTGCCGCGTGATGAAGCCGGCCTGCGCGGGCTCGCCGGTTTCCCACGTCCACAGCGTGTAGTGGTGTTCGCGCAGGCGGTCGAAGGCGACGTTGATGAGCGCGGGGACTTCGGCATCGGCGAGGAAGTCGTCGTCGTCGGTGTCCTCGCCCCAGTCGATGCGCAGCCCCAGGCGCGAGGCGAGTTCGTCCAGCACCTCGATCAGGCCGGCCGGATCGGACTCGTCCACATGGAAGCCCGCGCGCCAGTCGATCGCCTCGCGCAGCGCCTGCACGGGCTCGGTGCCGTTGGCGAGGGCTTCGCGGCAGGCGGCGAACTGCTCCAGCGCGGCGTCCTCGTCGCCGGGATTGACCAGCAGCAGGAATTGCCAGGCCACCGCTTCGAGCGCGGCGTCCTCGTCGAGGTCGGCCTCGTCGTGGAAGGCGCGGGCGAAGTTGTCGTCGGGGTCGTATTCGGAATGCATGGCGCTGCACCGCGTGGGGCGCACAGGATACGGCGTGGCGTGGCGCCGGCGCGTGCAGGCGAAAAAAAAGGCTGCCGAAGGATGCGGCAGCCCTGAAAGGAGTGGACGCCCTGGGGGAGAGTGGGCGTCCCGGCCGACTCGCAACGGCCGCAGTCAGGGTCGTTGCAGGCGCGGTGTGCCCTCCATAGGACGAATCCGAAAACCGCCTTCTGTCGGGAGGTCGGTCGCGGGCATGGCGGGCACGTGCTGGCGGGGCCACGCTGCACGGAATCGTCCATGCGGAGCGATGCCTTGGCTTCGATCCAGCGCGACATCGAGGTGGACGTTCCGCTGCGCGATGCGTGGGATGCGCTGCGGGATGTCGGCAACATCCACCGCCGGCTGGTGCCCGGCTTCGTCTCCGACTGCCGCATGGAAGGCCGCGTGCGCGTGGTGACCTTCGGCAACGGCTCGGTGCTGCGCGAGCCGATCCTGGACGTCGACGACGCACGGCATCGCGTGGCGTGGGCCGGGGTCGGCGGCACGTTCGAGCATTACAACGCGTCGGTGCAGGCGTTCGAACTGGACGGCGATCGCGTGCGACTGCGGTGGATCGCGGACCTGTTGCCGGACGAGTCGGCGCCAACGGTGGCGGGGATGATCGAAGAGGGGCTGCGGGTGATGAAGCGGACGCTGGAAGGCGCGCGCTGATCGCTCCAGCACCTGCTTGCAGGGGAGGGGTGTGGAGGGATGGCGTGCACACCGCGGAAGCATTTGCGCCATGCAGCGGCCACATCGATGCATCGCACGCCTTGACCCGCACCCAACCCCTCTCAGCTCTGCACTCCCTGCGGTCGCCGAAATGAGAGGGGCTGGACCCATGGCCTCACGGCAACGCTGTCCCCTGATCCGCGATCGCCAGCCAACGGTGCCCGTCATGGCTGTAAGTCACGCCCGTATACGCATGCTGGCGAAAGCCGATGCGCGGGATCTCGTACACCGTCTCGTACAGGATGAACGCGGAGTTGCAGCCGTCGACCACGCGGTACAGCTCGGTCCAGGTCCACTGCGCCTCGCGGTTGGCGAAGTGGCTGGCCAGCGCGGTCATGATCGCGTCGACGCCGACGAACTTGTGGCCGCTGGCGAAGATGGTGACGGCGCGCTCGTCGTGCACGGCGCGGAAGGTTTCGGCGTCGTAATCGCGGAAGGATTCCATGTCCATGCGCTGGGCGAGTTCGAACTGGCGCGCGCAGCCTCGGGCACGGCCGTCGCCGTCCTGGTCGCCGGCGAAGGCGGGCGCGAAGGTGGACAGGAGCAGCAGCGCTGCACAGTGGCGCAGGAGCGGGCGGATCGTCATCGTCGTGTCCTCGACGTGGGGGAGGCTCGACGTTAGGCCCGCGAACGGCTCCCTTTAAGAGCCAATGCCGGGGCGGTTCGTGGGGCCAATCCGGCATCGCCTGCAAGCGCGCCTGCCGCCGCCGCGCCACAAATCGCCCGCATAATCGAACTCCCCACGTCCCCGGAGCCGCTCCCATGACCCTTCTCGTGACCGGCAGCGCAGGCCATCTGGGCGAAGGACTGATGCGCGAACTGCGCGCCGCCGGGCGCGCCGCCGTCGGCATCGACATCAAGCCGTCCGCCTTCACCGACCACGTCGGCTCGATCGCCGACCGCGACTTCGTGCGCCGCCACATGAAGGGCGTTCGCGCGGTGATCCACGCCGCGACCCTGCACAAGCCCCACGTGGCGACGCATCCGCACCAGGACTTCATCGACACCAACGTCAGCGGCACGCTGGCGCTGCTGGAGGAGGCACTGGCCGCGAACGTGGAGTCGTTCGTCTTCACCAGCACGACCAGCACGTTCGGCGCCGCGCTCACGCCCGCGATGGGCGAGCCGGCGGCGTGGATCGACGAGAGCGTCCCGCCGATCCCGAAGAACATCTACGGCGTGACCAAGCTGTCGGCGGAGCAGCTGTGCGAGCTGTTCTACCGCAAGCGTCGGCTGCCCGTGCTGGTGCTGCGCACGTCGCGTTTCTTCCCCGAGCCGGACGACAGCATCGACGTGCGCAACGGGTTTTCGACCGCGAATGCCCAGGCGAACGAACTGCTGTACCGGCGCGTGGACATCGCCGACGCGGTGGATGCGCACCTGCTGGCGGTCGAGCGCGCGAAGACGATCGGTTTCGGCCGCTACATCATCTCGGCGACGACGCCGTTCACGCGCGAGGACCTGCCGGAACTGCGGCGCGATGCCGCCGCGGTGATGGCGCGGCATTTCCCCGACGCGCCGGCGCTGTACGCCTCGCGCGGGTGGCGGATGTTCCCGCAGGTCGACCGCGTGTACGTGAACGCGCTCGCGCGCGAGCAGTTGGGCTGGCGGCCGAAGTACGACTTCGCGCGCGTGCTCGACGCGCTACGTCGCGGCGAGGATTTCCGCAGCCCGCTCGCCGAGGCGGTGGGCAGCAAGGGGTATCACGACGAGGTGTTCGCGGAAGGGCCGTATCCGGTGGCGTCGTGAGCGCGGCGCTTGGGCCCCTCTCCCTTCGGGAGAGGGTTTGGGGGTGAGGGGCGGGGCGGGCGGCGACACCGGCGCATCGGTTCTTGTAGCCCGGGTAAGCGAAGCGCACCCGGGGTGGGCGTGACAGGTCCCGGGTGCGCTTCGCTTACCCGGGCTACAAAGGCAGGCCGGAAACGCTGCGCCGTCTACCGTCCCTTCGCCCGCACCTGCACCGCCGCCGCTTCGGTGAACGCGACGCGCAGCATGTCGCCCACCTTCAGCTGGCCCAGCCGTGCCTGGTGCTCGGGCTTGCGCACGTCGAGCGTGACGACGTTGCCGCGCGGGCCTTCGACGGTGATGGTGTTGTTCTTGGTGTCGATCGCGCGGATCGGCGCGAGCACCGTCACGACTTCGGCCGCACCGGCACGCGGGCGCTCGCCCGTCCTGGCGACGTCCTCGTCGCGCTTGATGTAGGCACCGGGTTCGGCGCTGCCGGCGGGCTGGATGTCGACGGTGACGGCGCGCAGGTAATCCAGCGAGACCGTGTCGCCGACGCGCACCTGCTCGAAGTTGCGCACGGTCTCGTCGGCGTGGACCTGGACTTCGTTGCCCTCCGGCCCTTGCACGGTGATGAGGCGGTTCGGCGTGTCGATGTCGGTCACCTTGCCTTCGACGGTCACGGTGACGGCGGCGGTCTCGCTGCGGTCGGGATCGGGCGGCGTCGGCTTGGCCGCATGCGCGGCGGTGATGGCGAAGACCAGGGCGACGGCGAGGGAAACGGGGCGGAGCGGGAGCGGGGAAGTCTTCACTGCGTCCTCCGTGCGTTGGGATCGCGCATCGCGCAGGGGCGACGCGCTCGCGCCGCCCGGGTGGGCGGCGCGGTTCAGTCTGTGCACGGAAAAGTGAAGGCGGCGTGTGCCGGGCGCGGCGCGGCCGATCAGTGCAGGGTGGGGCCCTTCTGCTCGCGATGGCGCACCTTCTCCACCGCGGTGTCGCCGGCCGCGTCCTGCTTGGCCTTGGCGGCCGATTTGGGCTGGCGGCGGTTCTCCAGGTCCTTCTTCTGGTCCTTGGCGCCCGATTTCTGCTGCGCCTGCAGTTTCTGCTTGTCCGGTCGCATGGCGTCCTCCTCAGTGGTGGCGCTTGTCGCTGCCGGTGCGGTGGTCGTCGCGGCCTTCGTCGCGCGTGGACGGTTCCTTGTGCACCGCGTGCTTGCGTTGGGTCGGCCCGTCTTTGCCCGCGCGCATCGCGTGGTCGCGGTCGGTGTCGCGATTGCCGCCCGAGGGCGGCGTGGTGTGGCCGCTCTTGACCCGTTCCTGCGCGTGCTTGTTGCTGCCCATGGTGTCTCCGCTGGTGGTTGGAACGGCCACCCTAGGGACTGCCGCGTTAGCGGCGGCGCACCGCGGCGTAAGGCGGGCGTTACCGCGCCCGTGTTCAGCGTGGACGAAAAAAGGCCCCGGAGTCCGGGGCCTTTCCAGCGATCTGGGCGCGACGCGATCAGTGATGCAGCAGCACGTCGGCGATGATGCCGGTGGCGACCGCGATCAGCAGGTAGCGGCCGTCGTCGCTGCGCACCCAGCGGTGGCCCGGCGGCGGCGCATGCAGGTGGTAGCGCGGGTAGTCGTCGACGTAGATGCGGCGTTCGACGTAGACCACGCCGCGGCGGTAGTCGTGCTTGTAGTGGCCCTTCTTGCGACCACGGTCGTGGTGGTCGTCGTGGTCGTCGTAACGGTCGTGATGGTCGTGGCCGCGGCCATGGCCGTGACCGCCCTTGTCGTACGCGGAGGCGACGACCGGCGAGAGCAGCAGGAAGCCGACGGCGAGGGTCGAAATCAGGCGCTTCATGGAATCCCCTGTTGAATGCGAGTGCGTGGTGGTTCTTGTGCCACCGATCCTGACTGCGCCGCACGCGCTGGCAAGTCGGGTTCGTGCGGAACCATGACGCAGTTCGCGGTTCCGCATCGAAATGCTTCACCGGGCCTTTAGGTAAGCGCTTACAGGGAAGGCCGAAGGCGAAAAAAGACCGGGGCGACGCGCAAAGCCCAGTCCGCGCGCCGCCCCGGATAAGTCTCCCTGACGAGGAGCGCGCGCAGTCTGGCAGCCGGCCGTCGCAGGACACGAGACGGGCGCCGGGCCGCCCCCTAGACTCGGCCGGAACGTGATCGCCGAAGGGGAAGGGAATGAAGCGTCGTGCCGTCGCGGCCTTGGCGGGCCTGTCCGTTGCGCTGTCGATCGCCGCCGCCGTGTCGGCGCAGGGCCCCGCGCCTTCCGCGCCCGCCTCGGCCCCGCCCATCGTGTTGAGGGCCGCGCACCTGTTCGACGGACGCAGCGGCCGGCTGGTCTCGCCCGGCGCGGTGGTCGTGCAGGGCGGGCGCATCGCCGCGGTCGGCGATGCCGCCGTGCCGCCCGGCGCGAAGATCATCGACCTGGGCGACGCCACGCTGCTGCCGGGCTTCATCGACGCCCACACGCACATCGCCTCCAACCACGACGACAACTGGGCGCAGGGCTTCTACGAGAACCTGCTGCGCTTCCCGGTCGAGCAGTCCTTCCACGCCGCGCGCAACGCGAAGCTGACGCTGCAGGCGGGCTTCACCACCGCGCGCGAGGTCGGGGCGCCGGATTTCGTCGACGTCGCCCTGCGCAACGCGATCCGCGACGGTCTGGCCGAAGGCCCGCGCATGCTGGTCGCCGGGCATGCGCTCGGCTCCACCGGCGGACACTGCGACGCCGCGCCGTTCCCGCCGGAGCGCGTGGCGCCGCTCGGCCCGCGCGACGGCGTGTGCAACGGCGCCGAGCAGTGCCGCCTGGCGACGCGCGAGCAGATGAAGTACGGCGCCGACCTCATCAAGATCTGCGCCTCCGGCGGCGTGCTGTCGGAAGCCGATCCCGTGGACGTGCCGCAGCTCACGCCCGACGAGCTGCGCGCGATCGTCAGCGAAGCCCACGCCTGGGGCCGCAAGGTCGCGGCGCACAGCCATGGCGACCTCGCCGCGAAGCTCGCGGTGGAAGCCGGCGTGGATTCGATCGAACACGGGAGCTTTCTCACCACGCCGACGCTGCAGCTGATGAAGAGCAGGGGCACGTACCTGGTGCCGACGCGCATGACGCAGGTGTGGGTGGTCGAGAAGGCCGACACCTATCCGCCGCAGATCGGCGCCAAGGCGCGCGCGGCCGGCGCGGCGCACGAGACGATGTTCCGCGAAGCGCTGCGCGTGGGCGTGCCGATCGCACTGGGCACGGACGCGGCGGTGTACCCGCACGGGATGAACGCGCAGGAATTCGGCGACATGGTCGACCTGGGCATGACGCCATCGGCGGCGCTGCTCACCAGCAGCCAGGGCTCGGCGAAACTGCTGGGCATCGAGCAGGAGACCGGTACGCTGGAAGCCGGCAAGGCCGCCGACATCGTCGCTGTCCCGGGCAACGTGCTGCAAGACATCCGCGCGACGCAGACGCCGCTGCTGGTGATGAAGCAGGGCGTGGTGGTGCGCGGGCCGTAGGCGGGCAGGGCGTCGCGACGACATCGGTCGGTTTTCGAGAAGCGGCGTCGTCGGCGCCGCGTCAGCATCGCATCCGTCGGGCCGCACCGTGCGGCTCGCGCGCACGAGGAGCGCTCGAATGAACTGGAACAAGTGGATCCGCCAGGCGCATCGCTGGCTGTCGATGGCCTTCACGGCGTGCGTCATCGCGAACTTCGCCGTGATCGGGCGCGGGGACATCGCGCTGTATGTGGGCTTCGCGACGCTGGTGCCGCTGGCGCTGCTGCTGCTCAGCGGGATCTATCTGTTCGCGTTGCCGTACGTGACGCGGCGGCGTGGGGCGGTGTTGGAGCGGACGTGAGGCGGGAGTTGGGGCATTCCCCTCCGTTCCGTCCCGTCTCGTCCCCATTCCCCTTCATCCCGGCGGAGGCCCGGATGAAGGGGGAAGGTTGTGATTCCGGGTCTTTTGCAGCCCGGGAAGGCCGAGGCCTCACCCGGGGTTGCCGTCTCCGGAGCCGTTGATCCCGGGTGCGCTTCCCTTACCCGGGCTACAAAGGCTGCGGCCGCAAAACACGCAGGCGCTTGCGCCGACCCAATTACCTGACTAAAGTCAGGCAATGGACGCACGCCAGATCGAGCAGGTCCGCAGTTTCAACCGGTCGGTGACGCGCCGGATCGGCGCGCTGTCCGACGACTTCCTCGGTCGCGGCCGGCCGCTCGCGGAGTCGCGGCTGCTGTTCGAGATCGGCCGCGACGGCGCCGACGTGCGCGACCTTCGCGCGCGGCTGTCGCTGGATTCGGGTTATCTCAGCCGCCTGCTGCGCGGGCTGGAAGCGCAGGGACTGGTCCGCTCGCAGCCGGCGCCCGACGACGCTCGCGTGCGGCGCGCAAGCCTGACCGCCAGGGGCCGCCGCGAATTCGAGGCGCTCGACCGCCTCTCCGGGGATTTCGCGACCGCGCTGCTCTCGCCGCTGGGCGAATCGCAGCGCGAACGCCTGACCAGGGCCATGGCCGAAGTCGAACGCCTGATGCGCGCCGCCGCCGTCGTCATCGCGCCGGCCGATCCCGCCAGCGCGGACGCGCGCGCCTGCATCGACGCCTACCTGCGCGAACTCGACGAACGTTTCGAATCCGGCTTCGACGCATCGCGCGGCCCGAGCGCCGATCCGCAGGAGCTCGTGCCGCCGTCCGGCGTGCTGCTGCTCGCGCGGCTCGACGAGGAGGCGCTCGGCTGCGGCGCGCTGAAAGTGCTGGGCGCGGGCGTCGGCGAGATCAAGCGCATGTGGGTCGCGCCATCCGCGCGCGGCCTCGGCATCGCGCAGCGCATGCTAGACGCGCTGGAAGCGGAGGCACGCGCGATGGCGCTGCACACGCTGCGCCTGGACACCAACCGCACGCTGCTGGAAGCGCGCGCGTTGTACGCGCGCAACGGTTACGTCGAAATCCCGCGCTACAACGAGAATCCGTACGCGGACTACTGGTTCGAGAAGCGCCTGGGTTGAGGCTTCACGCCCCCACGCGTTCGCGCACCGCATTGAAGTCGCGCACCGGGCGCACTTCGATGGAACCGAAGCGCGACCACGGGAACGAATGCGCGATCTCCACGGCGGCTTCGATGTCCGGCGCCTCGATCAGGTTGAACCCGGCGAAGACTTCCTTCGCCTCGGCGAACGGGCCGTCGTACACGTGCGTGCTGCCGCCGCGCGTGCGCATCGAGCGCGCCGTGCTCGGCACCTCGAGCTGCTGCGAATCCAGCAGCACGCCGCGCTCGCGCAGCGCGTCGGCCTTCTCGATGCAGTCCTTCATCAGGCGGTCGTACTCGCCGGCGGGCAATGCGTCCAGCAGCGTCTGGTCGGTGTAGATCATCAGCAGGAATTTCATGGCGCGCAGGCTCGACAGGTCCTTGGAACGCGCATTGTGGACCACGACGGCGACGCGGCGCTGTACCGGAAGGCACCCCTCGCGCATTCGCCCGCTCATGGGACGGTTTTTCCCCGCGATGCGGACTTATCGAAGGCGCGTGCGCTGCCTACCCTGTCGCCTCCCCCGATGCACGGAATGCCCGCATGCTCACGCCACGCCAGGCCGGTTTCGCCTTCGTTCCACTGGTCGTCACGCTGATGTCGGGCGTGATGAGCTTCGCCATGGTCGTTCTGCATCGGGGCTTCGGCCCGGGGCTGGTCGAGGCGTGGCTGCGCGGATGGCCGGTCGCGTTCGCCGTGGCGCTCCCGGCGGCGTGGGTGATCCTGCCCGGCGTGCGCGCGCTGCTGGGACGCGTGACGAAGGCGTGCGACGAAGCGACGGCGCCCGCGCGGCGCCTTGGACGCATGGGATGACGGACGTCGCGCACGCGCCGCTCCGGTACGATGCCGCAGGTTCAACGCAGGAAAGGGAACACCGCATGGCGCCGACCGCCGGCACGCAGAGCCAGGACCCCGTCATCGATGTGAGGGGCCTCACCAAGACCTACGCCACCGGTTTCCAGGCGCTGAAGGGCATCGACCTGTCGATCCGGCGCGGCGAGATCTTCGCGCTGCTCGGGCCGAACGGCGCGGGAAAGACGACGCTGATCAGCATCATCTGCGGCATCGTCAACGCCAGTTCCGGCAGCGTGACCGCCGACGGACACGACATCGTCCACGACTACCGCGCCGCGCGCGCGAAGATCGGGTTGGTGCCGCAGGAGCTGTCCACCGACGCGTTCGAGAGCGTGTGGGCGACGGTGAAGTTCAGCCGCGGCCTGTTCGGCAAGCCGCGCGACGACGCGTACCTGGAAAAGGTGCTGCGCGACCTGTCGCTGTGGGACAAGAAGGACAGCAAGATCATGGCGCTGTCGGGGGGCATGAAGCGGCGCGTGCTGATCGCCAAGGCGCTTTCCCACGAGCCGACGATCCTGTTCCTCGACGAGCCCACCGCAGGCGTGGACGTCGAACTGCGCCACGACATGTGGGAGATGGTGCGTCGCCTTCGCGAGAACGGCACGACCATCATCCTGACCACGCACTACATCGAGGAGGCCGAGGACATGGCCGACCGCATCGGCGTGATCAACAAGGGCGAGCTGGTGCTGGTCGAGGACAAGGCCACGCTGATGCGCAAGCTCGGCAAGAAGCAGCTCACGCTGACGCTACAGGCGCCGCTTGAACGCATTCCCGACGACTTGGCCGAATACCCGCTGGAGCTGACCGAGGATGGCCATTCGCTGGTTTACACCTTCGACGTGCAGGCGCAGGAAACCGGCATTACCGCCCTGCTGCGCCGGTTGACGCAGCACGGCATCGACTTCAAGGACCTGCATTCCAGCGAGAGTTCGCTGGAGGACATCTTCGTCAGCCTGGTCCGCCAGAACCGGGAGGCGCGCGCATGAACCTGCACGCGATCCGCGCGATCTACCGCTTCGAAATGGCGCGCACCTTCCGCACGCTGATGGAGTCGATCGTCTCGCCGGTGCTGTCCACGTCGCTGTACTTCATCGTCTTCGGCGCGGCCATCGGCGGGCGCATGGGCGATGTCGACGGCGTGAGCTACGGCGCCTTCATCATCCCGGGCCTGATCATGCTGTCGCTGCTGAGCGAGAGCATTTCGAACGCGTCGTTCGGCATCTACATGCCGAAGTGGGCGGGCACGATCTACGAACTGTTGTCGGCGCCCGTATCGGCGCTGGAAATCGTGATCGGCTACGTCGGCGCGGCGGCGACGAAATCGCTGATGCTCGGCACGCTGATCCTGCTCACCGCGCGCTTCTTCGTGCCGTACGAGATCCAGCATCCGTTCTGGATGCTGTGCTTCCTGGTGCTGACGGCGCTGACCTTCAGCCTGTTCGGCTTCATCATCGGGTTGTGGGCCGACAGCTTCCAGCGCCTGCAGCTGGTGCCGCTGATGATCGTCACGCCGCTGACGTTCCTGGGCGGCGCGTTCTATTCGATCAGCATGCTGCCGCCGCTATGGCAGAAGGTCGCGCTGTTCAACCCGGTCGTGTACCTGATCAGCGGCTTCCGCTGGAGCTTCTTCGGGATTTCCGACGTCAACGTCGGCATCAGCGCCGCGGCGATCACCGGCTTCCTGCTGCTGTGCCTGGGCGTGGTGTACTGGATTTTCCGCACCGGGTGGAAGCTGAAGCAGTAGGAACGAGATAGGAGCAGGAACCAGAACCTCGAGAAAGGCATCGCCGCCGTTACTCGTTTCCCGTTCCTGTTTTCTTCTCGTTCCTCGCCTCACGCTTCCGGCTTGGCGGCAAGCTCATCCGCCAGCCACCGGTCGATCATGCGCTTCTCGAAGCGCAGCGGATCGGTATTGAGCGACGAGCTGTCGCTCATCATGAAACCCGGATCGCTGAGCTTGCGCTCGCCCTGCGCGATCACGTTGCCGCTCGCGTCGGTGAGGCGCATGTTGAGCGTCATGCGCGGCGGATAGACCTCGCGGATGATGCGCGTGTTCTGCAGGTTCGGCCCGCGCCACGGTTCGAAGGAACCGGCGCGGCGGATGTCGATGATGTCCACGTCCAGCCGCTGGCCTTCGGGCAGGCGTTTTTCCGCGCGATCGCGCAGGTAGGTGGCGAGCTGCTGCACCCAGTCGCCGCGCGAGGCTTCCCATCGGTTGCCGCTGTAGCGCAGTTCGCTGAAGCGCGAAGGGTCCTCCCATCGCACGTTGACCGAATCGCTTTCGGGCAGGGCGCGGGGGGCTTGCGGATCGGTGACGGTGCGGGTGCCCGCGATCGCGCCGGATGCGAGCAGGGCGAGCGCGAGGGAAAGGACGACGAGGCGCGGTTTCATGGCGGCCTCCGCAGAGGGGATGCCTCCGGATTCTCCCACTGCGCGCACGCGGCGGCGATGCGCATCGTGGCGGCGTACAGGCGCCGTTCGCATGCGCGTGGGGCAGCTGAACGATGGTGGCGGATCGCATTCGGCTGAACAGGTCAAGGGCCGCGCCTGAGACTTTTTCGGACACGTCTCATATCGATGCCGGGGCCCGATCCGGAGACTCCCTCCTGCGCCCCACGGCGCTCACGCCCGGCCCGCTGCCCACGCCGGAACACCCCCGCCAGGAGTCCACCTCGCGTCCGCAGAGCGGACGCGGCCGATACCCCACGGAGTCACCCATGTCCCCCGCCGTACGCAAAGCCCTTCGTCCCCAACGCTGCGGCTGGCGCAGCAGCCTGCAAGTGATCTGCGTCGCCGTGGTCCTCATGGCCGCCACCAGCATCGGACCCGGCTGGACGCGAACGCGCGCGTCGGCGCCGGCCGGGGTCGCGCTGGTCGTGCCGGGCATGGGCGGACCGTACATCCCGCCGGCGCAGTCTCCGCGATACGACCTCGCCACGGACCTTTACAAGGCGGACGCGATCCAACCGGGAAAGACCGGCGGGGTGCTCGACCTCTCCGCCGCGGCGTGGAACCCGCGCAAGCCGGTCTGGCACGAGCACCTGCTGCGGCTGCTGCCGGTGGCGCCGGTGCGGATCACCTCGGGCTTCGGCCGCCGGCACGACCCGTTCGGTCGCGGCGATGCCTTCCACAGCGGCATCGACTTCGCCGGCACGACCGGCACGCCCGTGCGCGCCAGTGGCGACGGGGTCGTCGTGCAGGCGCGTTACAGCAAGGATTACGGCAACGTGGTGATGATCGACCACGGCCAGGGCGTGGTGACGCTGTACGCGCACAACAGCCGGCTGGAAGTGCGCCCCGGCGACATCGTGCTGGCGGGGCAGGAGATCTCGAAGATGGGCTCGACCGGCCGTTCGACCGGTCCGCACCTGCATTTCGAGGTGCGGCAGTACGGGCAGCGGATCGATCCGGGCCGATATCTGGCGGGGCTTTGAGGGCCAGGTCGTCCCGGCGGAGGCGGGGGTCCGGCTCGTTCCGGGCTGACCGGTAGGGCGCGACGGCCGAGGCCGGCCCAGCCCAGCGTTACTCCGCCGCGTCCGCCTCGTCGCCGCGGAACCAGGCCTCGACCTTCCCCTTGTGCTTCATCGTCATCGGATTGCCGCGACGGTCCAGCGCCTTGCCCACCGGCAGCCGCACCCAGCCTTCGCTGATGCAGTACTCCTCGACATTGGTGCGCTCCACGCCGTTGAACCGGATGCCGATGCCGCGCTCGAGCACCGCCTCGTCGTAGAACGGGCTGCGCGGGTCGTTGGAAAGGCGGTCGGGAGGCGTGGCGGTCATGGTCGTTTCCGTGTGGCGGGTCCGGCGTGCGGCCGGGGCCGCACAGGATACGTGCGCCGGTGCGATCCCGCAGCCCGGGCGTGCGGCCTCAGGGATGCTCCCCGCGGCCCTGCGCCTTGGCGCGCGCGATCACCGCCCGGACCTGGGCGCGGTCGTGGTGGCGCGAGATGGCCACCGCGCCGAGCTCGATCGCCCGCTCGCGCAGTTCCGAGGGCACGTCGTAATGCGCCCCGGAGGTCTTGTTCTGGAAGGCCCGGCGCGGGATATCCAGCCGCCCGGCCATGTCGTGCAGCTCTTCCAGCGTGTCGGCCATCAGGTGCGCCCAGCGGCGACCGCGCCAGAGATGGACCGCATCGTCGACGTACACCGTCATGGCCCGACCACGACCTCCCGGGGAAACCTGAACGGGGATCGTATCTGAACCGTCCAGCTCGTTTCGGATTTGCAAAGCCGACCAAACACGTCCAACATGCCTGCGCTGCGTTAGCCAAGGGTCACGGTGAATGTGACCCGATGTGGATTCCGTTCTTCATCGTTGCACCTCGCTTTCTCCTTGCGACCAGCTCCATCCGCCGCCAAGTGCGGTCCCACCATCCGTATAGGAGAAAGTCATGTCGAACCGTGAAACCGGTACCGTCAAGTGGTTCAACGATGCCAAGGGCTTCGGCTTCATCAGCCGCGAGAACGGCGAGGACGTGTTCGTCCACTTCCGTTCCATCCAGGGCTCGGGCTTCAAGAGCCTGCAGGAAGGCCAGAAGGTGTCCTTCACCGTCGTCCAGGGCCAGAAGGGCCTGCAGGCCGACGCCGTGCAGGCGCTGTAAGCCTTTCGCACACGCGATACCAGAAAAGCCCGGCTCCGGCCGGGCTTTTCTTTTGGGCGCTGGAAAGTTCAGTCGCGCCGCAGGCGCACCATGCGGTCCATCAGGTGCTCCACCGCATCCGCCGGATGCAGGCAGCGGCCCAGGTGCACGGGCGAGGTCTGGATGATCGAGCTGCGTTTGGCGGTGAGCCAGTGGAACCGCGCGCGCTGCGGGAGCAGGCCGATCGGGCCGCTGCCGGGGCCGCCGGCGCAGATCGCCTCCATCGCGGCGAGGTGGCGACGCACCGTGTCCAGGTCGATGTCGGGATCGAGCGCGCGCAGCCGCGCTTCGTCCACTTCGATGCGCGCTTCCAGGAATTTCGCCGTCGGGCACGACAGCAGGATGCCGACGTTGACGAACTCCTCGCGCTCCACGCGCGGGACCACGCGGATCACCGCGTAGTCGTAGGTGTCGCGGCGCGGCGTGTCAGGCGCGTGCATGGATCGCCTCCTCGACGAACCGCTGGCGCTGCGCCAGCCGCTGCATGAAGTGTTCGACGTACGCGGCGCGGTGCTCGCGCGGATCGGCCGGCGTGTCCGCGCCGATGAGCCACGCGTCCGGTACGAGCGCGAGGATTCCTTCGAAATCGGCGCGCGTGAGCTTGCCCGACAACCGCGCATCGGCGCCGGCGATGTCGTCGGCCTGCGGCAGCAGCACGTGTTCGCGGATCATCGGGAACGCGCTGCCGGCGTGCGTTGGCGAACCGTCCCAGCCGTGATGGAAATACAGGGTGGCGCCGTGGTCGATCAGCCACGTGTTGCGATGCCAGACCAACAGGTTCGGATTGCGGAAGCTGCGATCGACGTTGCTGATGAAGGCGTCGAACCAGACGATGTCGGAGGCGAGCGCGCCGGGCACGCGTTCAGCGACCGGATCGAAGTTGATCGCACCGGGCAGGTAATCGAGCGCGAGGTTGAGGCCGTCGCTGGCCTTGATCAGTTCCTGGATCTCCGGGTCCGGCTCGGTGCGCGCGAGTTCCGCGTCGAGTTCGACGAAGACCAGCTCGGGAATCGGCAGTCCGAGCGCCCGCGCGATTTCGCCGGCGACGAGCTCCGCCACCAGCGCCTTCGCGCCCTGGCCGGCGCCGCGGAACTTCAGGACGTAGAGGCCGTCGTCGTCGGCTTCGATGATCGCGGGCAGCGAACCGCCTTCGCGCAGCGGCGTGACGTAGCGGGCGGCGGAAACGGTGCGCAGGGCCATGGGTCGCGGCGTGTGGAAGCCGCGACAGTGTGAGGCAGAAACGAGGAACTGGAAACGAGGAGCCGGAAACGAGTGGGCATCGCACGCCCACCCGTTTCTCGTTTCTCTACGCCCGTTCCTCGAACTCAGCGCCTATCCGCATCCTTCGCCGGTTCGGCGCCCGGCGCGGCGGGGGCGGAATCGCGCTGCGCGCCGCCGCTGAAGCCCTTCCAGTCCTTCTCGTTCTTCTTGGTGTTGCGATCGCCGGAGCTGTGCTCGTATTCGCGCTGGGACTTGCCGGCGGACTTGGGATCGGTCTCGACGTGACGCTGGCCCATGGCGGTCTCCCATCGTGTGGATGCCGCGTCGAGCCTGCGCGATCTGGCCTGAACCTGCCGTGTTGGCGATGTAAGCGCGGCGCGAAGGACGCGCAGTTCGAACGCGAGCTACCAGGTGTCCTCGAGCATGCGCGGACGGCTCGCGAGCCAGCCGCCGTAGAGCAGCGCGAGCAGGCACAGCGCCAGGAACGCGAACGGCCACGCCCAGCCGTGCGTGCCCTCGTGCAGCCAGCCGAACAGCAGCGGACCGAGGCAACTCAGGCTGTAGCCCACGCCCTGCACGAAGCCCGACAGCCGCGACGAACCGCCCGGCGTGCGCGTGCGCAGGTTGATCAGCGTGAGCGAGAGCGGAAACGTGCTCGGCCCCAGGCCCAGCAGTGCGACCCACAGCAGCGGCGCGGCCATCGGCGCGAGCAGCAGGCCGGCGAATGCGGCGAGGTAGCTCACGCCGCACGCGACCACGATCGGGAACGGATTGCGGATGCGCACCGCCAGCGCCGGCAGGAACAGTGCGCTCAGCAGGCCCATCGTCGAGAACAGCGCGACCATCGAGCCGCCCAGCGTCTGCGTGCCGCCGGCCTCGGTGAGCAGCTTCGGCAGCCAGGTGAACATCGAATACGTGGTGAGCGAGGTCATGCCGAACATCAGCGTGAGACCCCACGCGACCGGCGAGCGCCACACGCGGCCCGTCGCGGCCTGCGTGCCGTCGAGTTCGGGCGCGGGATCGCCGCACGCGACGGCGCGATCGTGCGCATCCGTCAGCGCCTTCGCCTGGCGCGAATGGCCGAAGCGTTCCATCCACAGCACGCCGATCCACGGCAGCGCCGCCGCCGCCGCGACCAGCGACCACGCGCCGAGCGACACGCGCCAGCCGGCCGCGTGCGCGATCGGCACCGCGAGCAGCGCCGGCAGGATCGTGCCCAGCTGCAGCACGGTGATGTAGAGCGTGCTGACGGTGCCGACGCGATCGCCGAAATAGCGCTTCACCAGCGGCGGCAGCACGACGTTGCCCATGCCCATGCCGGACAGGGCGATGGCCGAGGTGACCAGCAGCATCGACGTGTCGCCGACGAAGGCGCGCGCGAACAGGCCGATGGTGGCCAGCGCCATCGCCAGCAGCGCCGTGCGCTCCAGTCCCAGGCGATGCGCGATGGCCGGCGTCACCACGCCGAACAGCGCGAACGCCGCCGTCGGCACCATGCCGAGCACGCCGGTCATGGTCGGCCCGAAGCCGAAGGTTTCGCCGAGCGTGTCGAGCAGCGGCGTGAGCGAGGTCACCGCCGTGCGCAGGTTGAAGGCCGACATCGCGATGCCCGCCAGCACGAGCGCGCGGTCGCGCCACAACGGGCGGGCGAGCGGGGCGGCGAGGGCGTCTGCGTTCATCGGAAATAACCTGTGCGTCCCGCGCGGGGCGGGTGCGGGTGTCGTTCGGATTCGTGTCGCGCGCGTCGCGCGGGGGAAGAAAGCCAGCAAGGGCCGCGTGCAGTGTGCTGGAACGACGTCCGCGCGGCCACCGTTCATGCGACAACACTGGGTTCCACGGCCGATTGCGCAAAGGCGGTCTTCACCATGAGCTCACCATCCTGACCTCACCCGAACGCGCATCGCGCGAAACGGCCCGGATTCACCACCGATTCGCGTCCCCGGAACAAGACTCCAGTCCCCTGCCAGACAAAGAGGCTCCGGATGAAGAAGACCCTCATGCTGATCGCGCTGCTCCCCGCCATGGGCGTGGCCTTCGCGCAGAACGCCGCACCGACGGAGCCGCTGACGCAGGCGCAGGTGCGCACACGCCTGACCGAGCAGGGCTACACCAACATCAACGACGTGAAGTTCGAGGACGGCGTGTGGAAGGCCGACGCGCGCAGCGCCGAAGGCGAGCGCGTGGACCTGCGCCTGGACGCGAAGACGGGGCAGGTCTACCCCGACCAGCAGGTCGCCAACCTCGGCGAAGCCGACGTGCGCGCCCGCCTGTCCGCCGCCGGCTACACCAACGTGCACGACGTCGATTACGAGGACGGCATCTGGAACGCGGAGGCGGACGATCCGTCGGGCAGGGACGTCGAACTGAAGATCGATCCGGCGACGGGGAAGATCATCGGGAAGGAGAAGGATTGATCGTTGACCTTCCTGCCTTTTGCTCCCTCCCCTGCTTGCAGGGGTGAGGAGGGACGCATGCGCGTCACTGGCGCGCGTCCCGACGAACGCCATCGGGCTATGCCCGATGGTCGTGGGGTTGGGGGAGGGATGAAGCCCACAGCGCCTTATCGTTCGGCTTGACCTGCAAGCGCGGCGGAGCCAACGGCCACCCATGCCCAACGTTGGCTGGCACCCCGCCGCGACGCTCCTTACCATCGGCCGGCACTCCGCCCTCAGGTCCACTCCATGAAGCTACCGGCCGTATCGCTGCTCGCGCTGTCCCTCTCGCTCGCCCTCAACCCCGCGTTCGCCGGCAAGCCGGCCGCGACCGACATCGATCCCAAGCGCCTCTCGCAGGACGTCAAGGTCCTGTCCTCCGATGAATTCGAGGGCCGCGGCCCCGCCACGGCCGGCGAAACCAGGACCATCGACTACGTCGTCGCGCAGATGAAGGCCGCCGGCCTGCAGCCGGGCGGCGACCTCAAGGACGGCAAGCGCGAATGGACCCAGGCCGTGCCGCTGGCACGCGCCGAGATCAAGGGCACGCCGACGCTGTCCGTCGCCGTGAACGGCAGGTCGCAGACGCTGGCGCAGGGCGAGCAGATCGCCGTGCGCGCCGCGCAGGACGGCTCCACCGCCATCGACATCAGCAAGGCCCCGCTCGTCTTCGCCGGCTATGGCGTGAGCGCGCCGGAACGCGGCTGGGACGACTTCAAGGGCGTGAACCTGAAGGGCAAGATCGCCGTCGTCCTGATCAACGATCCGGACTTCGAAGGCGGCGAAGGCGACTTCGGCGGCAAGGCGATGACCTATTACGGTCGCTGGACCTACAAGTACGAGGAGGCCGCGCGCCAGGGCGCGCTGGGCCTGCTGATCGTGCACGAGACCGACCCGGCGTCGTACGGCTGGGCGACGGTGAAGAACTCCAACACCAACACGATGTTCGACGTCGTGCGCGACGATCCGGCGTCGGTGCATCCCAGGCTCGAAGGCTGGATCCAGCGCGATTTCGCGCAGCAGCTGTTCAAGCAGTCGGGCCTGGATTTCCACGCGCTCAAGGCGCAGGCGAAGACCAAGGCGTTCAAGCCGGTCGAATTGAAGGGCGCGACGCTGAGCGCGAAGTACGACGTGGATCGCCAGATCATCACCTCGCACAACATCGTCGGCCGCATCGATGGTACGAAGCGCCCGGACGAGACGGTCATCTATTCGGCGCACTGGGACCACCTGGGCGTCGGCCAGCCGGACGCGAAGGGCGACAAGATCTACAACGGCGCCGTCGACAACGCGACCGGCACCGCTGCGCTGATCGAAATCGGCCGCGCGTTCGCCAAGGCACCGACGAAGCCGGAACGCTCGGTCGTCTTCCTCGCCGTGACGGCGGAAGAGAAGGGCCTGCTCGGTTCGGAGTACTACGCCTCCAAGCCCCTGTACCCGCTGGGCAAGACGGTCGCGGTGATCAACATGGATGCGCTCGATCCGCACGGTCCGGCGCGCAACTTCACCACCTCCGGCAGCGCCAAGCAGGAGCTGCTGGATGAGCTGATCGATACCGCGAAGAAGGTTGCGAACCTGGATTACGTCAGCGATCCGAAGCCGGAAGCCGGCCACTTCTTCCGCTCCGATCACTTCCCCTTCGCCAAGCGCGGCGTGCCGGCGGTGTCGTTCGGCTCGGGCAACGACCTGGTCGACGGCGGCCTGGAAGCGGGCAAGAAGATGGAAGACGCCTACGTCGCCGACCGCTACCACCAGCCGGCCGACGAATGGGAAGCCGACTGGACCTTCCTCGGCATGGCGCGCGACCTGGGCCTGCTCTACACCGTGGGCCGCAACCTGGCCGATTCGGATCGCTGGCCGAACTGGGACGCGTCGAGCGAGTTCCGCGCGGCGCGTGACCAGACGGCGGGTGATCGGAAGTAAAGCGTCGTGTGATCTGCTTTGCCCCCTCTCCCGCGAGCGGGAGAGGGGTTTTTACCGCCGAGGGTGAGAGGCTCGACCGCAGGCAGATGAGGCGCTCAGCCCGCGCGGGCTTCCACCAGCCGCAGCGCCTCGATCACCGCCCCGCTCTCCTCCACCTGCGCGAACTCCGCCCGCAACGTCGCCAGATGCGCGCGCTGTATCGCGTCGGCGGGGATCACCGAGCCGTCGGCATCCTTCAGATCGAAACACGCGCACGCATCGCCGATGACGATCGTGCGATAGCCCAGGTTCGCCGCGACGCGTGCGGTCGTCGACACGCACATGTCCGTGCTGATGCCGAACAACACGACGGTGTCGATGTTCAGTCGACGCAGGCGCAGGTCCAGATCGGTGCCGATGAAGGCCGCATTGACCGACTTGGTCACCAGCGGCTCGCCTTCCAGCGGAACGAAACCCGGACGATGCGCGTTTCCCGGATGCCCCGGCGCCAACACCGAGCCTTCCATCACCGAATCGTGCCGCACGTGGATCAGCGGCAAGCCGGCGCGGCGCCACGCATCCAGCACGCGCAGCGCATTGGCTTCCATCGCCGGGTTATTGCGCGGCGGCCACGGCGGCAGGTCGAAACCGCACTGCACGTCGATGGGAATCAGCGCACTGCGCGTGTCAAGTTCGAGGGCGGAACGCGGGGCATTCATGGATCGGGGGATCTCGCGGGTCGGTGGGCGCCACGATGCGCGCTCGCCAGCGCCGGTCTCAACCCGGCAGAATGCCGGCGACACCGGCACTCCCGTTGCGATGAAGAACCTCGACGCCATCGATCGCCAGCTCATCGCCCTGCTGCAGGACAACGCGCGGATGTCGACGGTCGCGCTGGCGAAGGCGGTGGGCCTGGGGCGGAGCACCGTGCAGGAGCGCCTGCAACGGCTGGAGAACGCGGGCGTCATCGCCCAGTACACGGTGCGGCTGGGCAGCGCGGGCGATCCGCTGCAGGCCTGGCTGATGCTGCGTTATGCGGACGGCTTCAGTTGCGACGACGTGATGCCGCTGCTGGTCGCGATGCCGCAGGTGCGGCTGTGCCACAGCGTCGCGGGCGAACTCGACCTGCTGGTGCTGGTGCAGGTCGATTCGCCCGGCGAGCTGGCCGACCTGCGCGAGCGCATCATCGGCTTCAAGGGCGTGGACGACGTCACCACGGTGCCGGTCCTGCGCACGACGCTGGACCGGCGCTGACTGGCAGGCCCCTCCTCACCCCAGCTTGCGTGAAGCCGCATAGGCCAGCAGGTTGCCCAGCCCCGTCACGCCGAGCAGCACGGCGACCACGCCGGGGGTGATCTCGCGCCAGCCGAAGGCCTCGATCAGCGCGAATCCCACGGCGACCGCCAGCAGCAGGATGCCCCAGCGCAGCGACGCATGCCGGCGCTGCAACGCTTCGGCCTGCACCAGCGAGCGGATCAGCTCTTCCGAACCGTTGCTGGCGATGAGCTTGGCGCGGGTGCGGGCGTCCACGACCACCTTGATGGCGTAGACGACGCAGATGAACATGACGATGGGGATCAGGAATTCGAAGTTCATGGGTGTTCTCTCGGGCCGTGACGGTGGGTACGGAACGGGAGATACGGCCGGGCGGCGATCGGTTGCAGGGGCCGGATGCATTCCCGTGAAGGCCGCGTTGCAACCATCGGGCCCCTGAACGTATCCACACAGGTCATGACCGGTGAAACCCCGTGACCGAGGACGACCGCAAGCTGGTGGACGCCGTGCTGGGCAACGTGCCCGGCGCGTTCGAACGCCTTGTGCGCGAGTACCAGGGCCTGTGCTGGCACATCATCCAGCGCATGGTCCGACAGCCGGAGGACACCCGCGAGCTGTGCCAGGAGGCCTTCCTCCGCGTGCACCAGTGCCTGCACCAGTACCGTGGCGAGAGCGCGCTGAAGTCGTGGATCGGGCAGGTGGCCTATTCAGTCGCCAAGCGGCACCTGGAGAAGCGCCGCATCGCGATCGCCGAACCCGTGGGCGACGAGGACGACGGCCTCTCGCTGCTCGACCAGATCAGCGACGGTTTCGACCTGGAGACCGCCTGCGCCGACGCCGAGATCGCCGCCGGGCTGCACGAGGAAATCGAGGCGCTGCCGCCGTTGCAGCGCACGCTGCTGACGCTGTATCACCTGGATGAAGTGCCCATCGTCGAGATCGCCCGCATCACCGGTCTCGCCGAAGGTACGATCAAGAGCCATCTGTTCCGGACCCGCGCGCGGTTGCGCGAACGCCTGCAGGCCCGGATGGGAGTGACCGCATGAACACGCCCGGAAGCCATCGCCCCGACGACCCCAACGACCCGCCCGTGAGCCGTCCCGGCTGGCGCGGCCTCGACGCGTTGCGGCTGGAAGCCGAATGGCAGGCGCAGGAGCGCGCGTTGGAACAGGAACGCCGCGGCCTGCCGCTCGATCCCGCCGATTCGCGACTGGCCGAATACCGCCTGATCGCGCGCGCATTGCGCACGCCGGCGATGGAGTCGGTGCCTTACGACCTCGCCGCGCAGATCGTGCGCCACGTGGAAGGCACGCCGGCCGCCGGCGAGCTGCTGGAGCGCTGGCTGCTTCGCGTGCTGGCGACGGTGTTCGCGCTGGCGGCGATCGCGGTGGTGGGCGCGTACGGCGCGCAGTGGCTGCCCGCCTTCGCCCGGATGTGGCCGACGCTGTCGCCTCAATCGGCCGACTGGGCCGGCCTGCTGGTCGGCTGCCTCGCGGTGTCGCTGGCGTGGCAGGGCGTGGTGCGGTTGATGCGGCAGGATGCGGAGATGCCGGCTGGTTTGGCGTGATGCTTTGAGTCCCTCTCCCAGCGGGAGAGTGGCTTGTGGCCCTTGTAGCCCGGGTAAGCGAAGCGCACCCGGGAGCCTGCGCTGAGGCGGCTGAAACCCCGGGTGCGCTTCGCTTACCCGGGCTACAGAGGCTGCTTGATAGGGGTCGAAGCGCCGCTTCGAATGAAGCGCCGCTTCGAAGGACGCGAACGATGCCATCCATGGCCAGGCGTTCGGCAGGCCACGCGGCAGTGCCGCGAAGCACGGGCTTCGAACGGGCTGCCACTGCCATCCCTGGCGTCACACACCGGCTTCGGATCGCCCGGCCCGGCCATCCATGGCCGGTCGTTCGCGGCCGCGCGCGCCAGTGGCGCGCAAGCGCGGCCGCTCCCCCCTTGATGCACACCACCTGCCGCAGCGTATGCACGATCTCCACCAGGTCGCGCTGCGCCGCCATCACCGCGTCGATGTCCTTGTACGCGGCGGGCGACTCGTCGATCACGCCCGCGTCCTTGCGGCATTCGACGTGCGCGGTGGCCTCGCGATGCTCCTTCAGCGTGATTCGTGCGCGTGCGGCGGTGCGGCTCATCACGCGGCCGGCGCCGTGGCTGCAGCTGTGGAAGCTGTCCGCGTTGCCCTTGCCGCGCACGATGAAACTGCGTGCGCCCATGCTGCCCGGGATGATGCCGAGCTCGCCCTCACGCGCGCTGACCGCGCCCTTCCGCGTGACCAGCAACGATTCGCCGAAGTGGTCCTCGCGCTGCACGTAGTTGTGATGGCAGTTCACCGCCGACTTCTCCGTCTGGAACTTCGGCAGGCGGTGGCGCATCTCGTGCAGCACGCGCGCCATCATCGCCTCGCGGTTCACACGCGCGTAGTCCTGCGCCCACGAGACCGCTTCGACGTACTCGTCGAACAGCGGCTCGCCTTCGAGGAAGAACGCGAGGTCGCGATCGGGCACGTGGAAACCGAGCACGCGCTTCTCCAGCTCGCGACGCGCCAGTTCGATGAAGTACGTGCCGATGAGGTTGCCGGTTCCGCGCGAACCCGAATGCAGCATCACCCACACGCGATCGGCCTCGTCCAGGCAGATCTCGATGAAGTGGTTGCCGCCGCCGAGCGTGCCGATCTGGCGATCGAGCTTGTCCGGACGGATCTTCGGATGCTTCTGGCGGATCTTCGCCAGCCGCGCGACGAGGTTGGACTTCTCCAGCGCCGTCTCCACGCTGTCGGGAATCCGGCGGTGCTCGCCGCCCGGACCGTTGCCGACCGGGACGCTGCGCTCGATGGAGTTGCGCAGCAGCGACAGGTCGTCGGGCAGGTCGTCGGCTCGCAGCGTCGTGCGAACCGCGGCCATGCCGCAGCCGATGTCGACGCCGACCGCGGCCGGGATGATCGCGCCCTTCGTCGGCACGACCGATCCCACCGTCGCGCCGATGCCCAGGTGCACGTCGGGCATCACCGCGACCCACGGCCCGACGAAGGGCAGGGTGGTGATGTTGCGCAGCTGCTGCCGCGCCTGGTCCTCGACCGGCACGCCGTGCGTCCAGCCCTTGATCGGCGTGGTCGCACCTTCGGCGTGCAGCAGGTCGAATGAAGCGTGTTGCGTGTTCATGGTTCCATTCCTTGTGAAAAACCGTGCGGCGCGTATCCGTTCGCCCCGCACGGAAGCTTACTGCTTGAGGCTCACCAGCTGCTTCATCACGCCGTCCAGGCCGCCGAACACGGTGAGCTTGTCGATCTTCTCGGTCACCTTCTCCAGAGCTTCCAGCTCCTTCAGGCGCATCAGTACCGGGCTCTCCTCGATCAGCTTCGCGGTGTTGAGCAGGGAACGCGTGGCGTTCGCCTCCTCGCGACGACGGATCACGTTGGCCTGCGCCGACTTTTCCGCCTGCACGACGCTGTTGAGGATCTCCTTCATCTCGCCCGGCAGGATCACGTCCTTCACGCCCACGCCGAGCAGCAGGGCACCGACCTCGCCGACGCGGCCGCGCACGTAGCCGAAGATGTCGGCGTCGAGCGATGCCTTGTCGCCGAGCAGTTCGTCCAGCGTCTTGGCGGAGACCGCCTTTCGCAGGCCGAACTGCAGCTCGCGATACACGTACTCGGCGTACTTGCCGACCTTCGTGATCGCGGCGACCGGATCGACGATGCGCACGCTTGCGGCGAGGTTCACGCGCAGGCTGACCTTGTCGCGCGTAAGCAGCTCCTGGCCGGAGACCTCGAGCGACTGCACGCGCAGGTCGACCGCCTGCACCACGACGTTCTTCCGGAAATTCCAGAAGGCGTACGAACCCGCGCCCACGACGCGCACGAGCTTGCCGTCGACGAACACCAGGCCGGCGAACTCGGCCGGGACCGGCAGCACGACGGCGACCTTCTCCAGCACGCCGAGCTGGCGCAGACGCGTCGCGACGTCGTTCGGCACATCCGGCTCGTCCTGCAGCGCGAGCGTGCGCACCTCGATCGCAATCGGGCCCTTCCAGTACAACCGGCGCGAACCCGGCGCGAGGATTTCCTCCAGGCGGCCGTTCTTCATCACCAGGCCGACTTCGTCCACGCCGATGTCGGCGAGCACGAACGTGGCGGCCAGGCACGTGCCCAGCGCGTCGATCAGCGCGTTCTCGTCGCTGCCGACGTACTCGGCGCGCAGCGCGATGTTGTGCACCTTCACCTCGACCGCGCCGAACGGGTCGAACCACGTGTGCACGCCCGGCGCGATGACGCCTTCGAATTGACGGTTGCGATACACCAGGCCGCGCTCGCCGTCGCCGATCACGACCTTCTTGGTCCAGAACATTGGAATGTCCTCCTTGTTATTGGCTCTGATGTTTCGATCCGCTTGGTGCGCGAGGGACCGGTTGCCGCGTTTGATTGGCGTCCCGGCGAAAGCGCCGCGACGCAGGAAAAAGTTGGAAACGCCCCGGACGTCGAATCCGCGGAGCACGTCGCGCCCGATGCATTCGATGCGATGGCGACCTGGATCGCGTCGCAGACCGACATCGCCTGCGACCGAATCCGTGCAGCCAGCGCACGCATGCGCGAGGGCGACGGCCCGGCGGATCCACCGCTGCGATATTCCGATCGCATCCGCATGAAGCCGGATGCGACACGGAACGCCGCAAGGGGCGTTTCCGATGGAGGGACTTTCGTCCCGATGTAACGACGTGAAAGGTCGTTTGGAGCGGGAATCGAACCCGCGACTCTCAGGCTTCGGACCTGATGCTCTACCCGACTGAGCTATCCAGTGGTGGACAAGCCGGAATCGAACCGGCGGCCAATGGCATGCGCCATTGCTCTACCTCTGAGCTACTGTCCAAGCACGACGCACTGCAATCCATCCCCGGCATGCGCCACGGCAATGCCGCGCGCACCGGGCAGGCACGGCTTCCGCCGCGAACCTGCGCCGCTGTGGACGTTTCGCATGGTGCGTCGTTCATTGGCGTCGCGATCCACCGCAAGCGATGTGCCGTGACGCCAATCCTGTGTGCGAATGCAACCGCCCGCCGCCCGCGCCGAAGCATCCAGGCGCAGCGCTGATGCGCTTCACGGCATTCCCCTCATCGAAACCAGCATGTTCCGGATGCTTCGGGATGCGCGATGCAATCGCGTTGTGATCGTGTGTGGTTGGCCTTTGCGAACGCTGGAAAACAAAACGCCCCCGGGTACGGACCGAGGGCGTTCGCGTTGCCTCGGGGAGATCGGGGTGACCGATCTCCCTCAGGAAGATCAGTCGTATCGGACCGTTTCGTCGCGCAGCCACGGCGCGCGCACGAAACCGCAGCAGCCGATGGGCCGCAGTGCGATGTGCTTTGCGATGTGGGCGAAGGATTTCATGGCGTGACGAAGATCGTGATGGTTTGTGTGCAACGAAGGGCGCGCACGTTACGCGTTCGAAAAAGCGAATGCAATACCGTTCGTCGGGGTCGAGCGGGCGAATGCGTCGTGCATGCGATCGAACGCACTCAGCGCAACAGCGGCGCGAGCTGCGTCCACACGTGATCGCGCAGCTTCGGTTGCGCGCTCGCGACCGGATGCAGGTTGTCGTCCTGGAACGCGTTGCGATCCAGCGCGATCGGTTCCAGCAGGAACGGTAGCAACGCCACGCCGTGCTGCTTCGCCAGCGCGTTGTAGTTCTCGCTGAAGCCCTGCGTGTATTCGCGACCGAGGTTGGGCGGCATGCGCATGCCGATCAGCAGCACCTTCGCGCCGCTTTTCTTCGACGCGGTGATCATGCGATCCAGGTTCGCACGCGATTGCGCCAGCGGCAGGCCGCGCAGGCCATCGTTCGCGCCGAGCTCGATCACCACCACCGCCGGCTTGTTGCGCTTGAGTTCGCCGTCGATGCGCGCGGCGCCACCGGCGGTGGTCTCGCCGCTGATGCTCGCGTTCACCACGCGCCAGCCGGGTTTGGTCTTCGCGATGCGGTCGGCGGTGAGCGACACCCAGCCCTGCGAGGCCGCCAGCCCGTATCCGGCCGACAGCGAATCGCCCATCACCAGTACGGTGCGGACCGCCTGCGGCGCGGGCGCGGCCTTCGCCGCGGGCTGGGCGAAGGCCGGGAATGCGACCGCCAGCATCAGCGACAGCGCCGCGACCCAGCCGATGGCACATTGAACCCGATGCGCAAAACCGGCATATCCGGACAGTGCGGCGGCTGAACCGCGGGCATTGGTCGTCTTAAAGAACATTTAATCCGCGCTCCCAAGAATGGATGTACAGCTGGACACGATGAACGAACACAGCATAAGGACGAACATGGCCCATTCCATCGCACCGCGCACACGCGCACAAGCCGCGCTTCAGGTGAGCGCGCTGGGCAAGCGCGTGATGCTGCCTTCTGGCGAGCTGACGATCCTGAGCGAGGTGTCGTTCGACATCGCGCCCGGCGATACGGTGGCGATCGTCGGAGCGTCCGGCTCGGGCAAGAGCACGCTGCTGTCGCTGCTTGCAGGGCTGGACACGCCCAGCGACGGGCGCGTGGTGCTCGACGGCGAAACGCTGTCCACGCTGGATGAAGATGGTCGCGCGCGCGTGCGCGGCGAGAAGGTCGGCTTCGTGTTCCAGAACTTCCAGCTGCTGCCGTCGCTCACCGCGCTGGAGAACGTGATGCTGCCGCTGGAACTGCGCGGCGACCGCGAGGTCGATGCGCCGGCTCGCGCGATCCTGGAGAAGGTCGGCCTCGGCCAGCGCCTGGACCACTACCCGCGCCAGCTGTCCGGCGGCGAGCAGCAGCGCGTCGCGCTCGCGCGCGCGTTCGTCACGCGGCCGTCGCTGCTGTTCGCCGACGAACCCACCGGCAACCTCGACACGCACACCGGCCAGGCCATCATCGAACTGCTGTTCGAACTGAACGCGCACGCAGGCACGACGCTGGTGCTGGTCACGCACGACGAACACCTCGCCTCGCGCTGCGGTCGCCTGCTCCGCCTCGACAGCGGCCGGCTGGTGGCGTCATGAAGCCGGGCAACGGCATCGTCGCGCTGGCCTGGCGCCAGTTGCGGCGCGATCTCGCGGCCGGCGACGTGCGCATCCTGATCGCCGCGCTGGTGCTCGCCGTCCTGGCGGTGACGGCGGTCGGCTTCGTCACCGATCGCGCCGAACGCGCGCTCGCGATCGAAGCCAACCGCCTGCTCGGCGGCGATGCCGTGGTGCGCGCCGATTCGCCCATCGTCGGCGCGGTGCGCGACGCGGCCAACGTGCCGGCGCTGCAACGCACGGAAACCATCGAGCTGCAGACGATGATCCGCGTCGGCGAACGCCTGCAGCTCGGCGACCTGCGCGCGCTGGGCGAAGGCTTCCCGCTGCGTGGCGCGTTCCGCATCGCCGGCACCGACCATGTCGAACGCGATGCGGGCGGCGTGCCCGCGCGCGGCACCGTGTGGATGAGCCGCGCCGGCGCCGACACGCTCGGCGCGAAGCCCGGCGACGAGATCTCGCTGGGCGACGCGCGCCTGCGCCTGGCGGCGCTGGTGGTGCAGGAACCCGACGCGGCGCTCGACTACTTCAACGTCGCGCCGAAGGTGTTCCTCAACCTCGCCGACGTGCCGTCCACCGGCCTCGTGCAGGAAGGCAGCCGCATCCGCTACCGCCTCGTCGTCGCCGGGCCTGCCGCCGCGGTGGAGACCTTCGTCGCGAAGGCGAAGCCGGCGCTCGGACGCGGGCAGCGCCTGGAAACCATCGCCGACGCGCGGCCGGAGATCCGCTCCGCGCTCGACCGTGCCGGCCGCTTCCTCGGTCTCGCCGCGCTCGTCTCCGTCGTGCTCGCCGCCGTCGCGGTCGCGATGGCCGCGCGGCGTCACAGCGCACGGCATCTGTCCGGCACCGCGGTGATGCGCTGCCTCGGCGCGAGCCAACGCACGCTGGTCGGCATCCAGGTCGGCGAACTGCTGATGCTCGGCGTCGTCGCCAGCACCATCGGCGTGCTGCTCGCGTTCGCGCTGCAGTGGGCGATCGGCGGCTGGCTCGCGCAGGCGCTGAAGCTGTCGATTCCGCCGGCGGGCTGGATGCCGGCCTTGCAGGGTTATGGCGTCGGGCTGGTGGTGCTGATGGCCTTCGGCGCGCCGCCGGTGCTGGCGTTGCGTCGCGTGCCGGCCTTGCGCGTGCTGCGTCGCGACCTCGATCCCACCGAGCCGAGCGCGTGGCTGGTCGGCATCGCCGGCTTCGTCGGGCTCGCCGCGCTGCTGTGGTGGAAAGCCGGTTCGGCCGCGCTGGGTTTCTCGATGCTCGGCGGCATCGCCGCGACGCTGCTGGTGCTCGCGCTGCTGGCGTGGGCGCTGATCGTCGTGGTGCGGCGCGTGCGGTCGCGCCTGCGCGGCAGCCTTCGCTACGGCCTGGCGAACGTGAGCCGTCGCGCCGGCACGAGCATCGCGCAGGTGTCGGCGCTCGGCCTGGGCCTGATGGCGCTGCTGCTGCTGACCTTCGTGCGCACGGACCTGCTGGACCGCTGGCAGCTCGCGCTCGCAAGCGATGCGCCGAACCGCTTCATCATCAACGTGCAGGACGACCAGGTCGACGCAGTGCGTGCGTTCATCGCCGAACAGGGCGTGGCCGCGCCGACGCTGTATCCGATGATCCGCGGGCGCCTGGTCGAGCACAACGGCAAGCCCGTCACCGGCAAGGATTACGAGGAGCAGGGCGCACGCGCGCAGCGGCTGGCCGAACGTGAGTTCAACCTGTCCGTCGCAGACCGGCTTCGCGACGACAACCGCGTCACCGAAGGCGAGTTCTGGACGGGCAAGCCCGCCAAACCCGAAGTCTCCGTCGAGGAGGAATTCGCCAAGCGGCTGGGCTGGAAGATCGGCGACCGCATCGCGTTCGACATCGCCGGCCAGGCGTTCGAGGCGACGATCACCAGCCTGCGCAGCGTGGAGTGGGAGAGCTTCCGTCCGAACTTCTTCGTGATCGCCTCGCCCGGTTCGCTCGACGGTTTCCCGGCCAGCCACATCACCGCGGTGAGCGTCCCGCCGCAGCGCACGCGCTTCACCGCCGAGCTGGTCGAGCGCTTCCCGAACCTGTCGGTGATCGACATCGACGCCGTGCTCAAGCAGGTGCGCAGCACGGCCGACCAGGTCTCGACCGTGGTGGAAGTGGTCTTCTACTTCTCGCTCGCCGCCGGCCTGCTGGTGCTGATGGCCGCGGTGAGCGCGAGCCAGGACGAGCGGCTGCTCGAAGGCGGCGTGATGCGCGCGATCGGCGGCAGCCGGCGGCAGTTGCGGCTGGCGCAGGCGTCGGAGTTCACGGCGATCGGCCTGCTGTCGGGACTCACGGCGGCGATTGCTGCGTCGTTGCTGGCGGGCGTGGTCGCCACGCAGGTGTTCGACCTGCCGTGGGAAGCGGACTGGCGCATGGCCGCGGTCGGCGCGGTGGCGGGCGTGCTCGCGGCGCTGCTCGCGGGCATGTTCGCGACGCGGCGCGTGCTGGATGCGCCGCCGTCGGTGACGTTGCGCGAACTACAGGGCTAGCAAGCTCCTGTAGCCCGGGTAAGCGCAGCGCATCCGGGATTGCCTCGCCGTTGCTGCAACCCGGGTGCGGCCTGCGGCCTTACCCGGGCTACAAATGCTGCAAACGCATCGCAACCGGATCGCGCTACTGCACCACTCCCTGCGGCTGCGCACCGAAGCGCCGCGGATAGTCCCGCTCCTCGATCACCCGATCGACTTCCTCGGTCGCCAGATCCGGCGCGCCGTAGACGGCATAGGCGATCTCGCCGTCGCGCACGCCGATCTGGTGCAACCGATAGCGCGGCCGGCCACCGCCGGTGTTCTCGGGGTAGTGCAGCGGCGGCTCGGCGCCGTCCATGTCCAGTTCGCTGTTGTCGACCGTTCCGCCGACGAAGAGGGCGCGCATCGCGGTTCTCCTTCTGGGCCTTTGCACGCGATGGTGGCCCGCGCGGCGTTGAATCGGCATGAAACCGCGCGCGGATGCCGCATCGCGCACAGGTAGAATTGACGGCGATCACCTTTCACGCAGCCCCGGACCCGCCCATGCGCGCCGAAGACGGCGACGTCGCACTGGAAACCCTGTTCCTGCCGTTCATCGACGGTTCGCTCGCGTGGCCGTCTTCCGGCGGTGCGTTGTTCCTGCGCGCGCGCGATGGCTGGCCGCTGCACCAGCGCGCCTGGCCCGGACTGCGTTGCGAACAGAGCTTCCGGCCCGCGGCCGATGCGCTCGAACGCTCCGGCATGACGCGCGCCGACGAGGACGAAACCACGCGTTTTCCGCTCGTTCTCGTGCTGCCGCCGCGCCAACGCGACGAAGCGCGCGCGCTGTTCGCACGCGCCGTCGCGCGCTGCGCGCCGGGCGGTCGCATCGTCGCCTGCCTTGCGAACAACGAAGGCGCGAGGTCGGGCGAAGCGGACCTGGAGCGCATCGCCGGCGCCGTCGCGAGCCTGTCGAAGAACAAGTGCCGCGTGTTCTGGACCGCGCCCCTGGACGGCCCGGCCGACGCCGCGCTTGCCGCGCAATGGGCCCAGGCCGACGCGCCGCGACCGGTCGCCGAGGGCCGCTTCATCAGCCGCCCCGGCGTGTTCGCCTGGGACCGCATCGATGCGGCCTCGCGCCTGCTTGCCGAACACCTGCCGCACGATCTCGCCGGGCACGCGGCGGATCTGGGCGCCGGTTACGGCTATCTCTCGGTGGAACTGCTCACGCGCTGTCCGGGCATCCGCGCCGTCGATTTGTACGAAGCCGAACGACGCGCGCTGGATCTCGCGCGCGTGAACCTCGCGCCGTTCGCCGATCGCGCCGCGCTCGGTTTCCACTGGCATGACGTCACGCGTGGCGTGGACGGCGCATTCGACGTGGTGGTCTGCAATCCGCCGTTCCATGCGCAGGGCCGCGCGGACCGCCCCGACATCGGCCGCCGTTTCATCGCCGTCGCAGCGCAGGCGCTGAAGCCGGGCGGGCGGTTGTGGCTGGTGGCGAACCGCCATCTGCCCTACGAGTCCGAGCTGGACGCGCGCTTCGGGCGCGCACGCATCGTCGCGCAGGAAGGTGCTTTCAAGGTGGTCGAAGCCGTGCGCTCGCAACAGGGATCCACTGCATGAAGCTCGTCAAACTCATCGCCAACCTCGGCTACGGCAGCCGCAAGGACGTGACGGCGATGTTCCGCGAAGGCCGCATCACCGATCCGCAGGGCGAGGTGCTGTACGCCGACGACAAGGTCGGTCACGACGCCATCCGCGTCGACGGCGAACCGCTCGATCCGCCGCCCGGCATGACGCTGATGCTGCACAAGCCGGTCGGCTACACGTGTTCGACGAAGGATCCCGGCCGCGTCATCTACGACCTGCTGCCGCCGCGCTTCCGCCTGCGTTCGCCGCTGTTGTCGAGCGTGGGCCGGCTCGATCGCGACACCAGCGGCCTGCTGCTGATGACCGACGACGGCGCGCTGCTGCATCGCATCGTCTCGCCCAAGGCGAAGCTGGCGAAGGTGTACGAGGCGACGCTCGCGCAGGACCTGCGCGGCGACGAAGGCGCGGTGTTCGCCAGCGGCACGCTGATGCTCGAATCGGACACCACGCCGCTCGCGCCCGCCGCGCTGCACGTGCACGATGCGCGCCACGCCGCGTTGACGCTGACCGAAGGCCGCTACCACCAGGTGCGGCGCATGTTCGCGGCGGTCGGCAACCACGTCGAGGCGCTGCATCGCAGCCGCATCGGCGGACTTTCGCTCGGCGACCTGCCCGCCGGCCGCTGGCGTTTGCTGGACGCCGGCGATCTCGACATCCTCTTCGGAGCCAATGCATGAGCCTTCTCGCGCCCGTGGACTTCACGCCCGCCGCGGTGCTGTTCGACATGGACGGCCTGATGATCGAAAGCGAACGCGCGCTGCTGCAGTGCTGGCGCGAGGCGTCGCAGGAGCTGGGGCTCGAACTCGAGGACGCGCTGTGGCTGTCGTTCGTCGGGCTTTCCGATCGTGCGTGCCATGAGCTGCTGCGCGCGCGCCTGGGCGACGAGGACATGCTGCAGGCGCTGCTGCACGGCCTGCAGGTGCGCTACGACGCGCACGTCGAGGCGGGCCTGCCGTTGAAGGTGGGCGTGCTGGAGCTGCTCGCGCTGCTGGAGGAGCGCGGCATCCCGCGTGCGGTCGTCACCTCGACGCGCCGCGAGCGCGCGCTGCAGAAGCTCACCACGACCGGCCTGCTGCCGCATTTCGACGAGGTGGTCGCCGGCAACGAGGTGCGGCACACCAAGCCCGCGCCGGACATCTACCTGCTCGCCGCGCAGCGCCTGCGCGTGTCGCCGTCCGACTGCGTCGTGCTGGAGGATTCCGTGCCCGGCGTGCGCGCCGCGCTCGCGGCGGGCATGACGCCGATCCAGGTGCCGGACCTGGTGATTCCCGACGACGCCGTGCGCGCGCTCGGCCATCGCATCGTCGATTCTCTGGTGCATGCGCGGGCGTTGATCGAGCCGGCGCTGAAAGCCTGTGATTGAAGGCCCTCTCCCTCGGGAGAGGGGTGGGGTGAGGGGTAACGGAAGGGAAGCGTACGAAAAGCAGGTGCGGTGAGTGCCGCGAGCTTCGACCTTGCCCCTTCGTCGCCCCTCATCCGCCCTCCGGGCACCTTCTCCCGCAGGGAGAAGGGAAGGGATCACTCCATCAACCGGTCCCAGCCCTCAGGCCCCAGCTTCTCCAGCGTCGCGATGTTCCGCTCCACGATCACGTCAGGATCCGGAAACGCCGCCACCGCCCGATCGATGCTCGCCTCGCGCAACAGATGCAGCGTCGGATACGGCGAGCGGTTGGTGAAGTTGCCCATCTCGTCGGCATACGTGCCGGCGAACCGGTACTGCGGATGGAAGCTCGCGACCTGGATCTCGCCTTCCAGGCCCAGCGCCGCGACCGCAGCATCAGCGCGATCGAGGAAATCGTTGTAGTCGAGGAAGTCCGCCAGCACGCGCGGATGCACCAGCAGCGTGGTGTCCACGACGTCGGGATCCGTACGCGCGAGCAGCGACAGTTCGGAGGCGAGCTCGTCCAGCAGCGCGTCCGGCGTGGTCGCCTCGCTGAGCACGAAACGCACCTGCTGCTTCACGTACACGGCTTTCGCGAACGGGCACAGGTTGAGCCCGATCACCGCGCGTTCCAGCCAGCGGCGGGTCGCGGCGATGGGGTCTTCGACGTCCACGCGCGTCAGTCGCGGAAGTTTTCGAACTGCAGCGGACGCTCGAATTCGACGCCGCGCAGCAGCGCGATCGCCGCCTGCAGGTCGTCGCGTTTCTTGCCGGTCACGCGCAGCTTGTCGCCGTTGATCTGGCTGTCGACCTTGAGCTTGGCGTCCTTGATCGAGCCCTGGATCTTCTTCGCCAGCTCGCGCTCGATGCCCTGCTTCACCGTGATCTTCTGCCGCGCGCCGGCCAGGTTGGTTTCCACGTCGCCGAACTCCAGGCAGCGCACGTCGATGCCGCGCGCGATGAGCCGCGCACGCAGGATGTCGTTCATCTGCTTGAGCTGGAAATCGCTCGGCGCCGATTGCGTGATGACCTGGTCCTCGAGCACGAACTTCGCGTCCACGCCCTTGAAATCGAAGCGCGTGCCGAGCTCGCGGTTGGCCTGGTCTACGGCGTTGGTCAGTTCGTGGCTGTCGACTTCGGAGACGATGTCGAAGGAAGGCATGAGCGGCTCCGTGGACGGTTTCGGGGGCGCAAAGGGTAGCGCAGCGGGCGCGAAGGTGCAGCGTTGGAACGCTGTGTCGACGCCATGCCGACCATTGGCGCACGGTGCGCGCATGCCGGCGCGACTAGACTTCCCGTCATCCGCCGCATTCTCAGGAATCCCCATGTCCAAGACGCCCGCCTACGCCGCGCTCGGCGCGACCACGCCGCTCGTTCCATTCGCCATCGAGCGCCGCGAGCCCGGTCCGCACGAAGTCCTCATCGACATCCTCTACTGCGGCGTGTGCCACTCCGACATCCACCAGGCGCGCGACGGCTGGGGCGGCTCGGTGTTCCCGATGGTGCCGGGCCACGAGATCGTCGGCCGCGTGTCCAGGGTCGGCAGCGAAGTCGCCGCGTTCAAGATCGGCGATGCGGTCGGCGTGGGCTGCTTCGTCGATTCGTGCCGCACGTGTCCTTCGTGCGAAGCCGGCGAGCAGCAGTACTGCAATTTCGGCATGACCGGCACGTACAACAGTTTCGAGCGCGATCCTGGCGACCGTCGCCGCCAGGACCGCACCCGTCCGACCTACGGCGGCTATTCCACGCAGATCACGGTCGATGCGGGCTACGTGCTGCGTATCCCCGATTCCATCCCGCTCGACCGCGCCGCGCCGCTGTTGTGCGCGGGCATCACGACGTATTCGCCGCTGAAGCATTTCGGCGTCAAGGCGGGCGATCGCGTGGCGGTCGTCGGACTGGGCGGACTGGGCCACATGGCGGTGAAGCTGGCCGCGGCGATGGGCGCGCACGTCACGGTGCTGAGCACGTCCGAGTCCAAGCGCGCCGATGCGCTCGCGCTGGGCGCTCGGGATTTCGCTGCGACGCGCGATGGCGACGTGTTCAAGGCGCTCGCCGGCCGTTTCGATTACATCCTCGACACCGTCTCGGCCGAACACGACTACAACGCGTACCTCAACCTGCTCAAGCTCGACGGCACGATGGTGCTGCTCGGCCTGCCGGAAGCCCCGGAGCCGGTCGCCGCCGGTGTGCTGATCCGCAAGCGCCGGCGCCTGGCCGGCTCGATGATCGGCGGCATCGCGGAGACGCAGGAGATGCTGGATTTCTGCGCTGAGCATGGCGTGGCGTCGGACATCGAGCTGATCCGGATGGACCAGATCAACGAGGCGTACGAGCGGATGTTGAAGTCGGATGTGCGGTATCGGTTCGTGATCGATATCGACAGCCTGCGGCATGCGGCGGGGTGAGGCCGCGCGCTTGCGAGCCACTGGCTCTCGCGCGGCCGAACGCCCGGCCATGGATGGTCGGGCAGGGCGACGCGGAGCCGGTGCGTGGCGCCATGGCCGGGATGGCGGGATTGCCCGCGAAGACGGTGCTGCTCTTGTAGCCCGGGTAAGCGAAGCGCACCCGGGGTTGGAGAGGCGAACGCGCTCCCGGGTGCGCTTCGCTTACCCGGGCTACAAAGGCTACAAAGGCTACAAAGACTTCAAAGGCGGGCATTGTTTCCGCACCTCGCCGTCGCGTCCTTACGGCAACAACGAGAGCGATCAAAGCGGCCCCACCGCGCGGAAAGACACACGAATCCGGCCCCTGCCGCCCCAACCCCCGCGCGCCGTATAGTGCCGACCCCACCCGTCGGTTCACGCCATGTCCCCCTCCCGCAATCCGCAACAGGGCCGCGCCATGCTGACCATGCTGGTCGCGGTGGCGATGTTCGCGATGATGGACGCGGGGCTGAAGCAGCTGGCCACGCACTATCCGCCGTTCCAGGTGGCGTCGCTGCGCGGTGCGGCGTCCCTGCCGCTGGTGCTGGTGTGGGCGATCGCCACGGCCGGCATCGCGCCGCTGCTGCGCGTGCGCTGGTCGCTGCACCTGCTGCGCGGCGTGCTGGGCGTGGCGATGATGGCGACGTTCGTCTATGCCGTTGCCCGCTTGCCGCTGTCGACGACCTATTCGATCTTCTTCGTCGCGCCGCTGCTGATCACCGCGCTGTCGGTCCCGGTGCTCGGCGAGAAGGTCGGACCGCGGCGCTGGGCCGCCATCGTCGTCGGCCTCGTCGGCGTGATCATCCTGCTGCGCCCCACCGGCGAGGGCATGATCAGCCTGGCCGCGATCGCCGTGCTCGTCGCGGCGGTGATGTACGCCGTCAGCGCGATCACCGTGCGCGTGCTCGCGCGCACCGACAGTACGCAGTCGATGATGGTCTGGCTGATGGTGATGATCGCCGCCGGCGCGGGCGCGATGGCGTGGCCGGACTGGGTGGCGATCCGTCGCGAGGACCTGTGGCTGATCGCCGGCATCGGCGTGGCCGGCGCGCTGGGACAGTACGCGATCACCGAGGCGTTCCGCCTCGGCGAGGCGTCCGCGATCGCCCCGCTGGAATACACCGCGCTGGTATGGGGCGTGCTGTTCGACCTCACGTTCTGGGGCGTGTTGCCCGATGCGATCACCTGGATCGGCGCGGCGATCATCGTCGTCAGCGGCCTGTACCTGATCCGGCGCGAGAAGGTGCACGCGGAGGCGGAGCATCCCTGAGGGCGAGGAAAGCGTGGAGGGGAACGAGGAACGAGAGACAGCCAGGACGCCTCGTTCCCCGTTCCTCTAGACCCGTTCCTGGCGGTAAAGCTTCTGGCACCGCTCGCAGAAAAACGCCCGCCGCTGCGCGCGTCCCAGCTTCGCCCGGTACGTCAGTCGCTGGCCGTCGCGCGGGCAGAGCGTCTTCGTATGCACCTGGTAGTGCTTGCGCAGCACGTAGGCCTTTTTCCAGCGCAGGAAATCGAAGCTGTATTCGCGCGCCTGCGTCACCAGTTCGCCGAGCTTGCGCGAGGACAACGCACCCACCCGGCTCTCCGGATGCACGCGGATCCGGTGCAGCACCTCGTTCTTGATGATGTTGCCCACGCCGGAAAAGATCGTCTGGTCGAGCAGCGCGTCGGCGGCGAGCATCTCCGGCCGCGCGCGCAGTTTGCGTCGCGCCTGCTTCGGGTCCCAGGCGTCGGCCATGACGTCGGCACTCCAGTCGTAGACCGTGTCGAGGTCGCCTTCGATGTAGCGCAGCGAGCAGGCGTAGAAGTTCAGTTCGTCGCCATCGTCGAAGCGCAGGCTCATGCGCGGCGCGGCTTCGCGGCGTTCGTTGATGCGGTAGCTGCCGAACAGCATGAAATGCACGCGCATCGTGAACGCGGGAAAACGGATCAGGAAATGCTTGCCCCAACTGCACAGCGCGGTGATGCGTTCACCGCGCATGCGTTGCAGGTCCAGCCGGCTGTTGCCGGCGACCTGCGTCACCAGGCGCCCTTCGAACCCCGCCGCCTCCTCGCGCAGGATGACGATCGAGGGACCTTCGGGCACGGCGGATCAGCGTTCGGTGCTGGCCGAAAGCGCCGCGTTCAACGCCGCGTTGCCGTTCACCAGGTCGGCCCAGCGCAGCTCCTGGCCGTTGCGTCGGCCCTTCTCCACCAGCTTCAGGCCATCGCCGTCGATGGTCAGGGTGTAGGCGCGTTCCTCGATCTGGATCTCGCGACGAAGGGGCTTGTCGAGCTTCGTGGTCATGCGCAATTCCTCGCAGGGGTGAATTCCGGGGATCACCGCGACCCTACGGGGAGGCGGTTAGCGTGGCGTGAATACGTTCAGCGCGCGGTCGAGCTGTCCCCGCGCGCGCGTCGGCGACGTACCGCGGCCGACATGAAACGGGCCCCAAACGGGGCCCGTTTCGCCGTGCATGGAACGATGCGACGCGGGGCGCCTTAGAAGCGCGCGCCCAGGCCCACGCCGACGGTGACCGGGTTCAGTCCGGCCTTGCCGACGTTGGTGCCGTCGACGGTGACGTTCGGCTGGCCGGTGGTGTCGTGCATGTAGCGCACGTCGGCGCGGGCGAACCAGGTCGGGGTGATGTTGACGTCCACGCCGGCGGTGGCCATCGCGCCCTTGGCGGTTTCCACGCCGATGCGCTGGCCGGCGAGCGCGCCGGTCGGCTCGGCCTTCTCGCCGTCGGTGTTGGCTTCGAAGTAACCCAGGCCCACGAACGGACGCACGATGCTCTGGGTGTTGCCGAAGTGGTACTGGCCGCTCAGCGCGTAGGGCTGCGTGTCGACGCTGGCGATCTTGCCGTTGGGCGTGCGCACGCGGTTGCCGAACTTGTCGGCCGCGCCCCACGCCTCAATGGCGATGTTGTCGGTGACGTAGTAGTTCGCGCTCAGCGTGGCGGCGCCGTCGCCGTCGACGTTGGTGCGCGTGCCGTCGATCTGCGGGTTCTTGGTCGGCTCGGCCAGCGAGTAGCCGCCGACCACCGCGAAACGCTTGCCGCTGGTGTCCGGACCGGTGATCTCCTGCGCGAATGCGGCAGGCGCGATGGCGAGGGTGGCCACGACGGCCAGGGTCAAATGACGAAAGTGCTTCATGGAGACATCTCCTGTTATTGGATTCGTGCCTTGGGGGAGGCAGCCTTCGAAAGGCGCGGCCAACGTAGCGATCGGTCGATGAACCGTTCTTGCGTCGCGATCGCGCGATCACGGAACTTTCGCGATGCGGACGTCGCCGCGCGTTGCGCGCGTGCCTGCCATGGGCTGGATGAACCACGCTTGACCATGCCGCCCCGGCGTTGACGAACGCTCCACGCCACGGCTTTCCGACGAACGTGCGGGTGCGGTGGAGGACAGCGCGCCGCGCCCGAGGCAAGATGGCAAGCCACGGACCGGACGGGGAAGCGCTCCATGAATCGACTGTTAGCGTCGTGCGTGCTGTGCGCCGCGTGCGCGGCGAACATCGCGCCCGCGGCGGAGATCGAACTCGATGCGTCGTGCGACATCGACAGTGACTACGACCTGACCATCGACGAACGCAGCGTCATCCTCACGCGCGAGGCGGGTACGCCCCACGCGATCGTCATGCGCCAGGGCCGGCTGTTCGTCGACGACCGCTGGGTCGGGTTGAACGCCGCCGACCGCCAGCGCATCGCCGACTTCGAGAAGGGCGCGCGTGCGGCGATGCCCGAGGCGCAGGCCATCGGCCGCGACGCCGCCGACATCGCCTTCACCGTGCTGGGCGAGGTGGCGGCGGGTTTCGCCAGCGATCCGAAGCTCGTGCAGCAGAAACTGGATCGCGCGCGTGCGCAGATCGACGCACGGCTGGCGCGTTCGGTCACCGCGACCCGCTTCAACGGACGCGAGCTGGGCGACGGCATCGGCGAGGCGGTGGCCGAGGTGATCCCGAGCATGATCGGCGACATCGTGTCCGGCGCGATCGGCGCGGCCTTCAGCGGCGACGCGTCGCGGCTGAAGCGGCTGGAGGACCTCGACGCGCAGATCGACGCCCGTGTTGAACCGCGCGCCCGGGCGCTGGAGAAGCGTGCGCAGGCGTTGTGCGGGCGGCTGGCCGAACTCGACCGGATCGACGATGCGCTGGAATTCCGCCTGCCCGGCGGCCAGCCGCTGGGCCTGCTGGAGTCGCGCCGCGCGGACGGCGGCACGCCCGCCGCCGATGCCGCCGAACAGGCCGCCCGGGCGGAACCGGCCGGCGAAAGGACACGTTAGGTACTGGATACCGTGACGTACGGCCGGCGCGGTTGGCGCATGGGCCGGCAAACCGCACAATAGGGTTTTCGCGTCTGCGGGACCCCCCACACATGGCTGAGCTCAAAGAAGCACGCGTTCCCGACATCGGGAACTACGACGGCGTGCCGGTGATCGAATTGCTGGTCGCGGTCGGCGACACGGTGAAGCTGGACCAGGGACTGGTCACGCTGGAATCGGACAAGGCCACCATGGAGGTTCCGGCGCCGTTCGCCGGCGTCATCCGCGAGATCAAGGTCAAGATCGGCGACGAGCTGGCCGAAGGCAGCGTCGTGGCGCTGATCGAGCCGACCGACGGAGCGCCGGCCGCCGAAGTGCCGCAGCCCGCCGCCGCTCAGGCTCCGGCTCCGGCCAAGGCCGCCGCGCCCGCGCGTGCCGAGCCGGCCGCGCCGTCGCAGCAGGTCAAGACCGCCGAGACCGGTGCCAAGGTCGAGCCCGTCGTCGTGCCGCAGCAGCCCGACCGCATCGCCCAGGCCTCGATCGACGCCTCGCGTCCGGGCGTGGATCCGGAAGCGATGCCGCCGCGCAGCCCGCCGGTCACCTTCGACTCGGGCGAGTTGATGCCCGACAAGGTGCCCTACGCCAGCCCGGCAGTGCGCCTGTTCGCGCGCGAGCTCGGCGTGGACCTGTCGCACGTCGCCGGCAGCGAGCGCGGTGGCCGCATCAGCCGCGAGGATGTGCAGAAATTCGTGAAGTCGGTGATGGAAGGCGGCGCCGCGCCGTCGGCCGGTGCCGCGCCGGTCGCCGGTGGCGGCGGCCTCAACCTGCTGCCGTGGCCGAAGGTCGACTTCGCCAAGTTCGGCGAGATCGAAAGCAAGCCGCTGTCGCGCATCCAGAAGCTGTCCGGCGCGAACCTCGCGCGCAACTGGGCGATGATCCCGCACGTCACGCAGCACGACGATGCCGACATCACCGACCTGGAAGAGCTGCGCGTCGCGCTCAACAAGGAAAACGAGAAGAGCGGCGTCAAGCTCACCATGCTCGCCTTCCTGATGAAGGCGTCGGTCGCGGCGATGCAGAAGTACCCGACCTTCAACGCATCGCTCGATGGTTCCGGCGAGAACCTGGTGATGAAGAAGTACTTCCACATCGGCTTCGCCGCCGACACGCCGAACGGGCTGGTCGTGCCGGTCGTGCGCGACGTGGACAAGAAGGGCGTGCTGCAGATCGCCCAGGAAACCGCCGAACTCGCCAAGAAGGCGCGCGACGGCAAGCTGGGCCCGGCCGACATGAGCGGCGGCTGCTTCTCGATCAGCTCGCTGGGCGGCATCGGCGGTACCAAGTTCACCCCGATCGTGAATGCACCGGAAGTCGCGATCCTCGGCGTGTCGAAGTCGGCGATCCGTCCGGTGTGGGACGGCAAGCAGTTCGCGCCGCGCCTGATCCTGCCGCTGTCGCTGAGCTACGACCACCGCGTCATCGACGGCGCCGCCGCCGCGCGCTTCACCGCGTACCTGGCGCAGCTGCTGGCCGACATGCGGCGCGTGCTGCTGTGACGTTCCGCGCGCTGGGCCTGACGCTGGCGGCCTTCGCCGCCCTCGCGACGACGTCCGCCGCGCACGCCGACGAGGCGTGCGCGCTGGACCTCGGCCGCGGCTGGCCGCCGGCGACGGAGAACTACGGCACCGCCGTGGAGCAGCTGTTCTTCGGCGGCGACAAGCCCGTGCTCAGCCTGACCCGCCTGCCCGCGCGCAGCGCCGAAAGCGGCGTGCAGCTGTTCGCCGGCGAAGGCGAGGGCGACTGGCGCCTGCGCTACACGCAGGCCGACGAACGCATCGAAGTGTGGAGCGGCGGCAAGCGCGAACTGCGCATCGGCCAGCAGCCCGAGGTGATCGAAGTGCCGATGCCGGCCGCGCTCGCGCGTCGCGTCGTCGCCGACTGGCAGCGTGCGCTGAGCACGCAGGTCCCGGCCGATCGCACCGCGCAGTTCCACGAGGGCGAGGTGCTGCTGTTCGTCGTGGACGATGCGGCGGCCGGCGGGTCGCTGCGCGTCAGCGGCCTGCAGCCCGGCTGCGGCCCCACGGCCGAACTCATGGAACAGGTCGGCCTGCTGATCGAGGCCACCGACGATAGCGACGAGAAACGCTACAAGCGCTGGCGCGAGCTCGAGGAATCGCTCGACGAACTCGACGTGCAACTGGAACAGACGCTCGCCGGCGCCACCGGCTGAGCCGCAGGAGAACCCCACAATGGCGACCATTGAAGTCAAGGTGCCGGACATCGGCGACTACGACGGCGTACCGGTGATCGAGCTGCTCGTCGCCGTCGGCGATACGGTGAAGAAGGACCAGGGCCTGGTCACACTGGAATCGGACAAGGCGACGATGGAAGTCCCGTCGTCCGACGAAGGCGTGGTGAAGGAGATCAAGGTGAAGGTCGGCGACAAGGTCGCCGAGGGCGCCGTGATCGTCGTGCTGGAAGGCGCCGGCGAAGCCGCCGTGCCGAAGCCGGCCGAAGCCCCCGCGCCGGCCGCCGCCGCGCCGTCCCCCGAGCAGACGAAGCCGCCGGTCGCGCCGTCCCCGGCCGCGCCGCCGAGCGAGGCGCCCAAGCCCGCGCTCGGTACCGGTCGCAAGGCCGACATCGAATGCCGCGTGGTCGTGCTCGGCTCGGGTCCCGGCGGCTACACCGCCGCGTTCCGCGCGGCCGACCTCGGCCTCGATACCGTCATCGTCGAACGCTACGCCACGCTTGGCGGCGTTTGCCTCAACGTCGGCTGCATCCCGTCGAAGGCGCTGCTGCACGCGGCGGCGCTGATCGAGGAAGCCGCGCATTCGGCCGACATCGGCATCAGCTTCGGCAAGCCGAAGATCGACCTCGACAAGCTGCGCGACTTCAAGCAGAACAAGGTCGTGTCGCAGTTCACTAAGGGCCTGGCCGGCATGGCCAAGCAGCGCAAGGTGCGTTCGGTGCAGGGCGTCGGGAAATTCGTGTCGCCCAACGAACTGGAGATCACCGGCGACGACGGCAAGACGCAGCTGCTGCGTTTCGAGCAGTGCATCATCGCGGCCGGTTCGCAGGCGGTGAAGCTGCCGAACTTCCCGTGGGACGACCCGCGCATCATGGATTCCACCGATGCGCTGGAGCTGGCCGAAGTGCCGAAAAAGCTCCTCGTCGTCGGCGGCGGCATCATCGGCCTGGAAATGGCGACGGTGTATCGCGCGCTGGGCAGCGAAGTGACCGTCGTGGAATTCATGGACCAGCTGATGCCGGGCGCCGACAAGGACCTGGTGAAGCCGCTGGCCGATCGCCTGAAGAAGCAGGGCGTCGTCGTCCATCTCAAGACCAAGGCCGCGAAGGTCGAGGCCGCGAAGGGCGGCATCACCGTGTCGTTCGAAGCCGCCGACGCCGGCGCGACGCCCGCGCTGGAGAAGGGCACGTGGGATCGCGTGCTGGTCGCCGTGGGCCGCGCGCCGAACGGCAACAGGATCGACGCCGACAAGGCCGGCGTGCAGGTGACCGAGCGCGGCTTCATCCCGGTCGATCGCCAGATGCGCACCAACGTGCCGCACATCTTCGCCATCGGCGATCTCGTCGGACAGCCGATGCTCGCGCACAAGGCGACGCACGAGGGCAAGCTCGCGGCGGAAGTGATCGCCGGCGAGAAGCGCGAGTGGGTCGCGCGCGTGGTGCCGTCGGTGGCCTACACCGATCCCGAGATCGCGTGGGTCGGCGTCACCGAGACCGAAGCCAAGGCCAAGGGCCTGCACGTGGGCGTGGGCAAGTTCCCGTGGGCCGCGTCCGCCCGCGCGGTCGGCATCGGCCGTGGCGAGGGCTTCACCAAGCTGGTCTTCGACGAGAAGACGCATCGCGTCATCGGCGGCGGCATCGTCGGCGTGCACGCGGGCGACCTGATCAGCGAAGTGGCGCTGGCCATCGAGATGGGCGCCGAAGCCGGCGACATCGGCGCGACGATCCATCCGCACCCGACGCTCAGCGAAACGGTGGCGATGGCGGCCGAAGTCTACGAAGGCACGATCACCGACCTGTACATCCCGAAGAAGAAGTAGGTCGGGGTTCCAGGCGGCAGCAACGAAACAGGCGCGGAGTTCCGCGCCTGTTTCGCTTTGGTGCGTTGCAACTTCGATCAGAACGAGAACGACACCCCCGCGACCGGCCCCTTGAAGCGATGGTCGAGGCCGAGCGATCCATCGCGTCCGCCGCGACGCGCATCGAGCTTGAACCAGTCGTAGCCGACGAATGCGCCGAACACCGGCGTGAAGCGGTACTCCACCGCCGCGTTCGCGCGCGAGATGCTGCCGTCGTAGTCGCCGAAGTCGCCCCAGTCGGCGTCCAGGTACTGGCCCTGCAGGTTGATCAGCCACTTCTCGCCCGGCGCGAACGTGAACCGCGCACCGACCACGGGTGCGTAGCCGTCCTGCTGGTCGCGGTCTTCATACCGGTACGGGCCGGCTTCCGCGAGCAGGCGTCCGTCGAGCTTCGCCCATTCGGCGCCGATCTGCAGGCCCAGTTCGAAGGTATCGGTGTCCACCACCGCGTAGTCGTACATCAGGCTCGCCAGCGTGAACTCGGCTTCGGCACGCGCGAAGCTGCCCGCGGGGATCGTGACCTCGCCGAACGACAGGTCGCCATCGAGCGTGGTGGTGTTCTCCTTGTCGTACTGGAAGTAGTCGAATACCAGCCGCTGGCGTTCGCTGAAACGGAAGGTGCCGTCGATTCGCGGCGACACCTCGTTGCTGCCGAAATCGAATTCCTGGCTGTAGCGATAGTCCTGCCCCATGAACTGCGTGCGGGCGGTGAGTTCGCTGGACGCGTCGGCATCCATCACGCCGAGGCGAAGGGTGAAACGATCGTTCTGTTGCGCCTGCGCGGCGCTCGCGAAGAGCAGGGAAGACAGGCCCAATGCAAGGCCCAAATGCTTCAACTCCATCATCAGTCCACTCCATCGAAACGAATGCGAGTGGCTATGGAGCCGCAGGCGCGATGCAGCAGAAGTGAAAGTCGCCGCGTCGTGCGCGTCGATGCGGCGACGACGCGTTCGAGGGCATATGCGATCACATGCGGCTCACGCGCATCGCAGCGCGACTGCGCGATTCGCGATGGCCGGACAAGGCGAAGCCCCGGCGCGAGCCGGGGCTTCGGAGGGCCCACCGGGACTGCCGTTGACGAGGAGAGACCGTCGGCGGGCGATCGGTGGATGGGACCGGGGGACTCGGGAAAGGTTCCGCAACCGGTCGCGATGGGACGCCGGAAGCGGAACTGCGTCACAACGCGACGGCGCCGCTCGCAGCATCGGGTTGGCGCGCGGCCTGGCCGCGCGCTTCGATGCGCTTCCACACCTTCTCGTGGAAGTGGAGCGCGACCGTGTTGCACGCCGGCTCGACCAGGGCCAGCGCACCGCCCACCCAGACGCTGCCGGTCATCAGGTAGCCGACGGTGAAGGCGACGCTGAAATGGACGGCGGCGAAACTGAAGGTCTTGGCCATGAGCGGGTCCTCAAATGAGAGTGGTTCTCATTATGCAGCTGCGGCCCTCGCGGTCCAATCGAATGTTCCAGCGGCGGCGATAGGTTGCGGCTATCGTTCAGGAAAATGTCGCAGTCGGGGCGAAACGTGGGGATTGGCCCGAAATCCGGCCTCCGTAACCCTCGCCGGTTGCCCGGACTTAAGGCGACCTTTATACTTTTGCGGCTCTACCGGGCGCTTTGCGCCTGCCCCAGACCGACGAGTCCCGCGTGCACGATCCCTTGTCCGCAGGCCGCCGGCTGGCGTCGCGCGCGGCTGCCTGGCAGGCCGCCGCGGCAGCGCTGGTCGCGCTGGCGTTCATCCCCCTCGGGGCGCCCATGGCGCTGGCGGCGGCGGTGGGCGGCGGCGCAGTCGTCGCGGGCGGGGTGGTGGCGGCCCTGATGGCCCTGGGCGGCGGCATCCAGCCGGCCGGCATGGCGATGGGGCGGCTGCTCGCCGGGGTGATGTTGAAGTGGGTGGTGGTGTTTGGAGTTTTAACCCTCGGCCTGGCCGGGTTCAAGCTGCCGCCATTGCCGATGCTGGTGGGAGTGCTCGCGGCGACGCTGGCATTCGTACTGGCCAATCTTTTGAAACGATAAGGTGTCTTTCGTGAGCGAACAGACCGGTTCGGGCGGCCTGAACGAATACATCCAGCATCACCTGCAGCAGAACACGATCGAAGTGTTCGGCGGCGCGTTCCATATCGACACCTGGGCGGTGTCGCTGGTGCTGGGTCTGATCTTCATCGGCTGGTTCGCGCTCTTCGCGCGCAAGGCCACCGCCGGCGTGCCGTCCAAGGGGCAGGCATTCGTCGAACTGATTCTGGAGTTCATCGACGGCCAGGTGAAGGACAGCTTCCACGGCGACCGCCGTTCGATCACGCCGCTGGCGCTGACGATCTTCGTCTGGGTCGTGCTGATGAACTGCATGGACCTGTTGCCGCTGGATGCACCGCATACGGCGATCACGCTCTTCGCAGGTGCGGAAACCGCTCACCACACGTATTTCCGCTGGGTCCCGACGGCCGACCTCAACACCACGCTGGCGATGTCGGTGGTGGTGTTCTTCCTGATCCTGGGTCATTCGATCAAGGCCAAGGGCGGCTTCGGCTTCGGCAAGGAACTGCTGACCGCGCCGTTCCACGCGCATGGCGCCGGTGCCAAGATCGCGCTGGCGCCGGCCAACCTCGGCCTCAACGTCATCGAGTACCTCGTCAAGCCGGTCAGCCTGGCGATGCGACTGTTCGGCAACATGTATGGCGGCGAGCTGGTCTTCATGCTGATCGCCGGCCTGCTGGGCGGCAGCATCCTCATGTTCATCCCGGGCGTGTTCTTCAACATCGCATGGGCGCTGTTCCACATCCTGATCGTGCTGCTGCAGGCCTTCATTTTCATGATCCTCACGGTCGTCTACATCGCCGGCGCGTACGAGAGTCACTGATTTCGCTTTACCGCTTCACCTTCCAAGCTTCACCTTCCTTAGTCGTCCAAACCAAAACGTTTCAGTAGGAGAAAACCATGGAATTCATCGCCAGTGTGCAGGGCCTGACCGCTATCGCGATCGGCATGATGGTCGGCCTCGGCGCGATCGGCGCGTGCCTCGGCATCGCGCTGATGGGCTCGAAGTTCCTTGAGTCGGCTGCCCGCCAGCCGGAACTGGTTCCGATGCTGCAGGGTCGCATGTTCCTGCTGGCCGGCCTGATCGACGCGGCGTTCATCATCGCGCTGGCCGTCGGCCTGCTGTTCGCCTTCGGCAATCCGCTGCTGGGCGCGCTGCAGACCGCTGCTGGCGCCTGATCCCGGGCCGCAAGCCGATCTATTGAGCCGTCCGAGACCCGGACGGCTCTCCCGGGCGTAAAGCCCGAAAAACCCGCGTTCCATCGGAGCTGTCATGAATCTCAACATGACCTTCTTCGGCCAGATGATCACGTTCATCGTGTTGATCTGGTTCACGATGAAGTTCATTTGGCCGCCGCTGAACAAGGCGATCGAAGAACGTCAACAAAAGATTGCCGAGGGCCTGGCTGCCGCCGAGCAGAGCCAGAAGAACCTCGCGCAGGCACAGCAGAGCGTCGACGCCGAGCTGCGTAGCGCGCGTACCAAGGCCAACGAGATCATCGAGCAGGCGCACCAGCGCGCCAATCAGATCATCGACCAGGCCAAGAACGACGCGATCGCCGAAGCCAACCGGCAGAAGTCGGCGGCCGAAGCCGAGATTGCGGCGGCATCGAACCGCGCCCGCGAGGAACTGCGCAAGCAGGTCTCCACGCTGGCCGTGACCGGCGCCGAAAAGCTGCTTAAGCGCGAAATCGACGCCAACGCCCACAAGGCGCTGCTCGACGAGCTGGCAGCCCAGCTTTGATCTGTGCACACGGCATCACCCAGGCTCGCTCGAGCGGAATGATCTGAAATGACCCAGGCCTTGACCCTCGCCCGTCCGTACGCACGTGCCGCCTTCGCGCTTTCGCGCGAGGGCGGTCGCACCGCTGCGTGGTCGCAGGCGCTCGCCTTCGCTTCGCGCGTGGCTGCCGATCCGCAGGCGCAGGCGCTGCTCGGCCACCCGCTGCTCAACCCCGCCGACGCGGTCGGCCTGCTTGCGCCGGACGGCGCCGATGAAGCCTTCACCCGCTTCCTCGGCCTGCTCGCCGACAACCGCCGCCTCGTGCTGCTGCCGGAAATCACCGGCCAGTTCGAAGAGCTGCGCGCCGAAGCCGAGCGCGTGGTCAAGGCGAAGGTCACCGCTGCGAGCGAGCTGCCGTCCGCCGAACTCGACGCCATCAAGGCCGCGCTGAAGAAGCGCTTCGGCCGAGAGGTCGAGATCGAGACGGCGGTCGATGCCTCGCTGATCGGCGGCGCGGTGATCGACGCGGGCGACGTGGTCATCGACGGCTCGCTGAAGGGCAAGCTCGAGCGCCTGCAGTCGACGCTGTCGCAATAACGAATTCATCTGCAATTCCGGTCTATGCCGGATCAAGGGACTCAACCCATGGCAACCACCACGCTCAACCCGTCCGAAATCAGTGAACTGATCAAGACCCGCATCGAGAAGGTCAAGCTGACCGCCGAAGCGCGCAACGAAGGCACCGTCACCTCGGTGTCGGACGGCATCGTGCGCATCTACGGCCTGGCCGACGTGATGCAGGGCGAAATGATCGAGCTGCCGAACAGCACCTACGCGCTGGCGCTGAACCTGGAGCGCGACTCGGTCGGCGCCGTGGTCCTGGGTGACTACGAGCACCTGCGCGAAGGCGACGTCGCCAAGACGACCGGCCGTATCCTCGAAGTGCCGGTGGGTCGCGAACTGCTCGGCCGCGTCGTGAACGCGCTGGGCGAGCCGATCGACGGCAAGGGCCCGATCGGCGCCTCGCAGACCGCTCCGGTGGAGCGCGTCGCCCCGGGCGTGATCTGGCGCAAGTCGGTCGACCAGCCGGTGCAGACCGGTTACAAGACCGTCGACGCGATGATCCCGATCGGCCGCGGCCAGCGCGAGCTGGTCATCGGCGACCGCCAGACCGGCAAGACCGCCCTGGCCATCGACGCGGTGATCAACCAGAAGGGCACGGGCATCAAGTGCGTGTACGTGGCGATCGGCCAGAAGGCCTCGACCGTCGCGAACATCGTGCGTCGCCTGGAAGAGAACGGCGCGCTGGCGCACACGATCGTCGTCGCCGCCACGGCGTCCGAATCGGCCGCCATGCAGTACATCTCGGCCTACTCGGGCTGCACGATGGGCGAGTTCTTCATGGACCGCGGCGAAGATGCGCTGATCGTGTACGACGACCTGTCCAAGCAGGCCGTCGCCTACCGCCAGATCTCGCTGCTGCTCAAGCGCCCGCCGGGTCGCGAAGCCTACCCGGGCGACGTGTTCTACCTGCACAGCCGCCTGCTCGAGCGCGCCGCGCGCGTGTCCGAGGAGTACGTCGAGAAGTTCACCAACGGCGAAGTGAAGGGCAAGACCGGTTCGCTGACCGCGCTGCCGATCATCGAAACGCAGGCCGGCGACGTGTCCGCGTTCGTGCCGACCAACGTGATCTCGATCACCGACGGCCAGATCTTCCTGGAAACCGACCTGTTCAACGCCGGCATCCGCCCGGCCGTGAACGCCGGTATCTCGGTGTCGCGCGTCGGTGGTGCGGCCCAGACCAAGATCATCAAGAAGCTGTCGGGCGGCATCCGCATCGCGCTCGCCCAGTACCGTGAGCTGGCTGCGTTCGCGCAGTTCGCCTCCGACCTGGACGAAGCCACCCGCAAGCAGCTCGAGCGCGGCCAGCGCGTCACCGAGCTGATGAAGCAGAAGCAGTACGCGCCGATGTCGATCGCGCTGCAGGCCCTGTCGATCTACGCCGTCAACGAGGGCTACCTCGACGACGTGCCGGTCAACAAGATCCTGGCGTTCGAAGAGGGTCTGCACGCCCACTTCGTCAACACGCAGGGCGAGCTGGTCAAGACGATCAACAGCACCGGCAACTGGAACGACGAGATCGAGGCGACCTTCAAGAAGGGCATCGCCGAGTTCAAGCAGACCGGCACCTGGTGAAGCCGTGATTCGTGATTCGGGATTGGTGATTCGCAAAAGCAGCACGCGGATCGCCAACCATACGAATCACGAATGACTAATCACGAATCACGAGCGAGCAGAGCGAGCGACAGATGGCAGGCGGACGCGAAATCAAATCCAAGATCAAGAGCGTGCAGAACACCCGCAAGGTGACGCGCGCGCTCGAGATGGTCTCGGCTTCCAAGATCCGCAAGGCGCAGGAACGCATGAAGGTCTCGCGTCCGTATGCGCGCGTGATGAAGCAGGTGATCGGCCACCTGGCGCAGGCCAACTCCGATTACCAGCATCCGTACCTGGTCGAGCGCCAGGACGTGAAGCGCGTCGGCTACATCATCGTGTCGTCGGACCGCGGCCTCGCCGGTGGCCTGAACAACAACCTGTTCCGCAAGCTGCTCGGCGAGTTCCGCAAGTGGCACGAGCAGGGCGTCGAGATCGACGTCGTCACCATCGGCCAGAAGGCCTCGGTGTTCTTCCGTCGCATCAAGGTCAACATGGTCGGTTCGGTCACCCACCTGGGCGACCAGCCGAAGCTGGAAGACCTGGTCGGCGTGGTCAAGGTGATGCTGGACGGCTACAGCAGCGGCAACCTCGACCGCGTGTTCGTCTGCTACAACGACTTCGTCAACACGATGACCCAGCGTGCGGCGTTCGACCAACTGCTGCCGCTGCCGCCGGCGGAGACGCAGGTCGCCAAGCACGACTGGGACTACATCTACGAACCCGATGCGGCGACCGTGCTCGACCACGTGCTCAACCGCTACGTCGAGTCGCTGGTGTACCAGGCGGTGCTGGAGAACGTCGCGTCCGAGCATGCCGCGCGCATGGTCGCGATGAAGGCCGCCTCCGACAACGCCACCAAGCTGATCGGCACGCTGAACCTGGTCTACAACAAGGCCCGCCAGGCTGCGATCACGCAGGAAATCTCGGAAATCGTCGGCGGCGCCGCGGCGGTGTAAGGCGGTGATTGGTGATTCGGGATTGGTGATTCGTTAGAAGCAGCGTTTCGCGCTCGACCGAATCACGAATCACCAATCACGAATCACAACGAATCAATCGGGCGACGCAAGCCGCCGAAACGAACAAAGTTAATCGGAGCAACCACAATGAGTCAGGGCAAGATCGTTCAGATCATCGGCGCCGTCGTCGACGTCGAGTTCCCGCGCGAGTCCGTGCCGAAGGTGTACGACGCGCTGAAGGTCGACAACACCGCCATCACGCTCGAAGTCCAGCAGCAGCTCGGTGACGGCGTCGTCCGCACCATCGCCCTGGGCTCCACCGACGGCCTGAAGCGCAACCTGGTCGCCACCAACACCGGCCGCGCGATCGCGGTGCCGGTCGGCGCCGGCACGCTCGGCCGCATCATGGACGTGCTGGGCAACGCCATCGACGAAGCCGGCCCGGTGCAGGCGGCCGATCATTGGGAAATCCACCGCGCGGCCCCGACGTACGAAGACCAGTCCTCGGCCAACGAGCTGCTGGAAACCGGCATCAAGGTCATCGACCTGATGTGCCCGTTCGCGAAGGGCGGCAAGGTCGGCCTGTTCGGCGGCGCCGGCGTCGGCAAGACCGTCAACATGATGGAACTGATCAACAACATCGCCAAGGCGCACTCGGGTCTGTCCGTGTTCGCCGGCGTGGGCGAGCGTACCCGCGAGGGCAACGACTTCTACCACGAGATGAAGGACTCCAACGTCCTCGACAAGGTGGCGATGGTGTACGGCCAGATGAACGAGCCGCCGGGTAACCGCCTGCGCGTCGCGCTGACCGGCCTGACGATGGCCGAGTACTTCCGCGACGAGAAGGACGCCTCGGGCAAGGGCCGTGACGTGCTGCTGTTCGTCGACAACATCTACCGCTACACGCTGGCCGGTACCGAAGTGTCGGCACTGCTGGGCCGCATGCCGTCGGCGGTGGGTTACCAGCCGACGCTGGCCGAGGAAATGGGCGTCCTGCAGGAGCGCATCACCTCGACCAAGACCGGTTCGATCACCTCGATCCAGGCCGTGTACGTTCCCGCGGACGACCTGACCGACCCGTCGCCGGCGACCACCTTCGCCCACCTCGACGCCACCGTCGTGCTGTCGCGAAACATCGCCTCGCTGGGTATCTACCCGGCCGTGGACCCGCTCGACTCCACCTCGCGCCAGCTCGATCCGAACGTGATCGGCCTGGAGCACTACGAGGTCGCGCGCAAGGTCCAGTCGACGCTCCAGAAGTACAAGGAACTGAAGGACATCATCGCGATCCTGGGCATGGACGAGCTGTCGGAAGAAGACAAGCAGGCCGTGTCGCGCGCCCGCAAGATCGAGCGCTTCTTCTCGCAGCCGTTCCACGTGGCCGAAGTCTTCACCGGTTCGCCGGGCAAGTACGTGTCGCTGAAGGACACCATCCGCGGCTTCAAGGGCATCGTGGAAGGCGAGTACGACCACCTGCCCGAGCAGGCGTTCTACATGGTCGGCGGCATCGAGGAAGCGGTCGAGAAGGCCAAGAAGATCACCGGTTGATCGGTTGATCTTGTTCCCTCTCCCATCGCAGCACTGAACGGTGCGCGAAGGTGAGAGGGTCAGGGTGGAGGCTCCGCTTCCGCCCTCACCCCAACCCTCTCCCGCAGGCGGGAGAGGGGGACGCAGAAGAAAGGCACGTTCTCCATGGCATCCACGATTCGTTGTGACATCGTCAGCGCCGAGCAGGAAATCTTCCACGGCGACGCCGAGCTGGTGGTCGCCACCGGTGAGATCGGCGAGCTCGGCATCGCGCCGAAGCACGCGCCGCTGATCACCCGCCTGAAGCCGGGCAAGGTCGTGGTGACCCTGCCCGGTGGCGAGCAGCTGGACTTCGCGATCTCGGGCGGCATCCTCGAGGTGCAGCCGACGGTCGTCACCGTGCTGGCCGACACCGCCGTGCGCGCGCAGGACATCGACGAAGCCGCCGTCCGCGCCGCGAAGGAAGAAGCCGAGCGGATCCTGTCGAAGAAGGATCCGAAGATGAGCATGGAAGAAGCCCAGGCCCAGCTGGCCATGAGCATCGCCCAGCTCAGCGCGCTGGAGCGTTTGCGCAAGAACATGAAGCACTGAAGGACGGGATTGGGGATTCGGAACAACGAACTCCCTTCACCGCGGACAAGGCGACGGCGACCCCGTCGCCTTTGTCGTTTCTGGGCCCCGGCAACTCACGGAGCCGCGTACGCTCTTCCCGAATCCCGAATCCCGAATCCCGAATCCCGAATCCCGAATCCCGAATCCCGAATCCCGAATCCCGAATCCCGAATCCCGAGTCCCGAGTCCCGAGTCCCGAGTCCCGAGTCCCGAGTCCCGAGTCCCGAGTCCCGAGTCCCGAGTCCCCAGCAGGGGAGCCAAGGTCGCGTACATGCAAGATAATGCGCCGAACTTTCACCGAACCATCACGATGGATACCCCCGTTCGAGTCGCGGTCGTCGTTCCCTGCTACAACGAGGCCACGACGATCGCCAAGGTCGTGACGGATTTCCGCGCGGCGTTGCCGGATGCCACCGTGCACGTCTTCGACAACGCGAGCACGGACTTGACGGCCGCCACGGCCGAAGCGGCCGGCGCGCGCGTGACCCGCGTTCCCATGAAGGGCAAGGGCAACGTCGTGCGCGCGATGTTCCGCGAAGTCGATGCCGACATCCTGCTGATGGTCGATGGCGACGATACCTATCCCGCGGCCCATGCGCGCGAACTGCTCGCGCCGGTCATCGCCGGCTCGGCGGACATGGTGGTCGGCACCCGCCTGGAGCAGCATCACGATGGCGCGTTCCGGCGATTCCACGGATTCGGCAACCGGCTCGTGCGCGGCGTGATCACGCGACTGTTCGGTTACGGGATCTCCGACGCGCTGTCGGGCTATCGCGCGTTCAACCGCCGGTTCGTGCGATCCATGCCGGTGCTGTCGCAGGGCTTCGAGATCGAGACGGAAATGACCGTCTTCGCGCTCGCCAACGGCATGACCGTCCGCGAGATCCCCGTCCCTTACGGCGCGCGGCCCGTCGGCAGCCATTCGAAACTCCACACCTTCCGCGACGGCTACCGGGTGCTGCGCACCATCGCGTTCCTGTACAAGGATTACCGCCCGCTGCGGTTCTTCGGATGGCTCGCGCTGCTGTGCCTGCTGGGCGGTATGGCCGCCGGCTCCATCGTCATCGGCGAATTCGCCACCACCGGGAAGGTCACGCATCCTTCCACGGCGGTCCTGGCGGCGGCCCTGGTGCTTTCGGCGTTGCTGTCGGTTGCCACCGGCCTGATTCTCGATACCGTGAATCGCAGGAGCCAGGAGCTGATGCGCCTGCTGGCAGACCAGGTGGTGCATGCCATCCGCAAGTAAGGATGCTGGCCGGAAGATTCACCAGAACAACTGCTGCGCCGGGCAGAAAATCTTCCCGGGCTGAGGCGTGGGGCTGCCAACACAAGCGTGGTGAGCTCGGCGTTCATAGCGCGTGTCAAAGCACGCGCGCAGCTGATTGCGCACTGTCCGTGCGCGGGAGCGTCGTGCAACGTCGCGAAGCAGGGAACGTTCCCGCACAATGCCCAACGACGGGCGCCGGATCGTGTCCGGTCCGGCGCATGACTTCAATCGCCCAGCAGTCGATGCAGCGGCTGCCTGGGTTCCGACGCGATGTCGAAATTGAGCCACGACAGGATCAGCTGGCTACCCAGGATCAGGGGCAGGGCCGCCAGCATCACGGTGCCCGCGGTGGATACCTCTCCCAACGCGATCGAACGGCACCACGCGATCGCTCCGAAGATGACACCAAAGGCCAGCATCGGTATGCCGACCAGCAGCTCCAATGACGCCACCGAGAAACCGCGAACGAAGTAGCTGTAGATGAGGCGACGGAAAGCGTTGCGCGAATGTCCTGCAAGAAAAGGACCAATCACGCGCATCGGGCGCAGGCTCGAAGGCTCGCCTTCGTAACGTGCGGACATGGGCATCTCCGCCACGACAGCGCGAACCTGATTGAGCTGGTACAGCATGTCCGACTCGAAAAAGTAACGTCTGGCCACGCGGTCCAGCGGAATCTCGGACACCACCTTGCGATGGATCGCCGTGAAGCCATTGGTCGGGTCGAACAGCTGCCAGTAGCCGCTGGACAGCTTGGTCATGAAGGACAACACCGCGTTGCCGATCAGGCGGACGGCCGGCATTGCGGCCACGTCGGCAATATGGTGGAAGCGATTGCCTTTGGTGTAGTCCGCGCGCCCGGCGAGGATCGGCGCCGCCAACCGGTCGATCATGGCCGGATCCATCTGCCCGTCGCCGTCGATCTTCACGATGGCCACCGCGTCGCTTTCCAGTGCCGCCGTGTAGCCGGTGATCACCGCGCCGCCCACGCCCTGGTTCTTCTCGTGATACAGGACGGTGACCCGTGGGTCACGGCATTCGCGTTCGACCAGTCGTCCGGTGGACAACGGGCACTGGTCATCCACGACGTAGATCCATCCCGCTTCCGGCCCGATGCCGGCGATCACATCGAGGACCAGGGCACCGACGCCGTAGCACGGAATCACGACGGCAAGGCGAGGCGGAGTTCGTTCATTCATGGGCGTTTCCGTCCTGCTGTTTGCGCACGAATAGCGAAGCAATGGATTGGCGGAGCCCGCTCGCGAGATCCCGATCGCGGGCGACATCGGAAGCCGGGATCGTGGCGGCGCGAATCAGGGAGAAACGCATGGGCTTGGTTGGCGAAGCGGTCACCACGAACTCCTTGACCGGTTCGTTCAGCGTGAGCGCGTTCTCGATGCTGGCCACTTCCGAAGTCGTGCAGGTGGCCCAGCGCGACTCCAGATGCGTTTCGCCGGGGCGGTCCGCGTAACGCGCCGACCAGGAGACGATGATCGGGACGTTCACCTGGTCGCAGTGCATGGAAATGCTGGAATCGAACCGTCGAACGTCGCCCGACACCGGATAGCGGACCTTGATGTACTCGGGCTTCTCGACAGTCGTGGCGGCCGGCAGCGAGATACCGGCTATCTCCCAGATTTCATAATTGCCCACGCTCGACACCTGGCGGCTCTCGCTGGAGCGCAGGGCCGCGCTCAACGCCGGACTCGGCCTCTGCGTGTCGACCACCACGACTTCCACGCCGAAGTCCGAGAGCAACTTTCGCCATGCCTTGCCGGTCGGATCCGAATCGGCGGCGGCGGCAAGTCCTCTGAGACGCCAGTCGTACCAGGCTGTCGTGTACGCGGTCCCCGCCAGTTCGGCGTTGCCGTGCGAAATCACATTGTGGAAGAGGGCCTGCTTGCTGCCGTGGTACAGATCCCGAACGCGGGCCGCGACCTCACGCTGCGGAACGAACTTCCGCAACGCCTCCCTGCTGCCTTCGAGCAGGAACACATGCAGCATCCCGCCGTGGATCTGCCAGTAACCCGTGGAAAGCAGGCTCAGGTTCAGAACGACGATCGCGCCGACAGCTGCCAGCGTCTGCCTGCGCAGCTCAAGCTGGTTCAAGCCGGCCATCGCGACGGGCACCAGCAGTGCGAAGGACGGATGGACGTAGCGCACGTACTGGATCTGGAAGAAAACCAGCAGGAAGCAGCCCAGGCCCACCAGAGCCAACGCACGCGCGCGACGTCGGAGCAGCGCAAGCAGGGTGCCGGCGAAGATCAGCAGGAGCGCCATTCCGGATGCGCCGTCCTTGGCGCTCAGGTAGCGCGTGGTATGGAACGTCAGGTCCCAGGGCGTCCTCCAGTTCACACCGGCATCCCACAGCTCGTCCTTCCAGTTGATCGGCTGGAAGTAGGGCGACTGGAAGATGCCGTTGAGGAAGGGCAGGGTGGGATTGCCGGTGAGCAGGTATGCGTAGAAGTAGCTCGATGCGGCAACGAGGAGACCCAGCGCGCTGGCCGGCAGCAGCCACTTCCACGGCAGCCCGCGACCGGCTCTGGCCACCAGCCAGACGCCCATCGGAATCAGCAACAGTGCATTGGACAGTTTCAGCGCCAGCAGCAGGCCGGCGAGTACGGCAATCAGGCAGAGCCGCTTTCGGCCGTAGACGGCAGGCCTGCCGATCGCGATGGCGAGCCCGAGCAGCGTGGCCGTCGTGGCCGTCTCCGTCTGCATGCCCGCCAGCAGGGAACTCGACATGGGGAACGTGACGTAAAGCGCGATCGCCATCCAGCGCAGTGCGGAGGGCAGTCCAAGCAGGAGGCCGAGCTGCCAGAGCGCTCCGCAGATGAGCAGCAACCAGATGCCGTTGACGGCGCCGCGCGCCTCGCTCCCCGCGAGCAGCTGCGCAATCGCATGCACCACATCGCTCGCCCACGGCGCCACGGCCCAGAGCGAATCGCCCGCGGCCATGCGGTAGTAGCCCAGTTCCTGCAGTTGCCACGGCAGCGCCAGGTGGTAGCTGACGTCGTCGGACTGCGCGGTGGGCAACCAGGCGGCGGTCGATGCGATGCCCACGCAGGTGATCGCGACGAACGCGGCCACAGGGGCCTGGTCGATGGCGGAAACGAACCGGCTACCGAGCGGTCGTACCGCGGACACGATCGCCCGGCGTCGCAAGGAGATGACGAGCGCGGCGACGAGGAAATACACCGAAGGACGATGGATCGGAAACGGCAGCAGCCAGCCGACCGCCGCGCAGATGATGCCAAGGCCGGCAAGCAGTGCGAGCTCCGCACGGGCAGGCTCGTCGTCGGCCACGAGCAACGTACCCAGGCCGAGGGCCACGGCCGCGATGACGAGGGCTGCCGCCGTCGGCCCGAGTCCGGCGAAACACGCCAGCGCCACGAGCCACGCCCCGGCAGCCGTCGCGACGAACCGGCGTCGCTGCACCATCCACACCAGGCCCGTGATGGTGGTGATCGCAGCAGCGATGAGGGCATAGTCCACCACGGTGAATACCGCGACGTTGCGCCACGTCGAATGGAAAAGGAAGCCAAAAACCGTCAGTAGCGGTGTGACCCACAGGATCAGCTGCCGCACGGACGACGGCAGCGACAACGTTCGGGGAACTGCGTCCATGCACTCTGCGCCTAGGGAAATCGGCCTAGTCTATCTGCGAAAAAAGACGACTGTCTGCGAGAACAGTTCGGCTGGGCCGGGGTGGTGGGCGGGCCGGGCCTGGAGCGATCAGCGCCGGTACACCCAGTGCCGCGAGAGAAGGAATCCGACCGCACTCAGCGCCAGGTCGATGGCCGGCTTGGCCAGCCACGCCCATTTGAGGCCAACCGCCGCGTCGATGTTCGCCATGGCCCACGTGCTCACTGCCGTGGTCCCGAGCCACATCAGCACGAAGCGCGCGAACTGGCGCCGCCCCAGGGTGCCTTCCGAGCCGAAGGTGAACCGGCCGTTGAACCAGAACCCGAGCACCGCGCCACTGACGCGACCCACCACGTTGGCGGGCTCGACGGCGACGCCGGCGGCGCTCAGGCTCACGAAAACGGCCCAGTCCACCAGCAACTGCAACATGCCGATCAGGAAGTAACTGCCGCCCTGCCGGAGCAGTGTGGGGGTGGGGATCAGTCGGCGCATGCCGTGATTCTAGACCAGCCGTCGGTCACACTTGCTGAAGGCCGCGCCGCACGGGAAGCCTGTCGCCGGACCATTGCTAAGATTCCGCTCGCGGCGTCGACGTCCGGGCCGGCATCAGGAACAGAACAGGAACACGCATGAACCAGTTGCACGTCGTCATCCTCGCCGCCGGCGAGGGCAAGCGCATGAAATCGTCCACGGCCAAGGTGCTGCAGAAGATCGCCGGCAAGCCGATGCTGGGGCACGTGATCGACACCGCGCGCCAGCTCGGTGCGGCCGGCGTTCACGTCGTGTACGGGCACGGGGGCGAGCAGGTGCGTGCGGCGTTCGCCGACCAGCCGGACCTGCACTGGACCGAGCAGGAGCAGCGCCTGGGCACCGGCCATGCGGTGCAGCAGGCGATGCCGTCGGTGCCGGTCGACGCGCGCGTGCTGGTGCTGTACGGCGACGTGCCGCTGATCACCGCGCAGACGCTGCAACGCCTGTTGCAGGCGCCGGGACGCATCGCGGTGCTGGTCGCCGATCTCGACGATCCCACCGGCTACGGCCGCATCGTGCGCGATCCGCAGGGTCGCGTCGGCCGCATCGTCGAACACAAGGACGCCGACGACGAGCAGCGCGAGATCCGCACCGTCAACACTGGCATCCTCGTCGCCGACGGCGAGGCCCTGCGCCGCTGGCTGCAGCACCTGGGCAACGACAACGCGCAGGGCGAGTACTACCTCACCGATGTCTTCGCCTCCGCCGCCGCCGAATTCAACGCGGCCGAGATGGTCCACGTGCAGGATCCGATCGAAGTCGAAGGTGCCAACGATGCGTGGCAACTCGCGCAACTCGAACGCGCCTTCCAGCGTCGCGCGGCGCGTGCGCTCTGTGTGCAGGGCGCCCGCCTGGCCGACCCGTCGCGTTACGACCAGCGTGGCGAGGTGAGCGTCGGCCACGACGTGGAGATCGACGTGGACGTGGTGCTGGAAGGCAAGGTCGTGCTCGGCGACGGCGTTCGCATCGGCCCGTTCTGCCGCCTGAAGGACGTCACCCTCGGCCCCGGCACCGAAGTGCGCGCGCATTGCGACCTCGATGGTGTCGTCGTCGAAGGCGCGGCGCAGATCGGTCCGTATTCGCGCCTGCGTCCGGGCACCGTGCTCGCCGACGGCGTGCACATCGGCAACTTCGTCGAGACCAAGAACGCGCGCATCGGCGTGACCAGCAAGGCCAACCACCTCACGTACCTCGGCGATACCGTCATCGGCTCGCGCGTGAATGTCGGCGCCGGCACGATCACCTGCAACTACGACGGCGTGAACAAGTCGACCACGATCATCGAGGACGGCGCGTTCATCGGCTCCAATTCCTCGCTCGTTGCGCCGGTGACGATCGGCCGTGAGGCGACGATCGCCGCGGGTTCGGTCGTCACGCGCGATGCGCCCGAAGGCAAGCTCACCGTGGCGCGTGCGCGGCAGTCGGTGGTGGAGGGGTGGCAGCGGCCGGTGAAGAAGCCCAAAGGCTAGGAACGAGTGAAAGGAACCAGCAACGAGCAGGGCGTTCTTCACTCGTTTCCCGTTCTCCGCTCGTTCCCCGTTACTCGGCGGGCAGCGTCAAACTCACCGTCAGCCCGCCGCCGTCGCGATTCGCCAGGCCGATCCGGCCCCCGTGCGCCTCGCAGATCTCGCGCGCGAGCGCCAAACCCAGGCCACTGCCACTGCGCTTGGTCGAGTAGAACGGCACCAGCGCGTTGGCGAGCACCGCATCCGACATGCCCGGACCGCGATCGCTCACTTCCACCCGCAGCACGCGCCCGACCTGCCGGACCGACACGGTCACGTCCTCGTGCGCGGAGCCGGATTCGTGCGCGTTCTTCAGCACGTTGATCAGCGCCTGCTCGACCTGCGCGGGATCGAAGCGCGCCGGATCGTCCGGCACCGGGCCATGCTGGAACGCGTAATGCTGCTGCAGCCGCGACAGGAACGGCGCCCATTCCACCGTTTCCAGTTCCGGCACGGGCAGCTTCGCCACGCTCGAGTACCCGCGCAGGAAGCCGTGCAGATGCCGCGCGCGTTCCTCGATGGTTTCGAAGATGCGCCCGAGCTTCTCGTAGTCCTCGCGCCGCAGCAGCTCGGCGCCCGAATGCGCCAGCGACGTGATCGGCGCCAGCGAGTTGTTGAGCTCGTGGCTGATCACGCGGATCACCTTCTTCCACGTCGCCACTTCCTGCCGGTTCAACTCGGCGGTGAGCCGCTTGAACATGTACAGCGTGTGCACGCGGCCATTGAGATGGAAGTCGCGACGCGCGAGGTGGTAGGTCTCTTCCTGCCCGGCATGCTCGAAGCTGAAAAGCCGGTCACGGCCTTCGCCGAGTGCCTCGCGCAACGGCGCGGGCGTGTGTTCCATCAGCTGCGCGAACTTCAGTCCTTCGACCTTGCGCCCGTCATGGAACAGCTGGCGCGCGGCGACGTTGCCGTACACGATCGCGCCGCGGCTCTCGGTGAGCAGCAGCGCGGTCGGCGTGTTCTGCACGACCGTGTCGAGCAGCAGTTCGCGCTGGAACAGCGACTGGCGCTCCTCGCGCAGAACGCGGCCGAGTTCGTTGTGCGCCTCGACCAGGTCGTCGAGTTCGTCATGCGACCGGCGCGTCACGCTGAAACTGAAATCGCCGTCGCGGAAGCTCGCCACCGAACCCGACAACGCGCGGAACAGACTGAGTTGTCGGGCGAGATAGCGTTGCGCGATCCATGGCGCGACGATCGCACAGGCCAGCATCGCCAGGCTCGCGCCGAGCAGCGCGTTGTCGAGCCAGTCGATCAGCAGCGCCGCGAGCCCGGCGGCGCCCAGCATCGCCACGAACAGCAGCAACGCGAGCTTTCCGGCCATCGAGAACTGGCGCGTCTGCGGCTGCATGGCATCACCGGGCAATGCCGAGCTTGTCGAGCCGCCGGTACAGCGCCTGCCGGCTGAGGCCCAGGTCCGCCGCGGCCTGGCTCATCACGCCGCCGGCGCGCTGCAATGCCGATTCGATCGTCTCGCGATCGAGTTCGCCGTCGTGCGTGCGCGGGCTGGCTGCGATGGCGGCGAGGCCGAGTTCGTCGGCATCGATCACGTCCGCACGGCCGAGCAGCAATGCACGCTGGATCGCGTTCTTCATCTCGCGCACGTTGCCCGGCCACGAATGCCGCAGCAACGCGCTGCGCGCCGAGTCGCTCAGGCGGCGCCGGCCTTCGAGGAAGTGCTCGGCCAGCGGCAGGATGTCGCCGCGACGCTCCGCCAGCGGCGGCACGCGCAGCTCGATCACGTTGAGGCGGTAGTAGAGATCCTCGCGGAACGCGCCGGCGCGGATCATCGCCGGAATGTCGGCATTGGTCGCGGCAATCACGCGCACCTTCACCTGGCGCTCGCGGTTCGAACCCAGGCGCTGGAAGCGGCCGGTTTCCAGGACCCGCAGCAGTTTCATCTGCCCGGCCGGCGGCAGGTTGCCGATCTCGTCGAGCAGCAGCGTGCCGCCGTCGGCCGATTCGAACTTGCCTTCGCGCGACTTGTTGGCGCTGGTGTACGCGCCGGCTTCCGCGCCGAACAGCTCGGCCTCGATCAGCTCCGACGGCAATGCGCCGCAGTTGAGCGTCACGTACGGGCCTTCGCGCACGGCGGAATTGGCCTGGATGATCTCGGCGATGCGCTCCTTGCCGGCGCCGTTCGGACCGGTGACCAGCACCGGCACGTCGGCGCGCGCGACGTGGCACGCGAGGCTGACGACGCGTTCGCTCGCCGGATCGCCGAACACGATGCCGCGCAGGTCGTACTGGCGTTCCAGTTCCTGCCGACGACGGCGCTCGCCGTCGCGATGCTGCGCGAGCGCGCGATTCGCCTCGCCCAGTTCCAGCAGGTTGGTGACCGTGGTCATCAGCTTGCGGTCGTCCCACGGTTTGCCGAGGTAATCGGCGGCGCCGGCCTTCACCAGCGCGACGGCCGACTCCAGCCGCGTCCACGCGGTGAGCAGGATGATCGGCAGGTCGGGGAAACGGTCGCGGATCGTGCGGAACAGCGCGATGCCTTCCTCGCCGGAGGTCGTGTCGGCGGTGAAGTTCATGTCCTGGATGACGAGATCGATCGTCTCGCGTTCCAGCAGTTGCAGGCCTTCCTCCGGCGACTGCGCGCTGAGCACGCGCAGGTCGGCCAGCGAGAACAGCACGTCGAGCGCGACGTGCACGGCATGGTTGTCGTCGATGACCAGGATGGTCCGCATCGGCCTAGGGTAGCAGTGGGGCGCATGGGGCGGCGGCCGTTCCGGAGAGAGGAGCGAACGGCCGCCGCCGGTTACAGGGTTCGCGTCGGGACGATGTCAGATCCTTGGGAACCATGACATCGCGCCCTGATGGATTCCCGCCCGCGCGGGAACAGCATGTCTTCGAATCCCGAATCCCGGAACCGCTCACACCGTCCGCGTCGCCACCGCCGGCGACACCCGCGACGCACGCGTCGCCGGTCCGAACACCGCCAGCTGTCCCAGCAGCAGCACCGTCAGCGCGCCCAGCGGCGCGTAGTACCACGACAGGCGCGGCAGCTCGTAATGCTTCATCAGCCAGATGTTGAAGCCGTACGTGAGCAGCAGGCCGAGCGCGATGCCCACGCCCACCACGATCACGTTCTCGATCATGAAGTAGCGGCGGATGTCGAAGCGGCGCGCACCCAGCGCACGGCGCGTGCCGATCTGCTTCACGCGGCGCGTCACCCAGAAGCTGACCATGCCGACGATGCCCAACCCGGTCACCGCGAGCAGCGAGAAGATCACCGTGCCCAGCACGACGGTCATCGCGCGGTCCTGGCGGTAACTTTCGCCGCGCACTTCCTCGACCGAACGCAGCCCACGCACGATGCGGCCGGTGTTGATCTCGCCCAGCTTGCGTTCGGCTTCCTTCATCACCTCGTCGCGGCGGCCGGGTTCGGTGCGGATGAGATAGCGCGCGGAACTCGAATCGAACTCGCCGTCCTGGTACTGCGGCACCAGCATCGCGTGCTCGACCTTGTCCCAGCCCACCCACGGCGCCTGCAGGCGCTCGATGATGCCGACGATGGTGATCGGCCCGTTCCGGCCGCCGATGCCGCTGTAGATCACCTTGCCGACCGCGTTGCCTTCCGGATACAGCTGGTCGGCGAGCGCCTGGGTGATGATCAGCGTGTGCGGCGTGCCCTTGTCGTCCTTCGAGCGGTAGCTCACGTCACCGACGGTGAAGTTGCGGCCGGCGACGAGCTTCACGCCCAGCGTGTTCACGCCGTGCTCGTCGACCAGGTACAGCGCGGTCGGCACGTTCTTGCGCTGTTCCTCCGGCACGCTCTCGGGCTGCGTGGTGATGCCCTCGCTCCAGCCGCCGTTGGACAGCGGCACGGAGTTGATCGTGGTGGCGTCGACCACGCCGGGAATCGAGCGCAGCGTCTCCAGGTCCTCGCGAATGCTGCCGCGCAGGTCGAAGTCCTGCGCGAATCCCAGGCTGGTGATGGTGAACAGCGCGCTTTCGTCCATGCCGCTGGGACGGTTCACCTTCTCGATGCGCTGCAGGATGATGAAGACGCTGTTGCACACGATGGCCAGCGTGATGGCGACCTGCAGCGCGATCAGCAGCAGGCCGGTCTTGTTGCGCATGAGCGCGTTGAGGATCGGGCGGAATTCCATGATGGTTTCCTCGCGGTTACTGCGTCTTCAACTGCGTGGCCGGCTGCACCTGGCAGGCGCGCCACGTCGGATAGAGACCGGCGATGAGGCTGGCGATCAACGCGATCAGCAGGGATGCGAAGACCATGCTCCAGTCCAGTTCGGCGAGCCGTTCGATCGAGGTGCCCGCATACAGCTTTCGTAGCGCCAGCAGCCCGAGGCCCGTCAGCACCAGCCCGCACAGGCCGCCGGCGAGGCCGACCAGGCCCGATTCGGTCAGGTACTGCGCGAACACCGCCGGCTTGCTCGCACCGACCGCGCGACGCAGGCCGATTTCCGGCGCCTTGCCCATGAACTTCGCCAGCAGCAGGCCCACCGTATTGATCAGGCACACCGCGAAGAACGCGAACGCCAGCCACACCTGCGTGCGCACGTCGCGACCGACCACGCGCTGCGCTTCCAGGAACTCCGACACCGTGTAGACGCGGTTGTTGGTCGGACGCTGGAAGCGGCCGGTCTTCTTCTGCTCGGCCACGTAGTCGTTGAGGAAGCTCGCGTAGCGTTGCGCGTCGGCGTCGTCCTTCACCTGCACCCACAGGTCGATCCAGATGCATTCCGACGCGAGCAGGCCGGCGTAACCCGGTTCGGCGTCCTTGTAGCAGCTGTTGTTCGAGTTGCTGTTGAGCTGCTTCTCGATGCCGATGGCGAAGGGCACGAACACCGACTGCGGATCATTGAAAGCGCCGTTGGCGACGTGGTAAACGCGCGGCGTCGGACGCCACTTCTCCAGCACGCCGACGACGGTGTAGTCCTCGCCGCCCAGCCGTACCTTGCGGCCCACGCTGTTCTCGCCGCCGAAGAGTTTGTCGTTGGTCTCGCTGTCGATCACCGCCACGCGCGCGGCGTTGCGGTCTTCCGCGGGCGACCAGCCGCTGCCGTAGCGGAATGGCGGCTCGAAGATCGGGAAGAAGCCCGACGTGGTGAACAGCGCTTCGACCATGTACGGCTTGACCTCGCGCTTGTCCGGCTCCAGCGGAAGCACGTTGGGGAAGAACGCCGCCTCGTGCTCGGCCTTGTGCGCCTGCACGAGGTTGTTGGCGTCCTGGTAGGTCACCAGGTCCGGCGGTTCGGTCGGGTTGTCCTCGTCCCACGGGTCGTTCACGTCCCAGTTGTCGAGCAGGATGCGCCGGACCTTCTCGTCCTTATGCGACAACGGATTGGCGCTCATCATGTGCAGCACGGTCATCGAGGTCATCGACATGCCGATGCCCAGCGCGATCGCCGCCACCATGAGGGCGGTGAGGATGCGGTTGCGCTTGAGCGAGATCGCCGCCAGCCGCAGGTAGTAGGTGAACATGGTCGCGCGCTCCTCAGGCTTCGGTCGCGGTGGCGGCGGTCGTGGCGGCGACTTCGCCGCCCAGGCGCGGCGCATCGTCCAGGTCGGTCACCTGGCCGTCGATGATGTGCACGTTGCGCTGCGCGCGCGCGGCGAGTTCGGGGTCGTGCGTCACCATCACGATCGTCGTGCCCTGCGCGTGGATCTCCTCCAGCAGTTCCATCACGCCGCGCGCCATCAGCGAGTCGAGGTTGCCGGTGGGTTCGTCGGCGAGCAGCAGGCGCGGCGAACCCGCCAGCGCACGCGCGATCGCCACGCGCTGCTGCTGGCCGCCGGACAGTTCGGACGGATAGTGCTTCATGCGCGAGGACAGGCCCACGCGGCCCAGCGCGTGCTCGATGCGCTCCTTGCGCTCGGCCGACGTCATGCGGCGATAGCGCAGCGGGACGTCGACGTTGTCGAACAGGTTCAGGTCCGGAATCAGGTTGAAGCCCTGGAAGATGAAGCCGATCTTCTCGTTGCGCAGCCTCGATCGCGCGTTGTCGTCCAGGCCCTTCACCGACACGCCGTCGAGCAGGTAGTCGCCGTCGTTGAAGTCTTCCAGCAGGCCGGCGATGTTGAGGAACGTCGTCTTGCCCGAGCCCGACGGGCCGGTGACGGCGACGAACTCGCCTTCGCGCACGTGGATGTCGAAGCCGCGCAGTGCATGCGTTTCGATCATGTGGGTGCGGTAGACCTTGCTCAGGTGGGTCATCTTCAGCATGGCGGGCTCCTGGTGGTGCGTGTTCGGCGAAGGTTTCGGGGCGTGGACAGGGATGCGCGAAGGCGAGGGAACGTTACCGGTCAGTCGTTGACCATGACTTCCTCGGCGCCGTTGAATGCGGTGGTGTCGGAAATCACGATGCGGTCGCCGGGCTGGAGGCCCGACAGCACTTCCACGTCGGACAGGCTGCTGGCGCCGGTGGTGATCGCGGTCTTGATCGCGCTGTCGCCGTCGAGCTTGTAGGCGACCCGACCGCCGCCGGTATCGAGGAACGGGCCGCGCTGCACCATCAGCACGTTCGGCTTCTCCTCGATCATCACGCGCGTGCTGACGCGCTGGTTCTGGCGCAGGCCGGTCGGGCGCTTGCCGTCGGGCTGGTCGTCGGCGAAGCGCACGCGCGCCATCACCTGGCCGTTGACGACTTCGGGCGACACCGAACGCAGCTGGCCGTTGTACTTCTGCCCGCCGTAGCTGATCTCCGCGCCCATGCCCAGGCGCAGGTCGTCGGCGTAGCTTTCAGGCACGGGGAGTTCGACCTCGAGTTCGCGCAGATCGACCACCACCAGCAGCGGCTGATTGGCCGGCACCACCGTGCGATCGGTGATGTTCACCGTGCCGACCATGCCGTCCACGGGCGAGCGGATGTTGAGTTCGTCCACCTGGCGCTGCAGGTCGTCGACCAGCGCCTGCTGGCGCTGTGCGAGCAGGTGCTTGTTGCGCGTGTCCAGGCCGGCGCCGCGATCCTGCAGGCCGTAATCGCGCTGCGCGTGCAGCAGGCCGATATCGGCCTTCTTCAGCGTGTCCTGCGCGCGGGCCACTTCGATGCTCGACACCGCGCCGCCATCGAAACCCTTCTGGCTGCGTTCCAGGTCGCGCATCGCCGCGGTGCGGTCGATCTGTGCCTGGTCCAGCGCCTTCTGCGCGGTGGAGCGCGCCAGTTGCGCGTCGAGCGCGGCGCGGCTGGCTTCGGCCTGCAGGCTCGCCAGGGTCGACTGTTCCTGCACGAGCTTGCTGCGCAGCTCCGGGCTGTCGATCACCGCCAGCGTCTGGCCCTGCTTGATGGTGTCGCCGGCCTGCACCTTCAGCGTGACCGTGCCGGCGGCCGGCGCATACAGGGTGGGGCTGACCGCGGCGACCATCCGGCCCTGCACCGAGACGTCGCGCACCAGCGTGCCGCGGCGGACCTCGGCCGTGCGCAGGCGCTCGCCGCTGACCGACTGTCCGGCGCCCAGCCAGCGCCCCAGGGTGGGCACGCTCAAGGCCAGCAGCAGGGCCGCCGTCACGCCGCCGCCGATGAGCAGCTGCTTGCGACGCGGGTTCGCGGGGGGCGCGGCGATGACGCGGTCTTGGCCGGAGGTGTCGCGGATCATGCGGTCGGTCGGTGATGGGAACCCACCTGAACACGCACGGAGCGTGCCAACCCCCGCGCTCTTTGTTTTCAACCACTTGCGCGTGCGGCACGGTGTCCGCGGTGTCCGCGCGGACACTCCGGTGTCCGCCGTAAAGCCGCCATCGCGTACCTCCCGCTAAACTGTCCGTCTTCCCGATCTGGAGTGCCGCTGCATGTGCGGAATTGTGGGTGCGATCGCCGATCGCGACGTGGTACCGGTGCTGATCGAAGGCCTCAAGCGCCTGGAATACCGCGGCTACGACTCCGCCGGTATCGCCGTCCTGGACGGTGCCGACGTCCGCCGCGTGCGCCGCACCGGCCGTGTGGCCGAGATGGAGGCCGCCGCGCAGTCCGAGGACTTCCACGCCACGCTCGGCATCGGCCACACGCGCTGGGCCACGCACGGCGGCGTGACCGAAGCCAACGCGCATCCGCACATCTCCTTCGGCGAGCTGGCGGTGGTGCACAACGGCATCATCGAGAATCACGACGAGCAGCGCGAAGCCCTGCGCGCGAAGGGCTACGTGTTCGAGTCGCAGACCGACACCGAGGTCATCGCGCACCTGATCCACTTCCACCAGTCGCAGGGCGCGGATCTGCTGACGGCCGTGCAGAACTCGGTGCGTGAACTCGTCGGTGCCTACGCCATCGCCGTGGTCAGCAAGCGCGAACCCGGCCGCCTCATCGCCGCACGCATGGGCTGCCCGCTGCTGGTGGGGCTGGGCGAGGGCGAGAATTTCGTCGCGAGCGATGTGTCCGCGATCGTGCAGGCCACGCGCCAGGTGATCTTCCTCGAAGAAGGCGACACCGCCGAAGTGACCCGCGAGGGCGTGCGCGTGTTCGATGCGAACAATGCGCCGATCGAACGCGAAGTGCACGTGTCCGACGTGTCGCTCGCCTCGCTGGAGCTGGGCCCGTACCGCCACTTCATGCAGAAGGAAATCCACGAGCAGCCGCGCGCCATCGCCGACACCATCGAGGCGGTGATGGACGCCAACGCGTTCAGTCCGCTGCTGTTCGGCGCGAGCGCGGAGGACGTGTTGCGCGGCGTCGAAGGCGTGCAGATCCTCGCCTGCGGCACCAGCTACTACGCCGGCCTCACCGCGCGTTACTGGATCGAAGCCATCTCCGGCTTGCCGTGCTCGGTCGAAATCGCCAGCGAATACCGCTACCGCAAGGCCGTTGCCAACCCGAAGCACCTCATCGTCACCATCTCGCAGTCGGGCGAAACGCTCGACACGATGGAAGCGCTGAAGTACGCCAAGTCGCTGGGCCACGACCGCACGCTGTCCATCTGCAACGTGCCCGAAAGCGCCATCCCGCGCGCCAGCCGGCTGGTGTACTACACGCGCGCCGGCGCCGAGATCGGCGTGGCATCCACCAAGGCCTTCACCACGCAGCTGGTGGCGCTGTTCACGCTGGCCGCAACGCTGGCGAAGCTGAACGACCGCCTGGGCGTGGAGCAGGAAGGCCAGTACCTGGACGCGCTGCGCTTCCTGCCCGGCAGCGTGCAGCACGCGCTGAACCTGGAGCCGCAGATCACCGCCTGGGCCGAGCGCTTCGCGCCGAAGCAGCACGCGCTGTTCCTCGGCCGCGGCGTGCATTACCCGATCGCGCTGGAAGGCGCGCTCAAGCTCAAGGAAATCTCCTACATCCATGCCGAGGCCTACCCGGCGGGCGAACTCAAGCACGGCCCGCTCGCCCTGGTGGACGCCGCGATGCCGGTGGTGGTCATCGCGCCGAACGACACGCTGCTGGAGAAGGTGAAGTCCAACATGCAGGAAGTGCGCGCCCGCGGCGGCGAGCTGTTCGTCTTCACCGACGAGGACAGCCAGTTCGGCGCCTCCGAAGGCGTGCACGTCATCCGCGCCCCGCGTCACGTCGGCGTGCTGTCGCCGGTGGTGCATGCGATCCCGGTGCAGCTGCTGGCGTACCACGCCGCACTGGCGCGCGGTACCGACGTGGACAAGCCGCGGAATCTGGCGAAGTCGGTGACGGTGGAGTAATTCCCCGGGCACGTTCGGTCGTTGTGATTACGAACAATAAAGTCTGTACGGATTAATTAAGTCTGTCATGACTCCTCCTTCGTCCTTTGGATGGAACCAGTCGCAGATACTGGTTCCCAAGGCGAAGCCCGATGAGACTGTGTGGGGGCACCTCTATCGGACTGCGGCGCTCAACAACCTAGATTCCGTTCCAAGGATGATCGAAAAGTGGTCGGGCGGGGGCCAATCGATGGGAGGGGGACTCGACTCTTCTCTTGCGGCGGCGCAAGTGCTCCGGCTGCTCGCCAGCGCTGATACTGAGGAGGAGCTTCATCCGTACGCATGGAGGCATGGGATGGGGTACATGCTAGTTCTCAGCATGCACTCCAGAGATGGCGCCAAGGCCCTTGACTATTACACGCGAAGTGCCTTGCACGAGCACGCTTGCTTACTACCGGCTCGGCATCGAACGAAATTCTGTAGGCGCTGTCAGATAGACGCCATGGAGGCAGAAGGCTTCACATGGTTCAGGAGAATTCATCAGGCAGCGGGCATTGAGTTTTGCCCCTCCCATCATGAGATGTTGGAAGAGCGTCCTGCGAATCTTCAACGCCCGCTTTCTCATTTTCCTATGTCACGCACGGGAGCTCTACAGGTCGGATCGGGCAGCGGTGCGCGTATCAATGAATCTGACTCCGCGATTCACTGTTATACAGAGTTGGTGTCCTGGCGCTGGCGCGATACAGGTTGTGCGCGCCTTTCGGATATTCATGATCTTGTCGCAGAGCGGGCCCGCACTTCACGTGTTGCCGTTGAAACGATGATCCGTGAGGCCATCCGGGACCTGCAGGGGCGTCCGCAGGTCAGGGCGTGGTTCACCCGCCATTTCCAACACCTTCTCCTGTCTCCGCGTCCGCGGTGGCGGCCTCATATCTCGTTGTACCACTTGGCTTTAACCCTCGCATCTCACGGAGGGTCCATGGAAGAGCTATTTCTGCAGCTCAGTATTAAGCGAAGTGAGAGGAATGGAGATGCGGAGCAGGCTGAACCATGTGTTCGTTCGGTGGCGATTGAGAAGCAGGTTTCATGAAGGAGGTGCCAGACGAGGCCTTGAAACTCACTTTGAATGGCGCTTAGACGTAAGGAGCCCGGGTGCGCGCCATGCTTATCCATTCTGGCCGCCGACGATCGTTTGCAGGTAGCGGAGAGCTTTCTCGTATTCGCCGTCGCCGATCGTCTCGAGGAGCGTCCGCTGCTTCAACGCCCGTATCGGGGTATTCTTCAAATGAAACGCAGCAGACTCCACGTCTGGCGTGATCACCAACAGCCAGTCTAAGACTTCGGCGAAGGCGCCGAGCCTTCGCTGCACAATGGGGGCGTCTGGCCGACGGTGCAGAGCAAACTCGCTTACGCCAAGAATGAAGGCCAATTCTTGGAGGGAGATGCCCAGCATCGTACTGCATAGCAGGGGCGACCAGGCATATCGTCCGGGCTCGCGCAGCAACTGTTTTGATGTTGTCAATTGCAGTGCCATTCTCTCCTTCCTCCCTGGGTTTAGCTGGTCAGCGCCATCCAGACGCAACGTAGTTCTGCTCTAGTGGGGCGATTCGGCGGGCAGTTAGGTTCTTGGCCTTAGGCTGTTGTTAAGCGCCACAGCACCCTCGAGCAAGGCTTCTCCGGTGACCTTGGGCTTTGGAGGTTCCTTGGCCCTGCGTGCTCTTGGTTCACCTTGTTCTGTGAGGCCAGAGTGCAGTCGCTCGGACGGTGTCATGGAGCCGGCCAAAGCTGCTTGACCTAGACGTTGCTCGTATGCCTTGGCCGCAGGGTGCTGTACGACCTTTACTGGATAGGACGTGCTCCGCATCGCTAGAGTGCACATTCCTCAGGAACGCGACGTGGCCAGGGTATCGCTGCTCGCTGTAACAGCGGCAAAGTGCGTGGAGTTGACGCAGAATACTGCGAGTCTGGGTGCTAGGGACGAAGTGTGTCCTGAGCGCAACATCCAATTTCCACTCCGCTACTTCTATCGGGAACTCGGCAAGCGAGCCAAGTGGTTGGGGGACAATCTTCGTCCGCTCGTCGATTTCTTCGTCAGTAAACTCAGTACTGAAGCGTCGACTCCAGAAGGTCTCCAGTTCACTCATCGCGATCCCTTCCGCGAGGGAAACTGCGTCGGTACATCGTTTCGGTTGCTGCCGGCTCGGGAACCGTCGCTTCTAGTGCGCGCGCGGTTTCCGGATTAGGTCGCACGGCCAGCACGGAGAGGTTGACCAGTTCCAGCCCAAGACCAGGAAGCCCATCCGGCCGACGAAGACCTTCGCGCACGGTTTGCACCAGTCGTTCGGAGCCGCGCAGCAGTTCTTGCAGGGTCTGCCCGGACAGGACCGAGCGTAACTGCACCTGTGCAGCGTTGACTACGCGCTGTGGCAGTCGCGAAGGATCCTCCGAGACATACTCGCCGTTAGGCTTGAGGGTGAAGTTCATCAGGCTGGCCAGGAGCTTGGGATCGGCGACGCGATAGGTCACCTGCCCCTGCGCCGTTACGGCCTGGAAGTCGCTGCTCACCTCATTGAACATGAAGGCAACGTCGACGCTCTCCAGAGGCACTGAGACCAGGGAGGCGTTGGGGGCGAAATAGAAGAAGGCCAATCCTGTGCCCTCCCGTACCGGTTGCCCGTTGCGGTATTGAATAAGGTAGGTGCTTGGACTGGCTTTGACATAGCGCAAACCGAACATGGATTCCCCTTGTCTCCGATGTGAACTTCAGCGGCGTTTGAGCACAGTTGGTTGCGGATCTGCAGCGTGTGCATTCTGGGTTTGTACGCAAACCTGATCCAGCAGATTTCCTGATCGGTCGACGGCAGCTATCGCGCGGTACCCGAAGAGGCTCCAGCCTCGATACAGCGTCGCATAGACGACGAAGATGCACACGATCGCGAGGACCTTGAGCCATGCCGCCCCAAGTGCAAGCACGACGAGGCAGTTCATCAGAACCCAATGCACGCATACGATCGTGGCGAATGCGGCGGATAGCACGCGCATGAGGGTCGATCGGCGAAGAAAGACCTTGTTGCGCCGCATACGCAGGTCGGTATTGAGCACGATCAGTCGAAGGTCGCTCACAGATACGCCGGCTTCGCGTGCAGCGAGTGCCGCGCGTCGGACGAGCGCGGGTGCGCTTCGCCAGTACGTCACCGCGAAGTGCATCTCGCGGTATCGCTCGGTTACCCAGCGGGCAGCAATCGAATTATCCCCGAATCGTTCAAGTGCCTGGCCGAGTCGCTTCTCCATCATGTATCGGCGTGCATGCCACCACCAGACGCCAGAGAAGAATGTGTCCAGTTTGCTTCCGATGGCTGCAAAAGAGCGTCGCAGGGTTCTCGGCCTCTTCGCGAATACCAGTGCAAAGACACCGGCCCAGGCGTCGCGGAGCAGTGTGGAAAAGGCGACGATCACTCGCTGGAATGCTTGGCTATAGCTCATGCGCTCATCAACCTGATCAGGCGTTCCTTGAGCGTTGTGGTCGATTCGTTCGAATCGTCCTGCATCAAGGTCGAGCAAAGGAAGGCGAAGAACCGCTCCCGCTCCGGGTAGGGGAGCGGATCACCGCTGGCGGTCCGCGCGAACTCGTCGACGGTCCGAAAGGCGGCCACGCACATCTCGAGTGCTACTGCGCTCGCCCGACCGGCGTGGGCCGATGTCTGCCCCAACACGAGGGCACCGATATCGACGCCGTGCGCCTGCAGGCGAAGCAGGTAGTTGAGATCCGGAACTCGGACAACTACACGCAGCTGATCGAAGTGTCGATGGCCTACCGCAAGATCACCTGGGAGCACACCGTCGCCGGCACCTCCGGTTCGGACGACTGGCGCGCGCCGCTGACGGCGTGATGTCGGATCGGGCGCCGCGTGGGGCGGCGCCCGATTCTTTCCAGAGTCGATGCTTCGGAGTCGAAGATGAAACCTCTCGTTCTCGTCGGACACGCGCATGAGTGTCCGATTCATGGCAAGGGCACCGTCGTCTCGGGTGCCAACGCATTCACCAGCAATGGCCGCGCGGTCGCCCGCGTCGGCGACAGAACCAGTTGCGGCGCGACGATCGTCAGCGGCTCGGCTGGGTTCGTGATCGATGGAAAGGCGGCAGCCACGGTCGGCGACAAGACTGATCACGGCGGAACGCTGACGGAAGGCGACAGCGGCTTCATGGTCGGGCGCTGAGGTCTCTTCACGTTCCCTGCTGAGTTCGCCAGTGGATGACGTGTGGCGCATGGGCTGAATGCAGCTTTCACCGTGCGCACGAATGCAGACGCGCGGCGCAGGCCGCGCGTGTCCGCTCCGCCAATCGGCTCGCGTTGTAGGGAGGGCGCAACGTTTGCGGAAGCTCGTGCGCGTTCACGACAGGACCACGCCCGTGCGACGCGGGCGGCCGTTCCTTACCAGGCTCTGTTGCGCGTTACGAAGGGAGGTCGGCGCCAAGGGCCACGTTCGAGGGCATCCCCCATGAAACTCCGTACCCATCCCCGGCATCGTCTCCCGGCGATCGCCAGCGCCGTGCTTGTTCTCGGCACTTTCGCCGGTGCCGCCTTCGCGCAGACCGCAACCACGGTCAATCCCTACACCGGCTCGGTCGTGGTGAAGAAGTTCTACGACGCCAACGCCAACGGCGTGCGCGACACCGGCGAGCCGTTCCTCACCGGCTGGCCGATGACGCTCACACGCCCCAACGGCACCACGAGCACGAGGAACACCACCGCCGTCTGGTCGGGGCTCACCGGCGGCTCGGGTTATTCGGTGCTCGAAGCCACGCCGCTCCAGTCCAACTGGGTGCAGACCGCGCCACGCGTGAACGGCGTTCCGGTCAACCCGAAGAACTTCTCCATCGTGCCGTGCAAGACGGTGACCGTGTACTTCGGCAATTACTGCAAGAAGGGAAGCGGCGGCCACACGCTCGGTTTCTGGAGCAACAAGAACGGCCAGGACCGCATGAACGACGGCGGCGAAATGGCGACCGAACTGGGCCTGCTCTCCACGCTCAACCTGGTCGGCGCGAGCGGCACCGCATTCGATCCGCTCAACTACGACGGCTTCCGCGCCTGGCTGCTGGGCGGCAACTCGGTCAACATGGCCTACATGCTCTCGGTGCAACTGGCCGCGATGACGTTGAACGTCGAAGCCGGCTTCGTCGACGGCGATGCCTACTTCCTGCCCTGCAAGTGCACCATCAACGAGCTGATGGACGATGCCAATGCGTCGCTGGGGCTATACCCCAACACGCCTTCCGGCCATTCGCAGCGCGATGAGCAGGCCACGCTGAAGACCTGGCTCGACCAGCTCAACAACGGCGCGAACATCATCCCGGTCACGCCGTGCACGCGCACGTTCTACTGACCCGACCTCACGGAGCCGCGACGCATCGTCTCCGTGCGTCGCGCGCTCCGGGCCGGGAAGACGGCTGCCACTCCTGTCGCGGTGATCGCTCGCACCGGGCGGCTCCCCCGTGCGTTGCCGAGTGAGCCCACCGCTGGCGCTCGGGTTCAGGAACATCGCGCCCGCGCGCCATCACATCCCAGCGAACGGCCCGACTCCGCACAGTGGCTCGATCCTGTCCGCGCGCCGGCGAACCGAGCGCACAGTTCCATCCGCGCCCGGCCGTGGAGGGCGCCCCTATAGCCCGTTCGTCACTTGACGGCCCCCGAGCCCCCCACCCACAGTCGGTGCGATTTTGTCTCGATCGCCTGCCCGCCCGCCGTTCCGGCGTCCGCGGGCCCACTCCGGGGGTACTACAACAGTGGATAGACGTTCCTTCCTCACCATGTCCGGCATCGGTGCCGCCGGGCTGATGTTGCCGTTCGGCCGCGCCATCGCCGCCGAAGAGCTGCTCACCACCCTCGACGTGGCCAAGAAGAAGCAGCTGGCCGACGCCGCGCTGCAGGCCGCCACGTCCGCGGGCGCCAGCTATTCCGACGTCCGCATCGGCCGTTACCTGCGCCAGTTCGTCATCACGCGCGAGGACAAGGTCCAGAACGTCGTGAACACCGAATCCACCGGCATCGGCGTGCGCGTGCTGGTCAACGGCGCCTGGGGCTTCGCCGCCACCAACGCACTGAACACGCAGGGCGTGGTGAAGGCCGCGCAGCAGGCCGCAGCGATCGCCAAGGCCAACGCGAAGATGCAGACCACGCCGGTCCAGCTGGCCAAGGCGCCTGGCGTGGGCGAGGTGTCGTGGAAGACGCCGATCAAGAAGAACGCGATGGAAGTGCCGCTGAAAGACAAGGCCGACCTGCTGCTGGGCGTGAACGCCGCGGCGATCAACGCCGGCGCCAACTTCGTCAACTCGATGCTGTTCCTTGTCAACGAGCAGAAGTACTTCGCGTCCACCGACGGCAGCTACATCGACCAGGACGTGCACCGCATCTGGGCGCCGATGACCGTCACCGCCATCGACCAGGCCACCGGCAAGTTCCGCACGCGCGACGGCCTGTCCTCGCCGATGGGCCTGGGGTTCGAATACCTGGACGGCGCATCGTCGGGCAAGGTCATCTCGCCGAACGGCGTGGTGAACTACGGCCTGTCGTACGACATGAAGGAAGACGCCATCGCCGCCGCAAAGCAGGCGAAGGCCAAGCTGAAGGCGCCGTCGGTCAAGCCCGGCAAGTACGACCTCGTGCTCGATCCGTCGCACACCTGGCTCACCATCCACGAGTCGGTCGGCCATCCGCTCGAACTCGACCGCGTGCTCGGCTACGAAGCCAACTACGCCGGCACCAGCTTCGCCACGCTGGACAAGCAGAAGGAGCGCTTCCAGTACGGCAGCGGCATCGTCAACATCTTCGCCGACAAGATCCAGCCGGGCAGCCTCGGCGCCGTCGGTTACGACGACGAAGGCGTGAAGACCAAGAAGTGGGACCTCATCAGCGACGGCAAGCTGGTCGACTACCAGACCATCCGCGACCAGGCCCACATCCTCGGCAAGACCGAATCCGACGGCTGCTGCTACGCCGACTCGTGGTCGAGCGTGCAGTTCCAGCGCATGGCCAACGTGTCGCTGGCGCCGGGCAAGAACAAGCTGTCGGTCGCCGACATGATCAAGGACGTCGAGAACGGCATCTACATCATCGGCGACGGCTCGTTCTCCATCGACCAGCAGCGTTACAACGCGCAGTTCGGCGGCCAGCTGTTCTACGAGATCAAGAACGGCAAGATCACCCAGCAGATCGAGGACGTCGCCTACCAGATCCGCACGCCGGAATTCTGGAACGCCTGCGCCGCCGTCTGCGACGAAAGCGACTATCGCCTCGGCGGTTCGTTCTTCGACGGCAAGGGCCAGCCGGGCCAGGTCTCGGCGGTCTCGCACGGTTCGAGCACGGCGCGCTTCAACGGCATCAACGTCATCAACACCGCCCGCAGCCTCGGCTGATCGCGCGCTGGAGAACTGAATAAATGAGCATCTTCACCGAAGAACAGTCCAAGGCCATCCTGGACAAGGTCATCAAGCTGTCCAAGGCCGACCAGATCAGCGCGACGCTGTCGGGCTCGGTCGACGGCAACATCCGTTTCGCGCTGAACAACATCTCCACCAGCGGCATCGTCGACAACACCGAACTCGCGGTCGAAGTCGCCTTCGGCAATCGCGTGGGCACCGCGACCATCAACGAGTTCGACGACGCCTCGCTCGAACGCGTCGTGCGCCGCGCCGAGGACCTCGCGCGCCTGGCGCCGGAAAACCCGGAGTTCATGCCGGCGATCGAGAAGCAGACCTACAAGCCGAGCCCGACCTTCAGCGAATCCACCGCGGGCATCACGCCGGAATACCGCGCCAAGGTGGCGGCCGATTCCATCGGCCCGTGCAAGGGCGAGAAGCTGATCGCCGCGGGCTTTCTGGAAGACGGCCAGAACTTCGTGGCCATCGCCAACTCCAACGGCAACTTCGCCTACCAGCGCGGCGCGAACTTCAACTACACCTGCACCGTGCGCACCGAAGACGGCCGCGGTTCGGGCTGGGTCGGTCGCAACCTCAAGGACGCGTCCGACTTCAAGGCCGACGCCGACATCCGCACCGCCATGCGCAAGGCCACCGAATCGGCCGAAGCCAAGGCGCTGGAGCCGGGCAAGTACACCGTGATCCTGGAACCGGCTGCGGCCGCGGGCCTGATCTCGTTCATGATGAATTTCTTCGACGCGCGCCAGGCCGATGAAGGCCGCAGCTTCCTGTCGAAGAAGGGCGGCGGCAACAAGCTTGGCGAGCAGGTCTACGACTCGCGCGTGAACATCAGCGCCGACCCGTGGGATCCGCGCGCGCCGGTGCTGCCGTGGGATTCCGAAGGCCTGCCGCGCGAGAAGATGAACATCGTCGAGAACGGCAAGGTCGTCGCGCTCAACTACTCGCGCTACTGGGCCAAGAAGCAGGGCAAGCGCGCCGTGGGCGAGCCGGGCAACCTGCTGGTCGCCGGCGGCGACAAGTCCACGGCCGACCTGGTGCGCGGCACGCAGAAGGGCATCCTCGTCACGCGCACCTGGTACATCCGCATGGTCGATCCGCAGACCGTGCTGCTGACCGGCCTCACGCGCGACGGCACCTTCTACATCGAGAACGGCCAGATCAAGCACCCGGTGAAGAACTTCCGCTTCAACGAGTCGCCGGTGATCATGCTCAACAACATCGAGGAACTCGGCCGTCCGGTGCGCGTGGCCGGCGACGAATCCTCGTTCGTGATGATGATCCCGCCGATGAAGCTGCGCGATTTCACCTTCACCTCGCTTTCCGACGCGGTGTGACGGGGAAGTTCGATCGTGCAACGTCGTGATTTCCTCAGCTTTACCGGTTTGACCACGGCAGGCGCGCTGCTCCCGTTCGGGCGCAGCGTTGCTGCGGAAGCGCTGCTGGAACCGGTCGATCATGCGCGTCGTCGGCAGCTCGCCGACGCCGCGCTCGCTACGGCCCGTGCTGGCGGCGCGCAGTATTCCGACGTGCGCATCGGCCGTTACCTGCGCCAGTCGGTCATCACCCGCGAAGCGCGCGTGGAGAACGTCGTCAACGCCGAGTCTTCCGGCGTCGGCGTGCGCGTGCTCGCCGACGGCGCGTGGGGTTTCGCCGCCACGCACGTGCAGACGCCGGAAGCCGTCGCGCAGGCGACGCGCACCGCGTTGTCGATCGCGAAGGCCAACGCGCGCAACCAGACGCGCAAGGTCGAACTGGCGCCCACGCCCGCATTGGGCGAGGTGCGCTGGGCCACGCCTATCCGCAAGAACGGCATGGAAGTGCCGATCAAGGACAAGGTCGACCTGCTGCTGTCGGTCAATGCCGCGGCGATGAAGGCCGGCGCGGATTTCTTCAACTCCACGCTGTTCCTCATCAACGAACAGAAGTACTTCGCGTCCACCGATGGCAGCTACGTCGGCCAGGACATCCACCGCATCTGGCTGCCGGTGACGGCCACCGCGGTGGACAAGGCGAGCGGCAAGTTCCGCACGCGCAATGGCCTGTCCGCACCGATGGGCATGGGCTACGAATACCTGGACGGCGCGGCGGCCGGCAAGCGCGCGCTGCCCGGCGGCATCACCGCATACGCCACCAGCTACGACGTGGTGGAAGACGCGGTGCAGGCCGCGCGTGACGCACGCGCGAAGCTCAAGGCACCGTCGGTGAAGCCGGGCAAGTACGACCTGGTCATCGACCCGACGAACCTGTTCCTCACCATCCACGAGAACGTCGGCCATCCGCTCGAACTCGACCGCGTGCTCGGCTACGAAGCCAATTACGCCGGCACCAGCTTCGCCACGCTCGACAAGCGCGACGCGGGCTACAAGTGGGGCAGCGACATCGTCAACTTCGTCGCCGACAAGACGCGTCCGGGCAGCCTCGGCGCGGTCGGTTACGACGACGAAGGCGTGAAGACGAAGCAGTGGGACCTGGTGCGCGATGGTGTACTCGTCGATTACCAGGCCACGCGCGATGAAGCGCACATCCTCGGCCACACCGAATCGCACGGTTGCAGCTACGCCGATTCGTGGTCGAGCGTGCAGTTCCAGCGCATGGCGAACGTTTCGCTGATGCCGGGCAAGACGCCGCTCAGCGTCGCCGACATGGTCAAGGACGTCGAAAACGGCCTGTATGTGCACGGCCGCGGGTCGTATTCCATCGACCAGCAGCGCTACAACGCGCAGTTCGGCGGCCAGCTGTTCTACGAGATCAGGAACGGCAAGGTCACCGGCCTGGTTGAAGACGCCGCGTACCAGATCCGCACGCCGGAATTCTGGAACGCGTGCGTGGCGATCTGCGACGAGCGCGACTTCCGCCTCAACGGTTCGTTCTTCGACGGCAAGGGCCAGCCGAGCCAGGTCTCGGCGGTGTCGCACGGCGCGGCTACGGCGCGGTTCAACGGAATCAACGTCATCAATACCGCGCGGTCGATATGAACCGCGCGCAGTTCCTCCGCCTGATGCTGGGAAGCGCGGCAGCCGCGATGCTGCCGCCTCTCGCGCAGGCGGCGGCTGCGGATTACGACTTCTGGCTGACGCGGTTGAAGTACGACTCCGGCGACTGGGACGTCGACCAGCGGATGCCGGCGAACCTGATCACCTCGCTGATCGACTACACCCACCTGCGCGTGGACCCGAAGGAGCACGTGCTGGCGCTGGCCGATCCGAAGATGCTCACGGCGCCCTTCTGCTACCTCGCCGGCCACAAGCTGGTGGACTTCAATCCGGCCGAGCGGCGCAACTTCGAGCGTTACGTGCGCAACGGCGGCTTCGTCTTCGTGGACGACTGCAACCACGACATCGACGGATTGTTCGCCAAGTCGTTCGAGGAACAGATGGCGAAGATCTTCGGCCCGAAGGCGCTGAAGAAGCTGCCGAACAACCACGCGCTGTACCGCAGCTTCTTCGAGTTCAAGGACGGCCCGCCGGCCACCACGTTCGAACTCAACGGCTGGGGCGACGACCTGGTGCACGACTATCTGAAGGCCATCGAGATCGACGGCCGCCTGGGCGTGCTCTACAGCAACAAGGATTACGGCTGCGAGTGGGATTACGACTGGCGCAACAAGCGTTTCCTCGCCGAGGACAACACGAAGTTCGCCGTCAACATCGTGATGTATGCGTTGAGCAGTTGATGCCCCAGGGTCGTCATCCCCGCGAAAGCGGGGATCCAGCGACTTCAGGGCGGACGACGAAGGCACTGGATTCCCGCGTGCGCGGGAATGACGAGCAAGAGCGAACACGGACTCCACACATGAACCACACCCTCACCGAAGCGCAACTCAAGACCCAGCTCGAACGCCTCGGCACGCTGCGCAACGCCATCGCGCAGGCGATCGTCGGACAGGAATCCGTCGTCGAGCAGTTGCTCATCGGCCTGCTCGCCGGTGGCCACTGCCTGCTCGAAGGCGTTCCGGGCCTGGGCAAGACGCTGCTGGTGCGCTCGCTCGGACAGGCGCTGGAACTGCAGTTCCGCCGCGTCCAGTTCACGCCCGACCTGATGCCCAGCGACATCCTCGGCACGGAACTGCTGGAAGAAGACCACGGCACCGGCCATCGCCATTTCCGCTTCCAGCCGGGCCCGATCTTCACCAACCTGCTGCTCGCCGACGAACTCAATCGCACTCCGCCGAAGACGCAGGCCGCGCTGCTGGAAGCGATGCAGGAACGCACCGTCAGCTATGCCGGCGTGACGCACACGCTGCCGGCGCCGTTCTTCGTGCTGGCGACGCAGAACCCGATCGAACAGGCCGGCACGTATCCGCTGCCCGAAGCGCAGCTGGACCGCTTCCTGCTGCACATCCGCGTGGATTACCCGACCGAGCGCGAGGAGCGCGACATCCTCGCGCAGACCACCGGCACGCACAGCGCGCACGTGCCCAGCGTGATGCACGGCGAGGAAGTGCTCGCGCTGCAGGCGCTGGTGCGCGAGGTGCATTTCGGCGACGACCTGCTCGCGTGGGTCACGCGCCTGGTGCGCGCCACGCGCCCCGGCGCCGACGTTCCCGACGAAGTGAAGCAGTGGGTGAAGTGGGGCGCCGGTCCGCGCGCGGGCCAGTCGCTGGTCCTCGCCGCGAAGGCGCGTGCGCTGCTGCACGGCCGCCTCGCCGCGACGCGCGAGGACATCGCCGCGCTCGCCGCGCCGGTGATGCGCCATCGCCTGCTGTTGTCGTTCGCCGCGGAAGCCGAGCAGAAGAGCGCCGACGACGTGATCGCCGCGCTGCTGCGCGCGGTGCCGTTCACCGGCTGATCGCCACGTTCCGATGAACGCGCCCGGTACCCGCATCGCCGACTTCATCCCGCCCGCCGTGCGCGCGCGGCTGAAGGACCTGCGCCTGACCTCGCGACGCGCGGTCGGGCTGCAGGGGCTCGGGCTGCATCACAGCCGCAGTCGCGGCGCGGGACTGGAATTCGCGCAGTACCGCGCGTACGAGCCGGGCGACGAACTGCGCCAGATCGACTGGAAGCTCTACGCGCGCTCGGATCGCTTCTTCGTTCGCGAAGCCGAACGCGAAAGTCCGCTTGCCGCGTGGTTGCTGATCGACGCGAGCGCGTCGATGGCGCAGGAAGACAAGGCGCGGCCGGGCTGGTCGCGGCTTTCGGCCGCAAAAGGATTGGCTGCCTGCGTCGCCGAACTCGCGCTACGACAGGGCGATCGCTTCGGCCTGGTCGCGTTGCGCGACGACGGCGTGCGCCTGCTCGCGCCCGGCGCGGGGCTGCGCCAGCGCGACCGTTTCCTGCTCGAACTGCACGGGCTTGAGGCACGCGGGCAGTGGCCATCGCCGGAGAAGCTGCGCCCGCTGTGGGAACGCATCGGCGCGGGCGATCTGGTGGTGCTGCTCAGCGACGGCTTCGACGAAGGCGCCATCGACGTGATGACGCGCCTTGCGGCGGCACGTCGCGAAGTGTTGACCGTGCGCATCCTCACCGCCGAGGAGCGCGACTTCCCCTTCAGCGGCGGCCATCGCTTCCACGACCCGGAAACGGGCGAGGAACTGCTTGGCGACGGTGCGGCGATGCGCGCGGAGTTCCTCGCGCGCTTCACGCAGGCGCGGCGTGAACTCGATGCGCGGCTGGATTCCAGCGGCATCCGCCATGCCGAATACGTGCTCGACCAGCCGCTCGACCTGCCGCTGCGGCGGCTGTTCGGCGCGCGCGACGCCGCGGAGTACGCGTGAGCCTCGCGTTCCTGATTCCCGCCGCGCTGGCCGCACTGGGCGCACTGCTGATCCCGCTGGCGATCCACCTGGCGCGGCGCAGCGAGCAGCGCCCGACCGCGTTCGCCGCGCTGCGCTGGCTGCGGCAGAAACCCAAGCCCCGTCATCGCATCCGCTTCGACGAATGGCCGCTGCTGATCGTGCGCCTGCTGCTGGTCGCGCTGATGGCGCTGCTGCTCGCGCGTCCCGTGCTTCACGGCGGTGAATCGCATGCACCGTACGTCGCCGTGACGCCGGGCGTCGATCTGGCAAAAGCGCGAGCGGCGTTCGATTCGCCGCAGGCGCGTTGGCATTGGCTGGCGCTGGGTTTTCCGGAAGTAGAGGCGATGCCGGATGCGGCCCACGCATCGCTTCCGAGCCTGTTGCGCGAGCTCGATGCGAACCTGCCGGAAGAGGTCGCGCTGACCGTGTTCGTGCCGGAGCGCATCGATCATGCCGATGGCCGGCGCATCGTGCTGTCGCGAAAGATCGACTGGCGCGTCGTGCCGGGTGCGATGCCGGCGGAAGTGGCGCAGAAGGCACCTGCCGCTCCGACATTGATTGTGCGCCATGCGCCCGATCGTGCGGCCGCCGCGCGTTACCTGCGCGCCGCTTCGCTCGCGTGGCAGCCGGCCAACGTGAACGCGAAGGTGGATATCGCGCCTATCGGACAGCCCTTGCCTGCCAACGCCGAGCAGCTCGCGTGGCTCTCGGCGGGCGATGTTCCGACGAATGTCCGCGACTGGGCGCGCAATGGCGGCACGCTGCTGCTGGACGTCGGTGCGCACCTTCCCTTGACCGCAGAAGTGCCCGCATGGGCAACGTTGTGGCGCGACGAAGCCGGTTCGGCCCTCATCGAAGGCGCCGCCTACGGTCACGGCCGTGTGCTGCGCTTTACGCGCACGCTCACTCCGCAGGCGATGCCGCAGCTGCTCGACGCCACGTTCCCGCAGTACCTGCGCGACGCGCTCGAACCGCCGCCTGCATCGCCGTCGCGCGCTCTTTCCGGTGAACATGATCCGCTGACGGGCGGAACGACGTTCCCGATCTCGCCGCGCGATCTCCAGCCATGGCTGGCGTTGCTCATCGCGCTGGTCTTCCTGCTCGAACGCTGGCTCGCGACGTCGTCGCGACGCGCGGTGGCGCCATGAACGCGACCACGCTGCTGCGCCAGACCTTGCAGCACGCCCGCACGCGCGTCGCGCTCGACGCCATCGCGCGCACGCTGCCTTGGGCCTTCGCCGTCGCAGCCATCGCTTGGCGATGGCAAGGCGTCGGCATCGCCGTCGCGTCGTTCCTCATCACGGCCGCCGTCGTCGTGGCGTTCGCAATGCATCGCGCGCGCAAGCTCGACACGCATTGGCTCGTACAGCGCCTGGACGCGACGCGCCCGGACATGGAAGACAGCACGGACCTGCTGTTCGCGCACGAAGCGTCGCTGACGACGCTCGAACGCCTCCAGCGTGCTCGCCTGATCGACCGTCTTGAGCGCGGCGCGGCGCCGGAGCTCCGTCCGCGCTGGTCGACGCGCGCGATCGTGCTTTCAGTGGCGATCGCCGCCATCGTGTTCGCCGCCGCGCTGTTATGGCCGAATCGCCCCGCGCAGGCCTTCGACGACGTCGTCGCGCAGCTCAGTGGCGAAGCCGCCAGGCCGACGCACACGCGCATCGTCGAACAGAACCTGCGCGTCGCGCCGCCCGCCTACACGCGGCAGGCCGCGCGCGACGAACCTTCGCTCGACACGCGCGCGCCGCTGGGCACGAAGCTTGCGTGGACGCTGCGCCTTGCGCCGCAGCCCGCTGCCGCCGAACTGGTCTTCCACGACGGCCGCCGCGTCGCGCTGCGTCGCGATGGCGAGATCTGGCGCGGCGAGCACGTGCTCACGCGCTCGGCGCTGTATCGACTGAGCCTGAAGGATGCGCCGCCGCTGCGCGACGCGAAGCCGCATCGCCTGGATGCCGTCGCCGACCGCCCGCCGCAGGTGCGCGTGCTCGAACCCGATCGCAGCCTCAGCCTCGCCACCGCGAACCAGAAGGCGTGGGCCGTCTCGTTCGAAGCCACCGACGATTACGGCATCGCGAACACCGCGAAGCTGCGCGTCACCCTCGCGCAGGGCAGCGGCGAGAACATCACCTTCCGCGAACAGACGGTCGCGCTGCGTGGCACAGGCAGCGCAACGACCAAGCGCTTCGCGCATTCGCTCGATCTGCGCTCGCTCGGCTTCGCGGTGGGCGACGACCTGATCGCGCAGCTGGAAGTGGAAGACAACCGCACGCCATCGCCGCAGAACGCGCGCAGCGCGAGCCTGATCCTGCGCTGGCCGTCGGATCTGGGCACCGAAACCAGCGACATGGAAGGCATGGTGCGCAAGGTGATGCCGGCGTACTTCCGCAGCCAGCGGCAGATCATCATCGATGCCGAAGCGCTGCTGAAGGAGAAGCGCCGGCTCGATGCCACCGAATACCTGCGCCGCAGCGACGCGATCGGTGTCGACCAGCGCATCCTGCGCCTGCGTTACGGCCAGTTCCTCGGCGAAGAGGCCGAAGGTGCGCCGAAGCCGCCGCCGACGTCGGACGATGTTTCCGCGGTCACCGAGTCGCAGACCGAGGCCACAGACGAGCACGAACACGCCGACGAACCCGCCGACGATCATGCGCACGACGAACCCGCGACGCCCGCGACGTTCGGCCAGGAAGGCGCGGTGCTCGAGGAATACGGCCACACGCACGACCACGCCGAAGCCGCGACGCTGCTCGATCCGGAAACGCGCGCCACGCTGAAACTCGCGCTCGACGCGATGTGGCAGTCGGAAGGTCATCTGCGCCAGGGGCATCCGGACCAGGCGTTGCCCTACGCATACACCGCGCTCAAGCACATCAAGCAGGTGCAGCAGGCCAGCCGCATCTACCTCGCGCGCGTGGGCCCGGAGCTTCCGCCGATCGACGAATCGCGTCGCATGACCGGCGACCGCGCGGGCATCGCGCGTCGCGGCGATGCACTGGTCGCGGCGACGCCGCCGGATCCGGCGCTCCTGCAGCTGTGGCAGGCGCTGGACGAGGCGCACGTCGATGACGGTGTCGCGCGCGACATCGACTTTGCCTCGCTCGACCGCTGGCTGCGTGCCAACGAATCGCGTGTGGCCGATCCGCTGTCGCTGATCGCCGCGATCGATGCGCTGCGCGCCGAGCCGGCGTGCGTGCCGTGCCGCCGCGAGTTGCGCGCGCAGCTGTGGCCGCTGCTGCCGCGTCCGCCGACCACCGTTCCGCGTCGCGATGACGGCGATGCCGCAGGTCGTCGATACCTGGATGCGCTGCGGCAGGAGAACGCACGATGACGCCGCTGTTCACGCCGACGACGACCGCATGGCTGCTCGCGTTCGCCGCGCTGCTTGCGATCGTGCGTCTGGTGTATCGCCATCTGCGCGCCGGGCCAGCGCAGCGTTCGCACGCCGCGCGCATCGCGGTGTTGCTGGTCGCGCAGCCGGTCTGCGCCGCGCTGTTGTACTTCGCGCTGTGGCCGCCGACCGTACCGGGCCGTGCGGGCACGCTGGTCGTCGCGACGTCCGGCGCGCAGCGCGCGAAGGCCACGGCCGGCGATGCGCTGGTCGCGCTTCCAGAAGCGCCGCAGTGGTCCGACGTCGAGCGCGTACCCGATCTGGCCACGGCATTGCGTCGTCATCCCGGAACGCAGCGCGTGCGCGTGATCGGCGATGGGCTGGACGCGCGCGATCTCGACGCCGCCAACGGCGTCGCCGTCGAGTTCACGCCATCGCCGCTTCCGCGCGGTGTGCTCGAACTGCATTCGCCCGGGCGTATCGCGGCGGGCGACGAGTTCAACGTGGGCGGTCGCGTGGGCGGCGTCGCGAACGGCGCAGCCGAACTGCTCGATCCCGCGCGCCGCCGTGTCGATCGCACGACGCTGGCCCGCGATGGCCGATTCGACCTGTCCGCCACCGCGCGAGGCGAGGGGAGTGCGACGTTCCGCCTGCGCGTGCTTGATGCCGGCCAGCGCGTGATCGAGGAGATCGACGTCCCCCTGCTGGTCGAAACGCCCGTGCCGCCGCGCGTGCTGCTGCTTGCCGGCGCGCCGGGCCCGGAGGTGAAGTATCTGCGTCGCTGGCTGGAAGATGCGGGCTTGCCGTCGCAGGCGCAGGTCGCGGTCGGCGGTGGCGTGCAGCTCGGCGATGCGCCGGTTGCGATCAACGCGGGGACGCTTGCGCGTTTCGACGTCGCGGTCATCGACGAACGCGCGTGGTCGTCGATGGGCGAGGCGCAACGCGGCGACCTCGATGCGGCGGTGCGCGACGGGCTCGGGTTGCTGGTGCGCGTCACCGGTGCGCTGTCGGCGCACGAGCGCGCGCGCTTGCGTGCGCTCGGATTCGCGTTCGATGGCGGTCGCGATTCGACTCCGGTGCGGCTGCCAGCCACCGCGCGCGACGATGCGGCCGAACGCGCGCGCCTCGGCCCTGGTTCGCAGGATGCCCCGCGCTCGCGTGAGGAGCCGCCGCCGGAGCTGCCGGTCCTGGCGCGCCGCGATGCGACGGTGCGTGCGTCCTACGGCGTGCCGCTGCTGCGCGATGCCGACGGTGCGCCGCTTGCCACGTGGCGCGCGCACGGACGCGGACGCGTCGGCGTGTGGCTGGTGACGGACAGCTTCCGCCTGGTGCTCGTGGGACGCGACGACCGGCACGCACAGATGTGGAGCGGTGCGTTCGCGACGCTCGCGCGTGCGCGTCCGCAGACGGCGTTCGACATCGATCGCGATGCGTGGGAAGGACAGCGCATGTCGTTGTGCGGCGTGCAGGAGGGTGCGCGGGTGATCGCGCCCGGCGCCCGCGAACATGGATTGGTGCGCGATCCGGCCGCGCGCGGATGCGCCGCGTTCTGGCCGCGTTCGGCGGGATGGCACCGGCTTCGGTCCGGCGATCGCGAGCAGGCGTTCTTCGTGCGTGCGCGCGATGCCGCGCCGGCACTCAAGGCGCAGGCCACGCGCGAGGCGACGCTGCGGCTCGCCGCTTCCTCATCGGGTGCGACTCCCGCGAGCGGCGCGTTGCAGGCGCCGCGTCGCCCCGGTGCGCGCTGGCCGTGGTGGCTGGGCTGGCTGGTCGCGAGCGCCGCGTTGTGGTGGTTCGAGCGTTCGCGCGTTGGGCGCCGGCTCAGCGCAGTGTGATCGCGCGCGACGGCCGCGTATCCACCTGCAGCGAGTCGCGCAGCAGCTTGAGCGAAGCCGTGCGTCGTCCCGGCGTTTCCGACGCGACGCAATCGGAGGGCACGTGCAGCTTGAAGCCGTGCATGTTGGCGTCGGAGGCGGTGGCCAGCACGCATGCGTCGAGCGCGATGCCGGTGAGGATCAGCGTTTTCGCGTCGAGCTTCCCCAGCAGCATGCGCAGCGGGGTGTCGCGGAAGCCGCTGCGTTCGGGTTTCAGCACGAAGAAGTCGTCTTCTTCCGGACGCAACAGGGTCACCAGTGGCGCGCCGAGCGAGTCCGGCGCGGCGCATCGCGCCACGACCTGCTTGAAATCCGAACGCCACTGGCCGTAGTTGTCGTTGACGTAGATCACCGGCACGCCGCGCGGCTTCAGCCGCTGCTTCAAACTCGCGATGCGGCGCGCGGCCGGCTTCGCGGTGGCGAGCAGCTTTTCGCCCTCGGGGAAATCGAGGGCGTTGATCATGTCGATGATGAGGAGGGCGTGGCCTTTCACGTCGCGCGCGACTGGGGACTGAAGGGTAGGATCGCGATGCGGTCGTGATCGCGGCGTCGCGCGATGGTTGAGGCTGTCTTCCGGTGGGAGAGGTCGCGGGCTGGGAGGTGCGGTGACCTGAACGACGCCTTCGTCCGGTCGGCCGCGCTGTGTACGCAGCCCCTCCCCACCCTCCCCTGCATTCGCAGGGGAGGGAGCAGAAGCAGGAAGCTCAGTTCACCGGCGCATACCGCAGCGTCAGGAACCACTCGCGGCCGGCCTGGTTGTAGAACGCCACCGTCTCGTAATCGCGGTCGAACACGTTCGCCACGCGCGCCTGCACCGTCAGGGCCGGGGTGATCGCGTACTCGGCGCGCAGGTCGAGCGTGCCGTAGCCGCCGAGGCGGCGCGTGTTGGCGACGTCGTCGAAACGCGAACCTTCGCCTGCCGCGGTGACGCCCAGGCGGAACTTGCCGAAGGCGCGATCCACGTCCACGCGCGCGCTCTGCTTCGCACGGCGGGCGAGCTCGTTGCCCGCGTAGAAGCCGCTGCGGTTCTCGGTGTCGAGGTAGCTGATCGCGCCGTTGATGGTCCAGTCGGCGACCGTCGTGTCGATGCCGAGCTCGGCGCCGCGCATGCGCGCGCGTTCGACGTTGTTCGGCAGGCCGATCGCGGCGTCGAAGGCGATCAGGTCGTCCACGTCGGTGGTGAACGCGTCGAGTCGCACGTTGAAGGTGTCGCCGCGCCAGGCGGTGCCGAGTTCCCAGGTTTCCGATTCTTCCGGATGCAGGTCCGCGTTGCCGAAGAACGGGTAGTACAGTTCATTGAACGTCGGCGCCTTGAACGCGCTGCCGTAGCCGGCGGTGATGCGCCAGCCGTGCGCGAACTCGATGCCCCACGCGGCGCTGCCGGTGGTGTGGCCGCCGAACTGCTCGTTGTCGTCGCGGCGCACGCTGGCTTCCAGCGATTGCGCACCGAAGCGCCCCTGGTACTGCACGAACGCCGCCTTGTTGTCGCGCGAGGTCTCGTCGTACTGCGTCGTGCTGCTCACGCTGTCGTCGAGCCAGTCCAGGCCGATGCTGAGCAGGTGCTTCTCGGCGAGGCCGAAATCGCCCTGCAGCGTGGCGCTGTCGCGGTAGGTGCTGAAGTAGTCGAGGTAGGTGTCGCCGAGGTAGTTGTCCGACGCATCGGTGTTGCGGCCGGCGGTCAGGTGCAGGTCGACGCGGCTGTTCGGGTGCCAGCGCAGCTTGCCGCCGACGACCTGCTGCACGGTCTTCGCGCGATCGGTGAAATCGCCGTCGAACTCGTTGTCGCCTTCGTTGCGCAGCGCGTGGCCTTCCAGGCTCCACTGTTCGTCGAACTCGATGCCGCCGCGGACCGACAGTGCATCGCGCGTGTAGCCGTCGCGATCGGGCTGCGAGCCCGGTGCGATGAAGCAGCCCGCGCCGTCGAAGGTCACCGGATCCAGGTAACCGCTGCACGCGTCGATGCCCTGCGTGTGGCTGTACGAGTAGTCCGCGCCGAACCACGCGCGCCCACTGCGACCGCCGAAGCCGGTGGAGAATTCGTTGAGGCCGTTGGAACCGCCGCCGACGCTCACGCGCGGCGCGAAGCCGTTGCGGTCGCGGCGCGTGAACACCTGGATGACGCCGCCGATGGCGTCGGCGCCGTACAGGCTCGAACGCGGGCCGCGCACGATTTCGACGCGATCGATCAGGTCGACCGGCAAGTCCTGCAGCGATGCCAGGCCCGAGGTCGCCGAGCCGATGCGCACGCCGTCGACGAGCACGAGCACGTGGTCGGATTCGGCACCGCGCAGGAACAGCGTGGTGAGCTTGCCCGCGCCGCCCTGGTTCGACAGCGAGATGCCGGCGCGGCCACGCAGCAGGTCCGGCAGCGAACGCGCCTGGCTGCGGCGGATCTGTTCGGCGTCGATCACTTCCACCGGCGCGAGCGCGTCGTTGACGGTGACGGCGGTGCGGTTGGCGGTGACGACGACTTCGTCCAGGTCGGTCGCCTGCGGCGCCGCGTGCGCGAGCAGGGGCAGGGCGGACGCGCAGGCCAGGGCGAGCGCTTGGACGTGGACGGTGCTGCGGAAGGACATCGCGATTCTCCGGCGCGGATCGGGCGCCAACGGCAAAGGGAACGGTTGCCGGAAGAATCGAGGCCGCTACGGGGCGCGGGCGCGCCGACGTCGCCGCCGCGACGCCCTCCGCATCGCAACCAGTGGAGGCCGGCCTGTCGCCAGGCGGCCTGCTTCGTGGCCGGTCTCCGGACTCGCGGGCGAGGACGATGTCCTCCGGCTGCGGCGCCTTCCCGTGCATGCGCACAGTGGCGGTGTGCCGAGCCTGTTGCTCGCTTACCGTTGCGGGGGCAGTGCCGGACTGGCCGTGGTGCGGCGTCACCGGCTTCCCGTTTCAACCCGTGGGCAGGACGCCGGCGGGTCACCTCGAAGCGGGGCGAAGTCTACGGCATTTTCGCGGTTGTGCTTCGTTTGGGTGTTTTTGGGGCTCAGGGGGAGCCGCTGCCTCGGCGTGGAGGGCGCGATAAGGAGGCTGCTAGATCTGGAGCGAGTTGCTTCCAGGGCCGCGGGTGATGCTTCACCCCTCCCCAACTCTCCCTGCAAGCAGGGAAGGGAGCAGAAGCCGAGGCGGTGACGCTACGGACTCACTCCCGATCCGCCGGCTCGTCGAACAACGCCGGCATCGCCATCGAATCCTCGCGTGCCATCTGCGTGGTGGTCACCGGCGCGGCGGCCGGCTTGTAGCGCGGCGGCGGGAGCAGCGCGGTGGCGGCGTCGGCGGCGAGGATCAGTTCGCTGCGGCGTTCGTCGGAAATCTCCTGCCAGTGGCAGTCCTGCAGCGCGCCTTCGATCGCGTACAGCAGGTTCAACGTCGGCTTGAAGCCCGCGCGCTTGACGCGCATGAAGGCTTCCACCGTGCCCACCGCGGCGAGGTCGTCGCGCGTGCGCAGTCCGACCTGGCGCAGCCAGGCGGCGGACTTCGGGCCGATGTTGCGCAGCTTGTCGGTGCTGGTCATTCGAGTGACTCCACGAAAGCCCGCGCGATCGCCTCCAGGCCGTGCTGGTCATCAACGTCGAAACGATCGTGAACCGGACTGTCCAGGTCGAACACGCCGATCAGCTCGCCCTTCGACGACACCAGCGGGACGACCAGCTCGGAGTTCGACGCCGAATCGCAGGCGATATGGCCCGGGAAGGCGTGCACGTCGTCGATCCGCTGGGTCTGGCGAGTCGAGGCCGCCGCGCCGCACACGCCCTTGTCGAGCGGGATGCGCACGCAGGCCGGCAGGCCCTGGAACGGGCCGACCACCAGTTCGGTGCCGTCGAAGAAGTAGAAACCGACCCAGTTGAGCTGCGGCAGCGCGTGATAGACCAGCGCCGACAGATTGGCCGCGTTGGCGATGCGGTCGCGCTCGCCGTGCACCAGCGCGCGGGCCTGCGCGAGCAGCTGTTCGTACTGTTCCGGCTTGCTGCCGCTTAGACTTTCGCTGGTGAACATGAGCGCCTCGTTTCCACATCGCAATAGTGCCTCAGATACCGACGTAGATGGGGTCGCCACGGCCGCGTGCAACCGGGAGGCGGCATGAACCGCGGCTGGTTCGTCACCGGCACCGACACGGGCATCGGCAAATCCCTGGCCAGTGCGACGCTGCTGCATGCGTTGCGCGCACGCGGGCTGCGGGCGGCCGGCATGAAGCCCCTCGCCAGCGGCTGCGAGGCCACGCCGGAGGGTTGGCGCAACGAGGACGCGCTCGCGCTGCAGGCCGCCAGTTCGCCGCGGCCGGCCTATGCGGACGTGAATCCGTTCGCCCTGCCCAATCCGCTGGCGCCGGAACTGGCTGCCAGCGACGCCGGTATCCGCGTTACCCTTGCGCCCATCGTGTCCGCGTTCGAGCGCCTGTCCGCGCAGGCCGATGTGGTGGTGGTGGAAGGCGTCGGCGGTTGGGCCGCCCCGCTGTCGGCCACGCTGGACCAGGCCGACCTGGCGCGCGTGCTGGACCTGCCGGTGGTGATGGTCGTGGGGCTGCGGCTGGGCTGCATCAGCCATGCGCGCCTGACCGCCCGTGCGATCGAACGCGACGGGCTGCGGCTGGCGGGCTGGATCGCCAACGACATCGATCCGGCCATGGCCCGCGCCGACGACAACTTCGAACTGCTGAAGCAGCGGCTCCCGGTGGCGTGCTGGGGACGGCTCCCGTACCGCGACATGCCCGATCCCGCACAGCTGTGGTCTTTGCTCCAAACGGCCTGATCGCCGATAGACGTGACCAATGGGAGATGGGCCGCTCCCGACGAATGCTAGACTGAGCGGTATAGGAATTAGAACCCGTCCGGGCTTCGACGCTCGTAATGAAGGAACTGGAGTCTTCCCCCATGGTCAAGAACCCGCGCACGGTGGCGATCGCCGCCGCGTTGGCCCTCGCACTGTCCGCCTGCGGCGGCAAGGATCAGCAGCCCCAGGGCGGCATGCCTCCGCCGGAAGTCGGCGTGGTCAAGGTGCAGCCGCGCGATGTGCCGTTGCAGAAGGATCTGGTGGGCCGCCTGGCCGCATTCCGTAGCGCCGACGTGCGCGCCCGCGTCCCGGGCGTGCTGCAGCGGCGCGTCTATGAGGAAGGCAGCGACGTGAAGGCCGGCCAGGTGCTGTTCCTGATCGACCCGGCGCCGCTGCAGGCCGAAGTCGGCCAGGCGCAGGCCTCGCTCGCCTCGGCGCAGGCGAACTACGCCAATTCGAAGGCCGCGGCCGACCGCGCGCGTCGCCTCGCCCCGGACAAGTTCGTCTCGCAGTCCGACCTCGACAACGCGCTCGCCGCCGAGCGCAGCGCAGGCGCCGCGGTGAAGCAGGCCGAAGCCGCGCTGGCCAACGCCCGCATCAACCTGGGTTATGCGACGGTGACCGCGCCGATCAGCGGTCGCGCGAACCAGCAGATGGTCACCGAGGGCGCCCTCGTCGGCCAGGGCACGGCGACATTGCTGACGACCGTCGACCAGATCGACCAGCTCTACGTGAACTTCTCGCTGAGCGTGTCCGAACTGGAGCAGGTCCGCCGCGCGCACGGTTCGCAGAGCGACTCCACTGTCACCGTGCTGCTGCCGGACGGCACGCCCTACGAGCATCCGGGCAAGCTGAACTTCTCCGGCGACGTGGTCGATCCGACCACCGGCGCGATCGCGCTGCGCGCGCTGATCCCGAATCCGGAGAAGAACCTGCTGCCGGGCACCTTCGTGACGCTGCAGGCGACGCTCGGCACGCAGCCGAACGCCTACCTCGTCCCGCAGGCCGGCCTGCAGCGCGACGCGAAGAGCGCGTTCGTGCTGGTCGTGGGGGCCGACGGCAAGGTCGCGCGCAAGGACGTCCGCGCCGATCGCCAGCAGGGCGGCAACTGGGTCGTGACCCAGGGCCTGGCGCCGAACGACCAGGTCATCGTCTCGGGCGTGCAGCGTGCGCAGCCGGGTTCGCCGGCCACGGCCAAGCCGGCGGACGCCGCCGGCAGCGCCGCCGCCGCGCCCGGCGCTCCGCAGGGACAGGCCGGCAAGGCCGCCGGCGAGGAGCCGGCCAAGAAGGCAGCCGGTCAGGAACCGGCCCAGAAGGACTAATCCCCCGCCATGTCCAGATTCTTCATCAACCACCCGGTCTTCGCCTGGGTCATCGCGATCCTGATCTCGCTTTGCGGCGTGCTCGCGATCCTGAACCTCGGCGTCGAGTCGTATCCCTCCATCGCGCCGCCGCAGGTGACGGTGTCCGCGTCGTATCCCGGCGCGAGCGCCGAGACGGCCGAAGGCGCGGTCACGCAGGTCATCGAGCAGCAGCTGACGGGCATCGACAACCTCGTCTACTTCTCCTCGTCGTCCAGCTCCAGCGGCGGCTCGAACATCACGCTCACCTTCGCGCCGGGCACCGATCCGGACATCGCGCAGGTGCAGGTGCAGAACAAGGTCGCGCTCGCCACGCCGCGTCTGCCGACCGAAGTGACCCAGCAGGGCGTGGTCGTCGCCAAGGCGAATGCGGGCTTCCTGAAGGTCGTCGCGCTGCGTAGCGACGACGACACGATGGACCGCGACGCGCTGAGCGACATCATCGGCTCGCGCGTGCTCGACCAGATCGCGCGCGTGCCGGGCGTCGGCAGCACCCAGCAGTTCGGCAGCGAATACGCGATGAACATCTGGTTGAACCCGGATCGTCTGCGCGGCTTCGGCCTGTCGGCGACGCAGGTGCTGCAGGCGGTCCGCTCGCAGAACGTGCAGTTCGCGGCCGGCAAGATCGGCGCCGATCCCGCGCCGGTCGAGCAGGGCTTCACCGCGACGGTGTCCGCCGAAGGCCGCTTCAGCACGCCCGAGCAGTTCGGCAACATCATCCTGCGCACCAATGCCGACGGCACCACCGTGCGCCTTCGCGATGTCGCGCGCGTCGGCCTGGGCGCCACCTCCTACGGCTTCGACAGCCGCTGGGACGGCAAGCCCGCGGCCGGTTTCGCGATCCAGCTGGCGCCGGGCGCCAACGCGCTGGGCGTCGCCGAAGCCGTCACGCAGCGCATGAACGAACTGCAGGCCACGTTCCCCAAGGGCGTGACCTGGTTCTCGCCGTACGACAGCTCGACCTTCGTCGCCGTCTCGATCAAGGAAGTGATCAAGACGCTGTTCGAGGCGATCGTGCTCGTCTTCCTGGTGATGCTTATCTTCCTGCAGAACTTCCGGGCGACGCTGATCCCGACGCTGGTGATCCCGATCGCGCTGCTCGGCACGTTCCTGGGGATGTACTTCATCGGCTTCACCATCAACCAGCTCAGCCTGTTCGGCATGGTGCTGGCGATCGGCATCGTGGTGGACGACGCGATCGTGGTGATCGAGAACGTCGAACGCATCATGACCGAGGAAGGCCTGTCGCCGAAGGCCGCCACGCGCAAGTCGATGACGCAGATCAGCGGCGCGGTCGTGGCGATCACGGTCGTGCTGGCGGCGGTGTTCATCCCGTCCGCGTTCCAGGGCGGTTCGGCGGGCGAGATCTACAAGCAGTTCGCCATCACCATCGCCATGGCGATGTTCTTCTCGGCGTTCCTCGCGCTGGGCTTCACGCCCGCGCTGTGCGCGACGCTGCTGAAGCCCACCGCCGACCACCACCGCGACAACATCGTCTTCCGCACCTTCAACAAGTACTACGACAAGGTCGCCAAGACGTACGTCGGCCACATCGGCAGCGCGATCAAGCACACGCCGCGCTGGATGATGGTGTTCGGCGTGCTGGTGGTGCTGTGCGGCTTCCTGTTCACGCGCATGCCGGGCAGCTTCCTCCCCGAGGAAGATCAGGGCTACGCCATCGCGCTGATCAACCTGCCGCCGGGCGCGACCATCAACCGCACCAACGCCGTGCTGGACCAGGTGCGCCAGACGATGGAGAAGGACGAGGCGTTCGACGGCATCTTCACCGTCGCCGGCTTCAGCTTCGTGGGCCAGGGCGAGAACGTGGGCATCGCGTTCATCCGCCTCAAGCCGTGGGACGACCGCGACGTCACCGCCGCCGAGTTCATCCAGAAGGCGAACATGGCGCTGTTCGGCATCCGCGACGCGCAGATCTTCGTGATCAACCTGCCGACGGTGTCGGGCCTGGGCCAGTTCGGCGGCTTCGACATGTACCTGCAGGACCGCAGCGGCCAGGGACGCGAAGCCCTGACCGAAGCGCGCAACGTGCTGCTCGGCAAGGCCGCGCAGAACCAGGCGCTGACGGCGGTGCGTCCGAACCAGCTGGAAGAGTCGCCGCAGCTGCGGCTGGACGTCGACCGCGTGCAGGCACAGTCGATGGGCTTGTCGGTGGGCGACATCTACAGCGCGATCCAGCTGATGCTGGCGCCGGTGTACGTCAACGACTTCGTCGACGAAGGCCGCGTGAAGCGCGTGACCATGCAGGCCGATGCGCCGTACCGCACCGGTCCGGAATCGCTCGCGCGCTTCTACACGCCCAGCCCGCTCACGCAGCCGGCCGAGGGCGAGGCCGCGTCGATGGTGCCGCTGTCGAACGTCGTGCGCAGCCACTGGATCACCGCGTCGCCGTCGCTCACGCGTTACAACGGTTACGCCGCGGTGGAAATCGTCGGTTCGCAGGCGCCGGGCCACAGCTCGGGCGAGGCGATGACCGCGATGCAGAACATCGTCGAGAACGACCTGCCGCAGGGCTTCGGCTACGACTGGACGGGCCAGTCGTACCAGGAAATCCTGTCGGGCAACCAGGCGCCGGCGCTGCTCGCGCTGTCGATCCTGGTGGTGTTCCTGTGCCTCGCGGCGCTGTACGAAAGCTGGTCGGTGCCGGTCGCGGTGCTGCTGGTCGTGCCGCTGGGCGCGCTCGGCGCGGTGCTGTTCTCGCTGCTGCGCGGCCTGCCGAACGACATCTACTTCAAGATCGGCCTGATCACGGTGATTGGCCTTGCCGCCAAGAACGCGATCCTGATCGTGGAGTTCGCCATCGAGCAGCGCCAGCACGGCAAGACGCTGCGCGAGGCGACGATCGAAGCGGCGCACCTGCGTTTCCGCCCGATCCTGATGACGTCGTTCGCCTTCATCATGGGCGTGTTCCCGCTGGCGATTTCCAGCGGCGCCGGCGCCAACTCGCGTCACGCGATCGGTACCGGCGTGATCGGCGGCATGATCTTCGCGACCTTCCTCGGCCTGCTGCTGATCCCGGTGTTCTACGTCGCGGTGCGTCGCCTGCTGGGCGACAAGATGGACGAGAAGCCGGTGCTCGAACGCGACGAGGACGAGGAACCGACACCGCGTCCTGCGACCTGACGCGCGTCGCCCGCACCAGGAAAAAGCCCGCCGGATGGCGGGCTTTTTCTTTGCCTCATTGCTGCAGGCGTCGCTCCGGGTCGCGGATGGACGCGAGATCGCGCGTGTTCTTCTGCACCGCGATCGCGGCGAACAGGCTCAGCGCGAAGGCCATGCCGTAGAAGCCCTTCTCGCTGAGCGTCAGGTCGATCGCGTTCGACAGGCCGACGACGAGCAGGGCCAGCGCCAGCAGGATCGAGAACCATGACAGCGCGTAGTAGAGATTCGTCACCGGAATCCCCTGGGCACGGTCGCGCACGCTCTTCTGGATCGAGATGGCGGAGAAGAGGCCGTACATCAGCACGGTGAAGTAGTAGCCCTTTTCGCTCAGCCCCATGGTGGCGTTCCACAGGCCGATGAGGAATGCGCTGACGCCGAGCAGAAGGGCCGACCACGAAGCGCCCATGAAGGCGTTGGAAGGTTTGCGGTTATCCATCGATTCCGTCCTTGTCGTTGCGTGCGATGCACGAAGGTTCACGCCCGCGAATCGGACGCGACGACACCGTGCAGTGCACGGGAGGGATTGGAAAGCCGAAAAATTCTGCGCCGCGCGCTGGACCTGGTGCGGCGCGCGTCAGTCGCGTGCGTCGCGATCGGCTTCGCGCCAGGAGCGCGCATCCTCCGGCAGATGCCCGTCCGGATCGTGCACGCGCAACATCCGCGCCGGCAGCTGGCTGGAGTTGAACAACACCAGGTTGGTGCCGCCCGCATGCGCGGCGGAGGGGAAGAGGATGCCCGCCGCGCCGGCATCGAGCGCGAGATCGCCCAGCACCCAGCTCGGCGGTTCGATGCGTTCGTCGAACGCGAGGCGGCGCCAGTTGCAGGCGTACTCGGACCAGATCGGCTCCCAGCGCCCGCTGTCGAAACCGTGCGAGAAATCCACCACCATCAGCGGACCGACGATGAAGGTCACCAGCGTGCCCGGCGGCAGCAGCAGTTCGTGCTGGCGGTATTCCTCCAGCGCGGTGGCGATGTCCTTCGAGAGGTAGAGCGCTTCCAGCCCCGGGCGGTTGAAGCGCCCGCCCTTGCGCGCGGCGCCTGCGCCGGAGGTCGGCGCGTGCGACCAGCGCGGGACGATGACGCGATACAGCGCGTCGCCATCGCCCAGTTCGCGCAGGATCATCCGGTGGCGCCGCCAGCGACCGATTCGATGTAGTCGATCACGACCTGCGCCTTGCCGGCCTGCACCAGCGCGTCGGCGGTGAGGTAATCGAATTCGGGCAGCGGGTCGTTCATGAACCAGAAGATCGCGCGCGTGCGATCGCCGCCGGCCGCGTCCTCGGCGGCGGCGAGCACGCGCACGACGTCGCGCAGGTATTGCTGGAGATGTTCGTTCTGCGGGCGCGCGGTCGGCGTGTTGCGGCTGACCCGGGCGCGCTCGGCCAGGCTCTGGATCTGCAGGCCCAGCGCGTCGCCGATGCGGCGCGGCGAGAGATAGACCTGCTCCGGTTCGCGCAGGGCTTCTGCAAGGCTGGCGACTGGCTTCATGACGGCGTTCATGGGGAACTCCGGTCGATACGTGCACGTACTATGCACGAAATATGCACCATATTCCACTGTCGCCCGATAAAGAAAAAACCCGGCAGCACAGGCTGCCGGGCTTCCATTCCGCCGGGAGGGGATGGCGGAGTCGATCGGAAAAAGAAACGCTAAAAGGAGAGAGAAAGTCGGGTCGTGCCCTGTTTACTTGACGCTCGGCTTCGAGCCGGCGCCGGCGGCCTTCACGGTCTTCTCGACCTCGCCCTGGACGCCGCGCGCGGCCGATTCGAACTGCGACTTGGCCAGTTCGGTGATCGCGCCGTGGGCCTTCAGGCTGCGGCCGAAGACTTCCTGGCCGGTGGCGATGCCGCGCTCGAGGTTCTCGCGGGCGACCTGCGCGCCCTTGGGCCACAGGGTCTTGAAGGAGTCGAAATCGCGCACTTCGGCCGCCTCGCCGAGGAAGGCGAAGGTGGCGTTCACGCGATCCTCGATCGCCGACAGTTGCAGGCCGAACACGGCCTCGGCGTTGTCGAGGGCCAGGCGGTTGACCTGTGCGGCAGCGTCCGCGAACTGGCGCGTCGCGGCGGCGAACTGTTCGTTGAACGGCTGGTACATGGCGATCTCCTGGCAATCCGGGAGGGAGGTCGGATTGTGCGGTGCAGCATAGCGCGGGTCTTGTTGCGGTGCAACAAGCCGCCGGATTGGATTCAGGGCCAATTGGGGCGGTGGAGCCGGGATGGCAGAATCGCGCTGCGGCGGGCTCGGCCGACGCAAAGATCGCCTAACAGGATGACCGGACGATGATCGACGCCCCCGACCGCCCCACGATCCTGCGTCGCTTGAAGGGGCTGGTCCGGCTGGCATTGCTCGGCACCGCCCTGTCGGGCGCGTTCGCGTTCCCCGTCGCGGCCCAGACGCCCGCGGCGAGCGGCGGACCGCCCTGCGTGGGCCTCGTCCTCGGCGGCGGCGGCGCGCGCGGTTCGGCCCACATCGGCGTGCTGAAGGTGCTCGAACGCGAGCGCATCCCCGTGTGCAAGGTCGCCGGCACCAGCATGGGTTCGATCGTCGGCGGCCTGTACGCCACCGGCTACACGCCGGCCGAGATGGAGGACCTGATCCGCACCATCGACTGGGCCGACATGTTCGTCGACGACCCGCCGCGCCCCGGCCAGCCGATGCGCCGCAAGGACGCCGACTTCCGTTACCTGCTCGACCTGGAGATCGGCTACGTCGATGGCCGCGTCGTGCTGCCGGTCGGCATCGTGCAGGGACAGAAGCTGCTGATGCTGATGCGCCGGCTGACGATTTCCACCTGGGACGTGCAGAACTTCGACCAGCTGCCGATCCCGTTCCGCGCCGTCGCGGCCGACATCATCAACGGCGACAAGGTGGTGTTCGCCGACGGCGACCTCGCGCTGGCGATCCGTTCGAGCATGTCGGTGCCGGGCGCGTTCGCGCCGGTGCGCGTGGGCGACCGCCTGCTGGTCGACGGCGGCATGGTCGACAACGTGCCGGTGGACGTCGTGCGCCAGATGGGCGCCGATCGCCTGATCGTCGTCGACGTCGGCTCGCCGTTGCACAAGGAAGACGCGCTGACCAATCCGCTGGTGATCATGGACCAGATGATCTCGGCGCTGATGACCGAGAAGACCGAGGCGACGCTCGCCACGCTGCGGCCGGAGGACGTGCTGATCCGCCCCGAGCTGGGCGACATCACCGCCGCGGAATTCAACCGCGGCGACGAAGCCATCGCGATCGGCGAACGCGCCGCCGAAGCGGCGCTGCCGCGGCTGCGCGCGCTGTCCGTGGACGAAGCGACCTACGCCGCGTATCGCGAACGCCAGCGCAAGCGCGAGTTCGATCCGAAACTCGTCGCGTTCCTCGACATCGTCGAAGGCCGTTCGCCGTCGGCGACGCGCGAGGTCGAGCGTGCGGTGGTGCAGAACGTCGGCCAGCCCTTCGATGCGGAGCGGCTGGAGCAGGACATCGGTACGGCCTACGGCGACGGGCGCTTCCAGCAGATCGATTACCGCCTGGTCGAACGCGACGGCCAGCCCGGACTGGAGATCATCCCGGCGGAGAAACCGTGGTCGGCGTTCGGCAGGCTCGGCTTCCAGCTCGACGACAACTTCAACGGCCGCAACAACTACATGGTGTCGGCCGAACTGACCTTCAGCGACGTCAACACGCTCGGCGCGGAGTGGCGCAACGTGATGCGGCTGGGGCGCATCACCGGCCTGCTGTCGGAGTTCTACCAGCCGTTCGGCCGGACCGGCGCGTTCTACATGAAGCCATCGCTGGAGCTGCGCAACGAATCCTTCCCCCTTTGGGCCGGCGGCGACCAGCTCGCCGAGTTCCGCATCAACCGTCGCCAGATGGCGGTGGAAGCCGGCTACACGCCGCAGCCGGAATGGCGCATCAGCGCCGCGCTGGTGCGCGGTCGCGACCGGGGCGACCTGCTGATCGGCAATCCCAGCGATTTCACCGGCAACAAGGAGAAATACGCCGGCGTCTTCTACAACGCGACCTGGGACACGCTGGACAACATCAACTTCCCCACGCGCGGCCTGCGCGTGAGCGCGGACCTGGAGACGTACCACGACGTTGCCGGCGCCAACGTCGAAGGAGACGTCGCGCGGCTCACCGCGGACTGGGCGCAGGCGTGGGGCCGCTACCACCTGCTGCTCGGCGCGAACCTGAGCAGCGCGCTGGAGGAGGACAGCTTCTTCCAGACGCAGGGTTTCCTCGGCGGCTTCCTCAACCTGTCGGGTTTCGACGAGCGCGCGCTGTTCGGCACGCAGACCGCCCTCGCTCGGGCAGTGATGTACCGGCGCACCGGCAACACGAGCCGGTTGTTCTCGCTGCCGATGTTCGTCGGCGCGAGCGTGGAGACGGGCAACGCATGGGCCATCAAGGACGACGTGGACGCGGACGACCTGATCCTCGCCGGCAGCCTCTTCATCGGTTTCAGCACGCCGCTGGGGCCGATGTTCCTGGCTTACGGCGGGAACGACGAAGGCGAGAGTTCCTGGTACCTCACGTTCGGATCGCTGCTGCGTCCTCAGGTGAAGTGAGGTTCGCGAGCGCGCCCGGCCGCGCTCGCCGAAGCATCAGGCCTTGTAGTGGCAGCCCGACGTGCAGGTCTCGTGCACGACCACTTCCGACAGCAGCGGCAGGGACGGCTTAAGGCGGTCCCAGATCCATTTGGCCAGGACTTCGCTGGTAGGGTTTTCCAGGCCTTCGATGTCGTTGAGGTAGTGGTGGTCGAGCCGGTCGTACAGCGGCTTGAAGGCCGCCTTGAGGTCGGCGAAATCCATGACCCAGCCCAGGTGCGGGTCGATCTCGCCCTCGACGTGGATCTCGATGCGGAAGCTGTGCCCGTGCAGGCGCGCGCACTTGTGGCCCTCGGGGACGTTGGGCAGCCGGTGCGCGGCTTCGAGCGTGAATGCCTTGAAGATCTTCATGCGCGCCAGTGTACCGCCGCGCCGTCGCCGGGGCGGTGCGACGGTCTCGGCGCTGTCGGCATCCAGACGTGAAACCCCATCGGGATTCCCGCCATGCCGAAGCTGCTCCGCACCGCCGCCGTCGCCCTGCTGCTGACCGTTTTCGCCGCCCATGCCGCGCCGGCCCCGCGCGACCGGGTCGACGCGGTGGCCGACGCGATCGCCGCGAACTATTTCGATCCCGCGCGCGGGAAGACCATCGCCGACGACCTGCGCCGCGACGCCGACACCGGCACCTTCGACACGCTCCAGCCGCAGGCCCTGGCCGACGCGCTGACCGCGCGGTTGCGACCGCTCGACCGCCACTTCCGCGTGCGCTGGGACGGCGATGCGTCGCCGCCCCGCGTGCCCGTGGGCCCGCGTCGTCCTCCGCAGGCACCGGCGAACCACGGCATCGCCAAGGTGGAAATGTTGCCGGGCGAGGTCGGTCATCTCCGCCTGGACCAGTTCGCACATTTCGAGTTCGACGATGCGGACGCGCCGGCGCGTCGCGCGATCGACGACGCGCTCGCGAAGCTCTCGGGATCGCGGGCGATGATCGTCGACCTGCGCGGCTGCCGCGGCGGATCGCCGAGCATGGTCGGTTACCTCGCCAGCGCGTTCCTCGCGCCGGGCGCCGACGTCTACAACACCTTCCACACGCGCACGCGCACGATGAGCGAAGCGCCGGCGATTCCGTACGCGACGCCGCGCACGCAGGTGCCGCTGTACGTGCTGGTCGATGGCGGCACCGGATCGGCGGCCGAGTCGTTCGCCTACACCCTCCAGAACGCGAAGCGCGCGACGATCGTCGGCGAGCGCAGCGCCGGCGCGGCGAACCCCGGCGCGATGATCGACGTGGGCGAGGGCTTCACCGTGTTCGTCTCCGACGGTTCGCCGGTGAACCCGATCACGCGCACGAACTGGGAAGCGACCGGCGTCGCGCCGGACGTCGCCGCGATTTCCGCCGACGCACTCGACGCCGCGCTCCGCCTCGCACGCGCGCGGTGATCGCGCGAAAGCCGCACGCGTACACGCCGGATTCGCAACGGTGAACGCAAGCCCCGCGCGAAGCGGGCGATATCGGCGATTTCACGCAGGGATACGGATTCACCTAGAAAGCTGTCGGCACCTTCAACGGAGCCACGACATGAAGATCCGTACGAATACGAAGCTGTTCGCCGCCGTGTTCGGCGCGGCGGCGATGATCGCCGCGGTGCCGATGGCCACGATGGCGCAGGATCGCGGCCAGACCGAGGTCGAAGAGGAAGGCGATTCGGCCCAACCGGTCAACGACACCTGGATCACCACCAAGGTGAAGGCCGACCTGATGGCGACCTCCGACGTGCCGGGCACCACGATCGACGTCGACACCACCAACGGCGTGGTGAAGCTGTCCGGCAGCGTCGACACCAAGGCGCAGCACGACAAGGCGATCGCCGTCGCCAAGAACATCAAGGGCGTCAAGAGCGTCGATGCGAAGGCGCTGAGCGTCGCCAAGGGCGGCGACCGGTAAGGGTGGAGCGGCCCGCGAGGGCCATGCGGGCGACGAACGCCCGGGTGTCCGCACCCGGGCGTTTTGTCGCCGCCGCGAGGAGGACGCAACCATGGCGAAAGAGAAGAAACCCACGTCGAAGGCGAACGGCACCGCCGCGAAGCAGCAGGCGATCCAGGCCCATGTCGAGGCGAAGGAGGCAAAGAAGCCGCCGGCGAAGAAGGCCGAGGCGAAGAAACCGCCCGTGCAGGCCGGCACGCGCCGGCAGCCGGAGAATCCGCTGCCCGAGCAGCACCAGAAGAAACCCGGGCACGAACACCAGCTCGATCCGCGCCCGCGATTCGAAGCGCCCGATTACCAGGGCAGCGGCAAGCTGCAGGACAAGGTCGCGATCGTCACCGGCGGCGATTCGGGCATTGGCCGTGCGGTGGCGGTGCTGTTCGCGCGCGAGGGCGCGGACGTGGCGATCGTCTACCTCAACGAACACGAGGATGCCGAGCAGACCCGCGCGGCGGTCGAGAACGAGGGCCGCCGCTGCCTGGTCATCCCGGGCGACGTGAAGGACTCCCGGTTCTGCGACAGCGCGGTGGCCGCGACGGTGCAGGCGTTCGGCAAGCTCGACATCCTGGTCAACAACGCGGCCTTCCAGATGCATACGCCGTCGCTGGAAGACCTCACCGACGAGCACCTGCAGGAAACCCTGCAGACCAACATCGCCGGCTATTTCCACATGGCGCGCGCCGCGCTCAAGCATCTCCCGCGCGGCGGCTGCATCCTCAACTCGGGTTCGGAAACGGGGCTGTTCGGCTCAAAGCAACTGCTCGACTACTCGGCGACGAAGGGCGCGATCCACGCTTTCACCAAATCGCTGGCGAGCAGCCTGCTCGAGCGGGGCATCCGCGTGAACGCGGTCGCACCGGGGCCGGTGTGGACGCCGTTGAATCCGGCCGACCGCTCGGCGGAGGACGTGGCGAAGTTCGGCGAGTCGAGCGACATGGGCCGTCCCGCGCAGCCGGAGGAGATTTCGCCGGCGTATGTGTTCCTGGCTTCGCCGGTGTGTTCGTCTTACATCAACGGGATTGTGTTGCCGGTGATGGGCGGGCCGTATGGCTGAACGGGCCGCGCTTGCGCGCCACTGGCGCGCGCGGCCCGCGAAGGACCGGCCGGGCAGGGCGATCCGACGCGCGCAACGTCCCGCCAGGAATGGCAGCGATCCCGGAACCCGTGCCAACGGCACTGCCGCGTGGCCTGCCGAACGACCGGCCATGGATGGCTGGGCAGGGCCATCCATAGGTTGAAGTGTTGCGCCATGGATGGCAGCGGTGCGGCGGCTCGGAGTGGCGCTTTCGCTTCTGCTCGTCGCGAAGGCAGGCATGACGAAGCACTCGTCCCATACGCGACACCCATGCGCTACGGGCTGGATCCCGGCCTTCGCGGGGACGACGGTGAGCCGGCGGATGTCCGTGAGTAGGCGAGATCATCGTGAGTAGGCGGGACCACCACGAGTGGGACTGAACGACAGGAAGCGTCCGCACAGCGCCTCGCCAACCCGTCCGCGCAAGAACACAGCAATCCCTCACCCCGCCACATCCTCCTCCACCACCTGCCGCTCCCGCAGCCGCGCCACCGCCGCCTCCTCGCGCGCGCCCATGATCATCTCCGCCAGCCACTTGATCAGGATCGCCGTGTACGCCTTCTGCGCCGGCTTCTGCGAAAACGCATGGTCGGCGCCCTCGATCACGCGCCGCGTCAGCGAGCGCGTGTCGTGCAGCGCGTTGGCGTAGTTGTCGATCACCGGATGCGGCACCACCGTGTCGTGCTCGGCGGCGACGAGCAGCGCGTGGCCGCGATAGTCGGCACACGCGCGCAGCACGCGGTTGTCGCGCCAGTCGATGCGGCGCTGGCGGTAGGCGGTGAGATCGGTGTCGATGTGCAGCTGCAGCTTCGGCAGCTCCCAGCCCTCGTCCTTGTAGATCGCCGGCGAACGCAGCGCGAGCCAGCGCACTGGCCGCAGCGCCGTCATCAGCGCGGCCAGGTAGCCGCCGTAACTGATGCCGACCACCGCGATCGCGCCCGGGTCGACGTTCGGCCGCGCGGCGAGCCAGTCGTAGGCGGCGAGCAGGTCGGCGAGGTTCTGCGGTCGATTGACCTTCTCCCAGTGGCGCGCGGTGCGCTCGTGCCCGCGCAGGTCGAAGGTGAGGCAGACGCAGCCGATGCCCGCGGCCTCGCGTGCGCGCACCAGGTCGTGTTCCTGGCTGCCGCCCCAGCCGTGCACGAAGAGCACGCCCGGCAGCTGCGAAGGCGGCGCGAGCACGGTGCCGCCGATGCGATCCTGCTCGACCTCCAGTTCGATGGTTTCGAGGCTAACGTCCATGCGCATCGTCCTGCGCGTCGAGCATGGCGTACTTCGTGATGGGGCCCACCGCCGGATCTTCGGCGCGGAACGAGACGTGCGCGCCGAGTGGCGGATCCACCAGCTCGTGGACTTCGACCGTCGACACGTTCACGCGCGACAGCTGCGGATCGCGATGCATCGCCTCCAGCGCGAGGACCTCCGCCGGCGTCGCACCGCCCACGCGCCAGGACTGTTCGAGCACGCCGGTGCGCGGCATGCCCGAGGGATCCACGCCGAGCGCCACGTCGTAGTTGCGACGCGAGGCGAAGAACGACGGATAAGCGCGCGACACCTCCGCGTCGTAGCGGATCGCGCAACGCAGCACGCGGCGCTCGGCTTCGTCTTCCAGCGTCGCGAGCAGATCGTTCAGGTCGCCGCGCAGGCACGCCAGCGTCGAGCCGCCGTAGGTCGCCACGCCGTCGCGATTGCGCGTGAGCCGCTGCATGCCGAAGTACGCGACGCGATGCGAGCCGACCGCCACGGTGCCGACGCTGTAGGTTTTCACCGGTTTGAGGTTGAGTTCGACCACCGCGCCCACCCGCGCGAGCGACTTCGGATCGAGCTGCGCGAGCGCGGCGTCGAGGGATTTGCGCTCGGTCGCGACCGACTGGCCGCTGCCGCCGATGCCGTCGGCGCGCTTGATCCGCGCCGGCAGTCCCTGTTCGAACAGCCGCTTCGCCGCGCGCGCGACGTCATCCACGCTGAATGCGGCGAAGCCGGGCAATGTCACGTCCTCCAACGCGCGGCCGAGCGCGTCCGACCAGCCTTCCGGCTTCGCGCGTGGCTCGTCGACGAGCGGATGGGTGATCGTCTTCGTCGCCACGAACGCGTGCGGCACCACGCCGCCCAGCAGCTGGTTCGGCCCGACGATGCCCAGTTCGTGCGCCTCATGCGTCAGCAGCGTGACGTCGGGCACGAAGAACGCCGGGCCGCGGTAGTCCGCGTCCGGCACGTGCACGCCGCCGTATGCGAATCCGAGCAGCGACGCCACGCGCTCGCCGATCCAGCGACCGGTGGCGGCTTCGTGTTCGCTGCGATGTTCCCGCCGTAACAGCTCGACCACGCAACCGGTGCCGTCGGCGCAGTGGCCGCGATCGGCATCGGGTGCGGTGGGGGTCCAGACTCCGCCGGCCGCCATCGCGAGCGTCAATCCGGTGCCTTGGCCGGCACGAACGGCGACACCGGATCGCTGGCCGGGAACGTCTCCTCCAGCGCCTGATCCTGGTTCTCGCTTTCGTGCTGTTTGCGCTTCTCGCGCTCGCGCGCGTCCTCGGGCTTGTCCTGCGTGGTCTTCTTGTCGTCCTTCAGCGGCGGGTCCTTGCGATCCTGCGACATGGTTGCCTCCGGGGGGGTGGCAGCATCGGTTGCATCGACGATACGACCGCGCCCGGGTAACGCGGCGTGATGGCGGCAGCTCGCGGAAAGTGGCTGTTCACGCGGCTTTCCGGGGCTCCGGCGGATGGTTCCGTCGCGGCGATCGGCCGCGCGACGGCATCGCGTATGGACTGGCACAGCAGGTTCGCCAAGGCGGCGGCGCGCTGGACGGGCAACGCGTCGTGTTTCGGGCTGGCGGCGCTGATCGTGATCGCGTGGTTGGTGAGCGGGCCGATGTTCGGGTTCAGCGACACCTGGCAGCTGATCATCAACACGGGAACGACGATCGTCACGTTCCTGATGGTGTTCCTGATCCAGAACACGCAGAACCGTGACACCGAGGCGATGCAGATCAAGCTCGACGAGCTCATCCGCGCGACGCGCCAGGCCGAGAACACGCTGCTGGACCTGGAGGAACTCGACCAGGCCGAACTCGATCGCCTGCGCGAGCGCTACGAGCAGCTCGCCCGGCTGGCGCGCGAACAGAGCCTGGCGCGGCAGCGAGATCCGGTCGCGCGGGAACACGAGCGCAAGGCGCGTTCGGCCGAACGCGAGATGCGGCGCGCCGATTCGGTCGACGAGCCGGAGAAGGACTGAACGCCTTCAGCGCCAGGCGCTGCCGACCTGGATGTAGAACGTCTCGTCCTCCGGTCCCCATGCGTAATCGACGCCGGTGTAGAGGCCGAGCACGCTGGCGATCTTGTAGCGCACGCCGGCGTCTTTCGCGACCTGGCTCGGCGCTTCGCCGAAATCGTTGTGGCGGCCCAGGTGCGGCCGGCGCGGAGAAAGCCGACCAGCGCGCCCGCCGGCGGGGCGATGGAAGAACGTCAGCGCCAATCCGCCGCCATAACCCACTGCCGGATCGCTGACGATGATCGGCGCGGGCAGGAAACCCTTGCGATCGAGCAGCCCGCGCGACATGGCGAACCGGCCGTCCTTCGGATCGTGCAGCAGGGCGCGCATGCCGGGCTTCCCGTCCTGCGCAGGCACGGCGGCATCCGCTTGCGTTTGCGCCATCGCCATGCCGCAGGTCAGCGTGCACGCAAGAAGCAGCGCGCCCACCCTCGCCAGGCGGCGGCGCATCAGTGCTCCGGCACGAGGAAGGTGACGACCAGGCGCACGCCCCAGTCGGGTCCGCCGCGCGGCGAGTCGGCGTAACCGCGCAGACCTCCGGCGAAGCTCAGTGTCTGGCTGCCGATGCGCGTGACTTTCGAGTAGACGACGTTGATCGGCACCGTCCACTGCTGGTTTTCCCAGTCGTAGGTGGATTCGGAGTTGAACGTGAGCGTGCGGCCACCCGGGAACTGACGCGCGAAGAACGGCTGCAGGAAGGTGTTGCTGATGTCGGGATCGTTGGCGGAACCGCCTAAGGACCAGATGTGGTTGGCGAGCGTGCCGACCGTCCAGTGCCTGCCTTGCCGCAGCACCAGCACGCTGGGCCCGGCGCCCCATTCGTCGACGCCCAGCATGTCGTTGCTGGCAGTGGGCAGGAGGAACACCGGTCCGATCCCCCACGTCACACCGCCCGCGGTGGGTTGCTTGGGTGAGAAGAAGAACGTGGGCGTGACGTTGCCTACGCCGAACTGGCTGCCGGAATTCCCCGCGATGTCCTCCTGGTAGATCACGGGCATGATGACGCGCGTGATCAGGTTCCAGTCCTGCGAGATCGACGCGGGAATGACCGGCTGGATGTTCAACGTCTGCTTCGTTCCGTCCTCGCTGCCGTAGCCGAAGTCGGCGTTGTACTGCAGCGGGATGCTGATCATCGATGCGACGGGATTGGACAGCTTCTTCGCCAGTTCGTCGGCGCTTTCCTGGGCGGACGCGACGGGTGCGGCGAGGACGATTGCGAAGGCGAAGAGAAGCGGGCGGATGTGTCGCATGTACGAAACTCCCTGTACGGTCAGAACGCCACGGTTGCGGTCACCATCAGCGGATCGCCTTCCAGGCGACGCTTGACGTCGAATTCCTTCAACCAGCGTGCGGCGAATTCGACCTGGCCGCCGTCCCATTTCTTCGAGTAATTGACGATCGGCCCCAGCGCGAGCGAATGGCCCTTGAAGCCGTTGAGGCGGTCGGCCACGGGGCCTTCGTCGTCTTCCAGCTGTTCGATCCAGCCGCCGATGCCGCCCACGCCCCAGCCGTTGGCGAAGCGCTTGACCAGCATCGAGTCCATGCGGAAGACGGCGCCGTTCTTGTAATCGGTGGCGTCGTTCTTCGTGTAGAAATCGACGGCGGCCACCGTGGTGAATTCCAGCGTGCCTTTCTGCATCAGCTGCGTGTAGCCGACCGTGGGCGAGTAGGTCCAGTTGTTGAGGCTCAGGTTCGCCAGCCGGTCCGGGTCGTAGCTGCCCCAGTCGGTGTAGATATAGAGCGCAAGGCTCAGGTGCCGCGTCTGGTCGAAGTGATAGCCGGCGATGAGCGGGGCGAAGAAGGGATCGAACACGTCCCAGTCGGCCTTGTCCTTCACCTCGCCGGTGAGCGGGCCGATCGAAACGTCGGCGGTCACGTCGACGGTGGCGAACGGCAACGTCGCCATCGAGGCGAAGTTCCAGCGGCCCTCGCCGGTGTCCCACACGTACAGGCCGGTGATGCTGAGCATGTCGAAGTCCGCGTCCAGGCCCAGCGTCAGCAGGTTGTTCACCGGCACTTCGCGGGCGCCGCCGATCTCACCCGAGTAGTGGACATAGCCGACCGCCGCGTTGAAGCCCGGCGTCGGCGGCACGACGCCGGCGAAGGACTGCACGGACGTGCCGGTGATGGTGCGGCCCAGCGCGCCTTCGGTGGCGTGCACAGGCATGGCGAGCGCGGCGCACGACAACGCGAGGCCGGACACGAGCAGATGTCGGGTGTTCATCGTTCTCTCTCCATGACGAGTTCACGCTCGCTTTTTCGAAGCGTCTTCCGGCGGCGATCTTGCGGGGTGCGGCGTGCGTGTCGGGCCGAGCCTTCAAGGCCTCCTTAGCGGCGGCGGAAACCACCGCCGCGGAAGCCGCCGCCGCCCAGTCCCGGACGGAATCCGCCGACCGGACGCTGCATGCCGCCCGCGGGGCGATCGATGCCGCCGCCGCGCTGGAAGTTGTTGCCGCCGCCGCGTTCGAAATTGCCGCCATGCTGGAAGCCGCCGCCCTGGCTCTGGAACGCCGCGGGATTCAACTGGCCACCGCCGCCGCGGACGCGCTCGTCGCCGCGCTCGCGCGCGATGCGGTCGCCGTCGAGCGCACTGGAATCGAGGTCCTGTCGCGTCTGGCCGGAGAGGTTCTGCGAACGATCGGGCCGTTCGACCTGCGTCCAGCCGTTCCCGTCATGCTTGTAGACGTTGCCGTCGCGACCGGCGTAGACGTTGTCGTTCACCTCGACCACGCCGCCGCGATTCAACGTGCCGGTGTCGGCGTTGTAGTGGAAGCCGCCCGCGCCGCGCGCGTCGCGGCCGTTCGGGCCCTGCGTGTTGAAGGCGCCGCCCGCCGCCGCGCCGTTTGGCCCGATCGCAGCGCCGCCGGCCGCCTGCGTGACGCGGCCGGTGCTGGTGTTCACCACGGTGCGCTCGCCGGCGCGCGCGGCCTGGCCGGTATACGGATTCACCGCCGTCGCCGTGCCGCCGGCGACCACGCGTCCGGTCTGCGGGTTGTAGCGGATGCCCTGCGCGCCAGCGGAGGTGGTTCCGGTGTAGACGTTGGTGTTGATGCCCGCGCGGCCAACGCCGCGACCGCCGGTCGCTTCGTTGTAGTACCCGCCACGTCCGCCACGGCCGACGTTTCCGGTCCACGGATCGGCCCACGCGGCGGCGGTGCCGCGCACGGTGGCGTTACCCCAATGGTCGTAGACGTTCCAGGCCGCCGCGCCGCCGCCCCACCATCCGTACGGGTAGGCCGGTCCGTACCACGGGCCCCACCACGGGCTGTACGGGCCGTACCAGCCGTCGTTCCAGCCCCAGCCCCAGCCGAAGGTCCAGCCGACCCACGCGTTCCATCCGAAGTACGCGCCCATGCCATACGTGGCGGGACAGCCGTACCAGTAGGCGCCGACCCAGGGCGTGCAGGCGTAACCGGTGCCGTAGACCACGACGTTGTCGGTGACGACGGTGCCGTAATAGCCCGGCGTGTAGCCGACGTACACCTCGTCGTCGTCTTGCCCGTACACGCGCACGTAGGTGACGTAGTGCAGCGGCGAGCGGGTAGGAATGGCGTAGACCGCCGGCGGCACGCTGGTCGCGACGGTCCACGGCCCGGTGGGTGAGGACGCGGCGAACCAGATGCCCTTGTCCACGGCGTAGTAACTGTCGCTCGCCACGCGGATCACCGGCACGGGTGTGTTGCGCGCGTACTGCAGCGCGGTGCCTTCGATGTTCGCGAACTGCGGCGCGCCGTCATAGGTGACGGTGAGCGTCGCCTGGCCCTTCTTCACCGTGGCGGTCTGCGGGATGTCGTTGGCGATCAGCGCTTCCTTGGATTCCGGTGTGCCGGGAATCGACGCGAGCACGCCGCTCTTCGGACTGTCCGGCGGTATCTTCGCGAAGTCCGCCGGCAGGCGCCCCGGCGCCACGTGCGTCCACGGTCCCCTGCTGCCCGGCGCAGTGAACCAGCGTCCCGACACCAGCACGTACCACGCGTTGTCGGCGGCGCCATCGACGAACACGTCCGCGCCGGTGTTGGCGATATAGCTCAGCTTGGTGCGCGGGACCGCGGCGAACTGCGGATCCCCCTGGGCGGTGATCAGTTCCGCCGGGTGCGTGCGCACGTACAGGTCGGGCAGGCCGCCGTTCGCGAATGCCTGCGCGAGCGCTTCGGGCGGTTTGTCGAGGGTGTCCACCTGTTTCGACGACACCGCCTGCTGCATCGCCTGCGTGAGGTTCGCATCGACCGTCGGCGCAGCGCTCCACGGGCCGTCGAGCGACGCCGCCTTCGCCCAGTGTCCGCCGAGGTAGGTGTAGTACTCACCGTTGCTACGCAGCAGCAGCGAGCGGCTGTTGATCACGCGCTGCACGCCGGCGACGCCGCTGGGCTTCAGCGCGGGCGCGCCGTCCACCAGGATCAGCACCGACGGACGGGTGCCGAACAGGATCTCGGGCGGATCGTTGCGGACCGGCAACGACGGCGGCGTTTTCGCGTCGACGGCGGCGATCGCCAGCGCCGACTCCAGCTGGTCGAGCGATACCGTGAGCGTGGACTGCTGCTTCAGCTGCGCGCGTGCCAGTTCGAGATACCGCGCCTGCTTCGCGGACGCGGTCGGGAAGCTCGCGCCGGTCAGCTGCATGTCGCCGAGCACGACCGCGCGCGCGTCCTTGTCGATCTGCGTGCGCGCCTGGAACGTCACCACGCCGTGGTCGGCCGTCTGTTCCGGCTTGCCGTCGGCGCCACTGTGCGTTCCGGTCTTCACCGACATCGCGAAGCGGCCCTTGAGCTGGTTGTCCTTCCAGCTTTCGTACTGGGGCTGGTGGACGTTGAACGTCGTGCCGCTCTGCGTGAACTCGCGCGGGAACGGTCGCGCATCGATGTTCGCCGCAGCGACAGGCGATGGTTGCGCCAGCGCCATCCCGATGCCGGCGACGCCCGCGATCGATCCGAGCAAGGCCAGCGTCGCTCCAAGTACCAACGAAATCTTGCGCATGGGGACTCCGTTGCATGCGCACGTCCAGAGCGGGCTTTGAGCGTGCGGGTTCGAGGGAGATGCGACTGATGGTGGCAGAGGAGTCGGTGGCCGAAAGTCGGAAAAAGCCGCGTCGACGAGTCGGATATGTGGACGCGAAGCGGAGGTCGAGACGGCGATCAACGAAGCACGAAGCACGATGCACGACCTGCCTGCTGTCGATGCGTCGCAGGCGGTGCATCGCCCGAGGGAAAGCACGCGCGCCGCACCACTGGGTGGCGATTACGTACGTGTGTGTTCGATGCGGAAGAAAGCGTTCGCCGAGCGCATTCGTGCGCTGCGATCGATGACTGGCGCCGTGCAGCCGCGGTCAGGCAATGGTTGCCCGTTCGACATCGTCTTTCCCTCCCGACAGTCCGAATGCCCGGTGGCCTGTGTCGCTCGCGGACGACCGCCGCGCGCTGACGAGGATGCGCGAAAGCCGTGGTTTCACCGCCGCAACATTTCCGGCAATTCAGCGTGAAATCGCTGTGACGACGATGCGAACGCGTGCGCGTTCAGGCTGGGCGACGGCGAAGCCGTCGATAAGCGGCGCGTGCAGGCGCTGCCCGCTTAGCCGCGCGCCGCGATCCCTTCGCGATGATTGCGCGACGCGGTGAACGCGGACGGATGCTCGCCGATCCGGAACCCCATTCCGGGGATCGTCTGCAGCAGCGGCGTTTCGCGCCCGCGGTCGATGGCCTTGCGCAGGATGTACAGGTGGCTGCGCAGCGAATCCGAATCCGGCGGCTCGTCGCGCCACACCTCGCGCTGGATTTCCTCGCGGCTCACCACGCGCGGCGCTTCGCGCATCAGCAGGTGCAGGATCTGGAAACCGATCGGCGTGAGGTGGATCGGGACGCCGGCGCGTTCGGCGCTCATCGCGTGCGGATCGAGCACCAGGTCCCCGACGCGGATCGGTTCGCTCGCGGTCTTGCGCGAACGGCGCATCAGCCCGCGCAGCCGCGCTTCGAGTTCCTCGATCGAGAACGGCTTGGTGAGGTAATCGTCGGCGCCCGCTTCCAGTCCTTCCACACGGTCCTGCACGGTGTCGCGCGCGGTCAGCATGAGGATGGGCGTCGCGCGCCGCTGCTCCTGGCGGATGCGCCGGCAGACCTCCACGCCGTCGATGCGTGGCAGGTTGCGATCGAGCAGGATCGCGTCGTAGGGATTGTTCGCGGACAGCCGCAGCGCTTCCGCGCCATCGCGGGCGAAGTCGACTTCATAGCCGCCCGCCTCGAAGAAACCGCCGAGCATCTCCGCGATGGGAAGATGGTCCTCGACGATCAGGATGAGTCGGCCGTTGTGGTTCATGTGTCTACCGGATGCTGAAAAAACCGCTGTATTTCAAAGTTCGGTGAAGACTCGTGACGCGAACGTGAGATTCGCTGAACGAAGCGGGCGACGTGGCCCATTCACGATTTCGTCGCCGCGCCACACACATCATCGCTGCATTCCAATTGCAACTGGTGCATCGCGATGGCCAGCGCCGAACACGACCTGCGCGTGATCAACAGCCTCATCGAGACCACCATCGACAGCGTCGACGGTTACCGCGAAGCCGCACGCGAGGCCCGCATTCCCACGCTGCGCACGTTGTTCGAACGCCGCGCCAGCGAACGCCAGGCGGTGGTGGCCGCGTTGCAGGCGTTCGTCGTCTCGAAGGGCGGAAAACCGCAGGACGATGGCACCGTGCTCGCGGCGGCGCATCGTGTGTTCGTCGACCTGCGCTCGGCGCTCGACAACGGCGACGAGGCGGTGGTGAAGGAAGTCGAGCGCGGCGAGGACCACATCAAGCGAAAGTACGGCGATGCATTGAAGGACATCGAACTCACGCCGGCCGCGCGCGATGCGATCGAGAACGCGTACGCGTCGGTGAAACGCGGCCATGACGAGATGAGCCGGCTCAAGCAGGGGTTCGAGGGGCTCGGCTGAATGGCACGAGTCGACCAGCCGGGAAGTACCGCATGAATCCCGACGCGATCGGCTGGCTGGCATCGCTCGTGCTGCTGGCGACGCTGGTCCGGCAGATCGTCACGATGGCGCGCGATCCCGACGCGAAAGGCGTGTCGCGGTGGCTGTTCCTCGGGCAGTGCGTGGCGTCCGTCGGCTTCGTCGTCTACAGCCTGATGGTGAACAACCTCGTCTTCGTCGCGACCAATGCGGCGATCCTGGTCACGGCGATCGTGGGGCAGTGCCTCGTCGCACGACGGAAGTCGCGGCGCTCGAGCGGCTGAGTGCGCGTGTTCAGGCCCGGCACGCAGGCAACAAAAAACCCGCCATCGCGGCGGGTTCTCGAAGGTCTTCGCAGTGGTGGCTATGGGTGGACTCGAACCACCGACCCCAGCATTATGAGTGCTGTGCTCTAACCGGCTGAGCTACATAGCCCCGCGAAGAATCGCGAATTATTCACGCCTGAAGGGGCGTCGTCAATCGCTCCGTGAATTGCCGGCGCCGGGTTGTCGGGCCGGGCAGGGGCATGGCAGAGTCGGGGACAGTGAATTCAGGAGTCCGCATCGTGATCGATCCGGACGGCTACCGGCCCAACGTCGGCATCGTCCTGATGCACCCCGACGGACGCGTGTTCTGGGCGCGCCGCGTGCATCGCGACGGATGGCAGTTCCCGCAAGGCGGGATGAACAGCGACGAGACGCCGCTGGAGGCCATGTATCGCGAGCTTCGCGAGGAAACGGGCCTGCTGCCCGAACACGTCGAGGTCCTCGGCGCCACCCCGGGCTGGCTGCGTTACCGCCTGCCGGAGCGGGCGATCCGCCGCAACGACCGGCTGGTGTGCATCGGCCAGAAGCAGGTGTGGTTCCTGCTGCGCCTGACCGGCCAGGAATCCGACCTGCGCCTGGACCTGACCGATAAGCCCGAATTCGACCATTGGCGCTGGGTGGACTTCTGGTACCCGGTCGAGCACGTGGTGATGTTCAAGCGTTCCGTCTACGCCCGCGCGCTGCGGCACCTGGCGCCGGCGGCGCGGCAGGTCGCCGGGCCGCAGGCGGTGCCGGCGCCCGGGCCGGATTTCCAGAGCGAGCGCGCCAACCGCAGCCGGCGGTCGCCCTGGCGCGGCGCCGGGTTTCGTCCCGGTTAATTGACAATCATTCTCATTCGTGGCGGAATGGCGCTGCAGCCGATCCGGCTGCCTGCTCCGAACACCGCCGCCGTGTACGTCTGCATCTGCAATGGGGTCACCGATCACGACATCCGCTCGGCTGCCGAGGCCGGTTGCCGCAGTGTGACCGAACTGACCATGCGGACCGGCGCCGGCGCCAACTGCGGTAGCTGCCTGGACATGGCCGCCTCGCTGCTGGACGCCGCCCACGCCGTGCGCGAGCTGCCCTTCGCGGTGATGCAGGAAGCCGCCTGAGCTTTTCTCCCAAGCGAGACTGATTCTCGGACGCGGGTGCACCCGATTCGCGTTCCGTCATCGCGCGCCTGAACGGGCTAGAGTGCCGCCATCCCACGTCCACGGAGGCCGGCCATGAAGGGCGACGCCAAGGTCATCGAATTCCTCAACAAGGCGCTCTACAACGAGCTGACCGCGATCAACCAGTACTTCCTGCACGCCAAGATGCTGAAGAACTGGGGCCTGAAGGAACTGGCCGAACACGAATACAAGGAATCCATCGACGAGATGAAGCACGCCGACAAGCTGTCGGAGCGCATCCTCTTCCTCGAAGGCCTGCCGAACTTCCAGGCGCTGGGCAAGCTGCGCATCGGCGAGAACCCGCGCGAAGTGCTCGCGTGCGATCTCGCGCTCGAGCTGGAAGGCCTGCCGCTGCTGCGCGACGCCATCCGTTATTGCGAGTCGGTGAACGACTACGTCAGTCGCAAGCTCTTCGCCGACATCCTCGATTCGGAGGAAGAGCACATCGACTGGATCGAAACCCAGCTGTCGCTGATCGAGCGCCTGGGCGAGCAGAACTACCTGCTGACCAAGCTCGAAGACTGATCGCCGCCGCGCGTGCGATCGGAACGAAAAACGCCGCCGGTTCCGGCGGCGTTTTTGCATCCGGCGATCAGACCGGCCCGGGCTTCGGCGCCCGCCGGAACAGCATCCGCCACACCCACCACAGCAGCAGCGCCAGCGTGACGCTGATCAGCACGACCACGCTGAGCGCGATCCACGGATGGGCGAACACCAGCGCGAGGCCGCCGACGGTGGCGATGTCCTCGGTGATCGACGCCGTCCAGTTGCTGACCGGTTCCGGCGAGGTGTTGAGCAGGGCGCGCGAGCCGGACTTGAGCACGTGGCTGGTCAGCGCCACGCCCGCGCCGGCCGCGAGCGCGCCGGCGCCGAGCTCCCCGTCGGACGACAGGGTGGCGGCCGCCAGGAAGGCGCCGGCCGGGATCCGCAGCAGCGTGTGCAGCAGGTCCCAGCCCGAATCGACGCCGGGGATCTTGTCGGCGAAAAATTCGCCAGCGGCAAGCACGCCGGAGACGCCCAGCACCCAAGGCGAGGCGGTAACCTGCAGCGCCTGCGGCAGGTCCAGCCAGCCGAAGAACCCGGCCAGGCCGACGCCGAACACCGTCAGATAGACGCGAATTCCGGCCAGCCAGGCCAGAACTACGCCAATTGCGAACAGGTGCGCATCCGTCATGTCGCTCCCTCGCTAGACTGTCCACCGAAGTATAGGGGCTGGGGAAACCGGCGACGTCATCGCCGGAAAGATGCTTATGAACAAGACGCCGCGCAGGGCGCCGCCGCCGCGCTTCACGATCGTCCAGCAGCGACCGGACCGCCGGCCGCTGATCGCGGTCGTGCTCGGCCTCGCCTGGCTGGCCTCGATCGTGGGCGTGTGGATCGGCGCCTCGCGCGTCGCCGCGCCCCGCCTGCCGGCCATGACGGCCGAGCTCGATGCCGCCCGCGACGAGCTGCGACGCTGGCGTTCGCAGGCCGAACAACTGGCGCAGCGCGAGGCGACGCTCGCGCGCTCCGACCAGATCAGCCGCGCCGCCAACAAGGAAGTGCAGAGCGAGCTGGCCGAACGCGAGGAAGAAATCTCCGATTTGCGCGCGAACCTCGCCTTCTACGAGCGCCTGGTCGGCGCGACCGGCCAGCCGAAGGGCCTGAGCGTGCATTCGGCACGCTTCGATGCGGAATCCGGCGGCACCTGGCGCTACCAGATCGTGCTGACGCAGAGCCTCAACAAGGGCGCGATCAGCCGCGGCCGGCTGCACTTCACCGTCGAGGGCGTGCGCGACGGCAAGCTCGCGACAGTAGGCTGGGACGAGCTCCACCAGCGCAGCGACGTGCCGCCGCAGGATTACTCCTTCCGCTATTTCCAGCAGCTCAAGGGCAGCGTGATGTTGCCGGCCGGCTTCACCCCGCAGCGGGTACGCGTGTCGCTCGACGGCGGCGACGTGGCGGTCGAGCAGACGCTGGGCTGGCAGATCGGCACCACCTGACCTCTTCGTTGTTCCCCTTATGCCGGTTCGCCGGCGCGCAACCGGAAGTACCCGATGTTCAAGAGCAAACCCGCCCAGATCGACGGCCATCAGGTCGACACCCTCATCGGCGCGCAGGTGGTCCTGCACGGCGACCTCAAATTCAGCGGCGGTCTCTATATCGAAGGCCGGGTCGTCGGCAAGGTGATCGCCGAGGAAGGCCAGCGCGCCACGATCACGCTGGCCGAGAACGGCAGCATCGAAGGCGAGGTGCGCGCGCCGGTGGTGGTCATCAACGGCCGCCTGGATGGCGACGTGTATGCCAGCGAGCGCGTCGAGCTGGCCGCCAAGGCGCGCGTGCAGGGCAACGTGCACTACCAGGTCGTCGAGATGCTCGCCGGCTCGGTGCTGACCGGCCGCCTGATCCACGCCGGTGCCCACGAGGGTCACGCGCTGTCTGAAGCGGATCTGGACGGCGTCGCCGTTCTGCGCTGACCGTCACATCCGGTCGCGGTAGGCTGGGCGCCGGTTCCCACGGCGACCCGGCATGACCCCGAGCGATCCCGAGCAGCCCTCCACGCCCCACCCCGCGGGGCCGGCCGGCCATGTGCCCGAGCCGGTCGCCGCGCCGGCGGCGGTGCGCGACGCGCTGGTCGGCCGACGCGGCCCGATCCTGCTGGGCATGGTCGCCGTGTCGCTGCTGTTCGGCTTGTGGGGCGCATGGCGCGTGCTCGCGCCGGCACAGGACAGCCCGCAGGCGAAGCTCGAGGACACCGAGCGCGAAAGCCGCAGCCAGCAGCGCCAGATCGAACAGCTGCAGCAGCGCGTGGCGACCCTCAGCCGCTCCGACCAGATCAGCCGCGACGCCAACCGCGACCTGCAGAGCACGCTGGCCGAACGCGACGAGGAAATCGCCGGCCTGCGCGCCGACGTCGCCTTCTACGAACGCCTCGTCGGCAGCACCGCGCAGCGCCGCGGCCTGGCGGTGCATTCGCTGAAACTGCAGCCGCAGAACGACACCGCCTGGCACTTCACCGGCACGCTGACGCAGAACCTCAACCGCGGCGCGGTGAGCACCGGCCAGCTGACGCTGGCGATCGAGGGTACCCGCGGCGGCAAGCTCGAAAAGCTGACCTGGCCGGTGCTGCGCCAGCAGACCGACGCGCCCGGCGTGACGTACTCGTTCAAGTACTTCCAGCAGGTCGAAGGCGACGTGTTCCTGCCGCCCGGTTTCACCCCGGTCCGCGTGGCCGTGCGGCTGGCGCCGCGCTCGGGGGCGGCGATCGAGCAGTCGTTCACCTGGGCCGAGGCCACGCGCGACGTCGCGCCGGCCACGGCCTCGCCCTGAGGCCTTGGTGAAGCCCGGCCGCCCGCAGGACGCTGCGGCCCGTCGCGCGCCTTGAACAACGCAGCCGCGCGCCCCATCCTTTCCGCATGGAATTGCCCACGATTTCCTCCACGCCGGACTACCAGTCCCTCGATCGCCCGCTGCAGTTCACGTCGGCCGCCGCCAGCAAGGTGCGCGAGCTGATCGCGGAGGAGGGCAACGACGCCCTCAAGCTGCGCGTGTACATCCAGGGCGGCGGCTGCTCCGGCTTCCAGTACGGTTTCGAGTTCGACGAACAGCAGGCCGAGGACGACCTCGCCGTGCAGACCGACGGCGTCACCCTGCTGGTCGATCCGCTGAGCCTTCAGTACCTGATGGGCGCGGAAGTCGACTACACCGAAAGCCTGCACGGCGCGCAGTTCGTGATCCGCAATCCGAACGCGAAGACCACCTGCGGCTGCGGTTCCTCCTTCGCGGTGTGAGCGACGCGACGGCTCCGTTCGCGTTCGTCGAGGCCGGCGCGGACGCCGCCTGTCGCGGTGCGCTCGATCGAGCCGACCGCCTGCGCGACGACCCCGACGCGCTGAAGGCGCTGTGGCCGAACGCCCGCATCGTGCTGCTGGACGAGAAGGGCAACGCCTCCGCCGATGACGACGGCCGCCCGCTGGCGCCGACCGGACACGAACTCAGCGAAGGCCCCGGCGGCGTGGGCGCGGCGGTGTTCCTCGGCCTCGATGCCGACGGCGGCGGCTGGTTCGCCCTGGAAGGCGCGCTCACCGCGTTCGTCGCTCCCCGCCGGATCGACCTGCGCAGCGCCGCAGCGTCGTGGCCGGCCTTCGATGCGAGCGTGTTCGCGCAGGCGCGCGCGCTGCAGCACTGGCGCAGCCGCCATCGCTACTGCGGCGTGTGCGGCGGCGAAGTCGCGCTGTCGCGCGCGGGCTGGCAGGGCCAGTGCACGAAGTGCGGTGTCGAACATTACCCGCGCACGGACCCGGCGGTGATCGTCGCCGTCACCGACGGCTCGCGCCTGCTGCTGGGCCGCCAGGCCGCGTGGCCGGCACGGCGTTACTCGGTGATCGCGGGCTTCGTCGAACCGGGCGAATCGCTGGAGCAGACCGTCGCGCGCGAAGTGCTGGAAGAAACCGGCGTACGCGTGCATCGCTGCCGTTACCTTGCGTCGCAACCGTGGCCGTTCCCCGGTTCGCTGATGATCGGTTTCGTCGCCGAAGCCGCGCCGGATGAGCCGCGGGTGGACGACGAACTGGAAGAGGCGCGCTGGTTCACCGCCGACGACGTCCGCCAGGCACGCCTGCGCGGCGAATGGGGCAGCACGCAGGACGACGGCGAAGGGCCGGTGCTGTCGCCGAGCATTTCGATCTCGCGGTGGTTGATCGAGCAGTGGCTGGCGGGACAGGGCGGGTGATTGTTTTCCGGCGGGAGCGGGCTCTTCATGTCGCATCATCGCTCGCGCACGGCGTCATTCCATAAGCCAGCATCATCCCGCAAGACCGACGTCATGCCGCAAGACCGACGTCATGCCGCAAGACCGACGTCATCCTCGTAAGACGAAACGTCATCGCGGCAACGGCCGGGATCCAGGCCCGTATCGCCTGGGCACTCCCGTGATCGCAGGCAATCACAACGTCATTCCCGCGAAGGCGGGAATCCAACTCTCCCGCCGCCACAGGTTCGACGACAGCGAACGCGTGCTTCGCAGGTAGTGCATCGCGAGTGCGAGCGTCCCCACTACGCCGCCCCTCACAACCCCTCTCCCGTTGGAAGAGGGGCCAAAGCGCGCCACCGGCTTCGTTGTCATCAACCGAAAGCAGCAATCCACCCCTCCGGCGCTAGAATCCCCACAGCCCCCTCGCGACCCGGAGCCGACCACGCAATGTCCGCCACCCTGATCGCCGTCGTCGTCGCGCTGGTGCTGGGCCACATGGCGCCGTCGCTTGCGGCGTCGGTGCGGCAGTACGGCTGGTATCGCGACTGGGTGCGTTGGCTGGACGCGCGCTTTCCCGAAGGCAGTTTCTGGCATGGCCGATGGGGCATCGCCTTCGCGCTGGTGCCGCCGCTGCTGCTCGTCGCGCTGTTCCAGCTTGCGCTGCACGAATCGCTGCTCGGACTGGTCAGCCTGATCTTCGGCATCGTCGTGCTGTTCTACGCCTGGGGTCCGCGCGATCTGGACGTCGATGTCGACGCCGTCGCCAACGCGCCCGACTCCACCGCGCGTCGCGCCGCGGCAACGCGCCTGTGGCCCGAGGGTGGCATGCCGGCCACGCTCGACGGCGGCAGCCTGGTCGAAGCCGTGTTCCGCAACGCGCAGCACCGCTGGTTCGGCGTGTTGTTCTGGTTCCTGGTGCTCGGCCCGGTGGGCGCGTTGCTGTACCGGCTCACCGCGCTGTCGGCCGAGGACGAAGCCGCCCATGCATTGCCGAACCCAACGCGCGAAGGCGCGCGCTTCCTGTTCGCGATCCTCGACTGGCCCGTCGCGCAGCTGATGACGCTGTCGCTCGCGCTGGTCGGGAATTTCGACACCGTGCTCGGTGCGTGGCGCGATGCCGGCGGCGCGTCGTTCGACGTGCGCCGCCGCTTCCTCGGCGCGGTCGCGCGTGCCAGCGTGAAATGCGAACTGGCCGATGAAGCCGCCGACTACGATGACGTCGGCACCGGCGTGGAAGCCGGCGATGCCGGCCTCGTCCCGCCGCTGCCGTTGCCCGCGTTCTCAGGCGAAGTGCCCGAGCTGCGCGATGCGATGAGCCTGGTGTGGCGCAGCCTGCTGGTGTGGCTGGCGGTGCTGGCGTTGTTCGTGATCGCCGGCTGGGTAAGCTGACCGCCGCTTCTGTGGCCCGGCACCCGGGATCACGCGTGACAGTCTCCCGGTGCGCTTCGCTTACCCGGGCTGCAACAGCACGATCTCAGCCCGGCGCCATCCACGCGAATGGCGCGAACGGCAGATTCCGCAGCACGCCGAACACCACCAGCGCGGCGATCCACACGCGCCCATCGTGCACGCGCCGGTCGAGCCAGCCCGGCAGCAACGGCCGCGCCAGCCACCACTGCAGCAGCATCGACGCCAGCAGCGGCAGCGCGACCACCGCCAGCGGATTCATCGTCCACGCACGCGCGACATCGCCATGCACCAGCGCATGCAGCATGCGCGTGAGCCCGCACCCCGGGCAGTGCAGCCCGGTCACGACATGGAACGCGCACGGCCACAGACCGCCCGCGTTCGGATCGACCACCCGCAACATCGCCGCGCCGCCCAGCGCGAACACCGCCGCGGCGCCCGCCACGACGGTGCGCGCGTGCGCCTTCGACGAAGCGCGGGCGGCGAGCGCGTTCATTGCTGCACGCGCTGCGCGTTTTCCAGTTCCTGCAGCATCTGCTGGTACTGCGCCATGCCGCCGGCGCTGATGAACCAGATCGTCCAGCACAGGCCGAGGATGGTCAGGCCGGTGGTGATCCAGCACCACAGCTTCGCGCGACGCGACGCGATCCACGCGCCCGCTTCGTCGCCCATGCCCAGCTTGCTGTTGACCTGCGCGGCGAACACGATCGCGACGATGCCCGGAATCGTGCCGATGACGCAGCAGAAGAAGATCGAGGCGATCGTGATGAGGATCGCCCACACCAGGTAATTCGGAATCCGCGTCGCCGTGGGCGAAGGCGACGGCGGGACGGGAGGCGGCACGTTCATGGCGGTCCTTCGGAATGCGCCGCCGGAACAGCGGCCCGCCGATGCTAGCAGCGGGCCCGCGACGCCGTCATCGCCGTCGCCTCAGGCCGCATCCCCGCGCATCTGCCGCACCTGCGCTTCCAGCGTCGCCGCGTCCACGCCGGCATCCAGGATGGGCGCCTGCGCCACCACGTCCACCGGCGCGCGGAAGCGGCGCGGCACACGCATGCGGCCCAGCCGCGTGTCGCGGCGACTCCACATGCTCGTCCACATGTTCCGCAGCGCCATCGGCACCACCGGCACGACCTGCCCGCGCGCGGCGGCACGTTCGAGGATGCGCTCCACGCCCGACTTGAACGGCGCGATCCGCCCATCCTTCGTCAACGCGCCTTCGGGGAAGATCCCGACCAGTTCGCCCTCGGCCAGCGCGGCGTCGATCTCGTCGAACGCGCGGCGCATCAGCTCCGGGTCCTCCTTCGCGCCGGCGATGGGAATGGCCTTCGCCGTGCGGAAGATCCAGCTCATCACCGGGATGTTGAAGATGCGGTGGTACATGACGAAGCGGATCGGCCGCGGCACGCTCGCCGCGAGGATCAGCGCGTCCATGTAGCTCACGTGGTTGCACACGATCAGCGCCGCGCCTTCGTCGGGCACGTGCTGCTCGATGCCGTGCGGGCGCATGCGGTACAGCACGCGCACCAGCACCCAGCTGAGGAAGCGCATCAGGAACTCGGGCACGATCGTGAAGATGTAGATCGCCACGACGACATTGGCGATCGCCAGCGCCAGGAACACCTGCGGGATCGTCCATCCGAAGAAGCGCTGCACCACGATGCCCAGCGCCGCCGCCAGCACGATGAAGCCGGCGTTCTGGATGTTCATGCCCGCGATCACGCGCGAGATCTCGCTGCGCGGCGTGCGGCTCTGGATCAGCGCGAACAGCGGCACCACGTAGAAGCCCGCGAACAGGCCGATGCCGACCAGGTCCATCGCGATGCGCCAGCTGCCCGGCTGCTGCATGAACCCCGCCACCGTGGACACCTGCACCGGCGCCGTGCCGCTGCGCGCGAAGTACAGGTCGATCATGAAGGCGCTCATGCCGAACGCGCCCAGCGGCACCAGGCCGATTTCCACCGTGCGCGCCGACAGCTTCTCGCACAGTATCGAGCCCAGCCCCGTGCCGACGGAGAACAGCGCCAGCACGAAGATGTACAGCGTGGTGCCGCCGCCCAGGTTGGTATCGGCGTAGGTGGGCAGCTGTGAGGTCAGCACCGTGCCGATGAACCAGAACCACGACACGCCCAGCACCGAATTGCGCACCGCCAGCTGCTTCTTCGCCAGCCGCAGCACGGCGAGCGACTCCGGCAGCGGATTCCAGTTGAACTTCAGGTCCGGCGCGCCCGCATCGGCCTTCGGGATGAAGCGGCTGACGAGGTTGCCGGTCACCGCGAGCAGGATGATCGCCGTCGCCGCAACGACGGGGCCGTGGCTTTCGGCGACGATGAAGATCAGTCCGCCGAAGATCATGCCGGCGAGGATCGAGATCGACGTCCCCATCTCCACCAGCCCGTTGCCGCCAGTGAGTTCCTCCGGCTTGAGCACCGACGGCAGGATCGAATACTTCACCGGCCCGAACAGCGTGGACTGCATGCCCGTGCCGAACAGCGCGATGAGCAGCACCACCATGTTCTGCGTGACGAACCCCACGGCCGCCAGCGACATGATCACGATCTCCATCGTGGTGGTGATGCGGATGAGCCGCGACTTCTCCAGTTTCTCCGCGATCTGCCCCGCCGTGGCCGAGAACAGGAAGTACGGCAGGATGAACAACGCCGGCGCGATGTTCGTGTAGAGCGTGCGCTCCTCCGGCGTCACCCCGAGCCAGAACAGCAGCCCGATGATCGCCTGCCGGTACACGTTGTCGTTGAACGCCCCCAGGCACTGGGTCACGAAGAACGGCAGGAAGCGCCGCTGCCGCAGCAGGTCGAACTGACTGTGTGCCATGCACTCAACGTAGGGGCTTGGGTTCGCGGGAGACTAGCAAATGCGGGTGGCGGGGTGAGGTGCGGTGGTTCCATGCGTTCGGTGGGATGGAGACTCCGGATTTGGAGCGTGCGTCGTCCCTGCGCTGAGCCCCTCTCCCGGCGGCGACCAAAGGGAGTGCAGCGCTGAGAGGGGGGAGGGCCGGCGGAGCGACGACGCTCGCACTCGCCAGCGCGTGCTTGGCGTTTTTGTAGCCCGGGTAAGCGAAGCGCACCCGGGGAGCGCCCCAGCTACCTCCCCGGGTGCGCTTCGCTTACCCGGGCTACAAGAGCCGTCTTCCGGCGAACCTCACCGTCGTCCCGACGAAGCCCGGGACCCAGGCCCGCACCGCATGGGCACTCCCACTCCACCTGACCGCCATTCCAGCGAAAGCTGGAACCCATCTCGCTGCTCCGACATCCCTTGCACGGCAACAAAAAGGCCCCGCATCGCGGGGCCTTGTTGTGGCGTCGAACGCGCGAACAATCAGCCCGCCGGCGCCTTCGCCGCCGCTTCCCGCGTGCCCACCGCAAACCGCTTCGACAACAGCTTCTTCAACGCCTCCACCCCGTCACCCTTGCCGACCGCCTTGAGCACCGCGTAACCCTCCAGCGCGGCGACCATCACGTCGCTGCCGAGCGCCATCTCGGCGTTGCGTGCCTGCTCCAGCACGCGCGTGAGCTTGACGACCCGCGACGCCAGCGCGTCGTGCGTGCCCAGGTCCCGCCGCATCTCCGCCGGATCGAAGTCGCGCGGCATCAGCGCGAGGTTCTCCTCCATCACGTCCAGCGCCTTGCGGCAGAACGCCTCCGACCCGTCGCCCATCTTGACCCACGCCTTCTTCTCGGCCGGCGTCACCGCCACCAGCAGCGGCTGCAACAGCACCTGCACGTTGGCGATCGCCGCGTCCAGCTCCGTCCAGTACCCATCCGGAAGCGTCGCGCTGATCAGGTTCTGACTCATGTTCCGTGTCTCCATGTCATCGCCGGCACCCGCCGGCGCTTTGAAGCTGGAACACGCTGGCCGGGCGGTCGATGCGAATTACTCGCAGGGCGAGGGCGCGCGGGAGGCGTGCGAGGGTGCGCGGCGCCCGCGAGCGGCTGCGCGGCAGACGGGCGTGGCTGCGCCACGGGGGCGCGAAGGTATCGGCCAGCGGCGCTAGCGTGTCCGGCCGCCGCGCGAAGGGGACCGGCAGGTCCGCGAGACTGCGCCGCGGCCGTGCGCGGCTGCGGGGCGGGCGCAAGAGGGTGATTCCGCACCGATGGAATCCATGCGACACGCGTTCCCGGGCGAAAGACCGCCGCTGCCGCCCCGGATTTGGGTGACGCAACCACGTTCTGACGTTACCGGGCGGAGAGACGGCTCCCCCCGACTCCCGGTTGCGCCGGTACCCTAACGCCGTACCGGGAGAACGACATGCTCAACGAAACCCTCCGTCGAGAAATCCTCAAGTTCCGCGACGACCGCGACTGGCGCCAGTTCCACAACCTGCGCACCTTGTCCACGTCCATCGTCCTGGAAGCGGCCGAGCTTGCCGAGCACTCGCAATGGACACGCGACAACGAACTCGACGCCGTCGTCCGCGATCGCAAGCCGCAGATAGAGCACGAAGTGGCCGACATCGTGATCCTGCTGACCTATCTCGCCGAAGACCTCGGCATCGATGTCGAGCGCGCCGTCCGGGAGAAGCTCGAGTTCAACGCGAAGCGGTATCCCGTCGAACGGGCGAAGGGATCCGCGCGCAAGTACGACCAGCTCTAGGGAAACGGAGAAAGATCAGGGATGTCCACGCTGCTCTACGCCGGCACGACGCCGGAATTCGTACAGGCGACCACCCACAACGCCATCGCGTACCGCCTCGCCGAAGCCTTCGAGGCCCACTACCGCTACGCACCTTCGAACGCCGAGTTCCAGTCCTGGCAGAACTCGTTGCGCTCGTTCTCCGACGTCCTGCGGACGGGCGACCTGATGCGGCAGGGCATCCTGCTCGAGTACCAGCTGCCGCTCTCGTCCAAGCGCATCGATGCCATCCTGACCGGGCGCGACGCCACGCGTGACCGCGCGGTCATCGTAGAGCTGAAGCAGTGGAGCGCGTCCGAACTCGGCAGCCACGACGATCTGTTGCGGACCTGGATTGGCGGCAATCATCGCGATGTCCTGCATCCGGCCGTGCAGGCCAACCAGTACAGGCGCTATCTGGAGGACATGCACGCGGTCTTCCACGAAGAGCGCGAACGCGTGCTGCTGGACGCATGCGCCTATCTCCACAACTACCGCCCGGTCAGCGCGGACCCGCTGTTCGACGTTCGGTCGGAAGCCGTGCGGCAGCTTGCACCCGTGTTCACGGCCGGGGACGTTCCGGCGCTCGCCGCCCATCTGTCGCATCGCCTGGGCGCGGGCGATGGGGAGCGGGTCATGGACCGGCTCGCGAAAAGCCGCTATCGCCCCGCCAAGAAACTGCTGTCGCACGTGTCCAGAGTCATCAGGGAAGAACCCGCGTTCGTGTTGCTGGACGAACAGCAGGTGATCTTCAGTCAGGTGCTCGCTGCCGTGGAAACCGCCACGCAGGACAGCCGGAAGCATGTTTTCCTCGTCCACGGTGGACCGGGCACGGGAAAATCCGTGCTCGCGCTGAACCTCCTCGGCGCACTCGCCGCGAAGGGATGCAACGCGCAGCACGCGACGGGTTCCAAGGCGTTCACCAAAACCCTGCAGAAGATCGTCGGCAGGCAGGCGGGCCAGCAGTTCCGCTATTTCAACAACTTCGGCCAAGCCGGCCGCAACGATGTCGACGTTCTGTTGTGCGACGAGGCGCATCGCATCCGCTCGACCAGCAACCACCGTTACACGAAGAAGGACCAGCTGTCCGACCGTTCTCAAATCCAGGAGATCATCGATGCGGCGCGCATTGCCGTCTTCTTCGTCGATGACCAGCAGATCGTGCGGCCGGACGAGATCGGCTCGTCCGCGCTCATCCGGGACGCCGCCGCGAACAACGGGTGCGTACTTCACGAGAGCACGCTGGAGACGCAATTCCGCTGCGCCGGATCCGACGGTTTCGTGAACTGGGTCGACAACACGCTGGAGGTACGCCGCACCGCAAACGTGCTTTTCGATCAGACGCAGGAAACGTTCGAATTCGGCATCGTGGACAGCCCGGACGCGTTGGACGCCCTCATTCGCCAGAAGGCCGGCGAAGGACATTCGGCGCGTCTGGTCGCCGGCTACTGCTGGTCGTGGTCGAAGGAGCTTGGAAGCGATGGCCAACTTATCAAAGACGTCCGCTTGGGCGAGTTCGAAAGGCCCTGGAACGCGCGTTCGGAAATGACGGGACTTCCAAGGGGCGTGCCGAAGGCGGAATTCTGGGCGCACGATCCCGGCGGAATGGAACAGGTGGGCTGCATCTACACGGCCCAGGGGTTCGAGTTCGATTACGTCGGCGTGATCTGGGGACGCGATCTGCGTTATGAGCCGGGTGCCGGATGGGTCGGCGATCGGACCGTATCCCATGACACGCCAGTGAAGCGATCGAGGGATCGGTTCCTCGATCTGGTGAAGAACACCTATCGCGTTCTCCTCTCGCGTGGGATGAAGGGCTGCTACGTGTACTTCGAGGATCCCGAGACCGAGAAGTTCGTGCGTAGCCGCACCGAGCATCTGGGGTTGCAGCCCAAGCGGTCGGTGCCGATGCCGACGAAACGCGCGGAGGCGGCTCCGCCGCCGCTGGATGCGCGGCCGTTCCAGGTGGTGCGCGCAAGCGAAGCGCGGCCCTGGGAGAACGCGGTTCCGCTGCTCGACCTGAAGATCGCGGCCGGCGACTTCGGCGATGCGCACATGCTCGAGCACGACGCCGTGGAATGGGTCGCGCTACCGGACCACATCCGCATCGCGCCGGGCTACTTCGTGGCGCAAGTGCACGGCGAATCGATGAACCGCCGCGTGCCCAACGGCGCCTGGGTGCTGTTCTCGTCCGATGTTCGCGGTTCGAAACAGGGCCGTCTTGTGCTGGCCCGCAGGCACGACCTCGGAGATCCGGAAGACAGCGGTCGCTACACGCTGAAGGTCTATGACGCAACGAAGGCGGAAACCGACGACGGACCCGTGTACGAGCGCGTGTGGCTGAAACCCGACAGCAGCGATCCGGGCTTCAAGCCCATCCCGATCGATCTGGATGACGACGAACGTCCGGTGATCGCGGCATGGGTTGTCTCCGTGCTGGTGTAGGACGCGGTGCCTCCCTCCGCATCGGCGCAAAGGGAGACATGCGCGTGATGCGACGCTAGGCCGTGACGCGCTGGACGCACGCAAGCACGTCGTCCAGTTCTTCCGCGATGCGACTGAATGTGTCGGCGAGTGCATCTGCCGAAATCACGATCTCGTCCCGGTCGTTCTCGCTTCGCCCTTCGCTCAACTGCGTGAGCAGACGAAGGTGGTCGCGGGTGTGTTGCAGGCTGACGTGTGCGGCGAGGGGGAGCAGGTAGTTGCTGTTGGGCGGGGTGGTCTCGGTACTGCGGGGTCCGTTTCGCATCGTGGGGTTCCTGGCTTGTCTGGCCGGCTCGCGCTGCGGAATTGCAGGCGCGAGGTTGTCGGGAGGTTCAAACACCGTAAGCACCGGCTGGGCGTATTTCCCTTTCGGGTGTTGTATTCCGCCGCCCTCCCGACGCAGTGCACGTGCGTCGGTGTGCCTTTGATAAGGCACAAAAAAGCCACCGGTGATGCGGAGGTGGCTTCCGCTGCTTACGGAGGTTTGAAACTCCGTGGAAGCGAGTCTGCTGATGCGGCTTCAGCGCATCAAGGCGATTACGTAAGAGAGTTTCGCGGGTGGCATGGCGTGGCGTCACAGTTCGTTGCATTGGCTGCCATGCATCGTGAATGCATCGGCACCGGCATCACCATCGCCATCACACGGCGCTGCATCGATCGCATCGATCTTGCGAAGCGCCATCCGTGAAGCGGACGGAGTTCGCTCACGCCCACATCCGCAACGGCACCAACCCCCACCACGCGAGCACGGCCACCCACTGCAGCACCGCGAGCATCGCGGTCGCGTCCATCGTCGTCCGCAACGACCACGGTCTGCGACGCAGCGCTGCGATCAGGCCCGCCAGCAGCGTCAACGGCCATAGTGCGGTGACGGCGGCCAGCAGGGCGCTGGCGAAGGTCAGGTCGCCCAGTTGCAGGAAGGACTGCCGATGGAAGAACGGTAGCGGCAGCAGCAGGGCGAGCAGGCCGGCGAAGGGGATCAGTACCGCGTGGTTCGACGCCTTCCGCCGGACCAGCACGAGGACGCCGGAGGCCAGCAGCCACACGCAGCCGAGCAGTCCGGCGATCAGGCTGGCCCACAGCAATGCCATGCGGACGAGCGAGGCGCGTTCGTAACTCTGAAGGCCCGTGCCGATGATGCGGCGGCCGTCGGGTGTGGTGATCAGTGCGTGCGAGGCGATGGTGCGTTCGGTTGCGCGAAGCAGGCGGTCGCCTGTGGGACGCAACGTGATTTCCTTCGACTGGAACGGCTTGAAGCGCAGCGCATCTCCATCGCGGCGCACGCGCACGAAGTTCAGCGTGGTGTCCAGCCATTCCAGGCTCGCGAACCGATTGGGCGAGGGGACGTAGATGCCTTCCCAGTCGTCGAGGTCCACTCGTGGCGCGGCGGCGCGTTGCGTCTGTATTGGCGACAGCGACAGCGACTCGATGAGGATGCGGTCGAGGCGTCCGTAGTCGGCGCCTTCGATGTCGGCGTTGATCGCCACGAAGAACGCGCGCTGCTCGCGTGGAAACAGGCACAGCATCGCGCGATAGCCGACGGTGCTGCCGCCGTGGCAGCGGCCGACGGCGCCGTGGCGATCGCGCGTGGACAGGCCGAGCCCATAGCCCACGCGCAGGCCGGCGTCGGCGGCTTCGGTGGCGACGGGTTCGCCCGTCGCGCGCAGCAATGCGGCGTCGATGAAGGGCGCGCCGTCTACGCGCCCGTCGCCCATCAGGAAGCGCGCGAGGCGGCCCATGTCGGCGGCGGTGGTCGTGAACTGTCCGGCGGGGCGGATGAAGCTGGGCACGGCCGCGTGCGTCGCGCCGTTCTCGAAGTGCCCCATCGCAAGGCGCGTGTCCGCGTGTTCGCCGTCCTGCGTGGTGAACGCGAACGTGCTGTCGTGCATCCGCAGCGGCTTGAGCAGGTGCGCGTCGAGGTAGGTCTCGTAACGCGTACCGGTGATGCGTTCGATCACCATGCCCAGCAGCGTGTAGCCGGTGTTGGAGTACGAATGCCGCGTGCCGGGGCGGCTGCGCACGCGCAACGGTCCGCGTCCGTCGAAGGTGGCGCGCAGCGGCGTGTCCTCGCGCGGGACGAGCGTGAACGCCTGCGAGAAGCGCACATCGTCCAGGCCCGCGGTGTGGTCGAGCAGGTGGCGGATGCGGATCGGGTCCGTGGCTGCCCACGGGTTGTCGAAGTCGATACCGGGCAGCAGCGGAGCGACGGGCGTGTCGAGCGCGAGCTTGCCCTGCGTGATCAGCGCTAGCACGCCGGTCGCGAGCAGCGTCTTGGCGACGGAGCCGACGTGGACACGGTCGTTCGCCTGCATCGGCTTGCCTGTGCGGGCGTCGCGCGCGCCGGCCGCACCGGTGGCGATGGTGTCGTCGATGAGCGTGGACCACACGGCGCCTTGCAGGCCCTGCGATCGCAGTTCCTGCGCCATCGTCTCGTGAAGCGTGGCGGTGGCGGCGCCGCCGGTGCAGGGAAGCGCGAACAGCGCGAGGGTGCATGCCAGGCGACGCAGCGCCTGCTGGAACGGTCCGGTGTTCACGAAGGTGTGCGGCCTTGCGATGGCAGGGGCCAGTGTCGGGGGACGGGCGGATCGGAGCCTGTGTCCTTCGTCACGAGGCCCAATGGTGGCTGACCGGTGGGTTTTTCGGCCGGTTCACCTGTGCATCGCTAGGCTGCGGGCGCGATCCACAACAGGAGGTCGTCATGTCGGCCGACACCAAATCCCCGCTCGACCACGTCAACGACACGCTGCTGCAGCTCAAGGAAATGCGGCATTACGCGAAGGGCAACGTGGAGCGGCTCACCGCGCAGTGGTTGCTGTTCGACGGCGAACTGGCGAAGTTGAAGGAAGCCGGGAACATCGAGGATCTGATGACGCGGCAGGCGGAGTTCTATGACGCGCTGGAGCGCGTGATCGCGGAGCTGGAGGAGGTGGTGGTGAAGCTGACGCCTGCGCCGGAGGAGGGGGCGGCGTAAAGGCTTCCTCGAACTGGTCGCGCTAAGAAGCCAGAACCAGCAGCGCTGTGCGTTTGAGGTGGGTTGCCGCGAACGCTTCGTTACCCCTGCCCGGCCCGAACGCATAGCGTTCGGGCGTTCGAAGGCGCGCGAACCAGTGGTTCGCAAGCAGCGCCTTCTCACCCCCAACCCCTCTCCCGGCGGGAGAGGGGCTTAAACGCGGGGTTTAGGTTACGCCAGCTCTTCCGCCCGCTCACGCTCGATCGCGCGCCAGCCGATGTCGTGGCGGTGGAATTCGCCGTGCCACGAGATGCCGGCCACGCCTTCGTATGCCTTGTGCTGCGCATCGGCGACGGTGTCGCCCAGCGCGCACACGCACAGCACGCGGCCGCCTGCGGTGACGATGTGCTCGCCTTCCAGCTTCGTGCCGGCATGGAACACCTTCACATCGATCACTTCGGGGGCGTCCCAGCTGCCGATGACATCGCCCGTGCGCGGCGTGCCGGGGTAGCCTTCGGCGGCCATCACCACGCCGAGCGAGGGACGCGAATCCCACTGCGCGGTGGTCCTGTCCAGCTTGCCGTCGATGGCCGCTTCGACCAGATCCAGCAGGTCCGAACGCAGGCGCAGCATCACCGGCTGGGTTTCCGGGTCGCCGAAGCGCACGTTGAACTCGATGACCTTCGGCGCGCCGCTCTTGTCGATCATCAGGCCGGCGTAGAGGAAGCCGGTGAAGGGAATGCCGTCGGCGATCATGCCGCGCACGGTGGGTTCGACCACCTCGCGCATGATGCGCGCGTGCACGTCGGGCGTGACCACGGGCGCGGGCGAGTACGCGCCCATGCCGCCGGTGTTGGGGCCGGTGTCGCGGTCGCCCACGCGCTTGTGGTCCTGGCTGGTCGCCATCGGCAGCGCGTGCTGGCCGTCGACCATCGAGATGAAGCTGGCTTCCTCGCCGTCGAGGAACTCCTCGATCACCACGCGCGCGCCGGCCGAGCCGAAGGCGTAGTCGGAGAGCATGTCGGTGATGGCGGCTTCGGCGTCGGCCAGCGTCATCGCGACGATCACGCCCTTGCCGGCCGCGAGGCCGTCGGCCTTGATGACGATGGGCGCGCCCTTCTCCTGCACGTACTCGAGTGCGGCCTCGGCTTCGGTGAACACCGCGTAGTGCGCGGTCGGAATGCCGTGGCGCGCGAGGAAGTTCTTCGCGTAGGCCTTGCTGCCTTCCAGCTGCGCGGCGGCGGCGGTCGGGCCGAAGACGCGGTGGTGCTTCTCGCGGAAACGGTCGACCACGCCGTTCACCAGCGGGCCTTCCGGGCCGACCACGGTGACGCTGACGCCTTCGCGTTCGACCAGCGCGAGCAGGCCGTCGATGTCGGACGCGGGCACGTCCACGTTGCGGCACTTGGTTTCCGTCGCGGTGCCGGCGTTGCCCGGCGCGACGAGGACTTCGCTCACGCGCTTGGACTGCGCGAGTTTCCAGGCCAGGGCGTGCTCGCGACCGCCGGAACCGATGACGAGGACTTTCATGGTGCGCGCTCCTGCTGATGGGCCTGCGTAAGGTCCCGATTTTACGGGCCGCGGCAGGGCGCCGGTACCCGGCTGGTACCATCGCGAGCCCGCGGCCCGGCCGCGTGGATGTCATTCCGGCGATGTCGTTGCGCGTCCGGCCCCTTCCGGGAGCCGCGCGGCGCGGATGAACGCGCCCCCACAGGAATCCCCGATGGAAGCCGCAGCCCACCTGATCGAAACGTTGTTGTCGCCCGTGATCGGCCTGATCAACAAGGTCCTGTGGGACTACGTGCTGGTCTACGGCCTGCTCGCGGTGGGCCTGTACTTCACGGTGCGGCTGCGCTTCGTGCAGGTGCGGCGCTTGCCGCACATGCTGCACGTCATCGGGCGCGGCACGGATGGCGACAACGCCGGCATCTCGCCGTTCCAGGCGCTGTGCACGTCGCTGGCCTCGCGCGTGGGCACGGGCAACCTCGCCGGCGTGGCCATCGCGCTGAGCGTGGGCGGGCCGGGCGCGCTGTTCTGGATGTGGTGCACGGCGGTGCTCGGCATGGCGACGGCCTACGCCGAGAGCGCGCTGGCGCAGCTCTACAAGGTGCGCGACGAGAACGGCCAGTACCGTGGCGGGCCGTCGTACTACATGTCGCGCGGGCTGAAGAAGCCGTGGATGGGCGTGGCCTTCGCGCTGTGCCTGCTGCTCACCTACGGTCTGGTGTTCAGCAGCGTGCACGCCAATGCGATGGCGCAGTCGCTGCGCAGCGCGTTCGGTTTCAGCCAGGCGCAGATCGCGACCGGGCTGGTGCTGCTCACCGCGGTGATCATCTTCGGCGGCCTGCGCACCATCGCGCGTTTCGCCGAATGGGTGGTGCCGTTCATGTCGGTGGCGTACCTCGGGCTGGCCGCGTGGGTGGTGGTGACCCATCTGGGGCAGGTGCCTGAGGTGCTGTCGCTCGTGCTGCGCAGCGCGTTCGGGCTGGATGCGGCGGCGGGCGGCATCTTCGGCGCGATCGCGGTGGCGATGCTGCAGGGCGTGAAGCGCGGCCTGTATTCCAACGAGGCCGGCATGGGCAGCGCGCCGAACGTCGCCGCTGCCGCGACGCCGGTGCCGCATCACCCGTCCAGCCAAGGCTTCGTGCAGTCGCTGGGCGTGTTCATCGACACGCTGCTGATCTGCTCGGCGACCGGCTTCGTGATCCTGCTCTCGGGCGTGCTCGGGCAGGACGGCGACGGCGTGCAGATCACCCAGAACGCGATGACCGTGTTCTTCGGCGGCTGGGGCACGTATTTCGTGGCGATCGCGCTGTTCTTCTTCGCCTTCACCACCATCATCGGCAACTACTCCTACGCCGAGAGCAACCTGCTCTACCTCGGCGGCGGGCGCTGGAGCCTGCTCGCGCTGCGCGTGGCGGCGCTGGCGGTGATCGTATGGGGCGTGTACTCGAAGGTGCAACTGGTGTGGGACGCGGCCGATGCGGCGATGGCGCTGATGGCGTCGATCAACCTGGTGGCGATCGTCATGCTCTCCGGCGTGGTCATCAAGCTGACGCGCGATTACGACCGCCAGCTGTCCGAAGGCCGCTCGCCGACGTTCCACATCGCGCAGTACCCGGAACTGGGCGACGGCGTGGACCACGAGATCTGGAAGGAACAGCCGCCGCGCGGGTAAGCGCGGGCGCGCGCCTCGCGCCTCAGTGCGACGTGTCGGAGAAGGAGGGGTGGTAGCGGACCTCGCCCTTCGGCGCGTCGTCGCCGAAGGTCAGGGACTGGAAGTACTGCGGCGGGGCGTCGGCGTAGCGCAGCTCGCCGTCGTTGCGGAAGCCGAAGCGGCCGTAGTAGTCCGGTTCGCCCAGCACGACGCAACCGGCGGCGCCCCGTTCGGCGATTTCGGCCAGCCCGGCGCGGATCAGCGCGCTGCCCACGCCGTGGCCCTGGTCCCCGGGGGCGACCGCGACCGGGCCGAGTCCGTACCAGTCCTTCGCGCCGTCGATGGCGACCGGCGAGAACACCGCGACACCGGCAATGCGGCCGTCGATGTCGGCCACCAGGCACAGGCTGAGGTCGCCGTCCTCGCGCAGGGCATCGACGATGCGTTGCTCGATGCGTCCGTTGCCGTCCGACTCGGCGAAGGCCTCGCCGAGCAGTTCACGGATCGCGGCGTGATCGTCCTGGGTTTCGGTGCGGATCCACATAAGCCCTCCGGGTGCGTGGGCGCAGTCTGGCCCGGGGGCGGTTATGGCGGGGTGGTGGCGATGAGGTCGGCCCCGCGGTCGTTCGGCGCGCGTTTGTAGCCCGGGCAAGCGAAGCGCACCCGGGGAGGAGGCCGGCATGCAACCCGGGTGCGCTTCGCTTGCCCGGGCTGCAGGGGCGAATCCGCAGGACTCAGTGGCGGAAGTGCCGCACGCCCGTGAACACCATCGCCAGGCCGTGTTCGTCGGCGGCGGCGATGACTTCGCTGTCGCGCATCGAACCGCCCGGCTGGATCACGGCCTTGATGCCGGCCTCCGCCGCCGCGTCGATGCCGTCGCGGAACGGGAAGAACGCGTCCGACGCCATCACGGAACCCGGCACGATCAGGCCCGCGTCGTTCGCCTTGATGCCGGCGATGCGCGCCGAATACACCCGGCTCATCTGGCCTGCGCCGACACCGATGGTGCGGTGGTCCTTCGCATAGACGATCGCGTTGGACTTCACGAACTTCGCCACGCGCCACGCGAACAACAGGTCGTCCAGCTGCTCCTTGGTCGGCGCGATCTTCGTGACGACCTTCAGCTCCTCGCGCGTGACTTCGCGGATGTCGGCGGTCTGCATCAGCAGGCCCGAGCCCACGCGCTTCACGTCGACGTTGTTGCGGCCCTCGCCGTGCGGAATGCGCAGCACGCGCACGTTCGCCTTCTTGCGCGCGTAGTCGAGCGCGGCTTCCTCGTAATCCGGGGCGATCAGCACCTCGACGAACTGGCGATCGAGGATGGCCTTCGCGGTGGCCGCATCCAGCGTCTTGTTGAACGCGATGATGCCGCCGAACGCGGAGGTCGGGTCGGTCGCGTAGGCGAGCTCGTACGCATCGCCGCAAGCCACGCCTTCGGCCACGCCGCACGGGTTGGCGTGCTTGACGATCACGCACGCCGGGCGCTCGAACTGACGCACGCATTCCCACGCGGCGTCGGCGTCGGCGAGGTTGTTGTAGCTCAGCTCCTTGCCCTGCAGCTGGGTGAACGTCGCCAGCGTGCCCGGCACCGGCCACAGGTCGCGGTAGAACGCGCCGGCCTGGTGCGGATTCTCGCCGTAGCGCAGGTCCATCACCTTCACGAAGCTGCCGTTCGCCTGCGCGGAGAACGCTGCGCGCGAACCATCCTCGACGTTGATCGACGACAGATGGTCGCTGATGCGCGCGTCGTACTGCGCGACGCGGTTGAATGCGGCGACCGACAGCGCGAAGCGCGTCCTGCCGGAGATCGCGCCGCCGTTGCCGTTGAGCTCGGCGAGCAGCGCGTCGTACTGCGCCGGATCGGTCGCCACCGCCACGCGCGCGAAGTTCTTCGCCGCCGAACGCAGCATCGCCGGGCCGCCGATATCGATGTTCTCGATGATCTCCTCGAGCGTGGAGTCGGGATTCGCCGACACCTTCTCGAACGGATACAGGTTCAGCACCAGCAGGTCGATCGCGCCGATGCCGTGCTGCGCCATCACCGCGTCGTCGATGCCGGCGCGGCCGAGCAGGCCGCCGTGCACGATCGGGTGCAGCGTCTTGACGCGGCCGTCCATCATCTCGGGGAAGCCGGTGATATCGCTGACGTCCTTCACCGGCAGGCCGGCGTCGCGGATCGCCTTCGCGGTGCCGCCGGTGGAGAGCAGTTCCACGTCGAGCGCATGCAGGGCGCGGGCCAGTTCGATCAGGCCGGTCTTGTCGGACACGGACAGCAGGGCGCGGCGGACGGTGACCGGCGGGCCGGACAGGAGTTCGGAAGTCATGGGCTCGGAACGTGCGGCGGGGAGCCGGGAATTATACGGGGGTGGGGTGGCCGGGACCTCGGGCCGTCAACCGCCGCCTTCGTAGCCCGGGTAAGCGCAGCGCACCCGGGGAAGCGTGCCGGATGCGTTTCGCGCAATGCTTCGCGATGCGCCAACCCGGGTGCGCTGCGCTTACCCGGGCTACAAAAGCACGGAGGCGGCGTTTGCCCGGATGAGGTCCGACGTGCTGGACGAACGCGAATGCGTTCGCACGGACGCGCTTGAACGCGCTTAGTCGAGCCCGTACTCGCGCAGCTTCTTGCGCAATGTGGCGCGATGGATGCCGAGCATCGATGCGGCGCGGCTCTGGTTGCCGTCGCAGTGCTGCAGCACTTCGACGAACAGCGGGATCTCGAGTTCGCGCAGCGCGATCTCGTAGAGGTTCTCGGTGCCGTGACCGTCCAGATCGCCCAGGTAGCGACGGATCGACGTGGCGACGTGGTCCCGCAGCGGCACGCGCGGAGCGGGTCGTGCGGTGTCGGTGCGGTCGGTTGCGGCGTTCAAACGGAAATCCCCAGTCATCGCGTCGACCCTGGCCCGGTGCAGGGGCGACGGAAGGGCGAGTCTAGCGTGCGCCTGTCGCAGGCGCCAATGATCGCGGCGGCTCAGCGGAAATCGAAGGTAAACGCAACGATGCGCGGTGCCGGTTCCACGACCTGGAACGTCACGTTCGCGCTCTGTCCGGGCAACAACCGGTCGTCGGGACGGTGAGCGGCGCGATATTCCTGCGGAGCGAACGCGCGGACGCCGACGGGACGGCCATCCACGTCCGACAGACTCAACACCAGTGTCGGCCAGGGCTGCGGCCAGCGCGCATCGTTGCGGAAACTCGCATCGACCGCGAGCACGCCGGCCGCGCCGGTCTGCGGTCGCACGCTGCGCTGGAGCATCGTGAAAGCGGCCGGCTCGCGCCACGCCGGCACCTCGCAGCGCAACACGCCGCAGACGCCTGCGACGAACGGTCGCCAGCGCGGATCGGCGGCGAGTTCATGCCGCTGAGCCAGCAGCAGTTGCAGTACGAACAACACCGCCAGCACGGCGATGCCCGCATACCAGCCCCAGTGCGTGCGCGCGGACGTGTGCTGCACGGCGTGGCGCGCGAAACTCGGCGCGCCCTTGCGACGCGGACGCGCGGCGCGCTTGCCGCCGCGCGCCGGCGTGCCGCCGACGGTGGCCGCGGCGATGGCGTCTTCGTAACTCGGCGCGGGTGCGGGTTCGGAGGTCTCGATCGGCGCGGCCGTTCCGATCGGCGCGATGGTGCCGACCGCATCGGTTGCATCGGCAACCGTCGGCGCCGCTTCGTCGGGTGAGACGAGTTGTGCCGGTGTCGTGTCGGGTTGCTCGACGGCGCTGTCCGCAGCCGCGTCATCGGACTCCTGCACCAGGCCGTCGCAACGCGGGCAGCGTTGCGGCGCACCGTCCGGGCGGACGATGAGCGCGACCAGGAAACCGCAATGCGGGCAGGGAACGAACATGGCGGCTATTCAAGCATGCCGCCGCGCACCGATGTCATCGGCGGCGCACGCCTGTGACGCGCATCCAGTCTTCCATGCGCGTGGCCTGGAGCTGTTCGAAGTCGGCGCGGTAACGTTCGATGACCTCGTCTTCCTGCCCGGCGAGGATGCCCGACATCGCGATGCGACCGCCCGGCGCAACGCGCGCGGACAGCGTGTCGGCGAGCGACACCAGCGCCGAGGCGAGGATGTTCGCGACCACGACCGGATAGGTTTCCACCGGCTCGCCCTGCGGCGAGTACGCGACCAGCCGATCGGCCACGCCGTTGCGCTGCGCGTTGTCGTCGGTGGCGGTGAGCGCCTGCGGATCGTTGTCCACGCCGACCGCCTGCGCCGCGCCGAGCTTCAGCGCGGCGAGCGCGAGGATGCCCGAGCCGCAGCCGAAATCGAGCACGCGCCGGCCCTGCAGCACGCCCTCGTCGGCCAGCTCGTCCAGCCATTGCAGGCACAGCGCGGTGGTCGGGTGCGTGCCCGAGCCGAAGGCGAGACCGGGATCGAGCCGGACGACCGCGGCGTCGGGCGCATCGGCGCCTTCGGGGAGGTCGTGGTTCCACGGCACGATCCAGGTGCGACGGCCGAAACGCAGCGGCTCGTACTGGTCCATCCAGGCGCGTTCCCAGTCCTGGTCCGCGACCTCGCGGAAACCCGCGCGCGACCAGTCCAGGCCGTCGTCGGCGGCATCGAGCGCGTACAGCAGCAGTTCCGGTGCGGTGCCGGCCTCGAACAGCGCCGTCAGCACCAGCTCGTTCCACAGCGGCTGCTCGCCGACGCCGGGCTCGAAGATCGCCTGTTCGTCGGGCGCGTCGGCGTGGGCGTCGGCCAGCGTGACGGCCAGGGCGCCGACGCTTTCCAGCGCGCGCTCGTAGCGCGGCTGCTGGGCTTCGGTGCACGGCAGGGTGAGTTCGAGGAACGGCATGGCAGGCACGGCGGGGAACGACGGGCGGCCATGGTGGGCCGTGGCGGGGGCGGCGTAAAGCGGGCGTGGGTCACGGCCCGCGAGGCCGGATCGCGCGTTCAGGCGACTGTCCACGGCGGTTTGCCCGGTTTGGCCTAGAATGGCGCGACGCCGCCGCCCGCCGGCGACCCCACGCCCATGGCCGATACCCTGCAAACCGGGATGAGAGGACGATCGCCTTCGTGGCCGAGCACCCGCACGCTCGCCTGGGCGACGTTGGCGCTGCTCGTCGTCGCCTCGGTGGCGGCGTGGGTGCAGGGCGGGGATCACACGAGCGTCGAACGCGTCGCGATCGCCACCGCGGTGGATGCGCGCCTGCCCGAACACGCGCACGCCCCGTCGGCCGATCGCGCGCGTCCCGACGCGATTCCGGCGCCGGCCATCGGCACCGCCGTGCGCGCCTCCTCGATCCGCGAGCGCTTCGACACCGCCGACGATCTGTACGCCTATGCGCAATCGCTGGAGCCCGCCGTGCGCGAGCGCGACGCCGACGCGATCTGGATGGTCAGCCGCGTGTACGAATACTGCTCCGGTTTCGCGATGGCGCCGGCGGCGTTCGATCGCGACACGCGCGTGATCGGCGAGATGGGCATGCGCGGTTCGGCGGCGATGGTCGCCGCGCGCGAACGCGTCAGCCGCCGCTGCGCGCGCTTCGTGCCGCAGGACGAACTGACGCCGCGCATGATCGTGCTCAAGCGCGTGGAAGCCGCCGAAGCCGGCAGCGTCGCCGCCGAGGCGTCGCTGATGGCGGCCGGCGAACCGTTGCAGGACACGCCCGAATACAAGCGCGAGCTCGTCGATCGCGTGCAGGAATCCGAGGATCCGGAAGCCTATTCCGCGCTCGCTCCGGCAATGGGCATCGCCGCGAGCGGCAAGGTCGAATACACCGGTGAAGTCGCCGGCACGCAGTTCTCCGAACTGGCCTGGCAACTGGCCGCATGCCGGCTCGGCATGGACTGCACGTCCGAGAGCGCGCTGATGACCTCGTACTGCGCGAACGGCGGCATCTGCTCGAGCGTGCCCGGACAGGATTTCGAACGCTTCGTTTTCGACGCCGCGGTCCCGCGCCAGGGCGTGGACGTCATCAATGACATGGTCGACTCGCTCATGGGCGGGAAGAGGGAACTGAAATGAACAACCTTCCTATCAACAAGCGGCCTCTGGCCGGCAAGTTCCGCCGCTATTTCTGGGTGCTGCTGTTCGCGACCTATTCGGTGGGCGCGGCCGGGGTGATGATCGACGTGCTCGCCGACGAGTACCGCCATCTTTCGCAGGTCGCGGTGACGACGGTGGGTTCCTCCGACGAGATGCGGGTGTCGGGCGCGGCGCAGGTCGCGGCGGTGTATCGCGCCAGCAGCGGCGCGCCGTTCTCGACGCTGCCGCCGGGCAGCACCTTCAAGGTCGTGTGGCCCGACGGTTCCAGCGAGTACGTGATGGTCGTCAGCGCATCATCCGGCAGCGGCGTGCATCCCATCGCCGGCACGCAGAGCAAGGCCCGGCCCGCCGCGAACGACGCCACGGCCGACGCATCGCAGTCCGTCACGCGCTGAACCATCGCGCCCCCGGTCGGGGCACGCGCGGGTTCAGCGCGACGACCGGTCGATGCGCCCGGTGGACGCGGCGTCGAGCTGCGGCGGCACGAAATCCACCGGCACGCGCACCATCGCACCCTTCGGCTGCCGTTCGGACTGGATGCGCCATCCCCAGGCGACGTCGATCGCCGATTGATCCAGCAGCGGTTGGCCCGAGGATCCGCTCAGGCGCACCGCACGCACTTCCCCGCACGGGTTCACCAGCAGGCGCAGCTCGACGCTTCCGCCTTCGCCGCCGCGCGCGAGCGACGCGGGATAACGCGGCGCGGCCATCGACTTCGGCGCGGGCGTGCAGGCTTCGTGTTCGATCAGCTGCCGCCATGCGGCGTAGGACGCGCTCTCGTCGGCGGTGGCCGGCTCCGGCGGCGACATGGCCGCGGTGGTGGTGCGCAGCTTGCGGCAGGACGCCGCGGCCGGATCGCAATGCACGCGGGCGACGATTCGGTAGGTCGATGCATCCGACCGGTCGATCACCTGCACCGCGTTCGTCGGCCAGCGGCCCTGCTGCGGCGGATCGAAGGTCCATTGCCCGGCGGACTCGCCCTGGTCGATCGAGAAGCTGGTGAGGTCGGGGCGGAACGCGAAGTAATCCGCATCGGCCAGCAGCGCCAGCTCGGCCTCGTCCATCGTGCCGCTGTTGCGGTACCAGCCCAGCAGCTGTTCGCGATACAGCCGCGCGACGACGTCCGCGTCGGCGCCGGCCGATTCCACCTGCAGCCAGCCGGTCGAAGGTTTCGCGCCGCCGTCCTTCGGCGCCGCGGTGGCCTGCGTGGAGGCCATTCCGATCACGAGGGCGATGAGCAGTCGCGTGGTCATGCAGTGTCCCCAACGAAAGCGGGTCGAAAAAAAAACCGCGGCTTTCGCCGCGGTTTCGGTCACACGATCGAGAGCGCCTTTTCCTTCTGTTCCTTCAGGCGCTTCTCCAGGTAGTGGATGTTCATGCCGCCCTGCTGGAAACCGGCGTCGGACATGATCCGCTGCTGCAGCGGGATGTTGGTCTTGATGCCGTCCACCACCATCTCGCTCAGCGCCACGCGCATGCGCGCGATGGCCGTTTCGCGATCGGGCCCGTGCACGATCAGCTTGCCGATCATCGAGTCGTAGTTCGGCGGCACGCGATAGCCTTCATAGATGTGGCTGTCCACGCGCACGCCCGGGCCGCCCGGGGCGTGGAAGTGCTGGATCAGTCCGGGGAACGGCATGAAGGTTTCCGGATCCTCGGCGTTGATGCGGCACTCGATCGCGTGGCCTTCCAGCACGATGTCGCTCTGCCTGATCGAGAGCTTGTGGCCGGCGGCGATCATCAGCTGCTCGCGCACCAGGTCGATGCCGGTGACCATCTCGGTGACCGGATGCTCCACCTGGATGCGGGTGTTCATCTCGATGAAGTAGAAGCGGCCGTTCTCGTAGAGGAACTCGAACGTGCCGGCGCCGCGATAGCCGATGCGCAGGCAGGCTTCCACGCAGACCTTGCCGATCTCCGCGCGCTGCTCGGGCGTGATGCCCGGCGCCGGCGCTTCCTCGACGACCTTCTGGTGGCGGCGCTGCATCGAGCAGTCGCGTTCGCCCAGGTGGATCGCGTTGCCCTGGCCGTCGGCGAGGACCTGGATCTCCACGTGGCGCGGGTTCTCCAGGAACTTCTCCATGTAGACCATGTCGTTGCCGAACGCGGCCTTCGCTTCGGACTTCGTGGTCTGGATGGCCGCGGTGAGGTGCGCCTCGGTGTGCACCACGCGCATGCCGCGACCGCCACCGCCGCCGGCCGCCTTGACGATGACGGGATAGCCGATCTCGCGCGCGATCTTGACGTTGGTCGCCGCGTCGTCGCCGAGCGGGCCGCCGCTGCCGGGCACGCACGGCACGCCGGCGGACTTCATCGCGCGGATGGCTTCGACCTTGTCGCCCATCAGGCGGATCGTGTCGGCCTTCGGTCCGATGAAGATGAAGCCGGACTGCTCCACGCGCTCGGCGAAGTCGGCGTTTTCCGACAGGAAGCCGTAGCCGGGATGGATCGCCTGCGCGTCGGTCACCTCGGCGGCGGCGATGATCTGCGCCATGTTGAGGTAACTGTCGGTCGACGGCGCCGGACCGATGCAGACCGATTCGTCGGCCATCGCGACGTGCTTGAGGTTGCGGTCGACGGTGGAGTGCACCGCGACCGTGCGGATGCCCAGCGCGTGGCACGCGCGCAGGATGCGCAGCGCGATTTCACCGCGGTTGGCGATTACGACTTTATCGAGCATGGGAGGGCCGTGATTCGTGATTCGTGATTGGTGATTCGTTCAAGCGTGCGGTGATGCTCTTCATCAGCGCATTCAACTTGGCGAACGTTCGATCCAGCGTTTGTTCCAGTTCGGTGGGGACTGCGCCGAACTCCAATCGGACAGCGATCTGAAGTTGGGTATCGAGCTCGGAAAGTGATCCGCGGGCAATGGACAGGAAGCGATGCAGTTCGCTTCGCGACTTGCGTGCGGCGCCTTCGGCAATGTTGGACGGAACGCTCACGGCGGCGCGCCTAACCTGCGACGTCAAGCCAAAGCGTTCGTCGGCAGGAAAACCAGCGGAGTACGCATAAACCGCAGACACCAGATCCATGGCGTCATGCCACACCTCCAGGCGCTGGTGCGGACGCTTTTCCGAATCACGAATCACGAATCACGAATCCCGGATCTTCAGCCGATCACAAACAGCGGCTGGTCGAACTCGATCGGCTGGCCGTTCTCGACCATCACCTTGAGCACGGTGCCGGCGACGTCGGCCTCGATCGGGTTGAACATCTTCATCGCTTCGATGATGCCCAGCGTGTCGCCGGCCTTGACCGCCTGGCCCACGGTCACGAACGCCGGCTTGTCCGGCGAGGGCGAGGCGTAGAAGGTGCCGACCATCGGCGCGCGGACGATGTGGCCCGGCGGCAGGTCGGCGGCGGGCTTCGGCGCGCCGCCGCTGGCGGCCTCGGTCGGGCCGTGCATCGGCATGACCGGCGCCGGCGCGGCGGCGGCGGCCATCATCGGGGCGGCGGCGACGGTCACGCCCTTGGGCGTGCGGGCCAGGCGGACCGACTCCTCGCCCTCCTTGATCTCGATCTCGGCGAGATTGGATTCCTCGAGCAGGTCGATCAGCTTCTTGATTTTGCGCAGGTCCATGTTCGGGCCTCGGTTGTTCGGGATTGGAGATTCGGGATCCGGGATTCGGGGTCGGTGAGCCGCTTTCGCGAATCCCTAATCCCCAATCCCCGACCCCGGCTGTAAACGCGCCAGCGCGGCGTCGAGTGCGTATCGGTAACTGTCCGCGCCGAAGCCGCACACCACGCCCACCGCCAGGTCACTGAAGTAGCTGGTGTGCCGGAACGGTTCGCGGCGGTGCGGGTTGGACAGGTGGACTTCGATGAAGGGCAGGGCCACGGCCGCCAGCGCGTCGCGGATGGCGACGCTGGTGTGGGTGAAGGCGGCGGGGTTGATCAGGATGAAGGCGGTGCCGTCGGTGCGCGCGGCCTGGATGCGGTCGACCAGCACGTGCTCGGCGTTGGACTGCAGGCTCTCGAACGCGTGGCCGGCGGCTTCGGTGCGCTCGCGCAGCGAGGCGTCGATGTCGGCGAGCGTGGTGCGGCCGTAGACCTCCGGCTCGCGCGTGCCGAGCAGGTTGAGGTTGGGGCCGTGCAGGAGCAGCAGCTTCGCCATGAGGGGCTGAAAAACTCGCATCGAACAGGTCGAAGGCCGGCAGTGTGCGCCATGCCCGGAAGGGTGTCCAGACGTTCGCTACCGTATCGGCGAAGTTCGCGGAATTTAATCAGTTGTTTGAGTGGTCGCTCTAATCCGCGACCCAGTTATCGATTTCGCCGTGCTGGAAGGGGCCGATCTTCTGCTTGATCAGGCGCCCGTCAGCGGAAATCAGCGCCGTATACGGCAGGACGCCCTTGGGATTGCCCAACTGCACGCCGGCATCGCGCGGCCCGGCTTCGTCCAACAGGATTGGATAGCGCACCGGAACGCGCCTTAGGAAGTCGGTCACGGCCGCGGGATCGTCCAGCGCGATGCCGACCACTTGCGTGCCGTTAGCGCCCTGGGTGGCGGCGAAACGGTCGAGCTCGGGCATTTCCTCGATGCACGGCCCGCACCAGCTCGCCCACAGGTTCACCAGGACCGGCCGTCCGGCATAGGCCGCGGGAAGTTCGACCGTCGCGCCGTCCAGCGCGGGCAGGCGGAGCGCCGGCACGGGCTCGCCACGGCGGGCGACCTTCAGGTCGGCCGGCGGCTTCGGCGCGCTCGCCTCCATCGCCGATTGCAGCGCGCGCTGGCCGACTTCGGTGCGCAGCAGCGGGCCCGGGCCGTTCACGACCAGGCCGGCGGCGACGCCCAGCGCGCCGGCGATCGCAGCGACGAGCAGGATCTTCGCCGTCGGGCCCATCAGCGACGCACCCGGTTCGCGCGTTCGACGAAGTTCTCCGCGTCCTCGAAGCCGAACAGCCGCAGTTCGCGGCGCTCGGCGCCGTCGACGTACCACAGCGTGGCCGGCGGACCGATGATGCCCAGGCGCTTCATCAGCGCCTGGTCGGCCTCGTCGTTCGCGGTGACGTCGGCCTTGAGCAGCACGAAATCGCCCAGCGCGCGGTGCACGGAAGGCTCGGGGAAGGTGTACTTCTCCATTTCCTTGCAGGCCACGCACCAGTCGGCATAGAAGTCGAGCATCAGCGGCTTGCCGGCGGCCTTCGCGGCGGCGATCTCGCGGTCGAGGTCGGCGGTCGACTTGATCTTGCGGAACGGCAGTTCGGCTTCCTGCACGCCGCCCGCGAGCGCGGCGAGCGGCTTGAGCGGATCGCGGCTGCCGGCCATCGCGCCGACCAGCTGCGCCGCACCGAACAGGCCGAGTACCAGCGCCGCCGTCCAGCCCATGATCCGTGCGCCGTCGCGCCGCGACTGGCGCACGCCGACGCCGAGCGTCGCGGCGGCGGCGAGCAGCAGCACGCCCCACAGCGCCAGCGTGGCCGGCGCCGGCAGGATGCGCGACACCATCCACACCGCCAGCCCGAGGAACACGAAGCCGAACGCGCGCTGCACCGCGACCATCCACGGGCCGCTGGTCGGCAGCCCCTTGCCCGCGGCCACGCCGAACACCAGCAGCGGCACGCCCATGCCCATCGCGAGCAGGAACAGCGCCGCGCCGCCGAACACCGGATCCTGGGTCTGGCTGATGTAGAGCACGCCGCCGGCGAGCGGCGGGGCCACGCACGGGCCGACGATCAGCGCCGACAGTGCGCCCATCGCCGCCACGCCGAACATGGAGCCGCCGCGCTGGCGGTCGCTCATCGCGCCCAGCTTCGCGCGCAACGCCGCCGGCAATTGCAGTTCGTACAGGCCGAAGCTCGACAGCGCGAGCACCACGAACAGCACCGCGAAGGCGACGATCACCCACGGCGTCTGGAAGGCCACCTGCAGGTTCGCGCCGACGAGCCCCGCGACGACGCCGGCGGCGGTGAATACCAGCGCGCTGGAAAGCACGTACACGAACGAGAGCAGCAGTGCGCGGCCGGCGCTGAGGTTCGGTCCCTGTCCGGCGATCAGGCCGGAGAGGATCGGGATCATCGGCAGCACGCACGGCGTGAACGCCAGCAGCAGGCCGAAGCCGAAGAAGCTCGCGAGCACCCACCAGCGGTTCGGGCCGGAGAGCGCGGCGGCGAGGCGGGTGTCTTCGGCCTGGTCGGCGTTGTTCGCGTTGCCGGCGATCGGAGCAACGTCATCCCCGCCCGACGCTCCCCTCGAAGGCGAGGTCATCGGCTGCGGCTGGGTTGCTGTCGTCTCCAGCGCGCCCGTTCGGCTCGAGGGCACGACGCTTTGCTCCCTCCCCTTCAAGTGGAGGGGCGAGGTGGGGATGGTGTCCGTCGCAGTCGCGGAATCCACCGGCCGCACGCTCTTCGGCAACGCCACGACCACCGTGCGCGTCATCGGCGGATAGCAGATCCCGTCCGTCTGGCAGCCCTGGAAGCCGGCGGTCAGGCGCACCGTCGCGGCGTCGGCCGTGCGTCGCCGCACCGGCACCGGTACGTCGATCTGGTCGAAATAGACCGTGACGTCGCCGAAGTGCTCGTCGCGATGCGCCACGCCTTTGGGCCAGCGCGGCGCGCCGAGCGCGAAGCCGGCCTTCGTCGAGGCGGCATCGAGTTTCAGTGTCGTCTTGTCGCGATAGAGGTAATAGCCGTTCGCGGGGGTGAAGCGCAGCAGCAGCGTGTTGCCGTCGCCGGCGATCGCCTCGAAGCCGAACGCCTGCTCCGGCGGCAGCGGCAACGCGTCGGCGCCGGCGTTCTGGCCGAGCAGTCCGCCGCCCAGCGGCGCACCGCCGCGCGGCCCGAAGTTCACCAGCGGCTTCGCATCGCCGCGCGCCGTCGCGCCCTGCGGCAGGGCGATGGTCAGGCTGCGCGTCTGCGGCGGGTAGCAGATGCCCGCGTCGGCGCAGCCCTGGTATTTGATCTTCAGCGTCACCTGGCGCGCGCTGGCCTGGCCGGGGAGCACGGCGGTGAGCGCCTGGCGGTAGGTTTCGACCCGTCCGAAGAACTCGTCCTCGTGCGCGTCGCCCCTGGGCAGCTGCAGCGGCTGTGCGGCGAAGCTGGCGTCGGCCTGCACGGCGATGCGGTGGCGATAGAGGTAGTAGCCGTCGGCGATGCGCCAGCGGATCTCGATGCGGTCCGGCGACGGCGCTTCGGCCCGCAGCGCGAAGGCGTCGTCCACCGGCAGCAGGTCGTCGGGGTCGATGGCCGCGGCGGCGGGCATCGCGGCGAACGCGAGCGCGAGCGGAAGCAGGAGGGACAGCAGGCGCGCGGCGCGCGTTCGGATCGGATCAGTCATCGTCACGTGTCTGTTCGGCCACCCAGTGCAGGTAGGCGGCGAGGCCGCCGACGGCTTCGACCGCGAGCGCCTCGGGCAGTTCATAGGGATGCAGCGCCTTGAGGCGCTCGACCAGCGCGTCCTGGCGGTCGGCGGTGGTCTTGATCAGCAGCAGCACTTCCTCGCCGCGTTCGACCGCGCCCTGCCAGCGGTACACCGAGCGGATGCCCGGCAGCACGTTCACGCACGCGGCCAGGCGCTCGTCGACCAGCGCGGTGGCGAGGGTGTCGGCGGTCCGGGCGTCGGGGCAGGTGCTGAGCACCAGCCGCACGCGTGGGTCGGCGGGCGTGGGCATGAGGGGCGCCAGTGTAGGGCCTGCCCGCCGCCATCGCCCGTGCCGGACCGGCCCACAACGTTCCACGGCGGGCTTGCGCGGGCCTCCCCAGGATGGCGTAGGCTGCCGGCGCCGGCGTCCCCCGAGCCGGCCGAGGAGGTCCGATGTCCCCGCACTCGCTCCTTGCGTCGGCCGCGCTGGCGCTGGTGCTGTCCAGCCAGGCCGCCGCGCAGACCGGCGACGCCCACGGCATCCACGTGCGCGCCGCCTGCGTGCAGGCGGCGCCGACGCCGCGCCTGCTCCTGGACCTGAGTTGCGAGAACGCCATGGACTGCTGGAGCGATCCGGCGAACCTGCGCGTGATCGACGTGGAGACCGGCGAGCCGCTGGTGTCGTCCGGCCATGACCTGGTCTACATCGACGCCAAGGGCGCGCCCCAGGCCGAACCGCCGATGCAGGGCACGATCCGCGCGGTGTGGACCGCCGTGCTCGCCGCGCCACTGACGGCCGGGCGGCTGCAACTCGTGCAGGGCGACGAGACCGCGACCGCCGCCTTCGCTCCCGCCGCCGATTGCGCGGCGCTGCCGCCCGCGGCGATCCGGCGCATGGCCGGCGGCTGAGCCCTTACGCGCCCGCCGCCTTCGCCGCGGTGCGCGGACGGCCGGTGCGCAGCTCGGCCAGTTGTTCGACCACTTCCACCAGCGGCGCCTTGGAACGCGTCGGCGCCGCGCGGAACGCGGTGAGCAGCCGCAGCTCCAGCGGGTCCTCCACCAGCATCGCGTCGGCCGCCGCGACCGAATCGAGCGCCGTGTCGGCCGACAGGCTCATGTTGCCGCGCCCGGTCGCCAGCCATTCGAACTGCACCCCGGTGACCAGCGCGATCTCGCGCAAATGAGCCACGCTGGGGAACTTGCCGCGCGTCGCTTCCCAATGGCCGACGGCGCTTCGCTGCACGCCCACTTTCGACCCCAGCGCGGCCTGCGAAAGGCCGGCGTGGCGACGGGCAAGACGGATGCGCTGCTGGGGCGTCATGTTGGCTACCGATGGTCACAAGGTGAACGACATACACACCAAGCTGTGCGCTGACGGTAGCGTCGTCGCCACGAGGAGCACGCTCGGATCGCAGATTCTGCCAAAGAATGCGCCAAGGCGGCTACCGCTGGTCAGCAGGCTGGGCCACCTCGCCTCTGGCTCGAACGCGACGAACTGCACACCATTCACGTGCGCCGTGTCAGGCGTCGGTTCGGAGCACGTGCGCAGGGATGGCGCCGGGCCAGGACGGCAACTCCGATACCAAAGGGCGCGTTCCACGGGACGCGCTCTTTCTTTTTGGGCGCGTCGAACCCGGCGCGATTGCCGGGTTCGCCCGCATCCCGCGTTTGCGCCGGAAGCCTCGCGATATGCGTCAATGCATCGCGCAGGCCTTGAAAGGTTCCGCCGCCACCCCATCTCCCCCGCATCCCGGTTCGCCGGGTTCTGTTTGCCCGCGACCTTGGCACTCGTCGTGGGCGACTGCTAAAATTCCGTCACTTTTTCCGTTGTATCAACCACTTACGAACTCTTCGGAGGTTTCAGTCGCCATGAATATCAAGCCGCTCTACGACCGCGTGGTCATCAAGCGCATGGAAGAAGAAAAGATGTCCGCCGGCGGCATCGTGATTCCGGACTCGGCCACCGAGAAGCCGATCAAGGGCGAAGTCGTCGCCGTGGGCGAGGGCAAGGTGTTCGACAACGGCAACGTGCGCGCCCCGAAGGTCAAGGCCGGCGACAAGGTGCTGTTCGGCAAGTACAGCGGCACCGAAGTGAAGCTCGACGGCACCGAATACCTGGTGGTGAAGGAAGACGACATCTTCGCCGTGCTCGGCTGAAACCGTGATTCGTGATTCGGGATTGGTGATTCGAAAGAGCGCCACGCGCTGACGAATCCCTACCGCATCACGAAGCCCACGGTTGTCGCTTTCACGAATCACAATTCACGAATCACGAATCCCGGAGTTAAGAACCATGGCAGCCAAGGAAATCCGTTTCGGTGAGGACGCGCGCGTCAAGATGGTGCGCGGCGTCAACATCCTCGCCAATGCCGTCAAGGCAACCCTCGGCCCGAAGGGCCGCAACGTCGTGCTCGAGAAGAGCTTCGGCGCCCCGACCATCACCAAGGACGGCGTGTCCGTCGCGAAGGAAATCGAGCTTGCCGACAAGTTCGAGAACATGGGCGCGCAGATGGTGAAGGAAGTCGCTTCCAAGACCTCCGACAACGCCGGTGACGGCACCACCACCGCCACCGTGCTGGCGCAGGCGCTGATCCGCGAAGGCATGAAGGCCGTCGCCGCCGGCATGAACCCGATGGACCTCAAGCGCGGCATCGACAAGGCCGTGACCGAGGCCGTCGGCGAGCTGAAGAAGATCAGCAAGCCGTCCTCGACCTCGAAGGAAATCGCCCAGGTCGGCGCGATCTCGGCCAACAGCGACACCAACATCGGCGACCTCATCGCGCAGGCGATGGACAAGGTCGGCAAGGAAGGCGTGATCACCGTCGAAGACGGCTCGGGCCTCGAGAACGAACTCGACGTCGTCGAGGGCATGCAGTTCGACCGCGGCTACCTGTCGCCGTACTTCATCAACAACCAGCAGTCGATGCAGGCCGAACTGGACGATCCGTTCATCCTGCTGCACGACAAGAAGATCTCCAACGTCCGCGACCTGCTGCCGGTGCTGGAAGGCGTCGCGAAGGCCGGCAAGCCGCTGCTGATCATCGCCGAGGAAGTCGAAGGCGAAGCGCTGGCGACGCTGGTCGTCAACACCATCCGCGGCATCGTGAAGGTCTGCGCCGTGAAGGCCCCGGGCTTCGGCGACCGTCGCAAGGCGATGCTGGAAGACATGGCTATCCTGACCGGCGGCACCGTGATCTCCGAGGAAGTCGGCCTGCAGCTGGACAAGGCCACCATCAAGGACCTCGGCCGCGCGAAGAAGGTGCAGGTCTCCAAGGAGAACACCACCATCATCGACGGCGCCGGCGAAGCCTCGGGCATCGAAGGCCGCATCAAGCAGATCAAGGCGCAGATCGAGGAGACCTCCTCCGACTACGACCGCGAGAAGCTGCAGGAGCGCGTGGCGAAGCTGGCCGGCGGCGTGGCCGTCATCAAGGTCGGCGCCGCGACCGAAGTCGAGATGAAGGAAAAGAAGGCCCGCGTCGAAGACGCGCTGCACGCCACCCGCGCTGCCGTGGAAGAAGGCATCGTCCCGGGCGGCGGCGTCGCGCTGCTGCGCGCCAAGGCCGCCATCTCGGGCCTGAAGGGCGCCAACGAAGACCAGAACCACGGCATCCAGATCGCGCTGCGTGCGATGGAAGCGCCGCTGCGCGAGATCGTGACCAACGCCGGCGAAGAGCCCTCGGTCATCCTCAACAAGGTCATCGAAGGCAAGGGCGCGTTCGGCTACAACGCGGCCAATGGCGAGTTCGGCGACATGCTCGAGTTCGGCATCCTGGACCCGACCAAGGTCACCCGCACCGCGCTGCAGAACGCCGCGTCGATCGCCGGTCTGATGATCACGACCGAAGCGATGGTCGCCGAGCTGCCGAAGAAGGACGAGCCGGCGATGCCGGGCGCCGGCGGCATGGGCGGCATGGGCGGCATGGACTTCTAAGTCCGGCTCCCCGTCACAAGCTGTACGAAGAACCCCGCAGCGATGCGGGGTTCTTTTTTGCCTCTTTTCCCGATCCTGTGCGGGGAGGCCGCAAGCTGAACAGGGCGGCGGCCGGACGCCCATTGGATCGCTATTTGAACCGCTGAGTTCTATTTTGCAGTGCAGCGTGCAAAGCACCTAACGGTTCCTTCACGATCAACGCGCATCCCGACGTGGGGGAGGGAGCAGGCCCGCAACCGGTTCGACCGGGGCGGGCTTTTTATTTGCCCGCTCGTCGGAAGGTGCAGTGCGGCACGCGCGCCGGTGCGACAGCCGACGAGTGGAACGCGCATGACAGAATCGGCGCGATGACTTCCCCCGCGTCCGCTTCGACCCCCACCCGCTTCGAACCGCTCCTCGCCCGCGCCTTCGCGCGACTGCGCGCGGCGGTGCCCGATCGGGGCGAACTCCTGTCCGACCCGCACGCGATCGCCCGGCTCGAACGCGTGGCGATCGCCAGCGACTTCGCCATAGACACGCTCGTCCGGCAGCCGGAGCTGCTCGAAGCCCTGATCGACGACGATGGCGCCCGGCCGCCCGCGGAGCCCGTGCTCGACGCCGACAACCGGAGCGACTGGCCCGCGCTGCTGCGCCGTTACCGCGCGGCGGGCTCCACGCGCCTGATCTGGCGCGACGTGCTCGGCCTGGACGACGTGGACGCCACGCTCGCCGGCAGCACGCATCTGGCCGAACGCTGCCTGCAGATGGCGCTCGACGCCACCGAAGGCGAGTTCGCGCAGCGCCACGGCGTGGTGCGCGATCGCGATGGCAACGCCCTGCGGCTGGTCGTGTTCGGCCTGGGCAAGCTCGGCGGCGGCGAACTCAACTTCAGTTCCGACGTGGACTTGGTCTACACCTACGAGCACGACGGCAGCAGCGACGGCGCGCGTCCGCTCGAAGCCGAGCACTACTTCGCCCGCCTGGGGCAGCAACTCGCCAAGCTGCTGGACGAACCCACCGTCGACGGCTTCTGCCATCGCGTAGACCTGCGCCTGCGCCCCTACGGCAACGCCGGCCGCGTGGCGTGGTCGTTCAATGCGATGGAGCAGTACTTCCAGCGCGAAGGCCGCGACTGGGAGCGCTACGCCTGGCAGAAGGCGCGCCCCGTCGCCGGCGATGCGCAGGCGGGGGAGCGCTTCCTCGACAGCCTGCGTCCGTTCGTCTATCGCCGTTACCTGGATTTCGGCGCGCTCGACGGCCTGCGGGGCATGAAGGCGGCGATCACCGCCGAAGTCGCGCGCAAGGAACTGGCCGACGACATCAAGCGCGGGCCGGGCGGCATTCGCGAAATCGAATTCCTCGTGCAGGCGTTGCAGCTGATCTACGGCGGTCGCGAGCCGAACCTGCGCGATCGCCGGCTCCTGCCGTCGCTGCGTGCGCTGGTCGAGGCTCGGCAGATGTCCGCCGATGCGGGCGATCTGCTCGCGCAGGCGTACCGCTTCCTGCGTCGCCTGGAAAACCGCCTGCAGATGCTGCGCGATGCGCAGACCCATGCGCTGCCCGAACGCGAGGACGACCGCGACCGCATCGCCTTCGCGCTTGGTTTCGACGACTGGCCCGCGCTGCGCGACGCGCTGGATGCGCAGCGTGGGCGCGTCACCGCGGAGTTCGAGGCGCTGCTCGCGCCGCGCCGACGCAGGAACGCCCCCGACGCACTGACCACGTACTGGCGCGCGCTGCCCGAGGGCGGCGACAGCGAAGCGCTCGCCGACGCCGGCTTCATCGAAGCGGGCAACGCGGATGGCCCGCTGCGCGATTTCGCGCGCAGTCCCGGTGTGCGCGGCCTGTCCGACAACGCGCGTGCGCGGCTCGATCGCGTGATGCCGGCGCTGCTGCAGGCCGCCGCCGCGTCGAGCGAACCGATGCTCGCGCTGCGACGCCTGCTCGCGCTGTTGCACAACGTGCTGCGTCGCAGTGCGTACCTCGCGCTGCTGGACGAACAGCCGGTCGCGCTCGCGCGGCTGGTCGAAGTCGTCACGCACAGCGCGCTGTTGGCCGAACGGCTCGCGTCGTATCCGCTGCTGCTGGACGAGCTGCTCGACGCGCGCGTGGCCGGTCCGCTGCCCGGTCGCGACGAACTGCACGCCGCGTGCGCGGAGGTCGCGCGCGACGCGGACGACGATGCCGAAGCCGTGTTGCAGGCCTTGAACGAAGTCCGCCAGGCGCTCAGCTTCCGCATCGCCATGGCGTTGCGCGACGGCCGATTGTCGGCGGTGGACGGCGCGCGGCAGCTCGCGTGGCTCGCCGATGGCGTGGTGATGCGCGTGCTGCGCCTGGCGGAACACGAGGTCGCCGACGCGCACGGTCGCGTACCCGGCGCGCGTTTCGCCGTGATCGGCTACGGCAGTCTCGGCGGCGAGGAACTCGGTTTCGGCTCCGATCTCGATCTGGTCTTCATCTACGACGCCCCCGGCGGCGAGCACGCGCATTCCGAGGGCGCGCGTCCGCTCGAAGCCACGCGCTGGTTCGCGCGCGTCGCGCAGAAGGTCGTCGCGCTGCTCGGCGCGGTCACCGGCGCGGGACGGTTGTACGACGTCGACGTGCGGCTCCGTCCCGACGGCGCGAAAGGGCTGCTCGTGTCGAGCCTGGCGAGTTACCGCGACTACCAGCGCGATCGCGCCTGGACGTGGGAACACCAGGCGCTGGTGCGTGCGCGTTTCGTCGCCGGCGACGAATCGCTCGGCGCCGACGTCGAGGACGTGCGGCGCCAGACGCTGTCGCGCGAACGCGACACGCAGCGCGTGTGCGAGGACGTGGTGTCGATGCGCCGTCGCATGCGTGCGGAACTCGATCGCAGCGACGCGTCCGCATTCGACCTGAAGCAGGGCGAAGGCGGCCTGGTGGATCTGGAATTCCTGCTGCAGTACGCCGTGCTCGCGCATTCGTCGCAGCACGCGCAGTGGCTCGCCTCACGCAACACGCGAGAACTCATCGGGGTCATCGGCGAAGGCGGATGGCTCGGCGCCGACGAGATCGACGCGCTGACGCAGGCCCACGGCAGGCTCGTCGATGCCGGTTTGGCGTGCACGCTCGACCGCCGCCCGCGGCGATTGCCGATCGACGACGGCATCGCAAGCGCGCGCGAAGCGATCATCGCCGCGACGCATGCGCATGGGCTGGTGTTCGACGGCTGAGGCGTGCGACGACGTCGTTACTTCGCGTCGCGACCGATCGATAGGCGCGTCGCCACTTCCGCCGCCACGCGCGCCGTCTCGCGCAGCGGCTTCACGGCGAACGGTTCCAGCGTCTCGTCCAACGCGCGCACGCGACTGCTTTGCAGCACCGACTCGACGAACCGTCGTGGCCGGCCTTCGATCTGCTCGTGTCCCGCGACGAACACCGGCACCCACGTCGCGCAGGCTTCGGACAGCATGTTGACCGAGTCGGCAGTGCAGACGATGCGGTCGGCCCAGGCGAGCAGGCCGGCGTAGGGGTTCGGGCCGTCGGCGCCGTCTGTCCAGATCAGGCCGGGGACGCCGCGCAGACGATCGCGCAAGGACGAGCCCACGTGCGCCGGCGTGCGGCGCGAGGTGGTCGCGAGCACGCTGCCGCCTTCCTCGCGTGCGATGCGTTCGACGCGTTCCAGCAGCGTTTCGTAGGTGTCGCCGTCGAACCGCGCGTGCGCGCTGGCGCCGCCGATGAGCAAGGCGGTGCGCGGGCCGGGCAGGGCGCCGAGCTCGGGGAACGCGTGGCGGCCGGCCGCGAGCCACAGGTCGTCCACCGGATGCAGGCTGCCGACCAGCGTGACAACGTTGTCGCCGCGAAGGCCGTCGTGTTCGGGCGCGATGACCAGGTCCCAGTGGCGCGTGTCGATTCTGGGATCGAGGATCTGCACCGCACGTGCGCCGCGCGATCGCAACAGCCGCGTCGCCAGCGCGGACTGGCGACCGCAGCCGATGGCGAGCGACGGCGGCGTCCGCATCGCCCGCTCGAAGGTCGGGCCGAACGCATTCGACGAACCGGGCACGGCGCGCGGCGCGAACCAGCGCCAGGGCGTGCGCGGCGCCAGCGTCCAGGCGCGGAACGGCTCGCCCAGCGCGGCGGCCAGCGCCTGCGCCTGCCGCACGTTGCCGGCGTGGCCGTCGGTCAGGGTCCAGGTCGCGGGGCCGCGTGAAGTCGCGGCTGCGGTACGGCGTTGATCGGTCCTCGTTCGTTGCACGTTTGTGATTAATCCGTTCCGGATCAGTCGGCTGTTGCGAACGTGTCAGACTCTACACTCTCGAACCTTCGATCGCGGCATCGGCGCGATCTTTCCTGGAGTACACGATGTCGCAAGCCACCGCCCCGCTGCCCGAGTCCGCGCTGGACCAGCTCTTCCGCACCGCCCGCACGCACAACGAACTCACGGGCGAGGTCAGCGACGAGACCCTGCGCCAGCTCTACGACCTGGCCAAGTGGGGCCCGACCAGCGCCAACATGTCGCCGCTGCGGCTGGTGTTCGTGAAGTCGAAGGAAGCCAAGGCCAAGCTCGGCCCCGCGCTGGACGAAGGCAACCATGCCAAGACCATGGCCGCGCCGGTCACGGCGATCGTCGCCTACGACCTCTCGTTCTACGAGAAGCTGCCGTACCTGTTCCCGCACACCGACGCGCGCGGCTGGTTCGACGGGAAACCCGAGGCCGACCTCGCCACCATCGCGCTGCGCAACGGCAGCCTGCAGGGCGCCTACGTGCTGATGGCCGCGCGTGCGCTGGGCCTGGACACCGGCCCGATGTCGGGCTTCAACAACGCGCTGGTCGATGAAACCTTCTTCGCCGGCACGAAGATCAAGTCGAATTTCCTGATCAACCTTGGCCATGGCGACACGGCCAGGCTGTTCCCCCGCTCGCCGCGACTGTCCTTCGACGAGGCGGCGCGGATCCTGTAATCCCGCAGTACCCGTTCGTCCGACACCCACACCGGAGCCCTCCATGTTCAAGCGCATCGCCCTGACCGCGGCTTTGATCGCCGCCAGCACCGCGGCCTTCGCCGCGCCCGTCACCTACAAGATCGACCCGAACCACACCGACGTGGTCGCCAGCTGGAGCCACTTCGGCTTCTCCAACCCGGTCGCGCATTTCGGCCAGGTCGACGGCAGCATCACCTACGATCCGACCAACGTCGGCACCTCGAAGGTCGAAGTGACGATCCCGCTGGCGGGCCTGGATTCGCACGTGGAGAAGTTCGACGAGCACCTGCGCAGCGCCGATTTCTTCGACGCCGAGAAGTTCCCGAACATCACCTTCAAGAGCACCAAGGTCGAAGCCGCCGGCGACAAGAAGCTGCGCGTGTTCGGCGATCTGACCATCAAGGGCGTGACCAGGCCGGTGGTGCTCGACACCACGATCAACAAGATCGGCGAGCAGCCGATGGCCAAGCGCGCCGCGGCGGGTTTCGACGCGACCACGACGATCAAGCGCAGCGACTTCGGCGTGGACAAGTACGCGCCGAACGTGAGCGACAACGTGACGATCCGCATCACGACCGAAGCGGTTGTGGCGGCGAAGTAAGACGGTTTGTGCTTTGAGCCCCTCTCCCTGCGGGAGAGGGGTTGGGGTGAGGGGCGTGACGTGCGATGCGGTGATGCGCCGACGGCTTGCGCCGATGACACGGCCCAATGCACGACGCCCCGAACCTCGCATCCATCGAACGCAGCCCGTCATCGACACGCGCGCCACCGGGCGCGAAAAGTGTCCCTCGCAGGAAAGCGAGCGGAAGCACGGCCCGAAAGGGCAAAATGGGCTCCAGCTTTCGCTGGAATGACGAAAACAACGATGATCGTCCACCGCCCCGCCAACTCCCGTGGCCATTCCACCGCAGAGGGCCGCGAAGGCCGCCACGCCTTTTCCTTCGGCGGCTACTACGACCCCGAGTGGATGGGCTTTGGCCCGTTGCGCGTGCTCAACGAGGATCGCCTCGAAGCCGGCGCCGGTTTCGACACCGCGCGGCACGCGAACATGGAACTGCTGGCGTTCGTCGTCGAAGGCGAACTCGCGCACGAGGACGCGATCGGCGGCAGCGGCACCGTTCGCGCCGGGGAACTGCAATGGCTCAGCGGCGGCCACGGCGTGCAGCACGCCGAACGCAACGCGTCCGCGTCCGGACCGCTGCACCTGTGGCAGATGTGGATCCAGCCTTCGCGCCTGAACCACGCGCCCGCCTACGCCCGGCGTGCGGCCGTGCCGGCGGATGCACGGGGCTGGACGCTGCTCGCCTCGGGCGACGGTGCCGACGGCAGCCTGGCGATCCGGCAGGACGCGCGGGTGCTGCAGGTGCGGCTCGATCGCGGCGAGACGGCCGAGTTCGAGCTGGATCTTTCCCGGCTGTACTGGGTGCAGGTCGTGTCGGGCCGGGTGACGGTCAACGAGGACACGCCGCTCGCGGCCGGCGACGCGCTGGGCCTGCGCGGCGAGGCCGGCACGCTGCGCCTCCAGGGCGGCGGCGACGGACGCGCGCTGGTGCTGCTGTTCGACCTGCCCGAATAACCGCCGTGCGGCGGCGGTCTTCGCGCCGGGGCTGGTAAACTTGCGGCCCCGCGTCGCCACACCGTCCGATCATGACCGCAGCCAACGCCCATCCGACCCAGGCCAACGCCCAGCAGCGCTACGTCGTGCACCGCGCCGACCTGCCGCTGAGCTGTCCGCTGCCCTCGATGGCGCTGTGGAATTCGCATCCGCGCGTGTACCTGCCGATCGAAGCCGAAGGCGGGGAGTCGCAGTGCCCGTACTGCGGCGCGCATTTCGTGCTGGAAGACTGATCCCCGCCCGACGCCGGTGCCGCGAACACCCGCCGCGGAGCCGCGCATGCGCCGGCTGACCGTCGTCCAGCTGCTCCCGGCCCTCGAATCGGGCGGCGTCGAACGTTCCACCCTCGAGATCGCCCAGGCGCTGGTCGACGCCGGCCATCGCGCCATCGTCGTGTCGAAAGGCGGGCGGCTGGTGCCGCGCCTGACCGCGCTCGGCGCCGAGCACATCGCGCTCGACATCGGCCGCAAGTCGCTGCTGACCTTCCGCCACGTATTCGCGTTGCGCGCGCTCATCGGGCGCGAGCGCGTGGACCTCGTGCATGCGCGTTCGCGCCTGCCCGCATGGGTCGGCGAATTCGCCCTGCGGGGCCTGCCGGCTTCGAAGCGTCCGCGCTGGGTGACGACCGTGCACGGGCTCAATTCGCCGTCGCGCTACAGCGCGGTGATGACGCGCGGCGAACGCGTGATCTGCGTGTCCGGCACCGTGCGCGAATTCGTGTTGCGCCATTACCCCAGGGTCGATGCGGCGAAGCTGCGGGTGATCCCGCGCGGCATCGATCCACGCACGTTTCCGCGCGCGGCTTGTCCCGATCACGAAGCGCGTGCCTGGGCCGCGTCGCTCCACCCCGCGCTGGGCGGCGACGGGCCGCTGTTGCTGTTGCCAGGTCGCGGCACGCGCCTGAAAGGACATGCGGACGCGCTCGCGCTGCTATCGCGGCTGCGCACGGACGGAATCGACGCGCGCCTCTGGCTCCCCGGCGCGCGCGAGGCCGGGCGCGAGGCGTACATCGCCGAACTCGAACGCGAAGCGGCGACGCTCGGCATCGCCGAGGCGGTCGCCTTCACCGCGCCGACCGATGCGATCGCGCGCGCCTATGCGGCCAGCGACGTGGTGCTGCAGCTTTCGCGCAAGCCCGAGGCGTTCGGGCGCACGGTGCTGGAAGCCTGGTCGGTCGGGCGTCCGGTGCTCGGCTGGGCGCACGGGGGTGTCGGCGAACTGCTGGCGAAGTGGCAACCCGGCTGTGCGGTGGCACCGTTCGACCTCGACGCACTGCGCCGCGGCGGCTACGAACTTCTTACGCATCCGCCTGCGCCGCCGGCTACGATTCCGCATTCATTGCGTGCGATGCAGGAGGCCACGCTTGCCGTCTACGCCGAGCTCATCGATGAACCCCGCTGACGCCACTTCGGCCGGGCCGCGCGTGCGCGGCTGGCGCTGGGCGCCGGCGTGGATCCTGGCGTATGTCGCGCTGTGGCCGGCACCGGGCTATGCGGAAGGCGTGCTGGTCCTCGGCGCGCTGGTGGCGATCGTCCATCTGGCGCTGTCGCGGTTCCGTGGCGGCGAGCAACTGCTGAGCAACCCCGCATGGGCGCTCACCAGCGTGCTGTTCTTCGCCTACTGGACGCCGGAACTGGTGTCGGCGATCGACGCGATCGACCCCGCGCGCGCATTGCGCGAAGCGGCGGTGGACCTGCGCTACCTGCCGTTCCTGTGGCTGGTCGCCTCGGCGGTGGCCGATCCGCGCGGACGGCGCATCACCTTCGGCGGACTGGCGATCATCGTCGGCATCTGGACGCTGGACGCGCTGGTGCAGGCGGCCACCGGCACGAGCCCGCTGTTCTCCGGCATCGACGGCATCAAGATCGCCATCAGCGGCCACGGCATGTGCACGCCGCAGGAAGTCGCCGGCGTGGACCGCCTAAGCGGCGTGCTGGGTCCGTGCAACCTCAAGCTCGGGCCGGTGCTGGCGAGCCTGTCGCCGTTCCTGCTGTTCGCCTGCGGACGGCGCATGGGCACGGTCGGCTGGCTGCTTGCCGCCGCCGCGGTGGGCGTGGTGATGGTGCTGGCCGGTTCGCGCGCGTCGTGGATCACCTATGCGCTCGCGCTGGTGCTGTCGGGTTGGCGGCTGGTGGGCTGGAAGAAGCTGATCGGCGTGTTCGCGATCGGCGCCATCGCGGTCGGCACGCTCTCCATCACATCGCCGCAGGTGCGCGAACGCATCGCGCGCACGGCGCATGCGGTGTCCGCCGACGTGGAAGGCGTGGACAGCGCGCTGTCCGGACGCGCGCGCATCTGGAGCGCGGCGTTGTGCATGGTGCGCGAGCATCCGATCAACGGCGTCGGCGCGCGCGGCTTCCGCGAGGCGTTCCCGGCCTGCGATCCCGAGCCCGGAGCGCTCGCCGTGTGGGGCACGGGCCCGGCGCTGCACGCGCACCAGATCGTGCTGGAAGTGCTCAGCGAAACCGGCGCGTTCGGCATGCTGATGTGGCTGGCGGGCCTCGCGCTGGCGTGGCGCGCATGGCGCTTCGCCGACGAGCAGGCCCGCGAACGCGCGCGTCCGGCGATGTGGGCGCTGGCGGTGACGCTGTTCCCGCTCAACACGCACCTGGCGTTCTATTCGACCTTCTGGGGCGGCCTCACGCTGCTGCTCGCCGCGCTGTACGCGGGCAGCCTGCTCGCGCGCGAATAGCCTTCAGCGCTTGCCGTAGGGCGAGGTCATGCCGGGCGGCCGGCGCTTGAAGCGGCGGTGGATCCACAGGTACTGGGTCGGCGCCTCGCGCACCATCGCTTCGATCGCCGCATTGACGCGGGTGGAATCGACGGCGGCGTCGCTCGACGGGAAATCCTCCAGCGGCGCGCCGATGCGCAGCACGTAGTCGGCGCCCTCGCGGCGATGGAAGAACGGCACCACCGCGCAGCCGCTCAGCCGCGAGAACTGGTGCGTGGCGGTGATCGTCGCCGCCGGCACGCCGAAGAACGGCGCGAACACCGTGTCCTTGCCGCGCATGTCCTGGTCCGGCGCGTACCAGAGGAAACCGCCCTGCTTGAGGTGGCGGATCGCCGCGCGGACTTCGTCGTTGGTGAACATCGCCTTCGCGTAGCGCAGGCGACCGCGCTTGACCGCCCATTCCATCACCGGACTGCGGTGGCGCCGGTACATGCCGGCCAGCGGCAGGTGGTCGCACATCAGGCGACCGCACATCTCCAGCGTCATGAAGTGGCCCGACACCATCAGCACGCCGCGGCCCTGCGCGCGGATGCCGTCCAGCAGTTCCAGCCCTTCGATGCGCACGGTGCGGCGCATCGGCGTGGCCGAGCCCCACCAGGCGCGCGCGAACTCGAAGAAGCCGATGCCCAGGTCGCGGAAGCTTTCGCGCAGCAGGCGTTCGCGCTGCTCCGCCGGCATCTCGGGGAAGCACAGCTCCAGGTTGATCCGTGCCGCCTTGCGACGCGAGGTGCCGATGCGCAACGCGATCGCGCCGATGATCCTGCCCAGTCCCCGCTGCAACGACCACGGCAAACGCGCGCCCAGGCACATCACGCCGAGCGCGAGCCACATCGGCCAGTGACGCGGACCGAGTGGCGGCGGGGGCGGGGACGTGGGGGATTCGACTGCCTTGGGCATCCGGCGATTCTACGGGGCCGATGCCCGCATGCAGTAGACGCGGTCGTGCGTCGACGATCGATGCGATGTTCTTCGCCCGGCCGTCACCGGCTTCGTTATCCTTATGCCGATGCCGACGGACTCCATCGAGCGCCTCCTGCGCGGCCTGTATTCGGTCGCCCTGTATCTGTTGGCGCCCATCACGGTCTACCACCTGATCTGGCGCGGGCTGCGCCAGCCGGCGTATTTCCTGCGCTGGCAGGAGCGTTACGCGTTCTACGGCGATGCCGCGCCGATGCGCACGCTGTGGGTGCATGCGGTGTCGGTGGGCGAGGTGAACGCCGCCGTTCCGCTGGTCAACGCGCTGCGTCGCGCGCGGCCGGACCTGCGCCTGCTGGTCACCACGATCACCCCGACCGGCTCCGAGCGCGTGCAGGCGCTGTGGGGCGATGCGGTCGAACACGTCTACCTTCCCTACGACCTGCCCGGTGCGGTGGGGCGGTTCCTCGCGCATTACCGTCCGCATGCGGCGCTGATCATGGAAACCGAGCTGTGGCCGAGCCTGTTGTTCGGCTGCCGCGATGCGGGCATCCCGGCGGTGATCCTCAACGCGCGGTTGTCGGAGCGTTCGCTGCGCGGCTACCGCGTGCTCGCGCCGCTGGTCGCGCGCGCGCTGCGCACGGTGCGCACCGTCGCCGCGCAGTCGCGTGCCGACGGCGAGCGCTTCGTGCGCCTGGGCGCGAGCCCGGAGCAGGTGGCGGTCGTTGGCAATCTCAAGTTCGACGTCGCCGTGCCCGAGGACCTCGCCGGCTTCGCCGGCCTGTGCCGCGCGCGGTGCGGCGGCCGTCCGGTGTGGATCGCCGCGAGCACGCACGAGGATGAGGAACCGGCGGTGATAGCCATCCATCGCCAGTTGCGCGCGCGCTTCCCCGACCTGCTGCTGCTGTGGGCGCCGCGCCATCCCGAACGCTTCCGTCCCGTCGCGGAGTTCGCGCGAACCGCGGGCTGGTCCGTGTCCACGCGCTCCCGCCAGCAGTGGCCGCAGGCCGACGATGCGGTCTTCGTCATCGACACGCTGGGCGAATTGATGAGCTTCTACGCCTGCGCCGACGTCGCCTTCGTTGGCGGCAGCCTGCAGGCGATCGGCGGGCACAACCTGCTCGAACCCGCGGCGACCGGCACCGCCATCGTCACCGGCCCGCACCTGCACAACTTCGTCGAGATCGCGCAGCGCCTGGAGGACGCCGGCGCACTGTGCGTCGCGCCGGACGCGGAGCACGTCGAGCGCGCGCTGGCCGAACTGCTGGGCAATCCACAGCGTCGGCAACGCATGACCGAGGCCGGTCGCGCGCTGGTGGAAACCGGTCGCGGGGCGCTCGCCCGCACGATCGAACTGCTCGCGCCGCTGCTTCCGCCGGCGACCTGAGTCCGCGGCTTCTTCCGATTCCTCCGATGGTGCGGGCCCGCGTGCGCCGGCACACTTCACGGCCCGTCAACGCCCGGTGATGCATCTGGCGACGGAGATCACCTGAAGGAGCAAGTGACGTGGGCCAGTCCTCCGGAAAGCACCTGCCGCATGGCATCGCGTCACTGGCGACGTCGGCGATCGCAATCGCGGCGACCTTCGCACTGTCTGCCTGCGCGACGAAGCCGGCGACGCAGACGGAGGCCCCATCGATGCTTCCGGCCGCGACGGCGCCTTCGATCGCCGAAGCCGTGCCGGAAATCCGCCCGGGGATACTGGCGGGCTATCTCGGGCGCGACCTGCCCAACAGCCTGAAACTGCTGCCCGCGCCGCCGGAGGAAGGTTCGCCGGCCTTCAAGCAGGACCAGGCGGTCAGCCGCGCGTCGCAGAAGCTGCGCGGCACCGCGCGCGACACGCTGGCGACCTTCGATGCGGATCTGGGCTTCCCGCACGTTGCGGGCGCTTTCTCGTGCGCGCTCGGGGTGCCGGTGTCGCAGCAGGGTTCGCCGCGGCTCTATCAACTGCTCCGCCGCACGGCGACCGACGCGGGGCTCGCCACGTATGCGGCGAAGGACCACTACAAGCGCACGCGGCCCTTCGTCTTCTACAAGGAAGGCACGTGCGCGCCGAAGGACGAGGCGGCGCTGCGCAACGATGGTTCGTATCCGTCCGGACATACCTCGATCGGCTGGATGTGGGCGCTGGTGCTGACGCAGATCGCGCCCGACCGCACCGACGCATTGCTTGCGCGCGGACGCGCATTCGGCGAGAGCCGCCTGGTGTGCAACGCGCACTGGCAGAGCGATGTCCTGGCCGGGCGCACGATCGCCTCCGGCACGTTCGCGAAGCTGCAGTCCAACGCCACCTTCCAGGCCGATGTCGCCGCCGCGACGCAGGAAGTGCAGTCGATGCGCGCCGCAGGACAGGCGCCTTCGGAAGATTGCGGCGCCGAAGCGGCGGCGCTGGGCATTCCGATCGACGGGCTGCTTTAAGACTTACACCACGCTACGTCCATCACTGGGCAGAGCGGGCAACTGCTTTTGGGAACGGTCGTTGCCATCCGTGGCGGTTCGTAGTCGGCGACCGAGCGCCTTGCCCGGCCATCCATGGCCGGGCGTTCGGCAGGCCACGCGGCAGCGCCGCGTAAGCGGCCTACCTCACCCCGGAACATCGCCCGGCGACAGCTGCGACTCGGTGTCCGCGGTGAGCAGGCGGTTCACGTCCTGCACGTCGGCGACGTCGAGCGTGCCGGCGGCCTGTTCCAGCAACAGGCGGCTCTGCAGGTGGTTGTAGCGCGCGCGGGCGAACTCGAGCTGCGCGGTGAACAGGTTGTTCTGGTTCTGCAGGACGTCCAGCACCGTGCGCGTACCGACTTCCAGGCCGACCTGCGACGCGTCGTACGCGGCCTGCGCCGAGACCAGCGCGAGGCGTCGCGCCTCGACTTCGCTGATGCTTGCCACCAGCGTCTGGTAGGCGTTGCGCGTGTTGCGCACGAGCAGGCGCTTCTGCTGTTCCAGCTCATCCTGCGCGACGTCGCGGCGCGCCAGCGCCTGGCGCACGCCCGACTGCGTGGCGCCGCCGGAGAAGATCGGCACCGACAGCGTCAGGCCGACCGACGGGCCGAAGGTGCGGCCGTCGATGTCGCGCGTGGCGTCCAGGATCTCGCGTTCGCCCCAGGTTTCGGAGTCGCCATAGGAACCGTTGAGGTACAGGCGCGGCCAGTGGCCGGCGCGCGCGGTCTCGACGTCGGCCTCGGTGGAGGCGACCTGCAGTTCCTTCGCGCGCAGGGCAGGGTTGTTCTCGATGGCGGTCTGCACCCAGCCGTCGGCGTCGCGCGATTCCGGAAGCGAGGGCTGGTAGTCCTTCGGCAGGCCACGCACGTTGCGGATCTGCTGGCCGGTGATTTCCGCCAGCGCCTGGTACGAATCCTCGACCGCGTTGCGGGCCAGGATCGTGTTGGCGCGCGCGCTGTCGTACTGGGCGCGGGCTTCGTGCACGTCGGTGATCGGCGCCAGGCCGACTTCCAGTCGCTTGGACGCGTAGTCGAACTGCTTCTTCAGCGCGGTTTCGGCGGCTTCGGCGGCGGCCAGCGATTCCAGCGCGATCAGCACGTTGAAATACGCTTCCGACGTACGCGTGATCAGGTCGTTGCCCGACGCGGCGAGCTGGAAATCCGCCGCCTGCGAGAGCGCCTTCGCGCTCTTGTGGCGGGTGAAGTTCGCGCGGTCGTAGACCATCTGGCTGAGGTTCACGCCGGTGCTGCGCGTGGTGCTCTCGGTGTCGCTGTCGCCGGTGTTGATGCCGCCGTCGGGATCGATCGACGTGTTGCCGCGCTGGTAGCTGCGACCCTTGGTGATCGAGGCCGAGCCGTCGATCTGCGGCAGCATCGCCGCGCGCGTCTGCACCGCGCCTTCGCGGATGGCCAGGCGGTTGGACTCGGCCGCCGCGAGTTGCGGATCGGCGGTACGTGCCAGCTCGTAGGTCTGCAGGAGGTCTTCGGCGGAGGCCGTGGCCGGCAACAGGGCCGACAGGCTCACGGCAGCGGCGAGGGCGATGACGAGCGGGCGGCGGATCATGCGATGTCCTTGTCCGTTTTGCGTTCTTGTTGAGCCGCCCGCGTTCTGCAGGCGTGTGGGGGGTACTGCGTCAGAACTTGAACGCCGGGGCGGGGGCCGCGCCGGCAAGATAGGGAAGATCGGTTTCGAACAACGATTGGATGCGCGGCGCGTTGACATCGTTGCGCACCAGCACCGCTTCCATCGCCGGCGAGCGACCGCGCACGATGAACATGCGGCCGTTCGGCTCCAGCCAGTCGATGAAACGCTGCGGGATGGTGTCCACCGCACCGGCGACCAGGATCGCGGTGAAGCGGCGATCGGTCGTCCAGGCGAAGGCGTCGGCGACGATGACGTGGGCGTTGTCCACGGCCTGCTCGGACAGCGCGGCGGTCGCGGCCTGCGCGAGGTCGGCGTGGCGCTCCAGCGCGACGACATCGCGCGCGAGGCGGCCTGCGCAGCCGGCCAGGTAACCCGTGCCGGCGCCGATCACGAGCACGTCGTCGGCCGGATCCAGCGCGAGCGCCTGCAGGGCGCGGCCCTGCAGCACCGGCTTCATCGTGAACTCGCCATGGCCCAGCGGCAGCGCCAGGTCGCCGTAGGCGAGATTGCGGTGCGCCACCGGCAGGAACGCCTCCCGCGGCAGCGCCGCCATCACGTCGAGCACGCGGCCGTCGAGCACGTCCCAGGGACGTACCTGCTGCTCGACCATCAATTCGCGTGCCTTGCTGTAATCCATGGGGGTGCTCATTACGTGACTCTCGCGCGGAAGACCGCGAATTGTACCGGGAATGCCGCTGCCGGCCGTCGCGGGCGCGGCGCACAGGATGGCGGCGCCCCCGGAAGCGACTGAGTGCCAGAAGTAACCAAGACCGATGTCATCGGCGCGACCGTCCTGCGCCGGCAGGTTTGCCCGGCGCGGCGTCCCGCACCTGGTAGGCGCGCAGGAACAGGTCCACCGCCGCGGCCAGGTGCGCCTGGATTTCCGCATCCGCCGGCCCCGGGCCGCCGAACACCAGGCAGGCGTGCGGCTCGCCCTTGAGCAGGCTGAAGAACTGTCCGGCGGCGCGTGCGACATCGGGCACTTCCAGCTCGCCGGCCTTGATGCGCCGCTGCAGCAGCGCCGCGAAATCGGCCTGCACGCGCATCGGGCCGGCCTCCCAGAACAGCTTCGGCAAACCGGAGTTCGACATCTGCGGGGAGCACAGCATGCGATGGCCGGCGATCGCCTCCGGAGCGGTCACCATCGAATAGAACGCGCGGGCGATGTCCATCAGCCGATCGCGCAACGGCGTGTCGGGCGAGGGCTCGAACAGCGAGGACGGCAGGGACAGATCGCAGTGCGATTCGACCGCGGCGAGGAACAGCGCGTCCTTGTCGCCGAAGTGGCTGTAGACGGTGAGCTTGGAGACGCCGGCTTCGGCCGCGATCTGGTCCATGCTCGCGCCGTCGAAGCCGTGCTGAGTAAACATTCTTTTCGCCGCCTCCAGGATGGCGGCGCGCTTGCCCATGTCCTTCGGACGGCCGGGGCCGGCCGGTTTCGCGGGAGCGCCCGCCTTGTCAGGAGCGGCCGGCGGGCTGGCGGCGCCCGTGCGGGGCGCGGCGGGCTGGCGTGAAGCGGTCATGCGGCAATACTAGACTAATCAGTTTGATATTTATACAGTACTCACAGGTACATTAATTAACCGCAGGGACCCCCGCAATGCGCAGTTCCCCTTCCATTGCGTTCCGACTCGCCGCATGGACGCTGCTCGGCTGTACTCCCTTCCTGATGGCCGCCTGCGGCCAGGGCGACGCGGTCGAGGAAGCGCCGCGCCCGGTGCTGGTGACCCGCCCGACCGCGTCCGACCACACCGCCAGCGCGTTCGCCGGCGAAGTCCGGGCGCGTGAGGAAAGCCCGCTGTCGTTCCGCGTCGGCGGCAAGCTCGTGCAGCGCAACGTCGATGTCGGCGACCACGTGCGCGCCGGGCAGGTGCTGGCGACGCTCGATCCCGGCGACCTCCAGGCCCAGGCCCGCGCCGCGCAGGCGCAACTCGCCGCCGCCGAGGCCGAACTCGGCCGTGCCCGCGCAGACCAGGCCCGTTTCGCGAAGCTCGCGAACGACCAGCTGGTGAGCCGTTCCACCCTCGACGCCCAGAACGCCGCCGCCACCGCCGCGCAGGGTCAGGTCAACGCCGCGCGCGCCGACCTGGAAGTCGCCCGCAACCAGGCCGCCTACTCGCAGTTGCGCGCCACGCGCGATGGCGTCATCGCCGCGCGCCAGGCCGAAGCGGGGCAGGTCGTCGCGGCGGGGCAGTCGGTGTTCACGCTCGCCGCCGACGGCGTGCGCGAAGTCGCCTTCGCATTGCCCGAAGGCATGATCGCGAACGTCCGCCCGGGACAGGCCGTGCAGGTCGAAGCCTGGTCGCGCCCCGGCCAGCGCTGGAACGGCCGCATCCGCGAGATCGCGCCGGCGGCCGATCCGGCATCCCGCACGTTCGCCGCGCGCGTGACCGTCGATGCGCCGGCCGGCGCGATCGACCTGGGCCAGAGCGCCCGCGTCTACCTGCCCACCAACGGCAACGGCTCGCTGAGCGTGCCGATCGCCGCGCTCCAGCGCGAGAACGGCAATGCCTCGGTGTTCGTCGTCGACGCGAAGACCTCGACGGCGAAGCTGCGCACGGTGCAGACCGGCGCGTTCGGCGAGGACCGCGTGCCGGTGAAGTCCGGCCTGCGGGCGGACGAATGGGTCGTCGCGGCCGGCGGACATCTGCTGCGCGACGGACAGAAGGTGCAGCCGGTCGACCGCGACAACCGTCCGGTCGCGGTCGCCCAAGCCGCCGCCGCGCGCTGAGGCCGCCATGCGCTTCAACCTTTCCGAATGGGCGCTGCGCCACCGCAGCCTCATCATCTACGCGATGCTGGTGATGGCCATCGCCGGCACGTTCTCGTACCTGCGGCTGGGCCGCAGCGAGGATCCCGCCTTCACGTTCAAGGTGATGGTGATCCGCACGCTGTGGCCGGGCGCGACCGCCGAGGAAGTCTCGCGCCAGGTCACCGAGCGCATCGAAAAGAAGCTGATGGAAACCGGCCAGTACGAGTTCATCCGCTCGTACTCGCGCGCCGGCGAATCGCAGGTGATCTTCGTCGCCCGCGATTCGCTGCGATCGAAGGACATCCCGCCGCTGTGGTACCAGGTGCGCAAGAAGATCGGCGACATCCAGCCGACGTTGCCCGGCGACGTCGTCGGACCGTTCTTCAACGACGAGTTCGGCGACACCTTCGGCAACATCTACGCGCTCACCGGCAAGGGTTTCGACTACGCCGTGCTGAAGGACTACGCCGAGCGCGTGCAGCTGCAACTGCAGAAGCAGCCCGACGTCGGCAAGATCGAGCTGTTCGGCGTGCAGGACGAGAAAGTCTGGATCGAACTGTCGAACGTGAAGCTCGCCACGCTCGGCATTCCCGCCGCCGCCGTGCAGCAGGCGTTGGACGAACAGAACGCGATGGTGCCCGCCGGCTTCTTCGAGACCGGGAGCACGCGCGTGCCGCTGCGCGTGGGCGGCAAGTTCAAGTCGGTCGACGAGATCCGCGAGTTCCCGATCCGCGTCGGCGACCGCACGTTCCGCCTGGCCGACGTGGCCGACGTGAAGCGCGGCTTCTCCGATCCGCCGGCGCCGCGCATGCGCTTCATGGGCGAGGACGCCATCGGTATCGGCGTGGCGATGAAGGAAGGCGGAGACATCCTCAAGCTCGGCAAGACGCTGGAGACGCAGTTCGCGCAGCTGCAGGAAACGCTGCCCGCCGGCATGCAGCTGCGCAAGGTCGCCGACCAGCCCGCCGCGGTCACCGAATCGGTCGGCGAGTTCGTGCGCGTGCTGTCCGAAGCCGTCGCGATCGTGCTGCTGGTGAGCTTCTTCTCGCTCGGCCTGCGCACCGGTTTCGTCGTCGCACTGTCGATTCCGCTGGTGCTTGCGATGACGTTCGCCACGATGGACCTGTTCGGCGTCGGCCTGCACAAGATCTCGCTCGGCGCGCTGGTGCTCGCGCTCGGCCTGCTCGTGGACGACGCGATCATCGCGGTGGAGATGATGGCCATCAAGATGGAGCAGGGCTTCAGTCGACTGAAGGCCGCCGCGTTCGCGTGGGATTCCACGGCGTTCCCGATGCTCACCGGCACGCTCATCACCGCCGCCGGCTTCCTGCCGATCGCGACCGCGAAGTCGAGCACGGGCGAATACACGCGTTCGTTGTTCGAAGTGGTGACCATCGCGCTGCTGGTGTCCTGGGTCGCGGCGGTTGCGTTCATTCCGTACCTCGGTGACAAGCTGCTGCCGGATTACGGGCACGCGGCCAAACCGCTGAAGCCGGGTTCGATCCCGTACCGCTGGCACGCGTTCCGCGAACGCATCGCCAGCCGCTTCCCGAAGCTGCACGACTACATCGCGCCCAAACCGCCCATCGACGGCCACGCGCACGATCCGTACGCGACGAAGTTCTACGTGCGGTTCCGCGAGTGGGTGACGTTCTGCGTGCGCCATCGCTGGCTGGTCATCGCGGTGACGGCGGGCGCGTTCGTGCTGTCGATCGTGATGTTCCGCTTCGTGCCGCAGCAGTTCTTCCCCGATTCCACGCGACCGGAACTCATGGTCGACATGGAACTGGCCGAAGGCAGTTCGCTGCGCGCGACCACCGAACAGGCGCAGCGCTTCGAAAAGATCCTCGCGCAGCGCAAGGACCTGGCGAACTTCGTCGCCTACGTCGGTACCGGTTCGCCGCGTTATTACCTGCCGCTCGACCAGCAGCTGCCGGCGGCGAACTTCGCACAGTTCGTGCTGACGCCGAAGGATCTGGAATCGCGCGAGGAGATCCGCAACTGGCTGATCGAAGACGTGTTCCAGCGTTTCCCGGAACTGCAGATGCGCGTGACGCGCCTGGAGAACGGGCCGCCGGTCGGCTATCCGGTGCAGTTCCGCGTGTCGGGCGAGCACATCGACCAGGTGCGCAAGATCGCCTACCAGGTGCGTGAGAAGATCCGCGAGAACCCGCACGTGGTGAACGTCAACCTGGACTGGGACGAGCCGAACAAGGTCGTGCGCCTGGTCGTCGACCAGGAGCGCGCCCGCGCGCTGGGCGTGAGTTCGGCGCGGCTGTCGCAGTTCCTGTCGAGTTCGCTGTCGGGCTCGCACGTCAGCACGTACCGCGAAGGCAACGAACTGATCGAGATGCTGCTGCGCGGCCCGACCGAGGAACGCCTGCGCCTGGACATGCTCGGCAGCCTGATGGTGCCGACCGAAAGCGGGAAGAGCGTGCCGCTCACGCAGATCGCCACGCTCGATTACGGCTTCGAGGAAGGCATCATCTGGCATCGCGACCGCCAGCCCACGATGACCGTGCGCGCCGACATCTACGACGGCACGCAGCCGGCGACGGTGACCGCACAGATCTCGCCGACGCTCGACGGCCTGCGTTCGATGCTGCCCTACGGCTACTCGATCGACATCGGCGGCAGCGTGGAGGACTCCGCGCGCGGCCAGAAGTCCATCGCCGCCGGCATGCCGCTGTTCGTGTTCGTCGTGTTCACGCTGCTGATGCTGCAGCTGCGCAGTTTCTCGCGCAGCTTCATGGTGCTGCTCACCGCGCCGCTGGGATTGATCGGCGTGACGCTGTTCCTGCTGGTGTTCCGCGTGCCGTTCGGCTTCGTCGCGATGCTGGGCACGATCGCGCTGGCCGGCATGATCATGCGCAACTCGGTGATCCTGGTGGACCAGATCGAACACGACATCGGCGAAGGCGCCGCACCGTGGCAGGCGATCGTCGAAGCGACGGTGCGGCGCTTCCGCCCGATCGTGCTGACCGCGCTCGCCGCGATCCTCGCGATGATCCCGCTGTCGCGCAGCGCGTTCTTCGGGCCGATGGCGGTGGCGATCATGGGCGGCCTGACCGTCGCCACGTTCCTCACGCTGCTGTTCCTGCCGGCGTTGTATGCGGCGTGGTTCCGGGTGAGGGCGCCGGAGACGGCGTGAATCCGGACATGAAAAGGGCGCCTCGCGGCGCCCCTTTCTTACTTCTTCGGCGCGACGCTCCACGGCGGAGGCGGCGCGGGGATCGGATGTTCCAGGTCGAACTCGATGCGCACCTCGCGGCCGGGCCGCGTGAGTTCGTAGACGAAGCGTTCGTGCGGTTCGATCTCCATCGCCCACACGTTCGAGACCGAAGACGCGCGGTCCTCGCGCTGGAACAACGCCTTCGATGCCGCATCGGCCGGGAATTCCTGCCGCTCCGACGTGCCGACGTCGACCGTGTCGCCGCCGTACTGGCTCAGCGCGCCTTCCGTGCCGTCCTGCAGGCGATGGTCGTGCTTGAGGCGCAGGCCGCTCGCGGTGCGGGTGAGCACCCAGGTGCGCGAACGGTCGCTGCCGACGTAGAACGGAATCCGGATGGTGTCGCGGCTGCATTCGCGCACGTGCATGATCAGCGCCTTGCCGGCGAGCGGATCGCCTTGCGTCGGCGGGCGATCCACCGCGATGCGACCGGCAAACGCCTGCCCGCACAGCCCGGCCACATGGTGGAAGAACGCGTCCTGCGGCGCCATGGCGTCGTCGTCGGGCGTGGAGGAACACGCCGCAAGGCAGGCGGCGAAGGCGATGGCAAGGGCAGGGCGTGGGCTCATGGGCGCCCACGCTAGCCCGAACCGCGTGAAGTCGGCAATGCGACCCTGGCCCAGTGCGGTTCAGTCGCGCATCACCACCGGCTGGCATTCCAGTTCGAGTTGCTCCAGCACCGCCGCCGCGGCCGCCTGCGTGGACACGCCGCGGCCGTCCACGGCGAGGTCGGCGGTGAACACGCCCGCCGCGAGCGCGCCATCGACCGCCTTCTCCACGCAGCGCGCCTCCGCTTCCAGGTCCAGCGAATGCCGCAGCAGCATCGCCGCGCTGAGGATCGTCGCGTACGGATTGGCGATGCCGCGGCCGGCGATGTCGGGCGCGGAGCCGTGGATCGGTTCGTACAGGCCGACGCGCCCCTCCCCGAGCGACGCCGACGGCAGCAGGCCGAGCGATCCGGCCAGCATCGACGCTTCATCGGTCAGGATGTCGCCGAACATGTTCTCGGTGACGATCACGTCGTACTCACGTGGTCGCGCGAGCAGGTGCATCGCCATCGAATCGACCAGCTGGTGTTCGAGTGCGATCTCGGGAAACTCGTCGCGGACGACGCGCGTGGCGACGTCGCGCCATAGCCGTGAGGTTTCCAGCACGTTGGCCTTGTCGACGGACGTCACGCGCCCGCGACGTCCGCGCGCGAGCATGCAGGCGCGACGCATCACGCGTTCGATCTCCTCGACGGTGTATTCGCACAGATCGCTGGCCGACGTCGCCGTGCGCTGCTTCTGGCCGAAATACACGCCACCGGTGAGCTCGCGCACGACCAGCAGGTCGACGCCGGTGAGCAGGTGCGGCTTGATCGGCGAGGCACCCAACGCCGCCGGATGCGGCTTCACCGGACGCAGGTTCGCGTACAGCCCCAGCGCCTTGCGGATCGCGAGCAGGCCCTGTTCCGGGCGCACTTTCGCGCCAGGATCGGACCACTTCGGTCCGCCGACCGCGCCGAGCAGCACCGCGTCGGCGCGACGCGCGGCGTCCAGCGTCCGCGCCGGCAACGGCTCGCCGGTGGCGTCGATGGCGGCGCCGCCGATCAGTTCCTGGGTGAAGCGAAAGGCGTGCCCGTAGCGCTGCCCGACGGCGCGCAGCACCTGCACCGCCGCATGAGTGACTTCCGGACCGATGCCATCGCCCGGCAGAACGAGGATTTCAGCTTGCATGACGGAACTCCCGGGTTTGCGATGCCTGCGCGTCGCGCGCGGATTCGAAGCGGGCGATCGCGTCGCCCTGTTTCAGCAGATAGCCCAGCTGGTCGACGCCTTCGAGCAGGCAGGTCTGCGCGAACGCATCGAGCGGGAACCGCACGACACGCCCATCGGGCAGCGTGAGGCTGCGCTGGGCCACGTCGATGCGGAGTTCGACGCCGGGCTGTTCCAGCAGGTCATCGACGATGCGTTCGTCGAGCACGATCGGAAGCAACCCGTTCTTCAGCGCGTTGCTGCGGAAGATGTCGGCGATCTCCGCGCTGATCACCGCGCGCAGGCCGAGGTCGGTCAGTGCCCACGGCGCGTGCTCGCGCGAGGAGCCGCAGCCGAAATTGCGGCCGGCGACGAGGATGCGGGCGCCCGCATTCTCCGCGCGATTGAACGGGAATTCCGGGTCCGGCGAGCCGTCGGCCAGCGTGCGCCAGTCGTTGAACGCGTGTTTTCCGAGGCCCTTGCGCTGTGTCGTGGTGAGGAAGCGTGCGGGAATGATCTGGTCGGTGTCGATGTTGCGTTCGCGCAGCACGATGGTGCGCGATACGACTTCGGTCAGCGGCTGCATCAGGCGGTCTCCAGCTCGGCGGCGGCGTGCGGCGCGGGCAGCGTGGTGAGGTAGGGGCGCGGGTCGGTGATCTCGCCGGCGACCGCGCAGGCGGCAGCGGTGGCCGGCGAGGCGAGCACGGTGCGCGCGCCCTTGCCCTGTCGGCCTTCGAAGTTCCGGTTGCTGGTGGAAACGGCCAGCTGGCCCGCGCCGACGATGTCGCCGTTCATCGCGATGCACATCGAACAGCCGGGCTCGCGCCACTCCGCGCCGGCCTCGCGCACGATGCGGTCGATGCCTTCGCGCTCCGCCTCGCGCTTGACCTGTTCGGAACCGGGCACGACCAGCATGCGCACGCGTGGATGCACCCGGCGTCCGCGCAACACGCCCGCCGCTTCGCGCAGATCGGACAGTCGCGAGTTGGTGCAGCTGCCGACGAACACCACGTCCACCGGCCGGCCGGCGACGGCGGCGTTCGCGTCCCAGCCCATGTAGTCGCGCGCCTTCGCTTCATCCGCATCGTCGCTTCCCGGAACGTGCGCGGACACGGCGGCGACCTGTCCCGGATGCGTGCCCCAGGTGACCGTGGGCTGGATGTCGCGTGCATCGATGCGCACTTCGCGATCGAACGTCGCGCCTTCGTCGGTGCGGAACGCCTTCCATCGCGCAACGGCCGCGTCGAACGCCTCGCCCTGCGGGACGCGCGGACGGCCGCGCAGATAGTCGAACGTGACATCGTCGGGCGCGATCAGGCCCGCGCGTGCGCCGGCTTCGATCGACATGTTGCACACCGTCATGCGCTGCTCCATCGACAGCGAACGGATGGCCGAACCGCGGTATTCGATGACGTGGCCCGTGCCGCCATTGACGCCGATCACGCCGATGACGTGCAGGATCAGGTCCTTCGCGCCGACACCAGGACCGAGTTCGCCATCGACCGTGATCGCCAGCGTCCTGGGCTTGCGCTGCAGCAGGCACTGCGTGGCGAGCACGTGGCCGACCTCGCTGGTGCCGATGCCGAAGGCGAGCGCGCCGAATGCGCCGTGCGTGGCCGTGTGGCTGTCGCCGCAGACGATGGTCTGGCCGGGTTGGGTCAGGCCGAGCTCCGGTCCCATCACGTGCACGATCCCGCGCTGCGGGCTGTCGTAATCGAACAGCTCCACGCCGAAGCGTGCGCAGTTCGCGCGCAGCGTGTCGACCTGCGCACGTGCTTCGTCGTTCACGTACGGACGCTGCCCGTTGGCAGTGACCGGCAACGTCGGTGTGGAGTGGTCGAGCGTGCCCTTGGTGCGGTCCGGACAACGCACCGGCAGACCGCGCGCGTCGAGTTCGGCGAAGGCCTGCGGCGAGGTCACTTCGTGGATCAGGTGCAGGTCGATGTAGAGGATCGCTGGCGCCGCCTCGGATTCGGGCGTGACGACATGGGCGTCCCACAGTTTGTCGAACAGGGTTTTCGGTTGGCTCGTCATTGACTTGGCTTTCTGGAATGAGGTCAGGCGATCGCAGCGGCGCGCGTGTCTGCGGCCTGCGCGCGCGTGCGCTGCAGGCGGTTGGCGATGTCGAGCCACGCGAGCGCGCTGGCTTCGAGGATGTCGGTGCTGGTGCCCGAGCCGGTGAACTCGCGCCCGTCCACGCGCGCGATCACTTGCGCCTGGCCCTGGGCGTCGTCGCCGGTGGTGACGTTGGAGACCTGGTAGCTGTCGATCTCCAGCGCGATGCCGGTGGCGCGCGCGAGCGCCGCGAACAGCGCATGCACGGGGCCATCGCCGACGGCAGCCTCGCTCACCGATGCGCCCTCGGCATCGACGAGTTGCACGCTGGCCGTCGGCAGGCTGTCCTGCGCGACGCCGGTGCTGACGTGGAAACGCGCCAGGCGGTGCCCGCGCGCCGCGCGTGCGTCGGCGCCGAGCACCAGCGCTTCCAGGTCGGCATCGAACACTTCGCGCTTCTTTTCGGCCAGCGACTTGAAGCCGGCGAAGACCGCGTTGAGCTGCGCTTCGGGCAGCGTGAAGCCCAGCGCCTGCAGGCGGTCGCTCAGCGCGGCGCGCCCGCTGTGGCGGCCCATCACCATCTGCGACTGCGCCCAGCCGACGTCTTCCGGTCGCATGATCTCGTACGTACCGCGATGCTTCAGCATGCCGTGCTGGTGGATGCCCGACTCGTGCGCGAAGGCGTTCTGCCCGACCACGGCCTTGTTCCGCTGCACCGCCATGCCGGTGATGCGCGAGAGCAGGCGCGAGGTGGGCACCAGGCGGCGCGTGTCGATGCGCGTGTGCGCGCCGTAGTACTCGCCGCGCACGCGCAGCGCCATCACCAGTTCTTCCAACGCGCAGTTGCCGGCGCGCTCGCCGATGCCGTTGATCGTGCATTCGACCTGTCGCGCGCCGCCTTCGATCGCGGCCAGCGAGTTCGCCACCGCCAGGCCGAGGTCGTTGTGGCAGTGCGCGCTGAACACCGCGTCCTTCGCGCCCGGCACGCCCGATTCGATCACGGACGCACGCAGGTATTCGAACAACGTGCGGATCTCGCTCGGCGTGGTGTAACCGACGGTGTCGGGAATGTTGAGCGTGCGCGCGCCAGCCTGCACCGCGGCAATGCAGACCTGCGCGAGGAAATCCGGCTCGGTGCGCAGCGCGTCCTCGGCGGAGAACTCGACGTCGTCCACGTGGTGCTTGGCCAGCTCGACCGCCATGACGGCACGTTCGATCACCTGCTCGCGCGTCAGCCCGAGCTTGTGTTCGCGATGCAGCGGGCTGGTGGAGATGAACACGTGGATGCGCGGATGCACGCTGCCGTCGAGTGCCCGCGCGCAGGCTTCGATGTCGCCGACGTGGCAGCGTGCCAGCGTCGCGACGGTTGCACCGCGAACCTCGCGCGCGATGGCGCGCACGGCGTCCATGTCGGCTTCCGAACTCGCCGGAAAGCCCGCTTCGATCACGTCGACACCCAGCTCGGCAAGCGCGTGCGCGAAGCGGAGCTTCTGCGGCGCGGTCATGCTGCAGCCGGGCGATTGCTCGCCGTCGCGCAGGCTGGTGTCGAAGATCCGTACTCGGGCGGCGGGGTCGTTCATGCGGTGAGCTCCTCGTGGTCGCGCGCGACGACGGCGGCGCGCGGCTTGGATGGGAAAGCGGGATTCAGGGTCGCGATGGCCGGCTCCAGCGCGGGTGCGGCGTCGCGATGACGGCGACGCGGGCGTCGCGGCGCGCGCGGGCGCACGTCGGACAGCAGTTGCGCGAGCACGACCGCGTCGACGTTTCCGCCGGACACGACCGCGCACTTGCGCTTGCCGGCGATGCGGCGGCCGGCAGCGAGCGCCAGCGCGCCTGCGCCTTCGGCGATGACGTGTTCTTCCAGCGCCAGGCGCACCAGCGTTTCGCGCAGTTCGGCTTCGCGCACGACGACCACGTCGTCGAGCAGTTCGGCGAGCAGCCGCTGCGTCAGGTGTCCGGGTTCCTTCACGCGCACGCCGTCGGCGAGCGTCGCCGCCGGGTCACGCGGGGTACGGTCGCCGCGCAATGCGCGCAGCATCGAATCCACGCCTTCGACCTGCGCACCGATCACGCGCACGCCCTGCGACTTGAGCGCGAGCGCCACGCCCGAGGCAAGGCCGCCGCCGCCGATCGGCACCAGTACGACGTCGGGCGCGAGCGCGGCCAGTTCCAGCCCGACCGTGCCCTGGCCGGCGATCACGTCGGGGTCGTCGAACGCGGACAGCACGCGATGGCCGTTTTGCGAAGCCAGTTCGGCGGCGAACGCCTTGGCTTCGTCGTAGGTGTCGCCGTGGAGACGCACCGTGGCGCCCCAGTGCGAGACGCCCGCGATCTTGGTCTGCGGCGCACCGCGCGGCATCACCGTGATCGCGTTGACGCCAAGGCGATACGCCGACCACGCCAGGCCCTGCGCGTGGTTGCCGGCGGAGGCGGCGATCACCGGTCGATGATCGCCGCGTTCGCGCGCGGCGAGCAGCGCGTTGAGCGCGCCGCGCACCTTGTACGAACCGGTGCGCTGCAGGTTCTCCAGCTTCAGCCAGCAGCCGAAGCGTTCGGCGTGATGCAGCGGCGTCGCCGGCAGGTAGCGACGCAGCCGCGCCTGTGCCGCGAGCACGTCGGCCGCGGTGACGCGTACGTCGGTGGGTACGTCGCCGTCCATGTCAGACGGCCGTCAGCCAGTGTGTGTACGACGACTCTTCGCCGCGAACGACGCGCCCGTACAGCGCCTGCAGCTCGCGCGTGATCGGGTTGTCGCCGAACTCGCGCCGGTCGAGCGCGCTGATCGGCGCGATCTCCGCCGCCGTGCCGCAGACGAAGACTTCGTCGGCATCCAGCAGTTCGTGATGCGTGACCGGGCGCGATTGCGCGCCGCTCAGCGCGATCACGCTGTCGCGCGTGATGCCGGGCAGCGCGTCGCGATGCGACACGGCCGTGACCTCACCGCCGCGCACCATGAACACGTTGGCGCCGGTGCACTCGACCACGTAACCGTCTTCGTCGACGAACAGCGCTTCGTCGAAGCCGCGCAGGCGCGATTCGCGCTTGGCTAGGATCGAGTTGATGTAGGCGCCGCACAGCTTCAGCGGCGGCAACGACGAAGCCGGATTGCGCTTCCACGGCGACACCGTCAGGCGCGAACGCTTGCCGTTGAGGTGCACGACGGTGGGCAGCGTCAGCACCATGAAGTGCTGGCTCAGGCCCGGCACATCCAGTCCGACGGTCACGCCGTCCGCGCCGTTGCCCAGCCACGTCAGCGGGCGCACGTACGCATCGCGATGCCCGTTGGCGCGCAGCGTCTGCAGCGTGGCGTCGAACGCGGCGTCGACGTCGAAGTCGATGCCCAGCAGGTCCGCGCCCTTGCGCATGCGCTCCAGGTGCTCGGGCAGGCGGAACACCGCCGCGCCATCGCGCGTGGCGTAGCTGCGGATGCCTTCGAACACGCCGGTGCCGTAGTGCATCGCGTGCGTGGTCAGCGGCGCGTGCGGCGTATCGGCGGCGGTCAGTTCGCCATCGAACCACAGCAGTGGCATGCCCGGACGGCGCGCGTCGTCGCGCAGCTCGATGGGCTTGCCCGCGGGTTGTCGCGAGGCGACGGCTTCGGGTGCGATCACCGACATGGCGACACCTCCACCGCGAGGCAGTCGTAGAGCTTCTCGAGCTGATGCTGCAGGTTGGCTTCGTCGCGTTCGCCTTCGACGGTCAGCCGCAGGTACCAGCGGTCGCCATCGGCCTGCGCTTCGCCATCGACGGCGAGCGGGCGGAAACCGCGGCGTTCGGCCGCGCCCAGTACCCGCGACAGCGCGCCTTCGGCCTGACGGAGCGTGAGATCAAGCTGGTATCGCATGACGGGGATCCTCGGTGGGGGTGGGTTCGTTCGACGCGCCGGCGTCAAGCTCCGGATCGAGCATCTGCGCGTTGTTGTGGTTGGGCGGAACCAGCGGCCACACGTTCGCGGCCTGGTCGATGGCGACGTGCAGCAGCGCCGGGCCGTCGGTGGCGAGCAGCGCCTGCAGGGAGGCTTCGACGGATTCGGCGCGATCGACGTGCAGCGCCTGCACGCCGAACGCCGCCGCGACCGCGCCGAAGTCGGGGTTGTCGGACAGGTCGATCTCGGAATAGCGCCGGTCGAAGAACAGCTCCTGCCACTGGCGCACCATGCCGAGCGCCTGGTTGTCGAGCAGCACGATCTTCACCGGCAGGCCGTAGCGTCGCAGCGTCGCCAGCTCCTGCACGTTCATCAGGAACGAACCGTCGCCGCTGACGCACACGACCGACGCGTCGGGCGATTGCAGTTGCGCGCCGATCGCCGCCGGCAGGCCGAAGCCCATCGCACCGAGCGCGCCGCTGGTGAGGTGCTGGCGCGGCGTGCCGAAGCGCCAGTGCTGCGCGACCCACATCTGGTGCTGGCCGACGTCGCAGGCGACGATCGCGTTGGGCGACAGTTCCGACAGGCGCTTCAGCAGCGACGGTGCGTACACGGTGTCGCCCGGCGCGTCGTAGCGCGCGGCGAATTCGTGCATGCGTTGCTGGCAGATCGCGCGCCATTCGCGCCGCGCCGCGCCGTTGCGACCGTGCAGGTGCGCGGCGCAGGGCAGGGTGAGCGCGGTCAGCGTGCGGCGTATGTCGCCGCACACGGCGGCATCGGCGTGGCGCAGCTTGCCGATCTCGCACGCGTCCAGGTCCATGTGGACGACGCGGGCGTTCGGCGCGAACTCCGCCAGCTTGCCGGTGGCGCGATCGTCGAAGCGCGCGCCGACGACGATCAGCAGATCGCTTTCTTGCACCGCCAGGTTCGCCGCGCGGCTGCCGTGCATGCCGAGCATGCCGAGGTTCAGCGCATGGTTCGACGGCAGCGCGCCCAGGCCCTTCAGCGTCAGCACGGTCGGGATCTGCGTGGCGTCGACGAACGTGCGGAACGCCTGCACCGCATCGCCCAGCGCGATGCCACCGCCGCCGTACACGACGGGCTTCTTCGCCTGCGAGATCATCGCGAGCGCCGCGTGCAGCGAGGCGTCCTTCGGCGCGGGCACGTCGTCGATTTCCGCCGGCACGTGCAGCGGAAGATGCGATGCGTCGCCGACCTGCACGTCCTTCGGCAGGTCGATCAGCACCGGCCCCGGGCGGCCCGAGCGAGCGATACGGAACGCCTCGGCGACGACGTTCGGCAGCTCGTCCACGCGACGCAGCAGGAAGCTGTGCTTCACGATCGGCATCGTCATGCCGAACACGTCCAGTTCCTGGAACGCGTCGGTGCCCATCAGCGGCGTGGCGACCTGCCCGGTGATGATCACCATCGGCACCGAGTCGAGCATCGCGTCGGCGATGCCGGTGACCAGGTTCGATGCGCCCGGACCGGACGTCGCCACGCATACGCCCACGCGCCCGCTGGCCCGCGCATACCCGTTCGCCGCGAAGGCCGCGCCCTGTTCGTGGCGGACGAGCACGTGCCTGAGCTGCGATCCGTGCAGCGCATCGTAGAAGGGCATGATCGCGCCGCCCGGGTAGCCGAAGAGCGTATCGACGCCTTCGGCCGCCAGGGCCTGCACCAGCCAGCGGGCACCGTTCATCACGCGGCCTCTGTCTGCGCCTGGCGCTTTTCGGTGGCGGCAGACGCGGCCTGCGGCGCGGTCGAAAGCCACTTCATGTTCGCGCGAAGCTTCTTGCCGACCGCTTCGATCGGATGCGTCAGGTCGCCTTCCTTCAGCGCCTTGTAGTTCGCGTTGCCCGCGGCGTATTCGGCGATCCACTGGCGCGCGAACGTGCCGTCCTGGATTTCGGTGAGGATCTTCCTCATCTGTGCGCGCGTGTTGTCGTCGACCACGTAGGTGCCGCGCGTGAGCGCGCCGTACTGCGCGGTTTCGCTGATGAACTCGTGCATGCGCGTGATGCCGCCCTCGTAGAACAGGTCGACGATCAGCTTCAGCTCGTGCAGGCACTCGTAATACGCGACTTCCGGCTGGTAGCCGGCTTCGACCAGCGTTTCCCAGCCCGCCTGCACCAGCTTGGTCGCGCCGCCGCAGAGCACGGCCTGCTCGCCGAACAGGTCGGTTTCGGTTTCTTCCTTGAACGTGGTGCGGATCGCGTTCTGGCGCGCGCCGCCGATGCCGGCGCAGTAGGTCAGCGCGAGCTGCTCGGCGTTCCCGCTCTTGTCCTGGTAGACGGCATAGACCGACGGGACGCCGCGGCCGATCTCGTATTCGCGACGCACCAGCGCGCCCGGGCCCTTCGGCGCGACGAGCACGACGTCCAGGTCCTCGCGCGGCGTGATCTGCCCGTAATGCACGTTGAAACCGTGCGCGAACAGCAGGCACGCGCCCTGCGCGATGTTGGGTTCGATCACTTCGCCATAGAGCTGCGGCTGCACCATGTCGGGCGTAAGCACGGCGACGAGTTCGGCGTCCTTCACCGCCTCGCTTGGCGACTTCACGGTGAAGCCGTCGGCCTTCGCCTTGATCTCGGTCGGGCCGCCCGGACGCAGGCCGACGGTGACGTCGAAGCCGGAATCGCGCAGGTTCAAGGCATGCGCGCGGCCCTGGCTGCCGTAACCGACGATGGCGACGCGGGGTTTTTGCTGGGTGGTCATGATCGTGTCCGTAGTGGATGGAGGGCGGTGCGGAGGGTCAGGCGAGGAACAGTTCCTTCGTTTCTTCGGGCGTCACGGGCGCTTCCTCGATGAATTGCACGGGGATGTCGCGCGACTTCGCGCGGGCCGCATCGAGCGGGCCGGGCGCCGTGACCGCGCCGCGCGAGGCCGAACTCACCTGCGCGGCGTACTTCGCGAGCACGCCCGTGGCGACGCGCGGCGCAATGCGAGCGGTGGGGCGCGTGCGCAGGTCGGCGTCGACGTCGATGCGGCGCGTCTTCACGTCGATGCGCACGCGATCGCCGTCGCGCAGGTTCGCGATGGGCCCGCCGCGCGCGGCTTCGGGCGAGATGTGGCCGACCATGAAGCCGTGCGTCGCGCCGCTGAAGCGGCCGTCGGTGATCAGCGCGACGTCGTTGCCCAGGCCCTGGCCGACGAGCGCGGCCGTCACGGCGAGCATCTCGCGCATGCCGGGGCCGCCCGCGGGGCCTTCGAAGCGGATGACGACGACGTCGCCCGCGCGGATCTGGCGCGCCTGCACGGCGTTGAACGCGGCTTCTTCCGAATCGAAGACGCGCGCGGTGCCTTCGAAGTGTTCGATGCCGTGGCCGGCGAGCTTGAGGATGCAGCCTTCCGGCGCGAGATCGCCGTAGAGGATCGAATAGCCGCCGCGCGGCTTGAACGGATCCGACACCGGGCGCACCACGTCCTGCGCGCCCGGCGCGGGCACGTCATCGAGTTCGGCGAAGAAGCTGCGGCCGGTGACGGTCGGGATGTCCTCGATCAGGCCCGCGGCACGCAGTTCGCGCGCGACCAGCGCCGCGCCGCCCATCTCGAACATTTCCGCAGCGGTATAGCGGCCGCCGGGCTTGAGGTCGGCGATCACCGGCGTGCGCGCGGCGGCTTCGAATTCCTCCAGGTCGAACGCGACGCCGGCTTCGTGCGCGATCGCCAGCAGGTGCAGTGCGGCGTTCGTCGAACCCGCGGTGGCCGAGACCGCGCACGCAGCGTTGCGCAGCGCTGCGGGAGAGAGGATCTCGCGCGGTCCCGGACCACCGTTGCGCAAACGCTGCATCGCCAGCGCGCCGCAGGCCCGCGCGGCGGCGGGCTTGTCGGCATGCACGGCGGGAATGTCGTTGAGTTGCAACGGCGACAGGCCGAGAAAGGTCAGCACCATCGCCATCGTGTTCGCGGTGAATTGCCCGCCGCACGCGCCCGCGCCGGGGCAGGCGTGCGACTCGATGCGATGCAGCTCGGCATCGTCGATGCGGCCGGCCGAATGCGCGCCGACGGCCTCGAACACGTCCTGGATCGTCAATGCTTTTTGTGAAGAGTCCGCACATGGATGTGCGGGTTTTTGCGAGGGACTCGCACATTTGCCCGGCAGGATCGTGCCGCCGTAGAGGATCACGGTCGGGATATCGAGCCGCGCCGCCGCCATCGCCGCTGCCGGGATCGTCTTGTCGCAGCCGACGAGCAGCACCATCGCATCGAGGCAGTGGCCATTCACGGCGAGCTCGATCGAATCGGCGATGGTCTCGCGCGAGGGCAGTGAGGCGCGCATGCCGTCCGAGCCCATCGCGATGCCGTCGGTGACCGCAATCGTGTTGAATTCGATGGGCGTGCCGCCGTTCTCGATCACGCCCGCGCGTACGTGCTGCGCGAGGTCGCGCAGCGTGTAGTTGCACGGCGAGACGTCCGACCAGGTGTGCACGACCGCGACCAGCGGCTTGGCGATCGCCTCGTCGCTCAACCCGGTCGCGCGCAGCATGGCGCGTGCGGGAGCGCGTGCGGGGCCCTGCTTGATGGCGTTGCTTCTCACGAACGGCGATCTCCTGGCTGGACGTTCCGCAGGGCGAAAACAAAAACCCCGCGCCGTTTCGGGCGCGGGGTCTTGGGTATCGACCTGGGTGTGTGGTTCCTACTTACACAAACCCGTACTCCGCGCTGGCAAGCCCGGTAATAAGTACGAGTACAAGAATGAGCGAGGCCGCGATGGGCGCGGCCTTCATCAGAAGTGCGATGGCGATGCGACGCGCGTCAGCCTGCGACGCGGCGTCGGCGGAGCGTTGGCCCCGGCCCGATGCGGTCTGCAAGTGGTTGCTGCGCTGCGTCATGGGATCGAGAGAAACACGGCCGGAATGGCCGTGTCAACAGTTTCTTTCGTAACTGCGAAAAAGTGTGGCCGGCGCCTCGTGGCGACGGCCGAATGGTTACGCATGCAACTGCGTCACGCACGAAGCTCGTCGCGAAGGGCTGCGTAGTCGGCCGGCAGCGCCCGTGCGGACGCGGGCCATGACAGGCATTGCGCGAGCGCGGCCGGAACCTCGACCGCATGTCCGATGAGCGGCTCGACGATGGTGTCGAACTTCGCCGGATGCGCGGTGGCCACCACCGCCCAGGGCCGCGTGTCGCCGGTTTCGCGAAGGCCTTCGAGCACGTGCAGGCCCGCCGCGGTATGCGGGTCGGCGACGACGCCGTGGCGCTCGGGCGCGTGCCGGACCACGTCGGTGATCGTCGCATCGTCGACGGAATGCGCGTTCACGCGGGCACGCAGTTCGTCGTCGCTCGCATGCCAGTAGCGCAGCCGCTCGAAATTGCTCGGCGCGCCCACGTCCATCGCGTTGGCGAGCGTCGCCTTCGTCGCGCGCGGCACGTATGCACCGCCGGCGAAATAGCGCGGCAGCACATCGTTGGCATTGCACGCCAGCACGAGTTCACCGACGGGAAGTCCCATCCGCCGCGCGAGCAGCGCCGCGCAGGCGTTGCCAAGGTTGCCCGTGGGCACGATCAGGTTGAGCGGCTGGCCGTGTTCGCGATGGAAATGCAACGCGGCGTGCGCGTAATAGGCGATCTGCGGCAGCAGCCGGCCAAGGCTGATGCTGTTGGCGGAACTCAGCGACACCTCGTGACGCAGTGCTTCGTCCGACAGCGCCTGCTTCGCCAGTCGCTGGCAATCGTCGAACGTGCCCTGCACGCGGAACGTGCGGACGTTGTCGCCCCAGCATTCCAGCCCGTGCGCCTGGCGCGGCGACACGCGGCCTTCGGGATAGAGGATGACAACGTTGAAGCCGTCGCGCCGATGGAACGCCGACGCGACGGCCGCGCCGGTGTCGCCGGAAGTCGCAACCACGATCGTTGTCGGTGGCGCATCGGCCGGCCGCAGCCGCGACAAGGCCTCGGCGAGAAAGCGTGCCGCGTAATCCTTGAACGCGGCCGTGGGGCCGTGGAAAAGTTCGAGCAGATGATCGCTTTCGCCCTTCATCGTGCGCAGCGGTGCGTCGAACGCGTAGGCGTGCGCGCAGATCGCGTCGAGTTCATCGCGCAAACGGGAATCGGCGAAGTACGGCGACAGGATTCGCTGCGCCGTTCGCGCGAGCGATTCGCCCGGCGCGATGCCGGCGCCATCGGGAATGCGTTCGGGCACGTACAGGCCGCCGTCTGGCGCAAGGCCCGCGACGAGTGCGCGATCGATCGGTGTAAGCGGCGCCGTTCCGCGGGTGCTGAGGAAGTTCATGCCGTCGTGCCCGCGTGCGAAGTGGCTTCGATCACGTCCGCCCTGGGCCCCGCAACCGGCGTCACGTACGCGCGCGATGCATAGCCCGCATCGGCGAACGCGGCCTGCATCGACGGTGCGGCGGCGATGGCCTGTTCGCGCGAGGCGAACCACGCGAACGTGCTCGGTCCCGCGCCGGAGATGCTCGCGCCGAGCGCGCCGCGGTCGAGCGCCGCGGCCTTGGCTTCATTGAAGCCCGGAATCAGCGGGGCGCGGCGCGGTTCGACCAGCAGATCGTGCAGGCCCTCGCGCAGCAGTTCCGCCTCGCCGCGTTGCAGACCGGTGAGGAACAGCGCGAGATGCGCGCTCTGCTCGACGATGTCGTGCAGCGGATACGGTTCGGCGAGCACCGCACGCGCGCGGCGCGTTTCCAGCACCTGGTCCGGATGCACGACGACCGCATGCAGCCACGCGGGCACGTCGAGCGGAATCATACGCGTGGCCGTCGCCATGACCACGCCTCCGAGCAGCATGGGCGCGACGTTGTCGCCATGACGACTGCCGCTGGAGACGTATTCGCCGTCGAGCGCGAACTCGTACAGCGCCTCGCGCGGAAGCGGCGCGTCGAGCACCGCGTTCGCCGCGACCAGCGCCGCGACGCACGAGGCGGCCGATCCGCCGAGGCCGGAGCCGAGCGGAATCCCTTTCTCCAATTCCAGTTCGAAGCCGTGCGCGAGGCCGAGCTTCGAACGCAACGCGATCAGCGCCTGTCCCGCGGTGTTGCGTTCGGCCTGCAGCGGCAGCGTTTCCGCGCCGGCCACGTCGCCGCGGATCGCGACGATGCGCACCGCGGGTTCGTCCACGCGTCGCACGATGGCGACGTCGCGCACGCCGTCGATGGAGTGGCCGAGCAGGTCGAAGCCCACGCCGATGTTGCCCACGCTTCCCGGCGCGAAGGCGCGCGCGACGCGCGGGCGTGACTGCTGTGCGTCCGTCTCCACGCTCATGCGTGCGCCTCCGCACGCGTTTCGGCCAGCGGCAGCGACAACGGCGGCGATGCGCCGAGCGACTGCGCGATCGCCAGCACGTCGCCGAACACGCCGGCGGCGGTGACGTCGGGGCCGGCGCCGGGGCCCTGCACGACGAGGGGATTCTCGGCATAGCGCCGCGTGCGGAACTGCACCAGGTTGTCGGTCAGGCGCGTGTGGCAGCAGGCGTGTTCGGCCGGCAGCGCGACCACGCCCACGCGCGCGAGGCCATCGCGATCGAGCTGCGCCAGATGCCGCAGGAAACGTGCTTCGCGCGCGGCCTCGCGCTGGCGCGCGAGCATCGGCTCGTCCATCTCCGAAAGCCGCGCGAGGAACTCCTCGCGTCCCACTTCGCGCAGTGCCGGCGGCACCAGGTTCTCCACGTCCACATCCTCCAGCGACAGCGCACGACCGGCCTCGCGCGCCAGGATCACGAGTTTTCGCGCGACATCCAGGCCGGACAGGTCGTCGCGCGGATCCGGTTCGGTGTAGCCCAGCGCCTGCGCCTCGCGGACGAGTTGCGAGAACGGCACCGTCCCGTCGAACCGGTTGAACAGCCACGCCAGTGTGCCCGAGAGCATGCCGTCGATGCCGTGCAGCTCGTCGCCCGTGTCGAGCAGGTTGCGCAGCGTGAGCATCACCGGAAGGCCGGCGCCGACGGTCGCCTCGTAGCGGAAGCGCCCGCCGCCGCGACGGCTGGCGTCCTGGATGGCGGCGTAATGATCCCACGCGCCGCTGCCGGCCTGCTTGTTCGGCGTGACCACGTGGATGCCGCGCGCAAGCCAGCGCGGGTATTGCGCGGCCACGCGCGGGCTCGCGCTGCAGTCGACGATCAGCGCGTGCGGCAGGTGTTCGCCGCGAACGTGGTCGGCGAAGCGCTCCAGGTCCAGCGGCTGCGCGGCGCCGCCTTCCAGTCGCGCGGCGGCATCGGCCGGTTCGACGCCGCGTTCGTCCAGCACCATCGCGCGGCTGTTGGCGATGGCGCGCAGGCGCAGGTCGATGCCCGAACGCCGCCGCAACGAAGGCAACGCGGCCGACATCTGCACCAGCAGCGCGCTGCCGACCTGGCCGGGGCCGATCACACCGACCGACAGCGACTGCGGCGACAACCAGAACGCCGCATGCGCGGCGCGCAATGCGCGCGTGGCATCGGCCGCGCCGATCGCGACGGAGAGGTTGCGCTCACCCGCACCCTGCGCGATGGCTCGCGCATTGACGCGCGCCTGCGCAAGGCCGCCGAGCAGTCGCGCGGCGACGCCGGGCGTGCCGACCATCCCGTCGCCCACCGCCGCGAGCACGGCGATGTCGCGAGTCAGGGTCACGCCCTGCGCCTGTCCGTCGGCGATGGCGTCGGCGAATGCGGATGCTGCGGCATCGCGCGCGCGTTCGGCCTGGTCGGCGCGCAGGACGCAGCAGATCGAGTGTTCGGACGAGCCCTGCGAGATCATCGTCACCGACACGCCCGCGCCGCGGAGCGCGCCGAACAGGCGCTCGGCCGCGCCCGGCACGCCGACCATGCCGTTGCCGACGAGTTCGACGATGGCGAGATCGCGCACCAGGCTCAGGCCCTTCACCGGCGCGCCATCGCGACCGCTGTCGGGGGCGATCAGCGTGCCGGGCGCCTCGGGCCGCTTCGTGTTGCGGATCCACAGCGGGATGCCGCGTTCCTGCACCGGCGCCATCGTCTGCGGATGCAGCACCTTCGCGCCGAAGTACGCGAGCTCGCAGGCTTCGGCGTAGGACATCGAGGGCAGGCACACGGCTTCGGGCACCAGGCGCGGATCGGCGGAGAGCACGCCGTCCACGTCAGTCCAGATCGTCAGCGCTTCGGCGTCGAACAGGTTGGCGAAGATCGCGGCGGAGTAGTCGCTGCCGTTACGCCCAAGCGTCGTCGCGTGGCCCTGCGCATCGCGCGCGACGAAGCCGGTGATCACGACGTTGCCGTCGTTGCGCATGCGCCAGTCGGCCAGTCGCGCGCGGCTTTCGCGCCAGTCCACCGCCATGCCCATTTCGCCCGCATGGACGACGAGCACGTCGCGCGCGTCGAGGCGTCGCCACGATGCGGCCTCGCCGCCGAGCGCGGCGTGCATCAGGCGGGAAGACAGCAGTTCGCCGAAGCCGGGCAGGCCGGCCGCGAACGCGTGAGCATCGGGTGCGCCGGCGGCGATGGCGTCGAGATCGCGGCGCAGCGTTTCGAACTCGGCCGCGAGCGCGTCGCCGAGCGCGAAGCGGCCGTCGGGATCGAGCGCGGCGGCGGCGATCGCGTGGCGTTCGTGCAGCGCGTCCACCGACGGGCGCCAGGGCTCGCCGCGACGCGCGGCGTCGAGCAGCGCGATCACCGCATCGGTGACGCCCTGCATCGCCGACACGACGACGATGCGGGTGCGGGTGCGGGCGGGATCGTCCACCAGCGCGGCGGCGGCGCGGTAGAGCGGGGCATCGGCAAGGCTGCTGCCGCCGAACTTATGCACGTGGCACGGCGGAGCGGGTGGGTGGGACGCATCGGCGGGCGACATCGGGGCGGGCTCCTGTGGGGCTCCGCGAACCGTCGGGGTGCCAGGCCTGCGCACCCGGGCGGGGTGCGGAGGCGTGGTCTTCAGATCACCTGGACACGCCCGTCCGCACCCGCAAGCGAGTGGTACCGGTACCGGTGGTAATCGCAACGAACGAGGCCGCCCTCGCCGCACCGGTCGGTGCGGTCGTCAGGGTCGGCGTCGGCGTGTTGCGATGCGTCATGAGCCGAGAAGATCACGCGGTTTCGGGGGCTGTCAACAGTTACGTACGCAACGGCCGGAGCGGCCCGGCCGGGGAGGCAGAGCGGAAAGCGGCGTTCGCTATCCCGTTGCGGGCCCGGCCGTTGGACCCGCCCGTCGCCGCGTGTTCAAATGCACGCCGAAGCGGGGGTACCGGCGTCATCGCCGGTTGAGAAAGACCCTTCGAACCTGACGCGGTTGAGACCGCCGTAGGGAAGCTTCGCCGGATGCGACGACCGTTCGCAATCCGTCGCTGCCCGCTTCGTCCCGGCTCGCAAGAGCGCACCACAGGACGAACCCAATGAATGCAGTCCCCACCGAGTTGATCCAGAAGGCCGAACAGCTGTCGGCCGACGTCACCCGCCCGATCCCGGGCTCGCACAAGATCCACGTCGAAGGCTCGCGCCCCGACATCCGCGTGCCGATGCGCGAGATCGCGCTGGCGAAGACGCCGACGATGTTCGGCGGCGAGGACAACGCGCCGCTCGCGGTGTACGACACGTCCGGTGCGTACACCGATGCGAACGCGCACATCGACCTTGCTCGCGGGCTCGTTCCGCTGCGCGCGCAGTGGATCGCCGAACGCGGCGACACCGAAGTGCTGTCCGCGCTCTCCTCGGAATTCGGACGCAAGCGCGAGCACGATCCCAAGCTCGATGCCGTGCGCTTCCGCAATCGCCCGCAGCCGCGTCGTGCGCTGTCCGGCGCCAACGTCACGCAGATGCACTACGCCCGGCGCGGCATCGTCACGCCGGAAATGGAGTTCATCGCGATCCGTGAGAACCAGCGTCTGGAGCAGATCCGCGAGGCGCACCTGCTGCGCCAGCACGCAGGCGAAACCTTCGGCGCGAACATCCAGAAGATCATCACCCCGGAATTCGTGCGCGATGAAGTGGCGCGCGGCCGCGCGATCATCCCCAACAACATCAACCATCCCGAAAGCGAGCCGATGATCATCGGCCGCAACTTCCTCACCAAGGTCAACGCGAACATCGGCAATTCCGCGGTGTCGTCGGGCATCGCCGAGGAAGTGGAGAAGCTGGTGTGGTCGATCCGCTGGGGCGCCGACACGGTGATGGACCTGTCCACCGGCAAGCACATCCATGAAACGCGTGAGTGGATCATCCGCAATTCGCCGGTGCCGATCGGCACGGTGCCGATCTACCAGGCGCTGGAGAAGGTCGACGGTCGTGCGGAAGAACTCAACTGGGAGATCTTCCGCGACACGCTGATCGAACAGGCCGAACAGGGCGTGGATTACTTCACCATCCACGCCGGCGTGCTGCTGCGCTACGTTCCTCTTACCGCAGGTCGCGTAACCGGCATCGTCTCGCGCGGCGGTTCGATCCTCGCCAAGTGGTGCCTGGCGCACCACAAGGAAAACTTCCTCTACACGCATTTCGAAGAGATCTGCGAAATCATGAAGGCCTACGACGTGGCCTTCTCGCTGGGCGACGGGCTGCGCCCGGGCTCGATCGCCGACGCGAACGACGCGGCGCAGTTCGGCGAACTCGAAACGCTGGGCGAACTGACCAAGATCGCGTGGAAGCACGACGTGCAGACCATGATCGAAGGCCCCGGCCATGTGCCGATGCAGCTGATCAAGGAAAACATGGACAAGCAGCTGCGCGAGTGCGGCGAGGCGCCGTTCTACACGCTCGGCCCGCTGACCACCGACATCGCGCCGGGTTACGACCACATCACCAGCGCCATCGGTGCGGCGATGATCGGCTGGTTCGGCACGGCGATGCTCTGCTACGTCACGCCGAAGGAACACCTGGGCCTGCCGAACAAGCATGACGTGCGCGAAGGCCTGATGGCCTACAGGATCGCGGCGCATGCGGCGGATCTGGCCAAGGGCCATCCGGGCGCGCAGGCGCGCGACAACGCGATGAGCAAGGCGCGTTTCGAATTCCGCTGGGAGGACCAGTTCAACCTCGGCCTCGATCCGGAGCGCGCACGCGAGTACCACGACGAGACCCTGCCGAAGGACGCGCACAAGGTCGCGCATTTCTGTTCGATGTGCGGCCCGCACTTCTGCTCGATGAAGATCACCCAGGACGTGCGCGATTACGCGAAGGAACACGGCGTCGACGAAGAGGCCGCGCTGGCCGAAGGCATGGCGGAGAAGTCCGCGGAGTTCCGCGCGCAGGGTGCGCAGGTCTACCGGAAGGCATAGGAACGAGCGGAGAGGAACGGGAACGAGTGGGGGCGTCCTCGTTTCTCGTTCCTGCTCACTCGTTCCCCGCCTTCGGCTAGGCTTTGCGGCGACCCACCCGAAGGATCGCGACCCATGGCGGAAAACCGTATCGGCCTGTTGCGCTGGCGCGTGCAGGCGCGCCGGCATCCGTCGGCGTTCCTGCTCGCGGCGCAGTTGTTGAGCCTGGTGCTGTATCCGCTGTTCGACGAGATGCGCGGCGGGCGCGTGCTGTTCGGCGCGCTCGGCGTGGTGGTGCTGATGCTGGCCGTGTGGGTGGTCAACCGCAGCCCGGCGAAGGTGTGGGTCGCATGGCTGCTGGCCGCGCCGGCGCTGGCGCTGTCGGTGCTATCGGTGCTGCTGGGCCACGACACGCTGCTGGTGGTGTCCTCGGCGCTGGAAGCGCTGGTGTACCTGTATGCCGCGGGAAGCCTGATCGCCTACATGCTCGGCGACCATCGCGTGACCGCGGACGAACTCTTCGCCGCAGGCGCGACGTTCACGCTGCTCGCCTGGGGCTTCGCCTATGCGTATTTCGTCTGCCAGGCGTGGTATCCGGGGAGTTTCACCGGCGCCCTGCGGCCGGGTGAACCGCGCACGTGGCTGGAACTGCTGTTCCTGAGCTTCACCACGCTGTCGGCCACCGGGCTGGGCGACATCCTCCCGCTGTCGTCGCCGGCGCGCGTGCTGGTGATGCTGGAGCAGTTCGCGGGCGTGGCGTACATCGCCGTGGTCGTGTCCCGCCTGGTGGGGCTGACGATGCTCCGGTACGGGCCGAGGTAACACGCACGGCCTGCGATCGCGGTGCGAAGCACGCGTGCAACGAAAACCGTGTAAAAGGGCACCAGCCAGAGGGGCGGCTGGAATGCGGTCCGGGGTACCGCCGAAAAAAGATTCGCGCCGGTTGGCGCGAATGCTGGAACGGTACGTTCTGTAATACGTCGGCGAGAGAGGGCCTGAAGCCACCCCCGTGTAAACGGGAGTAAGCCTGCGGACGTTAGAATGAGCGGGCAAGCTTTGCTTTCCCCGTCAGGTCCGGCCTCTTTGCCGGGTTTGCCGATTAGTCCTCATCGACACGTTCGGCACATGACGGCCGTTCAGCTTGCCGAGCACCATCTCCGGATTCATGCAAAGACCCTCCGAACCCTCCACCTCGCCTCTGCCGTCCGAACGACTGCGCGTGGGCGAGTGCGTGGTCGACGTGCCGCTGCGCGAGATCCGCGCGCCGGGCAAGCGTCGCCCGCTGCGCATCACGCCCAAGTCGATGGGCGTGCTGCTGGTACTGGTGGAGCAGGCCGGCCGCGTGGTGAGCCGCGATGCGCTGATGACCGAAGTCTGGCCGGACACGCTGCCGACCAACGACGTGGTCACCCAGGCGATCACGCAGCTGCGCAAGGCGTTCGACGACGAGCGCGGCAATCCGCGCTACATCGAGACCATCGCGAAGAACGGCTACCGCCTGCTCGCGCCGATCGAGTGGGTGTACACCGGCGAGCCGGTCGCCAGCGCGGAAGTCGTCGCGAGCGACGAACGCTGGGCCGATCCGACCCGCACGACCGCCAAGTACCCGGCGATCGCCGGCGCCGATCCGAGCGAGCCGCTGGCGCCGGTGCCGTTTCCCGAAACCTCCACGCCGCGCGGCACGTGGACGTCGATCGTCGCCGTGGTCTTCGCCGTCGCGCTGCTGGTCGCGGGCCTGGTGGCCTGGGCGCTGGTGCGCACGCCGGCGCCCCCGCCGGGTGCGGGTCCGGCGGTCGCGGTGTCCGGAATGCAGGGACTGCGCAGCGAGCGTCCGTACCGCCTGATCACCTCGGCGCCGGGCTTCGAACTTTCGCCGGCGCTGTCGCCCGATGCGGGACTCGTGGCGTACGTCGCCATTCCCGACGGACAGCGCGGCACGGCGATCATGGTGCAGACCACCGAGCAGACCCAGCCGCGCCAGCTCACGCGTCCGCCGGAAGGTGCCGACGATACCGCGCCCGCGTGGTCGCCGGACGGACGCTGGGTCGCCTTCATGCGGCTGAGCGCGAACGGCTGCAGCATCCGCCTGGTCACGCCCAACGCGCGTGCCGAGCATGAAGTCGGCGCGTGCGATCGGCGCAATCCGCCGAGCTTCGATTGGACGCCCGACAGCAACGGCCTGATCTTCGGCGGCATGAGCAACGGGCAGGGCAGTGCCGGCCTGCGCGTGCTCGATCTGGACAGCGGGCAGTGGCGTTCGATCGACTACCCGCACGATCCCGAGCAGCTGGACACCGACCCGCGCTATTCGCCGGACGGACGCTGGATCGTGTTCGTGCGCAACGCGCCGCTCGGCGATTTCTGGCGAATCCCGGCGCAGGGCGGCAACGCCGAGCGCCTGAGCCGCCTGCGTGCCGACATGCGCGGCTGGGACTGGTCGCCGAGCGGGCGCGGGCTGCTCTTCAGTGCGATGGTCGACGGCGAGTACCGACTGTTCCGGCTCGACACCGACACCGGATATGCGCGGCCGGTCGGGCTCGACGATGCCCAGGCGCCCGTCGCGGCCCGGTCGCGGCGGGCGATCGCGTTCGTGCAGCGCCGGCCATACTTCGGCCTGTACCGCGTGCAGCTCGCCAGCGGCGAGGGTCCGGGCCGGGTGCACGTGGTCGAACCGCTGTTCGCCTCGTCCTCGCGCGACCTGCTACCGGCGATCGCCCCGGATGGCCGGCAGCTGGCGTTCGTGTCCGATCGCTCCGGCAGCAACGGGCTGTGGGTCGGCGACGTCCGCCAGCCCGACACGTTGCGGATGATGGGCGGCGTGCGCCCGGGCACCCGCTACGCGCCGGCCTGGTCGCCCGATTCGCGCCGCCTGCTTGCGACCGGCACGGACGAGCGCGGCCGTGGCGTGGTGCAGGAAGTGATGGCGGCCAGCGGCCAGGTGGCGACATTGCCGGTGCCCGACGCCGACCCGCTGCAGGCGCAGTACGCGGCCGAACCGAACCGCCTGTTCGTCCTGGCCGCGGGCGAGGACGGCGTCCCGCAGTTGCGCCTGTACGACCGGTCGAGCCGCCCTTGGCGATCGCTGGGACGGATCGATGGCGTCTCCCATTTCGAGGTGGACGCCGCCCGCAACCGCATCGTGTTCACCCGGCTGACCGAGGCCGGGCTGTGGGAGGCGGGGCCGGAGCTCACCGCCGCCTCGATCCGCCGGGTCAGCGCCACCGAGCCCACGGCCGACCGCTATCGCATGTGGACGGTGACCCCGGCGGGCGAGGTCCGGTACCTCGAACGCCTCCAGGGCTGCGCCGCCAGCCTGCGCCGGATCGTCCCCGACGCCGCCGCTCCGCCGCGCTGCCTGGACCAGCTCCGGCGCTCGGCGGTGAACGGATTCAGCCTCGGCGGGCCGCGCGGTGAGGTGGCCTATCTGGCCCTGGTCGACTGGGATGGGGCTGATATCGGTTACATGGAGCTTCCGAAGGAAAACCGCGAGGTCGTGCCCGGCTGGATCAAGTAATTGATCCTTTTGGGGAAAGTGCTTTCGGAAGTCCTTCGGTTTTGCATTCGTTGCGATTTCGGATAACTCTCCACCAACTTTCCTGATGTGAAGGCGGTGTGTACGGCAAATCCATTGACCATTCTCGGCACATGAGGTGGACCAATGGAGCAAGTGCAATGGGCGGACCGCGGGCAGCTTCTGCAGCTCGACACGCCTGAGGGCGCGGTTCAGGGCGGTTGCATCGGCGTCTCGCGGCTGGGCAGCGCCCAGGTCTCGGGGGGCTTCTCGTTCTGGCTGCAGCTGCATGGCAGCTCGTGGGTCGAGGCGAAGGAAGGCAAGTTCCGGCTGCGCAGCGGCGACTGGATCGCCTTCGAGAAGGATTCCAAGCCGACCGTGCAGGCCGACCGCTTCGGCGTCTGCATCGGCCTGACCCTGTCGGGCGACGCGCTGCGGGAGATGACCCGCTTCGCCGATCGCGGCCTGTATGCCGGCCGTGGCCAGATGACCCGACACGACGCCCGCATCGGCCTGCGCCTGTGGCGCGAGGCGGCCGCCCGTCTTTCGGAAAACCCGGGCGCGGCGTTCGATGCCGCGCTGCTGCGCCCGATCCTGCTGCACCTGGCGGGCGTCCAGCGCGACCTGGCCGCGCGCATCCCGCGTTGCCCGGGCCGCTCGCGCAGCCGCAAGCGCCAGGTGTTCGGCCGCCTCCAGCGCGCCCGCCTGTACCTGGAAGGCAACTGCGACCGCGTGGTCCGCATCAGCGAACTGGCCGAGCTGACCAGCTTCTCCAGCTGGTACTTCTCCAAGACCTTCCACAGTCTTTATGAGGAGAGCCCGCAGGCCGCCTCGGCGCGCATGCGCCTGGAGCACGCGGCGGACCTGCTCACCAGCACGTCGATGATGATCGGCGAGGTCGCCGCCGCCAGCGGCTTCGACAACTGCTGCAGCTTCGCGCGTGCGTTCCGCGCGCGGTTCGGCGTGTCGGCCACACGTTACCGCGCCGCCGCCGCGCGCGAGGAGGCGGGCAAGACCCAGTCCGCCACGCGCAAGTCGCTGGAACGCAAGTCGCTGGCGACCAGCGGCTGAGCGGCTCCATCGTTCGACAAGGAACGGCCGGCGCGATGCCGGCCGTTCGCGTTGGCGGGAAATCTGAGAACGTCGTCGCGACTTGACGCGCAGCGCACTCCGAACGTGCGTTCGCGAACACAACGGATGTGAAGGTCGCGTTCGTCGCGGGCAGAGTCGGCAAAGTCTCTCAGCACCCCCTGCAAAGCTATTGCGCTCCCCAGAACTTAAGTTTGATCGGCGTTTTAACACGCCCATAACAGATATCTGGAGAGAGATAGATGAACCATCGCAATATGCGCACCGCGATGCGCGTCGGCATGCTGCCGGCCGGTATCGCGATCGCACTGGCGCCGGCGTTTGCCGTCGCGCAGGAAGGTGGCGAGCAGCAGGCGACCACCCTCGATCGCATCGAAGTGACCGGCTCGCGCATCAAGCGCGCCGACGTCGAGACTTCGCAGCCGATCTTCACGCTGAGCCGCGCCGAGATCCAGAAGCAGGGCGTGACCTCGGTGGCCGATGTGCTGCAGCGCATCTCCACCAACGGCGCCGCGCTGAACACCACGTTCAACAACGGCGGTGACGGCTCGGCCGGCATCAGCCTGCGCAACCTCGGCGAAGGCCGCACCCTGGTGCTGGTCAACGGCCGTCGCTGGACCCAGGGCCTGGGCGGCAGCGTCGACCTGAACACCATCCCGGCGGCGATGATCGAGCGCGTGGAAGTCCTGAAGGACGGCGCCTCGACCATCTACGGTTCGGACGCGATCGCGGGCGTGGTCAACATCATCACCCGTAGCAACTTCGAAGGTGCCGAAGCCGGCGCCTACATCGGCCAGTACTCGCAGGGCGACGGCACGCGCGAGGCCTACGACTTCACCATCGGCACCGGCAACGATCGCGGCAACGTGATGATCGGCGCGTCGTACGTGAAGGAAGATGCCGTGATGGCCGGCGACCGTTCGATCTCGGCCGGTGGTCCTCCGTTCTTCGGCGGCCAGTCGGGCACGGGCTTCCCGGGTTCGTTCGTCGATCCCACCAGCGACACGCGTTACATCCTGGACGGCAACGGCCAGCCGGTCGAGTACGTCTCGTCGGTGCACGGCTACAACACCGCGCCGGACAACTACCTGCTGACCCCGCAGGAGCGCACCTCGCTGTTCGCCCAGGCGAACTACGACATCACCGACAACTTCCGCTTCAAGACCGAGATGCTCTACAACGAGCGCATCTCGGAGCAGCTGCTCGCGGCGATGCCGGTCACCGGCCTGACCCTGAGCGCCGACAGCTACTACAACCCGACCAACCCGGACGGCCTGTACGGCAACGTCCTGGGCGGCACGGCGCGTGACCTGATCGGCGTCAACCGCCGCTTCCAGGAGTCGGGTGGCCGTTCGTTCAACCAGAACGTCAAGAACTGGCACTTCTACGGCGGCTTCGAAGGCTACTTCGAGATCGGCGACCGTACCTTCGACTGGGATACCGGTTACCGCTACGACCGCACCGACGAGAACGACCTGACCTACGGTCTGTTCAACCTGGCCAACCTTGAAAGCGCCTACGGCCCGTCGTTCCTCGACACCGACGGCGTCGTCAAGTGCGGCACGCCGGGCGACGTGATCGCCGGTTGCGTGCCGGTCAACGCCCTGGGCCCGAACGGTGCGATCTCGCCGGAGGCCATCGACTACACCGCCTTCACCGCGCACGACTCCAGCCGCGTCACCTCGAAGAGCTACTACGCCAACATCAGCGGCGACATCGTCGACCTGCCGGCTGGCGCGCTCGCCTTCGCGGCAGGTTATGAGCACCGCACCGAGAGCGGCCAGTACGATCCCGACGCGTTCATCGCGGCGGGCCTGAGCACCGGCAACGGCTCCAAGCCGACCTCCGGTTCCTACAAGCTCGATGAGTACTACCTCGAGCTGGCGGTTCCGGTGCTGGCCGACCTGCCGGGCGCCAAGCTGCTCGACTTCTCGCTGGCCACCCGTTACTCGGACTTCAGCAACTTCGGTAACACGCTGAACAGCAAGTTCGGTTTCCGCTGGAAGCCGATCGACGACCTGATGGTCCGTGGTAACTGGTCCGAGGGCTTCCGCGCTCCGACGATCAACAACCTGTACGCCGGTGACTCCGACTCGTTCGAGAGCTACATCGACCCGTGCTCCACGCACTCGGGTCTGCGCACCGGTCAGGTCGCGGCGCTGTGCGACGCGCAGGGTGTTCCGACGGACTTCGAGCAGCCGGGCGATGGTTCGTCGCGCCAGACGCTCGAGCCGTTCACCTGGTCGTCGAACGAGCAGCTGCAGCCGGAAACGTCGACGACCCGCACGCTGGGCTTCGTCTACAACCCGAGCTGGCTGGAAGGCTTCGACATCTCGCTGGACTGGTGGAAGATCGAGATCGAGAACGCCATCAGCCGTCCGGAAGCGCAGTTCATCCTGGACAAGTGCTACGCCGGTACGCCGGGCGAGCAGGCGATCTACTGCGGCCTGTTCTCGCGCGATCCGAACTACCCGGGCGACAACTACATCATCACGCAGCTCGAGATGCCTCTGCTGAACCTGGCCGAGTACACCGTCGAGGGCTGGGACATGACCGTGAACTACAAGTTCCCGGAAACGTCCTTCGGTAAGTTCGCGATCACCTGGGACAGCACCTACACCTCGAACTGGGCGACCAAGGCCACGGCGGACTCCATCGAGGAGCAGCGCCAGGGCCTGTACCTGCCGCAGGATCCGTACTGGCGCATCAAGTCCAACATGTACCTGGACTGGACGCTGGGTGACTGGGGCGCGACCTGGGGCATGCGCTACAAGTCCGGCCTGGACGAGAGCTGCCCGTACGCGGGTGGCAGCGCTGACGCCGAGGCTTACTGCTCGGATCCGGGTCGCGTGACGGCCGATGGTCCGGCTCCGCGCAACTACCTGGGCGCCGTGACCTATCACGACGTGCAGGTGCGCTACAACACGCCGTGGAACGCGACCGTCTCGGTCGGTGCCAACAACGTGTTCGACAAGGAACCGCCGCTGTCGCTGCGCGCTCCGTACAACCAGTTCGATCCGCAGTACGACCTGCCGGGTGCTTACTACTACATCCAGTACCGTCAGCGCTTCTGATCGACCGCTGTACGCAACAACGCACCACCGCTACGGCCCCGAAAGGGGCCGTAGTTCTTTCCGGCGCCCGGTGGCGCGCGCTGTGCCGGATCTGGCGCGAAGCGGCTTCGCCGGTACGATGGCGGGATTCCTCCGAGCCGAGTCCCGATGAAACTGCAGGTCCCGTTCATCCAGCTGCCCCTGACGTTCGACGCCGCCGCCCTGGAGGCGGAGATCGCCGCGCTCGGCGACGGGCCCTGGAAGCCGCATCCGCAGGGATTCGCGGGCAATTCGATGCTGCCGCTGGTGGCCGCCCATGGCGATCCGGACAACGGGGCCTTCGCCGGCCCGATGCGGCCCACACCGGAACTGCTGCGCTGCCCGTACCTGACGCAGGTGCTCGCCAGCCTCGGCGCGACCGTGGGGCGCAGCCGGCTGATGCGCCTGTCGGGCCATGCCGAAGTCACCCGCCACGCCGACCAGGGCTATTACTGGGCCGAGCGCGTGCGCGTGCACATTCCGGTCGTCACGCAGCCGACCGTGCAGTTCGAATGCGACAGGGCCGTGATCAACATGGCTGCTGGCGAATGCTGGATCTTCGACACCTGGCGCCAGCACCGCGTGCTCAACGACGCGGTGGAATCGCGCGTGCACCTGGTCGTGGACACCGTCGGCGGCGGGCGCTTCTGGGAGATGGTCAACCGCGGGCGCCCGCACGACGCGCCGCGCGCCGGATGGCAGACCGTGCACATCGCGCCGAAGGCGGGCGACGTCGCGCCGTTCGCCTGCGAACGCGTCAACGTGCCCACGGTGATGAGCCCGTGGGAACTCAACGATCACCTCGGCCTGCTGCTCGCCGACGCGGTGCCGCATCCGAACCTGCCGCAGGTGCGGCAGATCGCGATGCGTTTCTCGCGGCAATGGCAGGGCCTGTGGTTCGAGTTCGGCGACCGCGAGGAAGGGCGCGCGCGTTACGCCGCGACCCTGCAGCGCTTCATCGAGGACATCCGCGGCCCGAGCCAGCCGATGGTGCTGAAGAACGAACTGCGCTGGTTCAACGCGCTGATGACCATCGTGTGCAAGTTCGCCGTCGCGGGCGAGGGTGCGCCGATGCCGGCGACGGCCGCGCGGCAGCGCGAAGTGGGCGACAACGCCTGACGAAAAAGGCCGCCCGGAGGCGGCCTTTTCCTGCGCTCGGGAAGCGGACGCCGATCAGAAGTTCGGCTTCTGCTCTTCCGCGTTGTAGCGCGCGATCGCGTCGTTGAGGATCGCCTTGGCTTCGGCGGCGCCGCCCCAGCCTTCGATCTTCACCCACTTGCCCTTCTCCAGGTCCTTGTAGTGCTCGAAGAAGTGGCCGATGCGTTCGAGCCAGTGCTTGGACACCTGTTCGATGTCGCTGATGTGCGAGTAGCCGCCGAAGATCTTCGGCACCGGCACGGCGATCAGCTTCTCGTCCGAACCCGCCTCGTCGCTCATCTTCAGCACGCCGACCGGCACGCAGCGGATCACCGAACCCGGCACCAGCGGCAGCGGGAGGATCACCAGCACGTCGGCCGGATCGCCGTCGCCGCACAGCGTGTGCGGGACGTAGCCGTAGTTGCACGGATAGCGCATCGGCGTGGACAGGATGCGGTCGACGAAGATCGCGCCCGAAGCCTTGTCGACCTCGTACTTGACCGGCTCGGCGTCCTTCGGGATTTCGATGATGACGTTGATCTCATCCGGCGGGTTCTTGCCGGTGGGGACGAGGTCCAGACCCATGCGGTACTCCAGCTGCGTAAGGCCCAGCCGGATCGGCGGGGCGGGTGATTCGGGAAAGCGGCCCGGCATTTTACGCGGCCGGCTGTTGCGGCGCAGCAGGCGTTGGTCCGCGGGGCACGGTCCGGGGCGGTCTTCGCGGCATGGCGGTCCGCTTCCGGCCCGGAAGTGACTTCCGGGCATGGGTCGGCGGGCCGGCCACCCGTACGCTTCGGGCTCGCGATTCAGGGAGAGGGGCGATGAAGGAAGCGATCACGGGTGCCGCCGTCCTGCTGTTGTGCGGCCTGGCGTTCGCGGGAGAGCCGCCGACCGGGCCGTCGGACGTGCGCTGGAACCCGGGAGCCGAGGACTGCGCAACCTCGACGCAGCCCCCGTTGCAGGTGCACCGCCTGGACGCGGCGACGTTCGTGCTGCGCCAGAACCCCTGCGCCAGCTTCGAGGCGAACCTGATGTACCTGCTGGTCGGCGACGAGCGCGCGCTGCTGATCGACAGCGGCGCGATCGCCGATCCCGCAAGCATGCCGCTGGCATCCACCGTGATGGCGCTGCTGCCGCAGCGCGCCGGCGTCCGCCTGCCGCTGCTCGTGGCGCACACGCACAGCCATCGCGACCATCGCGAAGGGGATGCGCAGTTCGCGTCGTTGCCGGGCGTGGAGATCGCGCCGCCCGACGAGCAGGGCGTGCGTCGCCGTTACGGCTTCAGGCAATGGCCGGATGGCGTGGCGCAACTCGATCTGGGCGGACGCATCGTGCACGTGCTGCCGGCGCCGGGGCACAACGACAATCACATCGTCTTCCATGACGAGCGCACCCGCGCGCTGTTCACCGGCGACTTCCTCCTGCCGGGCCGTCTCACCGTCGACGATGCCCACGCCTTCGAGGCAAGCGCACAACGCGTCGCCGCGTTCGTGCGCGATCGCCCCGTGTCGCAGGTGCTGGGCGGGCATGTCGAACTCGATGTCGACGGCAATCTGTATCCGCACGGCGCGACCTTCCATCCGCGCGAGCGCGACATGGCACTGACGAAAGCCGACGCACTCGCGTTGCCCGCCGCGCTGGCCGACTTCAACGGCATTTACGCGACGCACGCGAACTTCGTGATTACGAACCCGAAGCGCAACCTGGCGTTGCTGGCCGGCGCCGTCGTGCTGGTGCTGGCGCTTGCGATCTGGGGCGTCGTGCGCCTGCTTCGGCGCCGGCGCGCAGCGCGCGCATCGGCCTGAAGGAAACACAGCGGCCCTCCGGCCGCCGTGCGATGTTCCCGTGCGAACGGTGCCGTTACAGCAATGGCACCAGCAGCAGCGCCACGATGTTGATGATCTTGATCAGCGGGTTGATCGCCGGGCCCGCCGTGTCCTTGTACGGATCGCCGACGGTGTCGCCGGTCACCGCCGCCTTGTGCGCGTCGGAGCCCTTGCCGCCGAAGTTGCCGTCCTCGATGTACTTCTTGGCGTTGTCCCACGCGCCGCCGCCGGTGGTCATCGAGATGGCCACGAACAGGCCGGTCACGATGGTGCCGATGAGCAGGCCGCCCAGCGCCGTCGGCCCCAGCAGCAGGCCGACGACGATCGGGACGATCACCGGCAGCAGCGAGGGCACGATCATTTCCTTGATCGCCGAGCGGGTGAGCATGTCGACGGCCTTGTCGTACTCCGGCTTGCCCGTGCCTTCCATGATCCCGGGGATCTGGCGGAACTGGCGTCGTACTTCCTCCACCACCGCGCCGGCCGCGCGGCCGACGGCTTCCATCGCCATCGCGCCGAACAGGTACGGGATCAGGCCGCCGATCAGCAGGCCGATGATCACGTAGTGATCGGACAGGTCGAACGCGAAGGAACGCCCCGGATTGGCCGCCGTCAGGTTGTGCGTATAGTCGGCGAACAGCACCAGCGCCGCGAGCGCCGCCGAGCCGATCGCGTAACCCTTCGTCACCGCCTTGGTCGTGTTGCCCACGGCGTCGAGCGGATCGGTCACGTTGCGCACTTCCGGCGGAAGCTCCGCCATTTCGGCGATGCCGCCAGCGTTGTCGGTGATCGGGCCGTACGCATCGAGCGCGACGATCATGCCGGCCATCGACAGCATCGCCGTGGCGGCGATCGCGATGCCGTACAGGCCCGCGAGATAAAACGCGAGCCAGATCGCGACGCACACCGCGATCACCGGCAGCGCGGTCGACTTCATCGACACGCCCAGGCCCGCGATGATGTTGGTGCCGTGGCCGGTGGTGGACGCGGCAGCGACGTGACGCACGGGCTTGTACTGCGTGCCGGTGTAGTACTCGGTGATCCACACGATCGCGCCGGTCAGCGCCAGGCCGATCAGCGCGCAGCCGTAGAGGTTCATCGCGCCGTGCGTGTTGTCGCCCATGAGCTGCGTGGTGATCGGGTAGAACGCGATCGCCGCGAGCACCGCCGACACGATCACGCCCTTGTACAGCGCGCCCATGATCGAGCCGCCAGCCTTCACCTTCACGAAGAAGGCGCCGATGATCGAGGCGATGATCGACACGCCGCCGAGCACCAGCGGATAGAGCACCGCGTTGCGTCCGGCTTCGGCGAGCATCAGGCCGCCGAGCAGCATCGTCGCGATCACGGTGACGGCGTAGGTTTCGAACAGGTCCGCCGCCATGCCCGCGCAGTCGCCGACGTTGTCGCCGACGTTGTCGGCGATCACCGCCGGGTTGCGCGGATCGTCTTCGGGAATGCCCGCTTCGACCTTGCCGACCAGATCCGCGCCGACGTCCGCACCCTTGGTGAAGATGCCGCCGCCCAGTCGCGCGAAGATCGAGATCAGCGACGAACCGAACGCCAGGCCGACCAGCGCGTGCAGCGCGTGTTCGGTGGTGTAGCCCATGCGCTGCAGCACGAGGTAGTAGCCGGCCACGCCAAGCAGACCGAGGCCGACCACGAGCATGCCGGTGATCGCGCCGCCGCGGAACGCGACGTCCATCGCCTGGCTCATGCCCTTGCGCGCGGCTTCCGCCGTGCGCACGTTCGCGCGCACCGACACGTTCATGCCGATGTAGCCGGCCGCGCCCGAGAGCACCGCGCCGAGCAGGAAGCCCACCGCCGTGGCCCAGCCGAGGAAGAAGCCGATGAGGACGAACAGCACGACGCCTGCGATCGCGATCGTCGTGTATTGCCGGTTGAGGTAGGCGCGCGCGCCTTCCTGGATCGCGCCGGCGATCTGCTGCATTCGTTCGTTGCCGGCGGGTTGTGCGCCGATCCAGCGCGCGGAGATGATCCCGTAGAGGATCGCGATGACGGCGCATACCAGCGCCAGAACCAAACCGTACTGCTCCAGCATGAATCCCTCCCCAAAGAAGTGGAAACACCAGGAAACCGAGTACCGCTTTTCGGATTTGTAGGCTGCGCGGGTCGTGGGCCACCGCGACAACGTCCCGACTATCGCACAGGCCCCCGGCCGGACGCACGCTGTAGACGCAGCATTCAGCGCCTGCGTGCCAGCCTGCGCTCCCCGTCACGTAAAAGTCGTCCCGCTGCCATGCGAATGCTGCCGCTTCTTCTCCTTGCGTTCACGCTGCCGGTGCTGGCGGCCCCGCCCAAGGCCGGTCCGAACGCCGACCCGAAGCCGGAAATCGCGCGCGGCCCGGTGCAGGCGCAGGCGCAGAACGCCGTCCACACGCTGCGCTAGATTCCCGAAGCCTGCGCGCGGCTGGAAGGCATGTTCACCGGCCAGCCGAACGATCCGTACACCTTCGCCGTCGTGCGCATTTCCCCGCAGTGCCAGCCGCGCGCGCGTTTCGTCGATGCGGCGAAGGCGAAGCCGGCGGAGAACGGATGGGTGCTCAACGACGTTATCCGCGTGCCGAACGCCGCGTGCCCATCGCAACAGGCGGTCGTGCACGTGTGGCGCAAGCCGGTCGACAAGACGCCCAGGCTCGACGGCCAGGGCCAGCAGCGGATCTATCTGGAGGAGCAGTCGCAAAAGGCGAAGGCGGGCCAGCTCGACGCCATCCCGATGTATGCGGCGCAGATGGAAGTCGAAGGCGCGGCCTGCGGGCGCTGACCGGTTGGGGAATCGTAGAACGACAAAGGGGCCCGCAAGGGCCCCTTCGCGTATCGATCAACGCAAGCCGTTACTTCGCGGGCTTGAGCTTGTTCGACATCGACAGGAACGTCGCTTCGTCGGAGGGCGACAGGTTCGGCCGGCCCGCAACGATGCCCATGCCGATGGACGCCTGCACGTAATAGGTCTCGCCGGCTTCGATTTCCATCGTCAGCACGTCCTTGGTTTCGCCGTGCACGTTGTACTCGTGCTTGCCCGGCTCGACCGTCGCGACGAAGTACTTGCCGCTGCGCAGCTTGCCCAGCTCGGTTTCGCCTTCGCGGACCTTGAAGCCGATGGCGCCGCCGACGAACTTGGATTCGCGGAAGAACACGATCTGGCCCTTGTCCTGCGGCGCGGCGGCGATGAGTGTGTTCGCGGCCGGCGCGGCGCTGGTCGCGGCGGCCGGAGCGTCGGCCACGGTATCGGCGGCGAACGCGAGGACCGGCGACATCAGCACGGCGACCGCGAGGGCACGGGAAAACATGTGACGCATGTGGATCACTCCTTGGGATCGGACACCGCGGTGTCCTGTGTGGTCGGGTGTGGGGATGGGGTGGGCGGCGCCGCCATGTCCTGCGCGTGCGGCTCGGCAGGCTGTGTTGCGATCCGAGCAGGATCGATGTCCCGCGCGAGCTTCGCGTGCGCGCGGGTGCCGGGCGGGATCTCGATCTCGCGGCCGTGCACGAACATCGCGAAGGGCCCCGCAACGAAGGAGGTCGCCAGCGCCGCGGCGGCCTTGTCCTTGCCGCGTGCGCTGAGCTTCATCGCACGCAGGGGCAGGGTGCCGTCGGCGAGTTCGAGATGGCGCGCGGCGAGGAGGAGTTCCCCCGGCTTTCCGCCGGCGCGGGACGAGGACGCGTGGATCACCTCGCCGATGCCGGTCGTGCCGGCCGGGACGATCACGGTGCCGTCGAACATCAGCGGTTCGGCCAGCGCGATCCGGAACCGGTCGCCATTGCGATGGCGCTCGGAGCTCACGGCTTCGAGCAGTTCGATCTCGACGGGCTGGCCCGCGCACAACTGCACGCAATCCGGGAGTGTCGCGGAGGACGGGGTTGCCGCGGCGGATTCCGTCATCGAGGCCGGATCCGGCGCCGGAAGCGATTGCGCGCGTGCGCTGCCGATGGCCAGCGCGGCCATCAGCATCCATGACGAACGGTGCATCCCACTGCCCCCCGCAGCTGGCGTGCGGCAAGGCTAGTGGATGCGTGTCATTCGGCCAAGGGGGGAAGTTTCCTGGCGACCAGCGTGTTCTTCAGCGACACGTACTTGGGCAGCCCATCGCGTCCGTACGGCGGCGGCGCCTCGCCGCGGATCAGCGGTTCGAGGTAACGCCGCGCCTGCGCGGTGATGCCGTAGCCGTCCTTGCGGATGAAGTCCGCCGGCATCTTCTTCTCGTGGTTCGCGACCTTCGACAGCGGGGCGGCTTCGACCTTCCAGCGATACGGCGCGTCCGACGTGCGCACGATCACAGGCATCACCGAATTCATGCCCTTGAGCGCGAACTCCACCGCCTTGCGGCCGACGGCCTGGGCCTGGTCGAGGTCGGTCTTGGACGCGAGGTGGCGTGCCGATCGCTGCAGGTAATCCGGCAGCGCCCAGTGCACTTTGTAGCCGAGCGCGTCCTTGACGCGGCCCGCCAGGAACGACGCCACGCCGCCGAGCTGCGTGTGGCCGAAGGAATCCTTGCCGCCGCCCGCGTCGGCGACGAACCGGCCGTCGGCGGTCTGGATGCCTTCGCTGGCGACGACGACGCAGTAGCCGACGCGTTCGACCGTGGCTTTCACCTTCGCGAAGAAATCCGCCTCGTCATACGGGCGTTCGGGAAAAAGGATCAGGTGCGGGGCGGCGTCCTCGCCTTCGCCGGCCAGGCCCGCCGAGGCCGCGATCCAGCCCGCATGCCGGCCCATCGCCTCGTAGACGAACACCTTCGTGGACGTGTCGGCCATCGCGGCGACGTCGAGCGCGCATTCGCGCACCGACACCGCGGTGAACTTGGCGACCGAGCCAAAACCCGGGCAGCAATCGGTGACGGCCAGATCGTTGTCGACCGTCTTCGGCACGCCGACGCAGGTGAGCGGGTAGTCGAACTCCGCCGCGAGCTGCGACACCTTCAGCGCGGTATCGGCCGAATCGTTGCCGCCGTTGTAGAGGAACCAGCGCACGTCGTGCGCGCGGAAGACCTCGAGCAGACGCTCGTAGCGGGCGCGGTCCTGCTCCAGCGATTTCAGCTTCACCCGGCACGAACCGAAGGCGCCGCCCGGGGTATGCGCGAGTCGGCGGATCGCCAGCGCCGATTCCTTCGAGGTGTCGATCAGCTCCTCGCGCAGCACGCCGAGGATGCCGTTGCGACCGGCGAGCACGCGGACCTTGCGGGCCCGCGCGGCGTGGATCACCGCGGAGGCGGTGGCGTTGATGACGGCGGTGACGCCGCCCGACTGCGCGTAAAGCAGGGTTCCGGAGGGCATGTGCGATTCCAGGTCCGTGGTCGGATCGGGTGAGGGGGGCCGGGCAGGATGCGGTAAAGTGGCCGCACCATGTGCCCGCCGGGCAGGGCGCTGCGAGTGTAGCGCCGGCCGGCGGGAGGCGGACGGGGCCTGACCCGTGTCCGCCGGCCCTTCGGCCGCACCATTTTCCCGTTCTAGGAGTGATGTTGATGCGATTGGTACTTCTGGGCGCGCCCGGCTCCGGCAAGGGCACGCAGGCCGCGCGCCTCAAGGAGCATCTGCAGGTCCCGCACATTTCCACCGGCGACCTGCTGCGCGCCGAAGTGGCCGCGGGCAGCAAGCTGGGCCTGGAGGCGAAGGAGATCATGGCCTCGGGCAACCTCGTCAGCGACGAGATCCTGCTCGGCATGCTCGAAGACCGCTTCTCGCGCGACGACACGAAGGGCGGCTTCATCCTCGACGGCTATCCGCGCAACCTCGCGCAGGCCGCGGCGCTGGACCGGCTGTTGCAGCGCATCGGCCAGCCGATGGATTACGCCGTGCAGCTGGAAGTGCCGACCGAGATGCTGGTCGAGCGCATCGCCGGCCGCGCCAAGGCCGAAGGTCGCGCCGACGACAGCCCGGAGTCGGTGCGCACGCGCCTGAAGGTCTACAACGACCAGACCGCGCCGGTGGTCGATTTCTACCGCCAGCACGGACAGCTGACCGTGGTGGACGGCGTGGGGTCGCTGGATGAGGTGTTCACGCGGATCGTCGAAGCGCTGCAGCCGGCGAAAGAGGTCGGGTGAAGCAGGCCGCTTGCGCGGCACTGCTTCAGCGGTGAACTCCGCGATGTATGGGGTGAGGACGACCGCCCATGCGCTTCGACCGGCGCGACCGGCCGCCTTCCTCACCCCTCGGCCTCTCCCGCAGGCGGGAGAGGGGGAGTGATGGCCGCGCGGTGCCATCTTCGTTGACGCTGTTGCGAACGTTCGGGAAGTCTCGATCTTGAAGATTCATATTCTGGGCATCGCCGGCACTTTCATGGGCGGCGTCGCCGCGCTCGCGCGCGAACTCGGGCATGAGGTCGAAGGCAGCGACCAGGCGGTGTATCCGCCGATGTCCACGCAGCTGGAAAGCCTCGGCATCGCGCTGAAGCAGGGCTACACGCCCGAACACATCGGCGCCGATTGCGAACAGATCGTCGTGGGCAACGCGCTCTCGCGCGGCAACGCGGCGGTGGAGCAGGTGCTCGACGACGGACGGCGCTACACCTCCGGCGCGCAATGGCTCAGCGAGAACCTGCTGCCCGGTCGCGACACGCTCGCCGTCGCCGGCACGCACGGCAAGACCACCACCACCACCATCCTCACCTTCCTGCTGCAGGCGGCCGGGCGCGAGCCGGGCTTCCTGATCGGCGGCGTCGCCGAGGACTTCGGCGTGTCCGCGCGCGTCGGCGCGGGGCGCGAATTCGTGGTCGAGGCCGACGAGTACGACACGGCGTTCTTCGACAAACGCAGCAAGTTCGTGCACTACCGCCCGCTGGTGGCGATCCTCAACAACCTCGAGTACGACCACGCCGACGTCTTCCCGGACGTGGCCGCGATCCAGCGCCAGTTCCATCATCTGGTGCGCACCGTGCCGCGCCGTGGACGGTTGATCGTCAACGGCGAGGACAGGCATCTGGCCGAAGTGCTGGCGATGGGCTGCTGGACGCCGGTGGAAACCTTCGGCCTCGACGCCAGCCTGCTGCCCGCCGCCACCGGCGAGGGCAGCCATGGCGATCGCGCCGACGATCGCACCGCCGCGCGCGCCGCGTTCGACTGGACCGCGCGCCTGATCGCGCAGGACGGCAGCCATTTCGCGGTCGTGCATCGCGGCATCGAACTGGGCGAAGTGCGCTGGCCGCTGCTCGGCCGCCACAACGCGATGAACGCGCTGGCCGCGCTTGCCGCGGCGAATGCAGTGGGCGTGGACGTGTCCGGCATCCTGGCGTCGCTCGCGGATTTCCGCAGCGTGAAGCGCCGGCTGGAAGTCATCGGCCAGGCACAGGGCGTCACCGTTTACGACGATTTCGCGCACCACCCGACGGCGATCGCGACGACGCTCGCCGGCCTGCGCGCGAAGGTCGGCGATGCGCGGATCGTGGTCGCGATGGAGCCGCGCAGCAATTCGATGCGCCTGGGCGCGCATGCCGATGCGCTGGCACCGTCGCTCGACCTCGCGGACACGGTGGTGTTCCTGCATCGTCCGGAACTCGCGTGGGACGCGGGCAAGGTCGTGTCCGCGCTGCGCAACGAAGGCATCGCCGTGCCGGATGCGGACGCGCTGATCGCCGTCCTGCGCGAACGCGTGCGCGAGGGCGACCACGTCGTGTTCATGTCCAACGGCGGCTTCGACGGTGCGCCGCGCCGCTTCCTGGCCGCGCTGAAGGAAACGGCCGCGCGCTGACGCGCGGCACGCCTTCGCATCGCGGGCACCCGTCCGGTCCTACACTGCGCGCGATGTCCGACGACGCCGAGCTGCAACCGCTGGGGCTGTTTCCGCTGCACACCGTGCTCGTCCCGGGCGCGGCGCTCGGGCTGCGCGTGTTCGAACCGCGCTACCTCGACCTGGTCCGCGATTGCAGCCGCAACGGCAAGGGCTTCGGCGTGTGCCTGATCATCGACGGCGAGGAAGCCGGCGCGCCGGCGAGCGCCGCGGCGTACGGTACCGAGGCGGTGATCGAGGATTTCGGCCGTGGCGACGACGGCCTGCTCACCTTGCAGGTGCGCGGCACGCGGCGGTTCCACGCTCGGCGCGTGCGCGTGCGCGACAACGGCCTGCAGGTCGCCGACGTGCGCTGGTGCGACGCCGATCCCGACGACCCGCTGCGCCCGGAGCACAGCCTGCTCGGCAAGCTGCTGGAGCAGATCGTGGAAAAGATCGGCGGCGAGCATGCGAAGGCGCCGCACTCGCGCTTCGACGATGCGGCCTGGGTCGGGTGGCGCCTGGCGGAACTGCTGCCGCTGGACAACGCGCAGCGGCAGGTGCTGCTGCAGACCGACGATCCGCACGCGCGGCTGGATCGCCTGCTCGCGTTACTTCCCTGACGCCTCGCCCGCAGGCGTCGTGCGCACGCGCAGCACCGGCGTGTCGCCGTGCGGATGCGGGGCTTCGATGCGCTCCAGGTCTTTCAGCGCCTCGCGCACCAGGGCGTGCGCGCGCCCGTCGTCGTTGACCGGCAGCCACAGCGCGGCCACGGCCAGCGGCTTGTTCAGGCGCAGCGTCTGGCTGGTGCCGATCCACAGCGGCGTGCCGTCGTCGAGCAGCACCGGCGCGCGCCACAGGCGCAGCACGAATTCCTCGTCCTCGCGCGCGCCCGGATGCACCATCAGCAACGTTTCGGCCTGTGCATCGAGCGTGGCGGGCAGCACCGGCTGGTCGCCCGCGGCGGCATCGTCGTCGAGCAGGCCGAGCGTCGCGATCCAGTCGGCCTGCGATTGCACGCGCCAGCCGCGCGCCTGCAGGCGTTCGCGCACCGGATCCAGCGGCCCGGCGATCTGCACGTCCAGCGGCCAGCGACGGCGCTCGTCGCGCTCGTTGCGCTGCGCGGGCAGCGTGCTCCAGCCCTCGCGCCACCATCCCTCGTCGTCCATGACCGTGGTCGGCGTGGCCGCGTCGAAGCGGGCCAGCAGCGTGTCGGCCGTGCGTGGGGCGTGCCACAGCGCGGCGACGGTGAAGGTGCCGTAGAACAGCCACGCCAGCGGGCGCATCCAGAACGAGCGCTGCACGTGCCGGCGATACGCGATGCCCAGCGCCAGCAGCCACAGCACGCCGAACAGCGTGCCGCCGACCAGGTCGCTGGGCCAGTGCGCGCCCAGGTACAGGCGCGCGAAGGCGACGACGGTGGTGATCACGCCGGCGAGCAGGTACGGCCACACGCGCGTGCGGCCGGGCAGTTCGCGCGCGATCAGCACCGCGAAGAAGCCGAAGACGATGGTGCACATCGTCACCGCCACCGACGGGAAGCCGAAGCCCGCCGGCGCGGTCGGCGGGCGCGGCATGTCGATCGCCGCTTCCAGCAGCGACGTGAACACCAGGCCGAACACGATCGCCGCGGCGAAATGCGCCGCGGCCATCCAGCGCTTGCGCCACAGCAGGTACGCCAGCGCGACCAGCACGGCCGGGCCCAGCACGGAGGCATCGCCGATGCACGCCAGCGCCGCCATCAGGCGATCGGCGAGGGGGTTGCGCAGGCTCCACATGAAGTCGTGGATCGTGTGGTCGAGCGCCAGCGGCCCGCCGCTGGCGAGCAGCGAGGCCACCAGCGTGAACCATGCCCAGCTGATCGCCAGCAGGCACACCGCGAGCATCAGCAGCGACGGGGATTCCGGCCGGTTCGGATCGATCAGCGCTGCCGCGTACGGCCCGAGCCGCGGATGCTGGCGCGTCCAGCGCAGGGCGCGGGCGAGCAGGGTGTCGGCGTGGTCGGCGAACCATCGCCACGTGTACAGCACGATGGCCCAGACCAGCGCGATGGCGACCACGAGCGCACCAAGCACCAGCGCGAGGCGATCCGCGACCGCGGCCACCGCGTCGTACGAACGCCCCAGCACCCAGCCCGGCGCGAGGAACAGCGCCGACCAGGCGATGCACGCGACGAGGCTCGGCAGGGCGTAGCGCCGCAGCGGCATGTGCAGCATGCCGGCGATCGCCGGCACGAAGGGACGCACCGCGCCCACGAAGCGCGCGATGAAGATGCTCTTCACGCCATGCCGGCGGAACATCGCCTCACCGCGGTCCAGCCATTGCGGATACCGCGAGAACGGCCATCGCGAACGCAACTGCGGTCCCCACCGGTGGCCGACCCAGTAGCTCAGGGCGTCGCCGATGAACGCGCCGAGCGTCGCGCACGCCAGCGCGTACGGGCCGTTGATGTGCCCCAGCCCCACCAGCGCGCCGACCGCGAACAGCAGCGGCAGCGCCGGCACGACGATACCCAGCAGGACCACGGCATCGCAGAACGCGATGAGGAAGATGGCGGCGCCGGCGGCGACGGGGTGTTCCGCGATCCATGCGGTCGCGCTTTCGATCCAGGCCGGTTCCATCGGAGGATTATAGGCAGCGCCTCCATGACGACGCGATGGCGGGAGTCACCGTGACCAACGGCCGTGGCCGCCGGGATCGGGGCGTCGGGGCATGCACATTCGAGGCGCGCCGCCGTCATTCCGTACACTGGCGCGATGTCCGAAACCCTCCATGCGACCGGAACCCCGGCCGTCGAAGTGCAGGCGCTCAAGGCCGACAGCTTCGGCCGCATCGCCCTGATGCGCGATGCGCGCGGCCTGTTCGTGCGCCGCGACCTGCGCCACGTGCCGGCATGGCTGCGGCTTCCGGCGTGGTGGCTGGCCCGGCGCGAAGCCCGCGCGCTGCAGCGCGTGGACGGCCTGCCGGACGTGCCGCAGCTGCTGCGCTGGGACGGACGGCGGCTGGATCGCAGCTACCTCGACGGCGCGGCGATGTACCAGCGTCCGCCACACGGCGACGTGGCGTACTTCCGGCGCGCGCGTCGCCTGCTGCAGCAGTTGCATCGACGCGGGCTCGCGCACAACGACCTGGCGAAGGAAGCCAACTGGCTCGTGCTGGCCGATGGGCGCCCGGGGATCATCGACTTCCAGCTCGCCACGCGCGGCGAGCCGCGTTCGCGCTGGATGCGGCTGCTCGCCCGCGAGGACCTGCGCCATCTGCTCAAGCACAAGCGCACCTATTGCCCGCACGCGCTCACGCCGGTGGAGCGGCGCGTGCTCAAGCGGCATTCGTGGCTTCGCGAGGCGTGGTTCGCCACCGGCAAGCCGGTCTACCGGTTCGTAACGCGCCGCCTGCTGAAATGGGAAGACAACGAAGGCCAGGGCCCGAAACCCTGACCGGCCGGTCGCGGTCTGCCGGCATAATCCGGCGCACCTGGCGGCGCGCCCCGACGGCGCGCCCCGACGATAAGGAGGACGCGCCATGCGCACCCTGTCCGGAAAGACGCTCTTCATCACCGGCGCCTCGCGCGGCATCGGTCGCGCCATCGCCCTGCGCGCCGCACGCGATGGCGCCAACGTCGCCATCGTCGCGAAGTCGGCGGTGCCCAATCCCAAGCTGCCCGGCACGATCCACACGGTCGCCGAGGAAGTCGAAGCGGCGGGCGGCAAGGCATTGCCGATCCGATGCGATATCCGTGAGGAAGAGGAAGTGCGCTCGGCCGTGGCTGCAACCGTCGACGCGTTCGGCGGCATCGACATCCTGGTCAACAATGCCAGCGCGATCTGGCTGCGCGGCACGCTCGACACGCCGATGAAGCGCTACGACCTGATGCAGGAGGTCAACGCCCGCGGCACGTTCCTGTGTTCGCAGGCCTGCCTTCCGCATCTGCTGAAGGCCGCCGATCCGCACATCCTCTCGCTCGCGCCGCCGCTGAACCTCGACCCGAAATGGTGGGCGCCGCACACCGCCTACACGCTGGCGAAGATGGGCATGAGCTTCGTGACGCTGGGGCTGGCGGCCGAATTCGGCCCGCAGGGCGTGGCGGTGAATGCGCTGTGGCCGCGCACCGTGATCGCCACCGACGCGATCAACATGATCCCCGGCGTCCGCCCCGAGTTGTGCCGCACGCCGGAAATCGTCGCCGACGCTGCGCACATCGTGCTTTGCCGGCCGTCGGACGATTACTTCGGCCATTTCCTGATCGACGACGACGTGCTGTTCGCCGCCGGCATCACCGATTTCAGCCGCTATGCCGTGGACCCGAACGTCGAGCACCTGCTGCCCGACCTGTTCCTCACCGAGTCGCAGCTGGCGCGAAAACCGCGCTGACGTTCAACCGGTAGGCGACAACAGCGCCGTGCCGCAATGCCGGCAGAAACGCGCGGCGGGATCGTGGCCTTCGAGGCCGCAGCCCTTGCAGCCGCGGCGGTCGAGATGGCCTGCTTCGTGGCTCGCTTCGCGCAGGCTGCTGGCCAGTTCCGCCGTATAGATGCCGGTGGGCACGGCGATGATGCTGTAGCCGATCAGGATCAGCAGCGAGGTGATGAAGCGCCCGAGCGTGGTCTGCGGCGCGATGTCGCCGAAGCCGACGGTCGCCATCGTCACCACCGCCCAGTACATGCTGGTGGGAATGCTCGCGAAGCCGTGCTCCGGGCCTTCGACCACGTACATCAGCGCGCCGAAGATCACCGTGATGGTGAGCACCGCGCACACGAATACGAAGATCTTGCGCCGGCTGCGCCACAGCGCGCCCATCAGCACGCCGCCTTCCTCGACGTAGTTCGTCAGCTTGAGGATGCGGAACAGCCGCAGCATGCGCAGGATGCGCAGCACCAGCAGGCTCTGGCTGCCCGGCAACACCAGCGACAGGTACGTCGGCAGGATCGACGCCAGGTCCACCAGTCCCCACAGGCTCAACGCGTAACGCCACCGGTTGCGCACCACCGACAGGCGCAAGGCGTATTCGGCGGTGAACAGCAGCGTGAAGCACCATTCCAGCGCGTAGAGCACGGTCGCGTGCCGCGCGTGGATGCGCGGCACGCTGTCGAGCATGATGACGACGACGCTCGTCAGGATCGCCGCGATCAGCCAAAGGTCGAAGTTGCGCGAGCGCCGCGTGTCGTGACGGAACACGATGTCGAACCAGCGGCGGCGCCAGCCGGACTCGGTGGCGGGCTGGAGCTGCGGATCCATCAGCAGGGGCATGGGCGTCCTCCTGCGGGCGATTGTGCGGAGCGGCTCGTGCAGGCGACGCAAACCTCCTGCCGTGATCTTCCCGGCGCGCTGGGCTTCGAAGGCGAGGAAGTCGACCGTTGGCGAAGGCGCCGCGACGGCCGGGATCAGCGACAATGTCGCATTCCGTCTCCCACCCGACTGCCATGACCGCCTCGTCCGACCTGTTCTCGCTCTCCGAACGCTACTACCTGCCGGTCTACCGGCCGCGCCGGATCGTGCTCGACCACGGTCGCGGCGCGCGCGTGTGGGATCGCGAGGGCCGCGAATACGTGGATTTCGGCGCAGGCATCGCGGTGAACGCGCTCGGCCACGCGCATCCGGCGCTGGTCGCGGCACTGACCGAACAGGCCGGCAAGCTCTGGCACACCAGCAACGTGTTCGTCAGCGAGCCGCCGCTGCGCCTGGCGGAGGAACTCGTCACCGCCTCGCGTTTCGCGCAGCGCGTGTTCTTCTGCAATTCCGGCGCCGAAGCGAACGAGGCGGCGATCAAGCTCGCGCGCAAGTGGGCCGCATCGCAGGGCCGCGCGGCCGAACAGCGCGGCATCCTCACCTTCCGCGGCAGCTTTCACGGGCGAACGCTCGCGACCGTCACGGCGGGCGCGCAGCCGAAGTACCACGAGGGCTTCGAGCCGCTGCCGCCGGGTTTCGTCTACAGCGATTTCAACGATCTCGCCGCGGCCGAAGCGGCGATGGCGTCCGGCAACGTGTGTGCGGTGCTGGTCGAGCCGGTGCAGGGCGAGGGCGGTGTGACGCCGGCGACGGCGGACTTCCTGCTCGGCCTGCGCGCGCTGTGCGACCGCTTCGGCGCGCTGCTCATGCTGGATGAGATCCAGTGCGGCATGGGCCGCACCGGCCATCTGTTCGCATGTCATGCATACGGCGTCACGCCCGACGTGGTGACGCTGGCGAAGGCGCTGGGCAGCGGCTTCCCGATCGGCGCGATGCTGGTCGGCGAGAAGGCCGCCGAGACCATGCAGTTCGGCACGCACGGCACGACCTTCGGCGGCAATCCGCTCGCGGCGGCAGTGGCGCGAGCGGCGCTGGCGGAATTGTCGTCGCCGCAGTTGCTGGCGAACGTAACGCGCCAGTCGCTCGCGATTCGCGATGCGCTGGCGGACATCGATGCGGAACTGGGGCTGTTCTCCGAAGTCCGCGGCGCCGGCCTGATGCTCGGCGCGCAGCTGCGCGAGGCCCACGCAGGCAAGGCGGGCGCGATCCTCGACGTGTGCGTCGAACACGGCCTGTTGCTGCTCCAGGCCGGCCCCGATGTGCTGCGTTTCGTGCCGGCGCTGAACATCAGCGACGAGGATGTCGCCGAAGGTCTGCAGCGGTTGCGCTCGGCGCTGCGGGCGTTTCTCGCCGGCTGATACGTTCTGCCGACATCCCCGCGTGTGTGCGGGGATGTCGCTTTGAAGCCGTTACGCGACCTCTGCGAAAGAAGCGCGCGCCGCCTCGACGGTATGCGCGATTTCCGCCTCGCCATGCGCGCTCGACACGAATCCGGCCTCGAACGCGGACGGCGCCAGGTACACGCCGCGCCCCAGCATCGCGTGGAAGAAGCGGTTGAAGCGCGCGGTGTCCGACGCCTTCGCATCCTCGAACGTTTCCACCGGTCCTTCGCGGAAATACAGGCCGAACATGCCCGGCGCGCGCGTCGTGGTGAACGCGATGCCCGCTTCGCTCGCGGCGGCTTCCAGGCCATCGCACAGCATGTGCGTGCGGCGCTCCAGCTCGGTGTGGAAACCCGGCACCTGGATCAGGTCCAGCGTCGCCAGGCCCGCGGCCATCGCCACCGGGTTACCACTGAGCGTGCCGGCCTGGTAGATCGGGCCGCTCGGCGCGACCTGTTCCATGAGATCGCGACGACCGCCGTACGCGCCCACCGGCATGCCGCCGCCGATAATCTTGCCGAACGTCGACAGGTCGGGCGTGATGCCGTAGCGCGCCTGCGCGCCGCCGAGCGCGACGCGGAAGCCGGTCATCACCTCGTCGAAGATCAGCAGCGCGCCGTGCTTCGTGCACAGCTCGCGCAGGTGCTGGAGGTAGCCGTCGCGCGGCAGGATGCAGTTCGCATTGCCGACGATCGGTTCGATGATGAGGCCGGCGATTTCGCCGCCGACTTCGTCGAACAGCTTCGTGGCGGCGTCGAAATCGTTGTATGGAATCGTCAGCGTCAGGTCCGCCAGCGCGGAGGGAACGCCCGGCGAATTCGGCAGGCCCAGCGTCATCACGCCGCTGCCGGCCTTCACCAGGAAGCTGTCGCCGTGCCCGTGATAGCAGCCTTCGAACTTGACGATGCGGTTGCGCCCGGTGGCGCCGCGCGCGACGCGGATCGCCGACAGCGTCGCTTCGGTGCCGGAATTCACCATGCGCACCATTTCGCAGCTGGGCACGATCCTGGTGATGCGCTCGGCCATCGTCACTTCCAGCGCGTTGGGGACGCCGAAACTGAGGCCATTGCGCATGGTTTCCGCGACTGCGGCGAGCACTTGCGGATGCCCGTGGCCGGCGATCATCGGGCCCCACGAGCCGACGTAATCGACATAGCGGTTGCCGTCGACGTCGACGATGTAGGCGCCTTCCGCACTCTGCGCGAAGAACGGCTCGCCTCCGACCGACTTGAACGCGCGGACCGGCGAGTTCACGCCGCCGGGGATGAGTTCGCGGGCGCGGGAAAACAGGGCGTGCGATCGTTCTTGGTTCATGGCGTGGGAATGTCCGTCTGAAGGGAGGAATGCGCGCGGCGCGCATCGAAGCAGTCGAGATAGGCGCGCACCGCGGTCGCGGGATCGGGTGCGTCGAACACGCCGGAAATCACGGCGAGCAGGTCGGCACCCGCATCGACGAGCGGGCGTGCATTGTCCGGCGTGATGCCGCCGATCGCCACGCGCGGCAGGCCGAGCGGTGCGCTGTCGTGCAACAGATCGGGCGTCGCCCGTCGCGCGTTGGGCTTGGTCGGCGAGGGGAAGAACGCGCCGAAGGCGATGTAGCTCGCGCCGGCCGCGGCGGCGTGTCGTGCGAGGGCGAGGTCGTCGTAGCACGACGCGCCGAGGATGGCGGTTTCGCCCAGCGCCGCGCGCGCGGCCGTGAGTTCGCCGTCGTCCTCGCCCAGATGCGCGCCGTCGGCGCCGATCGCCGCGGCCAGGCGCCAGTCGTCGTTCACGATCAACGGCACGCCGCGGCAGCGGCATAGCGGCAGCAATTCGCGGGCCTGGGCCTCGCGCAACGCGGCGTCGGCGGCCTTGTTGCGGTACTGCAGCCAGGTGGCGCCGGCCGCGAGGACCGTCTCCACGCGCGCCAGCAGGCGTGCGGTGTCGTTCTCGTCCGGCGTGATGGCGTAGAGGCCGCGCGGCGGCCGGGGCGGATTCATGCGGGAAGCTTCCGTGTGCGCGGACGCGGTGGGACAATGCGCGTTCCGCAAAGACCCGCATTATCCGCCCATGTCCGAGACCGCCGCGACCACCACGTTCCGCACCTGGATGTGCGTCGTCTGCGGCTTCATCTACGACGAAGCCAAGGGCCTGCCGGAAGAGGGCATCGCCCCGGGCACCCGCTGGGAAGACGTGCCGGACACCTGGACGTGCCCGGATTGCGGCGTCACCAAGGACGATTTCGAGATGATGCCGCTCTGAGGCGGCTTTCCAGGCCGATTCTCCGGCCGGATCAGGGGCTCGCGAGCCCGGGGCCGAACGTCAGCTCCGTTCCGTCTTCCAGCTTCAGCCGCGCGGCTTCGCCGGCGTTGAGTTCCAGCACGTAGCGCGCGGGCGCGTCGCTCGGGTACGGCGGGCAGCCGTCGCCCAGCGAGCACGGCGGCACGTCGCGCTGCTGCGAGACCAGTCTGCGGGCGGAATCGAAGTAGAGGATGTCCAGGGGGATCTTCGTGTTCTTCATCCAGTAGGCGAGCGGCTCCTGGCGCTCGTGGATGAACAGCATTCCGTGGTCTTTCGCCATTTCGTCGCGGAACATGAGACCGCGGGCCCGCTCGGCATCGTCGTCGGCCACTTCCACGGAATAGCGCTGACCTCCCACCTCGACCCACGGCGCGTCCGCGCCGGTGGCGCAGCCGGACAGGGCGAGGCCGCAGCAGGCGAGCAGCAGTCGGAAGGCGGTCATACGGGGCTCCGGGGCGGCGTGAAGAAGGGAGAGCGGAACATCCGGCAGCGCCCTGCGCGAGTCAATAGATGAAGTTCGACGAACCCCCTTCCCAAAGCCCGAACACGTGTGCACAATGCGCGCCCCGCCGAGGTGAATCACTGACGCGGGGCGCGGTTGAAGCGGCGGATTTCGAGGGGCGG
>NZ_JADWPE010000006.1 GCF_017308985.1 Lysobacter changpingensis | reverse complement strand
CCGCCCCTCGAAATCCGCCGCTTCAACCGCGCCCCGCGTCAGTGATTCACCTCGGCGGGGCGCGCATTGTGCACACGCACAACACGAATTGGAAGAGGTCTTCGAAGAAATTTTTTTAGGCCTTCGCGAACGCCACGCGTGACGCATGAACGCGTGCGCGATCGCACGCGCCGAAGCATCACGCCGCGACCAGGCGAATACGCGCGAACGTGCGCTTGCCGACCGCGAGCACGCCTTCGAAGCCCGGCGCGAACACACGCTGCGCGTCCTCGACGACTTCGCCGTCGATGCGCACCGCGCGTTCCTTCAGCTTGCGGTTCGCTTCGGAATTGCTGGGCGTCAGGCCCACCGCCGTCAGCAACGCAGCGATGCGCAGCCCTTCCGCCGGCACGGCGACGTCGTTGATCGGCAGCGACGCGGTATCGCCCTCGCCACGCACGGCGGCATTCCAGCCCGCGACGGCCTGCTCCGCGGCGGATTCGCCCTGGAAGCGTGCCGCAAGCTCACGCGCCAGGCGCAGTTTCAGGTCGCGGGGATTCAGCTGGCCGCCTGCGATGTCGCGTTTGAGCTGCGCCGCCTCTGCGATGCCGATGTCGAAGCTCAACAGGTCGATCCAGCGCCACATCAGCACATCGTCGATCTTCATCGTCTTGGTGACGATGTCGATCGCCGGCTCGTTGATGCCGATGTAGTTGCCCAGCGACTTGGACATCTTGTTGACGCCGTCCAAGCCTTCCAGCAACGGCATCGTCAGCACGATCTGCGGCGGCTGGCCGTAGTGCTCCTGCAGGCCTCGGCCCATCAGCAGATTGAACTTCTGGTCGGTGCCGCCGAGTTCGACGTCGGCCTTCAATGCGACCGAGTCGTAGCCCTGCACCAGCGGATACAGGAATTCGTGGATCGCGATCGACTGCTGCGCCGCATAGCGCTTGGCGAAGTCGTCGCGTTCGAGCATGCGTGCGACGGTGTGCTGCGCGGCAAGCCTGATCATGTCCGCCGCGCCCATCTGGCCGAACCACTCGGAGTTGAAGCGCACTTCGGTGCGGTCCTTGTCCAGCACCTTGAACACCTGCTCGGCATAGGTCTGCGCGTTGGCCAGCACGTCCTCGCGGGTGAGCGGCTTGCGGGTGACGTTCTTGCCGGTCGGGTCGCCGATCATTCCGGTGAAGTCGCCGATCAGGAAGATCACCTGATGCCCCAGGTCCTGGAACTGCCGCATCTTGTTGAGCAGCACGGTGTGGCCGAGGTGCAGGTCGGGCGCGGTGGGGTCGAAACCGGCCTTGATGCGCAAGGGGCGGCCCAGCTGGAGACGGGCCTGGAGTTCCTCGCGTTTGAGGATCTCCTCGGCCCCGCGGCCGATCAGGTCGAGGGCATCTTGGACAGGGGCGGAAATCTGGGGCGGCAAAGTGAGACTCGCTGGTGAATGGTGAACGCGCAATGCGATCACGATCATGGATTCGGGTTAAATCACGGTTAAACATAACCGCCGGGGCACGTGAAGAAAAACCCTATTCAGTTCAAGGGTTTGACGCACACTGCTCGCACCTCTATGGTAACGCCGCTACACGGCCTTCACACCTGCGCGCGGGACACCAAAATGACAGCTTCCGAGAACGGTACGGATCGGCGCCAACGTCTCAAGGCGCTACGCGAAGCCGCTCTGCATCGTCCGGTGTCGGCGACCCAGGTGTCCCGGGGTTTCAACGGCCGCTGGACGCGTCGCCACTGGGCGCACGCGAGCCTGTTCGCGACGCTCGGCGTACTGGTCGCGGCGATCGTGCCCGGTTTCGGCCACACTTCCAATGCCCCCGCGCCGATGCATGCGCAGCGCAGTTCGCTGGCGCTCGCGCTGCCGCCGCTGCCGCTGGCCCGCCTGAAGGGCCATAACGGCGACAGCTGGCAGATCGTGCGCGTCGAGCGCGGCCAGACGCTGGGCGCGGTGTTCGAGGATCTCGACCTGCCGGCGTCGACCATGCACCGGATCCTGGACGCCGTGCCGGGCGACAAGTCCGTGCTGACGCGCCTGAAGCCCGGCACCGAACTCGCGTTCGACCTGCCGGTCAGCGGCGAGCTGCGCACGTTCCGTTACGACCGCGACGACAGCCATCGCGTCGAGCTGTCGGTCGCCGGGGACAAGGTCACCGAGAAAGTCATCGTCCGCCCGACCGAAACCCGCACCGTGGTGATCAGCGGCAAGGTCGGCAAGTCGCTGTTCCGCTCGGCGCGCAAGCTGGGCCTGTCGGGCAACAACATCAACACGCTGACCGACGAGATCTTCAAGTACGACATCGACTTCAACGAGGACGTCGGCGCGAACGACCGCTTCAGCGTGGTGGTCGAGCAGATCTGGCGCGAAGGCGAACTGCTGCGCACCGGCCCCGTGCTGGCGGCGACCTTCACCACCGGCGGCAAGCTGCACACCGGTTTCCGTTTCGAGCGCAACGGCAAGGCCGAGTACTTCACCGGCGACGGTCGTCCGCTGAAGAAGAGCTTCATCCGCATGCCGATCCCGTATGCGCGCCTGACCTCGGGCTTCGGTGCGCGTCGCCACCCGGTGCTGGGCCGCATGCGCATGCACAAGGGCGTGGACTACGCCGCGCGCACGGGCACGCCGATCATGGCGGCCGGCGACGCGCGTGTCGTCTCCGCCGGCTGGCACGGTGGTTACGGAAACGCGGTGGTGCTCGACCACGGCCGCGGCTACACCACGCTGTACGGCCATATGTCGCGCGTGGCGAAGATCCGTCGGGGCCAGCGCATCGCGCAGGGCACGGTGATCGGCTACGTCGGCAGCACCGGCATGTCGACCGGCCCGCACCTGCATTACGAATTCCGCGTGAACGGCGCGCACCGCAACCCGCTCTCGATCACCATGCCGCCGCCGGAACCGCTGTCGGGCGCCGCGCTGGCGCAGTTCCGCGCACAGACGGCCGTGGCGCTGGCGCGCATCCAGAAGGTCGAGAACATCATCTACGCCGACGTCTCCCAGACGTCGCCGGCCGCGCGCAAGCCGGCCAAGTCCGCCAAGACCAAGGCCTGACATGCCCCACAACCCGGCCGGGCCGGTGGACGGCTCTGCCGTCGACGGTCTTTTCGTCGGCCTGATCTCGGGTACCAGCGCGGACGGCATCGACGCCGCGCTGGTCCGTTTCGAACGTCGCCCCGGTTCCCGCGATACGGTCGAGTTGCTGCTCGGCCGCACGTACGCCTGGGACGAAGCGCTGCGCACGCGACTGGTCGCCCTCGGCCAGGGCCTCGACGCGCAATCGCTGGACGAACTGGGCACGCTGGACATGCAGATCGCCGAAGCCTTCGCCGACGCCGCGCTGCGCCTGCTCGATGACGCCGGCGTCCCGGCGGCGGAGGTGCACGCGATCGGCTCGCACGGACAGACCGTCCGCCATCGCCCGGACGGCGCGCGTTTCGATGGCCGCCGCCCCTTTACCTGGCAGATGGGCGACGGCGGACTGATCGCCGAACGCACCGGCATCGCGACCGCGTCCGATTTCCGCCGCCGCGACGTCGCCGCCGGTGGCCACGGCGCCCCGCTGCTGCCGGCGCTGCATGCCGCATTGCTGGCCGATGCCTCCGAAGATCGTGCGGTGCTGAACCTCGGCGGCATCGCCAACTTCACGCTGCTGCCGGCGAACGGACCGGTACGCGGCTTCGACACCGGCCCGGCGAACTGCCTGCTCGATGCGTGGTGCCACCGCCACACCGGCGCGGCGTTCGACGCCGGCGGCGCGTTCGCCGCGCAGGGCACGCTGGATGCCGAGCTGCTGGCGCGCATGCTCGAGGAGCCGTGGTTCATGCTGCCGCCGCCCAAGAGCACCGGCCGCGAGCAGTTCCACCTGCCGTGGGTCGAACGCCGCCTCGACGGCGACGAATCGCCCGCCGACGTGCAGGCGACGTTGCTGGAACTGAGCGCGATCACCATCGCCGACGCGTTGCGCGCGCACCAGCCGGCCACGCGTCGAGTGCTGGCGTGCGGCGGCGGCGTGCACAACCCGCGCCTGATCGAGCGCATCGGTGCGCATCTGCCGGGCGTGGCGGTCGAATCGACCGCGCATCACGGCGTCGATCCGGATTTCGTCGAGGCGATGGGGTTCGCGTGGCTGGCACGGCAGACGCTGTCGGGTCTGCCCGGCAATCTCCCCAGCGTGACCGGCGCGCGCGGGCCGCGCGTGCTCGGCGTGGTGCATCCGGCCGCCTGACGCGGCCGTCATCCCGCCGTCAGCCCTTCTGGGCGTAGGCCATCAGGTCGCGGTCGACGTCGGTCAGGCCCTGATTTTCCAGCGGGAGCGCGGCGACATCCGCCGGACGCTCCATGCGGCCGATCTTCGAGAAACCCGGATCGCTCGGGATGTGTTCCAGCGCGGCGATCGCCGCCTGCAGCGCCATCGCATCGGAATCGGTGAAACGTGCCGCCAGCTCGGCTTCGCAGGCAAAAAGGCCGTGTTCGAGCAGATGCACCAGCGCTTCCTGCAGCGGCCACGAGCGCGCTTGGGCCACGCGCTTGACGCGATCGAGGAGCAGCGGGTCGATGTCGTGCAGGATGATGTCGGTCATGCAGGTTCCTTCCAGGCCGGGCCTGGTCATTCCACCGCCGGCGTGCGCGCGGTCGCGCCGGTCCGGCGAGCGGCCAGGACCAGGCACAACAGCAGCGCCGGTATGCCGATCAGGGCCGTTCCGGCGAAGAATAGCGAATACGCCTCCAGCAAACTGCGGCCCACTTCCAGTTGTTCGATGGTCCAGCCCGACAGGCCCTTCAGGACCTTTCCGGGCAAGGCGTAGAACGAACTGAGCAACGCGTACTGCGTGGCGGTGTAGCCGGCGCTGGTCAGGCTGGACATGTAACCGATCAGCGCCACCCCGGCGAAGCCGGAGCAGAAATTGTCGATCACCATCACCGCCGTGAAGACACCGGCGTCGGCGCCGTGCAGCGCCAGGTACGAGAACGCCAGGTTCGAGCCGGGGCCCAGCACCGCGCCGGCCATCAGCGTCGCGAAGAAGCCGAACCGCACCGCGCACAGCCCGGCGGCGGCGATGCCCAGCGTCGTCGCCAGCAGGCCGAAGCTGCCGCGGACCGCGCCGACGGTTTCCTTGTCCAGGCCGAGGTCGGCGTAGAACGGGTTCGCCATCGGGCCGAGCACGAAATCGGGCAGCCGGTACAGGCTGATCGCCAACAGCATCACCAGCGCCCACTTGCCGTGTGCACGGAAGAACACGACGAACGGCGCGACGATGGCGTCGTACAGGCCCTGCACGGACAGCATCGACGCATGCGGTGCGGCGGCGGCCTGCACGCTCGCCGCGGGCTCGCGCGCCAGCAACGTGGCGACGATGCCCACGCCCATCAGCGCGGCCATGAGTTCGTACGACATCGACCAGCCGATGTGCGCGGCGAAGATGAGGATCAGCGAGTCGGTGACCAGCAGCGCGCCGCGATAGCCCAGCGCCGACGTCGCCGTCAGCAGGCCCTGCTGCTCGTTGCTGGAGGCGATCTCGATGCGCCAGGCGTCGATCACGATGTCCTGCGTCGCCGAAGCGAACGCGACGATCAATGCCATCGCGCCGAACACCACCAGCTGGTCGAGTTCGACGCCGCCGAGCATCAGCCGGCCTTCCTGCGGCTGCACCATCGCCATGCCGGTGAGCCCGGCAGCGCACACGATCTGCGCGAGCAGCATCCAGCCGCGACGTCGCCCAAGGAGCCGCCCGAGCAGCGGCGCATCGAGCTTGTCGATCAGCGGCGCCCACAGGAATTTCAGCGAGTACGCCAGGCCGACCCACGAGAGGAAACCGATCGTCGACAGCTCGATCGCGTTCTCGCGCATCCAGTAGCCGAGCGTGTTGCCGACCAGGTAGATCGGAATGCCGGAGCTGAAGCCCAGCAACAGCATCACCAGGACTTTCGGCTCGCGCAGGTTGGCCGCGACCAGGCGCCAGCCCTTGCGTTGCTGCGGCGCCTGCGACTGCGCGTTCTCAGAGGTCATAGTCGACGCTGAACGGCGCGTGGTCGGAGAAACGCGGTTCGCGCAGGATCGAACAGGCGCGCAGCTTCGGCGCCAGGTTCGGCGTGACCAGCTGGTAATCGATGCGCCAACCCACGTTGTTCGCGCGCGCGGCGCCGCGGTTGCTCCACCAGGTGTAGTCCTGCCCTTCCGCGTGCAGCGCGCGGTACGCGTCGACCCAGCCGGCCGTGTCCACGCACAGGCCGTTCAGCCATTCGCGCTCGGGCGGCAGGCAGCCGGAGTTCTTCTGGTTGCTCGTCCAGTTCCTGATGTCGAGCCTGGAACGCACGATGTTCCAGTCGCCGCACAGCACGTATTCGCGCCCGCTGGCGAGCCATTCGTCCAGGTGCGGCTTCAGCCAGTCCATCACCTTGAACTTGAACCCCTGCCGCTCCTCGCCCGACGAGCCCGACGGGATGTAGAACGACACCACGCTCAGGTTGCCGAATCGCGCCTCGATGTAGCGGCCTTCATCGTCGAACGGGGCCCACCCCATCGACGTGCGCACCTCGTCCGGCTCGCGCTTGCTGTAGATCGCGACGCCGCTGTAGCCCTTCTTGGTGATCGCGTCCTTGAACCACGCACGGTAGCCCTCGGGCAGGAACTGCGGACCGGCGAGCTGGTGTTCCTGCGCCTTGGTTTCCTGAACGCACAACACGTCGGCGTCCTGCGTGCGGAACCAGTCGAAGAAGCCCTTGTTGGCGGCCGAGCGCAGGCCGTTGGCGTTGAAACTGATGATGCGCATGCGCACTCCACTACGATGTGCCGGCGATCATAGCCCCTCGCGCGGCGCCGCACGGAACGGCTCGAATCGGCTCGGGGCTATCATGAACGCCATGTCCGCCGTCACCGCCCGCGTCCGCGTCGAACCGATCGTGGATCCCGATTCGCCCGCCGCGCATTCGGTGCGGGCGCTGCGCGTGGCTCCGGACCAGTATCGCTACGTCGGCGACACCGCCTTCAACCTCGGCGACACGCTGCGCGATCCGATGAGCGAGGCGATGTCGGTGATCGCCGACGACGTCGTCGTCGGCTTCTACCGGCTCGATTTCGCACCCAATGCCGTCGTCGGGCGTTCGCTCGGCGCGCCCAGCGTGGGCCTGCGTGCGTTCGTGATCGACCACCGCCACCAGGGTCGCGGCTACGGCCGCATGGCGATGGAAGCCTGCTGCGAGGACCTGCGCCGGCGCCATCCCGATCGCGAACTGCTGGTGCTGACGGTGAACTGCATCAACGCCCCGGCGATCGCCGCCTACCGCAAGGCCGGCTTCACCGACACCGGCGAGCTTTTCCACGGCGGCAGCGCCGGCCCGCAGCACGTGATGCTGCAATCCCTCCATCCGCACCCGACGACATGACCCAAGACCACCGCGCCCGATTCCTCGACCTGGCCCTGCGTGTCGATGCCCTGCGCTTCGGCGAGTTCACCCTCAAGTCGGGCCGCCAGAGCCCGTATTTCTTCAACGCCGGGCGCTTCGATTCGGGCGCCGCGCTCGCCGGGCTGGCCGCGTGCTACGCCGATGCGATCGACGCGCACGGTGTCGGCTTCGACCTGCTGTTCGGCCCGGCCTACAAGGGCATCCCGCTGGCGACCGCGCTGGCCTGCGAGTACGCGCGTCGCGGTCGCGACCTGCCGGTCGCATTCAACCGCAAGGAAGCCAAGACGCACGGCGAAGGCGGCAACCTGATCGGCGCGCCACTCGCCGGCCGGCGCGTGCTGATCGTGGACGACGTGATCACCGCCGGCACCGCGATCCGCGAGGCGCTCGGACTGATTCGTGACGCAGGTGGCGAAACGGCGGGGATCGTGATTGCGCTCGATCGGCAGGAAGCCATCGACCCGGCCAAAACCCGACGCTCAGCGGCACAATCGGTCGCGGCCGACCATGGGTTGCCGGTCATCGCGGTCGCGACCTTGGCCGACCTGCTCGCCTTCGCCGGCGGGCATCCGGAACTCGCCGCGCAGCGCGAGCGCCTGCTGGCGTATCGGCAGGCTTACGGGAGCGATGAGGCCGCCTGAGCGTGACGCAATACGCCGGCAGCGACGCTGGCGTGACTCTTGCATGTTTCTGGGGGAATTCCCGACGGCTCCTTCGGACTTTGCTGACGTCATGAACCGCACTCTGCCGCTGCTCGCCTGCACGTTGATGCTCGCCACGACCGGTGTCGCCATCGCCCAGAAGAAATCCGGCGAAGGCGCCGCCAAGAAGCTGTACTGCTGGAACGAGAACGGCGCCCGCGTGTGCGGCGATGCGCTGCCTGCCCACGCCGTGGACAACGCGCGCACCGAGATCAATGCCAGAAGCGGCCTGGCGACCAAGGAAGTGGCGCGCGCGCTGACCGCGCAGGAGCGCGCCGCGGCCGAGGCGCAGGCGAAGCTGGACAAGGAAAAGGCGGCGCTCGACGAAGCGAAGAACCGTCGCGATCGCGCCATGGCCGAGTCCTACGCGACCGAGGACGACCTGCGGCGCGCCTTCGGCGAACGCCAGGCGGTGATGGACGAATCGATCAAGGCCTCGCGCCTGGGCGTGGAAGGTCGTCGCGACACGCTCATCGCGCTGCTGCGTCGCGCCGGCGAGAACGAACTGTCCGGCAAGCCGGTGCCCAAGCCGGCGCAGCAGAACGTGCGCATCCAGCACGACCAGTTGATCCGCCAGCAGGAATTGCTCGTCCAGCAGCTGGCCGAGCGCGAGGTGATCGACGAGGAGCTCGCCGCGGCGCTGGAGCGTTATCACGCGCTCAGGCAGCCCAGGAGCTAGGAACCAGCGGAGAGGAACCAGAAACGGGAGCAGCAGGCGTCTCGCAGGACCGACCCCGAACCTGTACTGGGAACCCGGAAAACAGAAGGCCGACGGTGACAAACCGCCGGCCTTCTTCTTCGGGGCAAGGAAATCAACGAGTCCGCTGCGAACGCCTGATCGAAGCGCCCATCACCCGGTTCTCGTTCCTCTCCCCTCGTTCCTCGCTCAGAAAGGCAGTGCCAGGTCCGGCCGCAGCGCCAGCAGCTGCGTGCGGAATTCCGCCTTGATGCGCGCCAGCGCCTCCGGCGAATCCGCATCGAAGCGCATCACCAGCACCGGCGTGGTGTTGGACGCACGCACCAGGCCCCAGCCGTCCTGCCAGTCCACGCGCAGGCCGTCGATGGTCGACAGGCGCGCGCCCTCGAACTTCGCCTCGTCGCGGAACCACTCCACGAAGCTGTGCGGGTCGCCGTCCGGCGCATCGACCTTGATCTCCGGCGTGGAGATGCCGTTGGGCAGCGCGGCGAGCGTCTCGCTTGGCGAACGCGGTTGCGCGGCGAGGATCTCCAGCAGGCGTGCGGCCGAGTAAATGCCGTCGTCGAAGCCGTACCAGCGCTCCTTGAAGAAAAAGTGGCCGCTCATCTCGCCGGCCAGTTCCGCGTCGGTCTCGCGCATCTTGGCCTTGATCAACGAATGGCCCGTCTTCCACATCAGCGGGCTGCCGCCGTGGCGCAGGATGTGCCCCGGCAGGCGCCCGGTGCACTTCACGTCGAACAGGATCACCGCGCCCGGGTTGCGCTCGAGCACGTCCGCCGCGAACAGCATCAGCAGGCGGTCCGGGAAGATGTTCTCGCCCTCGCGCGTGACCACGCCCAGACGGTCGCCGTCGCCGTCGAAGGCGATGCCGACGTCGGCCTCCAGGCGCTGCACCATGCGGATCAGGTCGGTGAGGTTGTGCGGCTCGCTCGGGTCCGGATGGTGGTTCGGGAAGGTGCCATCGATGTCGCAATACAGCGGCGTCACGTCGGCGCCGATCGCCGCCAGCACGCGCGGTCCGATCTCGCCCGCCACGCCGTTGCCGGCGTCGACGACCACGCGAAGCGGACGGTCGATCTGCACGTCGGATGCGATGCGCTGGACGTAGTCCTCCGAGATGTCGCGCTGGACCAGCGACCCCAGGTCGCCCATGTGCAGGCGGTCGTCGGCGATGCGGGCGTACAGGTCGGTGATGGCGTCGCCGGAGAGCGTCTCGCCGCCGACGACGATCTTGAAGCCGTTGTAGTCCGGCGGATTGTGGCTGCCGGTCACCGAGACGCAGGAGCCGGCGCGCAGGTGATAGGCGCCGAAGTACACGACCGGCGTCGGCGCGAGGCCGATGTCGATGACGTTGCGGCCGGCCTTGCGCAGGCCGGCGATCAGGCCTTCCACCAGCGCCGGCCCGGACAGACGGCCGTCGCGGCCGACGACGATGTCGGTCAGGCCCTTCTCGTGCATCAGCGAGCCGATCGCGTGCCCGATCAGTTCCGCCACGCCCGCGTCCAGCGACTGGCCGACGACACCGCGGATGTCGTATGCGCGGAAGATGCCACGGTCGATGGTGACGGACGGGACGGGGGCAACAGGCTTCGGGGGAGTCACGGGGGCGGTTACCGGTTCAGGGGGATTGGCCTCAATGCTCTCCGCCAGCGTCTGAACGGCCCCTTCATCTTCCTGTTCAGGGAGGTTGCGCTTTGCCGCGAACTGCGGAGCACGCCACGCCAGGAACGCCAGCAGCACAAAGACCGCTGCGGCAATGAAGCACCCCAGCGCGCCAAGTCCGAACGGGCCGCCGGCCACGTCCGGCACCGCGGCGGCGACGCGCAGGTCGCTGCCCGGCACCTTCGCGGCCAGCGCCTCGGCGCCGCCGGACAGGCTCCTGTCGCCGCGCTCGATAGCGCTGAACCCACCTTGGCGCAGCGCCAGGTAGCTGTCGTCGGCGACATTCACCTGCTCCAGGCCCGCTGCGATCCGATTGATCGGCAGTCGCACGTAGGCCACGCCGACGACACGATCGGCGACGCGGGCCGGCGCGGCCAGCGCCAGCTGCGGCCCGCCGTTGTGGCGGACCAGGCCGGACACCGGGCGATTGGCCGCGATCGCCGCTTCGATCACGCCCAGCCGCCCGTAGCCGCCCTTCGGCAGCGCGGCGTACTCGGCGGTCAGGTCCAGCGGCAGCACCGCGACATCGCTCGCGCCGTTCCAGCCCTTGCCGAGTTCCTGCGCCGCCGCCGCCAGGTCGCCGGCGGTCAGCGCGGCCTGCAGCGTGGGTGCGGCGAGGCGTTCGGCGAGCTGCTTCTGTTCGGCGCCAAGCGCCTTCGTCGCGCCTTCGACGGCGGCGTTGCGCGCCTGGGCGATGGCCAGCTGGCGCGCGCTGTCGCGATGCAGCTGCCAGCCGCTCCAGGCGAAAAATGCCGCCAGCAGTACGAACAGCGCGACCACCAGCGGCAGCACCACTTTCAGGTGCGCGGCGCCGGCCGCGAGTTGCCCTTTTTCCAGACCCTTCATCCCCATCCCCTTTGTCAACGGACGCCGGTGTGGCCGAAGCCGCCCGTGCCACGCGCGCTGGTTTCGAATTCGTCCACCACCGCAAGCTGCGCCCGCACGATCGGCAGGATCACCAGCTGCGCGATGCGGTCCCCCGGCTGCATCGTAAAAGCCTCCCGACCGCGGTTCCACACGCTGATCAGCAGCGGCCCCTGGTAGTCGGCATCGATGAGCCCCGTGCCATTGCCGAGCACGATGCCGTGCTTATGCCCCAGGCCCGAACGCGGCAGGATCACCGCGCACATCGTCGGATCGCCCAGGTGGATCGCCAGTCCCGACGGCACCAGCGCGGTGTCGCCGGGTTGCAGCGTCAGCGGCTCGTCCAGCGCGGCGCGCAGGTCGAGGCCGGCGCTGGCGGGCGTGGCGTAGGTCGGCAGCGGCCATTCGCCGCCGAAGCGCGGGTCGAGGATCTTCAGTTCGAGCGTGTGGTTCATGCGGTCCGTCGTTGAGGGTTCGCGCCGGCATCGATGGGCGCGAACGGGTGGATCGTCGTTCGGCGGTCAATCCGGAAACGCTCCGGGAAGCATCCTGCGAAAACGACGCAAGGGCCGTGCCAACCGCGGCGTCAGCCCGGAAGGCGCGCGGCGATCAGTCCGAGCAGGTCGTCGGCCAGCGCGGTCTTCGGTGCCGGGCCGAGCACGTGGCTCGCACCATCGGCGGCGTAGACGGCCAGCGTGTTGTCGTCGCTCTCGAACCCGCTGCCGGCCACGCCCACGCGATTGGCGGCGATCAGGTCCAGGCGCTTGTTCTGCAGCTTGTGCCGCGCGTAGGCCTCGACGTGGTCGGTCTCGGCGGCGAAACCCACCACCAGCCGCGGTCGATGCTCGTGCGCGGCGATATCGGCAAGGATGTCGCGCGTGCGCACCAGCGTCAGGGTCAGCGTGTCCTGCCCGGCGGTCTTCTTGATCTTGTTCGCGGCGGCCTGCATCGGTGCGAAATCCGCCACTGCCGCGGCGCCAATGTAGATATCGGCCGGCAGCTGCGCGAGCACGGCCTCGTGCATCTGCGCGGCCGAACGCACGTCGATGCGCGTCACGCCCTCGGGCGTGGGCAGCGACACCGGTCCGGCCACCAGCACCACCTGCGCGCCGGCGCGGGCCGCGGCCTGGGCGACGGCGAAGCCCATCTTCCCGCTGCTCCTGTTCCCGATGAAGCGGACCGGATCGATGTCCTCGTACGTGGGGCCGGCGCTCACCACGATGCGCGTTCCACGCAGGCGTTGGGTGGCGCTCATGCGAAGGCCTGCTCGAGTGCGGCCAGGATTTCCGCCGGCTCGCTCATGCGGCCCGGGCCGGATTCGCCTTCGGCGAGCGGGCCGTCGTTCGGTCCGACGACCTGCACGCCGCGTTCGCGCAGCGTCGCGATGTTGGCCTGCGTGGCCGGATGCAGCCACATGCGGTGGTTCATCGCGGGCGCGATCGTGATCGGCGCCGTGGTCGCCAGGCACAACGTGCTGACCAGATCGTCGGCGAACCCGTGCGCCAGTTTCGCCAGCGTGTTCGCCGTGGCGGGCGCGAGCACGATGCGATCGGCCCAGCGCGCCAGTTCGATGTGCCCCATCGCGGCTTCCGCGGCGGCATCCCACAGCGAGGTGCGCACCGGCCGGCCCGACAACGCCTGGAACGTGGTCGTGCCGACGAAGTGCTGCGCGTTCCCGGTCATCGCCACCGTCACCTCGCAACCGGCGTCGCGCAGACGGCGCACCAGTTCGGCCGATTTGTACGCGGCGATGCCGCCGCACACGCACAGCAGGATTTTGCGTCCGCGCAGGGAGCCGGGCTCGACCATCTGGAAAATACCTACCGCCGAATCGGTGTTTAGCTTACCCGAATGACCTGCCCAGCCCGCCTGCGCCCGCCGCGCCGACGCGATGCAATACGCCCATGGCGGGCGGCCGTCACACGAGTGCGGTGGTGCGGGCTCGTGATGCGGCGCGGGTCGGTGCTCAGTGGTGCATCGCCCCGCGCAACGGCGGCCGCCCGCCCTCATTCCTCCCTCACCCCTTGCGCCCATGCACATCCGCGAATGGCCACCCGACGAACGCCCGCGCGAGCGCCTGCTCGCGTTCGGCGCGAGCGCGCTTTCCGACGCGCAACTGCTGGCGATCTTCCTCGGCTCGGGCCTGCGCGGACGCGATGCCGTGACCACGGCGCGCGAGCTGCTGCAGGCACACGGCCCGCTGCGCGCGCTGCTCGAACAGCCGCCGGACGCGCTGACGCAACTGCCCGGTCTGGGCCCGGCCCGCGCGTGCCGGCTGGCGGCGGCGCTGGAACTCGGGAACCGCATGCTCGGCGCGGAACTCGAGCGCGGCGCGCTGCTCAGCGATCCGCCCGCTGCCGGGCGCTATTTCTCGCAGCGGCTGCGCGGGCGATCGCGCGAGGTGTTCGCGGTGCTGTTCCTCGACACGCGACACCGCGCGATCGCCTTCGAGGAACTCTTCCACGGCACCATCGACGGCGCCCACGTCCACCCGCGCGAGGTCGTGCGCCGCGCGCTGGCGCTTAACGCGGCCGCGGCGATCTGCGGCCACAACCACCCCAGCGGCAATCCAGAGCCCAGCGGCGCCGACCGCAGCATCACCGTGCGACTCAAGGAAGCGCTGGCGCTGGTCGAGGTGCGGCTGCTCGACCACATCGTGGTCGGCGACGGGACGCCGGTCTCGCTGGCCGCCCGGGGCTGGCTGTGAACGCCCGGCCCGGCACGCCCGCTCGCGTACAATGCGCGGTCCCGCAGCACCCCGCCCATTCCCGTGAAATCCACTCTCCGCGCCCTGGTGGCGCAGGCCATCGACGCCCTCCGCGCCGCAGGCACCCTGCCGGCCGACCTGGCCACGCCCGAGTTCGTCATCGAGCGCCCAAAGAATGCCGGGCAGGGCGACTTCTCCACCAACGCCGCCATGCTGCTGGCCAAGCCCGCACGCTCGAACCCGCGCGCGATCGCGCAGGCGCTGGTCGATGCGTTGCCCACGACCGCGGACCTGGCCAAGGTCGAGATCGCCGGACCCGGCTTCATCAACTTCCACGTCGACGAAGCCGCATGGCGCCGGCAGATCGGCGACGTGCTGGCGCGTGGCGCCGCATACGGCCGCAACGAGAGCGGCAAGGGCCATCGCGCCGGCGTGGAATACGTGTCGGCCAATCCGACCGGTCCGCTGCACGTCGGCCATGGCCGCGCGGCGGTGATCGGCGACTGCATCGCGCGCGTACTCGATGCCAACGGCTGGAACGTGGCGCGCGAGTTCTACTACAACGACGCCGGCGCGCAGATCAACAACCTCGCCATTTCGGTGCAGGCACGCGCGCTCGGCAAGGGTCCGGAGCATCCGGACTGGCCGGAAGACGGCTATCGCGGCGACTACATCAAGGACGTCGCGGCGTCCTACCTGCGCGGCGACAGCGTCGAGGTGGAAGGTCACGTCGTCACCGGCGCGAAGGACGCGAACGATCTCGACGCGATCCGTCACTTCGCCGTGGCCTATCTGCGTCGCGAGCAGAACCTGGACCTGGAAGCCTACGGCGTCTCCTTCGACGTCTACTTCCTGGAGTCCTCGCTCTACACCGACAACAAGGTGGACGAGACGGTGCGCGAGCTCGTCGCCCACGGTCACACCTACGAGGAAGGCGGCGCGCTGTGGCTGCGCACGACCGACTTCGGCGACGACAAGGACCGCGTGATGCGCAAGTCCGACGGCACGTACACCTACTTCGTGCCGGACGTGGCCTACCACCGCAGCAAGTGGCTGCGGGGTTACGAGCGCGCGATCACCGAACTGGGCGCCGATCACCACGGCTCGCTGGCCCGCGTGCGCGCCGGCCTGCAGGCGCTGGATTGCGGCATCCCGGAAGGCTGGCCGGAATACGTGCTGCACCAGATGGTCACCGTCATGCGCGGCGGCGAGGAAGTGAAGCTGTCCAAGCGTGCCGGCAGCTACGTCACGCTGCGCGACCTGATCGACGAGGTCGGCCGCGACGCGACGCGCTGGTTCCTGATCGCGCGCAAGCCCGACTCGCAGCTGACCTTCGACATCGACTTCGCGCGCAGCCAGTCGCTCGACAACCCGGTGTACTACGTGCAGGTTTCGCACGCGCGCATGCACGGCCTGATGCGCCAGCTGAAGGAGCGCGGGCTGTCGTTCGACGCCGCCAACGGCCTGGCCCAGCCGCTCGACCTGGACGATGCGCCCGCGCGCGAGCTGATCGCCACGCTGCTGCGCTACGCCGATGTCGTCGAAACGGCCGGCCGCGACCTGGAACCCCACCAGATCGCCGCCTACCTGCTCGAGCTGGCGCAGACCTTCCAGACGTACTACAACGACCACCAGTTCCTGGTCGACGACGCCAACACCCGCGACGCGCGTCTCGTGCTCGCGATGGCGACGCGGCAGGTGCTGGCGAACGGTCTCGAACTGCTGGGCGTAAGCGCCCCCGAGGTGATGTAAGTGGCGGCAAAGCGAGGCAAGTCCCAGGCGCGGCGCAAGTCCGGCGGCGACAGCAGCCTGCCCGGCTGGGCGTGGATGGTGCTGGGCGTCCTGCTGGCGGTGGTGGCGATCCTGGTCGCGCCGAAGTACTTCAAGTCCAGCGGCGACGGCTTCTTCCGCCCGCAGCCCAACCCCGACGCCGAGCCCGCGACGGTGAGCGGCGCCGACGAGGAGCCCATCGCCGACGAAGCCGCGCCCGCGCCATCCAAGGGCAAGCGCGAGCCCGCCGAAACGCCGGCGAAGAAGGACACCGATTACGACTTCTACACCCTGCTTCCGGGTCGTGAAGTGCCGATGTCGGACGCCGAACTCGCCGCCAGCGAGAAGGCGGAGGCCAAGCGCGCCGCCGAGCGCGAGAAGCAGGCGCGCCAGGCCGCCGAGGATGCCGACGCGGCAGCCACGCCAACGCCGATCGCGCCGACCGCCGCGCCGCTGCCGCGTCCGGTGGAAACCGATACCGTTCCCTCGCGCACGCCAATCCCCGTCAGCACGCCGAAACCGGCCACGACCACGGCTTCGACGCCGACGAACACCCCTTCCGCCAGCACGTCCACGGCCCCAACGGCCGCGACAACGCCGGCCGCTGCGAGCGCATCCGCCGACGACGGAACCCGTTACCTGCTTCAGGCCGGCGCGTTCCAGGCGTCCGGCCAGGCGGAGGAGATGAAGGCGCGCATCGCGATGCTCGGCCTCAGCGCGCGCGTCGAATCGGCCAGCATCAACGGCAACACGGTCTACCGCGTGCGCATGGGCCCTTACGGCACCGCCAGCGACCTCGCCGACGCCAAGCGCAAGCTCGCCGGTGGCGGGCTGCAGGCGATGGCGATCAAGGTGAAATAAGGGCGTGGCGCTCTCCGGCTTCGCGCCGGCGAGGCCGCTTACGATGAGCCCCTTGCAGCGGGACCGGCTGCAATTCACCCGTCGTCCTTGCCGGCTATTGCGGCGAAAGTGGAAATCCCGAGCGCTACGGTTTCCCTAGCCAAGAGAGGCGCAGCCGCCTGAATGCCCGCCATGCATGAAAGGCGCGGATGGGGCCGCGGATCGGCCGCCCAAGCTGCCCGCATTCGCGGGAGTGACACAAGGCACGGGTTGTCGTCCGCGAGCGCCCGACGTCCAAGCCATCGTCGCCCATGCCCCCGCACTGCTCCCCACATCGCGACCCGCGACCGCGATCACCGCCTCCGTCGCATTCCGAAGCTAGACTGCCGCGATCCCGCAACGGGATCTCTGGGGATCGGATGGACAAGCGCATTCTGTCGGGCTGCATCGCCTCGCTGGTCGGGCTGATGCTGTTCGCCCTCGTCGGTTTCCTGTTCGGCGCGAAGCTGCACCACGTGCAGGCCACGCCGTGGGGCGAGCTGCCGCTGCTCGACCTCTCGGGCGTGTTGCTGTCGATGGCCGTCGGCGGCGCCATCGCCGGACGTCGCTATGCGTGGTATGCCGTGGGCATGGTCGCCCTGCTCTGGGCCGCCACCGTGTTCGTGCTGATTTCGGTACAGCCGGAGATGGCGCTGTCGAAGGTGCTGCGCTTCAACCGCCTCGCGATCGGCGCCAGCCTGCTGCTGGCGTGGCTGGGCGCGTTCGCGGGCGCACGGCTCGGCGAACGCACGCGGGTCCGGCGCGCATCGGCCTGAGTTCGCCCGAACCGTCGTTTCTGCGAAAGCTGGGACCCACCGGATTTGCCCGGACACGGCGCACGTCGCCGTTGAACGATCGCCCCCGCAACAAGGCGATCCTTCCAACGCCCCGGCAGAAGCCCTCAAGCCGCCGAAACGGCGTAACCCTCACCCGCCCCGCTTCAGCGTGATCAGCGCCGACGTATCCGCCTCGCCCTGTCCGCGCTCGATCAGCTCGGCGTAGTCGGCCAGCGCCTGTTCGACGGTGCTCATGCGCACGCCCGTATCGCGAGCGATCGCCGAGACGATGCGCAGGTCCTTCAGCATGTGCGCGCACTTGAAGCCCGGCGTGAACTCGTCGCGCAGCATCGTCGCGCCGCGCTTGTCGAGGAACCAGTTGTTCGCCGCGCCCGCCATCAGCGTGGGGAGCAGCTTTTCCGGATCCAGGCCGAGCTTCTCGCCCAGCGCGAGCCCTTCGCAGACAGCTTCGTTGATGCCGGCCACCAGCACCTGGTTCACGGCTTTCGTCGCCTGGCCGGCGCCGGTCGCGCCCATGTGGCTGATGCGCGCGGCGTAGCTTTCGATCACCGGGCGCGCGGTTTCGAGTACGTCCGCCTCGCCGCCCACCATCACCGACAGCTTGCCGTTGCGCGCGCCTTCCACGCCGCCGGACACCGGTGCGTCGAGGAAGCCGATGTTGTGCGTCGCCAGCATCGCGGCGCAGCGGCGCGCGGTATCCACGGCGACGGTCGAATGGTCGATCACGATCGCGCCCGGCTTGAGCACGTCGGCCAGCGCGGTGACGTTTTCCAGCACGTCGGCGTCGAGCGACACGCACAGCACCACGACGTCGCAGTCGGCGAAGTTCGCCGCCGAACGCGCGGCACGCACGTTCAGTTCGGCGGCGCACGCGTCGGCCTTGGCCTGGGTGCGGTTGCCCACCGCGGTGAGCAGGCCCTTGGCGTGCACGTAGCGGGCCATCGGGGCGCCCATCGCGCCGAGGCCAATGAAGCCAACTTTCATCTGCTTGTTCCGTTTGTTGATAAGGGGAACGCGTGTGCCGCTCAGGGCGCGGCGTTCCATTCATGCACGGTGACGTCCGACGCACCGGTGGTATGCAGCGGATCCGCGAACGCGATCGATTCGGCCTCGGCCAGGTCGTCCGCCCTCACCACGTACGCGCCCCCGCTCCTGTCGGAAAACGGCCCGGCCAGTTCCAGCCGGCCTTGGTCGCGCAACGCGTCGAGGTGCGCATGATGCGGCGCGATCACCGCCGCGTCGAAGCCCTCCGTACGCCACGCGAGGACCAGGTACCGCTTTCGCCCGTCGCTCATGCCAGCGGCACGTCGTCGAGGTAGGTGTAACCGGTGAGCCCGCTTTCCAGCGCGGCATCGAGCCGGGCCGCCTCCTCCGCCGGCAACGCGGCGGCGGCGACCTTCTCGCGATACGCCGCGCGCAGGTCGTCGAGCCGGTAGCCGACGTAGTCGAGCATCACGTCCGTCGTGTCGCCGCGGCGCTGCTGGGTGAGATGGTAACCGTCGCCTTCGATGCGCACTTCCACCGCGTCGGTGTCGCCGAACAGGTTGTGGATGTCGCCGAGGATTTCCTGGTACGCGCCGACCAGGAAAAACCCGATGCGGTACGTCTCGCCCGGACGCTGCGCGTGCAGCGGCAGCGAGGTGTCCAGGCCTTCGTTCTCGACATAGGTCTTCACCGTGCCGTCGGAATCGCAGGTCATGTCGGCCAGCACGCCGCGGCGGGTGGGTTCCTCGTCAAGGCGTTCGATCGGGAGGATCGGGAACACCTGGTCGATCGCCCACACGTCCGGGATCGATTCGAACACGCTGAAGTTGACGAAGTACTTGTCGACGAGGCGGTCGTTGAGTTCGTCCAGCAGCTCGCGGTGGCTCTTCTCGTCGTAGCTCAGGCGCTTACGCACCGAGTGCGCGATCGCGTAGAACAGGTCGTCGATGCGCGCGCGATGCACCAGGTCGAGCTGGCCCAGCGCATAGAGCTGCAGGCCTTCGGCGTGGTGGTGCTGCGCCTCGTGGAACAGCTCCACCGGCGGGCGCTGCTCCAGCTCGCTGTAGACCTCGCGCAGGTGGCGGATCACCGCCGGCTCGTCGTCGTGCACGTCGGGGATGCGGCCTTCGGGCGCTTCCTCGACTTCCGCCACGTTCGCCACCAGCACCGCGTGGTGCGCGGTCATCGCGCGGCCGCACTCGGTGACGATGCGCGGCGGCACCAGCCCGTGTTCGGCGCAGGCGTCGGAGAGCGGCTGCACGATGGAGTTGGCGTACTGCTGCACGCCGTAGTTGATAGAACAGAAGCCGCGCGAACGCGTGCCTTCGTAATCGATGCCCAGGCCGCCGCCGACGTCCATGTAGCGCACGTTGGCGCCCAGGCGCGAGAGTTCGACGAAATAGCGCGTCGCCTCCCGCATGCCGTTGGCGATGTCGCGCACGTTGGAGATCTGCGAGCCCATGTGGAAGTGCAGCAGCTGCAGCGTGTCGGTCATGTCCGAATCGCGCAGCTTCTTCCACAGATCCAGCACCTGGCGCGGCGAGAGGCCGAACTTCGCCTTGTCGCCGCCGCTGTTCTGCCACTTGCCCGCGCCGAGCGAGGCCAGCCGCATGCGCACGCCGAGGCCCGGCTTCACGCCGAGCGCGGCGGCTTCATCCATCACGAGTGCGAGTTCGGAGGGCTTCTCGATGACGATGAAGGTCTCCAGCCCGAGCTTGCGGCCGATCAGCGCCAGGCGGATGTACTCGCGGTCCTTGTAACCGTTGCAGACGATCAGGCCGCCCGGCCGCGACAGCGCGAGCACGGCCATCAATTCAGGCTTGCTGCCCGCTTCCAGGCCGAACCCTTCGCCGGTGTGCGACGCGAGCGTGCCGGCAACGCCGCGATGCTGGTTCACCTTGATCGGATACACCGCCGTGTAGCCGCCGGCGTAGCCCCAGTCGGCCTGCGCCTGCGCGAAGGCGGCCTGCAGCTTGCCGAGGCGGTCGCCGAGAATGTCCGGGAAGCGCACCAGCAGCGGCAGCTTGGCGCCGTTGGCCTTGGCGGCGTCGACGACCTGCGGCAGCGAGATCGCCGGGCCCTTCTCGCCGCGCGGCCGCACGACGACCTGCCCGTTCGCGCCCACGTCGAAATAGCCTTCCGACCAGTGCGGGATCGAGTAGGTCTTGCGGGCCTGATCGAGCGACCAGTGGGACATCGGCGCGGTTCCGGGGGAGGCGGGGGGACGCGCATTCTACAGCCCGGGGGCGGACGGTCCCGTCCCCAGGGCCGATCGGCGACGAATCCGGCCCGTAACACGCTCTCCGCTACAATGCCGCCCCTTTTCCCGCCGCCCCGGCCCGTCGACGACGGCGATCGGACGGCCTTTCCCCTGGGACGCGCGCATGAGCACCAACACTTCCTGGCATTACGAGAACTTCGACCCGACCGGTTCGGCGATCGGCTACCGCATCACCCGGAAGCTGGACGAAGTGCAGTCGCCGTTCCAGAAGATCGAGATCTTCGAGAGCACCGACTGGGGCAACCTGATGCTCATCGACGGCGCGATGATGCTGACCACGAAGGACAACTTCTTCTATCACGAGATGATGTCCCACCCGGCGCTGTTCACCCACGCCAGGCCCGAGAACGTGGTGATCATCGGCGGCGGCGACTGCGGCACGCTGCGCGAGGTGCTCAAGCACAAGGGCGTGAAGAAGGCCGTCCAGTGCGACATCGACGAGCAGGTCACGCGCATGGCCGAGAAGTGGTTCCCGGAGCTGTGCGACGCCAACGACGACCCGCGCGCGACGCTGCTGTTCGACGACGGCATCGCCTACATGAAGAACTGCGAACCGGGCTCGCTGGACGTGGTGATCGTGGACTCCACCGACCCGGTCGGGCCGGCCGAGGGCCTGTTCAACAAGGCCTTCTTCGAAAGCTGTTTCCGCGCGCTGAAGGACGACGGCATCCTGGTCCAGCAGTCCGAGTCGCCGCTGATGCTGCTCTCGCTCATCAAGGAAATGCGCGCCGAGATGGGCAAGGCCGGCTTCAGCACGTTCCAGACGCTGCCCTTCCCGCAGCCGTGCTACCCGACCGGCTGGTGGAGCTGCACGCTGGCGCGCAAGGGACAGGGTTTCGATTTCCGCGTGGCGGACGCCCGCGCGAAGGACTTCGATACCAAGTACTACACCGCCGACGCGCACCAGGGCGCCGCGGTGCTGCCGCCGTTCGTCGCGGCGGAACTCGGCGAAGGCTGAGGCGCCGCGCACCCGCTCTGGTAGCCCGGGTAAGCGAAGCGCACCCGGGAGACGTTGCGCGGCCTGGACCCGGGTACGCTTCGCTTACCCGGGCTACAAGAACGTCGCACCGAAGCCCCGCTATCGCGGGGCTTTTCGTTGTTGCAGCTATGCCGAATCGGGCGCGCCCGTGAAACGGTGAGTGCCGCATACCCCGATCGGCCCGGCGAATCCGCGTCGTTAAAATTTCGCTACTGAATCGTCCGGTTCAGTGAACCGCCGCGCCGCCCTCCCCCGAGCACGACGCGCGTCGCCGGATCGCCATGAACGCCAATGCCCTGCCGCGCGACCCCCGGTCGCTGCCGCCCGACGTTCGCCTGCTCAAGCGCGGCGAACGCTTCCTCGAACCCGACGTCTACGTCCTCGACGTGGATGGTCGCCCCGCCGTGGTCAAGGATTACGGCCGCTACCGCTGGACCCCGCTGTCGCCGCTGGCGCGGCTGCTGGTCCGGCGCGAAGCGCGCGTGCTCGCCCTGCTGCGCGGCTGGCGCCATGCGCCGGCGCTGCTCGGCACCATCGGCGGCCTCGCGCTGGGCATTGAATTCATTCCCGGCGTGGCGCTAGGCGAAGTCGCGCTGGAGGCCGGCTCGCACGTGTTCCAGCAGCTGCGCGGCGCGGTCGCTTCGCTGCATGCGGCAGGCATCACCCACAACGACCTGCACCCGGCCAACGTGCTGGTGGCGGGATCGACGCCGGTGCTGATCGACTTCGCCTCCGCCATGCGCACCCCGCGCTGGCTGCGATGGGTGCCGCTGGTGCGCGAACTGCGCCGCAGCGACCTCGCGAACGTGGTGAAGATGCGCCAGCGCCTTACCGGCGAGCCGCCGAGTCCGCGCGAAGCCGAACTGCTCGCCGCGCCGCGCTGGGTCGATGCGATCCGGCTGGGATGGAAGCGGATCTATCGTCGTATCAAGGGCGGTTGACTCGCGTCACGAACGCACGCGCTCAAAGCGCATCCGCATCCATCTCGCCGGTCCGGATGCGCACCGCGCGTTCCAGATCCCAGACGAAGATCTTGCCGTCGCCGATCTTGCCGGTGCCGGCGGCCTTCATGATCGCCTCGACCACCGCGTCCACCTGTTCGTCGGTCACCGCGACCTCCAGCTTGATCTTCGGCAGGAAGTCGACCACGTACTCGGCGCCACGGTAGAGCTCGGTGTGCCCCTTCTGGCGCCCGAAGCCCTTCACCTCGGTCGCGGTGATCCCGGCCACGCCGGCCTCGGCGAGCGCCTCGCGCACGTCGTCGAGCTTGAACGGCTTGATCACCGCCATGACCATCTTCATCGCTTCGTTCTCCTGCCAGCGTGGGCGGCAGGATAGCGAAGACGGTGCCGTGCCGGGTGGCCCTGGGGTAGAGTGACGCCACTTTCGGACTTCCCCCACACGCCGCCGCGGCCCGCGCCGACGGCGTCCTCACGGCCCACCCCGCACTCTTCGGTGAACGCCCGAGGACCTTCCCTCATGATCGACCTGAACCCCATCGACGACCTCGCACGACGCCTCAGCACCCTGGTTCCCCCGAGCGTGCGCGAAGGCCGGGAAGAACTGCAGCAGAACTTCAAGGCCGTCCTGCAGACCGGACTGGCCAAGCTCGACCTGGTCACCCGGGAGGAGTTCGAGGTCCAGCGCGCGGTGCTGCTGCGCACGCGCGAGAAGCTGGAAGAACTCCAGCGCACCGTGGCCGAGCTGGAAGCACAGCTCGCGCAGTCGCCGACGCTGCCGCACCACTAAGTCGCCGTCCCCATGAATCTGGCACTCGTGCACAGCCGTGCGCGATCGGGCGTCCGTGCGCCCGCGGTCCGGGTCGAAGTGCACCTGGCGGGCGGCTTGCCAACGATGTCGATCGTCGGCCTGCCCGAAGCCGCGGTGCGCGAGGCGAAGGACCGCGTTCGGGCGGCCATCCTGTGCGCGCAGTTCGAATTCCCGGCGCGGCGCATCACCGTCAACCTCGCGCCGGCCGACCTGCCCAAGGACGGCGGGCGCTTCGACCTGCCCATCGCCTTGGGCATCCTCGCGGCGAGCGGGCAGATCCCGCTGGAGGCGATGGCCGACTGCGAATTCCTCGGCGAGCTCGGCCTCACCGGCGAACTGCGCGCGGTCGATGGCGCGCTGCCGGCGGCGCTCGCGGCCGGCGACGCGGAGCGCCGGCTGATCGTGCCGGCCGGGAACGGATCCGAAGCCGCGCTCGCCAGCCGCGTCGAAGTACGCACCGCGCGCACCCTGCTCGAGGTCTGCGGCCACCTCACCGGCCGCAAGCCGCTACCGCACGCGCACGCGCCGGCACTGCAACGGACGCCCGGTCCCGACCTCGCCGATGTGCGCGGCCAGGCGCAGGCGCGACGCGCACTGGAGATCGCCGCGGCAGGCGGTCATCACCTGCTACTGTTGTAGCTGAATACTAGTCTCCGGAAGCTTACCCAGTTTCGCCCCCCGCGAGCTCGTCCAATCCGAATTCAAGGCTGCAGTGCGGGCAACTCACCTGCCCGTCGTAGATCAACATCATCAACTGGTCCCGACCTGGCGGGACCTCCGCCGCGCATCCAGGGCACTCAATTCCAGCGTCGTAATCTTCATCAGCAGGCACAGCGTTCTCATCCCATTGAACGACGTCGCGAGCCCACGCCACGAAACCGATCGAACGCTGAATCGTTGCTCGACGGTAGTCCTGCATCGGACGCTTCCCAATTACCGTGACCAACGACTCCACGACCTCAGTGGCGTAAAAGAGCAGAAGCGGTAGGTACCTGTACATCTGCTCCCATTGCGCATAGCGATCTTCATCATTGGAGAAGATGAAGTTGAAGTTCTGCTTTATCGTCGCAATTGGAGGCTTCGTCGTGATCAGGTGCATCGCTTGATTGCACATACCATCGAAACCATCTGGGAACTCCCTGTCGTACCTCAGCTCATAGAGAAGCTCCGCGTCTAGCGCCCCACGATTGGCACATCGAGCCAATGCGGCGGCGACTACCGCCTTGACCTTATCGGGCTGCCCGATGTGACTAAACGAAAGTGCAACTGACTCCTTTGCGTACAGCGTATTGAGGAAGTCAGCGGGGTCCGCAAGGAGCCATTCGATGTAGTGAAGGTTCTCACGAAGCGGCTTCCGCAGTAGGGCGTACGCGACCGTGAGCTTGCCCTTCCTTGAGCACGTCAGCGCTTCGAAAATGAAGTGGCAGAAATCTGAAAGCAGCGCCGGCAGCACGGCTTTAAGCAGCACTTCGCCTAGCAGGTCCCCCCGATCGTACTTTTCAAACCAATCGAAGATGTGCGGGAAGTTTTCGGGACGGTCCGCTTCCTCGACTTGATCCAAGCTGAAATGGGTGAGGAACAGTCCTGTCCGCTCACCTTCAACCAGTAGGTACGTAAGACGATCATGCAGAAGAAATGCATAGTCGTGGGCGAACCGAAACTCATCAGGAAGGAAGTCAGGCTGATTTGTCATTATTTCGGCAACCTATCGACGCCCAGCTCCACGGATCCGAATGAAATGGTGGGCTACAGCAACCACGTTGCCGTGCCTCTTGACTTCGCACGTCATGCGATGCGTGCCTTTGAACTTCGTGCTAGTCCAGCAGTCCTGTTGATTCCGGTCCCATCGAAGCTGTCCTGCCGCTGCCGCTTCGTCGCCTGAGTTCTGAATTCGCCACGTGACTTCGTACGGCTGAGGGACGTTCGTTGACTCAATGCTAAATTTCAGCCCAAGTCCTTTAGGAAGAAGGTACTGAGCCGATCTGTACTGACCGTAGACCTGCCCATTCTCTCCGCCTCTCGCAAGCTCGCAACGAAGCCGGAGCGTGTACTGCGATGGAACGACTGGCGGCTGGCGAACCGAGGCGCGCTGTAATTGCGGACAACGTTTCATACAACGCAACGTCATCTCGGTATCTGTTCGGGCGGTAGCACTCAGCAGCCAGCGCTGACATGACCATTCCACCCGGCAGACTCCACGACTCCCGTGATTTGCAGAACCATTTAAGGAACCGAACCATCCGGCGAAACTGGTTTGGAAGTACGGCAATGTCTGGCAGGCCAGCCTGATTCTTTGGACTGAGCGCAGCAACCCGATCGTTGAACCATCGGTTGACCTGATTCGGGTCCCGCACCACCCAGTCCGTACTCGCGTGCTCAATCACAGTCGCACCGCCCAACACCGCCCGCCGCCGGAATACCGCGAAGTCAACGTGGTAACCCTCTTGATACCACAGCGTGACTGCGTTCGTTCTCAGGTCGGGCGCTTCCTTCATGTGCTCCGTCCGCTTCGACAAAGCATCCCGCACCCTTTGGCGCGCTGCCAACGCTGCAGCCGGCAAATCAGCCTCTTCAAAGACCACTGCGACGTCAATGTCGTAATCATTGAGGTCAGATGGATCCTGATTAAGCGTGTGCATCGCAAAGCCGCCTTGCGTGATGGCTTCACGGTAATGTGGACGGGGACGCCCCACCTCCTCGGCAAGATCATCCAGCCCTCGATTCAACTTTGCCAAGTTGAGGTCGCGAATCTCTTGGAGACGCGCTCTTCTTTGCGCACCAAGCCTGACGTGCGTGTTGTAGAAGTCGGCAAGCAGCGCAGTGACGTTAAACATGCTGACCTCCGACGAATCGAACGGTCGGCTCTGCGTTGTTCACCAGTATCGCCCACGCATAGGGCGGTAGTGCTTGTCGCTGATAGTTGTAGACCAGCGTGGAATTGTGAATGTTGTGGCTTACCTGCCGCCCCAGCGAAACCCCAAGCGAGACTGGACCAGCATAGAAGAGGTGAACTTCTGCCCTTGGCGAAAGCGCGTCTCGAATCCTATCGATGACATTGCGAAACTCCCGCGCGATCTCGTCAACCTGGGAGTAGGCAGTGACCGAATCGATCCTTGGCTGCGCAATTGAAATATGCGCCTCGATGTAGTTTCCGTCAGGTAGCGCCTGACGCACCGAGTCCTCCTCAATTGTGTAGCTAACGCTTACGCGGACAACCGCACTGGTTGCGCCCTGCCTTTCCACCCACTCAGTCCTGACGCCAAGCGACTCCGCGGTTTCGGCTAACTCAGACTCCCACCCACGCTGCGCACATACGCCGCGACCGCCGCCTTTTGCGCGTCGAGCCCCAGCCCGCTGCGCTCCTGAGCTCGAGTTGATACCCGGTAATACCCCACGAACCCCGCCATCGGACGCCCCTTATACGACCCATATGACCGTTTGGTAATTATACGCTCGGGGTGACGGCTCCGCTTACGGAAAAACATTGGGTTTCTGGTTGCCTAACCTGCCTCGGTGCCGCCGGCACACCGCGCCACAGTCGCGGCTTAGGACCACCCCGAGGAACCCACCGATGCCTACCCATCCACCTCCACCGCACGCGCAAGCGCGCGCCCATAGCTCTGGCCTGCGTCCCGCTGGGGGCAGCCCGTTGAGCCCGCCTCGCGTCGTCGCGCCAGTAAGTAGTCCGAGAGGACCTTCCGCCCGGGAGCTCCAAGCCGCATACCAAGGCTGGTGCAAAGAGGCTTCTTTCGACGGAGTGGCGTTGACACTGACGTTCAAGCCCTCCTGGCAGGGTCAACTCCTTACGGAGTCGATAGCCGAATCGACCGTTGGGCACTTCCTGCATCGATTGAACCGCCGCTTCATTACGCGCAGGAAAGCCAGCGAGCGTCTTCGGGTGATTGCGGTCCGGGAGGGTGGCATTGGGCTAGGCAACAAACGCCTCCACTATCACCTCAAGGTCGAAGCCCCTACCGGTGTCGATCCTGACCAGTTCTGTATTTCTTGCCTTCACATCTGGCGGAAGCTCGACTGGGCAAGCCTGAGTCAGAATCGAGCAACCGCTAGAAGCGACGAACATTGGATCAGCTACATACTAAAATTGCGGGATAAAGCGGATTACGCGACTGCGATCGACATTAACAACACCTACCTTCGATCGCCCTGATGGCAGCTGATGGCACCTTCTTGACTTCCGAGCTTGGCGACTCCGGTCGCCTTGATAGGCGAAGCATTGCCTGATGTTTTGGTTGAACTTGAAAACTAATCTAGTTCGGGCTGCCTGACCTATCTCTTCGCCAGCGATCTGCTGATGAACAAAATCCCGTTTAGGACTAACTAGCCCTGCCGATCCAGCTACTTCGCTCGATACTCAAGCGACTTCATCCTCAAGCTTTTCTTCGCCCTGAAGAACTCGCCATCCAACGCGTCCACGCTGACCGTGTCCCCACTTCGATACACCAAGTGGAGATCGAACGAGTGCTCCTTGCACAGTCGCTCTAGCTGCGCCAGTGATTTGACCCCGTACTTCGCCATCCAGTCGGGATTGTCATCGGCGATCTCCCACGCGACTCGCTCGTTGATGGAAATTGTCACCTTGCGGAGTACTCGATTCAGCTCGCCGGCGAGCGCCCTCCTTGTCTCAACCTGGTCTTCGGCATCGCCGAGATGCTCCAGAAGCCTGCGCAGCTCTTCCTTTCGCTTTTCCGGGTCGGCTTTATGCAGGTCCTCAATGTCACGATCGATCTTCGCGAGCTCCAGTCTCGCGGCGGTCACGCTGTTTTCGATTCGTGTCAGCTCTGCTCCGAGCATTCGACTTCCTGCGCCGCCCCCCCTGCCTGATCGCATCGAGGATGTTGGTCGCCTCGATTTCCTCGCGGATCAGCCGGTCGGCTAGCTCGGCTCTTTGCGCCTTTAGCTCCCGCAACCTATCCGGCAGCTTACCTTCGCCAAGAAGCCCACCCACATCGAGCGTCTCGACTACATCTCGCAGGGGATCGTAATCACCCTCCCAGGGGCAATCGCGAGAGTGAGGGGGAAGGTGCCAATCGGCGCAACAAGCTGAAGACACCTTTCAGTACCGATGAGATCCCGCAAGATCTCATGCTCGCGCCGGAAAGCGGCGATACGGTAGGTGTCCATCATCGCGTCAGGGTCAAAGAACTTGATGGCGACCGGGCGCTGCTCTACCTCGTCGAATCCTTTGAAGACCAGCGAGAAGCACCCGCGCTTCTGACCGGTGGCAGGATCGAGGTTCATAAGCTTGAGACCCGAGAATCGGCCTTCAAACAGCGCTTGGGCTTCAAGCGTGTCCTTCAGTAGCTCAGCATTTCCGTGCAGCCCCATATCTTCCCCTGATTCTTGACCCACGCCGCTCGGGGTGGCGTAGCAGCCCGCCCCTCACCACGCCCGTTTCGTGGCGCGCACCCAAGAATACTCCGCGACCGGCGTTTCGTGACAAGGCGTCCGCTGCGGGGCGGCCACTAGTACTCTACCTGGAGTGGAGACGTGCCTACTCACTGTTAAGAATTCTCTAGGTATCGGGGTGCATTCCGCGCTTTACACGAGCAGCACCGGCGGTGAGCTGTACGACGCTTATCGCGCTAATCAGGTCGACTAGACCGCCTGGGATCGGGCACGTCGTCCCAGGCCCGTAAGCGGGCGCTGCATCGAGCCTTGTCGCGGCAAGTTGCTGCGACGCTGATCGCCGCAGCAGATCACCAAAGGCTATTGGTCTTTTACGGGGGGGAGGGGGGAGCCCCGGGGGCCGATTAGTGCGATCAGCATACTCCATACATAAGTATGTTGATTCACCGGCGAGGATCACTCCGTTCGTCAGCATAGGTGATCTCAAGAGACGTGCCAATGCGTCTCTATGCAACTATGCTCGAACGTAAGTCTACTCAGTTCTGAGGCTCAGCATGCCACTCAACTTACAACGCTTGCGCAACTATCGATTCATGCGAATGGTGTCTTGGGGCAGCCTCGCTCTCTTTGTCGGCTCACTCGCCTACGACGCAACTACACTCATATTCCTCTTCGGCATCGGCTTCGCTATCACTTCAATCGCATCCGCCTACATGCCATGTCCGTATTGCGGCAGAAAGGTCGGCTACATATCCATCGGTCCAGCCTTTACGATCTGGCCCTTGGGTGGTTGGTGCGTAAGCTGCAGGACGCGCCTATTCTTGCGATCGCCTTAGAGCTGCTACGGGGCAGCTCAAAGGCTGTCGAATGGCGTGTCAATTGGCTCACATTCATCGCACTGGCTCCATTTGACTCGAACCAGAGTCGATTGTCCTACCAGATAATTTGCGCCCAGATCCAGACCCGCACCGCCTGTGGTGCACGGGACAACGCCCCGAGTTACTGCTGGGGTCCAGTGACTGCCTAACTGATATCCAGTACATCCGGCGCCCCAATTAAGTGCATTCAAGCTCACACCCAACGTATGGAAGAGGCCGTTGAAGTTAGCGGGTAATATCTCTGGCAAGTGATCTTCAAGCGTCACGTTATCCGCTGTCATGTTGATTGGAGGCAGGTACTTAATCCCCCAACCGACGCCAGCGCCCCAAGCACGCACCAGCACTCGCGCCCTTTTGCCCTTCACACATTGAGAAGTTAAATCAAACACGAACAAACCGCCTGCGACGAGGCCCCCAGCACTCGACGGCAAAGCCCTGCCATCCCAACGCACGAGGCCACTGGGATCTCGCCACTGGAGGGGGCTAGCGCCGACATATGAGTAGGTCGAGATTGATGCCCCCAAACCGATCGGATCACTCTCAATATACCTACCAGAAGCAGCATCGTAATCTCTGAAGTAGTTATAGTTGAGGCCGCTCGCTGGATCGAAAATCTGCCCCGGGAAGCGCATATTCAATTGAAATGCGCCTCCATCGAAATCGGGGTCTTCGGCGGGACTACTATTTCCGAACGCTTCGCTCGACAAAGCTAACTCCCAAACTGCCACATCTAGCTGTGCGTCGATTACCGTACGCGGAGTGCCCAGATGGTCAGCTTCCACGTAGTTCATCCGGCCATTGGCAATGACACCCACCGGAAGGCTGTCAAGCCAGACGATCTGCTGGGTAGGCGCGGAGGCACTGTGGTACTCGCCCATCCTTAGCCCTGACTCGTCGTGAACCGCGTAGGTATTGCTCGTGCTCAGGTACCTGCGCACCTGCTCGCCCTTCGCGTTGTAACCGTATTGCATCACCACCGCGTTGTCGCGCTCCGCTAGACTCATCCGTCCGGCCGCGTTGTACGCGAATTCACGCTGCGTACCGCCAATTGACGTGGTGTTGCCTATCGCGTCGTAGCTGCGGGCCACGTCGTTCACAGCGCTCAGCCGATGGCTGTCGGTTGGATAGTCGTACAGCTGCGTGCCGCCGGCGTTCGTGAAGCTGGTGCGGTTGCCCGTCGCGTCGTAGGCGTACTGCTCGATGACCGCTCCGGTAGGTCCGTCCTGGAACGTCGTCAGACGGCCCAAGGCGTCATAGCCGAAGGTGATCCGCGGCGGCTGCTCCAGTCCGCTGGTGTGCAGGCTGGCCAGGTTGCCAACCGCGTCCCAGCCGAAGCCAAGGTTCAACCCGCCAGCCCCGGTGCCCGTGCTCAGGATCGTCTTGGGCCTGTAGTCCAGGTCCAGCGTACGGGACATGGTGCGTCCGTTACCGAACGTCCAACCGGCGACTGGGCCGAACGGGTGATAGGTGGCACCGGTCAGCAGGACCTGGCGGATTCCGCCGCTCAGCGTGACGCCCACCTCCGTGGCGCGGCCCAGACCGTCGCGGACATAGTCCACCAGCATCCCGTCCGGATACTGGATGGCCGCCACTTGGCCTGCCTTGGTGTAGGCATATCGCAGCGTGAAGGACTGGCCGTTGGTCACCTGCACCTTGCGGGTCAGATTGCCGAATCGGTCGTAGCAGTACTGGGTGGAGCCGCTGCCGTCGTCCATCCGTGTCAGGCGACCGATCGCGAACGTCTCGTTGGGGTCGCATACCGCCTGCACTGCATCGTAGGTGTAGCTCACGTTCAGCGCGGCATCGCTGTAGGCGATCCCGGTGAGCCGGTTGAGCGCATCGTAGCTGTAGGTGCTCTGCTCGCCGCGGGCGTCCAGCGCGCTGATACGGTTGCCAGCCGCGTCGTAGCCATAGGTGGTCACACCCGTGTCGGGGCTTTCCAGACGGATCAAGTCGCCAAAGGCGTTGTACTGGTACTTGGTGCTCAGGCCCTTCGGGTCGACAATCTCGGTCAGGTTGTCCAATGCGTCGTACTTGAACCTGGTCTCGGCGGCGATGCCGGCGACGTCTTGAAGGGTCCGGCTCAGCCGGTTCAGCGGATCGTAGTCCCTGTCCGACACGCGGCCCAGCGCATCGGAGGCGGTGTCCAAGTTGCCATTCGGGTCATAGGTGAAGCCTGTTGGTTGGTTGGCGGCATCCTTGGACATCTGCAATTGGCCCAGCTGGTTGTACACCCGCGAAAGCGTGCGCTTAAGGCTGCCATCACTGTCCTTCACCTCTTCCTTGATCCGGTTCCCGGCATTGTCCAGCGTGTAGTGGATCGCGTTGCCGTCGGCATCCACGACGTTTGTCAACCGATGCGCCGCGTCGTACACGTAGGAAGTGAAGCTGCCGTCTGGCAGAGTCGTGCTGCTGACCAGCCCCGTAGGGTAGTAGTCGATGCGCATGATCTGGTCATCCGACTCGGTGCCGTTGTCCGCACCGCGCACCTTACGTGCGGCGAGCCATCCACGTGGGTGATACTCGAAGTCTGTGATAACGCCATTAGGATCTTTGACCGACAGCGCGCGGCCTGCTCCGTCGTAGCGCAGGGTTTCAGTAGTCTGGCCGAGGGAATTGGTAACTTTCCAGAGGTCGCCTTTGCGCCAATCGCATGCCATCAGCGAGGCCGCACAATTGGCATGGTCAGCGGCGAAGTACTCGTAAGCTGTGACGTCGTCAGCGCCGTTACGCGCTCCGTCAACGGAGAGCACGAGACCAAGAACCGGACACGCTCCGGAATCGACGCCAGATTGCTCACAATAGGTCGTCCGAGATTGCCTCACGCCAATTGGCGGGCTAGCGCTAGATCCGCAGGAGTAGTGGATCGCGCCCTGGACGGCGGGATCAATAAGACACCTTGCGACTACTCGGCCCGCGCCGTCGTAACTAGACGTCTCCATGAGCTGCTCAACCAACACACCCGCAATACGGCCCTGCACCGTACGTTTGGTTATCTTCTTGCTTGTGTTGCGTTCAATTGAGACAACTCGCTCCTGAGCGGTTCCGGCGGCTTCGTGCCTTGAGGTCTCGTATCCCTCGACGTACCCGAGATTCGTGATGCGGCCCGTCCGATCAGTCTGCTGCTGCAGAGTTCCATCGCTGTTGTAAACGCGCGTAATCGAGCCAACCTCACTCGCAATGCCTACCACAGGACGGAATGGACCTGCACCCATGGTGTACGTACGTACCCCTGCCGGTGAAGTGACAGTTACTTTATTCGCGGCGTCGTAGGCGAGCGATGTCTCCGAGGCAAACCCTACCCCTACATGAAGGCGACTTGATGTGACTCTCCCGAATCCGTCGTAGCCAAAGGAAGCATGCCTTTGACCGTCTTCGTACGTGATTCCGGTCAGGTGGTGGCGGAACACTTCTTCAGCCAGCCCGGGCTCGTGGTAACTGTAAAGCTTTGTACGACCAGCGATCTGTACCGAAACAAGGTTCTCGTCGCTGTCACGTCCATAACCGACAGCAGCTCCGTCGGGAAGAACAATTTGCACGAGCCGCGCATTCTCGTAGCGGAAGGCCAGGATTCTTCCATCTGCGCCTATAGCCTTGGAAAGGAACGCGCCATTGTACTCAAGCCGGACGTCCACGCCTGGCCTTGCCGTGTTGACAACCCGAATCAGCCTCCCGTTTGAGTCGAACTCTTTGATGATGCCGCCGGGCTCATGCATTCGATGAGCTACGCCACCTGCGTTGACAGTAACCAGGTATCGCCCATCGCTTCCTTTCAGACGATATCGCCCGCTCCCTATTGAGACGATAGATTCGTAGTGCCCCTCCGCACTGACAGCGTACAACGATGGCACATCGATTCGTTCACTGAATGTGTGGCTCCAACCTGGGGCCAGCGAAGGGTCGTCAAACTGTTGCAACGAATGGTAGTAGCGGATGAAAGAGAGACCTAAAGCGTCAAAATCATGCTCCGCTCTGGATTTATCTCCGGTACTCGGATGACAGGGATTCTGATTGGCCGAGCAGGACTTCACCTGCTTTGTAATACCGATGATAGTAGCTCGAACTCCGCTACCGCAGACATACGGCCAGTCAATGGTTCTCGATGGGCTAGCGACTGGTTCGATGTCCTTGTACTTCCTCTCTCTTCCGGCGATCACGGCGTAGCCAACGGGACAATAGAATCTTTGCCCTTTGAAGATCCCAAAAGTATCGGTCCTTGGCGGCAAACTGCCCCACCCGGAGCAATAGACTTTGTACTCTCCGGATCGGGCATTCTCTCCGGTCAACCCAAATGCCATGGATCCGATAGCGTCGTTGTTTGTGCGATAAACCTCAAACACTGGCGTCGCGTGCTGACCTATGATCCTGAAATCATAGGTATCGCACCACCCTGCGTTTCCATCAACCACCATCTGAAAGAACTTCTGAGCCCCTTCCAGCTCGTCGGCACAAGAATTTGAATCCCAAGCAGATGCCGTACAGCCCACCCTTGCCGCGCTCCATCCTCCGATATTGTATGCGGGCGGATCATATGAGCTTGGAGCGACATTAGGCATGGCATAGCTAAAGGAGACGACACTTCCGTCTGGCGAACCTTGGGATTTGATTCGCCTCAACCGAGCCCCGTTCTGACTTGCGAGCGACGTTCGCATTGCACGCTCGGCTTGAGATAGCGATTCAAAACACTGCGACTCATAACAGAAATTCTTCTGCTCGATGTACTCCGCGGATGCAGTAGCGGGCACCAGAGATAGGCCTGTTGCAGCGAGAAGATGCGCTGCCAACCGCGGCCAACGAAAGAGGGCGCACAGGATGCTACTTGCCGAGTTCGAAAGCTGCTGACGAGTCCTTGCGCTAATCCTTGACATACATCTTCCTTAGTCCGATGCCGCATAGTCGAGGGCGCCGCGAGAGTCCTCTGCCGCCCGCAACCATTGTGTCAGTGGCAGCAATCTTCAAGCTGCTCCGGCGAGCCGTTCAATCACGAGGATGCGGAAGCATGAACTTCCCAATCACGCGCACAGTGGGCGCATGACTCAGCAGGTTTACAGCTGAGCAATACTGACACTCGGGCATGCGTTTCCATACGCGTCCATCCCATCTTGGTTGATTCGCGAAGACTGAGCTTACGTCTTCCGACTCTTCAAAATTTCGACCCGACTTTAGCCGTCTAGGTGAGACCCTGCGCGAAGCATTCGAACACAAAGCAGGTTTGTCAAGAGCCATTTCGATAGCCAAGCCCCGATCTGGGGCACTCGTCACAGAGAGATATTACGATCCGATTCGTCAGGGACGCGCTGAGCCAGGTTGCATATCGCTTGCCGACAGATCCTCCCCTCCTCATCCGTAATCCACGACCCCTCTTCAAAGTCGAGGCCCCGCATGCGGAACACCGACGCTCGCAGCAAACGTTGAGCCGGGCGGAGCGCGAGGAAATCCCGTCCGGTGTGGCGAGGTGTCGGCAGTAGATCGGATTAGCCCGGCCGTCACTTCCCGTCTCGGGCGGTACCGTGGCTCGGGCATCGCCGGGCGATGTCGACAAGGGTTTTGTGGAAGCTTGGGGCCTATCGAGATTGTCATTGCTAATGCGAGCGGTCGCGCCGGCCGGCGGTGTGGGTCAACGTCGGAGCAGGCTATGACGTGTTCACTGCTACGGTCTCGGAGATCCCGGCAAACGGGGCAGTCACCGTGAGGGCTCCTTGCCGCCAGCCAAGCCATACACCAGATTACTTCCGCCGTATTCGCCGCCCAGCACGCCCGGGACGCGCAGGCAATACGCATACCCTATGCACCGAATGCAATCGCAATCACGGCCATCAGCAGTGGAATCGCGATGAGGGCCGGGTTGAGATAAAACTTGAGCACCACACCTATCGCCGCTATGCCGATGAAACCGGTCACGCCGATGACCATCAGGCTCAGGCTCAAGGTGTTCATCCACCTTCGTCACCGTTTCGAGGAATGGCCGCAGATAGGTGAGCAGCGCGAACTGTCCGAAGGTGACTCGACCGGCGAATGCCTCAACCCAGTCGTAGCTCGATTGCAGGCGGTTCGTCGCTTCGTGACTGGAACGCTGATGCGCCGTTATCGGCGCCCTTTTTTCGCTTGGGTGCTGAGGAGATGCGGGAGACGACCAAATCCCCTAGCAATCGCGGGGAAGAGGGCGATGAGGGGCTGAAGGAACTAGACGGATACCTTCCATCGCCCAGCAAGCGCTAGTACGGGTGCCTCCGAAGCATTGACGTCGCCTCAAATGCCTTTGGCTTTCGTATTTATTGCCCCGTCGAATGCCCAACGCAGCGCTTCTGCATCGACCAGTGCGTGATGGCGTCTCGCCCTAGCAGGCGAGAGGCCGCGGCTCACCTGCATGCACCTGGGCTGGCCCACTACGAAGTGACGTGACGCGCGGAGCAGGCTGTGCGCTACATGACGGCTCGGGCGACGAATTTGGAGGTATGAGTCGGCGAGGTGGGCCTGAGCATCGTTGACCCATTCGCCGACCTGATGGCGCAGGGTAAGGCGATCTCGACACCCCACGCGCGTACGCCGGTCTCGCTTCGGCTAGCGACCACTTTCCGGAATGAGGTCGCCCTCAGCCAACTGCGTCCAAGCGCAGACGGCGACGTACGGTCTGGGGAATGATGCGAGCTCTTTGCGCGGAGCGCCGCCTCGTGGGCTCGGTCCGGGGCGCTTCCAGCAAGCGCATAGACGATACGAGCGCCCGGACCGAGCACTCGCGACCAAGACAGGTGGTAGAGGTCGGTTGAGCCTACCTACCGTTCTTATCCTTCTTCTCTGCGTTATCGGCACAGGCAACATCCACGGAGCACTGATGCTTGTCACCTCCAGCGAATGTGCCCTCCTCGCAGCTACATTCGCCATATGACTTCGCCTTTCCGCTTGTACATTGCTGAGCGGCCTGCGCCTTCGCGTTACTGCACGCTTCCAGCTTACTCTTGCCGGTTGAGATAGCCGTAGCCCCTTCTGAGGCCGCTATCGAAGGGAGCGCAACTAGCAGTATCAATAGTGCCATCACGGTCTTCATACGCAACCTCTCAGGACTGTGCGCAAATGCACGATCGTTCATAACGTGGTGCGCGCAGCACGGGACCGACCGTTCGTCGGAAATGGGCCTCTTGAATCGGCCCCTTGGAGCGACATGACAAGCCCGTCAAGTTTCGAGCCATTAACAGTACACCTTGCGACCATCGGAACCTGGCAGAGGGTGGCCGCGCTCGCAAGGTTCGCTCGTTGCCAACTACACGGACCTAGTTACATCGAGTCACGAGAAAGCGCTTCCCATCCTTCGGAGCCACTTGAACTTCGGTGGCAAATCTCAAGGCCCTGGCAATGTCGAGGAGTAGCCTAGGAGTGTTCTTGCTTCTGCTGATTGCGGCCCACCCCGCAAACGCAGACCGTTTGATGGCGCAGTATCCCATCGCCGCCGTGGAAGCTGGGTTCGACCCAGTCAGCAAGAGCCCAGTCTACGAGCTGGTAGTAGCTGGACTTGCTCTTCCCGAGCCCGCCTCCCTGTCGCAGCAGGCGAAGACCGGGCTAGAGAATTGCACCCGCTATGCCCTCGGCACATGGGGCAGTCGGCTAACCGACATCCTCGCAGACCCGCAGAACGACCTTCCTTACGATTCAGGTTCGATCCCCCGCGCAGACACCGTGGCGATCGATCTTGCTCGGGAGTACGCCGCTGAACCTACCTCACATGAGCTGAGCGCTGCGGCAGTCACTAAAGAGACCAAGCGTCGTATCGGTCTAGTGGATTCATGGCTCCGCAGCCAGCCAGATGCAGTTAGGAACAGACTTCATATCCACTGCGGAAACGTGATCGTCCCTGAAGCCATTCGCAAGCAGGCGCGGCTTCTGATCTCACTCCGCCGATGCCCCGTGCCCACGCCGCGAGAAGATCGGCACCCCTGCAACATGAAGGGGCTTGAAGGTAGCGGCCGGATAAAGGTCCGTGAATACGGGTACACACAGTTGTATGCATGGAGCCAAAGCCGCGGCGCTCGACCGCATGACGAATGGTGGCATGTCGGCGCCGCGGAGCCGGGAGACGTCGTACCTGCACAGACATCAACCGCTCCCGGCGCAGCTGACTGGCCCAAAATCGATGAAGCCTCACGACTTCGGCAGTTCGAAGCACTGGTCCAGATTCTCAGGAAGCGCAAGGAATCCAAGGGCAACGGCCTTGCGGTTTCCATATCGTCCAGCGTGCCAACGACCATTGGTCTAACCCAGGAAAGCGCAGCCCGCGTTATCGATCTTATCCAATCACCCATGTACGCAGCTTCAACCCTCCCACGGGGCAATCAAGCACTGCTCTCGATCTCCGACGAAGTGGCTCGAACGCGGATAGTGGAGTGCGTTCGCCTGAAGCGACTCGATGGTCTTAGCCTAGGAAAGATCGCCTCATGTTCTGGATACGTCGTGACTGATGCTGACATTGGGAAATGTCTGACAGGCGACCGTTGCATGCCAGCGATTGCCACTGGCGCCATGGCCAACGTACTTCAGATCACGGAAAGCTTTGACGTTAAGAAGCTCGCGAGCAACACACGTCTTCCTCGCGTCAGCGACGTCGACTTTGATACGTATGAACTGGTTGCCAAGCAATGCGCGTTGGATTCGCAGGGAGCGAATTCAGATGAACGCTATCAGCAGCTCGCCATGCAATGCACTCTCAAGAAGGTGCTCAACTCCGAAAGCTCGAAGACTCTGGAGTGCATTACGCGAAACGCGTCGGATAGAAACTCGCTTCTCTCAGAATGCGTCGCTGGAAACGCGCCAGGGCTAGTCTGCTATCAAGAGAACGCGAGCGACCTGAAAGCCACGGCATGGTGCGCAGCGAGGTCTGAAGTACCACCCGATCTTGTCGCTTGCATTGAAGGGTATAGAGTCAGCAAGACTGCCGGGGGCCTTCAGTCCTGTGCATTGCGCGCTCTTGGCGGCGACGCACAAAGGGCCGCAGAGGTCCTAGAGTGCACAACCAAGCACAAGGCCAGTAATGCGCAGATGGCGCTCTGCATGGCAGGCCCGAGCATTCCAGAGAATCTGCGCGGGGCTGCCGAGTGCGCCCAAACCAACTCTGATTCGATGGAGTCGTTCGCAACATGCTCTGCATTGAAAGAGGTGTCGCTGGGCCTTGGTGGCGACCTTGGCCGGCTAGCGGCATGCGCGATCCAAGCGCAAGGAGATCCTTTGGGAACTGGTGTTTGCGTAGCGAGTCCGGGCCTCAATCCGAGTCAGCAGATACTGCTACAGTGCGCGGTCGCATCCGGCGGCGAGCCAATTACATTTGCTACTTGCTCCGGCGGACGCCTTGCGCTCCAGGAGTTCATCCAATGTAAGAACGTTAGATTTGCTGACGGGAATTGCTTCGGCAGAAACAACGAGATTCGTCGCTTTGTACGGGCGTTAGGCTTGCCTGACATTGGACCAAACTCTGTCGTCGCCGACATTGCCGACAAGCACCTCGACGTTCTCAAGTTCCAGGTTCGCTTTGCCGAAGACGCATTTGAGTTCTCTGGAGACCTGTTGGAAGGGGCTGGCGATATCCTCGAGGGCTTCGGTAAAGGCATCAAGGATATTGGCGACAGCATGGATGAGGCTATATCGAAGGCTGGCGGTGCTATCGCGAGCGCTCCGAAGAAGGTATGGAAGGAAACGTTTCGAAAGCTATGAACAGCGCGGGTCTCATTACTAGTGTGCTGCTGAGCGTGGCGCAGAGCGCTCCTTCTGCACCTGTCTCAACATCTCCAATCAATGACACGCTCACCCTTGCGCGGTCAGAAGGAGCATTTCGCGAACGCCTATCGATGTGCCCAATGGCCGAGGAAGTTCGGCGCCACGCCCTAGTTCTATCGAAGCGTACCGAGGAAGCCATGGCGACGGTGTTTCGAATCTCGGCCAGCGAGCTCGCCCAGCAGATTTCGGAGGGCCGACTTCGCGCACGCCAGATCGCAGCCGAAACTCCGAACTTAGACTGGTGTGACGAAGCACAGCAGCAGTGCCTGCTTCAAGTTATCGGCGAGCGCGATATCGCGATACGCGAGTTGCTTGGCCCCCCATCTTCAGTGACGCCGGCCTCCTGGCCCGTCGCGGAGGCCAACAGTTGCAGTGAGAATGCTGCTCCATCTGCGAATGATTCGAAGGCTTCCAGCGAAGCACAGCTCTGAGCATGAGCTCTCGGATGCCCGTCTATTGGTCATCCAGCAGCTTACCGAGGATCGACCTCAGCTCTTCCGCAGTAAAAAGATCGATTTTTCCGCTAAGCAAGTCGGACACGGCCGCCGGATCGACCTTGACCAGGCGCGCAGCTTGCTCGACGGAGATGGCGCGCGAGGTAAGCCGCTCTTGTATCAGAATCATCAGATCGGATCTGGCTCGTAGATCAACTGAGGTAGGACCCGAGTACAGCGCGTCCCAAACATCACCGATCTCGCTCATGATGGGCTGCCCTCACTCTCGTTTGAGCGCCCGCCTCTAGCTGACGCGTTAAGCGATCAATCTTATCCTGCGCCTGGAGCTGATTGCTCGACAACTCAGCCATAAGCTCCGCGACCAACGTGGCAAGGACGCGGACCTTCTCCGACTCTGACGCCAGTCGCCGCCTTAGCCCAAGCACCGACGCAGCGTTATCCGTGGCCGTGCGACTGCGCTTCTGGCGGAGCTCACGAACTCGCTCAACTACAGAAGGATACGTCTCATAAAGGGCTTGGCGAGAAACGCGCGCCTCCCTAGCGACACTTGCAACTGAAATGCGTTCGCCTCCTCTCGAAGCACGGGCCGCCTGAACCTCAAGAATCGCAAGAATGCTTTCGAGTCTAGTTGCCGTTCGTCGAGCCGTCATCTGTTCCTCCTCCTGCTCTGGCGACTACTTGGAGAGCTTTGGCTAGTCGAGACTCGACCACAAGCCTTTGTTGCTCGGACATACCCCTCAGACGAGAGAATCGCTTAAGGTCCTCGACACGGTGCTCCCACCATGGCAGCCAGCTAGGTGGAACGACAAAATTCAAGCAATCAACACAGACGTCGGGAGACCGACGAGCATCACTGGGCCCAAGTGAGGATCCCTTGCAAGCACTAGTATCCTGCTTGTACATACAGACGCCCCAGTCACAAGGGGCTAAATTTGCGCCCGCGCCGAGCATGCGCCGAATCTCAAGGCTCTTCCTGGATCTGGATGTGATAAGCGAGCATTTTCCGCGCAGCTGCGCTTCAACGGTTGACCCTAGGTTCGTGTATACGCTCGTCCCATGAGCAATCTCGTTAAGTACGGCCATGGCATCGTCGTGCGAGAAGTCACTAATCAGCCTTGCGTACTCGCCGTCACCGCTTCCGTAGTATCGGTCCGTGACCGCTCGCGACATATGGCCAAAGTGATGGGCTAGGTCTCCCAATGCGGCCTTGTTTCTCATCGTCACAAAGCGAGCGAATGCCCGTCGCCCATGTCTGGCGGTGATGGACTTGCTCAGTTGCTTCTGATTTTCCCTCGAGACATGCTCTGTGAAAAGCGTCAGCTTGTTACTGACGGCCGAGGCCGTGACGAGTTGGATTCGATCGGCGGTCCACCGTGCCGACCAAAGCATTGAGCCAAGCCCCCCTTGCAACACTGCCTTTCGGCCACTGATCTCTGCGAGCGGAGCCGAAATACGCTCAAGCACCCGTATAGCCTTCACCACTGGCTCGCAGGCCACCCACTCGTGTGCCCTGCCTGATTTCGCAAGCCGCCCTACGATGTAGCTATAGGTAACGCCGTCCTCCTCTTCTCGAGAAACCAGGCTGGATGACTGAATAGCGCGAATCTCCGAAGTGCGCGGGGCGCAGGCAAACGCAATTATGTATATGCATGCTCCTTGCAAGACTCTGAGCAGCCTTGCTACTTCGGGTGCATTCGTTGGGTCAACGTCGGTCCACGGCCGCCCGGTCACCTCGTCTATCGAGAACTTCTCGCCGACCAGCTCCTTCCTTCCGTAAGCCCTTCTTGCCGTGTGCCCTAGGTGCTTAACGGACATTACTCCGTGCCGATACTTGTCCCTCAGCCGAATGAGGTCATCCGCAGGCGCTCCTGTCCAACGAATGGCCTCGTGTAAGAGCTCCAGAATCAATGGCTCGGGAGGCGTTCTCCCTATTCTTCTACCTGACCGATCGATCGCCAAGCTGGAGACGAGCCGTTTCACTTGCGGTTCGATCATGCTGCATCCGTTGGGCTGAAGCGCCAGCGTGATGCATATGTGCTTTGCCACGCCCTCTATGTACGCTGCGCTCGGCTTGATGCTACGCCTTGCTGTGCTCGACTCAATTAATTCTCTCAGATACCTTTCAATGTCGCGGGGCGAAACATGGGCAGGCGTTAGCAGTCCTTCGTCGATCGCCCACGCCGCGAATCTTCTAACTTTGCTGACGAACTCATACACAGAGTGTACGTCGCGCGCACAGACTTCGTCCGTGCCATTTAGCAAGGAAACAACCGCTCTCTTCAACGCTGATATCCACTGAGATCCGGCACCCAAGCGGACTTCGGCCAGAGGAGCAAAATGCAGTCGCCATTCCTCCCACCTCCCATCGATGTGAGGGCGACGGAGAGACCAGGTCAATCCCTTCGGATCCAGGCCAAGCGCTGACGCGAAAGGCCACCAATCTTCGCAGTCGACCTGCGATTCGCGTACGCGGTTCCGCTGCATGTACCTTCCTATTCGACAGGGAAAGCTGGAAGCGATCGCGCGATCTTCCTCGCGCGGCTCAGAACCGGAGCTTTCACCTTCTTCAGAATTGCATCAGCTACTGCCAACGTTGGCGCGAACGCGTAGTTGAACCTCTCCATGGGAGCAGCCCCCCGTGCGCACCGCTCGCGAAACGCTTCAATCGCGTCCCTTGCCACGATAATTCGCGCGACGTAAGTTGCATCATCGATTACAAATATGGCGTTCTCGCAGGTGGCACATTGGGCGAACTCCAAGCACGGCTCACCCTTTCTTGAGCCGATCGCGGTGCCCTTAACTGGGTCCGCACAGATGAAACCGTAGGCGGTCTCGTATCGCGCGGCTCTGTGCGCTCTTTCGGCGGCCGCCACTATCTGGCCCTGATAATCGAGCGTTCGAGCTTTAACCTTCCCGAGCACTCCTGGACTATCGAGGTACCTTTCTGTTGTACGCACTGAGTTGTGCTGCAATGTCCTTCGAACGGCCTCAATACCTTCGCCCCTTGAAGTGATGGCAGCTGCAATTCCTCGGCGAATGTCCGTGAACGTGAAGTATGGCAAACGGTGCGCCGCCCTGAACTCGGTTAGAGCGTTATGCCAACCCTGGATCGATGGAGTTCGTGACGACTTGTTGACCCTAGCAATGAACACGTGGCGCGCGTATCGCTCGATAGCGACGCACCGTAGAGCCATCGTGCCGCGTTCAAGGTCGCTAAGTAGAGTCGGCAACGCGTACGTGCCCGCCCTCAGCACGTCAGAGAACTGCTCGCGGGATGCACGCCCTTTTGTCCAGTAGAACCGAGCCATGAGCGGATCTGTAGGATGTTGCTCCAAGCATCCGGACTCCAGGTTCATGATGGACCATGGATTTGCGGCGGTTCCGATGAGGATGAGCAGGAGGTATGGAAGTAGCGTCCTAGTGGTGGGCTCCTTGTAGCGTTGGAGCGCTCGGATTCTCTTTCCCCGAAGTTTTACACCGCGCCTCCTCAGCTCCTCCTTCGTGTGGATGCCCTGTCGACCTAGGGAGATCATCTCGGCAAGGAGCGCAGCTTGGGTATGACCTAGCTCCGCTTGTGCACTCTTGATGTCGCGACCGAGGAGAATTTGGCGCCTGCTAATTACGATCTCGCCTTTACACGCTGCAGCAATTTTCCGAAGCGTTGATTCATTGAGCTCATTTGAGCGAACACGAAGCTCCTCGCGCCTGAATCTCTGTCTCACGAGGCGGACATTTAGCCACCTGACAGGCGACGCCCCATATGCCCCGAGCCATTTGTATAGTGCTGATATGAGGTTGAAGTGTGAGCCTGCCGTCTTCTCCATGAGGCCTGACGCAAGGTACCTTCCGAATCGCTCCAAGATATCGGCGGCATGAATCGCAGACGAAGGGTTCTCGAGGCCCGCCAAGAAGGCGCAGAACTTCCTCACGGATCTCCACGCCTGTCGCCGACTGACGATCTTGTAGTGCTCAGTAACGCCTCTGAAGGCTTCGGCTAAGTGCTCTGCGCACTCCTTTGGCACACCGAGCATTGCGAAGTCGTATGTGTCGACGAGCCCAGGGGTGGCGTCGGAGCTGAACTCCAGGAGGAGTGAGCGGCCTCTACTCATCATCGCCGCCCCCTTGGAGACTACTGAGAACACCGAGCACGTCTGATGATGGCGCCACGATCTGCTCTAGATAGAGCTCTGTGCTCGCCACGTTCCGATGGCCCAGCCAATGCTGGATCACCTTAGTGACGTTTATGTTCGACCCGGGCTCAAGGCATGCCGTTAGCCCGGCATGTGCTCTGGTTGCAAACGTGTGCCGCGTCATATGCGGATGCGCTTTGATTCCTACTCGCTGGCACGCTCTCTTGAATGCTTGATAGTAGGCTGATGCGGTAAGCGGTCGCCCGTCTCGAGCGAGGAAGAGGCAGGGCTGCGCTGCCAAGCCGGCTTTCAGCGCCCTCGCCTGGGCCACTCTCCGATCTGTGTCTATGTAATCCAGAGTTCGGGCGGCAAGCGACTTGGTCACCGGAACATCGATAATGCCACCTCCCTTTACATTCACCGAGACGTATTCGATTGGGTGTTGGGGAGCTGGGACGTCCTCCTTTTTTAAGCTAATGAGGCTTGATCGTCGGAGACCCGTTGCGAGCGACCAAAAGAAGACCAGCTTGTGCACCCCGTTTAGCGCCGTGAGGATCGCTTCCGACTCCGTAGGCGTGAGGGCGCGGGGACGTCGTGATCGCGCTCTGAGCTGAAGACGCCGAGCTTGGAACCGTCTTGCGTCGATAAGATTCTTTGGCGTTGCAGCTGCTGGATTGCAGCCGAGGACTGTTTGTATGAATGGTGCGGCTTCGATCGCCCCTAAGTATCCGTAGAAGCTCAAGACGACTTGTAAGCGCAGGTTTGCAGTGGTTCGGGCATTCCTCCTTCGACCTCTGTTCAGTGCGCCTTCGAGTATTTGCGTTCGGTATTTCGGCAGCGCGTCCCTCGCCGGTGCGTACCAAGACTGCCCACTCCGCTCAAGGTATAGAAACCAGCTAAGAAGCGATTCCGCGTAGGTCCGCAATGTCGAGGGAGCGCTGGCTCCATTTCGTCGATGAATTTCTAAGAGGTAGGCGAAGCTTTCGCGCTGGAGGCTTCCGTCCTCGTAGATCAGGAACGGGAACTTTGTGTCCAGGAGGTATGAATCCGGACACGCAGGCACGGTGACGCGGAGTATTCGTTCCGCGGCCAATAGGAGCTCAGCCTTCGATCCAGCGGGTGAAGACCAAAGCAAGCGCATGGAATTCTCCCAAACAGGGTGACACTGACAAACCATAACCTAATGCCCGAATGGGATCGCCGCGCGCTGGAAGTCCTTCGCGAACCGCTGGAGTCCGGCGTCATCACCGTTTCGCGTGCGGCGCGCAGTGCGGAGTTCCCGGCGCGTTTCCAGCTGGTCGCGGCGATGAATCCTTGTCCCTGCGGCTGGGCGGGCGACCCGTCCGGCCGCTGCCGCTGCAGCCCGGATGCGGTACGGCGTTATCGCGGGCGGGTGTCCGGACCGCTGCTCGATCGCATCGACCTGCACGTCGAAGTCGCGCGACTGCCGCCGGCCGAGCTGCGGCCCGACGCGCCCGCGGGCGAATCGACCGCAACGGTACGCGCCCGCGTCGTCGAAGCCCGGGAACGCCAGTACGCGCGCGCGGGGAAGACGAACGCGGTGCTGGATCAGCCCGAGACCGCCTCCGCGTGTCGCCTCGCCGACGCCGACCGGCTGCTGCTCGAACGCGCGGTGGAAGCGCTGCAGCTGTCGGCACGGTCGATGCACCGCATCCTGCGCGTGGCGCGCACGATCGCCGACCTGGAAGGCGCCGATGCCATCGGCACCGCGCATCTCACCGAAGCAATATCGCTGCGACGGGCGACGCGCGGGATCGAAGCCGCGGCGGCTTGAGTGCAGCGCGACAGAGGAATCGCATACAGATAAGCGCGTCGCCACGAACGCGACGACGAGGAACGGGCGCTGATGGATCGCCACACGCGATCCCGCCAGCGTATCGCTCCTGCGTTTCCGCCAGCGCGTGCAAGCGATCAACCGCAGCGGTCGCCGCAAACCTTCGGTCGTTCGAGGAAATCGCGTGCACCTTCACGCGCTTCGCGCATCTCGGCTTCCGTGCCGCAGCGCGTGACCTTCGTGTTGGTGCCGGACATGCGCTCGCGCCAGCACACCTGCTTGTCGTCGCGACCGGCGCGGGTGTTCTTCACTTCCGCGTTGATGCGCTCCAGCGCGTTCTCGAGTCGCACCTTGTCGTCCATCGAAAGCTCGTCGAGCGAGGTTTTGCCCTCCGTCACCGCGAACACTTCCGCCTGCGACTTGCGGATGGCATTGACCTGCCGGGTCGTCATGCCCTCGGTCTTGCCGGCGTCGAGGTCGCGCTTGAGTTCATTCTGCTGCGCGAGGATGCGGTCGAGTTTCTCGGGCGGCGCGGCCTCATCCTGCGCGAATGCGTCGAACGGCAGGACCATCGCCAGGGCGAGCAGCAGCGCCATCAACGAATGCGTCTTCATGCCACTGCGCTCCAATCGGGGAATGCCGCCATGCAGCGGCCTGGGATGCCGCGATCAATCGCTCTTGCAATCCATGCAGGCGCCGCGCGAATCCATCATGTTGCGCGCGGCTTCGCGCTCCTCGCGCCATTGCGCGGCGGTCTTGCAGATGCGCTCCTTGCGCGTGCTGCCCAGCACCGGGCGGCGCTCGCAGATCATGCGCTCGTCGTCCTGGTTGTTCACCACGGCCTCGATCCATTCCAGCGTGTTGAAGACTTCCGTCTTCTGCTGGTCGTTGAGCTCCTCGGTGGAGCGCTTGCCGTCGATCGTCTGCAGCATGCGCGCCTGCTTGTTCAACAGTTCGCTGCGCTGCGAGGCGGACAGGTCCTTGTAGCGACCCGTGCGCGCTTCCACGCCGTCGCGGATCTCGTACTGCTGGGTGCGGATGTCGTCGAGCATCAGCACGCGGCTGTCGACGGACGCGAACGCCGGGGCGGCCAAGGCCAGGCCCAGGACAACGGCGGAAACGAAGCGGAGGGCGCGCATTTCGACAGTCCTTGTGACGAGTCTCCAACGATATCGCGCCAGATTCGGCAATGTCGACTGCCTTGGGCGGCAAATAACCTCGTTCAGCCACCCCCCGTTTTGTAGCCCGGGTAAGCGCAGCGCACCCGGGGAGCGCGTGCCTTCGCGCGCCACTTCCCTCTCCCCAACCCTCCCTGCTGGCCCCTCGCCTGGCACTACGGGCCCGCCGGCGCCGCCCGCCCTGCTCACTCCGCCCGCTGCCACACCCTTTCGGCCGGATCGAGCTCCGCCGTCTCCATCACCGGCCCGCGCCAGCCAAAGCCGCAGATCGCCAGCGCGCCCTGGTGGATCGGGTCCAGGCCGAAGGCTTGCTCCAGCTCGACCTCATTGATCGCGCCGGTGATGAACGCGCCCAGCCCGGCGTCGGTCGCGGCCAGGTAGAGCGTCTGCGACAGATGGCCCCCTTCCAGCGCGATCACGCGATAGCCCTTCGCGTGGTTCCGGTATTTCCAGAAGGTCCGATCGAAGCGCGGCGACAGCAGGACGACGACGTGCGCATCGGCGAACCAGTGCTGTTGCGCGACCATGTCCATCACGAACTCGCGCAGCGGCTTGGCCGGCGCCGGCAACGGTTCGAGTGCGTGCTCCTGCGACTGGTAGTGATACAGGCCGGGCGCGACGCCGTCGACGTGCTGCACGATCAGGTAGCACTCCATCGGGTGCAGGCCGCCGCCGGAGGGCACGTTCTTCTTCAGGAACACCGTGTCGTCGGTGACGCGCACTTCCGCCTGCGCGGCGAACACGCGCTGCAACACCTGCGCGAACGTGTCGAACGGCAACGTACGCGACGCATCGAAATTCCGGCAGGTCGCGCGACGGGCAAGCAGGTCGTCGAACGAGGTCGGCGCGATGCGCGGAAGCCGCACGCGCGCATCGTCGTCGACGCGGCGCGCGGCTTCCACCGGCGGCGCACCGAGCACCTGCCGCATCGCGACGGCGGTTTCGGTGCCGCTGTCCTTCTGGTTCTGCACGGTATCCACGCCGCTCCATCGCGTGAACGCGTGCAGCGTTGCCGCGAGCGGATGCCAGTACGTGCGACGCAGCGATTCGTCGCGTTCGCGCATGTCGGCGTGTTCGGGCGCGTCGCTGACCACCAGCCCTTCGCGCAGCAGGCGCGCGAGCGTACCCGCGTCGGCCTCTATCGAATCCGCGTCGATCCATTGACCGGGGCTAAGCACACCGAGCAGTTCGCGCTCGTCGCCATCGACCTCGACTTCCTGGCCCAGATGCGGCGCGAGCGCGAGCCAGCGCCGCTCGCGATTGAGACCGTCGCCGCCGGTCAATAGGAGGGAAAGGTCGAATTCCACCTGTTCGCGCGGCTCGAAATACACCACTCCACAACGACGGATACGCATGCCCGGGTCCCTGTTGGCGAAGCGGCTACTTTGCTTGCGGCCGGGCCAGTTGGGAAGTAGGTTGGCGTGCCGGCGCGGGATCGCCCGGGTCGCCGGCCAATGCCAAGCAGTCACTCAACGGAAGGAAAGGACATGCAAGCGATATCGACCGAACAGGAAGTACGGACGGAGACGTCCGGCAAGCCCCGCACTGTGCCGATGACCCACGCGGCTGCCATCAAGCTGGTGGACCTGCTCGCGACCAGCGATGAGTTCCGCGAAATCTTCATGCGCGATACGCGCACGGCGCTGGAAACCTGGCAGTTCGACCAGCAGACCCAGGACTTCTTCTGGTGGGATTGCAGGATGGGCATCCGGCAACTGGCGTCGAAAGAAGTGATCGGCGCTGCGCGGAATGAAATCCTTTCGATGCTGACGGCAGGCCTGTCGCAGGTTGCCCCGAAGCTTGATGCGGACTACTCAAGTCAACACCGCCTGCATCAGTAACGTCATGGCGCGCCGGAGATCGCTGTGAGCGCGGTGCCGCTCCAGCGCCACCGCGCGCCGGGAAATGCTGCCCATCAACGCAAGTCACTCAACGGAAGAAAGGACATGCAAGCGATATCGACCGAACAGGAAGTGCGGACGGAAACGTCCGGCAAGACCCGCACCGTGCCGATGAACCGGCCGGCGGCGATCAAGCTGGTGGATCTGCTCGCGACCAACGACGAGTTCCGCGACGTCTTCATGCGCGATGCGCGCATGGCGCTGGAGACCTGGCAGTTTGATCAGGACACGATCGATTGGTTCTGGTGGGATTGCAAGATGGGCATCACGCAACTGGCGCCCAAGGAGGTCATCCGCGCTGCTCAAGAGGAAATCCTCTCCATGTTGCTGGCGGGCCTCGGCCAGACTGTGCCGCAGCTGGACAGCGGTCTCGAAAGCAGCCGCCGCCTGAAGCAGTAGTCGGTCTCTCTGCTCTCGCCCCCGCCGCGAAAGCGGCGGGGGCCAACCAAGCATCCGACACGCGGTTGTGACAGCAAGCACAAACCGGTTAGATTTTGCCGGATTGGCCCGCAACGGGCTCTTTGACGGGGAAGATTGGGGATGAACAAGCCGCTGACCGCACCGCTGGACCCGGCTTTGGCCGACCGGCTCCTGGACCTTTTGAGCACCGACGACCTGTTTCGCGAGCGCTTCCAGCGCGATCATCTCGCCGCGCTGCGCACCCTCGGCTATGAATCGCCGTCGCCGGGACAAATGACGGCTTGTGGTGAAGTGGCTCCGGCCACTGAACTGGAGCCGTTCCGCGAGTGCAAGGTCAAGAATCTGGTGTCAAAGGACGTCATCAAGGCGGCGCGGGACGAGATTCGCGCCATGCTGATGCGTGGCCTCGATCAAACAGTCCCCAACCTGGACGTCGCAACTGCGGACGTGCGCTGGGTTCGCAAGTAATCCGGTAGAGCTTCGGTTGGCCAGAACTGATCGAAGCTCTGCATTTTCTGTTCGAACTCCTTGGTGTTCCCCTGCTTCTTTAGGATCTGGGCTTCGACCAAGGCTGCGATGTTGCTGTCTGCAATGTTCAGACTCTGCAGGCACTGACCACAACGAAGCTCCATGAATGCCACACCCCGCTTGCGCTGCAGCCATCGGGCGTGGTCGAGCGCCTGAGGCAGGTTCCCCGCATCGAATTGGGCGCGCATAAGCACGACGCGCGTCTGGTAGCGCTCACCATCGTCCAGATATGGCGTCAGGAGCGCCACGGCCTCGCCTGGACGTTTCTGGAGTCGCAGCACCTCCGCGCGCATTACATCGCGGAGTTCCGCCAGGCTCCTCACCTTCATCAGATCGGGCCGCGTCACCAGGGCGCGGTCCACGTCTCCGGCGACTGATGGTTCACCCATGCGAAGCGCGAGCAGAGCACCTCCCACTGCTACGGCGACGTCCTCGTCTGCATAAACATTCGTCGTCGATTCAAGCGCCGCGACCGCGCGCCGGGACGCCTCGCGCGCAGAGCGCATCGCTGCGGGCTTGTCGCCCGCCAGCCAACTCGAAGTCGCGGCGGGGAGCAGGAACGCGCGCGCATCGAAGCTATCCGGATCATCGATCATCGCCAGCGCGGTCCTGGAGGCCTCCTGGGCCTGCTTCCAGCGTGCCTGGTCAAGCGCGATCGTGGTCTTCTCGATCCAGCCGTGGAGGTCGTCGCCGGGCACTTTCGCGAGCATCTGCTCGGCGCTCGGATACTTTCGCTGGGTGGCTTCCAGCGCCGCGAGGCGACGGAAACTGCCGTTACGCCCCCGAGCCACGGCACGCTGGAACGATGCGCGCGCATTCTCGTAGTCAGCGGTCGCAAGTTGCAGCCTGCCGAGGATGTCCAGGTTCATCGGCGCATATTCGTACTGGTCGGACGTGGCCGCCTTGGCGAATCGTATCGCCTGTGCGTAACGGGCGTCCCGATAATGCGCGATCGCAAGGTTGCCCTGTGCCGGGAAGTAGTCTGGATAGAACTTCGCCAGCTCCTCCCACTTCTTCACTGCCTGCGCCGGATCCTTGATCCTCGCGGTCCAGGCGTCCAAGTACATGCGCTCCCTAGGGGAGAGGTGATCCTTCAGCTGCTCCGCCTTCGTCAGCGGTTCAAGCGCCGTCTGCAGATTCTCGGTTCCGAACGTGACACGAACCTGCCCCAGCCAAGCCAAGGCGAACTTCGGATCCAATGACGTAGCCCGCGAATAGAACTGCTGCGCTTCGGCATAGTTGGCACGCGCCATGGCCTGTTGACCTAGGGCATAGGCCCTGAGGGCATCCAGGCTGCTAGTGGTCACCTTCGGAAGTGGTATCGAGTCGTTTTGAATTGACGGCAGCTCTTCACCCAGAGTTTCCCGAAGCGTTGCCGTCACCGCATCTATCGAGGTGAGGGTCGAGTCGGCACCGATGCCATCCGCCGACTTGGCATAAATCGTCGTCTGCGTATGCGGGTCGATAATCTCGGCGCTGACTCGCACCTTGCCACCGACTTCGGCGACCGTCGGTAGGATCACCGCACGCGCTCCATCACGCAGGGCAATTTCTGACGCGATGGCGCGGTCGAGGATGGTGTCGGGCTTTAGCTGCATGCGCGTGAGCGTGTCGCGCGCCTTCAAGTCGCTCAGCACGTTGACGTAGCGCGACTGCTCCAGGCTGATGCGGAATGCCTGTTCGAGCGAGTCGTCGAGCACGCTCTGGCCGGTGAGGTTGCGAAGGTCCGCAACCACCACCCAGTCGCGCTGGTTAAAGGCGATCGCCGGCGCGGGGCGCGTAGCGAACCAGACACCCACGCCGATGCCGGCGATGATCGCGGCCTCCGCGGCGAGCGCGGCGGGGCGACGCCACAACGGAAGATCGCGCCAGGCCTTGGGCGTGTTCGGCGGCATGCGCAGCGGCGCGATGCCGGGCTCGCCGACTTCGTAGATCTGCTGCCCGTCGGGCACGCCCTTGAAGCGCCAGCGGCCGTGCGATTTCCACAACAGGTGCTGGCCGCGTTCGCCCAGTTCGCGCGCGGCGCGATGCGCCAGCGGTTCGGCGACGGCCGACAGCAGGATCTGCCCCGGGCGCGCCATCGCCATCAGGCGCGCGGCCATGGGCTTGGCGAGGCCTTCGACTTCGAGCGGCTTGGCGCCGACCTGCACCGCTTCGTCGCTGTTGCGCCAGGTGAGCACTTCGCCGACGTGCAGGCCAGCGCGCGCGCGCAGCTCGAGCCGGCGCGCGTCGCCCATCTCGCGCAGTTCGCGCACGTAGTCGAGCGCGAAGCCCAGGCCGTCGATGGGGCGTTCGAACAGCAGCAGCAGACCGTCGGAACGGTCGATCAACCGGCCGCGCCAGCGCTGTTGCAGATCCAGCACCAGTCGATCGTGGTCGCGGAACAGCGTGGCCGCCTGCACGTCGCCGATGCGCTCGACCAGCGTGGTCGAATCGCAAAGATCGGTGAGCAGCAGCGTGCGCAGCTGTGGCGCTTCGATCGAGGGGCGATGGGTCATCTCGTTCATCGCGTCCTTCCGCTCCGTCGGCTCAGGCCGAAGTCAGTTCCATGTCGTGCCAATGCACGCGGTTGCCGCCCAGGCGCTTGGCCTGGTACAGCGCCGCGTCGGCGTGTGCGTATGCGTCGTTCCAGTCGCGCGCGGGGTCGATCAGGCAGGCGCCGACGCTCAAAGGACACATCAGCGGCGTGCCGTGCGACATCTGCATCAGGCCCTGCGCGGTGGTCACGATGAAGTCGGCGAAGCGCATCACTTCGCCGCGCTGGTCGGTCTGCACCAACAGGCAGAATTCGTCGCCGCCGAGGCGGCAGGCGAAATCGTCCGGCCCCGCGACCGAACGCAGGATGTTCGCCACGCCCTGCAGCACGCGGTCGCCGATGAGGTGGCCGTGGTCGTCGTTGACCTGCTTGAAGCGGTCGCAGTCGACCAGCAGCAGCCCCATGCTGCGCGGCGTGCCCAGGTCGCGGCATTCCTGCAGGTGCAGGGTGAGTCCGCGGCGGTTGTACAGGCGGGTGAGTTCGTCCGTGCGGACGAGCTCTTCAGTCTGGTTGAGCTGGTGCGTCGCCGCGTACAGGCTGTCGAGCGCCGACTGCAGTTCTTCGTTGCGACGACGCAGGCGGCGAATCAGGCTCTGCTCGTTCAGCACGACGCGCAGGATGGCGCGGCGCAGGAAATACGACACCAGGCCCGGATCGCGATCGACCAGGCGCTGGAATTCCTCGTGGCGCAGTTCGATCAGCAGGCCGTCGCTGGCAGCCACCGCATCCGCGCTGCGGACGTGGTCGCCGATGAGCAGGCCGAGTTCGCCGAAGAATTCGCTGGGGCCCAGGCGCTTGCCGACGAGGTCGTCGCCGAAATCCAGGTCGACGACACCGCGTGCGATGACGAACATCGTCGTGCCCAGCTCGCCGCGACGGAACAGCAGCTGGCCTGCTTCGACGCGACGCGGACGGCCCAGTTCGGCGAACAGCTCGTATTCCGCTTCGGTGAGCACCGCCGTCGCCACATCCGCAGGCGCCGTGCTGGAGCTACCGGAGTTGATGGAATCGCGCGTCCGGAGGGACGCCACGCTGTCACGAGTCATCCAACGAGGGCCCAGACCCTGGGGAGGCTGGAGAATAGCACCTGAATTGGATGTCTAACGGAGGACACGGGCGAGGGCGGACAAGCGGTGCTGAATGGGCGCGCGTGGCGGTTTCCGCTGCGGGTTTGGGGGCTTTTGAGCCGCTCTCCCCTCGGCTAGGGGTTTGGGCAAGGGTCGGGCGTGCGATGTGATGCGTGGCCCGCACGTCGCGGTTCTGTCGCGCTGCGGTGCCTATTTCACCCCTCCCCTGCATTTGCAGGGGAGGGAGTAGCGGCGCAGGTCTCGGGAAGGCTTACGCCGCCGCAGCCCGCTTCTCGTGGAACTGCTCTTCCTCCGTCGACCCCTTCAGCGCGACGGTCGAGGACTGCCCGCCCTGGATCGTCTGCGTCACCGCGTCGAAGTACCCGGTGCCGACCTCGCGCTGGTGCTTCACCGCAGTGAAACCCTTTTCGGCCGCAGCGAACTCGGCTTCCTGCAATTCGACGAACGCGCTCATCTGCTGGCGCGCGTAACCGTGCGCCAGGTTGAACATGCCGTAGTTCAGGCTGTGGAAGCCGGCCAGCGTGATGAACTGGAACTTGTACCCGTACGACGCGAGGGCCGATTGGAACTTCGCGATCGTCGCGTCGTCGAGGTTCTTCTTCCAGTTGAAGCTCGGCGAGCAGTTGTACGCGAGCAGCTTGCCGGGGAACTTCGCGTGGATCGCCTCGGCGAACCTGCGCGCGAACTCCAGATCCGGCTTGCCGGTCTCGCACCACACCAGGTCCGCATACGGCGCGTAGGCGAGGCCACGACTGATCGCCTGGTCCAGGCCCTTGCTGGTCTTGTAGAAACCTTCGACGGTGCGTTCGCCGGTGCAGAACGGCTTGTCGTTATCGTCGATGTCGGAGGTGATGAGGTCCGCGGCTTCGGCATCGGTGCGCGCGACGATCAGCGTCGGCACGCCCATGACGTCCGCCGCCAGGCGCGCGGCGACGAGCTTTTCGATGGCCTCGCGCGTCGGCACCAGCACCTTGCCGCCCATGTGGCCGCACTTCTTCACGCTGGCGAGCTGGTCTTCGAAATGCACGCCCGCAGCACCGGCCTCGATCATGCCCTTCATCAGTTCGAACGCGTTGAGCACGCCGCCAAAACCGGCTTCGGCGTCGGCGACGATCGGCTGCAGGAAGTCGACATCACCGGTGCCTTCCGCGCACTGGATCTGGTCCGCGCGCAGCAGCGTGTTGTTGATGCGACGCACGACCTGCGGCACGGAGTTCGCCGGATACAGCGACTGGTCGGGATACATCTCGCCGGCGATGTTCGCATCCGCCGCGACCTGCCAGCCGGAGAGGTAGATCGCCTTCAAACCGGCCTTCACCTGCTGCATCGCCTGGTTGCCGGTGAGCGCGCCGAGCGCGTTGACGAACGGCTCGCTGTGCAGCGAATTCCACAGCTTCTGCGCGCCGAGCTTCGCGAGCGAATGTTCCACCTGCACCGTGCCGCGCAGGCGCACGACGTCCTGCGGACAGTACGGGCGCGTGATGCCGGCCCAGCGTGGATTCGTCGCCCAGTCGTGGCGGAGTTGTTCGGCGGTTTGCAGCGAGGTGTTCATGGCGGTGCCCTCTGCTTTCGATTTTGAAGCCCTCCCCTTCAGGGGGAAGGTCGGGTGGGAATGGTGTTTCGCGGCGCTTCAATCCAGCCGCGCGTACGCGGGCAGCGTGAGGAAGTCCTCCAGCGTGTCGGAGTGCGTCAGTCGATCGAGCACGCCGATCGCCTCGTTGATGCGGCTGCCACCCGCGATGCGCGAGCGATCGCCCAGGCGTGCCGGGAGATTGAGGAAGGCGCGTTCGAGCAGCGCGAAGTCGACCGGCGTTCCGTCGTCGAGGTGCAGTCCTTCGCTGTGCAGCCATTGCCACAGCTGCGTACGCGCGATTTCCGCGGTCGCCGCGTCCTCCATCAGCCAGTGGATCGGCACGCAGCCGTTGCCGTCGAGCCATGCGGCGAGATAACGCACGCACACCTCGACGTTGTTCTCGAAGCCGGTGCGCGTGATCGTTCCGAGCGACGGCTTGACGAGGTCGTCGCGCGTGACCCACACGTCCTCGCGCAGCACGTGGCGCTGGTTCGGCGTGGGCATGCGTTCGTCGAAGATGGCTTGCGCGAGCGGAATCAGCGCCGGATGCGCGACCCACGTGCCGTCGTGCCCGGCGGTGACTTCGCGCAGCTTGTCCGCGCGCACCTTCGCGAGCGCGGCCTCGTTGGCCTCTTCGTCGCCGCTGATCGGAATCTGCGCCGCCATCCCGCCCATCGCGTGTGCGCCGCGCTTGTGGCAGGTCTGGATCAGCAGTTCCGAATACGCCTTGAGGAACGGCTGCGTCATCGTCACCTGGGCGCGCTCGGGCAGCACCTTGTCGCGGTGCGCGCGGAAGGTCTTGATGTACGAGAACACGTAATCCCACCGGCCGCAGTTGAGGCCGGCGATGCGCGTGCGCAGCGCGTGCAGGATCTCGTCCATCTCGAACACCGCTGGCAGCGTCTCGATCAGGACCGTGACTTTCATCTGTCCGGGCGGCAGGCGCAGCGCGCGTTCGATGTGGTCGAGCACGTCGTTCCACAGCTGCGCCTCTTCCATCGACTGCAGCTTGGGCAGGTAGAAGTACGGGCCGCGATCGATCGCCGCGAGTTCGCGCGCGTTGTGGAAGGCGAACAGGCCCAGGTCGAACAGGCTCGCCGACATCGCGATGCCATCGATGCGCACGTGCTTCTCGTCCAAGTGCCAGCCGCGCGGACGGACCATCAGCACGGCCTGCTCCCCGAACGGACGCAGCGCGTAGTGCTTGCCGGCGTCGCTGGTGAATTCGAGCGTGCCGCGCACGGCATCGATCAGTGCGCGCTGGCCGGCGATGAGGTTCGGCCAGGTCGGCGCGGTGCTGTCCTCGAAGTCGGCCATGTAGACCTTCGCGCCGGAGTTCAGCGCGTTGATCACCATCTTCGGGTCGACCGGGCCGGTGATCTCGACGCGACGGTCGAGCAGCGCCTGCGGCAGCGGGGCGACCTTCCAGGAGCCGTCGCGGATGGCCTTCGTGTCGTCGCGGAAATCCGGCAGCCCACCGGCGTCGAAGAAAGCCTGGCGTTCGCGACGCGCCTTGAGACGCGCCTGGCGGGCGGGTTCGAAACGCGCATGGAGATCGGCGAGGAAGGCCAGCGCGGCCGGGCTCAGTACGTCCGCCTGGCCGGCGACTTGGGCGATGACTTCGATCCCGGGCTGTTCGGGTGCCGCCTGCTGGGGCTGCGCCATGACTGCCGACATGCTGTAACTCCGTGGTAACCGTGGAGGGCCACCATGCGCCGGCGTTTGTTATTTGACAATGAAGCTTTGTCAATGTATATCATTAGTTCTGCTAATACGGATCGCCAAAGATGGCCTCCAACCCGTCCAGCACGCCCCGTTTCGCGTACAAGGGCGACCGCCTGAAGCCGCTTCGCGCCTTCTGTCAGACGGCGCGGCTGGGGTCGGTCTCACGGGCCGCCGAGGCGCTGTACCTCAGCCAACCGGCGGTGACCCTGCAGTTGCAGGCGCTGGAACGGGAGATGGGCGTGCGCCTGCTCGAGCGCAGTGGCCGCCGCATCGCGCTGACCCGGGAGGGGCAGGAGCTGTACGACCTCGCCCGGCCGCTGGTCGAAGGGCTCGACGGCCTGGATGCCGCCTTCCACGAGCGCATCCGCGGTCTGGATGCGGGCGAACTGAACGTCGCCGCCGGCAGCTCGACCATCCTCTACCTGCTGCCGCCGATCGTGGAGGCCTTCCGCGCCGCGCATCCCGAAGTGCGCCTGAGCCTGCACAACGTCACCGGCGCCAGCGGCCTGGACCTGCTGCGCTCGGACGCCGTGGACCTGGCGGTCGGCTCGATGCTCGACGTGCCGGCGGACCTGAGCTACGAGCCGGTCTACCGCTTCGAGCCGATGCTGATCACCCCGCGCGACCACCCGCTGGCGCAGAAGGAGAAGATCGCGCTGGACGACCTGTCGCCCTACGGCCTGATCCTGCCGCCGCAGCGCCTGACCACGTATCGCCTGATCGACCTGGTGTTCCAGCAGAACCGCGTGCCCTACACGGTCGCGCTGGAAGTGGGCGGCTGGGAGGTGATCAAGCAGTATGTGGCCATGGGTCTGGGGATCAGCATCGTCACGGCGATCTGCCTGACCGAAGCCGATCGCGAACGGCTTTCCGCGCGCTCGCTGGCCGAGTATTTCCCCTCCCGCACCTATGGCGTGGTGGTCCGGAAGGGCAAGTATTTGTCGCCGCAAGCGCGGGCATTTGTGGAGCTTATAAAACCCGCGCTGTTCGAACGCGGGGATTATTACTCGACCGGCCAGTCCGAGCGCTGACGTTCAAGCCGGGATCAGCGACCTCAGCGAGGCGTGATCGTCAGGCGTCGTGGTTCTTGCCGTTGGACACGCTGCGATACCACTCGCGGATGCGCGCGACGTCGGATTCGTAGTGGTCGGTCAGCTCGAACGGCGCGCCGATGCCGATGATCCGGCGCCCGTAATGGAAATACGCCGGCACCACCGGCACGCCGGCGGCCTTGGCGATGCGCCAGAAGCCGGGCTTCCACTTCTCCACAACCTTGCGCGTGCCTTCCGGCGCCAGCCCGTACCAGAAGCGGTCGGCGCTGCGGATCATCTGCGCCGCCTGTTCGACCACGCCCTGCGCGGCCTTGCGGTCCACCGGGATCACGCCCAGGCGCTTGAGCACGGGGCCCATCACCGGGACCTTCAGCAGCGTGTCCTTGCCGAGCACCTTCAGGTCCAGCCCCAAGGCCATCAACACCGCGAAGCCCCACACGCCGTCCCAGTTGGAGGAATGCGGCGCGCCGATCAGCACCACTTTCGGCAGGTCGGGGAACGCGCCTTCCATGCGCCAGCCTCCCAGTCGGAGCACGGTCCTGCCGATCCAGCGGACGAATGCGTTGCGATGGATGCGCGGCGCGCTGGGCGGCAGCGGCAGCACCGGAGAAGCGGCGTCGGACATGTCCCCTCGTGGGTCGTGCGGTGGTGGTGCGGTGTTCGTGCGGCGGTCGGCCCTTCGCAGGCTCTTGCTTCGATCAGTCCCAGTCGCGCCGGGACCGCTCGCGCTTGATCGTACCGCGTTCGCGCTTTCCGCTGAGCCGTCGCTCCTTCGACGCGCGCGACGGACGGGTCGCGATGCGCGGCGCGGCGACCTGCAGCCCGCCCGCGATGAACGCCGCCAGCCGCTCGCGCGCATCCTCGCGGTTGCGCTCCTGGGTGCGGAAGCGCTGCGCGCTGATCACCAGCACGCCATCGTCGGTGATGCGCCGGTCGCGCTTCGCCAGCAGCCGCTCGCGCAGGGCTTCTGGCAGCGACGGCGAGGTGGCGATGTCGAACCGCAACTCGACCGCGGTGGCGACCTTGTTGACGTTCTGCCCACCCGGCCCGGACGAGCGCACGAAGCGCTCGACCAGTTCGGCGTCGGGAATCGCCAGGCGGGGCGTGATCTGGAGCATGGGGCGGGACTTTAGCGGGATTCGGGATTGGGAGTCGCGGAGCTTCTGTAGCCCGGGTAAGGCGAAGTCCCACCCGGGTTGCCGCGGCGAGTTCCACAAGGACGCGTGCACGTCGAGGGTGCAACGCGCTGCGGCCCGTTCATCACTGCCGCAACTGAGTTGCACCGAGGCGCGGTGCGGCTTCGCCTTCCCCGGGCCACAGAGGCGACACCTCTCGCCCCCCGCCCTAATCCGCCACGAACCCCTCGAACAACGCCAACGCCTTGCCGAATTCCGCATCGACCGGCGCCCGCACCTCGACCCGCTCGCCCGTCGCCGGATGCACGAACGCCAACCGCCGCGCATGCAGCAGCATGCGGTGGATGCCGAGCATGCGGAAATTGCGGTTGTGGCGTCCGTCGCCGTGGCTGGTGTCGCCGATCAGGTGGTGCGACAGATGCTTGAGATGGCGCCGGATCTGCCGGAAGCGCCCCGTCTCCGGCTGCGCGCACAGCAGCGCATAACGCGAGGTTTCGAATCCCGCCGACGGCATCGCCAGCTCGGTCGTCGCCAGCCGCGTGAAGCGCGTCACCGCCGGCTTCTTCAGCGGCTTGCCGGGGCCGCCATCGAGCGGGTGGTCGACGGCGAACGCCTCCTCCGGCCAACCGCGACACACGGCCCAGTAGTCCTTCTCCACTTCGCGCGACATGAGCACCTTGCCGAGTGCGGAAGCCGTCTCGCGATCGAACGCCAACAACAGGCAGCCGCTGGTCGCGCGATCGAGCCGATGCACCAGGAAAATCGGCCGGCCGAACTGCTCGCGCAGACGGTCGGCCGCGAAGTCCGTCTCGCCGCGCGCCAGGGCGCTGTCATGCACCATCAGGCCCGCGGGCTTGTTGACGATGGCGAGCGTGTCGTCGGCGTGGATGACCTCCAGCGCAGGAGCCTCGGCGCTACGCGCCTCGCACCCCCTCCCAACCTCTCCCTGCAGGCAGGGGGAGGCGTCAGCTTCTGCTCCCTCCCCTGCTTGCAGGGGAGGGAGCGAAGAACAGTGGGGTTTTTTCCTATCGCCCACGCGGCCACGCCGCCAGCAGCGCCCACAGTCCACCCAGCCCCGCGATCCACGCCGACGCCGGCACCGACCAGAAACGCGGCCCGCCCGCTTCCAGGCCGTACAGCACCGCCGCGCAGATCAGCAGGCCGACGCCGAGCACCGCGGCTACCGCCTTGCGCTGCGCGGTGCGGATGGTGCGGTTGAGTTCAACCAGGTCGCGCGAACGCAGGTTCAACTCGTGCTTTCCCTCGACCTGCTGCGTCAGCCACGCGTGCAGCAGGCGCGGCATTTCCGGCGCGTGCGTGACCAGTTCCGGCAGGCGTTTGCGGAACTCGCTCGCCAGGCGCTGCGGGCTGTAACGCTCGATGAGGATGCGCTGCAGCACCGGACGTGCCACCGCCCAGATGTCGAGCTTCGGATCGAGCAGGCGACCCACGCCCTCGATGTTCAGCAGCGTCTTCTGCAACAGGATCAGCTGCGGCTGCAGCGTGAGTTCGTAGCGCTGCGCCGTGCGGAACAGCTTGAGCAGCACCTCGGCCAGCGAGATCTCGCTCAGCGGCCGCGTGAAATACGGCTCGCACACTGCGCGCGCGGCGGCTTCGAGTTCGTCGATGCGGATGTGCGACGGCATCCAGCCCGCGCGCACGTGCAGTTCGGCGATGCGGCGGTAATCGCGGTTGAAGATCGCCATGAAGTTCTCGGCGAGGTAGTACTGGTCCTCGTCCGAGAGCTGGCCGACGATGCCGAAATCCAGCGCGATGAAGCGCGGGTTCGTACGGCGCGCCGGATCGCTGTCGACCCAGATGTTGCCGGCGTGCGCGTCGGCGTGGAAGAAGTTGTCGCGGAACACTTCCGTGTAGAACACGCGCACGCCCTTGGCGGCGAGCGCGTGGCGATCGATGCCGGCGTCGTCCAGCGCGGCGATGTCGTCCGACGGAATGCCGTACACGCGTTCCAGCGTCAGCACGCGCTCGGCGGTGTGCGACCAGATCACCTCCGGCACGTACAGGTCGTCGCTGTCCTGCCAGAAACGGCGCAGCACGCTGGCGTTGGCGCCTTCGCGTTGCAGGTCGAGTTCGGCGGCAAGGGTGTTCTCGACCTCCTCGACGATCAGGTGCGGACGGATCTTGTCGGCGGCCGGATGCGTGCGGTTGACGACGCCGGCCACGGCCTTCAGCAGCGCGATGTCGCCGGCGATCTGCTTCTCGATGTCCGGCCGCAGTACCTTCACCACGATCTCGCGCGAGACGCCGTTCGCGTCGGGCGGAAGCGTCGCGGCGTGCACCTGTGCGATCGACGCCGACGCCAGCGGCGTGGTGTCGAAATGCGCGAAGGCCTCGCTCACCGGCCGCTGCAATGCGTTCTCGACGATCAGGCGCGCCGTCTCGCCGTCGAACGGCTGCACGCGATCCTGCAGCAACGCGAGCTCCTCGGCGATGTCCGGCGGCACCAGGTCGCGGCGCGTGGAGAGGATCTGCCCGAACTTGACGAAGATCGGCCCCAGTTCCTGCAGGGCCATGCGCAGCCGCGCGCCGCGCGAAAGGCTGGCGACTTCGGCGGACGCGCGCGGCACGAACGGGCGCGCGAGTTTCAGCCAGCCTTCGACGGGCGTGTCGTCGAGCAGGTCGTCGAGGCGGTAACGAATGAGCACCCGGCCGATGCGCCAGGCGCGGAACACCGGCTTCATGCCACGCCTCCGGCACGGACGCGCAGTCGCGACACGCGTGCGGCCAGGCGTTCGACGTCGTCGCGCAGGGTGTCGACGTCGTCGTGGAAGGCGTTGAGCTCCTCGCGCGGCACGACGTCGCGCGACTCCTCGGTGACGAACTCGGCCGCGTTCGTCGCGAACGCACCGGCGGCGCCGCGCGCGTGACGCAGGCCGGCGCGGACCGCGTTGGCGATCTGCACGCCGGCGATCTCGCCGAACACGCGCACGAACGGCTGCTGCCAGTCCGGATCGAAGCGTTCGGCGAGACGTTGCAGGCGTCGCGCGAGATCGGCGTCGCCCTCGATGCGCAGCTTGCCGACCGGCGGCGCGTCGTCGTTGCGAAGGAACGGCAGCTGCGACAGCAGCCCGCCCAGCGTGGCGCGAACGGACAGGTCGGGCTCCTCGTCGGCGACCGGGCCGACCTCGAGCCGCTCGCCCACCACGCGCACCTGCAGCGCCAGCGCGGGCGCGGGCACGCGCAGCACGACGCGGCGCCCGTCGAGGGCGCGCAACTGGTCGCGGGTTTCGGGATCGAGCGCGAGGGCGCGGTTGAGGGCGGTTTCGAGGGCGCGCCCGGCCAGCGGCTTCAGTGCGGCCAATGGCGAGGAAGTCGGGTCGGTCATGCGGCCATTGTAGCCGCGCCCCGCACCCGCTCCTGCCCTGGCCTTTCGCGCCGGACGGCCCCCTCGAACCGGCCGTCCGGCGCGGGCATTACGTGAGTCGGATCAGGCGGTCAGACCCGGCGACCGCGCAGCATCGAGATGACGGCCAGCACCAGGAACACGACGAACAGGATCCAGGCGATGTTGCTGGCGGCGCCGGCGATTCCACTGAAGCCGAGGACCGCGGCGATGATCGCGATGACGAAGAAGATGACGGCGTAGCTGAGCATCGGTGCACTCCGTGGCGCGGTGCGCCTGACTGGGTGTAATCGATGCTAGGCACGGAGCGGTCGCCGAAAGGTGACGATCCGCGCCGCCTCAAGCGCCCATGCAGGCCGCCTTCAGTCGGGTGAGTCCCTCGTGAATGCTGACCGATGGCACGTAGCCGAAATCGCGTCGCGCAGGCGCCATGTCGTACCAGTGCGTCGTGCTCAACTGCTCGGCGAGGAAACGCGTCATCGGCGGTTCGCCCTTCAACGGCAGCGCATGCCACAAGCCTTCGCACACCACGCCCGCGGCGTACGCGACGCCGAACGGAATGGTCTTCGACACCTGCGGCGCGCCGGCGGCGTCGAGCAGGCCGTTGACGATCTCGCGCACCGTGCGCGGCTCGCCGTTGCTGATGAAGTACGCGCGGCCGGCGCACGCGGCGCCGGGGCGCAGGTGTTCGAACGCGTCGAAATGCGCCTGCGCGGCGTTGTCGACGTAGGTCGTGTCGATGCGGTTGTTGCCGTCGCCGACGAAACGCAGGCGCCCCGCCTTCGCGCGTTCGACCAGGCGCGGCAGCAGCTGGTTGTCGCCCACGCCCCAGATCAGCCGCGGACGCAGCGCGACGGTGGCGAGTGCAGCGTCGTTGGCGGCGATGACGAGCTTCTCGGCGATCTGCTTGGTCGCCGCGTACGGCGCCTTGAGGTGCTCGCCATAGGGCACGGTCTCGGCGGTGCCGCCTTCGACCGGATGCGTCTTGCGATGCGTGACGCTGGGCGTGGAGGTGTAGACCAGGCGTGCGATGCCGTGCGCGCGGCAGGCGTCGATGACGTTCCGCGTGCCGACGACGTTGGCCAGGTGGTAGCTCTCGTAGCTGCCCCACGCGCCGGCCTTGGCGGCGTTGTGGAAGATCGCCTCGCAGCCGGCCGCGGCGGCGGCGACGGCGTCGCGCTGCGCGAGATCGCCCTGCACCTGGGCCACGCCGAGCCGGTCGAGCGCGTCGTATCGGCCCCGGTTGAAGCTGACGACCTCATGCCCCCGTTCGCGCAGGCCGCGGCACAGCGCCTGCCCGAGGAACCCGCCGCCACCGGTCACCAGGATCTTCATCGGGCGTCTCCGTTCGCAAAGGGGTCACACCATAACGGGGCCGGCGGCAGGTTCCAACGCCCGGCCCGGTGGGCGCGAGGGCCGTCGCAACCCGTCCTTCATGAATCTTCATTCGCATTTCAGGCGCTTCATACGCGCATCGGCGCCAATGGCCGCTCCACCACCGGAGTCCGCCCGATGCGTCGCCTGCTCGCCCTGCCGTTCCTCGCCCTGCTCGCCGCCACCGCAAGCGCCGCACCGCCCACCGCGCGGGACGATGGCTGGCGCGTGGCCGATCCCGCCCGCGCGGGCTTCGACGTCGCCACGCTCGCCGCCCTGGAAACCGCGGTCGTAGGCGGCGAGGCGCCCGACACGACCAGCGTCCTGATCGCCCGCGACGGCCGCCTGGTCTACGAGCGCTATTTCGGCCAGGGCGGACCGGACGTGCTCAACGACACGCGCTCGGCGACCAAGTCCGTCACCGCGCTGCTGGTCGGCGCGGCGGTCGACCGCGGCTTGATCGATGGCGCGAAGGCGCCGGTCTACGGATTCTTCGCCGATCGGCAGTGGGACCATCCCGACCCGCGCAAGAGCGCCTTCACCGTCGAGGACCTGCTGACGATGAGTTCGCAATGGGAATGCGACGGCGACAACCAGTTCTCCGCCGGCAACGAGGAGCGCATGTACCTCAGCGCGGACTGGACGCAGTTCGCGCTCGATCTCCCGATCAGGGGCTACGCGCCGTGGACGAAGCGGCCGGAGGACAGCCCGCACGGGCGCGCGTTCGCGTACTGCACCGCCGGTTCGTTCCTGCTGGGCGCGATCGTGGAGCGCGTGAGCGGGCGGCCATTGGCGACATTCGCGCGCGACGTGCTCGAAACACCGCTGGGAATCACCGAAAGCCAATGGCAACGTTCGTCGGAAGGCGTCGGCATGGGCGGCGGCGGCACGCGTTACCGCAGTCGCGACCTGGCGAAACTCGGGCAACTGCTGCTCGATGGCGGTCGATGGAACGGCAAGCAGGTGATTTCCGCCGACTGGATCCGCGCGATGACGACGGTGCAGGCCCAGGCACGCGACGACGCGGATTACGGCTATTTGCTGTGGCGATTCCGATTCGACGCGCGCGGCACGGAACACGCGGCATGGGCGATGTCGGGCAACGGCGGCAATTACGTGTTCGTCGTGCCGTCCGAACGCCTGGTCGCCGTGATCACGCGCACGCGCTACAACCAGCGCGACATGCACGCGCAGTCGCAGCGGCTGATGTCGGAGTACATCCTCAAGGCGCTGCGCTGACGTCCAGCTTGCGCGCGCGAACCGCCTCGCGTTCGCGCGCGATGGCCGTGTCGATGGCCGCGATCAGCGCATCGAATCGCGGCGACCTGCGCACATTCGCGAGCAGCGGCGTCGCGCGCAGGTAGGCCGCGTCGCGATAGCCCATCGCCACTGCATCGGAGAGTGCGACGATCGCGGCATCGCGGTCGTCGATCATCGCCAGCAACAATGCGGCGTCGAGCCCATCGAACGGATCGCTGCCGGCGCGCAGCCCCGCGCGCAGCGATTCGGCACGTGCGCGGAGCAGGTGCGCGGGCGGCTGCACCGGCGACATAGACCACAGCACGGTCCTGGCGAAGCTGCCCTGCGGCCGAAGTTCCGCCGCACGCGAGGCTTCGCGCCAAGCTGCATCGCGGTCGCCCCGCGCCCACGCGAGTTCGGCCGCGAGCAGATGCAGGCCCGCGTGATCGGTGCCGCGCTTCATCGCCTCGTCGAGCGCGACCTGCGCTTCGGCGTTGCGGCCGTGGCGCATCAGGAACGACGGCCACGCGAGGTTGGAGAACACGTTGTCGGGATACAACTGGAAGCTGCGGCGATAGCGCGTCTCCGCTTCGGCGGCATAGCCCAGCAGGTCGAGATTGGCCGCGATCTGGATCTGCAGGAACCGCGCGCGCGACGGATCGCGGACGGCGAGGTTGGCGGCCAACGCGTCCGCGAGGCGTCCGCGTCGTTCGTACAGATACGCCGCCGAGGCACGCGCACCGTCGTTCGATGGATCCAGCGACAGCGCGCGCTCGTAGCCACGCAGCGCGTCGTCGATGCGGCCACGGCAGTCGAAGGAATACGCGACCGCGGCATGCGCGGCGGCATGGTTCGGATCCACGGCGATCACACGCTCGGCCAGCGCCTGCGCGCGATCGATCTGCGCGGCCTCGCCGTTGTAGAGGCACACCTGCGCGCTGAACGCACGGCTCAGGCCGACGAGTGCGTCGCGATCGTCGGGCGCTTCCTGCAGGCGTTGCCGATAGAGCGCGATGGCGCGCTCGTTGTCGTCGCGCTGCCCGATGCCGGCGTAGTACGCGGCACGCTGGAGCAGCGGCGAAGGCGGTTGCGCGTGTTGCTCGTCCCCGCGTTGCAGCCACCACGCCACCGCACCGACGACGAGCAGCACGACCGCGATGCCGACGTAGACGGGGTTGCGTTTTGCGCTGCGACGAAGCGTCGTGTCGCCGCTGGTGTCATCGATGCGCTGCGGCGGCACACACAGCTGATAGCCACGCCCGCGCACCGAGCGCAGGTATCGCGGATTCCGCCCGTCATCGCCCAGCGACTGGCGCAACAGGCGTACGCGCTGCGTGACGGTCTCCTCGTTGACGACGGCCGGCGCCCACACGCGCTCGATCAGCTCGTCGAAGCCGACCACGCGCTGGCCCTGCTCCAGCAGGAATTCCAGCAGCCGGAAGCTCAGCCCGCCGACGTCGAGCAGCACGCCATCGCGCTCCACGCGCTGGCGCGGCACGTCGATGAGGAGATCGTCGAGCCGGTAGCGCGTCGTCATGCGTCAGCGCACGCGGCCCGCGGCCCAGACGGCGAGCTTCTCGCGCCCGATCTTGGCGTTGTGGCGGATGTCGACCGGGAATTTCGGATGGCGCAGGAACGTGTCGATGCGCGCCGTATGCGCGTGGCGCGAACCGATGTCGCGCAGCTCGCGCTCGATGCGCGGCCATTCGCGATCATCGTTGCCGTTCGCCAGCTCGACGCACAGCACCGGCCGCTGCGCACCCATCGGACCGACCCCCACCAGCGCGGTGCGGCGCACATCGGCGTGCGTGTTGAACACCGGTTCGACCTGCTCGGTGTACAGCGGGCCCTGCGCGGTTTCGACGCGATGCGATTTGCGCCCGCAGAACCACAGCCGGCCTTCCGCATCGAGATAACCGACGTCGCCCATGCGATGCACGACGCGTTCGCCGCCGTCGCCAACCGGCTCGCGGATCTTCGCGGCTTTCGTCTGCGCGGGACGATTGAAGTAGGTGTCGGTTGCGGTGGGACCGGCGACGGTGATCTCGCCGACCACGCCCACTTCCACGATGCGCGCGTCGCGCCAGTGCGCGATCGCGTTGTCGGTGATCGCGATGATGCGCACCTCGTTAGGCGCGACCGCGCGACCGACGCAGGTGCCGGCGCCGGCCTCGGTGGCCGCACGCGTGGATTGCAGTTCGCGGCTTTCGATCACCGCGACGGGCAGGCATTCGGTCGCACCATAGGGCGTCCAGAAGCCGGCGTCTTCGGGCAGCAGTTCGCGCATCTTCGCCACGACGTCGGCCGGCACCGGCGCGCCTGCGGAGGTCACGCGTTTCACCGTCGGCAGCTTCGCGCCGAAGTTCGCCAATACCGCCATCAACGCGGGCGAGCCGAACAGCTGGTCGACGTCGAAGCGCGCGATGGCGTCGTGCAACTTGCGCGGATCGGCAAGCGCGGGCTTGGTCGGGTCCATGTCGGGGATGATCGAGGTGAGCCCGAGCGCGGGATCGAACAGCGCGAACGGCGGGAACGTCGGCAGGTCGACGCCGCCCGCCTGGATGCCCAGCGCGTCGCGCAGCATGGCGATCTGCGCGACGAAGTGGCGATGCCGGTACACCACGCCCTTCGGCATGCCGGTGGAGCCGCTGGTGAAGAGGATCGCGGCAACGTCGTCGGGTTGCGTCGCGGCGAGCTGCGAGCCGGCGTTCGCGCCATCGCGTTCGATCTGCGCGAGCGTCGCATCGCTCAGCCATGCGCGCGTACCGGTCGTGATGCGGATGCGCGCGGACGTCGCCCAGCGCAGCACGGTCCGCGCGACGTGCGCGAGCGGGATGCCGATGAAGGCCTCCGGCTGCGCTTCGTCCAGACACTGCTTCAGCGCGCGCTTGTCGATGCCCGGATCGACCAGCACCGGCACGGCGCCGGCCTTGAACAGCGCGAACATGAGCAGGAAGAACTCCGGGGACGGCCGCACCATCACCACCGTGCGGGTGCCACGAACGATGCCGCGCCGCGCCAGGCCGGCGGCGATGGCGTCGCTGCGGGCGTCGAGATCGCGGTAGGTCAGGGTCAGGTCGAAGCGGGCCAGGCCGTCGGGGCCGCGCGTGCCGGGGCAGCGCATGGCGATGCGGTCGGGGAAGCGGGCGGCCAGCCCGGGCAGGGTCGCGGCGATGTTGCACGGCTCGTTCATGCATTCATTTTCGCCCGAACGGCGCCGCGCTTGCGCCTGCCGCTGGAAGCCTCAGAATTCCGCACCCGCCCCATGTCTCCGGACCCCGCGACGGTCCACCCATGCGCCACCCCTGCCTGACCTGCGGCGCCTGCTGCGCCTTCTTCCGCGTGAGTTTCCACTGGTCGGAGGCCGACCCCGAGCTCGGCGGCCAAGTGCCCCCCGAGCTGACCGAAAGCCTGCGCACCCACGAACGCGTGATGCGGGGTACGTCGCAATCCAATCCGCGCTGCGTCGCATTGGACGCGGACATCGGCCGCTACAGCCGCTGCACGATCCACGACCGCCGTCCGTCCGTCTGCGCGCTGGTGCCGGCGTCGTGGGAGTTCGGGCAGGCGAGCGCGCAGTGCGACAAGGCGCGGCTGGCGCACGGGCTGGCGGTACTCACGCCGGAGGATTGGGTGGGCGTGGACGAGGGCGAGAAGAATCCGTTGCCGGAGGTTTGAAAGCCGCCGCTTTTCCAACGCGGGCAAGCGAAGCGCGCCCGGGGAGGTGGCCGGTGCCCCGGGTGCGCTTCGCTTACCCGGGCTACAAGAACATCGTCATCCGGCGCGAGAACATCGTCATCCCGGCGAATGCCGGGATCCAGGCTGATGGCGTTTCAGCGAAAGCGGGTGTCGGTGATCGTCGATGCAACGCACGTCCCTACTCCACCCCCGGAGGGAGAGGGGCTCAACGCAAAAGCCCTAAGGCCAAAGGCGGAAGGCAAAGCCAACGCTCAAAGCGGATTCGAATCCAGGAACGCCCGCATCTTCGGCACCAGCAGGTCGCCCTTGTCTTCCATCACGTAATGCCCGGCGTCCTCGAACGCGTGCACCTGCGCGTTGGGCAGCGCATCGGTGAAGCCTTGCAGGAAGTGCCTGTCGAACACGAAATCGCGCAACCCCCATGCGATGAAGGCCGGCCGATCGGCGTACTCCGGCAGTTTGCGGCCCATCGCCTGCACCAGCGGCCACGCGGCGTCGCCTTCACCCAGCGGGATGTCCTGCACGAAGCGCGAGGTCGCGATGCGGTTCGCCCAGCTGTCGTACGGGCCCACGTAGGCGCGGCGCACGTCCGCGGGCATCTTCTTCTCGACGCCGACGAAGGACGCCACCGACGAGAACGCGTTGAAGCCGCGGATCAGCAACGTGCCCAGGCCCGAGTCGCGGCCGAACTTCAGCGACTTCGGCAGCGGCTTGCTCGCCGGCAGCGGGAACGAACCGGTGTTGGTGACGATGAGCCGGCGGATACGGTCCGAATGCCTGAGACCCCAGCCGAAGCCGATGCCGCCACCCCAGTCGTGCACGGCCAGCGTGACGTCGCCCTTGATGCCGAGGTGATCGAGCAGGGTTTCCACGTCATCGATGCGCGATTGCAGCGTGTAGCGGTAGCGCTCGTCGGTCGGCTTGTCGGACAGCCCCATGCCGACATGGTCCGGCACGATGCAGCGGTAGCGTTCGCGTAGACCGAGCACCAGCTTGCGCCAGTAGAAGCTCCACGACGGATTGCCGTGCAGCATCACCACCACTTCGCCGTCGCGCGGGCCTTCGTCGAGATAGCTCATCGTGATGCCGGGGCGCACGTCGAAACGCTGCGGCGTGAAGGGGTAATCGGGAAGCGGCAGATGGATCGTCATCGGTGTTTCCTGCTCGTCGTTCCGCTTGTGCGGAATTCCCGGGCGCCTCGGTGGATCGCTGGGCCCCGCCTCGCGGGACGACGCTGGATGTTCGGTGGATGGTGCGGTGCGCGGCATCAACGGGCGCCGCTCAAGAAAAACCCGGCGCGCGGCCGGGTTCTTCGTACTGCGTGCGCGTCGCTTACCAGACCACTTCGGCCATCGAGCAGTTCAGGCCCGAGCCGATGCCCAGCAGCGCGATGCGCGTGCCCTTCTTCACGCGACCGCCCTCGCGCAGCTTGCTCAGCACGATCGGCACCGACGCCGGGCCGATGTTGCCGTGCTCGCCGAAGATGGTCAGGACCTTCTTCGGGTCGATGCGGAACGCCTTCAGGAAGGCCTTGGTGTGCGCCTTGCTGACCTGGTGGATGACGAATTCGTCCAGCTCTTCCACCACCCAGCCGAGCGCGGCGCGTGCGGCGGCGAAGGTCTTCTGGCCAAGCTTGAGGCCTTCGATCATCAGCATGCGGCCGTCGGCGATCATGCGGTCGTGCACGAGGTCGCCGCGGCAGAGCTGGTTCCACTCGGTCGCCGAACGCGTGACGCTGCCGCGGTAACGCGGCGCGCCGGGGGCGAGTTCGCTGCGCGCCAGGACCATCGCGGCGGCGCCGCTGCCCAGCGTCAGCGTGGCCATCTCGTCGCGGAACTGCTCTTCGGTGACGTCGTCGCGGCTGAGGCGGTCGAGCGTCTTCTCGTAGGCCAGTTCGGCCGTCTCGCCGTTGACGACCAGTGCGTAGTCGATCTCGCCGCGTTCGATCATCCGGCTGGCGATGTCCATGCCGTTGAGGAACGCCAGGCACGCGTTGGCGACGTCGAAGTTCTGGCAGGTATCGGGCAGGCGCAGGTTGCCCGACACGATGGACGCCGTGGACGGCTCCAGGTAGTCGCGGCTGACCGAGGTGTTGACCAGCAGGCCGACGCGATCGGCGTCGATGCCGGCGTCGGCCAGCGCCTTGACGCCCGCAAGCGTGGCGGCGTCGGAGGCCTTGACCTCGCCGTCCCACAGGCGGCGTTCGCGCACGCCGGCGACTTCTTCAAGCACGTTGTACTTGATGCCCAGGCGATCGAGCGTGGGCTTGAGGCGGGCGTGGATTTCGTCCGAGGTCAGCCGGCGGGGAGCATCGATATGGGCAAGACCGGCGATGGCGACGTGCTGGAACAACATGGGCGGCTGACCGGAAACGGAAACGAACACGCCATGTTAACGCTTAATTTCCCTCCGCCGCCATCCGGTTGCGTATGGTGGGTGCGCTCCTGGCGACGGACGGCGGCTGGGATTCAGCGGTGTGATGAGGGCTGCGGCCCCGGGGCCGGCGCTGGCACCCACTGGATGCCTCGTCGTCTGGCGGAGCTGCCACTTGCTCGCGGGCCGCCTGACAGGAACCACTGGGGGCTGCCCTCCCCCCGCGCCGGCCAGGCTTGCCCGCCGTCAACCACCCAGCGGATAGGTCTGCGCGCTACCCGTGGTCTGCGCCGGAGCCGGCACGACCGCGCCGCGTCGCGCAGCGCCGCAGCGCCAGGCGGCGAACCGCTGCGAACCGTTGATCGGGCCACCCATCGGCTGCACGGTGTCGGCTTGCAGGCCGAGCGCCTCGTTGCGGGCCAGGGTTTCCAGCTCCTCGCGCACGCGCAACTGGTTGCGCTCGTAGAAGGCGACCTTGTTCTTGACGGTCACCTCGACCTCGCCGCGCTTCTCGCAACCGGCCGGCGGGCCGTTGCCGTCGATCACGCGCACCGACGAGGCGCCAGGGGCCATGTCGACCCACGTGCAACCGCCGGCGACCAGCGCCCCGAGCAGAACCATCCCGAACATCGACTTGCGCATCGTTACCCCGTGTTTCGCGCGACGCGGTCGCCGCGCTTGAATGGACGGGCGCGATTGTCGCCGCACCGGCCACCGTTGTGAACGCCAGGCAGTGAACCGCGACTGAGGCCTTTGTCGCGGTTCGACTGTTTGCAGGTGTCGCGTTCTGCCAGATGCGCCGTCACGGCGAGGCGATGACGCCACCCGTCATGGCGTGCTCGTCACCTTGTTGCCGTCGGCGTCGAGCACCTGCACCTCGCCCAGCCTCAGCGCGCGCACGGGCTTTTCGATCTGCTTGAGGTCGCCGACCACCACCCAGGTCAGCGCGTTCGGATCGAGCGTCGCCGCAGCGGCCTTCACCTGCTCCGGCGTGAGCGCCTCGATCTGCGCCTTGCGCTGGAACACGTAATCGTCCGGACGGTCGTAGCGGACGATGCCGCTGATCGCGCCCATCACCGACGAGGCCGTTTCGAATGCGCCCGGCAGGCTGCGGATTTCCGTCGCCTGGATCTTCGCCACTTCCTCGGGCTTCGGCGGTGCCTTGCCGCTGGCGTAATCGGCGATTTCGCGGCTGAGTTCCTTGAGCGAGTCGGCGGTCCTGTCGATCTGCACCGGTGCGAACGCCATCCACGGGCGCTGGCCCAGCGCGTTGGCCGAGAAGCTGTAGGCGCCGTAGGCCCAGTGCTTGTCCTCGCGCAGGTTCATGTTGAGACGCGAGGAGAACTCGCCGCCCAGCACGGAATTGGCGATGTCGAAACGGACCGAGTTCTCGTCCTTCGTCGACGGCACGACTTCACCGGCGAAGATGTTCGCCTGCACCGCGCCGGGCTGGTCGATCAGATACACGCGTGGCTTCGCCGGACGTGCGACCTCGCCGATCTGCGGACGCGCCGGCGCATCGCCCGCGGGCTTCCAGTCGCCCAGGTGCTTGTCGAGCAGCGGCACGATTTCCTTCAGCGTGGTGTCGCCGACCACGATCAGCGTCGCGCCGTCCGGGCGCACCCAGTCGCGGTGGAAGGCGACCAGATCGTCGCGGGTCAGCGCGGCGATCGAAGCCTCGGTGCCGCTGCCGCTGAACGGAATCGCATATGCGTGGCCCGCCCCGTACAGCAGCGGCGGCAGCACGCGCATCGCCGCGCCGTTCGGGCGCGCCTTCTCCTGCTTGATGCCGGCGACCCAGCTCGCCTTCACGCGGTCGATTTCCTTCTGGTCGAAGCGCGGATCGCGCAACATCTTCGCGAACAGCGCGACCGACGGATCGAGGTTCTGCTTCAACGCCGACAGGTAGGCCTTGCCGCCATCGAGCGACGCGCCGGCACCGAGGTTGGCGCCCAGCGACTCGGCGCGATCGCCGAAGGCCAGCGCGTCCAGCTCGCCCGCGCCTTCGTCCATCATCCCCATCGCGAAGCTCGACGTGCCCAGCTTGCGGCCCTGGTCGGCGCTGTAGCCGCCGGCGAATTCGTAGCTCATCTGCACCACCGGGATGTCGTGGCGCTCGGCCAGGATCACCGTGGTGCCGTTCTTCAGCGTCGCGCGCTGCAGCTGCGGGAATTTGAGGTCGGGGAACTGGCTGGTCTTCGGCGCGCCGGCGCTGCGGTCGACGGTGGCCGGAAGCGTCGTGTACTTCGGATCCACCGCCGGCAGCTGCATCGGCGCCGGCGTGACCGACGCGTCCTCGGCGACGATGGTGCGATCGCCCGGCACCACGACCAGCGTGTGGCTGCCCTTGGTCAACCAGTTGCCGGCGACGGCGGTGAGGTCGCGGGCGCTGGCGGTGTCGATGATCTTGAGGCTGTCGCGGAAGCAGCCCGGATCGCCGGTGTAGACCGTGCATTCGGCCAGGGCGTCGGCCTTGCCGCCGAAACCGCCGATGCGCTCGATGCCGCGCACGAAGCCGGCCTTGAACACGGTGCGGGCCTGTTCCAGCTCGCTCTTCGTCGGACCGTCCTTGAGCAGGCGGGCCAGTTCCTCGTCGATGATCGCCTCGACCTTCGCCGGGTCGACGCCCTGCTTCACGTCGGCGGTGATCACGAAATTGGAGCTCAGCTGCATCGCGTACGCGGCGGCGGAGACGTTGTCGACGAGCTTGTCCTCATGCAGCAGGCGCTTGTCCAGGCGCGAGGACTTGCTTCCGCCCAGCACCTGCGCGAACAGCTGCAGCTTGTCGAGGTCCGGCGTGCCGGCCTGGGCGACGTTCCACACGCGGTGGATGCGCGCCTGCGGCACCTTGTCGGTCATGGTCGCGCGCGTGGATTTCGCGAGCGGCGCGACATCGACCTGCGGCTGCGCCATGGTCGGCGTGGCCGGGATGTCGCCGAAGTACTTCGCCACCTTCTGCTTCGCGGTGGCGACGTCGATGTCGCCGGCGAGCACCAGCACGGCGTTGTTCGGCCCGTACCAGGTGCGGAACCAGCCCTTCACGTCGTCGAGCGAGGCGGCGTCGAGGTCCGCCATCGAGCCGATGGTGCTGTGGTGGTACGGATGCGATTTCGGGTACAGCGCCTTGCCCAGCGCGTCCCAGACCTGGCCGTAGGGCTGGTTCTCGCCCTCGCGCTTCTCGTTCTGGACGACGCCGCGCTGCTCGTCGAGGGTCTTCTGATCGATCGCGCCGAGCAGGTGGCCCATGCGGTCGGACTCCATCCACAGCGCCATGTCGAGCGCGGTGCTGGGGACGTTCTGGAAGTAGTTGGTGCGGTCGGAATTGGTGGTGCCGTTCATGTCGGTGGCGCCGACCAGTTCGAACGGCTCGAAGTATTCGCCGCGATGGTTCTCCGAACCGTTGAACATCAGGTGTTCGAACAGGTGCGCGAAGCCGGTGCGTCCGGCCGGTTCGTCCTTGCTGCCCACGTGGTACCACAGGTTCACCGCGACGATCGGCGCCTTGCGATCGGTGTGCACGACCACGCGCAGCCCGTTGGGCAGGGTGAATTCCTCGAAGGGAATGTCGACCGTCGCCTTCGGCGCGGCCCACGCGTGCGCCGGGGCGAGCGCGACGCCTCCGAAGGCGGCGGCCAGGGCGAAGGCAAGCGCGGCGATGCGCGGGCGGGACGAAGCGGGCATGGGGGACTCCTGTGGTTCGAACGGGCATCCTAGCCGCCGCCCATGAGAGGGGGCACTAGGCCACAAGTCCCACCGGCCGTAGGAATTTGGCTCGCGTTGGGGTGGGAGGCCGTCGTCGGACGCTCACGCTCCGGCCCCTACACTGGCCGCCCCTTCCCGCCGGAGCTTCGCGATGACGCCTGCGCACCCGCCTCGCCGCAGCCTGGTCACCGGCGCCAATCGGGGGTTGGGACTGGAGTTCGCCCGGCAACTGCTCGCCCGCGGCGACCACGTGGTCGCGACCTGCCGACATCCGGGCAAGGCGAACGCACTCAACCAGCTGGTGGGCGAACATCCGGGACGCCTCCACGTCCTGCCGCTGGACGTGGCCGACCCCCGGTCCCACGCCGAACTGGCGCGCGAGCTGCCGCTAGTGATGGACGGCATCGACCTGCTGATCAATAACGCCGGCGTGCTGCATTCGGGCGAGCGCTTCGGCCATGTGCCGGCGGCGAACCTCGACGACAGCCTCCGCACCAACGCGACCGGCCCGTTCCTGCTCACCCAGGCGCTGGCCGAACGCCTCGTCGATGGCGCGAAGGTCGCGAACCTGTCGTCGGTGCTCGGTTCGGTGGCGTCGGTGGAGGGCTTTCATACGCCCAGCTACGCGATGTCGAAGGCCGCGCAGAACATGGCGACGGCCCTGCTCGCCTCGGCGATGCGCGAGCGCGGCATCGCGGTGGTCGCGCTGCATCCGGGGTGGGTGCAGACCGACATGGGCGGCAGCGGCGCGCAGATCGCGCCCGCCGAATCCGTGCGCGGATTGCTAAAGGTCATCGACGGCCTGCGCATCGCCGACGCCGGGGCGTTCTTCGATTACCGCGGAAAGCCCGTGCCGTGGTGACGTGGGCGCGCGTCGCGGCGATCATGCACGCATGTTCGACGTCATCCTCTTCCAGCCGGAAATCCCGCCCAACACGGGCAACGTGATCCGCTTGTGCGCCAACACCGGCGCGCGGCTGCATCTGATCGAACCTCTGGGCTTCACGCTCGAGGACAAGCAGCTCAAGCGCGCGGGACTGGATTACCACGAGTACGCGACGCTGCGGGTGCATGCGGACCTGACCGCGGCGCTGGCGTCGATCGCCGCCGCCAACGGCGCGCCGCCGCGGCTGTTCGCGCTGAGCACGCGCGGCACGGTGCGCTTCGATACGCCGCGTTACCAGGCGGGGGATGCCTTCCTGTTCGGGCCGGAAACACGCGGATTGCCGGCGGACGTGCTGGACAGCGTGCCGGCCGCGCAACGCCTGCGGCTGCCGATGCGGCCGGACAACCGCAGCCTCAATCTTTCCAATGCGGTGGCGGTGTGTGTGTTCGAGGCGTGGCGGCAGCGAGGGTTCGAAGGCAGCGCCTAGGCGCTGACGCCGTCCCGTCCAACCCTTCCCTTGAAGGGGAGGGCGTCGAAGCGCTACGTCTCAGCGCGCGTCGGCGACGGCAGCGCCCTGCGTAGGTGAATGCAGGTAATCCAGCGTCACCTGCAACAACGCGCGCAGGCCGAGGTCGAGCGCGGATTCGTCCAGCGCGAACTTCGGCGAATGGTTGCTCGGCGCGGTCACCGGATCGATGCCCTTCGCCGTCGCGCCGACGAAGAAGAACATCGACGGCACTTCCTTCGCGTAGTACGAGAAGTCCTCCGCGCCCATCTGCAGCGGCGGTTCGATGACGTTGTCGGCGCCGGCGACGGCCTTCAGGCTCGGGATCATGCGCGCGGTCAGCGCGGGATCGTTCACCGTCACCGGATTGCCGTCCTGGTCCGGCACGCTCGCCTCGGCGGTGGCGCCGTTGGCGACGCTCACGTGTTCGGCGACGTTCTTCAGGTCGGTGAAGATGCGCTGGCGCATGCCCTCGTCGAACGTGCGGATGGTACCGACCAGCTCGACCTCGTCGGGAATGATGTTGTAGCGGATGCCACCCTTGATCGCGCCGAAACTCACCACTGCCGGGAGCTTGGCGATATCGGTGCGGCGGCTGACGATGGTCTGCGCGGTGCCGATCACGTCGGCCGCGGCGACGATGGGATCGATGCCGCCCCATGGCCGCGAACCGTGCGTCTGGCGGCCCTTCACCTTGATGGTGAATTTGTCCGACGCCGCCATCAGCGGCCCCTGGCGAACGCCGATCTGGCCGGCCTGCAACGTCGAGAACACGTGCAGGCCGAACATCGCATCGGGCTTGAAGTCCTTGAACAGGCCTTCTTCCAGCATCAGCGACGCGCCGCCTTCCTCGCCATCGGGCGCGCCCTCCTCGGACGGCTGGAACACCAGCATCACCGAGCCCGGCAGGTCGGCCTTCATCTTCACCAGCGCATCGGCGATGCCGAGCAGGATGCCGGTGTGCGCGTCGTGGCCGCACGCGTGCATGACGCCGACGGTTTCGCCACGGAACGTCGCCGTGGCCCTGGACGCGAACGGCACATCGACCTGTTCGGTCACCGGCAGCGCGTCCATGTCGGCGCGCAGCGCGACCTTCGGGCCGGGCTTGCCGCCTTCGATGATCGCCACCACGCCGTGATGCGCGATGCCGGTCCTCGGCTTCAGGCCGAGCGCGCGCAGGTGTTCGGCGACCTTCGCCGCGGTGCGTTGCTCGCGGTTGGAGAGCTCCGGATGCTGGTGGAAATCGCGTCGCCACGCGACGACCTTCTGCTGCACGCCCTTCGCGGCGGCGGCGACTTCCGGCCGTTCCTGCGGCGCGGCAGCCTGCGCGTGGACGAACAACGGCGTGGCAAGCAGGGCGCTGCTCAGCAGCGCGGGCATCAGGCGCATCGACGGTGACTCCCGGAGTGATGCGCCGATCCTAACCCAGCGGGGGTTTGCGGCGATGGGCCGCCCGCACGCATTTGCAGCCGGGTCAGCGAAGCGAACCGCGCCTCGGTGCAACTCGGTTGCGGTAGTGATGAACGCGCCGCAGCGCGTTGCACCATCAACGTGCAGGCGTCCTTGTGGAACTCGCCACGGCAACCCGGGTGCGCTTCGCTTACCCGGGCTACAGAAGCGGGCTCAGCTTTTCTTTGCCTTGGCGAACGCGGCTGCCAGCGCGTTGTTCATCGGTGGCGGCGTGTTCGCGCGTGCGGCGTTGAAGCCGCCGCGTGCATCGCGTCCGCCACGCGGTGCGCCGCCGCGCGGTGCATTGCGATCGTCGCGATCGCCACGCGGCGCCGGCGCGCTGTCGTCGAGCCGACGCGTGAGCGCGATCCGCTTGCGCGCGACGTCGACCTCCAGCACCTTCACCTTGACGATGTCGCCGGCCTTGACGACTTCGCGCGGGTCCTTCACGTACTTGTCCGACAGCGCGGAAATGTGGATCAGGCCGTCCTGGTGCACGCCGATGTCGACGAACGCGCCGAACGCGGCGACGTTGCTCACCACGCCTTCCAGGATCATGCCTTCGCGCAGGTCCTTGATGTCTTCCACGCCGTCGGCGAAGCGCGCGGCCTTGAACTCCGGACGCGGATCGCGGCCCGGCTTTTCCAGCTCCTTCAGGATGTCGCGCACCGTCGGCACGCCGAAGGTTTCATCGATGAACTGCTCGGCCTTGAGCGAACGCAACAGCGACGCGTCGCCGATCAGCTGCTTCACCTCGCAGCCGCACTGCTTGAGGATGCGCTCGACCACCGGATAGGCCTCCGGATGCACCGACGAGGCATCCAGCGGCTGGTCGCCATCGGCGATGCGCAGGAAGCCGGCGCACTGCTCGAACGTCTTGTCGCCCAGGCGCGGCACCTTCAGCAACTCCTTTCGCGATTTGAACGCACCGTTCGCATCGCGATACACGACGATGTTCTGCGCGATCGTCGACGACAGGCCCGACACGCGTGTGAGCAACGCCGCCGAGGCGGTGTTCACGTCGACGCCGACGGCGTTCACGCAGTCCTCGACCTTCGCATCGAGCGCGCGCGCGAGCTTGAACTGGTCCACGTCGTGCTGGTACTGGCCGACGCCGATCGCCTTGGGTTCGATCTTCACCAGTTCCGCCAGCGGATCCTGCAACCGGCGTGCGATCGACACCGCGCCGCGGATCGACACGTCGAGGTCTGGGAACTCCTTCGCCGCGAACTCCGACGCCGAATACACCGACGCGCCGGCTTCGCTCACGACGATCTTCTGCATCTTCAGCTCGGGCGCGAGCTTGATGAGGTCGCCGGCGAGCTTGTCGGTTTCGCGCGACGCGGTGCCGTTGCCGATGGCGATCAGCTCCACCGAATGCTTCGCGCACAGCGCGCGCAGGATCATCAGCGACTGGTCCCACTGGCGCTTGGGTTCGTGCGGATAGATCGTCGCGCTATCGACGAGCTTGCCGGTGCGATCCACGACGGCGACCTTCACGCCGGTGCGCAGGCCCGGATCGAGGCCGAGCACGGCCTTCGGCCCGGCGGGCGCGGCGAGCAGCAGGTCCTTCAGGTTGTCGCCGAAGACGTCGATGGCCTCGGCCTCGGCCTTTTCGCGCGCCTGCGAGAACAGGTCGAGCGTGAGGTGCAGGTGCAGCTTCGCCTTCCACGTCAGGCGGCACGAATCCATCAGCCACTTGTCCGCGGCGCGCCCCTGCGCCTTGATCCCGGCGTGGTGCGCGACGCGGCCTTCGCCCTGCAGGTGACCGGCGTCGGCATCGGTGCCCGGGTCGAGGTCGATGAACAGGAATTCCTCGCGACGACCGCGGAACAGCGCGAGCAGTCGGTGCGACGGGATCTTCGACAGCGGTTCGGCGTGATCGAAGTAATCGCGGAACTTCTCCCCGGCCGCTTCCTTGCCTTCGGCCACGCGCGAGCGGATCACGCCGACCTCGCCCAGCCAGGTGCGCAGTTCGCCGACCAGCGCGGCGTCTTCGCCCCAGCGCTCCATCAGGATCGCGCGCGCGCCATCGAGCGCGGCCTTCGCGTCGGCGACGCCCTTTTCGGCATCGACGAAACCGGCGGCGAATTCCTCCGGAACGAGCGCCGGGTCGGCCATCAGTCCATCGGCGAGCGGTTCCAGCCCCGCTTCGCGCGCGATCTGCGCGCGCGTGCGGCGCTTGGGCTTGTACGGCAGGTACAGGTCTTCCAGGCGCGCCTTGCTGTCGGCAGCGATGATGTCCGCGCGCAGTTCGTCGGTCATCTTGCCCTGCTCCTCGATGCTGGCGAGCACCGCGACGCGGCGGTCTTCCAGTTCGCGCAGGTAGGTCAGGCGCGTTTCGAGGTTGCGAAGCTGCGTGTCGTCGAGGCCACCGGTGACCTCCTTGCGGTAGCGCGCGATGAACGGGACGGTGGCGCCCTCGTCGAGCAGCGCGATGGCGGCCTGCGCCTGCTGCGGTTGTGCGTTGATTTCCTCGGCGATGAGGCGGGCGATCTTTGCGGCGACTTGCTTGGTGTGCTGCATTGCTTCCAATCGTCAAAGCCCGGCGAATCCGGGAGAGGGGCGATTGTCGCAATGTGCACCGCGGCGCGGTACCCGTTGACATCGCCGCGCGCCCTCATTCGGACAGGTCCAGCACCGGAAGGCCGTATTCAGCGCACCAGGCCTCGTACGCGCGGCGTTGCGAATGCGCGTCCGCGCGGGATGTCACGCTGTTGTCCGGGCCGAGGAACTCCACCGCGCCGATCACGACCACCAGCGCGGTCATCTCCTCGTCGCCGGTCACGCGCCACCAGTCGGTGTTGCCGGGCGGCTCGTAGACGTAATCGCCCGGGCCGATCACCTCGCCGGTGCAGAGCGTGCGCGTGCCGGCGAGGTTGTAGGCGTGGATCTCGCCGGTGTGGCGGTGCAACGGCATGATCGCGCCGGGCGCCATGCGCAGCAGCTCGACGAAGCCGCGACCGCCTTCGAGGAAGCGCAGCGGTTTCCAGGATTTCTGCGGCGACATCGGGATCCACGGCGTGCCCGCCGCGGCGGCGACGCGAGCGGGGAGGAAGTCGTCGAGCGGGCGATGGCGTGCGGTCATGGGGCGCTCCGGATGCGGTGGTCGATGTCGATACCGTAGGCTTCGACTGGACCCATCGGCGGACCAGTTGCGATGACCTCTACAGAACCAGTTTTCGAGTTCCCCCTGGACCTGGGCGGGATCGCGGCGACCGGCCGCACGCGGGCGCTGCACGAGGCGCTGCGCGCGGCGATCCTCGACCGCCGCCTGCGTGCCGGGACCGGGCTGCCGTCCACGCGTCGCGTCGCGAACGCCTACGGGATCGCCCGAAATACCGTCATCGCCGCGTACGACCTGCTGGTCGCCGAGGGGTACGTGATCACCCGCGCGGGGGCGAAGACGGTCGTCGCGGAGGTCGCATCCCGCCCGGCGGCGCGGGCCCCGCGGCTCGCCGACGGCCACCTGCGCGCGCGCTGGCAGCCGCCGGCGTGGAGCAGCGCGGTGTCGAGCGGCGATGCGTGGACGCCCGGTTTCCGGCTGGGCGTGCCGGACCATCGCGAAGTGCCGTTCGACGTGTGGCGCCGGCTGCTCGCGCGCGCCTTCCACCCGCGTCACGGCGCCGCCTTCGGATACCAGCCGCCGCACGGCCGGCCGCGCCTGCGCGAGGCGATCGCCGGACACGTGTCGTTCGCGCGCGCGGTGGCGTGCCGCGCCGAGGACGTGGTGGTGACGTCCGGCGCGCGGCAGGCGTTCGACCTGCTCGCGCGATTGCTGGTGGTGCCCGGGCGCACCGTGGTCGCGGTCGAGGACCCGGGGTATCCGACCGTGGGCGCGACCATGGCGGCGGCCGGCGCCGATGTCGTGCCGGTACCCGTCGACGACGAAGGCCTGCGCGTGGACGCGCTGCCGCGCGAGGCGCGCATCGTCTACGTGACGCCGTCGCACCAGTATCCGACGGGCGTGGCGATGTCGATGGCGCGCCGCCGTGCGTTGCTGGATTTCGCGCGCGAACGCGATGCGCTGGTGATCGAGGACGATTACGACGGCGAATTCCGCTACGGCGCGCGGCCACTCGATGCGTTGCAGACGCTCGATCGCGAAGGTCGCGTGGTGTATGTCGGCACGTTCTCCAAGAGCCTGTTCCAGTCGTTGCGCATGGGCTACGTGGTGGCGCCGGAATGGCTGCGCGACGCGTTCGCCGCCGCGAAGGAACGCGCGGACACCTGCGGCAACGTGCAGGTGCAGGACGCGCTGGCGGAGTTCATCCTCGAAGGTCATCTCGCGCGGCATGTGCGGCGGATGCGGCGCGTGTATGCGGGCCGGCGGACGGTGTTGTTCGAGATGCTGGACGGGCCGTTGTCGCGGTGGTTCGAAGCGGTGCCCTCGGAAGCGGGGATCCACGTCGCGGCCCGGTTCGTCGATGCGGATTCCGCGGACGCGTTGCTGCCGCGCGTGCGTGAGCATGCGGTGGGCGCGATGCCGCTACGGACGTTGTCGCGCCGGGAAGATGCACTGCATGGGGTGGCGTTCGGGATCGGGTGCGTGGATGAATCGATGATCCGGGAGCGGTTGGAGGTGCTGGCGGGGGTGCTGCGGCGATGACAGGCGGCATTGCTTGTCCCCCTCCCCTGCCTGCAGGGGAGGGAGTGCGTGTGTCACGCGGCGATCGCCGCCAGATGACGCTCGAACGACGCATCCACCGCCGCGCGACCATTCCCGATGATGTTGCGACCCCACGTGAAGCCATATACGTCGGCGAAGTCGACGCCATCGAGCAGCGCGCGCATCGCATGCACGTCGCGCGTCTTCATCGGGATGTAGTTCGGATAGCTGTACATGAAGGTGACATGCCGCCGGTCGAGCACGACCTGCAACGCGTCGCCCGGGAAGAGCGCGCCGCCTTCGCGCGGGCCGCCGTTCCAGTGCAGCGCCGTACTGCCGTCAAAGTGGCCGCCGACGCGCAGCAGCGTGACGTCGTCCGACAATCGCAGCGCATCGCCGCGCCAGAACCCGATGCGATCGGAGGGACGCTGGACCCACGCGCGATCGGCTTCGTGCAGCAGGATCGGCACGCCGCCGAGCGCCTCGCTCCACTCCACCATCGCACTGTAGAAATGCGGATGCGAGATGACGATGCGATCCACGCCGCCGCGCGCGTTCAAAGCGGCGACCGCCTCATCGGTCACCAGGCTCACGCATTCCCACATCAGGTGGCCGGCGCCGGTGGGCAGCAGCAGCGCGCGTTGCGGGATCGCGAAGTCGCCGGCGATGCCGATGCCGAGCAGGCCCGCGTCGTCCTCCATGCGCAGCTTGAAGCGACGCGCGAGTTCCTCATGGGTGGTCCAGCGCTGGCCATGCCAGCCGACGTACTGGCGTTCGTCCTCGCAGATGGGGCAATGCGACGGCGGCGTGGCGCCTTGCGCGAACTGGGTGCCGCAGGTTTCGCAGATGAAGCGGGGCATGGTCGTGGCCTCGATGATGTCGGGGCCAGACTAGGAAGCGGGCGGTGCAGCGCGTGGGCCAGTTCGTGCGGAATGGCAGGAACCAGTCCGTCGTCGCGCCGTTGTAGCCCGGATAGGCGGAGCGATCCGGGGCTTGGGACGTCGGGGAAACCCGGGTGCGCTTCGCTTACCCGGGCTACAAAAGCTTCATTGCGGAGGTGCCAGCAGCTCCCGGGTATCGAGGAAGCCATCGCGATTGCCGTCCTGCCGCCCGAACCGCTCCGCCACCGTCCGGCGATGATCGGCGAGGCTCACCGGCCGGCCGCGTCCGCCGGGCAGTTCGTCGGGTGTCAGCACGCCGTCGCCGTTCGCATCCATGCGCGTGAAGGCGTAGCTGAGCCAGTCCTGGTATTCGGCAAGGGACACGCGTCCGTCCCCATCGGCGTCCATGCGAGCGAGGTAATCGGTGCTGGCGTCCACCGGACCGGCATTCACCGGCGCGACCGGTTCAGACGGAGCCGCAGGCGCTGGCGCCGCCGGCGCGCGATTCAGGCGCAACGGGATCGATTGTGCCGACGCGTCGAACGCGCACGCCAGCGCGAGGCACAGCAAAAGGCCCGCGCGTTTCCGCGCGGGCCTGCGTGTGGCGATGCGATCCATCGCGATCACCGGCAACGACCTCAGGCCGTGCGTGCCGGCACGATCGCGTAGCCCTTCAGGCGCGCGGAGAACTGCTGCAACGCCTGGATGCCGCTGGCTTCGGCTTCGGTGCACCACGCGTGCAGCTTGGCGAGCGTGGCCTGCGCGTCGTGCGAGCGGTCGTCGAGCACCTGCGCCAGGCGCTGGCGGAATTCGGCCAGCGTGGCCATCTTCGGGCGCTCGGCGAGCCACGCCTGCAGCTTCGCGCGCTTGTCCTCGTCGAGCCAGCGGCCGTCGTCGGCGAGGCCCTGGCGCATGTGGCGCGGCAGCTTGAGCTTGGCTTCACGCAGCGCGGGCAGGGTGACGTTGCGGTAGTAGTCGGTCATCGCCTGGAAGCGGATCGCCAGCAGCGCCTTGAGCGTTTCGCCGTCGGGAATGGCGATGTTCGGGCGCACGTCCAGCGTCGGCGCGACGCGCAGCACCTTCGCCAGGCGCACCTTTTCCAGCAGCTTGATCGCGCTCCAGCCGATGTCGAATTCCCACTTGCGCAGCGCGAACTTCGCCGACGACGGGAATGCGTGGTGGTTGTTGTGCAGCTCCTCGCCGCCGATCCAGAAGCCCCACGGCGTGAGGTTGGTCGCGGTGTCGGTGGTCTCGAAGTTGCGATAGCCCCACCAGTGGCCCAGGCCGTTGACCACGCCCGCGGCCCAGAACGGGATCCACAGCATCTGCACGGCCCACAGCGCGACGCCCCACATGCCGAACAGGACGAAGTTGACCAGCAGCATCAGCACCGGGCCCATCGTCGCGTGCGGCGTGTACAGGTGGCGCTCGATCCAGTCGTCCGGGCAGCCCTTGCCGTACTTCTCGATGTCCTCGCGCTGCGCGCGCGCCTCGCGGTACAGCTCCACGCCGCGCCACATCACCGTGTCGATGCCCTTGAACTGCGGGCTGTGCGGATCTTCCTCGGTCTCGCACTTGGCGTGGTGCTTGCGATGGATCGCCGCCCACTCGCGCGTGATCATCGAGGTGGTGAGCCAGCTCCAGAAACGGAAGAAATGCGCGAGCACGGGATGGAAATCCACTGCGCGATGCGCCATCGACCGGTGCAGGTAGAGCGTGACGGAAAAGATCGTCAGCTGGGTGACCACCAGCAGGTAGATCAGCAGTTCACCCCAACTGGCCTGCAGGAGGCCGGCGGCGATGAAATCGAGCAGGGACAGGGACATTCTTCGACTCCGCGAACGCCGGCGCAGCGCGCTTTCCGGCAAGGATTCCGACCGGGCTTGCGCGCGGCCTGGAAGGATGATGCCAGCCGTGCGCCACCGTTCGCGCCGGTATGGCGTGGTTGTGTGATGGGGTCGTTCAGTCCGTCGTGCAAGCGTCGCGGCGTTCAGCCACGTGACGCGCGATGCGCCGGCGCGCGCGCTGCAACGCCGGTTGCGCGCGCTCGCGCAGCGAGTGGCGATCGTCCTTGCTGAACGGGGAATCGCGGCGGCAATGGTCCAGCAGCAGGGCGAGGTCCTGCGCCTGCCCGAGGCGATGGGTGGTCTGCCGGTCGAAACGGTCCGAATCAGGCGGAACCGGCATGCCGACGGCCTCCAGCGCGCGGCGCTGGTGCGCGGCACGGCGGGCCCGGCGACGCCAGCGGTGCCAGTCCTCGTCCTCCCCGCTTTCGCAGGCGCGCAGGCGCGCTTCGTGCGAACGCAGGTCGCCGTCGGCGATCGCCATGCGCAGGCCGGCGGGCGTGGATCGCGTCCAGTCCAGCGCGGGCAGCGCGGCGCCGAGGACGTCGAGCATCGCGCGCCGCGCGTGCAGGCCCGGGTCCGAACGCGTGGCCGCTCCGCCGATGCGCGCACGCGCGGCGATGGCGGCCTCGCGGGCGCGCTGCAGCACCTTGCGCGTGTCGTCCTTGCGTTCGCGGGCGAGCAGCCGGTCGAGCACCTCGACCAGCGCGTGCGCGTCGCGCAGGAACGACAGGCTGCGATTGAGCGTGCGCAGTTCGCGATCGATCAGCCCCCCGCCGGGCCCGAGCAGGCCGTCGCCCAGCGCGAGGATGGCCCGCGCGCGGCGGATCGCCTTGCGCGCCTGGTGGACGCCTTCGTGAAGGTCGGGATCGGCCAGCGATTCGCGTGCGCTTTCCAGTTCGGCGCACGCGAGAGCGCACAGCGCCGGCCCCGGCACCGCCGGAGGCGTCGCGGACGCCTTGTCGAGCGCACTTGCCGCACCCATCCATCGGACTCCGGTCGCAGGCGGACAGCACGCAACCGATAGTACCCTCGCCCCGATGCCCGAACTTCCCGAAGTCGAAACCACCCGTCGCGGCCTCGCGCCGCACGTCGAAGGCCGTCGCGTGACCGGCGTCGTCCTGCGCCGGCCGGACCTGCGCTGGCCGATTCCCTACGAGGTCGTGAGCCTGCTCCCCGGCCAGCGCGTGCAGGCGGTGCGCCGTCGCGCCAAATACCTGCTGCTGGACACCGCGGCCGGCAGCGCGCTGCTGCACCTGGGCATGTCCGGCAGCCTGCGCGTGCTGCCCGCCGACACGCCGGTGCGCGCGCACGACCATGTCGACATCGAGCTCGATGCCACCGGTCGACAAGGCGCGCGCGTGCTGCGATTCAACGACCCGCGCCGCTTCGGCTGCCTGCTGTGGCAGCCGCCGGGCGAAACCCACGAACTGCTCGCCGGGCTGGGCCCGGAACCGCTTTCGGACGAGTTCGACGGCGATTACCTGTTCGCCCTGAGCCGAGGCCGCAACGCACCCGTGAAGACTTTCCTGATGGACCAGCGGGTGGTTGTCGGCGTCGGCAACATCTACGCGGCCGAGGCGCTGTTCGCCGCGGGAATCTCGCCGCTGCGCGCTGCCGGCAAGGTCTCGCGCGAGCGCTACCAGCGACTCGCCGACGAGATCCGCCGCGTCCTGGGCCACGCCATCGAACGCGGCGGAACCACGCTGCGGGACTTCCTGGCCCCGGACGGCGCGCCGGGCTACTTCGAGCAGGAACTCTCCGCCTACGGCCGCGGCGGCGAACCCTGCCCGCGTTGCGGACGGCTGCTGAAACAGGCGTCGATCGGCCAGCGCACCACGGTCTGGTGCGGCCATTGCCAGAAGTAGGTCGGACTCGACAGCGGTTCCGGACGGGCATTCCGACAGGAGCCTGTCGGAAAAAACTGAGGGTATTTCGAGTGAAATCCTGACGCGACTATTTCGTGGTGACAGTCACGGAAAAGCGTATAGTCCGGAGCACTGCGCACGGGGCTGCCCATGGCCGATACCGCCGATATCACGCTGCTGCTGGATGCCGCACGGGAAGGGGACCGTGGCGCCCTGGATCGCGTCCTGGCGACGCTCTACCAGGAACTGCACACGATGGCGCGCCGGCAGCTTGCCGGCCAGCATGGCCAGACGCTCGACGCGACCGCGCTGGTGCACGAGGCCTACCTCAAGCTGATCGGCCGCCGCGAGGCGCAGTTCGACGATCGCGCGCATTTCTTCGCCTATGCCGCCTCCGCCATGCGCAGCGTGGTGGTCGATTACGCGCGGCAACGCCTGGCGCAGAAGCGCGGCGGCGACCTGCATCGGGTGACGGAGCTTCCCGACGACGTCGAGGGCGGCCTGCGCCTGGACGAGGACACGCTCGGCCTCGACACCGCGCTGACCAAGCTCGCTGCCGTCGATCCGCGACTGGCGCAGGTGGTGGAACTTCGTTATTTCGCCGGACTGTCGGAACTGGAAATCGCCGCGCTGCTGGAACGTTCCGAGCGCAGCATCCGCCGCGACTGGCAGAAGGCGCGGTTGTTTCTGCTGGCATCCCTGAAGGAGTAACGGCGGGGAACGAGTGCGGAGGAACGTGAAACGAGTAAGTGCGCCTGCGCCGGCAGTGCCCCGGTTCGTGATTCCCCGATCGTCTCCCGCTCCTCGTTTCTAGTTCCTGAGCCCCCATGGATCCCGAGCGCTGGCAACGCATCTCCCCGCTGCTCGACGCGCTCTTCGAACTGGAGCCGCCGGCGCGCGAGCTGCGCCTGGCGCAATTGCGCGATGAGGATCCGGCGCTCGCCGATGAGCTGCAGACGCTCATCACGCTCGACGAAAGCCACGAGGATTTCCTTTCCGAACCGCTGATCCCGCCGCTGTCGGCGCTGCGCGCCGGCGGCGAGGTCGGACCGTATCGCCTGGAGCGCCTGCTCGGCGAAGGCGGCATGGGCCAGGTGTGGCTGGCCGCGCGCGCCGATGGTCTTTACCAGCGCCGCGTCGCGCTGAAACTGCTGCGCCCGGGCCTGGCCGACAGCAACCTGCGCCTGCGCTTCTCGCGCGAACGGCAGATCCTCGCGCGCCTCGCGCATCCGCACATCGCGCGCCTGCTCGATGCGGGCATCAGCAGCGACGGACTGCCCTATCTCGCGCTGGAGTACGTCGAAGGCGAACCGATCACCGATTACTGCCGCAACCACCTGCTGCCGCTCGAGCACCGGTTGCGCATGTTCCACCAGATCTGCGACGCGGTGAGCCACGCGCACGCGAACCTCATCGTGCATCGCGATCTCAAGCCGTCGAACATCCTGGTGACGCCCAGCGGCGACGTGCGGCTGCTGGATTTCGGCATCGCCAAGCTGCTCGATTCCGATGCGCCGATGATCGAGCAGACGCGCACCGGCGTGCGCGCGTTCACCCTGCACTACGCCGCGCCCGAACAGGTGCGCGGCGAGCCGGTCACGACGATGACCGACGTGTACGCGCTGGGCGTGGTGCTGTTCGAACTGCTCACCGACACCAAGCCGTATCGCCTCAAACGACAGACCGACGCGGAGTGGGAGGAGGCGATCCTCGCCGCCGATCCGCAGCGGCCTTCGCAGACCGTGCTGCGTAGCGCGGAGGACGCCGGCGCCGACGTGCACGCGCTGCGGCGTCAGGCGCGCATGCTCGCCGGCGACCTCGACAACATCGTGCTGAAGACGTTGTCCAAGCGCCCGGAACAACGCTATCCGTCGGTGGAGGCGCTCGCGCTCGATCTCAGCCGCTACGAAGCCGGGCGCCCCGTGCAGGCGCGTCCGCAGAACGTGGGCTACCGTTTCGGCAAATACCTCCGCCGGCATCGCTGGTCATTGGCGACCGGCGCGCTGGTGGCGATCGTGCTGAGCGCGGCGCTGGCGATCGTCGCCTGGCAGGCGCGCCAGGCGGTGGCCGAAGCGGGTCGCGCGCAGGCGATGCAGGACTTCATGGTCGGCGTGTTCGAAAGCGCGCGCGGCACGCCCGAAGGCCAGGCGCTCGACCTGCGCGGGCTGCTCGACGGCTCGCTCGAACGCGGCAATCGCGAACTCGCGCTACAGCCGCGCGCACGCGCGGAACTGCTGGGCGTGATCGCGCGGCTGCGCATCGGCCTGGGCGATTACCGCGAAGCGCTGGCGCTGCTGAACCGCCAGGCGGTGATCCTGGACACCGCCGCGGACGTGCCGGTGAGCCTGCAACTGGAATCGCTGACGCAACGCGGACAGGCGCTGCGCCTGCTCGGCGAGGCGCGGCAGTGCATCGGCCTGATGCAGCCCGCGCTGGCGACGGCGCGTCGCGAACAGGCGCAACTGCCGCCGCAGGTGAGCGAGTTCTACTCGCAGCTCGGCCGCTGCCGCCGCGACAACGGCGAGCGCCAGGGCGCGCGCCAGCTGTTCGAACGCTCGCTTGCGTTGCGGCGCGATGATCGCGACGACGTGGGCACCGTCGAGAACCTCATCGATCTTGCGAACCTGCAGGCCGACGCCGGTCAGTCGGGCGCGGCGTTGCAGGGCTACGAGCAGGCGCGCGATCAGCTTCAGCAGAAGGTCGGCGCGCGGCATGCGCTGATGGTGGAGATCGGATCGCGCATGGCGTCGCTGCGCCAGGGCCTGGGCCAGACCGACACCGCCGAACGCTCCGCCGCGGACGCCTTCGCGCTGGCACTGGAGGTGTACGGCGCGCAGCATCCGGCCACCCTTTCGCTGCGCCGCCAGCTCGCCGGCCTGCACATCGAACAGGGCCGCTACGCGCAGGCCGAGCGCGAACTGCGCGAGGCGATCGCCATGCAGAAGCGGCGCGTGGGAGTCGAAGGCGATCCGGGCGAGGCGCGACGCGGCGCCAGCGAACTGGGACGACTGGAGCGGCAACTCGGTCGGGTCGCGTGGGAACGCGGCAACGTCGCCATGGCGCTGGCGTCGATGCAGCGCGCGGTGACGCTCGCGCGCCGCGAAGGCGATGAGATGCGGCTGGCCGACGCGTTGTTCGACCAGGCACGCCTGCTGCATGCGAGCGGGCGCGATCGCGCCGCGCTCACCTCGATCGGCGAGGCGCGCGAACTCCGCATCGCGCAGTTCGGACCGCGCCATGCGCTGGTCGGCGACAGCGACCGGCTGCTGGGGCAGATCGAACTGTCGCTCGGCCAACACGACCAGGGCATGGCGCACCTCGCGCAGGCGGTCACGCTCACCCGCAGCGGTTATGGCAGCACGCATCCGAACACGCGCGAGGCGGAACTCGCCCTCGCCCGCGCGCAGGCGCTGGACGGCGACGATGGCGCGCTGACGCGGCTCGACGCACTCGCCGGCCTGTCGCACAGCGACCTCGACCTGCGCCGCACCGCGTGGCGCGCGCAGGCCTATGCCGCGCAGCTGCGCTGCCACGGACCCGATCGCGATCCGGCAATGGCGCGGCTGGACACCTTGCAGGAACAGCTGCGGGACGCACAGCCGGACGGCGGGGCGATTCCGCGGGAAGTGGCGGCGATCGTGCGCGGGTGTGGGTGATCTCGTCCGAGCGGCGCGAGTCGCGGGAAAATGTCGCCTCGACTATTGAATCAAGGCAGCCGACCTTGCGGACTTCATCGCAAGGAACGGGGTGTGCATGGCTGCTCAATCCGAAATCCGATTCCGATTCGAAGTTCCTGGCGGGCCCGTATTTGACGTCGTCCGGTTCGAACTGAGAGAAGGGCTTTCCGAACCATTCCGTCTGGAACTGGAGCTGTCCAGCGCGGATTCCGACATTGATCTGGATTCGCTGCTTGATGTCGACGCGACCTTTACGATCGAGCGGGACGACATGGCCGTGCGGGCGCTTCACGGAAGCGTGTCGTTGTTCGAGCAGTGCGTGGCCGGATTCAGACGCACGCGCTACCGCGTAGTCGTCGAACCGTCTCTGGCGAGGCTGCGCCTATGGCATGGCAGCCGCATTCATCAGCAACTTTCCGTTCCGGACATTCTCAAGATCCGGTTGAAGGACCGCGGCCAACAGGGTCGCTTCGTGGCGTCGCGATCGCACGAAGTGCGCGAGTACTGCATTCAACACCGCGAGACGGACTTCGCGTTCTTTGCCCGACTCGCAGCCGAGGAGGGCTTCGTCTTCTTCTTCGACGCTTGCGCGCAGTCGCAGCTGGTGCTGACCGATTCACTGTTGGCGGCTCCGCGACTCCCCGATCCGGACGATATCGGCAAGGTGGTGTACCAACCCCAGGCCGGTGGCGATGCGCCCGAACCAAGGCTGTGGCAGTTCGCGCTTCGTCGGGAACTTGCGCCGACGCAGGTCACCCAACGCGACAATACATTCAGGAATCCGGACTACTCGCTGGAACACGCCAGCATCGCGCGCGATGCGATCGGCCGGTACGAACACTACGATTTCCCCGGAAGATACAAGCGCGATCAATCGGGAAAACCCTTTACCGCGACGAAGCTGCAACAGCTTCGCACCGGTGCAACCATCGCCACGCTCGCGGGCGACGATGCGCGTCTCTGGCCCGGGCTCGCGTTCCTGCTGGAAGGACACCCGGGCGACGCGCTCAATCGCGACTGGCGCGTCATCGCCATGCGCCACTCCGGCCGGCAGGACGTCTCGCAGGAAGAGGACGGCGCGCAAGCGAACCAGGGAACGTATTACGAGTACACCGCCGAGGCCGTCCCCGGCCACATGGAATGGCGCCCTCCTGCATTGCCGCGCCCGGTGATGGACGGGGTACAGATCGCCCACGTTGTCGGCGAAAAAGGGGAGGAGATCTACCCGGACGAGCACGGCCGCGTGAAAGTCTGGTTCCCGTGGGATCGGCAAGCGCCCATGGAGAACAGCTCGTGCTGGATCCGCGTCTCGGAGAACTGGGCGGGGGCCGGCTTTGGTACGTTGTTCCTGCCCCGGGTGGGCCAGGAAGTCATCGTCGACTTTGTGAACGGCGATCCTGATCAGCCGATCGTAACCGGACGCACGTTTCATGCCGCCAATCGGCCACCCCTTGCCCTGCCTGGCCTCAAGACGGTCAGTACGATTCGCAGTCGCGAACACAAGGGCAGCGGTCATAACGAGCTGCTGATCGACGACACGAGCGGCGAATTGAAGGCACAACTGCACAGCAGCCACGGCGCGACGCAGTTGAACATCGGCAATCTCACCCACGCGCGAACACCCGACGGGCGTGGTGAGCCACGCGGCGAAGGCTTCGAGCTGCGCAGCGATCAGGCCGGAGCGCTGCGCGCCAGCTCGCTGCTGTTCAGCGCCTATGCGCGTGAACTCGCCCGAGGCCGTCAGCTCGACGTATCCGAGCTGCTGGACCTCCTGCACAAGTTCAACGAAAACGTTGCCGCCCTGTTGGATACGGCCGCACAACATCAGGCACCCGCCGCCGATCACTCGGCCCGATCAACGGCACTGGATGCGATACGACAGCTCGGTGCAGGTGCCAACGATCGGCCCGGGGAAGCCGGCGCCAAGGCGATCATCGCGCTCGGCGCTCCCGACGGCATCGTCGCGGGCACTCCGCAAACCATGCTGCTTGCCGCCGGTGAGAACATCGAGGTCTCCGCTCAGCACGACATGAGTGCGACGGCCAGTCAGCGCATTCGCATCACGGCAGGTCACGGCATCAGCCAGTTCGCCTACGACGGCGGCATCGCCCAGATCGCCCACCGCGACGACATCGACTTTCAGGCGCAACACGGCCACCTGCGCGCGCAGGCGGCCGAGAACATGCAGCTGGGCGCGAAGCACGTGGTCGTCCACGGCGCCGAGCGTCTGACGTTCATGTGCGGTGGCGCCTACCTGACCATGTCGGGCGGCAACATCGAGTTGGGATGCCCGGGCAAGTTCACCGTCAAGGCCGACGTCGATCGTACCGGCCCGGCATCGCTGGAAGAGGCGCTCGCCTCGTTCGGCCATGTGGACACCGCCGGCCGATTCGGCCTGGTCACGCCGGATGGAACGCAGCCCATCCCCGATCGGCGATTCCGGATCACGCTGGACGACGGTGCAGTCATGGAGGGCCGCACCGACGCGCAAGGATTGACGCCACTGCTGCAACGCGACGCGCTGCGCATCGCACAACTGGAGGTGTTCGATGACGAAGCCGAATGACGCCGCACCGGTGGCGACCGCGAAGCTGTGCACGCTCCCGGGCGGCACCACGGTGAAAGTACCGCTGCCGCTGCCCAAGCCGGGCATCGTGATCCTCATCCATGGCGTCAACGACGTCGGCGAAGCCTACGTTGAGCAGGAGAAGGGCCTCTGCCAGGGGCTTGGCGAACGGCTCGATCGGCAGTATCCCGGCATCCAGCTGCGCCCGGCGCAGTACCGTGTGCCCACCGCGAAGGACCGCGACGCGAGCGATCCCGACGCGGTGTACTTCCGGCGCGACCACACGAAGGGCGAGGTCAACAGTCCGGTCATTCCGTTCTATTGGGGATTTCGCGAAGAAGAAGGCGGCTACACCGACAAGAGCGGTCGATTCATTCCATGGATCGACAGAAGGCAGCGCCACGGCGAATACCTCGACCGCTACGGGAATCGCCTGGACAAGGACGGCGCCAAGAACGGTGGGCCGTTCGCCAACGCCACCACGACCGTGCCCGACATGTGGCAGCCCGGATTCAGCGGGAAGATGGGCCCGACGCCGATTTCGTCGAAGCACGTCAGCCCCGGCGCCACCCGTCCTCTGCTGCAGGCTCCATCGCGGCACTACATGGTGCTCGCGGCGCAGCGCCTTGCGATGCTGGTCCGCATGGTGCGCGGCAAATCGCCGGACGACACGATCAACGTCGTCGCACACAGCCAGGGCTGCCTGATCACCCTGCTCGCCAACGCCTTCCTGGAGGAGTCCGGCGACCGCCCCATCGATACGCTGGTGATGAATCATCCGCCCTACGGCTTGTTCGAAACGTTCGCCGAGGGCATGGAGCTGGGCCAGTTGCAGCAGACGACGCCTGCCCGGCTCGCCACGTTGCAGAACATCGTGCGCTTCATGACGGGCACGCAGCATTCACAGCCCGCCTTCGCGCGGCTGGGCGGACCGGGCTGCGCGAAGGGCGTCGTCGCGGGCGGCCAATGGCAACCCAACGCCGCCGTCAAACGCGTCGAGGGCAGGCCGGTGCCGTTCGTGGAGCGCGACAACCGCGGCAAGGTGTACCTGTACTTCTGTCCCGACGATCAGACCGTCGCCTTGTTCAACGTCCAGGGCATCGGCTGGCAGGGCGTACCGGACGAAGTCCAGGCGCTGGATGCCGCCGCGTACCAGCGGTGGGAGCAGGCGCGGCTCTACGGAACGGCGCCGCCGGCGGCGGAGTCCTACGCCCGCAAGGTGTCGGCCTTGCCGACGCTGGGCGAGCGCTTCCGCCAGCGCTGCTTCACCCGCCGCGTGCGCGACGGCCGTCCGCTGCTGGTCGGGGCGCCACCCGGCCCTTACGTGCTGGAAACCTGGAACGAGAACGCCTGGACCGGCACCACGCTGACCGCAACGGACAAGGCCGGTCGCGGCGGCTTCTGGTCCGGCCAGCAGGTGCGCATCACCGGCGAAGCACTGTCGCCGCCGCTCAAACCGCACCTCGGGCCGGCGTGGCAGGAACTCTCGCCGATCGACGCCTCCATCGCCATCACACAGGATCTGAAGCCGGAAGAGACCCCGGAACAGGGCCGTCGACGCTGGATGGACACGCAGGGCACCGACGACAACAAGAACTCCTTCCACTCCAGCATCGTCGCCAATGCGCAGCACAGCCGCTATGTCACCGCATACGACCTGGCGATCGGGCAGGCGAAGGCGATCGATGATCCGGTGTATCACCTGTATTTGTGTCTGGTGGCGGATTGGAGGACGGATTGGCACACGCGAAACGAACTAGATGAAAGGGCGGATCTTTCCATTACCGAAAGGAATCTGTACATCGCGGCCTTCGATCTGCGATCAAAAGAGTCCCAACAGGCTCGCGCGCTGATCGACGCAAACTTCGGCTACCGGAAGACGGGGCAGCTACCCGAGAAATGGGCCAAGTGCGATCTACCACCACTGGTGGTGAGCCAGACGCTCGCCGATCGCGCGGGCGGCCACGAACCGTTCACCGGCGACACGCGTCGTGCCACGACCGAGAAACACGCCGCTGACGAGCAGGCCCGCCTGGCCGCCCTACGGGAACAACACGATGCCCGCATCGCGGCTGACAACGCCGCGATCGACCACTTGCTGCGTGGAGGTTCAGGCGATGCGTGAGTCTCTGCGGCTGCTGTGGTTACTGCTGCTCTGCCTGGCCGCGTGCACCCCGGCCAGTTCCATGAACGACGACCAGCGTGCATGGCTGGCTGCGGCAGAGCGATGGAAACCCGATCCGCTGGCTTTCGATCGTGCATCGCCGCGCCCATCCGACTACGACCCTAAGCAATTGCCCAATGACTTCGCCGGCCTGAGCCACGCTTGGCCCGGCGCGCCGCGCCCCCCGCGCATTCCCGAGGCCCCACACATGAGTGCACAAGAACGGTTGACCACGTTGGACATTGTCGGCGTGGGCTTGTCGGTGGAGATGTTCCGGCAGGGCGACGTCTGGAATGAGGTCAAGAAGGCGCAGGTCTTTCATCAGAACGTGCTACCTCCGAATGAGGATCCCCGATGGGAGTACGCAGGCGGACCCGGAGTGGCAGAAAAGCGAAATGCCGACACCTTGGAGATGGCGCTATACGACATGGTCGAAGCATGGCCAATTCCGGCAGTAATGGTGTTTTCGCAGGAACAGATAAACCCGGAATCCGCGGGCTACAAGTACCGGCAAGCCAATTTTCCCAACGCAGACGCGGAATACCTAGATGGGTTGCGCATGCCCGCCGGCCTGCACTGGAGCAAGATCAGCCAGATCGGCACGGTGTACAGCAACACACCCGATGAAGTCGTCGAGGGCATCTTCCGGACGTTCGAGCGGCATCCCGACATGCCCGTGTTGCTCGTGTTTGCCAGTGGCGGCATCGCACCTACCCAGTCGTATGCCGCCCTGCTCCTCGCCCGTCGCGAACGCGTCGAATGGCTGCGCCCGTTCGTGCCTTACGTTCACATCAACTCGGAGCCGTTGAATCCGCTCTTCAACGGTTGGCGTGTGCCGCCGCCGCGTCCATTCAAGCCGACCCCTTCCTTTTCCGAACCGTGGACGCACAGGCAGTTCAAGCAATGGGACGAGATGCCCACTCTCGCGACGCTGCACCGCCCTGTCGTCGCGCGGCGCGTTGATGAACACGACAAGCCGCTCAGGCAACGCGAGCAGCAGGCCGCCTTGGAGCAAGCCTGGGCCACGATGGTCCAGACCGCCGCACCCGCACGCGTGTTCTTCGACGCCGGCCGTCCGGGCGCAGGCATGGCGGAGCTGGCACCGGTGCTGCGGCAGGCCGGCAGTCCGCTGGATCTGACCGAACCCGACGAGGGCATCGACGTGACCGCGCGCCTGGGCGACACCGGCACCGCCGCACCCTTCGTCGCCTTGGCATTAGCGACCATGGCCACCGCCGAATCCGGCTCGCCCAGTGCCATCATCCCGCTGCGACGAAAGGACGAAGCGAGCTTCTTCCTGATCACACCCGCGCAGGCGCAACCCGAAGGCCACTTCGAACCGAAACTGCGCCCGCAGCAGTCCACCGAACCCGACTTGCCCCGCAAGCGTGAAGCCGAAGTGTCGCGCGAGCCCATGATCTATCCGGATCGCCGCCTCATCGATGGCGAACTAGATCCGATCAGGATGCTGGGCGCTGGTAACGATGCCGATCCGGTCGCATAAGCGCAGGAAGGCGCTCGCAATTCCACCTTCGCGGAATGGCGAGGCGAACGCCGTCTGGGAACACGCAAGCGCAGCGACGAAGGCGTCCCTGCCTTCGCTTTGCCACCGCGGTTACTTCTTCAGCTCGATCACCAGCGTGCGCACCGGCTTGTCGCCCGCGTTCAGCGTGTCGTGCGTGGTCGGTGCGCTCCACGCGACCTCGCCCGCCTTGCGCGTCAGCGTCTTCGATTCGCCGTCGGCGCCGGTCTGCCGCGCGGTGCCGTCGGTGAGGAACACGACGAGCTGGTCGGTCTTGTGCTCGTGCTTGCCGGTGCTGGCGCCGACGGGCATGTTCAGTTCGATGACGCGCACATCGGCGTTGTCCAGCACGACCTTGGCGTTGCTGCCGGCGGTCTGCGCCAGGTCCTGGGCCGCGACGGTGCCGATGCACCCCGCGCAGGCGACGGCGCAGGCCATCGCGATCGGATGTTTCATGGCTGAGACTCCCTGCTCATTGCGGCGAGCGGGAACGTCCGGGCGTCAGGGCATGTCGCGGGGCAGGCCGGGCAGCATGTCGGTGGGTCGGTGCGCTCGCCAGCGGTGATCCCGACGTTGCGCTGCCCCGCGCGGGTCGGGTGGCCGCGCGGACGTGGAAGCAAACGCGGCACCGCACGCGGGCCGGCCGTCAGCCGATGCCCGATTCCTCGATGATCTCGTCCTCGAACTCGACGAAACGCTGCAGGTCCAGCCGGTCCAGCCGCAGCCGCTGGGTCGCCGTGGAGAACGCCATCGTCGCCAGGACCCGTTGCGGGTCGCGCGCCCATGGCGGCACGTACAGGGGCGGCGCGATCAGGCCGTTCTCGCGGTAAGGCGCCAGTTCGATCACGTCCGCCGTGGTCAGCCGCCCGGCGAACAGCATCGGCAGCAGTTCGCCGCGCCCTTCCTGCAGCGCCTTGCGCACGAACACGTGCACCAGCATCACGCCTTCCAGGTACGCACCGTCCTTGGTGAAGCACACGCGCCCGCGCACGTCGCCGCCGCGGAACACGCGCGCGGCGCTGCAGAAGCTTTCCTTCTCGCTCTGCCCGGCATCGAGGAAGCCCTTGAACACCTCGATGAAATCCGCGCCGTCCAGCGCCTGCTTCACCATCACCACGCGCAGCGCGATGCGGCGAAGGCGCGCGATGTCGAGCGCGCCGGTGACGATCTCGGAGAACGTCGCCAGCCCTTCCTGCACGCGCGTGGTGCGCGGCGCGCCGATGCCGAGCGAATGCACGTGCGGTTGATGAATCCCGTTGAGCAGGGTCGCGGTGTGGATGAAGGCTTCGTGCTCGACCAGCTGGTGCAGGTCGCGTTCGGAGAACATCGCGCTGGAGCGCAGCTTGATGCGACGGCTCCCGGCGGTGGCTTTCGACGGAAGCTCCGGATCGAGCACGACCTCGACATCGTCATGGTGGAAGAACGGCACGATGTGCTCGCGCAGCAGCCGCGCGAACTCGTCGGCGGGAATGTCGGCCGGCACGTCGGGCAGCAGGCGGCTGTCGATCAGTTCGTCGGTGATCGACAGCACTTCGCGCGCGCTGTCGACGTTGGTGATGTCCTGGCTGCGGTAGCGGTAATCGGGCCGCCCGTAGAGCAGCGCCGAGCAGCGGGTGAACTCCGGCGAACCGATCGCACCGAGCATCTGCGCGGCGACGTTGTAGCTCCACGCGGTCTTGTAGAGCCAGCGGCCGACGGGATGGCGGCGGTCGATCTCGCGCATCAGCGCACGCAGGCCGTCGAGGGTCGCGGACAGGTCGACCGGCTGCGTCGGCGGTTGGGGCAGTTCGGGCCGGCCCTGGCGCCACTGCTCGAGGAACTTCGTTTCCAGCGATGCGGGCCAGCCGATCGCCTTCAGCACGCAGACCTGGCGCCCCAGCGCGACCAGCGCGGCGTCCTGTTCCAGCAGCCGGGCGATCCCCGGCTCGTCCAGCACGGAAGCGAAGTGCGGATTCGCGTTCATGGTCGGCCCCGATCGATGCGCCCGGCTGGGTAGGAGAGCATCAGGATCGTTTCGGTGCCGTGAGGTTACCCGCCGCCACGAAGTCCTCACCGTTCGGGTAACGGAGCGTCAGGAGCAAAACCACAGCGCCTTGCTGCACTGCTGGTTCGCCGCGCTCACGCCGTTGCCGCAGCTCTTGTAGCCCGGGTAAGCGGAGCGCACCCGGGGTGCTTTCGGCGTTGACGCGCTTCGTCCCGGGTGCGGCCTTCGGCCTTACCCGGGCTGCAAATGCGCGTGATGCGGCCTCGCACGATGCAGCCAGCCGCCGCCATTCCTTCTTCGCCCCCGCTTGTCTTTGCCGCCCCTTCGTATCAGGACGATGCCGATGAATACGCGGTACTTATCGCGTGGCGAAGGGCTGATCGACTCGCGGCGCTGTCGCCCCTCGCCCCCACCCACTCTCCCCCAGGGAAAGAGGCTTGGCCCTCACGCCTTCGGCCGCGGCGGCGCCGTCGATCCCCGCACCACCAGCTCCGGGCTGAACCCCTCGTTCGGCACCGGCTTCGGCGCGTGTTCGCGGATTTCCTGCAGCAGCCGGTGCGCCGCGTGGCGCGCGATGTCCTGCGTCGCCTGCTTGGCCGTGGTCAGCGCCGGCCAGCTCTGCTTCGAGAACGGGCTGTCCTCGAAGCCGGCGATCGACAGGTCGTAGGGCACGTTCATGCCGCTGGACTTGGCCGCCGCCAGCACGCCGGCGGCGATCTCGTCGTTGCTGCCGAAGATCGCGGTCGGGCGGTCGGGCAGTGCGAGCAGGCGGCGCGCGCCGCGGAAACCGTCGTCGAAGGAGTAATCGCCCTCGACCACCAGCTCCGCATCGAGCGGGATGCCGTACTCGCGCAGCGCGTCCTCGTAGCCCTTGTAGCGCTCCCACGAGGAACCGTGCGACTTCCCGCCCCACAGGAAGCCGATGCGGCTGTGGCCGAGCTGGATCAGGTGCTCGGTGATGTCGTAAGCGGCGTCGCGGTCGTCGACGTAGACGCAGGCGCTGCCGTCCTGCGGATCGGCCGCCGCCGAGACGATGCGCACCAGGCGGATGCCGTGCGCGACCAGCTCGGTCACCAGTTCGTTGCGTTCCGACATCGGCGGCGCGAGGACGAGTCCGGCCAGGCGCGAATGCTGCACCAGCTCGATGAGCTCGCTGGCGAGGTTGGGCGAGGACGAATCGCAGGGATGGATCTGCAATCCGTAGCCGGTCTCGCGGCACACCGACAGCACGCCGTTCTGCACGGCGATGACGTAGTACGGGTTCGGGTTGTCGTAGACCAGCCCGAGCGCGTACGGCTGCGCGCTGCGCAGGCTGCGCGCGGATGGATCGGGCTGGTAGCCCAGCTCGGCGATCGCCTGCCGCACGCGTTCGCGCGTGCGTGCCTGCACGCTGGGTTCGTCGTTGATGACGCGAGAGACCGTCTTGAGCGACACCTCGGCGCGCTCGGCGACGTCTTTGATCGTGGGTCTGCGCACCGGAGCCTCGCGTGGTCCCGACTTCATGGCGATTCGATGGGAACGACTAGCCTAACCACCGCCATCCACGATGGGAATGACGTGCGGTGGCGTGTGGTCGGGCGGTCAGCCATCACCGGAATGCGGAAGCGGTCAGCCATGTTGCGAAGCGGCGGCGCCGTTCACCACGTCGTGCCGCTGCCCGGCTTTGTGGCCGCGCTTGGCGAAGTACAGGATGTAGAGGTAGCACGGCACCATCAGCGCGACGAACACCAGCTGGAAGTCGTGGTCCTGCTTGAGGTGCACGAACAGCTGCGGGATGACCGCGCCGCCGGCGATGCCCATGATCAGCAACGCCGAACCGTATTCGGTGAAGCGGCCCAGGCCCTGGATCGCGAGCGGGAAGATCGCCGGCCACATCATCGCGTGCGCGAAGCCGAGCGCGGCGACGAAACCCACCGACACGTACCCCTTCGTCAGGAACGCACCGACCGCCAGCAACGCGCCGAGCACGGCGGAGAAGGTGAGATAGCGTTCCTGCGAGATGAAGCGCGGAATCGCGATCAGGCCCACCACGTAGCCCAGCAACATGCCGAACAGGGTGAAGGAGGTGAAGAACTTGGTGCTGTCCACCGGCAACCCGAAGCCCTGCCCGTAGGTGCCGATGGCGTCGCCCGCCATCACTTCCACGCCCACGTACACGAAGATGCACAGCGCGCCCAGCCACACGTGCGGGAACTGGAACAGGCTGGTCTTGCGCGTGCTGCCGGTGTCGCCGTCGGCGTTGACGTCCTCGGCCTTGATCTCCGGCAGCGGCGAGAACACGATGCCGACCGCCAGCAGCGCCAGCAGGCCCGCCATGAACATGTAGGGGTCGTGGATGCGCGCGGCGAATTCGTTGAGCAGCTGCTCCTTCCCCGCCGCGTCCGCGTTGGCCACCTGCGTCGACAGGTCGCCCATGCCGTGCATCACCAGCGTGCCGATCACCAGCGGCGCGAGGATGCCCGCGACCTTGTTGCAGATGCCCATCACCGCGATGCGCTGCGCCGCGCCTTCGATCGGCCCGAGGATGCTGATGTAGGGATTGGACGCGGTCTGCAGGATCGCAAGGCCCGCGCCGATCACGAAGATGCCGGTCACCGCGCCGCCATAGACGCGCGCCGTCGTGTACTGGCCGAACACCACCGCGCCCACCGCCATCAGGAACAGGCCCAGCGCCATGCCCTTCTTCATGCCGGTGAGCTTGAGGATCACCGACGAAGGCAGCGCGAGCACGAAGTACGAGATGTAGAACGCGAACGGGATCAGGAACGCCGCCGATTCGCTCACGTTGAAGGCGAGCTTGGCGAAGGTGATCAGCGGACCGTTGAGCCAGGTGACGAAACCGAAGATGAAGAACAGCGCGCCGATGATCGCGATGGACCCGTAATGGCTGCGCGAGGCGGGCGTGGACGTGGACATGCGGATTCCCCTCCCAAGGAATGCGGTGTTGGATGGCGACCGGCTTGGCCTGCGCGACATCCGGTGGGCCAACGTTGTCACAACTTCCGTCCGCAAGCCAGCGAAGGGCTACAAAGTCGCTGCCGCGCAGCGATGGCGCCTTTTTCGCTGCTGCGGCGCAGCATGGATTTGGCCGTTCGTCGGGACTGACACCGGTGTTTCTGACAAATTTGTAACTTCCGGTTGACAACGTTGTCAGAGGCGCGCCAATCTCGGCCGCGCCGGCTGGGAGCCGGCGTGAGCGGAGGAACCATGCGGTGGGATACGAAGGAAGCACGAGACCGGTCATGCCACTCGAACGCGCAGCCTCCGCGCGCGTTGCGCGGATGAGCGCCGTGCCGCCGCTGACCCGGGTCGACACCCGCTTCCTGGCCGCCGACGTCGGCGGAACCCACACCCGCGTGGGTCTGGTCCGCGCGGGCGGCGCGGACGAATCGGCCGTCGTGGTGCTCGCGCACCGAAAGTACGTGTGCGCCGAATATCCGAGCCTGGGCGCCATCCTCGCCGACTTCATCGCCAGCCACGGCGCGTGCGCGGGCATCGACCGGGTGACCATCGCCTCGGCCGGCGTCGTGCTGGACGACGTGGTCATCAACGCCAACCTGCCCTGGCGCATCTCGCTGTCGCAGCTTCGCGGCGAACTGCGCCTGAGCGAGCTCCACTACATCAACGATTTCCAGGCCGCCGCGCATGCCGCGCAGTGCATGGATCCGGCCGACTCGCTGCTGCTCACGCCCGGCGTGAGCGCGGGCGCGGCCGGTCCGGTGCTGGTCGTCGGCCCCGGCACGGGCCTGGGCGCGGCAGTGCGCATCCCGCATCGCGGCGGCACGGTCGTGCTGCCGACCGAAGCCGGCCACATCGCCTTCGCCCCGGGCAACGCGCGCGAGACGGCGATACTCGAATGGACGCGCGGGCGCGGCTTCTCGCACGTGCCGACCGAGCGTTTCGTCTCGGGCCCGGGCCTGGTGAACCTGTACGAGGCGATCTGCGCGATCGACGGCATCGAGCCGCAACTGCGCGCGCCGGCCGCGATCACCGAAGCCGCGCGCCGCTTCGACGCGCCCGCGCGCGAGGCCGTGCTGACCTTCTGCGCGTTGCTGGGCAGCGTGATCGGCGACCTCATCACCGTGAGCAGCGCCAAGTCGGTGTTCATCGCCGGCGGCATCCTGCCGCAGCTGAAGGATTTCCTGCCGCACAGCGAATTCCACGCACGCCTGCTCGACAAGGGCGTGATGCACGCCGCGCTCGAGCGCGTGCCCGTGCGGCTGATCGAGAACGACCGGCTGGGCGTCATCGGCGCCGCCAGCTGGACCCTGGAACACCTGTCGCAAAGCAGCCTGTCGCAGTGCGGGCCGTCGGGAGGCGGTGGCGCGTGAGCGCGGTCGCCAACCACGCCACGAACCACACAAGGAATACGGCCGCGCGCCCGTTTGCGCCGGCCAGGAAACGGGCTTCGTAACGCCGGCAGGCAAGAACCGGCACTGCGGAGTCGTACATCAACCCGTGGGAGGGAGAGCAATGAAGCTTCGCAAGACAGCACTATCGGCCAGCATCGTGTTCGCGCTGAGTATTGGCGGCAATGTGGCGGCGCAGGAACAGGCCACCACCGCGCAGCAGAGCGCCACGTCCTCGCAGGCCACCGACCTCGACACCGTCACGGTCACCGGCATCCGCGCTAGCCTGATGAAGTCGATGGACACCAAGCGCAGCGCCGACGCCGTCGTCGAGGCACTGACAGCGGAGGACATCGGTGAGTTCCCGAATACGAACGTCGCCGAGGCGATGTCGCAGATTCCGGGTGTCACCATCGACCGCCGCTTCGGCCAGGGCGAGCGCGTCAGCATTGACGGCACCGACCCGAGCCTCAACCTGACTTTCCTCGACGGTCACCCGGTCGCGCAGTCGATCTGGCTGTTCGGCGAGCAGCCCAACCGTGGCTTCGACCAGACCCAGATCGCGTCCGAGATCATCGGCCGGCTTGAAGTGTTCAAGTCGCCTGAAGCCCGCCTGCCCGAGGGCAGTCTCGGCGGCACCGTGATGATGTACACGCGCAAGCCATTCGACATGGACGCCAATTCGATCAGCGGCTCCATCGGCTACAACTACAGCGACCAGGCGAGCGAAGGCAAGCCGAGCGCGTCGATCCTGTACAGCTGGAAGAACGATGCCGAGACCATCGGCTTCAACATCGCCGCCCAGCACTACGAGGAGCAGGTCGATCGCCAGGGCATCGAGATCTTCGGCTACGTTCCGGCTTCCTCGTTCCCCAACGTCACCAACGTGCCGGGCGACGCGCAGGTTCCGAACTTCATCAATGCCGCGTGGTTCCAGCAGGAGCGCAAGCGCGACAGCATCGCCGCGAACCTGCAGTTCAAGGCGACCGACGACCTCGAGTTCAACCTCAGCGGTCTGTACATCAAGGAAGACTTCGACAACTACAACCAGTCGATGTACAACTTCCTGACGTTCGACGCCGCCTCCGTCGACGGGTTGAACGTGGGGCCGAACGGCATCGTCACCAGCGGCCACGCCGGTGCGAACGCTCCGGTCTTCTACGACAACAACGCCCGCGAATCCGAGCCGACGACGAAGGGCCTGGACCTGACGTTCGACTATGAAGGCGGCGGCTGGGGCCTTTCCGGCCAGATCGGCCAGAGCAAGGCCGACAACGATCTGGTGCAGTACTTCATCGAGCCGGTGTTCCGCGGCGCGTACAGTTGGGACATCAACAAGGGCATCACGTTCGACGATCCGGAAGCCGCACGCGATCCAGCGAACTGGGTGGGCGAAGGCTTCTTCGGCAACAACGGCATATTCGAGACCGAGTCCGAGGACACCTACGGCCAGCTGGACTTCAGCAAGAAGTTCGACAGCCCGTTCTACGAGATCCAGGCCGGCGTGCGTCGCCACGAGCACACCGAGGACTTCTCGCTCAACGTGTATCCGATTTCGCCGGTCGGCAGCCTGGCGGATGTGGGCACCATCGGCTTCGCCGACACCATGGGCGGCTTCCCGGGCTTCTCGCGTGACCACGGCAACCACATCTACGCCGGTCGCGACAACGTGATCAACTGGGTGCGCAACAGCCCGCCGAACTTCGCGGCGCCGGACGCGGCGAGCTTCCTCAACAACACCTATTCGCTCGAGCAGACGAACACCGCAGCCTACGTGCAGGGCAACTTCTCCTACGACCGCGTGCGCGGCAACGTGGGCCTGCGCTACGTGAAGGCGGAAATCGAAAGCTCCGCGTACGTGCTGAACGGCGACGTTCCCACGCTGCCCGCGCAGCCGGAGTGGTGGCTCACCCAGAAGAACGACGACGACTACTGGCTGCCGTCGTTCAACCTGGCCTACGAGGCGACCGATGACGTCATCCTGCGCTTCGCGGCAGCCAAGGTCGTGGCGTGGGCTCCGTACAACCAGATGGCGCCGAACCTGTTCCTCAACGACACCACGTTGACCGGCAGCGGCGGCAACGCCGAACTGGGTGCGTACGAGTCGACCAACCTCAACATGACGGCCGAGTGGTACTTCGACGAAGGCGCGCTGGCCGCGCTGTCGGTCTTCTACAAGGACATCGACAACTTCATCGAAAGCGATGCGCAGATCGAGCGCCAGTTCAACTCGATCAGCGACGATCCGGATCCGGCGCAGTTCCTCGCGCTCGTGGCCTCCGGCGCCTGCACCACCGACGGCTTCTGCGATTACAGCATCATCCGTCCGCGAAACGCCGGAAAGGGCAAGGTCAAGGGCGCGACGCTGAGCTACCAGCAGGTATTCGGCGAAAGCGGCTTCGGCCTCAACTCCAGCTACACCTACGCCGACGGCGAGACCGCGAATGGCAATGACCTGCCGTACCAGTCGGAGAACCAGATCAGCTTCAGCCCGTACTACGAGAAGGGCCCGCTGTCGGCCCGCCTGACGTACAGCTGGCGCAGCAGCTACCTGGCAGGCGGCTTCGTGGCCGGCGCACCGCCGGTGAGCGTGGATGCGTACGGCGATCTGGGTGCGAGCCTGGGCTGGCGCTTCAACGACAACTGGCAGGTGACGTTCGACGCGCAGAACCTGCTGGACGAGGAGTACTTCCAGTACTTCGGCAGCAAGAGCCAGCCGGCCAACCGTTACCTGACGGGCCGCCGCTATGCGCTGACGCTGCGCTTCAACTACTGATGGTCGTAGTGGTCGAAACCACATCGGATCGAAATCCGGTGTAAACACAGCGGGCCCGGTCATGCCGGGCCCGCTTGTTTCCGGCGCCCGGCGCGGCGCACGCGACAGAGAGTGAGGGAACGATGAAACGGCAATTCATGCTGGGCGTCGCCGCGGTGGCGCTGACGATGGGACTGTCCGCCTGCCAGCGCGGGGACGCGCCGAAGGCGGACGCAGCGAAGGCCACCGCCGCGACACCGGCGGACACGACGGCGGCAACGACGATCTCCGCAAGCGCCGCCGCAACGCCGGTGATTCCGCGCCCGGCGAAGGTCGAACTGCGCGAGGGCCGCTTCGCGTTCGGCCCGCAGTCGCGCATCGCCGTCGCCGGCGGAGATGCGGAAGCCACGCGCATCGCCCGCGATTTCGCATCGCGCGTGCAGCAGGCGCGCGGCTTCGCGCCGCCGGTCGAAGGCGCAGCCGAGGGCGCGGCGGTCGTGTTCGCGATCGATCCGGACATCGCGCCGGCCGGCGACGAGGCCTACGTCGTCGACATCGCGGCGCAGGGCACGAAGATCACCGCGCGCAAGCCCGCCGGCCTGTTCTACGGAGCGGTGACGCTGTGGCAGCTGCTCGCCGACGGCGCGCAGGGCGAGGCGTCGATCGCCGCGCAGCGCATCGAGGACGCGCCGCGTTTCGGCTGGCGCGGGTTGATGCTCGACGTCGCGCGCCATTTCCGCACGCCGGACGAAGTGAAGGTCGTGCTCGACCAGATGGCGCTGCACAAGCTCAACACCTTCCACTGGCACCTGACCGACGACCAGGGCTGGCGCATCCAGATCAAGCGGTACCCGAAGCTCACCGAAGCGGGCGGTTGCCGCATTCCCGCCGGCGCGGCCGGGCGCGATGCGGACGGCAAGCCGAAGCCGTACTGCGGCTTCTACACGCAGGACGAGATCCGCGACATCGTGAAGTACGCCGCCGAGCGCTACATCACCGTGGTGCCGGAAATCGACCTCCCCGGCCATGCGCAGGCGGCGATCGCCTCGTATCCGGAGTTCGGCGTGACCGGCCAGGCGCCGCCGGTGTCGCCGGACTGGGGCATCCACACATGGCTGTTCAACGTCGACGACAACACGTTCGGGTTCCTGCAGAACGTGCTCGACGAAGTGATGCCGCTGTTCCCCGGCCGCTACGTGCACCTGGGCGGCGACGAGGCGGCGAAGGACCAGTGGGAGCAGTCGGCCACGGTGCAGGCGAAGCGCAAGTCGCTGGGCCTGAAGGACGACATGCAGTTGCAGAGCTGGTTCATGGGCCGGCTGGGCAAGTACATCGAAGGCCACGGCAAGCGCCTGATCGGCTGGGACGAGATCCTCGAAGGCGGGCCGCCGGCCGACGCGACGGTGATGTCGTGGCGCGGCACCGACGGCGCGATCGAAGCCGCGCGCGCCGGCCACGACGTGGTGCTGTCGCCTTCGCCCGACCTCTATCTCAACCACGTGCAGAGCGACGCCGGCGACGAAACGCCGGGGCGGCTGGAAGTGAAGTCGCTCCGGAACGTGTACAACTTCAAGGTCGTGCCGGCGCAGCTGAGCGCGGAGCAGGCCACGCACGTGCTCGGCGCGCAGGGCAACCTGTGGACCGAGCACCACCGCACGATGCAGCGCGTCGAACGTGCGTTGTTCCCGCGCGGCGCCGCGCTGGCCGAAGTCACCTGGTCACCGGAATCGCGCCTGGACTGGAACGATTTCCTCCAGCGCATGGCGTTCCAGATGACGCGCTATCGCCTGACCGGCTTCGACGCGGCCGACAGCGCGTTCGCGGTGCGCTTCACGCCGCAGCCGATCGCTAACGGCAAAGGCTCGCTCGCGCTGTCGAACCAGAGCGGCTTCGGCACGATCCGCTACACGCTCGACGGCAGCGAACCGACCGCGACCTCGCAGGCGTACACGCATCCGCTCGAGCTGGCGTTGCCGTCGACGATCAAGGCGAACGCCTTCGCCGACGATCGCGTGCTCGCGGCACCGCGCGCGTTCGCGCTCGACGTGCGCGGCCTGCGCGCGCGCGGCAGCCACGCGCTGCGCTCGTGCCGGAACGACCTGACCCTGCGCATGGAGGACGACGCCCCGGCCGGTGGCGGCAACGCCGATCGCCAGCTGCTGACGGCGGACGTCTTCGATCCGTGCTGGATCTACGACGAGGCGGAACTCGACGGCATCGCGACGGTGGAAGTGCGCGTCGGCCAGCTGCCGCACAACTTCCAGCTGTGGAAGGAGGCGGGCAAGGTCGTGACGCGTCCGGCGAAGGTGCCCGGCGGCGCGCTCGAAGTGCACCTGGACGACTGCGAGGGCAAGCCCATTGCCGTCCTGCCGCTGGCCCCGGCCCGCAAGTCCGACGGCCTGACCACGCTGACCGCGCCGCTGCCGGGCCAGGCCGGCCGTCACGACCTGTGCTTCCGCTTCGCCTCGGGCGAGCACAACCCGATGTGGGTGCTGGACGAGGTGGCGCTGCTGCCCGCGGCGCGCTGATCCGGGTGTATGGGAACGCCCCTGCGCATGCAGGGGCGGGGCGTCGCCGGCTCACGGGCCGGCGAATGCCATCGGGTCCCGTTTGATCCCCTGCGGGCTTCGAAGCGGGGCGGCCACGGCGCCGCCCCGCTTTGCCGAACCGGCCCTCCAGCTCGCCCCGACCCCGTCGATAACCCGGAATGGGACGTCACGACGCCGCGATTCCGCCCAGGTACGGGTTAGGATTGCTGCGTTGCACAGGGGGATTCACAGATGCTCAGTCGCACTCTTCTCGCGACGGCCTTGCTGGCCGTCTCCGGCGCCGTGTCGGCGCAAAGCCTGCCGCGTCCGTCGGAGTTCTATTTCGACGCGGACGCGAACACCGTCAAGCCGGTGGTCGTCGTACGCGAATCCGGCGACGCCGCGACCGAGAAACTGGTCAAGGCGATCGAACGCAATCCGCGCGCGAAGGGCGAGGTCGCGCAGCTCGCGCACATGGCGATGGACGCCGGCCGCACCGACCTCGGCAAGCAGCTGTACGAACGCGCGCTGGGCGCGATCGACCGCAGCGATGCGCTGTGGCGTTCCGTGGTCTGGAACTACGGCTGGGACCTGTATCGCACCGGCGATTTCGAAGCCGCCTTCGCGCAGTGGCGCACGCTGGTCGAAGCGCGTTCGGTGACCGCCTCGTGGATGCCGCCGACGCTGGCACTGTCGTTGTGGTCGCTCGGCCGCAAGGAGGAAGCCGTGCAGTGGTACGCCGCCGCCGTGCGCAGCGAACCGCAGCAGTGGAACAGCACCGCGCAGTTCGCGCGCCTGCTGCCGGAGTGGCGCGACGCGGAACGTTCGACGCTGGCGGAAGTGCAGGCTGCGTGGGCGGCGAATCCGCCCAGCTGGCCGTAAGCGATCCGGCTGCCATTCCCTCTCGGGATGGGATGGTCTACTCCTCTCCCACCGGGACAGGGGTCGGGGCATGCCGTGCGGTGATGCGGTTGCCGTTCCTGCAGCCCGGGCAAGCGAATTGCACCCGGGTGTTGCGTCTCCGGTGACGCTGCCCCGGGTGCGGCCTGCGGCCTTACCCGGGCTACGCAGGCTGTGTACGTCATGCCTTCCCAACCCCGCGGCCATCGGGGATGAAGAGCCAAGGCGTGCCCCAATCACACACGCCTGCGTACTGCGGAACCAGCCGATCCCGCACGCCCCATCGCGCTAGGATGCACCCTCACACCGGGGATCCATGCACCTCATGCGCCTGCTGTTCGCCACCGCCCTGCTCAGCCTGCCCATCACCGCCATGTGCGCCGACTGCATCACCGGCAAGCCCTTCGCCACCCGCAGCGAGGTCTACGCCCCGCATGCGATCGCCGCCACCTCGCACCCGCTCGCCACGCAGATCGCGCTGGACGTGATGAAGTCCGGCGGCAGCGCGGTCGATGCGGCCATCGCCGCCAACGCCGCGCTCGGCCTGATGGAGCCCACGGGCAATGGCATCGGTGGCGATCTGTTCGCCATCGTCTGGGATCCGAAGTCGAAGAAGCTCCACGGCTACAACGGCTCCGGCCGCTCGCCGAAGTCGCTGACGCTGGCCGAGTTCCAGCGCCGCGGCCTGAAGGACGTCCCGCCGCACGGCCCGCTGCCGGTCACCGTGCCGGGCACGGTCGACGCATGGTTCGCGCTGCACGAACGCTTCGGCCGCAAGCCGATCGCGCACGACCTCGCGCCGGCCATCCGCTACGCGCGCGAAGGCCATCCGGTGCACGAGGTCATCGCGTATTACTGGAACCGCAGCGTGCCGGCGCTGTCGAAGTGGCCGGGCTACGCGGAGCAGTTCACCGTCGCGGACGCGAACGGCAAGCGGCGCGCCCCGCGCACCGGCGAGATGTGGAAGAACCCCAACCTCGCCAACACGCTGGAGAAGATCGCCAGCGGTGGTCGTGACGCGTTCTACAAGGGCGACATCGCGCGCACGATCGACGCGTATTTCAAGGCGAACGGCGGCTTCCTCAGCTACGACGACCTCGCCGCGCACCACGGCGAATGGGTCGAGCCGGTCAGCACGAACTACCGCGGCGTCGACGTGTGGGAGCTGCCGCCCAACGGCCAGGGCATCGCCGCGCTGCAGATCCTCAACCTGCTCGAACCCTACGACCTCAAGTCCTACGGCTTCGGCAGCCCCGAGCACGTGCACCTGTTCGCCGAAGCGAAGAAGCTCGCCTTCGCCGACCGCGCCGCCTCGTATGCGGACCCGGACTTCTACAAGACCCCGACCGCGAAGCTGGTTTCCAAGCCGTATGCGCGCGAGCGCGGCAAGCTGATCTCGATGGACAAGGCCGCCAGCGCGGTCGAGCCCGGCGTGATCCCGCAGCTCAACGAAGGCGACACGATCTATCTCACCGTCGCGGATGCGGACGGCATGATGGTCTCGCTCATCCAGTCGAATTACCGCGGCATGGGCAGCGGCATGGCGCCTCCGGGCCTGGGCTTCATCTTCCAGGATCGCGGCGAGCAGTTCGTGCTCAGGGACGGCCACCCGAATTCCTACGCGCCCGGCAAGCGGCCGTTCCACACCATCATTCCCGCCTTCGCGACGAAGGACGGCAAGCCGTGGCTGAGCTTCGGCGTGATGGGCGGCGCGATGCAGCCGCAGGGTCACGCGCAGATCATCATGAACCTGGTCGATTTCGGCATGAACCTGCAGGAAGCCGGCGACGCGCCGCGCATCCAGCACGACGGCAGCACCGATCCGGCCGGACAGGCCACCGCGATGAGCGACGGCGGCGAGCTCGACCTGGAATCCGGATTCCCCTACGAAACCGTGCGCGCGCTGATGCGCAAGGGCCACAGCGTGCGCTTCGCCGACGGCCCGTACGGCGGCTACCAGGCGATCATGGTGAACCCGAACGGCGGCTACATCGGCGCCAGCGAATCGCGCAAGGACGGCCAGGCCGCGGGCTACTGATGAACGGCGCCGACGCCGACGTCGTCCCGCTGCTGCGCCGCGCATGGGCCGCGTTGCAGCAGGGGCAGCCGGCGCCCGCGCGGTCCGATTGCGAAGCGGCGCTGCAACGCGCGCCGCATTCCTTCGATGCATGGCGCATGTACGCGATGGCGTTGCAGGCGCTCGGTGAAGCGGCCGACGCGCGCACGGCCCTTCAACGCGCGCTCGCGCTGCGTCCGGACGACGGCGCGACCGCGCTCGATCTGGGCACGATGCAGCTGCATGCGGGCGAGATCGAAGCCGCGCTCGCATCGCTGCGACTGGCGATGCAACGCCTGCCGCAGGAGCCGCGCGCCGCGTTCCGTTACGGCACGGCGGCCTTCCATGCCGGCGATCACGCGCAGGCGGCAGCCGGTTTCGAAACGGCTGCACGGTTGAAACCCGACTGGACCGAAGCCTGGAACAACCTCGCCGCCGCGCTCGGCAAGCGACAGGACTACGTCGCCGCGATCGCCGCCGCGCGCAACGCGCTGCGCCTGCGCCCGGACGATGCGAACGCACACCAGGCACTGGCCGCGCTGCAGTCCAACCTGTTCGATCGCGCGTCGCTGCAGGAAGGCCTGCACCATGCGTTGCGCGCGCTGCAACTGGATCCCTCGCTGGGCGAAGCCCATCGCAACGCGGCGATCCTCTCGCGCAAGCTTGGCGACCCGGCGGGTGCCGAAGCGCATGCGCGGCGCGCGCTCGAACTTGCGCCGCACGACATCGACGCGATCGACACGCTCGGCGAGCAGCTCCAGCTCAACGGCAATACGGGCGAAGCGGTGTCGGTCTACGCGAACGCGCTGGCGACCGGCGTGGAATCGCCGACGCTGCACCGCCAGCACGGCATCGCGCTGCTGCACGACGGGCGGCTCGAGGCAGCGCGCGACGAACTCGCCGACGCGCTTCGCCACGCGCCCGACGACCAGCGCGCGATCGCGCACCTCGGCGTGGCCGTCGCGCAGGACGATGCCGCGCGCGCGGCGCAGTGGCTGGGGCTGCATCGGCACGTGCATGCGATCGCATTGCCCGTGCCCGACGGTTTCACTGACGCGCACGAATTCCACGTCGCGCTCGCGGACGACATCCGTCGCCACAGCCAGCAGCGCTGGGAGCCGGCCGGGCTCGCGGCACGCAATGCGTACCTGAGCGGCGACCTGCTCGCCGACCGCACGCCCGCGATCACCGGCCTCGAGCAACGCCTGCGCGAGGCGATCGACGCGTTCATCGAACGCTGTCGCGCGGCACGTGCGGGCGACGGTTCGCTCGGCGGGGATGCGCTGGCGAACGATGTGTTCCTGCGCAATCTGCCGGCCCGTTACCGCATGCATGTGTGGGCGACGCAGGCCGCCGAACGCGGCTTCATCGACACCCACATCCACGAGGATTCGTGGCTTTCCGGCGCGTATTACGTCGAATTGCCGCCGGCGACCCATGACGACGACGACACGCACGCGGGCTGGATCGAGTTCGGCCGCCCGTTCGCGAGCCTTCCGCAGCCACCCGACGCCGCGCTACGGCACCTGTGCCCGAAAGTCGGCACGCTGCTGCTGTTCCCCTCATACCTGTTCCACCGCACGCTGCCGTACACCGGCAGTGGCGAGCGCATCAGCATCTCGTTCGATCTCGCGGCGGTGTGATCAGCCTTCGCCCTGCTCGATCGGCTCGCCCTTCGCCTCGCGATACGCCGCATCGACGAACGGCTGCGTCCAGTAGCGATCGAACCAGCGCTTGAGCCAGTCGTCGTCGCCGGCGAAGCGCGCGCGATCGGCGGACAGGTCGATGCGCTTCTTCGCCGCATCGGCGCCGACGCCCTGCTTCGCCAGCGGCGCGACGGCGTCGCGCGTGTGCTGGATGAGCTCGATGACGCGCCCGACGTAGGCATCGTCGCGCATCGGTGCGCCGTGGCCCGGCAGCCACATTGACGGACGTTGCGCCTGCATCGCGCGCAGCGCGGCCTGCCACTGGGCGGGATACGCGTTGAATCCGAACGGCACCGGCGCGACCAGCAGATCGCCCGTCGCCATCACGCGCTGGCGCGGGAGCCACGCGATCAGGTCGCCGTCGGTGTTGCCGCGACCGGGATGGCGCAGTTCGACCGGATGCGTCGCGTCGTCGAGCTTCAGCGACTCCACGAAGGTGCGCGTCGGCAACGCCAGCACGAGATTGCGCGTGTCCTCGCGGTACTGCGCGAGCAGCCGCTGCGATGCCTGGAAACCTTCGCGCTCGCGCGTCGACAGATCCGGTTTGGCGAGCGCGTCGCGGAGCGAGGTTTCCGCCCCGTCGAGGCGCTGGTCGAATGCGGCCTGCAGCGCGGCGTCCGGCGCGCCTTTCGGGTAGGCCTTCATCGAACGGCCGCGAAGATGCGCGGCGGTGACGTCGGTGGCGATGATTTCCGCTGTCGGCCACGCCTGCACGATCGACGCCACGCCGAGCACGTGGTCGCCGTGCCAGTGCGTGATCGCGATGGCCTTCACCGGTTTGCCGGTCACCGAGCGCACGAGGTCGACGATGCGCCGTCCCGCGCCGGGCGAACCGCCACCGTCGATGAGCACGACGCCGTCGGATTGTTCGATCACCACGACGTTGCCGATGGGCTGGATGTGGAACGGCTGCGGCTGCGCGATCAGCCACACGCCGTCGTCGACGCGCGCGATCGTCTGGAAGTAGCCGTCCTGTGCGATGGGACGCGATGGCGCTGGATTCTCGAACGCCGGCGCCGCACCCGGCAGGCACAGGCAGGCCGCGAGCGCGGTGGCGAGGACACGGGGTAACACGCAGGCCATGGCGGGCGCTCGGTGGAAACTCGCCGCATGTTCACGCCGGCGCGCGCGCCGCGCGTGGCCCGGAGGTCACGGCCTCGATCGGCCTTGCGGATGGCATGGCCATTGGTCGAGCTTGAGGCGGTGCGTCGCAGCGGTGACGATAGTGCCTTCGCCTGGGAAGCGCTCCATGGCCTTCGACGCATTCGCCCTCGTCCTGACGATGCTCGCGCTGGGCTATCTGTTCCAGCGCCTGCGCGTTCTGCCCGGCGATGCGGCGCAGACGCTGAACCTCGTCGTGCTCTACGTCTGCCTGCCGGCGGCGGTGTTGCGCTACGTGCCGCGACTGCATCTGGAGGCCTCGCTGCTGGGCGTGATCGCGGTGCCGTGGCTGCTGCTGGGCGCGACCGTGGTGGCGGTGGCGGGGCTGTCGCGCTGGTTGAAGTTCCGGCGCGACGAGACCGCGGTGCTGATGCTCACCGTCGCGCTCGGCAACACCAGCTTCCTCGGCTATCCGCTGACGCGCGCGCTGGTGGGCGACCATGCGCTGCCCTATGCGGTGGTGTACGACCAGTTCGGCACGTTCCTGATCCTGTCGACGTTCGGCCTGTGGGCGCTGGCGCGCTACGGCGGCGAGCATTCGCCGTCGCCGCGCGAGATGGCGCTGCGCGTGGCGAAGTTCCCGCCGCTGTGGGCGCTGGTCGCGGGCTTCACGGTGATGCCGGCCGATCCGCCGGCGTGGCTCGACGGCGGATTGCAGCGGCTGTCCGACGCCCTGCTGCCGCTGGCGATGCTGACCATCGGCCTGTCCGTGCGCCTGGCGCTGCCGCGCGACGAACTCAAGCCGCTGGCGATGGGGCTGGTGCTGAAGCTCGCGATGATGCCGGCGATCGCGTTGCTGCTGGTGCCCCTGCTCGGACTGGAGGGACCGATGGCCCGGGTGACGGTGCTGGAGGCGGCCATGCCCTCGATGGTGACCGCCGGCGCGCTCGCCATCGCCCACGGACTGGCGCCGCGGCTGGCGGCGGCGATGGTGGGCTACGGGCTGCTGCTGTCGCTGGCGACCTTGCCGCTGTGGTCGGCTGCGCTTGCGAGGGTGCTGGGCGGGTGAGGCTTACGGTCCGTCGCGGAGTTCGCCTACCGGGTGACGCGCCCTTCGCCCGGCCCGGGCGGGCGTCCGGCGCATGGTTCCGTCGCCCGGCCCCGTGTACGCTGCGGCTTCCATCCAGAGGGGAGTCCGCATGAAGACCGTGCTGGTGGCCAGTTCCAAGGGCGGCGTGGGCAAGACCACGATCGCCACGCACCTCGCCGCGCAATCGGCGCTCGAAGGCCTGCGCACCGCGCTGGTCGATGCCGATCCGCAGGAATCCTCCACCCGCTGGGCGCAGCGCCGGGCGGGGCTGGAGAGCGCGGTGCTGCCGCTCGACGGCACCCGCCGCAAGGCGTGGCGCAAACAGTTGCCCGACGACACCCAGCGACTGGTGATCGACGCCGCCGCCGGCGCGATGGCCGACGACCTCGACGCCTTCCTCGAGGACGCCGACGCCGTGGTCGTGCCGGTGCAGCCGTCCGCGCTGGACATCGAGGCGACGGTGCCTTTCCTGGATTCGCTCGCGAAGCACCCGCGCGTGCGCAAGGGCCAGCTGCGGGTCGGGCTGGTGGGCAACAAGCTCAAGCCGTGGACCAACGCCTCGCAGCAGGCGCTCGACCTGCTCGCGGCGTGGCCTTATCCGGTGGTCGCGCAGCTGCGCGACAGCCAGGCCTACGTGGTGCTCACCGGGCTGGGGAAGAGCCTGTTCGACTACCACTCCGCACAGGTGCGCGAACACCAGGACGATTGGCAGCCCTTGCTCAAATGGCTCAGGAAAGCCTGAGCCATCACGTCGTTACGTGATAATGGCGGCCATGAACCCGCCTGTCCTCGCCGAACCGGAGCCGCCCGCGCATGCGTGAACTGATCCTGCTACGACACGCCCACGCGGAACCCGCCGGCAACGGACAGGCCGATCTGGACCGCCCGCTCTCGGCCGAAGGACTGGCCGAGGCCGAGGCCGCCGGTCGCTGGCTCGCCGAGAACAAGCTGATCCCGGACTGCATCCTGTGCTCGCCCTCGCGCCGCACGCGCGAGACGCTCGAAGCGGTATTGGCGGCGATCGGCTACGTCGACCAGCGCATCGAGCCGTCGATCTACGAAGCCACGCCGGGCACGCTGATCTCGCTAGCCGACGCGCACGGCGAAGCCGAACGGCTGATGCTGGTCGGCCACAATCCCGGGCTGGAGCGCCTGGCGGCACTGCTGCACAGCGGGCAGTCCGGCGATTACCGCGGCATGCCGCCGGCGGGGATCGCGGTCCTGACGGTGCCTGCGGACGCCGGCCTGGAGCCCGGCTCGGCGCAGCTCAGCGCCTTCTGGTGGCCGTGAGGGAACGCCCGCCGCGCCTGTCCTGCATCGCGCTGCTGTCCCTGCTGGCCCTCTGGCCGGCATGGGCGCAGGAGCCGGTCGCCGTCGAAGGCACGCCCCCTGCCGTCTCCTCCCGGTCCTTCGATCCGCACTTCACCCGCTTCGGCTTCGAGCTGCGCACCCGCTGGGGGCAGCGGGTGTCGGGGATCTTCCCGCAGTACGAAGGCGAAGTGACCACCCTCGCCGACGGCCGCCGTCGCGTACGCATCGTGCTGCGCACCGACGGGGTGATCGTCGCTGGTTCCGATCGTTACACCGCGCTCGCGCGCGGCCCGAGTTTCTTCGATGCACAGCGTTTCCCGACCATTGAATTCGTCTCCGAACCGCACCCCGATTCCCTCATCCGTACCGGCGGGCGCATGCGCGGCCGGCTGTCGATGCACGGCATGACCCGGATGGAGACGTTCACCATCAACCGCGCCGACTGCGACGCGCCCGGCCGGGATTGCGACGTGGTCGCCAGCGGCAGCATCAGCCGCGACGACTACGGCCTGGACGGCTGGCGCTTCGCGCTCGTCGACCGCGTCCGCTTCATGCTGCGCGTGCGCCTGGTGGAGGCCGCGCCGTGAGAGCGATCGTGCGGTTGGGCGTGGCCGTGCTGTCGCTGGCGCTGGGCGCCTGCGCCTCGCTGTCGCACACGCAGCGCGACCATGCGACGGCGATGGTGGTGCAGGCGCGTTCGACGCAGGTCGATTGCACCCGCCTGGACGCCTGCGCCCAGCGCTCGCCGCTGCGCGAACTGGCCACGCGGGCGCTGGCCGAATCCACGCCCGAAGCGCCGGCGCATTACGCGCTGATCCTCGACCGCGGCCCGGACGCGCTGCTCGCGCGCGTGAACCTGATCCGCAGCGCGACCACCGCCATCGACCTGCAGACCTACATCTTCGACGAGGACGACGCCGGGCGGCTCGTGCTCGACGAACTGCTCGCCGCCGCGCGCCGCGGCGTGCGCGTGCGCGTGCTGATCGACCAGCTTTCCGCGCTCAAGCACGTCGACACGCTGGCCGCACTGGCCGGCGCGCATGCGAATTTCGAGCTGAAGCTGTACAGCCCGGTGCTGGATCGCGCGCAGATCACCTACCCGCAGTACGCGCTCGCGGCGGCGTGCTGCTGGCGCAAGCTCAACCAGCGCATGCACACCAAGCTGCTGCTGGTGGACGGCGCGGTCGGCATCACCGGCGGGCGCAATTACCAGGACGACTATTACGACTGGGACGACGAGTACAACTTCCGCGACCGCGACCTGCTCGTCGCCGGTCCCGTGGCGCGGGTGATGCGCGATGACTTCGCGCTGTTCTGGAACGATCGCCGCAGCGTGCCGGTGGAGCGGCTCAACGACGTCGGCGCGCGGCTGCTCGCCCAGGGCGTCCCGGCGCTGCCGCCGGCGCAGTTCGAGCGCCCGGAGCGCGCGAAGGCGATGCTGCGCGACGCGGGCGATCGCGCGCTCGTCGAGGAGCGCCTGGCTTCGCGGGCGATGCGCGTGGGCGAGGTGCGCTACATCTCCGACACGCCGGAGAAACACCACGCCGAAGACGCCGACCAGCAGGCGGTGGCCTCCGGTTCGCTGCGCGGGCTGATCGAATCGGCGCAGGAGGAAGTCGTCCTGCAGACGCCGTACCTGGTGCTGTCCGATGCGGCGCAGGACCTGTTCCGGCAGCTGCACCAGCGCCCGTTCGAGCAGCGCCCGAAGATCATCATCTCCACCAACAGCCTGGCGGCGACGGACGCGTTCATCGCCTACGCGCTGTCGTACAAGTACAAGCGCCGCTACCTGCGCGAGTTCGGCTTCAACATCTTCGAGTACAAGCCCTTCCCGACGGACGCGCCGATCGACATCGCGGCGACCGGCGCGCTGCCGGACCTGTTTCCCGACGGGAACGCGCCCGACAACGGTTCCGATGCCGACCCGGGTTCGATCTCGCCCAGCCGTGCGCTGACCGGCGAAAGCGGAGGCACCGCGGCGTCGTCTTCGGCCCGGCCCGACGACGAGGCACAGGACGTCACGCCGGTCGATCGGGGCAAGGTCCATCGCGAACTGCGCGACCGCTACGACCGCCGCAGCAGCGTCGAGCGTGCGCAGTACCAGCGCGCGCTTTCGCGCGAATACACCGCGCTGCGCTACAGCACGCGTCGCGCGAACCAGCCCGTGCCGTTGCAGCGCGCGGGCGTGCGCATCGGACTGCATGCCAAGTCGATGGTGATCGACGGGCGCATCGGCGTGGTCGGCACGCACAACTTCGATCCGCGCGGCGATCACTACAACACCGAGAGCGCGGTGGTGATCGAGGACCGCGACTTCGCCCAGGCGCTGCGGGCGAGCATCAAGCGCGACATCGCGCCGGCCAATTCGTGGGTGATCGCGCGCCGCGACAAGCCGCCGGTGTTTTCGGGGCTCAACTACTCGATCGGCAAGATGTTCGAGGCGATGCCGATCCTGGACCTGTGGCCGATGCGCTACGCGACCAGCTACGAATTCGTGCGCAGCGAGCAATGCCCGCAACCGCTGCTGCCGAGCGATCCGGATTTCCGCGCGTGCTACCAGCCGGTGGGGGATTTCCCGGAAGTGGCGGTGGGGTTGAAGGGAATCACGACGCGGATCTTCACCGCGTTCGGGGCGGGCTTGGCGCCGATTTTGTAGGGGTTGTTTCTCCCTCTCCAGCTTGCAGGGGAAGGAGCCGAACCTGCGCTTTTCGCGCACTGGCCGCTGCGCCCCCCATCCGCGGCCGCGCAGCCAGCTTCCTGAACGTGACGGTTTTCACCCTCCCTCTCGCCCCGGTCAGAGAGCGCCGGGCGCGCCTGCGCGGCCGGCGGAATCCCCCCTGCCATCAGTCATGGCAACGGAACGCCAGAAATGTCCATCTATATCAGCGAGTTCCGGCTGCGGCCGTGCCTCGCCAAGGTAGGTCTTCGGTGGGGTGACTTCTGGCCCATGGCGGAATAGATCTGGTGTTGTACTTTACCAACACACCGAGGCACTACCCCACCCCACGAAGGACCCCGCCATGAACGCCCTGAACACTTTCGCTTCCTCCGCCAAGTCGGTTCCGGTTTCCCCGCTGGCCCTGATGAACGCCCCGTCGCGCAACCACCGCGAACGCGATTTCGGCGTCGGTTACGGCTCCAGCAGTGGCTATGCCAGCAACCGCCGCTACACGACCGAGTGGGCGCCCCCGCGCTTCCGCTTTGCCTGATCCCCGCAATTCCGGACTCCAGGACACCGCCATGAACGCCTTCCTTGCCATCCCGACCAACCCGAACGCCCCGCGCGCGAACGTCGTCGTCCCGCTGCCGGTGCGCCACGTCCATCGCGATCGCGACTTCGGCGTGGGCTACGGCAACAGCAGCGGCTACGCCGCCACCCGCCACTACGCCCGGGACTGGATGCAGCCGCGCTTCCGTTGCGCGTAAGCAGGATCGCGACAAGGTAGCGGTGTCCCAGCCGCACGCCCGACACGCCCGCAAGGGCGGCACCACCCGCACAGGACCATGCCCGAACCCCATCGCTTCCCCGTCGTAAGAAGTCATCTCCATTTCCCCCTGGCCCGGAGCCGGTGCGTCGGACTCTCTCCGTAACGACGCACTGACTGCCGGGCCCCTTTTTGCCCGGACGCTCGGCTAAGGTGTGGCGATGGATACGCCCCGCTCCCCATTCCGCACCCCGCCCGACCTCGCCGCGCTGAACGCGCTCTCGCGCAACACCGCGATGGAGCCACTGGGCATCGTGTTCACGCAGGTCGGGCACGATTTCATCCGCGCGACCATGCCGGTCGACGAACGCACCCGGCAGCCCTATGGCCTGCTCCACGGCGGCGCGTCGGTGCTGCTGGCCGAGACGCTCGGCAGCAGCGCCGGCATGCTCTGCGTCGGCGAGGACGAGGCCTGCGTCGGCATCGAGATCAACGCCAACCACCTGCGCGGCGTGCGCGAGGGCACCGTCACCGGTACCGCACGACCACTGCACGTGGGCGGGCGCACGCAGGTGTGGGAGATCCGCATCGAGGACGAACGCCAGCGCCTGGTGTGCATCTCGCGGATCACGCTGGCGGTGATTCCGCGGCCCTGAGCCTTCGCGCCGTCGATCGCGCCGGCGGCTCCCTGCCCGCGCATTGCGGAACCTGTCTGGACGGCACGTCGCATCCCGCGCGCGGCGCTGGTGGCGGCCTCGCGGCTTAGGTATCGTGCGTTCAATGAATGCGCCGTCCCCCCACGCCGGCGCGACGGCGCCGGCCACGGCGCCCGCCGCGCGCGCGCTCCGTTATCTGATCCGCGTGCCGCTGCTGCTGTGGCACGTGTTCGTCGACCTGCCCCTGACCCTGCTGACGACCACGCCGCTGACCGGAAACGTCCGCGTCGGCGACGAGCCGCTGGAGCACCGCGCGATCCGCGCCTGGTCGGCCGGCCTGATGTGGATCTTCGGCTTCCGCCTGCGCCGCGTCGGCACGCCGCTGCCGGGCGCGGCGATGTTCGTCGCCAACCACGTCAGCTGGATCGACATCGAAACCCTGCACAGCCAGCGCATGATGGGCTTCGTCGCCAAGCGCGAGATCGCCAGCTGGCCGATCGTGGGCTGGCTCGCCTCGCGCGGCGAAACCATCTTCCACGCGCGCGGCAGCACCGAGTCGCTCGGCGGCGTGCTGCACGAGATGCTCAACCGGCTGCGCGAGGGCCGCAGCGTCGGCGTTTTCCCCGAAGGCGGCACGCGCGGCGGGCGCGAGATCGGCCCGTTCCACGCGCGCATCTTCCTGGCCGCCGTCGAAGCCGGCGTGCCGGTGCAGCCGGTCGCGCTGCGCTATGGGGAGCATGGCGACGCGCAGCACGTGGTGGCGTTCCAGCCGGGCGAGAGCTTCCTGGCGAACTTCCTGCGCCTGCTCGGCGAACCGCCGCGGCTGGCGGAGGTGCATTTCCTCGAACCGATCCTGCCCGGCGAAACCGACGGGCGCCGCCGCATCGCCGAAACCGCGCGGGCGCGGATCGTCGAGGCCATGAAGAGCTGAACTTCACGTTGGCAGGTGTAAGGCAGTAATGCGATCCGAGGCGCCATGGCTTCCGGCATGCTGAACGCGTCCGACTACCGTCCGCCGCGCTGGCTGCGCAACGCGCACGTGCAGTCGGTGCTGGGCTCCAGTCCGCTGCGCCGTCGCCATGGCGAGCGCAGCCTCGCGCAGCTCGACGCGGTCAGCACCCTGCACACCGTCGACGCCGGCGACGGCGTGCGCCTGCAGGGCGTGCACACCGCCCTTCCCGAAAAGCCCTCGCGCGGGCTGGTCCTGCTGCTGCACGGCTGGGAAGGCAGCGTGGATTCCAGCTACATGCGCCTGACCGCGGTGGAGCTGCTGCGCGAAGGCTTCGAGGTGTTCCGCCTCAACTTCCGCGACCACGGCGACACGCACCACCTCAACGAAGGCCTGTTCCACTCCAACCGCATCGACGAAGTGGTGCGCGCGGCGGTGCAGGTCACGCAGCTGTATCCCGACCGCCCGATGGCCGTGGCCGGCTACTCGCTCGGCGGCAACTTCGCCCTGCGCCTGGCGCTGCGCGCGCCGACCGCGGGCCTGCGCCTCGCGCACGTGGCCGCAGTGTGCCCGGTGCTGGATCCGGCGCGCACGATGGATTCGATGGAGCAGGGGCTGCCGGTCTACCTGTGGTACTTCGAGCGCAAGTGGCGCGGATCGCTGGCGCGCAAGCGCGCGTTGTTCCCGCAGACGCACGCCTTCGACGACCAGGTGCTCGGCCTGCGCATGCGCCCGCTGACCCAGTGGATGGTCGAACGCCACACGGATTTCGGCACGCTGGGGCGCTATTTCGACGGTTATTCGATCGCCGGCGATCGCCTGGCCGCATTGCAGGTGCCGGCGAGCATCCTCATGGCCGAGGACGACCCGGTCATTCCGATCGACGCCTTCCGCAAGCTGCAGCTGCCGGCCGGCGCGCTGCTGGAGATCTCGCCGTGGGGCGGCCATTGCGGCTTCCTCGAAAGCGCGAAGCTGGACGGTTTCGCCGAGCGCTGGATCGCCGGGCGCATCAGCAGGATGCTGGGCCGCTGAAGGCGCGGGAAGGCACGCCATGCGTCATCCCGACAGCCAGCATTCAACCCGTCATTGCTAGCGTCGCGCGGTCGGCGACGCGCCTTCGCCACTTCCACAGGGGTCCTGCATGAAACGCGATGCCATCCGCGCCGCCCTGTTCGCCCTCGCCGCATGCGCGAGCACGGGCGCCATCGCGCAGGACGAAGCCGATCCGCCCGCGCTGGACCTGAGCGTGCCGGCCGAACGCATCCACTTCGCCAGCACCGATCCGGGCGCGAACTACCGCAACGATCCGCCTGGCACCTGGTACGGCGACCATGGCGGCCCGGGCGTTCCGGAAGAAACCGCCGTCGACACCGCCAACGGCGACTGGCAGGTGCACGGAGCGGTCGAAGCGGGCGTCGGCTGGTCCAAGGGCGCCGGCAGCAGCCAGTGGCAGGCGGTCAACCTCAACCTGGACAAGACCACGACCGACGACGACGGCGACACGCGCCACGTCAACATCGACATCAACGTCGGTCGCGCCGACGGTCCGGCGTTCGGGCCGGGCGGCTACCACGGGCCTGGCTACTACGGGCCCGGCACCTATGGCCCCGGCTACCACGGAGCGGCGGAGGCGCCGATGCCGCCTCCGCCGGGGATGCCCGGGCGGGGTCCGCTGGTCCGCTGAAACCGGCTTCCGGCGCCCGTCCGGCACGCCCGGGCGGCCCCGCGCATGCGGCTACAATCGACGTTTTCGCCTAGACGAGCGTCCGAGTAGTCCATGCACGAACCCATCATCGATGCCCTGCGCCGCGGCGCCGCCCCCGAAGCGCTGGCCGCCGCGCGCGAGGCCGTCGCCGCGCAGCCGCAGGACGCCAACTCGCACCGCCTGCTCGCCGCCGCGCTGCGCCTGGGCGGCGAACGCGAGGCCGCGTTGTCGGCGATCGACCAGGCCATCGCCCTGGCGCCCGAGGATTCCGATCTCCACCTCGAACGCGCCGGCCTGCTGCTGCACGAACGCCAGCTCGACGAAGCCCAGGCCGCGCTCGCCCGCGCCACCGGGCTCGATCCGAACCAGTTCCCCGCGTACATCATCCAGGGCCACCTCGCGCTCGGCCGTGGCGACCTGGAGGAAGCCGCGCGGCTGGCGCGCACCGCCTCGCGCATCGCGCCGGAACACCCGCACGTGGCCGCGCTGGAAGGCGGCGTCGCGATGCGTCGCGGCGACGTCGACCGCGCGCTGTCGCTGATCAGCACCGCCGCCGAGCGCGCGCCGAACGATCCGCAGCTGCGTCATTCGCTGGGCTTCGCCTACCTCGCCAAGGGCCATTTCGCCTTCGCCGAACAGGCGTTCCGCCGGCTGCTGGAGCAGGACCCGACCTCGCGTCCGCTGCGCGTGCTCGTGGCCGACCTGCTGCGCCGCCAGGGCCGTCCGGGCGAAGCCGCGGACGAACTGGCGCCGCTGCTGGAAGGCGCCGACACGACCGTGCCGATGCAGCGCCTGGTAGGCGAGCTGGAGCTGCAAGCCGGCCGCAACGATCGCGCGCTCGCGCTGCTGCGCCAGACCTTCGCCGCGCAGCCGCTGGATCGCCGCAACGTGCTGCCGCTGCTGGAAGCCTGGCGTCGCGAGAACCTGTTCGACGAAGCGCGCACCACGCTCGACGCCGCGCTGGAGGAACACCCCGAGGCCGCCGATCTGTGGCGCGCGCGGTTGCTGTTCGAGGAATTCGCCAGCGACGCGGCGCGCGAGGTGATCGAACGCTGGCGCGCGGCGATGCCCGACTTCGTCCCGGCGCTGGAAGCGCAGGGCACGCTGCACGACCGGCTCGGCCAGGCCGATGAAGCCGAAGCGATCACCCGCCGCATCACCGAACTCCAGCCCGGCCACACGCAGGCCGAGCTGCGCCTGATCGACGGCCTGCTCAAGCGCGATCCCGACGCCGCCGTCGAGCGCGTGGAAAGCCTGCTCGCGCAAGCGCCGGACCCGAACGTGAAGCGCTCGTTGCGCCAGTTGCTGGGCCGCTGCTTCGACATCGCCGGCCAGCCCGATGCCGCCGCCGCGACCTGGGCCGAACTGCACGCCGAGGTGGTCGACCAACGCCTGCCGCTGCCGGAGATCAGCACCGCGGCCCTGCGCCTGCCGGACCTCGCGCCGCTGCCCGATCCGGCCTCCGCCGTGCTGCTGCTGTGGGGCGCGCCGGGTTCGCTGGTCGAGCGCCTGGCAATCACCTTCCAGCACGCCGGCGCGCCGCTGCGCGCCGACCGCTTCGGCGCGCAGCCGCCGAACGATCCGATGCAGCGCTACACGACGGTGCCGGGCCTGGTCGACGGTTCGCTGGACCCGGCCTACATGGTCGAACTGTGGCGCGCGGCGCTGCCCTCGCGCGGCATCAACGACGGCAACGTGTTCGACTGGCTGCTGTGGTGGGACAACGCGCTGCTGACCGGCCTGCGCGCGCACCTGCCGGAGGCGGTGGCGATGATCGCGGTGCGCGATCCGCGCGACATGCTGGTGGACTGGCTGGCCTTCGGCTCGCCGGTGCCGTTCGCGCTGTCCTCGCCCGAAGCGGGCGCGCGCTGGCTCGCGGCGACGCTCTCGCAGATCGCCGACCTGCACGAGCAGGACCTCTTCCCGCACCGGCTGATCAAGTTGGACGACATCGCCAACGACCCGACCGCGGTCGCGCAGGCCGTCGCCGACGCGTTGCAGATCCGCGTGGCGGTCGCGCCGCAGCAGGCATTCGGTCCGGCGCATCTCGATCCCGGCCACTGGCGCCACTTCCGCGACGCGCTGGGCGACGCGTTCGACCTGCTCACGCCGGTCGCGCGGCGCCTGGGGTATCCGGCCGAGTGATGTCGCGCGCCCCTCGCATCGCGACGGGGCCGTGACGCGCGCGTCCGCGTTCCTTCCAATCACCGGAGACGAGTGCCATGCAGATCCGCAGCAACAGCTTCCAGCATCGCGAACGCCTGCCGGCCGAATTCGCCGCCGGACAGCCCACCGACGACGGTTTCGGCTTCGCGCCGAACCGTAATCCGCACCTGGCGTGGGACGACGTGCCGGCCGGGACGAAGTCGTTCGCGCTGCTGTGCATCGATCCGGACGTGCCGACGGTGGCGGAGATGGTCGGCAAGCCCGGCGTCGAGATTCCCGCCGACCAGCCGCGCACCGACTTCGTGCATTGGGCCGTCGCGGACATTCCGGCCGACGTGCGCGAGATCGCCGCGGGCAGCTGCAGCGACGGCGTGGTCGCCCACGGCAAGCAGAACCCGCCCGGCCCGGCCGGCGTGCGCCAGGGTCTGAACGACTACACCGGCTGGTTCGCCGGCGACGCCTCGATGGCCGGCGACTGGCACGGTTACGACGGCCCGTTCCCGCCGCCGAACGATCTGCGCCTGCACCGTTATTTCTTCCGCCTGTACGCGCTGGACGTCGCGCGCCTGGATCTGCCCGAACGCTTCACCGCGAAGGACGTGCAGCGCGCGATGCACGCGCATGTGCTGGACGAGGTGGCGATCTACGGGACGTATTCGTTGAATGCGTCGGTGAAGGGCTGAGCGGCCGAGGTTGTCGTCGCCGCCTTTGCCGCCGTTGTAGCCCGGGTAAGCGAAGCGCACCCGGGAACGCGGTCGCCTCTCCAACCCGGGTGCGCTTCGCTCACCCGGGCTACAGAAGCACCGCGTCCTCCGCCAGGCTGGGACGACGGCGCCCACGCGCCGCCACCCATGCCACCCATTACCGCCGCGGCGCCGCTCCCGGCGTGACCTCGCTCTCGACCACCATGTCGAGCACGTACGCCACCTGCTCGCCCTCGGGCCGGTTTCCGGAGACGAAGCGCTTCACCCGCACGACATTGCGCTCGCCTTCGACGTGTTCGAAGCCCTCGATGTCCTGGTACAGCGGCTGCCATTGCGCCGGTGAACCGGTGCGGATGCCCTTCTCGTCGAAGTGCACCTCGCGCACCTGCAGGCATTGCCGGTTCGGCACGTCCGGATGCGTGCACGGCTTCGCGTTCGGCGCGATCTCCAGGAACACCGTCTCGCCCGGCCCGCCGAAACGCGCCTGCGCCGTCGGTTCGCCGCGGAAGGTGAGCACGTCGCCGCCGGCGTTGGTGAGCTTCAGCGTCGGCGAGGCGCCGCCCTGCAGCGCCGCCGTCTGCGTGCCGCGCAGGCGTTCGCCGACGGCGCGGTCCAGCGCCATCAGCGTCTGGTCGGCGCAGGCCATCATCGTGGAGGCCATGTCGCCGATGGTGAGCTTCGCGCCCTCCACCGTGTAACGGCCCGACATGCGATTGCAGGTGTTGGACACCGCCACGCGGCCGTCGCTGAAATCCAGGCGCACCGGCTTGTCGGCGTGCGCGAGCAGCGCGTCGATGCGCTGGCCGTTCGCGTCGACGGCGGTGTCCAGCGCCCAGTGATGGCCGCCGAGGACGGCGGTGTCGAGCGCCGCCGCATCCGCCGCGGGCGTGGCGGTCGCCGTGGGGTTGCCGGTCGCGGGCGATGTCGAAGCCTCCTGCGGCGAACGCGTGCAGGCGGCCAGTGCGAGGGTGAGGGTGAGCAGGGCGAATCGCTTCATGGACGTCTCCTCCGGTGGCCGGGTCCGTCCTGGCCCGGCATTGGGAACTCAATGGAGCGCGCGTCGCGAACGCCGCCGCGGCTCAACTGCCGGCCGGCACCAGGTACAGCAGCGCCGCGCCGAGGACGAAGCGGTAGATCGCGAATGCGGTGAAACGGTGGCTCTGGATGTAGCGCAACAGCCATTTGACCGAGATGAAGGCGGTGATCGCCGAGGCCACGAAGGCCACGCCGAGGTCGCCCCAGTCCTCGTGCCCGGCCTGCCCGCTGCGCACCACGTCGATCAGCTCATAGGCGGTGGCGGCGAACATCGTCGGGATGCCCACCAGGAAGGCGAATTCCGTCGCCGCCGCGCGCGAAGTCGTGCCGGCCAGCAGCGCCACGAAGATCGTCGCGCCCGAACGCGAGGTGCCCGGGAACACGCCCGCCACCACCTGCGCGATGCCGACCAGGATCGCCACCGTCCAGGTGATCGTCGCGCGCTCGCCCAGCGCCGCCGCGCGCTTGGCCGCGAAGTGTTCGGCCACGATCATCCACAGGCCGCCGAGCACCAGCGCCCACGCGATCGGCGTGACCTGCTCGGGCAGTTCGAAGCCCAGCTTCTTCACCACCAGGCCCAGCACCGCGGTCACGCCGAACGCCGCCGCCAGCTTGAAGGCGTAATCGCGCGCCTGCGCGGCGTCCATCGGCATGCCGGCCGGGCTGTGTTCGGCCAGCGCGCGCCGCCCCAGGAATCCCATGGCCAGGTCCCACAGGCGCTGCCGGTAGATCAGCACGACCGCGAGGATCGCGCCGGCCTGGATGGAGATGTTGAACAGATCGCTGCGATGTCCGAGCCAGCGTTCGGCGATCAGCAGGTGGCCGGTGCTGGAGATCGGCAGGAATTCGGTAATGCCTTCGATGATGCCGAGGAGCAGGGCGGCTAGCAGGTCGGTCATTGGGGAGCTGGGATTCGGATGGGGGATCGGGATTCGTGGAACCGCGGACGTGTTCTTGGCGGCCAGGCACGAAACGGCGCAGCATACCGGACGGGCCTGCGTGCACCATGTCGACGCAATCGCATTGCTTCACGCACTGTTCTGGTGCAAGGCGATCAGGGCGCCAGCCGCTGGCTCTTTCGAATCAATGCGTTAGCACCGCGTGAACGTTGGCACGGCCCATGCTTGTGAATGAGGGTCACCGCGAACGCGGCCGGCTTTCCCCATACCGAATCTCCAATCCCGAATCCCGGAGTTACCCCATGTCGATCGATCACGTAGAAAAGCTCATCAAGGACCACAAGGTCGAGTTCGTGGACCTGCGCTTCGTCGACATGCGCGGCGTGCAGCACCACGTCACCTTCCCCAAGTCGATCGTCGAGCCGAGCCTGTTCGAGGACGGCAAGATGTTCGACGGCTCCTCGATCTCGGGCTGGAAGGGCATCAACGAGTCCGACATGGTGCTGCTGCCCGACGCCAGCACCGCGTTCCTGGATCCGTTCACCGCCGATCCGACCCTGGTGCTGACCTGCGACATCCTCGATCCGGCCACCATGCAGGCCTACTCGCGCGACCCGCGCGGCGTCGCCAAGCGCGCCGAGGCCTACCTCAAGGCCAGCGGCATCGCCGACCAGGCGTTCTTCGGTCCGGAGCCGGAATTCTTCATCTTCGACTCGGTCCGCTTCGCCAACGACATGGGCCACACCTTCTTCCACATCGATTCGGAGGAAGCGCACTGGAACTCCGGCCGCGAGTACGACGGCGGCAACACCGGCTACCGTCCGATGGTGAAGGGCGGCTACTTCCCCGTCGCGCCGCTGGACACGCTGCACGACATCCGCGCCGAGATGTGCAAGACGCTGGAACAGGTCGGCATCGAGGTCGAAGTGCACCACCATGAAGTCGCCAACGCCGGCCAGTGCGAGATCGGCACCAAGTTCAACTCGCTGGTGAAGAAGGCCGACGAACTGCTGACGACCAAGTACGTCATCAAGAACGTCGCGCACCGCAACGGCAAGACCGCGACCTTCATGCCCAAGCCGATCGTCGGCGACAACGGCAGCGGCATGCACGTGCACCAGTCGCTGGCCAAGGGCGGCGTGAACCTGTTCTCCGGCGACGGTTACGGCGGCCTGTCGCAGATGGCGCTGTGGTACATCGGCGGCATCTTCAAGCACGCCCGTGCGATCAACGCCTTCGCCAACTCGACCACCAACAGCTACAAGCGCCTGGTGCCGGGTTTCGAAGCGCCGGTGATGCTGGCCTACTCGGCGCGCAACCGCTCGGCGTCGTGCCGCATTCCGTACGTCGCCAATCCGAAGGCGCGCCGCATCGAGATCCGCTTCCCCGATCCGATGAACTCCGGCTACCTGATCTTCGCCGCGCTGATGATGGCCGGCCTGGACGGCATCAAGAACCAGATCGATCCGGGCGCGCCGTCGGACAAGGACCTGTACGACCTGCCGCCGGAAGAAGAGAAGAACATCCCGACCGTCTGCCACAGCCTGGACCAGGCGCTGGAAGCGCTCGACAAGGATCGCGAGTTCCTCAAGGCCGGCGGCGTGTTCACCGATGACTTCATCGACGGCTACATCGCGCTGAAGATGCAGGAAGTCACGCGCTTCCGCGCGGCGACGCATCCGCTGGAGTACCAGATGTACTACACGATCTGACGATCGGACGGCCCGGGGCGGATGCTCCGGGCCGTGTTGTTTGGCGTCACGAAAATCCGCTCCGAGTTCGATCCCTCTCCCACGGAGGTTCGCGATGGAGATCCGCACCGGCGGTCTCGATCATCCCGACGTCGTCGCGCTGCTGCAGGAACACCTGCGCGGCATGGCGGAGCTGTCTCCACCGGAAAGCATCCACGCGCTGGACCTGGACGGCCTGCGCCAGCCGCCGATCACCTTCTGGTCGGCCTGGCAGGACGATGAACTGATGGGCTGCGGCGCGCTGAAACAGCTCGATGCCGCGCACGGCGAGATCAAGTCGATGCGCACCGCATCACGGCACCGCCGCAAGGGCGTGGCCGCCGCGATGCTGGCGCACATCCTCGCCGAAGCGCAGCGTCGCGCGTACACGCAGGTGAGCCTGGAAACAGGCTCGATGGCGGGATTCGAAGCGGCACGCACGCTGTACGCGCGCCACGGCTTCGAACCCTGCGGTCCGTTCGCGGACTACACCGACGATCCGAACAGCGTCTTCATGACGCGGGCCGTGCAAGCGCGGCCGTAACCGCTCCACCGCAACACAACGCACGAGGTGAACAAAAACGACGGGCCGCCGCCCGCCGCAAGGCGAGTGCGTCCCGCGCGATCCGGGCACCGGCGAATCGCCCGACATCGCAGAGCACGAACACCAATGACCGGGGAGGGGCCACCGCTTATGAGGAGCCTGCGTCATGTCGTCTCGCATCCATGCAAGCAAGTCCGCTGCATCGTTCGCCACCGTCGTGCTGGCCGGCGCGCTTTCGTTCGCCCTGCCCAGTGAGGCGATCGCCGGCGTGTCCGGCTCGGTCGCGCTGACGAGCGACTATCTGTTTCGCGGCATCTCGCAGAACAACACCGAACCGGCATTGCAGGCCGGCATCGAATACGCGGCCGACAGCGGCTTCTACGTCGGCGGCTGGGGCAGCAACGTGAGCTGGCTCTCCGACACGCCGGTGTTGGACGACGACATCTCCAACAGCGTCGAACTGGATTTCTACGGCGGCTATCGCGGCAGGTTCAGCGACGCGGTCGGCTTCGACGTCGGCGCGCTGTACTACTGGTATCCCGGCGACTATCCGTCCGGCTTCAACAGCCCGGACACCGCCGAACTGTACTTCGGCATCAGCGCCGGCGTGTTCGCCGCCAAGTATTCCTACGCCCTCACCGACCTGTTCGGCTACGCCGATTCGGATGGCTCGGGCTATCTCGACGCCGCGGTGAACTGGGAGTTCGTGCCGACCTGGACGCTCAACGCGCACGCCGGCAAGCAGTGGATCGAGAACAACGAGGACTTCGAGTACGTCGACTGGAAGCTCGGCGTCACCAAGTCCTTCGACGGCGGCTTCGCCATCGCACTGGCCTACAGCGACACCGACGCCGAGGAAGCCCTCTACACCAACGTCCACGGCAACTACCTGGGCGACGACACCGTCGTGCTGACGCTCACGAAGACGTTCTGAACACCCACCCACGGAGCTGCGAGATGAAACTGATCACCGCGATCATCCGGCCGTTCAAGCTCGACGAGGTGCGCGAAGCGCTCACCGAAGTCGGCGTGTCCGGGATCACCGTCACCGAAGTGAAAGGGTTCGGCCGGCAGAAAGGCCACACCGAGCTGTACCGCGGCGCCGAGTACGTCGTGGATTTCCTGCCGAAACTGAAAGTGGAATGCGCCGTCGCGGAAAGCTCGCTGGAAGCGGCGCTGGAAGCGCTGGCCAACGCCGCGCGCACGGGCAAGGTCGGCGACGGAAAGATCTTCGTGCAATCGCTCGAGCGCACGGTGCGGATCCGCACCGGCGAGCTCGATGACGATGCGTTGTGAGGGGGCGGCCATGACGACCTCCCATACCGATCACATCGGCGCGTTCATGCCGTCGTTCCCGCGAAGGCGGGAATCCATCGACCCGATCGCCGCAACTTCGACGAAAGAAGGAAACCTCACCGTGATGCATGCACAGATGGATCCCCGCCTTCGCGGGGACGACGATACGCACGCGCGGACGCACGCGGTTCCGACAAGCGAGGATTCTGGAAGCACCGGCTTCGAGATCGCGCCGCGGGAAAACGCGGACACCTTGCATGCCCGCGCAATCGCACGCTTTCGCACGCGCACGCCCGCACTCGCCGCGCTGGCGACGCTGGCAGCCCTCGCCACGCCCGCCCTGGCCTTCGCGCAGGACGCCGCCGCACCCACCGCCAACAAGGGCGACATCGCCTGGCTGCTGGTCTGCGCCGCGCTCGTGATCTTCATGACGCTGCCGGGCCTGGCGCTGTTCTACGGCGGCCTGGTGCGCAGCAAGAACGTCCTGTCGGTGCTGATGCAGTGCCTGCTGGTGTTCTCGCTGGTGGCGATCCTGTGGGCGCTGTACGGCTATTCGCTGGCGTTCACGCCGGGCAATCCGTTCATCGGCGGGTTCGACCGCGTGTTCGCGAAAGGACTCGACGCCAGCGCGATGGGCGCGACGTTCACCAAGGGCGTCTACATTCCCGAACTGGTGTTCTTCGTGTTCCAGGGCGCGTTCGCGTGCATCACCTGCGCGCTGGTGATCGGCGCGTTCGCCGAGCGCGTGAAGTTCGCCGGCGTGCTGCTGTTCACCGTGCTGTGGTTCACCTTCGCCTACACGCCGATGGCGCACATGGTGTGGTTCTTCCCGGGCCCGGATGCGTTCACCGGCAACGACGCGGTGCCCGGCGTGCTCGCGCAGTCGGGCTTCCTGTTCGCGCGCGGCGCGCTGGATTTCGCCGGCGGCACGGTGGTGCACATCAACGCCGCCGTCGCGGGACTGGTGGGTTCGTACGTGATCGGCCGCCGCGTGGGCTACGGGCGCGAGGCGATCAAGCCGCACAACCTCACGCAGACGATGGTGGGCGCGTCGATCCTGTGGGTCGGCTGGTTCGGCTTCAACGCCGGTTCCGCGCTGGAAGCCAACGCGGTCGCCGCGCAGGCGTTCGTCAACACGTTCCTCGCGACGGCCGCCGCGGTGCTCGGCTGGACCGCGATGGAATGGATCAGCAAGGGCAAGCCGTCGATGCTGGGTGCGGCGTCGGGCGCGGTGGCGGGGCTGGTGGCGATCACGCCGGCCGCGGGCTTCGTCGGATTGTGCGGCGCGATCGTGATCGGCGCCCTCGCCGGCGCGGTGTGCCTGTGGGGCGTGAACGGTCTGAAGCGGCTGCTCGGCGCCGACGACGCGCTCGACGTGTTCGGCGTGCACGGCGTCGGCGGCATCCTCGGCGCGCTGCTCACCGGCGTGTTCGCGTCGCCGTCGCTGGGCGGCGCGGGCATCTGGGATTACGTCACCGAAACCGCGCTACCGGAGTACAGCATCGCCTCGCAGGTGTGGATCCAGTTGCAGGGCGTGCTGGTGACGGTGGTGCTCTCCGGCGTGGTCGCGCTGGTCGCCTTCGTGGTCGTGAAGTACACGGTCGGCCTGCGCGTCAGCGAGGAATCCGAACGCGAAGGCCTGGACATCACCTCGCACGGCGAATCCGCCTACGAGACCTGAGCCGTCGCGAACCAGGGCAAAGGCGTGCGTAACCCCTCCCGCGCACGCCGCGGCAGCGCGCGACGGCTCACACCGTCGCGCGCTTTTTTCCGCGATGACGCCGCGCCAGCTCGCTCGCCAGCGCGATGCCGGCGGTCAGCGCGGCCATCGACAGGAACTGCCCGCGCGTTTCGCCGTTGGCGAGCAGCAGCGCGAAGATCAGCGCCAGGATCGCCAGCGCCGCGCCGGTCAGCCACGGGAAACCGCGCATGCGGAACGGCAGCGGCGTGCCCGCGCGATCGGCGCGGCGACGCAGGATCAGCTGCGACACCAGCGAGATCGTCCACACCAGCAGGCACGTCGAACCGACGATGTTGAGCAGCACCGGCAGCACGCGGTCCGGATACCACAGCTCGCACACCGTCGCGACGAAGCCGAACACCACGCACGACAGCACCGCGAGCACCGGCACCTGGCGGCCGTTCACGCGCGCCAGCCAGTGCGGCGCCTCGCGGCGCTGCGCGAGCGAGTAGATCATGCGCGAGGCGCCGTAGAGGTTCGCGTTGAGCGCCGACAGCAGCGCGATCACCGCGATCAGCGTGATCGTCGTGGACGCATACGGGATGCGCGCCACTTCCAGTACCGCGGCGAACGGCGAGCGCAGCGCTTCGCTGGTCCACGGCACGACCGCGATGATCACGCTGATCGAGCCGATGTAGAACACCAGGATGCGCCAGGCGACGGTGCGGATCGCGCGCGCGAGGCTGCGCGAGGGATCGGAGGTTTCGGCCGCGGCGACGGCCACGATCTCGGTCCCGCCGAACGCGAACACCACCACCAGCAGCGCCGCGCCGATGCCCGCCCAGCCCTTCGGCGCGAAGCCGTCGTGGCCGGTGACGTTCGACAGCCCCGGCGACGGCACCGCCGGCAGCAGGCCGAGCAGCAGCGCGGCGCCGATCGCGATGAAGGCGAGGATCGCGACGACCTTCATGATCGCGAACCAGAATTCGAATTCGCCGAAGTTCCGCACCCCCATCAGGTTGATGAAGGTGAAGAACAGCATGAAGGCGAGCGAGGACAGCGGCACCGGGATCTGCGGCCAGATCGTCGCGAGCAGGCCGGCCGCGCCGACCGATTCGGCGGCGACCACGATCACCACCTGCGCCCACCACAGCCAGCCGACGGTGGCGCCGGCGGTCGCGCCCAGCGCGTCGGCGGCGTAGACCGAGAACGCGCCGCTGGCCGGCTTGGCCGCGGCCATCTCGCCCAGGGCGTTCATCACGATGATCACCAGCGCGCCGGCGATGAGGTAGGACACCAGCACCGCCGGTCCCGCCGCCTGCACGCCGACGCCGGAGCCCAGGAACAGCCCGGCGCCGATCGCGCTCCCCAGGCCCATCATGATCAGCTGGCGCGGCTTGAGGGCGTGTCCCAGTTGCGGCGCGGCGTTCGGGAAAACGGTGGCTTCGGACATCGGCATCTTGGCGGCTTCGAGGGGCGACACCATACCGCGTCGCGGGATGGCGGCACCGTGCCGGTGGAGGGATCACGCGCGCCTGCCACCGGCCGCGCTACCGTCGCCGCATGGACACACGCACCCAGACCCTGCCACCGGGCTGGCGGATCGAAGCGAGCGGCCCCTTCCCCGGCAGCCGCGCGTGCGTGCTGCGCCTGGTCCATGCCGACGGCGCGGAGGCGCGGTGGCAGATCGAGGAAGGCACGCCGCAGTCCGAGGCGGTGAAGCAGCTCGCGGCGGCGATGGCGCTCACCGGCGAGAGCTATCGCGAGGACGACGAAGCCCGTCCGGGGCCGCTGCTGTCCACGTGATCGCGTCGGAGGGACTTCGCCTCGGCGCCGGATGGGCAGCCGACTGGAGTTCGGACGGGGAGGTCCGAGGGGAAGAGGATCGGCCTCGGCGCCGGGGCCCGTTCAGTCTGCGGGGCATGGTGGCCGGGCGCTGTCGGGGAATTCGGAAGACGGCGTCGGAGCAAACCCGACACGTCGGCGCGATCCATGGCGACCGCACGGAGGGAAGTCCGGCCATTCCCGAATCCTGCCGCCGGCCTCTACAGTGGACCCATGACGATCCAGGACCTCCTCGGCATCACGCTCCCCATCGTGCAGGCGCCGATGGCCGGGGTGCAGGGCGCATCGCTGGCACTGGCGGTGACGCAGGCCGGCGGCCTCGGTTCGCTGCCGGCGGCCACGCTCACGCCCGAAGCGCTGCGTCGGGATCTCCACGCGATGCGCGAACGCGGCAGCGGGCCGATCAACGTCAACTTCTTCTGCCACGCGCAACCCGGCGCGGATGCCGAACGCGAGGCCGCGTGGCGCGCGGTGCTGGCGCCGTACTACGCGGAGTTCGGGCTCGATCCCGCGGCACTCGTCGCCGGACCGGCGCGTGCGCCCTTCAACCATGACCTCGCCGACGTGCTGGCGGAACTGCCGCCGGCGGTGGTGAGTTTCCATTTCGGCTTGCCGTCGTCGGAGCTGCTCGAACGCGTGCGCGCGACCGGCGCGAAGGTGTTCTCGTCGGCGACGACGGTCGAGGAAGCGCGTTGGCTGCAGGCGCAGGGCGTGGACGCGATCATCGCGCAGGGGCTGGAGGCCGGCGGGCATCGCGGGCATTTCCTCTCCGACGACCTCGACGCGCAGTCCGGCACGTTCGCGCTGCTGCCGCGCATCGTGCACGCGGTGCGCGTGCCGGTCATCGCGGCGGGCGGCATCGCCGACGCGGCTGGCGTCGCCGCGGCCAAGGCACTGGGCGCGGCCGGCGTGCAGGTCGGCACCGCTTACCTGCTGTGCCCGGAAACCACGACCAGCCCCGTGCACCGGTTGGCGTTGAGCACCGACGCCGGCGAGTCGACGGTGCTGACGAATCTCTTCACCGGACGTCCCGCGCGCGGCATCCGCAACCGGCTGATGCGGGAACTCGGTGCGATGCGCGATGACGTGCCGGCCTTCCCGCTCGCGGCCGGCGCCGTGTCGCCGCTGCGCGCGAAGGCCGAAGCGGCGGGCAGCGGCGACTTCTCGCCGCTCTGGGCCGGACAGAACACCACCGGCTGCCGCGCGGTGCCGGCGGCGGAGGTCACGAAGGAACTCGCGCGGGGCTGGTGAGGAAGCGCCGGGTGTGGCGTGTGGCGAGCGCAGGGTTTGCGGCGCGTGCGTTGCGTTCGCGTAGCAGGGAGCCGAGAAGCCGAGGGCTTTTGTAGCCCGGGTAAGCGGAGCGCACCTGGGGGCGACGGAGCTCCGGGCACACCGCCGCCAATGCCCTCGCCGCGCCATCGCTCCGCATCACCCCTCACCGATGTCATCGCGTCGCAAAGCGGGGCCCCGGGCCGATATCGCATCCGAATCGCATCGCGCCCCCGGGTGCGCTCCGCTTACCCGGGCTACAAGAGCTGCAACAGCTGGATCCGACCTTTGAACGTTTGTTTCGATGTCGGGCATCCCGCGCAGAGAACGATTCGCTCGCCGGCTGGGCGATCGCGATCGCGCATCCGCTCGGTGTCGCCGCCGTGGCCGCTTACGGCCGTGCACACCGCCCCTGCCGCGCCCCCACCGGCCCTCACGCGACATCGCGCGGGCCGTCGGCAGAATGCAGGACAGTCCGACGACACGTCGCTGCATGACCTCGATCAACGTCCTGACCGTCAACATGCACATGGGGTTCAGCCTGCTCAACCGCAGGTTCGTGCTCCCCGAACTGCGCGAAGCGATCCGCGGCGTGTCGGCCGACATGGTGTTCCTGCAGGAAGTGCTCGGCGAACACGCGCGCCACGCGCAACGCCATGCCGACTGGCCGTCCGGCCCGCAGTACGAGTTCCTCGCCGACACGCTGTGGACCCAGTTCGCCTACGGCCGCAACGCCGCATACCCGCACGGCCACCACGGCAACGCATTGCTGTCGAAGTTCCCGATCGCGTCCTACCAGAACCGCGACGTCTCCGTGCACGGCCACGAGAACCGCGGCCTCCTGCACGCCATCCTGCGCGTGCCCGACGAGGACACCGGCCAGGAAGCCGAGGTGCATACGATCTGCGTGCACCTGGGCCTGCGCGAATCGCACCGGCAGCGGCAGATCGGCCTGCTGTGCGACGTGGTGTCCGGACAGGTGCCGCACGATGCGCCGCTGATCGTCGCCGGCGACTTCAACGACTGGCGCGTGCGCGGCCATCGGCTGGTCCGCCGCTGCGGGCTGGTGGAAGCGTTCGAACACACGCGCGGACGGCTGGCGCGCACCTTCCCCTCGCGCTGGCCGACGCTGCCGGTGGATCGCATCTACGTGCGCAACGCGCGCGTGGTCGAAGCGCGCGTGCTGGCCTCGCGTCCGTGGTCGCACCTGTCCGACCACCTGCCGCTGCTGGCGAGGGTCCAGCTGTGAAGTTCTGGCGCGTCATGGATTCGTGCTGGCGGCACGGCCACCGCGCGCGCCTGCTGGAGAACGGCGAGGCGTATTTCGCGCGCGTGTTCGAGGCCATCGACGCGGCGCAACGCGAAATCCTGCTGGAAACCTTCATCTGGTTCGAGGACAAGGTGGGCATCGCGCTGCAGCAGCGGCTGATCGAGGCGGCGCGGCGCGGCGTGCGCGTGCATTTCCTGGTGGATGCGTTCGGCTCGCCCGATCTGTCGGAGGATTTCCTGCGCGCGCTCACCGAAGCCGGCGTCCAGCTGCGCATGTTCGACCGGCAACCCACGCTGTTCGGCATCCGTCTCAACGTGTTCCGGCGCATGCACCGCAAGCTGGTCGTGATCGACGAACGCATCGGCTTCGTCGGCGGCATCAACTATTCGGCCGACCATCTCGAAGACTTCGGTCCCACCGCCAAGCAGGATTACGCGGTCGAAGTGGAAGGCCCGGTCGTCGCCGACATCCATGCCTTCATGCGCCACGCCATCGCCACGCGCGGCACCGGCGAGCGCTGGGAGCCGGACACCACGCACGAGACCGGCAAGCCCGCCGGCAACGCCGACGTCTGCTTCCTCCCGCGCGACAACGGCCGCCGTTCGCGCAGCATCGAACAGGCCTATCGCGAAGCCTTCCGCGCCGCGCGGCAGGAAATCGTGATCGCCAACGCCTACTTCTTCCCCGGCTACGGCTTCCTGCGTGACCTGCGCGACGCCGCGCGGCGCGGGGTGAAGGTGCAGCTGATCTTCCAGGGCGAGCCCGACACGCCGATGGCGCTGATCGCCGCGCGCTGGCTGTACCGCCATCTCGTCGATGCGGGCGTACGCATCCACGAGTACTGCCAGCGCCCGTTCCACGGGAAAGTGGCGGTGATCGACGACGAATGGAGCACCGTGGGTTCCAGCAACCTCGACCCGCTCAGCCTCTCGCTGAACCTGGAAGCCAACGTGTTCATCCGCGACCGCGAGTTCGCGGGCGATCTGCGCCGCCGCCTCGGCACGCTGATCGACAACCACTGCAAGGAAGTGGACCCGGCGGACGTGCCGCGCGGTAGGTTCTGGCAGCCGATCACGCGCCCGCTGCTGTTCCATGTGTTGCGCAAGTTCCCCGAATGGGCCGGCTGGCTGCCCGCGCACACGCCGCGCACGGCGCTGGTACGGCCCGACGATTCCGAGGACTCGTCGAAGTGACCGCGCACCGCCACCGCTGGCGTCGCGCCCGGCGCATCGCGTTCTATGTCTTCCTGGCACTGGTCGCGTTCCTGCTGGTGCGTTACGCGCGCTCGGTCGACTGGGAACAGGTGGGCGCCACGCTCGCCGGCTACGGGTCGGGCACGCTGGCGATCGCCATCGCGATCACCGTCGGCAGCTACCTGCTGTACTCGTGTTACGACCTGGCCGCGCGCCGCTACGTGCGGCACCCGCTGCCGGCACCGCGGGTGATGGCGATATCGACCGTCTGCTACGCCTTCAGCCTCAACGTCGGCGCGCTGGTCGGCGGCGCGGGCTTCCGCTATCGGCTGTATGCGCACGCGGGGCTCGGGCTGGGCACGATCAGCCGCATCGTCGCCTTCACCGTCGGCACCAACTGGCTGGGCTACCTGCTGCTGGCGGGCGCGTTGTTCGCGTCGGGACGGGTCGTGCCGCCGCCGCACTGGCCGGTATCCGGACGCACATTGCCGTTGCTCGGCGCTGCCATGCTGGTGGCGGTGGCGGTGTATCTCGTCGCCTGCCGCGTGACGCACGGCCGGGTTTTCCACCTGCGCGGCCACCACTTCCGTCTGCCTTCGGTGCCACTCGCGCTGGTCCAGCTCGCCCTCGCCGCGACCAACTGGTCGCTGATGGCCGCGCTGCTGTTCGTGCTGATGCCGCCGCACGTGTCGTACGCGTCGGTGCTCGGCGCGCTGCTGGCGGCGGCGGTGGCATCGGCCATCGCGCACATCCCGGCGGGCATCGGCGTGCTGGAGGCGGTGTTCATCGCGCTGCTCGGCCACCAGGTGCCGCCGCCGCAGATGCTCGCGGCGCTGCTGGCCTATCGCGCGTGCTACTACCTGGGGCCGCTGCTGCTGGCCATCGCCGGCTACGCCGCGCTCGAAGCGCGCGTGCGCGGGGGCGATCGCGGCCACGCGCAGGTGCCCGCCGACCCATAGAACACGCCAATCCCCGTGAACATCCCGTCATCGGCGCTGCGATAAGCTCGGGTGATTTTCCGCGAAGCCGCAGTGCATGGGGGGGATGTTCGGGTGACCACGGAAACGAAATCGCGCCGTTCGCCATCGGCGCGCAAGGCGAAGCCGTCGCCAGCGAAGGCCGTCGCGACGGCACCGAAACGGCGCGCGCAGGCCGAGCCGTTGCGCGAGCCCCTGCGCGATCCGCCACGCGATCGGCTCGACGTGATCATCGAAGCGATGGACGCGGTGCGCGCCGGCGACTTCTCGGTGCGCCTGCCGCTCAACTGGCAGGGACAGGAAGGCCAGCTCGCGCAGATCCTCAACGAGATCATCAACCACAACCGCCGCCTCGCCGCCGAACTGGCGCGCGTGGGCGAAGCCGTCGGCCGCGAAGGCCAGACCCGCCAGCGCATCGTGCCGGCCAACCGCGAAGGCCAGTGGCTGGAGATGGAGGACTCGGTCAACGCGCTGATCGACGACCTCGTCCGTCCGGTGGAGACGATGAGCGAGGCGATGGCCGGCGTCGCCAAGGGCGATCTCACCCGCACCGTGCCGCTGGAAGCCGACGGCCGTCCGCTCAAGGGCGAGTTCCTGCGCTCGGCGAACATCGTCAACCGCATGATCGCGCAGATGGGCGAGTTCAGCTCGGAAGTGACGCGCGTCGCACTCGAAGTGGGCACTGCCGGACGCCTCGGCGGCCAGGCCAAGGTGAAGGGCGTTTCGGGCGTGTGGAAGGACCTGACCGACTCGGTCAACCAGATGGCGTCCAACCTCACCGCGCAGGTGCGCAACATCGCCGACGTGACCATCGCGGTGGCGAACGGCGACCTCTCGCGCAAGATCACCGTGGACGTGCGCGGCGAGATCCACCAGCTCAAGGAAGCCATCAACACGATGGTGGACCAGCTGCGCGGTTTCGCCTCGGAAGTGACGCGCGTGGCGCGCGAGGTGGGTACCGAAGGCCGGCTGGGCGGCCAGGCCGTCGTGCCCGGCGTCGCCGGCACGTGGAAGGACCTGACCGACTCGGTCAACGCGATGGCGTCCAACCTCACCTCGCAGGTGCGAAACATCGCCGAGGTGACCACCGCCGTGGCCAAGGGCGACCTGTCGCGCAAGATCACCGTGGACGTGCGCGGCGAAATCCTCGAACTGAAGAACACCATCAACACGATGGTGGACCAGCTCAACGGTTTCTCCTCCGAAGTGACGCGCGTGGCGCGCGAGGTGGGCACCGAAGGCAAGCTCGGCGGCCAGGCGCAGGTGCCCGACGTCGCCGGCACGTGGAAGGACCTCACCGACCACGTGAACTCGATGGCGTCCAACCTGACGCTGCAGGTGCGCAACATCGCCGAGGTGACCACGGCGGTGGCGAAGGGCGATCTCTCGCGCAAGATCACCGTGGACGTGCGCGGCGAAATCCTGGAGCTGAAGGACACCATCAACACGATGGTGGACCAGCTCAACGGTTTCTCGTCGGAAGTGACGCGCGTGGCGCGGGAAGTCGGCACCGAAGGCCGCCTGGGCGGCCAGGCCGTCGTGCCGGGCGTCGCCGGTACGTGGAAGGACCTGACCGACTCGGTCAACGCGATGGCGTCGAACCTGACCTCGCAGGTGCGAAACATCGCCGAAGTGACCACGGCCGTGGCGAAGGGCGACCTCTCGCGCAAGATCACCGTGGACGTGAAGGGCGAAATCCTGCAGCTGAAGGACACCATGAACACCATGGTGGACCAGCTCAACGGCTTCGCCGCCGAAGTGACCCGCGTGGCGCGCGAGGTGGGTACCGATGGCAAGCTCGGCGGCCAGGCGCAGGTGCCGGGTGTCGCGGGCACGTGGAAGGACCTCACCGACAACGTCAACTCGATGGCGTCCAACCTCACCGCGCAGGTGCGCAACATCGCCGAAGTCACCACCGCGGTGGCGAAGGGCGACCTGTCGCGCAAGATCGCGGTGGACGTGAAGGGCGAGATCCTCCAGCTGAAGGAAACCATCAACACGATGGTGGACCAGCTCAACGGTTTCGCCGCCGAGGTGACGCGCGTGGCGCGCGAAGTCGGCACCGAGGGCAAGCTCGGCGGCCAGGCGCAGGTGCCCGGCGTGACCGGCGCTTGGAAGGACCTCACCGACAACGTCAACTCGATGGCGTCCAACCTCACCACGCAGGTGCGAAACATCGCCGAAGTGGCGACGTCGGTGGCGAAGGGCGACCTGTCGCGCAAGATCGCGGTGGACGCGGAAGGCGAAATCCTCCAGCTGAAGGAAACCATCAACACGATGGTGGACCAGCTCAACGGCTTCGCCGCCGAGGTGACGCGCGTGGCGCGCGAGGTCGGCACCGAAGGCAAGCTCGGCGGCCAGGCACGCGTGCCGGGCGTGGCCGGTACGTGGAAGGACCTCACCGACAACGTCAACTCGATGGCGTCCAACCTCACCACGCAGGTGCGCGGCATCGCGGCGGTGGTGACGGCGGTGGCCAACGGCGACCTGCACCGCAAGCTCACCGTGGAAGCCAAGGGCGAAGTCGCCGAGCTGGCCGACACCATCAACAACATGACCAACACGCTCGCGATCTTCGCCGACCAGGTGACGACCGTGGCGCGCGAAGTCGGCGTGGAAGGGCGCCTGGGCGGCCAGGCGAAGGTGCCGGGCACGGCGGGCATCTGGAAGGACCTCACCGCCAACGTGAACCAGCTCGCGGCGAACCTGACCAACCAGGTGCGCGCGATCGCCGAAGTGGCCACCGCGGTGACGCAGGGCGACCTCACGCGTTCGATCCAGGTGGACGTGCGCGGCGAAGTGGCCGATCTGAAGGACAACATCAACGCGATGATCGCCAACCTGCGCGCGACGACCGAGTCGAACCGCGAGCAGGACTGGTTGAAGACCAACCTCGCCAAGTTCTCCTCGATGATGCAGGGCCAGCGCGACCTGCTCACGCTCGGCCAGATGCTGCTGTCGGAACTCGCGCCGCTGGTGGATGCGCAACAGGGCCTGATCTACATCGTCGACGAAGGCGCCGACGGCGAGGTGCGCCGCCTGCGCCAGCTCGCCGGCTACGCCGACAGCGCGCCGATGGCGAGCCGCACGCTCGACTTCGGCGAAGGCCTGGTCGGCCAGTGCGCGGCCGAGGCGCGGCTGATCCTGCTGGAGAACATCCGACGCGACGACGACGCGCACGGCGTGCGCATCCAGTCGGGCCTGATCGAAGCCGCGCCGCGCAGCGTGATCGTGCTGCCGGTGCTGTTCGAGGACCAGGTCAAGGCGGTGATCGAACTGGCGACGCTGCACGAGTTCACTCCGTCGCAGCGCGCGTTCCTGGAGCAGCTGTCGGGCAGCATCGGCATCGTGCTCAACACGATCGAGGCGACGATGCGCACCGAGCGCCTGCTGTCGCAGTCGCAGCAGCTGGCCGGCGAATTGCAGACGCAGCAGAACGAACTGCAGCAGACCAACGAGGAAATCGCGCTCAAGGCCTCGCTGCTGGCCGCGCAGAAGGCGGAGGTCGAACAGAAGAACCTGCAGATCGAACACGCGCGCCGCGCGCTGGAGGAAAAGGCGGCGGAGCTGGCGCAGACCTCGCGCTACAAGTCCGAGTTCCTCGCCAACATGTCGCACGAGCTGCGCACGCCGCTCAACAGCATCCTGATCCTCAGCCAGCAGCTGGCGGAGAATCCGGAAGACAACCTCAGCGAGCGCCAGGTCGAGTTCGGCCGCACCATCCACGCCGCCGGTACCGACCTGCTGCACCTGATCAGCGACATCCTGGACCTGTCGAAGATCGAGTCCGGCACGGTCACCATCGACATCGAGACGATCAGCTTCGCGCACCTGCGCGAGAACCTGGAACGCGGTTTCCGCCACGAAGCCGAACGCCGCAAGCTCGATTTCGCCGTGGATTTCACCCGCGACCTCGGCCCGACGCTGCGCTCGGACCCCAAGCGGCTGCAGCAGATCCTGAAGAACCTGCTGTCGAACGCGTTCAAGTTCACCGAACAGGGCAGCGTGCGGCTCAGCGCGCGTCCGGTCACGCGCGGCTGGAGCGAGGACCACCCGGTGCTGTCGCGCGCGCCGGTGGTGGTCGCCATCGAAGTCACCGACACCGGCATCGGCATCTCGCCGGACAAGCAGCGCATCGTGTTCGAAGCGTTCCAGCAGGCCGATGCGGGCACCGCGCGCAAGTACGGCGGCACCGGCCTCGGACTGGCGATCAGCCGCGAGATCGCGGGCCTGCTCGGCGGCGAACTGCGCCTGCACAGCGTGGAGGGCGAAGGCAGTACGTTCACGCTGTACCTGCCGCTCAACTACGTCGGCAACAATCCCGGCAGCGGACAGGACCGCACCCTGCCCGAGGCGGGCCGCAGCGCGAACCGCGTGCGTGTGGAAGTGCCGGTGCCGGCCGAGCACGTCGCCGCCGCCGACATGCCCGCGACGGAGCGCCTCGAGGACGACCGCCACGCGCTGGTGGCCGACGTGCCGACGCTGCTGATCGTCGAGGACGACGCGCACTACGCGTCGGTGCTGCGCGACCTCGCCCGTTCGCGCGGCTTCCAGGTACTGCATGCCAATCGCGGCGACGAAGCGCTTCGCCTCGTGCGCGAATACAAGCCGACGGCGATCACGCTCGACATCTTCCTGCCCGACATGCTCGGCTGGACCGTGCTCGCACGACTGAAGCAGGACGCCTCCACGCGCCACATCCCGGTGCAGATCGTCACGGTGGAGGAAAGCCGCCACCACAGCATCGAGCGCGGCGCGTTCTCGTACCTGGCCAAGCCGTCCACGTCGGAGACCATCGGCGAGGCGTTGCAGCGCATCAAGGATTACGCGACGCCGCGCGTGAAGCGCCTGCTGGTGGTGGAGGACGACGCCAACGAGCAGATGAGCATCGTCGAACTGCTCCGCCACGACGACGTCGAGATCGTCACCGCCGGCTCCGGCGAGGACGCGCTGCGCAGCCTGCTCGAAGGCGAGTACGACTGCGCGGTGCTCGACCTGCGCCTGCCGGACATGACCGGCTTCGAGCTGATCGACCGCATCCAGGCCGAGGATTCGCTCAAGCACGTGCCGATCGTGGTGTTCACCGGCAAGGACCTCAGCGCGGATGAAAGCGAACGCCTGCGCCGCGTCGCGCGCAGCGTGGTGATCAAGGGCGTGGAATCGCCCGAACGCCTGCTCGACGAGACCGCGCTGTTCCTGCACCGCGTGATCGGCAACCTGCCACCGGCCAAGCAGCGCATGGTGCGCAGCCTGCACGAATCCGACGACGGCCTGCGCGGCAAGAACGTGCTGGTGGTGGACGATGACGTGCGCAACATCTTCGCGCTGTCCAGCGTGCTCGAACGCCACGGCATGCACGTGCACACCGCCGGCAACGGCCGCGATGCGATCAGCAAGGTCGGCGAGATGCCGCAGCTCGACCTGGTGCTGATGGACATCATGATGCCCGGCATGGACGGCTACGACACGATGCGCGAGATCCGCGCGCTGGGCGATCGTCGCACACTGCCGATCGTCGCGCTCACCGCCAAGGCGATGAAGGGCGATCGCGAAAAATGCCTGGAGGCCGGTGCCTCCGACTACCTGGCCAAGCCGGTCGTCACCGACCAGCTGCTCGGAGTCCTGCGTCAATGGCTGCAACGTTGAACGATGCCGCGGCAGCCACGGCCGCCGCGCCGGTCAAGATCCTGCTGGTCGACGACCAGCCCGGGCGCCTGTTGACCTATCGCACCATCCTGGAGCCGCTGGGCGAGGAGCTGGTCGACGCGCGCTCGGGCATGGAAGCGCTGAAGCTGCTGATGGAGGACGAGTACGCCGTCATCCTGCTCGACGTGAACATGCCGGTGATGGACGGCTTCGAGACGGCGACGATGATCCACCAGCATCCGCGCTTCGAGAACACGCCGATCATCTTCGTCACCGCGGTCAACCTGAGCGATCTGGACCGCCTGCGCGGCTACAAGCTCGGCGCGGTGGACTACGTGATGGTGCCGGTGATCCCGGAGATCATGCGCACCAAGGTGTCCGTGCTCGCCGAGCTGCACCGCAAGCGGCGCCAGCTGCAGGCGCTCAACGCGAACCTGGCGACCGCGCATCGCGAACTGCAGGCGGAGAAGGCGCGCGAACTCGAACGCCTGAACGCCTCGCTGCGCGCCGCCAATGCGGAACTGGAACTGCGCAATCGCGAGCTGATCGCCGAGAACAAGGAACGCACGCGCGCCGAACGCCGACTGCGCGAGGCCGACCAGCGCAAGGACGAGTTCCTCGCCACGCTCGCGCACGAACTTCGCAACCCGCTGGCGCCGTTGCAGAACGCGCTCGCGGTGCGCCGCCTGCGCGAACCCGACGACCACGATCCGCTGCTGGCGATGATGGAGCGCCAGCTGTCGCTGCTGGTGCGGATGATCGAGGACCTGCTCGACATCGCGCGCATCACGCGCGGCAAGCTGACCCTGCGTCCGGCGCCAACGGTGTTGCAGGACGTGATCGCCGCCGCGGTCGACACCGCGCGACCGCTGATCGAAGACGGCGGCCACACGCTGCACCTGCAACTGCCCGACACCCCCGTGCCGCTGGAAGCGGACCACGCGCGGCTGGCGCAGGTGTTCGCGAACCTGCTCAACAACGCGGCGAAGTATTCCGATGCGCAGGGCCGCATCGAACTGGGCGCCGCGCTCGACGGCGACCAGGTGCAGGTATGGGTCAGCGATTCGGGCATCGGTCTCACGCCCGAGCAGATGGAGACCGTGTTCGAGATGTTCCACCAGGTGGACACCACCGTGGAGCGTTCGCGCGGCGGACTCGGCATCGGGCTCACCCTGGTGCAGCGCCTGACGCAGATGCACGGCGGGCGCGTGGAAGTGCACAGCGACGGCCCCGGACGCGGATCGACGTTCCGCGTGCGGCTGCCGTGCGCGGGAACGTCCGTGTCCGCCATGCAGGAAGCCGCACCCGCGCCCGAAGCGACCGCGGCGACGCGTCGCGTGCTGGTCGTCGACGACAACCACGACGCCGCCGACACGCTGGCGATGATGGTGCGCCTGCTCGGCCACGAAACGCGCGCGGTGTACGACCCGCAGGCGGTGGAGGACGAAGTGGCGTCCTTCACGCCGGAGGTCGTGTTCCTCGACGTGGGCATGCCCGGCCGCAGCGGTTACGACGTCGCGCGTGCGCTGCGCACCGCGCACGGCGACGCGCTGGTGATCGTCGCCGTGACCGGCTGGGGCCAGCCCGAGGATCGCCTGCGCACGCTGCAGGCGGGCTTCGACCATCACCTGGTGAAGCCGCCGGACATCCAGGCCATCACCGACATCTGCAGCAAGGGACTGCGTCCGCTCGCGGAGGACACATCGCCATGACCGGTTCCAGTCCGTCCTGGATGAGCAAGTGGGCGCACGACCTGCGCGGCCCGCTCGCGCCGATCCAGTCCGCCCTGTTCCTGCTGCGCCACGGCGGCAACGACGTGAACGAACGCGACGAGCTGTTCGAGCTGATCGATCGGCAGATGCGCCGGCTCACCGGCATGATCGACGAGATCGGCGACTGGGTGCGCGCCGACCAGGGCCGGCTGCTCACGCGCAGCGGGCCGATCGACCTGGCGCTGATCGTCGAGGCCAGCCGCGGCCTCGGCGCCGACGCGGTCGAGGTGCGTTACGAGAACGACGCCGAGAACGCGCTGCTCGAAGGCGATGCATCGCGCCTGGCGAACCTGCTGTCGACGTTCTTCTGGCTGGTCTCGGCGCCGCGCGACGGCGCGGCGGCGAACGGCACGCAGCCGTCGGCGACCATCGCGATGATCGACGGCTGGGTGCAGCTCACCGGGCCACTGAGCCCGGCGCTGCGCGCGGGCAGCAACGTCGAGACGCTGTTCACCGAGCCGCAGGTGGCGCCGGCGGGCGATGGCCTCGGGTTGCGGTTGCTGATCGCATGCGCGATCGCGAAGGGCCACGGCGGCGAGCTGGGCACGCGTGCGGGGGATGGGGATCCGGTGGAGGTGGTGCTGCGGTTGCCGGTGCGGAGGTGACAGCTCCCTCCCCCTGCTTGCAGGGAGTGAAGTGCACAGCTCGGCAACGCCGATGAAGCATCGCCGCATCGTTACCTCGCACGCCCCGACCCTGCCCGGCCCGAACGCACACCGTTCGGGCGTTCGAACGCGCGCGAACCGGTGGTTCGCAAGCGGCGCCTTCTCGCCCCCAACCCTCTCCCGGAGGGAGAGGGTGCCCGGCAGCGCTGAAGCGCCAACTCACCTCGGCGCCAACCGCTCCGCATTCCCATAGGCGCGATCCTTCAGCGCCCCGTCGCGAATCCAGTCCACCAGCATCGCGTAGTACCCGTCCGCATACCGCAGCCCCGTGCGCTCGCCATCCGCCCCGGTCTCGAACTCGATGATCCCGTGATCCGTTCCCGGGAACTCGACCACGTCCACGTTCGGATTCACCCGCGCCACCGACAGCAACCGGCGTCGCGTCTCCTCCGGCGGCGCTTCGGCATCGCTGCCGGCGATGAGCCACAGCAGCGGCACCTTCATCGCGCGCAGCGGCGGCATCGGGTCGTGGCGCCAGGTCGTGCCCTCCTCGCGCATCGGGCCGAACAGGCGCAGCATCATCGGCGAATGCGTGACCAGGTCGCGCGTGTATTCGCCCTTCATCGCATCCCACCATGGCTCCTTGCCGTACTTCGCCTTCAGCGCCTCGAGGCGGTCGTAGCCGTCCTTGAAGCCGGACGCCATCACCTCGCCGGTCGCGTCGGTCACTTCGCGCGCCTTCGCCAGCGCGTCGCCGCTGAAGCCTGCTTCGATCAGGTCGAGCTGCACCTGGTCGCGATCCTCGGCCAGCGGGCTGTCGGCGAGGCCGTAGCTCACCGCGACGAAGTCCGGATCGCTGCGCTGCGCCGCCAGCGGCTCGATCCATCCCGCCTGGCTGCCGCCGCTGTAGCCGACGCGATCGGCACGCGCTCCGGCCAGACGGCGCGCTTCCTTCAGCGCGGCGGCGGCGTCGTCGGCGAGCAGGTGGAAGTCCTGGCTGTAACGCCCGGTGCTGTCGCCGGTACCGCGCTTGTCGTACACGAACACACCGATGCCGTGCGCCGGGAAGATGCGCTGGAACGCGTTGAACGTGCGCGCCGAGTAGCGCTCGGAGCCGTGCACCATCACCGCGATCGGCACCGGCCCCTTGCCCGGCGGCATCACCAGCCGGCCGGCGAGCGTTTCGTCATTGCCCTGGAAACGCGTTTCGACGGCGGGGAATTCGAGCTTCGTGCCGCGATGCCCTTCGAAGGCGAACGCCGGCGATTCGCAGCTGCCCAGCGAGACCTGCGTCGTGTCGGGGCGCTCGCTCCAGCCGACGGTGCCGCTCCACTTGCCGGCCGCGTCCTGGACCATCCTGCCGGTGCGCCCGTCCATCGCGCGCCAGCGCAGGCCTTCGTCGGAGACCGGCGCCACGTCGACCAGGCGCCCGTCATCGAGCCTGTAGATCCCCACGTGGCAGGCCATGCGCGGATCGAGCGGCTTGTCGCGCTCCGGCCGGGTCCACCAGAACACCGCGGCGGCTCCCGCCGCGACCAGCACCAGCACCGTCACCAACACCTTCCGCATGGGCGATCCTCCGTCGGCCGCGCCGACTGTACGGCATCGGGCGATGCCACGTCGGCTGGGATGCGCGAGGTAGCGTGGCGGTTTGAATGCGCGTTCGGCGAGCGATGCATGCGCGCGCGTTCGTGCATCGACATCCGCCTCCGCGTTTGTAGCCCGGGTGAGGCCGAAGGCCGCACCCGGGATGACGCGCGAACCAACCTTGCACAGACCCCGGGTGCGCCTCGCTAACCCGGCCCACAAGAGTGGGAGGGTGGCCGTGCACGACCGCTTCACCCCGCCTTCACGCCACGTTGAGAAGGCTGAGCCCCGCTTGAATGCATTCCCGGCCGCAGCGCGCGCTCGTGAATCCCGCCCGGCCGAGCAAGGACACCCAACGCAGAACGCCCCCGGTCTGCGTCCCGACGGAGGTTCGCATGCCCGCCATTCGAAGCCGTTTGAAAGTCCGCAATCTCGCCATCGCCATCGGCGCCATGCTGCTCGCCGCGCCGGCGTTCGCGCAGGAATCGCTGCCGTTCCCGCCCAACCCTTCCGGCAGCAAGGCGGGGCCGACCATCGCGCAGTCCACCTACAGTCCGCTGCCGGCGAAGCCGCACCTGCCCGCGAACGCGCCGAACATCGTGGTGATCATGCTCGACGACGTCGGGCCCGCACTGCCCGGCACGTTCGGCGGCGTCATCGACACGCCGACCCTGAGCCGCCTGGCGAAGCAGGGCGTGTCGTACAACCGCTTCCACAACGCCGCGATGTGTTCGCCCACGCGCGCGTCGCTGCTGACCGGTCGCAACCACCATCGCGTCGGCAACGGGCAGATCGCCGAACTCGCCAACGACTGGGACGGCTACACCGGCCGCATCCCGCGCACCTCGGCCACCGCGGCGAAGGTGCTGGGCTATTACGGCTATTCGACCGCCGCGTTCGGCAAGTGGCACAACACGCCGGCGAACGAGACCACGGCGATCGGCCCGTACACCGACTGGCCGGCGGGCGAAGGCATCGGCTTCGATTACTTCTACGGCTTCCTCGCCGGTGAGTCCTCGCAGTGGGAACCGGCGGTGGTCGAGAACACCGTGCGCATCGATCCCTCGCACGGCAAGGAGAACTACCACTTCACCGAAGACATGACCGACAAGGCCGTGGCGTGGATGAAGCAGGTGCACGCGCTCGCGCCGGAACGGCCGTTCTTCATGTACTGGGCCCCGGGCGCGGCGCACGGGCCGCACCATGTCGCCAACGAATGGGCCGACCGCTACAAGGGCAAGTTCGACGCCGGCTGGGACCAGATGCGCGAGGACGTGTTCGCGCGGCAGAAGAAGCTCGGCTGGATCCCGAAGAACACCGAGCTGACGCCGCGTCCGGACTCGCTCGCCGCGTGGTCGGACATTCCCGAGGACGAAAAGCCCTTCCAGCGCCGCCTGATGGAAGTGTTCGCCGGCTACACCGAGCATGCCGACCACCAGGCCGGCCGCATCATCGATGCGCTGGACGAGATGGGCATCCGCGACAACACGCTGGTCTTCTACATCTGGGGCGACAACGGCTCCAGCGCGGAAGGCCAGAACGGCACGATCAGCGAACTGCTCGCGCAGAACGGCATCGCCACGCAGATCAGCGACCACATCCGCGCGATGAACGAACTCGGCGGCATGGAGGTGCTGGGCTCGCCGAAGGCCGACAACATGTACCACGCCGGCTGGGCATGGGCCGGCTCGACGCCGCACCGCTCGACCAAGCTGGTCGCCGCGCATTTCGGCGGCACGCGCACGCCGCTGGTGGTGTCGTGGCCGGGCACGATCAAGCCCGACAAGACGCCCCGCACGCAGTTCCACCACGTCAACGACATCGTGCCGACGATCTACGACGTGCTCGACATCACCCCGCCCAGGCTCGTCGACGGCATCACCCAGGACCCGCTGGACGGCGTGAGCATGGCCTACACCTTCGACGCGCCGAAGGCGGCGGGACGCAAGAAGGGCCAGTACTTCGAGATCATGGGCAGCCGCGCCTACTACGAGGACGAGTGGATCGCCTCGGTGTTCGGCCCGCGCATTCCGTGGAAGGCGGGCGTCGATCCGGCGATCATGACCTGGTCGCCCGACAAGGACGCGTGGGAGCTGCACGACCTGCGCACCGACTATTCGCAGGCGAAGGACGTGGCGGCGCAGCATCCCGACAAGGTCGCCGCGCTGAAGCAGTCGTTCGATGCGCAGGCGAAGGCGAACAAGGTGTGGCCGGTCGGCGGCGGCCTGTGGTCGGCGGTGTTCCATCCCGAGGATGCGCCGTCGAATCCGGCCACGCAGTTCAGCTACACGCAGGAAGTCTTCGCGGTGCCGGAGTTCACCGCGCCCAAGCTCGGCGCGCGCAGCAACCTGGTGACGATCGAAACCGAACTGAAGCCCGATTCGAAGGGCGTGCTGTACGCGCTGGGCGCGTTCTCCGGTGGCCTCGCGCTGTGGGTCGAGGAAGGCAGGTTGAACTACGAGTACAACCTGTTCGAGGTCGAACGCACGAACTTCGCGTCGTCCGCGCCGCTTCCCACCGGCAAGGTGAAGATCGAGGTGGAAACGCGCAAGGCGGACGAGAAGCACGCCGGGCCGCTCGACGTCGAAGTTCGCGTCAACGGCAAGGCCGTCGCGCAGGGCCGCGTGCCGCGCTCGGCGCCGCTGACGTTCACCGCCAACGATGCCTTCGACGTCGGTCGCGACAGCTATTCGCCGGTGTCGCAGGCGTACTTCGACCGCAAGCCGTTCGCGTACAACGGCACGATCGACAAGCTCGACGTCGAGTACCTGAAGTAAGCGCCGCTTCGTCGCAGGGAGGAAACGCCATGAGGCCGATGACGCGTTGTGCATTCGCCCTGCCGCTGGGCCTGCTCGCCTGGTCGGGCACCGCGGGCGCGCAGGATCGCTGGAACTGGATCGTGGCGCCCTACGTGTGGGCGGTCGACATCAGCACGGACCTGGAGACACCGCCGCCGGCGTCGGCGGCGATCACCCGCCGGCTGAGCTTCGGCGATGTGGTGGACAAGCTCGACGGCGCGTTCCAGATGCACGCCGAAGGACAGGGCGAGCACTTCGGCGCGTTCGCCGATTTCACCTACCTCGGCCTGTCGCAGGATTCCTCGCGCCGGCTCTTCCAGGCCGAATCCGACCTCGACACGCGCCTGTTCGAGGCCGCCGCGGTGTGGAGCCCTGGCGGGCAGCGCTTCACGGGCGGCGAGGTGTTCGCGGGGCTGCGCTATCTCGATCTCGACATCGCCAGCACCATCACGCCGACCGGCCCGCTCGGCGTGCCGCAGATGCGCGCGGACCTGGACGAGTCCTTCAGCGATTTCATGCTCGGCGCGCGCTACACCTGGTCGTTCGCGGAACGCTGGGGGTTGACGCTGCGCGGCGACGGATCCTGGGGCGAGACCGAGGGCACGTGGAACGCGAGCCTCATCGCGAACTACCGGATGAAGTCGGGCGCGTGGTACTTCGGCTACCGCTATCTCGACGTGGACGCGCAGGCGCGCGACGTGTCCACGGACCTGGTGGTCAAGGGTCCGGCCATCGGCTACGGCTTCGCGTTCTGACGCGCGGGACCGGCGGCATGGCGCGAGGGGCGAACCGGCTGCGCGTGCTGCGGCACGTGCTGTTCGAACGTGGCGTGTCGCGGCTGATCTTCGAGCACGCGCGCAACCTGGTCGTCGCCACGCTGGTCCTGGCCGCGGGGCTGGAGGCGACCCGGCACGACCCGCGCGAGATCGGCCCCCTCGCCTTCCGCTCGACCGGTTATCTCGTCGCGGCGATCGGCGCGGCGCTGGTGTTGCTGAACCTCGCCGACGGCATGCACCGGCTGTCGAAGGCGCGCCTGCCGCGCCGCTGGCACACGCTGCTCGTCGCCGTGTACCTGGTGCTGTTCTGGCGGGTGGCGCATCTGATCCTGCTGTACCGGTGATGCGCTCGCCGGGAGCGCTTCGGATTGCCGGCGTTTGCAGCCCGGGCAAGGCCGCAGGCCGCACCCGGGCTGATGCGCGTCGACGTCGAAGCGCACCCGGGTTGCCGTGGCGAGTCCCCAGGAACGCGCGCGCGTCTAGGGTGCAGCGCGCTGCGGCGCGTTCATCACTACCGCAACTGAGTTGCACGGAGGCGCGGTGCGCTCCGCTTACCCGGGCTACGCAACCGGGCGTATGCTCGCGGCGACGCGATCGATCACCAATGGAGGGCAGTCGATGCATCCGCTTCTGACGGCAGCGTGCTTGGTCGTGGGCTGTATCGCCGCGCCCGCGTGGGCGCAGGAGCGCGCGATCACGCTGGAGACCTATCAGGTCGCGCTGCAGCAGGCGCAGGGCCATCCCAACGAACTTGCGCGCTGGCACGGCCTGTGGGCCTACGACAACGGCCGCATGGAAGAGGCGCGGCAGCAGTTCGAGCGCGCCGCGTCCTATGGCGACAAGCTCTCCCGGCACCTGCTCACGATGATGTACTGGAACGGCGAGGGCGTGGATCGCGATCCCGTGCAGGCCTACATCTGGGCCGACCTGGCGGCCGATGGCAGCGACAACCCCGACCTCGCCGGCATGCGCGAACGCATCTGGTCCGCGCTCACGGCGGAGCAGCGCGCACAGGTGCTGGAACAGGGCCCGCGCTTCTACGAGCGCTACGGCGACGAGGCCGCACGCGAACGCACCAACCGCGAGCTGCGCCGGTTCGCGCGCAACCAGACCGGCAGTCGCACCGGCCAACTGACCTCGCCGCTCACGGTGAGCCTCGGCCGGCCCGAGTTCTGGGCGGGCGGCGGCGGCACGCGCCCGGGTCCGGCCCGTTCAGACGGCACCACGTTCTACGCCGACCAGCGCATGCGCCCGGATGCCTACTGGGCCCAGGAGGAACTCGACCTGCGCGCGCTGATGAAGCGGATCGGCGCCGGCACCGTCAACGTCGGCGAGGTGGACAAGGTGACCGCACCCGCGCCGGACGAATCCACCCCGTAGAGGCGCATTCGCCGGGCGCGCCTGCACTAACATGGTGCAATGCCCGTCCCGCCCTCGCCCGAGACCGCCCGCCCCGAGCTCGACGTCCTGACCACGCCGGTCGCGTGGAGCGACGAGGAAGGCGCGATCGTCGGCTGCAACGCGGCGTTCTCGCGCTGGCTCGGGGTCGGCGCGCGCCGCCTGATGGGCTGGCCGCTGGCGGGGCTCGATGGTGGCGAAGGGCGTCTTGCCGACGCGATGGGCCGGCTCGACGCGACCGACGCCCCGCTGCGCCTGCGCCGGAGCCGCCTGCGTTACGCCGATGGCGAGGAGTGCTTCGCCGACGTATGGCTGAGCCGGCGCGATGACGGCGGCTGGCTGCTGGAGGCGCATCCGGTCGATGAATTCCCCGGCGACGATCCGGCGCTGCTGCTGCCGTCGGCGCTGTCCGCGTCGCTGAAGGGACTCGCGCACGAACTGCGCAACCCGCTCGCCGGGCTGAAGGGCGCCGCGCAGCTGCTCGCGCGTCGGCTCGACGGCGAGAACCACGGCGATTCGCGTGAACTGGTGGCGATGATCGGCTCGGAAGTCGAACGCCTCACCGCGCTGGTCGATCGCCTGCTCACGCCCGCGCCGCCGCGTCCGCACGCACCGCTCAACATCCACGCGGTGCTCGAACGCGTGCTGCGCCTGGCCGAAAGCGAGGCGGGCTGGGCCGTGCGGCTGGTGCGCGATTACGACCCGAGCCTGCCCGAGTTCGCCGGCGATTCCGACCGCCTCATGCAATCGGTCTGGAACCTGGTGCGCAACGCGATCGAGGCCGGCGCGGCGAACGTCACGCTGCGCACGCGCGCCGAACACGCGGTGCGCATCGCCGATGCGGTGCATCCGATCGCGCTGCGGCTGGAGATCGTCGACGACGGACGTGGCGTTCCGGAAGAACTCAGCGAACGCCTGTTCCTGCCGCTCGTGTCCGGCCGCGCGGAAGGCAGCGGGCTCGGGCTCGCGCTCGCGCAGCAGGTCGCGCGCGAGCATCGCGGTTCGCTCGCGTACCGCTCGCGCCCGGGCCACACCGTGTTCACCCTGCTGCTGCCGATGCACGTCGAGGAATCGCCCGAATGAGGTTGCCCGAATGAAGCCGCACGACGCGAACGACGCCCGCATCTGGGTGGTCGACGACGACCGCAGCGTGCGTTTCGTGCTGGCCACGGCGCTGCGCGAGGCGGGCTATCGCGTCGACGGCTTCGAGAACGCGCGCGACGCGCTCGATGCGCTCGCCGAACGCGGTGCGCCGGACCTGCTGTTCACCGACGTGCGCATGCCTGGCGACGACGGCCTGGTGCTGCTCGACAAACTCAAGGCGCAAGCGCCGAAGCTGCCGGTCATCGTGATGAGCGCCTACACCGACGTCGCCAGCACGGCGGGGGCGTTTCGTGGCGGCGCGCACGAGTTCCTTTCCAAACCGTTCGACCTGGACGAAGCCGTCGAGCTGGCCGCACGCACGCTCGCCACGCGCGAAGCGCCGGCCGCGCCGCCGCGCGAAACGGCGGCGACCAGCGACGACGCGCTCATCGGCGAAACGCCGGCGATGCGCACCTTGTTCCGCGCGATCGGCCGCCTCGCGCAGGCGCCGCTGTCGGTGCTGATCACCGGCGAAACCGGCACCGGCAAGGAGCTGGTCGCACGCGCGCTGCATCGCGAATCGCCGCGCGCGCAGGCGCCGTTCGTCGCGCTCAACACGGCGGCGATTCCGGCCGAACTGCTGGAAAGCGAGCTGTTCGGCCACGAGGCCGGCGCGTTCACCGGCGCGCAGCGTCGCCACATCGGCCGCTTCGAGCAGGCGCATGGCGGCACGCTGTTCCTCGACGAGATCGGCGACATGCCGCTGCCGTTGCAGACGCGCCTGCTCCGCGTGCTGGCTGAGGGCGAGTTCTTCCGCGTGGGCGGGCGCGAGCTGATCCGGGTGGACGTGCGCGTGATCGCCGCGACGCACCAGGACCTGGAAGCGCTGGTCGATGCGGGACGTTTCCGCGCCGACCTGCTGCATCGCCTCGACGTCGTGCGCCTGCGCCTGCCCGCGTTGCGCGAACGCCGCGAGGACGTGCCGCGCCTGGCCGAACGTTTCCTGCGTGCGGCGGCGGCGCGGTTCGACGCGCCGGCCAAGCGGTTTTCGCCGGCCGCGCTGAAACGCCTGGTCGCCTACGACTGGCCCGGCAACGTGCGTCAGCTGGAGAACCTGTGCTGGCGGCTGGCCGCGCTCGCGCCGGGCGACGCCATCGCGCGCGAGGACCTGGACGAAGCGCTTGCGGCCACGCCCGGCAAGGACGATGTCCACGGCGCGGGCGATGATGACTGGGATCGCCGCCTCGCCGCGTGGGCGCGGGCGCAGCTCGAACTCGGCCGCGACGACATCCACGCGCAGGCGCGCGAGCGGTTCGAACGCGCGTTGTTCGATGCCGCGCTGGAACACACCGGCGGCCGCCGCACCGAAGCGGCGGCGCGCCTGGGCCTGGGCCGCAACACGCTCACGCGCAAGCTCGGGCCGGGGCGGCGGCGGCCTTCGTGACGGCGGCGTTCACCGCCGGGCCACCGCATCGCCGCTAGCCTGCGGGGCCGCGTTCCGCTTCCGCCGTTCCCGGCCGCATCCGCGGATCGGCGAAGCACCACCCGATACCGTTGTCCGTTTCGCAAGGAGAAGCCGATGAAGACCACCCTCGCCACCGCCCTGCTCGCCGTGTCCGTCGTCGCCTTGTCGGCGTGCAGTTCGACGCCGATCGACACCGGCGCGACGCCTGCCCCGTCGTCCACGCCGGCGGCACCGGCCCCGCAATCGACGGCGCAGTCGACCGCGAAGTCCGCCACGGTGAACCTCGCGTCGGCCTCGGGCAGCCTGGTGAGCGGCAAGCTGACCGTCGTGCCGATGGGCGACGGCGTGCACCTGACGGGCGAGGTCGGCGGGCTTTCGCCGGGCAGCACGCACGCGATCCACATCCACGAGAAGGGCGACTGCAGCGCGGCCGACGCGAGCAGCGCCGGCGGTCACTTCAACCCGTCCGCGCAGCCGCACGGCAAGGTCGGCAGCGGCGCGCACCACGGCGGCGACATGGACAACCTGGTCGCCAACGCCGAAGGCGTCGCGCAGGTCAACGCGCACGCGCAGGGCGTGACCCTCGGCGGCGGCGCGGCCAACGATGTCGCCGGCAAGGCGGTGATCGTGCATGCCGCGGCCGACGATTACCGCACCCAGCCGACCGGCAATGCGGGCGGGCGCGTGGCGTGCGGAATCATCACGGTCACGAAATGACGGAACAAGCGCGCATGCACCAGAACCCGGTGTTGCGCGGACCGGTTGCTTGCACTCCACCAGGTTCTCGTTCCTCCCGCCTCGTCCCTTGAACATGACCCTCCGCATCCGCCCCGCCCACGCGAACGACCGCGACCTGCTCGCGCGTTGGGCCCTCGCGATGGCACTGGAAACCGAGCACAAGCAGCTCGACGAGGCCACCGTGCGCGCCGGCATGGAGGCGGGCATCGCCGATGCGGGCAAGGCGCGGTACTTCATCGCGATGCACGAATCCACCGTCGCCGGGCGCGAGACCATCGCCGCGCCCGCCGGCACGCTGATGCTCACGCGCGAATGGAGCGACTGGCGCAACGGCGACTGGTGGTGGATCCAGAGCGTCTACGTGCCACCGGAGTTCCGCCGGCAAGGGGTGTTCACCGCGCTGTACCGGCATGTCGAGACGCTCGCGCGGGAAACGCCCGGCGTGGTCGGGCTGCGGTTGTACGTGGAGCGCGAGAACACGAACGCGCAGAAGACCTACACGGCGCTGGGAATGGTGGATGCGGGGTATTCGATTCTGGAGGCGGAGTTCTAGCCCCTCTCCCACCGGAGAGGGGTTGGGGGTGAGAAGGCTCCGCCCAGGAATCGCCGGTTCGCGCGCCTTCGAACGCCCGAACGCTGTGCGTTCGGGCCGGGCAGGGTCGGGGCGTGCGTTGCAGCGGTGCGAACGACGCATTCGGGCACCGCGCTTTGCTCTCGTCCGACGCTGACGCCGGACACTTCACCTTCCCGGCCCTTCCCCGCATTCGCAGGGGAGAGGAAGCGCAGCAAGCGTCACATCCCCCGCTATCCTTTACACCCTGAACACGCCCCCGGGCGCACGGTGCGCCGCATACGCGGCCCCGCCCGTCCACGACAAGGAGAAACGCCATGACCCGCCGCATCCTGTGCATTGCCGCCATCGCTGCCGCCGCTTCGCTCGCGGGCTGCGCTTCCGCGCCGCCGGTCGCGGGCGGGCCGAGCGTTCCGAGCGGCAAGTGCAACGCCGAAGGCGCACGCTGGGCGATCGGCTCGGCGGTCAACGACGACGTCGTCAACCGCATCCTGCAGGGCACCGGCAGCCGCGACGCGCGCGTGCTGCGTCCGGGCCAGCCGGCGACGATGGACTTCCGCGAGGATCGCGTGAACATCGACGTCAACGACCGGGGCGCGATCACCGGCCTGCGCTGCGGCTGATTCCGGACAACGCAGCCGCGCGCCAGCACTCCCGATAGCGATACGACATGCGCCGCTCCCATTCCATCTGGCTGCTCGCGATCGTCGCCCTCCTCGGCCTGTGGCTGTGGACGAAGCGCGCGGGCGACGGCGAGCTTCGTCCGGCCGACGCGCCGCCGATCTCCGCGCAGCAGGCGGCGGAGATCGCGTATCCGGCGTTCCTCCCGGTCGAGGCGCACGCGGTGCTCGACCGCATCGCCAGCGGCGCGGCGCATCCGTACCGGCAGGACGGCAGCGTGTTCCAGAACCGCGAAGGACGCCTGCCGCCGCAACCGCGCGGCTATTACCGCGAGTACACGGTGCCGACGCCCGGCGCGGATTCGCGCGGCACGCGGCGGATCGTCACGGGCGGCGATCCGCCGGTCGAATACTGGTACACGGCCGATCATTACCGCAGCTTCCGCCGCTTCGAATGGCATCCCCCGGAGGCGCGATGAACGCCGTCGACCTGCGCACGATCCTCGCCGACCCCGATCACAGCGGCGCGTACTTCATCGACGTGCGCGATACAGAAGCGATGGCGCAGACCGCCGCGGCGCTCGACTTCGCGGTGATGCGCGTGGATCTGTCCGGCTGCGACGACAAGGCCGGCCTGATGGCGCGCCTGGCGAAGGCCGGCGGTTTCCCTGACGGTTTCGGCGAGAACTGGGACGCGCTGTCGGACGTGCTGCGCGACATGTCCTGGCGCGTGGCGCCGGGTTACGTGTGGCTGATCGAAAACGCCGCCGACTGGCGCGATGCGAACGGCGAGGATTTCGACACGCTGCTGGAGATCCTCAACGAAGCGGCCTTCGAATGGGCGCACGCCGATGTGGCGTTCTGGGCGCTGCTGCCGTTCCCCGGCGACCGGCTGACGGCGCTGGAAGACTGATCGCGCCGATACGACGCGCCGGTCAGATCCGGTCGTCGATGCCGGTGATGCCGGAGTGCTTCGCGCAACTGGCGCAGCAGTAGAACTTCCCGTCGTGTTCCGCGCCGTGGCCGATGATGCGGCAGCCGCAGTGCTCGCACGTGGGCGCGAGCTTGTGGATCGCGCATTCGAACGAATCGAACGTGCCGCTGCCGTGCGGCATGGTGACGGTGAACGCCTTGTCGTAGTCGTTGCCGCAGGTATCGCACTTGGGCATGGCGGGAATCCTCGTTCCTGACGGGAACCCCGAGTCTGGCGTCGCGGTGCGCGATCGCCGGTGAAGTCGGCGGCAATGCGGCGTTAACGGCGCTCCGGTAGCCCGGGTAAGCGCAGCGCACCGCGCCTCGGTGCAACTCAGTTGCGGTAGCGATGAACCCGCCGCAGCGCGCTGCACCATCAACGTGCACGTGTGCTTCTGGAACTCGCCATGGCACCCGGGTGCGCTTCGCTTACCCGGGCTACAAAGGCGCTCAGCCCGGCTCGACCGCACTCGCAGCAGGCGCCTCCGCCGGCGCCCGCGCATACCGCCACGCGATGCCCACGGCGATCGCCAGCAGCAGCCCCGCGATCAGGAACGGCGCGCCCGGCAGGTGCACCGGCGCGCGATCGTCGATGAAGTAGCCGAAGCTGCCCGCGAACACGACCGGGCCGATGATGCCCGCCAGGCTCACCAGGCTCATCAGCGCGCCCTGGATGCGGCCCTGCACTTCCGGCCCGACCTGGCGCGTGATCAGCGCCTGCGTCGACGGCGCGGCCAGGCCCCACACCGCCGAGATCGGCAGGCCGACGAGGAACATCCAGCCCACCTCGGCGAAACCGTAGATGCCGAAACCGATCGCGCCGCAGCCCAGGCCCAGCATCAGCGCGCGCCGTTCGCCCAGCGCATGCACCGCCTTGCCGACCAGCCCCGCCTGCACGATCACGTTGAGCACGCCGACGATCGCCAGCACGTAGCTCACCTCGCGCGGACCCCACTGGTACTGGTAGTCGGCGAACAGCACGAACACGCTCGGGTACACGTAATGCGCGAGGTTGGCGATGAACACCACCGCCGCCAGCCCGAACACCTGCGGGTAGCGCCTGAGCAGTCCGAGCGACGCGCCCGGAATCGTGTGCGCCCAGTCGAAACGCGCGCTGCGACGCTCCTTCGGCAGCGATTCGGGCAGCACGAACAGGCCGTACGCGAAGTTGAGCAGCGCCAGCGCGGCAGCGAACCAGAACGGCAGGCGCAGGTCGATCTCGCCCAGCGCACCGCCGATCAGCGGCCCCACGATGAAGCCCACGCCGAACGCGGCGCCGAGCAGGCCGTAGCTCCTGGCGCGCTTCTCCGGCGGCGTGACGTCGGCCACGTACGCGTTCGCCGTGGTGAAGCTCGCCGACGTGATGCCCGAGATGATGCGGCCCACCAGCAGCCACATCAGCGACGGCGCCAGCGCCATGAACACGAAATCCAGGCCGAGGCCCAGGCACGAGAGCAGGATCACCGGCCGCCGTCCGAAACGGTCCGACAGCGCGCCCTGGATCGGCGAGGTCACGAACTGGATGCCCGCGAACAGGAAACCGAACGCGGCCACCCAGTACGCCGCATGCGCGGTATCGCCGCCGGTGAACTGTTCGATCAGGTGCGGCAGCACCGGAATGATCAGGCCGAACGACAGCACGTCGATCAGGATGGTGATGAAGATGAAGACGAGCGCGGCACGGCGGCGCGCACCCGTGGCGGGAGCGGTATCGGTCACGGGGGCCGGGAGGATTCTGGGAAGGCGGGAAGTTTAGCGCTTCGGTTTCTCCTCCCACTGCCCGTAGCTCTTGTAGCCCGGGTAAGCGAAGCGCACCCGGGATGTGCGTCCGTAAGCCATGCGGCGCGGTTCCCCGGGTGCGGCCTCCGGCCTTGCCCGGACTACCAGAGCATCACGCGCACCGCTCGCGCGAATGGTTTCACCCGTTACCAAACGCCTCCGCATGTCGCGCACTTTTCTCACTGCGATCAGGCACTTGAAGGCCTGCACGCGCGATTTCTCCGGTGGCGCGGAAGACAAATTGCCGCATCGCACAAAGTGTGATTTATTCGGTTGAACCAGGGTGGTGAGGCAGGCCGGACCGCGCGAGCGGACCGTCTTCGTCGTCGCCGCAATCCTGGGCTCGAGAGTGCGTTTGCCAGGTTCGTTGTCGTGTTTCGCACAGCAACCCAGCGGTGAAATCCGCGATGGAGCGACGATGCAGCAACAGGTCCGTCCCGATCCCGTCGGCCTCTACGACCCGCGCGACGAGCGCGATGCGTGCGGCTTCGGCCTGATCGCGCAGCTCGACGACGCGCCCAGCCGCGCCATCGTCGATCGCGCGATCGAGGCGCTGGTGCGCATGACGCACCGCGGCGGCATCGCGGCCGACGGACTCAGCGGCGACGGCTGCGGCCTGCTGATCCGGCAACCGGACGCCTTCCTGCGCGCGCTCGCGCGCGAGTCGGGCATCGCGCTCGGCGCGCATTACGCCTCGGGCCTGGTGTTCCTTCCGCACGATGAAACCGAAGCGGCGCGCGCGAAGGACGAGTTCGCCGCGCAGCTGCAGCGCGAACGCGTGGACGTCGCCGGCTGGCGCGTCGTGCCGGTCGATCTGGCCGCATGCGGCGAGCTCGCCAGGCGCACGATGCCGCGCATCGAGCAGATCTTCGTCAAGCCCGCCGGCGCGTTCGATGCCGCGAGCTTCCAGCGCTCGCTGTTCCTGGCGCGCCGTCGCGCCGAGCAGCGCCTGCGCGAGCTTCCCGACTTCTACGTCGTCAGCCTGTCCACGGCGAGCATCGGCTACAAGGGCATGGTGCTGCCGAACCGGCTTTCGCAGCTGTATCCGGACCTGCAACGCAGCGACCTGGCCGCCAGCGTCGTCGTGTTCCACCAGCGATTCTCGACCAACACCACGCCCCGCTGGCCGCTCGCGCAGCCGTTCCGCCTGCTCGCGCACAACGGCGAGATCAACACCATTTCCGGCAACCGTGCCTGGGCGCAGGCGCGCGCGCACGTGTGGCGCACGCCAAACCTCGAGCTGACCGAGTTCGATCCGGTCATCACGATGGACGGCTCGGATTCGCAATCGCTCGACAACATGCTCGAGCTGCTGCAGGCCGGCGGCATGGACCTGCTGAAGGCGATGCGCATCCTGATCCCGCCGGCGACGCAATCGCTGGAATACAAGGACGCCGACCTCGCCGCGTTCTATGAGTATTACGCGCTCAACACCGAACCGTGGGACGGCCCGGCCGGCATCGTCACCGTGGATGGTCGCTACGCCGCGTGCACGCTCGATCGCAACGGCCTGCGCCCGGCGCGCTGGATGCGCACGCGCGATCGCCATTTCCTCATCGCGTCCGAAGCCGGCGTGTGGGAGCGCCCGGCGGAGGAAATCGAGGCCAAGGGCAAGCTCGGGCCGGGCGAGATGATCGCCGTCGATCTTTACCTGGGCGAAGTGCTCGACAGCGAGGCGATCGACCGCATCAACCGCGCGCGCGCGCCGTACAAGCGCTGGCTCAAGCAGGGCGTCACTTACCTGCAGACTGAGCTGATCGATCCCGCGCTCGCGGCCGAGCCCTTCGACAGCGAGACGCTGACGCGCTTCCAGAAGCTGTTCCAGCTCACGCGCGAGGAGCGCGAGCAGGTGCTGCGTCCGCTCGCCGAAACCGAGCAGGAAGCGGTCGGCTCGATGGGCGACGACGTGCCGATGGCCGTGCTGAGCCAGCAGGTGCGCCCGCTGTACGACCAGTTCCGGCAGGCGTTCGCGCAGGTGACCAACCCGCCGATCGACCCGTTGCGCGAGGACTGCGTGATGTCGCTGGCGACGCAGCTCGGTCGCGAGGGCAACGTGTTCGTCGACGGCCCCGGCAACGTCGACCACATCCATCTCAACTCGCCCGTGCTCTCGCAGCGCAAGCTGCGGCAGATGCTGGCGATGGAGCAGTACGAGAACGCGCACGCGCTGATCCACCTGCATTACGCACCGGAGGAAGGCCTGAAGGCCGCGCTCGAACGCATCTGCGCCGAGGCCGAAACCGCCACGCGCGAAGGCAAGGTGCTGCTGGTGCTGAGCGACCGCTATCCGGTCGAAGGCCGGCTCATGGCGCACGCGCTGCTCGCCACCGGCGCGGTGCACCAGCACCTGGTGCGCGCGGGGCTTCGTTGCGAATCCAACCTCATCGTCGAAACGGGCACCGCGCGCGATCCGCACCATTTCGCCTGCCTGATCGGCGTCGGCGCCACGGCGGTGTATCCGTACCTCGCGTACCAGACGCTGCACGACCTCGGCGTGCGCGGCATCCTCAAGACCAAGCACGGGCAGGTCGCGGAAATCGGCCGCAGTTACCGGCGTGGCATCAAGAAGGGCCTGCTGAAGATCATCTCGAAGATGGGCATCAGCACCATCGGCAGCTATCGCGGCGCGCGGCTGTTCGAGATCGTCGGCCTGGATCGCGAAGTGGTGGACCTGTGCTTCGCCGGCACGCCGTCGCGCATCGGCGGCGCGGGGTTCGCCGAACTGCACGAGGATGCCGTCACGCTCGCCGAACACGCGTGGAACGCGAACGCGCTGCCGAACATCGGCGGCCTGCTCAAGTACACGCCCGGCGGCGAATACCACCTGTTCAATCCCGACGTGGTGATGAACCTGCAGCGCGCGGTGTCCACCGGCGACTGGAATGACTGGCAGCGTTACGCCGCCGCGGTGAACGAGCGCCCTACCGCCGCGCTGCGCGACCTGCTCGATGTCGACACGTCTGATGCCACCGCGATTTCGCTGGACGACGTCGAGCCCGTTTCCGCCATCGTGCGCCGCTTCGATTCGGCCGCGATGAGCCTCGGCGCACTGTCGCCCGAGGCGCACGAGGCGCTGGCCATCGCGATGAACCGCCTGGGCGGGCGCAGCAATTCCGGCGAAGGCGGCGAGGACCCGGCGCGTTACGGCACCGACAAGGTGTCGAAGATCAAGCAGATCGCGTCGGGCCGTTTCGGCGTGACGCCGGAATACCTGGTCAACGCCGAAGTGCTGCAGATCAAGGTCGCGCAAGGCGCCAAGCCCGGCGAAGGCGGCCAGCTGCCGGGCCACAAGGTCAACGAGCTGATCGCGCGCCTGCGTTACGCGATGCCGGGCATCGGCCTGATCTCGCCGCCGCCGCATCACGACATCTATTCCATCGAGGATCTCGCGCAGCTGATCTTCGACCTCAAGCAGGTCAATCCGCAGGCGCTGGTATCGGTGAAGCTCGTGTCACACGCGGGCGTGGGCACGATTGCCACCGGCGTCGCGAAGGCCGGCGCGGACCTGATCACCATCTCCGGCCACGACGGCGGCACCGGGGCGAGTCCGATCTCGTCGATCCGCTACGCCGGCACGCCGTGGGAACTCGGTTTGTCCGAAGCACGCCAGGCGCTGGTGTCGAACGACCTGCGCGATCGCGTGATCCTGCAGACCGACGGCGGCCTGAAGAGCGGCCTCGACGTGGTGAAGGCCGCGCTGCTGGGCGCGGAAAGTTTCGGCTTCGGCACCGCGCCGATGATCGCGCTGGGCTGCAAGTACCTGCGCATCTGCCATCTCAACAACTGCGCGACGGGCGTGGCGACGCAGGACGACGCGCTGCGTCGCGAGCATTTCACCGGCCTGCCCGATCGTGTGGAGAACTTCTTCCGCCTGCTCGCCGAGGAAGTGCGCTTCTGGCTCGCGCAGCTGGGCGTGCGCACGCTCGGCGAGCTGGTCGGCCGCACCGATCTTCTGAAGCAGCTCGAAGGCGACGGCGCGCGTCAGCACAAGCTCGACCTCGCGCCGCTGCTCGCCGGCAGCGGGCTCGCGCACGGCGGTCATTGCGGCGTGCCGCAGCCGTCGGCCGATGCCACGGGCCTGGCGGCGCAGCTCGATGTCGACCTGGCCGAGGCCATCGCGAGCAAGCGCGGCGGCGCGTATGCGTACACGATCCGCAACACCGACCGCAGCATCGGCGCGCGCCTGTCGGGCCGCATCGCGCGGCTGCATGGCGATCGCGGCATGGCCGATGCGCCGATTTCGCTTCGCTTCGACGGCACCGCCGGCCAGAGCTTCGGCGCGTTCAACGCCGGTGGTCTGCAATTCGAACTGCACGGCGAAGCGAACGATTACGTCGGCAAGGGCATGGCGGGCGGACGCATCGTGATCCGTCCGCCGATGGGCGCACGCTACACCGCACACGAGACGCCGATCATCGGCAACACCTGCCTGTACGGCGCGACGGGCGGCGAACTCTATGCGGCCGGCCGCGCGGGCGAGCGCTTCGGCGTGCGCAATTCCGGGGCCACGGCGGTGGTGGAAGGCGCGGGCGATCACTGCTGCGAATACATGACCGGCGGCGTGGTCGCGGTGCTCGGCCGCACGGGCCTGAACTTCGGCGCGGGCTTCACCGGCGGCATGGCGTACGTGCTCGATACCGAGCGCGATTTCGTCGATCGCTACAACCACGAACTCATCGACATCCTGCGCATCGCGTCCGACGGTTTCGAGAACCACCGCTCGCACCTGCGCGAACTGCTGGAGGCGCACGTGCAGCTCACCGGCAGCGTGTGGGCGCGGAAGATCCTCGACGAGATGCGCGATTTCCTGGGCAAGTTCTGGCTGGTCAAGCCTAAGGCGGCGAGCCTGGAATCGCTGGCCGAAAACCTGCGGAGAGCGGCGTGATGGTCTCTTCCTGCTGCGCTGCTCCCTCCCCTGCTTGCAGGGGTGAGGAGCGACGTTTGCGCGCCATGGCGCGCGTCGCGACGAACGCCATCGGGCTATGCCCGATAGCTGCGGGGTTGGGGAGGGGTGCCGTGCACGGCGCGGCTTCGTTCGGCGCGACAGCGCAACCTCGGCGCTGGCGCGCCTCGAACCCCCTCCCAACCTCCCCCTGCGGGCAGGGGGAGGGGTTCAACAGCATGCGGAGTGCGATGTGAGCAAGATGGACAGCAAGAAGCCCGTGTTCGCCTTCCGCGAGACGCCCCGGCAGATGCCGTCGCGTATCCCGCTGGAACTGCGCCGCAGTGGCGACTGGGGCGAACTCTACGGCCGTTTCGGCGAAGCCGAGGCGAAGCACCAGGCCAGCCGTTGCCTGGACTGCGGCAACCCATACTGCAGCTGGAAATGCCCGCTGCACAACTACATTCCGAACTGGCTGGAACTGGCGCGCGAAGGCCGCATCTTTGAAGCCGCCGCGCTCGCGCACGAGACCAATCCGCTGCCGGAAATCTGCGGCCGCGTGTGTCCGCAGGATCGCCTGTGCGAAGGCAGCTGCACGCTCAACGACGGCTTCGGCGCGGTCACCATCGGCGCGGTCGAGAAATACATCAGCGACCGCGCGCTCGCCGACGGCTGGCGACCGGACCTGTCGAAGGTCGCCGCCACCGGCAAGCGCGTGGCGGTGATCGGCGCCGGCCCGGCTGGTCTGTCGTGCGCGGACCGGCTCGCACGTGCGGGCATCGAAGCGGTCGTGTTCGACCGCTATGAGCAGATCGGCGGCCTGCTCCACTTCGGTATTCCCAGTTTCAAGCTGGAGAAGTCGGTGCTGCAGACGCGACGCGACGTGCTCGAAGGCATGGGCGTGCAGTTCCGCCTCGGCGTGGAGATCGGCCGCGACGTGGGGCTCGACGACCTGCTCGCCGAGTTCGACGCCGTGTTCCTCGGGCTGGGCAGCTATCGCTACACCGACGGCGGCCTGCCGGGACAGGAGCTGAAGGGCGTGCTGCCGGCGCTGCCGTTCCTGGTGCACAACGGGCGCTTGGTGCATGGCGACGACGAAGCGCAGGGCAAGCCGATCGCCGGCTGGGAAGATCGCGTCGCCCTGCCGGACCTTCGCGGCAAGCGCGTGGTGGTGCTCGGCGGCGGCGATACCGGCATGGATTGCGTGCGCAGCGCGGTGCGACTGGGCGCGGCGCGCGTGACGTGCGCGTACCGTCGCGACGAGGCGAACATGCCCGGCTCGGCGCGCGAAGTCGCCAACGCGCGCGAGGAAGGCGTGCAGTTCCTCTTCAACCGCCAGCCGCTCGCGCTGCTGGGCGAAGACGGCGAGGTCACCGGCGTGCGCGTCGCCGAAACGCGCCTGGGCGAGCTCGACGCGCTGGGCCGCCGCAATGCGGAACTCGTGCCCGGCAGCGAATCGGTGCTCGCGGCGGACGTGGTGATCATCGCGTTCGGCTTCCAGCCCGACCCACCGCAGTGGCTGTCGGCGCACGGCATCGAGCTGGAGAAGAACGGGCGCATCCGGGTGACGCAGCCGGTTTCGGGTTGCGGGTCGCGGCGTGCGTCCAGCGACGTGGCGGCGCTGCCGTTCCAGACGACGAATCCGCGCGTGTTCGCGGGCGGCGATGGGGTGCGCGGGGCGGATCTGGTGGTCACCGCCGCGTACGAAGGTCGCGAGGCGGCGGCGGGCATCGTGCGGTCGTTGCTCGGTTAGCCGCTCTCGTAGCCCGGGTAAGCGAAGCGCACCCGGGAACGCGGTCACCTCTCCGGCCCCGGGTGCCTTCGCTTACCCGGGCTACAAAGGCGGCGCCGACGTCAGGCCAGCGCGGCGCGCCCCTCGTCCGTGCAGTGCACGAAATTCACCGGAATCCCGTGCGCGCCCAGCACGGCGGCGATCTGCCGCTGGCGGGCCTGGAAATGGCGGTGCTGCTGCTCCAGGCGCGCGCGGCATTCGGGCGTGTCGCAGGGCGCCTCGGTCGCGTAGCGGGTTTTCCAGGCGCGCGGTTCGAACATCGCGATGCGCGCCTCGCCGTCGGCGTAGTGCACCAGCGGTTCCGGCGGGGCATCGAGCCAGTGCTCGCCTTCCGGTTCCAGCAGCGCGGTTTCCAGCAGCGGCCACAGCGGCGACAGGCCCGCATGGTCGTACTGCATCGCCATCATCGCGGCGAGGTCGTGCACGGTGAGATAGCGCGCATGTTCGACCTGCAGGCCGAACGCCTGCTGCGCCGCCAGCGCGGTCGCCGCGCCGGCCATGCCGCGCTCCAGCAGCTCGCGTTCGAACGCCTCGCCCACGCGTGCCGCCGCTTCCTCGCTGCCGCCGAGCACGAACGGCACCAGCCGGAACGGCCCGCCGACGTGGTCGGCCGACGGCGTCAGCGCGCCGGGCAGCTGGGTGTCGTGCGCGCCGAAGGCGATGATCCGGCCCGTGCCCGGCGCGATGCCGGCGCGCGGGGCGCGGGCGGCGAGCTGGTCGAGTTCGCGATGCAGCGGCCAGCCCGGTCGCAGCAGTTCCACCGGGTCGTAATGCGCGCCGACGGTGATCAGGTCCAGCGATGCGGCTTCGGGGACGAACCCGGCCAGGTCGGACGCGATCAACTCCGCCAGCGCGCCCACTTCGCCCTGCGCCAGCGCCTGGCGGGCGACGGGGGCATCGCCGCGCAGCTCCAGGGCGAGCGCCCCGAGCACGTGCAGGGTGACGGGCGGGGTGGGCATGGCGATCTGTGCTGGAGTCATGGCTTCCTGTATCGAGGATACGGTGGCGTGTGGTCGCGCCGGGGAGGCGGCGCTACACTTCGGGCCATTATGCCCGCCCGGCCGTAAAGGCTTTGGCGACTCCCCCGTGACCCCGGTCCGTGTGTCCTGCGAGGTGTAGCGATGCGTCCTGCCCGTCCCGTTGCCGTGCTCGGTGGCGTCCGAATCCCGTTCTGCCGCCAGAACACGGCCTATTCGGACGTGGGGAACCTCGGCATGTCCGTGCGCACGCTCGGCGCGCTGGTCGAGAAGTTCGGCCTGCACGGCCAGCAGCTGGGCGAAGTCGCGATGGGCGCGGTGATCAAGCATTCCAGCGACTGGAACCTGGGCCGCGAAGCCGCGCTGTCGTCCGGCCTGTCGCCGCTGACGCCGGGCATCACGCTGCAGCGCGCGTGCGGCACCTCGCTGGATTCGATCATCACCATCGGCAACAAGATCGCCGCCGGCCAGATCGACGTGGGCGTGGGCGGCGGCTCGGACACGACGTCCGACGTGCCGATCGTCTACGGCCGCAAGCTGCGCCACCGCCTGCTCGAGGCCTCGCGTGCCAAGACGCCGCGCGACAAGCTGGCCGCGTTCAAGGGCTTCCACCTGCGCGAACTCAAGCCCGAGTTCCCGGGCGTGGCCGAACCGCGCACCGGCAAGTCGATGGGCGAACACTGCGAGGACATGGCCAAGCAGTGGAACATCTCGCGCGATTCGCAGGACGAATGGGCGCTGTCCTCGCACCTCAAGCTCGCCGCCGCCTACGAGCGCGGCTTCTTCAACGACCTGGTCGTGAGCTTCCGCGGCGTGGCGCGCGACAACATCCTGCGCGCCGACAGCACGCTGGAGAAGCTGGCCTCGCTGAAGCCGGCCTTCGACAAGACCTCCGGCCGCGGCACGCTGACGGCGGGCAATTCCACGCCGCTGACCGACGGCGCGGCGGCGTGCCTGCTGTCCTCGGACGAATGGGCGCGTTCGCACGGCCTGGAACCGCTGTGCTACCTGCGCGACGCGCAGGTCGCGGCGGTGGACTTCGTGCACGGCGAGGGCCTGCTGATGGCGCCGACCATCGCCGTGCCGGAGATGCTCAAGCGCAACGGCCTGACCCTGCAGGACTTCGACTTCTACGAAATCCACGAGGCCTTCGCCGCACAGGTGCTGTGCACGCTGCGCGCGTGGGAGAGCGAGGACTACTGCAAGGGCCGCCTCGGCCTGGACGCGCCGATGGGTCGCATCGACGTAGCGAAGATCAACCCGAACGGGTCCTCGCTGGCGGCCGGTCATCCGTTCGCCGCGACCGGCGCTCGCATCGTCGCCACGGCCGCGAAGGAACTGAAGCAGCGCGGCGGCGGCCGTTGCCTGGTGTCGATCTGCACCGCCGGCGGCATGGGCGTGGTGGCGATCCTGGAGCGTTGACGCCCGGTCCGTTCGTCGCGCTCCGACGAACGGCGCCCCTGAAAGTGGAACGCAGTTCGCGCTCGCCCTAGGATCGACGCGCGGGCCAGCCGGTGTGGGGACACCGGTGGCGATACGGCCCGCGAACGCTCCCGGCGGGCGTATCCGCTGGCATTGCGGTCCAGGGGGAAAACCGATGTCGACGTTGAATCCGTACCAGCCGCCCACGACGCGGCTGCGCGATGCGCTGTCCGCTGAAGTCGGCGGCGATTGCTGGCGCGACGGCAAGGAACTGGTCGTCCGGCCCGGCTGCACGCTGCCCGGCCGCTGCATCAAGTGCAACGCGCCTGCGGAACTGCCGATGCGGCATGCGCGTTTCTACTGGCATCACCCGGCGCTGTACCTGGCGGTGTTCGCCGGGTTGCTGCTGTACCTGGTGATCGCGCTGTTCGTGCGACGCCGGACGCCGGTGACGATCGGCCTGTGCGCGCGGCACGTCCAGCGCCGCCGCGCGAGCCTGGCCCTGGCGTTCGCCGGCATGGCGCTTGCGATCGGGTTGATCGTGATGGGTGCGCAGCGCGAACGGTTCGACGTGCTGTTCGGCGGCACCGCGGTGCTGCTGGCGAGCGTGATCGTCGGCATCATCGGCTCGCGCCTGCTGGTGGTGACGCGCATCGGCGAGAACTACACGCGCTTCCGCGGCGCGGGCGCGGAGTTCCTGGCGACGTTGCCGGCGTTCTATCGGACGCGGTGAGGGCCGTCGTCCCGCGGCTTTTGTAGGCCGGGCAAGCCAAGCGCACCGCGCCTGCGTGCAACTCCGTTGCGGTGGTGATGAACGCGCCGCAGCGCGCCGCAGCACCGACATGCGCACGTCCTTGTGGACTCGACGCGGCAACCCGGGTGCGCTTCGCGCACCCGGGCTACAGGAGCGGCATCGTCATCGCGGGAAGGTCGCCGTCCCAAGAACGTCGTCATTCCGGCGAAGGCCGGGACCCAGGCCCAGCGTGCGGGCACTCCTGCCGGCACACCACATCACGTCCAGCGAAAGCTGGAACCCATTTCGCTGTTGCTTCTGACGTGCGCCCCGGGTGCGCTTCGCTTACCCGGGCTACAAAAACGCTTGCGGTTGCTGGCGAACAGTCCATCCGGGCGCCGCACAGGATATACGGCGGTTAGCGCTGAGCCATCGAGGGGCGATTCGTCGAAATCACCGCGACAGCACGCACTACTCGCGCAGACGCGGCATCCCGTGCGCATCGCGCTCTTCCACCACCGCCTGGTCGAAGATCGTCTGCCGCATGTCGCGGCCCGGCAGCGGTTCCGTCGCTTCGCCGCGCGCGGCGCGCAGCGCGTTGGCGTAGCAGTGGCGCGCGAGCTTTTCCTCGCCGGCCGTCGCGAAACCGTCGCCGAGTTCTTCCCACGCTTCGCTGTTGGCGCCCTGTGCCAGCGCGCGATGCAGGTACTGTTCGGCTTGCGGCCATTGACCCTGGGCGCGCGCCAGCCGCGCGAGCGTGAGCAGCAGCGCCGGGCTCGCCGGATGCGCCTGCAACCAGCGCTCTGCCGTGGCGCGGCGCTGGTCGTAGCGATTCACCGGCAGGCGGCCGTACAGCGCGACCAGCGATTCGTCCCAGTTCGTATCGAGCGCCTGCTCGACGCTGCGCGTGGCCGCTTCGTCCCAGCGCATCGCGGCGGCGCGTTCGGCATAGGCGGCGACGGTGGCGGGATCGGTGCGAAGCGGTTTCGGCAGCGCTTCCCAGCGATCGGCGAGCACGTTCGCGTCGGCCGCTTCGCGCAGCGACGCCGCGGCCCATTGCGCTTCCAGCGCGGACAGGCGTTCGTTCGACAACGCCTGCTGCTGGCGCAACGCGCCGAGCGTTCCGTACGCTTCGCCGCTGCGGCCGAGCGCCGCCAGCGCCTCGCCGCGCAACACCAGCCCGCGCGGCGGCAGTGGCGTCGCGGACGGCGCATCGAGGATCGACAGCGCGTCGCCCGCACGCCCCTGCGACATCGCCAACTCGGCTTCGGCGACCGCGCGTGAGGCGGGATGATCGGTGCCGATCGCGGCCAGATGCGCGCGCGCCGCGGCTTCGTCGCCGCGCGCCCACGCCGCGCGCGCGGCATGGATGCGGCCGACGGCGAGCGCATCGCGCTCCTGCGACGCCTGTTCGAGCAGCTTCTCCGCGCGGCTCCATTCGCCGCGGTGCACCGCGTCGAAGCCGTCGATCAGGCGCGCGCGCGACTGCCGGCGGCGGTGCCGGCGCATCGCCACGAACGGCAGCGTCACCAGCTTCCACAGCACCCACAGCACCGCCAGCGCGACCACCAGCAGCGCGATCGCCTTCGGGACATTGGTGGTGTAGTCGTTGCCGCCGTAGCGCACGAGCACGTAGCCCGGATCGAGCACCAGCAACTGCGCGACCAGCGCGCCGACCAGCGCCAGCACGATCCAGAACAGCACGTTGCGGAACAGGTTCATGGGCGGCTCCTTGTCGCGGGGTCGTCGATGTGTTCGTGCGTGCCGGGGCATCCGGCGAAGAGCGCGGGCGCGGCTACGATCAACCCGCGGCGCGCAACTGGCGCAACTGCTGCAGTGTGCTGCCCAGCGTCGGAAGCGCGAGTGAAAGCTCGCGCGCGCCGATCGCGTGCAGCTGCGCGCGCTGCCTGTCGAGCGTCGGCGACGGCGGCCACAGGCGCGTCATCCATCCGTCGGCGCGCTGCAGTGCGGTGCGGAAGCCGGCTTCGTCGCGGCGTTCGGCTGCGGCACGCGCGAGCGAGATCTCCAGCTGCAATCCCGCCGCCGCCGCGATGCGATCGGCCGGCTGCACGGCGACGGTGCGGTCGCTCGGCTGCACGTCGATCAGGGTGGCGAACGCACGCCGCCACCACGGCGCATCGACGGGCATGTTCGTCCGCGCTTCGACGGGCGCGGTGCTGATCGTCCGGGCGAACGCATCCAGTTCGGCCATCGCGCGCACGCGCGGCTCGGCCGCGAGCGCGTCGAGCGCGGCGCGTTCCTGCTGCAGGGTCTGGCGCAGGCTGAGGTAGGCAGGATCGTCGATGCCGTCGAGCACGTTGCCGGCCAGCACGTAGGCGCGACGCGCGCCTTCCAGGTCGCCGGCGATCAGCAACCGCTGCTGCGCCATGTTGAGCAGCAGTTCGGTTTCGTCCAGGCGCAGCGCCTGCTCGCCATGGCGATCGGGATCGGCGAGTTTCGAAACGGTGTCCTCGATGAGCGAGGAACGCTGGCCGATGCCGAGCACTTCATCGCGCAATACGCGGTTGGTCGCATCGGCCTGTTGCAGGCGTTGCAGCTGCGAGCGCTGGTCGCGACGGATCGCGTCGATGCGGCCTTCCAGCGCGTCCAGGCGCTGGCCGGCGTCGGCCTGCTGTTCGCGGTCGAGCGCGCTGCGCGCCTGCCATTCCTTCCAGCCCCATGCACCCGCCGCGACGGCGAACACGACGACGAGCAGCCACGCGATCCAGCCATGGGAACGGCGGACGGGCGGCTCGGTCGGGGTGGGGGTGGCGGACACGGCGGGCTCGGCGAACGGAAGGCGCCATGCTACCGGATGGCGACGCGCGTCACTTCGTGGACGGGCGCGCCGCGGCTTCGATCAGGTCGGCCGGACGCGCGCTGCGTGCGAGGACGATGTCGGTGAAACCCTGCGCGCGGGCGAGCTCGGCGAGGCGTTCGCTGGCGGCGATGGCCTGCGTGCGGCGAAGGCGATCGCGCAGCGGTTCGGGCAGCGCGTCCATGACGAGCTGGAGCGCTTGCGCGCTCGACAGCGCGAGTTTCGCCGGTGCGTCCAGTTCCGCCAGTCGTGCGAGCGGGCGCGGCGACAGCGTGACCGCCTCGCGTTCGTACACGTCGGCGCGAATCACGCGCGCGCCGCGCGCTTCCAGCGCCGGCACCAGCACGCCGCGTCCGCCGGGTGCGGTGACGAAGCCGACGTCCTGCCCGTGAAGCTCCGCGAGCCCGGGCAGGGACAGCAGGCCTTCGCTGTCCATCCGCTGCGGCGCGTCGACCCCGGCCACGCCGGCGCGCCGCAGCGCCATCGCGGTGCCGGCGCCGACGGCAAACCAGCGTTGCCCGTCCAGCGTGCGCAGCGGTTGCAGGCGCCGCGCGGCGCGGACCGCGACGGGGCTGGTGAACACCACGCGCGGCGCGGCCAGCGCTTCGCGCAGGCGTTCGCGCGTGGCGGCGTCGTCGCGCAGGAGCAACCGCCAGGGCGAAATCGCGATCAGTCCCGCACCCGCCTTCGCAGCCGCGGCGCGCAGCGGCGCGTGCTCGCCGCGCGCGCGCAGCGAGATCACGTACCATCCGGGCGTCGCGGGATCGGGCATCGCACCAGCATAGCGGCCCGACCGCGCCGACCGTTCGTCATTCCCCCACGATCCGCATGCCTTCCGATCCGCATACCTCCGCCGGCGACGCCGGCCTCGATCATTCCGACGCCCTCGCCCGCCTGCACCGGCATTACCAGTCGATGCCGCCCGTCGCGGCGATGGACGTCGTCGTCGCCGGCTATGACGGCCACCGCCTGCGCCTGCACGCGCCACTGTCCACGCACGTCAACGACAAGGGCTGCGCGTTCGGCGGCAGCCTCGCGTCGATGATGACGCTCGCCTCGTGGGGGCTGGTGTCGCTGCACGTCGAGGAGGCCGGGCTGGAAGCGGAGGTCTTCGTCGCCGACAGCCAGATCCGCTACCTTGCGCCGCTGTTCGCCGACCTGGACGTGGAGGCCGAACTCGCCCCCGACGCCGCGTGGCCGAGCTTCATCGCGACCCTGCGCGAACGCGGCCGTGCCCGCATCGGCCTGGTCGCCCGCGCGAAGCTGCCCGACGGCGGAATCGCGACGGAGTTCACCGCCCGCTATGTCGCCATCGCCAAACCGCGGGCCACGGCCACGCCGACCGGCTAGGATGGCCGTCAGTTCGAAGGGGGAACGCCCGATGCGCCTGACCGTAACGCTGATCGCGGCCCTGCTGGCCGCGCTGTTCGCCATCACCGGCGTCGCGGCGCCGCGCGGGAAGATGGACAAGCTCCAGGCCAACCAGTACGCCTGGTCCGGGGCGATCCGCTGGGGCGACTTCGAGGGCGCGCTGAGCCTGATCGAACCGGGCTACCGCGAGGAGCATCCGGTCTCCGACCTGGAACTCAAGCGCTACGAACAGGTGCAGATCACCGCCTATCGCGAGCGCAACAGCTCGGCCGACAAGAAGGGCGGCGTGGCGCTGCGGGACGTCGAGATCGGCGTGGTCAACCGCCATACCCAGGCCGAGCGCACCGTCCGTTACCGCGAGGAATGGCGCTGGGACGAAACCTCCAAGAACTGGTGGCTGGTGACCGGCCTGCCGGACCTGTGGGACGGCGAGTAACGCCGGATGGCTGGAACGAGTGGGAAGCGGAAAGCGCCCCAGCGGTCGACGGTGTCCCCTCGTTTCTCACTCCTCCCCACTCGTTCCTGGCTTTTTTGCGACAATCCCGCCCCCTGATTTCCGCCGCGTGATGCCGTGACCTTCCAAGACCTGCTGGCCTTCGCCGAGCGCCACCTCTATCTCTCGCTCGCGCTCGCCGGCCTGACCCTGGCGATCCTCTACACCGAGATCGCGCGCCTGTTCCGCGGCTACAAGGCGCTGCGCCCGGCCGAGCTGACGGGGCTGATGAACCGCGAGAACGCGCTGGTGATCGACCTGTCGGCCAGCAACGACTTCGAGAAGGGCCACATCGCCGGCAGCAAGTCGGTGCAGCCCAGCCAGTTCGATCCGGAAAACAAGCTGCTCGCCAACGCGAAGGAGCTGCCGGTGGTGGTGGTGTGCCGCAACGGACAGGGCTCGGCGGATGCCGCCAAGCGCCTGAAGAAGGCCGGCTTCAAGCAGGTGTACTGGCTGGACGGTGGCATCGGCGCCTGGCAGTCGGCCGACCTGCCGCTGGTGAAGGGCCGCGCCTGATCGCGCGACTTTGCCGCGCCGCGCAGGGGTTGATCGACGCCGCGCGCGCCCCAACACCGGTCATTGGGGACAGCCTTCGGGCTCGTCGGGGCGCCCTCGCCCACGCAGTCTGAACAGCCGGGCACGCCGTGGACGCGTGCCATAATCGACCACTTTCCGCATTTTTAATTGCCTGGAGTCACGAGATGTCCGAAGAAAACGTCAACGGCAATGCCGCGTCCGCCGACAACACCGGCCCGGCGTTCACCGTCGAGAAGATCTACGTCAAGGACGTCTCCTTCGAGGTTCCGGGCGGCCCGGCGATCTTCAACGAGCAGGCCCAGCCGCAGCTGCAGATGAACCTCAACCAGAGCGTGCAGCGCCTGAACGAGAACGCCTTCGAGGTGGTCCTCGGCATCACCCTGACCTGCACCGCCAGCGACAAGACCCTGTACGTGGCGGAAGTGAAGCAGGCCGGCGTGTTCGGCCTGGTCGGCTTCGACGCGCAGACGCTGGACGCGATGCTCGGCACGCACTGCCCGAACGTGCTGTACCCGTACACCCGCCAGCTGATCAGCGACCTGATCCAGGCCGGCGGCTTCCCGCCGTTCTACCTGCAGCCGATCAACTTCGACGCGCTCTACGCCGAAGGCCTGCGCCAGCGCGCCGCGCAGCAGCAGTCGGGTCTGGCCGACGCCGAGACCGCCGGCAACGCCTGATCGCGCCCGCGGCATGGAAGCGAACGCACTTCCGCGCGTTGCGGTGCTCGGCGCGGGTTCCTGGGGCACCGCCCTGGCGGCCCTGATCGCACGGCATGGTCATCCGACCGTGCTGTGGGGTCGCGATGCGGACTGCATCGAGGCCATCGACACCCGCCACGAGAACCCGCGCTACCTCCCCGGCATTCCGCTGCCGGCGTCCCTGCGCGCGACCACCGACCTCGCCGGCTCGCTGAAGGACGCCGACTTCGTGCTGGTCGTCGTGCCCTCGCACGCCTTCGCGCAGACGCTGCGCACGCTCGCGCCGCATCGCCCGGCACACGCGGGCGTGGCCTGGGCGACGAAGGGTTTCGAGCCCGGCAGCGGCCGGTTCCTGCATGAAGTCGCCGAAGAGGTGCTCGGTCCCGACGTGCCGCTGGCCGTGGTGACCGGCCCCTCCTTCGCGAAGGAAGTCGCGCAGGGCCTGCCCACCGCGCTGACGGTGCACGGCAACGACGCGCGGTTCGCGCAAGGCGTGGCCGATGCGCTGCACGGCCCGGCGTTCCGCGCGTACACCGGCAACGACATGCTCGGCGCCGAACTCGGCGGCGCGATGAAGAACGTCCTCGCGGTCGCCACCGGCGTCGCCGACGGCATGCAGCTGGGCCTCAACGCCCGCGCCGGGCTAATCACCCGGGGCCTCAACGAGATGCTGCGGCTGAACCATGCCATCGGCGGCAAGGCGGAAACACTGATGGGCCTGGCGGGGCTGGGCGACCTGGTGCTCACGTGTACGGGCGACCTGTCGCGCAACCGGCGTCTGGGCCTCGCGCTCGGTCGCGGCCAGTCGATCGAGGACGCCGTCCGCGAAATCGGCCAGGTCGTCGAATCGGTGCAGACCGCCGACGAGGTCATGCGCCAGGCCGAACGTCACGGCATCGAGCTGCCGATCTCCAGCGCGGTGCGATGCGTCCTGCATGGCGCCATCACGCCGGGCGAAGGACTGAAACTGCTGCTGTCGCGCGAACAGAAGCCTGAGTATCCGCGCAACCTGTTCGGCTGATCGCTGGCACTGTCATCAACAAAAGCCCGGCCAAGGCCGGGCTTTTTCGTTGCGGTGAAGTTCCTAGAAACTCGCGCGCACGCCCACGCCGAACATCGCCGTGTCGCCGCCGCCTTCGGCTTCGGCCACCAGGCCCCAGTTGCGGGTGAGCTTGTATTGCAGGCCGGCGCTGGCGCTGAAGGCGCCGTCGTAGACGTCGCCATCGGTGTAGTTGCCCTTCACCCACAGCTCGACGTTGTCGGCGATGAGGTGTCGCACGCCGACCGCCGCGCGTACGTCGTCACCGTCGTTGGCGCCTTCCTGGTCGTCTTCCACGTCGATCTTCGTGCTGAGCCAGCTCAGCTCGGCGACCAGGTCGGTGCGCTCGCGCAGGTCGTGGTGCCAGCCCACGCCGAGCACGCCCTGCGACATGTCGACGCCGGCGCTGGCGATCTCGCCACCCGACGGCAGCGAGATGCCCACGTCGTCGTCGCCATCACGGTAAGCGCCGAACACGTGGACCGACGGCGCGACCGCCACGGACCCGGCGAGGTAGAAACCGCCGGCTTCGATGTCGTCGACGTCGAACCCCGCCGGCGACGGCAGTTCCTGGTCGAGCCGGGCGTAACCGGCTTCGATGTACGTATAGCTGTGGCCGCCGGCAAGCGCGGCGAACGGCGCGGCGGCCAGCGCCACCGCCAGTGCGAGTTGCTTCTTCATCCGATCCCCGAAAGGTGCACAAACGCGAGCCGGACTTTCGCATGAAAGCGTGCGTCCGGCATGAGGCGGGCGTCGCATACGAAAAGACCCGGCCGGAGCCGGGTCTTTCCGGTGCTGCATCCGGCTTCGATCAGAAGCTGGCGCGCACGCCGACCATGTAGTGCGACAGCTCGTCGAAGACTTCCACTTCGCCGACCACGCCCCACGTGCGGTTGAACTTGAACTGGCCGCCGACGCTGCCGACGAAGTTGCCGCTGAAGTCGCTGGCGTCGAGGTAACCGACCTTCACCCAGCCCTCGGCGCGCTCGTTGCCGCCGCGCAGGCCGACCGACGCACGACCGCCATTGACGTGCCACTTGTCCGAAACGGTGCCTTCCTCGTCGGAGATCTTGAACTCCTCTTCCATGCGGAAGTAGGCCAGCTCGCCGATGAAGTCCACGCGCTCGCCCATCGGCATGTGGTAGCCGACGCCGAACTCGGTGGTGGTCAGCTCGTCGTCGACCTTCGCCTCGTAGACCTCGTCGAGCCCCAGGTCGATGCTCACGCTGTCGCTGTCCTCACCGCTGGCGTAGCTGCCGAACAGATAGAACGACGGGCTGATCGCGACCGAACCGCGCAGGTAGGCGCCGTCGGCGTCGAAATCGCCGAGGAGCTCGTCCTCGTCATGGTCGATGCGCAGCTGGTTGTAGCCGCCTTCGACGTAGGTGTAGCTCAGGCCGTTGTCCTGCGCGGAGGCGACGAACGGCACGGCCGCCAGCATGGCAGCCAGAACGAAACGCTTCTTCATGATTCCCCTGGTCCTTTTGGTGATGAATCCCTGGCCGCCATTGCAGCGGTGGGCGCACGATAGCGTGAAGAATCCGTTAATACAATGGCCGTCCGGTGGTCTACCGGCGCAAGGAAAAAGCCCGGCGTGGCCGGGCTTTGCGGGAGTGCGGAGAGGCGCTTGCGTCGCGTGTCAGAAACTGGCGCGGGGGCCGATGAAGAACCGGTTGTCTCCGTCGATGGACATCACTTCGGCGCTGATGCCCCACATTGGATTGAATTTCACCTGAGCGCCGAGGCGACCGTAGACCTCGCCGTCGATGCCGCCGTCGTAATCCTGGTAGCCGGCCAGCAGGTAGCCTTCGATTCGCGTCAGCCCGGCGCGCACGCCGGCTTCCACGCTCCATCCGTCGTGGGAACTGAAGTCGTCGCCGGATCTCTGGTACGCGATGCCGGTCAGCAGGTCGGTCTTCGACGAGATGCCGTGGCGATAGCCGACGCCCGCCCGCCATTCCTCGGCGTCGGTGATCGGGTAATCCTGGGTGATGTAGCTGCCGAACAGATGGAAGTTCGGCGCGATGGCGACAGCGCCACGCACCGCCCAACCGTCGGCGGTCCTGGTGTCGACGCGGGTGTCGAAGGAGCCGCTCGCCGGGTCGAGTGTCGCGGTATGCAGGTCGTAGCGCGAACCCACGTAACCGCCTTCCAGCCAGGTGTAGTCGAGCCCGTTGTCGTTCGCGGACGCGACATACGGCACGGCGGCCAGCACGGCGGCCAGAAAAAAGAAGCCCGGCCAGGCCGGGCTTCCAGTCACGACATCGGGGGAGAGAGACGCGTTGTCGTGTTACCGCGGGGTCGGCATCAGAAGCTGATGCGCGGGCCGACGAAGTACTCGGTGTAGCCGTCGACGAACTTCACTTCGCCGTTGATGCCCCAGGTCTGGTTGAACTTCACCTGCGCACCGACGCGGCCGTAGAACTCGCCGTCGACGCCCTGGTCGTAGTCCTCGTAACCGGCCAGCGCGAAGGCTTCGATGTTCGGGGTCAGGCCCGCACGCACGCCGGCTTCCACGCTCCAGCCGTCCAGGTCGATCGCATCGAACTCGGCCTTCTCGTAGGCGACGCGGGTGAGCAGGTCGACGCTGGAGTTGATCTCGTGGTTGTAGCCCACGCCCAGGCGCCAGCGGTCCAGGTCGCCGAAGTTGTGGTCGAACTCCTGGCTGCTGTAGTTGCCGAACAGGTGGAAGTTCGGCGCGATGGCGCCGGAGCCGCCGACCGACCAGCCGTCCGTGTCCGGGGTGTCGTTGAAACCGCCGATGGTGTCGGTGCTGGTACCGACGTAGCCGCCTTCGATGTAGTTGTACGACACGTTTTCCGCAGCGGACGCGGCGAACGGCAGCGCGGCCAGCAGGGTCAGGGCAAGCAGGGAACGCTTCATAAGGTCTCAGCCTCTTTATTTGTTCTGGATCCGGCGCCTTGGGGGACACGCGAGTGGCGCCGGTGCCGAGGGAGTATCCGGACCTAACTCAAATTTAACCTGAATACTGAACTGGCAGGTGCAGGAACTTCGATGTGGCGCGGGAGTCCGACGCCCGTTTCGGCAAAGCGCGCGCGTGCGAAGGACGCGCCGGCGCGGCAGGTAAAATCGCGCGATGAACCACGATCTCCCCCTCGGCCGACACGTCGATTACCCGCGCGAGTACGACGCGAGCCTGCTGTTCCCCATCGCCCGATCGCTCGGCCGCGACCACATCGGCATCGACGCGGGCGCCCTGCCCTTCATCGGCGTGGATCGCTGGAACGCCTACGAATTGAGCTGGCTCGATGCGCGCGGCAAGCCGCGCGTGGCCACGGCGACGATCACGGTGCCGGCCGCTTCGCCGAACCTGGTCGAATCCAAGTCCCTCAAGCTCTACCTCAACTCGTTCAACGCCTCGCGCTTCGCATCGGAAGCCGACGTGCGCGCGCGCATCGTCGAAGACCTCACGCGCGTGGCCGGTGCGCCGGTCGACGTCGAGTTCGGCCTGCCGCCGATCGACGAAGCCGCGCCCGACAACGCGGTGATGGACTGCATCGATTCGCTCGACATCGACATCGACGACTACGGCCCGCCGAATGCGGACCACCTCGCCGCCGACGCCTCGCACGTGGTGACCGAGACGCTCACCAGCTCGCTGCTCAAGTCCAACTGCCCCGTCACCGGGCAGCCGGACTGGGCGCGCATCGTGATCGACTACCACGGCCCGAAGCTCGATCGCGCCGCGTTGCTGCGTTACCTCGTCTCGTTCCGCGACCACGCCGAGTTCCACGAGCAGTGCGTCGAGCGCGTGTTCGTCGATCTCGTCGCACGCACCGGCGCGCAGCGCCTGTCGGTCGAAGCGCGCTACACCCGGCGCGGCGGACTGGACATCAATCCGTGGCGCGCGACGCCCGGAATCGAGCGCCCGGCGCCGGGTCGCGACGAACGGCAATGACGAGCGGCGTCAACGCGGAATTTCCGCGCATTCCGATTACCTACCCTTAACAGGGCGCGTGCGAAGGTGCCTCCGCCATTGCGCAGGAGACACCCCACGTGACCACACCGGACAAGAAGGCCGACTTCTCCGACGTGCAGAGCAACGTCGAGAGCACGGAGCAGATCAAGCCGGATTTCGGCGACGTCCAGTCTTCGATCAGCTCCACCGAGCAGATCACGTCCGCCACCGCGGGCGAAGCGCAGACGTACACCGTGCAGAAGGGCGACACGCTTTCGCACATCGCCAAGCAGTTCTACGGCAAGGCCAGCAGGTGGAACGCGATCTTCGACGCGAACCGCGACCAGCTGGACGATCCCGACCGCATCCAGCCCGGCCAGGTGCTGCGCATTCCGCCGGCCGGCGAATGACGCCGCCAGCCCACCGCCCCAGCCCTTCCCAGGAGAAGTTTCGATGACGACCCGTAACCGCCTGCATACCGCCATCGCCGCCGCGCTGCTCGTGTCGGTGGCCCTGGTCGGCTGCAAGAAGAAGGAAGAAGAACCCGCCGTCACCACCACGCCGCCGGCGACGACCGCACCGGCCGCGCCTGCGCCCGCTCCGGCACCCGCGCCCGCCGCGACGGTGTCGGTCACCACGGTCGATCTGGGCTCCAGCGTCGGCGCCGACAAGAAGGTCGCCGCGCCGACCGCGACGTTCAAGCCGAGCGACACGATCAACGCCTCGGTGGGCACGACCACGTCCGATCCGGCCGCCGCGGTGCCGGCCAAGCTCGGCGCGAAGTGGACCTTCCAGGACGGCCAGACCGTCAAGGAAGACACCGCCGACATCAACTTCGCCGGCCCGGGCCAGACGGTCTTCAGCATCAACAGCCCGAAGGGGTTCCCGACCGGCAAGTACAAGCTCGAAGTCATGCTCGACGGCGCCGTCGTGCAGACGCGCGACTTCGAGGTGAAGTAATCGTCTCTCTCCCCCACCCACGGGTGGGCAAGCATGGGCGCGGCTCCCTACCGCGCCCTTTTTTTGTGTGCTTGAAGGTACCTGCCGGCACGCGCCGCGCGCGCATCACCGCGCCGGCAGCACCCCGTCCACGTAGAACCAGCGCCCGTCCTCGCGCACGAAACGGCTGATCTCATGCAGCCGGAACGCCGAGCCGCCGCCGACGCGGTATCGCGCCACGAATTCCACGATCGCGTGGTCCGCATCCACCGGCGTGTGCCGCTTCACGTCCAGCCCCAGCCAGCGCGTCCCGGCGACGTCGCCCAGGTCGAGCGCGTCCGGCCGCGTGTCCGCATGCCAGCTCGCCAGCAGGTACGCCACGTCGCCCAGCACGTACGCGCTGTAGCGCGAACGCATCAGCGCCTCCGCGTCGGGAGCCGCCGCGCCCGCGTGCAGCGGGCCGCAGCATTCGCCGTAGGGACGGCCGCGACCGCAGGGGCATGCGGCCGAAGGCGCGATCGGGGTGGATTTCACGGAGCTCATGCGCGAATTCTCGGCGAGACAACCCCACTGCGACTACCATGACCCGCCCCCGCGTAGCCCGAGCCGCCATGAAACCCGCTGCCCCCAACTACCTCGACGACGATCAGATCGAACGCCTGGCCGAGCTGCTCGACCAGCGCGCCGTGCCGTTCAAGGGCTTCAACCTCGAGGCGCTGGACGGCTATCTCTCGGCGCTGGCCGTCGGGCCGGAGACGATCCCCTTCGAGCAGTGGCAGACCGCCGTGTGGGGCACGCCGCCGCGCTGGAAGGACGAGGAGGAACGCCAGCAGGTCGAGGCCCTGCTGCTCGGCCACTGGAACATGGCCAACCAGCGCGTGCGCCACGGCGACGACGACCTGCCCGACCATCTCGCCCCGCTGCTGTGGTTGCCGGAAGATCCGGAAGAGGAACAGGACGACGAACTCGACGTCGGCCGCGACTGGGCCTTCGGTTTCTTCCGCGCGGTCGAGCTGAGCGAGATCGCCTGGGACCGCTGGCTCGACGAACACGACTGGGTCGAGGAGATCTTCCTGCGCTTCGACCGCCTCGCCAGCGGCGAGATCGTCGGCGAGGATCCCGAACAGCCCGGCGAGCCGGTGAGCTACCGCGAACGCCTGGAGATCATCGCCTCGCTTCCGGGCATGCTCGCCGACCTGCACCACCTGCGCATCGACACGCTGACGCCGCGCGAGCCCATCCGCCGCGAAGCCACGCCCGACCGCAACGAACCCTGCCCGTGCGGCAGCGGCAAGAAATACAAGAAGTGCTGCGGCGCGGCCTGACCGCGCCCCCGTAGTTCTCGCAGCGCCCGTTCGCGCCATACCCTCGCGAACGGCGTCACATGCTCCCCGCGCGCGCCTCACTGTTGCGCCCACGCGCTTTGCCGCGCTGCATCGAAACCGCGACAATGCCGGGGTTGCGCGTCGCCCAGGCGCGCGCGTCGAACAGGCCGCGCCGGCGCCACGCCGCGACGAGCCGCGCACCCGCCCCCGTCTTCCGCTAGCGAGTCACGCCGACATGCCCAACACGCCCAAGATCCTCTACACGCTGACGGACGAAGCGCCGTTCCTGGCCACGCAGTCGCTGCTGCCGATCATCGAGGCCTACACCGCGCCGGCGGGCATCGCGGTGGAAACGCGCGACATCTCGCTGGCCGGCCGCATCCTGTCGCAGTTCCCCGAACTGCTGAAGCCGGACCAGAAGATCGCCGACGACCTGGCTGAACTGGGCCAGCTCGCGACCACGCCGGACGCGAACATCATCAAGCTGCCCAACATCTCAGCGTCGGTGCCGCAGCTCAAGGCCGCCATCGCCGAACTGCAGCAGCAGGGCTACGCGCTGCCGGATTACCCGGAAGAGCCCAAGGGCGAGCAGGAAAACGACATCAAGGCGCGCTACGACCGCGTCAAGGGCAGCGCGGTGAACCCGGTGCTGCGCGAAGGCAATTCCGACCGCCGCGCGCCGCTTTCGGTGAAGAACTACGCGCGCAAGCATCCGCACCGCATGGGCGCGTGGAGCGCCGATTCGGCCTCGCACGTCGCGCACATGGACGCCGGCGATTTCTACGCGAGCGAGCAGTCCAAGGTGATCGACAAGGCTGGCACGGTCTCGATCGAACTCACCGGCAGCGACGGCCGCCGCAGCATGCTCAAGACCAACATCAAGGTGCAGGCCGGCGAAGTCATCGACGCCTCGCTGATGAGCGCCAAGGCGCTGTCGGCCTTCGTCGATGCGCAGATCGACGACGCGCTCGCGCGCGGCGTGCTGTTCTCGCTGCACCTGAAGGCCACGATGATGAAGGTGTCCGATCCGATCATGTTCGGCATCGTGGTCAAGCGCTTCTATCGCGACACGTTGGCCAAGCACGCCGACGTGCTGGCCCGCGCCGGCTTCGACCCGAACAACGGCATCGGCGACCTCTACGCGCGCCTGCCGTCACTGCCGCCGGAAACCGTCGCCGCGATCGAGGCCGACATCGCCGCCGAATACGCGCGTCGCCCGTCGCTGGCGATGGTGAACTCCGACAAGGGCATCACCAACCTGCACGTGCCCAGCGACGTCATCGTCGACGCGTCGATGCCGGCGATGATCCGCGACTCCGGCCGCATGTGGAACACCGACGGCAAGCTGCAGGACACCAAGGCGATCATTCCCGACCGCTGCTACGCCGGCATCTACCAGGCCGTCGTCGACGACTGCAAGGCGCATGGCGCGTTCGATCCGGCGACGATGGGCTCGGTGCCCAACGTCGGCCTGATGGCGCAGAAGGCCGAGGAATACGGCAGCCACGACAAGACCTTCCAGATCCCCGCCGACGGCGTGGTGCGCGTGCTCGACGACGCCGGCCACGTGCTGATGGAGCACACGGTCGAAGCCGGCGACATCTGGCGCATGTGCCAGACCAAGGACGCGCCGATCCAGGATTGGGTGAAGCTCGCGGTGAACCGCGCGCGCCTGTCGAACACGCCGGCGGTCTTCTGGCTCGATCCGCAGCGCGCGCACGACGCGAACCTGATCGCGAAGGTCGAGCGCTACCTCAAGGACCACGACACCGCAGGCCTGGACATCCGCATCCTGTCGCCGGTGGAGGCGATGAAGCTCTCGCTCTCGCGCTTCCGCGACGGCAAGGACACGATCTCGGTCACCGGCAACGTGCTGCGCGACTACCTCACCGACCTGTTCCCGATCATGGAACTGGGCACCAGCGCGAAGATGCTGTCGATCGTGCCGCTGATGGCCGGCGGTGGCCTGTTCGAGACCGGCGCCGGCGGTTCGGCGCCGAAGCACGTGCAGCAGTTCGTCGAGGAGAACTACCTGCGCTGGGATTCGCTGGGCGAGTTCCTCGCGCTGGCCGCCTCGCTGGAACACCTCGCCAACCATACCGGCAACGCGCGCGCAAAGGTGCTGGCCGACACGCTGGACGAGGCGAACGCGAAGTTCCTCGACAACGACAAGTCGCCCTCGCGAAAGGTCGGCGGCATCGACAACCGCGGCAGCCATTTCTACCTGGCGATGTACTGGGCACGCGCGCTGGCGAACCAGACGAGCGATGTCGAACTCGCCGCGCGATTCGGCAAGCTGGCCGACGCGCTGGAAGCGAACGAGCAGAAGATCGTCGACGAGCAGATCGCCGCGCAGGGCAAGCCGGTGGACATCGGCGGTTACTACCACCCGGACATGGGCAAGCTCGCCAAGGCGATGCGTCCGAGCGAAACGTTCAACGCGGCGCTGGCGGCCCTCTGAGGGTCCGTCGCCACCGTCACCCTCCCCTGCTTGCAGGGGAGGATTGGGGAGGGGTGAAGTGACGCGCGATGGCGCGTCGTTTGTGCGACAACTTCCGGGTGGCTTCGCTTACCAGCCTTTGTAGCCCAGGTTAGCGAAGCGCACCCGAAGCCTCTCGGAACGTTTCCCCGGGTACGCTTCGCTTACCCGGGCTACAAGAGCGGTCAGCGCGCGGTCGGTTTCGCCACCGGGCAAGCCGGCGCCGCAGCGCCATTCTCATCGCTCACGCACAACCGGAAATCCCGCAGCCCCGCGATCTGCCTCGTGTCGCCATCGGCGACGGCGAACTGCCGGATCGGCTTCGTCAGGCAGCCCGCATCCTTGCCGTTCGAAGCGGAACAATCGCGCGGGAACAGCGTGTAGTAGCACTGCCCGCTCGCGCTGCGCAGGCATTCGAAGCGCGCGATGCCGGCTTCGACCACCGCGCGGCTCTCCAGCGTGGCCGCGCCGTCATGCACGATGCGGTCGACGAACGTGCTTCGTCCGACGTCGCAACCGAACATCGACAGCACGAAATACAACAGCGCCTGGAACTTCATGGTGCACCTCGCAGATGGAATGGCGATCCGTTGCCGGAAGCGTCGGTGTTACATGTGGCGGAACAGCGCCATGAAAGGCGCGCTGACCGGCAGCGTTTCGGGCCGCGATTTCAGGCGCACCGTGCCGCGCCCGGTGTCGTCGCGCACGATGCCGGCGATCGCCTTGAGGTTGACGATGGTGGAACGGTGGATCTGCTTGAACGTGTTCGGATCGAGCACGCCCAGCAGTTCGCGGATCGGCGTGCGCAGCAGCGCTTCGCCTTCCGCGGTGACGACGGTGGTGTACTTGTTGTCGGCGCGGAAGTAGGCGACTTCGTCCACCAGGATCAGCCGCGTCTCGCGCCCGGCGCTGGCGGTGATCCAGGTCAGCGGCGTCGACGTGGCGGCGGCCGGTCGCGCACCGAGCCGTTGCAGCAGATCGGCCAGCACGGCCGCGTCGTTCTGGCCCGTGCGCTCCTTCAGGCGCTGCACGGTGGTGGAAAGACGCGCGGGCGAGATTGGCTTGAGCAGGTAATCGACCGCACCGCGTTCGAAGGCGTCGATCGCGTACTGGTCGAACGCGGTGACGAACACGATCTGCGTGCGCGGCGAAACCTGCGCCGCAGCGGCGGCGACTTCGAGCCCGGTGATGCCCGGCATGCGGATGTCGAGGAAGGCGACGCCCGGCGTGTGTTCGGACAGGGCTTCGAGCGCGCTCGCGCCGTCCTCGCATTCGGCGAGGATCTGCAGTTCCGGCCACGCTTCGCGCAGCTGCTTCACCAGCGCCTCGCGCAGCAGCGTCTCGTCCTCGGCGACGATGCAGGTGAAAGCACGCTCGGACAGCGTCGTCTCAGACATGACGGTTCTCCGTCGGAATCGCGGGCGGCACGGAGATGGTCGCGGCCACGCCGCTGGGGAAATTCGCGACCACCGACAGCGCCGCGCTCGCGCCATACAGCAGGCGCAGGCGTTCGCGCACGTTCTTCAGGCCGATGCCGGTGCCGCTGGTCTTCGTGTTGAAGCCTTCGCCATCGTCGGCGACGGTAACGGCGACGACGTCGTCCACGCGGCGCGCGCGGATCCACACGGTGCCGCCGCCGGTGCGCGGTTCAAGGCCGTGCTTGATCGCGTTCTCCACCAGCGTCTGCAACACCATCGGCGGCAGCGGCGTGGCGCGCAGCGATTCGGGCACATCAACCTGCACCGACAGTCGCGACCCCATGCGGATCTTGAGGATTTCCAGATAGGCCAGCGCGCGTTCGAGTTCCACGCCCAGCGTGGACATCTCGTTGTCGGTGCTCGGCAGCGAACGTCGCAGGTACTGGATGAGGTGGCCGAGCATCTCGTCGGCGCGCGCCGGATCGCTGCGCGTGAGCAGCTGCGCGCTGGCGAGCGTGTTGTAGAGGAAGTGCGGTTCGACCTGCGCGTGCAGCAGGTTGAGGCGCGCGACGGTGAGTTCCTTCTCGGTGGCGGTCTGCGCGGCCTCGGACTTCTCGTCGCGCCGGCGCTGCGCGACGCGCCGGCTGATGGCGCGCGCGATCGCCTCGGCGTTCTCGAAGTTGGTGCCTTCATCGACCAGGAACCAGTCGCTCCACGTGGGGCTTTCGGGTTCGCAGATCAGCGTGACGCTGGCCGCGTCGTGGCCCGGCACCACGGTGGCGTGGATGCGGTTGCGCGGCACGCCGAACCAGCGCATCGGGTTCCAGCGGCCCAGCGGGTAGTCGCCGTCGTTGTCGGGGCGTTCGACGATCGCGCGCAGCTGCAGGCTGTCGCGCGCGCTTTCGACCTGCTGCACGCGCGGCAGCTCGCGCACGGCGGCCTCGACCAGGTCGAACGCCTCGCCCGCATCGAACGGGACTTCCACCTGCCGGCGCTGGCGGTTGTCCAGCGCTTCCTTGTCGACGCGTCCCGCGATCAGCCGCACGCGTCCCAGGTGCGAGGACGCGGCGACCACGACCAGCGCCATCGTCGCCATGCCGGCGATGCTGAGCAGCCAATCGTGCCGGCCGAGCACCGGCAGTTCGTTCCAGATGGCCGACACGACCAGCAACGCCAGCAGCCAGGCGGCGGCGATGCGCAGTACGAAGGCCAGACCCTTGAGCACGAAACGTCCCGACACGATGGAATGCGGCGCAGCATAGCGGCCCCGGGGCGGGGCGGAAGCGCGACTGCGACGAACGCGGGCCTGGGACGACGAAGGACCGGAAACGGGGAACGAGTGATCAGGGCCGGTAGCCGTGAACGGCGCACCCCGCGTGCCCGGCGCCCGTTCCTTCCCCGCGCGCGCCCGGCTTCAGCGGATGTACGACCGGTCCGTGTTGCGCTCGCGTTCGCGGTCGCGCTGTTCGAACAGGCGGTTCGCCTTCTCTTCGGTCATCTCGTACTTGGGCGCCACGTACGGCAGCAGCAGGCGCAGCCACGAGCGGCTGACGCGACGCGATTCCTCCGGGCATCCCTTGGCGCGCGCCTCCGGCAGGTCGCCGTCGGTGACGATGCTCAGGTAACGCGCCGGATCGCTGCCGTACAGCAGGCACTGCAGGTTGAAATAGCGCTGCTCGCCCAGTGCGTGCTGGTCGGCGTAGGCGTCGAGGTTGTACTCGCCGGTACTGCGCGCGAGGAACCAGTTCGACGCCATGCGCAGGTTCTCGGTCACGGTGGTGGTCGATTCGTCGAGCCCGGCGAAGCGCAGCATCAGCGTGGTCGCGAGCTGGTCGACCGCGTCTTCCTCGCGGCCGGTGATCGGGATCTCCAGCAGCGTGATCAGCGCGTGGCCGGTCTCGTGCAGCAGGATGAAACGGAAGTTCGCATCCAGGTACTGCTGCGCGTAGGTGTCGGGCAGCTTGTTGTGCGCGGCGAGTTCGCGCCCGCGCTGCTCGAGCACCTGCATGGTCTCGTAGCACATGACGACTTCGTTGCGTTCGGGCGAATAGAACGCGTTGACCTCGCCGCATTCGGCGGTGACGTAGTTGATCGGGCGCGGCAGCATCAGCATGCCGTCGATGGCCTGCACCTCGGGGATGTGGCGCAGCATGTCGGTGTCGTGCGCGAGCTTGTAGAACGGTTCGAGCTCGGGGTTCTTCGGCTTCACGTATTCGTAGCCGAACTGCACGCCGCCGGCCTTGCTGTCGGCATCGGCCGCCTTTGCGAAGCTGACCGGCTTGAGCGCGGCCATCTCGTCGCTGTAGGCCTTCTCGGCGGCCTTGCGGCCTTCCTCGCGCGCGGCGGCGAGTGCGGCGGCCTGGCGCTTGCCGGCGATCAGCGACCAGCCGAACGCGCCGCTCACCGCGCCCAACGCCAGCGACAGCACTACGATCAGGAGTCTCGTCGACATGCGCTTCCCCGTGCGCTCCATCCCAGGCGGCGCGATGCTTCGCCGCGCCGTGCGGGGATCGTAGCGGCTCGCGCGTGATGGCGGAACCGCGGCGGCCTTCACGCCGCGCGAAAAGGCGCGTTCAGGCCGCGAGGTTCAGCCGGCGGAGTTCAGCCCGCATGGCCTTCGGCGGCGACCGGCTCCGGGCGGATCCGCACCGCCCACATCACGCCCGCGATCAGCAGCGCGATGCCGGCCAGGGTCAGCGGTTCGGGTACGCGCCCGCGCAGGATGAAGGCGTAGGCGAGCGCGGCGAGCGTCTCGAACACGATCAGCTGGCCGACCAGCGCGGTGGGAAGCCGCTGGCTGGCGGCGTTCCAGCACATCGTGCCGAGCCACGAGGCGAACAGTCCGATGCACGCCATCAGGCCGAGGAAGAACCACGGACGCGGGCCGAGCGGCATCGCGAAGTCGCTGCCCACCGCGGCCATCCCGGCCCACAGCAGCGCGTATCCGACGAACGCGAGCGGCAGGGTCGCGACGCCCTGCGCGGTGGCCCAGGTGCGCGGGTTGCGGTCCGGATGCGCGCGCAGCCAGTCGGCGTTGCGCAGCGGGTACCAGGTCCAGCACGCCACCGCGACCACCGCCAGCAGCGCACCCTGCAGGTAGCGCGCGGCGCTGGCATCGGGCTGCGCGCGCAGCGCTTGCAGCTCGACCCGGTTGACGCAGGCGATGCCGAGCGCGATCAGCAGCAGCGACGGCGCCAGCCGCCGCCACGGCAGGCGGCCGTCGCGGCGGTGGTCGCGCAGGTTCGCACTGATGGCGATGACCACCGGCAACGTGCCGATGATCATCGTCGGCAGCGGCGCGCCGGCGCGCTGGATCGCGCTGGCCAGGCACACGTAATAGAGCAGGTTGCCGATGGCGGCGAGCTTCAGCGCCTCGATCCAGTCCGCGCGCGACAGGCGCCGCAGCGCCGCGCGGTCCATCCACGCCAGCGGCAGCGCGATCAGCCCGAAGGCGAGGTAACGCCCGACCGACTGCAGCGTCGCCGGGTACTCCGGCAGCAGCAGCGGCGCGACGAAGACGAGGCCCCACATCAGGCCGGCGGCGAGGGCGTAGAGGGTTCCGGTCCACATGGGCGCAGCGTGGGGCTTTGTGGGCTAGGTGTATTGAACGAGATTGCGGTCTGAGCCCCTCTCCCTGCGGGAGAGGTGGGTGAGGGCAACGAAGTGGAAGCGCACAACCACCAGCGCAGTGAGGCGGGTTGCAGCCTTGATCCTCCGTTCCCCCCATCCGCCCTCGGGCATCCTCTCCCGAAGGGAGAAGGAGGAGATCGAGAGCTCAACCCCGCACCTGCCTCTGATACCGCCCCGGCGTCACCCCATACCGCTGCGCGAACGCCCGCGTCAGGTGCGCCTGGTCGCTCAAGCCCACTTCGACCGCCACCTGCGCCGGCGCGACGCCGCCGGCCAGCCGCCGCTTCGCCTCGAACAAGCGCAGCGCCATCAGCATCTGCTGCGGCGTGGCGTCGTACTGCGCGCGGAAGGCGCGCAGGAAATGGAACGGGCTCAGCTCCGCGACCGCCGCCAGTTCATCCAGCGTGAGTCGCCGCGCGAGGTTGTCGCGCAGGTACTCGACGACGCGCGCGAAGCGCGGCGACGCGTGCCGCTCCACCGGACGCGCGGCGCGCGCCTGGTCCGAGAACGCGTCGAGCAGCTCCACCATCAGCCCGTCGAAGGCCAGCGGTTCATCGGTGCACCACAACGCATCGAGCAGTCCGGTGACCCGCCGCGCGCGCGGCGCATCGTGCTCGACCGCATCGCGGAACCACAGTCCGCGCTGCCCGGTCACGGTCTCCACCACCTCCGCGTCGATGTAGGCCATGCGATAGCGCCAGCCGCCGTCGGTCTCGGCGCGGCCGGTATGCAGCACGTCCGGATTCATCATCACCCGCGAATCCTGCGGCGCCAGGTGATCGCTGCCGCGATAGCGGAACCGCTCCACGCCGGTTTCGATCGCGCCCAGGCCGTACGCCTCGTGCGTGTGCGGCTCGAAGGCATGGCGCACGATGTGCGCCCGATAGAGCTCCACGCCCGCCCGATGCGCCGGGCGGCGGAACTGCGCCCGGTCCAGCGGATGATCGAAATTCCCGGCCGCCGATGATGCCACGCAGGCTTCAGGCGCGGCGTCGGGCCATCGGCGATGGCGCGTTCGCCACGCGCCCGTTCAGGGCTGCGGCGCTTCGACGCGCGCGGCGACCGCCGCCGGCGCCAACGCCCACACGCTGTTCGCTTCGCCTTCGCGCATGCGTCGCGCGGTCACGCGGGCGAGCCATGCGAAGCCGACCGCCATCGCGATCGCGCCCGCGTCGATCGCGAACAGGGACCATTGCCCGGCCGCGGCGCTGGCCCACCACCACGCGCCGGTGACGACGCCGTGCGCGGCGGGGATCAACGCGGTCGTGAACGCCGCCGCCCACAGCAGTTCCTGCGCGGCGCGGATCGGCGGACGCAGCGCGGCCCACAGCGCGCACAGCGCCCAGGTCGCGAAGCACGCGGCGTTCACGCCGAAGGCGAGTCCGACGCCCGACAGCGCCGGCGACTGCAGCAGCTGCGTCGCGATGAACGCCACCGAGATCGCCACGCACACGCCGATGCACACGCCGACGGTCGCGCGCGCCATCCACAGCTGCGCGCGGCCCTGTTCGGCCTGGCGGCGCTTGCGGCGCGATTCGATCCACAACAGGTTGCCCGAATAGAACAGGAACGCGCCGCCCAGTCCGAGCAGGAAGTACAGCCACTGCACCCAGGCGTTGCCGAATTCGCCGAAGTGCAGCGCGTACGCGGAGGCGAGCGTGGCGTGGTTCGCATCGCGCTGGCCGGGCAGCTGCGTGGCGAGCACCTCGCCGGTGTTGGCGTTCATCGCCACCGATCCCGGCGGGCCCAGCGTGCCCGACGATTCGCCGGTGACTTCCACCGTCGCGTTCGCATCGCCGGCGTTGGCGAGCTTGAGGTAGGCGGGTTCGAAATCGGCAAGGCCCTGCTCGCGCGCCACGGCGATCGCGCGCTCGCGCCACATCGCCAGCGAGCCGATCGGCTGCTCGCGACCGGCCGGCGCGATCACCGGCGCGGTGTCCATCGCCGGGCCGAGCGCGGTCATCAGCTGGCCGCGATAGACCAGCGGGTTGAGCGCGAGCATCACGATCATCGCCAGGCACAGCAGCGCGCCGGTGACGGCGAACATGATGTGCATCGGCAGGCTCAGCACGCCGATGACGTTGTGCGCGTCCTGCCACATGCGCTTGAGGTTGCGGCCGGGGCGCAGCGCGAAGAGGTCGTCGACGAGCTTGGGCAGGTGGATCACGACGCCGGAAATCAGCGCCAGCCCGTACAACAGGCTGACGATGCCCATCAGGTACGTGCCGGCCACCGGGATGCCGAGCGAGTAATGCAGCGCGTTGACCAGTTCCGACAGCACGCCGCCGGGCATCTCGCCGGTGCCTTCGGGATGCTCGGTCGTGGCGTAGTGCCAGGTGCCGTTCGCATCCGGCCAGTAGGTCGCGGTGACCGGGTATTCCTCGCCGGGGAACACCATGCCCACGTGCTTGCGCGCGTCGGGATGGCGCGCCAGCGTTTCGTCGAGCAGGTGTTGCGCCTGCGCGAGCGTCTGCGACGTGGCGTGGATGCCGTGCGGCGACTGCCATGCCTGCAAGTCGTGGTGGAAGATGGTGATCGCGCCCGCGTAGAACGCGACGAACAATCCGAAGCCCGCGACGAGCCCGACCCAGGTGTGCAGCGTGGTGAACGTGCGCAGCGTGTTGGAGGAAAGTTTCATGTCCGCCTCACTCGATCCAGCGCAGCCATTGCAGCAGCCACAGCGCGCCCAGCGACACCGCGGCGAGCGAGCCCAGCCACGCCCACGCGCGTTTGCCGTTGGCGAACTGGAAGCTCGCGCCCATCACCGCGATCCACACGATGAAGAACGCGATGATTCCGGGAACGATCGTGGCCTGCCACGGGCCCGGCAGGGACCACGCGACCAGCCCGACCACGCCCGCCGACAACAGGAAGCCCGGCACGATCCCGGCGAACGCGCGCGACCACATCAGCGGGTTCCTCCGTTGTCTTCCGCGCCGGTGCGCCATGCGAGATACGGGAACGCCATCAACCCCAGCATCCACGTCCCCAGCATCGCGCACAGTCCGGCACCCACGCCGAGCTGCGCGATCCACACCCACAGCGACGCGATCGCCAGCACGCCGACGACGAGCTTGCCGCGCGCGGCATGCCGCCGCCATGCCGGCCAGCGGCAATGTCTCGAAGCGGCATACAGCGATGCCGCGGAGAGCAGCGATAGCGCGATGGCGGCGATGGTGGCGATGGTGGCGGCGAGCGGGTTCATGGTGTCGATCCGTCAGGTCACCACTGGTAACGCGCGGTCGCGGTCACCGTGCGCGGGTAGCCGTAGTAGCACCACGTCGCGCTGTTGCAGGTGGCGATGTATTCCTTGTCGCCGACGTTCTGCGCATTGAGCTGCAGGCGCCACGCGCCGATGTCGTAATGCACCGACGCGTCGAACAGGGTGTACGAAGGCGTGCGCCAGTCGTTGTACGCATCGCCGTAGTGCGCGCCGGTGTAGCGCACGCCCGCGCCGAAGCCCAGGCCCGCGAGCGGAGGTGATGGTGTAATCGCCGCCGAGCGAGGCCACGTTCTCCGGCTGCAACGGGATTTCCTTGCCGATCGACAGCGGATCGGTGGACTGGGTCACTTCCGAATCGGTGTAGGTATAGGCGCCGTAGACGCTCAGGCCGTTGCCCGGGTTCCAGCGGCCTTCCAGCTCCACGCCGCGCACCTTCGTCTCGCCCTGCTGGATCGAATACAGCGTGTGGTTCGGATCGACCACCAGCGTGTTTTCCTGCACCAGCTCGTACGCGGCGAGCGTGGCGAGGATGCGGTTGCTGGCCGGCTGGTACTTGATGCCGACTTCGGTCTGCTCGCCGGTGGTCGGCACGAACGCGTTGCCGAAGAAGTCCGTGCCCACCGTGGGCTGGAACGACTGCGACCAGCCGATGTAAGGCGCGAAACCGTTGTCGAAGAGATAGTTCACGCCGACGCGGCCGGAGAACTTGTCGTCGCTCTGGTGCGACTGCGTGCCGCCGATCACTTCATGGGTGTCGGTGCCGACCCAGTCCTGGCGCGCGCCGAGCGTGACCACCCAGCGGTCGACCTTCATCTGGTCCTGCGCGTACAGGCCGAACTGCGACTGCGTCTGGCGCGTGCGCGAGGTGAAGTCGGGCTCGACGATCGGCGCGCCGTACACCGGCTCGAAGATGTCCAGCGTCGGTGCGCCTTCGAAGGTGAAGGCCGACGCGTAGTCGTTGCGAGCGCGGCGGAAATCCAGGCCGGTGAGCAGCGTGTGCTCGACCGCGCCCGTGGCGAAGTCGAACTGCAGCTGGTTGTCGACGCCGAAGTTCCTGCTCTCTTCCTCGGTGTTCCACAGGTAGCGCATCAGCGTGCGCTGGTCGGCGAGCAGGCCGAACGCACCGACCGAAGTGCTCGGATCGATCTCCGTCACGCCGTAGCGCAGGTTCTGGCGGAACGTCGCGCCGCCGCCGAAGTCATGGAAATACTCCCAGCCCAGCGACGACATCGTCTTGTCGTAGTTGTTGAAGCCCGGCTCGCCGGTGAAGCGGTTGGGCGGGATGCGGCCGTGCGGGTTCGGCAGCAGCGTGCCTTCGGCCGGCAGGAAGCCGGCGCCGGCGACGGTGTCGTTCTTCTGCCAGCGCGCGAGCAGGGTCAGCGAGTTCGCCTCGTCCGGCTTCCACGTCAGCGCGGGCGCGATGAAATAACGGTCGTCATGGACGAAATCGACCTGGTCGTCGCTCTGGCGCGCCAGCGCGGTGAGGCGGTAGGTCCACACGCCGTCGTCGGTGAGCTTGCCGCCGAAATCGCCGGCGAGCTGGAACAGGTCGTAGCTGCCGACCTGCACCTCGACTTCGCGCAGGGTTTCGCTGGTCGGACGCTTGCTCACGTAATTGACCATGCCGCCCGGCGGCATCGCGCCGTAGGCGACCGACGCCGGGCCCTTGAGCACTTCCACGCGCTCCAGGCCGTAAGGCTCGATGCGGGTGATGCCGGTGCCGCTGCCGTCGGCGAGCGCCAGGCCGTCGAGGTAGCGCGCCGGGGTGAAGCCGCGCAGCAGCAGCCAGTCCGAACGCGGATCGCCGCCGTAGCCACCGCCCTGCGCGCCGGCGGTGAACCACATCGCTTCCTCGATGCCGTGGATCGCGCGCTCCTTCATCTGCAGGTCGGTGACGACCGAGATCGACTGTGGGATCTCGCGGATCGGCGTGTCGGTCTTGGTCGCGGTGCCGGCGGTGCGGGCGATGGGGGCGCGGACTTCGACGGAATCGAGGTCGGTCGCGCTGTCCTGTGCGGAAGCAGGCATGGCCGCGCCGGCGAGCAGCGCGAGCGCGAGGGCGTGGCGGATCGAGACCGGCAGCGACCGGACGGACGAACGGTGGGATTGCATCGGGGACCTGTGGGTAAGGTTGGCGCCCGTCCCGGGAACACCGGGTCCACGACGCCGGCTCGCCAACGAATGAGAATCGTTCGCGATTGTAGGCCCTTCACCTGGGGCAAACAATCGCCCGCGCGAGCCGGGCCGGTGAGGTCCGTTCGTCGGACAGGAAAAGAAAAGCGCCGCGGTGGGACGCGGCGCTGGGGAAAAGGCCTGGAGATTGAAGCGGGGGAACTTCGCGGTCGGCGGTGGTTTTGCCTCAGCCGCAACCGCCAAGCGCCAGCTCGGCGTCGAACGCGAGCGAAGCGGCATCGTCCGGGCGCTCCGACCTGGCATGGCCCAGCGGAGCGAACACGCGCGCCGAGGCGATGCGGTTGCCGTAGCCGTGCGCGTAGCGATCGTCGCCCTCGTCGAACGGATGCGGCCGGGCCTGCTGGCCCTGCGAGAAGAAGAGGTTGGTGAACACGTTCATGGCGTTACTCCCGGTGTGCGGCGGCCTGCGTGGCGTGGACAACTTCCTTGAGTGCGTTGCAAGATACGCCCGCGCCGGAGCCCGAAAAAGCGACGGTTCTGCAAGCCAGTGTTGAATCCGCTTCAAGAGGCGCCGTTGCCGGGAGGAGGTCGAATGAGCCGTCCGCCGTTGCAGGCCCTGATGGGTTTCATCGCCGCCGCGCGCGCGGGGAACCTCACCCGTGCCGCCGAATCCATGCACCTGACCGTGAGTGCGCTGAGCCACCAGATCCGCGCGATCGAGGAACGCCTCGACCGCCGCCTGTTCGTGCGCGGCGCGCGCGGGGTGAAGCTCACCGAACACGGCCAGGTGCTGTACGACCGCATCGCGCCGCACCTGGAAGCGATCGAACTGGCGCTCGCGCCGCGCCGCGTGCGCCGCGACGACGCGCTCGCGGTGACGCTGATGCCCTCCTTCGCCTCCAGCTGGCTGGTGCCGCGGCTGCCGCGTTTCCTCGCCGCGCATCCGCAGCTGGAGATCAGCCTGCAATCGAACGTCGATCCGATCGACTTCTCGCGCGAAATGGCCATCGACGCCGGCATCCGTTTCGGCCCGGGCAAGTGGCCGGGCGTGGAAGCGGTGCACCTGTTCGACGACTGGATGACCCCGACCGCGAGCCCCGCGCTGATCGAACGCCTCGGCCGGCCGACGCTCGCCAACCTCGACCAGTTCCCGCTGCTCGGCGCGCCGGGCGGTCGCTGGAGCGAGTGGTTCGCGCGCTTCGGCGGCTCGCCGCCGGCGCGTTTCGTGGCGATCTTCGACGATTCGGAGAACCTGCATCGCGCCGCGGCCGAAGGCATGGGCATCGTGCTGGGACGCGTGACGCTGGCCCGGCCGCTGATCGAGGCCGGGCGGCTGGTCGAACTGTTCGACGAACGCCTGAAGACCGAGTTCGCGCACTACCTGGTGTATCCGCCGCGTTCGCGCGATCACCGCGGCCTGGCGCGGTTCCGCGACTGGCTGCTGGAGGAAGCGGCCGTGTACGCGGCCAGCGACGCGATGACGCCGCCCACGCCCGGCGCGCGCAGGCCGGCCGGCAAGTCCGGTCGCAAGCCGGCCGCGAAGTCCGCCGCGAAAACGCCTTCGAAAGCTGCACCCAAAGCCCGGCCCCGTGCCGTCCGTTGATGGTGGCCGCCACTTCGTTGGCGTTAGTCTGGCCGCCCGTTCACGGCCCATCCGCATGGAGATCCGCATGAAGCGCCTGCTGCTCGCCGCACTCGTCCCCGCCCTGCTCGTCGTCAACGCCGATGCCCTCGCGCAGGCAACGCCCGCGCCGAAGGCCGCCGCAACCGCCGTCGCCGACCCGGCGCTGCAGGCTGCGGTGGCCTCGTCCGCGCGCGATCCGAAGAACGTGCTGCGCGACCAGTACCGCCATCCGGCGCAGACGCTCGCCTTCTTCGGCGTGAAGCCCGACCAGACGGTGGTGGAGATCACCCCCGGCGGCGGCTGGTACACCGAGATCCTCGCGCCGTACCTGAAGAACGGCGGCCAGTACGTCGCGGCCATGTACGACCCCGCGATCCCGAACCAGCCGCAGTACCGCTACCGCCAGAGCGAGGCGATGACCAGGCGGCTCGCCGACACCGGCGTGTACGGCAAGGCGAAGGTCCAGAACTTCGATCCGAAGGCGCCGGACTTCGGTCCCGCCGGTTCGGCCGACGTGGTCCTGACCTTCCGCAACGCCCACAACTGGGTCGACGACGGCACGGCGGACGCGTATTTCAAGGCGTTCTTCGACGTCCTCAAGCCGGGCGGCACGCTGGGCCTGGTCGACCATCGTGCCAAGCCGGGCACGGACATCGAGAAGATGAAGACCTCCGGCTACCTCACCGAGGCGCTGGTGATCGAGCTGGCGCAGAAGGCCGGCTTCAAGCTGGATGCGAAGAGCGAGATCAACGCCAACGCGAAGGACACCGCCGATCATCCCAACGGCGTGTGGACGCTGCCGCCGTCGAACCAGCACGACGCGAAGGACGACGCGAATTACAAGGCGATCGGCGAGAGCGATCGGATGACGATGCGGTTCGTGAAGCCGTAACCCACGCTGTTCCCATTCCAATCCACCCGGTTCGGAAGCCGGTACGACGAGTGCCGGCCGCGCCACTTCGCCGCCCCCCACCCCAGCCCCTCTCCCGCAGGGAGAGGGGCTTGAAGATGCTCATCGCCCTCAACAAACCCTACGGCGTGCTCTGCCAGTTCACCGACCGCAGCACGCCGCCGCGACGGACGCTGGCGGAGTTCGGGCTGCCACGCGACGTCTACGCCGCCGGCCGGCTCGATCACGACAGCGAAGGCCTGCTGCTGCTCACCGACGACGGTGCGCTCGCGCACCGGCTGACCGATCCGCGCCACAAGGAACCCAAGACGTACTGGGTGCAGGTGGAAGGCGATCCGTCCGACGCGCAGGTCGAGGCGCTGCGGCGCGGCGTCCAGCTCAACGATGGGCCGACGCGTCCAGCCAAGGCGCGCCGCATCGACACGCCGGCGCTGTGGCCGCGCGATCCGCCGGTGCGGTTCCGCAAGACGGTGCCGGATGCGTGGCTCGAAATCGTCATCAGCGAAGGCCGGAACCGACAGGTGCGGCGCATGACGGCCGCGGTCGGGCTGCCGACGTTGCGGCTGGTGCGGGTGGCGATCGGGCCGCATCGTCTTGACGGGCTGGCGCCGGGGCAGTGGCGCAGGCTGTAGGCCGCGCGGCTCTAGCGCGTCCCGGTCCTCTGGGCATCGCTGTCTTCCGGCGCGTTGTGCGCCGTTTCCGCGACGGGCACCGAATTCGCCCCCGGCCGCGTGAGCAGCAGCACGCCGCCGAGCACCACGGCGGTGCCGACCAGCTGTACGGCGGTGATCGGCTCGCCCAGCAGCCACGCGCCGAGGAACACCAGGGACACCGGCCCCAGCACCGACAGCTGCGCGGCCGTGCCGGCACCGAGCCGGGCCACCGCGCCCATCGTGAAGGTCACCGGCAGGAAGGTGCAGAAGAACGCGTTGATCGCCGCCAGCCCGTACACCGGCGCGGGCAGTTCCAGCAGATGCGAGGGATCGCGCGCGACCAGGTAGTGCGTGAGCGTCGCCGCGGTCGAGATCGTCATCGCATACGCCACCAGCCGCAGCGAACCGATGCGCTTGATCAGCTGGCCGGACATCGACAGGTACAGCGCGTAGCTCAGCGCCGCCAGCAGCACCAGCGCACTGCCCAGCAGGATGTGCTCGCCCTGCACGCGCAGGCTCTCGACGAACACCAGCGACACGCCGGCGTAACTGACGGCGAGCGCTAGCCATTCGCGGCGTGCGACGCGGCGCTTGAACGCGAACACGCCGATCAGCAGCACGAACGTCGGATTGAGGAACAGGATCAGCCGTTCCAGCGAGACCGGCACGTACTCCAGCCCCCAGAAATCCAGCAGGCTCGACAGGTAGTAGCCGAGCACGCCGAGGATCACGATCAGGCCGAAATCGCGGCGGCTCATCGGCGCATGGTCGGGCCGGCGCGTTTCGCGGACGCCCAGCGCGACGAACAGCGGCAGCGACAGCAGCATGCGCAGCGCGAGCACGTCGAGCGAGTCGACGCCGTAGCGGTACTGGAACTTCGCCAGGATCGCCTTCGCCGAGAACAGGATGGCGCCGGTCGCGGCCATCGCCAGGCCGATGCGGCGGGAAGAGGTGTTCGATGGTGATGTCATGCGAAAGGCACGGGAAAAGGGAACGGAAAGTCGGCGCTCACGTGTTGTCGTTTCCCGCTACTCGTTCCTCTCCTGGCTCGCCTCATCCAGCTGCGCCAGCTGCGCTTCGCTGAGCGACAACCGCGCCGCCGCGAGCAGTTCGTGCAGTTGCTCGAGCGACGTTGCGCTGGCGATCGGCGCGGCGATCGTCGGCTGCGCCATCAGCCAGGCCAGCGCCACCTGCGCGGGCGTGGCGCGCAGGTCGGCGGCCACGTCGTCCAGCGCCTGCACGATGCGCAGCCCGCGCGGATTGAGGTACTTGCCGATCGCGCCGGCACGCGCGGCGCTCTTGCCCACGTCCGCCTCGCTGCGGTACTTGCCGGTGAGGAAGCCGCTCGCCAGCGCGTAGTACGGGATCACCGCGACCTCGCGTTCGCGCGCCAACGGCTGGAGCGCGGCTTCGAATCCGGCCCGCGCGTAGAGGTTGTATTCCGGTTGCAGCGTCTCGAATCGCGGCAGGCCGTGGCGCTCGGCCACGTCCAGCGCTTCGCCCAGTCGCGCGGCGGTGTAGTTCGACGCGCCGATCGCGCGCACCTTGCCCTGTTCGATCAGCCGCGCGAACGCGCCGAGTGTCTCGGCCAGCGGCGTCGCCGTATCGTCCTCGTGCGCCTGGTAGAGATCGATCGCGTCGGTCTGCAGGCGCCTGAGCGAGCCTTCGACCGCCGCCTGGATCGTCGCCGGCGCCAACCCCCGGTGGCGTTCCCACTTGCCCAGCTTGGTCGCCAGCGTCACGCGCGAACGCTTGCCGCTGCGGCGGAACCAGCGTCCCAGCAGCGCTTCCGACTCGCCGCCCTGATTGCCGGGCACCCAGTACGAGTACGAGTCGGCGGTGTCGACCAGGTCGAAGCCGGCGTCGACGAAAGCATCCAGCAGGGTGAAGGTCGTGGCCTCGTCGGCGCTCCAGCCGAACACGTTGCCACCCAGGGCGAACGGGGCGACGCGCAGGCCGGTTCGGCCGAGGGGACGGAGGATGGGCTGCATGGGGCGGATCGTGAGTAGGGGGACACATGATGCGATGCGTTCTAGCCGGCGGGGCGACCGAACCGCGACAGGACGTCGCGGTCCCGCCCTTACGAGGCCGACGCGGTACCGGCCCGGCACAGGGGGACGCCATGCACGCAATCGCCCGCCTTTCTGATACCGTTTGTCCCAATGAATCCGCGGCGCGAAGGGGGTCGACGCTGCCCCGGGGACACGGAAGCAGCATGGTCGTAGCCGCTGGCAATTCGGGCCGAATCCTGGTCGTCGACGACCAGAACGTGAACCTGCGCGTGGTCGGCACGCTGCTGGCCCGGCAGGGCTACGAAGTCGTCTCCGCCAGCTCCGGCGAGGAAGCGCTGCAGCGCTACGTCGAGAGCCCGCCCGACCTGATCCTGCTCGACATGATGATGCCCGGCATGGACGGCTTCGACGTGCTCGCCGCCCTGCATGAGCTCGGTCCGTTGCAGGTGCCGGTGGTGTTCGTCACCGCCGCCCACGACCGCGACCTGCTGCTGCGCGCCTTCGACGCGGGCGTGGTCGATTACGTCACCAAGCCCTTCCTGCCCGAGGAACTGCTGGCGCGCGTCAACGCGCACGTCGGCCTGAAGCTCACGCGCGATCGCCTGGAACGCGTCGCCCGCGAGCGCGAGGAGCTGGTCAACCTGGTGGCGCACGACCTGAAGAATCCGCTGAGCAGCGTGGTGTTCGCCGCCGAGCTGCTGCGCAGCGGGCTGTGCAAGGCCGAGCGCGTGCCGCGCTACCTCGAGATGATCCACGAGAGCGCCGACGACGCACTCGGCTACATCCATCACTACCTGGAAAGCCAGTCCGACAAGCGCGCCGACGAAGCCGCCAGCGCCACTCGCGCCGACCTGGTCGAAACGCTGCGCTGGCTGCACAAGCGCTACGAGATGCAGCTGGAAGCGCGCGGCATCCGCGCCGAACTGCGCCTGCCCGAATCGGCGGCGCAGGTGAACATCCATCCGCGCGTGCTGCGCCAGGTCGCCGAGAACCTCGTCACCAACGCGATGAAGTACGCCCCCGATTCCGAACTGCTGCTCACCGCACGCGCGGGCGCGCCGGGGTACTGGCAGCTGGTGGTGGCCGATCGCGGCCCCGGCATTCCTCCGGAGCGCGAGAAGGAACTGTTCAAGCCGTTCGTGCGCCTGCACGACGACCCGCGCTACGACGGCCTGTCGAGCGGCCTGGGCCTGTCGCTGGCCCGCCGCATCGTCGCGCGCGCCGGCGGGCAGCTGTGGTACGAAGCGCGCCGCAACGGTGGGGCGCGCTTCATCATCGAGCTTCCGGAAGCGCCGGTGACTGCGTTGGCGTGAGGCGGTAAGGCGGCGAGGCTGGTGATGGTGGCCAGCGCGACAAAGCCAGCGGGACGCGACGGGCTCGCGCTCAGGATCGGGAATCGGCTTCATGTAAACCGCGCGCCAGCGCGCCGCGTGGATTCCGTCCTCCCGGCGAAAGCCGGGATTCACGCGCAGGCACCCTCACCGGCGACCACTCACCGTCACTTGGCGAAGGCCTGGATCCAGGCCCGCAACGCATGGGCACTCTCTGCGACCACGTCGCCGTCATTCCAGCGAAAGCTGGAACCCTTTCGGCTTTGCGCGTTCGCGCCACTGGTGTGCGCTTCCCACCGCCGACGTAATGCAGCGCCGGGATCGTTCGCCTGAATGGAGGCGAGCTGTCTGATCCGCGTCAGGAAGGGCGGACACGGCACGCGTCCCCGTCAATCCGCAGCACAGCAGCGGAAGCGGCATACGGCGCGGCGTATCAATGCTCCACGCGCGACTGCTGACGCGACGCGGACGTCCGGCGCGGGATCGGCGCCCGACGACCGGTGCCGCGGCGGGCCTCGACACGGCGCGAGGATCCCTCGATCGCCTCCTGCGCCTCCAGTTCCTCTTCGGCCCGGCGTGCGCGGCGCTTGGCCGCGTACCAGAGCAGGCCCGCGCCGGCGACGGCGGCGGCGATCAGCACCGGATTACGGCGGACGAAACCGCCGGCCACGCGGGCGCCGCCCTTGAGCGCGCCCAACTTGGCGCCCGTTCCGAGCCATTCGCTGGCGTGGTGGGTGACCGCGGGCACCGAGTGGCGGAGGTTCTCGCCGACGTGGCGCAGGTTGTCGCCGACCATCGAGGCCAGGTCGAGCGCGCGTTCGGGGATCGAAGTCAGCTTCGTCATGGTGGGCACCCATCGCGGAAACGGAATCCAGTGTCGGCAAGCCATCGTTGAAGCAGCGTGAGCGCGCCGCGCGCTTGCCGGCCCCCGGCTGAATGCCGATGATGGCCGCCACCACCGCCGAGCGCACCGTCATGATCCGGATCCTGCCCAACGTGCTCTCCGCCGCGGAACTGCAGGCGGTGCGCGAGTTGCTGCCGCAGGTGCGTTTCAGCGACGGGCGGATCACCAATCCGGACTCGACGATCAAGCAGAACCTGCAGGCGCCGCAGGACGATCCGGCGAACCAGCGGATCGCGCTGATCGCCCGTGACGCGCTGATGCGTTACGGCGAGCTGCGCGTGTTCGCGCAGCCGCGCACGATGGCGCGCACCACCGTCGTGCGCTACGAGCCGGGAATGAACTATGGCTGGCACGTCGACGAGGCGCTGTTTCCCTCGACCCCGCCGATCCGCAGCGACCTGTCGTGCACGGTGTTCCTCAACGATCCGTCCGAATACGACGGTGGCGAGCTGACCATCCAGTTGGGCGCGCAGGAGCTGTCGTACAAGCTCGAGCCGGGCAGCGCCATCCTGTATCCGTCCACGACGATCCACCGGGTCACGCCGGTGACGCGTGGCGTGCGCGTCGCCGCGATCACGTGGCTGCAGAGCTGGGTCGCCGACAGCAACTGCCGCGAACTGCTGGTGCAGCTGGAGGAAGCGCGCGCGCTGGCGGCGAGTGGGGGCGATCGCCAGCGATTGCAGGTGTTGCTGGAATCGTTGCGGACGAATCTGTTCCGGATGTGGGCGGATACGTGAAGCCGCGTCGATAAGCGTGGTTCGCTGGGTCACCGTTTCGTCCGTTGCGGCTCCCGCCGCCCAGCGTCTGTAGCCCGGGCAAGCGCAGCGCACCCGGGGCTTTTGACCGTCTCGGCTTCAAACCCGGGTGCGCTTCGCTTGCCCGGCCTACAAAGGCTTCGTTGCAGCGAAGGCGGGCGTTCACCGCTAGATCTCCGCGGAGGGGCGTACGAGCGAGGGCGCCGCATCACGCCTCTGAAGTTTCTTCGCTCTCCTCGTCTTCATACTCAAGCGTCAGATCGAAATGCTCCGGCGCCAGCGCGCCAAGGAAGCGCGCTGCATCGAACACCTCGCCCGCGGTCCAAGCGCCCGGCTCTTGAACCTCGCCGGCGAGGACACGCTCCAGCGCTTCCACGATGAGCGGCGCGGTCACCGCGTAGATGTCGCGACCTTGTGCCATCGCCAACCGCGTGTAGCCGTCGCGCCGCACGCGCACATCCAGCACGAACCGCTGCGACGACCGCCCGCGCTCGTCCGAAGCCACTGGCGACGGCGTGGATGGATCGCGCAGGTCCCGCAACGGCGCCAGGTTCATGTACGAATGCACCCGCCGGCTGCGCAGGTGACGCATGATCGACACGATTTCAGACAGCGTCAGCAGGACCGTTTCCTGCGTGCCCAATGGCGGCGGGAAGTTCCACTCGCGCGTCGGCGCTGGATCGGGCAATGGCCGCAGCTCGCCGTCGTCCACGATCCAGCGCACGGCGCGATTGCGCTCGCCGGTGATGCGCGTTCCGCGAGTCGGATGCCAGCCGTCGAGACCGACGGCGATGTCGATGGAATCAGCGTCGTCCCACTCGTCCATCGCCGCGGTGGCGAGCAGGTCCGCTAACGCGCCGTAGAACGCCACCGAAGGCATCGCGACGATCCCGGCTTCGCGTACCTGCGCATCGCGTCCGAACACGTGCGCCGCCGCACCCTGTTCGGCGCTGGTGTCGAAGTAGTGCAGCCGGTTGCGCAGCGCCGCGTCCAGCAGCGGTTCGGTGGTATCGAGGAACGGACCGGCGGCGTTGATCAGCGCGGATGCACCGTGCAGTGCAGCGTCGAGTGCGGCTGCGTCATCGATGGCGGCGACGTGGCACACCACGCCCGGATGTTCCCGCGCCATTTCACCCAGCCGCACCACGTCACGGCCGCACAGCACGGGCGTGCGGCCCCGACGCAGCAGTTCGGCGACGATGAAGCGTCCGGTGTGGCCGGTCGCGCCGTACACGACGATCGGCGCGTCCGGTGAAGTTTGGTGAAGATGCATGGCTTCGTCCTACGCTGCAGCGCCGGTACCGGTTCGCGATTCGGGTTCGAGCGCCGCCGCCAGGTGCGCGCGCAGCTCGCGGTTGAACTCCGCCGCGCGTTCCTCCGGGAAGAAGATACGCGCGCCTTCGAACTCGACGCGTCGCGTTGTGCCGGGAATGGTCTTGCGCAGCCAGTGCGACCACTCCACGGGAAAGTACACGTCGTTCGTCGCCCACGCGATCAGCGTGGGGACCTGCAGGCGTCGCAGTCCGTCCTCGATGGCCAGTGTGTGATCGCAGTCGAACGCATTGACGAAGCGCTCCAGCTGCGCGAGCCGGCCGGGCTGGCTCACGAACGGCTGCAGGTAGGCGTCGATGGTCGCATCCGACACGTCCTGCGGACGTTCATAGGCCGGCGCCAGCGCCTGCCGATACACCGATTTGTCGGCGAGCATCGCGCGGATCGTGTCCGGCAGGCCGCCGGCCGCCACCATCGCAACGAAGGGCTGGAATGGCTCCGGCGGCCAGTTGTCGTGCGCATCGCAGTTCGTCAGCGTGAGGCTGCGCAGGCGCTGTGGATACAGCGCGGCGAAGATCTGGCAGATGCCGCCGCCGCTATCGTTGCCGACCAGGTCCACGCGGTCGATGTCCGACGCATCGAGGAACTGCGCCAGCATGTGCGCGTTGGCGGTCACCGACACGTCCTGCGCGTCGTCCGTCTCCGTGTACCCATGCGCGAGCAGGTCGACGGCGATACAGCGGCGGACATCGGAGAGGGCCTCCAGCTGATGCCGCCACAGATAGCCGTTGAGCAGCACGCCGTGCACGAACAGCGCGACGGGTCCCTGGCCGCGCTCGACATGGCTGATCAGACCCGACGGCGTGCGCACGGTGCGGCGCGACGCGAGGAACGTGCCGGTGTCCATCACGCGCCCTGCCCGGCTTCGCGGAGCTTCTGCGCGCATTCCTCGCAGCACACTTCGACGGCGCGACCGCCAATGGTCACTTCCACGCGGTTCTCGTCCAGCGGGTAATCGCAGACGGCACAGGTGTTCTCGCTCATGACACGCTCCGGTGAGGCCCGGCGATTCCGGGCACGCACATGGGACCATCCGTGCGAGGGCACCGCTGTCGGAATCTTTAGCAATCGCGTGTCGGGCTCGACCGCGTACGGGTGTCAGGCGCTCTTGGCCAGCGTCGCCGCGCGGAAGGCCGACGGCGTGCGGCCGTAGGCCTGCTTGAAGGCGGCACTGAAATGACTGTGGCTGGAGAACCCCAGGTCCTGCGCCAGCGCCGACATGTCCCCGCTCACGGCCAACCGGTCCAGCGCGCGCGCGAGCCGCAGCCGCAGGTGGTAGCGGTGCAGCGGGATGCCTTCGACCTGGGCGAAGGCCTGGGTGAGATACACCGGTGAGCCGCCGATGTGCGCGGCGATGTCGGCGAGTTTCCACTGGCGGCCGAGATCGCTGGCGAGCAGCACCTTCACGCGATCGACCAGCCGCCGCCGCGCCTGCGTGGCCCGGGTTTCGTGCGCGGTGCGCGGCCCGAGGCTGCGCGAGATCAGCGTCACCGCCAGCACTTCGGCTTCCAGCGGTTCGATGCCGCCATGCCGCAGGCTGTGGCGCAGCATCGCGACCAGCGCCTGGGCGCGCGGGTCGATGCGCAGCGATTGCAGGCGGTAGGTGGGATCGTCGTGGCGTTCGAGCAGTTCGCGCGGGGAAAGCTCGCGCAGCAGGCCGGGCGAGACCGCCAGCACCAGGCTCGCGTCGCCGCCCTCCACCGGATGGCTCACCTGATAGCCCTGCCCCGCGTTGAAGAACAGCACGTGGTTGGCGTCGGCGACCGACTGGTCCTGGCCGACGTGGCGCGCGTACAGCCCGCGATACGGGAAGACCAGGTGCGTGTTGGCCGCGCATTCCTCCGCGCTGCGATGCCGGCAGGTGCCGGCGCAGAAGACGTCGCGCACCCTGACGGTGCCGGTGTCGAGCAGCGTTTGCACGGAGAAATCCGACATGGGGCGGAGCTTAGCGCAGCGGGGTCGGCGCGGCGCTTGCTGCCCGGGTAAGGCGCAGGCCGTACGGGCGCCTTCTGCTTCGGCCAGCGAACCCCGGGTGCGCTTCGCTTACCCGGGCTACGAAAGCTCAGCTCACCGCGAGCGCGGCGATCCAGCTTTCCGCATCTTCGATATCCGCGCCGTGCGTCTGCATCGAAAGCGCCAGATCGTGCGCGCGGTCCTCGCGCCCGTAACCGTGCGACTGCGCTTTCGAATAGCGACCCCATGCGGGCGATGCAACGGCCTGATCCACGCGTGCGGCATCCAGCCCCAGATGCACGGCAACGCGATGCAGTTCGCGGGCGGGCTCATCGAGCAGCGATTCGAAATCGACGCGGATCACGCGTTCGCCGTGGCGGCCGTTCGCCAGCGTGTCGAAGCGCATCTGCTCGGCCAGCCAGCCCAGCGCGCATTGCCGGTGCAGCGGGATCTGATGCAGCGCGAGGTGCGTGGCGACGCCGTGGCGTTGCAGGTAGCGCAGGCGCTCGCCGGCGGCGCTCGCGGCGTCGAAGACGGAGTTGGGCGATTTGAGCAGCGTGGCGAGGTACGGCCGCAGCGACATGTCCATCAGTACGACGCGCATGTGCGGCTGCTGCGAGAGCAGCGGCGCGATGAGCCCGTTGCAGCTGCTGGTGGCCTTCACCACGCTGCGCGAATGCGGCGGCAGCGCCTGCGACCAGCGCGCCCACAACGCGTCCAGCGCGTCGTCGGCCTGATCGGGCGAGAGGCGCGAGGCCGGCTCCTCCAGCGTCGGCCACGCCTCGGCGAGCGTGCGCAGCGGCAGCGGTTCGCGCAGGCCCTGCACGTCGGGCCAGGTGTCGATCAGGCGGCTGAGCAGCGTGGAGCCGCAATGGCCGATGTGGAAGATGGCGTGCGCGGGCATTGCAGTGCCAGCCCTGCGCGAAAGCAGCGTGTCGATCGACGCCCAGCCGCCTTCGGCGTTCTTCGGGACCGCACGGTCGTCGAGGAAGGCGGCGTCGCGGCGTTGCGCTTCGTCCAGCCGAAGCCACAGCACGCGCCGGCCGATCAGGTCGAGCTTGAACGGCAGGAAGGCGGCGTTGTCGAGGGCGACGGTCATGGGGGAAGTGTAGCGAGCCGCCGTGGTTCGCTCCTGTAGCCCGGGTAAGGCGCAGCCGCACCCGGGATGTTCGGCTCGGCGAGGTGGACCCCGGGTGCGCTGCGCTTACCCGGGCTACAAGGGCATGGCGTTCACCGGGTCGCTGATGCCCTACGTCCCGCGCGGCTTCGCCCGATGCGTCGCCGTCGCGCTCCACGGATCGTCCGGCCACGGATGCTTCGGGTAGCGGCCCTTCATTTCCTTCTTCACTTCCGGGTACGTGCGGTCCCAGAAACCCTTCAGGTCCTGCGTGATCTGCAGCGGCTTGCCGCCAGGCGAGAGCAGGTGCAGCGTGAGCGGCATGCGGCCCTCGGCGATGCGCGGCGTGTCGGCCAGGCCGAACAGTTCCTGCAGTTTCACCGCCAGCACCGGCGCGACCGGTGCGTCGGTCTCGTCGTCGTAGGCGTATTCGATCGTCCGCTCCATGCCCGACGGCACCTGGATACGCGTGGGCGCGAGCGCGTCGATCTTCTGCCGCATCGCCCAGGGCATCGCGGACTTGAGCGCTTCGCCGAAGGCCTGCTCGTCCAGCGCGTCGAGCCGTGTCTTTCCGGCGAGCGCCGGCTTCAACCAGTCGTCCAGCGAGTCCAGCAACGCAGCGTCGGAGAGATCGGGCAAGCCTTCGAGCTCCGGCATCCACGCACGCAGGCAGCGCACGCGCGCGCGCCATTGCTCCTGCGCCGGCGTCCACGGCAGCGCACGCAGGCCGAGCTGGCGCACCGCATCGACGAGCGCGTCCGCGTAGCGCGCGGGATCGGGTTTCGCCAGCGGCCTGCTTTCGATGACGATGCGGTCGAAGCGCGTTTCGCGTACCGCCGCGATGCCGCGCGTGTTCGCGTCCCACAGCACGCGGTCCTCGGTGATGAAACGTTGCGGGAAGTCCTCGCGCAATCGCGTTTCGTCCAGCGGCGCGGCGCGCAGCACGCGCGCGTCGCGGGCTTCGTCGCGCAGTTCGCTCGCCACGATCCACCGCTCGCCGTACAGCGTGGAATCGTCGAACAGCTTCACGCTGCGGCCGTTGGCGAGGAGGTAGCGGTACGGATCGGAAGGATGCTGGCGCCCGATGCGATCGGGGAACGCATGCAGCAGCACGTCGCCGAGCAGGTGCGCGGGCGCATCCGGTGGCGGTGCCGTGTCGAGTCGCAGGCGGCGTCGCCACTGCTTCGCGGCCTGGTCGAGCGCGGCGAGCGACGAACGCGAAGCCTCCGGCCCGATGCGCCCGGCACGGAACGCCGCCAGCGCCTGCCAGCGTTCGGCGAGCGAATCGCTGCGAGAGCGCAGGGGATCGCGTGCTTCCAGCAGCGCGGCCAGATCGCACGCCAGCGCCTGCTCGACGCGATCGCGCGGCGCGAGCAGCATCGCGGCCAGTCGCGGATGCGTGCCCAGCGCGAGCATGCGACGGCCGAGCGGTGTGATCGAACCGCCTTCCAGCGCGCCCAGGCGGTGCAGCAGTTCGCGCGCGGCGGCGAGCGCGCCCGGCGGCGGCGCATCGACGAAGCGCAGGTCGGCGTCGCCCCACGCGGCGAGTTCGAGCGCGAGGCCGGCGAGTTCGACCTGCGCCATTTCCGGGCGACGCTGCGGCTCCAGCCGCTGCGATTCGGGCCAGAGGCGATACGCCCAGCCTTCGGCGACGCGGCCCGCGCGGCCGGCGCGCTGGTCGGCCGATGCCTGCGCGATGTTCACCACGTCCAGTCGCGCGAAACCGCTGTTGGGATCGTAGCGCGGCTCGCGCGCCAGGCCGGAGTCGATCACCACGCGCACGCCGGGCAGCGTGACGCTGGATTCGGCGACGTTGGTGGCGAGGACGACACGGCGCCGGCCGTCGGGATCGGGCTGGAGCACGCGGGATTGGGCTTCGACCGGGAGCTCGCCGTGCAGGGCGAGGATGTCGGCGGCCTGCGACGGCGCGAGCAGCGATTCCACCCGCGAGATCTCGCGCTGCCCCGGCAGGAACACCAGCACGTCGCCCGGATGCTGCGCGAGGGCGTGCTCGACGGCGCGGCGCGTCTGGTGTTCCGGCGCCTCGTCGCGACGCGACGCGAAGTGCGCGATCGACACCGGAAAACTGCGGCCGGCGCTGCTCAGGCGCGGCGCGTCAAGCAGGTTCGCCAGCCGCTCGCCGTCGAGCGTCGCCGACATCACCACGATGCGCAGGTCCTCGCGCAGCCCGGCCTGCACGTCGAGCGCCAGCGCGAGTCCAAGGTCGGCGGACAGATGGCGCTCGTGGAATTCGTCGAACAGCAGCGCACCGACCTCTTCCAGCATCGGATCGTCCTGCAGCATGCGCGTGAGGATGCCCTCGGTGACGACCTCGATCCGCGTGGATGCCGATACGCGGTTCTCGAAGCGGATGCGGTAACCGACCGTGCCGCCCACGTCCTCGCCGCGCTGGCGCGCCATGAAGTGCGCCGCGGCGCGCGCGGCCACGCGGCGTGGTTCGAGCATCACGATCTTGCGCCCCGCCAGCCACGGCTCGTCCAGCAGCGCCGGCGGCACCTGCGTCGTCTTGCCCGCGCCGGGCGGGGCTTCCAGGACGAGGCGGGGATGCGTGGCCAGGCTGGCGCGGATCCGCGGCAGCAGCGGGTCGATGGGGAAGGTCACAAGCCGTGATTCGTGATGGGTGATTCGTGATTGGACAAAGGATAGCCGCCGCAGCGGTTACGATGCCTGCTGTCCGGCCGCCAGCAGGATGCGCGGCGCGCCATCGAATCACGCATCACCAATCACGAATCACGTGCAATCGCTCATCGACATCGGCGCCAACCTCACCCACGACTCCTTCGACCACGACCGCGACGCCGTGCTCGCCCGCGCGCGCGAGGCCGGCGTCGCGCAAATGGTGATCACCGGCGCCAGCCGCGAGCATTCGCCGCTGGCGCTGAAGCTGGCCAGGCAGCATCCCGGCGAGCTGTTCGCCACCGCCGGCGTGCATCCGCACCACGCGAGCGAGTACACAGCCGAATGCGACGCGGAGATGCGCGAACTGCACACGCACAGCGAAGTGGTTGCGGTCGGCGAGTGCGGGCTCGACTATTTCCGCGATTTCTCGCCGCGTCCGGCGCAGCGGCGAGCGTTCGAGATGCAGCTGCAGATCGCCGCGGAGACCGGGAAACCCCTGTTCCTGCACCAGCGCGACGCCCATGCGGACTTCATGTCGGTGATGCGCAACTTCGACGGCCGCCTCGGCCCCGCCGTGGTGCACTGTTTCACCGGCACGCGCGAGGAGATGTTCGATTACCTCGACCGCGACTGGCACATCGGCATCACCGGCTGGCTGTGCGACGAGCGCCGCGGCCAGCATCTGCGCGAACTCGTGCGCCACATCCCGGCGGAACGGCTGATGATCGAGACCGACGCGCCCTACCTGCTGCCGCGCACGATCAGGCCGGCGCCGTCGCATCGTCGCAACGAGCCGATGTACCTGGCCAACATCGTCGAGGAGCTGGCGCGCGATCGCGGCGAGGAGGTGACGACCACCGCGGCGATCACCACGGCAACCGCGCGGGCGTTCTTCCGCCTGCCGGAACGCTGACGCCGTCCATCGGGCGCGCCCGGCGTGGGCGCCCGGAGGTGGGGGGCCGGCTCCGGCGGCGCGTACCGTATCGGGTAATGGGTGAATCCCGCCGCGCCGATGACCTGCCCCGACCCGCCCGTGCTCGCCTTCGACGACATCACGCTCGACCTCGCCGGGCGGCGCCTGCTGCGCGCGGGCGAGGTGCAGCCGCTGGATCCGCGGGCGTTCGCGGTGCTGTGCCTGCTGGCGCGCTCGCCGGGACAGGTGTTCTCGCCGGAGGAGATCCTGGACGAGGTCTGGGGCCACCACGACGTGCCGCCGGGCGCGTTGGGGCAGATCGTCGCCCTCCTTCGGACCGCACTGGGCGATGACGCGCGGCAGCCGCGCTATCTGCATGCGGTGAGGGGATATGGGTACCGGTTCGATCGGCCGTAGGGCGGTCGCGGTTTGGCTTATGTAGCCCGCGGGTAAGGCGTAGCCGCACCGGGGCTCCTGCTTCGGCAAGGCAAACCCGGGTGCGCTTCGCTTACCCGGGCTACAAAAGCGGCGCGGGTGATTCAGGCCGTCGCGCGGCCGGTTTCGTATGCCTGCAGGTGCACCCAGGCCGTCGCCAGCAGCGGGGCTTCCATGCCGGCGTTGCGCGCGCGCAGGAACATGTCGCCGACGATCTGCATCGCCTCCACCTTCTGCCCCGCTTCGAGGTCGCGCAGCATCGACGCCTTCAGTGGCGAGCCCGGCGCGGTCAGCGTCGCCAGCGCGGTCTGCTGCGCCGCCTCGTCGATCGGCTCGCCTTCGGCCTGCGCCACCGCGAGGCATTCGGCGTACAGCGCGCGCATGAACGCGTCGCCGCCCTGTGCCGCCACGATGCGGCCCACCGGCGCGCGCATCAGGCAGGTGCCGGCGGCGAGCGTGGCGAGGAAGGTGAACTTGGTCCACTGCTCGCGCGCGATGCGCAGGGAACGCACGTGATCGACGTTGGCCCGCGCGCACAGCGCCGCGAACGCCGCGGTTCGCTTGCTGTCGGCGTGAGGTTCTCCCTCGTCCACGCGCTCGCCGAAGGTGATCGACGCCGGTTGGCCGAGATGCCGCACTTCGCCGTCCGCGCCCTTCATCGCGCTGATGAAGCACAGCCCGCCGACCACGCGCCGCGCGCCGAAACGTTCGTCCAGCGGCGCGTAATGGCGCAGGCCATTGAGGATCGGCAGCACCCAGGTGTCCTCGCCCATCGCCGGTGCGATGGCGTCCATCGAGCTGTCCAGGTCGTAGGCCTTGCAGCTCAGCAGCACCATGTCGAACGGGCGCGCCTTCGCGAGCTGCGGCAACGCATCGGCCGTCACGTGCGCCACGCGCAGGTCCGCATCGCCCAGCGGGCTGCGCAGGCGCAGACCGTTCGCGTCGAGTTCCGCCGCGCGCGCCGGACGCACGAGGAACGTCACGTCCGCGCCGGATTGCGCGAGGCGTCCACCGAAGTAACCGCCGGTTCCACCGGCGCCGAGCACCAGGATGCGCATCAGCTGCGCAGGCCCACGCCACGCTTGAGCAGCCACAGGCCCAGGCTCGCCAGTGCGACGACGAAGCCCAGCATCAGCGCGTACGCCACCCACACCGGCACGTCGGACACGCCGAGCAGGCCGTAGCGGAATGCGTTGACCATGTAGAAGATCGGGTTCGCATGCGTCATCGCCTCGGCCCACGGCGGCAGCAGCTTCACCGAGTAGAACACGCCGCCGAGATACGTCAGCGGCGTGAGGATGAACGTCGGCACGATCGCGATGTCGTCGAACTTCTTCGCGTACACCGCGTTGACGAAGCCGGCGAGCGAGAAGATCGTCGCGCCCAGGATCACCGTGGTGAGCGTGATCAACGGATGCGGCAGGCGCACCTTGGTGAAGAACATCGCGATGACGAGCACGATCGCGCCCACCATCAGCCCGCGCAGCACGGCGCCAGTCACGTACCCGGTGAGGATCACCCAGCTCGGCATCGGACTGACCAGCAGTTCCTCCACGTGCCGGCCGAACTTGGCGCCGAAGAACGAGGACGAGATGTTGCCGTAGCTGTTCTGGATCACGCTCATCATCACCAGGCCGGGGACGATGAAATCCATGTACTTGATGCCGTCCATCATGCCCACGCGCGAGCCGATGAGGCCGCCGAAGATCAGGAAGTACAGCGTCATCGTGATCGCCGGCGGCACCAGCGTCTGGCCCCAGATGCGCAGGATGCGGTTCACTTCGCGACGCACGATGGTGCCCAGCGCGACGAAGTTGCGCTGCGTGGCGGAGAGTTCGAGGCTGGTTTGCGTCATGTCGTTCATGCCACCTGCTCCGGCGGCGTCTGCGCCGTGCTGTCCTGCGCGTTCTCACCGGTGAGGCGCACGAAGAGTTCTTCCAGCCGGTTGGATTTGGTGCGCATCGAGCGCACGCGGATGCCGGCTTCGCCCAAGGCGGCGAACACGCGGTTGAGGTCCATCGCGCGCGGCATTTCGATGTCGAGCGTGTGGTCGTCGGTCGCCACCAGCGTGGTGCCTTCGATCGCTGGCAATTGCGCCGGCAGCGTGCCGTCGATGTCGAGCAGGAAGCCTTCCACGTCGAGCTTGGCCAGCAGCGCCTTCATCGGGCCCTGCTCGACGATGCGACCACGATCGATGATCGCGAGGTTGCGGCACAGGCTCTCGGCTTCCTCCAGGTAATGCGTGGTGAGGATGATCGTCGTGCCGGCGCCGTTGATTTCCTTCAGCGTCTTCCACATGCCGCGGCGGATCTCGATGTCGACGCCCGCGGTGGGCTCGTCGAGGATCAGCAGCCGGGGCTGCGTCATCATCGCGCGGGCGATCATCAGCCGGCGCTTCATGCCGCCGGAGAGCGTGCGGCTCATCACCGTCGCCTTCTCCCACAGGTGCGCGCGCTTGAGTTCGACTTCGGCGCGCTGCAACGCTTCCTCGCGCGGCACGCCGTAGAAGCCGGCGTAGTTGACGAGGATGTCGACCGGCTTCTCGAACATGTTGAAGTTCAGCTCCTGCGGCACCAGGCCGATCAGGCGCATCGCGGCGTCGCGCTCGCGCTGCAGGTCGACGCCGAAGATCGACACGGAACCGGAGCTCAGGTTCACCAGCGAACTGACGATGCCGATCAGCGTGCTCTTGCCGGCGCCGTTGGGGCCGAGCAGCGCAAAGAAGTCGCCGGGCGCGACGTCGAGCGAGACGCCCTTGAGCGCCTGCACCTTGTTGTCGTAGGTCTTGCGCAGATCGCGGACGCGCAGCGCGGGAATGGAGGGGGACGCGGGCGGGGATGCGGTTGCCGGGGTCATCGGTGAAGGCCTGTGCCGCGGCCTCGCGGCGATAGACGGTAGTATAGGCGCCCCCGTGTGGGCGCTCCGGCCACACACTGTTGCATCATCGTCGGTACCGCCGTGGCCATCGCGCATTTCCCGCTCAAGCTCGTTTCCCGTCGCATGCTGGCCCCCAGCGTGGGCCACTACACCTTCGTGCGCGACGACGGCCAGCCGCTGGATTTCATCCCCGGCCAGTTCATCCAGGTGCATTTCCAGTACGCCGATGGCACCGCGACCAAGCGCAGCTATTCGCTGGCGACGATCCACGATCACGCGCTGGGCCCGGGCGAGGCGGTGGAGATCGCCGTGAGCTACGTGCCCGGTGGCGCTGCGACGGCGCTGTTCGAAGGGCTGGAGGAAGGCGGGCGCGTGGATGCGAGCGGCCCGTTCGGCCGCTTCTGCCTGATGCCGACCGATGCGAACCCGCGTTACCTGCTCATCGCCACCGGCACCGGCGTGACGCCCTACCGCGCGATGCTGCCGCAGCTGGAGGCGCTGATCCGCGAGCGCGGCGTGCGCGTGGTGCTGCTGTTCGGCGCGCGCAATCCGGAGGAACTGCTGTACGGCGACGAGTTCCGCGCATTCGCCGACAGGCATCCCGGGCATTTCCGCTTCGTCCCGTGCTTCTCGCGCGAGCTGCCGTCGCCGGGGTCGCCACACGCGCATGCCGACGTGCGGCACGGCTACGTGCAGCAGTTCCTCGGCGAATTCGGGCCGAACGCGACCGACGACATCGCCTACCTGTGCGGCAACCCGAACATGGTCGATGCGTGCTTCGAGGCGCTGAAGGAATACGGACTTCCCGTGCCGCAGGTTCGGCGGGAGAAGTACGTCAGCAGCAAGTAGGGCTTCGCGCTTCGCCCCGCGTTCCCCGGATGACGGCGGAAGATCCAACCGCCATGACGCGTGCAATCCAAGCGCCCGGCGCCTCTGGCATGCTGGCGGCCTTCACGTCGCGCGAGGGACCCGATGCGCACCTGTCACACGTGGATCGCCGCGCTCGCGGCGCTCTGTTGCCTTGCCGCCTGCAGCCCAGGCGATGACGCGGCGACCGCGACGTCGCCGAAGGACGCTGGCCGCCGCACCTTCGGTTCGATCGCCTTCGAACCCTGCACGCTGTCGGGCGCGCTCGCCTCGTCCAGCATCGACGCGCAATGCGCCCGGTTCGACGTGCCCGAGAACCCGCTGCACCCCGACGGGCGCCGCATTCCGCTGAACGTCGCGTGGCTGCCCGCCGGCGACAAGGGGTCGAAGGCGCCCGATCCGGTGTTCTTCCTCGCCGGCGGCCCGGGGCAGGCGGCCACCGAGTACGCGACCGAAGTCGACGTCGCGCTGCGCGAAGTGCGCAAGCATCGCGACGTGGTGCTGATCGACCAGCGCGGCACGGGCAAGCTGAGCCCGCTCGCGTGCCGCGACGCCAATGGCACCGAACTGCGCCTGCCGGCCGACGAGGAAGTCGACGCGAACGCCGTCGCCGGATTCGCCGCACGTTGCGCGAAGGCGCTGGAAGGCAAGGCGGATCCGCGCTTCTACACGACGACGCAGGCGATCGGCGATCTCGATGCCGTGCGCGCCGCGCTCGGCGCCGAACAGGTCAACCTCGTCGGCGTGTCGTACGGCACGCGCGTGGCGCAGCAGTACGCCGCGCGCTATCCGAAGCACACGCGTTCGCTCGTGCTCGATGGCGTGGCGCCGAACGACCTGGTCGTCGGCGGCGAGTTCGCACGCACGTTCGAACGCGCGCTCGAGCTGCAGTCGGCGCATTGCCAGTCGCTGCCGACGTGTCGCGAACGCTATCCGCGCGACCTGCGCACGCAGCTGCGTGGCCTGAAGGTACGCCTGGAGGCCGCGCCGGTGCAGGTGGATTTCCGCGATCCCGCCACCGCGCAGCGGCGTCGCGACACGCTGACCGCCGACACCGTCGTCGGTCTCACGCACCTGTTCTCGTACATGCCGCAGATGATGTCGCTGATGCCGGTGGTGATCGACGAAGCCGACCGCGGCGAGTACGCACCGCTGATGGCGCTCGCGCAGCTGGCCACGCGCAGCATGGACGGGCGCATGTCGCGCGCGATGCAGTGGTCGGTGATCTGCGCCGAGGACGCCGATCGCTACACGCCCGATCCGGCCGATGCCGACACCCTGCTCGGCGCGGAAACGGGCCCGGCGTTCTTCGCCGCCTGCACTTCGTGGCCGCACGGCACGCGTCCGGCGTCGTTCGATACACCATTGAAATCGGACGTGCCGGCGCTGCTTCTGTCGGGCGAGATCGACCCGGTCACGCCGCCCGCGTATGGCGAGCGCGTGCTGAAGGGCCTGCCGAACGGCCGCCATTTCGTGCTGCGTGGCCAGGGTCACAACGTCGGCGCGACCGGGTGCCTGCCCAAGCTCGTCGGGCAGTTCGTCGAATCGCTCGACGCGAAGTCGCTGGATGCGAAGTGCCTGGATTCGGTGGGCTACGTGCCGCCGTTCACCGGATACAACGGATGGGAGCCGTGACCGAATGATCGTCGCACAAGACCTGCACAAGAGTTTCAGGACGCCCACCGGCGTGGTGCGCGCCGTGGAAGGCGTGCGCTTCACCGCGCGCGACGGCGAGATCACCGGGCTGCTGGGCCCCAACGGCGCCGGCAAGACCACCACGCTGCGCATGCTGTACACGCTGATGAAGCCCGACGCCGGGCAGGTGCTCGTCGACGAGGTCGATGCGACGCGCGATGCTGCCGCCGTGCGCGGCGCGCTCGGCGTGCTGCCCGACGCGCGCGGCGTGTACAAGCGCCTGACCGCGCGCGAGAACATCGCGTACTTCGGCGAACTGCACGGCATGTCGAGGCAGGCGATCGAGGCGCGCACGCAGGTGCTCGCCGACGCGTTGCAGATGCACGACATCCTCGATCGCCGCACGGAAGGTTTCTCGCAGGGACAACGCACCAAGACGGCGATCGCGCGCGCGCTCGTGCACGATCCGCGCAACGTGATCCTCGACGAGCCCACCAACGGACTGGACGTGATGACCACGCGCGCGATGCGCGGATTCCTGCAACAACTGCGCGCGGAGGGACGCTGCGTGATCTTCTCCAGCCACATCATGCAGGAGGTCGCGGCCTTGTGCGATCGCATCGTGATCATCGCCAAGGGCCACGTCGTCGCGTCGGGTACGGCCGATGAGCTGCGCGAGCAGACGGGCGAGGCGAACCTGGAGGACGCGTTCGTCAGGGCGATCGGTTCGGACGAGGGCCTGCACGCATGAGCGCCGCTTCGATGAATCGCCATCGTCCCGGCATGTTCGCGTCGATGTGGTCGGTGATGCGCAAGGAACTGCGCGACATATCGCGCGACCGGCGCACGCTCGCGCTCGCGTTGCTGCTCGGACCGCTGCTGTATCCGGTGCTGATGATCGGCATGGGGTCGCTCGCCGAATCGCGCGCCCGCACGCAGCTCGATCGCGTGCTCGAAGTGCCGACGGTCGGCATCGAACGCGCGCCGAATCTGGTGGCGTTCCTCGGCACGCAGGGCATCCGTGCGGTGAAAGCGCCGGAGGATGTCGATGCGGCGATCGTGCGCCAGGAGTTCGACGTGGCGCTGCGCATCGATGCGGAATTCGCCAACGACTGGCGTGCGGGGAAGCCGGGGCTGGTGGAGATCGTCGCCGACACGACGCGGCGCGACAGCGAGATCCCGAGCGCGCGCGTGCGTGCGGCGCTGGAAGGTTACGGTGCGCAGGTCGGCGCGCTGCGCCTGCTGGCGCGCGGCATCGATCCTTCGATCGTGCGAGCGGTGAGCGTCGGCAGCCGCGATCTGGCGACCGAGGAAGCCAAGCGCGGGCTGATGCTCGCGGCGATCATGCCGTACCTGCTGATCCTGATGTCCTTCATCGGTGGCGCGTACCTGATCATGGACGCGACCGCCGGCGAACGCGAACGCCAGTCGCTCGAACCGCTGCTCGCCACGCCGGCTTCGCGCGGTGCGATCGTCAGCGGCAAGATCGCCGCCGCCTGTGCGATGGGGCTGCTGTCGCTGCTGCTGACGCTCGTTGCATTCAAGCTCAGCGCCCAGATGAGCACGGGCGTCGGACGCATGCTCGACGTGAGCTTCGCGTCGATCGGACGCATGCTGCTGATCCTGCTGCCGATGGTGTTCATCGGCACGACGCTGCTCACCTGCCTGGCCGCAGCGGCGAAGAGCCTGAAGGAGGCGCAGAGCCACATGACGTGGCTGATGCTGCTGCCGATGATCCCGACGATCGCGCTGATCGTGAATCCGGTGAAGACGCAGGCGTGGCAGTTCATGGTGCCGTTCCTCGCGCAGAACCAGATGCTGCTGAAGGTGATCCGCGGCGAGGCGATCGACCTGCGCACGTGGGGGATTTACCTCGGCACCGGCTTCGCCGTGGCGGCGTTGCTGTGGTTCGTCGCGGTGCGGCGCTATCACCAGGAGCGGCTGGCGATTTCGGGGTGAGTGTGGCGAGTGCTGGAGGGTGTGGAACCCGACCAAAGAGAAAGGCCCGGCATTCGCCGGGCCTTTCGTTTGCAGCGTTGCTTTGCGGAGCGCCCGCGGTGGCGTCGGTCCCCCAACCTTCGCCGCGCGCGCGCGATCAGCTCTGCGGGTTGAAGCCGATCGTGCGGCGGGTCGTCACCGGCGCATCGACGGGCTGGAAGCGCCACTTGCGCACCGCGTTGACCGCTTCGCGATCGAAGATGCGCGCCGGGTTGGAGCGCACCACGCGGGCGGCGGTGACCGAACCGTCGGTGCCGACCGTGAACTCGACCTGCACCTCGCCCGAGGTGCCGGCGCGCAGCGCTTCCGGCGGGTAACGCGGCGGCGGCATCGACAGCGGACGCAGGTCGCTCGCATCGGCCGTGGCCGGCGCGGCGGCGGCTTGGCGGGCCGCGGCGGCACGCTGTTCCGCGGCGCGCTGTTCGGCGGCGCGGGCCTCGGCCGCACGCTGTTCGGCGGCGCGGTCGGCGGCGGCCTTGTCGTCGGCCTGCCTGCTCGCGGCCTGCTGGGCGGCGAGCTGGCGGGCGGCCTCTTCCTGCTGCTTCTTCTGGTCCTCGGCGCGCTTCTTCTCGAGTTCGACCTTCTTCCTGGCCTCTTCCTCGGCGCTCAGCTGCTGCTGCGCGGCGCGCTTGACCGATGCGTCCTGCTGCGCGGCGATGCTCGTCTTCAGGCGCGCGAGCGCCGGATGCTGGGCATCGGCCTTCTCCAGCAGCGCGGCCAGGCGCTGGGCTTCGGCGAAGTCCTCGCGATTGACGCTCTGCTCGGTCGCGATGACCGTCATCGGCAGCAGGTCGGTCAGTGCGCTGGAGACGGCGGCGTCCCCCGGCGCCTTGTCGCGCAGCGCCAGGTAGTACTCGACCGCGTTGTCGCCGGCCGGTGCGTACAGGCGGTTTTCCGCATACGCCTTGCGGGCGGCGTCGCGCAGCTGGTCGGCGGTCAGTGCCGTGACCTTGGCCGACACCGCGGTTTCCGCCGTGACCGCAGGCGCGGCCTGGGGGGTCGCGGCCGGTGCGGCGGCGGTGGGCTGTGCGGGTTCTTCTTTCTGGCATGCCGCCAGCGCGCAGCCCAGGGCCAGCGCGACGGACAGGTGCGATACGACAGACAGTCGGCGCGAACGCCGGTCTTGTGGATTAACGAACGTCATTGGCAAAGCTCCCCTGAAGTGCGCCGTCACGAGCACACGGGACTAGATCGCGTGAGCGGGCCCCGTTTGTCAAGCGAACGACCCGTCGAGCCTACCACCGGTCGGCGCCCCGTGGCCGCCCATCGCCCTGTTCAGCAAAACCGTGGCGGGCCGTCGTCTGACGGTCCGCAAGCCCGTTCTTACCCGGCCGGTCGGCCAAGGATGCGGCAAGGAGGCGCCGGAACGGCGGGAAATGCGCGCTCGTGCGCAACAAAGCGGCGCGCACCGCTCGGGCCGGCCGCCGGTCATCGGTGAACAGTCCGACCACCCCGCGCGTGGCCAGGTACAACGGCGCCGTGGCGATGCGATGCCCGCGCTCGTAGCGGGCCAGCCGCACCGGTTCGCCCGGATCCGCACCGCCCTGCGCGGCCTCGCGCAGCTCCCTCGCGAGTCGCTCCACGCCGAGCAGTCCGAGATTGAACCCGTGCGCCGTCACCGGATGCATGCCCACCGCCGCATCGCCCAGCAGCGCCGCGCGCGTGCCGACGAAACGCGTCGCCCACGTGCCGACCAGCGGATAGACGTGTCGTTCGCCAGGATCGGACACCGCGCCGAGCCGGCCGTCGAACCGGCCCGCGATGTCGTCCGCGAAGGCCGCATCGTCCATCGCCTGCACCGCGCGCATCCGCGTCGACGGCAAGGTCAGCACGATCGAGGAACGATGCCCCGCCGGCGTCGCGCGGCCGAGCGGCAGTCGCGCCAGCGTCTGGCCATGGTCGAACCATTCCCATGCGGTGTCCTCGTGCGGGCGTTCGTGCGTGACGCGACAGACCAGCATGGCGCGGCCGAAATCGTGCATGCGCGTCGCGATGCCGAGCGCGCGGCGCATTTCCGAGAAGCGGCCGTCGGCGGCGACGATGAGGTTCGCGGTGAAGACGCGGCCGTCTTCGAGCCCGACCCGTGCGCGGATCGCGTCGGTGTCCACGCTCGCGATGCGCACGCCGGCATGGAGCTCGACGTCGCCAGAGGCCGCCGCCGCTTCGAACGCCGCGGCGCGGATCGCGTGGTTCGGCACGAGCCAGCCCAGCGGTTCGTCGCTGCCGCCGACCCGCATCGGGTCGCGCACGTCGGTGTCGAACACGCGCGCTTCGCACAGTGGATGGCACTCGTCGGGCGGTAGCCTCCGCCACATGTCCAGTTCGCGCAGCAGCCGCACGGAGCGCTGGGTCAGCGCGATCTCGCGTCCATCGAACGCCGGCGCGCGCAGGCCCGCCTCGGCCTCGCGTTCAAGCACCGTCACGCGCAAACCGCTGCGCTGCAGCGCGCGCGCCAGGCACAGGCCGGCAGGGCCGGCGCCGATCACGATCACGTCGGTTTCGATGGTCTGCATGGGGCGCTCGCGTGCGGTGGTGCGCGCACTGTCCCGCGCATGTGACGCGTGCGCCTTGATCCGCGTCAAAGGTGCGGTGGGCTACTTGCCGATGCAGAAGCTCGAGAAGATGTGGCCCAGCAGGTCGTCGGCGTGGACGCGGCCGGTGATCTCGCCCAGCGCGTCGTGCGCGAGGCGAAGCGATTCGGCGGCCAGGTCGAGCGCCTCGCGATCGAGTTCGACGCGGGCCTGCGCGAGGTGTTCGCGCGCGATCGCCAGCGCATCGACATGGCGCGCGCGCGCGGTGAACGCGCCTTCGCCGGCGGCATCGGCATTGCCCTGCGCGAGTTCGCGGAGCCGTGCGTGCAACATGTCGATGCCGGCGCCGGTGCGCGCGGAAACGTACAGCGCGTCGGCCGTGTTCGATGCGGCGGCATCGAGCAGGTCGGCCTTGTTGTGCACCCACACGCGCAGCGGCACGCCGGCGATCGCATCGCCTACCGACGCGCGCCCCTCTTCGGGATCGCGCGCATCCAGCACCACCAGCGCGAGATCCGCGCGTTGCAGTTCGCCGCGTGCGCGGCGCATGCCCTCGCGTTCGATGGCATCGCCGCCTTCGCGCAGGCCGGCGGTGTCGACCAGCGTGAGTTCGACGCCGTCGATGCGGATGGTTTCGTGCAGCAGGTCGCGCGTGGTGCCGGCAATGTCGGTAACGATGGCGCGCTCGCTGCCGGCCAGCACGTTGAGCAGCGAACTCTTGCCGGCGTTGGGCGGGCCGACGATCACCGCATGCAGGCCATCGCGCAGGCGGCGGCCACGCTCGGCGGCCTTCAGCAGTTCGTCGAGCGCGAGCGCGGTGTCGTCCAGGCGCATGCGCAGCTGCGCGCCACCGAGCGTGTCGATGGGTTCGTCGGCGAAGTCGATCGCGGCTTCGACGTGGACGCGAATCGCGAGCAGTTCGTCGCCGATCGCCTCGACGCGACGCGAGAACTCGCCGTCCAGTGCACGACGGGCCGCGCGTGCGGCGCGCACGTCGGCCGCCGCGATGAGGTCGGCTACGGCTTCGGCCTGGGCGAGGTCGAGGCGGCCTTCGAGGAACGCGCGCTCGCTGAACTCGCCCGGACGCGCGCGACGTGCGCCGAGCGCGACGCAACGCGCGATCAGTTCGTGCAGCACGGCGGGACTGCCGTGCGCCTGCAGTTCGACCACGTCCTCGCCGGTGTAGCTGGCGGGCGCGGCGAAGTACAACGCGATGCCGTCGTCGATCGTCTCCCCTTCGCCATCGCGGAAGCGCACGTAATGCGCCTGGCGTGGAACGAGCGCGCGGTCGCTCAGGGTTTCGGCGATCGCACGCGAGCGCGGCCCCGAAAGCCGCACGATGCCGACGCCCCCCGCACCGGGTGCGGTGGCGATGGCGGCGATGGTGTCGCGGTCGGGCTCAGTGCTCATTCGGGCCGGGGTTGTTCTTGAAGTGATCTCGCGCCAGCTTCCGCTCCGCGTCGTCGTCGAGTTCCATCCGATGACGCAAGGCGGGGGATCGGGCACGTCTTCGCGGATGGCTTCAAGGCGTTACTCCGTTTCGGGGTAACGCCTCTTCCATCGCGCAAACGCGCCCTCCAAAGTTAGCGCGGATTCGCGGCGCCGGAAAAAACAAAGCCCGCCGGGTGGCGGGCTTCGTGGCGTCCAGGGCGGACCGTCAGGTCGTCGCCTTCGCCGGTTCCTCGCTGTACTTCTTCACCATCCACCACTGCTGGAGCAGGCCCAGCGCACCGTTGGTGACCCAGTACAGCACCAGGCCGGCCGGGAAGAAGGCGAACATGACGCCGAACACCAGCGGCATGAACTGCATCATCTTGGCCTGCATCGGATCCATGCCGGTGGTCGGGTTCAACTTCTGCGTGAACCACATGATCGCGACGTTGATGATGGGCAGCACGAAGAACGGATCGCGCGAGGTCAGGTCGGTGATCCAGCCGATCCAGGGCGCGTGGCGCAGTTCGACCGACTCGGAGAGCATCCAGTACAGCGCCAGGAAGATCGGCATCTGCAGCAGGATTGGCAGGCAGCCGCCGACCGGGTTGATCTTCTCCTTCTTGTACAGCTCCATCATCGCCATCTGGAGCTTCTGGCGATCGTCGCCGTAACGTTCCTTCAGCTGCGCCATGCGCGGCTGGAACTTGCGCATCTTCGCCATCGACTTGTACTGCGCGGCCGACAGCGGGTACATCGCGAGCTTGATCAGGAACACCAGGCCGACGATCGACCAGCCCCAGTTGCCGACCAGACCGTAGATCCACTCAAGCACCCAGAACAGCCAGCCGGCGATGGTGGCCATGATGCTGAAGCTGCTGAAGTCGACCGCGCGGTCCAGGCCCGGGACGTTCTGCGCTTCGATCGCCTTGACCAGCTTCGGGCCGACCCACAGGCGCGCGGTGGTTTCGGCCTTCGCGCCCGGCGCGACGGTGACGCCCGGGCCGACTTCGCGGATCAGGTACTGCGTGCCGCCGGTGCCGCTGGGCGTGGCGAGCGAGAAGGTGCTGGTGTCCTTGTCGCCCGGGATCCAGGCGGCGAAGAAATGGTGCTGGAGCATGCCGATCCAGCCGCCGGTGACCTGCTTGTCGAGCGGGCCGTCGTCGACGAAGTCGTCGTACTTGCGCTTCTCGTACTTGTCGGCGCTGGAGTACCACGCGGCGCCCTGGAAGCTGTACTGCTCGGCGCTCATCGGCCCCTTCTTCACCAGCGCGCGCGGGACGCGGCTGAGCTGGCGGTAGACGAAGCCCTGCCACGGCTGCGTGCCGGCGTTGATCACCTCATCGCGCACCTGCACGACGTAGTTGCTGCGGGTGAAGGTGTAGGTGCGGCGGATGGTCACGCCGTCGCTGCCGGTCCAGACGAACGGAACCTCGATGGAGTTCGCGCCATCGGCCAGCGTGAAAGCGGTCTTGCCGCCTTCGGGCACGAAGCCGGCCTGGTGCGTGGGCGCCTGGCCGCCCTGGCTCACCCAGCCGCTCTGGGCGACGAAGTAGTTGGCCGGATCGGTGGCGAACAGGCGGACCGGCGCGCTGTCGTCATCGGCGGTGCTCGGGTAGTGGAGCAGGTCGGCCTGGCGCATCTCGCCGCCGTCGAGGACCAGCTTCAGCACGTCGGTGGTGACGGTGACGGCCTGCGCGGCGGCGGGCGTCGCGGATGCCGCCGGCGTCGCGGCGGCGATGCTCGGAGCGGTCGGCACGGCGCCCGGCGTTGCCGCTGGGCCGGGGATGCTGCCGGCAGCGGCCGCGGCCGTGGCGGTCTGGGCCTGGACCGGCGGCGCGGCCTTCTCCTTGCCCCACTCCATCCACAGCAGGGTCGCCACCATCAGCCAGGCGAAGATCAGGAAGACACGGGTCTGGTTCATGGGCGACAGGCAGGCTCAGCCGCGATCGACATGCGGCGCAGGGGCGGAAGGGGAAGCGGCCGGCATTGTGCCGGGCGCGGCTGGCAGGGGCAACGCGGCGGGCGCCAGGGCGCCGCTGCGCTGGAGCAGACCGCGGAAGGCGGCGACGAGTTCCGGCCCGGTGGCCTGTCGCGCCGGCGGGCGCGCGACCACGACGAAATCGCCCGCGGGGAGCTGCCCGCGCAGGCGACGGAAGGTATCGCGGAGGACGCGCTTGATGCGGTTGCGACCGACGGCGTTGGGATCGACCTTGCGCGACACGGCCAAGCCGAGTCGCGCGGGCGTGTCGCCGGGTAGCCAATGCAAAGCCAGCACGGGCGACGCGGTGCGTCGCCCGTGCTGGAAGATGCGGTCGAAATCGGGCTTCGCGCGAACCCGCGCGCTGCGCGGGAAGCGGGCCGACGTCATCTGAAGCTACCGGCGTGGGCCGGTGTGCGGCTGCCGCAAGGCGCGGCAGCGGCGACGCTTAGGCGCAAAGACGCTTGCGGCCCTTGGCACGACGACGGGCGAGGACCTTGCGGCCGTCGGCGGTCGCCATGCGGGCACGGAAACCGTGGTCGCGCTTGCGCTTGAGGTTGCTGGGCTGGTAGGTGCGCTTGGTGGCCATGGCTCGGCTCTATGCGTAAACGGCGAAATGGACCGCGGATTCTAGCGGCCCGAGGAGTCCCTGGTCAACCGTGCTCTACGTGCGCTCGCTGCGAACCCAGTGGCTCACGGAAAACGAAGCGACATCAGCCCCTAAGTTGGGGGGCGCTTCGCGCCTGCGCGAAGCGGGGTGTGGATAGTACGGACACGGGGCCCAAAGTTCGCAGCGCGAACTTTGGGGGCGCAGCCGGCAAAGCCGGCAAGCCTGTGGACTACCTGTTAATCCACCTGTGGACAAGTCCTGTTCCGCGCCCGGTCGCGGTGATAGTCTGCCCCCACTCCCCGCCCCGTTCGCCGCGATCCGCGCATCGCGCGGCGGGACGCTTTTCGCCGCGGTTTTCCCTGTCCGCGGTGCTGGTCGCACAAGAGACGAAGACTTCCGAACCGATGGATGCCTGGCCCCGCTGCCTCGAACGCCTCGAAGCCGAACTTCCGGCCGAGGATATCCACACCTGGCTCAAGCCCCTGCAGGCGACCCGGCGCGACGACACGACGGTGCTGTACGCGCCCAACGCGTTCGTGGTCGAACACGTGCGCGAGCGGTACCTGCCGCGCATCCGCGAGCTGCTGGCGCATTTCTCCGGCAGCGGCGAGGTGAGCCTGGAGATCGGCTCCCTGCCCCGCGTCGCGTCGCCGGTGCCGGAGGCGCTGGTCCCCGCGCCCGTGCCGCAACCGCGCAGCGTGGCGTCCGAGCCCTTCAACGGCCACCTGGACAACCACTACACCTTCGAGAACTTCGTCGAAGGCCGCAGCAACCAGCTCGGCCGCGCCGCCGCGTGGCAGGCGTCGCTCAAGCCGGGCGATCGCGCGCACAACCCGCTGCTGCTGTACGGCGGCACGGGCCTGGGCAAGACGCACCTGATGTTCGCCGCCGGCAACGCGATGCGCGCGGCGAATCCGAACATGCGCGTGCTCTACCTGCGCAGCGAGCAGTTCTTCAGCGCGATGATGAAGTCGCTGCAGGACAAGACCATGGACGCGTTCAAGCGTCAGTTCCAGCAGGTCGACGCGCTGCTGATCGACGACATCCAGTTCTTCGCCGGCAAGGACCGCACGCAGGAGGAGTTCTTCCACACCTTCAATGCGCTGTTCGACGGCAAGCAGCAGATCATCCTGACCTGCGACCGCTACCCGCGCGAGGTCGAAGGCCTGGAGCCGCGCCTTAAATCGCGCCTGGCCTGGGGCCTGAGCGTGGCGATCGAGCCGCCGGACTTCGAGACGCGCGCGCAGATCGTGCTGAGCAAGGCGCGCGAGCGCGGCGCGCACATTCCCGAGGAAGTCGCGTTCCTGCTCGCCAAGAAGATGCGCAGCAACGTGCGCGACCTGGAGGGCGCGCTCAACACGCTCGCCGCGCGTGCCAACTTCACCGGCCGCGCGATTACCGTGGAGTTCGCGCAGGAAACCCTGCGCGACCTGTTGCGCGCACAGCAGCAGGCGATCGGCATCCCGAACATCCAGAAGACCGTGGCCGACTACTACGGGCTGCAGATGAAGGACCTGCTGTCCAAGCGCCGCACGCGCTCGCTGGCGCGCCCGCGCCAGATGGCGATGGCGCTGGCCAAGGAACTGACCGAACACAGCCTGCCGGAGATCGGCGACGCGTTCGCCGGCCGCGATCACACCACGGTGCTGCACGCGTGCCGCCAGATCCGCACGCTGATGGAGACCGACGGCAAGCTGCGCGAAGACTGGGACAAGCTGATCCGCAAGCTCAGCGAGTAACGCGGAGGCGGTCGCAGCGCAAAGCGACGGCCGCCGATACATACTTATCCCCGTCCGCGCGGGGCAAGCCGTGTATGGTGCGGGCACAAGTTGTGGACAGTTTCGCCACCGGCGCGGTGCGCTAGAGTTGTCCACAGTTTGTCCGCCGGTTGCCCGACCGGTTCTACCGAAGTTTCACAAGCAAGAAAAATATTGAGAATCAAAGGCTTGAGATGGTTTTCCCGGGTTTTCGGCGACACCATCACCACCATGCTTTTGATTTATTCCACATCCTTAGTAATGGCACGGGGACGGGGTCCGCATGCGTTTTTCCCTTCAACGCGAAGTCTTTCTCAAGCCGCTCGCTCAAGTCGTCAACGTCGTCGAGCGCCGCCAGACCCTTCCGGTCCTGGCCAATCTGCTGGTGCAGGTGAAGGACGGACAGCTCTCGCTGACCGGCACCGACCTGGAAGTGGAAATGGTCTCGCGCGTTCTGGTGGATGAAGCGCAGGACGGCGAAACCACGATCCCGGCGCGCAAGCTGTTCGAGATCGTTCGTGCCCTGCCCGATGGCAGCAAGGTCACCGTCTCGCAGTCGGCGGAGAAGATCACCGTGCAGGCGGGGCGTTCGCGCTTCACCCTGTCGAGCCTGCCGGCGAACGACTTCCCGTCGATCGACGAGGTCGAAGCCAACGAGCGCGTCCGCGTACCGGAGGCTTCGCTGAAGGAGCTGATCGAGCGCACTGCCTTCGCGATGGCGCAGCAGGACGTCCGCTACTACCTCAACGGTTTGCTGTTCGACCTGCGCGAAGCCAGCCTGCGCTGCGTGGCCACCGACGGCCACCGGCTGGCGCTGTGCGAATCGCCGCTGGAGAACGGTGCACAGACCAAGCGCCAGCTGATCGTCCCACGCAAGGGCGTGCAGGAGCTGCAGCGCCTGCTGGAAGGCGGCGAGCGTGAACTGGAGCTGGAAATGGGCCGTGGCCACCTGCGGGTGAAGCGCGACGATGTGACCTTTACCAGCAAGCTGATCGATGGACGCTTCCCGGATTACGAAGCGGTGATCCCGATCGGCGCCGACCGCGAGGTGCGCATCGACCGCGAAGTGCTGCGTGCCTCTCTGCAGCGCGCGGCGATCCTGTCGAACGAGAAGTACCGTGGGGTCCGCCTGGAGGTTTCGCCGGGCCAGCTCAAGATCAGCGCGCACAACCCGGAGCAGGAAGAGGCGCAGGAGGAGGTCGAGGCCGACACCCGCGTGGACGATCTCGCGGTCGGCTTCAACGTGAACTACCTGCTGGACGCGCTGACCGCGCTGAAGGACGAGCACGTGGTGATCATGCTGCGCGATGCGAACTCCTCCGCATTGGTGCGGGAAGCGGCGAACGATCACTGCCGCCACGTGGTGATGCCGCTGCGTCTCTGACGTTCGGTTTCACGTGGAACATCGACGCCCGGCCTTGCGCCGGGCGTTTTGTTTTGGCCCCTCCGCTAAACTTGCCGCGATGCACGTCACCCGACTCGAGCTGCGCCACCTGCGCCGCTTCCAGGAACTCCGGCTCGATCCCGCCCCCGGCCTGAACCTCATCACCGGCGACAACGGCGCGGGCAAGACAACCGTGCTCGAAGCCCTGCATCTGATGGCATACGGCCGCAGCTTCCGCGGACGGGTGCGCGATGGGCTGGTGCGGGCGGGTGACAGCGGGCTCGAGGTTTTCGTCGAGTGGCAGGAGAAGGCCGGTCGCGGCAGCGAGGTCGAGCGGACGCGCAAAGCCGGTCTTCGCCACACAGGGCAGGAGTGGACTGGCAGGCTGGACGGATCGAATGTCGCCCAGCTGGGCGATCTATGTGCGGCACTGGCCGTGGTGACGTTCGAGCCGGGCAGCCACGCCCTGATCACCGGCGGCGGTGATTCCCGCCGCCGGTATCTCGATTGGGGGCTGTTTCACGTGGAACATGACTTCCTGCCGGTATGGCGCCGCTACAACCGGGCGCTGAAGCAACGGAACGCCCTGCTCAAGGCACGGGCCCGCGACGCGCAGCTGGATGCCTGGGATCGGGAGCTCGCCGAGGCGGGTGAACCGCTCAGCCGCTTCCGCGAACGTTATCTGGATCTGCTCCAGGCGCGCTTCGAGCCCCTGTTGGTCGAGCTGGCGCCCGCACTCGGCCGAAGCCGCCTGGAATACGCACCCGGGTGGCGTCGGGAGGAGCTTTCCCTATCGGACGCGCTCCTGCTGGCTCGCGACCGCGACGTGGCCGCCGGGTACACCTCGGTTGGGCCGCATCGCGCGGACTGGCGCGTCCTCTTCGGCAACCTGCCGGGACGCGAAGCCTTGTCCCGCGGCCAGTCGAAGCTCACCGCCCTCGCCGCCCTGCTCGCTCAGGCTGAGCACCACGACGAAATCCAGGGCGAGTGGCCCGTCGTGGCGCTGGACGACCTTGCATCCGAACTCGATCGCCACCATCAAGGAAGGGTGCTGGCGCGCCTGGAGGCCAGCGGTGCGCAGGTGTTCATCACGGGGACCGAGGCGCCGCCCGGGCTTCCGACGGATTTCTCCGTCCAACGGTTCCACGTGGAACATGGCGCCGTCGCACCCCGCTGAGCCGCGCGTTGCCGACTGGAAAGGCCGCTGTCCAGCGTCCGAATTCCGGCTGTTATACTCCCGGTTTGTATAGCTAATGTGTCTCGACGCGCCCGGCCCCGCCGCGACCCGCGTCGACGGAGCCTGTCGCCGAATGACCCACATCGAGCACGATCCCTCGCAAGATCCGTCCGCCGCTTCGACCCCTGCCGTTCCCCAGACCTACGACTCCAGCAAGATCACCGTGCTGCGTGGTCTGGAAGCCGTGCGCAAGCGTCCGGGCATGTACATCGGCGACGTGCACGACGGCACCGGCCTGCACCACATGGTCTTCGAGGTCGTCGACAACTCGGTCGACGAGGCCCTCGCCGGCCACGCCGACGACATCGTGGTGACGATCCACGAGGACGGCTCGGTCTCCGTGCTGGACAACGGCCGCGGCATGCCGGTCGACATCCACAAGGAGGAAGGCGTCTCCGCGGCCGAGGTGATCCTCACCGTGCTGCACGCGGGCGGCAAGTTCGACGACAACAGCTACAAGGTGTCCGGTGGCCTGCATGGCGTGGGCGTCTCGGTGGTCAACGCGCTGTCCGAGCACCTGTGGCTGGACGTGTGGCGCGACGGCTTCCACCACCACCAGGAATACGCGCTGGGCGAGCCGGTGTTCCCGCTCAAGCAGCTGGAAGCGTCGGAAAAGCGCGGCACGCGCCTGCGCTTCAAGCCCTCGGCGGCGATCTTCACCGACGTCGAGTTCCACTACGACATCCTGGCCCGCCGCCTGCGCGAGCTGTCGTTCCTCAATTCGGGCGTGAAGATCACGCTGGTTGACGAGCGCGGCGAAGGCAAGCGCGACGTCTTCCAGTACGCCGGCGGCATCCGCTCGTTCGTCGAGCACCTGGCGCAGCTGAAGAACCCGCTGCACCCGAACGTCATCGCCGTGTCCGGCGAGCAGAACGGCATCACCGTGGACGTCGCCCTGCAGTGGACCGACGCCTACCAGGAAACGATGTTCTGCTTCACCAACAACATCCCGCAGAAGGACGGCGGTACGCACCTTGCCGGCTTCCGTGCCGCGCTGACGCGCACGCTGTCCAACTACATCGAACAGAACGGCATCGCCAGGCAGGCCAAGATCAGCCTCTCGGGCGACGACATGCGCGAAGGCATGATCGCCGTGCTGTCGGTGAAGGTGCCCGACCCGAGCTTCTCCTCGCAGACCAAGGAAAAGCTGGTCAGCTCCGACGTGAAGCCGGTGGTGGAAAGCACCTTCGGTGCGCGCCTGGAAGAATTCCTGCAGGAGCACCCGCAGGAAGCCCGCGCGATCTGCGAGAAGGTCGTCGATGCCGCGCGAGCGCGCGAAGCCGCGCGCAAGGCGCGCGACCTCACCCGCCGCAAGGGCGCGCTCGACATCGCCGGCCTGCCCGGCAAACTCGCCGACTGCCAGGAAAAGGACCCGGCGCTGTCGGAGCTGTTCATCGTGGAGGGTGACTCCGCAGGCGGCTCGGCCAAGCAGGGGCGCAACCGCAAGACGCAGGCGATCCTTCCGCTCAAGGGCAAGATCCTCAACGTCGAGCGCGCGCGTTTCGACCGCATGCTCGGCAGCGCTGAAGTCGGCACGCTGATCACGGCGTTGGGCACCGGCATCGGCAAGGACGAGTACAACCCGGACAAGCTGCGCTACCACCGCATCATCCTGATGACCGACGCGGACGTCGACGGTAGCCACATCCGCACGCTGCTGCTGACGTTCTTCTACCGGCAGATGCCGGAGCTGATCGAGCGCGGCCACGTCTACATCGGCCTGCCGCCGCTGTACAAGATCAAGCAGGGCAAGAACGAGCTGTACCTCAAGGACGACGCGGCGCTCGACGCGTACCTGGCCAACAACGCCGTGGAAGGCGCCTCGCTGGTGCCGGCCGCGAACGAGCCGGCGATCGAAGGCGCGGCGCTCGAGAAACTGCTGCTCGCCTACGCCGGCGCGCGCGAAGCGATCGATCGCAACGCCCACCGCTACGATCCGAGCGTGATCGAGGCGCTGATCGACTCGATCCCGCTGGACGCCGGCGCGCTGGCCGACCACGCCGCGCTGCGTCGCGAGTTCGATGCGCTCGAGGCGCGCCTCAATCGCGGGGGGCTCGGCAAGCCGCGCTACAAGCTCGAGCTGCACGAAGGCGGTGGGCAGCCCGCGCTGCTGGTCAAGCGCGTGCACATGGGCGAGGAACTCACCCAGGTGCTGCCGCTGTCGATCTTCGAGGCCGGCGAACTGCGCGCCGTGCGCGAAGCCGCCGCGCAGTTGCACGGCCTGATCCGCGAAGGCGCGCAGATCGTGCGCGGCAGCCGCGCCCAGCCGATCACCAGCTTCGCGCAGGCGCAGGCCTGGCTGCTCGACGAAGCCAAGAAGGGCCGCCAGATCCAGCGCTTCAAGGGCCTGGGCGAAATGAACCCCGAGCAGCTGTGGGAAACCACGGTGAATCCGGAAACCCGCCGCCTGCTGCAGGTGCGGATCGAGGACGCCGTCGCGGCGGACCAGATCTTCAGCACCCTGATGGGCGACGTGGTCGAACCGCGCCGCGAGTTCATCGAGGACAACGCGCTCAAGGTCGCCAACCTCGACGTCTGAGGCCATCGCGCGGCCGGACCGGGATGCCCGTCGCGGAGCCGGCCGCCGCGCCCGTTCAGCCATTGACGAAGTGTTAATCCGGCGGGGGCTACAACCGCCAACAGCCACTTCAGGGTGTTCCCAACGATGAAACGCGCATTGCTCGGCCTCGCCGTTGCCAGCCTCGTGGTCGCCTGCGCGACCACGACCTCGCCCACCGGTCGCACCCAGTACGTCGGCGCGGTCTCGCAGGACCAGCTCAACCAGTTGGGGGCGCAGGCGTTCGCCGAAGCCAAGGCGAAGGAAACGCTCAGCACCGACGCGCGCAAGAACGGCTACGTGCGCTGCGTGGTCAACGCCATCACCCGCGAGCTTCCGCCGGGCTGGCAGACGCAGTGGGAAGTCGCGGTGTTCCAGGACGATTCACCGAACGCATTCGCCCTGCCCGGCGGCAAGATCGGCGTGAACACCGGCATCTTCACCGTCGCCAGGAACCAGGACCAGCTGGCGGCGGTGATCGCGCACGAGATCGGCCACGTGGTCTCGCGCCACCACGACGAACGCATCACCAAGCAGCAGGGCACGTCCACGCTGCTCGGCATCGGCAGCGCCATCCTCGGCAGCGCCTACGGTTCGACCGCCGGCAACGCCGCGGGCCAGATCGGCGGCGCCGCGGCCCAGACCTTCTACCTGCTGCCGAACTCGCGCACCCAGGAAACCGAGGCCGACGTCGTGGGCCAGCAGCTCGCGGCCAAGGCGGGTTTCGATCCGCGCCAGGCAGTGAATCTGTGGGAGAACATGATCGCCGCCGGCAGCAGCCGTCCGCCGCAGTGGCTGTCCACCCACCCCGATCCGCAGTCGCGCATCAATGAACTTGGCGCCCGTGCGGGCAGTCTCATGCCGACCTTCGAACAGGCCCGCGCCGCCGGCCATACGCCGAAGTGCGGTCCGTAAGACTGCAAATCCGGCACACAACCCCGTATCACAGCGCCGCGCGTTTCTGTTAGCGTGACGCCCCCCTGGCCCCGGTGCCATCGTCCCGCTCGTGCCCGCGTGCGGCAGCAGATCTGAGGTGCTCGATGAACAAGTTCTCCCTCCGCAACCGTAGCGTGCTGGCCGCGGCCATTGGCGCGGTCCTCGTATTCGGTGCGGTCAGCCAGGTGAATGCCCAGTCCGCGCAGCAGCGCGCCGAGGAGCGTCGCGCCCGCCAGTCGGAAGGCAAGCAGGCGAGCAAGCCGGCCGAGGAATACCCGGAAGCCACGCGCAAGGCCGAAGCGAAGGCGTCGTCGAAGGGCGGCCAGAAGCTGCAGAAGATGATCGGCCTGTATGACGACGACAAGGGCGCGGAGGCCCGCGCCGCCGCCGACGAGATCATCGCCAACGAAGCCTTCAACGCCTACGACCGCGCATTCGCCGCACAGATGGGCGCGCAGATCGCCTACGACGCCGACGACACCAACGCCGCCAAGAACTACCTGCGCAAGGCGATCGAACTCAACGGCCTGGACAACAACGGCCATTACGGCGCGATGTACATGCTCGCCCAGCTGCAACTGCAGGACGAGCAGTACGCCGAGTCGCTGAAGACCCTCGACACCTTCTTCGCCGAGACCAAGAGCACCAAGCCGGAGCAGCTGGTGGTCAAGGGCAACGCCCTGTACCGCATGGAGCGTTACCCGGAAGCCGCGACGGTCCTGAAGCAGGCCATCGACAGCAGCCCGAATCCGAAGCCGGAATGGCAGCAGCTGCTGATGGCGACCTACGCCGAATCCGGCAACGCCGGCGAAGCGGCGAAGATGGCCGAGGCCGTCGCCGCCAAGAACCCGAACGACAAGCGCGCCCAGCTCAACCTGGCCGCCGTCTACCAGCAGGGCGACATGCTCGACAAGTCGGCCGCGGTGCTGGAGAAGCTCCGCGCGTCCGGCCAGCTGACCGACGACAAGGAGTACCGCCAGCTCTACGCCACCTACCTGAACATGGAAGGGAAGGAGAAGGAAGCCATCTCGGTCATCAACGAGGGCATCCAGAAGGGCATCCTGAAGCCCGACTACCAGACCTACCTGGCGCAGGCGCAGGCGTACTATTTCTCTGATCAGTTCGGTCCGGCCATCGACGCCTACAAGAAGGCGGCCCCGCTGGCCCCGGATGGCGAGGCGTACCTGAACCTCGCCCGCGTGCTGTGGCAGGAAGACCGCATCCCCGAGGCCAAGGAAGCCGCCCGGCAAGCCGTCGCGAAGGGCGTCAAGAAGCCCGACGACGCGAAGAAGATTCTCGCACTGCCCGGGAAGTAATTCGGCAAAGCGAATACGCCGATTCGCGTGATTACATGGACGCGAATTGGTATATGCTAGGAGGTTCCCGCGACTCGACACTGGGTCACGGGAATCGTATCTGACGGCCCGAGGCGCCCTGGCGTCCGGAATTACCTCCCGAGCTACGGCGCATGACGCAAGACCTCGAAATTCACGCTAGAAACGACGACGACAGCGAAGGCTTGAACTGGGCACGCATTGCCGGTATCACCATCGCGATCGCCTTCCACGTCGCGGCCCTGCTCCTCCTGCTTGCTCCGATGGCGCCTCCGGCCCAGCAGCAAAAGGAAGAGGAGGTCACGTTCGTCAACCTCATCAAGCCGCCGCCGCCGCCCCCGCCGCCGCCGCCGCCGCCGCCGGAACCGCCGAAGGAGCTGAAGCCGCCGCCGAAGCTCACGCCGCCGCAGCCGACGCCGTTGCCGCCGCCGCCGGAAGAGCCGCCGATCGTGGTGGACGACCCGAGCCCGGTGGACGTGCAGGCGCCGCCGCCGAGCCCGCCGTCGCCGCCCGCACCGGCCACGACCATCGGTTCGAGCGTCGACCCGTCCTCGAAGCGTCTGAACCCGCCGCGGTATCCGCCGACTGAAGCCCGTCAAGGCATTGGTGGCACGGTCGTGCTGGTCATCACCATCGACGGCCAGGGCAACGTGCTGGACGTCTCCGTGGAGAAGTCGAGCCGCAACCGCAACCTCGACCGCGCCGCAATGGATGCTGCCCGGAAGTGGAAGTTCAACCCGGAAATGCAGAACGGTGTCGGTGTGCAGAGCCGCGTCCGCGTCCCGGTCGATTTCGTCCCGCCGACCTGATCGGGGTCACGGGATCCGTTAGCAACAAACCCGCAACACACTCCTTTTCCACGACATTTCAAAGGTAAGCGTCATGCTGCAGGAAACCACCACCGCTGCGACTGCTGGAGGCTCCAACGCCCAGGCACTTCAGCAGATGAGCTTCGCGCATCTGTTGCAGAACTTCGACTTCGTCGGCTGGGTCGTCTTCATCACTCTGGCGATCATGTCGATCCTGTCGATCTACTGGATCGTCGTGAACTTCGTGAAGAACCTGCGCCTGCGCGCCAGTTCGGACCGTGTCGTCTCCACGTTCTGGGAAACCCCGAACGCGCAGGACGCGATCCGTTTCATGGAAGAGCAGGGCCGTTTCGAACCCTTCTCGAAGATCGCCCTCGACGCCGCCCAGGCGGCTGCCCACCACCAGCGCCATGAAGGTTCGCGTCTGGTCGAGTCGCTGAACCGTTCCGAGTTCGTCGACCGCGCCCTGCGCCAGGGCGTGACCCGCGAGAGCTCGAAGCTGGAAGCCGGCCTGACCGTGCTCGCCACCGTCGGTTCGACCGCTCCGTTCGTCGGTCTGCTCGGCACCGTGTGGGGCATCTACCACGCCCTTATCCGCATCGGTGCGACCGGCCAGGCTTCGATCGACGCCGTCGCGGGCCCGGTGGGTGAAGCGCTGATCATGACCGCCATCGGTCTGTTCGTCGCGATCCCGGCGGTGCTGGCGTACAACTTCTTCACCCGCCTCAACCGCGTCACCAACAACAAGTTCGATACGTTCGCGCACGATCTGCACGACTTCTTCGCCACCGGCTCGCGCGTCGGCGAAGTGGGCGCGAAGCGCTAAGAACGCGTTGTAACAACGACACCCTCTTGCAGCAGGTTGGAGTTTCGTAATGGCCTTCAGTACTGGCGATAGCGGCGGCCCGATGGCCGAGATCAACGTCACGCCCCTCGTGGACGTGATGCTGGTGTTGCTCATCATCTTCATGATCACCGCGCCCCTGATGTCGCATAAGGTCAAGGTCGATCTTCCCGAAGCCAACCTCGACAAGCTCGATCAGACGGCACCGCCGGTGCCGCCGATCACGCTGGCCGTCGAGGACACGGGCAAGATCTACTGGAACGACGAGCTGATCACGAAGGACCTGCTCGAAAGCCGCCTGTCGATCGAAGCGCAGAAGACGCCGCAGCCGCAGATCAACGTCCGCGGCGACAAGACGACCAAGTACCGCATCGTGTCCGAAGTGGTGCAGATCGCGCAGGCCCAGGGCATGCGCAAGGTCGGCTTCGTGGCGATCAAGGAACACTGACGGAGCACACGAACATGGCATTTGCTTCCAACTCCGGTAGTGGCCCGATGGCCGACATGAACGTCACGCCCCTCGTGGACGTGATGCTCGTGCTGCTGATCATCTTCATGGTGACGGCGCCGACCCTGTCGTATCCGATCGACGTGAACCTGCCCCAGAAGTCGTTGAACCCCCCGCCGCAGACGAAGACGCCGCCGCCGCCGATCAGGCTGCGCATCGACGCCTCCGGCCAGGTGTATTGGAATGATGCGCCGCAGCCCCTTTCGGCGATCCAGAACATGATGGAAGTCGAGGTCAACCGCGACCCGACCAACCAGCCCATGCTCGAGGTCGACACGAGCCCGGACGCCGATTACGGCATCCTGGCCAAGGTGCTGGCGCATGCGAAGAATGCCAATATGGAAAAGATTGGCTTTGTTCAGAACAATTGATTGACGCTTACCTGTCGTGAAAACGCCGCCTCCGGGCGGCGTTTTCTTTTGTGGCGCCGACGAGAGCCGATGTAGGCGAGAAGCCGCGGGCGCCCTCCCCTGCGACCTTGCCTGGTCCTACTTGCAGCCGCCGCCCCGCCAGGTTTAGCGTGGAACCGGGCATGGGGCCCATGGAGGTTGCACGATGGCTGCTTCCGTCTTCCGCGATTCCCCTTCGTCCTCCCGCGGCGGCCACAGCGAGGTCGCCCAGATCAACATCACTCCGCTGATCGACGTGATGCTGGTCCTGCTGGTGATCTTCATGATGGCCACGCCGATGGTCACCGGCCGCATCGACACCCGTATTCCCCAACCCCATGACGGGCCCGCGTCGACCGATCCGCCTCGCCAGGTCGATCTGCAGGTGGACGGCCAAGGGCGGTTCCGACTCGATGGCATCGCGCTCGCACGGGCCGATCTGCCTCGGGCGTTGGGCGATCTTGCCCATGACGACCCACGCGCCATCGTGCGGATCAGCGCGAACGCCGACGCCGATTACCAGGACTTCGCCTGGACGCTGGCCGAAGCGCAGCGCAGCGGGATTCGCCAGATCGCCTGGCAGTGAGCCGCGTTCCGACGCCCGCCCCCTGAGGGTGGGCGTCGCTTTGCGATCGGCTCAGCGAGCGGCGTCGAGCACGCGCAGATAGGCGCGGATCGTCGCGTCGAAGCCTTCGTACAGCGCTTCGCCGACCAGCGCGTGACCGATCGACACCTCGAGCACGCCCGGCACGGCACGAAGGAACGCGCCGAGGTTTTCCTGGCTCAGATCGTGCCCGGCGTTGACGCCCAACCCGGCGTCCTGCGCGCGACGCGCGGCCTCGGCGAACTGCGCCGCCATCGCATCGCCCTGCCCCTGCGCGAACGCTTCCGCCCAGGGCCCGGTGTACAACTCGACACGATCGGCGCCGACGTGCGCCGCATGCGCGATTCCCTCGCGGCCGGCGGACGTATGCGCATCGGCGAACAGGCTTACGCGACAGCCGATGCCCTTCAGCGCTTCGACGTGCGGACGCAGGATCTCGGCATCGCGGACGAAATCGAAGCCGTGGTCGGAGGTCAGTTGTGCATCGCTGTCCGGCACCAGCGTCGCCTGCGCGGGACGCACCGCCTCGCACAGCGAGAAGAAGCCCGGATAGCCCGCGCGCGGCGGCGCGAAAGGGTTGCCTTCCAGGTTGAACTCCACGCCACGTTCGCGCGTGAGTTCGGCCAGAGCATGGACATCGTCCGCGCGGATATGGCGCGCGTCCGGCCGGGGATGCACGGTGATGCCATGGGCGCCGGCGTCGAGGCACGCGCGCGCGGCGCGCACCACGTCGGGCTCCGCGCCGCCGCGCGAATTGCGCAGCACCGCGATCTTGTTGACGTTGACGCTCAGTACGGTCATCGCGCGACGCCCTGCCCGGACGTCGCCCTGCTCAATGCGCGGTTCACTGGCACGGTTCGGAATTCTGTCTGTAGATGACCGGCTCCCAGTAGGAGCCGTCGCTGATGAAGTTGCGGCGCGCCTGGACCAGTCGCGCGCCCAGAAGATAGGTGGTGTCGGGCCGCACGTCGACCACCAGTTCCTTGTAGGGATGCTGGCGCATGTCGCGCTGCCGGAGCTGGATGTCGTTGAACTGCTCGGGATCGATCAGTTCCGCGACTTCCAGGACGTGGCGGCCCGCCGGCAGCCTGAAGGTCTTCGTGCCCGTGGGGCCGGGCAGTCGGCCGTCGATGTTCATGATCCGCGCGCGATAGAGCTCCTGGCTGCGCGGCGCGACGTCGAAGATGCTGATGCGTCCGCAGCCGGAGGCCGCGTCGGCCGCCGCAGGCGAGCCTGCCTCGGGCGGCGCCGCGATACCGGGTCCGGCGATCAGGACGAGGGACAGCAACGGAAGGCCGAGCGCGTTCATGGCGATCTCCCGGAAGCCGCGCGACCGGTGCGCGCGAATGCGATCACGCCGCCGGGGGCGGCTTCTCCGGCATGCCGATCCTAACGCTTTCCGCGGCGACCGTTCGCGGGGACGAAGCTCAGGCGCCCGGCGTCGTCGGCGGCGTGCCCGCGGCGGCGCGGCGCGCCTCGGCCTGCTCGCGCAGGCGACGCAGTTCCACCGGATCGAGGATCAGCGAGGCGTCCCGCGTCTGGCTGTCCACGCGTGCGGCGAGCAGCTTGAGCACCCACGCGAGCAGGAAGCCCAGCGCCGCCAGCAAGCTCACCATCAGCACCGCCACCGACGTCGTCTTGAACGCCACCGCCAGCGCGACCAGGGCGAGCAGCAGATACAGCCATTGCATGGGAAGCTCCGTGTGCTTGGGCGTTGGCGCCGGCAGTTTAGCGCGCGCGCCGGCGCACCATCGTCCGGTCGCCGCCCACGCGCGACCGCCCGTCAGCGAAGCGCGGCACCGGTCACAGCAGCGGTGAGACCAGCCGCGCGAGGCCCTCGGGCACGCGCGTGCTCCACAGCGGCTGCGGCCGGTCGGCGCGCACGCGCGGCGCCAGGTTGCACTCGCCCTGGATCAGCTTCGCCAGTTCGCCCGCGAGCTCCCTGTCGCGGAACATCACCGACACTTCGAAGTTGAGCCGGAAGCTGCGGTGATCGAAGTTCGCGCTGCCGACGATCGCCAGATCGTCGTCGCACAGCAGCGCCTTGCTGTGCAGCATGCGCGGGCCGTACTCGTGCACCTTCACGCCGGCCTCGAGCAGCTCGTCGAAATACGACCGCGCCGCCAGCGTGACCAGCCGGCTGTCGCAGACCTTCGGCACGAGCAGGCGCACGTCCAGTCCGCCCAGCGCCGCCGACGTCAGCGCCATGCGCGCCGCCTCGCCGGGCACGAAGTACGGCGTCACCAGCCATACGCGACGCTGCGCGGAATGGATCGCCGCCACGTGCACGCGGTGGATCGCCTCCCACGACGAGTCGGGCCCCGACACCAGCACCTGCGCGGAAATCGTCCCGCGTCGCGGTGCAGGATGGTGCACACGCAGCGGCGGCTGGCCGGTCGCGTACGCCCAGTCCTCGATGAAGACCAGCTGCAGCTCGCGGACGATGTCGCCTTCCAGGCGCAGGTGCAGGTCGCGGTAGGCGTCCTCGCGCAGGCGCTCGTCTTCCTCGTCGGTGATGTTGATGCCGCCGGTGAAGCCGATCTCGCCGTCGATCACGACGATCTTCCGGTGCGTGCGCAGGTTGAGCCACGGCCGCTTCCAGAACCATTGCAGCTTCATCGGGTGGAACCACGCCACCTCCGCGCCGGCCTCGACGAGCGGCTTCAGGAACTTCCGCTTGGTGCGCCCAGAACCCACCGCATCGAGCAGCAACCGCACCTGCACGCCGGCGCGCGCGCGTTCGACCAGCGCGTCGCGCAGCGCCGTGCCGGTGCGGTCGGGCAGGTAGATGTAGTACTCCAGGTGGACGTGGTCGCGCGCCTTGGCGATGGCCTCCAGCAGCGCGGTGTACTTGGCCGAACCGTCGACCAGCAGGTCCGCGCGCGTGGCGGTGATCGGCGGCAGGCCGGTGGTCGATTGCGCCAGGCGCGCCAGTTCGATCGCGTCCGGCGTCGGCACCAGCCCTTCCGGCGGCGGCGGCAGCGTCGAGCGGGCGCGCACGCGACGCAGGCGATGCCGGCGGATGCGCTGCGGACCGAAGAAGAAATAGATGACGAAGCCGATGTACGGCAGCGCCGCCAGGCTGATCAGCCAGCTCAGCGTCGCGACCGGCTCGCGTTTCTGCAGGACGATCCACAGGCCGAGCCACACCAGGTAGGTCAGCCAGCCGAGCGTCAGGTACAGGGCGATATTGGGGATCGAGGTGAACGCGCTCCACGCGCTGCGCAGGATGTCGGGCATGCGGGGCGGTCTCCTCCTCCGTTCAGGCGCTCGCGCGCTCGCCCGTCTCACGGGCTGCGACGGGCCGCGCGTAGGCTAAGGCGGATGGACGATGCCCGCAAAGCCCAGGCCCCGATCAAAGGTCGCGGCGCCGCCTCCCACGTCGATGGCCGCTATGCGGTGACCGTCGCGCACGGGGAGGACGACGGCTGGGGCTCGGTCTACGAGGACCTGTCCGAAGCGCCCGGCCCGCAGACCCGCGTCACCGAGGAACGCGCGCGCAGCATCGTCAGCCGCAACGACTCGCCCGATGTCGGCCACAGCGCGTCGGTGAATCCGTATCGCGGCTGCGAGCACGGCTGCGTCTACTGCTTCGCACGGCCGTCGCATGCGTACCTGGACCTCTCGCCGGGGCTTGATTTCGAAACCCGCCTGTTCGCGAAAACCAACGCCGCCGAGCTGCTGCAGAACGAGCTGGCGCGTCCGTCCTACCAGTGCGTGCCGCTGGCGCTGGGCATCAACACCGATTCCTACCAGCCGATCGAACGCCGCTACCGCGTCACGCGATCGGTGATCGAAGTGCTCAGCGCCTGCTCGCATCCCTTCAGCATCATCACCAAGAACGCGGGCGTGGTGCGCGACATCGACCTCATCGCGCCGATGGCGAAGCGCGGCCTGGCGAGCATCGCGTTCTCCGTCACCTCGCTCGACAACCGCCTGTCCGCGCGCATGGAGCCGCGCGCGTCCGCGCCGCATGCGCGGTTGAAGGCGATCCGCACGCTGGTCGATGCCGGCGTGCCGGTGGGGATCATGGTCGCGCCGGTGATTCCGATGATCAACGACCGCGAGATCGAGCACATCCTCGAAGCCTGTCGCGACCACGGCGCCACTTCCGCCGGTTACGTGCTGCTGCGGCTGCCGCACGAACTCAAGCAGGTCTGGCGCGAATGGCTGCAGCTGCACTACCCCGATCGCGCCGAGCACGTGATGAGCCTCATCCAGCAGATGCGCGGCGGCAAGGATTACGACAGCACCTTCGGTACGCGCATGCGCGGCGAAGGCCCGTTCGCGCAGCTCATCGCCCAGCGCTTCCGCAAGGCGCACGCGCGGCTGGGCTTCGGCTCTATGCCGAACCTCGACACGAGCCAGTTCGTCCCGCCGCGCAAGCCGCCCCCGCAGGGCGAGCTTTTCTGACCTGACGTTCATCCCGGAAGCAGCGGCCCGCCGAGCCACAGCCAGCGCGACATCCACGCGCTGACCAGCGCGATCATCGCCGTCAGCGGCAACCCGATGCGCAGGAAATCCGCGAAGCGGTACTGCCCGGGCCCCAGGATCAGCAGGTTGCCGTGGTGCCCGATCGGGGTGAGGAACGACGCCACCGCGCCCAGCGCCGTGCACACCACGAAGGGCGTCGGCGCCAGCCCAAGCGACTGCGCCAGTTCCACCGCGATCGGGCCGAGCAGCACCGTCGTCGCCGCGTCGGAGAGGATCTGCGTCAGCACCGCCGCGACGCCGAACATCACCAGCAGCACCGCCAATGGCGGCCATCCCGACATGACCTGCAGCAGCCCCGACGCGAGCCACTGCGCCGTGCCGGTCTGTTCCATCGCGATGCCGAGCGGGATCACGCCGGCGATCATCACGAAGATCCGCACGTCGACTTCGCGGTAGGCCTGGTCGACGTCGACGCAGCGCGCCGCGACCATCGCCACCGCGCCGAGCAGGAACGCCAGTGGCGCCGGCAGCCATTCGGTCGCGGCGGCGAGCACGGTCGCGGCGAGGATCGCCAGCGCCAACGGCGCGCGCACGCGGCGCCGCGCCTCGCCGGCGAACGGCACCAGCATCAGGAAGCCGTGGTGCGTCGCCAGTTCGGCGAAGCGCGACGGCCGGCCCCACAGCACCAGCAGATCGCCCTCGCGCAACCGCGTTTCGGTCAGGCGTGGCGATTCGTCCTCGCCACGCCGCCACAGACCGATGATCACCACGTGGAACCGCTTGGCGAAGTCCAGCTCGCGCAGCGTGCGGCCGATGAACTCCGACGCCGGCGCGATCACCGCCTGCACCAGCTGCGCCTCGCCCTCGCCGGTGGCGAGCGCGCCGTAACGCTTGATCGCCTGCAGCGCCAGCCCCGAGTCGGCGTGCAGCGACGCGAGCGCGTCGGCCGAGGCTTCCACGCGCAGGATGTCGCCGTTGATCAGCGGACTGGAAGGCGTCAGGTCGTCGCGCACCTGGCCGTCGCGCATCCAGCTCACCAGCCGGAAGCGATCGCCCAGCGATTTCTGCAGCTCCGACAATGGACGCGTGTTCCAGCGCGGTCCTTCGCCGACGACGAGTTCCGTGCGGTAGCGATCGAGCCGGAAATAGCCCGCATCGCCCAGCGCGCCGAAGCGCTTGGGCAGCAGCCATCGCGCCAGCAGCATGTAGGCGACACCGACCACGACCAGCGCCAGTCCGATCGGGGTGATCGAGAAAATGCCCAATCCCTCGCTGCCGGTGCGTTCGATCAGGTTGTCCGCCAGCAGGAAGGCCGGGGCGCTGACCAGCGTCAGCGTGGTGCCCAGCGACGCCGCGAACGACATCGGCATCAGCAGGCGCGAGGCCGACATCCCGCGCGCGCGTGCGAAACGCGTGACGATCGGCAGCATCATCGCGGTGACCATCACGTGGTGGGTGAACGACGACAGCGCCGCCACGGCGAGCATCACCACCGCGATCGCCCGGCTTTCCGTGCGTCCGGCCGCGCGTTCCACGGCCTGGCCGATGCGTTCGGTGATGCCCGTAGCGGCCAGTCCGCCGGAGATGATGAACACCGCCGCGACGATGATCGCCGGTTCGCTCGCGAAGCCCGACAGCGCCTCGCGCGCATCGAGCACGCCGGCGAGCACCATGGCCAGCAACGTGAGCATCGCCGTCACGTCCACGCGCAGGCGCTCGCTGATGAACAGATACAGCGAGCCGGCGAGGATGACCAGGAAGAGGATCTGTTGGATCTCCATGTCCCGATTGTGCGACAAGCCGCGGCGATCGCGCGCGACAGCCTGCACCGCACCGTCACGACCGGCCCCGCTACACTACCGCCGCGACAGGACTAGCTTGAGCCACTCCATCGATGAGCGATATCCCCGGTCAGGCCACGGGAATCGACCGCTTCCGTCTCGCGATGGACGCCTCCGGCGTCGGCATGGCGGTGGTCGACCTGCAGGGTCGATGGCTAGAAGTAAACCCCGCCTTCGAACGCATGTTCGGATACAGCGCGCATGACATCGTCGGTACGCCCGCCGCGGCGCTGACGCATCCGGACGACCTCGTGATGAGCCAGTCGTTCCTGCGCGGGCTGGTCGACGGCAGCATTCCCTCACTCGACGCGAGCAAGCGCTACCTGCACCGTGACGGCCACGCCGTGTGGGCGCACGTCAACGTCTCGGTGGTGCGCGATGCCGAAGGCGCGCCGCTCTACCTGCTGGTGCAGCTGCGCGACGTCACCGCGCAGCATGCCGCCGAACTCGCGCTGCGCGCCCACGCCGAAGCCGAGCATGCCGCGCGCGACACCGCCAGCAACCAGCTGCAGCTGTTCGCCGATGCGGTCGCGCACGATCTGCGCGCGCCGTTGCGGTCGATCGAGAGTTTTTCCGCCCTGCTCGCCGACCGCGCGAGCACGCGGCTGGACGAAACCGATCGCGACTACCTCGCGCGCATCCGCGCCGCCGCCGCGCGCATGAGCGGCTTGCTGAGCGCGCTCAACGACCTGGCCTACGTCACGCGCGCCGATCTCAAGCCCGCCGACGTCGACCTGAGCCTGCTGGCCGACTGGGTCGGCGCCGAGCTGCAGGACGCCGAGCCGCAGCGCCGCGCCGACATCCGCGTGCAACCCAGCCTGCACGCCTGGGGCGACGAACGCCTGCTCAAGCTGCTGCTCAGCCAGTTGATGGGCAATGCGTGGAAGTTCTCGCGCGAACGCGAGCCGATCCGCATCCAGGTCAGCGGACGTCGCGAGGGCAAGCGCCTGCAACTCGAAATCCGTGACGAGGGCATCGGATTCGACATGCGCTATGCGCACAAGCTGTTCGAGCCATTCCAGCGATTGCACGGGCCGGACCAGGGGGGAGGTCACGGCCTGGGCCTGGCGATCGTGCGGCGAATCGCCGAACGACACCACGGCAGCGTCCGCGCCGATTCCAGTCCCGAATCCGGCGCCACGTTCACCCTCGAATTGCCGGCCGAATCGGCGGCGGAGGAGAGCGCCTGATGCACAAGGAAATCCTGCTGGTCGAGGACAACCCGGACGATGTCGAGCTCACCCGCATCGCCTTCGACGAGGCCAAGATCGCCAATCGCCTGGTCGTGGTGAACGACGGTGCGGAAGCGCTCGACTACCTCTTCGCGCGCGGCAAGTACGCCGACCGCGATCCGGACGACCTTCCCTCGATCATGCTGCTGGACCTGAACCTGCCCAAGGTCGACGGCCGCGAGGTCCTCCAGGCCGTGCGCGCGAACGAGGCCACGCGCACGCTGCCGGTGGTGGTGTTGACCACGAGCGCGGAGCCGTTCGACGTGGAAGCCAGCTACGCGCTGGGCGTGAACAGCTACATCCAGAAGCCGGTGGATTTCGAGCAGTTCGTGTGGGCGGTGAAGCAGGTGGGGCTGTACTGGCTGGTGTTGAACCATCCGCGGCATGTGTGAGGGCTGCGCCGTTGGGCCTGTAACGCGCGGGAACAAAGGCAACAGCAACAGCAGGATGGATTCCAGCTTTCGCAGGAATGGCGGCATGTGTCCGGAATGACGGCGCTGCTTCTGTAGCCCGGGGTAAGCGAAGCGCACCCGGGAAGGAGAGCCGACCGCGCCCCCGCTGCGTGCCGCCTAGCCGACCTATGAAACCTGGGAAGCCCCGAACAACCGCTCCGCGCGCTGGAACAACACCCAGCTCGTCGCGATGAACTTGTCGCCGCCGCCCGGCCGGTTGCCGCGGTGCGTATGCGTGAACGCCGCCGGCGCGATCAACAGGCTGCCCGCGCGCGGCGCGATCCTGCGCCGCTGATAGAGGAACTCCGTCTCGCCCGCCTCGAATCCATCGTTGAGATAGATCGTCCACAGCAGATGCCGATGCAGCGTCTCGCCATGCGGATCGCGCGGATACAGTTCGCAATGCCAGTACGGATACCCGCCGCGATCGGCCGCATAGCGCTGCAGGTTGATCGCCCCCGGGCGCAGCACGGTCTGCACCACGGGCGTCAGCGTCGCGTCGTCCATCGCCATCAGGCGCTCCGCGGTGAGCCGATGCCGCGCGCCGTTCTCGCCCGGCACTTCCAGCATCAACGGCGCGATCAACGCGTGCGGATACCGCCGCAGGTACGCGATCAGCCCCTTGAACACCGCCGCGTTCAGCAGCGCTTCCGCATCGCGCCACGCATCGCGGCCGGTGATGGTGAGGTCGCGGCTGTCCTTCAGGTCGGGCAGCACGCCGCCGCCGATGCGACCCGGCACGGTGTCCGCGCTGGCGATGAACCGCTCGACCAGCCGCGCGCACGTGTCGCGATCGAGCGCGTCGTCGAAGACTTCGATGAAGTCGGCCGATCCTGTGTCGGCCGCATCGCGATCCTGGCTGTGCATGGCGCGCAAGGGAGGCGGGAATGCCGCATCCTCGCACGGCGCGCGCGCGATGCAAACGCGGAACGCAGCTCAGGCGATATGCATCGTGCTCGGCGAATCGGGTTCGTGCGCACGCAGGCCGTGGCGCTGCATCAGGCGGTACAGCGTCACCCGCGAAACGCCCAGCTCGCGCGCGACATCCACCAGCCGGCCGCGATTGCGATGCAGCGAACGTTCGATCGCCGCACGCGTCGCCGCATCGCGCACTTCGTCGAGCGTCGGCGGCGGCGTGGTCAACGAGCCTTCGATGTGCAGGTCGGCCGCCGTGATCAGCCGGCCTTCCGCCATCACCACCGCCTGCCGCACGCGGTTGATGAGCTCGCGCACGTTGCCGGGCCAGGTGTGGCTGTGCAACGCCTGCCGCGCGCACGGCGCGAAGCCCTTGAGCGTGCGATGGCCTTCCTGCGAATAGCGCTGCAGGGCGTACTCGGCGATGCGGTCGATGTCGCTGCCGCGTTCGCGCAGCGGCGGCTGTTGCAGCCGCAGCACGCAAAGGCGGTGGTACAGATCGGCGCGGAAGCGGCCTTCGGCGACCGCGCGATCCAGATCGTGATGCGTCGCCGAGATGATGCGCACGTCCACCGGGATCTGCTCGTGCCCGCCGAGCCGCTCGATGCTGCCCTGCTGCAGGAAGCGCAGCAATGAGGCCTGGCTTTCCAGCGGCAGGTCGCCGATCTCGTCGAGGAACAGCGTGCCGCTGTTGGCCATCTCGATGCGGCCGAGCTTGCGCTGCTGCGCGCCGGTGAACGCACCGCGCTCGTAACCGAACAGTTCCGACTGGATCAGGCTGTGCGGAATCGCGCCGCAATTGATCGCCACGAACGGATGCGCGTGACGGCGCGAGTGCCGATGCACCGCCATCGCGGCCAGTTCCTTGCCCGTGCCGGTTTCGCCGGCGATGAACACCGGCGCTTCGGTCAACGCGGCCTTGCGCAGCGTGCGGCACAGCGTGCGCATCGCGGGACTCTCGCCGATCATGCCGTCGAAGCCGGCCTCGCTCGTCGCATCGCCGCGTTCGCACGCTAGCATCGCCATGCCGTGCGCGTGGCCGATGACCGTGTTCAGCACGGTTTCCGGACACGGAAGCGTGAGGTAGTCGTAGCAGTAGTCGCGGATCAGGTCGCGCACCGGCGATTCGTCGAGCTGCCGCGCGTCGATGCCCGCGACCCAGCCGACGTTGCCTGCCGACAACGCCGAGCCGAACTCGGCCAGGTCCTGCTGGGTGAAGCCTTCGCGCAGATCGAGCAGCGCCGCGTGCGGTTTTCGCGAATCGCCGTTGAGGATGCGCAGTACGCTGCGCGCATCCGGCGCGCGGCGCAGGTTCCAGCCGAGCTGCTGCAGACCGCCGAGCGCCAGCACGCGTCCTGCCCCGCCCCTCGTCACGTAGATCAGTTCACGGGCGCCGTTCTGCGCCGCTTCGGATTCCTGCATTCCGTCCATCGACATGTCATTCCTGACGCAGTCCGAGGCAGCCGATGCTGCCACTGCGCGAAGTTACGCAGTGTATTCAACGGACCGTTCGACGATGAGCGGTCAGAAACGACGCGTCGCTCGTGCAGGCATCGCATCGGCACGCGACATGAAACGCGCCAATGGGATTCACGTTCGTGAGGGGCGGGCACTCGGAAGGAACGAGTGGAGCGGTTCCTAGCCTTCGAGGTGGTAACGCACCGCGGTTTCCACTTCGATCTTCGAGCCGAGGAACACCGGCACGCGCTGATGCAGTCCGGTCGGCTGCACTTCGAGCATGCGCTGGCGACCGGTGCTCGCCGCGCCGCCGGCCTGTTCGACCAGCAACGCCATCGGGTTGGCCTCGTACATCAGCCGCAGCTTGCCGCCCTTCGCGGCGCACTTGCTGTCGAGCGGATAGCTGAAGATACCGCCACGCGTGAGGATGCGATGCACGTCGGCGACCATCGAGGCCACCCAGCGCATGTTGAAATCCTTGCCGCGCGGGCCTTCCCTGCCGGCCAGCAGGTCGCCGACGTAACGCTGCATCGGCGCTTCCCAGAAACGCTGGTTCGACATGTTCACCGCGAACTCCCTGGTCTCCTCCGGAATGCGCATGCCGCGCGTGGTCAGCACGAAGCTGCCGATCTCGCGATCCAGCGTGAACGCGTGCGTGCCGTTGCCGACGGTGAGCACGAGCATCGTGCTCGGCCCGTACGTGCAGTAACCGGCGGCGACCTGCGCGGTGCCGGGCTGGAGGAAGTCCTCGTCCTTCGCTTGCGTCACGCCATCGGGTGCGCGCAGCACGGAGAAGATCGTGCCGACCGAGATGTTCACGTCGATGTTCGAACTGCCGTCGAGGGGATCGAACAGCAGCAGGTAGTTGCCGCGTGGATACACGTCCGGGATCGGCTGGGAGGTATCCATCTCCTCCGACGCGAGACCGGCGAGATGGCCGCCCCATGCGTTCGCTTCGAGCAGGATCTCGTTCGACAGCACGTCGAGCTTCTTCTGCGCTTCGCCCTGCACGTTGATCGACGCCTCGCCGGCCGTGCCCGCATCGCCGAGCACGCCGCCGAGCGCGCCCTTGCCGACCGCGATCGAGATCGTCTTGCACGCGCGCGCCACCACTTCGATCAGCAGGCGCAGGTCGGCGTTGATGCGGCCTGCGCGCTGTTCCTCGATCAGGTAGCGGGTGAGGGAAATCGACTGCGGGTGGTTCGTCATGGGCGGCGCCGTGTTGGAAAACGGACCGCCATTGTCGCCGATGACTACGGCGAGGGCAGCCACCATGCGCGTTCGGGCGCGGGCCCGCGCAGGTCCAGCGCTTCGCCGAAACCCGGCGTTGTTAGCGCTACACCACGTTCACGCGCGATCCGCGACACGCGTGTAAACGGTTCCTGCCAGCCGTGCAGCGCGAGGTCGAAGGTGCCGTTGTGCACCGGCATCAGCCAGCGCCCGCGCAGGTCCTGGTGCGCCTGCACGGTTTCCTCCGGCTGCATGTGCACGCCGCTCCACATCGCGTCGTAGGCGCCGCATTCGACCATGGTCAGGTCGAACGGCCCGAAGCGCTCGCCGATGTCGCGGAAGCCGTCGAAATACCCGCTGTCGCCGCTGAAGAAGATGCGCAGCCCGTCGGCCTCGATCACCCACGACGCCCACAGCGTCGGGTTCTTCGAGAACAACCCGCGCCCGGAGAAATGCTGCGCCGGCGTGGCGACCAGGCGCACGCCGCCGACGCGGGTCTCCTGCCACCAGTCCAGCTGCCGCACCTTCGACGCCTCCACGCCCCATTCGACCAGCAGGTCGCCCACGCCCAGCGGCGCGACGAAATGGCGCGTCTTCGCGGCGAGCGCGAGCACCGCCGCGCGGTCGAGGTGATCGTAATGATCGTGCGAGAGGATCACGCCTTCGATCGGCGGCAGCTGCTCCAGCGGGATTGGCGGCGCATGGAAGCGCTTCGGTCCGGCCCATTGCACGGGCGAGGCGCGTTCGGAGAACACCGGATCGGTCAGCCAGAAACCGCCGTCGAGCTTGAGCAGCATCGTCGAATGCCCCAGCCGGAACAGCGTTCCGTCCGGCGCGGCCAGCAGCTGCGCGCGCGTGAGCGGCGTGACCTGCGGCGGGGCATCGGGACGCGCATCGTCGGGCTTGTCGAACATGAAGCGCCACAGCATGCGCGGCATCTGCGCGAGCCCCGCCTGTTTCGGCGCGACCGGATTGTGGAAACCGCCATCGCGGAACTGCGGCGAATCGGCGTAGGGCGAGGTGGTGGAACAGCCGGTGAGGGAAACGGTGGTCATCAGCAGGAAGCCCAGAAGGTGGCGCGTCATGTCGCGCGGTCAGGCCAGCGGCAGCACGTGGCGCAGGCCGTCGCACTGCGCGCCCGGAACATCGAAACGCGCGCCGCCATGGCGAGGGCCGAGCCATTGCAGCTGCGCGCAGCCGAGGCGACGGGCCATCGCGCGCACTTCGTCGAACAGCGCCGCTTCGGCGTCGTCGACCCATTCATCGCGCGCGTGCAGCGTATCCAGCTGCAGGCAGTAGCCGCGCGCCCGCAGCGAGAAGCCGACCGTCGCCACCGCGTGGCCGACGGCCTCGCCGTCCACGCAGGCGAGCCACGCCCACGCACGCACGGGTGCCTCGAACAGCGCCTCGTGGAATTCGAGCAGGTCGGTCCAGGCGTGGTCGCTGCCGTCGGCCTCGCGGGCGAGGCGCAGCAGCGTGGCCGCGTCCTCGGGCCGGACCGGGCGCACGGTCACGGACGAAACGGCCGGCACGGGCATGCGGAACATCAGGGACGTGGCAGTCATGGGGGTCACCGGGGGAGGAGCCGCTACGATGCGGAGCACGGCGCGTGGGATGCAGAGCCTGAGCGCGCGCCTTTAAGAAGTTTTTAAAGCGGCGCCGCGACACTGGCCGCCGCAACGAAACCGCAACACGACGGAATTCCCGATGAACCTGCTGCTGGTGGAAGACGACACGATGCTGGCCGAGGCGCTGTGCGCCGGCCTGCGCGCGCACGGCTTCCGCGTGGACACCGCCGGCGACGCCGCGCTCGCGCGCACCGCGCTGGTCGAACACGATTTCGATGCGGTGCTGCTCGACCTCGGCCTTCCCGGCAGTTCCGGCCTGAGCGTGCTGTCGTACCTGCGCGGCCGGTACGACGCCACGCCCGTGATCATCCTCACCGCGCGCGACAAGCTCAGCGACCGCATCGCCGGGCTCGATGCCGGTGCCGACGACTACATCGTCAAGCCCTTCCAGCCAGACGAACTCTTCGCGCGCCTGCGCGCGGTGATGCGCCGCACGCAGGGCCGCGTGTCGCCGGTATTGAGCTGGCACAACATCGTGCTCGATCCCGCGCGCCGCGAAGTCACCCGCGACGGCACACCGGTGTCGCTCAGCGCGCACGAGTTCCGCACGCTGCTGCTGCTGATGGAACGCCAGGGCCGCGTGGTCACGCGCGAACAGCTGGAAGAGGCGGTGTACGGAAGTTCCGGCACCATCGAAAGCAACACCATCGCCGTGTACGTGCACCAGCTGCGCCGCAAGCTCGGCGAGCAGCTGATCGTCACCGTGCATGGGCAGGGGTATCGCATCAACGGTGGAGCGCCGGCATGAGGACGCGTTCGCTGCGCTGGCGGCTCACCTGGGTGTCGGTGAAATGCGTGCTGGTCGCGTGGCTGGTGTGGCTCGGCTGCCAGGCGTGGCAGCTCTCGCGCGCGCACTATGGCTTCTGGGACGAGTCGCAGCGCGAGGTCGCCGCGCAGATCCTCGAATCCATGCCCGACGGCCTGCAAAGCCTGCCGGCGCGCGAACGTCCCGCGGTGCCGGCCGGCCATCGCGATCACAAGATGAGCTGGCAGGTGTGGGCCAGCGGCCGCAACGTCGTGTACTCCGTCGCCGCGCCGGACGAACCGCTCAAGCCCGATTTCCGCGACGGCTTCGCACGCCGCAGGATCGCCGGCCAGGTCTGGCACGTGTACAGCCTGTCCGATCCACGGCGCGGCCTGATCGTGCAGGTCGGCCGTTCGAAGGAAATGATCGCCAACGAGATCGCGCGCTGGGTCGGCCTGAGCCTGCTCGCCGCGGGGCTGATCTTCGTGCTGTTCGTGCTGACGGTGTGGGTGGTGATCGGCCGTTCGCTGCGGCCCGTCGCGGCACTGCGCGACACGCTGCGCGCGCGGTTGCCGCTGGACCTCACGCCGTTGCAGGCGCCGGGACTTCCCACCGAATTCAGCCCGCTGGTCGATGCCTTCAACGACCAGCTCACGCGCGTGGACCAGGCGGTGCAGAACGAACGCCGCTTCATCGCCGATGCCGCGCACGAGCTGCGCACGCCGCTGGCGGTGCTCAGCGCGCATGCCGACCTCGCGCGCCGCGCCGCGACCGAAGAGGAACGCGACACCGCGCTGCGCCGCCTCAGCGCCGGCGTGGCGCGCGCGTCGCGTCTGTCGGAGCAGCTGCTCGATCTCGCCCGCCTTGACGCCGAAACCGCCGCGCCCGCGCTGGTACCGCTGGACCTGGCGCCGCTGCTGGTGCTGGTCGTGCGCGATTTCGAACAGCTCGCGCGCGAGCGCCAGCAGCGCATCGGCCTGCAGACGGAGGACGGCCGCATCCTGGGCGACGTCGACCAGCTCGGCATCCTCATCCGCAACCTCGTCGACAATGCCGTGCGCTATGCCGGCGAAGGCGGTCGCATCGAGGTGATGTGCCGGCGCGACGTGCGCGACGGCGTCGGCGGCGTCGCGCTGTGCGTGGCCGACGACGGTCCGGGTGTCGCGAAGGAAGAGCGCGAGCGCATCTTCCACCGCTTCTACCGCGCCAATGGCGGCGCGAACGGCCTGCACCGCAGCAGCGGAAGCGGCATCGGCCTGTCGCTGGTGGCACGCATCGCGCGCACGCACCATGCGCGCATCCACGTCGAGGATGGGCTCGACGGTCGTGGCCTCGCCATCACGGTGTTCTTCCCGGCCGCCTGAGCAGCACGCGGCTGCTGACAGGACCCTGTCAGCAGCGCCCGGCGATCCTGCCGGCGTGCGATCGGCACGCCTGGACGGAGCAACGCCATGGGTTCCACCTTAGACGCCGTCCTGGGGCATCCAGTCCTGGAGCCGGCCTGGCGCCGGCAGCGGCGGCTGTTCCTGCAACTGGCCGCGATCGCGCAGACCGCGTGGCTCGCACCGATGCGCGCGGCTGCACGCGCGCCCGGCATCGAGCAGAGCGCGAACCCGATGGACACCCCGCCCCGCAACGACGGCCGGCACGATTTCGATTTCCTGCACGGGCGCTGGCGCATCCGCAACGAGCGGCTGAAACAGCGCCTCGCGGGCGCCACCGACTGGGAGATCTTCGACGCGACGCAGGTCTGCCAGCCGTTGCTCGGCGGCATGGGCAACGTCGACGATTTCGTCAGCGAATGGATGCGTCCCGGCACGGACGAGCGCTTCATCGGCATGACCCTGCGCCTGTTCAGCCCGGAATCGCGGCAATGGTCGATCTATTGGGCCGGCAACCACGACGGCGTGCTCGATCCGCCGATGACCGGCGCCTTCGCCGACGAAGCCGACGGCACGCGTACCGGCACCTTCTTCGGTACCGACGAACACGAAGGCCGACCGGTGCGCGTGCGCTTCCGCTGGAGCCAGGCCAGCGCCAACACCGCGCACTGGCAGCAGGCGTTCTCCATCGACGATGGCGTCACCTGGGAAACGAACTGGCACATGTGGTTCCGCCGCACGGGCGACGACGGCCGTCTGCTGCACGAGGACAACGTCATCGAACTGCGCCAGTACACCATGCAGCCCGCGCGCCGCGACGAACTCATCGACCTGTTCGAGCGCGAGTTCATCGAGCCGCAGGAAGCGGTGGGCATGCACGTCATCGGGCAGTTCCGCGATCTCGACGCGCCCGACCGTTTCGTGTGGCTGCGCGGCTTCGCCGACATGCCGGTGCGTGCCGAAGCGCTGGACGGCTTCTATTCGGGCCCGATCTGGAAGCGCCATCGCCAGGCGGCGAACGCGACGATGGCCGACAGCGACGACGTGCTGTTGCTGCGTCCTGCCCGCGTGGACTCGGGATTCGCGCAGCCATCGAAAGCCCGCCCCGCATCGAACGAAGCGACGACAAATGCCGGACTGATCGAAGCAGGAATCTGCCTGCTCGATCCGCCGGCGCACCAAGGCTTCCCCGAACGCTTCAAACGCGAGCTGGCGCCGCGCCTGCGCGCGGCCGGCGCCGAGCTCATCGGCGTCTACGTCACGCACGGCAGCGCGAACACCTACCCGCGACTGCCGGTGCGCGAAGGCGAACAGGTGCTGGTGTGGTTCGCGCGCTTCGACGACATCGACGCGCACCATCGCTACGAAACCGCATTGCTCGCCGATGCCGCGTGGCGCGAGGCCGTGGCGCGGTCGCTGCTCCACGGACTGAAGCAGCCGCCGCAACGGTTGCGCCTGTCGCCCACGCCGCGATCGGAGCTGCGTGCGTGACCGGCATCGCGCCATACGCCGGCGTGCAGCCGGAACGGCACGTTGAGCACGACGCGGCGGCGCGCGATCATGGCGCATGCGCCGCGCCGACCGCCTCTTCCTGCTGATCCATGCCCTGCGTGGACGCCGTTCCGCCCTCACCGCGCAACGACTGGCGCAGGAGCTCGGCGTCTCGCTGCGCACGGTGTACCGCGACGTCGCCGACCTGCAACGTTCGGGCGTTCCGATCGAGGGCGAGGCGGGCGTGGGTTACGTGCTGCGCAAGGGTTCGGACATCCCGCCGCTGATGTTCACGCCCGACGAGCTCGAAGCACTGGTGGTCGGCACGCGGTTCGTGCGTGCCTTCGGCGGCAACCGGCTCGGACGCGAGGCCGCGGCGGCGCTGCTGAAGATAGAAGCGGTGCTGCCGCCGGAACTGCGCGAGCGCAGCGAACGCACGCGCATCTTCGCGCCGGAAGTGGACCGCCTGGAAAACAGCGGCCTGATCGACGACCTGCATGCCGCCGTGACCGGTTCGCTGGTGCTGCGCATGAATTATCGCGACAACGACGCGCGCGCGACCGAGCGCGAGATCGAACCGCTGTGCCTGGCCTTCTGGGGCGGCAGCTGGACGCTCGGCGCGTGGTGCCGCTTGCGCGGCGATTTCCGCAACTTCCGACCGGACCGGATCGTCGAGTTCTGGCCGACGGGGGAGACGTTCGCGGAGACGCGCGAGCGTGGGTTGGCGGCGTATATGAAGGCGGTGCAGGGGTAGGGGTTGTTGTAGCCCGGGTAAGCGGAGCGCACCCGGGGCCGAACGTGGCGGATCCCCGGGTGCGCTCCGCTTACCCGGGCTACAAAGGCATCGCTTGCCGTGCGCCTGGAGAACTACGGCCGCATCGACCCCGACTCCAGGAATCGCTGGTGCCACGACAGCGCCTCGCCCAGCAGGTGCGGCGTGTGCTTTCCGAAGCTCTCGCGGCACGCGCGGTCGAAGTAGTCCTGCAGCAGCGGACGATAGTCCGGATGCGCGCACCGCTCGATCACCCGCTGCGCGCGCTGCTTCGGCGAAAGGCCGCGCAGGTCGGCCAGGCCCTGCTCGGTGACGATCACCATGACGTCGTGCTCGGTGTGATCGACGTGGCTGGCCATCGGCACGATCGACGAAATCGCGCCGTTCTTCGCCGTGCTCGGCGACATGAACACCGACAGGTACGCATTGCGCGCGAAATCGCCGCTGCCGCCGATGCCGTTCATGATCTTCGTGCCGGCGACGTGGGTGGAATTGACGTTGCCGTACAGGTCCACCTCGATCATGCCGTTCATCGCGATGCAGCCCAGGCGGCGCACGAGTTCGGGATGGTTGGAGATCTCCTGCGTGCGCAGCACGATGCGCTCGCGGTAGTAATCGACGTGGTCGAGGAATTCGTCGATCGCCGCCGGACTCAGCGAGAACGACGTCGCCGACGCCATGCGCAGCACGCCGCGCTTGAGCAGGTCGAGCATGCCGTCCTGGATCACCTCGGTGAAGGCGGTCAGGTCGCGGTAGCCCGCTTCGCCCAGCCCCGCGAGCACCGCGTTGGTGATGTTGCCCACGCCCGACTGCAACGGCAGCAGCTGCGGTTGCAGCCGGCCGCGGCGGACTTCGTGCGCGAGGAAGTCGAGCAGGTGCGTGGCGATCTGCCGCGAGGTCGCATCCGGCGGGGTGAACGGCGAATTGCGGTCGGGCGCGTCGGTGTCGACGATCGCGATGATCTTCGCCGGATCGCAGCGCAGCCACGGCTCGCCGATGCGGTCGTCCGGATGCAGCAGCGGAATCGGCTTGCGGTTCGGCGGCAGCGCGGTGCCGTAGTACACGTCGTGCATGCCTTCCAGCGCCGCCGGCTGCCAGCGGTTCACTTCGAGGATCACGCGGTCCGCCTGCTCCAGCCACGTCTTGTTGTTGCCGAGCGAGGAGGACGGCACGAGGTGGCCGTCTTCGGTGATGCCGCTGACCTCGATCACCGCGACATCGACCGCCCCGAAGAAGCCGAACCACGTGTGCTGCGCGACGTGGCTCAGGTGCATGTCGATGTAGTGCAGGTCGCCGGCGTTGATGCGCTCGCGCAGGTGCGGGTCGGACTGGTACGGCAGGCGCAGCTCGATGCCCTGCGCGCGGGCGAGCACGCCGTCCAGTTCGGGCGCGGTGGAGGCGCCGGTCATCACCTTCACGCGGAAATCCTCGCCGCGCGCGTGCGCCTGTTCCATGCGCGCCGCCAGCGCCTGCGGCACCGCCTTGGGGTAGCCGGCGCCGGTGAAGCCGCTCATCGCGACGGTCGTTCCAGGCTGGATCAGGGCGGCGGCGTGCTCGGCGGACGTGCGCTTCTCGCGCAGGCCGGCGTGGCGGATGCGGTCGTTCATGGGGGCGATGCGGGGCGGGGGAACCGGCAGTCTAGACCCGCGCGCAACGCCGGGCTTTTCGCGACGATGCGGCTTGTTTGCCGCGGCTGGCCGGCCGGTGCGCGCGCCTTTAACCTGCGCGTCGGAACCCGCCGGAGACGCCCGCATGCCCCTTGCCCTGTTCGCGATCGCCATCGGCGCCATCCTCGGTGCGTGGGCGCGCTGGGGCCTGAGCGTCTGGCTGAATCCGACCCACCACGCGGTGCCGCTGGGCACGCTGGCGGCGAACCTGGTCGGCGGCTACCTGATCGGCCTCGCGGTGGCCGGCTTCGCCAACGCGCCGCAGCTGGCGCCGGAATGGCGGCTGTTCGTGATCACCGGGCTGCTCGGCGGGCTGACCACGTTCTCGACCTTCTCGGCCGAAACCGTCGACCTGCTGCAACGGCAGGCCTACGGCTGGGCCTTCGGCACGATCGCGCTGCACCTGCTCGGTTCGCTGGCGATGACCGGGCTGGGGCTTTGGACGGTGAAGATGATGGTGCGCTGATCTTGCCGTTGTAGCCCGGGTAAGGCCGAAGGCCGTACCCGGGTGAGGCATGGCCCCGCGCTACAAACGCAGGGACGTCAGATCACCCGCAACGTGATCGCCTTCAACACCGCACGCGTGCGATCGCGCGTGCCGAGCTTCTCCAGGATCACCGACACGTAGTTCTTCACCGTTCCCTCGGCGAGGAACATCGCGCGCGCGATCTCCTTGTTGGAATACCCGCCGGCCAGCAGCCGCAGGATCGCGACCTCGCGCGCGGTGAACGTCTCGCGTGGCGCTTCCTGCTGGTGGAACTGGTAACGCGCGCGCACCGGGTCGGTGCTCACCGGCTGCAGCAGTGTTTCGCCGGCGGCCACGCGCGCGATCGCCTCGCGCAGGTCTTCCGGCGCGGCGTCCTTGAGCAGGAATCCCTGCGCGCCGGCCTCGGTCGCCTGCAACAGCAGCTCCGCGTCGTCGAACGTGGTGAGCAGCAGCACCGGCGTCGCATCGCCGCGCGCGCGCAGCTGCCGCAGCGCTTCGATTCCGTCCATGCCGGCCATGCGGATGTCGCTGAGGATCACGTCCACGGGTGTCTGCGCGATGCGGTCGAGCAGCTGCGTGCCGTCGTCCGCCTCGAACGCGATGGCGATGCCGTGGCGTTCGAGCAGCGCGCGCAGTCCGGCGCGGACGATGGCCTGGTCGTCGGCCAGGGCGATGCGCAACGCCGTCATGCGGGCAGGCTCGCATCGATGCGCAGCGCGCCGCGTTCGGAACGTCCGAGCGTGAGTTGTCCGCCGGCGGCGACCACGCGTTCGCGCATGCCCGACAAGCCGTTGCCCTCGCGGATCGCGCCGCGCAGGTGGCCGTCGTCCTCGACGCGGATGCGCAGACGGTCGCCGTCGCGATCGAGCCACACCCGCACGAAGTCCGCATCGGCGTGGCGCGCGCTGTTGGTCAGCGCTTCCTGCACCAGGCGCAGCACCGCTTCGGCCGTAGCCGGGTCGGTCACGCGGACCGAATCGGCGACCTGCAGCCGCAGCGCCGGTCGCGGCAGCGGCGCGGCCAGCGCGCGCAGCGCAGTGCCCAGGTCGAGGCCGCGATCGTCGCGCATCGCCTGCACGATGCCGCGGATGTCGCTGAGCAGTTCGGTCGACAGCTGCTGCGCGATCGCGATTTCCGCCCGCCCCGCGAATACCGGATCGGCCGCGAGCGCACGCAGGTTCAGCGTCATCGCGGTGAGCTTGTGGCCGGCGACGTCGTGCAGTTCGCGCGCCACGCGCAGGCGTTCGTTGTCGCGCGCGCTGTCGGCCAGCAGCGCGCGCGTGGCGAGCAGGTCGGCGTTGACGCGCGCGAGCTGGTCGCGGGCACGTTCGGCGCTCACCGCATACCACGCGCACATCGCGGCGAAGAGCTGGAAACCGGCATGGATCATCACCACGGTGAGCGGCGCGCGATGGCCGTCGTTGCGCAGCACGAACCAGAAGCCGACGTCGGCCGCGATCACCGCCATCGCCGTGATCCGCAGCGGCGTGTGCGCGGCCATCACCGCGGTCCACACCACCAGCAGCACCGGCGCGACGGACGGGCGCGGGTCCAGCCACACCAGGGTCAGCGCGATGGCCGGCATCAGCGTGAGTTGCACCGGACGCAGCCAGGTGCGACGCGGCCACAGGTCGCACGCGAGCAACAGGCCCGCGTAGGCGGCGAGCAGCGCGATGGCCCACGGCAGGCGGTCGGGCGGCATCCAGCGAAAGGCCATGCCGACCGCGACCAGCGTGAACAGGCCGGCGAGGTTCAGCGGTTGCAACAGGCGGCGCAGGCGTTCGTCCATGGCGACATGCTGCGACCGCGCCGGCGGGGCGCGCAATGGATCCGGCGACGAAAGTGACTTCCGGCAGGTCGCGGCGATGACCGCGGGCACTGCGGTCGCGCGGCGGCGGCGCGCATCGTGACCACACCGACAACCCTTTCAACCGGGCCGCCGCCATGACCGCCTATCAGATGCTCGTCGCCGTGCACGTACTCGTGGGCGTCGTCGCCCTCGTGACCTTCTGGACCGCCGGCCTGCTGCGCAAGGGCACGCCCGCGCATCGCAACACCGGGAGCGTGTACCTGTTGGCGATGGCCGGCATCGTGCTCACCGGCGCGCCGATGGCGATCGTCCGCTGGGTCGACGGGCACGGCGTCACCGCCGCGTTCCTCGGGTACCTCGTGGTGATCACCAGCACGGGCGTGTGGGTGTCGTGGCGCGCGATCCGCGACAAGGCCTCGGCCGTGCGCTTCACCGGGCCGGTGTACGTCGTCTTCGCGGTGCTGTCGCTGCTGTCCGGCGCGGGCGTGCTCGCGCTGGGAATGAAGGTCGGCGCGCCGCTGCTGATGGGCTTTTCCTCGGTCGGCCTGTTCACCGGCGCGCTCATGCTGCGGCGCCGCGTGCAGCGCGAGCGCCTCGGCGCGAAGCCGCGCTGGTGGATGGTCGAGCACTACACCGCGATGATCGGCAACGGCATCGCCACGCACATCGCCTTCCTCGGCATCGGCCTGCCGCGGCTGCTGCCGTCGGTGGACGGCACGGTGCTGCATTACCTGTCGTGGTTCGGGCCGCTGGCGATGGCGATTGTGGCCAAGCTCGTGCTCGACCGCCGCTGGAAGCCGCGCCCAGCGCATGCGCCTTCGGGCGCGCCCCGCCCGCAGCATGCGTGAAGGCCTCATGCCGATGCGTCATGTCGCGCTGACGAAACGTTGCAGCGAAAACGCCGCCGAATAACCCGCCGTTTACTTCCGCCGCGTGCCGATCGCCTACCAATGGCCGCACGACGACCCGGGAGAGACGACATGCGGATCAGCATCATCGGCGCCGGCTTCAGCGGTTGCGCACTGGCGACGGAACTGGCGCGCGCCGCGCCGGCGGACGTGGACCTGCGGCTGGTCGGCGTGCCGGAAAGCTTCGGTCGAGGCGTCGCCTATGGCGAGGCGCGGCCGGAGCACCTGCTCAACGTGCGCGCACGCGACCTCGGCGCCACCGCCGATCATCCGGGCGAGTTCGCCGACTGGCTCAACCTGACCGAACGCGCGCGCACCACTTTCCTGCCGCGACTGGTCTACGGCGAATACCTGCACTCGCGCCTGCACGCCGCCGCGCAGCTGTCGCTTGCGAGCTTCAACCGCACCGGCCAGGAGGCCATCGCGATCGATCGCGAAGGCGCCGCGTTCCGCGTGCACCTGGCCGACGGTTCGGATTTCGTCAGCGACCGCGTGGTGCTCACCGTCGGCGCGCTGCCGCCGCAACCGCTGGCGGGCATCGGGCCGCGCCTGGCGGTGCATCCCAGCTACATCGCGTGGCCGTGGCAGAACGGGCTGGACGGCATCGGCGCGATCGACCACATCACGCCGAACCAGCGCGTGCTCATCATCGGCACGGGGCTGACGATGGCGGACGTCGTGGCGACGCTGCATCGCCGCGGCCATCGCGGGCCCATCACCGCGCTGTCGCGGCACGGGTTGCTGCCGCAATCGCACACCGAGGAGCCGTCGCCGCCGATCGCGCTGCCGCCGACGGTGCTGCAGGCGATCAACACGCACGACCTGCGCGAGCTGGTGCGCGCGCTGCGTGCGCTGACGCCGATCGTGCCGGACTGGCGAAGCCTGATCGATGCGCTGCGGCCCTACCTGCAGGGATTCTGGCGCGGCCTGCCGGCGCCGCAGCGCGCGAGGTTCCTGCGGCATCTGCGATCGCATTGGGAAGTCCTGAGGCATCGCCTCGCGCCGACGCTCTCGCGCGAACTGGAAGAGATGCGCGTGCGCGGACGTTTGCGCGTGCGTGCCGGAAGGCTGTTGCGCGCGCGCCGCACCGGCGATGCGGTGGAGGTGCTGATCCGCGAGCGCGGGTTCTCGCATGCGAGCCGCGAGGAGTTCGACGTGGTCGTGCGCGCCACCGGCTTCGATACGGATGTCGATCGCACGAGCCATCCGCTGATCGCGCAGCTGCGCGATTCGGGGTTGATCACGGCGGACCCGCTCGGCCTCGGCGTCGAGGCCTCGCCGCGTTACGAGGCGCTCGACGGCAGCGGCGCGCCGGTGCGCGGGCTTTACGTGCTCGGCCCGCTGCTGCGCGCGCAGCTGTGGGAAATCACCGCCGTGCCGGAACTGCGCGTCGCCGCCCGCACCCTCGCGAGACAGCTGCTCAGCGCGCAGGAACGCCATGCGAGCGTGGGAATCCGGCGTGGGATGGAGGCGCTGGCGCGGCCTTGATCAGAACCGGTGCGCGCCTTCGTAGCCCGGGTAAGCGCAGCGCACCCGGGAAGCACGCCACGCAAAAGCGCTGCGGTCCTCAGACATCCCCATCCGTCGCCCAACCCTCGCCCGTGCCGCGATTGAACACCGTGTCGGTGTCCAGCACGTTGCCGGCGGGAATCGAGTCCTGCTGCGCCAGCTTCGCGTAGATCGGCGTGAAGTCCGGACGCGTGGCATCCATCAGCTGCTCGTAGCTGTCGATGACGAAGTAGGTCTTCTGGTACGTATCGATGCGGTAGCGCGTGCGCATGATCCGTTCCAGGTCGAAGCCGATGCGGTTCGGCGCGGCGCTTTCCAGGCAGTACATCGATTCGCCCTTCGACGACACGATGCCGCTGCCGTAGATGCGCAGGCCGTCGTCCTGTTTGATCAGACCGAATTCCACCGTGTACCAGTACAGGCGCGTCAGGTTCACCAGCGCGTCCGGGCCGATGCCGTGCGCCTTCACGCCGCCGCGGCCGTAGGCCTGCATGTAGTCGGCGAAGACGGGGTTCATCAGCAGCGGCACGTGGCCGAACAGGTCGTGGAACAGGTCCGGCTCGGCGAGGTAATCCAGCTGCTCGGGCTTGCGGATCCACCACGTCACCGGGAAGCGGCGGTTGGCGAGGTGGTCGAAGAAGGTCAGTTCCGGCAGCAGGCCCTCGACACCGACGAGCTCCCAACCCGTCGCCTTGCGCAGCATCCGGTTGAGATCGTCGAACTTCGGGATGTGCCCCGGCGTCATGCCCATGGCTTCCTGCGTGCGCAGGAACTCGTCGCTGGCGCGGCCCACCAGGATCTCGCGCTGGCGCTTGAACAGCGTGCTCCACACCTCGTGGTCCGTGGACGTGTACGCCGACCACGGCTGCTCGACCACCGCCGTCGTGTACACCGGCACATAGCCCTTGTCGGTGAGCTGGTGTTCCACGCGGTTGGGGGTGCCGAGATTCATGCGCTGCTCCTGTGTCGAACTTCGACTGTAGCGGCGCGGGGGCGCAATGGGCTTGCGTTGTTGCGCTACAGGGGCGGCTGGGCGCAAGATCCTTGCGCCAGATAACGAAGAGGCGCAATCCAATGCCTGCCGTCGAACTCGACCGCACCGACCTGCTGGTGCTGGCCGAACTCCAGCGCGAAGGCCGCCTGACCAACGCCGAGCTGGCCGAGCGCGTGCACCTGTCGGCGTCGGCCTGCCTGCGCCGCGTGCAGCGGCTGGAGCGCGAGGGGGTGATCGCCGGCTATCGCGCCGAGGTCGATCCGGAACGCCTCGGCCTGGGATTGCAGGCCTTCGTCCGCGTGCAGCTTTCCCGGCACGATGCCGACGCGATCGCGGCTTTTGCCACCTTCGTGAACCAGTGGGACGAGGTCGTCGCCTGCCACGCGCTGACCGGCGACATGGACTACCTGCTGCAGATCGTCGTCCAGGACCTGGAGCATTTCTCGCGTTTCCTGCTCGACCGGCTGCTGACCCAGGCCGGCGTGGCGGACGTGAATTCGAGCTTCGTGCTGCGGACGGTCAAGGCGTTCGGCGGAATGCCATTACCCACGCGGTGAAGACGCTCAGACGCCGGGGCGGCGCCCTTCTTCCGCCAACGTCCGCGATCCGGCAATGATCATGCGCACCATCAGCGTCAGCTGACGGACCAGCTCCGGGTCCTTCTCGCGGGGCAGGTCCATGGCCGTGGCGCCCATCGCGAACACCAGGCGCGTGATCGCCTTGGCCACCAGCGCCGGCTCGCGCAGGGTCACGCCCTGCGCGGCGTTGATCTGGATGAGGCTGATCCGCAGCTCCTCCTCGAAGAAGCTGAGCTGCCGGTCGACCGCGTGCTTGAAGGCGTCCGAGCCCGCCGTGCCCTCGCGCAGCAGGATGTGCAGCAACTGGTCGTCGGCGCGCAGCTGCTCCATGAACGCCTCGACCGCGCCCCGCACCGCGCTGCGGTCGATCGCCGCGCGGACGCGGGCGGCGTCGATGATCTTCTGCAACGAAAGGCCGGCAAGATCGATCAGCGCCACCGCCAGCTCGTCCATGTCGCGGAACTGGCGATAGAAGCTGTTCGGCGCGATGCCCGCCTCGCGGGCCACCTCCCGCAGGCTGAGCGTCGACACGCTGCGGTGCGGGCCGATCAGCTTGAGCGCCGCCGCGAGCAGGTCCTCGCGCGAGATCGACGACTTTCGCCCCGCGATGTGCTCGGAATCGGCGTGGATTTGGGAGGTTGGGCTCACGGCGGCGGACACGGCGGCGGTCGGTTCCGAATCATATAGGGGATTTAATATACAGTCGTATACACATCTGTTCGCATGTCTGTATAGTGCTGGCCATGAGTGCCGTCCTCCGTCCGTCCAAGCGCCCCCGCGGTCTCCGGCGCCTCCTGCATGCCTGCGTCGCCCCGAGCGTGTTCGACTTCTGGGCGCAGCGCCTGGATCGCACCTGGACCTGGGACCGCCCGCTGGCCCGCATCGTCGAGCGCCGCGCCGAGTCGCGCGACGCCATCACCCTGGTGCTGCGGCCCAACCGCCACTGGCGCGGCTTCCGCGCCGGCCAGCACATCAACCTCAGCGCCGAGATCGACGGCGCCGCCGTCACCCGCAGCTACAGCCTGAGCGCGGCGCCCCGCGCGGACGGGCTGCTCGCGATCACGGTCAAGCGCATCGAGGGCGGCAGGCTCAGCACGCACCTGTTCGACAACGCCTGCGTCGGCGACGTGCTGCACATCGGGCCGGCGTTCGGCGAGATGGTGTGGCCGCAGGAAGCCGAGGGCGGCTGGCTGTTCCTCGCCGCCGGCAGCGGCATCACGCCGTTGATGGCGCTGGTGCGCGAACACGCCGCGCGCGGCATGCCGGCCCCGCTGACGCTGCTGTACTGGGCGCGCACCCGCGAGGAACTGTGCTTCGCCGACGAACTGCTGGCGCTGGCCGACGCGCATCCGGATTTCGCCGTGCATTGCCTGCTGACGCGCGACGCCGATGGCGAGGTCGCCCCGGCCGGTCGCCTCGATACCGCGCAGCTCGCGGCGCTCGTACCGGATGCCGCGCAGCGCCGCGTCTACGCGTGCGGTCCGTCGGGCTTCGTCGATACGGCGCGCGCGCTGCTCGGAGCGAACGCGCGCGGCTTCCACGCCGAAGCGTTCACGCCGCCGGCCCGCTCGTTCGAAGACACCGGTGAGGCCGTCGTCACCCTGCAACGCAGCGGTCGCACCCTGACCGTACCGCGTGGACAGTCGCTGCTCACGGCGCTGGAAGCGCAGGGCATCAAGCCCGCATCCGGCTGCCGCATGGGCATCTGCAACACCTGCGCCTGCGGCAAGGCCGCCGGCGCCACGCGCGATCTCGCCACCGGCGAGGTCCGCACCGAGCCGTCCTCCGCGCTGCGCCTGTGCATCAGCGCCGCCGCGGGCGACATCGAACTGGATCTGTGAGTCGAGCCCCAACGACATGACGTCCTGCAACCGCGCCCTTTCCCCCGCCGAACTCGACCGCTTCGGCGAGGAACTCGACGCCCTGCGCCAGCGCACCGTGGCCACGCTCGGCCAGCGCGACGCCGATTACATCCGCTCCATCGTCGCCTGGGTCCGCTGGACCGAAGTCGCCGGTCGCGGCCTGCTGTACCTGGGCGCGTTCTCGCTGCTGTTCGCGCCGGCGCTGCTGTGGCCGGCGTGCGCGCTCGGCGCGCTGCTGCTGGGGTTGTCGAAGATCCTGGAGAACATGGAGCTGGGCCACAACGTCATCCACGGCCAGTACGACTGGATGCGCGACCCGCACCTGGACGGCAGGACGTACGAGTGGGACATCGTCGGCACCGCCGAGAACTGGCGCCACACGCACAACTTCCGCCACCACACCTACACCAACGTGCGCGGGCTCGACGACGACATCGGCTACGGCCTGCTGCGCATCTTCCCGGAGCAGCGCTGGCGTCCGTACTACCTGGTGCAGCCGGTGATCGCGGTGGTGTTCGCGGTGCTGTTCGAGTGGGGCGTGGCGATCCAGAACCTCAAGCTCGGCCGCTGGATCGCCGGCAAGGTCACGCACCGCCAGATGTGGCGCAAGTTCGTGCCGGTGGGCCGCAAGATGGCGCGGCAGCTGGTGAAGGATTACGTCGTGTTCCCCGCGCTGGCCGGCCCGTTCTTCCTGCCGGTGCTGCTGGGCAACATCGTGGCGAACATCATCCGCAACCTGTGGACGTACACGATCATCTTCTGTGGCCATTTCACCGCCGAAGCCGAGACGTTCCCGAAGGAATGCGTACGCAACGAATCGCGCGGCCACTGGTACCTGCGCCAGTTGCGCGGTTCGTCGAACATCAGCGGCGGCTGGCTGATCGACGTGCTGTCGGGCAACCTGAGCCACCAGATCGAGCACCACTTCTACCCGGACGTGCCGGCCAACCGCTACGCCGCGATGGCGGTGGAAGTGCGCGAGATCTGCAAGCGCTACGGCCAGCACTACAACACCGGCTCGCTGCCGAAGCAGTTCGGCCAGGTGGTGTGGCGCATCGTGCGGCATGCGTTCCCGAGCCGGCCGCGGCGTACTGCGCCGCTGGTGGCGGCTAGCGAAGCGGCCTAAGCGTTCAGTCCTACGCTGTTGAGCCCCTCTCAGCTCTGCACTCCCTCGGTCGCCGCGGGGAGAGGGGCTTCAAATCATGGGCTCGCGACCTAACGCGACAGCACCCCCTGCTCCGCCAGCGCCTTGCACTGCGGATCGCGGCGCAGCTTCGACATCCACTTGCGGTCTTCCTCCTCGCAGAACGCGCGCAGCTTCGCCTGCTCGGCCTTCGCATCCGCGGCGCGCCTTGCGGCGATCGCCTCGTCCTGGCGGGCCTTCTGCCATTGCGCGATCTTCGCGCGGATCTGCGGCATCGCCGCCAGTGCGGCGCGCTCGCCTTCCATGATCGCGTTGTTGCGCTGCTCGAAATCGGCCGGGCCGATCTCGTCGACGCTCGGGCGGATCACCACATCGGCGCGCGCCAGCTCCTGCGCGCCGAGCTTCTGGCCCATGATCGTGATCGACTGGTTCACGTTGCCCAGCATGCTGCCCGGGTTCTTCCCGCTCGCCTTGCTGGAGATGTCCACCGCGATGACGAAATCCGCGCCGAGCTGGCGCGTCGCGTCCACCGGCACCGGGCTGACGACGCCGCCGTCGACGTAGTGGAACTTGCCGATCGCCACCGGCTCGAACACGCCGGGAATGCTGCTGGACGCGCGCACCGCCTGGCCGGTGTTGCCGCGCACGAACACGGTGCGGTCGCCGGTTTCCAGGTTCGTCGCCACCGCCGCGAACGGCTTGCGCATGCGCTCGATGCTCTTGCCGCCGACCAGCTGGTTCACGTAGTCCTGCAGCTTCTGTCCCTTCACCAGGCCGCCGGAGAACAGGCTGACGTCGCGGATTTCCGCCTCGTCCAGCGAGAACGCGGTCTTCTGCATCGCGAAGGCGTCCATGCCGCTGGCGTAGAGCGCGCCCACCACGCTGCCGGCGCTGGTTCCGGCGACGACTTCCGGCTGAAACCCGTTCGCCTCGAGCATCTTGATCACGCCGATGTGCGCGAACCCCTTGGCCGCACCGCCGCCGAGCGCGACGCCGATGCGGATCTTCGGCGCGGGCGCCGCCGGTGCAACGACCGCGGGAGGCGGCGTCGGCTTGACGGCTTCGCCGCCGCAGGCGCCCAGCAGCACGGCGAAGGAAGCGAGCAGGAACGGGCGCAGCGAACGGAACGGTTTCATGGACACAGGACGGAAGTGGAAGCGGTCAGCGGCGGAGGATACAGGGGCGGATGGTCGCGCCGCAGCGCATGCGAGCGGACCTTCGAGGGGGCATCGGTCAACGCAGTTCCCGGCGCACGACGAGCTTGAGGCCCGACCACACCGCATCCACCGCGCACACCTTCACATCGACGAAACCGAGCGGCAGCGCGACCTCGCGGATCGTGTCCTCGGTGATGTCGGTCGGCACCTTCGCGGCCTTCTTCGGCCATGAGACCCACACGGTCGCACCGGGCGCGAGCGTGCGCCGGCACGTGTCGAGCACGTCGGCGAGCACCGCGTGCTGCGTGCAGAACACGTGCGCGATGTCGATGTCCTTCGACAGCTTCGCCACGAAGCGAACGTCGGGCGGTAGCGGTTCCAGCAGCGCGCGGTAATTCTCCGGCGCGGCCAGCGTCCACACGCTGGCGCCGTCGCGCACGCCCAGCTTCTTCGCCAGGGGCGTGCCCGAATAGCCGCTGCCGGACGCAGAGGCCATGGCGATCAGAACGCGTTGTCGCCGTCGAGGATGCGACCGAGTCCGCCGAGCACCGAGCCTTCGCCGCGCGCCTGCCCGCCGCCCTGCGGCGCTGCCGCCAGCATGCGGCCGGCCATGCGCGAGAACGGCAGCGACTGCAGCCACACCTTGCCGGGCCCGGTCAGCGTCGCCAGGAACACGCCTTCGCCGCCGAACAGCATGCTCTTGATGCCGCCGACCGCGCGCACGTCCATCTGCACGGTGTCGTGGTAGGCCATGACGCAGCCGGTGTCGACGTCGAGGCGTTCGCCGGCGCGCAGCTCGCGCTCGACCACCGTGCCGCCGGCGTGCACGAACACCCAGCCGTCGCCTTCCAGCTTCTGCATGATGAAACCCTCGCCGCCGAACAGGCCGGTGAGGATGCGCTTCTGGAACGCGATGCCGACCGACACGCCGCGCGCGCCGGCGAGGAAGCTGTCCTTCTGGCAGATCAGGCGACCGCCGTGTTCGTCGAGCTTCATCGCCAGCACCGAGCCCGGATACGGCGCGGCGAACGCGACGCGCGCCTTGCCGCTGCCGACGTGGGTGAACATCGTGGTGAACAGGCTTTCGCCGCTGAGCACGCGCTTGCCGGCGGAGAACAGCTTGTCCATGAGGCCGCCGCCCTGCCCCATGTGGCGGCCGTCGCCGAAGACCGTGTCCATCTGCACGGTGGCGTCCTTGTACATCAGCGCGCCGGCCTCGGCGATCGCGCATTCGCCCGGGTCCAGTTCCACCTCGACGAACTGCATGTCGTTGCCGACGATGCGGAAATCGATGTCGTCGCTGCGGCGCGACGCGGCCGAGGGCGTCGGCGGCGGCAGGTGCGCCGGCTGCGCGCCGGTGGCCTCGGCGAACTCGGGCACCGAACGCACCGCCTGCCAGCCCGACAGCCCTTCGCGCCAGCACAGGTCGTCCGGATGCTGGCGCGCGTGCGCCTGCGCCGAAACGGGATCGAGCGGACCGATGCGCTGGCTGCTGCCGGCGGAAACGAAGTACCACTGGGTCATGGGAAGCGTGTCCGGGTCGGAAAGCCGCGAGTGTAGCGGCGGGGTGCGGCGGTGCATGGGTGGGAGGTCACTGCGATCGCCTGTGTCGAAGTGGCGTTCATGCAGCGATCCAGGGGCCTCCCGAAGCCCCGCGCTTCTAAGTCCCTCTCCCCCCCGGGAGAGGGGATGGGTGAGGGGCAACGAAGCCGTGACCTCGAAGCTTCATTGCGTTACAGCGCGGGGCTTTGGCGCTCTCCTTTTCCACAAGAGAGAAGAAACAGGCATCGCGGCCTTGGATCTGGCCGGGCGCCCCGACCCTCACCCCAACCCCTCTCCCGGTGGGAGAGGGCTAAAACCCTAGCCCAACGCCGCCAGCGCCGCAGCCCGTGCATGCAGCGCCGTGGTATCGAACAGGGGCACGCCCGCATCGCCTTCGCCCACCAGCAGGCCAATTTCCGTACAGCCCAGGATGATTCCCTGCGCACCTCGCGCCACCAGTGACGCCATCACGTTTCGATACGCCGCGAGCGATTCCTCGCGGATCACGCCCAGACACAACTCTTCGTAGATCACGCGATGCACCAGCTCGCGCTCGTCCGGCTGGGGCACCAGCACGTCGAGACCGTGCCGTTCGATCAACCGCTGGCGATAGAACGCCTGCTCCATCGTGAAGCGCGTCCCGAGCAGGCCGATGCGGGTGAACCCACGCGCGCGGATCGCCTCGCCGGTCGGGTCGGCGATGTGCAGCAGCGGCAACCCGCTGGCCGCTTCGACCGCATCGGCGACCTTGTGCATCGTGTTCGTGCAGATCACCAGCAGCTGCGCGCCGCCGGCTTTCAGCGAGCGCGCCGCATCGGCCAGCACGGCGCCGGCCGCGTCCCAGTCGCCGGCGTGCTGGAGCTTCTCGATCTGCGCGAAATCCACGCTGTACAGCAGCAGGCGGGCCGAATGCAGCCCGCCCAGCTGCTCCTTCACCGTCTGGTTGATCGTGCGGTAGTACGGCACGGTCGATTCCCAGCTCATGCCGCCGATCAGGCCCAGCATCTTCATCGTGTACTCCGTTGCGTTGGCGTCGCGCCGATCATCGCGGAACGGCCGCGCGCGCCAAGCCGAAAGAACCTCACTTCGCCGGCTTGCCGAACTTCCCGCCGAAGAAATCGCCCGCGTTCCACTGCGGACGCTGCGGCGCGTCGGCGATCAGCCGGCCGATGCGCGCGTTGAGCTTCGCCAGCCGCGCGGCGTCGGCCCACTGGATCGGCTGCGACAGGTCGTCGCCCGGCTGGTGGTAACGCTCGCGCAGGAACGCGTCCTGCACCGCCTTCGCATCGCCGTCGACGCCGGTGTAGCCGCCATCCAGGTACACCGCCGGCACGCCGGCGCGGATGAACGCGTACTGGTCGCTGCGCACGAAGACGACCTCCTCCGGCGCCGGATCCTTCGACAGCGACACGCCGATTTCCTTCGCCGCCTGCCGCACGATCGGCTGCAGCGTGGAGTGTTCCAGCCCGATCGGCACGACGTCCGACGTCGGCGCCAGCAGCATCGGCATGTCCATGTTCACGTTGGCGACCAGCGAATCCACCGGCACCGTCGGATTGCGCGCGAACCATTCCGCGCCGAGCAGGCCCTTCTCTTCGGCCGTCACCGCGACGAACAGCAGCGAGCGCTTCGTCGGCGTCGCCTCATGCGCGAGCCGGTTGGCCGCTTCGAGCATCACCGCGATGCCCAGCGCGTTGTCGAGCGCGCCGTTGTAGATCGCATCGCCCTTCACTTCCGCGCCGATGCCGACGTGGTCCAGGTGCGCGCTGAACACGACGTGCTCGTTCTTCAGCGCGACGTCGCCGCCGTCGAGGCGCGCCACCACGTTGCGCGAGTCCACCGGCGTGATGACGGTATGCGAGGCCAGCCGCAACGTGCCGGGCAGGTCGAACGCGCGCAGCTTGCCGTCGCGCAGGTCCTGGAACAGCCGCTTCGCGCCGTGCCCGCCAGCGGTGAGCATGGCGTCGGCATTCGCCGCCGACACCGTGGCGGTCACGCGCAGCTGCGGCCAGGTGTCGATGCCCTTGCCGTCCTCACCGCGCAGGCGCATGCCGGGACGGTTCCAGTTGGCGGCGGTGCGCGCCCACGGCGACTGCTTTTCCTCGTCGTCCGTCTGCACGACCACCAGCCCGACCGCACCGCGCCGCGCCAGTTCCTCGGCCTTGGTGCGTCGGGACGAGTAGAACGCGCGACGGTCGTTGTCGAACTTCGCCGGCGCGCCGTTGAACATCACCGCGATCTTTCCCTTCACGTCGACGCCGGCGAAGTCGTCGTGGCCCAGCTCCGGCGCGTACACGCCCTGCCCCACGAACACCGCCGGCGCGTCCACGGCGGCCTGCGCCTCGTTGAAGTTGATGCCGGACAGGAAGCCATCGCGGAAGGCGAGCGCCTGCTCGCGGCCATCGCGCACGATCGCGAAGGCATTGCCATCGGCCTGCAGCACGCCGCGCAGCATGGGCACGCGCTGGAACCAGCCACCATCGTCGCCCGCCGGCGCCAGGCCGATCGCGCGGAAGCGCTGCGCGACGTACAGCGAAGCGAGGTCGTACCCGCGCGTGCCGGCTTCGCGGCCTTCGAGCAGGTCGTCGGCGAGGAAGCGCACGTCGGCCTCGATGCGGCGCGCGTCGCTGCTGGCGCTCGCGTCGTAGGTTTCCTTCACCGGCGCCGATGCGGGCGGGGGCGGCGTCGCTTTCTGGCAGGCCGCGAGGGCCAGGGCAAGGCTGAGCAGCGCGATGCGGCGCATGGGCGGTTCCGCTGGGAAGAAGCCGGGGACGCTAGCACCCGGCTCCATGCCCGCCAAATGCCGGCCGGCCTAGGCTTGCGACGGCTCCACCAGGAACAACCCGGCCAGGATCAGCAACCAGAAGATCGCGCCGGCGACGAGCCAGATCCAGTTCGCCCAGGTGAGCCCACCGTTGGGCTCCCCCTGCGGATGGCCGCAGGCGAGGTTCGCCGCGCGCTGGATGTTCACCAGGCACCAGGCGATCGGTGCCAGCAGCAGGAACGGCAGCACGTCGGCCGTCTTCGAAACGCCCTCGGGAATACGCGAGGCGATGGCGCTGACGATGCTCAGCACCACGAACGCAGTCGCGTTGCCTCCGGGCGACCACGCATGGCGCTTGCCGTCGCGGCGCAGGCGGTCGTCGATCTCGCCGGTGAGCTGGTGCGTGAAGAAGATCGCGAACAGCGCGCGCGCCGCCGGCCACAGGTTCTGCCGCCGGAATCGCCGGTAGCGCGCCCAGTGCATGTAGAACCAGAACAGCGGGTACATCCCCAGCGTTGCGAAATACAGCAGCACGAGCTTGGTCGTGCCGGTGACGAAGAACTCGGTGCCGGCCGCTGCGGCGCGTTCGGTATCGGCCACCGGCGTGGCCGGCGGCGCGTAAAGGTTCTCGCTCATCGTGATCTCCCCTGGTGCGCCGACTCTAGCGGCGTCCAGGGTGTCGCGGCTAGGGCTCGCGACGCGGCGGGAATCGCAGCACGACCCCGTTGTCGCGGTCCGGCCGATTCCACAGCACCGGCACCCCGCGCGGCGGCGGCGGTTCCAGTTCATCGGACAGCGGCGCGATCGTCGCCTCTTCCTCGTCCTCCCAGCTGTAACGCTTGCGCGGCGGCAGCGGGTCGGTGCGGCGCAGCAGCCACGCGGCGAGCAGGCCGCCGATCGCCCCGCCCATGTGCGCCTGCCACGACACGCCCGGCTCGCGCGGCAGGATCGTCAGCAACATGCCGCCGTAGAACATGAAGGCGAGCATCGCGGCGGCGATCGAGGCGCGGTCGCGACGCAGCACGCCGAGCGCGAAGACCAGGAACATCAGGCCATGGGTGAGCCCGCTCGCGCCCAGGTGGCGCGTGCCCTCATCGCCCAGCAGCCACGCGCCCAGCCCGGAGCCGAGCCACAACAGCGGCAGTGCGCGGATCGTCGCCCTCGGATACAGCCCGCCGGCCAGCGTGCCGAGCATCAGCAGCGCGATCGAATTGGCCGCCACGTGTTCGAACGAACCGTGCAGCAGCGGCGCGGCGAGGATGCCGCGCAGGCCCTCGACCGACCACGGCTGCACCGTCCAGGCCGCGACGTCGAAATGCCCCTGCGCGCTGAAGGTCGCCAGCAGCACCAGCACGAAGGCCAGGCTCACGTTGAAGGCCCGCAGCCAGCGGCGCTTGTCGGCGGTGCGCTGCTCGGGGGTGTCGGGGACCGCTTCGGGCGTGGGCAGGTGCATGCGAAGGACATTGACGCCGCCGCCGGGGATTGCAAGGCCGGCCGTGCGGACTTCTGAATCCCGGATTCCGCGGCTCCCGGGCGGAAAGCGCGGGCGTTGCGCCCCGACCCCGTAAAATGCCGCGATGAACGCTCCCCTGCCCTCCGTACGCCTCAAGAACGCCTGGAAATCCACCCACCCCTGGATCTTCCAGCGCCTGGTCGACAAGCCCGCCCAGCGGCCCAAGCCCGGCGCCATCGTCGACGTGCTGGGCGTGGACGGCGACTGGATCGGCCGCGGCTTCTACAACGGCCACTCGCGCATCGCCGTGCGCATCCTCGAAACCAATCCGGACATCGACGTCGACGCCGGCTGGTTCGCGCGCAAGATCGCCGCCGCGGTCTCGCTGCGTCGCGACGTGCTCAAGCTCGATGAGGTGAGCGACGCCTGGCGTGTCGTGCACAGCGAAGGCGACGGACTGTCCGGCCTGGTCGTGGACCGCTACGGCGACCTGCTGGTGGTGGAGTTCTTCAGCGCCGGGATGTTCCGCCATCGCGAATGGATCTACGACGCGCTGAAGGCGCAGTTCCCCGGCTGCCGCTTCTACAGTTTCGCCGACGAACACGTGCAGAAGCAGGAATCCTTCGATTTCCGCGGCACCGAACCCGTGCCGCCGGCGGTGATCACCGAATACGGCATCAAGTTCCGCGCCGATCCGGCCGGCGCGCACAAGACCGGCTTCTTCGCCGACCAGCGCGAGAACCGCCAGTGGCTGTCGCAGCAGGTCGAAGGCAAGACGGTGCTCGACCTGTGCTGCAACACGGGCGGTTTCGCCGTGTATTCGGCCGTGCGCGGCGCCACCGAAGTGCTGGGCGTGGACATCGACGCCGACGTGATCGAGATCGCCAAGGGCAACGCGAAGCTCAACAACGTGCGCCCGCGCTTCGTGCAGGCCGACATCTTCCCGTGGCTGCGCGACGCCGGCCTGCGCGGCGACCGGTACGACGTGGTGATCCTCGATCCGGCGAAGATGACGCGCGATCGCGAGCAGGTCATCCCCGCGCTCAAGAAGTACCTGGACATGAACAAGCTGGCGCTGGGCGTGGTGAAGCCCGGCGGCCTGTTCGCGACGTTCTCGTGCACGGGCCTGGTCAGCGAGGACCAGTTCCTCGACATGCTGCGCCGCGCCGCGTACTACTCCGGCCGCACCGTGCAGGTGCTGAAGGTCGCCGGCGCCGGCGCCGACCACCCGTGGCTGGCGCAGGTGCAGGAATCGCGCTACCTCAAGGCGGTGTTCTGCCGCGTGGTGGATTGAGGCGCCCTGCCCCGCATCGCGCGTGGCGCGGGATTTCCCGACGCCATGTCGCGCATTTGTCCGAACGTCGGTAGCCGTTCCGGATCTCACCGCATGAGACCGCGGCCGATACACTGCAAGTCGTACCAACCCGCAAGAGGCGAAGCTCCATGGACACGCTGATCATCGCGGCAGGCGCCGTCATCGTGCTCATGCTGATGTACGTGGCCTGGCTGCTCACGCGGCTGGCACGGGGCCAGGGCGATGGTGCCTCGAACGCGGAACTGGTCGCGCTGCGCGACGCCGAGCGCGCCAAGGCGATCGAACTGTCCGCGTTGCAGGTGCGTCTGGCCGAGCGCGACGCCGACCTCGCCACCCGCGCCGACGAACTCGCACGGGCGACGCGCGAACGCGACGAAGCCGCCGCGCGCGCCGAACGCCAGTCCGCCAGCGCCGTCGAGATCGCGGCGAACCTGCGCGCCCGCGACGCGGAGCTGGCCGATCTGCGCGCGCGCCTGGACGCCGAACGCGGCGAAGCGTCGGCCCTCCGCGCCGAACTCGTGCAGCTGCGCGAGCGCACCGCGCAGGCCGAGGCCAACCTCGCCCATGCCGAGCAGGCCAAGGCGGAGATCAAGGGCTTCCTCGAGAACGCGCAGTCGAAGCTCTCGGCGACGTTCGCCGAACTCGCCGGCAAGACCTTCGAAGAACGCGGCGCGCAGTTCGAGAACAACGTGCGCACCGCGACGCAGCAGTCGAAGTCGGACATCGAGACGCTGCTCAAGCCCTTCGCCGAGCAGCTGAACGTCTTCCGCAACCGCGTGGATACGATCTATGGCGAAGAGGCGAAGGAACGCGCCGCGCTCGCGGGCGCCGTCAACGAACTCAAGACGCTCAACCAGGACATGGCCGAACAGGCCTCGGCGCTGACGCGCGCGCTGAAGGGCAGCGCCAAGGTGCGCGGCGACTGGGGCGAACTGATGCTGGAAAGCGTGCTGCGCGGTTCCGGCCTGGAGGAGGGCACGCACTACGACCGCCAGGCCTCCAGCGAGGACGACGAAGGCCGCCGGCTGCGCCCGGACGTCGTCGTGCGCCTGCCGGGCGACCGCCGCATCGTCGTCGACAGCAAGGTGAACCTCATCGACTGGCAGCAGGCGATGAACGCCGAAACGCCGGAAGCGCACGAGGACGCGCTGCGCCGTCACGCCGTCGCGCTGCGCCAGCACATGAAGGATCTGGCCGAGAAGAACTATCCGAAGGCCGTGGGCGATTCCGCGCTCGAAGTGACCGTGGCGTTCGTGCCGATCGAGGGCGCGCTGTCGGCCGCGCTCGGCTCGGACGCGACGCTGCAAACCGACGCCTTCGCCAAGGGCATCGTGTTCGCCTCGCCCAACACCCTGATGGCCGTGCTGCGCGTGATCGAGCGGCTGTGGACGCGCGACAAGGTGCAGCGCGAAGCCATCGAGATCAGCAAGTCGGGCGGTCTCCTGCTCGACGCGCTGCAGAACTTCCTTGCGGAGTTCGACCTGGTCGGCAGGAAGCTCACCGACGCGCATACCGCTTTCACCGATGCGCGCAGCAAGCTCTCCGAATCCCGCAACGCGGTCATTCCGCGTGCGCGACGTCTCGTCGAACTGGGCGTCAAAGGCAAGAAGGCGCTCTCGGCCGAACTGGAACCCGAGGAGACGATTCTCCCGCTCGCACTGGAGCGCACCGGTTCGGAGGAGTGAGGTCGCGAACCGCATTCGGGCCACTCGCCACGCCGGCAGACGCCGCCCAGAAACGAAAAGGCCCCGATGTCTCCATCGGGGCCTTTTCGTTTATCGAGGGAAGCTGCGATCAACCGCCATCCGTCGGCATCACCGGCATCGCATCCACCGGCACCTGCGGGTTCGTATCGTCGCGCAGGTAGTCCGGCAGGCTGTCGGACTCGTCGCCGTTCATGCGATCGCCGAAGATCTGGTAGTCGCGGCGTTGCATCCAGGCGTCGCGCACTAGGGTGTAATCGTCCTCGGCGCCTTCGCGGAAGCTGTCGGTCGCCAGCAGCTGCGCGCGCACGTCCACCAGCTGCAAACCCTGCAGCGGGATGCGGACGCGATCGGCTTCCACTTGGCGCAGCGGGCTCAGCGGCGCGTCGCCGACCATGCCGAAGCTGTCGCGCACCGTGCGCGGGCCGAACAGCGGCAGCTCGACGTAGCGCGAACGCTTCCAGCCCCACGTGCCCAGCGTCTGGCCGAAGTCCTCGCTCTTGTTCGGCAGCTTGGCGTCGGAGGCCGGATCGAAGATGCCGCCGATGCCCAGCGTCGAATTGAGCAGGAACCGGCCCAGCGACTGGCCCGCCTGCTTCGGCTTGCCCTGCAGCAGCGCGTTGATCGCCGAGACCGGCTGGCCGAGGTTGTTGAAGAAATTGCTGATGCCGAGCCGGAACGGCCGCGGCACCACCTTCACGTAGCCGCGCGCGAGCGGTCGCGCCACGGTGCGATCGACCGCGTTGTTGAAGCGGTGCATGCCACGGTTGTAGCGCTCCCACGGGTCGAACACCGCCGGCGCGGCGGCCGGCGTCGGCAGGGTGGGGTCGCCGTACGCGCCGTAGATCGCGTCGAAATCGCGCTCGGCCTGGGTCGGCTCGCCGGTGGCCGCTTCCGGCGTCCTGGCCGGCGTCGGTTCGATCGGCGTGGGCGGGATCTCGGTCGGCGGCGGCGCGTCGGGCGGCGTCTCCGGTTCCGTCGTGGGCGGAGTCGCAGGCTGTTCGCTCGGCGGCAGCGCCGGGGGTGCCGGCTCGGTCGGCGGCGGCGCGGGGACCGGCTGCGTTTCCGTGGGCGGAGGCGTCGCCGGCACGGCCGGCGGCTGGGCTTCGGCTGGCGGACGGCCGGTTTCGCCGCGCAGGTTGGCTTCCACGCACTTGCGCGCGGCGGCCTTGTCTTCGCCGGCCGCCTTCATGCAGCGGTTGAACTCTTCCGACTGCGCGCCGGAAAGCGGGCGCGTGATGATCTGCGCCTGGCCGATCAGCGGCGCGGCGGCGAGCAGGAACGCGATGAGGGGTGCGTGGGGGCGCATGGGTCGGAGTTTAAGGGCTCGGGGAAGGCGCGGCCGGCCGGGCCTGCGGCCACGGCCGGAACGGAGTGTCGCGACTCAGCCGGCGAAGGCCAGCGTTTCGTCGAGGCGGTAGGCCCGGCGCAGGTCGGCCAGGCCCGGCGGCGATCCGATCACTTCGGCGATCCCCAGGCGCGCACTGAGTCCGGCAAGCAGCGCGAGGCCCGCGCTGTCGACCGATTCCACGGCGCTCAGGTCCAGCCTGCGCGCCTTCGCCGCGCGCAGCTGGGACCACAACGATGCGACGGCGGCGCGCTCGAGCACGCCGCCGAAGGCGAGGGTGTCACCGTCCTGGCGGACCGTCGCGGCGGCCATGTCAGTTCGTGGCCGCCTGCGCCTGCAGCTTGCCGGCCTTGATGTCGGCGGCGACCTGCGGGATCGACTTCTGCTTCAGCGGTGCGTCGAACTGGTTGCGGAAGGTCTGCACGAAGCTGACGCCTTCCACCATCACGTCGAACACCTTCCACTGCGTGCCGACCTTGCGCATCAGGTAGTCGACCGGCACCGGCTCGTTGCCCTGGCGCAGGTACTCGCTCGAAACCTTGACGATGGCGCCGCCGCGCAGCGGGGTTTCCGATTTCACGCGGACCTTCAGCTTGGTGTTGAGGTCCAGCAGCGAGGAGCCGTAGCGCTGCATCAGGCTGTCGGCCAGCGCGTCGGCGAAGACCTTCACGTCGGCGTCCGAGGCACCGCGGCCGTGCACGCCCAGCACCAGGCGGGCGGAGTAGTCGCGGTCGAACATCGCGTTGAATTCGCTGGCGACGAAGTCGCGCAGCGCGGCGCGGTTCTGCTGGAACTCCGCGCGGCGCGATTCCAGCGTCGCCAGAATGCGGGTGGAGTTGCTCAGCACCAGCTGGCTCGGCGAGCCCGCCGGGGCGGTGGTCGCGGCGGCCGGGGCCGGCGCCGCCTGCGCCAGCACGGCGGCCGGCGCGGCGACGGCCAGCGCGGCGCCGATGAGGAGGATCAGGGAGCGGTGGGAGATGCGCTTCATGGCTTCTTGGTCTCGTCCGTGGGGGCGGCTTCGCCCTGCAGATAATCGGGAAGTGCGGCGTCTTGGCCGCCGGTTTGACCGGCATTGTCGGCGGGCTTGGCGCCACCGCCGCTGAACATGTACTTGCCCACCAGCTGGATCAGATCGACCGCCGACTGGGTCAGGTAGAGCTCGTCGCCGGGCTTGAGGTTCTCCGGGTCGCCGCCGGGCGCGAGGTTCACGTAGCTCTCGCCCAGCAGCCCGCTGGTGAGGATGCTCGCGGCGGTATCGGCGGGCAGCTTGTCGTAGCGCTTGTCGATCGCCAGGGTGACAACGGTGTCGAACTTGACGGGATCGACTTCGATCTTGTCGACATGTCCGATCGAAACGCCACCGATCTTGATGGGGGCGTTGGGCCGAAGTGCGCCGATCGTCGAGAACCGCGCGGTCAGCGGGTAGGTGTCGCCGCCCAGCCCGAAGCGGCCGTTGGTCGAGGCCAGCGCCAGGACCAGCAGCGAGGCCAGGGCCAGCAGGAGAAAGGCGCCGACGGCGAATTCGATTCGGGGGGCACGCATAGGTAAAGACCGGGATTGGGGATTCGGGATTGGGGATTGGAGGGGAAGCGGGGGTGGGGTCGGGGGTTACGAATCCCGGATCTCCCGTCCCGACTCCCGACTCACCGGAACAGGAAGGCCGACATCACGAAATTGAACATCAGCACCAGCAGCGAGGCGTTGACCACCGCGCGGGTGGTCGCCACCGAGGTGCCCTCGATGGTCGGCTCGGCGTGGAAGCCCACGTAGGCCGCCACCAGCGCCGCCGTACCGCCGAACACCGCCGACTTCACGAACGCCATCAGGAAGTCGTCGACGAAATCGACGCTGTCCTTCAGCACCTGCCAGAAAGTGCCCGCGTCCAGGCCGATCACGTGCACCGACTCGAAGTAGCTGGCGCTGATCGCCAGGCTGCAGAAGAAGCCCGTCAGCAGCGGCACGCACAGCACCGCCGCCCAGAAGCGCGGCGCCACGGCCTTGCCGACCGGGTCGATGGCCATCAGGCCGAGCGCGGTGATCTGATCGGTGGCACGCATCAGGCCGAGTTCGGCGGCGATCGAGCTGCCGGCACGGCCGATGAAGAGGAGTGCGGTCAGCACCGGGCCCAGTTCGCGGTACAGGCCGAGGCCGAGCATCGCGCTGACCTGCGCCGTGGCGCCGTAGGTCTCTAGCGCCCGATAGCCTAGCAGCGTCACCGAAAGACCGACGAACGCACCGCCAACGGCGATGATCGGCAGCGAACGTGCACCGATCTTGTAGATCTCACGAACCAGCTCGCGCCAGAAGTCGGCGGTCGGCTTGGACGCCCGCAGGACGGACAGCGAGAACAACCCGGCGCGGCCGAGCGAGCGGGTGGCGGCAACGAATGGCATCAGGCGGCCTCCGAGGTGCGCGGCGCGGCGTCGAACGCGATCGGGCCGTCCGGCTCGCCATTGAGGAACTGGCGCACGAACGGGTCCTCGCTGGCTTCCAGCTGGGCCGGCGTTCCGGAGAAGACGATCCCGCCGTTCGCGATGACGATGGCGTGGTCGGCGACGGGCAGGGTTTCGTGCACGTGGTGCGTCACGACGATGCTGGTCAGCCCAAGCGTGTCGTTGAGGCGCTTGACCAGCTCCATCACCACGCCCGAGGCGATCGGGTCCAGGCCGGTCAGCGGCTCGTCGTAGATCATCAGCGGCGGATCCAGCGCCAGTGCGCGGGCCAGCGCGACGCGTCGCGCCATGCCGCCGGAGAGTTCGCGCGGATACGAATCGGCCACCGCCCGCAGCCCCACCGCGTGCAGCTTCATCAGCACCAACTGACGGATCACGGCGTCGGGCAGGTTCGTGTGCGCGCGCAGGGGCAGGGCGACGTTCTCGGCCGCGGTGAGGTCGGTCAGCAGGCCGTTGCCCTGCAACAGCACGCCGATGCCCTTGCGCAGTTCCAGCAGCGCGCGACGGCCCTGCGGCACGGTCTGGCCGAACACTTCGACCGAACCCGAGGCCGGCGCGAGTTCGCCGGTCAGCGCGGCCAGCAGCGTCGACTTGCCGCTGCCCGACGGCCCGAGCACCGCGACGATGCTGCCGCGCGGCACGTCCAGGCTGATGTCGCGCAGCACGGTGCGTCCGCCGCGATCGAGGCGGAGCTGGCTCAGTCGGACGATGGGAGCTTCGTTCGTCATGCGCGTGCGTGTGTCGGCGGACTGCCGGAAGGCCGGGCAGCATGGCCGGTAGGGGCTGAACGGGAACCGGAAAGGCGGCATTGTCGCAGGTTCGCCGCGCTTTGCCCGCCTGCCGCACGGCACGGTATGTCGCGCGGCCGGCACATCATCGCGGCGCGTTTTTGGGGTGGCCTTAATGCGCATGCCAGCGATGCGGGATCGGCCGCGTCTCGTCGCGCGCGACGCCGCTCCGGCAAGATAACGGCGATGCCCGGCCGCTCCGACTTCCGCATTTACCACTCCAACGCGCTCGACGTGCTGGGCGAACTGCTCGCCACGCAGCTGCGCGAGCCCGTGCCCGGCCGGCCGCTGCTGACGCCGGACGTGGTGCTGATCCCGCAGGTCGCGATGCGCCGCTGGCTGCAGTCGACGCTCGCGCAGCGCCACGGCATCGCCGCGAACCTGCGCTTCCTGACGCCCGGCGAATTCGTCCGCGAGACCCTCGACGCCAACGTGCCCGGCGCCAGCGAGGACCGGGACGCGGCGGCACTGCAATGGCGGTTGTACGCGCAGCTCGCCGATCCGGCCGCGCTCGCCGGCCGCGCCTTCGCGCCGCTGCGGGCCTATCTGTCGGGCGACGACGCGCTCAAGCCCTGGGCGCTGGCCGGCGAACTCGCGTCGATCTTCGAGAAATACCAGGCCTGGCGCCGCGACTGGCTGCTCGCCTGGGAAGCCGGCGAAGCGCCGAACGACGCGCAGGCCGAACTGTGGCGCCGCGTCGCCGGCGGGCGTCGCCACCGCTCGCGCCGCATCGACGATTACCTCGCCCGCTTCGCCGCGCCCGACGCCCCGCTGCCCGCCGGCATGCCTGCGCGGCTGTTCGCCTTCGCCACGCTCAACATCTCGCCCGACGTGCTGCGCGTGATCGCCACGCAGGCGAGGGTGGGGACGCTGCATTTCCACGTGCCGACGCCATCGCGCCGCTACTGGGGCGACCTGCCGACCTACGCCGAGCGCCTGCGCCAGGATCCCGCCGAGCACGAGGACGAGAACCCGCTGCTGTCGAACTGGGGCGCGGCCGGCCGCGACTTCATGGCGGTGCTGGGCGGTTACGAAGTGGTGCATCCGTCGGTGGAGGAGGAGCGCTACGCCGATCCGGAATCGCTGCCCGACGACGCGCCCGGTCGCGACAGCCTGCTCGGCCGCCTGCAACGCGACCTGCTCCACCGTCGCGCGCCGCGGCCGTGGCGGAAACACGCCGATCGCGACGATCCCAGCCTGCAGGTCCACGCCTGCCACACGCGCCTGCGCGAGGTACAGGTGCTGCACGACCGACTGCGCGCGCTGCTCGACGATCCACGCTTCGACCCGCCGCTGCAGGCGCGCGAGATCGCCGTGCTCGCGCCGGATATCGATCCGTACCGCCCGCACATCGAAGCCGTGTTCGGCGGCCTGGCCGGCACGCGCGACTATATTCCGTACGCGCTGGCCGACCTGAGCCCGCTCGCCGGCGAGCCGCTGGCCGACGTCTTCCTGCGCCTGCTCGCACTGCCCGACGCGCGCTTCGGCGTGAGCGAAGTGCTCGACCTGATCGCCACGCCCGCGCTGATGGAAGCGGCCGGGCTCGACGCCCCCGGCCTCGAACGCCTGCGCCACTGGCTGCACGACGCCGGTGCGCGCTGGGGCCTGGATCCCGACCATCGCGCGCGCCACGACGCTCCGGCCGACGACGCATACACGTGGCGGTTCGCGCTCGATCGCCTGCTGCTCGGCCACGCCACGAACGACGACGCCGACCTCGCCGGCGTCGCGCCGTGGACCGGACTGGAAGGCAGCGCGCTCGACGCCCTTGATGCGCTGATCCGCGTACTGCGCGTGCTGGCGCGCAACGAGCGCGTGCTCGGCCGCTCGATGACGCCGGCGCAATGGCGCGATGCGCTGTTCGCGCTGCTCGACGCGCTGCTGCCCGGGCACCCGCGCGCGATCGCCGACCAGCGCGCGATCGAACGCCTGCGCCGTCACGTCGATGCGTTCGCCAAGAGCGCGCACGACGCCGGCTTCGACGACGCGGTGCCGCCCGACGTCGCCCGTGCCTATTTCCGCACCGCGCTGTCCGAATCCGACACGCGCGCGCCGCTGCTCACCGGCGGCGTCAGCTTCGCGCGCATGGTGCCGATGCGCCTGATCCCGTTCCGCGCGATCTGCCTGCTCGGCATGAACGACGGCGATTACCCGCGTCGCGATCCCGCCGGCGGCCTCAACAAGATGGCGCAGGAACTGACCACGCCCGCGCGCCGCCACGGCGACCGCTCGCTGCGCGAGGACGACCGCTTCCTGTTCCTGCAGCTGTTCGCATCGGCCGGTGAAGTCTTCTACGTCAGCTGGCTCGGCGCCGATCCGCGCGACGGCAGCGCACGCGAGCCCTCGGTGCTGGTATCCGAACTGCTCGACGCCGCCGCGCATTACCACTTGGACGAAAACGCGCGGGACGCCCTCGTGCTGCACCATCCGTTGCAGCCGTTCTCGCCGCGCGCGTTCGGGCAGAAGGACGAGCCGCGGCATTTCAGTTATCTGGCGCCCTGGCATCCGGCCGCCGATGCGGTGCGGGGTCCACGTATCGAAGCGGCGCCGTGGTTCACCGACGCGCTTTCCGAGACCGAAGTGCCCGCCGAGCTGCCGCTCACCGCGCTGCGTCGTTTCCTCGTCGATCCGGCCGGGCAGTTCCTGCGTCAGCGCATGGGCCTGCGGTTGCCGGACGAAATCGACGCGCACGACGACCTCGATCCGTTGACCGCGCCCGCGCGCGGCCTGGATCGCTGGAAACTGCAGAACGTCGTGTTCGAGGCCTGTGCGGCGGGCGAGACGGACGATCTTGCCGCACGCCTTCGTGCCCGCGCGCTGCTGCCGTCCGGACCGCTCGGCGAACGCCAGCTCGCCGGCCTGAAAGCGCAGGTGCAACCGTTCGCCATCTCCCTGCGCGAGTGGCGCGACGGCGATGCGGCGACGCGTGCGTTCGAACTCGAACTCGACGGCACGCGCCTGTACGGCCATCTCGATCGCCTGTACCCGCGTGGCGCCTTGCGCATGCGACTGGACACGCTGCACGGTCCGGCGCAGATCGCGCACGGACTCGACTGGCTAGTGCTGTCGGCGCTCGGCGACACGCGCCCGCTGGCGCAGCTCGCGCAGTGGGACGACGGCCCCGGCGTGCGCGAACGTGCCGCGTTGTCCGTGGTGCAGGCCCGCGCCGCGTTGCGTGAACTGCTCGCGCTGTATCGCGAAGGAATGCGCGAACCGCTGCCGATCCAGGCGCGCTCGGCGTGGCGCTGGTACGCCGCGCCGCGTGCGGATGAGACGGCGGAGCTGGCCGCATGGAAGCAGGCACGGGAACAGTGGGCCGGAAGCGACCGCACCTGGGGCGACGCGAACAACGCGGCGGTGCAGCTCGCGTTGCGCGGACGCGATCCGTTCGCGGGCGAGTTCGACGACCCCGACGGCGTGCGTTTCCGCGAACTCGCCACGCGCCTGTTCGACGCGGTGGTGCACGGACAAGGTGTCGATGCGCGCACCGGAGCCGCCGCGTGAGCGCCGTCCACGACCCCTTCCTCGACCTGCCGCTCGACGGCGTGCGCCTGATCGAGGCCAGCGCCGGCACCGGCAAGACCTTCACGCTGGCGACGCTGGTCACGCGGCTGGTGATCGAGCGCGGCCTGCGCGTCGGCGAAATCCTGGCCGTCACCTACACCGAAGCGGCGACGCAGGAACTGCGCGAACGCCTGCGCCTGCGCCTCGAGCTCGCGGCGCGGCTCGCGAACGAAGTCGCGCTGATGCCGACCACGCTGGACGACGACAGCGAAGCGGCCGTCACGCGCGCGCTGATCGAACGGCAGTCACGGCGCGAGGATCCGCTCGCGCTTGCGCGTCGCCTGCGCCAGGCCGCGCGCGAAATGGACCTGGCCGCGGTGTTCACCATCCACGGCTTCTGCGCGCGCGCGGTCGCCGAACACGCGGTCGAAGCGGGGCAGCCGCTGCTCGCGCCGGAACTCACCGGCAGCGAGCGCGAGCTGATCGACGCCGTCGCCACCGACCTGTGGCGCTCGCTCGGCGCGGAGGCGACCGATGCGGAACTGCTGCAACAGCAATGGCGCGCGCCCGACGGCCTCGCCGGCGACCTCTACAAGCTGCTGTACGTGCCGCGCCTGCAACCCGCGCCGCCGCCGGCTTCGCCCGATCCGCTCCCGCACCTGCTCGCTGCCGCCTCCACGCTGCGCGACGCGTTCCTCACGCACGGCGAGGACGCCTGCGCGGCGCTCCACGCGGCCATCGGGAACAAGGTGCTCAACGGCACCAGCTACAAGCCCGCGTTGATACTCGAACTGCGCAACGCGCTGGCACAGTGGTGCGGTCATGGCGATGCATCGATGCCGGTGCACGAGAAGCTCGACCGCCTCACGCCGCGCATGCTCGCCGACAAGACCAACAAGCCGAAGAGGGGTGCGCCGTTGCAGCCGCCATCCTCGCCGCTCTTCGACGCCGTCGCGCGGTACCTCGAAGCGGCGAACGCGCGCGATGCATGGCTTGCCTCGCGTCGCATCGCGCTCGTGCATCGCGTGCGCGACGCGGCGTCGCAACGCCTCGCCGCGATCAAGCGCCTGCGTCGCGAGCAGACCTTCGACGACCTCATCGCCAACCTTGCCGACGCGCTGGACGGCCCGCACGGAGATCGTCTCGTCGAACGCCTGCGTGCGCAGTACGCCTTCGCGCTGGTCGACGAATTCCAGGACACCGATCCGCGCCAGTGGGCGATCTTCGAACGCATCTTCGGTCGCGACGATGCGGCGCTGTTCCTGATCGGCGATCCGAAGCAGGCGATCTACCGCTTCCGTGGCGGCGACGTTCACACCTATCTCGCGGCGGCCGAGCGCGCGCAACGCGCGCCCGCGCTCGACCGCAATTTCCGCTCGCGTCCCTCGCTGCTGCGCGCGATCTCCACGCTGTACGCCCGCGCCGGCGAGACCGCGTTCGTCGACGAGCGCATCCGCTTTCGCGACGTCGAGCCCGGTGGCGCCGTGCGCGACGAGGACTTCCAGCGCGACGGCCGCACCGCCCCGGCGCTCGATGTCTGCGTGCTGCCGTCGCCCGACGACGGCCGCCGCAAGCCGCAGTGGTACGTCGGCGAAGCGCGGCAGCTCGCCGCGCTGGCCTGCGTGACCGCGATCCACGCGCTGCTGTCCGATGCGCGCGAAGGACGAGCGCTGCTGCGCGAGCGCGGCGGCGATCGCGCGCCGCAATCCGGCGACATCGCCGTGCTCGTGCGCAACCACAACGAAGCGACGCTGATGCGCGAGGCGCTGTCGCGTGCGGGCATTCCCGCCGTCGCGGCGGGACGTCGCAGCCTGTTCTCCACCGGGGAAGCGTGCGACGTCCTCGCGTTGCTCGAAGCGTTGCTGCGTCCGGACGACGACGCACGCCTGCGCGGTGCGCTCGCGACGATGCTGGTGGGGCTCGACGCCGACACGCTCGCGCGCTTCGACGAGGACGCGCAGCTGCATCGTCATTGGCAACTGCGCGCGTTGGCATGGCGCGATCGCTGGCAGCGCCATGGGCCGCTGGCGATGCTCGGCGACGTCGCGGCGGAACACGCGCCGCGCCTGCTCGCGCAATCCGATGGCGAGCGTCGCCTCACCAACACGCTGCAGCTGGCCGAAGTACTGCAGGAAGCCGACATCCAGGCGATCGGCGAACACGGCCTGGTCGACTGGCTGCGCACGCGCATCGCCGAGGCCGACGACAGCGACGAGACCCAGCAGCTGCGCCTGGAATCCGATGCGCGCTGCGTGCAGATCCTCACGCTGCACAAGAGCAAGGGCCTGGAGTACCCGTTCGTCTTCCTGCCGTTCGCGGCGATCGGCCGCGATGCGCGCAACGGCAACCTGTGCGAGTTCCACGATGGCGAAGGCCGCGTGCTCCAGCTGCGCAGCGAGGCGACGCCCGAGCATGCGAGCGCGTGGAACGACGCGCGCAGCCGGCAGGAAAGCGAGGAGCGCGGCGAGGACGCGCGCCTGCTGTACGTCGGCCTCACCCGCGCGCGGCACACGCTGTGGCTTGCGACGGGGCCATTCGCGAACGTGGAACTGAGCCCGCTGGAGCCGATGCTGCGCGATGTCGATGCACTGGCCGAATCGCTTGGCGAAGCCATCGACGTGCATCGCCCGTCGCTGCCCTTGCGGCTGCCAGACGCCTTGTCGCCGGATCATCGTGATCCGGTTCCTGCCGCGCGGCAGACGCGGCGCGTCGTCTCCCGCGACTGGTGGGTGTACAGCTTCACGCAGCTGGCGAACGAATCGGCGGGCAGCGTGGAAGCGGCGCCGCGCGCGGTGGTGGAAGAGGGCGGTGCGCAGGACGAACCCGCCGCGATCGCGTTCGATGGCGATGCGACACTCGACAACGACAGGCGATTCAGTGGCAGCCGTTTCGGCAACGTGCTGCACTCGGTGCTCGAATGCGTGGACTTCGGCGCGTGGTCGCGATGGCCTGTCGATGGCGTGCCGGACGCCGAGCGCCGCCATCTCGTCGACGCGCTGCACGGCGAAGGCTATGCGGACGAGGACGTCGACGACGGCGTGGCCGTGCTCGCACCGCTGGTCGGGCATACGCTCACCGTCGCGTTGCCGGAAGGCACGCGCTTGTGCGAAGTGCCGTTCGATGCGCGGCTGTCCGAAATGGAGTTCCATTTCGCGCTTGAAGCCACGCCGGTTCCGCGCCTGCTCGCGTTGATGCACGAACACGGGCTGCTGCGCGAGCGCCATGCATTCGGCAACCGGCAGCGGCTCGAAGGACTGATGACGGGCAAGATCGACCTGGTCTACGTGCACGACGGGCGTTACTTCGTGCTCGATTACAAATCCAACCGGTTGCCCGCGTACGACCGCGATGCGCTCGCCGCGGCGATGGACGACAGCGAATACACGCTGCAGGCGCTGCTGTATGCGTTGGCGCTGCATCGCTGGCTGCGCTTCCGCCTGGGCGACGCGTACGACTACGACACCCACTTCGGCGGCATCCGCTATCTGTTCTGTCGCGGGCTGGATGCATCGCGCGAGGATTCGCCGGGCGTGCACGCGTGGACGCCGCCGCGCGCGCTGATCGATGGACTCGATGCGCTGTTCCGCCATGCGCCGAAGCGCGAGGAGGCGATCGCATGAGCCTGCTCGATGCACTGCTGCGGCAAGGCGCGTTGCGACCGGTCGATCACGCGCTCGCGCAGAGCCTGCGCCGGCTCGGCCGCGAGGACGGCGATGCGGACGATCGCGTGCTGGTCGCCGCGGCGCTCGCGTCGTCGGCGATCGCACAGGGTCACGCGGGACTCGATCTCTCGCGTCCGCACCTGGTGTGCGATGCGAACGTGGAATGGCCCTACGCGGGGCAGTGGCGCGACGCATTGCGTTCGTCGCGCTGGGTTGCCACGCCGTCGCGCGAGGAGGCGAGCAGGCAGGCGCCGCTGGTGCTGGAAGACGACCTGGTCTATCTGCGTCGTTATCGCGAATACGAACGCCGGCTCGCGCAGCATCTGCGGCGCATCGCGGCTGCGTCCCCGCCGATGGGCGACGTTTCGGCGGTGGTGCCGCTGTTCAAGGCGCTGTTCCCCGATGCGGAGGAGTCGGACCGGCAGGCGCGCGCCGCGGCGCTGGCGCTGTTGCGTTCCCTCCTGCTGGTCACCGGCGGCCCGGGTACCGGCAAGACCACGACGATCGCGCGCGTGCTGCTGCTTCTGATCGCCCAGGCCGCGCTTGCCGGGCGGCCCGTGCCGCGCATCGCGCTGGCCGCGCCGACCGGTCGCGCCGCCGAGCGCATGGCCGAAAGCCTGCGTGCCGCCATCGCGCGGATGCGCGGCATCGAGGGAGCGGAAGAATCGTGGTGCGATGCGCTTCCCTCGTCGGCGAGCACGCTGCACCGGTTGCTCGGCACGATCCCCGACAGTCCGCGTTTCCGCCACGACGCCGACCACCCGCTGCCGTTCGACGCGATCGTCGTGGACGAGGCGTCGATGGTCGACCTGCCGCTGATGTGCAAGCTGGTCGAGGCCGTGCCCGATGGCGCACGCCTGGTCCTGCTGGGCGATCGCGATCAGTTGCCGTCGGTGGAAGCCGGCGACGTGCTCGCGGCGATCACCGATGCGGCGGGCGAGGGCGATGCGTTGCCGGCCGATCTTGCGCGCGCGCTGGCGCCGTTGCTGGGTCCGTTTCCGCACGCGGACGACGCCGGTGCGCTGGCCGGCCATCGCGTGCAGTTGCGGCGTGGATACCGGCAGGCGCAGTCGCTGGATCTCGCACCGCTCGCCGATGCGTTGCGCGTTGGCGATGCCGATCGCGCGGTGACGCTGCTGCGCGAAGGGCTCGCGGGCGTGCACTTCCACGAAGACGCGGTCGATCCGCTCGCCGGCGCGTCGCGCGAAACGCTGCTGTCACCGTGGCGCGCGTTGATGGCGTTGCACGATCCCGCCGAAGCGCTGCGACAGGCGCAGACGCTGCGGCTGCTCACCGCGCTGCGCGAAGGCGCGCAGGGCGCGGCGGCGTTGAACCAGCGCATCGAGGACGCACTCGCCGGCGTGCAGCGCGATCCGTACTTCCACGGGCGCCTGCTGCTGGTCACGGAGAACAGCTATCGCCACGGCCTGTTCAATGGCGACATCGGCGTGGTGCAGCACGACGCGGCCGGCGTGCCGGTCGCATGGTTCGTGGGGAGCGATGGCGTGCGCGGCTTCCATCCGGCGTCGCTGCCGGCGCACGGCGGCGCGTTCGCGATGACGGTGCACAAGGCGCAGGGTTCGGAATTCGACACCGTGTGGCTGCTGCTGCCCAGGCAGGACGCGCGCACGCTGTCGCGCGAGTTGCTCTACACCGGCGTCACCCGTGCGCGTCGCGAACTGCACGTGTGCGCGGGCGAGGCGGTGCTGCGTGCGGCGCTTGCGCGGCATGCGGCGCGGGTGTCCGGGTTGGCGCGGCGATTGCGGGGGTGAGGGTTCGTGCCGACGCGAGTCGTGTGGCCGTGCTCAATCCGCGTCCGCCAGGGTTGCGCGCGCCGTGACGGCATCCGGGCCCACGCCGTCGCCATGCACGACCAGGTAGCCGCGCGTGATCTTCGTTTCCGGATTCAGCGGTGCGCGCATCGCCTTCCACATCGATCCGACTTCGACCCACGTCGGCGGGTATTTGTGCGCGGCGACGTCGAGCACCAGCACGCGGTCGCTCGCTTCGTCGAACGCGGCGATGGGCGAGATGTGGCCCATCGGCGCCTGCCCCAGTTCGCTGCGCTGGTAGTTCACCAGCAGGAAATCGCCCTCGCGTGCGAGGTTCTCGCGCACGCTGCGGCGGAACGCATCGACGTTCGACTCCGAGGCGTACACCACGTTCACGCGCGCGCCGTGCGCGCGAAGCAGCGTGGCGAAATCGTCCAGCGACATGCCGATGAAACTGACCTTCCATGGATCGGCGCGCACGCCGGGATGTTCGAACAGGCGCCACTGGTCGAGCGGCGTGGGCGTGGCGCGCGCGGCGTTGAGCGTGGTCAGCGCGCTCGCGACGCCGCAGAACGCGCGCCGGCTCTGCGGCACGAAGTTCGCCATCAAGTCGTCGAAGTCGGCGTCCTCGGCGCGCGCGAGAAGCTTCTGTCCGGCCGGCGAATCCAGCGCGATCAGGTGCGCCGGCATCGGCAGCATTTCGACGGAGGGCGCGCGCAGGTACTTGTTCCAGGCGGCGCCGGCGCCGATCGCCAGCGCGAGCGCGGCGACGGCAGCCAGGCCGGCGATGATTCGTTTCATTGGCGGTTGCTCGGAGCTGCGACGCACTCCCTCGCGTACGGGGGCGCCGTGTCCGTGGCTTCGCCAAGCAGAGCGCCGCGGCTATGAAGTCGCGGTGAAGGTGCTGAACGGGGTCGGAAACAGGTGAAGGACGGGAACCGCGCCCCGCCGCTTCACCCGCTTCCTGTCGCCACTCACTCGTTCGTGCTTTCCGGCCCGACGGTGACGGCTTCTTCAGCCTTCGCCTTGCGCTTGGCCTTCGCCTCCGGCTGCTTGGCGACCTTGGCCAGTTCCGCGCTGATCGCGTCGGCCGCGGCCTGTTCGGCGGCCTTGTAGCGCGCGCGCACGTTCGGGCAGAGCACCTGCATGTAGTCGGCGTCGAAGTTCAGGCGTTCGACCAGGAAGTCGACGAACGCGCGCACCTTCGGCGACTGCACGCGGCCGCGCGGGAACACGGCGTTGAACTCGTAGTCCGGACCGGTCCAGCCGGCGAGCACGCGCTGCACGTAGCCCTGTTCGGCGTACGCCTTCACGGTGACGTCGGCGGCCAGCATCAGCCCTTCGCCGCAGAGCAGCGCGCCACACAGCGGGCCGGGATCGTTCGCCACCAGCACCGGATCGACGCGGTAATCCACCGTGCGCGTGCCGTCGTTGAGCGCCCAGAAGTACTGGCCGTTGCGACGCGCCTTCGACGGCGCGACGGTGCGGTGGTGCACCAGGTCGTCCGGATGCAGCGGTTCGCCGTGGCGCGCGATGTAGCCCGGGCTCGCGTAGACCTGCGTGCGGAACGTCGCGAGCTTGCGCGCGATGAGGTTGGAATCGGGCAGGCTGCCCACGCGCAGCGCGACGTCGAGTTCCTTGTCGATGATGTCGACCTGTTCGTTGGTCAGCACCATTTCCACGCGCACTTCGGGATGACGCGCGTGGAATTCGCCCAGCAGCGGCGCGATCCACGTGATGCCCACCGAATACGGCGCGGTGAAGCGCAGCCAGCCGCGCGGGCCGCCCTGCAACTGGCCGACGGCGCTTTCGGCCTCGTCGAGTTCGCGCGAGATGCGCTGGCAATGTTCGAAGTAGATGTTGCCGGCTTCGGTGAGGCCGAGCTTGCGCGTCGTGCGATGCAGCAACTGCGCGCCCAGGCGCGTTTCCAGTTCCTGCACCTTGCGGCTGACCGTGGTCTTGGGCAGCTGCAGGGCGCGTGCGGCGGAGATGAAACTTCCGTGCTCGACCACCTTGACGAAGATCAGGGTGTCGTTGAGATCGCGGGCCATGTGGGGGTTCCTTGGACGCGGCGGGGAAGGGATGAGCGGGCCGGGCAAGCCGCCCGACCGCATTTGGACCGATGACGGGACAATTATTCCCTCCAAATCGGACTAATCAAGTGCCAATTGGCGGCCTAACCTTTGTGGCAACTTCTCCCGGTCCCGCCGCCATGCTGACGCCCCGCCAAGCCCGATACGCCTTCCTGCCGGCGATGCTGGTCGCCATGGCGGTGCTCGTCGGCGTCGCGCTGATCGCGCTCCAGCAGGGTCTGGCCGCTGGTCCCGACGAGTTCTGGATGCTCGCCTGGGTACTGGCCTTCGTGCTGGCCCTGCCGGCCGCGATGCTGGTGCTGCCGGTGGTGAGCGCGACGCTGCACGCGGTCACCCGCCACGAGACCGTCCCGCTGGCGGGAGGAAAAATCCCGGATTCGGGACAGTGGAGCCGGCAATGACCGCCTTCGCCGCCCGGCCTTCGGCCCGCGCCATGGCCCAGAACCGCCGCATCGCCCGTGCCGCCGTCGTGGTGCTGGGCGCCACCGGCGGCGTCGGCCGTGGTGTCGTGCAGGCCGCGCTGGCCACCGGCCGGCCGGTGATCGCGGTCGCCCGCGACAAGGCCGGCCTGCAATGCCTGCGCGGAAAATTCCCCGAGGCCGACCTGAGCATCGTCTCCGGTTCGGTCAGCAGCGACGGCGACGGCGAGCGCCTGGTGCGCGCGCTGCGCAAGCTCGGCCGGCCGATCGACGGCGTGATCGCCGCGGTCTGCGGCAGCGCGCCGCGCGGCCGGTTGCTCGACCACCCGGCGGCGTTCCTGCGTCAGACGCTCGACGACGACCTGCTTCCGCATCTTGCCGCCGCGCGCCATCTGCTGCCGTTGCTGTCCGAAGGCGGGCGCACCGGCACCTACGTGCTGATCGGCGGTCCCGGCGCGGACCGGCCGTGGGCCGGCTACGGCCATCGTTCCATCGCGACCGCGGCGCTGCGCATGCTCGCGCGCGTGCTGCACGAGGAAGCCCGCACTTTGGGCGTGCGCGTGCAACTGCTGGCGATCGACAGCCCGGTGTCCACCGAGCTCAACCGCGCCCACGCCTGCGAGCAGTGGCCGAGCGCGCTCGCCGTCGGCCAGCGCGCGCTGGCGCTGGTCGAGCCGCAGGGCGTGCAGCCCGGCGAGGCGGTGGTCCCCTACTCGAAGGTGCCGGTCGTCGAAGGGCTGTTCGACGTCGCGGACGCCCCGCTCGCCGATGTCGCCGCGGATGTCACGCCGGATGTCGATTCCCCGTCCGTTGCTTCGACGATCCAGCAGGAGCCCGGAAACGGATGTTCGCCCGGCTCCGCCCTGGGACTACTGCCATCACGGTGTCTACAGGACGCGCGCACGCTGCTCCGCAACCTGATTGCTCCCCCCAACGACATCGCTCCACATAACAACAACAACCTGGAAGACTCGCCATGACCCCACGCAAAGCACTCGCCCGGTCCGGAACCGGGATCCCCACCCTCGCACTGGCGGCAGCGCTGCTGGCGGCGGCCATCGCCACCGCCTGCAGCAGCCAGGCCGAACCGGGCGCCGGCATGCCGCCGCCGCCGGAAGTCAGCGTGGCGCAGGTGCTCAACAAGGACGTCAGCCGCTGGGATGAATTCACCGGCCGCGTCACCGCCATCGAAACCGTCGAACTGCGCCCGCGCGTCTCCGGGTACGTCCAGCAGGTCGCCTACAAGGAAGGCCAGGAAGTGAAGAAGGGCGACCTGCTCTTCGTCATCGATCCGCGCCCGTACAAGGCCCGCCTCGCGCAGGCCGAAGCCGACCTCGAACGCGCCCGCGCCGAAGCCCGCCTCGCGCAGATGCAGGACAAGCGCGCGCAGACGCTGGTCGAAGCCAAGGCGATCTCGCGCGAGGAGTTCGAAACGCGTCGCGCCGCCAGCACGCAGGGCGATGCCGCCGTGCGCGCCGCCGAGGCCGCGCTCGACAACGCCCGCCTGGACCTGCAGTTCACCACCGTGCGTTCGCCGATCGACGGCCGCGCCGGTCGCGCGATGGTCACCGAGGGCAACCTCGCCAGCGCCGATTCCACGCTGCTGACCACCGTCGTCTCGCAGGATCCGGTGTACGTGTACTTCGAATCCGACGAGCAGAGCTTCCTGCGCTACCAGGAACTGGCCCGCAAGGGCGAGCGCGCGGCGACGCAGAACCCGGTGCGCGTGGGGCTGGCCAGCGAGAGCGGCTACCCGCATGAAGGCACGGTCGACTTCGTCGACAACCAGGTCGATCCGAGCACCGGCACCATCCGCGCGCGCGCCGTGCTGCGCAACCCGGACCGCATCTTCACCCCGGGCCTGTACGCGCGCGTCCAGTTGCAGGGCAGCGGCAAGTTCAAGGCGATGCTCGTGGACGACAAGGCCGTGCTCACCGACCAGGACCGCAAGTACGTCTACGTGCTGGGCGAGAAGAACGCCGCCACGCGCAAGGACGTGAAGCTCGGTCCGGTGATCGACGGCCTGCGTGTCGTGCAGTCGGGCCTGGCGCCGACGGACAAGGTGATCGTCCACGGCGTGCAGAAGGTGTTCTTCCCCGGAATGCCGGTGCAGCCGAAGGTGATCGCGATGGGTGCGCCCGCGCCGCAGCCGCAGGTGGCGATGAAGTAGGCGTCCCGACCTGAAGCAACCCTTCCCTGCACGCAGGGAAGGGCGCCAAAGCAGAAACCGTAAGCAGGCGATGCGCGAAACCGCATCGCCCAGGACCGTTGCGGCCCTCGTGCCGCACAAGGAACCATTCCATGGACTTTTCAAAGTTCTTCATCGACCGGCCGATCTTCGCCGCGGTGCTGTCGATCGTGATCTTCGCCGCCGGCCTGATCTCGATCCCGCTGCTGCCGATCGGCGAATACCCCGAAGTCGTGCCGCCTTCGGTGGTGGTGCGCACCGTGTACCCGGGCGCGAACCCCAAGGTCATCGCCGAAACCGTCGCCACGCCGCTGGAGGAATCCATCCGCGGCGTCGAAGGCCTGATGTACGTGAAGTCGGTCGCCAGCTCCGACGGCGTGCTGCAGATCACCGTGACCTTCCGTCCCGAAGTGAACGCCGACGAGGCCACCGTGCGCGTGCAGAACCGCGTCAGCCAGGCGCTGGCGCGACTGCCCGAGGACGTGCGCCGGCAGGGCGTGACCACGCAGAAGCAGTCGCCGGTCTTCCTGATGGTCGTGCACCTCACCTCGCCGAGCGGCAAGTACGACACGCTGTACCTGCGCAACTACCTGCGACTGCACATCAAGGACCAGCTGGCGAGCATTCCCGGCGTCGGCGAAGCGCAGCCCTTCGGTGGCGGCGACTACGCCATGCGCATCTGGCTCGACCCGGACCGCGTCGCTTCGCGCGGCATGACCGCCAGCGACGTCCTGCGCGCCGTGCGCGAGCAGAACATCCAGGTCTCCGCCGGCCAGCTCGGCGCCGAGCCGATGCCCAACGGCTCGCAGTTCCTCACGCCGATCAACGCGCGCGGTCGCCTGGAAACGCCGGAAGAGTTCGGCAACATCGTGCTCAAGGGCGGTGAGGGCGGCGAAGTCGTGCGTCTGTCCGACGTGGCCCGCATCGAACTCGCCGCCGGCGACTACACGATGCGTGCGCGCCTGGACGGCCAGAACGCCGCGGCCATCGGCATCTTCCAGGCGCCGGGCGCGAACGCGCTGCAGATCCGCGACGAAGTCATCCGCCGCATGGACGAAGCGGCCAAGCGCTTCCCGCCGGGCATCGAGTACAAGTCGATCTACGACACCACGATCTTCGTGCGCGACTCGATCAAGTCGGTCGTCACCACGCTGCTGGAAGCCACGCTGCTGGTGGTGCTGGTGGTGATCCTGTTCCTGCAGACCTGGCGTGCGTCGATCATTCCGCTGATCGCGGTGCCGGTCTCGGTGGTGGGCACGTTCGCCGCGCTCTACCTGCTCGGGTTCTCGATCAACACCTTGACGCTGTTCGGCCTGGTGCTGGCGATCGGCATCGTGGTGGACGACGCGATCGTCGTCGTGGAGAACGTCGAACGCCACATCGAGGACGGCCATTCGCCGCTGGAAGCGGCGCACATGGCGATGCGCGAGGTGTCCGGCCCGATCATCGCGATCGCGCTGGTGCTGTGCGCTGTGTTCGTGCCGATGGCGTTCCTGTCGGGCGTCACGGGCCAGTTCTACAAGCAGTTCGCGGTGACCATCGCCATCTCGACGGTGATCTCGGCGATCAACTCGCTGACCCTGTCGCCGGCGCTGGCCGCACGCCTGCTCAAGCCGCACGGCGCGCCGAAGGACCTGCTGAGCCGTGGCATCGAACGCGGTTTCGGCTGGATCTTCCGTCCGTTCAACCGCTTCTTCGGCACCGCCGCGGAGCGCTACCAGAACAGCGTGGGCAAGGTGCTCGGCCGTCGCGGCGCGGTGTTCGTCGTCTACGCCGGCCTGCTGGTTGCGACCGGCCTGATGTTCCAGCTCGTGCCGCGCGGCTTCGTGCCGGTGCAGGACAAGAGCTATCTCATCGCCGGCATCAAGATGCCGGAAGGCTCCTCGATCGAGCGTACGGACGCGGCGCTGAAGAAGATCGGCGAGATCGCGATGAGCATCGAGGGCGTGCAGAACGACGTCGCGTTCCCGGGCCTGAACCCGCTGCAGTTCAGCAACACGCCGAACTACGGCGTGACCTTCATCAACCTCAAGCCCTTCGGCGAGCGCACGCGCAGCGCCGAGGAAATCAACGCCGAACTCAGCGCGAAGATCTCCGCGATCCAGGAAGGTTTCGCCTTCTCGCTGCAGCCGCCGCCGATCCAGGGCCTGGGCAACGGTTCGGGTTACTCGCTCTACATCGAGGACCGCGGCAACCTGGGATACGGCGCGTTGCAGAGCGCGGTGCAGAACTTCCAGGGCGCCGGTTCGCAGACGCCGGGGCTGGGTTTCCCGAACTCGAGCTACCAGGCCAACGTGCCGCAGCTCGACGCGGAAGTGGACCGCGTGAAGGCGAAGGCGCAGGGCGTGCCGCTCACCGAACTGTTCGACACGTTGCAGACCTACCTCGGTTCGGCATACGTGAACGACTTCAACATGTTCGGCCGCACGTGGCAGGTGGTGGCGCAGGCCGACGGCCCGTTCCGCGACAGCGTCGAGGACATCGCCAACCTGCGCACGCGCAACGATCGCGGCGAGATGGTGCCGATCGGTTCGATGGTGAAGGTCACCGAGACCTTCGGCCCCGATCCGGTGATCCGCTACAACGGCTATCCGGCGGCGGACATCCTCGGCGAGGCCGATCCGACGCAGCTGTCGTCCGCGCAGGCGATGGAGAAGCTGGAGGAGCTCGCGCAGAAGGTGCTGCCCAACGGCATGGACATCGAGTGGACGGACCTGAGCTACCAGCAGGCGACGCAGGGCAAGGCCGCGCTGATCATCTTCCCGCTGGCCGTGCTGCTCGCCTTCCTCGTGCTCGCCGCGCTGTACGAAAGCTGGACGCTGCCGCTGGCGGTGATCCTGATCGTGCCGATGTGCATGCTCTCCGCGCTGCTGGGCGTGTGGCTGACCGGCGACAACAACGTGTTCGTGCAGGTGGGCCTGGTGGTGCTGATGGGGCTGGCGTGCAAGAACGCGATCCTGATCGTCGAGTTCGCCCGCGAGCTGGAAATGCAGGGTAAAGGCATCGTCGAAGCGGCGCTGGAAGCCTGCCGCCTGCGTCTGCGCCCGATCGTCATGACGTCGATCGCGTTCATCGCCGGCACCGTGCCGCTGGTGCTTTCGCACGGCGCCGGCGCCGAAGTCCGCCAGGCCACGGGCATCACCGTGTTCTCCGGAATGATCGGCGTGACGCTGTTCGGCCTGTTCCTGACGCCGGTGTTCTACGTGGCGCTGCGCAAGCTGGCGGGGAAGCCGCTGGTGAGCCATGGCCCGTCCACCGTGGAGTCGCACGCTTCGGCCCACGCCTGAGTGCAGGAGTGAGTGGAGCGGAGTGAGGAGTGGGCGAACGCCCGCTCCGACCTCTTCCTCCACTCACCCGGATCACTCCTCTCTCCCCACTTCCCCCCGAGACCCCCCCATGTCCCAGAACACCAACAAGATCGCCCTCGTCACCGGCGGCACCCGCGGCATCGGTTTCGAAACCGTCCGCCAGCTGGCGCAGGCCGGCGTGCACACGCTGCTGGCCGGGCGCGATCGCGCCCGGGCCGTCGAGGCCGCGCTGAAGCTGCAGGGCGATGGGCTGCCGGTCGAAGCCATCGCGCTCGACGTCACCGACACCGCCAGCATCGCCGCCGCAGTACAGGAGGTCGAACGCCGTCACGGCAAGCTCGACATCCTGGTGAACAACGCCGGCATCATCGCCGAGGACCGGACGCTGCCGAAGCCGTCGCTGCAGTCGCTCGCCGCGTGGCGCGAGACGTTCGAAACCAACGTCTTCGCCGTCGTCGAAACCACGCAGGCATTCCTGCCGCTGCTGCACAAGGCGCCGGCCGCGCGCATCGTCAACGTGTCGAGCCTGCTCGGTTCGCTGACGCTGCACACGCAGCCGGGTTCGCCGATCTACGACTTCAAGGCCATCCCGGCCTACAACGCGTCCAAGAGCGCGATCAACTCGTACTCCGTGCACCTGGCGTACGAACTGCGCGACACGCCGATCAAGGTCAACGCGGTGCATCCGGGCTACGTGAAGACCGACATGAACGCCGGCGAGGGCGAGATCGACGTGCCCACCGGCGCGAAGACCAGCGTCCAGATGGCCCTCATCGATGCCGACGGCCCGTCCGGCGGCTTCGTCTACCTGGGAGAAACGCTGCCATGGTGATCAGAACGCTCACCCTCGGCGTCGCGGCGGCCCTGCTTGCCGCGTGCGCCGTCGGCCCCGACTACGTGCGGCCGAACATCGACACGCCCGCGAAATTCGCGCGCGACGAAGCCGCCGCGGATGCGCGCGCGGCCGATGTCGCGACCGGCGTCGAGCAGGAGGCCGCACCGGCCGCTTCGCCGCAGGCCGACGCGGAGTTCTGGCGCAGCTTCAACGATCCGCTGCTCACGCGGCTGGTCGAGGAATCGCTCGCCGCGAACCACGACCTGCGCATCGCGCTGGCCAACTACGACCGCGCCAACGCGCTGCTGCGCAACGCGAAGCTCGACCGCTTCCCGACCGTGACCGCCAGCGCCACCGGCAGCGATTCGCGCGCCAGCGCCGACCAGGCGCCGGGCGTGTCGCGCGCCGATCGCGATGGCGAAAGCTACAACGTGCAGGCCGACGTGAGCTGGGAGCTCGACCTGTACGGTCGCGTGCGTCGTGGCGTGGAATCCTCGCGCGCGGAAGCCTGGGCGGCGGCATCCGACCTGGATGCGTTGCAGGTCGCCATCGTCGGTGAAGTCGCGCGCAGCTACGTCGAACTGCGCGGCTTCCAGGAGCGCCTGCGCGTCGCGCGCGAGAACTCCGGGAACCAGCGCGAAACCCTGCGCCTGGTGAACGCGCGCTTCGACGCGGGCCGCGGCACCGAGTTCGACACCTCGCGTGCGCGTGCGCAGCTGGAAGCCACGCTCTCGCGCGTGCCCGCGCTGGAAGCGCAGGTCGCGGTGACGATGCACCGCCTCGCCGTGCTCACCGGGCAGACGCCCGATGCGCTGATCGCCGAACTCACCCCGGTGCAGCCGCTGCCCGCGCTGCCGGCACGACTGGACCCGGGTTCGCCCGGCGACCTGCTGCGCCATCGTCCCGACGTGATCGCCGCCGAACATCGCCTGCATGCGGCCACGGCGCGCATCGGTGTCGCGACCGCCGACCTGTTCCCGCGCTTCACGCTCGGCGGACTGATCGGCAGCCAGGCCATCGATACCAGCTCGCTGTTCGAACGCGACAGCGAAACGCGGCTGGCGTTCCTCGGCATCGACTGGTCGTTCCTCGACATCGGTCGCGTGCGTGCGCGCATCGCCGCCGCCGATGCCGAAGCCGCCGGCGAACTGGCGCGTTACCAGCAGTCGGTGCTGCTCGCGCTGGAGGACACCGAGAACGCGCTCGTGCGGTATGCGCGTGCACGCGTGGAAGACCAGCACCTGGCGCAGGCCGCGACCGACAGCGCCACCGCCGCGCGCCTGGCGCGCGTGCGTTACGAGGCGGGCGCGGCCGATCTGTTCGAAGTGCTCGACGCCGAACGCACGCGCCTCAACGCCGAGGAAGCCTTCGCCGATGCGCGCACGCGCAGCGCCAGTTCCGCGGTCGCGCTGTACAAGGCGCTCGCCGGCGGTTGGCCCACGCGCGTGCCGGTGCGCGAGGACGTCGCCGCGCGCTGAGGTTTTCCATCGTTCCCCTGGCCGACGGCCGGCGGCGCCACGCCTTCCCCTCCCTCACGCGTGGCGTCGCCGGTTGCTCGGTTTCCGCTTCATGGCTGGTTTGCAGCCCCTTTCGCGCCGCCGTGGTTCATCCCGCCCGGCGGCGCCTTTTTCTCCGCCCGCGCGGGTGGAGTAGCATTCCTGTCCCCCAGACACTCCGAGCCCGTGCCATGGCGCATGACGAAAAGCCCACCCGCGAACAGGCCGAGGCGGCCGTGCGCACGCTGCTGCGCTGGGCCGGCGACGATCCCTCGCGCGAGGGCCTGCTCGACACGCCCAAGCGCGTGGCCAAGGCGTACCGCGACTGGTTCAGCGGCTACGGCGAGGATCCGGCCGATTACCTCAAGCGCACCTTCGAGGAAGTCGAGGGCTACGACGAGATGATCGTGCTGCGCGACATCGAGTTCGAAAGCCATTGCGAACACCACATGGCGCCGATCATCGGCAAGGCGCACGTGGGCTACCTGCCCGACGGCAAGGTGGTGGGCATCAGCAAGCTCGCGCGCGTGGTGGAAACCTATGCGCGCCGCCTGCAGGTGCAGGAGAAGATGACGGCGCAGATCGCGCAGGTGATCCAGGACGTGCTGCAGCCGCGCGGCGTCGGCGTGGTGATCGAAGGCGCGCACGAATGCATGACCACGCGCGGCGTGCACAAGCGCGGCGTGAGCATGATCACCTCGAAGATGCTCGGCAGTTTCCGCGAGGACGCGCGCACGCGCGCGGAGTTCCTGCAGTTCATCGACGTGGGCCCCGGGCGGTAACGGCGCGGCCGGTGCCATGAGCGCGCTTCCGAACGCGCCATCCTGCGAGCGCAATCGAGAGCCGATCCTCGCCGTCCTGCAGCGCCATTTCGCCGACCGTCGCGACGTGCTGGAAATCGGCAGCGGCACCGGGCAGCACGCGGTGTATTTCGCCAACGCGATGCCGTGGCTGCGATGGCAGTGCAGCGATCGCGCGGAGAACCTCCCCGGCATCGGCGCCTGGCTCGAACACGCGTCGCTGGCGAACACGCCGGCGGCGGTGGAACTCGATGTCGCGACCGGTCCGTGGCCGCGGTCGAACGCGAACGACGGTCGCTTCGACGCGGCGTTCAGCGCGAACACGCTGCACATCATGGGCTGGGCGCAGGTCGAATCGTTCTTCGCGGGACTCTACGGCGTGCTGGCCGACGGTGCGGTGCTCGTGGTGTACGGCCCGTTCAACTACGGCGGCGCGTACACCAGCGACAGCAATCGCGAGTTCGACGCCTGGCTCAAGGCGCGCGATCCGCAATCGGCGATCCGCGATTTCGAAGCGGTCGATGCGCTCGCGCAGCGCATCGGCCTGCGCTTGGTCGAGGACGTCGCGATGCCCGCGAACAATCGAGGCCTCGTCTGGCGGCGCGGCGCCACGCCGCGTTGACGCGCCCGCGCTAGAGTCGCCGTGGCCGTCCGGCCGGAGGCGATGCGCATGGCACACAAGGTCATCTTCAACCTGCCGCGGCGGGAGCTGGGCCGCGAGGACATCGAGTTCGTCGTCGAACGCGACGGCCGCCGCTTCGGCACGCTGCTGGTATCGAAGGGCGCGATCGAATGGCGACCGACCAACAAGGTCTATCGCCGCAAGCTGAAATGGGACCGCTTCGACCAGTTGATGCGCGACACCGGCCGTCCGGTGTGACGCGTCAGTCGATCTCGCGTCCGCGATACCAGCGACGGTGCGCGAGCGCGAGCAGATCGCGATCCTCGTGCGTGTCGCCGTATGCGTACACGACGGGATGGCGCGACAGGTCGTAGCGCTCGCGCACGCGGCGCGCCTTCTCCGCACCGACGCATTGCGCGCCGTCGAAGCGGCCGGTCATCACGCCGTCGCGCGATTCCAGTTTCGAACACAGCAACTCGAGCCCGTGCTGCGTGCACCAGTGCGAGAGGTACAGATCGAACGAGCCGGACACGACGACGATGGTGTCGCCCTGTTCGCGATGCCATTGCAGGCGCGCCATCGCGTCCGGGCGCAGCACGCCGGGAATCGTCACGCGTGCGAAACGCTCGCCCGCGTCGTGCAACGCCTGCCGCGGGAGTCCCCGGAATGCGAAGTCCGCGATGCGTTCCCGCACCGCGTTGCCGCTCACCACGCCCGCCTTGTAGCCCACGATGACCGGCGCGAGCACGATCTGTCCGATCATGAGCCGCCGCTTCGTCGTCGCCATGCGCACGAAATCCGGCATGAGTTCGCGCGTGGTGATGGTGCCGTCGAAGTCGAACAGGGCGAGGTTCATTCGATGCATTGCGTGCGAAAGCGTCGAGTGTACGGTCGGACGTTCGGGCACTCCATGTGCGTGGCCCACCTCACCGTGAAAAAAACTACCCCCGATGCTCCAGCGCCAGGAACTCCGCCGACTGCATCTCGATCAACCGCGAAGCCGTGCGTTCGAACGCGTGCGCCAGCTTCTGCCCGGTGTACAGCGCAGGCGGCGCGGCGGCGGCGGTGCAGACCAGGTTGACGTGACGGTCGTAAAGCTCGTCGATCAGGTGCACGAACCGCCGCGCCGGATCGTCGTTGCGCCCGTCGAACAGCGGGATGCAGCCGACCAGCACCGTGTGGTACTCGGTCGCGATCTCGATGTAATCGCTCGCCGCACGCGGGCCTTCGCACAGTGCGGCGAAATCGAACCACGCGTGCCCTTCGGCGAGCGCGCGCACGGGGATTTCGCGGCCTTCGATGATGAGCGGGCCTTCCTCGCGCGGGCAGGTCGCGGTGAGCTCGCGCCAGCGTTCGGCCAGCCACGCGTCGGAGCCTTCGTCCAGCGGCGCGCGATACACCGGCGAACGCGTCAGCGCGCGCAGGCGGTAATCCTGCGCGCTGTCGAGGTAGAGCACCTTGCAGTGCTGCTCGATCTGCGCGATCGCCGGCAGGAAGCTCGCACGCTGCAGGCCGTCCTTGTAGAGGTTAGCCGGCGCGGTGTTCGACGTGGTCACCAGCGCGACGCCCTCGACGAACAGGCGTTCGAGCAGGCGGCCCAGCAGCATCGCGTCGCCAATGTCGTTGACGAAGAATTCGTCGAGCACCAGCACGCGCAGGTCGCGGCCCCATTCGCGGGCGATCGACGCCAGCGGATCGCTCTGCCCGGCATGGGCGCGCAGTCGCGCGTGCACCTCGCGCATGAAGCGGTGGAAGTGCGTGCGGCGCTTCTGCTCGAACGGAAGCGCGTCGTAGAACAGATCGATCAGGAATGTCTTGCCGCGACCCACGCCGCCCCACAGGTACAGGCCGCGCGGCGGTGCGGGCTTTTTGCCGAACCATCCGTCGAACAACCCGCGCCGGGGCGGATCGCGCAAGGCCGCGTGGATGCGGTCGAGTTCGCGCAGCGCCGGACGTTGCGCGGGATCCTCGTTCCATTCGCCGCGCGCGACACCGGCCGCGTACAGCGCCGACGGCGCGGACCGGGACGAACCGGCGTCGGCGACAGGAGCCGTCGCGCTCATGCCGACGCGGCGCCTTCCGCCTCGGGCGGCAGGTGCGGCTTGATCCCGTTCTTGATCGCGCCGCGCAGGTCCATCAGGCGGCGATGGAAGAAGTGGCTGGTCTCGGGCATCTTCACCAGCGTCGGCGGCGTTTCGAGCTTCAGTCCGTCGATCCACGCGTACACGGCCTGCGGATCGACGATCTCGTCCTCCTCGCCCTGGATCACCAGCCACGGGCACTGCGGCGGCGCGATGGTGCTGAAGTCCCAGTTGCGGCCAGCCGCGGGCGGGGCGATCGAAATCACCATGCCCGGATGCAGCTCGTTCGCGCACTTGAGCGTGATGTAGGAGCCGAAGCTGAAACCGGCCAGCCACAACCGCGCGCGCGGGCGCTGTTCGCGCACCCATGCGGCGACGGCTCGCAGGTCGTCGGCCTCGCCGCGGCCCTGGTCGAAGCTGCCCTCGGAGGCGCCGGTGCCACGGAAGTTGAAGCGCACCGTGGCGATGCCCGACTCGCGCAGCGCGCGCGCGGCCATCGTCACGACCTTGTTGTGCATGGTGCCGCCGTCGGTGGGCAGCGGATGGCAGACGATGGCGACCGCTTCGCGCGCGGGCGCCTCGGCGGCTTCGACGATGGTCTCCAGCGCGCCGACCGGCCCCTGCAGCGTCAGCGTGGCGGTGGCGTCGTTCGGAAAGGCGGGATTGCTCATGCCGCCATGATACGGCGTAGGGGATTCAGGCCTCGTCGGCGCGGCGCTCAGGGGTCGAAGCCGAGCACCAGCGGATCGTGGTCGGAACTGCGCCACGGCCCCGTGCCGCCGGCGCGATAGCCGGACGATTCGGCCTCGTCGGCGTTGACGTGCCATTCCGCCGCGCCGCGCAGGCGCCGGGCGAAGGCGGGGCTCAGCAGCGCGTGGTCGAGGCGGCCGAGCCGGCCGTCGTAGACGTAGCTGTAGGGCGCCGGGATGCCGGCGACGGCGAAGGCGTCCTGCCAGCCGGCCTCGCGCAGCGCGCGCACGGGCGCTTCCTGCGCATAGGCGTTGAGGTCGCCGACGATCAGCGTGCGCGCCCCGTGCCCGGTGGGATCGCCCGCGAGCCAGTCGTGCAGGCGACGCGCCGATTCGACGCGCGTGGCGTCGTAGCAGCCCGCGCCGTCGTGCTGGTCGCGATCGGCGCCATCGGCATCGCTGCAGCCCTTGGACTTGAAGTGGTTGGCGACGACGACGAACGCCTTCGCATCGCCCTTCAACGGCGCGAACGCCTGCGCCAGCGGCACGCGGCTGTGTTCGCCGAACGGGCCGCCCTCCAGCGTCGCCGGTTCGCCGAGCGTGCGCACGCGATCGCCGCGATAGATCAGGCCGACGCGGATCGGGTTGTCGCCGGGGCCGCGCTTCGCATCGACGAAACGCCATGCGCCGCCCTCGGCGTCGAGTGCGTCGACCAGCGTGGCGATGCTCGAATCCTCGCCGTAGCCGTCGTTTTCCAGTTCCATCAGCGCGACGACGTCGGCATCCAGCGCCTCGATGACCGCCACGTGCTTGGACAACTGCGCGGCGAGTTCGGCCGGCGTGCGCGCGCCGCGCGGCGTGGGGAAACCGCCGCCGTGCCCGTCGCCGTTGAACAGGTTCTCCAGGTTGAGCGCGGCGATGCGGAGCGAACCCGGGACGGTGGGCGGCTGCGGACGCGGAGCCGGGTCGAGTGTGGGTGCCGATTCCAGGACCAGCGCATGACCGTCCTTCGCCTGATCGATCACCCCGGTGACGCCTTCGATGCGGCTGCCGGAGCGTGCCTGCGCGAAGCCCTGCGGCCACGTCGCATCCGCCGCTTCCAGCCACAACGCGCGCTGCGTGTTGCGGGCGACTTCGGCGCGATAGCCGTCGCTGCCGGGGACGTGGCGCTCGGTCGGTTGCCAGAGGCGTTCGTCGAGGCTCGCGAGAACGCGGTCGTGCCTGCGCAGATCGCCGCTGTCGGCGAGGAACACCGGCGCATCAAGGCGTACGCGCATGCCTTCCAGGCTTTCCCAGCCGGTGGGCGCCTTCGCGAGCGGGGTCACTGGTGTTTCGCCTTCGCCGACGCGTTCGACCCGGGTCCGCACCAGCGCCGTGCGGGTGGCGCGGCCGACGTCGAGTTCGGCCACGGTGCCGTGCACGAGCACCGCATCGCCCGGACCGACGGCCGATGCGGCGTCCTGCACGAAGATCGCGTCGGAGGTGGCGTCGTCGCCGTCGCCGGCATCCTGTACGAACCAGCCGCCGTCGAGCTTCGCGCTGACGACGCCGCGAACGGTCACCGCCTGGCCGACGAGGGCGCTGCGTTCGGCGTGGCCCTGCACGGCGCCGATCGCCGTCGCCTCACGCGCATCGGACGGCGAGGCGCAGCCGACCAGCAGGCACGGCATGAGCAGCAGGGCGGGGCGGAAAGGGAAGCCGGGACGGATCATGGGCGCGCTCGCCGGGACAGGGGCGCGCATTATCGCGACGGGCCGTGACGGCTGCTCGTCCGGTGTTGGCGGTCGATGCGCTGCGCCGTTAATGGGATGAAACCCGGAGTTCGCCGCCTGGTGGCTGCCCTCCTGGCGAAACGCCTGCACGACCATCCATGGCCGCGCGGGCTGCCTTACCCCAGAAACGACAACGCCGCCCGGAGGCGGCGTCGTGCGGTGGCTCGAAGGAAGCGGCTTACTTCAGGTTCGCCAGCATCCAGTCGACCGCGGCGATGACCTGCTCGTCCGTCAGTGCCGGGTTGCCGCCCTTCGGGGGCATCACGCCGGCGGTGCCGGTGAAGCCTTCGATCGCGTGCTTGTGCAGCGTGTCCTTGCCCTTCGGCAGGCGCGCGGTCCAGTGGGCCTGGTCGAGCGTCGGCGCGCCGCCGGCACCGGAGGTGTGGCAGCCGGTGCACAGGTTGTTGAAGATCACCGAGCCGTCGGTGGTGCCGCCGTAGGCGACCTGCGAGGCGGCCTTCGCGGCGGCGGCGGCCGAGGCGGCCTGCTGCGCGGCGGCGCCGGTGCTGCCTGCGTAAACCGCGCCGACCGGGGCGATGCGCTGCTGCGTGCGCTTGGCGACGTCGGGGTTGACCTCCGCCGGCAGCTGGCCGTGCACGAAGATGGCCGCGATGATCAGGCCCAGGGTGACCAGCACGAGGAAGCCGATCACCATCGAGAATTTCTTCAGGAATTCGAGGTCGTAATTGCGCACAAACCCACCTATGGCGCGCCCGTACGGGTCACGCGAAGCCATCGACGATCGACCGCCCCAAGCGGTCGCGCGCCAGTATACGGCCCGCTAGGCCCATCCACTAGGTTCGGACTTGGGCGGTCCGGTGCGGCGCGAGGCCGCGATGGCGGTTTCGCGGAGCGTCGCGGGGCTCTGTCGGATGGGTTGCACGACCCTTGTTCATGCGTGTCGCGCGCTGGATGGTCTGCGACTGCGGCGGAGCGCAAACATACTGTTGAGGAGCCCCATGAGGCCCATCCGAAATGCGAAAACGCGAACGGCAGCCGGGAGGCTGCCGTGTTTGTCCGGGCCGTTTCACGAACGCCGACGCGATCCGGTCCGCTCACGCTCGCGCAGAAAGGCGGGATGCGTGAGATGGCGCGCCCGGAGGGATTCGAACCCCCGACCAATGGCTTCGGAAGCCACTACTCTATCCGGCTGAGCTACGGGCGCCTGTTGGATGTTCCCGCGAACGGCTTGATCGGCGATCACGTCGCGACAGCGGGGCTGGCATTCTAGCGGCAAAGCGCGGCGGCGTGCTGCCGCGACGCCAGCCGGCCCGCGGAATTCCCGCGCATCGAGCCGCCTTCGGCCCCTAATTGCCTGACCTGCATACCTCCGATCTGCCCCGAATGAGCTACGAACGCTTCCAATCCCCCGCGGCGTCCCCATGGAAAACGCGACTGTCGCTGTATTGGCAGCTGGTCCGCGGCGACCGCCCGATCGGCTGGCTGCTGCTGCTGTGGCCGACGTGGTGGGGTTTGTGGCTGGCCGCGAAGGGCGTGCCGCCGCTGTGGACGCTGTTCGTGTTCAGCGCGGGCGTGTGGCTGACGCGTTCGGCCGGTTGCGTGATCAACGACTACGCCGACCGCTGGCTCGACCCGCACGTGGAGCGCACCCGGAATCGCCCGCTCGCCACCGGCGCGGTGCGCGGTCGCGAGGCGCTGGCGCTGTTCGCCGTGCTGATGCTGGCGGCCTTCGCGCTGGTGCTCACGCTCAACCGGCTGACCGTGCTGATGAGCTTCATCGGCGTCGTGCTGGCGGCGAGCTACCCGTACCTCAAGCGCTACACGCACCTGCCGCAGGTGTACCTGGGGCTGGCGTTCGGCTGGGGCATCCCGATGGCCTTCGCCGCCGTGCAGGGCGAAGTGCCGGCCGTGGGCTGGTTGCTGTACGTGGCCAACATCGTCTGGTCCACCGCCTACGACACCTGGTACGCGATGGTCGACCGCGAGGACGACCTGCGCATGGGCAGCAAGTCCACGGCGATCCTGTTCGGCGAGATGGACCTCATCGCGCAGGGCGTGCTGTACGCGCTGTTCTTCGTGGCGCTGGCGTTCGTCGGCCAGCGCGCGGCGATGGGCGCGTATTACTGGATCGGCCTGGCCGTCGCCGTGGTGCTGGTGGCCTATGAGTTCCGCATCGCGCGTCGCCGGGAACGCGCGGCGTGCTTCCGTGCGTTCCTGCACAACCATTGGGTGGGGCTGGCGATCTTCGCCGGCATCGCCGCCGACTTCGCGTTGCGCGCGCCGGCGGCGTGAGCGTCAGGTGCCGGCCAGCTTGCGCAGCTTGAAGCCGGCCATCACCTGCAGCACCCCGTAGAACAGCGCGGCCACGCCGATCCACAGTGCGACGGTCACCAGTCCGACGGCGGGCCGCGCGACGAACAGCACCGCCAGCAGGATCGCCAGCACGCCGCTGAGCGCGATCATCCATTCGCCCGTGACTTCCTTGCGGATGCGGATCGCCAGCACGATGCGATAAATGCCCGCCACCAGCAGCCACGCGGCGAGGATCAGCAGCAGCACGCCCGCGGTGACGACCGGGTTCGACACCGCGACGAGGCCGAACGCCAACGACGCCAGCGCATACAGCGCCAGCCAGCCTTTCGAGACGGAAACGTTGCGGTCGAACAGCGCGAGCGCGCTGAGCACGCCCTCGGCGATGGCCATCACGCCGAAGGCCCAGGCCATCGCCACGGCCGTCTTCGCCGGCCACATGAACGCCGCGATGCCGAACAGCACGCCGATCACGCCATACAGCACCAGCACCCACCAACTGCGACCCACCGTACGCAACAGACCTGCGTTCATGACGCGCTCCTTGATCTGAGGTCCTTCCATCGTGGTGCGTAACCGCGCGATCGTGGAGCGGGAAGGGTCGTTGCGGTGTGAAGGTGGGGTGACGGTGAGGGCGACGTTCGGGGCCCGGGCATTCGTCGCAACGCCCATATGTGCGCGCATCTCGCCTGGCGAAGCGCGTGATGTGCTCGGAGCTGGATCCCCGCCTTCGCGGGGATGACCGCAATGGCTCGAATCCCGAATCCCGATCCGGCAATCCGCCGGACGGCATCTCCAGGCCGCGCGACGCGTGTTCGAATCGGCGCTTCCACCGCCGCCGGAGTTCGCCATGCGTCGTGCCTGCCTGTCGTTGTTCCTGTGTGTGATCGCCGCCAGTGCCGCGGCCCAGGACGCGCCGACGCGCGAGCATTTCGCACCGTCGGGCTGGGAAGGGTCGTACCACGCACTGCATTACACGCCGGCCGTGCGCGTCGGAGACCGGGTGATCGTCTCGGGCATTCCAGCGCTGGAAGGGCAGGACGAGGAGGCGAAGATCCGCTGGGCGTTCCAGCAGCTGAAGGCGCACCTGGAGAAGGCCGGCGCGACGCTCGAGGACGTCGTCGAGCTGCAGAGCTTCCACGTCGCGCGCGATCACGACGAATTCCGCCAGCGCATCGCGCCGGTGCTCAAGGTGCATCGCGAGTTCTTCAAGGATCACTATCCGGCATGGACGGCGGTGGGGACGACGGCGCTCTACGCGGGCAATGCGCCTATGGAGGTCAGGGCGGAGGCGGTGGTGGGGTCGGGTGCGCGGGCTCGGGCGGAGATCGCGAAGCCGCAAGAGAAGTAGGACGTGGTGATGCTGGGGCGGCGGGTCTCCCTGTCGGTGTAGTCATCGCGTTTGAACCGTTGCTCGTGTGTCGGGGCGCTGGAGATCGGGAACTGGACAAGCGCCCATCGGAGCGATGGCGCCGCCGTTCCCCCTCACCCTGCTTGCAGAGGGAGGTTGGAGGGGAGGCACGGTTCGTACGGAGCTCGATGCGGCGCTTTGGCGACGTGGCGCTGTGCACTTCACCCCTCCCCAACCTTCCACTGCGGAGCAGGCGAGGCAGCACAAGCAGCAAGCGTTGCTGCCGCTGACCCACATCACGGCACCCGCGCACACACCCACACGTCGACCCGCCGCACCCCCGCCCGCAGCAAAGCCATCGCCGCGGAGCGCGCAGTGGCGCCCGTGGTCATCACGTCGTCCACCAGTGCGACATGCGCAGGCAGCTCCGGTCCAGCGCGTACCTCGAACGCCCCCCGCAGGTTGCGTCGGCGCGCCCCCGCATCCAGCCGCGACTGCGCCGACGTCGCACGCACGCGGCGCAGCAGGTCGTCCCGCAGCGGTACATCGAGGCGCCGCGAGAGCGGGCGGGCCAGTTCCAGCGCCTGGTCGTAGCCGCGCCGTCGCAGACGGTCGCGGTGCAGCGGGATCGGCACCAGCGCGCATGGGCGGTCGGCATCCGCCACGCGCCCCGCCATCAGCTGCGACAGCAGGCGTAACGAAGCGAGGTCGCCATGGAACTTCGCGCGTGGCAGCAACCGATCGAGGGGCGCGCGATAGATGAAAGCGGCGCGCGTCGCCGCCTGCGGTGGCGGCCGTCGCAGGCACTCGCCGCACAGCTCGGCGTCGATGCCGAGCGGCAAGGCACAACGTCCGCACGCGGCGGCCACCCAAGGCAGGGATTCGCTGCAGAACACACACAGATCGCGACCATTCGAGCCGCGTTCGCCGCATACAAGACACCGGCACGCCAGCAGACGATCGGGAAACCGCCACGCCCGTCCGTCAACTCCATGCGCGCCAGTTTGGTTGACAGGGTTCGCCATGGTTTCCAGACTGCCCGGCCTGTCTCGCCGAAAACATCGGAATTCCCCCATGCCTGCCATCAGCCAGTTGCCCGTCGTCGAGTCGGCCGAACCGCGCCACGACTGGTCCCGTGCCGAGGTCCGCGCGCTGTTCGACCTGCCGTTCCCGGAGCTGCTGCACCGCGCGGCAACCGTGCATCGCGCCAATTTCGATCCCGCCGAAGTGCAGGTCAGCACCCTGCTGTCGATCAAGACCGGTGGCTGCCCCGAGGACTGCGGCTACTGCCCCCAGGCCGCGCGCTACCACACGGGCGTGGAGGCGACCAAGCTGATGAGCACCGAAGCCGTGCTCGAAAAGGCCCGCCAAGCCAAGGCCGCTGGCGCCAGCCGCTTCTGCATGGGCGCGGCGTGGCGCTCGCCGAAGGATCGGGATATTCCGAAGGTGGCCGCCATGATTTCCGAGGTGAAATCGCTGGGCCTTGAGACCTGCGCCACCCTTGGCATGCTCTCGGCCGACCAGGCGCGCGCGCTGAAGGACGCCGGCCTGGACTACTACAACCACAACCTCGACACCGCGCCGGAGTTCTACAACGCGATCATCCACACCCGCGAGATGCAGGACCGCCTGGACACGCTCTCGCACGTGCGCGACGCCGGCATGAAGACCTGCTGCGGCGGCATCGTGGGCATGGGCGATCGCCGCGACCAGCGCGCCGGCCTGCTGCAGACGCTGGCCAACCTGCCGGCGCACCCGGATTCGGTGCCGATCAACCGCCTGGTGCAGGTCGAAGGCACGCCGCTGGCCGGCACCGAGCTGCTGGATCCCTTCGAATTCGTCCGCACGGTCGCGGTCGCCCGCATCCTGATGCCGCGTTCCATGGTCCGTCTCTCGGCCGGCCGGGAATCCATGAGCGACGAGCTGCAGGCGCTGTGCTTCCTCGCCGGCGCCAATTCCATCTTCTACGGCGAGAAATTGCTGACGACCGGTAATCCCGACACCGAGCGCGATATGGCATTGTTCGACCGACTGGGCTTGCGTCCGATGCCCGTGGTCGAACAAGGGGAGACCGTCCATGCCGACATCGTCGAACCGGCGCGGCACTGCGCCGCGTGATGGCCTGCCGGCGGCGCCATGAGCCGCCCCGGCTGGCGTGACCGCATCGATGCCGCGCGCGCGCAGCGCGAGGCGACCTCGCGGGTGCGCGTGCGCCGCACCGTCGCCCAGCGCGACGGCGCCCGCTGCCTCGTCGAAGGCCGCTCGCTGCTGAATTTCTGCGGCAACGACTACCTTGGCCTGTCGCAGCACTTCGCCGTGGTCGGCGCGCTGCAGGACGCGGCCTCGCGCGAGGGCGCGGGCGGCGTCGGCTCGCACCTGGTCTGCGGCCACCACCAGATCCACGACGCGCTGGAGCGCGAGGTCGCCGACTGGCTCGGCGCGCCGCGCGCACTGCTGTTCGGCAGCGGCTACCTGGCGAACCTCGCGGTCGTGCAGGCGTTGCTCGGCGACGACGACGTCTGCGTGCAGGACCGCCTCAACCACGCCAGCCTGATCGACGCCGCGCGCCTGGCCGGCTGCCGGCTGCGCCGCTATCCGCATGCCGACGCCGAGGGCGCGATCCGCCAGCTGCGCGGCATGCCCGAAGGCGCGGCGATGCTCGCCACCGACGGCGTGTTCAGCATGGACGGCGACATCGCGCCGTTGCGCGAACTCGCGCTGGTCGCCCGCGTGCAGAAGGCGCTGTTGTACGTGGACGACGCGCACGGCATCGGCGTGGTCGGCCCCGACGGCCGCGGCAGCGTCGCGGCGAACAAGCTCGGCGTGGGCGACGTGCCGCTGCAGCTGGCGACGCTCGGCAAGGCGCTTGGCGGCTACGGCGCGGTCGTGGCGGGCGACGCGGACCTGATCCAGCACCTGTCCGAAACGGCCCGCACCTACGTCTACACCACCGCGCTGCCGCCGGCGCAGGCCGCCGCCTCGCTGGCGGCGGTGAAGCTCGCGCGCGCCGAACACTGGCGCCGCGGCAAGCTCGACGACCTCGTCGGCCGCTTCCGCGATCGCGCGCAGCGGGCGGGACTGGAACTCATGGATTCGCAGACGCCGATCCAGCCGGTGATCTGCGGCGACGAGGCCAACGCCCTCGCGCTGGCTTCCGGACTCGAACAATCCGGCTACTGGGTCGCCGCGATCCGTCCGCCGACGGTGCCCGAAGGCCGCGCGCGGCTGCGCGTGACCCTCTCGGCGCTGCACGGCGTGGCCGATGTCGATGGCCTGGTCGAGGCGATGGCGAAGGCCCGCGATCGCATCCGCCTGGGCCTGGTCGAGACCGCACGGCGCGAGGCCGTGCTGGCGCGATGAGCGGCGAGCGCGACCTCGCGCGACTGCTCGCCACGCTGAACGTCACGGCGCGCGCGGGCGACGTCGCCTTCGTCGCGCGGCCGGCGCCCGACCCGACGCTCGCCGCGCTGGCGCTCGCCATGGTCACCGAGGACGAGGGCGTCACCTATGTGCTGCCCTGCGAGGTCGCCGACGCGCGCGGCCTGCCGTACGATTTCCGGGCCGCCTGGCTCACCCTGGGCGTGCACTCGGCGCTGGATGCGGTCGGCCTGACCGCCGCCTTCGCCACCGCGCTGGCGCGGCGCGGCATCGCCTGCAACGTGCTCGCCGGTTTCCACCACGATCACCTGCTGGTCCCGGCCAACCGCCGCGACGACGCACTGGCGGTGCTGGCCGACCTCGCCCGGGACGGCGCCGCGTAGCACCACGTTCCATTCCATCCCCCATCGGCTGCACCCATGTACATCGAAACGCGCGGGCAGGGTCCCGCGCTGGCACTGATCCACGGCTGGGCCATGCACGGCGGGCTGTTCGCGCCGCTGGTCGAACGCCTCCAGGATCGCTACACGCTCCACCTGATCGATCTGCCCGGCCACGGCCGCGCGCGCGACGACGCCACGCCGCTCGTGCCTGAAGCACTGGCCGCGCAACTGGTCGCGCGCGTGCCCGATGCGGTGTGGCTCGGCTGGTCGCTCGGCGGCCAGTTCGCGCTGCGTGCGGCGCTGGATTTCCCGGAGGAAGTGCGCGGCCTGGTGATGATCGCCTCCTCGCCCCGCTTCGTGATCGACGACCGCTGGCCGCACGGCGTGAAGCCCTCGCTGTTCCGCGATTTCGGCGAGGCGCTCGGACGCGATTTCCGCGGCACGCTGGAGGGTTTCCTCGCGCTGGAAGCGCTGGGTTCCAGCTATGCGCAGGAGGAACTGCGCAGCCTGAAGACGCAGGCGTTCGAACGCGGCGAACCGGCCCCGCGCGCGTTGCAGGAGGGCCTCGTGTTGCTCGACCGGCTCGACCTGCGCGACGAACTGCCGCAGTTGCGCGTGCCGAGCCTGTGGATTTCCGGCCGTCGAGACCGGCTCATTCCCGCTGGCGCGATGCCCGCCGCTGCGGCGATGACGCCGGGCGCGCGCAGCGTGGTGATCGGCAATGCGGGGCATGCGCCGTTCCTCGGCGCGGCGGATGAAGTTGCCGGCGAGATCGATGCGTTCATGCGTGCGGTGACGGCGCCGGCGTGATGCGCTTGAGTCCTCTCCTTCAAGGAGGGGGTTGGGTGGGGAGGGTGTTTCTCCACCGGACCAAGCGGCGATCGTCGAGATCGAGGCAACACCATCCCCACCCCAGCCCTCCCGTTGAAGGGGAGGGAGCCAAAAGCCGAATCAGAATCCCAATCGGCCCTTCCTTCAAAGGGAGGGAGCAAAGAAGCAGATGACCGACACCTTCGACCACCGCCAGGTCCGCCGCGCCTTCTCGCGCGCCGCACACCACTACGACGACGCATCCGCGTTGCAGCGCGAAGTCGCGTCGCGGTTGATGGAGCAGCTCGATTACCTCGACGATCCCGCGCTGAACCGCGCGCCGCCGGAACTCGTCGTCGACGTGGGCTGCGGCCCGGGCCATGCGAGCGCGGCGATGCAGAAGCGGTGGCCGAAGGCGCACGTGGTCGGACTCGATCTCGCCCAGCCGATGCTCGGCGAAGCGCGCGGTCACGCGGGAGGATGGCGTCCGTCGTTCCTGCCCGGTGTCGCGCGCCGACCGGACTGGCTGTGCGCCGACGCGCGCGCGCTGCCGCTGCGCGATGCGAGCGTCGATATCCTGTTCTCGAACCTGTGCCTGCAATGGGTCGAAGACCTGCCGGCGGTCTTCGCGGGCTTCCGCCGCGTGCTCAAGCCCGACGGCCTGCTGCTCGTCTCCACGTTCGGCCCGGACACACTGCACGAACTGCGCGAGGCCTTCGCGCAGGCCGACAACGCGCCGCACGTGAGCCCGTTCGCGTCGATCGCGCAGTTCGGCGATGCGCTGATCGCGGCGGGGTTCAGGAATCCGGTGCTCGATCGCGATGAATTCGTGCTCGGCCACGACGACCTCGCCGGGCTGATGCGCGAACTGCGCACGCTCGGCGCGACCAACGCGATGCACGACCGGCGCCGCAGCCTCACCGGACGCTCGCGCTTCGCGCGCGCGGCGCAGGCGTACGAACCGTGGCGTCGCGACGGCCGTTTGCCGGCGACGTGGGAAGTGATCTACGCGCATGCGTGGGGCCCGCAGCCGGGCACGCCGATCCGCGTCGGCGGCGTCGACGAAGTGCGCGTGCCGGCGAGCGGCATCCCGGTGCGGAAGCGTTCGTGAACGCGCGCGGCACGGCGCTGACGGCGGTCGCCATCGCGCTCGCCTCCGCGTTCTTTTTCACCTGCACCTACGTGCTCAACCGTGCGGCGGCGGTGGAGGGCGGCCACTGGGCGTGGACCGCGTGCCTGCGCTACCTCATCACGCTGCCGCTGCTGCTGCCGGTGATGCCGTGGCAGGGCGGCGTCGCGCCGGTGTGGCGGGCGATCCGCGCGCATCCCGGGCCCTGGCTGCTGTGGAGCGGCATCGGCTTCGTGCTGTTCTATCTGTGCCTGAGCTACGCCGCATCGAGCGGGCCATCGTGGCTGATCGCCGGCACGTTCCAGCTCACCGTCATCGCCGGGATGCTGTGCGCGCCGTTCCTCTATCGCGACGAACGCCGGCGCGTGCCGTTGCCGGCATTGGCGACGGGATTGCTGGTCGTCGCCGGCGTGCTGCTGCTGCAGTTCGGCCACGGCGGCGGTTCGCTCGATCGCGACGGCTGGATCGCGCTGGTGCTCGTGGCGATCTCGGCGTTCGCGTATCCGCTGGGCAATCGCGGGCTGTTGCTGCACCTGGAACGCGCCGGCGTCGAGCTCAACGCGACGCAGCGCGTGTTCGGCATGACCCTGGCGAGCCAGCCGATGTGGTGGGCGGTCGCGGCGATCACGCTGGCGAACGTCGGCGCGCCGCCGCTCGGGCAGGTGTCGTTCGCCGCCGGTGTGGCGCTGGGCGCGGGCGTGATCGCGACGGTGCTGTTCTTCCAGGCGACCGGCATGGTGCGCAGCAACCCGACCGCGCTCGCCGCGGCCGAGGCGATGCAGGCGGCGGAAATCCTCTTCGCGACGCTGATCGGCGTGTTGTGGCTCGGCGAGGCCTGGCCGCAGGGCCGCGCGCTGGCCGGTGCGGTGCTGGTGGTGATCGGGATCGTGGTGTTCAGCATCGTCGCGGCGCGGGCGAGTGCGGGGGATGCGCGGGCGGTCGATGAGGCGTCGGGGGATCGCGGGGCGTAGTTCGCTTCTGTAGCCGGGGTAAACGAAGCGCACCGGGGTTGCCGCGTCGAGTCCACAAGGACGTGCGCACGTCGATGGTGCAGCGCGCTGCGGCGCGTTCATCACTACCGCAACTGAGTTGCACGGAGGCGCGGTGCGCTTCGCTTCCCCGGGCGACAACAGCATCGTTCAGCCGTCACCTCCTACGATCCCAGCATCGCACACGGCATCGCATCGACATGGCCCGAACCCCGCTCACCTTCGCTGCAGCCGCGCTGCTCGCCGCCTCGACCGCGCCCGCCATCGCGCAGGACCTGGGCGGCTGGAGCTTCGATCCCAACGCCTTCGATCCCGGGGCGCTCATCGCCGACGGTCGTGAACTGCTGATGCGCGCGCCCGACGCGAGCGTCGACGGCCTCTTCCAGGCGGTGCACGCGAGCGCGCGGGCGCCGCAGGACGCGCGCGTGCTGTGCGCGCTGTTCGATCCGCAGGCCGATCGCAGCCTGGACGGCTACAACCGCATCGCCGCGCAGCTGAGCGAACAAAGCCGCATGCGCTTCGCCGATGCGGCGGCGGATTTCTTCATCACCGCCGCGCAGAGCCCGCGCCAGGCGTACGACGCGAACGTCGCCGCGCAATCGCTGAAGGCGGCCGGCGTGCGTGCGGCGCTGCTGAACGATGGCTTCCTCGCCGGGCTCAACGGCGACGATCACGACGCGCGCTGCCGTTCGGTCGGCTGGCTGCTGGACGCGATGGCGGCGCGGCCGGTCGGCGAGCGCGCGTCGGTGATGCGGCTCCTGCTGAGCCAGGGGCTCGATTACCTGTCGCTTGGCACGCAGCGCTGACGCGCCGGTTCAACGGCGCGGTTCGACGCGGAAGATCACGCGCCGCTCGAACGGCGTTCCCAGCGCAACCGCGCGAAAGCCGTAGCCGTCCACCCGCTCGCGCACGGTCGGCCAGTCGGCCTGCTTGCACACCCACACCACGTGCTGTTCGTGTTCGGCCAGTTCGACCGCGAGCGGTTCGTCGTACTCGGGGTTGAAGCGCCGGTCCTGCAGCGCGTCCAGCGAGATCTTCTCGATCTGCGTGCCACGGCCGAGTTCCAGGTGCAGGCCGTACCGCGCCATGTCCTCGACGAAGACGATCTCGCGCACCGGCCCTGGCGCCCGCGCGAGGATCGCCTGCGCCCACGCCTGCGCATTCTTGTGCGTGGGCCAGTACGCGGTGGCAGCCTTCGCCAGCAACAGCAGCAGGACCCACAGCAGCAGTTTCCGCCACGACGGCAGGCCGCGGCCTTCGCGCGCCCATTGCATTGCGACGATCACCGCCATCGGCACGAACAGCGGCAGCAGGTACAGCGGCATGCGCGAACGCGCGACGCAGAACACCAGCAACGGCAGCAGCAGCCATAGCGCGAGCAGCAGCCATTGCGCGTCGCGCTGGCGACGCTCCGGATCGCGCCACCACGGCCGGACCATGGCAGGCAGGCCGCGCGTCCAGCGCCACAGCGTCGGCGTCCACGGGAGGGTGCCAACGATGAGCGTGGGGACGTAGATTTCGATCCAGCCGTACCACTCGGCGTGGCGGCCGAACTCGCCGGTGGTCATGCGATTGACCAGTTCGTCGCCGACGAAGTACTCGAACAGGCCCGGATTTCCGTGGAAGACCGCGAGGTACCACGGCAGCGCGAGCAGCGCGAACAGCACCACGCCCGACCATTGCAGCACGCGATGTCCACGCCGGCCCGGCAGCAGGAAGTCGAACAGCAGCACCACCGGCAGCGGGAACAATCCGGCCGGTCCCTTGGTGACGAAGGCCAGCGCCAGGGCGATCCACATCAGCGCGATCCACCAGCGCGGATGCGGCGCCGGCGCGAAGCGCGCCTCGACGAACGCCCACATCGCCAGCGTCGTCCACGCGCTGAGCAGGTAATCGGTGGTGATCAGCTGCGAGGCGCCGAAGGGAAACAGCATCGTCGCGTACGCCACCGCGGCGGCGTGCTGCGAACCGGGCGCGAGCCGCGCGGCGATGCGCCACGCCAGCCATACGCTCAGCAGGTACGACAGCGCGGCGGGCAGGCGCGCGGCCCAGGTGTTGGCGCCGAAGACCGCGACGCTGGAGGCGATCGCCCAGTACGTGAGCGGCGGCTTGGTCCAGTGGCCGACTTCGTCGTTGCGGCGCGGGTTGAGCCAGTCGCCGCTGTCGAGCATGTTCAGCGCGACGTTGGTGTAGCGGCCTTCGTCCGGATCCCAGATCCCGCGCGAGCCCAGGAAGGCCAGCGCCAGCACGGTCGCCAGCGCGGCGGTCCAGAGCGCTGGCGATCGAAGGAGTTGGCGCATGTGCCCGCTGCTGACGGAACCGGCGCCATGCTAGCGGCGACGATGTCGGCGGCGCGTCGGAATCGCCAGCGGGCCACCGGCTTTTGTAGCCCGGGTAAGCGAAGCGCACCCGGGTAGGACGCTCCGGCCACGGTGCCGGGGCTGCGGCCTGCGGCCTTGCCCGGGCGGCTACAAAAGGACCGGCTTCAACGCACCTGCGCGGTCCAGTCCTCGAGGTTGTAGTAGTTCGTCACGCGATGGATGCGGCCGTCGCGGATCTCGAAGAAGGCGCCGCCGGGCAGCACGTACTTCTGCCCGCGCGCAGGCGGCAGGCCGGTGTCGTCGGCGAGGTATTCGCCATGGACGATGTACTCGGCGGCGGCGCGCGCGCCATCGGGCGAGACCATCACCACGATGTCGTGCAGCTGCTCCCGATAGCTGCGCTGCATGCGCTGCAGGAACGCCGAGAACGCCTCGCGCCCGGTTTCGCGCGGGCCCTGGTTCAGATCGTGCACCACCTCGTCGCCGAGCAGGGCGAGCATGCCGTCCCAGTCGCCGCGATTGAATGCGGCGTAGTAGGCCAGGATCAGTTCGGTGGCGCGGTCGTTGGTGCGGGTGCCGTCGATCTTCATCGCGTGTCCTTGCGGAACCACAGGCGCCGTGGGGGCGGGATCGTCATGATAGCCGGCGCCTCCTCGGGCCCGACCGTGATGCGCGCCGCGGAAAGCGAGCAACGGGTGCGGAGGAGTGAGAAACGAGTGAACACCGGTGCATGGCGCTTACGCGTTTCCCACTCCTGGTTTCTCGTTCCTCGCGCTCAGGCGTGGAACTCGAACGCGCACACCTCGGCACCGTCGTTGCGGCATCGCGTTTCGACCACGTGCGGCGCACCGCCGAGCAGGCCTTCGAGCATCCCGCGCAGGAAATGGCAGCACGCGCCGGCCTCGTCGCGCCGGGAAAACGGGCTGTCGTCGACGTGCAGCGCGTCGCCGTGCAACTGCGCCTGCACGATCTGCCGCATCGCGGGCACGGCGATGCGCCGCACCGCCTCGCCATGCGCGAGCGGCGCCGGGTCGGGGAAATCGCGCGCCCGCACCCACGCGCCGATGCGCTGCCCGAGGTAGCGCAGCGACGGCTCGCGCGCCGCTTCGGGAAGCGCGCGTTCCAGTTCGAGCAGCGGCACGAAGAGGTTCGGGTATTCGCGCATCAGCTGCGGCAGCAGCGCATCGAGGCGGCGCGGCTCGACCGCGCCCGGCGAGCCCGCGCAGCGCGTCGCCGTCGCTTCGCGCGCGGGCACCTGGCGCGGCGTGCTGCAGTCCGGGCAGGTCGCTTCGAAGTTCGACACCAGCCGGTGCGTGGCGATGCATTCCTCCAGCCGCGCCAGGTTCGGCTGCGGGCCGCGCACCAGCATGGTCAGCACGACGCCGTCCTCGCCGCCGGCCGTGCGCTGGCGCAGCAGCGTGAAGCCGTGCGCGATCACCGCCTGCCCGAGCGCCAGCAGCAGGCCTTCGCGCCGGTCGGAGACCACGCGGAATTCCACGTCCACCACCATCCGCCACCCCCATGGCGATCGTCGTCTCGCGGCGCGGCGGCGCTGGCGTTGCCGGATCCCCATCCGGCAACCCGCGTCGGCGACACGGCCGCGGCCGGCTTACGCCAGAATCGGCACAGCGATTCTGGTCAAACCGTCACGAAAAGCAAGGAACGAGTTCGGGGGAGTGAGGAACGAGCGGGGCTTCTCATCCGAACAGGGTGGGCAGGGTGTCCGGGTCGACGTTGCCGCCCGACAGCACCACGCCCACGCGCTGGCCGGCGAACAGGGCGGGGTTCGCGAGTACCGCCGCCAGCACGGTCGCCGAGGACGGCTCGACGATCTGCTTGGTGCGCTGCCAGAACAGGCGCATCGCCGCGATGGTCGCGGCGTCGTCGACCGTCAGCACCTGCGCGTGGTGGTCCCGGAGCATGCGGAAATTGATCGCGCCGAGCGTGCCGCGCAGGCCGTCGCAGACCGTGTCGGGCGTGAAGTCGGTGACGCGTTCGCCGCGCTGGAGCGAGGCGAAGGTCTCCGCCGCGCCCGACGGTTCGGCGAGGAACAGGCGCGTGCCGGGCGAACGCGCGGCGACGCTCAGCGCGGTGCCGGCCGCCAGCCCGCCGCCACCGACCGGCACGATCACCGCGTCGAAACGCTCCGGCGAGCACAGCAGCTCCAGCGCGGCGGTGCCCTGGCCGGCGATCACGCGCGGATCGGTGTAGGGGTGCACGAGCTCGGCGCCCAGCTCCGCCTGGAGTTCCGCACAGCGGGCCTCGCGCGCGGCGATGGTCGGCGCGCAGCGGTGCAGGGTGGCGCCGTGGGCCTCGATCGCCGCGAGCTTCGCCGCCACCGCGCCTTCGGGCACGACCACGTGGCAGGCGACGCCGCGCGTGCGCGCCGCCAGCGCCAGCGCCGCGCCGTGGTTGCCGGAGGAATGCGTGACCACGCCGCGCGCGGCCGTCGCCTCGTCCAGCGACCAGATCGCGTTGCACGCGCCGCGGAACTTGAAGGCGCCCGCGCGCTGCAGGTGTTCGGTCTTGAAATGCAGTTCGCAGCCGGCCATCGCGTCGAGCGTCCGCGAACGCAGCACGGGCGTGACGTGCGCGTGCGGCGCGATCCGCGCGGCGGCGGCGAGGACGTCGTCGAAGACGGGCAGGACGGAAGCGGCGGTGTCGTTCATGGGGCGATGGTAGGTCCTGTGGCGTCGTCAGGGCGCGCGGGCCTTGAGCAGGCTCACCGCGGCGGAACCGGCGACGACCAGCGCGGCGCCGATCCAGCCCAGCGGGGTGATGCGTTCGGGCGCGAGCCACTGCGGCCACAGCGCGTGCACGGCCGTCGCCGCGGCGATGCACAGCAGCGGCGTGGTCGCGAGCACCGCGGATACGCGCGAGGCTTCCCAGTGCGCCAGCGCTTCGGCGAAGGCGCCGTAGGCCCCGATCGTGTTGAACGCGCAATAGGCGAGCAGCGCCCAGTGCGGACCGTCGAGCCGCAACAGCTGCGCCGGCTGCGCGAACGGCAGCAGCGCCAGCGTCGCCACGACGTAGATGAAGAGCAGGATCTGCATCGACCCCAGGCGCATGAGCAGCTGCTTCTGCAGCAGCGCGTAGATCGCCCAGACGATCGCGCCGACGATCACCAGCGCCGATCCCAGCACGTAGCCCGGCGCCTTGGCGCTCGCGGCGAGCTGGTCGGCGAAGAACAGCGCCATGCCGGCGACCAGCAACGCCAGGCCGAACCATTGGGCGAAGCGGAAGCGTTCGCCGAACACCCAGATCCCGCCCAGCGCCATCAGCAGGGGCGCGAGCTGGATCAGCAACTGCGCATTGGCCGGCGTGGTGTGCTGAACGCCGAGCAGGTAGAACACGTAGTTGCCCACCAGCATCAGCGCGGCGACCAGCAGCATCGCCCAGCTGCGACGGCCCAGCGTCCGGTACCCGCCCAGCCGCCCGCGAAGGCCCAGCCACGCACCGGTGAACACCGCCGCGACCAGGAAGCGGAACCAGGTCAGCGTGATCGGGTCCAGCACCTGCAGCACCAGCTTCAGTGCGATCGGCAGCGTCGCCCAGCAGGCGGCGGTGATCAGGGTGAGCGTGAGCCCCAGCCGCCAATGGCCGGAGGCGCGATGCAGGGTCATTGGCGGGTCCGTCGCGGAGGGCGTGCCATGCTGTCATCGCGCGAAACGACCGGCAATGCGAAACCGGCGTGCGAACCGCGCGCTACGCTGAACCCCGCCATCGCGGCGGCGTCCGCGCGGGAAGAATTAAGGCCGAGTTCAATCCTTCGGCTTGAAGCTGGCGGCACACCCTGGGGGGTCCGAAACCATGATCCGCAAACTGATCCTGCCTGCGCTGGCCGCCACGCTGCTGGCCGGCTGCGTTACCGGCTACACCTATCGCGGCGCGTCCGGCAGCGGCGATTACTACTACGGCCGTCCTTCGGTCGAGTACCGCTATTACGGCGGGTACGGCGGCTACTACGGTTATCCGTACGGCTACGGTGGCTATGGCTACTGGGGCTCGCCGTATCGCTACGGTTACGGCTATCCGTACTACTCGTACCCGCGCTATCCGGCCTACCGGTATCCGTACCGCTACGACCGTCATCCGGGCCACCACTGGAACGGCAACCGTCCGCCGAACCACGGCCACGGCTGGTCGGGCAACGGCCCGCGTCCGCAGATGCCGGGTACGACGGCCCCGCGTCCGACCACCCCCGGCAGCGCACCGCGTCCGGCGCAGCCGCCGCGCGCGACCGCCCCGCGTCCGCAGCGCGCCAGCCCGCCGCCGCGTCCGAACAATGCTGTCCGGGGCATCCGGCAACAGGAGCGTTGACTGTGGTCGCAAGCTCTCGGGCGCAGTCACATTTTTCCTCTTGCGCTCGGGGACGACTGACGGCAATCTGCGGTCATTGACCGATTGCGTCGCTTTTGGACGTAATTCGGAAAACCGGCCCCAGAGCCGAACGCTCCATGTCGGCGCCCGATGAGGAACCACGGATCCCCCCTGTTCCGTCCCCATCGGGCGTCGGCGCCCATCCCGGCGGGTTTTACGGCCCGCCGCAGACGCGAAAGGCGCCCTCACGGGCGCCTTTCGTGTTTCCGGGTCTCCCCGGCAAGCAAATAAAAAGGGGGCCGAACGTCCCCCGACATTCGGCCCCCGTGCTTCCCCTGCGAGCGCTTGGCCAGCCCCTGTTCCAATTCCGGCCGGCGCTTAGCGCCTGCCCCGCTGGGTGCAAGAGGTATGTCGCAGGAACCGTGCCAACTTTCACCGGGCGTTCATTCTCGACGGCGGGCGAGGCCGGCCTGACCTAGAATTCCGCCCCCGGACACGCGTCCGGACCGCATCCGACGAACCCCGATGAGCCAGAACTTCTACCAGTACGACGTGATCGTGGTTGGCGGCGGCCACGCCGGCACCGAGGCCGCGCTCGCCTCGGCGCGCGCCGGCGCGCGCACGCTGCTGCTGACGCATTCGGTGGAAACCGTAGGCGCGATGAGCTGCAACCCGGCCATCGGCGGCATCGGCAAGGGCCATCTGGTCAAGGAAATCGACGCCCTCGGCGGCGTCATGGCGAAGGCCGCGGACGCCGCGGGCATCCAGTGGCGTCGCCTCAACGCGAGCAAGGGCCCGGCCGTGCGCGCCACGCGCTGCCAGGCCGATCGCGCGCTGTACCGCGCCTTCATCCGACGCGCCGTGGAAAGCCAGCCGAACCTGACGCTGTTCCAGGCAGCGGTGGACGACATCGCGTTCGACCGCGGCAAGGTCACCGGCGTGGTCACGCAGACCGGTTTGCGCTTCGACGCGCCCGCCGTCGTGCTGACCGCCGGAACGTTCCTCGCCGGCAAGGTGCACGTCGGACAGACGACCTACGCCGCCGGCCGCGCCGGCGATCCGCCCGCCGTCGCGCTCGCGCACAAGCTGCGCGAAGGCCCGTTCGTGGTCGATCGCCTCAAGACCGGCACGCCGCCGCGCATCGACGGCCGCACGCTGGACTACTCGGTGATGGACGAACAGCCCGGCGACGATCCGCGCCCGGTGATGTCCTTCATGGGCTCCACCGCCGATCATCCGCGCCAGGTGTCGTGCTGGATCACCCACACCAGCGAGCGCACGCACGAGATCATCCGCGGCGCGCTCGACCGTTCGCCGCTGTACACCGGCCAGATCGAAGGCATCGGTCCGCGCTACTGCCCGTCGATCGAGGACAAGGTCGTGCGCTTCGCCGAGAAGGCGAGCCACCAGATCTTCGTCGAGCCCGAGGGCCTGGAGGTCGTCGAGATCTACCCGAACGGCATCTCGACCTCGCTGCCGTTCGACGTGCAGCTGGAGCTGGTGCGTTCGATCCGCGGCTTCGAGCAGGCGCACATCACGCGCCCGGGTTACGCGATCGAATACGACTTCTTCGATCCGCGCGGCCTGAAGACCACGCTGGAAACCAAGTCGGTCGGCGGCCTGTTCTTCGCAGGCCAGATCAACGGCACCACCGGTTACGAGGAAGCCGCCGCGCAGGGCCTGCTGGCCGGCGTGAACGCGGCGCGCTTCGTGCGCGGGCTGGACGGCTGGAGCCCGCGTCGCGACGAGGCGTACCTCGGCGTGCTGGTCGACGACCTGACCACGCACGGCACCAGCGAGCCGTACCGCATGTTCACCTCGCGCGCCGAGTACCGCCTGCAGCTGCGCGAGGACAACGCCGACCTGCGCCTGACGCCGGTCGGCCGCGAGCTGGGCCTGGTCGACGACGCGCGCTGGTCGCGCTTCGACGCCAAGCGCGAGGCGATCGCCCGCGAGAACGCGCGTCTGGCCGGCATCTGGACCGCGCCGACCAACGCGCTCGGCCGCGAAACGATGGACGTGCTGGGCATCGAGATCAGCCGCGAAACCAGCGCGCTGGACCTGCTCAAGCGCCCGGAACTCGACTACGCGACGCTGATGGCGGTGCCGTCGCTGGGCCCGTCGGTCGACGACGCGGACGTGGCCGAACAGGTCGAGATCGGCGTGAAGTACGCCGGATACCTGGATCGCCAGCGCGAGGAGATCGCGCGCCAGCAGCGACACGAATCGACGCCGATTCCGGAGGGTTTCGACTACGCCGCGGTGCGCGGGCTGTCGGCCGAAGTGCAGCAGAAGCTCGAACGCGTCCGCCCGCAGACCGTCGGCCAGGCGCAGCGCATCCCCGGCATGACGCCGGCGGCGATCTCGCTGCTGCTGGTGCACCTGACTCGGGCGCGGCGCACGCGGGTGGCGTAGTCGCTGGCACGGCGATCAGCCGTGTCCGCCCGATCGCCGCGACCACGGCAAGGGCAGAGACAGCGCGAACAGCGCGAAGTAGGCGAGACGGCTCGACCACGACTCCCGGCAGGCCGGTATGCCTTCACCCTCGTCCTGTGGACCCGCGAATGCGCCTTCGTCCAGATCGCGCACGAGTTCGCGCGCTTCATCGAACCGCTCCGACGCGACCCTGACTTTCACGCCGCCGAGCGCCAGACGCCAATCCCAGAACATGAGCACGCTGTGCTCGTCCGCGAGCCACGCCGGGATGCCCTCGGCCTGGAGCCGTCCGCGCACGATATGAGCGAGCAGTGGATCGGAGTAGGCGGCGACGGTCCGGTACATTTGCGTCTGTCTTCCCCGTGATGGCCCGAGCGATGACCCGAATCACCGGCACAGTATGGCTGCTCACCGTGGTCCTCAGTGCATGCACGCCGACCGCGACGCCTCCGGCCACGAGCCCGGCCACCGAGCAGGTGCGCGCGCCACGGGCGACGTCGAAACCCTGGCCGCTGCCCGCCACCACCGCTCCCGCCGCGCAGCCCGACCTCGTGCGCGCACCGGACGGCAGCCTGCTGCTCTCCTGGGTGGAACATGCCGGTGACGAGCAGGGCGACGAAGCGCACACGCTGAAGTTCGCGCGCTTCGCGAACGGCACCTGGAGCGAACCGCGCGAGATCGCCCGCGGCGGCGACTGGTTCGTGAACTGGGCCGACACGCCGCACATCGCGGTCACGCCCGACGGCGCATTGTGGGCGCACTGGCTGCGCAAGCGCGAGGGCGCGGGCTACGCGTACGACGTGGTGCTGGCGCGTTCGGGCGACGATGGCGCGAGCTGGTCCGCGCCCGTCGTCGTCAACACCGACGGCACGCCGACCGAGCATGGCTTCGTTTCGCTGTGGCCGGTCGGTGCGGATCGCCTGGGCGTTGCATGGCTGGATGGCCGCAACACCGGCGGTGGCGGGCATTCGGCGCATGGCGGCCACGCAGGCGCGGGCGCGAAGCACCCGCCCGGTGCGATGACGCTGCGCACGGCGGTGTTCGACACCTCGCTGCAACGCAGCGACGAGCGCGAACTCGACGCGATGACCTGCGACTGCTGCCAGACCGACGCCGCGCTGACCGCGCGCGGCCCGTTGCTGGTGTATCGCGGACGCACGCCGGCGGAAGTGCGCGACATCCTCGCCGTGCGCGGCGACGGCACGCAATGGCAGGCCGCCGCGCGCGTGCACGCCGACGACTGGACGATGCCGGCGTGTCCAGTCAACGGACCGGCGGTGGCGACGCGCGGTACGGACGCGATCGTCGCCTGGTACACCGGCGCGGGCGATGCGCCGTCGGTGAAGCTCGCGCACAGCCGCGGTGGCGGAGCGGACTTCGCCGCGCCGCTCGTGCTCGATCGCGGCATGGCGGTGCAGGGCCGCGTCGACACCGCACTCGACGAACGCGCCGCATGGGCGTTGTGGATGAACGAGGACGCCGGCGGCCAGGCGCTGCGCTTCGCCCGCTTCACGCCGGATCTCGCCCGCGAACTGCAGCGCGGCGACGTCGCCGAACTGCAGGGAAGAGGGCGCGGCACGGGGATGCCGAAGATCGCGCTCGTCGACGGAAGCGCGTTCATCGTGTGGACCGACGTGGTGGGCGGCAAGCCGGGCCTGCGCGGCGCGCGCTATGCGACGACGCCATGAACGTGCGGACGTACGACGGTGGTTGCCACTGCGGACGCATCGCGTTCGGGATGACGCTGTCGCAGCCCGAATCGGATTACACCCCGCGCGCCTGCGATTGCAGCTTCTGCCGCAAGCACGGCGCGGCGTGGTTGTCGGACGCGAACGGCACCCTGCGCGTGCGCCTGCGTGGCGAACCGCTGGTGTATCGGCAGGGATCGGCGCAGGCGGAGTTCATCGCGTGCGCGCACTGCGCGGTGCTGGTGCTGGTGCGTCATGAACACGATGGGCGCACGCACGCGGCGGTGAACGTGCGCGCGCTGGACGACGCGGAAGCGTTCGCGGCGGCGCAGGGCGCGTCGCCGCAACGCCTTGGTGCGGATGAAAGACGCGAGCGATGGACGAAGCTGTGGTTCGCGGACGTGCGGGTCGTCGACGCGGACGATTAGCGGAGTCTCTACGTCATCATCCCGGCAGACGCTCCGCCCCTGCGAATGCGGGGGAGGGTTGGGGAGGGTGAATTGGCGCGCGGTGGCGCCGATTCGGGCTTGACGGCTCCCCGGGTGCGCTTCGCTTACCCGGGCTACAAGAGCTTCGTCGCAAGAGCGTAGTGGAGTTCCCTACGCCCCCGCCTCCAACGCAAACAACTGCAGATCCGCTTCCCCCATCCGCACCGTGTCGCGGAAGGTGAGGCCGATGCGTTCGAGCACCTTCACCGAAGGCGTGTTCCCCGGCGACACGATCGCCAGCAGGCGCGGCAGGCCGAGCGTACGCATCGCGTGATCGCGCACGGCGGTGCAGGCTTCCACCGCGTAGCCCTTCGACCAGTGGCGCGGCAGGAAGGCGTAGCCGATGTCGGCGTCGGGCAGCGTGTCGCGGCGGACGAGGCCGGCCATCCCGAGTGCCTCGCCGCTCTCCTTCGACTCCACCAGCCACAGGCCGTAGCCGTTGCGCGCGTAGCTCGCGCGCGGGGTGGCTTCGATGTAGTTCAATGCCGACGGCAGGTCGCGCACGCCGCGATCGCCGATGTTCGCCAGGAACGAAGGATCGGTCAGCAGTTCCAGGATGAACGGCGCATCGGCCGGTTCGATCTCGCGCAGTACCAGGCGTTGCGTTTGAAGCACCTGCATTGGTGGCGTCCCTTGCGGCGGTTCGTGTCGTTGCCGACGACGATCCCGCATCCCGGGCCGCAAGTCGAGTGCGGCCGTGCGGGTCACTTCTCCCTGCGCCAGTTGAGGGAGGCGCGGTTCTCCACCGTGCTCGATTCGATCTGCACGTCGAAGCCCTTGCGCAGCAGGTACTTCAGCATCAGCACCTGGCCGGTGCCCAGCAGCGACACGCCGTAGCCGACGTACAGGCGCGGCGAGATGTGCTTGCCGAAGCCGAGCACGCTGCCGCCCAGGGCGCGGCTGTCGCTGACGCCCGCATCGTCCAGGCCGAGCTTCGCGCCGAGCTGCGAGGCGATCAGGCTGCCGCCAGCCGACAGCGCGGCGCTGGCGGCGTTCACCTGGCGGCTTTCGTCGCTGCTCGCGCTGGCGAGCGGGCGGCCGAGGGTCAGGTACGCGAGCGCCTCGGACTGCGAGCTGGCCGGATCGGACCACACGTTCGCGGTGGGCGCGCTGGCCCGGCCGCGGATGTCGACGCCGGCGGTGACGTCGCCGATCACGCGTTCGGCGCGGATGTTGAGGATCGGGTCCGACACCGGCCCACCCGACCATGACAGCTCGCCGCGCGTGATGTCGAGCTTCTGCCCGTACGCCTTGTAGCGCCCGGCGACCTGCAGCTGGCCGCTCGCGGTCATCTCGCGGCCGGGGTGCGAACGCACGCGCATGCGCCCGCCGAGGCTGCCTTCCAGGCCGAAGCCGTTGAGTCGCACGTCGTCGCCGAGCACCAGCGACAGGTCCAGGTCGAGCGGCGACGCGGCGCTGGCTTCCGGGTCTTCCGGATCGAGCACCACCACGTCCGGCGACGCCGACACGCCCTGGTCGAGACGCTCCAGGTCGATGCGCGCCGACGGCACGGTGACGGTGCCGGTCACGGTGATCGGCTGGCCGGCGGCGTAACGCACCTGCACGTCGGGGCTGGCGACCGCATGCAGGTCGCGCGTGTCGGAGACCAGCACGTTCTCGCCGGTCGCGGTGAGCAGCAGCGGCGCGCTGGTGTCCTGCCAGTTGAGCGAGCCGTCCACGCGCAAGGTGCCTTCGCCCGAACGGATCTGCCCGGCGATGCGCGCCGTGCCATCGGGCAGCGCGTCCAGGCGCACGTCGCCGCCTTCGAGCACGATCGCCAGCGACGGGAGTTCGGTGCTGAACTGCGTCAGCCGCGCCTGCCCGCCCAGCTGTGGCCGCGCGCGCGTGCCGCCGAGGGTGATGCGCGCATCGAGCGTGCCCTTGGGTTCCATGATGTCGGGCGAGAACAGTTCCAGCCACACCAGCTCGGACGTGTTGACCGACACCTGCCCGGCGAGCGGCGCGTAATCGTCCCAACCCGTGGTGATGCGCGCATCGATGCGACCGCCGCTGTTGAAGGCGGTGGCGAGTTCGGCGTTGATACGGCGCGGGTCGAACGTCGCCGCCAGGGTGAGGTTCTCGTAGCTCAGCACTTCACGCCGCGAGCGCTCGCTGTTCTTCAGGCCGCCGCCGCTCGATCGCACGTCGAGCCGGCCGCTCCACGCGTTGCCGACGGGGCGCATCTGGCCATCGAGCGAAATCTCCCCGCGGATCAGCCACGGCCGGCCGCCCTCGCGTTCGGGCAGGTACGGCACGACGAGGCTGAGCGGCAGCGCGTCGCCCTTCACCGCGACGCCTCGACGCGGCCAGTCGGCGCTGGCGCACAGCGCGCCGCCGCCGCTGCCGACGAAGCAGCTGTTGCTGAGCGAACCGTTGCGGCCATCCCAGCTGAAACGCGCCGCTTCGCGCAGGCGCCACGACGCGCCGCGCGTGGGCGTCAGTTCGAACGCGGACAGCGCGCCCTGCCACGTGTTGCCGCGCCTTGCGACGTTGCCCGCCAGCGACAGCGCGCCGATGTCGCCGCGCGCCTCGCCCTGCACCTGCAGGGCCTCGACCGAGCCGCGCGCATCCAGCGACACCGACGACAGCGGCAGGCCGACCTGCAATCCCGTCGCGCGCACCGCGAGGTCGCCGTTGCCGCGCTGCCACGGCAGGCGACCCTTCGCGGTGAGCGACTGCGCCTGGTAATCGCCGAACTTCAGGCCGCTGCCGGTGAGATCGACGGTGACGTCGGGCGCGTTGCGCGGGCCGCGCACCTGCGCCGTGCCGCGCAGCGTGCCGGCGCCGCCGGGCAGCAGGTCGGAGAGCACCAGCGGCGTCAGCTTCGCGTCGATGTCGAGCGTGTTCCCGACGGTGCCCTTCGCATCGATGCGGCTGCCGCCGAGCGTCAGCGCGACGTCGCCCCGGTACGTCGTCTCGCCGCCGGCCGTGCCCGCGCCGCGCATGGCGAAGTTCGCGTTGCCGCCGAGCGGCCGGTTGCGCAGTCGTCCGCCGAGACCGCTCGCGTTCGCGGTCACGTCGAGCCCGCCATCGGCGCGCGTGCTGCCCTGCGTGGCGATGCGGCCGTTGATCGAACCCTTGAAATCCGGCGCGAAATAGCCCGGATCGAAACCGGCGAGCGTCGCGTCGATGTCCCAGCCCAGCGACGGCGCCCAGGCGATGGTGCCGGTCCCGTCGAGCGTGCCGCTCGGCATGCGCGCCTGCAGGGTCTTGAGCGTCATGCGCTGGTCGTCGCCGCGGCCGTCGAACGCGACCGTGGCCTGCGTGCCGTCGCGGCGCAGCGTCGCGTTGCCGATCGCCGCCCACGATTGCATCGTGCCGGCGAAGCCGAGGTCCGCGTCGACGTCGATCGAGACCGTTTCGGTTCGCGCGGCCGGCGGCGGTGCGGTGACCGTCTGCAGCTTGCGTGCGCTCACGCTCGCCGGCGGGTTGGTCGCGGCGCTCGCGGACGCGGCCGGCACCGTCGTTTCGCCGCCGAAGCGCAGGTTGCGCGCGTTCGCGGCGAAGCGGAACTTCGCGTTGCCGGTGTCGGTGAAGTCCGCCGTGCCGCGCAGGGTCGCGGTGCCGTCGAAGATGCGCAGCGCGAGCGGCTGCACGTCGAGCACCTGGTTCTCCACGCGCACCTTCGACGGCAGCACCGTGGCGACCAGATCGCCCTGCCGGAATTCGCCGCGCAGATCGGCCGCGCCGCCCACGCCGTCGGCACTGAAGCTGAAGACCAGCGGACGATCCTCGTCGTTCGCCTCCGCGCCGGTGAGCAGGCCGATGTCGAGTCCTTCCGCGTCCGCGTCGAGGCGCCACTTCGGCTGGTCGCGTCCGTGCAGGACGAGGCTCGCGCGCAGCGGTTGCGGCGTGTGGCCGGCGATCGCCACGTTCATCCGCGACAGATCGCCGCGCGCGACCAGCCCCACGCGTGCCGGCGTGCGGCCTTGCGCGGCGGGCAGCACGGCGCTCGCGGTGAGGTCGGTGCGGTAGTCCTCGCGCGGCACGTAATCGCCGTGCAGCTTGAAACGGCCGAGGTCGCTGTCGACGAACAGGCGTTCGACGTGCAGTTCGCCCTGGCGCGCATCGAGGCCGCCGCGCAGCGTGCGCACGTCGATGAGCTTCTCACCCGCCTGCGTGAGCAGGAACCCATCGACGCGCACGTCGTCGGCCTGCAATTCCAGCGGCGGCGCGATTTCCGGCAACACCTCGGGCCAGCGCGGCAGTTCGAACGGCTCGTCGGATCTGGGGATTTCGAGCTTCGCATTGGCGATCTGCAACGCGTCCAGCCGCAGGCGCCTGCGGATGAGCGGACGGATCGCCGGATCCAGGTGCACGCGGTCGGCGGTGAAGACGATGCGCTCGTAGGTGAAGCGCACGCCGTTCATCGTCAGCGGGCCGGAGAGCGGGCCCTCGACGCTGCGCCACGACAGCGTCGCGGTTGCCGGCAGGCGCGAGACGATCTGCGCCAGCAGCAGGTCGCGACCGCCGATGCTGGTGAGCAGCCAGTACAGGAACACGCCCGCGAGCAGCGCGATGGCGACCGACACGATGCCGGCACGGATCGCCAGCCAGCGCATGCGCGCGAAGCGGCGCGCACGCAGCTCGGCGATGCGCGCTTCGCGCGGGTCCTGCGGGGTTTCGTTGGCGGGAGTGGGCTGGCTCATGCGCGCCTCACCAGGTCGCACCGATGTTCAGGTAGATCTCGTAATCCGAGTCCGGATCCTTCAGGCCGCGCGCGATGTCCACGCGTACCGGGCCCACCGGCGAACGCCAGCGCGCGCCGACGCCGACGCCGGTGTGGATGTCGGGCGTGTCGTCGAACGCGTCGCCCGCATCGACGAACACCGCCATGCCCCACGGGCCGTTGTCGAAATAATGCTCGAATTCCGCCGAACCGGTGAGCACGTTCTTCGCGCCGAGCGCGTATTTCTTGCCGTCGCTGCCGATGGTGGACGGCCCGACTTCGCGGAAGCCGTAACCGCGGATGCTGTTGTCGCCGCCGGCAAAGAAGCGCAGCGATGGCGGCATGTTCACCAGCGCGTTGGTGAAGGTGCCGCCGGCTTCGGCGCGCAGGATCAGGCGGTTGCTCTCGCCCATGCCCTGGTACCAGCGCGCCACGCCCCAGGCCTGGCCGAAGGTCGCGTCCGAACCCACGCCCTCCACGCCGCCGCGCACTTCCAGCGTCACGCCGATGCCGCGCCGGGGGAAGATGCGGTCGTCGGCGTCGACGTATTCGGCGCGCAGCGAGGGATACAGGAACGTCGCCGACTGGTACTGCACCGGCGTGTTCTCGTCGCCGTCGTCGTCGGCGACGTAGGCCCAGCGTTCGCGCAGCGCGTGCAGCGCGGCGATCGCGGTGAGGCGGCGGCTGATCTGGCCGCTGCGGCTGGCGACGACCTCGACCTTGCGCGTGTCCATGTAGTCGGTCTGTTCGTCGTAGTACTGCGCGCTGAAGGTGTACCAGCCGTCCAGCCACGCGAACGCGGGGATGCGGTACTGCGCGGTCGCGGTCTTGCGCTTGGACGCCCAGTCGATCTGGCCCAGCGCCTTGTGCCCGCGATCGTTGACGTAGCGCCGCTCCATGCCCAGGCGCACGCCGGGGCCGCTGTCGGTGCCGTAGCTCAGGCCCGCGGTGTAGATCGTGCGCTTGGCCGGGGTGAGGGTGACGGTCACCGGCACCTGGTTGTCCACCGCGTCCTCGGGACGCGGCTGGATCTCGATGCTGGAGAAGTAATCCAGCCGCGCGAGCGATTCGCGGAACCGGTCGAGCTTGCCCTGGTGGTAGTAGCTGCCCTGTTCCCAGTAGATCAGCTTGTCGAGGAGGCTGTCGCGGATGATCTCGTGCGGCGTCTGCTCGATCTCGATCGGCCCCATGTCGTAGCGGCCGCCGCTGCTCCACACCAGGTCGATGTCGGCGGCGCGCTCGGCGCGGGTGATCTCCACGCGGCGCGAGCTGAAATCCGCATCGAAGTAGCCGCGCTCGGCGAGGCGGCGGGTGATCCGCGTCTTGCTCGCTTCGTAGAGCTGGTGGTCGAACACGTCGCCGGTCTGCGGGCGGAACGCGCCAAGGTCTTCCTTCAGGTAACGGTCGTCGCTGCCGTCGCCGATGATCGCGATGTCGGCGCGACGCACGCGCACGGGTTCGTCGAGCGTCACGGTGATGGTGACGGTCACGCCGGTGCTGCCGCTGCCTTCGCGCGCGACCTCGATCTTCGGCGAGTAGAAGCCGAACGGCTCCAGCGCTTCGCGTGTCTCGTCCTCGGCCTCGCGCACCAGGTATGCCAGACGACGGCCGGGCACGTCCTGGCCGATCACGTCCACCAGCGAAAGCGCGCCGCGCACGTTCGCGGTCTTGGTTTCGTCCAGGCCGTGGATGTCCACGCGCTTCACCGTCGCCGCGTGCGCCACGCCGGCGGTCGCAAGCAACAACGCGGCGATGGCCAGGACGCGGGGGAGGGTCGGCATGCGGGCAGGATAACCGGGGCGAACGACGGGGCTGGTTAACGGCGGGTTTAGGCCCGCGCGGATGCGGGCCCTGCGCCGCCGTGCGTCAGATCGACAGGTGTTCGATCGCCGCGACGCTGCCCAGCCGGTCGGACAGGCGCTTGAGCAGCGCAAGCCGGTTGTTGCGCACCGCCGCATCGTCGACGTTCACCATCACGCCGTCGAAGAACGCATCGACCTGCGGACGCAGGCGCGCGAGGCGGCCGAGTGCGGTCACGTAATCGCGCGACTGGAGCAGCGGATCGGTGTCGGCGATGGCGCCGTCCACGGCCTGCGCGAGTTCGCGTTCGGCGTTCTCGGCGAACAGCGCGGCGTCGATGCCCGACGGCACTTCGCCTTCGACCTTCTTCAGGATGTTGCGGATGCGCTTGTTCGCCGCGGCGAGCGCCTGCGCCTCGGGGAGCTTGGCGAATTCGGCGATGGCGTTGAGGCGGTGGTCGAAGTCGGGCAGCGAATCGTGCGCGACGTTCTCCACCGCATCGAACTGCACCGACGCCACGCCGCGATCGGCGTAATAGCCGCGCAGGCGGTCGTAGACGAACTGGGTGATGTCGTAGCTGCCGATCTCGGCATGCTTCGCCGGCTGCAGCGTGAGCGCGCGTTCGATGAGGTCGTGCAGCAGCAGGTCGTGTCCGCCTTCCAGCAGCGTGCGCGCCAGGCCCAGCGCATTGCGCCGCAGCGCGAACGGATCCTTGTTGCCGGTGGGCTTCAGGCCCGTGGCGAAACCGCCGGCGAGCGTGTCCAGGCGTTCGGCGATGGCGAGCACCTGGCCGAGCTTCGACGGCGCGATGTCGTCGCCAGCGAAACGCGGCATGTAGGCCTCGTCTATCGCGTGGGCGATTTCCAGCGGTTCCTTTTCCACCGCCGCGTAGTAGCGGCCGGCGATGCCCTGCAGCTCGGGGAACTCGCCGACCAGGCGCGATTGCAGGTCGGCCTTCGACAGTTCGGCCGCGCGACGCGCCTGCGCCGGGTCCACGCCCACCTGCGCGGCGACGGCTTCGGCCAGCGCGGCCACACGCGCGACCTTGTCGGCGATGGAGCCGAGCTTGTCCTGGTACTTCACGTTCGCCAGGCCGTCGTTCATCGACGCCAGGCCCTGCTTCATGTCTTCCACGAAGAAGAACTTCGCGTCGGAGAAGCGCGGGCGGATCACGCGCTCGTAGCCCTTGCGGACTTCGGCTTCGTCCTTGGATTCGATGTTGGCGATGCCGATGAAGCGCTCGCTCAGCCTTCCGTCGGCATCGAGCACCGGGAAGAACTTCTGGTTCGCTTCCATCGTGGCGATGAGCGCTTCCTGCGGCACGGCGAGGAATTCGCGCTCGAAGCTGCAGCTCACGGCCTTCGGCCATTCGGTGAGGCCGTTCACCTCTTCGAGGATGCCGTCGTCGATGCGCGCCACGCCGCCGGCCGCACGCGCCGCGTCGGTCACTTCCAGCACGATGCGCTCGCGGCGCTCGTCCGGATCGACCAGCACCTTCGCGCCGCGCAGCGATTCGACGTAATCGGCGGGCGTGGAGAACCACACCGGCTTGTCGTGCATGAAGCGATGGCCGCGACTCATGCGGTCGGCGCGGGTGCCGAACAGTTCGGCGTCCACCACGTCCTTGCCGAGCAGCATCACCAGCCAGTGCACCGGGCGCGCGAAGCCGTAATCGTGATCGCTCCAGCGCATCGGCTTGGGGATCGGCATCGCGGCGACGGCCTCGCGCAGGATCTCCGGCAGCAGCGCGGCGGTGGTCGCACCGGGCTTTACGGAGCGATGCACGAAACGCTCGCCCTTGTTGTCGCTGGTCTTCTCCAGCGTCGTCCACTCGATGCCGGCCTTCGCGGCGAAACCCTGCAGCGCCTTGGTCGGCTGGCCGTCGGCGTCGAGCGCGATGTTGAGGTAGGGGCCGAGCACTTCGGACTTCTGCTCCGGCTGCTCCAGCGCGACGCCCGGCAGGCGCACGGCAAGGCGGCGCGGCGTGTACAGCGGCTTGGCTTCATCGCGCTCGAAGGCGATGCCGCGCTTGGCCAGGCCGTCGAGGATGCCGTCGAAGAACGCCTGCGCCAGCGCGGGCAGCGCCTTGACGGGGAGCTCTTCTGTGCCGAGTTCGATCAGGAGGGGGAGTTGCTGCGACATCCGTAGCCTCAGGTTCTTGAGCCCTCCCCCTCAAGGGGAGGGTGGGTGGGGATGGGTGCATGGGTGCGTCGCCGCGACACCATCCCCATCCCAGCCCTCCCTTTTAAGGGGAGGGAGTTAAGAGCGGAACCGCGTTGCTCAGGCCGCTTCCGCGGCCTTCTTCAACGCCGGGAAACCCAGCTTCTCGCGCTGCGCGTAGTACGCCTCGGCCACGCCCTGCGCGATGCGGCGCACGCGCAGGATGTAGCGCTGGCGTTCGGTCACGCTGATCGCGCGGCGTGCATCGAGCAGGTTGAAGCTGTGGCTGGCCTTGCAGACCTGGTCGTACGCCGGCAGCGGCAGGCCGAGTTCGATCAGCTTCAGCGCTTCGGCTTCGCACGCGTCGAAACGGTGGAAGAGTTCGGCCACGTCGGCGTGCTCGAAGTTGTACGCGCTCTGCTCGACTTCGTTCTGGTGGTAGACGTCGCCGTAGGTCACCGGCGTGCCATCCGGGCCGTACGTCCAGATCAGGTCGTACACGTTGTCGACGTTCTGCAGGTACATGCACAGGCGTTCGAGACCGTAGGTGATCTCGCCCAGCACCGGGCGGCATTCCAGGCCGCCGGCCTGCTGGAAGTAGGTGAACTGCGTGACTTCCATGCCGTTGAGCCAGACTTCCCAGCCCAGCCCCCAGGCGCCGAGCGTCGGCGATTCCCAGTTGTCCTCGACCAGGCGCAGGTCATGCACCAGCGGGTCGACGCCGAGCGCCTTGAGCGAATCGAAGTACAGCTCGACGATGTTGTCCGGGCTGGGCTTCATCGCCACCTGGTACTGGTAGTAGCGCTGCAGGCGGTTGGGGTTCTCGCCGTAGCGGCCGTCGGTGGGACGGCGGCAGGGCTGGACGTAGGCGGCATTCCACGGCTCCGGACCGAGCGCCCGCAGGAAGGTGGCCGGATGGAAGGTGCCGGCACCGACCTCCAGGTCGAGCGGCTGGATCAGCGTGCAGCCCTGGTCGGCCCAGTAGGCGTTCAGGCGCTGGATCAGTTCCTGGAAAGTCGGTCCCTGGAAGGTAGGTGCGGCCATGGTCTCGGTGGGGGTCCCGCAAAGCGGGTTAGTATAGCCGCGGGCCTTGATGCCGCTGGTTTTTTCGCACTTCCGCGGGGCGGCGGCGCGGCCCGCAACGCATCCCGCAATGCCTCCGCAGTGGAGGCCCGCCAACGTCCGTATTCCGCCGTGAACCACCGACATACCCGGCCCTTCCTGATCCTCGAAACCGGCCAGCCCGTCGCTTCGATGCGCCGCCATCGCGGCTTCCCGCACTGGATCCGCGTCGCCGCCGGCCTGACCGCCGACGAAGCGGTCGTGGTCAACGTCGAAGCCGGCGACGCGCTGCCCGCGCGCGAGGGTTTCGCCGGCACGATCATCACCGGCTCCGGCGCGATGGTCACCGAGCGCCGCGACTGGAGCGAACGCAGCGCGCACTGGCTGCGCGACGCGGCGCAGGAAGGCATGCCGCTGTTCGGCATCTGCTACGGCCACCAGCTGCTGGCGCACGCGCTCGGCGGCGAGGTCGGGGTGAACCCGACCGGTCGCGAGATGGGCACCATCGACCTGCAGCTGCATCCGCACGCCGACGAGGACCCGCTGTTCAAGGGCCTGCCCGCGCAGTTCGCGGCGCAGGCCACGCACCTGCAGACGGTGCTGCGCGCGCCGCAGGGCGCGACGGTGCTGGCGCGTTCGAACCAGGACGACTGCCACGCGTTCCGCTGGGGCGAGCGCGCCTGGGGCGTGCAGTTCCACCCCGAATTCAGCGCCACGCACATGCGCGGTTACGTCCACGCGCGACGCGAGGCGCTGCACGGCGAAGGCCGTTGCGCGAAATCGCTGGCGCGCGCGGTGAGCGCCACGCCGCATGCGCGCCGCGTGCTGCGCCGCTTCGTGCGCCACGCGCGCGGCCTGCACGGGCACTGAGTTTCCCCGTTCCGTCTTCCGCGTGCGATACGCTCGCACGCGCTCCCCCACGCGACATCACCGAACCTCTTCCATGACCACTCACGCAACCGGCCCGCTCGCCGGCCTGACCTGGCTCAAGCGCGGCATCAACCTGGGCCGCCACAATGCACGCGCGGTGTTCGGCGCGGCGGCGATCCTGATGCTGGTGGGCATCCTGCCCGGCCTGCTGCAACTGCTGGTGCTGTCGATCCTCAAGCCCGATCCCAACGGCGCGATGATCGTCGCGGCCGGCGCGAACCTGGTCTCGATCGTGATCCTGTCGCCTTTCATGGGCGGCTTCCTGCGCCTGATCGACGCCACCGAACACGCCCGCCCGGCCTCGGCGGGCGACGTCTTCAAGCCGTTCCGCCACGGCGGCGACGCCGGCCGCCTGATCGGCTTCGGCCTGCTCATGACGCTGTACTACGTAATCATCGGCGTCGCGCTGATCACCGTGTTCGGCGATGGCTTGCTGGAATGGCTGACCAAGGTGATGACGCTGCAGCAGGCGGCGGGCAACGGCCGCATCGATCCGGCGCAGGTGCCCGACGCGCCCGCCGGTCTGGGCGGCCTGCTCGGCCTGGGCTCGATCCTGTTCCTGTTCCTCGCCGGCGTGTACGCGATCGGCTTCGGCCAGGTCGCGCTGGGCGGACGCCCGGTGCGCCGCGCGATGGCCGACGGCGTCGTCGGCACGGCGAAGAACCTGCTGCCGATCCTGCTGCTGGCGATCATCGTTGTGCTGGCGTCGATCCCGGTCGGCCTGGTGCTGATGGCGGTGTTCGGCATCGTCGCGCTGATCGGCGGGGTGATCCATCCCTCGCTGGGCGCCGCGCTGATCGTGCCGTTGTACCTGGCGCTGGTGATCGCGTTGTACGTGGTGATGTTCGGCGTCATGTACTACCTGTGGCGCGACGTGTGCGGCCCGGCCGGGCCGCAGGCCGATGGCCCGCCGCCGCCGCCGTCGAACAATCATCAGATCGAACTCTGAGCCGGCTTTTGCGCGGGCATCGTGCTCAGCCGAGCGCGCGTTCCACCGCCGCCTGCGCCAATGACGCAAGGTGCCCGGCCACGAGGAAGGTGAAAGCCGCGGCGATCCCCGCCTGCAGCACGATCCAGCCGCGCGCCCACGCCGGCAGCGGCGCATCGTCGCGCACCACGCGCGTGCCGCTCAGGCGGTCGTGGAGGGTGAGATGGTGCGGCGCGATCGCCGCCATGGCGTGGCCGATGTTGAGCGTCAGCCACGACAGCAATCCGGCGAACTGACGCGCGACGGAGCGCGCGATCCCGGGCGCCGCACCGGCGCGATCCACCACGCGCAGGCCCAGCGCATGCTTGCCCGGACTCCCCTGCCAGCGCGAACACTCGCCGGCCACGTGCCAGCCCAGCATCGCGATGGCGAACACCAAAGTGGGTACGCCGATGGCACGCAGCAGCGAGGTTTCCAGCGCGGCGATGGCGCGTTCGATCGACGTATCCGACAACAGAGCGAACACGTTCGGCGCGCCGCCGGCATCGAGTTGCGCGGCGAGCGCACCGTAGAAGCGGTCGAGCAGATCGATGAAACCCTGCTCCAGCGCGCGCAGTTCACGCGCCGTGCGGGTCCACAGGAACGGTGCGATCAGCGCGGCGACCATCGCCGCATCCAGCGACCAGGCCGCGTAGCGCGGCCAGAAACGCGCGGGCGCGCTCACGCGGTGGGCGTCTGCCCGGGCGTGCCGTCGTTCTCGGGCCGCGGCTTGAGCCAGCGCGAGGCGATGATGCCCAGCTCGTACAGGATGCACATCGGGATCGCCAGCATCAGCTGCGACACCACGTCGGGCGGCGTGATCACCGCGGCGATCACGAACACGCCCACGACCGCGTAGCCGCGCGAATCCCGCAGCTGCTGCGGCGTCACCCAGCCCAGCAGCACCAGGATCACCAGCGCCACCGGCAGCTCGAAGCTCGCGCCGAAGGCGAGGAAGATCACCAGCACGAAATCCAGGTACTTGCCGATGTCGGGCGTCATCGCCACCACGTCGGGCGTGAAGCGCGCCAGGAAGCCGAACACCGACGGCAGCACCAGGAAGAAGGCGAACGCGCAACCGATGTAGAACAGCGCCACCGCCGAGACCAGCAGCGGCATCGCCAGCCGTTTCTCGCGGTGGTACAGGCCGGGCGCGACGAACGCCCAGGCCTGGTACAGCAACCACGGCATCGTCAGCAGCAGCGACGTGAAGAAGGCCAGTTTCACCGGCACGAAGAAGCCGCCGGCCGGATCGACCGCCACCAGCCGCCCGCTTTCCGGCAGCGAACCCAGCAGCGGCCGTGCGAGGACCGCATAGATGTCGGCCGCGAACGGCAGCAGGATCACGAACACGACCAGCAACCCTGCGACCGCGCGCAGCAGGCGCGCGCGCAGTTCGATCAGATGGTCGATCAGCCTCGGTTCGGCACCGTCCGCGCCGGCTTCGGCTTCGGCAGAGTGGGCATGGGACTCATGGTCGCGACTCATCGGCGCTGCGCCCCGTCATCGTGGGCGGTCCGGTGCGCGGGCACCGGCTCGGGCTGCGCTTCCGAATCGGTTTCCACCGGCAGGCCGCGCGCATACACGTCGTCGGGACTCGCCGCCGCCCCGGCCGATTCGAGCCCGGGTTTCAGGTCCGGATCGGACGCCGACGCCAGCGGGAGTTCGTCCAGCTCCGGCTTCCGGGCCGGCGATGCGTCCGGCTGCGATCCGGGGGGGGGCGCCGCCGTGTCGCGCACGTCGCGGTCGAGGTCGTCGAGCTCGCGCTGCAGCGATTCCTGCTCGCGCTTGATCCGGTTGCGGGCCTCGTCGAAGCCCTCGCGCAGTTCGTCCTGCGCCTCGCGCAGCGAATCCTGCGTCTGCCGCAGGCTGCGCTTGAGCTCCTCGGCGGCCAGCTCGTTCTCCAGCTCGGACTTCACCGAATGCCACTGAGCACGCGCGCGCCGCACCCACAGGCCGGCGAAGCGCGCTGCCTTGGGCAGGCGCTCGGGGCCCAGCACGAGCAGGGCCACGATCGCGATGACGAAGATCTCGGAGAACCCGATGTCGAACATGGCCGCCGACCGCCAGGATGCGCGTCAGCGCGGGGTGCGATCGTCCTGCCGGCCGCTGTCGGCCGACGTGTTCTCGCCGGACCGGGTCTCGTCGCGGCGCTCGTCGCGCAGCTGCGCCGAGGGCTTGTCCTCATCGCCGTCGCGCACGCCCTTCTTGAAGCCCTTCACGGCTTCGCCGAGGTCCTTGCCGACGTTGCCCAGGCGCTTGGTGCCGAACACCAGCACCACGATCACCAGCACGATCAGCCAGTGCCAAAGACTCAAACCGCCCATGTGGATAGTCCGCCAGAAATATGGAGGTTCAGGATACCGCAGCGACGTGACGGTCGCTGTCGTCTCCGCGCGTGCGGAGGGTTAAGAACGTGACCGGCGCACGCCGGTCAGGGCAGCGGTTCGGCCTGAACCGGGCTTTCCACCGTCTCGAAGGCCGACGGCTGCTGCGTCTGCTGCGCGGGAGCGTTCATCGGAGCGGTGGTGGCCGTGGGCGCGACGGGTGCCGGCGCCGACGTCGAGGTCGCCACCGGACGCGGCGCCGAAGCGCGGGCGCGCTCGTCGGCATCGGCGTTGGAGCGCGCGGTGCGGGCGATGTGGCTGGCTTCCTCCAGGCGGTCGCGGAAGTCGACCACGGCCGTGGACGGCTGCCCGTTCGCGCGGCCTTCGAAGATCATGCGCGGCGTGGTGTCGCGGCCGTAGACGGATTCGTTGGCTTCGTCGTCGATCGACAGCACCGCGCCGTCCAGCGCGATGCCCGCGAACAGGCCGCGTGCGCGCGACCACGACCAGATCTCCGCCTTGAGCTGCCCGTCCGTCGCCGTGCCCGCGTTGCGCCCGACCGGGCCGGCCGCGACGCCGGCATCGGCGCCCAGGGTGATCTTGCCGTTGACGATGTTGTCCAGGCCGCGATCGCTGCGGAACACCAGCACGATGTCGGCCGACTGCACGCCGGCCTGGAAGCCGATGCTGCCGCCGGTAAGCTTCACGAAGCTCGGGTTCGACCAGGTGCCGTCGGGGTTCTTCACCGACAGCAGGCCGTGGCCGCGGCGCCCGCCGAGCACCAGGCCGATCTTCAGCGCGTCGGGCACCACCACAATGCCGCGCGCCTCGTCGAGCAGCTTGTCGGGAATGCCGGATTCGGGAATCTGCTGGATGTCGGTCAGCACGCGCACGGCCTGGCGGGCGCGGTCGTCCTCCTGTGGGCCGGCGACCGCCGAGGTGGCGATGCCCATGGCGATGGACAGGACGGCGATACGCAGCAGGGCAGGGCGCGGCAGACGGGACATGGCGGACTCCAGTGAGACTGCGCGAGTGTGGGCTCGGCGCGGAACGGGGAATTCGAGTATTCGACCGCCGGCGCGGCAGTCGGTTCAGGCTAGTGATCCAGCAATGAATCCTTACCGAATCGGCGCGTGCGTCAAGCGCCGCAAGTGCGATGCACTCGCCTATGCTGGTCAATCCAGCATGCAGATCGTGTCGATCGACGCCGTGCATGGTGGAATGCCGGCGTTTCGAACGCGTGGATTCGCGCGGGCCGGCGCAGCTGTCATCCTATGCGGCATGCCCGCCTCCGCCAGCACCGACGCCGCATTCGACGGCGCCTCGACCGCGCCGTCCGGCCCGCCGGACACCGCCCTCGTCCTCGTGAACCTCGGCACGCCCGACGCGCCGACGCCGGCCGGCGTGCGTCGCTACCTCGCGCAGTTTTTGTCCGATCGCCGCGTGGTCGGCCTGCCGCGCTGGCTGTGGCTGCCGCTGCTGCACCTGGCGGTGCTGCCGCTGCGCTCGAAGGTGGTCGCGGAGAAATACGCCAGCATCTGGATGCGCGGCGAGGACGGCGGATCGCCGCTGGCCGTGTACACCCGCCGGCTCGCCTGGGCGGTGCAGAACGAACTGCCGCACCTGCGCGTGATCGACGCGATGCGCTACGGCTCGCCGTCGCTGGCCGCGCGCCTTCGCCAGTTGCGCGAGGCCGGCGTGCGACGCGCGCTGGTGCTGCCGCTGTACCCGCAGTATTCGACGACGACCACCGCGTCGGTCGGCGACGTGCTCGCACGCGAGGCGCTGCCGACGCGCATGGTCGAGGAATACCACGTCGACGCCGGCTGGCTCGACGCCGTCGCCGGCTCGATCCGCGAGCACCGCGCGCAACACGGCGCGGGCGAGCACCTGCTGTTCTCCTTCCACGGCCTGCCGCAGCGGCTGGTGGACGCGGGCGATCCCTACGCACGCCAGTGCGAGGCCGGCGCGCGCGCGATCGCGCAACGGCTGGGCCTCGCCGACGACGCGTGGACGCTGAGCTACCAGTCGCGGTTCGGACGCGACAAATGGCTGGAGCCGGGCACGCAGCAGACGCTGCATGCGCTTGCCGCACGCGGCGTGCGCAAGGTCGACGTGGTTGCGCCGGGCTTTGCGGTGGACTGCATCGAAACGCTGGAGGAGGTGGCGATGATGCTTGCGGAGGACTTCGCCGCGCACGGCGGCACGCTGCGCTACATCCCCTGCCTCAACGACACGCGCCCGCATGCGCGCGCGCTGGCCGACATCGCGCGCGTCGAGCTGGAGCGCTGGACCTGATGCCCGCGCGCGGCCTGCACGAATTCACCCTCGACACGCCCATCGGCCGCATCGCCGGCCTGCGCGGGCAACCCGGCGGCCCGCGCGTACTCGCGCTGCACGGCTGGCTCGACAACGCGGCGAGCTTCGTGCCGCTGGCCGAACACCTGCACGGCATCGAACTGGTCGCGCCCGATCTGCCGGGCCACGGCGCCAGCGCGCACCTCGCGCCCGGCGCGGACTATTCGTTCGCCGCCGCGGTGAACGCCGTGCTCGACATCGCCGACGCGCTGGGCTGGGACCGCTTCTCGCTGCTCGGCCATTCGATGGGCGCGGGGATTTCCAGCCTGGTCGCCGCCGCGTGCCCGCAGCGCGTGGAGCGGCTGGTGGCGATCGAAGCGCTCGGCGCGCTCGCCGAGGTGCCCGAGCGCACGGTGTCGCGCCTGCGCGACGCCATCGCCGCGTATCGCGCGCTGCGCGGCAAGTCGCTGCGCGTGTTTCCCGACCTCGCCATCGCCGTGCGTGCGCGCATGGCGGCGGGCGCGCAGGTCGGTAGCCGGCTCGAGGAGCGCGCGGCGCGATTGCTGGTCGAACGCGGCGTCGTGCCGGTGGAAGGCGGCTTCACCTGGTCGAGCGACCCACGCTTGACGCTGCCGACGATGCATCGCATGACCGAGCCGCAGATCCGCGATCTCGTGTCGGGCATCGAGTGCCCGGCGCGCGTGATCTTCGCCGAACCGGCGCAGCCCTATCTGCCGGATCCGCTGCGGCGCGACCGCGCCGGATTGCTGCCGGCGGGCGAGCTGATCGTCATCGACGGCGGGCATCACCTGCACATGGAACAGCCGGAGCGGATCGCCGACGTGATCGGGGACTTCTTCGTTCGCGGGTGATCGCAAACCGCTGTCGTAGCCCGGGTAAGCGAAGCGCACCCGGGGTGACGACGCGGATACGCGAACCCGGATGCGCTTCCAAAAGGGCGACGGCGTTACGTCTTACCGCACAACGCGCGCAGCGTCGCCTTCAACCGCCGCCCTTCGGCATGGAAATAATCGCGCTCCTCGCGCCACTGCGGGCAGCGCGATTCGACTTCGCGCCAGAACGCGCGCGAATGATCGGCATGGATCAGATGGCAGAGTTCGTGCACCAGCACGTACTCGAACGCACCCGGCCGCGCGAGCACCAGCGAGAGATCCAACGCCATCGAGCCGTCGGGCGCGAGCGAGCCCCACTGCGACGACATGATCTTGAACGTCACCCGGCGCGGCGCGCGCGGCAATGCGGGCAGGTAGCGCGGCATCCAGCGGCCGACGTCGGCGCGGCCCTGCGCTTCGAGGAAATCGCGCACCGCGCGGCGCACCGCGGTGTCGCCGGCGCGCGCCGGATGGGTGAACACCAGTTCGCCGCTGCCATCGCCCGCATGGTCCAGCCGCGTGAAACGTCCGGCTTCCCAGCGCACGTCGTGCAGCTCGCCGCGCAGCGGCAGTTGCGTCGCGACGCCGGGCTCCAGCGTCGGCATGCCGTCCACGGCGAAACGCTCCAGCTGCGCGGCGAGCCAGTCGCGATGCTGCGCGACGAAGCGGTCGGCGGTGGCGAGGCTGGCGCGCATCGGCACGGTGAGGCGTGCGCCGCGTTCGTCGACCGACAGTTTGATCCGGCGCGCACGCGGATCGCGCACGCGCTGCAGCGGGATGGTGCGCCCGTCGCCCAGCTCGATGTCGAGTGTTTCGCGCTCCACCGTGCGCGGCGTGGGCGCGAACAGGCGGGCGAGGGGGCGGGGCGGCGATGGCATGGGTGCATCTTAGCGATGCGAGGTGACGATGCGGCGCGAAACGGCGTCGCGCCTCGCATTGCCATGTGCGGGACGCGAACCGGAGCGGCGGACGCGGCGGCGCGCCCGCATCCGCGTGCCGCGTCGGCAGGCTCAGGCTTCGGCTTTCGACAGCTTCAGCGCGCCTTCCAGCACCGTGAACAGGCGGCGGAACTCGCCGGCCATCAGCACGAAACGCGCGTCGAGCTCGGCGCGCAGGTCGTCGCGCTCGGTCGATTCCAGCTCGTCCACCGCGCCGTCGAGCAGCTTGAACTTGCGCACGACCAGGTCCTCGCCGAGCACGAACGACACGTGGTCGTCCAGGTTCAGCGCCAGGCGCGTGACCTGCTTGCCCGATTCCAGGTGCTTGGTGATCTCGTCGCTCTGCAGCTCCATGCGCTGCACCTTCACCACCGCGCCCTGGTCGATCGGATCGCGCAGCTCGCATTCATCGCCCAGCGACAGGCCTTCCGGCAGCGGCTCGCCCGCGACCCAGCCGGTCAGGATCGAGCGCGGCGCGACTTCGGCGTTCAGCGGCAGCGCCGGGAAGCTGCCGAGCGCGCGGCGGATCTCGCTCACCACGTTCTCGCCGGACTTGCGGCTGGAGGTATCCACCGCGACCACGCCCAGCCCCGCGTCGATCAGGGCGTCGGTGCGGCTGGGCTTCACGAACGCGCGCGGCAGCAGGTCGGTGATGAGTTCGTCCTTGATGCGCTTGCGCGTCTTGCCGCCGGGCTTGCGGCCTTCCTTCTGCTCGATCTCCGACAGCTTCTTGTTCAGCATGTCGTTGACGACCGAACCCGGCAGGATCTTGTCCTCGCCGCCGACGGCGAGCCACGTCGCATCGCTGCGGTTGTGCAGCATTTCCTCGGAGCCGCGCCCGAACGGCGAAATGAAACCGCGGCTGGACAGTTCCAGCGGGCCGACCGGCTTGAGCTGGCATTCGCCCAGGCCGCTTTCCAGTTCGTCGAGTTTGGTGGTGGTGGGGAAGCGGAACAGTGTCAGGTTGCGAAAGAACATTCGGGAGCCGGAAATAGGGAATGGGGAATCGGGAATCGGAACAGCAGGCGCGGGGAGCGTGAGCGTTGGTCGGCTTCTACGATTCCCCATTCTCCATTGCCGGTTCCCGGGTGTCGCCCGCCAGCCACGCATGCGCGTCGGGCATCGGCGCGTCGCCATGGCGACCGAGCGCGAGGAAATCGAACAGCTTCGGATCGCTCAGCTGCGACGGGCGGATGTCGCCCAGCGCGCGCGCGATGGTTTCGATGCGGCCGGGCGTTTCGCGTTCCCAGGCATCCATCATCCTCGATACCTGCTTGCGCTGAAGGTTTTCCTGCGAGCCGCACAGGTTGCACGGGATGATCGGGAAGCCCTTCGCTTCGGCGTAGGCACTGATGTCGTCCTCGCGCACGTACGCGAGCGGTCGGATCACCACGTGCTTGCCGTCGTCGCTGAGCAGCTTGGGGGGCATGCCCGAGAGCTTGGCGTGGAAGAACAGGTTCAGGAAGAACGTCGCGACCAGGTCGTCGCGATGGTGGCCGAGCGCGATCTTCGTGAAGCCATTCTCTTCGGCGTACGTGTACAGCGCGCCGCGCCGCAGGCGCGAGCACAGTGAACACATGGTCTTGCCTTCGGGCACGACGCGCGTGACGACCGAATACGTGTCCTGCTCGATGACGTGGTACGCAACGCCGATCGATTCCAGGTACTGCGGCAGCACGTGCCCGGGGAAATCCGGCTGCTTCTGGTCCAGGTTCACCGCGACCAGTTCGAACTTCACCGGCGCCTTCTGCTGGAGTTGCAGCAGGATGTCGAGCATGGTGTAGCTGTCCTTGCCGCCGGACAGGCAGACCATCACCTTGTCGCCGTCCTCGATCATGCCGAAGTCGGCGATCGCGCGGCCGACCTGGTGGCGCAGGCGCTTGGCGAGCTTGTTGTTCTCGTGCGCGCGACGCTGCGCGCGGGGCTGGGGTTCCAGCAGGGGCAGGACGGTACTCATGGACCGGCCATTCTACCGGCGCGGGCGCGGTGACGCTGGTCGCCGCGGCGCGTTAAGCTTCGGGGATGACCGAAAGCGACGATCCCGCCGTGCTAGCGCGCCAGCTGGCCGAACTGCGGCTCGAACACCGCGACCTGGACGCGGCGATCGAACGTCTGGGCCAGGCGTCCGACGTGGACGAGCTGACGGTCAAGCGCCTGAAGAAGCGCAAGCTGTGGCTGAAGGACTGCATCGCGCGGCTGGAGAGCGCGTTGATTCCGGATGAGCCGGCGTGAGGGCCGGTCGGATCTGACGCATCTTCTTGCGTAGCCCGGGCAAGCGAAGCGCACCGCGCCTCGGTGCAACTCAGTTGCGGTGGCGATGAACGCGCCGCAGCGCGCTGCACCATCAACGTGCACGTGTCCTTGTGGAACTCGCCATGGCACCCCGGGTGCGCTTCGCTTACCCGGGCTGCAAACGCAGCGGAAGGTATTTACGCCTTGTCGCCCGGCGCTTCTTCCGCCGAAGGCTTCACGCTCTCCGGGCTGATCTTCTCGATCGTGTGCCGCAACTCGCGGCCGAGGATGAACTTCGCGTCCTTCGCCCAGGTGTCCAGGCGGCTGTCGAAGGCGAGCTTGCTGTTCTCGTCCAGCCACACCAGCTTCATCTCGCGCAGTTTCTGGATGAAGCCGCGGAACAGCGTCTTGTCGAAGAACTCCGGCGCGGCCGGCGCGTACAGCAGCGACAGGCGCTGCGCGGCGAGCTGGCACAGGCTTTCCAGTTCGGCGGCGGTGAGCGTGCCCGGGCCGTTCTTCACCAGCACGCTGATGGCGATGTAGTAGCGCTCGAACGCCTGCTGCAGCGAGTGGCCGATCGCGCGAAGGCGGAACACTTCGTCGGTCTGCCCGGCGTTGCGCGCGAGGATGCCGCCTTCGTCCTCGCTGATCCGCTCCAGCAGGCCTTCGCGCACGAACACGTCGACCGTGCGGGTCAGGCGGTCGGCGAATTCCTCTTCCGTCCACGGCAGGAACAGCTCGGCCTGCAGGAACGGATACACCGCGCGGCCCAGGCGCAGCACGCCGTTCATGCTCATGCGGCGGTTGTTCTGGAAGCAGCAGGCGATCCACGACGCCGCGGTGAACAGGTGCAGCACGTTGTTGCGGAAGTAGCTCAGCAGCACCGCGTTGTCGCCGCTCACGCCGAGCACGTCGCCCAGCGGGTGGCGGATGCGCGTGAGCACGGCGATCTCCTCGCCGTGGGCGATGATCTCCTCGACCGGATGCGGCGTGACCGTCACGCGGTCCGAATACGGAAGCTCCGCCAGCAGCGTCTTGCTCAGCGCGATCTGCGCGCGCAGGTCGGCCTCGCCCATCGCGTGCTTGGGCGTGGACAGCAGCGCCAGGGCGAGCAGGTTGATCGGGTTGACGTCGGCGGCGCGGTTGACGTTCACCTGGATGCGCTGCGCGAGCGCGTCGACGGTGTCGGACAGCCACGCGGGCTTTTCCTCGTCGCTGACCGGCTGGCCGTTCCAGTCCGGGGCATGCTCGGCGAGCACGTCGTTCAGGCGGATCGGTTCGCCGAAGTTCACCACCACCTGGCCGTAGTTGCTGCGCAGCACCTTCGGGATGCCCATCAGCAGCTGCCAGATCGATTCCTTTTCCTTCGGTTTGCCGGACAGCTCGTCGAGGTAGCTGTTGCCTTCCATCAGCTTCTCGTAGCCGATGTAGATCGGCTGGAACAGCACCGGCCGCGTGGGCTGGCGCACGAAGGCGCGCACCGTCATCGCGACCATGCCGCCCTTCGGCGGAAGCAGCCGGCCCGTGCGCGAACGGCCGCCTTCGACGAAGTATTCGATCGAATATCCGCCGGCGACCAGCTGCGCGACGTATTCGCTCAGCACCGCCGAATACAGCGCGCTGCCGCGGATGCTGCGGCGGATGAAGAACGCGCCGCCCTTGCGCAGCAGCGTGCCGACGACCGGCAGGTTGAGGTTGATGCCGGCCACGATGTGCGGCGGCACGATGCCGCGCGTGTACAGCAGGTAGCTCAGCAGCAGGTAGTCCATGTGGCTGCGGTGGCAGGGCACGTAGACCACTTCGAAGCCGGGCGCGTCGTCCTTCAGCTTGTCCAGGTGGTGGACCAGCACGCCGCGGTAGATGCGGTTCCACACCGGCGTCAGCAGGAAGCTCGCCGAACGGACGACCGGGTGCGAGTAGTCGGCGGCGATCTCGTAGGCGAAGCCGTGCGCCTTCTTCCAGGCTTCGGCGAGCGAGCTCTTGTCGCGCGCGGCCTGGTCGGCGATGGCTTCCTTCACCGTGGCCGAGGACAGCACCTGGTCGACCAGCAACCGCCGCGTCGACAGGTCCGGCCCGATCACCGCCGCGCGGATGCGGCGGAAATGCGCGCGCAGCACGCGCGAGAGCTTGCGCACCGTGCGTTCGGATTCCAGGCCTTCGTCGACGATGTCGCGCAGGCTCACCGGCGGGGCGAAGCGCACCAGCGTGTCGCGGCCGTTGAGCGCGATCGCCAGCAGCCGGCGGAAGCGGCCGACCAGCGTCCAGTTTTCCGAGAACAGCACCGAGAACCAGCCGCTGTTCTTGTCCGGCGCGCGGCCAACGAAGATCGACACCGGCACCAGCTGCACGTCCAGCGACGGATCGGCGCGGTGCGCGTCGAGCAGGTGCGCGAGCGAGCCCGAATGCGACTTCGGCGAGGCCGGCGCGGTGCCCAGCGACTGCTGCAGCTGCGCCAGCGTGTTGACGTTGCGGCGCGACAGCGCGAGGTAGGCGCGCTTGCGCCTGAGCGGATCGCCCGGCAGCGGCTGCAGCGGCGAGGGCAGGCCGGCCTCGCGGCAGGCGCGTTCGAGGATCAGCGCGTTGGACAGGCCGTAGTCCTCGAGCACGTAGCAGACCGGCCGGCCGCTCCATTCCTCGGGGATCTCGGCCGCCGGGTTGCGCGGTTCGACGGTGATCTGCACCCACGGCGCCATGATCCGGCCAAGCAGCTTCGCCCACCACGGACGGCGGGCGGCCGAAGCGGGACGACGCGGGCCGCCGCCGCGGCGATCGTCGCCCGGCGTGCCGGCGGGGGCGGCGATGGGGAGTTCGGCCTGGGCCGGATCGGGTTCCGGACGCCCGGCGTCCACGGGATCCGCGTCGAGTGCGGCGGTCGGGTCGGTCGCGTCCTGCGCCGGTGCGTGCGGAGGCGTTGCCGCGTTGTCGCGGCTGGACGGAGGGGCGGCCGTCGCGTCCTTGTCGGCGTCCGGAAAAGGCAGGGGCGTCTGGTTCGGCATCGCGGGCATTATGCCCTTCACGCCTTGGGCGCGTTCAGGGCGCCGCCGGCGCGAGCGGGGCCTTGGCGGCCGGCGGCAGGACCTTCGGCGCCTTGCCGCTCGCAGCCGCGGGGCGTGCGGCTTCGACCTCGGCGTGGCGCAGGGCGTCGGTGAGATACCAGTGGCCGTCGCGGCGCTCGACCGTCAGTTCGGCCTGGATCGCCTGCCCGGCCAGCGTGTAGTCCAGGCGGATGCGGGCGCGGTCGCCGTCGCGTTCGAGCAGGGTGGCGCGGGCGGTCGCCAGGTCGGCGTCGATGTCCAGTCCGTAGGCCAGCAGCACCCGCTTCATCCGTTCGAAGAACGGGCCCATGTGCTCCAGGCTGCGCTGCATGCCGAGCTGCCGGAAGCGCTCCGGCCCGCCGGCCAGCCCGGTGTGGCGGGCGCCGGCGACCAGCGAGGGGATGGCCTGCCGCGCGAGCTGCACATCCCCCAGCGGCGCCTTCTGCGCCCAGCGGCTGATCGCGCCGACCAGCTGCACGTAATGGGCGCGTTCCTCGTCGCTGTAGTCGCCTTCGCGGCGCAGGTACTGGGTCGCGAACAGCCCCAGCGTGGCGGCGGCCGAGCGCAGTTCGGCGTTCGCGCCGGAGAACTGGCGCTGGTAGACGGTGAGCAGCTGCTTCTCGGCGCCCGGCGCGGACAGGGCGTCGATGAAGGCGGGCAGGCGGTCGTCGAGCGGCAGGTCGGTCAGCGGCCAGCGGGTGCGGCCTTCCTTCCATGCAAGATCGAGCCGCGCGTGCAGCTCCGGTGGGACGGCGTGGCGCGAGTAGCTCACCAGGTCGTTGCGGCGCAGGTCGCGGATGAGCTGCTCGACGGCCTGCGTCGGTTCGGTCGGCGTGGGCTCGACCACGGGCGCGGGCGCGCGCTGGCAGCCCGCCGCCATCAGGGCGGCCAGCAGCGTCAGCGCGGCGGTGGCGCGTGCGATCGATGTCATGCGGGTGCGGCTCCCCCCAAGTCGCTGCCGGCATCTTGGCGGCGAGGCCGGATGCCGGCAAGCCAAGGCGGTCTCGGAATCGGAATGCGTCGGAATATCGGCACCACGTCACAAATCAATGGGTCAAAAACTGACGTTGAGTGTCAAAATCATCAAAAACTGTGATCAGTATCGCGTTGGATGTTGGCTGATCCTGCCCTTTCACATCCCCGTAACGGGCCGCAGGTCGTTTTGAGACGGTTGGCACAGTTTCTGCTTTCCATGCCCAGACCCGGCCGCGTGTCGCCGCCGGCGGACACCATACAGGGACTCATTCCATGAAGAAGCTTCTTCTCGTCGCGGCCACCGCCGCCGGCCTCGTTTCCATTGCGCCGGCCTTCGCCGCCGACGGCACCATCACCGTGACCGGCACGGTCGCCGCCAACACCTGCCGCATCGCCGGCACCAGCGGCACGAACGTCAACGTCGCGCTGCCGAGCGTGCCGACCACCGCGCTGGCCGCCGCAGGCGAGACCGCCGCGACCACGCCGTTCGCGATCAACGTCAGCGGCTGCACCGGTGGCACCTCGGCGCAGGCCTTCTTCGAGCCGAGCGCCTCGATCGACCCGACGACGCACGGCCTGCGCAACAGCACCGCCGCCGGCTCGGCGAGCAACGTGCAGGTCAAGCTGCTCAACAGCGACCTGACCCAGATCCAGCTGGCCGGCGTGCGCGGCGCGCAGGCGTCGCAGTCGGTCGTCACCGACACCAACGGCGCGGGCACGCTGAACTACTACGCCCAGTACTACGCCACCGGTGCCGCCACGCCGGGCAGCGTGAACACCAGCGTGCAGTTCACGATGATCTACAACTGAGCACCACCCCGCGGGCGCGGCCTGGCCGCGCCCGCCTCCGGCATTCGCCCGGCCGCTTCCAAGGCAATCCCATGAACACTTTCCTTCGCGCCATCGGCATGGCGCTGCTCGCGGCGTGCGTCTTCGCGCCGGCGAGCGCCAACGTGCTGATCGGCGGCACGCGGGTCGTCCTGCCGGCCAGGGAAGGCGAAGTCACCGTGCGGCTGAGCAACGAGAACGACCGTCCCGCGCTGGTGCAGGCGTGGATCGATCGCGGCGACGCGAAGTCCACGCCCGATACCGTCGACACGCCTTTCCTGGTCACGCCGCCCATGTTCCGGATGGAAGGCGGGCGCGACCAGAGCCTGCGCATCCTCTACACCCGCGAGCCGTTGCCGGCCGACCGCGAGTCGCTGTTCTGGCTCAACGTGCTCGAGGTTCCGCCCAAGCCGGCCGACCTTGAAGCGGCGGGTGCGAACTACCTGCAGCTGGCCGTGCGTTCGCGGCTGAAGCTGTTCTTCCGGCCGCAGGGGCTGTCCGGCGATCCGCTCAAGGCGCCGGGCGAGCTGACCTTCCGCGCGACCGCCGGCAACGCCGGCACCGTGCTGCTGGTCGACAACCCGACGCCGTACCACGTCACGCTGAACGACTTGGCCGTCGAAGTGGCCGGCAAGTCGTACAAGGCGACCGTCGGCATGGTCGCCCCGCTTTCGCAGCTGCGCATCGACGTGCCGGGGCTGGCCAAGCCGCCGGGCGCCGGCGCCGTCGTCCGCTTCACCGCCATCAACGATTACGGCGCGATCGCCCCGTTCGAAGGCGTGCTGGCTCCATGAGATCCGCCGCCGGCCCGCTCCCGCCGGCCCTCCTGCGAGTGCCCGCGCGTGCGCTGCTGGGTACCGCGATCGCGTGCTCGCTGCTGACCGGTGCGGCGTACGCCGCACCGACCACGCCGGCGGACGCCGAGTTCGACATGAGCCTGCTGGCCGGCGCGCGGCAGTCGTCGGTCGACCTGTCGCGCTTCGAGCGCGGCGAAGTGGTCCTGCCCGGCGTGTACCGCGTGGACGTCTATCTGGACGGTCGCTGGAGCGGTTCGGGCGAAGTCCGCTTCGAATCGCCGGAGCCGGACGCCAACGCCGTGCCCTGCTTCACGCCGGAACTGATCGAACTGCTCGGCCTGCCGCTGGAGAAGATGGACGCCGACGCGCGTGAGCGACTGAAGGCGCAGCCGGGCTGCCTCGCGTTGTCCGACCTGATCCCGGGTGCGACCGCGACCTATGACCAGTCCGCGCTGCGCCTGGACGCGACCGTCCCGCAGGCATGGCTGGGCTACCGCGCGCGCGGCTACGTCGCGCCCTCGCAGTGGACCGAAGGCGTCACGGCGGGACTGCTCAACTACAACGCCAACGTGTATCGCACGCGTTCCGGTGGGGTGGAGCAGACGTCGGGCTACGTCGGACTGAACGCCGGCCTGAACCTCGGCGCCTGGCGCCTTCGTCATGGCGGCAACTACACCTGGCAGTCGGGGCTGGACGGACGCCCGTCGGATCACCGCTACCAGGCCACAGCGACCTACGTGCGCCGCGACATCACCGCATGGCGCGCGCAGCTCACCCTGGGCGACACGTTCACCAGCGGCGAACTGTTCGACAGCGTCGGCGTGCGCGGCGTGCAGTTGACCACCGACGACCGCATGCTCCCCGAGTCGCTGCGCGGCTACGCGCCGACCGTGCGAGGCGTGGCGGAAACCAACGCGCGCGTGACCATCCGCCAGAACGGCGTGCTGCTGTACGAAACCACGGTCACGCCGGGGCCGTTCGCGATCAACGATCTCTATGCCACCGGCTACGGCGGCGACCTCGATGTCGTGGTCACCGAGGCCGACGGTCGCGTGCGCGAATTCTCCGTGCCGTACGCGGCGGTTCCGCAGCAGCTTCGCCCGGGGTCGTCGCGTTTTTCCGTCGCCGCGGGCGTGATCAGCGACGACGCCTTCGAGGGCGATCCCGCGCTGGTGCAGGCGACCCTGCAGCGCGGGCTGACCAACACCGTGACCGGCTACGGCGGCGTGCTGGGCAGCGAGGGCTACGTCTCCGCGCTCGGTGGCGTCGCGCTGAATACCCGCGTGGGCGCGATCGCGCTGGACGTGACCGCCGCGCGCACCAAGCTGCCGGGGCAGGCGGCCAGCGACGGCCAGAGCGTGCGCGCCACCTACAGCAAGATGTTCCCCGATACCGGGACGTCCTTCAGCCTCGCGTCGTACCGCTATTCGACCAGCGGCTTCTACAGCCTGCGCGAAGCACTCGCGGCGCGCGACTTCGCGCAGGGCCGCGCCGCGGACAGTTTCCTGGACGAGACCGATCCCTTCGCCAACCTGCTCACGCCCGAACAGCGTGAGGCATTGCGTGGCGAACGCGAGGTCGACGTGCTGGCGAACAACGATGGCCTGGATCGCCAGCGCAACCGTTTCGATCTGAACCTCAACCAGCAGCTCGGCGAGCACGGCGGCACGCTGTACGCCACCGCGTCGGCGCGCGACTACTGGACCCGGACCGGCACCGACGTGCAGTTCCAGGTCGGCTACAACCATCATTTCCGCACGCTCAGCTACAACGTTTCGGCCACGCGGCTGCGCGACATCGACGGCCGCTTCAGCAACCAGTTCTACCTGAGCCTCAGCGTGCCTCTGGGGAGCGCCGCGCGTGCGCCGAGCCTGACCGCGGGCGTCGTGCGCGACGATGCCGGCCGCACGCAGACCCAGGCCAGTTTGGCCGGCACCGCAGGCGCGGACGGACAGGCCACGTACGGCGCGACGATGAGCCACGACGAGGACGTCGGCACGTCCGGCTCGCTCAACGGTACGTACCGGGGCGGCTACGGCATCGCCAGCGCGAGCTATGGCGAGGGCGAGGGTTACTGGCAGGCTTCGCTCGGCCTGTCCGGCGCGCTCGTCGCGCACCCGCGCGGCGTGACGCTCGGTCAGCCCGTGGGCGACACCGTCGCCATCGTATCGGCGCCGCACGCCACCGGCGCGCGCGTGCTCAACGGCCAGGGCATCCGGGTGAACCGCTTCGGACAGGCGCTGGTGCCGTACCTCACGCCGTACGCGATGAACACCATCGAGCTGGATCCGAAGGGCCTGCCGCTGAACGTCGAGCTGGCCTCCACCAGTGCGCGCGTCGCGCCGCGGGCGGGCTCGGTCGCCCTCGTCACCTACGCGACCTCGCACGGCAACACCGTGCTCGTGCGCCTGCACACGGCGGGCGGCCAGCCGCTGCCGTTCGGTGCGGAAGTGAACGACGCGACCGGCCGCAGCCTGGGCTTCGTCGGCCAGGGCGGGCGCGCGCTGCTGCGTGGCGTCGAACCGGCCGGGCAGCTGCAGGTGCGCTGGCAGGAAAACGGCGAAACCGCCCGCGCCTGCCGCTTCGAATACACCGTGCCCGACGTCGACGGCCAGGGCGCGGACGCGCTGCCGCGCACGCAGGCCACCTGCACGGACGTGGCCGTGCCGACCGAAACGAGGAAGAGCTGATGCCCGTCACGTCCCTGTTCCGCGCTCGCATCGCGCTGGCGATGCTCGCGTTGCTGCTGCTGATGCCGTGGGGCCAGGCCTGGTCGCATTGCCCCTACAACGGCAGCGGCGTCGATGTGCGCTTCAGCGTGCCGGACACGATCGTCGTGCCCTACGACGCCCAGGTCGGCGACGTCCTGTACGAAACGCCGCAGGTGCCTCCGGCGGAGCCGCTCAGGCTCAGCTGCTCCGGCAATACGGATTACGGCATCTCGAACTCGGTCGGATCCACGCCGAACACCCGCACGGCGATCTATCCCACCGGCGTGGACGGCATCGGCTACCGGCTCCTGCACGGCGACAACAGTCCGTCCAACTACATGTACCCGTTCCCGTGCTGCCGCCTGAGCAGCGGTACGTACGACTTCTCCGTGAGCACCGCGCTGCAGTTCGTCAAGACAGGGCCGATCGCCAACGGCAGGAGCCTGCCGAGCGGCAGGCTGGCGCGATGGCTGTACGAACGGACCGCTTCGGGCAACACGGCATCGGTGCAGAACTACGTGCTGGCCAACCGGGTGACCTTCGTGCAGGCCGCCTGCCGGCTGAACACCGCCAACATCGCGGTGACGCTCCCGACCGTGCCGTCGCTGTCGCTGCCCTCGGTCGACGCGACCACCGGCAGTACGCCGTTCCGCATCAACCTGACGTGCAGCGCCGGTTCCAGGCTCAACATCATGTTCGACACGGACGCGGCGGTGCCCGGCAAGACCGGCGTGATCGCATCGACTACCGGCAACGGGCGCGCAACCGGCGTGGGCGTGCAGATCGTCGATTCCGGCGCGGTGCCGGTGGACTTCAAGCGCGAGTACCTCGTCGGCGCCACGCCGCAGGGCGCGCTGGAACTCACCTACAACGCGCGCTACTACCGGACCGGCACCGCGATGCAGCCGGGCACGATCAGCGCGACGGCGACCTTCACGCTCAGCTACGACTGACGCGCGCGCTAAAGCCGCGCGCGTCGCGGCCGTAAACCCTTCCGCTCAGTCGTAGGTCTGCGTCGCCACCCAGACCGGAGCGCCGCCGGCGGCCTGCACGTAGCCGGCGTAGTAGCTCACCAGTTGCGAGCGCGCGTGCGACGCGGCCGGTTCCAGCCGCAGGGTGTACGGCACCGGAGCGGACGCTCCCGGACACTGCGTGCGCAGGTGTAGCGGCACCGTCTGTGCAGGGGTCCGGATCGCGGCCGGGGCGCAGGTGGGTGTCGCCACGCTGCCCGAGAACGCGATGCGGCCGTCGGCCGCGTGCGCGTTCGCGCCCGCCGTTGCCGCGGTTACCACCAGTGCGCAGAGCACGGCGCCCACCGTGGCTCTGACTCGTTTCATGGCCTTCCCTTGCGCCTGCATGCGCGTAGTTCGCCTGTTCGCTCCATCGGCCGCGCTGAACCTTTCTGAAGAGGATCGCGTCGCCGGTGATGTGGAACTGGAAGCGGCGTCACACTTCCTCGGCCGAGTCTCCCGGGGAGTGAAGCGCGGTGCAGGTGGTGGCGGCGTGTTCGCCGAGGTGTCGCGGCCTGCAATCTCCGGCGTGGGCGCGCCGGGCGAAGAAAAAGGAGGCCGGGGCCTCCTTCAAATCCGGCCGAAACCGGAGGACTTCGAGTTGTGGCATGGCTCCGGCTCGCGCCGGACGGAAGGCAGGTTAGCGGCCCTTCGAACTTAACGCAACCCCTTAAGAGTTGCGCTGCAAGTATTTGAATCGAAAGGCGCAGAAGTGAGTGGACAGGAGTGAGAAACGAGGGGACGGCTCCGCTCTGCCCACTCCTTCCTGGGAACTCATTCCGGCCGCAACGCAGCCCGCTTCGCCTCGCGGCGCGATTCGCGCGGCTGCGCCCACTGATTGTTGAATACCGCTGGCTCCCAGCTGCCGTAGCTCGGGTTGGGCAGCATGAACCAGCGTTCGCCGAACCAGTCGCCGTATTCGTCCAGCAGCTGCGCACGACCTTCCGGCGTGTTCGCGGTGATCTGCACGAAATCGCCCAGCTGGTCGCCGAACTGCATCAGCACGCGATACTGCTGGCCGGCGAGGCGGCGACGGCAGTTCTTCTCGCTGCCGTTCTGCTCGCAGCCTTCCACCACCGTGCCCAGGCCGAGGAACACGCTGTCGTCCTTCACCGGCATGCCGACCGCCTTGAGGTTGGCGATCGTCGCGTCCTTCAGGTGCACGGCGCGATTGGACAGGTACACGATGGTCACGCCCTTCGCGGACGCAGCCTTGGCGAATTCGACGACACCCGGCACGGCGCGGGCCTTCTTCTCGGCGACCCAGCCGTCCCAGGTCACTTCGTCGTACTCCTTGCCCTCGCGCACCAGGCGCGCCTGGTAGGGCGAGTTGTCGAGCACGGTCTCGTCCACGTCCATGATCACCGCCGGCGGCAGGCCCGTGGCCGCGTTGCCGCGTTCGTCGGTGACCAGCGCGTCCCAGTGCTTCTCCTTCAGCGCGGCATCGAGCTTGTCCGCCGCGGCGCGATAGACCGTGGTCGTCACCGCCGGGTACTCGGCGCTGGCCTGCATCCAGAGCACCGCGTTGAGGTTGTCGTCGGCGGGCGTGGCGGGCTTGGCGACGGCCGCGGGCGCCGCTGTCGGCGTCTCGCCGGGCGCGAGCGTGTCGGCGCGTTTGCAGCCGCCCAGCGCAATCGCGCAGGCGAGGACGGAAAGGGTGAGGACGCGAGGCGACATGGCGATCCGGACTTCGAACAGGACGCGCGATTCTAGCCGAGCCATGCGACGCCGCCGTTTCACGGACGGGCGGTTCGCCTCACGCGCGCGCCACCTGCAGCGACACCTGTTTGCGCCCATCGGCGACCCATTGCGAACCGACTTCCTCGAAGCCGAATGCCGCATGGAAACGTCGCGAGGCTTCGTTCGGCGGCACGGTGTAGAACTCGCAGGCCACGGTGTCGACATCCGAGGCGCGCGCGAACCCGAACAGATCGCGATACATCAGCGGGCCGAGCTTGCGCCCCTGGTGCGTGCCCGCCACGACGATCCGGTCGACGTACAGGAAGCGCGGATAGCGCTGTGCGAACCAGACGTAATTCGGGCTGTCGTACGCCACGCCTTCGCGGAACGCGAGCAGGAACGCGACGACCGCATCGCCTTCGCACGCAACGCGGTGGTACGCGGCCATCGCATCGAGTTCGCGCAGGCGCGTCGCGTCCATCGGGCTCAGCATCTCCTCCGATTCGAGGTTCAGCGCGAGGATGCGGGTGTGGTCGGCGGCGGTCGCCGGACGCAGGGTGAAGCTCATGCGGCGGCCTCGTAGAGCTCGATCGGCAGGCCGTCCGGATCGGCGAAGAAGGTGAAGCGCCGGCCGGTGTATTCGTCCACGCGCAGCGGTTCGACGTCGATGCCCTGCGCCTGCAGTTCCGCTGCGCCGGCGGCCACGTCGGCCACTTCGAATGCGAGGTGGCGCAATCCGCACGCCTCCGGTCGGGATGTGCGCGGCGGCGGCGACGGGAAGGAGAACAGTTCGATCTGCGTGCCGTCCGGCAGCGCGAGATCGAGCTTCCACGAATCGCGCGCCTCGCGATAGACCTCGGCGACCACGCGCAGGCCGAGCACGCGCGTGTAGAAGTCCTTCGAGCGTGCGTAATCGGACGCGATGATCGCGACGTGGTGGATGCGATGGAGGTTCATGCGCGCATCGTCCCGTTCACGCCTCGCCCAGCAACGCCTTGATCGCCGCGAAGCCCGCCGCCGCGCGCTCCTGCTTGCGCGCGGCATCGGCCACGGGGTCGGCGCCATCGCGCTGGATTTCCGCCGTCGGCAGTTCGTCGAAGAAGCGGCTCGGTTTCAGGCGGATCTTGTCGCCCCACTTCGACGCCTCGCGCGAATGCGACAGCCACAGCTGTTCCTTCGCGCGCGTGATGCCGACGTACAGCAGCCGACGTTCTTCTTCGAGCGAACCTTCCTCCAGCGCCATCTCGTGCGGCAGCGTGCCGTCTTCCATGCCGACGATGAAAACGTAGCGGAATTCCAGGCCCTTGGCCGCGTGCAGCGACATCAGGCGCACCTGGTTGCCGGCCTCGCCCTTGTCGGCGTGCGACAGCAGCGCGAGCTGCGCCGCGAGCTCGCCCGGGCCCGAGCCCTTGCCGCCGTCGAACCATTCGGACAGCTCCTCCAGGTTCTCCTTGCGACGCTGGAAGCTGGCTTCGTCCTTGCACTGCGCGCGGATCGACGCGAGCAGGCCGCTCTTCTCGGCCAGCACGCGTACCAGTTCCGCCGGCGAGATCCTGAACGCCTCGCCGCGGAGATGACGCACGATGTCGACGAAGCCGTCCAGCGCGTTAGCCGCACGCGGCTGCAGTTGCTTCAGCACGCCGATCTGCTCGGCCGCGCGCGACATCGGCATGTGCGCGTGCTGCGCCAGTTCGGCGAGCTTCGCCAGCGTGGTCGCGCCGACTTCGCGCTTGGGCGATTGCACCGCGCGCAGGAATGCCGCGTCGTCGTCGGGATTGGCGATCAGCCGCAGCCATGACAGCGCGTCCTTCACTTCGCCGCGTTCCAGGAACGCCGTGCCGCCGCTGAGGTGGTACGGCACGCGCAGCAACTGCAGCGCCTTCTCCAGCGCGCGGCTCTGGAAGTTGCTGCGGAACAGGATGCAGAAATCGCTCCATGGCGCCTGCTTGGCCGCGGCGAGGAAATGGATCTCCGCGGCGACCTTCTCCGCCTCGTGCGCGCCGTCGCGGCATTCCCACACGCGGATGCGCTCGCCGTCGGCCTGGTCGCTCCACAGCGTCTTGGGATGCTCGTGCGGGTTGTGCGCGATCAGCGCGTTCGCCGTGCGCAGCACGCGGTTGGAGCAGCGGTAGTTCTGTTCGAGCTTGATGATCTCAAGCGTCGGATAGTCCTTGCCGAGCTGCAGCAGGTTGTCCGGATTCGCGCCGCGCCAGGCGTAGATCGACTGGTCGTCGTCGCCCACGCAGGTGAACAGGCCCTTGTCGCCGGCGAGCGCCTTGAGCAGGCGGTACTGCGCGTCGTTGGTGTCCTGGCATTCGTCGACGAGCAGGTAGCCGATGCGCTCGCGCCATGCCAGGCGCAGGTTCTCGTCGGCTTCCAGCATCTGCACCGGCAGGCGGATGAGGTCGTCGAAATCCACCGCGTTGAACGTGGAAAGCCGCGCCTGGTAGCGCTGGTACATCAGCGCCGCTTCCATCTCGCGCGGGCTTTTCGACACCGCCAGCGCCTCCTCCGGCGACAGCCCCGCGTTCTTCGCGCGCGAGATGAGGTTGCGCATGTCGTCGATCGCGTCGGGCTTGCTGCCGGCGGGCATCAGGTCCTTGATCTGCGCCGTGCTGTCGTCGCTGTCGAACACCGAAAAGCCGCGACGCAGGCCTGCCTTGGCGTGGTCGATCTGCAGGAACTTCAGGCCGAGCGCATGGAAGGTGCACACGGTCAGGCCCTCGGCCGCATCGCCCTTGATGCGCTTGGCGACGCGTTCCTTCATCTCCTTCGCCGACTTGTTGGTGAAGGTGATGGCGGCGATGCGTTTGGCCGGCATGCGGCCGGAGGCGATCAGGTGCGCGATCTTCTCGACGATCACGCGCGTCTTGCCGCTGCCCGCGCCGGCGAGCACGAGCAGGGGGCCGTCGGTGTGCAGGACGGCGGCGCGTTGCGGAGGGTTGAGACCGTGCATGGGGCGTGTTTGCGGCCTTGGAGGCGGCGGCGTATTGTGCCGCAAGCGCCCCGCGTCCGCCGCCCGGCGGACCAAAGCCGCCCTTTTTTGCCCGTACTGGCGAAATCGCGAGGAGTTAACGATTTCATCCCACGGTATCACCTGTCGCGGGGTAGCTTCGCGATGCCGGGCCAAGGCCGGCGGCCTGCAGGGGGGACGTCCGGATCGGGCGCCCGAATCCCGCCCGCGCTGTTGAAATGGACTCATCGACAGGAGACGCCATGGAACTGCTGACTTCGATCCTCCTCGCCGCCGGACTTGCCGCCGGACCTGCCGCGCCCGCTGCGTTCGAGGCGGTCGTCGCGCCGAGCGACCGCATGCACGCCAGCGAGCTCGACGAGCGCACGCGCAAGTCGATCAACTTCCCGAACGAGCTGCATCGTCTCTACGGCAGCGAGAGTGCCGCGAAAGGAGACTGGAGTGACGCGCTGCGCCAGTTCTCGAAGGCGGCGCGATATGCCGACAAGTATTCGCAACACCGCATCAGCCTGATGTACTGGCACGGCGTTGGCGTCCCGCGCGATCCCGCGGTGGCCTACGCCTGGGCGGACCTTGCCGCCGAACGCATGTATCCGGCGTTCCTCGTGTTGCGCGAGAAGATGTGGATGGAACTTGACGAAGCCGATCGCGCACGCGCGCTGCGCGAAGGCGAGGGGCTGTACGCACAGTACGGCGACGCGGTCGCCAAGCCGCGGCTGGCGGCGGTGATCATGCGCCAGAACACGCAGATCACCGGCACCCGCACCGGAAGCATCACCAGCAAATTGTCGACGCACGCAGGGGAGCCGGGCGAGGTCAAGATGTGGAAGTCCACCGGCACCGACATGCGCGACATGTACGCCTCCTGGCGCTTGAACCCCGATCGTTACTGGGCCGTCGAGGACGCGATCTGGACCGACGGCAGCGTCGAAGTCGGCGAGATGGAGACCACCGGGCGCTGACGGCCCTACGCCGGCGCGGTCGGCCGTGCACGAAGGAGGCTGCATGGACGTTCATCTTGCAATCGCCCTGGCCCTGGCCGCCGCGGCCGGCCCCGCCCCTCCGGCTTCGTCCGACACGCAGGGTGTGGTCGCGACCACCGACCGCATGGCCGCGCGCGAGTTCGACGAACGCACGCGAATGTCGCGCGAATTCCCCAACGAACTGTGGCGCCTGTACGGCAGCGATGCGGTCGCCAAGGGCGATTACGGCGACGCCGTCCGGCATTTCAGGCACGCGGCGCGCTACGGCGACAAGTATTCGCAGCATCGCATCAGCCTGATGTACTGGCACGGCGTGGGCGTCGAACACGATCGCGCGCTGGCCTACGCGTGGGCGGATCTCGCGGCCGAGCGCATGTACCCGAGCTTCGTCGTGCTGCGCGAGAAGATGTGGATGGCGATGGACGACGCCGAACGCGCGCGCGCGCTGCAGGTCGGTCAGTCGCTATACGACGAGTACGGCGACGAAGTGGCCAAGCCGCGCCTGGCGCAGGTCATCGCCGCCAGCACGCGCGACATCACCGGCAGCCACACCGGCTTCCATGACGAGCGCCTGCAGGTCATCGGTCCGAGCAGGGGCGGCGGCCTGATGGGCGACCTGGGCAACTTCGACCTCTCGCCGATGTACGCCAGCTGGCGTCGCGATCCGGCCCGCTACCGGGCCGTGGAAGACGCGGTGTGGTCGCACGGCCATGTCGAGGTGGGCGAGGTCGAAACCGACGGGCGCTGACGGATGCGGGGCCGGCGTGTCTCGCCGGTTCCGTTGATTGCGACTCCGGCGACAGCCGCGGCTAGACTGCGCGTTCCGCCTGTCGACGACGGATTTCCCATGCGCCTGGGCTTGGCCGCCAACCGCCTGCACCACCTTCGCGAAGATTCCGCACTGTTCCGCTGGCTGCATGCCTGCGAGCCGGGCATCCGCGAACTCGGCCTGGAACTGCACACGGTCGGGCGCACCTTCGACGCCATCGCAGCGGCCGGCCTGCTTCCCGGCTACACCGGACTGCGCCGCTATCCGTATGGCCGCGAGGGCGGGCTGATGAAGCTGGTCGCCGAAGTCGTGGGCCTCGGCAGCCCCGAACGCACGCTCGACGGCGCGATCTACCTGATCGACCCGGTCGATCCCTCGTCGGTGTTTCCCGAAGCCGTCGCGCTCAAGCGTCAGTGCGTGATCCACGGAAAGCCGTTCATCTCGACCGTGGCATCGGCGCGCGACTGGATCGAAGTGGAGCGCATGCATGCCGGGTTCGCGCCGGACCCGGGGATGGACGCGCTGCACGCGTTCGAAATCCAGACGCTCGCACTGATCGCGCACGACGCGATGAAGCCGCAGATGATGGCTTACGCCGCCGAGCACTTCGACGTGCTGTCGCGCTTCCAGCGCCGCGTCGCGACCGGCACCACGGGCCAGCGCCTGAACGAACTGGCGTGGAGCCGCGGCTGGCCGCAGGGGCAGGCGTGGGTGCAGCGGTTCGAGAGCGGCCCGATGGGCGGCGACGCGCAGATCGCCGACCTGGTGCTGGAACGCCAGTGCCAGCGCGCGATCTTCTTCGAGGACCCGCACGTCGCGCGGCAGCACGAAGCCGACATCCAGCTGCTCGAACGCGCCGTCACCACGGTCACCTTCGACGCGGTCTGCATCACCTCGCCGGCGGTCGCGCAGCGCTGGGCGACGGCGGTGCGGTTGCGGTCGCAGCGCGGCGGCTGAATGCGTGGCGGCGCCCGCGCCGCGCGGCGCCGACATCGCATCGACGCCTGATTTCAAGCCTGTGGCGCGTGCCGCGCGCGCCGTACACTGCGCGCATGGCGAAGCTCTACTTCTATTACTCGGCGATGAACGCCGGCAAGACCACCACGCTGCTGCAGTCGGCGCACAACTATCGCGAGCGCGGCATGCGCGTGGCGATCCTCACGCCGCGCCTGGACGATCGCGCCGGCGCCGGCGTGGTGGCCTCGCGCATCGGCTTGCGGTCGGAAGGCATCGCGTTCGAACGCGACGACGACCTGGAAGCGATCGTGCGCCGCGACATCGCCCAGCACGGCGCGCTGCACTGCGTGCTCGTCGACGAAGCGCAGTTCCTCACCCGCGCGCAGGTGTGGCAGTTGAGCGAAGTGGTGGATGCGCTGCGCATCCCGGTCCTGTGCTACGGCCTGCGCACGGACTTCCGCGGCGAACTGTTCGAAGGCAGCCAGTACCTGCTCGCGTGGGCGGACGAGCTCACCGAGATCAAGACCATCTGCCACACCGGCAAGAAGGCGACGATGGTCGTGCGCGTGGACGCGCAGGGCCGCGCGGTGCGCGAGGGCCCGCAGGTCGAGATCGGCGGCAACGACCGCTACATCTCCGTCTCGCGCGCCGAGTACAAGAAAGTCATGAGCGGCGAGGGCACGATCGAGCCGTTGCAGCCGCCGCTGCCGTTGTAGCCAAACGCCGTTGTAGCCAAACGCTTTTGTGGCCCGGGTGAGCGGCGTACCCGGGCTGCCGTGGCGAGTTCCACAAGAACGCGTGCACGTTGATGGTGCGGCACGCTGCGGCGCGTTCATCACTACCGCAACCGAGTTGCACACAGGCGCGGTGCGCTTCGCTTACCCGGAAAACTACCGGCGCGTGATGCCTTACGCCCGCAGCAGCGTCGCCGCGCGGGCGAGCGCTTCGATCGCGCCCCATTCCTCCGCCGCGACCAGTCGCGACGGCGTCAGCCACGAGCCGCCCACGCAGGCGACGTTCGGCGTGGCGAGGTAATCGCGCGCGTTGTGCGCGCCGATGCCGCCGGTCGCGCAGAAACGGATCTCCGGCAGCGGACCGTGCAGCGAGCGCAGCGCGGGCGCGCCACCGGCGGCTTCGGCCGGGAAGAACTTCTGGAAGATGAAACCGTGCTCGGACAGCGTCATCGCCTCGCTCGCGGTGCCGGCGCCGGGCAGCCACGGCAGCGCGGAATCCTTCGCGGCGGCGATGAGGTCCGGTGTCGAGCCCGGCGAAACGGCGAAGCGCGCACCGGCGGCTTCCGCATCCTTCAAGTCCTGCGGCTTGCGCACGGTGCCGACGCCGACGATCGCGCCGTCGACCTCGTTGGCGATCGCGCGCACCGCATCGAGCGCGGCGCGCGTGCGCAGCGTGATCTCGATGGCGGGAATGCCGCCGGCCACCAGCGCGCGCGCCAGCGACACCGCGTGCTTGGCGTCTTCGATCACCACCACCGGCATCACCGGCGCAACGTGCAGTACGGATTCGAGCAGGCCCATCTTGTTCTCCGAAAGGTAAGTGCTGGCGTCTCCCGGGTGCGCTTCGCTTGCCCGGGTTACAAAACGATCAGGCAGGCGGATTGAAAATCCCGCCGCCCAGGTGCGCGGGCGCGGCTGCGTTGCGGAACACCGCGAACAGCTCGCGCCCCATGCCGAAATGGCTGGGCGTGAGGTCCGTCGTCGCGTTCTCGCGCGAGGCCCATTCGTCCGCCGGAACCTGCAGCTGCAACGTGCCGGCCACCGCATCGACGCGAATGACGTCGCCGTCGCGGACCTTCGCCAGCGGTCCGCCGACCGCCGCTTCCGGGCTCACATGGATCGCCGCCGGCACCTGGCCCGAGGCGCCCGACATGCGGCCGTCGGTCACCAGCGCCACGCGATGACCGCGCTTCTGCAGCACGCTCAACGTCGGCGTGAGCTGATGGAGTTCCGGCATGCCGTTCGCGTGCGGCCCCTGGAAGCGCACCACCACGACGACGTCGCGATCCAGTTCGCCGCGATCGAACGCCGCCTTCACCTGCGACTGGTCGGAGAACACCCGCGCCGGGGCTTCGACGATCCAGCGGTCTTCCGGCACCGCCGACACCTTGATCGCCGCCGTGCCCAGCGGCCCATGCAGCACGCGCAGGCCGCCATCGGGACGGAACGGCTCGGCCACCGGACGCAGGACCGTGGGATCGCCACTGCGTCCGGTAGCCGGCACGTATTCGATGCGTTGTTCAGGCGCCAGGCGCGCTTCGACGCGATAGCGGTCCAGGCCCGGTCCGGCGATGGTTTCCACGTCGCCATGCAGCAGCCCGGCGTCGAGCAGTTCGCCGATGAGGAAGCCCAGGCCGCCGGCCGCGTGGAAGTGGTTCACGTCCGCGCTGCCGTTCGGATACACGCGCGCCAGCAGCGGCACGACGGAGGACAGCGCGTCGAAATCCTCCAGGCGCAGCTCGATGCCCGCGGCGGCGGCGATGGCGATCAGGTGCAGCAGGTGGTTGGTCGAACCGCCCGTCGCATGCAGGCCGACGACGCCGTTGACGATCGCGCGTTCGTCGATGATGCGGCCGACCGGGCGGTAATCGTCGCCGAGTGCGGTGATCTGCGCGGCGCGTCGCGCGGCCTCGGCGGTGAGCGCGTCGCGCAGCGGGTTGTCGGGGTTGACGAAGCTCGAACCCGGCAGGTGCAGGCCCATCAGCTCCATCAGCATCTGGTTGGAGTTCGCCGTGCCGTAGAACGTGCACGTGCCCGGACCGTGATAGCTCTGCGCTTCGGCTTCCAGCAGTTCCTCGCGCGTCGCTTCACCCACGGCGTAACGCTGGCGGACGCGGGATTTCTCGTCGTTCGGCAGACCCGACGTCATCGGCCCGGCGGGCACGAAGATCGCCGGCAGATGGCCGAAGCTCAGCGCGCCGATCAGCAAACCCGGCACGATCTTGTCGCACACGCCCAGGTACAGCGCGGCGTCGAACATGTCGTGCGACAGCGAAACGGCGGTGGACAGCGCGATCACCTCGCGCGAGAACAGCGACAACTCCATGCCCGCGCGGCCCTGCGTCACGCCGTCGCACATCGCCGGCACGCCGCCGGCGACCTGCGCGGTCGCGCCGACGTTGCGCGCGGCGTTCTTGATCAGGAACGGGAAGCGCTCCAGCGGCTGGTGCGCGGAGAGCATGTCGTTGTACGCGTTGACGATCGCGAGGTTCGGCGACACGCCACCGCGCAGCGCCGCCTTGTCGGTGCCGCACGCGGCGAAGCCGTGCGCGAGGTTGCCGCAGGAAAGCGTGGCGCGGTGCGGACCGCGCCCGCACGCGGCTTCGATGCGCGCAAGGTACGCGGCGCGGCGATCGTGGCTGCGCTTGCGGATGCGCTCGGTGACGTCGGCGATGACGGGATGCAGGTTCGGCATTTCGATCTCGTGTGTGGCTTTCCTTCCGCGGACGGAAGGATGGCTACGGACTCCAGTACAGCATCGGCACCACCGGTGCGCCGGACAGCACCGAGCGGATCGGCAAGGTCGAGCGCGGATCGCGCGCGGCGTTGTCGAGGACTTCGCGCTTCTTCGCGCCTTCGATATGCAGGTACAGCGACGGTGCGGTGAAGATCGCGCTGAGCGTGAGCGTCATGCGCGGTTCCGGCTGCGATGCGGTGCGGATGGCGAGCACCGGCGCGCGACCGCGGGGTTGCAGGCCGATGTCGCGACGCACCAGGTCGGGGAAGAGCGACGCGACGTGGCCGTCGTCGCCCATGCCGAGCACGACGACGTCGAGCGGCAGCGCTTCGTTCGCCACCTGCGTGAGCACCGGCAGCAGCGCGGCTTCCGGCGTCGCGGTCGGACGACGCAGCGGGAGCAGCGTCGCCTGCGCGGCAGCGCCCTGGAAGAGCGTTTCGCGCAGCAGCCGCTCGTTCGAGCGCGGATGGTCCGGCGCGACCCAGCGATCGTCCACCGGCACCACCGTCACGTGCGCCCAGTCGAGCGTCTGCTTCGACAGTTCGGTCAGGAACGCGCGCGGCGTGGTGCCGCCGGACACCGCCAGTCGCGCGGCGCCGCGACGCGCGATCGCGCCGCGAAGATCGGCCGCGACGGCTTTCGCCAGCGCGGTCGCGAGCTCCGCCTTGTCGTCGAACAGGTGCTCGCGCACGGGCAACGGATCGGGTGTCAGCACGGTCAATCGCTCCGCCAGCGCGCTCTTAGACTGCGTCCTCATGCCACGTCCTTCCGTCGCGTTCGATCAGGGCCACGGCCGAGCTGGGACCCCAGCTGCCCGCGGTGTACGCCTTGGGTGATTCGTTGCTCGACTGCCACGCGGCGAGGATCGGATCGATCCACGACCACGCGGCTTCCACTTCGTCGCGACGCATGAACAGCATCGGATTGCCGCGCACGACGTCCATCAGCAGGCGCTCGTACGCTTCGGGCTGACGCCCGCCGAAGGTCTCGGCGAAGCTCAGGTCCATCGGCACGCGGCGCAGGCGCAGCCCGCCGGGGCCGGGGATCTTGTTGACGATCCACAGCTTCACGCCTTCGTCGGGTTGCAGGCGGATCACCAGCTGGTTCTGCGCGACCGGTTCGTCGCCGAAGATCGAATGCGGCACCTTGCGGAAGGTCAGCACGATTTCCGACATGCGATCGGCCAGCCGCTTGCCCGTGCGCAGGTAGAACGGCACGCCGGCCCAGCGCCAGTTGCTGACTTCGGCCTTCAGCGCGACGAAGGTTTCGGTGCGCGAAGTGTTGGTGCCGAGCTCTTCGAGATAACCCGGCACCGGCCGGCCTTCGACCGCGCCGGCGCGGTACTGGCCGCGCACGGTGAGGTGCGAGGTCGCGCCGTCGGCGATGGGCTTGAGCGAATGCAGCACCTTGAGCTTCTCGTCGCGGATCGCGTCGGCGGCGAGCGACGACGGCGGCTCCATCGCGACCAGGCACAGCAGCTGCAACATGTGGTTCTGCACCATGTCGCGCAGCGCGCCGGACTTGTCGTAGTAGCTCGCGCGACGCTCAAGGCCGACGGTCTCGGCCACGGTGATCTGCACGTGGTCGATGTGCTCGGCGCGCCACAGCGGCTCGAACAGCGCGTTGCCAAAGCGCAACGCGGTGAGGTTCTGGACCGTTTCCTTGCCGAGGTAATGATCGATGCGATAGATCTGCGACTCGGCGAACACCTGCCCGAGCGCGTCGTTGATCGCCGCCGCGCTGGCGCGATCGTGGCCGATGGGCTTTTCCACCACCACGCGCGTATTCGCGCCGGTCAGGCCGTGCGCCTGCAGTCGCGCGCCGACGCTGCCGAACAGGTCGGGGCCGACGGCAAGGTAGAACACGCGAACGCGCGATTCGTCGGCGAGTTCGCCCGCCAGCTCGCTCCAGCCGTCCTCGGCCTGCAGGTCGATGCGGCGGTACGAGAGCAACTGCAGGAACGGCTCCAGCATCGTTGGCGCGCGCAGGTCGAAGGCGAGGTGCTTCTGCAGCGCTTCGCGGACGCGTTCGCGATAGGCGTCGTCGCTCTGGCTGTCGCGCGCCAGACCGAAGATGCGCGTGCCGGCGACGATCTGGCCGTCGACATAGCGATGGAACAGGGCCGGCAGCAGCTTGCGCAGGGCCAGGTCGCCCGTGCCGCCGAAGATGATCAGGTCGAAGGGCGCCATCGGCGCGATGGAGGGGCTCACGGGGCGTTCCGGAAGGAAGGGGTTTTGAAGACCACAGGCATACCAGTGAAGATACCAGTCAGATACCACTGGTGCAAATGCAGTGGACATGGTCGGACAGCGGGCCGTCAGTGCGGCCGTTTCACAGTCCGGCCTTCAATTTCAACGACTTGAGGTTACGTTCGCGCGAAATCCGGGCCGCGAAGTGCCCAGGGGCGGCCCGATGCGACTTTCGTCGTAATCCCGGCATCCGGAGCCGGGAAGGGCGGCGGGGCGCATTTGCCCGAACTGGTATTCGACTGGTATTCTCATCCGGATGCAGGACTACCTGGTCAACGAGTTCCGCCGACAGGCCGACGCGCGCCGCGCGCCGGCTTACCAGCACCTGCGCCGGACGCTCCAGCACGCCATCGAGAACGGCGAACTCACGCCGGGCCAGGCGCTGCCCAGCGAGCGCGAGCTGACCAAGCTGCTCGACCTGTCCCGCGTCACCGTGCGCAAGGCCATCTCCGGCCTGGTCGCCGACGGCCTGCTGATGCAGCGCCAGGGTTCGGGCACGTTCGTCTCCGAGCGCATCGTCAAGTCGTTCTCCAAGCTCACCAGCTTCACCGACGACCTGCGCGCGCGCGGGCTCGATCCGAAATCGCGCTTCATCGAGCGCGGCACCGGCGAGGTCACGCCGGACGAAGCGATGGCGTTGAACCTCTCACCCGGCGCGCAGGTCGTGCGCTATTACCGCCTGCGCATCGCCGACGACATGGCGCTCGCGCTGGAGCGCACCGTCGTGCCGCAGACCGTGCTGGCCGATCCCTCGCTGGTCGAGAATTCGCTGTACGAAACCTTCCAGAAAATGGGCCTGCGCCCGACGCGCGCGCTGCAGCGGCTGCGCGCGATCGCATTCGACGCCGAACAGGCCCGTCTGATGAACCTGCCCGAAGGCAGCCCGGGACTGTTCATCGAACGTCGCACCTTTCTCGACGACGGCCGCGTCGTCGAATACACCCGATCCTTCTACCGCGGCGATGCGTACGACTTCGTCGCCGAACTCCAGAGCGAGTAACCCCGTGAGCGAAACCCTGACCGTCACCGCCACGCGCATGCATGCCGAGGCGGCCGAAACCGCCGATGCCGTCGCGCGGCAGTTCGAAGCCAATGCGCCGATCATCGACGCACTGGTGCAGCGCCTGAAGGCGCAGCCGCCGGCGTTCATCGTCACCTGCGCGCGCGGCAGTTCCGATCACGCGGCGACCTACGGCAAGTACCTGTTCGAAACCACGCTCGGCCTGGTGACCGCGTCCGCGTCGCCGTCGGTCGGTTCGGTGTATGCGGTGCGCCCGCATCTGCAGGGCGCGTTGTTCGTGGCGATCTCCCAGTCGGGCAAGAGCCCGGACCTGGTACGCAATGCGGAAATCGCGCGTGCCGCCGGCGCGCTGGTCGTCGCGCTGGTGAACGTCGAGGATTCGCCGCTGGCGCAGATCGCCGACACCGTGATCCCGCTGCGCGCCGGCCCGGAAAAAAGCGTCGCGGCGACGAAGAGCTACCTGTGCTCGCTCGCCGCGCTGCTGCAGCTGGCCGCGCGCTGGAGCGGCGACGCGAAGCTGCTCGCCGCCGTCGACGCGCTGCCCGCCGCGCTGCGCGAGGCGTGGAAGATGGACTGGTCGCCGGTCGTCGATGGTTTGAAGGACGCACGCAACCTCTTCGTCGTCGGCCGCGGCCTCGGCCTCGGCGCAGCGCAGGAAGCGGCGCTGAAGTTCAAGGAAACCTGCGGCCTGCACGCCGAAGCGTTCTCCTCGGCGGAGGTGAAGCACGGACCGATGGCGATCGTGGGCCCGGGCTTTCCGGTGCTCGCGTTCGCGCAGGACGACGACACGTGCAGCAGCACGATGTCGGTCGCCGAGGAATTCCACCAGCGCGGCGCGCCGGTGTGGATCGCGCTGCCCGGCGCGCAGGGTCCGGACGTGCTGCCGATGCCGGCCTCGCCGCATCCCGCGTGCACGCCGCTGCTCACCGTGCAGTGCTTCTACAAGGCGGTGAACGCGCTGGCCGTCGCGCGCGGCCACAATCCGGACGTGCCGCCGCATCTGAACAAGGTGACGGAAACGGTGTGATGTCCCGTGATTCGTGATTGGAGATTCGTGATTCGCGAAAGCAGAAGCGAGCCAGCCCCATTCACCGTCACCAATCACGAATCGCAAATCACGAATCACAAATCACGACCATGACCATCGCCTTCAGTAACGGCCGCATCCTCACCGACAACGGTTTCGAGTCGAACGTCAGCGTGCTCGTCGAGGACGGCCACATCGTCGCCGTCGTGCCGGGCGAGCCGCCGAAGGGCGCGCAAGTGGTCGACCTCGCCGGACGTTATCTCGTGCCCGGTTTCATCGACACGCAGGTGAACGGTGGCGGCGACGTGTTGTTCAACGACGAACCCACCGCCGACGGCCTGCGCCGCATCGCCAGCGCGCACCGCAAGTACGGCACGACCGGCATGCTGCCGACGCTGATCAGCGATGACGTCGACGTGATGCGTCGGGCGATCGACGCCACGCGCGAGGCGATCGCACAGCGCGTGCCGGGCGTGCTCGGCGTGCATCTGGAAGGCCCGTACCTCAACGCCGCGCGCAAGGGCGTGCACGATCCGTCGAAGTTCCACACGCCCGACGCGGCCGAGCTCGACCTCGTCGCCTCGCTGGGCAAGGACGGCGTGACGCTCGTGACGCTCGCGCCGGAGCGTTTCGAATCAGCCACGTTGCGCGCGCTGACCCAACGCGGCGTCATCATCGCGGCCGGCCATACCGCCGCGACGTACGAACAACTGCGCGACGGCTTCGCCAACGGCATCACCGGCATCACGCACCTGTTCAACGCAATGACGCCGATGAATTCGCGCGAGCCCGGCGCGGTCGGTGCGGCGCTGGAAAATCCCGACGCGTGGTGCGGGATCATCGTCGACGGCTACCACGTGCACGACGCGTCGCTGCGCGTGGCAATCAACGCACGCCCGCGCGGGAAGATGATGCTGGTCACCGACGCCATGCCCCCGGTGGGCGGCGAGCGTGAGGCGTTCTCGCTCTACGGCGTGGAGATGATCTGCCGCGACGGGCAATGCACCACGACCGACGGCACGCTCGCCGGTTCGGCGCTCGACATGGCCTCGGCCGTGCGCAACACCGTGCAGCGCCTCGGCCTGCCGCTCGACGAAGCCTGCCGCATGGCCTCGCAGTACCCGGCGCAGTTCATCGGCCTGGGCGGCGAGCTGGGGCGCATCGCACCGGGGTATCGCGCCGACCTCGTGGTGCTGGACGACGCCTTGGACGTGCAGGGCACCTGGATCGCTGGGCAACCCTGAGCCGTTGTAGCCCGGGTAAGCGCAGCGCACCCGGGTTGAGGTTTCCGCCACGTTCCCCGGGTGCGGCTCCGCCTTACCCGGGCTACAAAAGCGAACGGCGCCGCGTCGTCTTGATGAACAGGGCGCCCCGCGTCACCTCCCGCCCCTTCCCAGCACCCGCCGGGCGGTCGAAGCGTGCCCAACTGCTACAATTCCGAGTCTTTGCTCGGGATTCCGACCTCGCGGCCACGTGCCGTGAGGCGTGACGCCGGGCGTCCGCAGCCACCCCCGCGACCCCCGTCGCGCCGGAGCCACGCATGACCAGCACCGCCGAACTCAGCTCGCCGTCCTCGGCGAACCTCGCGCTCACCAACTCGGTGCTCGACACCGACTACACGCTCGAACACAAATACAGCCGCGAGAAGGGCCGCATCTACCTGTCCGGCGTGCAGGCGCTGGTGCGACTGCCGCTGATGCAGCGCCTGCGCGACGAAGCCGCGGGCCTTAACACCGCCGGTTTCATCTCCGGCTATCGCGGTTCGCCGCTGGGCGGTTTCGACCTGGAGCTGTGGCGCGCGCGCAAGTTCCTCGAGAACGCCGGCGTGAAGTTCACCCCGGGCCTCAACGAGGACCTCGGCGCGACGATGGTCTGGGGCACGCAGCAGACCAACCTGTTCCCCGGCGCGAAAGTGCAGGGCGTGTACGGCATGTGGTACGGCAAGGGCCCGGGCGTGGACCGCACCGGCGACGTGTTCAAGCACGCCAATGCCGCCGGCACGTCGCACTACGGCGGCGTGCTCGCGCTCGCGGCCGACGACCATGCCTGCCGTTCCTCGACGCTGCCGCACGGTTCGGAAGACGAATTCGTCAGCGCGATGATGCCGATCCTCAACCCGGCCGGCGTGCAGGACATCCTCGACATGGGCCTGGTCGGCTGGGCGATGTCGCGTTACACCGGCCGCTGGGTGGGCTTCAAGACGATCGCCGAAACGGTGGAATCGTCGGCCTCCGTCGACGTCGATCCGATGGCCACGCGCATCGTGCTGCCGGAAGACTTCGAGATGCCGGAAGGCGGGCTCAACATCCGCTGGCCCGATCCGCCGATGAACCAGGAAATGCGCCTGCACAAGTACGCGGTGAAGGCCGCGCAGGCGTTCGCGCGCGCCAACGGCATCGATCGCGTCGTGATCGACTCGCCGCGTGCGCGCCTGGGCATCGTCACCACCGGCAAGTCGTACCTCGACGTGCTGCAGGCGCTGGAATACCTCGGCCTGGACGAGCAGGCCTGCGCCGACCTCGGCATCCGCGTCTACAAGGTCGGCATGACCTGGCCGCTGGAGCCGGTGGGCATCACGCGTTTCGCGCAGGGCCTGGAGGACATCGTCGTCGTCGAGGAAAAGCGCGCCTTCATCGAGCGCCAGATGAAGGAGTACATGTACAACTGGAGCGGCCAGCGCCCGTCCATCGTCGGCAAGTACGACGAGAACGGCGAATGGATCCTGCCTTCGACCGGCGAACTCACGCCGGCCACCATCGCCGGCGTCATCGGCCGCCGCATCCAGCGTTTCCACGATTCCGAACACATCCGCAACGTCATGGCCTGGATGGCCGAGAAGGAATCCGAACTCGCTCTGCCGCGCGCCGTGTTCCCGCGCGTGCCGCACTACTGCTCGGGCTGCCCGCACAACACCTCGACCGTCGTGCCGGAAGGTTCGCGCGCGCTGGGCGGCATCGGCTGCCACTACATGGTCACGTGGATGGACCGCAGCACCGACACCTTCACGCACATGGGCGGCGAAGGCGTGACGTGGTCGGGCCAGGCGCCGTTCACCGATACGCCGCACGTGTTCCAGAACCTCGGCGACGGTACGTACTTCCACTCCGGCTCGCTGGCGATCCGCCAGTCGGTCGCGACCGGCGTGAACATCACCTACAAGATCCTCTACAACGACGCCGTCGCGATGACCGGCGGCCAGCCCGTCGACGGCACGCTGTCGGTGCCGCAGATCGCGCACCAGGTGCGCAGCGAAGGCGTGCAGACGATCATCCTGGTGTCCGACGACATCGCGAAATGGAGCAAGCGCGAGATCTTCCCCGGCGACATGGAATTCCATGACCGCAAGGAACTCGATGCCATCCAGAAGCGCCTGCGCGAGACCAAGGGCACCTCGGTCCTCATCTACGACCAGACGTGCGCGACCGAGAAGCGTCGTCGCCGCAAGCGCGGCAAGATGGTCGATCCGCAGAAGCGCGTGATGGTCAACTCGCTCGTGTGCGAAGGCTGCGGCGATTGCGGCAAGAAGTCGTTCTGCGTCTCGGTGCTGCCGAAGGAAACCGAGTTCGGCCGCAAGCGCGAGATCGACCAGAGCAACTGCAACAAGGACTACAGCTGCGTCAACGGCTTCTGCCCGAGCTTCGTGACGGTGGAAGGCGGCGGCCTGCGCAAGGGCGCGCCGAATAAGAGCGGGGGCTCATCCGCGAAGGATCGCCTCGCTGATCTTCCGATGCCGAAGATCGCCAGCGACCTCTCGCAGCCCTGGAACATCCTCATCACCGGCGTCGGCGGCACGGGCGTGGTGACGATCGGCGCGCTGCTCGGCATGGCCGGCCACCTGGAAGGCAAGGGTGCGACCGTGCTCGACCAGACGGGCCTGGCGCAGAAGGGCGGCGCGGTGACCACGCACATCCGCATCGCGCGCACGCCGGACGACATCCACGCCGTGCGCATCGCCGCGGGCGAAGCCGACCTCGTGCTCGGCTGCGACATGGTGGTCGTCAACGATTACTGGGCGCTGTCGAAGGTGCGCGCGGGCCGCTCGAACGTCGTGCTCAACAGCTATGAGGCGATGCCCGGCACGTTCACCACGCGTCCGGACATGCAGTTCCCGGCGGCCGACATCATCTCGGCGGTGAAGGTCGCCCTCGGCGGCCACGATCCGCATGTCGTCGATGCGACGCAGCTGGCCACCGCGCTGATGGGCGACGCGATCGCGACGAACCTGTTCATCCTCGGCTACGCGTGGCAGCACGGCCTGGTGCCGCTGTCGATGGAGTCGCTGATGCGCGCCATCGAGCTCAACGGCGCCGCCATCGAAATGAACAAGACCGCGTTCGCGTGGGGCCGCCTGGCGGTGATCGATCCCAACGCCGTGATGGAAGCGGCGGGCCTGATCCGCAACGCGCCGACACTCGCCGAAGCGACGCCGGGCGCGCTGCCGATGCTGTCGCCGGGCGCGTGGGAAGGCAACGAGTGGGGCGCCACCTCCGCACCGCGCACGACGCGTCGCGAGGACGAACTGCGCCACGTGCCGGCCCATGGCGGCGACAACGTGGCCTTCATGCCGCTGGACGACGAGCGCCTGTCGCGTTCGCTGGACGAGATCGTCGAGCGTCGCGTGAAGTTCCTCACCGACTATCAGGATGCGAAGTACGCCAAGCGCTATAGCGATTTCGTCGCGAAGGTGCACGCGGCCGAACGTAACGTCGCCGGTACGACCGACCTGACCGAAGCCGTCGCGCGTTACGCGTTCAAGCTGATGGCCTACAAGGACGAATACGAGGTCGCGCGCCTGTACACCAGCGGCGAATTCCAGCGCCGCCTGGAGCAGCAGTTCGATGGCGACTACAAGCTGAAGTTCCACCTCGCGCCGCCGCTGCTGGCATCGAGGGACGCGCAGGGCCGCCTGATCAAGCAGGAATTCGGCCCGTGGGTGTTCACCGCGTTCAAGTGGCTCGCGAAGCTGCGCTTCCTGCGCGGCGGCACGTTCGACATCTTCGGCAAGACCGAGGAGCGCAAGATGGAGCGCCAGCTGATCGAGGACTATTTCCGCACGGTGGAAGGCCTGCTCGGCAAGCTGGACCGTTCGAACGTGGACCTCGCGGCGGAAATCGCGAGCATCCCGGAACACATCCGCGGCTACGGCCACGTCAAGGAAGACCACCTGCACAAGGCCAAGGCACGCGAAGCCGAGCTGCTGAAGGAGTGGAGCAATCCGCTGCGGATCGTGAAGGTCGCGTAAGCGGCCGCGCCATCGTCAGACGACAAAGGGCCCGCCTCGCGCGGGCCCTTTGCGTTTCCATGGAATGCCGTCGCTCACGCGGCCTGGCGCAGTTCCGCCAGCACGTCGCGCAGCGCCACTTCGCCGACGAAGCCGCCGGCGCTGGTCGCGGGCCGCCGGTCTTCGATGGCATGGGCGAACACGACGGCCGGATCCGCTTCGAGCTTGTCGAACAGGCGCTGCAGGTTCGGGAACTCGCGGCGGTCGACGGCCTGGTGGTACTCGTTCCATCGCGCGATGCCGATGAAGTAGGCGTCGGCCAGCGTGCGGTGTTCGCCCAGTAGCCACGGCTTGTCGCCCAGCATCGCCGACAGATCCTCGTGCACCTTGCGCACCTTCGCGCGGCCGAAGTCCGTCAGCGCTTTCTGCTCGGCCTCGTCGCCACCGTGTTCCAGCGCGTACCACAGCGGTACGTAGGCGCCGAAGAAGCTGGTGTTGAGGAAGGCGAGCATGTGGTTGAGGCGGTCGAATTCCGGCGTGCCCTGCGCGAACGCCAGCTTCGTCCCGATGCCTCGCGCGCCGAGGTGGTTGAGGATGGCCATGCTCTCGCTCAGGAACTCGCCGTCGGCGGTGCGCAGCGTCGGGGTCTCGCCGACGGCGTTGATGCGGCGGTAGTCCTCGCCGGTCACTTCCCCGGGCATGCCGACGCGGGCCAGGCGATAGGGCTGGCCCAACCACTCCAGCGCGACGATGGAACCGAAGGAACAGCCGGACGGCACGCCGTAGAACAGGATCGGGGTCATGGGGAATCTCCTCTGATGGGCTCCGGCCAGCGGCGCTGGCCAGCCGGAAAGGTAGATCTGTGGACTTTGGGCGAGTAGCCGGCAGAATCGGGACTTATCGTCCACATGCATGGATGTCGGCCGCGTGCTCAACCTCAACGACCTGGTGTTCTTCGTGTCCGCCGTCGAGCACGGCGGTTTCGCCGCGGCCTCGCGCCGCCTGGCCCTGCCCAAGTCGACGATCAGCAAGCGCGTGGCGGTGCTGGAGGAACAACTGTCGGCGCGCCTGATCCATCGCACCTCACGCAGCTTCACCCTGACCGAGCTGGGGCGCGATTTCTACGAGCACGCGCGCGGCGCACTGATCGAGGCCGAAGCCGCCGAGGCCATCGTGCGCGACCGCCAGGCCGAGCCGAGCGGCACGGTACGCATCAGTGCCTCGGTGCCGGTGGCGCAGTTGCAGCTGGCCGCGTGCCTGCCGCGCCTGGCGCGCCTGCACCCGAAGCTGCGCCTGCAACTGGACGTGTCCGACCGCTTCGTCGACCTGCCGCAGGAAGGCGTGGACATCGCCATCCGCAGCCATTTCGCGCCGCTTCCCGATTCGGGCCTGGTGCAGCGTCGTCTGTCGGAAGAGGCGGTCGTGCTGGTGGCGTCGCCCGCGTATGTGTCATCGCGTTCGCCGATGCGATCGCCCGACGATCTCGCGCAGCACGACGGCGTGCTGTCGGGCGCCTTGCTGACCACGTGGACGCTGTTCGATCGTTCCGGCCGGCGCGCGCTGGTCGCGCCGCAGGCGGTCATGGTCGCGAACGAATCCACGGTGCTGATCGCCGCCGCCGAAGCCGGCCTTGGCATCGCCTGCCTGCCGGAGCGGATGTGCCGGGCGTCCATCGCGTCGGGCGCGCTGGTGCGCGTGCTGCCGGACTGGAACGCCGGCACGGTGACCACCACGCTGGTGATGCCGCACCGGCGCGGCCTGCTGCCCGGCGTGCGCGCGACGGTCGAGTTCCTGGTCGATCACTTCCGCGAGGACGGCTGAACGCGGATGGCTGCTGCCGGCAGGCTGTCAGCAGACACGCGCGAGAATGCCGCCATGGACACCGCCCGGCTCAAGCGCTACTGCGCGTCGTTTCCCGCAGCGAAGGAAGTGCTGCACGGCGAACCGTCGAACATCCTCGTCTACTCGGTGGGCGGCAAGACCTTCGCCTACTTCAAGACCAGCGAGCCGGAGCGCTGGCGCTTCAGTTTCCGCACGACGCCGGAACGCTTCGTAGAACTCACCGACCAGCCCGGCATCAAGCCGGCGCGTTGGATGGGACGCTGGTACTGGGTGACCGTCGTCGACGTGCGCCGCGTGCCGGAGGATTACCTGCGCGAGCTGGTGACGTGGTCGTATCGGCGTGCGTTGGGGACGCTGAGTGGGAAGCGTCGGCGTGAGCTGGTGGGCGATGCGGCGTTCGTGGACCGCTGAGGCGCGGGCGTGCGCGGACGACACTGGCACAGGCGAAGCACCGAAGCGATCGCCAGGCCCACAAACGACAACGCCGGCACAAGGCCGGCGTTGTCGCATCCAACGATCGAACCGCGATCGATCGAACGTCACCCGGTCGAGCGTCGATCAATCGTACGCGGTGATATCCACATCCTTCGTCTCGCGCAGGAACAGCGAGCCGATCACGAAGGTCATCAGCGCGATGATGATCGGGTACCACAGGCCGTAGTACATGTTGCCCGTGGCCGCCACCAGCGCGAAGGCGATCGTCGGCAGGAAGCCGCCGAACCAGCCGTTGCCGATGTGGTACGGCAGCGACATCGAGGTGTAGCGGATGCGCGTGGGGAACAGCTCCACCAGCCACGCGGCGATCGGGCCGTAGACCATCGTCACGTAGATGACGAGGATGGTCAGGATCAGCAGCACCATCGGCTTGTTGATGCGATCCGGGTCCGCCTTCTCGGGATACCCGCCGGCAGTGAGCGCCTGCTTCAGTGCGGTGCCGAACGCGTCGGTCTTCGCCTTGCTGTCGTCCTTGCCCAGGCCCGCGCCTTCGAAGCTCTGGACCTCGACGTCGCCCACCGTCACGCGTGCCACCGTGCCTGCGGGAGCCGCCTGGATCGTGTACGGCACGCCGGCCTTGGCGAGCGCGGCGGTGGCGATGTCGCACGAGTTGGTGAAGACCTTCTTGCCCACCGGGTCGAACTGGAACGAGCAGGTGCGCGGATCGGCGTGCACCACGGCCGGCGCGTTCGCGCTGGCTTCGGCGATGGCCGGGTTGGCGTAGTGGGTGAGGCCCTTGAACAGCGGGAAGTAGGTGATCGCGGCGATCAGGCAGCCGGCCATGATGATCTTCTTGCGGCCGATCCTGTCGCTGAGCCAGCCGAAGAAGATGAAGAACGGCGTACCGATGGCGAGCGCGGCGGCGATCAGCAGCCACGTCGTCGTCGCATCCACCTTCAACGACTGCGTCAGGAAGTACATCGCGTAGAACTGGCCCGCGTACCACACCACCGCCTGGCCTGCGGTCGCGCCCAGCAGCGCGAGCAGCACGATCTTGCCGTTCTTCGAGAAGAAGCTTTCGGTGATCGGCGCCTTGGACTGCTTGCCTTCGGCCTTCATCTGCTGGAACAGCGGCGACTCGTTGAGCTGCATGCGGATCCACACCGACACGCCCAGCAGCACGATCGACAGCAGGAACGGAATGCGCCAGCCCCAGGCCTCGAACGCCTCGGTGCCCATCCACGTGCGCACGCCCAGGATCACCAGCAGCGACAGGAACAGGCCGATCGTCGCGGTGGTCTGGATGAAGCTGGTGTACAGGCCGCGCTTGCCGTGCGGTGCGTGTTCGGCCACGTACGTGGCCGCGCCGCCGTACTCGCCGCCCAGCGCCAGGCCCTGCAGCAATCGCAGGATGATCAGGATCGCCGGCGCCGCGAATCCGATCGACGCGTAGTTCGGCAGGATGCCGACCAGGAACGTCGACAGGCCCATGATCACGATGGTGACCAGGAACGTGTACTTGCGGCCGATCATGTCGCCGAGGCGACCGAACACGATCGCGCCGAACGGACGCACCGCAAAGCCCGCGGCGAACGCGAGCAGCGCGAAGATGAAGGCGCTGGTCTCGTTCAAACCGCTGAAGAACTGCTTGGCGATGATCGCCGCGAGCGAGCCGTACAGGTAGAAGTCGTACCACTCGAACACGGTGCCCAGGCTGGAGGCGAAGATGACCTTCTTGTGCCCCTGGCTGAGCGTGCCCTCTTTCGAGGTGTTTGCGGTAATGGTGGACACGTTCTCGCCCCCTTAGAAGTTGTACTTGACGTGCGTCTGCAGGCGGTTGAGCTCGCCGCGGTCGCCGTTCTCGAGTTCACGCTGGCCCCAGATCAGCTCCGCGCCGAGGTCGAGCTTGGGCAGCGGCGAATAGATCAGGTTCGCGTGCGCGGACTGCGCGCCCCGGGTGATGCCAAGGCCGGTGAGGTCGACGTCCTGGTCGTATTCGGCGCGCGAATAGAACAGGTTCATGCGCAGCTTCGGAGTGAACACGTGGCGCCAGCCGACGAAGCCGGCGATGACGTCGATGTTGTCCAGGTCGCCCGTGGAATCGAGCACCGCGTCGTTGTTCAGCGCCAGGCCGATGTAGCGGCCGATGCCGCTGCCGCCGGTGACCATGTAGCGGATGTCGTCGTTCTTGCCGAGGTTGAACTTGCCCGACACGCTCAGGCCGTAGCCGGTGCTTTCGTCCTCGATCGACGGAAGCGCCGGCGTGGTCGGCGTTCCGGCGACGCCCGCGGTCTGGTACTTCAGCTGCCGCACCAGGCCCGCGACGCCGAAGTGGCCCCAGTCGCCCTTGGCCGTGTAGCGCGCGGTGAAGTCGGGCATCGGGCCGTCGTCACCGGCGATCTGCGCCATGTTGCCGTTGAACGGCGTGTAGACCGTTTCCGGGTTCTCCATCGAGAACGACCACGGCCCGTTGGTGTAGCGCAACTGCGCCTGGCGCACGAACACCGTGCCTTCCGTGGGGCCGAGGAAGTCGACCGTGTCGGGCAGCGCGGCGGTGTCCTGGAAGTTCGTCCAGGTCTGGCCGGCCAGCCAGTTGTTCCACTGCACGTAGGCCTGGCGCAGGGTGAGCGCGTAGGTGTTGGTCGCGACCTCGTTGCCGGTGAAGGCCGTGCTGCCGCCGCCGAACAGGTCGAACTCCAGGTACGCCTTCAGCTTGTCGTCGTTGTCGGTGACGCTGTCCACGCCGAACCAGAAGCGCGAGAAATTGGCGCCCATGTCGGTGTCGGTGCCGCCTTCGCGCAGGTCGCCCTGGCCGACCGGAATCGCCTTGGGCACGTAGAACAGGCGACCCACGGTGCCGTCGGGAATGTCGCCGTCGTTGGTCGAGGTGACCGACGCATCGAGCTTGATGAAGCCACCGTAGGAGAACTTCGAGTTCGGATTCGCGGTCGGCGTGATCGTCGTGCTCTGGATCGGTGCCGCCGCGCCCGTGGCCGCGGTCGCCGTCGCGGGCGTGGCCGGTGCGGCGGGCGCGGTGGCCTGGGCCGTCTTCACTTCGCTGATCTGGCTCTGCTGTTGCTGCTGCTGCGCCACCAGTTGCTGGACCATCGCTTCGAGCTGGGCGACGCGCGCTTCCAGCTCCTTCTCCTTCGCGGTCTGCGCGAAGGCCATCCCCGGCAACGCGAGCGCGACGAGCAATGCGGCGGCGAGCGGGCGGCGACGCGGGGACGCGGCCTTCGACGTCGGGGCAATGCTTGCGGACATGATTCCCTCCCAAAGGAACGCCGGACCGGATGCCCGACATGGCCCGAGCCTGCGGCGCCATCGCGCTGCACAACCATTCCCCATTGGTCGTAGGCGCGGGCCGTCTACGACCATCGTCTACACCCCCGTGGATGAGGCCCGACAGCGAATGCGGCACACTGGCCGTTCCGGCCGCCTGCTTCGGCCGGAACGCCTTTCACGCCGTCCCGGAGCCGCCCGCCATGAACCATCCCGCCGCCGTCTATCCGATCGATCCGGACTTCGCCGCGAAGGCGCTCGTGACGCGCGAGGACTACGAGCGCCTGTACGCCGAATCGGTGCGCGATCCGGCCGCGTTCTGGGGCAAGGTCGCCGACCGGCTGGACTGGTTCGCCAAGCCGACGAAGATCAAGGACGTCAGCTTCGACCTGGAGGATTTCCGCATCCGCTGGTACGAGGACGGCGAGCTCAACGCGAGCGTGAACTGCCTGGACCGCCACCTCGCCACGCGCGGCGACAAGACCGCGCTGATCTTCGAGCACGACGATCCCTCCAGGCCGGCCGAGCACATCACCTACCGCGACCTGCACGCGCGCGTGTGCAAGCTGGCCAATGCGCTGCGCTCGCTGGGCGTGCGCAAGGGCGATCGCGTCACCATCTACCTGCCGATGATTCCCGACGCCGTGGTCGCGATGCTCGCCTGCGCGCGCATCGGCGCGATCCACTCGGTGGTGTTCGGCGGATTCGCGCCGCAGTCCATCGCCGATCGCGTCGCCGATTGCCAGAGCCGCATCATCATCACCGCCGACGAAGGCCTGCGCGGCGGCAAGAAGGTGCCCCTGAAGGCCAACGTCGACGCCGCGCTGAAGATGGGCGGCACCAACACGGTCGAGACCGTGCTCGTCGTGCGCCACACCGGCTCGGCGGTGGAGATGCAGATGCCGCGCGACCGCTGGTACGACGCGGTCGTCGACGGCCAGCCCACCGAATGCGCGCCCGAGCGCATGAACGCCGAGGACCCGCTGTTCATCCTCTACACCTCCGGCTCGACCGGAAAGCCGAAGGGCGTGCTGCACACCACCGCCGGCTACCTGGTCTACGCGAGCTACACGCACGAAGTCGTCTTCGACCTGCGCGAAAACGACATCTACTGGTGCACCGCCGACGTCGGCTGGGTCACCGGCCACAGCTACATCGTGTACGGGCCGCTCGCCAATGGCGCCACCGCGCTGGTGTTCGAAGGCGTGCCGAACTACCCGAGCGTGTCGCGTTTCTGGGAAGTGATCGACAAGCACCAGGTCACGCTGTTCTACACCGCGCCCACGGCCATCCGCGCGCTGATGCGCGACGGCGACGAGCCGGTGAAGAAGACCTCGCGCGCGTCGCTGCGCCTGCTCGGCACGGTCGGCGAGCCGATCAATCCCGAGGCGTGGCGCTGGTACTACGAAACGGTCGGCGATTCGCGTTGCCCGATCGTCGACACATGGTGGCAGACCGAAACCGGCGGCATCCTCATCACGCCGCTGGCGGGCGCGATCGATCTCAAGCCGGGTTCGGCGACCAGGCCGTTCTTCGGCATCCAGCCGGCGCTGGTCGATGCGAACGGCGCGCGGCTGGAAGGCGAAGCCGAAGGCAACCTGGTGCTGACCGATTCCTGGCCGGGCCAGATGCGCACCGTGTACGGCGACCACGCCCGCTTCATCGACACGTATTTCCGCACGTATCCCGGCACGTACTTCACCGGCGACGGCTGCCGCCGCGATGCCGACGGCTATTACTGGATCACCGGCCGCGTGGACGACGTCATCAACGTGTCGGGCCACCGCATCGGCACGGCGGAAGTGGAAAGCGCGCTGGTGTCGCACCCGAAGGTCGCCGAGGCGGCGGTGGTCGGGTTCCCCCACGACATCAAGGGGCAGGGCATCTACGCCTACGTGACGCTGATCGCCGGCGAGTCGCCCACCGACGACCTGCACAAGGAGCTCATCGCCCATGTGCGAAAGGAGATCGGGCCGATCGCCACGCCCGACCACCTGCAATGGGCGCCGGGCCTGCCGAAGACGCGCTCGGGCAAGATCATGCGCCGCATCCTGCGCAAGATCGCCGAGAACGCACCGGACCAGCTCGGCGACACGAGCACGCTGGCCGATCCGAGCGTGGTCGAATCGCTGGTGCGCGAGCGGCGGGTTTCGTAACTCCTTCCCTCCCGGAAGCACTCCCTCCCGCGTGCAGGGGAGGGACGGGGAGGGATGTATCGCCGGCCGTCATTGCGTCACTGGCGCCCGAGCCGCTTACCCTCCCAACCTCCCCTGACAGCAGGGGAAGCAGAAGCCCGACCAGATGCCCACCCTCCTCATCGCCGACGACCACCCGCTCTTCCGCGAAGCCCTGCGCGGCGCGGTCGCGCGCGTGCTGCCGGACGCGCAGCTGCGCGAGGCCGACAGCGTCGAGGCGCTGTACACGCTGGTCGAAGCCGAACCCGACGCCGACCTGCTGCTGCTCGACCTCAACATGCCCGGCGCGCAGGGTTTCAGCGCGCTCGTGCACCTGCGCGCGCTGCATCCGCAATTGCCCATCGTCGTCGTCTCCGCGCGCGAGGAGCCCACGGTGATGCGCCGCGCGCTCGATCACGGCGCGGTCGGCTTCATTCCGAAATCCGCCGATGCCGCGACGCTCGGCGAGGCGATCACGCGCGTGCTCGATGGCGATCGCTGGGCGCCGTCGGTCGCGCTCTCCGCACCGGCGGCGCACGCCGACGAACACGACGCCGCGCAGCGTTTGCGCGATCTCACGCCGCAACAGTTCCGGGTGTTGCAGATGCTCGGCGCGGGGCTGCTCAACAAGCAGATCGGCTACGAACTCGGCGTGTCGGAGGCAACGGTGAAGGCGCATGTCACCGCGATCCTGCGCAAGCTCGGCGCCAGCAATCGCACGCAGGCCGTACTGATCGCCGGCCGGCTCGCGCTGGACCCGGGCGCGATCGTGCCGCCGCCGGAAGAGGCCGACTGAGCCCGGCGACACGCTCGTCGTCCGGCGCCCGGAGGCAACTCACGCCCGATCCACCGCCGCTGCGGTACTACAGCGTGCGGAACAGTCGCAATGGAGTCCCGTTCTCCATGAACCTGGCGCTTCGGATCGCCACGCTCGTGCTCGCTTCGACACTCGCCGCCTGCGGCGGCCAGGCGAAGCTGCGTGAAGGCGAGGACACCGGCGCCAACCCGCGGATCGTGCCGCCGCAGACGTCGGCGTTGCCGGTGGTCGAAATCGCGCCCGCGCGCGGCTGGGACGGCGTGGAAACGCCGACGCCCGCCGCGGGGCTCGAAGTGAAGGCGCTCGCGACCGGACTCAACCATCCGCGCTGGCTGCATGTGCTGCCCAATGGCGACGTGCTGGTCGCCGAAAGCAACGCGCCGCCGGGCAAGCGCGGCATCAAGGGCCTCAAGGGCAAGGTGATGGCCGCGGTGATGAAGCGCGCCGGCTCCGGCGTGCCCAGCGCGAACCGCATCACGCTGCTGCGCGATGCCGATGGCGACGGCGTGGCCGAAATGCGCAGCGCCTTCGCGGAAAACCTGACCTCGCCGATCGGCATGGCGCTGGTCGGCGACACGCTTTACATCGCGAACGCCGACGCGCTGGTGCGCCTGCCTTACGAGACAGGACAGACGCAGGCGAACGGCGCGCCGGAAAAAGTCGTCGACCTGCCCGGCGGCGGCGACCAGCTCAACCATCACTGGACCAAGACGCTGGTCGCATCGAAGGACGGCACGCGGCTGTTCGTCGGCGTCGGTTCGAACAGCAACATCGCCGACAACGGCATGCAGGCCGAGGTCGATCGCGCGGCCATCCTGGAGATCGATCCTGCCGCGCGCACGCGCCGCGTGTTCGCCAGCGGCCTGCGCAATCCGGTCGGCATCGCGTTCGAACCCCACACCGGCGCATTGTGGGCCGTGGTCAACGAGCGCGACGAACTCGGCAACGACCTCGTGCCCGACTACCTCACGCACGTCGAGCGTGGCGCGTTCTTCGGCTGGCCGTACAGCTACTGGGGCCAGCACGTCGACACGCGCGTGAAGCCGCAGAACCCCGACCTCGTCGCCACCGCGCGCGAGCCCGACTTCGCGCTCGGCGCGCACGTCGCGCCGCTCGGCCTCACGTTCGCGCAGGGGCAGAAGCTCGGCGATGGTTACTCGAACGGCGCCTTCATCGGCCTGCACGGTTCGTGGAACCGGCAGCCACTGTCGGGCTACAAGGTTGTGTTCGTACCCTTCGATGGCGGACGGCCGACCGGCACGATGGTCGACGTGCTCGGCGGTTTCCTCGATGCCGACCTCAACGCGCGCGGACGTCCCGTCGGCGTGGCGATCGCACGCGACGGCGCGCTGCTGGTCGCCGACGACGTCGGCAACGTGGTGTGGCGCGTCAGCGCGTCGAATCGCTGATGATCGCGCGCGTCGTCAAGGCAATCACGCGTGCACGGCCTGCCGCTGCGCGGCGAGGAATGCGCGCAAGGACGCCGGCTTCACCGGTTTGGTCAGCACGCGGCAGTCGTGCTCGCGCGCGGCGAGCTTGAGCGCGTCGCTGCCGTCGCCGGTCAGCAACGCCGCCGGCAGCGGGCGGCCGTAATGCGCTCGCAGTTCGTCGATCACGCCCAGGCCGTCGAGCCGGTCGTGCAGGTGATAGTCGACCAGCGCGACGTCCGGCCGCTCGTCGAGCCGCGCCAGCGCTTCATCCGCGTTCGCGGCGGTGAGCGCGACGACGCCCCAGCGTTGCAGCAGGCTGCGCATGCCGTCGAGGATCTCGCGATCGTTGTCCACGCACAGCACGCGCAGGCCGGCGAGCGAATCGCCGCCCATCGTCACATGCGGCGACGGCAGCGGCGCGGCGTGCATCGCGCGGCCGAACGGCACGGTGATCGAGAACACGCTGCCCACGTTCACGCGCGAGCGCACGCGCAGCGGATGCTCCAGCGTGCGCGCGATGCGCTGGCAGATCGACAGGCCCAGGCCGAGGCCGCGTTCGCCGGCATCGGAAGGCGTCTCGAAGCGGCGGAACTCATCGAAGATCTGCGCCAGGTGGTGTTCGGAAATGCCCGGTCCGGTGTCCCACACCTGCAGTTCGACCGCGCCCTCGCGCATGCGCGCGGCGATCAGCACGCCGCCCTCGCGCGTGTAGCGCAAGGCATTGGCGAGGAAGTTCTGCAGGGCGCGACGCAGCAGGCGACGGTCGCTGCGCACCGGTCGCGGCGTGTCCGGCGCGCGCACGCGCAGCTGCAGTCCGCGTCCGGCGGCAACCGGCGCGTACTGCGCGACGAGTTCGCGCAACAGCTCGTTGACGTCGAAATCGGTGATGGCGATGCGCAGCGCGCCTGCGTCGAGACGTGAGATATCGAGCAGGCCGTCGAGCAGGTCCTCGGCGGCGCGCAGCGATGCATCGACGCGTTCGGCCAGGTGCGCCTGCTCGGCGACGTCGCTGGTTTCGCGCAGCGCGCTGGCGAACAGTCGCGCGGCGTTGAGCGGTTGCAGCACGTCGTGGCTGATCGCCGCGAGGAAGCGCGTTTTCGACTGCTGCGCGGCCTCGGCCTCGCGCGTGCGCAATTCGACGCGCTGTTCGAGCGTTTCGTTGACTTCGCGCAGGCCCTGCTCGGCGCGCTTGTAATCGGTCACGTCGGAATACGTCGTGACGTAGCCGCCGGGCAGCGGACGGCCGCGCATCTCGATCACCTGTCCGTTCGCGCGCACGCGTTCGAACACGTGCGGCACGCCGGCGCGAAGATGCTTCAGGCGGCGACGCACCTGCTCGTCGATGTCGCCGGGGCCCATCTCGCCGCGTTCCGCGTTCCAGCGGATGAGATCGCTCACCGGGCGACCCACGTACAGCATGCCGTCGGGATATTCGAACAGCTCCTGGTACCGGCGATTCCATGCGACCAGGCGCATTTCCGCATCGACCACGCTCACGCCCTGGCTGATGTTCTCCAGCGTGGTGGAAAGGATCTGCCGGTTGAAGCGCAATTCCTGGTTCGCTTCGTCGAGCAGCGCCACCACTTCGCCCAGTTCCATGCCCGAGCCGCGCAGCGCGGTGGTGAGCGTGAGGCGCGCCGAAGCCGCGCCGATCGCCGAGGCGAGCAGGCGTTCGGTGAACTGCGCGAGTGCGCGGTCGGCCGGTTGTTCCGGCTGCCACGTGCGGCCCTGTTGCAGTGCGTACTCCTCGAAGGCGCGGCGCGCATGGCGTTCGCCGACGATGCGTTCGGCGAGCGCGAGCAGTTCGCCGCCGCGCACGCTGCCGGCCCAACCGCCGGGGCCGAGCGCGGGACGCTGCACGTAGGGATCCAGGAACGGCGCAGCGAGCAGTTGCTCCTGCAAACGCGGACGCTGCCGCACCGAGACGAACAGGAACACGCCGACGTTGAACAGCAGCGACCAGAACGCGCCGTGCGTGAGCGGATCCCAGCCGTGCAGGCCGAACAGCTGTTCCGGCCGCAGCCAGTCCACGCCGAGCGGCCCCTGTTCGATCCAGTGCGTGCCGAACCAGCCACCGCGCGCCAGCGCCGGCAGCAGCAGCGTGTACAGCCACAGCACCGTGCCGGCGAACAGGCCGGAGAACGCACCGGCGCGGCTCGCACCGCGCCAGTACAGGCCGCCGATCAGCGCCGGCGCGAACTGCGCCACCGCCGCGAACGCGAGCAGTCCGTGCTGCGCGAGCGTGTCCTCGCCGCCGCCGTAGTACGCCGAGCCGCGGTGGTAGCCGTAGGCCATCATCGCCAGCACGAAGATGGTGATGCGGCGCACCCACAGCACCTGCTTGTCGATGCCCTGGCTTTCGTGCAGCGCGCCACCGCGCAGCAGCAGCGGCATGATCAGGTCGTTGCTGACCATCGTGGAGAGCGCGACGCTGGCGACGATCACCATGCCCGTCGCCGCGGAGAACCCGCCGATGTAGACGATCAACGCCAGCGTCTCGTGCTGCAGGGCCAGTGGCAGCGCGAGCACGTAGGTGTCGGGCGACGCGCCCGTGCCGGCGAGCAGCGACTGCCCCGCCAGCGTGATCGGCACCACCAGCAGCGAGATCAGCACCAGGTAGGCGCCGAACATCCAGCGCGCCGACCGCAGGTCGGCCGGGTCCTGGCATTCGACGACGGCGACGTGGAACTGGCGCGGCAGGCAGACGATGGCGGTGAACGCCAGCAGCGTCTGCGCGACGAAGCCCGCCGGCAGGCCCTGCGCCGTCACCACCGGCGCGGCCTGCACCATCCGCTGGACCAGGTTGCCCGTGCCCGGCAGGTGCGCCAGCGCGAACAGGCCGATGGCGAGGAACGCGAGCAGCTTCACCAGCGATTCCAGCGCGATGGCGAGCACCATGCCGCGATGGTGTTCGGTGGCGTCGATCTGGCGCGTGCCGAACAGGATCGCGAACGCGGCCAGCATCAGCGCCACGTAGAACGCCGGGTCCGACAGCAGGCCGGCGTCGCTGCGTACGTCGGCCAGCACTTCCACGCTCATCGCGACGGCCTTGAACTGGAGCGCGACGTACGGGACGGCCGCGGTCAGCGCGACCGCCGCCACCAGCGCAGCGAGGCCCGGCGCGCGGCCGTAGCGGGACGACAGGAAATCGGCGATCGACACGATGCGGTGCTCGCCGGAGATCAGCACCAGCCGTTCCAGGATGCGCCAGCCGAACAGCAGCATCAGCAGCGGGCCGAGGTAGATCGGCAGGAATCCCAGCCCCGTGCGCGCCGCCGTGCCGACCGCACCGTAGAACGTCCACGACGAGCAGTACACCGCCAGCGCCAGCGAATACACCGCCGGCCGCAGCCAGCGCGCCCGCGGCGTGGTTTCGCGCTGGTCGCCGAAATAGGCCACCGCGAACAGCACGCCCACGTAGGCCGCCGAAACCAGCAGCAGAATCCAGCCTGGGATCACGTAAGCCGCCCTGCAGGGAACACGCCGCGAGTGTAGAACGCCGACGGCCGCCCGCGTCCGGCCCGGGTCGCTGAATGCGCCGGCCCGCCTACATCAGCGAGTCGGCCAGCCGCGCCATGCCTTCCAGGCTGCGGTGCCAGCGTGGACGGCGGCGCCATTCGTGCAGCTCCAGTTGCCGCGCATCGGCGAGGTAGTCGGCCTCGATCCTGCGCAACCGGGCGACCACCTCCGCATCGAAGCACAGCAGCCCGGCTTCGGCATTCAGCGCGAAGGAGCGGATGTCGAGGTTGATCGAGCCGATCAGCGCGACCTCGTCGTCCACGCTCAGGTGCTTGGCGTGCAGGAAGTGCGGGCGGTACAGCGCGATCCGCACGCCCGCCCGGAGCAGTTCGTCGTAATAGGACCGCTGCGCCCAGCGCGTCAGCGTCTGGTTGTTGCTCATCGACAGCACCAGCTGCACGTCGATGCCCGACAGCGCCGCCACGCGCAGCGCGCCGAGCGTCATGTCGTCCGGCACGAAGTAGGGCGTGACCAGCACCACGCGCCGACGCGCACGCTGCACCAGCGCGACGACCAGGTTGCGCGCGTTCTCGAACGGATACGCCGGGCCGCTGGGCAGCATCTGCGCGGGCGTGCGGCCCGCTTCGCCGCCTGGAAAATCGCCGATCTCCAGCCGCTCGCCGGTCTCGATCAGCCAGTCGCTCGCGAACAACGCCGCGATCTGCCGCAGCACCGGCCCGCGCACGCGCGCGACCAGCTCGCGATTGGGATGGCCGGGCACGAAGCCGGCGTCGGCGAGGTTCTGCGAGCCGACGTAGCCGATGCGCCGGTCGATCAGCGCGAGCTTGCGGTGGTTGCGCAGGTCCATGCGCGAGAGGCTGCGCCACCTCAGGCCGCCGGCGAGCATCGCGCGCACGTCCACGCCCGCGTTCCCCAACGGCCCGGCGAATGCCCGGAGGCCGGACTTCGCACCGACCGCATCGAGCAGCAACCGGCAGCGCACGCCGCGCCCGCTGGCGCGCTGCAGCGCCTCGCACACGGCGCGGCCGACGACGTCGTCGAACATCAGGTAGTAGAGCAGGTGCACTTCCTCGCGCGCCGCGTCGATGTCGGCAACCAGCGCGTCGATCGACGTCGCGTAATCGTCCAGCAGTTCGACGGTGTTGCCGTGCACCGGCATGAAATCGCCCAGGCGTTCGGCGAGCCGCGCGATGTCGGAGGTGAGGCCGTGCGCGGCCGGCGTCCAGCGAAGCATCGCAAGACTCGCCTGGCGATCGCGGATCAGCTGCGATGCGAGCGCCTGCCGTTGCCGCCGCTGCGTCGCCAGCCATGGATGTCCGAGCAGCAGGTACAGCGGCAATCCGAACAGCGGCACGAAGCCCACCAGCAGCAACCAGCTGCGCGCCGCCGCGGGCGGGCTGCGCACCGGGATCCACGCCAGTGCGGCGAGACGGATCAACCAGTCGAACAGGAAGAGCAAATAGCCGAAGTGGATTTCGAAATTCATTCGAGCGCTCCTGGCAAGACATCAGCTCCGCATCGATCAACGCGTCGAGCAGAAACTGACCAGCGAATGAATCCTATGGAGTGTCGTGGGAATGTCCTCATAGCCTGCCCCCACCAGACGCAGGAATAAATAACCATGGATAAGGCAAAGTGGGCAGACCGGGGACAGCTATTGCGCATCGGATCGGCGCAAGGACAGTGGGCACGATGCATCGGTGCCTCCCGCCTGGGCAGCGTGGAGTACCACGGACAGGACCTCTCGATCTGGATCCAGATGCGCGGTGGCGCCTGGGTCGAAGCGAAGGAAGGGCGGTTCTATCTTCGCGCCGGCGACTGGATCGCGTTCGCGAAGGATTCGGCGCCACTCGTCCAGGCCGACGCGCAGGGGCTGACCCTCGGCATGGCGATCTCCGAGGATGCGCTGAAGTCGATGACGCGCTTCGGCAACTTCGATCTGCATGTGGGACTCGGTCAGGTCGCGTCCGGTGAGGCGTGCGACATCGCCCGCCACTGGTACCGCATCGCCCGCCATCGCGACAACATGCTGGGTGCGACCGCCTACCAGGCGCGCGTGCGCTCGCTGCTGCTCAACCTGCAGGACATGCAGGCCGACGATCGCAGCCGCATCCCGTTGTGCCCGGGCGCATCGCTGGCGCGCAAGCGGCAGGTGTTCGAGCGCATGCAGCGCGCCCGTCTCTTCATGGAGGGCAACTGCGACCGCATCATCCGCATCTCCGAGCTGGCCGAACGCACCCAGTTCTCGATGTGGTACTTCTCCAAGGTGTTCCATCGCCTGTACGGCGAAAGCCCGCAGGCCGCCTGCGCGAACCTGCGCCTGAAACACGCGGCGAACCTGCTGTCCACCACGCCGATGACCATCGGCGAGGTCGCCATCGCCAGCGGCTTCGACAACAACTGCAGCTTCGCGCGCAGTTTCCGCGCCCATTTCGGCATGACCGCGTCGGACTACCGCAGCTCCACGCCGGGCACCGATGGACAAAGCGCGCAAACGTGCGCTCCCGCGCGCGCAAACCACATTGCCGCCGGTCGCGAATCTCTCCGCTTCGCACGGGAAACCGGCTCGGACCACCCGGGCCCTAAGGTTTTGCAGCGCCCTTAACGCGCTCATAACAGAACTCTGGAGAGAGAAATGAAGCATCGCAACATGCGCGCGGTCGTGCGCGTCGGCTTGCTGCCGGCGGGCATCGCGGTCGCGCTCGCGCCGACGTTCGCCCTGGCGCAGGAATCGGGCAAGGACGCGACCACGCTGGACAAGATCGAGGTGACGGGGTCGCGTATCCGTCAGGCGAGCATCGAGACTGCCAACCCGGTCATCATGATGACCCGCGAGCAGATCCAGAAGCAGGGTTTCACCAGCGTCGGCGACATCATCCAGAACATCACCACCGCCGGCTCGCCGGCGATCAGCCGCGCCAACGCGCTGTCGTCCGGCGAAGAAGTGGGCGGGCAGTACGTCGATCTGCGCAATCTTGGCCCCGAGCGCACGCTCGTGCTGCTCGACGGCAAGCGCCTTGGCATCACCTCCAGCGGATACGCCGACCTGGCCTCGATCCCGACCGGCGTGGTCGAGCGGATCGAAGTGCTGACCGACGGTGCATCGGCAATCTACGGTTCCGACGCGATCGCGGGCGTGATCAACATCATCACCCGCAAGAACTTCGATGGCGCCGAGGCCAGCGCCTACATCGGCCAGTACAGCCAAGGCGACGGCGAAGTACAGCAGTACAACATGCTGCTGGGCAGCTCGGGTGAGCGCAGCTCCGTGATGCTGGGCGCCGAATACTCGCAGGAAGAGCCGGTCAACGCGCGCGATCGCGAGTTCTCGCACTTTCCCAACGGCCCTTATCACCGTTTTCCGGAAAGGCGCGTCGATGAGGATGGCAACACGATCCTCGACTCCAGTGGCTGGAGCGGCAACACCTACAAGGGACGCATCAACCTTCCGGATGGTGGTGGTTCCTGGACCCTGGACCCGGGCGCCGATCCGAGCGATCCGGCGAACTACCACCGTTACGGTGAGGGCGAGAACTTCGATCTGGTCAACACGAATGAAGCGATGTTCCTGCGCACGGGCATCGAGCGTCGTTCGGTGTTCGCCAACGGCGGCTTCGACTTCACCGACCGGGTTCGCCTGACGGCCGATGCGCTCTATACGCACCGCGACACGCTGCAGCAGATCGCCGGCTATCCGTTCGGGTCCACCAGCAGCAACGATGGCGTCCGCAACATCTGGTCGGCGGACAATGTGTACAACCCGTTCGGCACCGACGCGCAGTTCGTCCGCCGCACCTGGGAAGTGCCGCGGCAGACGCATAACGAACTGACCACGTACCGTTTCGGCACCACGCTGCAGGGCGCGTTCGAGATCGGCGACAAGCCGTGGGACTGGGATGCCGGTTATCTCTACAACCAGAACAAGGGACTGCAGGCGGGCACGGGCAATCTCTTCATCCCGAACGCGCGCACGGCGCTCGGCCCGAGCTTCATCGACGCCGACGGGGTCGCGCGCTGCGGCACTGCCGACAACGTGATCGCCGGATGCGTTCCGTGGAATCCGGCGCTGCCCTATGGCCAGGCCGGCGCGGGTGGCCTCACCGGCAATCAGGCGTTGGAGGACTACCTGTTCCTGCCGACGCACGATACGTCGGAGACCACGACCCACGTCTACAGCCTCAACCTGAGCGGCACGCTGGCGACCCTGCCGGCGGGCGACCTCAACATGGCCATGGGCTACGAACACCGCAAGGAAGAGGCCCGGTTCGAACCCGACGCGCTGAAGCAGTCGGGCCTGAGCACGGACCTGGCGGGCGCGGTAACCGCCGGTGGCTACTCACTGGACGAGTTCTACCTCGAGTTCAACGTACCGATCCTGGCCGACATGCCGTTCGCCAAGGAGCTGTCGATCGACGTGGCGGGCCGCTACTCCGACTACGACACGTTCGGCGACACGGTCAACGGGAAGTTCGGTCTGAAGTGGCGTCCTATCGACGACCTGTTGATCCGCGGCACCTACGCGACCGGCTTCCGCGCTCCGGCGCTGGACGATCTGTACGGTGGCGACTCGCAGACCTTCGCGTTCTACACCGATCCGTGCGATACGAACTTCGGCTCGGCCGCCAGCAATCCGCAGGTGCTCGCGCGCTGTGTCGCCGATGGCGTTCCGGCGGATTTCCGGCAGATCGCCTCGGGGAGCACGGTGGCCGCGGGCCCGAACACGCAGGCCGATTCGCCGTTCCTGGTGACGTCCAATCCGAACCTGAAGCCCGAAACCTCGAAGTCTTCCACGTTCGGTTTCGTGTACAGCCCGGGCTTCGCCGAAGGGCTCGACATCAGCCTCGACTGGTGGAAGATCCGCATCGACGATGTCATTGCCGCCGAAACGATGACGGCCATCCTCAATCGCTGCTACGTGCTGGGCATCGCGTCCTCGTGCTCGGGCTTCACCCGCGATCTGACCGGCACGATCGGAACCGCTCCGGGTGAGATCGTCGATGCCACCGTCACGCTGGTCAACGGCGGTTACCAGGAGACGGCAGGTTACGATTTCAACCTCCGCTACCGCTTGCCCCAGACGTCCATCGGCAACTTCACGATCGACTGGAAGACCTCGTACATCGATTACTGGGAATACAAGCGCGACAACGAGGCGGTCACGCCGGTCGAGCAGAAGAACAGCTGGTCGGTGGACAGCGACGCGTACTTCCGCGTTCGTTCGAACCTGAGCCTGGATTGGAACCTGGGCGATTTCGGCGCAACGTGGAGCACGCGTTATTACTCCGGCATCAAGGAAGCGTGCGCGTACGACGGCGAGTGCAACAATCCGGACTTCTACTCGTCGTACACGCTGGCACAGGCGACGAACGAGACCGGCGCCAACACCTTCCATGACGTGCAGTTCCGCTACAACACGCCGTGGAACGCGACCGTCTCGATCGGCGCCAACAACGTGTTCGACCATCAGGGCACGTACCTGTACACCAGCCCGAACTCGGACTTCGGCATGTATGGCGGCTTCGATATCGGCCGTTTCTACTACCTGAAGTACGCACAGCGGTTCTGATCGACGATCCAGCGTGATGATTGCTACGGCCCCGAAAGGGGCCGTAGCTTTTTGAGTGGTGCGGGCATCAGTGCGCAAAGCCCAGAAGCGGAGCCGTGTCGACCGCAGACAGAAGGAGCACTCGTCCAACACGTCGACCCGACGCCCAAACAAAAACCCCGCCTTTCGGCGGGGTTCTTGCTGAAGCTTCGAACAAGCTGGAAGGCGCTGGATCCCCGCTTCGCGGGGATGACGTTCCGGCAAAGCCACACGCGCTGCGCGCGTGCGGGCCGTCACGTCACTTGATCTTGCCTTCCTTGTAGATCACGTGCTTGCGAACGACGGGGTCGTACTTCTTGACCTCCATCTTGTTCGGCGTGTTCTTCTTGTTCTTGTCGGTGGTGTAGAAGTGGCCGGTGCCGGCCGAGGAGATCAGGCGGATCTTGTCGCGCTTGGAAGCCATGGGTCAGTTCTCCTCAGATCTTCTCGCCGCGGGCGCGCAGGTCGGCGAGGACGGCATCGATGCCGTTCTTGTCGATGGTGCGCAGGGCGGCACTGGAAACACGCAGCTTGATCCAACGGTTCTCCGAAGCCACCCAGAAGCGGCGCTCGTGGAGGTTGGGAAGGAAGCGGCGACGGGTCTTGTTCATGGCATGCGAGACGTTGTTGCCGGTCGTCGTTCGCTTGCCGGTTACTTGGCAGATACGGGCCATACGCACCTCGAAAGGTATTGGGGTGTCGCCCTTGGCCAGGGCGGCGGCGGCCCCTCCGCGCCCGGACATCCGGTGGCGGCGCACGATACGGGTAGTGAAATCCTGGCTGCCGGCGGCGGGACGGAATCGTGCTTCCGGACCCCGCCCGGTCGAGTCCTGATGGACAGACCGGACGCAGCGAGCCGCGCATTATGCCCGGTATCCGGGCCTCGGGCAAGCACTTATCCACAGCCGCGGCGATCGCAGCAACCGTAGGCGGGGCGGGCGTTCGGGGGTCTTGGCGCGCGCCCCGAAGAACCGTCATCGGGGGCGGGAGAGGCGAAGCCCGCTTGCAGCGTGCCCTCAGCGCCGCGCATCGTCCGTCCTGCCTGGCGGAGCCGGCGCCAGCGCGCCCGCCCCCCATCAGACCTCAGTAAACCTCGTCGATCTGGGCGACCTTCCCGTCCCGGATCGTCACGAACAGCGTCTTGTCGTCGCGCCGGAATTCCCAGCGCTCCGCCTCATGGGCGCCGAATTTGTTCTCCACCGGCTCCTTGTGGACCGGGGTGCCGGCCAGCTCTACCAGCTTGCCGGCGCTGTCGCCGACGGTCAGCACCCGGTTGCCGAAGGCATACGACTCGGCGGCGTGCGCGCCCGCCGCGCCGAACAGGGCGACGGCGAACACCATGGCAATCGCGATACGCATTGGAAAAACCTCCATGTGGGAGGCCCACTCTGCTGAGTGGGCCCGTCCGGCGTCAACGCCCTGCCGCCGCGCCGGTTGACACGTTTCCGCCGGCGCCCTCGGCGGCGGACTTCGCGATGAACGCCCGCACCTGCTGCTCCAGCACCGGCAGCGGCACCGAACCCTCGCTGAGCAGCGCGTCGTGGAACGCCTTCACGTCGAACTTCGGGCCCAGCGCCTTTTCGGCCTCCCCGCGCAGGCGGACGATGGTGATCTCGCCCAGCTTGTAGCTCAGCGCCTGCGCCGGCCAGGAGATATAGCGATCGACCTCGGTCGTCACCTCATGCTCGCTCAGCGCGGTGCGATCGCGCAGGTAGGCGATCGCCTGGTCGCGCGTCCAACCCTTGTGGTGCACGCCGGTGTCGATGACCAGGCGGCAGGCGCGCCACATCTCGTAGGTCAGGCGGCCGAAATCCTCGTACGGCGTCTGGTAGATGCCCATCTCCACGCCGAGCTTCTCGCTGTACAGGCCCCATCCTTCGCCGTACGCGGAGATGTACGTCTCGCGACGGAATGCCGGCAGTTCCCCCTGTTCCTTCGCCAGCGAACCCTGCAGCGCATGGCCCGGCGCGGACTCGTGCAGCGTCAGCGCGGGCAGGTTGTAGAGCGGGCGCGAAGGCAGGTCGTAGGTGTTCACCCAGTACGTGCCCGCGCCGCCGCGACCGCTGGTCCAGAACGGCGCGATGTCCGGCGGCACCGGCACGATGGTGAAGCGCCCGCGCGGCAGCGTGCCGATGAACTTGCCGACCTCGCCATCCACGCGCTTGGAGATCCATGCCGCGCGATCGAGCAGTTCCTGCGGCGTCGTCGCGTAGAACTGCTTGTCGGTGCGCAGGAACTTGAGGAAATCCGCGAAGCTGCCCTTGAATCCGACCTGCCTGATGATCGCGTCCATCTCCGCCTGGATGCGCGCGACTTCCTTCAAACCGATCTGGTGGATCTCCTCCGGGCCCAGGTCGAGCGTGGTGTACTCGCGGATCTGCTGGCGATAGAACGCCTTGCCGTCGGGCATCTGCTCGGCACCGAGCGTCTTGCGTGCGTGCGGCACGTAGTCGTTGCGGAAGAACGTCAGCAGCTTCGCGTAGGCCGGGACCACGCGATCGGAGATCGCCGCCGCCGCGGCCTCGCGCAGGCGCGCCTGCTCGGCGGCGGGGATGCTCGACGGCATCTTCTTCAACGGTTCGAAGAACGTCGACGCCTGCGGGTCCTTGACCTCGGCGACGGAGGCGATCGACACATCGCGTCCATCCAGCACCGCGCGCGGCACGCTGAAGCCGCGCGCCAGGCCGGCGCGCATGTTGACGATGTGCTGGTCGAAATAGCGCGGCACGTCGCGCAGGCGATCGATGTAGGCCTCGTAATCGGCGACGGTGCGCATCGGCCGGCGCGTCATGAAGCCCAGGTTCGACCAGAACGAGGAATCCGAATTGAACGGCATCTCGTAGGTGCGCAGGCGCACCTCGGCGGCGAGGTTCTCCACCTGCGCGCGGTAGACGGCGAAGTTCACCTGGTTCTGCGCCTCGAGCTTCGCGACGTCGATGGCGTCGAGCTGCTCGAGGACGTCCTCCCACACCTTCAGCCGCGCGTGCTGGCTGGCGGCATCGACGGATGGCAGGTCGTGGCGGTCGCTGGACCCGTCGTTGTCCTCGTCGGCGCTGCCGGTCTGCTCCTGCCGCCACTGCCATTCCTTGCTGTAGATGGCCTGGAAGCGGTCGTCGACCGGGCCGGCGAGGGCGGCGGACGAGACGAGGGCGAGGTGCGCCGAAAGCGCGGCGGCGAGAAGCAGTCGTTTCACGGGTATCCCCAGGGCGAGCGAACCGGCCGATCATCGCATCCCGTACGCGCGCGCGGCATGCGCCGGATGGCCTATGCGACGGCGGTCGCGTTGGCGCGGCAGCACCGCGTGGTTGCGGCCTCGCCACGGCAGGTCTGCGGGCGGACGGCGCAAAGTCGATGGTGCGCAGCGGCATGCCGGCGCGAATGAGGGCTCTGAAGCCCCTCTCCCATCGGGAGAGGGGTTGGGGTGAGGGGCGGGGTGGTCGGTGCGTTGGAGCCCACTCACGCCGCCGTTCTCACCAAGACGAAGAGCAACATGGGCTCCAGCTTTCGCTGGAATGACGGTGAGAGATGGTGCGACGGGCGAGGGAGTGCCCGCGCGTTTACGGGCCAGGATCCCGGCCTTCGCCGGCATGACGGACTTCAAAACGAGCCGGTGATTTGCTTTCCCGATTCCCGATTCCCGATTCCCGATTCCCGATTCCCGATTCCCGATTCCCGATTCCCGATTCCCGATTCCCGATTCCCGA
>NZ_JADWPE010000005.1 GCF_017308985.1 Lysobacter changpingensis | reverse complement strand
AAACTCGAGCCTGCCCAGTGGCGCTTTTCACGGCCTAGAACAGCGATCCCGTAGTTCCGGGCGCCTCCGGCTCGGCTGCTGGATTTCGCACCCAGCCACCCACTCCGAATGGCTTTGCGGCAGCCCGAACCCGCTCCGGGTGTTCCCGTGCTTTCCGGTGCGCCTCTTCGGCCATCACCTTGAACTGGCGCTCGCGCTCGAGCCAAAGCTCCTCGGCGGTATCGGCAGGCTTGCGCGCGCCGACGTCTTCTTCCAGCCCCACCTCGGGAATCGTCGCGAACGGAATGCGCATCGGAGCGGCGTCCTGCTCCAGCGCTTCCTGCATGGCGCCGAAGTAGAGCGCGTTGTTGCCATAACGACGGTTGATCGAATCGAGCGTCGCGCTGATCGCTTTCGCGCGCCCGCGCGAGGCCATGAGTTCCTGCGTGATGCTGCCCACCGGCTCGAGTTGGGTAAGCGTCACGGCGACGGACAGCGGTGGATGCCGCTTCACGTTCCAGCGCCGGCGCTGGATGGCGCTCTCCAACGCTGCGAGCTCATCGCCCAGCAGCCGCAGCAACGTCGGCGTATCGTCGAGCGGGGCAAACGTCAGGTCGCGTTCGAATCGCTTGTCCAATCCGACGAAGCGCATGCGGATCGCCAAACCACCCGCGAGGTGGCGCTCATGCCGCAACCGCATCGCGGCCTTGGCGAGAAGCTTGAACAACACGGCGCGCGCGCCTTCGAAGGTGCGCAGTTCGGGGCCGAGTACGTGCGAATGACCCAGCGAGGCGCGGCGCTCGGCGCGGCCCGGCAATTCATGGCCACGCAGTTGCAACCAGTAGCGCTCGCCTTCGATGCTGCCACAGGCGGCGCGCAACTGCGATCGGGACGCCGCGCAGAGCTGCTCCGACGTATGGATGCCCGCGCGCAGCAGGCGTTGCTCCACCGCCGGCCCGATCCCGCAGAAATCCCGCAATTCCAACGAATGCAGCGAATCCGGGAGATCGGATTGCTCCAGCACCGTCAGCCCGTCCGGCTTGCGCATGTCCGACGCCGTCTTCGCCAGGAAGCGGTTCGGTGCGATGCCGATCGAGCAGCGGATCGCCGGGCTGAAGCCCTCGTCGACCAGCCGCTGCTTGATGCGAAGCGCGATCGCCTCGGCGTTGGCGCGCTCGCGTTCGCGGCCGATCAGCCAGCACGGTACTTCGTCGATCGACTCCGCCTTGCCGTGCGGAATGCAGTCCTCGATCGCCGCCATCAGCCGATGGTGCAGGGCGATGTAGCGGGCCGGCCGCGCCTCGCGTAGCACCAGGTCCGGGCACAGCACCAGCGCTTCCCAGACCGGCGTTCCGGTCTTCACGCCGAACGCCTTGGCCTCGTAGCTCGCGGCGATCGCACACGTCGTCGCGGACATAACCGGCACGACGGCGACCGGCCGTCCGAGCAGCGCCGGGTCGTCGTACTGTTCGACCGAAGCGAAGTACGAGTTGAAGTCGACGAAGAGGCAGCGCAGGGTCATGGCGTACCGGCGATCGCACCGGAGGGAAGTCTGGCGCGCCGGCGTCGCCGGCGCGCATGCGATCGAATTGTCGACCCGGCCGGTCTCAATCCGCGAGACCGGCCAACGGGATTACAGAACGATCGGCGGCTCGCCGCCCACGATCACCACGTCCGCCGGACGACGCGCGAACAGCCCGACGCTCACCACGCCCGGGATCTGGTTGATCGCCTGCTCCAGGCCGACCGGATCGACGATGGACAGCCCGTGGATGTCCAGGAGCACGTTGCCGTTGTCGGTCACGACGCCGGCGCCGTCGGCGGTCTGGCGCCACACCGGCTGGGCACGGGTCATCGCCTGTATCTCGCGCGCGACCAGGCTGCGCGCCATCGGGATCACCTCGACCGGCAGCGGGAACCGGCCCAGCACGTCGACACGCTTGCTCGGGTCGACGATGCATACGAAGGTCTGGCTGGCCTCGGCGATGATCTTCTCGCGCGTGAGCGCCGCGCCGCCGCCCTTGATCAGCCGCTTGTGCGGATCGCATTCGTCCGCACCGTCGACGTAGAGCGAAAGCGGCCCCGTAGCATTGAGATCCAGCACCTCGATGCCATGCTGCCGCAAGCGCGCGGTGCTTTGCTCGGAGCTCGACACCGCGCCCTTGATGCGGTCCTTCATGCGCGCGAGCGCGTCGATGAAGTAGGCGACGGTGGAACCGGTACCGACGCCGACGATCATGCCGTCCTCGACGTACTCGATGGCTTTCTCGCCGGCCAGGCGCTTGGTTTCGCTCATTGTGGGCTACGTGGTGAGTGGAAATTCGGAATGCGCGACGCGTGCGACGTCACTCGAGCGACAACAGGTACTTCCACTGCGCCGCCGACACCGGCAGCACCGACAGGCGATTGCCGCGGCGGATCAGCGCGAAGTCCTCGCCGAGCCTGTCGGCGTGCTGCTTGAGTTCGTCGAGCGTAATGGTGCGTTTGAGCTTGCGATCGAAGGCGACGTCGACGAGGAACCAGCGCGGCTCCTCGCGTGAACTCTTCGGGTCGTAGTAGTCCGACTTGGGATCGAACTGCGTCTCGTCCGGATACGCCTTGCTCGCCACCGTCGCGGTGCCCACGATGCCGGGCACGTCGGTGTTGGAGTGGTAGAACAGCACGCCGTCGCCGACCTGCATGCCATCGCGCATGAAGTTGCGCGCCTGGTAGTTGCGCACACCGTTCCAGGGTTCGGTGCGGACGCGTTCGAGGTCGTCGATCGAGAAGGTGTCCGGTTCGGACTTCATCAGCCAGTAGCGGCGACGGGCGCTCATTCGGGACTCCTGCAGTCGAGCGTGGTCGATTCGGTGCACACCGCGTCGAGGGCGACATCCCAGTCCGCGCGATCGAGCGCGTCGACACGTTGCACGTCGAAGGCGGCTCCGACCAGCCACGGCGGCGCGGCGAGCTGGTGGCGGAAGGCGAAGCTGCGGTCGTACCAGCCGCCTCCCATGCCGAGCCGGTGGCCGCGCTCGTCGAAGCCCACCAGCGGTGCGACGACGAGGCTCATCTGCTCCGGCTCGAGCAGCGAGGTCGATGCGATGTCGGGTTCCGGAATGCCGTGGCGATTGCTGACCAGCGCATCGCCCGGACGCCACGGCGCGAAGCGCAGCCGGCCGTCCTCCTCGAGGACCGGCAGGCAATAGACGCATGCGCGCGGCAGGCGCAGCTGCCATACGTGCAGGGCGATCTCCCCATCCATCGCCCAGTAACCGGCGACATAGCCGGACGTCGGCGCGAAGGGCAGCGCGAGCAGGCGTTCGGCGAGGCGTTCGGCGGCGGCGATGCGATCGCCGGCGGCCAGTCCGCGGCGGCGGTTGCGGAGTTCGCGGCGCAGCGCCGTGCGATCGACCCTCATGCAGCGCGGGATCCTGTGGTGCGGCGGCTCATGTCGCCGGTGGAATCGAACGGGGAGGCAAAGGATTCGGGCGTGGGTCCACGCCGTTACCATAGAAATTCGGGCGCGAATCCGCGCCCGAACCGTGGTGCGGCATTTCTGCCGCGACCGTGAAATGGAAGTCCTCCGCCAATGGCGATGCTTGCGAAACGACCTTGAACCCGGGGTTCAAGTGGGGACGCTTGGATGCCTTCGGGCTTCCCGCTACGGGGCGGACCTGCACTCCGGGCTTCCGCCGCGCCCCCGTGGTCGTCATTAAGGGACAAGGCGAATGTTTGCGCACGCTGTCGCGCACAGCAGAGGACGTGGCGAAAGTATAGCGCGCCAGGCCGTGCCTGCGGGCCCGCTCGTCGGTGCCGTCGCGGAACGATTCAGTGCGGCGGGAACGCCGCCAATTCAGCGTCGTTCAGCGCGCCGGCGCGTCGAACAGATCGTCGAGGCGGCGGTGCAGCGTGTTGAGCGTGCGTTCGAGTTCGCGGTCGCGCGTGGCCAGTTCGTCGCGCATCTGCTGCAGGTCGTGCGCGAGGTTCAGCGCCGCGAGCACGGCGACGCGATCGAGCGCCGCCATGCGGTTGTTGCCGCGGATTTCCCGCATCTTCCCGTCGAGCAGTTTCGCGGCGGCCTGCAGGCTGTCGCGTTCGCCGGGCTCGCAACCGACGGTGTATTCGCGATCGAGCAGACGGATGCTGACGACTTCGCTGGTCATTGCGATCTCACGTGTGCTGTTCCAGCGATTTCAGCCGCGCGATCATCGCCTCGACCCGCGTGCGCGCCTGTTCGTTCTTGGCGAGCAGGGCGGAGCGTTCGCCCATCAGCTGTTCCTGTTGCTGGCGCAGGCTGCGGTTCTCCTCGGCGAGGCGGCGCGCGCGTTCGGCCAACTGCTCGACACGGTCGGCCAGCGACTGCATTTGTGCGAGGAGATGGGCCTGTTCCATGCCGGGCACGATAGCAGGGCGCGGTGACGGGTCAAGGGCGCGGCTGGCGAGGGCTGCGAGCCTGTTCACGCCCGTCAGGAGACCGTGCCCACGGTCCCGCCGCCGACCGGCACCGAATGCGGCGTCCAGGCGCGGATGAAGGACAGGCAGCTGGCTGCCTCCAGCGGGCGTGCCAGCCAGTACCCCTGGATCTCGTCGCAGCCGCGACCGCGCAGGAATTGCATCTGCGCCTCGGTTTCCACGCCTTCGGCGATGACCGTCAGGCCCAGCGAATGCGCCATCGCGATCACCGTGGTCGTGATGGCCTCGTCGTCGGCGTCGCGGGTGAGGTCACCGATGAATTCCTTGTCGATCTTCAGCGTGTGGATCGGCAGGCGCTTCAGGTACGCCAGCGACGAATAGCCGGTACCGAAGTCGTCGATCGCCAGGCCCACGCCGAGCGAGCGCAACGCATCCAGCGTCGCCGAGGTCTGCCCGGCGTTGGCCATGATCACGCTCTCGGTCAGCTCCAGCTGCAGCATTTCCGGTGGCACGCCGCTTTCGACCAGCGCACGCGCGACCTGCTTGGGCAGGTTGCCGCGCAGCAGCTGCAGCGACGAGACGTTCACCGCCATCGTCAGCTGGTCCAGGCCCTTCATGCGCCAGCCCTTGAGCACGCTGCACGCCTCGCGCAGCGCCCATTCGCCGATGTCGAGGATGAGTCCGCTTTCCTCCGCGAGCGGAATGAACTGGGCCGGCGAGATGTCGCCCAGTTCCGGGCTCGTCCAGCGCAGCAGCGCTTCCACGCCGGTGATGCGCGAATGATCCAGCGACAGCTTGGGCTGGAAGACGAGCCGCAGTTCGTTGCGATCGAGCACGCCGCGCAGCGCGGCGGAAATCGTCGCGCGCCCGCGGATCTCCACGTCCATCGCCTCGGTGTAGCGCATGAACGTGCGGCGTCCCGCGGCCTTGGCCTGGTACATCGCAGTGTCGGCGTGCTTGAGCAGGTCCGTCGGCACCAGCGCGTGGTCGGGATACAGGCTGATGCCGATCGACGGCGAAATCACCACGTCGTGGCGCTGGTCGATGTCGAGCGGCGCCTCGAACGCCGCCAGCACGTCGCGCGCGACCTGCTCGGCGTGCTCGATGGTTTCGAGGTTCTCCAGCAGCACCGTGAACTCGTCGCCGCCCAGGCGCGCGACGGTGTGCTGCGATCCGACCGCCTGCTGCAGGCGATGCGCCGCCGCGCGCAGGATGCGGTCGCCGGCGGCGTGGCCGAGCGAATCGTTGATGTCCTTGAACCGGTCCAGGTCGAGGAACAGCATCGCGATGCGCGTGTTGCCGCGACGCGCCTTCACGATCGCGCGCGACAGCCGCTCCGACAGCAAAGCGCGGTTCGGCAGGCTGGTGAGCGTGTCGTAGTTGGCGAGATAGCGAAGTTCCTGCTCGGCGCGCTTCTGGTCGGTGATATCGCCCAGCACCGCGACGTAATGCCCGTGCTGGCCGCCCGCGTCGAGCACTTCGCTGCCCTGGAACCAGCACAGGAATTCGTCGCCGTTCTTGCGCTGCTGCCAGATCTCGCCGGACCAGCGCCCGTTGCGGCGCAGTTCGCCGCGCACGTGCTGGTAGAACGCCGGGTCGTGCTGGTCGCTGTCGAGCAGCCGCGTCGGCCGGCCGATCACTTCCGCATCGGTGTAGCCGGTCATGCGGGTGAAGGCAGGATTGACCGAGACGAAGCGGAATTCCTGGTCGAACACCGCCACCGCTTCCATCATGCTGTTGAGCACCTGGCCGGCGACGCGACGGTCGCGCTCGGCGCTGCGGTTGGCGGTGATGTCGCGCGCCGTGCCGGCCACGCGCAGCGCACGGCCGGTGGCGTCGCGTTCGACCACGCGACCGCGCGCACGCATCCACACCCACTTGCCGTCGACCTCGCGCACGCGGTGTTCGGACACGTACAGCGGCGTTTCGCCGCGCAGGTGCCGGCGCAGCGAGGCGATGGCGCGCGGCAGGTCGTCGGGATGGATCTGGAGGTTCGCGTCCACCAGCGTCTGCACGCCCAGGTCCGTGGTCAGGCCGGCCTGGTCGTCGGCGCGCGTGCGGCGCAGCACGCGGCGTTCCAGGTCGTAATCCCAGAACTGCTCGCCGGACGCCCACAGCGCGAGCTTCAGGCGTTCGTCGCGTTCGCGGATCTGGGCGAAGTAGCCGCGTTCGCGACGACGATCCTGCATGCGACGCCACGTCAGTGCGCCGACCAGGCCGAACAACGCCAGCACGCCGGCCGCGATCACCAGCGGATGCCGCCACAGCGGCGGCGCGACGTGCACGGGGATTTCCAGCGTTGCCTCGTTCCACGCGCCGTGACGGTTGGTGGCCTGCACGAGGAAGGTGTAACGCCCGTTCGGCAGGCGCGAGTACGTCACGTCCTGCGCGGTGCCGTTGTCGATCCACTCGCGATCGAAACCGTCCATCCGGTAGCGGTAGCGCGTGGCGGCGGTCGGGGCGAAATCGAGCGCGCCGATGCGCAGGCGCAGCAGGCCGTCGCCTTCGTCGAGTTCGAGATTCGGCGCCTGCCACAGCGAGCGCGGATCGGCCTTGGCCTGGTTGCCCACCCACGCGCCGAGCAGGCGCAGCGGTGCGGTGTAGCCGGACTCGTGCATGCGCCGCGGATCGAACAGGTTCAGTCCGCGCACGCCGCCGAAGGCGATGCGTCCGTCGCCCAGCTGCGCGACGGAGCCACCGTGGAATTCCAGGTCCTGCAGGCCATCGGCGAGACCGTAGCTGCGCGTGCGTTCGTCGCGGATGTCGTAGCTGATGATGCCCGCCTGCGTGCTCAGCCACAGGCGTCCGGCCGGCGCTTCGGCGATGGCGAACACCACCGGTACCAGATCGCTGCTGAGCGTGCCGGTGAGCGGATGGGCGAAGTGGATGCCGCCGTCCTTCTCTTCGACGATGCGGCTCAGCCCGGCGTGCGTGCCGACCCACAGCGAGCCGTCATGCGCGACGTGCAGCGCACGCACGCGATTGCCGGGAAGGCTGTGCGGATCGCGGTTGGAATGGCGGAAGTGACGCAGGCGCCCGGTCTTCGGATCGAGTACGTCGAGTCCGTCGCCGGTGCCGAACCAGACGTGGCCGTGGCGGTCCTCGACGATCGCGTGCACGACCGGATAGCTCAGCCCGCTGGGGTCGTTCTCTCGATACGCGTAATGGGTGAGCTCGCCGGTGGTCGGCCGGTAGCGGTACACGCCGTAGCCGTGAGTACCGATCCACAGCGTGCCGTCGCGCCCGGTCGCGAGCGTGCGCAGCGGCGTGCGGCCGAGTTCCGGCACCGGCTGCGGCTGCGCGGTGCGACGCTGCGGATCCAGCCGGTACAGGCCCGCGTCCGAGGCGACCCACAGGTCGTCCGGACTGGCCGGCGCGAAGCCGGTGACGTGCGGCGTCCGTCCGCGATCGGCGAGGATCGCGCTCAGGTCTTCGAACCGGTCGTCGGCCAGCACGTAGCGGAACAGCCGCGCGTTGTCGGTGCCCAGCCACAGCGCACCGTCCTGGCCCTGCACGATGGAGCGGATGCTGTCGGCCGACGCCGGGCTGTCGGGTCGACGCGGATGCTCCATGTTGAACACGTAGCGGAAGCGCGTGCCGCGCGGATCGGCGACCGCGACGCCGCGGAACTGGCCGCCGATCCACAGCATGCCGCCGCGGTCGATCATCAGCGCGTTGATCGAATCGTCCGGCAGGCTAGCATCGATGCCGGGTTCCTCGCGCACTTCCTCGACGCGACCGCTGGCCGGATCGAGCCGGCGCAGGCCGTAGCCGTACACGGAAAACCACAACTGGCGATCCGGCGCCTGCACGATCGCGCGCACCGCCGGCGCCGCGTCGTCGGACAGCGGCTGCTGCGGCCAGGCACGCACGAGTTCGCGCCCGTTGCTGTGCAGGCGGAACAGGCCGTCGCGGCGGCCCAGCCACAGCTGGCCGGCGGCGTCCTGGAACAGCGCGGTGACCGGTACGTCCGGGCCGATGCGCTCGGGCAGGCTGCCATCGAGCCGGTACAGCCCCAGCGGGCCGCCCCACCATGCCACGCCATCGCGCGAGGCGAGCAGGCTCTGGGGGCTCGCGCGGCCGATCGTCTGCGTCTCCAGCGCCAGCATCGTCTGGCGCTTGCCGGTGACCGGATCGAGGTGCTCCAGTCCCGCCATCGTGCCCACCCAGACCTGCCCGCGATGCGGCAGCACGGCCATCACCTGGCGGTGCGGATGCGCGGAGCCCGAAGCGGCGAAGCGGCGGATCCGCCCATCGGCGAGATCCAGCCGGCTCAGGTATTCGGAATACGTGCCGACCCAGAGCGCGCGGTCGCCGTCCATCGCCAGCGCCGTGATGTGGCTGTCTGGCAGGCTGGCGGCGTCGCGCGGGTTGTGGCGGTAAGGCAGGTAGCGCTGCCCGTCGTAACGGTGCAGGCCGCCCTGGGTGGCGACCCAGACGTACCCCTGCGTGTCCTGCGCGAACGCGGTGACGGTGTTCTGGACCAGTCCGCGGTCGCTGCCGGGGCGGTCGAAGTAGAAGTCACGCGTGGCCGCTCCGGCCGTCCCGGCCAGGGCTGCAGCGATCACGAGCACCGCGCCGGCGAACCGGGCGGCTGGCAAGAAGGTCTGGCGGAACACGAACACCCCCGGCAACGACTCCAGCGTTGCTGCGTGCAGTGTAGGCAGGCGTTCGCGCCGGCAACAACCACCGGATTGCTACACTGCGCGCCGTCCCCCGCTTTCACGCCCTTCACGCCCTTCGTGTCCGACATCGAACTGCCCGACGTGTCCGCGATCGAGGCCGAGAGCCGCCAGTTGGCGCTCGCCGCTTCGCCCTATGAACTGCATGGCGGCCTGTGCGGCTGGCTGGCCGGCGGCGGCCCGTCGCTGCGCGAATGGCCGGCGAAAGTGCTGGCCGACGACGCGCTGCCCGCGCCCGCGACCGGCGGCGCGCTGGACGAACTGCGCCTGGCGAGCGCCGCGCAACTGGCCGACCGCAGCTTCGACTTCGCCCTGCTGCTGCCCGAAGGCGACGCCTCGCTCGCCGAGCGCAGCGGCGCACTGTTCGAGTGGTGCCGCGGTTTCCTCGGCGGCTTCGGCCTCGCGGCCGGTTCGCGTCCGAAGCTGTCGGACGAAGGCGCCGAAGCCCTCGGCGACCTCGCCAAGCTCGCCGCCGCGCAGCCGCAGAGCGACGGCGACGAGGAAGACGAGGAAGCGCTGGTCGAAATCGAGGAATTCGTGCGCGTGGCCGTGCTGCTGCTGCACGGCGACTGCGTGCTGGCAGCGCAGCATCGGCAGAAGTTGAACTGACGCCGGTTCGTGATTTGTGATTCGTGATTCGAGAAGGCGGATGCCACCTCGTTCTGGATCACGGACCTGATCCTGTCGCGTTCGAATCACGTTGCACGAATCACGAATCACGGTTCGACGACATGCACAAACCCCTCCGCATCCCCGACAAGGCCTACGCGAAGCGCCGCAGGCAGCTCATGCGCATGGCCGGCGACGACGCCATCGCGATCCTGCCGTCGGCGCCGGAGCGCATCCGCAGCCGCGACACGCACTATCCGTACCGCCAGGATTCGGACCTGCTGTACCTCACCGGTTTCCCCGAGCCCGAAGCGGTGCTCGTGCTGGTGCCCGGCCGCAAGCACGGCGAGGTGATCCTGTTCTGCCGCGAGCGCGATCCCGAGCGCGAAGGCTGGGACGGCCCGCGCTTCGGCCCGGAAGGCGCGGTGGAGGCGTTCGGTCTCGACGACGCGTATCCGATCACCGATCTGGACGACATCCTGCCCGGCCTGCTCGAAGGCCGTTCGCGCGTGTACTACCACTTCGGCCGCGACCAGGAATTCGATCTCAAGCTCATCGGCTGGCTCAACCGTGTTCGCGCGATGGTGCGGCAGGGCGCGCAGCCGCCGCACGAATTCCTGGAACTGGGCCATCTGCTCGACGAGCTGCGCCTGTTCAAGGACCGCGACGAACTGCGCCTGATGCAGCGCGCCGCCGACATCAGCGTGCTCGCGCATGAGGCGGCGATGCACGCCGCGCGTCCCGGCATCCACGAATACCAGTTGCAGGCGGAAGTCGAACGCGTGTTCCGCTCGCACGACGCCGATCCCGCGTACAGCAGCATCGTCGGCGCGGGCAGCAATGCGTGCGTGCTGCATTACCGCGCGAACGCGGCGCAGGCGAAGGACGGCGACCTGGTGCTGATCGACGCCGGCGCCGAGTATCGCGGCTATGCGGCCGACATCACGCGCACCTTCCCGGTCAATGGCCGCTTCACGAAGGAACAGCGCGCACTGCACGATCTCGTGGGCGAAGCGCAGGCGGCGGCGCTCGCGCAGGCGTGTGCGGGCATTGCGTACGAAGCGGGTCATGTCGCCGCGGTGGAAACGCTGACCGAAGGATTGCTGCGGCTCGGCCTGCTCAAGGGCAAGCTCGAGAAGAACCTCGCCGACGGCAGCTACCGCCGCTTCTATCGACACAAGACCGGGCACTGGCTCGGCCTCGACGTGCACGACGTCGGCGAATACCGCCTCGATGGGGAATCGCGCCTGCTCGAGCCGGGCATGGTGTTCACCATCGAGCCGGGCGTCTACATCTCGCCCGACGACACCACGGTGGATGCGAAGTGGCGCGGCATCGGCATCCGCACCGAGGACGACGTGCTGGTCACCAACGACGAACCGCAGGTGCTCACCAACGCGCTGGCGCGCAGCGCGGATGAGATCGAGGCGTTGATGGCTTCGCGCGCCTGAGTTCCGGAACCGAGGTTACTTCGACAGGCCGTGTCCGCCCGCCGGCGCGGTCTGGATGTAATCGCCGAACCCGGCGATCAGTAGCTTGGCCTTTTCGATCGCCGCCTTCACCGCCGGTCGCGAAAGCGACGCCTTATGGCTCGCCTCGCTGTCCCAGACCTCGGTGATCCAGATCGCGTCCTCGTGGCTGGTGTCGCGCGCGACGATGTAACTCAGGCAACCGGGCATGTCGTGGATGCCGTCGAGCAGGATCTCGATCAGCGCATCGCGCTGGCCGGGTGCGGCCATCATCCGGCCGATGAGTCCGTGCATGGAGGACTCCTTCGTGGACAACGCCTGCGCCGCGACGCTGCCCGGCAGTACGAAGGACAGCGCGCCCTGCGCGGCGCTGGTGATGAAATGGCGGCGATCGAGCGGCATGGCGGCGTCCCTGGCGATGGCCCAAGCCGATGCTAACCACGTGCGTGTCGCGCCGACGCAAACGCCGGGCCCGCTTCTGTAGCCCGGGCAAGCGGAGCGCACCCGGGAACGCCGCAGGATTCGATAACGTCACCACCGCCTCCCCGGGTGCGGCCTGCGGCCTTACCCGGGCTACAACGGCAGGTGATCAGCTTTTGTAGCCCCGGTAAGCGAAGCGCACCCGGGGAACGCCGCAGGATTCGAGAACGTCACCACCGCCTCCCCGGGTGCGGCCTGCGGCCTTACCCGCGCTCAAACGGCAGGTGATCAGCCTTTGTAGCCCGGGTAAGCGGAGCGCACCCGGGGGACGCCGCAGTACCTGGCAACCAGCAACGCCACATCCCGGGTGCGGCCTTCGGCCATACCCGGGCCACGACGGCAGGCGACGGCGAATCAGCCTGCGTCGGCGAACGCGTCACGCGTCAGATTGATCGGCGCCTCGCCCGTGCACACCACGTCGTCCTCGATGCGGATGCCGCCGTAGGGCCTGAACGCGTCCACGCGCGCCCAGTCGACGCTGTCGGCGTGACCGTTCTTCCTCACCTCGTCCAGCAGCATGTCGATGAAGTACAGGCCCGGCTCGATCGTCACCACCATGCCCGGCTCGAGCACGCGCGTGAGGCGCAGGTACGGGTGGCCGTCGGGCTTTGCGATCGTGCCGCCTTCGTCGCTCGCCGCGAAGCCGGCGACGTCGTGCACCTGCAGGCCGATGCCGTGGCCGATGCCGTGCGGAAAGAACGCGCTGCTCACGCCGGTGGCGACGGCGGCTTCCGGCGAGACGTTGATCACGCCGAAGTCCTTCAGCACGCCCGCGAGCGCGAGGTGCGCGTCCAGGTGGATCTGCTTGTAGTCCACGCCCGGACGCACCTGGTCGCACATCTTCAGCTGCGCCGCGTCGACCGCGTCGATCATCGCCTGGAATTCGCTGCCCGCATCGTGCGCGTAGGTGCGCGTGATGTCGCAGGCGTAACCGTCGTGCGCGGCGCCGGCATCGATGAGGAAGCTGCGCGGCGTCTGCGGCGCGACGAGGTCGCGATCGGTGTAGTGCAGCACCGCGCCATGTTCGTTGATCGCGATGATGTTGTTGTACGGCAGGTCGTTGGCGTCCTGTCCGGCGGCCTGGCAATACACCAGGTGGATGCCGAACTCGCTCGCACCGGCACGGAACGCGCGCTCCGCCGCGCGATGCGCGCGCACGCCGCGGCGCGAGGCCAGTCGCATCATCTCCACTTCGTACGGCGTCTTGAACGCGCGGTGGTATTCCAGGTAGTTGACCACCGGCGCAGGATTGTTCGGCACGAAGTTGCCGACCGCGCTCTGCGCCTCACCCAGGATCGCGCAACGCGCCGGATTCGCCGGCAGGTGCTGCAGCGCTTCCTCGGGCTTGCGGATGATCACGATGTCGAAATGCTCGACCCAGTAGCCGCTCGGCGCCGACGGCACGACGTGCCAGTAGTCGAACGGCTGCAGGAAGATCAGCTTCGGCTTCTGCCCCGGCGTGGTGACCAGCCAGCTGCCGGGCGCGCGCGTCAGCGGCAGCCAGGCCTTGAACTGCGGGTTCACCGCGTAGGGGTAGTCGCGGTCGTCGAACACCTGGTAGTGCGCGGTGCCGCTGGGGATCACGAGGTGTTCGAAGCCGCCGCGGGCCAGGGCCTGCTCGGTGCGGCGGTGAAGTTCGGCGATGTGGTTCGGGTACAGCGCGGCGACTTGGCTCATTGCGGAGGCATTCGGAGGCGGGAAACCGTCTTATTGTGCCGCATGCCGGCCGCGTTGCCCGATTCAGAAACAGGGGGAGGAACGCGGAACAGGAACGAGAGAGGAACGAAAACCGAGAAACGGCAAAGTCGCTGCTTTTCCCGCTTCTCGTGCCTGGTTTCTCGTTTGTTGTTCCCCGGCTCTACATCGGCCGCCCGTTCCCCGACTCCAGCCAATGCCGCAACTGCTGCAGCTCACTCTCCAGCATCGTGATGAAGCGGAAGCCCGACCACGTCTGCCCCGGCGTGCTGGTGCTGTCCTGCCACAGCAGGTGCGCGCCGACCTCGATCGGCGAGGACTGGTGCGGCGCGCCGCGCAGGTTGAAGCGCAATTGATACAGGCCGTCCTCGACCAGCGGCGTGGTGGCGATCAGCAGCATCCCGGTTTCCGAGAGGTTGCTGAGCTGGCCGATCACCGTGTCGGTCATGGTGTCGACCACCTGCACCGGTTCCTGGATCGCACGGCGGCGGGCGCGGCGGAACTCTTCCATCATGCGTGCATCCTTCAGGCGTGCGCTTCGGAGTGGTTGTTGTGCCCGACCAGCTGGCCCAGCGCGCCCATCACGGCGCTCCAGGCGCGATCCACCAGCCGGCTCTTTTCCTCGGTGACCACGCGCGCGCGGCCCGCGGCGACCTGGCGCGCGAGGCTGTCCAGCGACTGCTCGCTCACGCGCTGGCCGCGATGGTTCACGAACAGCGCGTTGTCGGTCACCGGGCTGAACCACGACAGCCGGCGGCGCACGACCTCGCCCGCATCGCCGATGTCGAATTCGAACCACGTACCGAACGGCAATGTGCGCAGATGGCGCCAGCATTCCTGTTCCTTCGGCGAGCGCTCGGGCGTCTTCGGTGCCAGCGCGTCCGCATCGTCGCTGCCCAGGCGCGTGCGCGCCTTCAGCTTGAGCGCGAGCTCAGTCCGCGATGCCGCATCGTCGTTGGCGGCGGTGCCGGTGACGAGCTGGCGCGAGATCGCGCCCGCATCCTCGACGTGGTAGCCGACCTGGGTGAGCGCGGCCTCGATGTCCTCGCCCAGCGCACCGGAGACCTGGCCGCGCTGTCCCGCCGCATTGGCGGCGACGATCTCGCGCGTCGCCTCGAGCTGCCGCTGCCAGTCTTCCGAATCCTCGCCGCTGCGCAGCAGCGTGAGCGTCAGCACGTCGGTCCACGCCTGGCTGAGCAGCGTCTGCACGAAGCGCGGCAGCTTGTGTTCGCCGACCACCTCGTCGATCGCCGCGCCCGCCTGGCGCTTGGCCAGCACGAGTTTCTCCTTGCCGCGCGCGGCCTCGACGTGCCGCCGCTCGGCGACTTCGGCCTTGCGCGCCATCGAACGCAGGTGCTCCTGCAACTGGCGATTCGCGTTCTCGAACACGCCGGTGTCGCCGTCGTAGTTGTCCACGACGTGATCGACCGCGCGGCGCAGCTGGTCGTTGAGGTGCGGATCGCTCTCGTCCTTCGGCACCCAGTGCGCGCCGGCTTCGGCCACGGCGTTGAGCAGCTGGCGGGCGGGATGTTCGTTGCGCACGAAGAAGCCGCGATCCTGCAACGCGAGCCGGACCAGCGGCACCTGCAGCCGGTTGAGCAGGCTGGACACCGCCGCATCGGTGCGCAGTTCGCGGCCGATCTCGGTGTAGAACAGGTCCAGCAGTTCGAAGGTGTCGGCGTCGTCGCGCGAGAGGAACGCCGCCTCGCCACGCTGCTGGCGCGCCTGCGCGAGCAGCGTCTGGCGCACGTCGGTGAGGTTGCGCGGCTTCGACTGGTGCTGCGGCACGCCCTGCAACGTGGACAGCGCCTTGACCAGTTCGTCGCGGGTCAGGGTCGGTCGCGCGGCAGGACCGTCGCTGGTGCGCAGGCGGCTGGTCAGTTCGCGCCGTGCGGACAGCAGGTGCTGCAGCAGCGCGAAGGTTTCCTCGTCCGCCGGGGTCGCGGTGGCGTTCCCGTCGAGCTGGCCCGGCCATGCCGTCATCGGCCGCTGCTTCGGCGGCGTGGGATCGGCGGCCTCGACGATGCGGCGCTGGCCCTCCTGGCGCTGCGGCGAGCGCGGGCGGATCGGCACGAACGACAGGCTCGGCAGCACGTTCTCGCGCGCGAGCAGGGCGTTCATGGTTTCCACCAGTTGCGCGTAGCCGGTCATCACCTGGTGGTCGAACACCTTGTACAGGTGCATGCGCGCCTCGGCGCTGATCTGCAGCGCGTGCGCGGCTTCCGACAGGATCCTGCCCAGCGCGTAGGGCCCGACCGGCAGGCGTTCTGCATCGAACGCCGGCTGCCCCGCGAGCACGCCGAAGCGCTGGCCGAGCAGCAGCAGCGGCAATCCCGCGCGCGATTCCTGCCGCGAGGCGATCGAGCGCAGCACCAGCGCCTCGTCCACCTCGCCATGCTCGACCAGCTTGAGGTCGCGGAACGCGGGCACCGCGGCATCGCTTTCGGCGGGCGCGCCGAGCGGTTCGCGGATCGTCGTCAGCTCGCCTTCCACCAGCGCGAGGAACCGCGGCACCAGGTCGGCGCGGTTGAGGCGCGTGGTGCGGAGGGTTTCCAGATGGCCGGCCTGCTGCGCCGGATTGCGCGCCAGGTCCGCATGCTTGAACAGCTGCTGCTCGAATTCGCCGAGCATCGCTTCCAGCTGGCGCGACATTTCGTCGGACACCAGCGCGTAGAGATGTTCGAGCACGCGTCGTACGCGCGGCGGAAGCGCGGCCGACGCCAGGGTAGGACGGGGTATCGAACTGCCTAGGGGTTCGAATGTGGCGGACATGGGATCACCGTCTCAGATCGGACGATCATGCATCGGCCCATCCGTGCCCCGCCAGCCTTGTCGCTCAGGCGGTCCCTCAGGGGGCGACCACTCGATGAAACGTCGTGGGACCTAAACAGCGGCCAGCGCGGCTCGCGGACCCGGCGTGTCCACCGGACAACGCGCCGTCACCCGACCGTGTAACCGGCGACCTCATGCGGCAGCGCGGGCGTTTCGTGGTCGCCGTCGCCTTCGAGGAAGAGTTCGATCACGTCGTTGGTGAAGCGGCGGCCGAGTTCGGTCGGACGCACGCGGCCGTCCTCGATCGACAACCAGCCCTGCGCCTCGGCCTGGTCGAGCGCGCCGGCGATGCTCGCCCGCGGCAGGCCGGTGCGCGCTTCGAACGCGTCCAGCGGGAAGCCGTCCACCAGCCGCAACGCGTTGAGCATGTATTCGAACGGACGGCGCGCCGGCGCGATGCGGTCGTCGCCGCCGATCGCCTCCGCATGCCCCGCCGCCGCGAGATAGCGCGTGGGATGCTTGATCTTCCAGCGGCGCAGGATGTCCTGCTCGGCGCCCAGCGTGATCTTCCCGTGCGCGCCGGCACCGATGCCCAGGTAGTCGCCGTACTGCCAGTAGTTGAGGTTGTGCAGGCACTGCCGGCCGGACCGCGCGTAGGCGCTGACCTCGTACTGCGCATAGCCGGCCTGTGCGAGCATCGCCTGGCAATGCTCCTGCATGTCCCAGCTGGCGTCGTCGTCGGGGATGTCGCGCGGCGGCCTCGCGGCGAACACGGTGTTGGGTTCGAGCGTGAGCTGGTAATGGCTGACGTGCGTCGGCTGCAACGCGAAGGCGCGTTCGAGGTCGCGTTCGGCCATCGCCAGCGTCTGGCCGGGCAGGGCGTACATCAGGTCGAGGTTGAAATTGTCGAAGCCCGCGTCCTGCGCGAGCTTCACCGCCGCGTCCGCCTCGCCGCTGTCGTGGATGCGCCCCAGGCGCTTGAGACATTCATCGTCGAAGCTCTGCACGCCGAAGCTCAGACGATTCACGCCGGCGGCGCGGTAAAGCTCGAAGCGGCCGTGCTCGGCGGTGCCTGGGTTGGTCTCCAGCGTGATCTCGCACCCCGGCGCGAAACGCAGCCGGCTGCTCGCGCCCTGCAGGAAGCGGTCGATGAACTCCGGGGGGAACAGGCTCGGCGTCCCACCGCCGAAGAACACCGAATGGATCGTTCGGCCCCAGACCAGCGGCAGGTCGAAGTCGAGGTCGGCCAGCAGCGCGTCCACATAGGCGTCGAACGGCAGCGGCCCGCGTCCCTCATGCGAATTGAAATCGCAGTACGGGCACTTGCGTACGCACCAGGGCAGGTGGACGTAGAGCGACAGAGGTGGCGTGGTGAGCATGGGGTGATTCTGATCCCGGCGTGCTTAGGGATTCGTCATGTCCAGGAACCCTCATCCCGGAGGGGAACGTCTCCCGGCGGGGGCCGGGATACAGGCCGATGGCGTGTCCAGGAAGAGAGGCTTACGGCGAAAGCCGCCGCTTCAACTCCGCCAGCGCCAGCCCGCGATGGCTGATGCGATTCTTCAGCTCCGCATCGAGCTCCGCCGCCGACATGCCCTGTTCCTCGTCGAGGAACACCGGGTCGTAGCCGAAGCCGCCCGCACCGCGGCGCTCGTGCAGCACACGGCCGCGCCAGAGGCCTTCGGCGATGATCGGCTGCGGGTCCTCGGCGTGACGCAGCAGCACGATCACCGCATAGAAATGCGCGGTGCGCTGCGCATCGGGCACGTCGCGCAGCGCGTGCAGCAGCTTGTCGATGTTCGCTTCCGGATGGCCGTGCTTGCCGGCGTAGCGCGCCGAGTACAGCCCCGGCGCACCGCCGAGCGCATCCACGCACAGGCCCGAATCGTCGCCCAGCGCCGGCAGCCCGGTTTCGCGCGCCGCCTTGCGTGCCTTCAGCAATGCGTTCTCGACGAAGGTCAGGCCGGTCTCGTCGGCGTCGGCCACGCCGAGCTCGCCCTGCGTGACGATCTCGATGCCGGTGCCGCCGAGCAGTTCGCGGATCTCGCGCAGCTTGCCCTGGTTGCTGCTGGCGATGACCCAGCGTTCGTTCGCACTCATGCCGAGCGCTCCAGCAGGTCCCATCGGTTGCCGTGCAGGTCCTCGAACACCGCGACGGTGCCGTATGGCTCGTGACGCGGTTCTTCGAGGAAGCGCACGCCGTGCGCGAGCATCGAGGCGTGATCGCGCGCGAAATCGTCGGTATGCAGGAAAAAGCCCACGCGCCCGCCGGTCTGGCGGCCGATCGCCGCGCGCTGTTCGTCGTCCACCGCCCGCGCGAGCAGGATCGCCGTCTGCGCGCCGCGCGGGGCGACGAGCACCCACCGCTTGCCGCCGCCCAGGTCGGTGTCCTGCCGCAGTTCGAAGCCGAGCTTGCGCACGTAGAAGTCGATGGCCTCGTCGTAATCGGCCACGACCAGCGCGAAACAGCCGATGTGTGTCTGCATGGCCGGAATCAGCGTCCCAGCGCTTCGCGCTGCTTCGCGATCAGTTCGGCGATGCCGACTTCCGCCAGCGAGGTCAGCGCATCGAGCTCTTCGCGACGGAACGCGTGGCCTTCGGCGGTGCCCTGCAATTCGATGAAGCCGCCGCCATCGTTCATCACGACGTTCATGTCGGTGTCGCAGGCGCTGTCCTCGGCGTAATCCAGATCCAGCACCGGCACGCCGCGATAGATGCCGACGGACACCGCCGCGACCGCGCCGAAGATCGGATCGCGCGCGATCTCGCGGCGCTTGAGCAGCCACTGCACCGCATCGACCAGTGCGACGTAGGCGCCGGTGATGGCAGCGGTGCGCGTGCCGCCGTCGGCCTGCAGGACGTCGCAATCCAGGGTGATGGTACGTTCGCCCAGCACCTTGCGATCGATGCAGGCGCGCAGCGAACGGCCGATCAGGCGCTGGATTTCCAGCGTGCGTCCGCCCTGCTTGCCGCGCGCGGCCTCGCGGTCGGAGCGCGAATGCGTGGCGCGCGGGAGCATGCCGTACTCCGCCGTGACCCAGCCTTCACCCTTGCCGCGCAGGAACGGCGGCGCCTTGTTCTCCACGCTCGCGGTGCACAGCACGCGGGTTTCGCCGAAGCTCACCAGCACCGAACCCTCGGCGTGGCGGGTGTAGCCGCGTTCGATGCGGACCTCGCGCATCTGCGCGGGCGCGCGGCCGCTGGGGCGCGCGACGGAGGCCGGGAGGCCGGCGGAAGGGGCGACGGGCGTGCCGGACATGGCCTGAATACCTTGGTTTATACCGTTCGGGGGCGCGCGAGTTTACCATTCGCTCCCGGTCGGCCCGCCCGCCGACGTTGGATGTGCCGAATGATCCGCAGCATGACCGCCTTCGCCAGCGGCGAACGCTCCACGCCCTGGGGCACGCTCGGTTGCGAGCTGCGCTCGGTCAACCACCGCTTCCTCGAACTCGGCGTGCGCCTGCCCGACGAGCTGCGCGCGCTGGAACCGGCGCTGCGGGAGCGCGTCGCCGGTCGCGTGGCGCGCGGCAAGATCGACCTGACCCTGCGACTGCGTGCGCCGGAAGGCGAGGGCGCATTGCAGCTCAACGTCTCGCGCCTGCGCGAGTTGAGCGAGCTCGCGCTGGACCTCGACGCGCGCTTCCCGCGCCTGCGCACCGAGCTGACCGAACTGCTGCAGTTCCCCGGCGTCCTGCAGGCGCAGGCGGCCGATCCGGCGGAGCTCCAGGCGCAGGCGTTGTCGCTGCTGGACGAGGTGCTCGACGAATTCGTCCGCGCCCGCGAACGCGAGGGCGGCAAGCTCGCCACGGTGATTTCCGAACGCGTCGACGGCATCGCCTCGCTCGCCTCGAAGGTGCGCGCGATGATGCCGCAGATCCGCGCTGGCCAGCGCACCAAGCTGGAAACGCGCCTGGCCGACCTCGCCCAGCCGCTCGACAACGGCCGCCTGGAGCAGGAACTGGTGATGTGGCTGCAGAAGCTCGACGTGGACGAGGAACTCGACCGCCTCGACGCCCACGTCGCCGAAGCGCGCCGCGTGCTCAAGCTGAAGGAAGCCGTCGGTCGCCGCCTCGACTTCCTGCTGCAGGAATTCAACCGCGAAGCGAACACGCTCGGCTCCAAGTCGGTGGACGCGCGCAGCTCGGCGGCGGCCGTCGAGCTGAAGGTGCTGATCGACCAGGTGCGTGAGCAGATACAGAACATCGAGTAGCCGTGATTGGTGATTCGTGATTCGTGATTCGCGCAGAGCCGAAAGCGCGCCACGATTTCCGAATTCTTGGCCGGTACCGCTCGCTCCGCTTTTTCGAATCACGAATCACGAATCACCAATCACGAATCCCGACCCAATGCGCGGAACCCTCTTCATCGTCGCGGCCCCCTCGGGCGCCGGAAAATCCAGCATCGTCAACGCCGTGCTGGCGCGCGATCCGAACATCTGCCTGTCGATCTCGTTCACCTCGCGCAAGCCGCGGCCGGGCGAGCGGCACGCCGAGCACTACCATTTCGTCAGCAAGGAAGCGTTCGAGGCGATGGTCGCCGCCGGCGACTTCTTCGAGCATGCGCTCGTGCACGGCGACTGGAAGGGCTCGGCGCGCCAGTCGGTGGAGCCGCAGCTGGCGTCCGGCAAGGACGTGCTGCTGGAGATCGACTGGCAGGGCGCGCGCCAGGTGCGCGAGAAGGTGCCCGATGCGGTGAGCGTGTTCATCCTGCCGCCGTCGCGCCAGGCGCTGGAGCAGCGCATGCGCAACCGCGGCCAGGACACCGAGGAGGTCATCGCCCAGCGCCTGGCCGCCGCCCGCGAGGAGATGTCGCACTACGGCGAGTTCGACTTCGTGATCGTCAACGAGGACTTCGAGACCGCCGTGACCGAGATGTGCTCGATCTTCATCGCCAGCCGCGTCCGCAAGGACCAGCAGGTAGCCCGCCACGCCCGGCTGATCACGGCCCTGCTGGCGGACGATCCCGGCGCCTGAGCCCCCAGGCGAGGGTCCGCGGGGGGGGGGGAACGCCCTGCAGTGGCGCGCCGGCCGTCCATAAGCCACTGATTCATATAGACCGGCTTGCCTGTGGACAACTCCCCCGCTAAACTTCGCGGTCCCATCTAGTCGCATGACGGCCCGCCGGCCGCCAGGAGCCCCATGGCCCGCATCACCGTTGAAGATTGCCTGGAAGTGGTCAACAACCGCTTCGAACTCGTCATGATGGCCGCCAAGCGCGCGCGCCAGCTCGCCAATGGCGTGGATCCGCAGCTGGACAACAGCGAAGCCAACGACAAGCCGACCGTGCTGGCGCTGCGTGAGATCGCCGCGCGCCGCATCGACACCGACTACATCGATGCCGTCGAGAAGGCCGAGCGCGAGCGCAAGGAGCGCGAGGCGCTGGAGTGGGCCGCCGCCGAAGTGGTCGCCGACGACGACCTGTCCAAGGGCGACGACTGAGTCCGATGCCCGCCGCGGCCGGTGCTCCGGCCCGCCGCATGAACGGCCCCGCTCTGGCGGGGCCGTTTTCGTTTGTGTCCGTTCACCACGGCCGTCACGAGTTTCGGGCGTTATGAGGTCCGTTTCCACGCGGCCAGCGCAGGCCGGCACCGGGGAATCGCGTGTCGCCCGCCTTGAATCTTCGTACAGTCATCGACGCGGCCTATCCATTGCATGATTCCGTTCGCATTGCGTGCCCGCGGGACCGCGCTTAGATTCCTCCCATGACCCCCGCAAACCCCGCGCCGACCGCCCCGCTTGCGGTGCCGCCCGTTCACGACGCGGCCGACGCCCCCGACTACGTGCGTGAACTGGAGCAGGCGGCCGACTACCTCCCCGACGACCAGCGCGCCCAGCTGCGCCGGGCGTGGGCGGTAGGCGCGGCCGCGCACGTCGGGCAGACGCGCAAGTCGGGCGAGCCGTACATCACCCACCCGGTCGCCGTCGCGAAGGTGCTGGCCGACCAGGGCCTGGACGTCGAGACGCTGATCGCGGCGATCCTGCACGACACCATCGAGGACACGCCGCTCACCTACGACGGCCTGGTGAGCGAGTTCGGCGAAACCGTGGCCGAACTGGTCGATGGCGTCACCAAGCTGGACAAGATCCAGTTCCGCGATCGCCAGGAAGCCGCGGCGGAGAGCTTCCGCAAGATGCTGCTGGCGATGTCGCGCGACCTGCGCGTGATCCTGATCAAGCTCGCCGACCGCCTGCACAACATGCGCACGCTCGGCGCGCAGAGCATGGAAGCGCGCCATCGCATCGCGCGCGAGACGCTGGAGATCTACGCGCCCATCGCGCAGCGACTCGGCATGAACCTGATCAAGGCCGAACTGCAGGACCTCGGCTTCCGCGCGCTGCATCCGTGGCGCCATGCGGTGATCGAAAAGCGCCTTCGCACGCAGCCGGTCGTGCGGCGCGAATCGCTGGTGCAGATCGAGGCGCAGCTCGCGCAGCGTCTGGCGAAGGAAAAACTCGCGCACCGGCTCGTCAGCCGGGTGAAATCGCCGTGGAGCATCTACACCAAGATGCGCGCCGAGCACAAAACCTTCGCGCAGGTGATGGACGTGTTCGGTTTCCGCATCGTCGTGCGCACGGTGCCGGACTGTTACCACGCGCTCGGCGTCGTGCATGCCGCGTACAAACCGCTGGATTCGCGCTTCCGCGACTTCATCGCCATTCCCAAGGCCAACGGTTACCAGTCGCTGCACACGGTGCTCTTCGGCCCGTACGGCTCGCCAATCGAAGTGCAGATCCGCACCGAGGAAATGGACCTCATCGCCGAACGCGGCATCGCCGCGCACTGGTCGTACAAGCACGGCGGCGACGGTCCGAACAGCGCGCAGAGTCGCGCGCACAGCTGGATCGCCAACCTCGTCGAATCGCAGCGCGCCACCGGTTCGTCGCTGGAATTCCTGGAGAACGTGAAGGTCGACCTCTTCCCCGACGAGGTCTACCTGTTCACGCCCAAGGGCGACATCATGGCGCTGCCGCGCAATTCCACCGCGCTGGATTTCGCCTACGCCGTGCACACCGACGTGGGCAACCGCGCGGTCGCCGCGCGCGTGGACGGCCGCCTGGTGCCGCTGCGCACCAAGCTCGCGAGCGGCCAGCGCGTGGAGATCATCACCGCCAAATCCTCCACGCCGAAGCCGCAATGGCTGGAATTCGTGGTCTCCGGCAAGGCGCGCACGTCGATCCGCCAGCAGCTCAAGCAGCTCGAACACGAAGATGCGGTGCAGCTGGGCCATCGCATGCTCGATCGCGCGCTGGAAGCGCTCGGCATCTCGCTCGACCGCGTGCCTGCCGTACGCATGGATGCATATCTCAACGAATTCCGCTATCCGCGCCTGGAAGCGCTGCTGGCCGACATCGCCCTGGGCAACCGCATGCCGCAGCAGGTCGCGATGGCGCTCGCGCGCGAGGCGCCCGGCAAGCCGTTGCGCGAACCGGGCAGCGGCATGCTGCCGATGTCGCAGGACAAGATCCTGATCACCGGCGCCGAGCGCGGGGTCATCAGTTTCGCCAACTGCTGCCTGCCGATTCCGGGCGACGAGATCATGGGCTACCACACCGCCGGCAAGGGCATCGTGGTGCATCGCCTGGATTGCCCGAACGTCGCCGATTACCGCAAGTCGCCCGACCGCTGGGTGCCGATCGGCTGGGACCGCCAGGTGGCCGGCGACTTCGCCGCGGCGCTGCGCATCGAAGTGGACAATCGTCCGGGCTCGCTCGCGCAGGTCGCCGCCGCGATCGCCGAGGCCGAATCGAACATCGATCGCGTCGAGTACCTGGAGCGCGACGCGAACATCGCGGTGATGCGCTTCGCGATCGAGGTGAGCGACCGCCGCCATCTCGCCGACGTGATGCGGCGCGTGCGGCGGCTCAACGTGGTGCTGGGCGTGCAGCGGATCTGAGGGCCGGGTTTCGGGACTGAGATTCGCAGGAACGCCGCCGCCGTGCGAGTTCTGTTCTAATCCCGGATCTCCCATCCCGAAAGAACAGGCCCATGTCCCGACAGATCATCCAGACCGACAAGGCACCGGCCGCGATCGGCCCGTATTCGCAGGCCGTGCGCGCCGGCGACACCGTCTACCTGTCCGGCCAGATCCCGCTCGATCCCAGCACCGGCCTGCTCGTGGAAGGCGACATCACCGCGCAGGCGCGCCGTTCGTTCGAGAACCTCAAGGCGGTGTGCGAAGCCGCCGGCGGATCGCTCGGCGACATCGTGCGCCTGGGGCTGTACCTCACCGATCTGGACAACTTCGCCGCGGTGAACGCGGTGATGAGCGAGTTCTTCAAGGCGCCGTATCCGGCGCGCTCCACCGTCGAAGTCGCCGGCCTGCCGCGCGGCGCGCGCTTCGAGGTGGATGCGGTGATGGTGCTGGACTGATCGTCCGCGCAACGCATCGCGTTTGTAGCCCGGGTAAGCGAAGCGCACCCGGGTTCTCTCTCGCCGTCATCCCGGGCGCGCTCCGCTTACCCGGGCTGCAACGGCAATAAGGGCATCAATGGCGAAACGCTCGCCGCGCCCACACGGCGAGCAACGCCAGCGCGATGGCCGAGATGGCCGGAGCCCGCAACACCAGCCACGATCCGAGCGGCACGAGGATGACGTCGCCCTCGTAATTCCGCACCGGGATGAAGTCGGGGATCAGGTCGATCGGACTCAGCGCATACGCCGCGACGGCGAGCGCGAGCAGGCGTGGAAACCATGGCGTGCGTGGATGCGTGCGGCGAACCCCAACGACGAGCGTCTGCCGCTTCATGGCGCGAGCCCAATCGCGCAGGCGCGACAGGTGCTCGATCAGCCACCGCCAGCTGCGGTGTGTTCGACGGCGCCCGCGTCCTGCTTTTCGCTCACGCGCATCTCGCGCGGCGCCACGCCCGTCCATCGCTTGAACGCGCGGCGGAACTCGCGCGCGTCCTTGAACCCCACCGCCGCGCCGACGTGCGCGATGCTCAGTCGCGCATCGGCGAGCAGCGCGCGCGCCGATTCGCTGCGCACGCGATCGTGCAGTTCGCTGAAGCTGGTGTGCGCGGCATGCAGCTGGCGGCGCAGCGTGCGTTCGGTGAGATGCAGCTCGGCGGCGATCTCGACCTCACGCGGGTTGTCGGCGATGCGCTGGCGCAGCAGGCGCTCCACGACCGCAACGATCTCGCTGCGCGGCTGCCCGGCGGGCATCTGTTCCTCGCACAGCGCGATGATCTGCTGCGCGCTCGCGGTGTTGTTCGCCGGCATCGCCGCCTGCAGCCAGCGCGGGTCGATGACCACGCGGTTGCGCGGCGATTCGAAGCGCACCTCGCACGCGAACACGTGCACGTAGTCGGCCGCGTAGGGCGGCGGCGGATAGGTCAGTTCGAGCACGCGCGGGCGGAATTCCGCGCCGAGCAGGCCGCGGCACAGCATCAGCGAACTGGCGAACAGTTCCTCGCACAGGAACGGTTCCAGCTCCGGTTCCTCCGACGGCATGCGCGCGACGACGCCCATCGCGCCGTCGTCGTATTCGTCCAGTTCCAGCTGCATCATCGCGCCGGTGATCGGCGCGTAGCGGATGCCCAGCTGCAGGGCCTGCGCGAACTTCGGCGCGGTCAGCATCGCGAGCCCGAGCAGGCCGAAATGGCCGATGCCCTGACGCTGCCCAAGCACGAGTCCCGGCCCCGCGACCGGCAGGCTGCGGGTGGCGCGGCGGATGATCTGGCACGCCTGCCGGTAGGAGAGATAGACCGGCGTTTCGCCGTCGAACGCGGCCGGTCCGAGCCGCAACCCCGAGAACCAGCCGTCGCATGCCACGCCATGCTCGCGCGCCATCGCGACCAGGCCGGCGACGATGCCGCTCTTGATCGTGGCGGTGCTCAATCGGGGATCGTCGCGGTGCTGGCTCGGCATACGCTGGCGTAGCTTGTCCGGTTTTCCCCCCTGAGTATGCCGGCTTTGCCCTCCACCGGGATCGCCGGATGGTCACAGACTTCCAAGGGGACCGGGGGGAGGGCCACGCCGCAGGGTCGGCGTGGCCCGGTTCTCCCGGCGGATCATTCGCGGCGGGGTGTCGCCGCAGGACAGGACGGGAGTCGGATGAAGCGCATCGTGCTCGGCGTGGCGGTCACCGTGGGACTGGCGGCGCTCGCCGCCTGCCAGCAGCAACCGGCCGCGCCCGCGGCCAGCACCGACTACCAGAAGGTGCTGATCGAACGCCTGCTGGACGCCAAGCCCGGCGACGTCATCGAGATCCCCGCCGGCCGCCACGCGTTCGATCGTAGCCTGACGCTGCGCGTGAACGGCGTGACCATCCGCGGTGCGGGCATGGACAAGACGGTCCTCAGCTTCAAGGACCAGAAGGCCGGTGCCGAAGGGCTGCTCGTCAACGCGGGCGATTTCACCCTGGAGAACCTCGCCATCGAGGATACGAAGGGCGACGGCCTGAAGATCAACGAAGGCGCCAACATCACCATCCGCGGCGTGCGCGTGGAATGGACGGGCGGGCCGAAGACCAGCAACGGCGCGTACGGCATCTACCCGGTGCAGACGAGCAACGTGCTGATCGAGGATTCGGTGGCGATCGGCGCCTCGGACGCGGGCATCTACGTCGGCCAGTCGAAGAACGTCGTGGTGCGCCGCAACCGCGCCGAGCGCAACGTGGCCGGCATCGAGATCGAGAACACCATCGGCGCCGACGTCTACGAGAACACCGCCACGCAGAACACCGGCGGCATCCTCGTGTTCAACATGCCGAACCTGCCGCAGCCGGGCCACACGACGCGCGTCTACAAGAACAGGGTGTTCGAGAACAACACCGGCAACTTCGCCGCGAAGGGCGCGGCGGTGGCGAGCGTGCCGGCCGGTTCGGGCATCGTCATCAATTCCAACGACAAGGTCGAGATCTTCGACAACGACATCGCCGACAACCAGACGGCGAACGTGATCGTGTCGAGCTACTACTCCACCGGCTACATGACCGACAAGGGCGTGGCGAAGAGCTTCGATCCGTATCCGGAGGAAATCGCCATCCACGGCAACCGCTTCAAGGGCGGTGGCGACAGGCCGGATGGTCTCGACCTGAAGGCGCTGAAGGTGGCGATGTTCGGCTTGAACGGACGCCTGCCCGACGTGTTGTGGGACGGCTACGTCAACACGCAGCGTGCCGGCGGCGCGCAGGTGTGCATCGACAACGGCGAAGCGCAGACGCTCAACGCCGACGGCCCGAACAAGTACAAGAACCCGAGCGTAGTCACCGACAAGGTGCGGTGCACACTGCCGCCGCTGCCGGTGGTGACCCTGCCCGGCGATACCGCGGCGACGACCGCGAAGGCGGCTCCGTCGGCATGAAGCGGTTCGTGATCTGCGCGGCGATGATCACCGCCGCGATGTTCCTCTCCGGTTGCAGGCGCAGCGAAGCCCCGGTGATGTTCCATGCGCAGGGCCAGCCGGAAACGCTCGGCGAATGGCACGTGCTCGCGTCCGACGGCGAGCATCTGCGCCTCAATCCCGGCGTGGAGCCGTATGCGCTGAATACCGCGTTGTTCAGCGATTACGCGCACAAGCTGCGCACGATCTGGATGCCGCCGGGCACGAAGGCGACGTACCACGCGAGCGAGGCCTTCGACTTCCCCGTCGGCACCATCATCACCAAGACGTTCTACTACCCGCGCGCGAAGGACGACGCAGTGCTGCGCGTGGCCGAAAACGCGGACGAAACGCGCGATGGCCTGGACCTGGCGAACGTGCGCCTGATCGAAACGCGCCTGCTGGTGCGCCGCGAAACCGGCTGGGTCGCGCTGCCGTACGTGTGGAACGCCGAGCAGACCGAGGCGACGCTCGCGCGCGCCGGCGACACCGTGCCGCTGGTGATGCACAAGCCCGATGGAAGCGCAAAGGAATCGTTCGCCTACCAGGTGCCCGACGAGAACCAGTGCGCCGGTTGCCACTCCACCAACAACACCACGCGCGAGCTGCACCCGATCGGCCCGAAGGCGCGGCATCTCAATCGCGACGATCCGTGGTATCCGGGACAGAACCAGCTCGCGCGGATGGCCTCGCTGGGCCGCCTGCAGGGATTGCCCGCCGACGGCGTGCCGCACAACGCGCGCTTCGACGATGCGGGCGCGTCGATCGAAAGCCGCGCCCGTGCGTACCTCGACGTGAACTGCGGCCACTGCCACAGCCAGGTCGGCCCGGCCGACACCTCGGGTCTATGGCTCGATGCCGGCACCAACGAACCGCGCCAGCTCGGCCTGTGCAAACCGCCGGTCGCGGCGGGGCAGGGTACGGGCGACCACCTGTTCGACATCGTGCCCGGCAAGCCGGAGGACTCGATCCTGCTCTACCGCATGAGCAGCCTCGATCCCGGCGCGATGATGCCCGAGGTCGGGCGCGCCACCGTGCACGAGGAAGGCGTCGCCGTGGTCCGCGACTGGATCGCCGCTTGGCTGGGCAACTGCACCAGCGAAGGCGAGCACGTCGCGATGAGGTAAGGTGCGATCGTCGCGCGGGCAGGGGCCGCGCGGCGCGGTGTTCAACGTCAGCCGCCACAATTCGAAAGCCATTGGGAGGGGAGTTCCGATGTCGCCACGCAAGAGCAGGCTCGCGCTCGGTCTGGGCCGCGCGCTGTTTGGATGTATCGTCGTCGCGGCCTCGCCGCTGGCCTTCGCGCAGACCGCGCCCGACCGGCCGGATGCGACCGAACTGGACACCATCACCGTCACCGCGCAGAGCCGCGAGCAGGAACTGCTCGACGTGCCGATCGCGCTGCAGGTCGTCACCGAACAGCTGATCGACGACGTCGCCGCCGAAGACCTCGGCGACATCGACAGCTTCGTGCCGGGCCTGCGCGTGAACAGCCTGCAGCCGACGCAGCCGAGCTTCCAGCTGCGCGGCATCGAAACCGACGACTTCGGCATCGGCACCGATCCGGCGGTCGGCGTGTACGTCGATGGCGTCTACGCCGGACGCGGCGGCGGCGTGCTGCTGCCGTTCACCGACGTGCAGCGCATCGAAGTGCTGAAGGGTCCGCAGGGCACGCTGTTCGGCCGCAACACCGCGGCGGGCGCGATCTCGATCATCACGCACCGTCCAGATACCGACGGTAACCACGCGCGCGGCAAGCTGCGCCTGGGCAACGACAACAAGACCTACTTCGAAGGCATGGCGAACGTCGCCGTGAGCGACACGTCCGCGTTCCGCTTCAACGGCATCTTCAACCATTCCGATGGCTGGGTGCGCGATGCGGCGACCGGCGAGGACCTCGCGCCGGAGAACAACTGGGCCACGCGCGCCGCGTTCCAGACGCGCTTCGGCGACAACACGCGCGCATGGATTTCGTGGGACCACGAAAGCCTCGACCAGCGCGGACAGGCGACCACCGGCGTGGTGCCGATTCCCGCGCTGCCGGCGTTGCCGACGGCGCCCGCGGATCCGGATTCGTTCCTCGATCCGGAGCGCCAGCCGTACATGACCGATGCGCCGGATGCGGAAACGCGCACCTTCGACGGCGCGACGCTGATCGTGGACCACAACTTCGGCGGCTTCAGCCTGACCTCCACCAGCGCGTGGCACCAGTACGACTCGCTCAACCGCGTCGAGGAAGACGGAACGAACCTGAGCTACCTCTACGTCGATTCGACCAACACCGAGAGCAACGAGAACTTCTACCAGGAGTTCAAGTTCGCCGGTTCCACCGACCGCATAGACTGGGTCGCGGGCCTGAGCTACTTCCAGGAAGAGGCCGACCAGACCAGCGAGGTCAACGCGCTCACCGATTCGGTCGACACCATCGCCAACAACCTCGGCCTCGCGCCGGGTGGCCTGTATGGGCCGCTGACGATGGCGGCGAACATGTTCGGCATCCCGGTGGACCTCACCGGCCTGCCGTGGAACGAGAAGTTCGTCAACACGCTCGACACCAAGGCCTACGCCGCGTTCGGTGACGTGATCTGGCACGTCAACGATCGCCTGAACCTCACCTTCGGCCTGCGCTACACGCGCGACGAGAAGGACTTCAGCTGGTTCAACGACGTGCGCAGCGCGCCGGAACTCGACGCGCAGCTGGCGCTGCTCGACCAGATCGGTTTCCTCGACGCGGTCGGCGTTCCGCTGGAAATGCTCATGTTCGACATCGCCTTCATCGATCCGCCGGCGGTGATGAACAAGGGCGTGCTCAATCGCGCGAAGAAGTCCTGGGACGACTGGAGCCCGCGCTTCGTCGTCGATTACCACTTCACCGACGACCTGATGGGCTTCGCCTCGCTCGCCAAGGGCTACAAGGCCGGCGGCTTCAACGCGCTGCAGATCGGCAGCGAGTTCGAGAACGAGGACGTGTGGAACTTCGAGACCGGCATCAAGCACGCGCTGCCGGATTACCGGCTCGCGTACAACGTGTCGGCGTTCTACTACGTCTACGACAACCGCCAGGCCGTCACGCTGGACATGACGACGGAGATTCCGCGCTTCGTCGTGAACACCTCCGACCAGGAAGCGTACGGCGTCGACTTCGACCTGCGCTGGCAGGCGACGCAGGGCCTGGGTTTCGACTTCAACGCCGAGTACCTGGATTCGACCTACAAGACCTACGTCAACCCGCAGGGCGTGGACCTGGGCGGCCAGCCGACCGGCGCGCCGGAGTGGTCGTTCGCGGTCGGCGCGAACTACGTGTGGCGCCTGGCGGACGCCGGCGACGTGCGCGCGGCCGCGCGTTACTCGTACGTGGGCGAATGCCGCAGCAACGACGAGTCGGTGTCGGTGCTGGGCTGTGGCCGCTTCGGCCAGGCGGAGGCGGGCGAGGCGCAGGAGATCCTCGATGCGCGCATCGGCTGGACCTCGGCCAGCGGGCATTGGGGCATCGCCGTGTACGGCAACAACCTGCTCGACAACCAGTACGTGAACTCCTTCGGCACCTACGGCATGACCGTGCTGGGCACCGTGGGCGCCCGGATGACGCAGCCGCGTACGTATGGCGTGGAGTTCACGGCGGATTTCTGATCTTGGTTGGAAAGCGCCTCCTTCTCCGCGGATGCAGGGAAGGTTGGAAGGCTCCCCACGCAATACTCCCTCCCCTGCGGAAGCAGGGGAGGATTGGGGAGGCGTGAAGCAGCGCCCGTTGCGTCCGGTTGGAGCGCGTCGCCCCCGGGTGCGCTTCGCTTACCCGGGCCACCAACGCCCGGCGATGCGTTAGGACGATGCGGCACTGCGCGGCATTCCTGCCCGGTCCCGCAGCCATCGGACATGGAGCAGGGAGACTTCTCCGACATCGGACCGCTCACTTTCCCTCTTTCTCCCGCGTCACCTTTCACGGCATCCTTTCCGGATGCCGATTCGCAAGGGCGGGGTGTCCGTCGATCTCCAGCAGCAGCCGATCAGCGCCCTGAAGGGTGTCGGGCCGCGCGTGGCCGAGAAGCTCGCCGCGCGCGGGCTCGCCACGTTGCAGGATCTGTGGCTGCAGCTGCCCCGCCAGTACGAGGACCGCACCGCGATCACGCCGATCCGCCTGCTGCAGCCCGGCGTGGCGGCGCAGGTGGAAGGGCGGGTGGAGGCGGTCGAGCGCGGATTCCGCTATCGGCCGATGCTGCGCGTGGCCGTCGGCGACGATTCGCACGGCACGCTGGTGCTGCGGTTCTTCCATTTCCGTGCGGCGCAGGTGGCGCAGTTCCAGGTCGGCGCGCGCGTGCGCTGCTACGGCACGCCGCGGCCGGGGCAGCACGGGCTGGAGATCGTCCACCCGAGCTACCGGATGATCGACGAGGCCGGCGACGACGCGCTTGGCACCAGCCTGGACCCGGTGTACCCGGCGATCGAGGGACTCGGCCCCGTATCCCTGCGACGCTTGATCGGCCAGGCCCTCGACCGCCTGCCCGACGAGGCCGCGCTCGAACTGCTGCCGCGTGAACTGCGCGACGGCCTGCCCTCGTTGCGCGAAGCACTGCTGACGGTGCATCGCCCGCCGCAGGATGCCGACGTCGCCTCGCTGCTCGCCGGCCGGCATCCCGCGCAGCGGCGGCTCGCGATCGAGGAACTGCTCGCGCATCACCTCAGCCTGCGTCGCCAGCGCATCGCGCAACAGGCGCACGCGGCGCCGGTGCTGCGCAAGACCGCGCTCGCCGACAAGTTGCGCAAGCGGTTGCCGTTCGCGCTGACCGGCGCGCAGCAGCGCGTGTTCGAGCAGATCCGTGCTGATCTCGGCAAGCCGCATCCGATGCTGCGTCTGGTGCAGGGCGACGTCGGCAGCGGCAAGACCGTGGTCGCCGCGCTCGCCGCGATGTGCGCCGTCGAGGCCGGCCAACAGGCCGCGCTGATGGCGCCGACGGAGTTGCTCGCCGAGCAGCACCTCCACAACCTGCGCGGCTGGCTCGAGCCGCTGGGCGTGCGCGTCGCGTGGCTCGCCGGCAAGGTCACCGGCAAGGCGCGCGCGAAGGTGCTGGAAGACGTCGCATCCGGACAGGCGCAGGTCGTCGTCGGCACGCACGCGCTGATGCAGGAGGGCGTGGCCTTCCACGACCTCGCGCTGGCCATCGTCGACGAACAGCATCGCTTCGGCGTGCACCAGCGCCTGGCCCTGCGCGACAAGGGCAGCGGCGGCAGTGGCAATGGCGATGCGATCGTCCCGCACCAGCTGGTGATGACCGCCACGCCCATTCCGCGCACGCTGGCGATGGCCGCGTACGCGGACCTCGATGTCTCCGCCATCGACGAACTTCCGCCCGGCCGTACGCCGGTGCAGACGGTGGCGCTGAGCGCCGAACGCCGTCCGGAACTCGTCGAACGCATCCGCAAGGCCTGCGCCGAGGGCCGGCAGGCGTACTGGGTGTGCACGCTGATCGACGACAGCGACGAGGTCGTCGCGCAGGCCGCGCAATCCACGTACGAGGACCTGTGCAAACGCCTGCCCGAAGTACGCATCGGCCTGGTCCACGGCCGCATGAAGGCCGCCGAGAAGCAGGCGACGATGCGCGCGTTCAAGGACGGCGAGATCGGCCTGCTGGTGGCGACGACGGTGATCGAAGTCGGCGTGGACGTACCCAACGCCTCACTGATGATCATCGAGAACGCCGAGCGGCTCGGCCTCGCCCAGCTGCACCAGCTGCGCGGACGCGTGGGGCGCGGCAGCGCGGCGTCCAGCTGCGTGCTGCTCTACCAGGCGCCGCTGTCGCAGATGGCCCGCCAGCGGCTGGAAACCATGCGCGAGACCAACGACGGCTTCGTCATCGCCGAGAAGGACCTGGAACTGCGCGGCCCCGGCGAGCTGCTCGGCACGCGCCAGACCGGCCTCGCGCAGTTCCGCGTCGCCGATCTGTCCCGCGATGCCGACCTGCTCCCGCAGGTGCACGAGATGGGCGAGCGCCTGCTGCGCGAATCGCCGGAACTGGCCGAACGCATCGTCGCCCGCTGGGTGGGCGGTGCGGTGCGGTTCGCGGCGGCATGAGCGCGCTGCCGTACGCCGGAGGGCCGAAGCGTGAAGGCCGGTCCTGCAGCCCGCCGCCCGAAACGGGCATCATGATCCCCCGCCGCCAGCCGCCGAACCGCCGATCGTGATCTCCGCTCCAAACGAACAACCCGTCGGACGGCACGGCTCGCAGCCGTTCATCGCCGCCGACGTCGGCGGCACCCACGCGCGGCTCGGCCTGGTCCACGTCCGGCCCGGCGGCAAGGTCGACGTGCTGGCCTATCACCGCTACGCCTGCGCCGAATTCCCCACGCTCGCCGCGATCGTCGCCGACTTCGCCGCCACGCACGGGGCCGACCGCACCCACGTCGTGGTCGCCATCGCCGGCCGGCTGGAAGGCGACACCCTGATCAACGCCAACCTGCCGTGGCCGGTGTCGCTGGAGCGCACGCGTCGCGAGGCGGGCATCGCGTATCTCGCGCTGCTCAACGATTTCGAAGCCGTGGCCTGCGCGATGCCCTACATCGACGTCGGCGCGATGACCCGCGTCTGCGGCCCGCTGCAGGCCGGCGAAGGCCCGGCGCTGGTGCTCGGACCGGGCACCGGCTTCGGCGCCTCGCTGTGCCTGCCGCGCTCGCTGCAGCAGGGCGTGCCGCTGCGGGTGCTCGCCAGCGAGGCGGGGCACGCCGCGCTCGCGGTCGGCACGGAGCGCGAAATGGCGCTGCTCGCGCGATTGCTCAGGCGCTGGCCGCACGTGGACAACGAGCGCGTGCTCTCCGGCCCGGGCCTGGTGAACACCTACGCCGCGCTGTGCGAGCTCGATGGCATCGCGCCGAAGCTCGACACGCCCGAAGCCGTCGCCGCCGCGGCGCAGGCCGGCAGCGACGCGCAGGCGCTCGAATCGCTGCGCCTGTTCTGCAGCCTGCTCGGCAGCCTGGCCGGCGACCTCGCGGTGACCTTCGGCGCCGATTCGGTGTACCTGGCCGGCGGCATTCCCGCGCAGATCCGTCCGTTCCTGCTCGAAAGCGACTTCGCGCAGCGCTTCCGCAACAAGGGCGTGCTGGGCGAAGTGCTGGCGCGCGTCCCGGTGTGGCTGGTCGATCACGGCCAGCTTGGCCTGATCGGCGCCGCCGCCTGGTATTACGAGCGCCATTCCGGCTTCTGATTCGACGCCGGTTCCGTCCGACCTTCTCCGACACAACGTTACGAAAGTTCCCGATGACCAATCGTCGTCAGTTCCTGCAGGCCTCGCTGTTCGCCGCCGGCGCCGCCATGCTCCCGCACGGCAAAAGCGCGCCTGCGACAGGCCGCGCGCGTGTCGTGTCGACCTGGGATTTCGGCGTCGGCGCGAATGCCGCGGCGTGGCCGGTGCTCGCGCGCGGCGGCAGCGCGCTGGACGCGGTCGAAGCCGGCGCGCGCTGGGCCGAGGCCGACCTGTGCAATCCCACCGTCGGCCGCTGCGGCAATCCCGACCGCGACGGCGTGCTGACGCTCGACGCCAGCATCATGGACGGCGACGGCCGCTGCGGTTCGGTTGCGGCGCTGGAGGACATCGCGCATCCGGTCTCGGTCGCACGCGCGGTGATGGAAAAGACGCCGCACGTGATGCTGGTCGGCGCGGGCGCGCAGCAGTTCGCCATCGCGCAGGGCTTCGAGAAGACGCCGCTGCTCACCGACACGGCGCGCGAAGCGTGGCGCGAATGGCTGAAGGCGTCGAAGTACGCGCCGCAGATCAACGCCGAGCGCCAGACGCGTCCGGGCGACAAGACCAACCACGACACGCTCGGCATCCTCGCGCGCGATGCGAAGGGAAACCTCGCCGGCGCGTGCACGACCAGCGGCATGGCGTGGAAACTGCACGGCCGCGTGGGCGACAGCCCGATCATCGGTGCGGGCCTGTATGTCGACAACGAAGTCGGCGCGGCGACGGCGTCGGGTGTGGGCGAGGAGATGATCCGCAACGCCGCCAGCTTCCTCGTGGTCGAACTGATGCGGCAGGGGCGCTCGCCCGCGGATGCGTGCCGCGAGGCGATCGACCGCGTGGTGCGCAAGCGGCCGGAAGCCAGCAAGACCTTGCAGGTGTGCTTCCTCGCGATGAACAAGGACGGCGACGTCGGCGCGTTCGCGCTGCACAGGGGCTTCGTCTACGCGGTGCAGGACGCCTCGCCCGGTCCGCACGATCGCCTGCATGAATCCGCATCGGTGTATCGCACGGAGCAGACGTGACCTCGTGCGCGACGCTGGAGATCGCGGCGAACTCGCTTGCCTCCGCGCTCGCGGCGCAGGACGGCGGCGCCGATCGCGTCGAGCTGTGCGAGAACCTCGGCGAAGGCGGCTGCACGCCGTCCTACGGCACGCTCGCGATGGCGCGCGAACGCCTGCGTATTCCGCTGTACGTGCTGATCCGTCCGCGCGCGGGCGATTTCGTCTACGACGCGCTCGAACGCGACACGATGCTGCGCGACATCGAACTGTGCGTGCGGCTGGGCTGCGACGGCGTGGTGATCGGCGCGCTCGATGCCGGCGGCGATGTCGATGTCGCACTGTGTCGTGAACTTGTCGACGCGGCGCGTCCGCTCGGCGTGACGTTCCATCGCGCCATCGACGTGGCGCGTGATCCGCAGGCGGCGCTGGACGCGGCGATCGCACTCGGGTGCGAACGCGTGCTCACTTCGGGAGCGCACGCTGCGGCGATCAAGGGCGCCGAGGTGATCGCCTCGCTCGTGCAGCGCGCTGTCGGGCGCATCGGTGTGATGGCCGGCGCGGGCGTCACGCCGGAAAACGTGCGCGATCTCGTGCAGCGCACTGGGGTTCGCGAGGTGCATGCGTCGGCGAAGGTATTGCGCACCTCCGGGATGCGCTCGACTCGCGAACAACCGGGCTTGGCAGCGGAATGGTCGCAATCAAGCGCGGACGTGGTGCGCGCGCTTCGACTTGCGCTGAACGCCTGACGCCCGAACGCTGACAGCACGCCGCAACCACAGCCCCCATAATGGGGCAATGAGAAAAATTCCCCTCCTGATCGACACCGACCCCGGCGTGGACGACGCGCTCGCCCTGCTGATGGCCTTCAACGATGCGCGGCACGAGGTAGTCGGCCTCACCATCGCCGCCGGCAACGTCGGCCTGAAACACACCGTCGCCAATGCGCTCAAGCTGTGCGAAGTGGCCGGCATCGATGCGCCGGTGTTCGCCGGTTGCCCCGGGCCGTTGCTGCATCCCGCGCCGGATGCGGGGTACGTGCACGGCGAGGACGGTTTCGGCGACGTCGGCTACGAGGCCGCGCAGCGCGCCGCCGAACGCGAACACGCCGCGCAGGCGATCCTGCGCCTCTCGCACGAGCACGCGGGAAAGCTGGTGCTCGTCGCGCTCGGTCCGCTGACCAACGTCGCGCTGGCGCTCAAGCTCGATCCGACGTTGCCCGAACGCGTCGGGCGCATCGTGGTGATGGCCGGCGCGGTGACCGGCCACGGCAACATCACGCCGGCGGCGGAATTCAACGTGTACTTCGATCCGGAAGCGGCGCACATCGTGTTCGAAGCGTTCCCGCAGATCGACCTCGCCGACTGGGAAGCGACGCTCGCGCACGGACTGCTGCATGATCGCGTGGTCGAGTGGCTTGCCGTCGATTCGCCGCGCGCCCGCTTCTACGAGCGCATCTCGAAGAAGACGCGCGAATGGTCCGCCGACCGGCGCGGCGAGTACTGGCATTCGGCCGACGCGCTGGCGATGGCGTACGCGCTGGAGCCGGAAGGTGCGACCGAACTCGTGGACCGCCCCGTCGCGGTCGAACTCGGCCATGGGCACGCGCGCGGCATGACGGTCGTGGACTGGAACCGCCAGGACGGCCGGCCGGACCGGTTCAGGATCCTCATGCGCTACGACCAGGCGCGTTTCGAGGGGCTGATCCGTGCAGCGCTGGCGGCCGGTTGAGCGGGGTGTCAGGGTGACTTGCGCAAGGGTGGGGGTGGTCGCTATACTGCCGCGCTTTCCCCGAATCTTTTGGTGAGTGCCATGAAGGCCGGCATCCATCCCGACTATCGCGACGTCATCTTCCAGGACGTCACCACCGATTTTCAGTTCCTGACCCGCTCGACCCTTGGCAGCAAGGAGACGATCAAGTGGGAAGACGGTAACGAGTACCCGCTGATCAAGGTCGATATCAGCTCGGCTTCGCATCCGTTCTACACGGGCAAGCACAAGATCGTCGACACCAGCGGTCGCGTCGACAAGTTCCGCAAGCGCTACGGCGCGCAGAAGTAATCCGCGGTCCGCGCCTTCAAGCGCGACCCACGGGACTTCGCCCGACGACTCGCCGGCCTCGCGGTTGCCCGCGGCGTCCCGGATCGCGATGAAATACCCGACGGCTGCCGAAAGGCGGCCGTCGGCCTTTTCGCGTTTGCGCGCAGGCACCGTGCCGACGGTTCAGTCGGTCGGTTCACAGGGGCGGGCGCCTCAGAGACGCCGATCACGCCGCGCCGGGCGCTCACATCGACTCACGGGTACGAGCGCGCACCCGCGCCGGCCCGATCCGGGACACTGCGCGCCCGACGGCCCGCCAGATCCGGGGACGCACCGCCGTCACTCGTTTCCCACTCCTGCCTTCTCTCACTCCTCGCCTTACGGCATGTGGCCGCTTCCTGCGCCCATTCCCGCGCAAGCCGCCAGACGGCCCGCCGGAACGGCGCGTGCCGTCCCTGCCACCAAAGTCCGGGGGTCAGGGGCCTCGGACGTTGTGCGATAATTCACGGATCGCGGCGTCGATCTGCGCCGTGACCCCCGTCCCCGCTTCGTGCCGCGCCTCCCGGCGGCATGCAGACTTGAGGAGTGTTTCGTGTCCGATTCCAAGAAGTCCGGCTTCGATCAGGTCTCCCTGACCGCCGGCGACAAGACCGTGACCCTGCCGGTCCACCATCCCGTCCTCGGCCAGCCGTGCATCGACATCGGCAAGCTGCCCAAGGAAACCGGCGCCTTCACCTACGACAACGGCTTCACGGCGACCGCCAGCTGCAAGTCGGCCGTGACCTACATCGACGGCGACGCCGGCGTGCTGCTGTACCGCGGCTACCCGATCGAACAGCTGGCCGAGAAGTCGAGCTTCCTCGAAGTCGCGTACCTGCTGATGAACGGCGAACTGCCGGGCAAGGGGGAGTTCGACGCGTTCGAGCACGAGGTCACGCATCACACGATGATGCACGAGGCCTTCCGCACGTTCCTCTACGGCTTCCGCCACGACGCGCATCCGATGGCGATGCTGGTCGGCATGCTCGGCTCGATGGCGAGCTTCTACCACAACGATCTCGACCTGGAAGATCCGGAACAGCGCCGCCTGGCCGCGATCCGCCTGATTGCCAAGGTGCCGACGATCGCCGCCGCCTGCCATCGTTATTCGATCGGCTGGCCGATGCGCTATCCGAAGAACAACCTCGAATACACCACGCGCTTCCTGCACATGATGAAGGAAGTGCCGAGCGAGCCGCTCGAGCTCAACCCGGTCGCCGCCAAGGCGCTGGACCTGCTCTTCATCCTGCACGCCGACCACGAGCAGAACGCATCGACCTCGACCGTGCGCCTGGTCGGTTCCACCGGCGCCAACCCGTACGCGTGCGTCGCCGCCGGCGTCGCCGCGCTGTGGGGACCGGCGCATGGCGGTGCGAACGAAGCCGTGCTGAAGATGCTGGAAGAGATCGGCCGCCCGGAGAACGTCGGTTCCGCCGTCGCCAAGGCGAAGGACAAGGAATCGGGTTTCCGCCTGATGGGCTTCGGCCACCGCGTCTACAAGAACTTCGACCCGCGCGCGAAGATCATCCGCGAGATGACCCACAAGGTGCTCGGCGAGCTCGGCATCAACGATCCGCTGCTCGAAGTGGCCATGAAGCTGGAAGAGGCCGCGCTGAAGGACGAGTACTTCGTGCAGCGCAAGCTCTACCCGAACGTCGACTTCTACTCCGGCATCATCTACAAGGCCCTCGGCATCCCGGTGGAAATGTTCACCGTGATGTTCGCCATCGCGCGTACCGCCGGCTGGGTCTCGCACTGGCTGGAGCAGCAGAACGATCCGGAAAACAAGATCGGCCGTCCGCGCCAGATCTACATCGGCTCGCCGCAGCGCGATTACACCGACCTGGCCAAGCGCTGAGTCCATCGCGCCGGTGGCTCGCGTCACTGCCGACCCTTCGAAGCCGCGGCCCCGCCGCGGCTTCGTCGTTTTCAAGTGGATCATCTACGCGCTGCTCGCCGGCGACGTCGTGCTGTATTCGCTGTATGGCCGACTCACCGAACTGATCGACACCGCCGCATGGCTGGTCCTGCTGATGCTGTTCGAGTGGGAAACCGGCGGCTGGCCGCTCCGCGCGCGCTGGATTCCGGTGCTGCACGGCGTGCGCTTGCTGGCGAGCATCGCGGTCGTCGTCGCGGTGATCGGCTACGCGCTGGAACGCGTGTGGCTGGACTTCTTCAACGAAACCACCTGGCTTGGCGTGATCGCGCTGCTCGAACTGGAAGTGCGCCTGCCGCCCGACGCGGTGCGCCTGCACCGGTTGCGGCGCATGCTCGCCGCCGTGCTGTACCTCGCGCTGGTGGGCTTCCTGCTGACCTGGGCGGCCATGGGATTCGGCGACGAGAACCCGCAGGCCGCGTGGCTCGACACCTGGGACGCGCTGCTGTGGCTGATCGCGTTCGTGGTGATCGAACTCAACGTCTTCGGCGTGCGCGACGCGGGCAGGACCGCACGTCGCGCCGCTCCGGCGCGATGACGCCTCAAGCACGCGCCGGATCGACGACCGGCACGCGATCGGACAAAGCGCTGAGCGCGATGCGGTGGACCATCTCGTCCACCGTCGTCGTGCACGGCGCGAGCACTTCGACGCGATAGCGATCGGCGGAACGCGAGAGGGCGGTATGCGTGACACAGTTCTGCGTCATCATGCCGGCAATGCGCAGGCGCTCGACGCCACGGCGCGCGAGCAGCGCCTCCAGGCCGGTGTCGCGGAAGGAATCGGCGTGATGCTTGACGATCACCGGCGCGTCGGGCGCCACCGCGAAGGCGCGCGGGTGGATCGCCACGCCGTCGGTATCCGGTTCGAAGAACGGCGCGCCCGGCGTGGCGATGTGCTGCACGTGGATCACCATCTCGCCCCGCGCGCGCGCGGCGGCGGTTTCGGCTTCGACGGCGGCGAGCGTCGCGTCCGCGTTCCACAGCGGATAGCGACCGCCGGGGAAATAGTCGTTCTGCAGGTCGATCAGGATCAGGGCGGTGCTCATGGCGCACTCCAGGGGGAAGTGGGTGCAGACTAGGCGGCGGGGCCGCGCGAGGCCATTGCGGATCGAAGGAATCGGGGCCCCCGCGCTTGCGGATTGAAAGAGCGAAGACAACATGGACAAGATCAACCACGAGATCCTCGCGCTGCTGTCGAACGACGCGCGCATGAGCTGGCAGGAACTGGGCCGCCGCGTGCACCTCACCGGGCAGGCGGTCGCCACGCGCGTGCAGCAACTCGTCGACGACGGCGTGATCCGGCGTTTCGGCATCGTGCGCGGCGATCTGCGTCGCCATTTCGTCACGGTGTTCCTCGACGGACCGAATTTCCAGGACGTCGAAACCTTCCTGCGCCAGCATCCGCACGTGGAGAGCGCCAGCAAGACCGCCGGCGAAGGGTGCTATCACGTGGTGCTGGCGTGCACGGACGATGCGGGCCTGGAAGCGTTCACCGAACAGCTGCAGCCGTACGGCCGCTATCGCGTCGCCAGCGAACTGCGGCGCGTGCGGGATGGCCTCTAGCGATCACTCGCCCGTGTAGCCCTGAATCTCTTCCTCGGCGAGCATCTGGCGAAGCTGCATCGCGCTCGCGCGCTTCATCGGCTTTTCGTCCAGGCTCGACAACGGTGCCTGGCGCAGGACGTCCAGCGGCAGCACGGTGAGATCGAACGCGAGGTCCTCGGCGGTGAACACCCACACCGGCACGTCGGCGGCGCGCTCGCGGTCCAGCCGCACGCGACGGCTGCGCGATTCGGCGGGAATGCCGTGCTGTTCGAGGAAACGCGGCGCCGCGTCGGGATCGTCGCTGAACAGGTGCAGCGTGACCGGGCTGCGCGTATCGGCGGTGCCGTCGAGCACCGGGCCGACCAGTCGCGGCTGGAACGCATGGAAGAACTCCATGGCGCGCAACGCCGCTTCACGCCGCTGGCGCAGCGCCGGCACGTTCTCGCGCTGGAACAGGCGCTGGTATTCGCGCAGCGCGTCCTCGATCTCGCGATTCCGCGGCAGCGAGGCATCGTCGAAGATGCCCAGCCTTTCCGCCGCCTTGAGCTTGGCCTGGTGGTAATCGCGAATACCGCCTTCGGCCATCAGCCGCGCGGCTTCGTGGGCGAGGCGATGCCGGCGTTCGCGGGTGCGCGTGAGCGCGTGCTGATGGGCGTGCTGTCGAGCGTGGGGCATGAGGACCTCCGCGGCTGGCACGACGACGGCGGAATTCGCCGCGGCCGGCAGCACCGGCAGAGGCGAAGCTAGCATGTTTCCTGGCGCACGCACGTTACCGTCCGTGGCGTGTCGGTTTCGTGGACGCCGCCGGCCCAGCATGAACGCCCGCCGTCCTGCATGAAAAGTCCTGCATGAAAAACGCCGGGACGTGCCCGGCGTTCTCATGCGGGTCGCCATGCGGCGATCAGAAGATGTCGAACGCTTCTTCCGCCGGCGCCGTTTCCTGCGGACCGAAGTCGACGTAGCTCTGCATGCGTTCGAGGTCTTCGGCCTTCACCCACTCGATGATGCCGCCTTCGCCGCCGGGGATCAGCGCGCCGTTGCCGCCCACCGAGACCTTCACCATGCCTTCCGGCGGCTCGTTCACCGCCAGCGGCTGGTCCTTCAGCGCCACGCGCATGTAGTCGATCCAGATCGGCAGCGCGGCCTTGCCGCCGTACTCGCGATAACCCAGCGACTTGTAGTTGTCGCGGCCGACCCAGACGGTGGTGACGTACGGGCCGCCGATGCCGGAGAACCATGCGTCGCGGTGATCGTTGGTCGAACCGGTCTTGCCGCCGACGTCGTCGCGCTCGAGCACCTTCGCCGGCGTGCCCGTACCGCGCTTGACCACGTCGCGCAGCATCGAAACGATCTGGTAGGCGATGCGGCCGTCGATCGCGCGCGGCGCCAGCACCATGTTGCTGGTGTCGATGGCCGGCTTCTTCGGCTCGTCCTTCGGCGCTTCCGGCGTCGCCGCCTGCGCGCCGGAGGTGGCCGGGCCGAGATTGAAGCCGTCGACGACGGTGGTGTTCTGCACCGCGCGGCCGACCGTGCCGGGCACGCCGCATTCGGGGCACGCGACCGCGGGCTTTTCCTTGAACACCACCGCGCCTTCGCGATCCTTCACTTCATCGATGAACCACGGCGTGATGCGGAAACCGCCGTTGGCGAACACCGCGAAGCCGCGCGCGACGGACAGCGGCGTGAGCGACGCGGTGCCCAGCGACATCGACAGGTTCGGCGGCAGTTCGGCTTCGTCGAAACCGAAGTGGCTGATGTACTTGCGCGCGTAGTCCACGCCGATCGCATCGAGCAGTCGCACCGAGACGAGGTTGCGCGACTGCACCATCGCTTCGCGCAGACGCATGGGGCCTGCGAAGTTGCCGGTGTCGTTCTGCGGACGCCAGATGTGGCCGCGGCGATCCTTGAACACCACCGGCGCGTCGAGCACCACGGACGCCGGATTGAAGCCGCGTTCGAACGAGGCCGCGTAGACGAACGGCTTGAAGCTCGAACCCGGCTGGCGGCGCGCCTGCGTGGCGCGGTTGAACTTCGCGCCGGCGAAGCTGTAGCCGCCGGACAGGGCGCGCAGCGCGCCGTTGGACGGCTCCAGCGACACCAGCGCGGCCTGCGCCTGCGGCACCTGGTCGAGGCGGTAGCGCGGCGGCGGCGGGACATCGCCCGGCTTCACCGGTGCGTTGGATTCGATACGGCTCACGCGGACCAGATCGCCGCGCTTGACCAGGCTCGCCGGCGCGCGTCCGCCCCAACCCTGGTCGTTGCCGAGTTCGACCTGGCTGCCGTCGGCGAGTACCAGTTGCACCTGGCTGCCACTGACGCGCGTGACGATCGCCGGCAGCAGCGCCGCCTGCGCCGCGACGTTGCGCAGGCGCGCGCGAACGGCGGTGGCATCTTCGTTCGGGGCGAGTTCGAAATGCTGCTCCACGCCATGCCAGCCGTGGCGACGGTCGTACACCGCCAGGCCGTCGCGCACCGCCTTGTCGGCCGCGGCCTGCAGCACCGGATCGATGGTGGTGGTGACGTGGTAGCCCTTGGTCAGCGCCTCGTTGCCGAAGCGCGCGACCATCTCCTGGCGCACCATCTCGGCCACGTACGGCGCGTACACCTCGACCGGGCGCTCGTGCGGTGTGGCGTGCATCGGCACGGCCTTGGCCTGGTCGGCCTCGGCTTGGCTGATGAACTTCAGCTCGGCCATGCGATCGAGGATGTAGTCGCGGCGCACCTTCGCGCGCTCGGGATTGCTCAGCGGATTGCCGCTGGACGGGAACTTCGGAATGCCGGCCAGCGAGGCCATTTCATCGAGCGCGAGCTCGTTGAGCTTCTTGCCGTAGTAGAACTCCGCCGCCGCCGCGACGCCGTAGGCGCGGTTGCCGAAGAAGCTCTTGTTCAAGTACAGCTCGAAGATCTCGTCCTTGCTCAGCTCGCGCTCCATGCGCATCGCCGTGGCCATCTCGGCGAGCTTGCGCGTGTAGCTGTATTCGTTGCTGAGGAAGAACTGGCGTGCGACCTGCTGGGTGATGGTCGAGCCGCCCGGCACGCGCTTCGCATCGGTGGTGGCGATGAGCCACACCGCGCGCGCGACGCCCTTGAAGTCGACGCCGTGGTGCTTGTAGAAGCGCGCGTCCTCGATGGCGAGGAACGCCTGCTTCTGCCGCTCCGGCACGTCCTGGATCGACACCGGGTAGCGGCGCGTCTCGCCGAACAGCGCCATCAGGCGGCCGTCCTTGGCGTAGACGTACATCGGCTCCTGCATCTCCACCGCGCGCAGGGTTTCCACGTCGGGCAGCTTGGGAGCCACCAGGTAGTACAAAGTGCCCAGGGCGATGGCGCCGAGAAGGGCCAGGCCGGCCAGCGCGAACAGCGCCCAGCGCAGCAGGCGGCGAAGACGGGGCATCAAGCAGATTCCGATTGCGGGTGTAGTGGGCGTGGAGTATAGAGGAGCGGGGAAGGGGGTTTTTTAAGCGCAGGACACCGGCGGAACGCGCAGCCGGCAAGGCGGCGCGGGCGTGGCGACCCGGGGGTGGGTCGGCCGGCCGGAAGGGCGCCGCGACAGGTTGGAAAGTGACGCAGTAAGGCAATTCGGAAGGAAACGGTTGCCAGCCTGTGCAAACTTGGTTATTTAAAGCGGGGTCACACAAGGCGCACGTAAGCGCCTGTGACAAGGGGAAAATATCGTGGGGATCGTCACAAAAAGCCAGCCGGCGCTCGTCGGCGTGGATATCAGTTCGACTGCCGTAAAGCTGTTGCAGCTCTCCCGGGCCGGCAACCGCTACCGCGTCGAGCATTACGCGGTCGAGCCGCTGCCGCCCAACGCCGTGGTCGAGAAGAGCATCGTCGAGGTCGAGGCCGTCGGCGAGGCGATCCGTCGCGCGGTCGCGCGTTCGGGCACGCGCGCCAAGCACGCCGCCGCTGCGGTGGCCGGATCGTCGGTCATCACCAAGGTCATCCCGATGCCGGGCGACCTGGACGAGGACGAGCTGGAATCGCAGGTCGAACTGGAGGCGGTGAACTACGTCCCGTACCCCATCGAGGAAGTCAACCACGATTTCGAAGTGCTGGGCCCGATGCCCGGCAGCCCGGACATGCTGCAGGTGCTGCTCGCCGCGTCGCGTTCGGAGAACGTCGAAGTGCGCGCGTCGGCGCTGGAGATCGGCGGCCTCACCCCGAAGGTGATGGACGTCGAGGCCTTCGCGCTCGAGAACGCCTTCGCGCTGGTCGCCGACCAGCTCGGCGGTCCGCGCGATGGCCTGATCGCGCTGGTCGATTCGGGCGCGACGATGACCACGCTCAACGTGCTGCGTAACGGCCGCAGCCTGTACGCGCGCGAGCAGGTCTTCGGCGGCAAGCAGCTCACCGACGAGGTCATGCGCCGCTACGGCCTGAGCTACGAGGAAGCCGGGCTGGCCAAGCGCCAGGGTGGCCTGCCGGAGAGCTACGAAGCCGAAGTGCTCGAACCCTTCAAGGAGGCGATGGTCCAGCAGATCAGCCGCCTGCTGCAGTTCTTCTACGCCGGTAGCGAGTTCAACCGTGTCGACCAGATCGTGCTGGCCGGCGGTTGCGCCTCCATCGCCGGCATCGCCGAGATGGTCGAGGAGCAGCTCGGCGTTCCCACCACCATCGCCAACCCGCTGGCGCACATGACGCTCGGCCCGCGCGTGCAGGCGCATGCGCTGGCGCAGGACGCCCCGGCCCTGATGATCGCCTGCGGCCTCGCCCTGAGGAGCTTCGACTGATGGCACGCATCAACCTCCTCCCGTGGCGCGAAGAGCGCCGCAAGCAGCGGCAGAAGGAAACCGGGCTGATGCTCGGTGCGGCGGCGATCGGCGCGTTGCTGCTGTCGTTCGTCATCGTCAGCTACTACAACGGCCAGATCGACGGCCAGAACGAGCGCAACACGTTCGTGCAGGGTCAGATCGACGAGGTCAAGAAGAAGAACGAGGAAATCAAGGTCCTCGAAGAGAAAAAGGCCAAGTTGCTCGCGCGCAAGGAAGTGATCGAGAAGCTGCAGGCCAACCGCTCGCAGATGGTGCACCTGTTTGATTCGCTGGTGCGCACGATCCCCGACGGCGCGGTGTTGACCTCGATCAAGCAGGACAGCGAGACGCTCACGCTGGAAGGTCGCGCGCAGTCCAACGCGCGCGTCAGTACCTACATGCGCAACCTCGAGGGTTCGGGCTGGATGACCAATCCGGACCTGTCGATCATCGAGGCCAAGGGTAGCGACAAGGGCCTGCCGTACGTGTTCAAGCTGCAGGTCAAGCTCGCCAACCCGAACGCGCCGAAGGATGAGGACGGCGACGGCGTACCGGACGCACCGGCCGCGCAGATCGCCCAGTCGGGCGATGCCGGCGCCACGGCCGGCGCCGCTCCGGCCAGCGGCGCCCCGGCCGCGCCTGCCGCGACGCCGGCCGATGCCGCGGCGCAGCCGGCCTCCGCGCCCGCTGCTCCGACCGCAACACCCGCCACTGCGCCCTCGGCGCCGAATGCCACGCCGGCCCAGGGAGCGGCGTCATGAGCAAGAAGAAACCCATCAAGCTCAACGAACTGGACTTCAACAACATCGGCGGCTGGCCGCAGCAGGCCAAGATCGGCCTGTGCGGCGTGATCGTCGTGGTGATCGTCGGCCTGGCCTGGTACCTGTTCGTCAGCGACCAGCGCAGCGAACTGGAAAACCTGGAAAGCAAGGAAGTCGCGCTTCGCACCGAGTTCGAAGCCGAGCAGGGCAAGGCCGCCAACCTCGAGCCGCTCAAGCAGCAGCTCGCGCAGATGGAGCAGCAGCTGCAGCAGATGCTGCGCCAGCTGCCCAGCAAGACCGAGATGCCTGACCTGATCGTCGACATCTCGCAGACCGCGCTGGCCACCGGCATCACCAACGAGTTGTTCCAGCCCGGCCCCGAGGAACCCAAGGAGTTCTACGCCGAGAAGCCGATCGCGCTGCGCATGGTGGGCAGCTACCACCAGTTCGGCGGGTTCGTCAGCGGCGTCGCCTCGCTCCCGCGCGTGGTGATCATGACCATGCACGACATCTCGCTGAAGCCGCGCGGCAAGGAAGGCGGCGTGATCACGCCCAACAGCCCGCTCGAACTCGCCGGCACGGTGAAGACGTACCGTTACCTGGACGAACAGGAAGTCCAGGAGCAGGAAGCCGCCGCGCAGTCGACCGCCGGCAAGAAGGAGGGCACCTGAGATGCGCGCATTGTTGAACCGTGACGGCGCCGCACCGCTGCGTGTCCTGGCGGCGATCGCGCTGGCGCTCGGTCTGGCCGCGTGCTCGCGCGGCGTCACCAGCACGCCAGGCGACGCTCCGAACCTGGAGAAGTGGATCGCGGAAGTGAAGGCGCGTCCGGCACCGCCGCTGGATCCGCTGCCGGTGATGCAGCAGTTCGAGACGTTCGAATACAACGCCTATGCGCTGCGCGATCCGTTCAGCACCGCCTTTACCGACGAAGACGGCGGCAACGGTCCGCGTCCGGACGCCGGACGCCGCAAGCAGACGCTGGAACAGTTCCCGCTGGACAGCCTCGACATGGTCGGCACGCTCGGCAAGGGGAGCAGCGTGGTCGCGCTGGTGATGGCGCCCGACAAGGTGACCTATCGCGTGACGCCGGGGAACTACATGGGGCAAAGCGACGGTCGCGTGACCGGCGTGTTCGAGGACCGCATCGAGCTGGTGGAACTGGTGCCGGATGGCGCGGGTGGATGGTTGGAGCGTCCGGCCACGGTCGCGCTTGAAGATCAATGATTCTTGGGGGAATGCACGATGACCGTTTCTAAACCGGCCCGATTTGAACCGGGTAGCTCCAGCGCGCGCGCTGAGCGTCGCCCCCTGCTGCGCAGCGGGTCCATCGGCCTGCTGATCGGCGCGATCGCCGCCGTCAGCGCCGTCCACGCCGCTTCGCCCGCGCCGACCGCCGGCACGGTCGTCGCGCCGCCGGCCAGCTTGGATCCGTCCAAGCAGCTGCCGGGCACCGTCGAGGTGTCCAACATCGACTTCAAGCGCGGCAGCGACGGCGCCGGCCGCCTGGTCGTGAAGTTCAGCGGCGATGGCGCCGCGCCGGACCTGCGCAACCAGGGCCAGAGCGTGATGGTGAACGTGGGCAACGCCACGCTGCCCGACTCGCTGCGCAAGTCGCTCAACGTCGTCGACTTCGCCACGCCGGTGCAGCGCATCGACGCGCGCGCCAGCGGCGCGGGCACGCAGCTCGTGCTCGACATGAGCGGCAACTTCGAATCGATGGCCTACCAGACCGGTCGCGAGTACATCGTCGAGATCGTGCCCCGCACCGGCTCCGCCAAGGGCCGCGCCGTCGGCCAGACCACCACCGGCAAGGCCGCGACCGGCGCTTCGCGCGGTTACAGCGGCCGTCCGGTGACGTTCAACTTCCAGGACGTGCCGGTGCGCACCGTCCTGCAGCTGATCGCCGAGGAGTCCGGCCTCAACGTGGTGGCCGCGGACACCGTGACCGGCAACGTCACCCTGCGCCTGACCAACGTGCCGTGGGATCAGGCGCTGGACATCGTGTTGCAGGCCAAGGGCCTGGACAAGCGCCGCAGCGGCAACGTCGTGTGGGTCGCCCCGCAGGCCGAGATCGCCAAGTACGAGCAAGACAAGGAAGACGCGCGCATCGCGCTCGACAATCGCGTCGACCTGCAGACCGAGTACGTGCAGATCAACTACCACAACGCCCAGCAGATCTTCAAGGCGCTGACCGAGGCCAAGGGCATCGGCGGCAGTGGCGGTGGTGGCGGTGGTGGTCAGGGCGGCAACACCGACAGCGGCTTCCTCTCGCCGCGTGGCCGCCTGGTCGCCGATGAGCGCACCAACACGCTGATGATCAGCGACATCCCGAAGAAGATCGCGGAGATGAAGCAGCTCATCCACGTGATCGACCGTCCGGTGGACCAGGTGCTGATCGAAGGTCGCGTGGTCATCGCGCAGGACACCTTCGCCCGCGAACTCGGCGCGCGCTTCGGCATCGCCGGTACGAAGGACGGCAAGTACTTCTTCAACGACACCATCGAGAACAACGACGCCACGCGCGGTTCGCTGGCCGAAGCGGGCCAGTCGGGCGACCTGCCGACGCTGTTCAAGGGCCCCATGAGCAATCTCGGTGTCGTGAACCCCGCCGGTTCGGTGGCGCTGCAGATCCTCAACGCCGGCTACGCGCTGGACATCGAGTTGTCGGCAATGCAGGAAGAGGGCCGTGGCGAGGTGATCTCCAACCCGCGCATCGTCACCAGCAACCAGCGCGAAGCCGTGATTCGTCAGGGCCAGGAAGTGGGTTACGTGACGATCTCCCCGCAGAGCGGCACGAACACCATTCCGATTCCGAACGTGCAGTTCAAGGATGTGCTGCTGGAGCTGAAGGTCACGCCGACCATCACGCATGATGGCCGCGTCTTCCTCAACATGAACGTGAAGAAGGACGAGGTCGAAGGTTTCGTCGATACCTCCATCGGCCAGGTGCCGACCATCGCCAAGCGCGAGGTCAACACCGCCGTGCTGGTCGAGGATGGCCAGACCGTGGTCGTGGGCGGTGTGTACGAGTTCCGCGATCGCAGCGACATCTCGAAGGTGCCCTTCCTCGGCGACATTCCTTTCCTGGGCAACCTGTTCAAGAAGAAGGGTCGCAGCAAGGACAAGGCGGAGTTGCTGATCATGATCACCCCGAAGGTGATGAAGGTCGAACAGCGGGGGTGAGCGGCCGCGCGGCCGCTAAAGCCCGGCCAGGATGGCCGGGCAGGGCGATCCAACGCCCATAAGGCATCGCCATGGACGGCGACCTCATCGCTACAGAATCCGGTGATGCGCGGCACTGCCACGTGGCCTGCCGAACGCCCGGTCGGTTGGCCGGGCCATCCAACGCGCATAAGGCATTGCCGTGGATGGCGACCCCATCGCTACAGAATCCGGTGATGCGCGGCCCTGCCGTGTGGCCTGCCGAACGCCCGGTCAGTTGGCCGGGCGATCCGAAGCCATCAAGGCATCGAGTGGATGGCGACCGCATCACCATGGATGGCGACCTCAGCGCTGCGGAACGGGGCATGCGCGGTACTGCCGCATGGGCCTGCCGAACGCACGGCGGCCCCCGGCAAGACGATGGCAAGGGGAAGCGCACAGCGCCACATCCCGAGGCCGTGGGGGCGAACCCAGCGTCCGCCACGCCGCCCCAAACCTCCCGCACCGACGGCCGCACGAATCGCGCCGCCTCCGCAGTTACACCCAGGGGCTCCCAGCGGAGCCTTTCGCATTTCATTGCTGAATGAATGACACAGCACGTGAACTGCCACGTCCGTCTTCGGTCAAACTGGCCCGGATTCCCCAACGAGACCGCCATGGACCGCCGCAGCGATGATCTTCCCCGCCTGTACGACGCCTTCCGCGCCCTGCGGGAGGCCTTATCGGCGCAGATCGTCGGCCAGGCGGCGCTGATCGACCGCCTGTTGATCGTCCTGCTGGCCGATGGCCACCTGCTCGTCGAAGGCGCCCCGGGCCTGGCGAAGACCTCGGCGATCCGCGCGCTCGCCGCGCGCCTGGAAGCCGAGTTCGCCCGCGTGCAGTTCACGCCCGACCTGCTGCCGGCGGACCTCACCGGCACCGAGGTCTGGCGCCCGCAGGAGGGCCGCTTCGAATTCCAGGCCGGCCCGATCTTCCATCCGATCCTGCTCGCCGACGAGATCAACCGCGCCCCGGCCAAGGTCCAGTCCGCCTTGCTGGAGGCGATGGGCGAGCGCCAGGTCACCGTTGGGCGCGCGACCTACGCGCTGCCGCAGCTGTTCCTGGTGATGGCCACGCAGAATCCGATCGAGCAGGAAGGCACGTTCCCGCTGCCCGAGGCGCAGCTCGACCGCTTCCTGATGTACGTCCGCATCGGCTACCCGCAGGCGGCGGCGGAAGCCGAGATCCTCCGCCTCGCCCGCGATCGCGCGCGCCAGACCACGCAGCACGTCGCGACCGCCATCGAGCGCATGTCGCTGGACGACGTCTTCGCCGCGCGCAATGCCGTGCTGGACCTGCATCTGGCGCCGGCGGTCGAACGCTACCTGATCGAACTCGTGCTCGCCTCGCGCGATGCCGCGCGCTACGACGCGACGCTCGCCCGCCGCATCGCCTGGGGCGCGAGCCCGCGCGGTTCGATCGCGCTGGAGCGCTGCGCACGCGCGCATGCCTGGCTGGCGGGCCGCGATTTCGTCACGCCCGACGACGTGCGCGCGGTCGCGCCGGACGTGCTGCGCCATCGCATCCTGCCCAGTTACGAAGCCACAGCCGAAGGCTGGGACGGCGAGCGCCTCGTCGCCGAACTGCTGCAGCGCGTGCCGTTGCCGTGACGTTCGCTTTCGAGACGGATCGAGCCTCGTGAACATGCGTCTCGCGACACGGAACCGGCTCGTGAAGCCTTGCGCCTGATCCGTTTCCATCCGTCCGATCCGCGTTCAACCGCTCCCCAATCGAACCGTGCAGAAAACCCCGCCATCCCATGATGAAGCCACCGGCAACGGCGTCACGCCGACGCTGCCGGAACTCGTCGCGTTGCGTCAGGCGGTCGCGGGAAGACGGCCCGCGCAGCGCGGCCGCTTCGGCGTGAGCGGACATGCGCTGTCGCCCTTGCGCGGGCGCGGCATGGAGTACGCCGAATCGCGCGAATACGTCGCCGGCGACGACGCGCGCCACATCGACTGGCGCCTCACCGCGCGAACCGGCCGCGCGCACACCAAGCTGTTCCAGGCCGAGCGCGAACGCCTGAGCCTGATCGTCGCCGACACGTCGCCGTCGCTGTATTTCGGCACGCGCGTGCGCTTCAAGTCGGTGCAGGCCGCACGTGCCGGCGCGGTGGCCGCTTGGGCCGCGGTACGCGACGGCGACCGCATCGCCGCCCTGCGCGGGAGCTTGCGCGAAGCGCCGATCGCGCCCGCTGCCGGTCCACGCGGTGCGCTGCGGGTGCTCGATGCGCTCACGCGGTGGTACGCGCGTGCGCCGGACGACGACGCCGGCCTCGGCGTCGCGCTCGACCACGCGCAGCGCCTGCTGCGTCCCGGTTCGCGGCTGGTCGTGCTCGCCGATCCGGAAAGCGTCGCCGCGCTGCCCGCGCAACGCTGGCCCGCGCTGACCCACCATCACGAAGTCATCGTGTTGCTGCTGACCGATCCGCTGGAAGTCGCACCGCCGAAGGCGTCGCTGCCGTTCGTGAGCGCCGATGGCGAGCCGCGCGCCACGCACCGCATCGACGTCGATCTCTCCGTCGCAGCGCAACGACAGGCCTGGCGCGCCGAGTTTGGGCGCCCGCTCGAAGCCGCGCTCGCGCAACTGCCCGCGCGCGGCGTGCGCGTGCAGGCGCTCTCCACGCAGGCGGATAGCGCATCGTGGCTGCCGCTGCTCGGCCGCAACCGGCCGCTGGTGGCGTGATGGGCGCGCCCGCTTCGCTCGTGCTGCGCGACATCCATGCCACGCCCGCGCCGTCGTGGTGGCCACCGGCGCCGGGATGGTGGATCGTCGCCGGCATCGTCGTCGCGGCGTTCGCGCTGCTTGCAGGGTGGCGACTTCGCGCACGCCGGCGTCGCGACGCCATCGCCGCGTTGTTCGATCGCGAAGTCGATGCCGCACCGAACCCGCCGCAGCAGATCGCAGCGATGTCCGAACTCCTGCGCCGCGCCGCACGACGGCACGACGCACGCGCCGATACGCTGCACGGCGAGGACTGGCTGCGTCATCTCGACGCCGCCGCGACGAACGCGAAACGCAAGGCGCCCGTGCGGACCGATTTCTCCGAAGGTCCGGGGCGGCTGCTGCTCGACGGCGGTTTCCGGCGTGACGTGGATGCCGGCGAAGTCGCTGCATTGCGCGCGCTGGCGCGCCAACGCTTCCTGCAATGGATGGGCGCCGCCGGATGATGGACGCCCTGCTCGCACCATTGGCCGTCCTGCACGACAGCTTCGCGTGGCCGTGGATGCTGCTCGCGCTGCCGCTGCCGTGGTTCGCGCGCTGGGTGCTGCCGCCGGCGCGGCATGCGTCGTCCGCGGCGTTGCGCGCGCCGTTCGGCGAACGCCTCGATCGCGTCGCGCACGCCGGCGGTCGCACCGCGTTCGGCGCGCGCACGGGCTGGCTCGTGTGGCTGGCGTGGATCGCGCTGTGCGTCGCGGCGGCACGGCCGCAGCAGCTTGGCGATGCCGTGCAGCCGCCGCAGGTCGGCCGCGACCTGATGCTCGCGCTCGACCTCTCCGGCAGCATGCGCGAGCCGGACATGGAACTCGGTGGCAGCACGGTGGATCGTCTCACCGCGGCCAAGGCCGTGCTTGCCGACTTCCTCGATCGCCGCCGCGGCGATCGCGTGGGCCTCATCGTCTTCGGCCGCCGTGCGTATGCGCTCACGCCGCTGACGCTCGACCTGACTTCCGTGCGCCAGCAGCTGGACGACAGCGTGATCGGCCTGGCCGGTCAGGAGACCGCCATCGGCGACACCATCGCGCTCGCGGTCAAGCGCCTGCGCGGTCAACCGGCGGAGCAGCGCGTGCTGGTGCTGCTCACCGACGGCGTGAACACCGCCGGCCTGCTCGAACCGAAGAAGGCCGCCGAGATCGCCCAGGCCGAAGGCGTGCGCATCCACACCATCGCGTTCGGCGGCGAAGGCACGATGTCGCTGTTCGGACTGCCCGTGCCGATGCCCGGCGGTGGCGACGAGATCGACGAATCCACGCTGCGCGACATCGCGCGCAGCACGGGCGGACGCTTCTTCCGCGCGCGCGACACCGGACAGCTGGCAGGCATCTATGCCGAGATCGATCGCCTCGAACCGGTCGAGCGTCCTGGCCAAGCGGTGCGCCCGCGCATCGAACGGTATCCGTGGCCGCTCGGCGTGGCGTTCGCGTGCGCGCTGCTGGCCTTCGCGTGGCCGCGACGGAGGGCGGCATGAATCCCTTCGCCGATCTGTCGCTCGCCGCGCTGCACCTGCTGCGTCCGCAGTGGCTGTGGGCGCTGCTCGCACTGCCGCTGCTGCTGGGGCTGTGGCGCGTGCGGCGACGCCGCACCAGCGTCTGGCGCGAGAACGTCGATGCACATCTGCTACCGCACCTGCTGGTCGAACGCGGTGGCGCGCGCGTGCGCTGGGGCGCGTGGGTCGCCGGTCTCGCGTACGTGCTCGCGGTGCTCGCGCTTGCCGGTCCGAGCTGGCGGCAGAGTCCGCAGCCGCTGTGGCAGAGCCGCACGCCGCTGGTGGTCGCGGTGGATCTGTCCGGCGCGGCGCTCGCGGCCGATCTTCCGCCTTCGCGCCTCGCGCAGGCGCGCGCGAAACTCTCCACGCTGCTGCGCGAACGCCAGGGCGGGCAGGTCGCGCTGGTCGCCTTCGCCGACGATGCGTTCACCGTCGCGCCGCTCACCGAGGACGCCGCGAACGTCGCTCTGTTCCTGGATGCGCTGTCGCCCGACGTGATGCCGGTCGACGGCCAGCGCGCCGATCGCGCGATCGAATGGTCCGCGCAGCTGCTCAGGCAATCCGGTTTCGATCGCGGACGCATCCTGGTGATGACCGACCACGCAGGCGAGGGCGCCACTGATGCGGCTTCGCGCGCGGTGCAGCAGGGCTATCGCGTGGACGTGCTCGGCGTGGGCGGCGAGAACGCAGTGCCGTACCGGCGCAGCGACGGCGCGTTCGCCAACGCGCGGCTCGACGAAGGCTCGCTGCGCGGCCTCGCATCCGCCGGCAACGGCCGCTATGCGCGCATCGCCAGCGACGACGGCGACCTGCGCGCGCTGGGCGTGCTCGATCCCAACGACGCCGGCGACGCCACGCGCGTGGACGGCAAGCGCGGCAGCGCGTGGCAGGACGAGGGCTACTGGCTGCTGCCGCCGCTGATGCTCCTGGCACTGTTCGCGTTCCGGCGGCGTGCGGCGCTGGCGGTGGTCGCGCTGTGCGTGCTGTGGACGCCGGTGAAGGCCGCCGACCTGTGGCGCCGCGCCGACCAGGTCGAACACGCGCGCATCGAACAAGGCAACGACGCGTATCGTCGTGGCGATTTCGACGCCGCCGCGCAGGCCTACCAGTCCGGCGACAGCGCCGACGCGCACTACAACCGCGGCAACGCGCTGGCGAAGGCGGGGCAGTATCCGCAGGCGATCGCCGCCTACGACGAAGCGCTCAAGCGCCAGCCGGGCATGGCGGACGCGATCGCCAACAAGCGCGCCGTGCAGGCCGCGATGCAGCGCAAGCCGCCGCCGCAGGGCGGAGGTTCGGGCGGGCAGTCGAAGGATCCGCAGCAGCAGAAGCCCGACCAGAAGCCGCAATCCGGCCAGGGCCAGCAGGGTTCGCAATCGCAGCAGCCACAACCGCAGGATTCGCAGCCGCAGGGTGCGAAGCAGGACCCGCAGCCGCAGTCGCGCTCGAAACTGGAAGCCGGCGATTCGCAGCAGCAGCGCGAGGCCGACGCCGCACTGCGCGAACGCATGCAGCGCGCCCTGGAGCAGCAGGGGCAGGGCAAGCCGCAGGAACAGGCGCAGCGGCGCGGCGAAACCCCGCAGCAACGCGAGCAACGCCTGGCCAACGAAGCCTGGCTGCGCCGCGTGCCGGACGATCCGGGCGGCCTGCTGCGCGAGAAATTCCGCATCGAGCACGAACGCCGCCGCTCCGGAGGCGAGGTCAACGAATGAACGTCGCGAGCTTCCCTCCGTCACGGCCCATGGCGTCGCGCCTGTTCGCCCGCGCGTCGCTGCTGTTGCTGCTCGTGCTGGCGAGCCTTCCCGCTGCCGCGCAGGTGCGCGCGTGGCTGGATCGCGACCGCATCGCGATGGGCGAGACGGTGACGCTCAACATCGAAAGCACCGCGGCCACGACCTCGACCGAGCCCGATTACGCGCCGCTGCTCACCGATTTCTTCGTCAGCGGCCGCACCAGCCGGCGCGAGTTCGTGATGAGCGGCGGACGCAGCACGATCCGCACGCTCTACGCGATCGCGCTGCGCCCGAAGCGCGACGGCGTGATCACGGTGCCGGCGCTACGCGTCGGCAGCCTGCAGACGCAGCCGATCCCGCTGACCGTCGCGCCATCCGCCGCGCCGCCGCCGACGCGCACGGAGGACGTCTTCATCGAAAGCGAGGCGGACGATCCCGATCCGTACGTGCAGCAGTCGGTGGGCTGGGTGGTGCGGCTGTATTCGGCCACGCCGCTGATCTCCGGGCAGCTCGACCAGGAAGCGCCGGAAGGCGCGTCGCTGCAGCGCGTCGGCGACGATGCGCAATACCAGCGCGACATCGGCGGCCGTCGTTACCACGTGGTCGAACGCCGCTTCCTGCTGGTGCCCGAGCGCAGCGGCGTGCTGACGGTGCCGCCGGCGCGTTTCGAAGGTCGCGGTGCGGGCGGCTTCTTCGACGATCTGCTCGGCGGGCGCGGCGGTGCGCTGCAAGCGCAGGGTGCGCCGCGCAAGCTCGACGTCCAGCCGGCACCCGCGAACGCGCCGCAGCCGTGGCTGCCGTTGCAGAACCTGACGCTGCGCTACCAGTCCACGCCGCAGGAACTGCGCGTGGGCAGCGCCGCGACGGTGACCGTCGAAGCCGTCGCCGACGGCGCCACCGCCGCGCAGATGCCCGAACTGCAACTGCCGCCGATCGACGGCGTGCAGGTGTTCGCCGAACCGGTGCAGGCCGACGAGCGCTTCGTCGATGGTCGCCCGCGGGTGAAGCTCACGCGGCGCTTCTCGCTGGTGCCGGCCCGCGAGGGAGGCGCGCAGCTGGCCGGCCTGCAACTGCGCTGGTGGGACGTGCGCGACGGCGTGGCGCAGACCTCCAGCCTGCCGCCGCTGTCGTGGACCGTGCTGCCCGGCACGACAACGGGCGCGAGCCCCGCGCCCGCGACGCCTTCGACGTCGGTGCCGGGCGATGTGGCCGCGACCGGGCCCGGTGAGCGCGACGCGCGCTTCGCCGACCTCGGCGGCGCGAACAAGGCCTGGGTGCTCGCGGCGCTGCTGTTCGCGGCGCTGTGGTTGTTCACGCTGGTGTGGGGCCTGCATCGCGGCGATGCCGCCAAGATCGCGACAAAATCCCAGGGCGACGCACCATCGACACCGCCGTCAGGCCATGTGGACCTGAAGCGGCTGATCGACCGCGGCGATCTCGGCGACGTCGCCGACGCGCTGTGCGCGCTCGCGCACCCGCCGGCACGCGACCTGGACGAGGTCCGCGCGCGCCTGGACGACGCCGACCAGCGCGACGCCGTCGACGAACTCCAGCGCGCACGCTGGGGCGGTGGCAGCGCCATCACCGCGCGTGAGCGCCTGCGCCGGGCGTTCGCGAAGGGGCCGTCGTGGCGTTCCATACCCGCGCGAACGGTTTCGCCGTTGCCGCCGTTGTATCCGTAGGACGCGGCCCGGAGCCGTGGTTCGACGACAGGGGAGGGCCCGCGCGGTGCGGGCCCGGATCCCGGCCTTCGCCGGGATGACGGGGCAGAGGGGCCGTCATCCGCTTTCCCGAATCCCCGCCTCTGCTACTCTCGCCGGCTGATTTTGCCCGGAGAGAGCCCCGCATGAGCCACGCAAGCCTGCCCGACGCCACGATGCCGGCGAAGGGAATGCCCCTCCACATCAAGGTGATGCTGGGCTTCGTCGCGGGTGCGGTGCTGGGCCTGATCGCGCACTTCATCGCACCGGGCTCCCCGTTCGTGCTCGGTGCGGTGGGCTATGTCGCGCAGCCGATCGGACAGCTGTTCCTCGCGCTGCTCTTCATGCTGGTGCTGCCGCTGATGTTTTCTGCGCTGGTGCTGGGCGTGGCCGAACTGGGCGACGTCGCGAGCCTCGGCCGCCTCGGCTGGCGCACGCTGATCTACACCGCCGTGGTCACGCTGATCGCCGTCGCCATCGGCCTGATGATGGTGAACCTGATCGGCCCCGGCCACGGGCTCGATCGAGGCATGCTCGACCAGGCCATGGCGCAGGGCGCGCAGAAGGCGGGCGAGATCGCCGCCACCGGCCAGCAGCTGGACTTCATGAAGATGCTGCTGGGCATCGTGCCGAAGAACGTGCTCGCCGCCGCGGTCGACGACAAGCAGAAGCTGGGCGTGATGTTCTTCGCGCTGATGCTCGGCATCGGCCTGGTGATGGCGCCGAGCCCGCACACGCAGGCGTTCAAGAACGCGGTGCAGGGCCTGTTCGAGATCTGCATGCGCCTGATCGGCATGATCATCAAGCTCGCGCCGTACGCGGTGGCGTGCCTGATGTTCGCGCTGTGCGCGCAGTTCGGCTGGGAACTGCTGCTGGTGCTGGGCAAGTTCGCGCTGACGGTGGTGCTGGCGATCGGCGTGCACATGTTCATCGTGCTGCCGCTGTGGGTGAAGTTCGCCGGCGGCATGAGTCCGCGCGCGTTCTTCCGCGGCAGCCAGGAAGCGCTGCTGACCGCGTTCGCCACCGCCTCGTCGACCGGCACGCTGCCGGTGACGCTGCGCGTGGCCGAGCAGAACCTGAAGCTGCCGCGCAAGGTCGCGCGCTTCGTGCTGACCGTGGGCGCGTCGGCGAACCATCACGGCACCGCGCTGTTCGAAGGCATCACCGTGCTGTTCCTCGCGCAGGCGTTCGGCGTCGAACTGACGCTGATGCACCAGGTGATGGTGCTGGGCCTGTGCCTGCTCGGCGGCATCGGCACCGCAGGCGTCCCGGCCGGTTCGTTGCCGGTGATCGCCATGATCTGCGCCGTGCTCGGCATCCCGGCCGAAGGCGTCGGCATCATTCTCGGCGTCGACCGCTTCCTCGACATGTGCCGCACCTCGCTCAATGTCACTGGTGACCTCGCTACCGCCGTCGTCGTCGCGAACCGCAGCGGCGACGTGGCCGAGGGCGAGGTCGTGCTGCCGGCCGGCATCGCATCCGAAGCGGCGCCCGAAGCCGCGGGCTGACGCGCATAGCGCCGCCGGCACAATCCGGCGGCGCCGCACGCGTGCGTGCGAAATGCGCGCGCAAGGCGTGCGGAATGTGTCCCGGTGCGCGAAGTGGCGGATGAAGACGCCCTCCACGCGCGTTTCTGCATCATCCTGAACTCCCGCCGCTGCGTGGAGTTCCGGGATGACGCCCGAACGCGGACACGAAACTGACAAACCGGGCGCCGGCAAATCCGGAATGCCGCTGCACTGGAAGATGGCGATCGGCTTCGCCGCCGGCCTGGTGCTGGGCCTCATCGTGCATTCCACCGTCGGCGCGAACGCCGACTGGGTCCAGTGGATCACCAGCAACGTCACGCAGCCCGCCGGCACGCTGTTCCTGCGGCTGATCTTCATGCTCGTCATCCCGCTGCTGTTCTCGGCGCTGGTGATGGGCGTGGCCGAAATGGGCGACGTGCGATCGCTCGGCCGCATCGGCTGGCGCACGCTGGCGTACACGATCCTGGTGTCCGGCATCGCGGTGATCCTCGGCCTGGTGCTGGTGAACTGGCTGCAGCCGGGCGCGGGCATCGATCCGGCGCGCGCGCAGCAGCTGCTCACCGAAGGTTCCGAGCGCGCGAGCGCCATCGTCGGTAGCGCCAGCGGCCAGCCCAGGGGCCTGGACATGCTGGTGTCCATCGTCCCCGACAACGTGGTGAAGGCCGCGGCCGAGAACACCATCCTCGCGGTGATGTTCTTCGCGCTGATGCTCGGCATCGGCCTGGTGCTCACGCGGACGAAGGCGACCGAAGTCCTGCAGCGCGGTATCGAAGGCCTGTTCGAAGTGTCGATGACGCTGATCGGCCTGGTGATCCGGCTGGCGCCGTACGCGGTGTTCTGCTTCATGTTCAACCTGGCCGCGCTGTTCGGCTGGGAACTGTTGCGCAGTCTCGGCGCGTACGTGGGCGTCGTGGTGCTGGCGCTCGCGCTGCATCAGTTCGTGGTGTATTCGCTGGTGCTGAAGTTCGCCGCAGGCTACCCGCCCGCGCGCTTCTTCAAGGGCGTGCAGGAAGCGATGGTGATGGCGTTCTCCACCGCCTCGTCGAACGCGACGCTGCCCACGTCCCTGCGCGTGGCCGACGAGAAGCTCGGCCTGCCCAGCCGCGTGTCGCGCTTCGTGCTGACCGTCGGCGCCACCGCGAACCAGAACGGCACGGCATTGTTCGAGGGCGTGACGGTGCTGTTCCTCGCGCAGTTCTTCGGCGTGGAACTCACGCTGGCGCAGCAGTTCACGGTGATGTTCGTGTGCATCCTCGGCGGCATCGGCACGGCGGGCGTGCCGGCGGGCTCGTTGCCGGTGGTGGCGCTGATCTGCGGCATGGTCGGCGTGCCGCCGGAGGGCATCGGCCTGATCCTCGGCGTCGACCGCTTCCTCGACATGTGCCGCACGACGCTCAACGTCACCGGCGACCTCATGCTGGCCACCGTGGTGTCGAAGGGCGAGCCGGACGGGCCGGGCCCAACGTCCTGAGGCTCCCTCTCCTGCCTGCAGGGGCGAGGAGCGACGCTAGCGCGCCACTGGCGCGCGTCGTGACGAACGCCATCAGGCCATCCCTATGGCCGCGGGGTTGGGCAGGGGAAGCCGGTGCGGTAGCGCTGGAAGCACCCCTCTCCCGCAGGGAGAAGGGCTTGAACGCGGGGCGACATCCCCGCCTCAGGGTGTGACAATGGGCGTCCGCCGGCCGGGCAGCGTGCCCGGAGCCCCGCGCGGCCTCCTCCCGCAGCCGAAGACCGCCCGACGCCATGACGACGCCCAGCCGCCGCGACCTCGCCAACGCCATCCGATTCCTCGCCATCGACGCGGTGCAGGCCGCCAACTCCGGCCACCCGGGCATGCCGATGGGCATGGCGGACATCGCCGAGGTGCTCTGGAACGATTACCTGCGCCACAATCCGGCCAATCCGGACTGGTTCAACCGCGACCACTTCGTGCTCTCCAACGGCCACGGTTCGATGCTGCAGTACGCGCTGCTGCACCTGTCGGGCTACGACCTGCCGATCGAGGAAATCAGGAACTTCCGCCAGCTGCATTCGAAGACCCCGGGCCACCCGGAAAACTTCATGACGCCCGGTATCGAGACGACCACCGGTCCGCTCGGCCAAGGCTTCGCCAACTCGGTCGGCATGGCGCTGGCCGAGAAGCTGCTCTCGCAGCGCTTCAACAAGCCGGACTTCTCCGTCGTCGACAGCCGGACCTGGGTGTTCATGGGCGACGGCTGTCTGATGGAAGGCATCTCGCACGAAGCGGCCTCGCTCGCCGGCACCTGGGGTCTGCACAAGCTGGTCGCCTTCTGGGACGACAACAAGATTTCCATCGACGGCAACACCGACGGCTGGTTCACCGACGATACGCCGAAGCGTTTCGAAGCCTACGGCTGGAACGTGATCCGCGGCGTCGACGGGCACGACGCGGAGAAGATCAAGGCCGCCATCGAGCAGGCGCTGAAGTCCACCGACAAGCCGACGCTGATCTGCTGCCGCACCACCATTGGCTTTGGTTCGCCGAACAAGGCGGGCAAGGAGTCCTCGCACGGCGCCGCGCTGGGCAAGGACGAAGTGGCCGCCACGCGCGCGGCACTCAACTGGAACCATGGCGAATTCGAGATCCCGCAGGACATCTACGACGGTTGGCGCAAGCGCGACCACGCCGCGGAAGAAAAGGCCTGGAACAGGCTGTTCGACGAGTACGCGAAGCAGTTCCCGGAACTGGCGGCCGAACTGACGCGTCGTTCGCGCGGCCAGCTGCCGGACGGCTTCATCGAAGCGGCCGATGCGTACATCGCCAAGCTGCAGGCCGACGGCCTGACCATCGCCTCGCGCAAGGCGTCGCAGATGGCGATTGAAACCTTCGCGCCGCTGCTGCCGGAACTGATCGGCGGCTCGGCCGATCTCGCGCACTCCAACCTGACCCTGTGGAAGGGCAGCAAGTCGGTCGCCACCGACGATCCGAACGCGAACTACGTCTATTACGGCGTGCGCGAGTTCGGCATGACCGCGATCAGCAACGGCCTGGGCCTGCACGAGTGCTTCATCCCGTACGACGCGACCTTCCTGGTGTTCAGCGATTACGCGCGCAACGCCGTGCGCATGAGCGCGCTGATGGGCGCGCACGCGATCCACGTCTACACGCACGATTCCATCGGCCTGGGCGAGGACGGCCCGACGCACCAGCCGATCGAACACATGGCGTCGCTGCGCTACATCCCGCACAACGACGTGTGGCGTCCGTGCGACGCGGTGGAATCGGCGGCGTGCTGGAAGGCGGCGATCCTGCGTTCGGACGGCCCGAGCTGCCTGATCTTCTCGCGCCAGAACCTCGCCCATCAGCAGCGCACCGCGCAGCAGGTCGCCGACATCGAGCGCGGCGGTTACGTGCTGAAGGATTCGGTCGGTGCGCCGGAGCTGATCCTGATCGCGACGGGTTCGGAAGTCGGCCTGGCGATGGACGCGGCCAAGCAGCTGGGCGACAAGGTGCGCGTGGTGTCGATGCCGTCGACGACGGTGTTCGACCGCCAGGACCCGGCGTACCGCGAATCGGTCCTGCCGAAGGCCTGCCGCAAGCGCGTGGCGATCGAAGCGGGCGTGACCGATTTCTGGCGCAAGTACGTGGGCCTGGACGGCGCGGTGATCGGCATCGACGAGTTCGGCGCCTCGGCCCCGGCGGAGCAGCTGTTCCCGTACTTCGGCTTCACGGTGGAGAAGGTGGTCGAGGCGGCGCGTTCGCTTTGATTCGTGATTCGTGATTCGTGATTCGTGATTCGTGATTCGTGATTCGTGATTCGTGATTCGTGATTCGTGATTCG
>NZ_JADWPE010000004.1 GCF_017308985.1 Lysobacter changpingensis | reverse complement strand
TGATTCGTGATTCGTGATTCGTGATTCGTGATTCGTGATTCGTGATTCGTGATTCGTGATTCGTGATTCGTGATTCGAAAGAAGCGGCTTCGGCCGCTTCTTTCGTTTGGGCTTCGCGCTACGACCCGCGCCCGCTCTCCACCAGCGCCAACGACACCAGCCGCGCTTCCAATCGCTCGCCAAAGCCCTGCGGCGACGCAAGGTCCATGCGTTCCAGCGCTTCGCGATCAAGCGCCTTCGCGCCCAATGCGCGCCATACCGTGCGCAGCTTCGCGCCACGCGTCGCGGTGTTCGACTTCAACCACGCCAACGCCTTCACCAGCCGCTGCTCGACCGGCGTGAAATCGCTCCCCAGCGGGTAGTCCGGCAGCGCGCCGCTCTTGTGGAACGGGCGCAGCGCCGCGGCGAGGCGTTCTGGCGTATTGCGCGCCGCGGAAGCCGGCAACGCGAAGTCCGCGCGCAGCTTGCCTTCGCGCTTGGCGACATCGATCAGGCCCTGCTGGAAACGCGCATCGGCGATGGCCGCCATCGCCATCACGCAATCCTCGTCGCAACGTCCGCGGATGTCGGCGATCCCGTACTCGCTGATGTACACGTCGCGCAGGTGGCGCGGGATCGTCGTGTGCCCGTAATTCCATACGACATTCGACGTGACCCGTCCACCCGATTCGCGCGCGGCGCGCAGCATCAGCACCGAGCGCGCATCCGGCAGCGCGTGCGCCATCGCCACGAAGTTGTACTGGCCGCCGACACCCGAGACGACGCGACCGTCCTCAAGCGCGTCGGATACCGCCGCACCCAGCGCGGTCGCCATCATGCAGGTGTTGAAGAAACGCGCATCGCGACGCTGCAGGCGTTCCAGTTCGATGTCGCCGACCAGATCGTTCACTTCGCCGACACGACGCATGCCGATCGCGCGGCGCGCGTCCGGCGGCAGGTCGCGCAGCCACTCGTAGAACTCGGGCGAACCAAGATAGAACGCGCCGTGCAGGAACTCGCCCTCCCGTTCGAGCAAGGCAAGGTCGTGCGCGCTCGGGCCGCCGCGTTCGATGCGCTGCATCGCGGCGAGATCGTCCACCACGCGCCGCTTGATCACGCCCACTTCCACCAGCCGGCGGAAGCCTTCGTTGATCATCTCGCTGCAACCATAGAGGCCGCGCCCGAACGGCGCGAGCGCGGCATCGTCGGCGTGCGCGGAGCCGAGCGCGCGCAACACCTCGCGATACGCATCGTTGTCGACGTGACGCAGCACCAGCGCATGGCACAGCGCATCGGCGAGCGCGCCGATGCCGATCTGCAGGGTTCCGCCGTCGCGCACGAACGTGCTGGCGTGGAAGCCGATCGCGTAGTCGGCGTCGGTCACCGGTTGGCGCGGCAGGCCGAAGAGCTTCGGATACGGGCCTGGCGGAGTCACGATCGCATCGAAGAATTCAGGCGCGACCGCCGCGCTGCCGCCGAGCCATGGCAGGCGTGGATCGATCTCGGCGATCAGCACCGGACGCGGCAGGCCGCGCGCGGCGAGGGCGTCGATCGCATCGAAGGTGAGGTCGGTGTTGCACGACAGCGACAGGCGCGTGCCGTCGGGCGATCGCGCGACTTTCTGCACGATCGCGTTGAGTCCGCGGTCGGCGAGCGCGCGGGCGACGTGCGTGTAGTTCAGGCTCGCGTAGCGGCGCTGCACCGGCGCGGAGTTCAGCATCGCGCCGGATTGCAGGTAGAACTCCTCGATCTCGACGTGCGCCGGCAGTGCGTTGCGCTTGAGCGCCTGCACATACGCCAGGCGCGGGAAATCCGCGCCGAAGTGGCGTTCGACGAACGGCTTCACGAAGCGCGCTTCGAGCCCCTTACCGCCGCCGGGTGGATCGAGCGAGAGCGCGGTGTACAGATGCAGCGGGCGCGAGGCGTCGTTCTCGACGCGTGCATACAGGGCATTGAGCAGCCGGTGCGGTTTGCCCAGACCGAGCGGCGCGCCGACGTGCAGCGGGCCGCGGACGCGCGCGAGCAGGAACTCGACGGCGGCGTCGAGCGAGTCGAAGGAAAGGGGAGCGGGTCGGGGTTCCATGGCGCAAAGCCTAACCGCTGGCGACGGCTCAGCGCGCGGGGAGGAGCGTTCGCGCCAGGCGCGAACCGGCGAGCATCGCGACGACGAACACCACGGCCTCCAGGCTGCCGTGCGCCAGGTTCGCCAGCGCCGGTCCCGGGCAGTAGCCGGCCAGTCCCCAGCCGATGCCGAACAGCACGCTGCCAAGCAGCAGGCGACGATCCACTCCGCCCGACGGCTGCGGCGGAAGGGCCGAACCGTCCAGCGTGCAGCCGCGCCGGCGCAGCCACGCGAATCCCGGCACGGCGACGGCGAGCGCCGCGCCCATCACCAGCGCGAGCGAAGGGTCCCAGCGTCCGCCGACGTCCAGGAAGTTGAGCACCTTGTCCGGATCGGTCATCGCGGACACGGCCAGTCCGAGGCCGAAGATCGCTCCGGCGATGAGCGCGTGCGCGACCTGCCTCATGGCCCGGCCCCGAGCACATGGCGCATCACGTAGACCGTCGCGATGGCCGTGCCCATGAACACCATCACCGCCCACAGCGAGCGCTTCGAGAAGCGTGCCAGTCCGCAGATGCCGTGACCGCTGGTGCAGCCGTTGCCGAGCCGCGTGCCGAAGCCCACGAGTGCGCCGCCGATGACGAGCCAGGTCCAGGAGAAGCCGACGCGCGGGGCCGCGCCGGACCAGGCGAACCACGCGCCGGCGGCGATCACCATGCCGGCGAGAAAGGCCAGCCGCCAGCCGCGTCCCTCGCGCGAATCGATCGCGGCGTTAGCGATGCCGCTGATACCGGCGATGCGGCCCAGCGTTGCCAGCAGCCAGACGGCGGCGAAGCCGATGAGTGCGCCGCCGAGCAGCGCGGAAACCGGTGTGAAGGAAGTAGGCATGCCGGAGTGGAATCAGATGCGGTCGAGCGGGATCCGGAGGTAGCGCACGCCGTTGGATTCAGGCGGCGGCAGCGCGCCGGCGCGGATGTTGGTCTGCACCGCCGGCAGGATCAGCGCCGGCATCGGCAGCGTCGCGTCGCGCGCGGTGCGCTGCGCGACGTAGTCGTCCTCGGTCGCGCCGTCGCGCACGTGGATGTTGTCGCGACGCTGTGCGCCGATCGTGGTCTCGCACGCGACCTCGCGTCCGCCCGGACCGTAGTCGTGGCAGACGAACACGCGCGTGTCGTCGGGCAGCGTTTCGAACAGGCGGCGGATCGAACGGAACAGCGTGCGCGCATCGCCACCGGGGAAGTCGCAGCGCGCCGTGCCGCCGTCGGGCATGAACAACGAGTCGCCGGTGAACAGCGCATCGCCGATCAGGTAGGCGCAGCTGTCGCTGGTGTGGCCCGGCACCGCGATGACGCGCGCGTCGAGCGTTCCGATGCGGAAGGTGTCGCCGTCGGTGAACAGGCGATCGAACTGCGAGCCGTCGGTGCGGAATCCGTCTTCCAGGTTGAACACCGGCGCGAAGGACTTCTGCACATCGCGGATGCCTTCGCCGATGGCGACCGCCGCGTCCGGCCATTGGGACTTGAGCCATTGCGCCGCGCTCAGGTGATCGGCGTGCGCATGTGTTTCCAGGATCCACTGCACGTCGAGGCCGCGTTCGCGCGCGGCATCGGCGACCTTCCGCGCCGACGTCGTCGACGTGCGTGCCGCCTTCGCGTCGAAATCGAGGACGGGGTCGATGATCGCCGCCGCGCTGCCGGCCGGATCGCGGACGAGGTACGTCCACGTGTTGCTGTCGGCGTGGAAGAAGGGATCGACGTCGGGCTTCATCGCGGTCCTCCACGCGGGGCGGGGAGCCCGCACGGGCCCAATCTAGCGGATCGGCGCGAGCGGCGTGATCGCGGCGCGTTAAACCGCAGTGGTTTCCGGCTTCGACCGGAACTCAGCGCGACAACGCGGCGTTCAGCGTGGCGGCCAGTTCGGCGCCGCCGCGTCGCAGCTGTTCCTCGGCCAGCGGGCGCCAGGTCTGCACGTAGGCGTCGCCGATCTTCGCCCTGGGCGGATAGAAGCCCGGCTGCAGCACGATGCGGCACGAGGCTTCCGCCCACAGCGCCGATGGCGGCGGCAACGCCGGGCCCGACCGTTCGACGGCCAGCGGCATCGCGCGAAGGCGCTGCAGCCAGGCGGCTTCCTCGAGGTCGGCGGCGTTGAGCATGCCGCTGTCCCACAGCGAGTGCAGGTTGGTGCCACGACCGTCGAACTGGACCTGGAAATCGTTGCCGCCCTTGTCGTGCCCGAAGCCCGCGTGCAGCGGCTGGTGCACGTCGCCGACGAAGTGCACGACGAACTTCAGCGCCTGCAGGCGTTCGGCGCGGCTGCGCGACGCGTCGGCGAGGATCGCGGTCTGCGCGCGGATCGCCTCGACCACGCAGTCGCCGCCCTTGCAGTGCTTCGCCGCGTCGTAATGGCAGTCGTCCTCGGCGATGTTGACGTAGTGCCAGCGGCTGCTGCGCTTGCCCAGGTCCGGATCGTGTTCGCGCAGCTCGTCCGCCCAGCTGGCGATGCCGGGCAGGGTCGGGTCGGCTTCGCCTTCGAGCAGTTCCGTAATGCGAGCGCGAACCTGCGGCGTGAGCTCGTCCCACGCCAGCGCGGCAACGAGGCGATGACCAAGGCGGCCCCACGCGTGCGCCGGTTGCGGCACGAGGAGGAAGGCGAGAACGAGGGTGATGAGAACGCGGGCCATGCCGGCATTCTAGCCGGCACGGCCTGTTCGCAGGATTGCGGTCCGAGCGCATTCGCGGGTCGGAAAACACCGCGGCGTGCACCGGAAGTCGGCTCAGAACTTCATCACGTACGCCGCGCCGTAAACGATCGGGTCGATGTCCACGGTGCCGACCCCGGCGCCGTCCAGCGTCACGTCGGTGTCGATGTCGATCCAGCGCGCATCCACGCGGATCGCACTGCGCTCGTTCAGCGCAAAATCGATGCCGGCGTGCGCGGCGAGGCCCCAGGAGTCGTCCAGCTTGAGCTTGGAACCCGCCAGCGCGCCGCGCGTGTCCTCGCTGAAGAAGGCGGTGTAGTTCATGCCGGCGCCGAGGAACGGCGAGACCTTGCCGCGGCTGTTGAAGTGGTACTGCAGCGACACGGTCGGCGGCAGCTGCTTGGTGCTGCCGACCGTGCCCAGGCCGTCGATCGAGATGTCGTGTTCGAACGGCCACGCGGCGATGACTTCCACGCCCAGGTTGTCGCGGACGAAGTACTCGAAGGTGAGGGTCGGCTTCACGTCGGAGTCGACGTGGGTCGGCAGGCTGCCGTCGACCAGGCGGCCGTTGCCGGACTTGGGGTCGACCGCATGGACGCCGACGCCGAGGGTCCAGTCGCCCTTGGACTGGGCGAGGGCGGGCAGGGCGGCGCCGCCCAGGGCGACGGCAAGAGCGCAGGCGATGAGGGGTTTTTGCATGGAAGTGCCTCGTTTGGGAACGCTTCCAGTCTCCTCGGCGGTTCAAACGCGCGCTTGATCATGATCAATTCAGTTCCTGCCGCCTTGGTGGAGCCTGTGGCCGGGGCGGTCGCGGTAGAATGGGCATTCGCGGTTTTCCCCTTGTCCGGGCTCGTCCCGTCCACCCGCCGCGCGCGACGCGGCCGCAGGAGCTTGCAACTCATGACCATCAAGGTTGGCATCAACGGCTTTGGCCGCATCGGGCGCAACGTGCTGCGCTCGGCCGTGCAGAACTTCGCTGGCGAGATCGAGATCGTCGCCATCAACGACCTGCTGGAGCCGGAGTACCTGGCCTACATGCTGCGTTACGACTCGGTGCACGGCCGCTTCAAGGGCGATGTGTCGGTCGAGGGCAACACGCTGATCGTCAACGGCAAGAAGATCCGCCTGACGCAGGAGAAGGACCCGGCGGCGCTGAAGTGGGACGAGGTCGGCGCCGAAGTCGTCATCGAATCCACCGGCCTGTTCCTGACCAAGGAAACCTGCCAGAAGCACCTCGACGCGGGCGCGAAGAAGGTCATCCAGTCGGCGCCGTCGAAGGACGACACGCCGATGTTCGTCTACGGCGTGAACCACACGACCTACAAGGGCGAGGCGATCATCTCCAACGCTTCGTGCACGACCAACTGCCTCGCGCCGCTGGCGAAGGTGCTCAACGACAAGTGGGGCATCAAGCGCGGCCTGATGACCACCGTGCACGCCGCCACCGCGACGCAGAAGACCGTCGATGGTCCGTCGAACAAGGACTGGCGCGGCGGTCGCGGCATCCTGGAGAACATCATTCCGTCGAGCACCGGCGCGGCGAAGGCCGTGGGCGTGGTGATCCCGGAACTGAACAAGAAGCTCACCGGCATGTCGTTCCGCGTGCCGACCTCGGACGTGTCGGTGGTCGATCTCACCGTCGAGCTGGAAAAGTCCGCCACCTATGCCGAGATCTGCGCGGAGATGAAGGCGCAGTCGGAAGGCGCGCTGAAGGGCATCCTGGGCTACACCGAGGACAAGGTCGTCGCCACCGATTTCCGCGGCGATGCGCGCACCTCGATCTTCGACGCCGAAGCCGGCATCGCGCTCGACGGCACGTTCATCAAGCTCGTCAGCTGGTACGACAACGAGTGGGGCTATTCGAACAAGTGCCTGGAAATGGTCAAGGTCGTCGCGGAGTAAGCCGCGACGCACGCGAACCGACAGGGGCCGGCGCAAGCCGGCCTCTGCCTTTCCGGGCTCCGGCCAGCATCCATCGATCGGGCCGGAAGCCCTTGTTTTCCCGGCGTTCCGGCCGCACTACACCGCCATGAACGACACGCGCGACACGCCGCCAGGCGACCTCCCGGATCCGGCCGCCGCCGAAACCCTGACCGAACAGCACCTGGCCGAACTGGTCGACCGCTTCTACGAGAAGGTCCGCGCCGACGCCGAGCTCGGCCCGGTCTTCAACGCCGCCATCGACGACTGGCCCGAGCACAAGCGAATGCTCACCGCGTTCTGGTCGTCGGTCGCGCTCGGTACGAAGCGTTATCGCGGCAACCCGATGGCCGCGCACCGGCCGCACCCGATCCGCGTCGAACATTTCGACCGCTGGCTGTCGCTGTGGCGCGAGACCGCGCGCGAAGTGCTGCCCGCCCCGCACGTGGACACCGTGTGCGCATATGCGGAGAAGATCGGCTACAGCCTGCGTTACGGACTCGGGCTGATGGAGCGCAAGGGGGCGTTGCCGCTGGGATTGCCGATCGCGCCGGAGCGCTGATGCAGCGCCACGTTCCGTGCCCAGTCAATTGACCGTATAACCCGCCAGCCGCCAGGTGTTGTCGTCGTCGTAGTGGAGCGAGACCAGCTCCTCGGCAACACGGTTGGCGAAGCGTGTCTGGAAGCGCGCGCTGACGTACATCCCGGCCGGCACGTTGTCGCCGGCGGGAACGACGTTCCTCGACACCGACATCCATTCGCGCGACACCGGCGCGCCCAGCGCGTTGCGCTTGGCGGCGATGCCGTCGACGAACTGCTTCTCGGTGGTCGTGCCGCGTGCGACGGGCGAGGCGCCCTTCCAGACGTCGGCGGCCTGGCCGCGATCGATCACCTGTGCGATCGCGAGCGCCGCCTGCACGACGCTGTTGGGATCGACCTGCGGCGCCACGGCGCGGGATGCGGCCGGAGCCTGCTGCGCGGGCGCGGCCTGCGGCTGCGCCGGGCGTGTCTGTGCGGAAACGGTCATCGCGGCGCAGGACAACAACGCGATGGCGAGCGGGGTGCGTGCGTTCATGGCCGTGACTCCAACGTCGGTGGCGCGCGGAACTGGAGTCTGGACCTTGCGATGTAAAGGCGCCGCGACAGGCGACGCGGTTGCATCGCCGTCGGTCGCACGAGCCATCCCGTCGCCACGTCAATGATCAGAACGCCGCGTCGAACGCCACCTCGCCTTCCACGCCGACCTGGTACGCCGATACGCGGCGTTCGAAGAAATTCGTCACTTCCTGCACGTCCTGCAGGTCCATGAAGGCGAACGGGTTGCTTGCATTGAAGTGCTTCGGAAGCCCCAGCTGCGCAAGTCGCTGGTCGGCGCAGTACTGCAGGTACTGGCGCATGTCCTTGGGCGACAGTCCCGCAACGCCGCCGGAGAGCACGTCCTGCGCGAACTGCATCTCGCACTCGACCGCGTCCTCCAGCATGCGCACGACCTGCGCCTTCAGTTCGTCGTCGAACAGATGCGGATCCTCGCTGCGCGCGGTGCGGATCACCTCGAACGCGAAGGCCATGTGGCAGCTCTCGTCGCGGAATACCCAATTCGTGCCCGACGCCAACCCGTGCAACAGCCCGCGCGAACGCAGGTAGTAGACATAGGCGAACGCGGCGAAGAAGAACAGGCCTTCGATGCAGCACGCGAAGCAGATCAGGTTGAGCAGGAACTGCCGGCGCTGTTCGACGGTTTCGATGCGCTTGAGGTCCTGGACCGAATCGATCCACTTGAAGCAGAACTCCGCCTTCGCGCGGATCGACGGGATGTTCTCCACCGCCGCGAACGCCTTCGCGCGCGCGACCGGATCGGGCAGATAGGTGTCCAGCAGCGTGAGGTAGAACTGCACGTGCAGCGCTTCCTCGTACAACTGGCGCGAGAGGTACATGCGTGCTTCTGGCGCGTTGATGTGCTGGTAGAGGTTCAGCACGAGGTTGTTGGCGACGATCGAATCGCCCGTCGCGAAGAACGCGACGAGGCGTTCGATGAGGTGGCGCTCGGCCGGCCCGAGCTTGTGCTTGAGGTCGTTGACGTCGAGCGAGAAGTCGACTTCCTCGACGGTCCATGTGTTGCGGATGGCGTCGCGGTACATCTCGTAGAACTGCGGATAGCGCATCGGTCGCAGCGTGAGGTCGAAGCCGGGATCGAGCAGGCGGGGCGTGTGCGACATGGTCATTCTCGTCTGGGACCTTGCCCTTCAGCGGCAGCCGTTCCGCGACCCTGCGGAAGGGGAGGGAGGCAGGCCACGCATCGGCTGCCGGCTGAAGGGAAGGTTGGGGTTTCGTCATTCCCGCGGAGTCGGGAATCCAGTGCCTTGAGGCTTTCGTTCGAAGTCGCTGGATCCCCGCGTTCGCGGGGATGACGATGGGATCACTGGCACGCCTCGCACGCTTCCGGATTCTCGAGCGAGCACGCCACCGCTTCGGTAGGCGTGACTTCCGGCTTCGGCGCCTGCGTGGTGGCGCCACTCACCGTCGCCTTCGCGATCTTCGTCGCCGGTCGCGAGCGCAGGTAGTACGTCGTCTTCAGGCCCTTCTTCCACGCGTACATGTACATCGACGACAACTGGCCGATGTTGGGGCTCTCGATGAACAGGTTGAGCGACTGGCTCTGATCGATGAAGGCGCCGCGGTCGGCGGCCATGTCGATGAGCGAACGCATCGGCAGTTCCCACGACGTGCGATAGACCGCGCGCAGCGATTCGGGAATCGCGTCGATGCCCTGGATCGAGCCTTCCGACATCTTGATGCGGTCGCGCAGTTCCGGCGTCCACAAGCCGAGCGCCTTCAGTTCTTCCACGAGGTAACGGTTCACCACGAGGAAATCGCCCGACAGCGTCTCGCGCTTGAACAGGTTCGACACCTGCGGCTCGATGCATTCGTAGCAGCCGGCGATCGACGCGATCGTCGCCGTCGGCGCGATCGCGACCAGCAGCGAATTGCGCAGGCCGTGTTCGCGGATGCGCGCCCGCAGCGCCTCCCAGCGTTCGCCGTCTTCGGGTACCACGCCCCACGCATCGAACTGCAATTCGCCCTGCGCCGCGCGCGTATCGTCGAAGCCCGGATGACGACCGCGTTCAAGAGCGAGTTCGTTGGATGCGGACAGCGCGTGGAAGTAGATGTTCTCGGCGATCGCCCGCGACAACGCGCGTGCTGCTTCCGAATCGAACGGCAGGCGCAGTTTGAAAAACACGTCCTGCAGGCCCATCACGCCGAGGCCCACCGGCCGCCACTTCAGATTCGCGCGGCGCGCGGTTTCGATCGGATAGAAGTTCAGGTCGATCACGCGATCGAGCTGGCGAACGGCCAGTCGCACGGTTTCGGCGAGCTTGTCGAAATCGAAGCGTCCGGCCTCGCCGTGCAGCGGGCCGTCGTCGAACACCTCCACATGATGCGACAGGTTGATCGAGCCCAGGTTGCACACCGCGGTTTCGTCCTGCGAGGTGACTTCGAGGATCTCGGTGCACAGGTTCGACAGGTGCACGACGTTGCCGTCGCGCAGGGTCTGGTTGCAGGCGCGGTTGGATTTGTCCTTGAAATTCATCCAGCCGTTGCCGGTCTGCGCGAGCGTGCGCATCATCCGCGCGTAGATGTCGCGCGCCTTCACCTGCTTGGTCGCCAGTCCGGCGACTTCCGCCGCGCGATACGCGCGATCGAACGCCTCGCCCCACAGGTCGGTCAGTTGCGGCACCTTCGCCGGATCGAACAGCGACCATTCGCCATCGTTCTCCACGCGACGCATGAATTCGTCGGGAATCCAGTTCGCCAGGTTGAGGTTGTGCGTGCGGCGCGCCTCGTCGCCGGTGTTGTCGCGCAGTTCGAGGAATTCCTCCACGTCCGCATGCCACGGCTCCAGGTACACGCACGCGGCGCCCTTGCGCTTGCCGCCCTGGTTCACCGCGGCCACCGACGCATCGAGCGTCTTCAGCCACGGCACGATGCCGTTGGACAAACCGTTCGTCGAACGGATCAGCGAACCGCGCGAACGGATACGCGTGTACGACAGGCCGATGCCGCCGCTGAACTTCGACAGTTTCGCCACGTCCATGTAGCGCCTGTAGATGCCTTCGAGCGAATCGTCCGGCGAATCGAGCAGGAAGCAGCTGGAGAGCTGTTCGTGCGTGGTACCGGAGTTGAACAGCGTCGGCGAGGACGGGATGTAATCCAGCTGCGCCATGCGACGGTACAGCGCGAGTGCTTCGCCGACGTCCTCGCTCAGCGCGCAGGCGATGCGCAGGAAAAACTGCTGCGGCGTTTCGATCACGGTGCGCGCGGTCGGATGGCGCAGCAGGTAGCGGTCGTAGAGCGTGCGCAGGCCGAAGTAGTCGAAGCGCTGGTTGTGCGCGTTGTCGATCGCGTCGTTGAGCTTGCGCGCGTGCGCCTGCACGAAGGCGAGCAGGCGGTCGTTGATCAGGCCCAGCTCGTGGCCGCGCTGCACCGACTGCGAGAACGCGTGGATCTCGATGCCGGCGACTTCCTTCTCGATCACGCCCGCGAGCAGGCGCGCGGCCAGGCGGCCGTACTCGGGCTCCTCGGCGGTGAGCAGCGCGGCGGTGCGGATCGACAGTTCGTCGAGTTCGCGCGTGCTGGCGCCGTCGTAGAGGCCGGAGATGGTGCGCGTCGCCACGCGCATCGGGTCGATCGCGAAGAGGCCTTCGCTCGCGCGCGTCACGGCGCGCACGATCTTGTTGAGGTCCACCGGTTCGCGATGGCCGCTGCGCTTGGTCACCGTCATGGTGAGGTTGGCGGCGGGCGGCGTGAGCGCGAATCCGGACTCGTGGTCGGACGGACGCGCTTCGGGCGCGCGTGCGGCGGGCTCGCGGACGGGCGTGGCGACGGGGGCTTGCGTGGTGGTGGTCATCGGCGACTCCGGTGCGTGGGCGCACGTCTGGCCGTCCTCTCCCTCGAAGGACGACGCGGGCGCGGGAGTCAGAGCGTGAATCCGGGGTGTCGCTCAGCCCGAGACGGCGGGCGGGCGACGGCGCGAACCGTCGCGTGCAGCGACACCGACCGTCTTCCCTCCGAAGACTCCGTGGCCGGTCACCGCGCGGTGTGCGACGCGCGGCTGTCGGCAGGTCTTCGGACTCGGGACCTGGAGCCGGAAACGAGCGGGGCAGGAACGAGAACCTGGAGAAAAGCGCTGCGAGCGCTCACTCGTTTCCCGTTCCTCGTCCTCGTGACTCGTTTCCCGTCTCCACCTACCAGCAGCCGCTTCCCAGGCGCGACGCCCAGTGCCATGGCCACCTTCGTTTCCCATACCGCTGCGGGGCAGTGCTGGATTCCCACCAGCTTCCCGTTTTAAGCCAGCCCGCGAGGGCCGGCACCGACGGGCCACAACATATGCGGGCTCACCGGATCCGTCAACGCAAAATGTTGTGGATAACCGCAGAACCGCAATCGCGTTCGATTTGCCCGCGCCCGTGTCGGGGAGGACAATGCACGGCTTCGCGGCGGCGATCGCACGCCGGCCCGCGCCTTCCCGTCACTCCCATCCCACCCCTTCCGCAGGAAGGGCAGCAGAGGAAGCACCCATGTCCATCGTCCGCATGTCCGACCTCGATCTCACCGGCAAGCGCGTGCTCATCCGCGAAGACCTGAACGTGCCCATCGAGGGCGGCCGGATCACCTCCGAGCAGCGCATCACCGCCGCGCTGCCGACGATGAAACTGGCGCTGGAGAAGGGCGCCGCCGTGATGGTCACCTCGCACCTGGGTCGCCCGAAGGAAGGCACGTGGACGCAGGAGGACTCGCTGGCGCCGGTGGCCAAGCGTCTTTCCGAGCTGCTCGGCATCGACGTGCCGCTGGTGAAGGACTGGGTCGATGGCGTCGACGTGAAGCCCGGCCAGCTCGTGCTGCTCGAGAACTGCCGCATGAACGTCGGCGAGGGCAAGGACGACGAGGCCCTGTCGAAGAAGTACGCCGCGCTGTGCGACGTGTACATCATGGACGCGTTCGGCACCGCGCATCGCGCGCAGGCGTCCACGCACGGCGCCATCAAGTTCGCGAAGGTCGCCGCCGGCGGCCCGCTGCTGATGGCCGAACTCGACGCGCTCGCCAAGGCGCTCGACAACCCGGCGCGCCCGCTGCTCGCGATCGTCGCCGGTTCGAAGGTCTCGACCAAGCTCGAACTGCTGTCGTCGCTGGTGTCGAAGGTCGACCAGCTGATTGTCGGCGGCGGCATCGCCAACACCTTCATCGCGGCGATGGGACACGGTGTGGGCAAGTCGCTGGTGGAGATGGACCTCATCGACACGGCCAAGAAGATCATGGCCGACGCGAAGGCACGCGGTGCCGACATTCCGGTGCCGGTCGACGTGGTCGTCGCGCCGGCGTTCGCCGCCGATGCGCCGGCGACCGTGAAGGCCGTCGATGCGGTGGGCGCGGACGACATGATCCTCGACATCGGTCCGCAGACCGCGGCGCGTTACGCGGAGCTGATCAAGGCCGCCGGAACGGTGGTGTGGAACGGCCCGGTCGGCGTGTTCGAATTCGATGCGTTCGGCAAGGGCACCGAAACCCTGGCGCGCGCGATCGCCGCGTCCAAGGCGTTCTCGATCGCAGGCGGCGGCGACACGCTGGCGGCGGTGGACAAGTACGGCATCGAGGACGACGTTTCGTACATCTCCACCGGGGGCGGTGCGTTCCTGGAATTCCTGGAAGGCAAGGAGCTGCCGGCAGTGGCGGCGCTGAAGGCGCGCGCGTAAGCACCGCCGTTGTGGCCCGGGTATGCGAAGCGCACCCGGGCCAAATGCACCATCACGCATCACCCCGGGTGCGCTTCGCTTACCCGGGCTACACAAGCCGAAAGCATTCGCGTAACCACCGCGTCTGTAGCCCGGGTAAGGTCGAAGACCGCACCCGGGTGGCCCGCACCATCACGCATCACCCGGGTGCGCCTCGCTTACCCGAGCTGCAACAGCAATCGAGTACCCGCATGACCACGCTCTTCTTCGACATGGACGGCACCCTCATCGATTCCGCCGTCGGCATCACGCGCTGCGTCGAGCATGCGATGGTGCAGATGGGCCTGCCGGTCCCGCCGCAGGAGGAACTGCGTCGCTGGATCGGTCCCGCGCTGCGCACCAGTTTCGGCCCCCTGCTCAACGACGAGGCGAAGGTCGAGCAGGCCGTGCTGCATTATCGCGACCGTTTCGAAACGCACGGCTGGGCCGAGCACGAGATCTATCCCGGCATCGGCGAGACGATCGAGGCGCTGCACGCCGCCGGCCATCGCCTGGCCGTGGTCACCGCGAAGAACGAGCCGCACGCGCGCAAGATCGTCGACCATCTGCCGTTCGGCCATCGCTTCGACGACGTCGTCGGCGCCACGCTCGACGGCCGCATCAGCCACAAGGACCAGCTCATCGCCGAGGCGCTGCGCCGTTTCGAACTCGACGCCGATGCGTGCTGGATGATCGGTGATCGCCGCATGGACATCGAAGGGGCGCGCCATCACGGCATGCGCAACATCGGCGTGCTGTGGGGCTTCGGCGGCGAAGTCGAGCTGCGCGAGGCCGGCGCGCTTCACCTGGCGTCCACGCCGGGCGACTTGCCGGCGCTGCTGGCCGCGTGATCCGCTTTCCGCGCGTGTAGCGCGGCGGCCGGTGCTTCACGAACGGCTTCATCCGTGTTCATCCGTGTCGGAGGCACCCGCGCCGACCGCCCACACTCCGCGCGCGACCCGCCACGCGAGCCTCTCCACACGGTCTTGCGCCTCGCGGTGGTCTGCTTTCGGGTAGGTGTTTGCAGACCACTTGGAGGAATGCGATGCGGTATGGCGGCGCGGCAGGAGTGCTCGAACCGAAACGGCGGACGTCTGTGCTAGCGTCGCGGGGTTCCAGGGACCCGCACTCGATGACGACGCACTCGATCACTGCCGCAAAACGCCGCACCAAGATCCTCGCCACCCTCGGCCCGGCCACCGATCCGCCGGGCGTCCTCGACGCACTGCTCTCCGCGGGCGTCGACGTGGTCCGCCTCAATTTTTCCCACGGCGATCCGTCCTCGCAGATCGCCCGCGCGCAGGCCGTGCGCGACGCCGCGCAGCGCGTCGGCGTGGAAGTCGGCATCCTCGCCGACCTGCCCGGCCCGAAGATCCGCATCGAACGCTTCGCCGAAGGCCGCGTGCTGCTCAAGACCGGCGACCGCTTCGATCTGGTCGCCAGCGCCGACGCGCCGCCCGGCAACCTGCGCGAAGTCGGCGTGAGCTACCTCGGCTTGCCCAATGACGTGCGTCCCGGCGACGTGCTGCTGCTCGACGACGGCCTGCTGCAGCTGCGCGTGGGCGCGGTCGAAGGCGAGCGCATCGTCACCACCGTGCTCAACGACGGCGCGCTGTCCGATCGCAAGGGCCTGAACAAGCAGGGCGGCGGCCTGTCGCTGGGCGCGCTGACCGAGCGCGACAAGGAGCTGATCAAGGTCGCCGCCGAACTCGGCGCGGATTTCATCGCCGTGTCCTTCTGCCGCAACGCGCAGGACATGAACGATGCGCGCGCCATCGCACGCGCGCACGGCAGCGATGCCGCGCTGGTGTCGAAGATCGAACGCGCCGAGGCGATCGAGAACCTCGCCGAGATCGTCGACGCCAGCGACGTGGTGATGGTCGCGCGCGGCGACCTCGGCGTGGAAATCGGCGATGCCGAACTGCCGGGCCTGCAGAAGAAGATCATCCGCGAGGCGCTGGAGCGCAACAAGGTCGTCATCACCGCCACGCAGATGCTGCAGTCGATGGTCGACAGTCCGATCCCGACGCGCGCGGAAGTGCTCGACGTCGCCAACGCGGTGATCGACGGCACGGACGCGGTGATGCTGTCGCAGGAATCGGCGGCCGGGCGCTATCCGATCAAGGCGGTCGAGGCGATGGCGCGCATCTGCCTGGGCGCCGAACGCCAGTTCGTGCACGACACCGATTTCGAGGCCGCGCCGCGCAACCTCGAACGCGCCGACCAGGCCATCGCGATGGCGGCGATGTTCCTGTCCGAGCACATCGGCGTGCGCGCGATCGTCGCGATGACCGAGTCCGGCGGCACGGCGCGCTTCCTGTCGCGTTTCCGCGCGCAGGTGCCGATCTACGCGATGTCGCGCCACGACGACGCACGTCGCCGCATGGCGCTGATGCGCGACGTCGTTCCGTACAACTTCGACAGTCGCGGCCTGACGTCGCGCGACGCCGCTCGCAAGGCGGTGAAGCAGCTGTTCGAACAGGACCTGCTGAGCGTGGGCGACCGCGTGATGTTCACCAGCGGCGACCACATGGAACGTCACGGCGCCACCAACACGCTGCGTCTGCTGGTGGTGGGCGAGGACGGCGTCGCCGAGGGCCTGGGCGAGCTTTAACGGCCGTTGATGTTGCTTGAGCCCCTCTCCCAGCGGGAGAGGGGTTGTGGGGAGGGGCAACGAAGCTGAAGCGGCGAATCGCCGTTGCCGTACAGTGCTGCGCTGTTGCCTGAGCGCGCCTTGAAACAATTTCAAACTCGAAATGGATTCCAGCTTTCGCTGGAATGACGGTGACGCCCGTTGATCGCGTGACAGACTGGCTCCCGGCCTTCGCCGGGATGACGGACTCCGGGATAACAGACTGCCGAATGACGGCCTCTCGCGTTCCCGCACAGCCCCACGCACGAGCGCACCGCCTCCGACCCTGGCCGGACACCTCCTCCCGCACCGTTCATGCCATGGCCATCCCAACGCAAGGGGATCGTCATGGCACACCATCCTGCCGGCGGCATCGCCGCGCGGTGTTTCGCGATCGCATTGGGATGTCTCGCGCTGTCCGGCTGCACCAGCGTCGGCGTGCAGACCGGCATGCGGCACGCGCTCGACTACGGCCCGCGGATGCAGCTGCGCGTATGCGTGCTGCACACGCCGGACGTGAAGCCCGCGCGCGTCGATGCACTGATCCGCGCCGTCAACGACGAATTCGCGGACTACGGAATCGAGGTCGTGGTGCCGTGGTCGCGCCCCTGGCAACGCGCCGGATTCAGCCATGAGCGCCTGTTCGACGACATCGCGCGGCGCGAGCTCGAAGCGCCGTGCGACCGCCTCGTCGCCTTCGTCGACCGCAATGCCGGCGACGCGCTGTGGGGCCTGCTGATGCCGGAAGTGCTGGGCATGGTCGACGAGGCCACGCACACGCGCGGGTACGTCGTGGCCACGCGCGCTTCGCTCAACCAGTTGTTCGTGTCGCCGGCGAAGGCCACCGTGCACGAGTTCTACCACCTGCTCGGCTGCCCGCATGCGGAGTCGATGGACGCGTGCTACCAGCGCATCGCCGCACTGAAACAGGCACGCGCGGAAGGCGCGGACTTCGTGCCGGGCGTCGACGGGGAGGGCGAATTCGTGATGACCCGCGAAATGGCCAACCGCACGCTCCATCTCGCCTTGGCCGGACAGCCGGGCATGTAACCGCATACATGCGAAGTGGTATTGGATTCGGGGGTGTCCGGTCTGCAAGTGGTTGATTTTCTTTCGCGTTGACCGGCCCTTTGCACACCTGCGCGGCTATAATGTCGGGCTTCCCACCGCTCCCGCAGGACGACCCATGAGCATCGAACAGCTTGCCGAAACCGCCCAGGCCATGGTGGCCCCGGGCAAGGGCATCATCGCCATCGATGAGTCCACCAGCACCATTGCCAAGCGCTTCGCCGGTGTCGGCATCGAGAACACCGAGGAAAACCGCCGCCGCTACCGCGAGCTGCTGCTCACCACGCCGAAGCTGAGCGACTACATCTCCGGCGCGATCCTGTTCGACGAGACCATCCGGCAGTCCACCAGGGACGGCGTGCCGTTCGCCAGGTACATGAGCGAGAACGGCATGATCCCGGGCATCAAGGTCGACAAGGGCACGCACAATCTCGCCGGCTTCCCGGGCGAAGTGGTGACCGAGGGCCTGGACGGCCTGCGCGCGCGCCTGGAGGAGTACTACAAGCTCGGCGCCCGCTTCGCCAAGTGGCGCGCGGTGATCAACATCGGCGACGACATCCCGTCGGGCACCTGCATCGACGCCAACGCCCATGCGCTGGCCCGCTACGCCGCGCTGTGCCAGGAGCAGGGCCTGGTGCCGATGGTCGAGCCGGAAGTGATCATGGACGGCAGCCACGACATCGAGACCTGCTATGAGGTCACCGAAGTCACGCTGCGTTCGCTGTTCGCCTCGCTGTACGAGCACAGCGTCATGCTGGAAGGCACGATCCTGAAGGCTTCGATGGTCGTTCCGGGCACCACCTGCGCCGATCAGGCCTCGTACGAGGAAGTCGCCGCCGCCACGTTGCAGTGCCTGAAGTCCACCGTGCCGGCGACGCTGCCGGGCATCGTGTTCCTGTCGGGCGGCCAGTCGGACGAAGCCGCCACCGCGCACCTCAACGCGATGAACCAGATGGGCCCGAACCCGTGGCCGCTGTCGTTCTCCTACGGCCGCGCGATGCAGGCCGCCGCGCTGAAGCTGTGGTCGCAGGACCTGGTGAACAACTTCGCCAAGGCGCAGCAGACCGTGTACGACCGCGCCCGCGACAACGGCCTGGCCGCGCTGGGCCAGTGGAAGCAGGCCGCGTAAGCGTCGCTTCCATCGCAAGCGGAAACGGAAAGCCGGCCTCGTGCCGGCTTTCTTTTTGTGCGCCGCCGCGCTGGAGTACGGTCGGCCGCGTGTCCACATCGCGTCCACGCAGCGTGCACACGGCGCAGACGAGGATGCGGGCGGGTGGGGAACACGGGGCGCCGGGACAGGTTGATCCGGATCAAGTCCCGCTCCGGTCCCGCCAGCAGACTGGACGTGAGGGCCGCCATCGCGGCGGCCCGCACGAGCGACTGCAGCCACGGGAGCCGGCCATGGACCAGCCAGACGACACCGTCGTCAAGCGAAGAGAACGCACGGCCTTCCTGCTTCTCACGGCGGTGGTGTTCCCGCTGCTCGCGGTGCTGATCGTCGCCAGTTACGGTTTCATCGTGTGGTTCTGGCAGATGTTCGTGTCCGGTCCGCCGACGGGGCACTGAGATGGCCGTCGCGCCGGATCCATCGCGACGCGCCCTGCTGTTCGGCCGCCGGGCCGCGGCCACGCCGCTGCGCCCGCCGTGGGCGCTGGGCGAGGACGATTTCCTCAACGCCTGCACCGCCTGCGGCGCCTGCATCGAACGCTGTCCCGAACGCGTGCTCGTGCGCGGCGCGGGCGGGCATCCGGTGTTCGATCCACGCCTGGGGGAATGCACCTTCTGCGGCGAATGCGACACCGCCTGCGCGCCGCGCGCGCTGGATCGTTCGGCTTCGGACGAACCCTGGACCCTGCGCGCCCTCGTCGGCGACGCCTGCCTGCCGCGCCACGGCGTGGTGTGTTCCAGCTGCCGCGATGCGTGCCCCGAACGCGCCATCGCCTTCCCCCTGAACGCGCGCGTGCCGACGCCAACCATCGACGCCGCGCGCTGCACCGGCTGCGGCGCGTGTGTGGGCGTATGCCCGGCGCAGGCGATCGCGCTCTCCGCGCGGGCCACGGAGGCCGCATGAACCCCGAAGCCAGCCCGAACGCCGACATCCACATCGCCAGCCTCGTCGTGCAGCACCGCGCCGAGGCGGGCGAGGCGCTGGCCGCGCACGTCGCCGCCGACGACGCCCTCGAACTCGCGTTGCAGGGCGGCACGCGCAGCGTCGTCGTGTGCGAATGCGCCGACCAGTACGCGGTGCTAGACCGCATCGACGCGTTGCGCGCGCTGCCCGGCGTGCTGAACGTCGCGCTCGTCTACCACCATGCCGAACCGCGCGAGGCGCTCGATGCGCCGGCGCGGCCGGCGTCCGATCTTCCCGTCCTTTGACCGTACGACCTGGAGTCGCGCCATGACCACGCGCCGCGAATTCATCCGCAACACCGCCGTCGCCACCGCCGCGGCCGCCGCCGGCCTGCCGTTGCCGGGCGGCACCGCCAACGTGACGACCGAAGGCGACCTCACCGCGCTGAAGTGGGACAAGGCGCCATGCCGCTTCTGCGGCACCGGTTGCGGCGTCAACGTCGCGGTGAAGAACGGCCGCGTCGTCGCCACGCACGGCGATGTGCATGCCGAAGTCAATCGCGGCATCAACTGCGTGAAGGGCTATTTCCTCTCGAAGATCATGTACGGCGCCGACCGCCTCACGCTGCCGCTGCTGCGCAAGAAAAATGGCGTCTACGCGAAGCACGGCGAGTTCACCGAAGTGTCGTGGGACGAGGCCTTCGACGTGATGGCCGCGCAGTTCAAGCGCGTACTGAAGGAGAAGGGCGCCGACCACATCGGCATGTTCGGCTCGGGCCAGTGGACGGTGTGGGAAGGCTACGCCGCCAACAAGCTGATGAAGGCCGGCTTCCGCAGCAACCACATCGATCCCAACGCGCGCCACTGCATGGCCTCGGCGGTGATGGGCTTCATGCGCACCTTCGGCATGGACGAGCCGATGGGCTGCTACGACGACATCGAGGCGGCCGACGCGTTCGTGCTGTGGGGTTCGAACATGGCCGAGATGCATCCGATCCTGTGGACGCGCGTCACCGACCGCCGCCTCACGCATCCGCACGTGAAGGTCGCGGTGATGTCCACGTTCGAGCACCGCAGCTTCGAGCTGGCGGACATCCCGATCGTCTTCAAGCCGCAGACCGATCTGGTGATCCTCAACTACATCGCCAACCACATCATCAGCACCGGCAGGGTCAATCGCGATTTCGTCGACCGGCACACCAGCTTCAAGCGCGGCAACGACGACATCGGCTACGGCCTGCGTCCCGACAATCCGCTGGAGATGAAGGCCAGGAACGCGAAGGACGCGAACGGCGGCCAGGTTATCGACTTCGAGCAGTTCGCCGCGTTCGTGAAGCCGTACACGCTGGACAAGGCGGTCGAGATGACCGGCGTGGAGCGCGGCTGGCTGGAGAAGCTCGCCGAGCTGTACGCCGATCCGAAGATCAAGGTGATGTCGTTCTGGACCATGGGCTTCAACCAGCACACGCGTGGCGTGTGGGCCAACAACATGGTCTACAACATCCATCTGCTGACGGGAAAGATAGCAACGCCCGGCAACAGCCCGTTCTCGCTCACCGGCCAGCCGTCCGCATGCGGCACCGCGCGCGAAGTCGGCACGTTCAGCCATCGCCTGCCGGCGGACATGCTGGTGGCCAATCCGGAGCATCGCAGGCACGCCGAGGAGATCTGGAAGATCCCGCACGGCATCATCAATCCCAAGCCCGGTTACCACGCGGTCGAACAGAACCGCATGCTCAAGGACGGCAAGCTCAACGCGTACTGGGTGCAGGTCAACAACAACATGCAGGCCGCGGCGAACCTCTACGAGGAAACGTGGCCGGGGTATCGCAATCCGGAAAACTTCATCGTCGTCTCCGACGCGTATCCGACGGTGACCGCGCAGGCCGCCGACCTGATCCTGCCCGCCGCGATGTGGGTGGAAAAGGAAGGCGCCTACGGCAACGCCGAGCGTCGCACGCAGTTCTGGCACCAGCTGGTGAACGCGCCGGCACAGGCGCGTTCGGACCTGTGGCAGCTGATGGAATTCTCCAGGCGCTTCACCACCGACGAATGCTGGCCGGCGGAGATCCTCGCGGCGAATCCGCAGTTCAAGGGCAAGACGCTGTTCGACGTGCTGTATCGCAACGGCAACGTCGACCGCTATCCGCTGTCCGACATCCAGGAAGGCTACGCGAACGACGAATCGCAGCACTTCGGCTTCTACGTGCAGAAGGGATTGTTCGAGGAATACGCGGCCTTCGGGCGCGGCCACGGCCACGACCTCGCGCCGTTCGACGCCTACCACCAGGCGCGCGGCCTGCGCTGGCCGGTGGTGGAAGGACGCGAGACGCGCTGGCGTTATCGCGAAGGATCCGATCCGTACGTGAAGGCCGGAAGCGGCTTCCGGTTCTATGGAAATCCCGACGGCCGCGCGGTGATCTGGGCGTTGCCGTACGAACCGCCGGCCGAGTCGCCCGACGAGGAATTCGACCTGTGGCTGGTCACCGGGCGCGTGCTGGAGCACTGGCATTCGGGTTCGATGACGATGCGCGTGCCGGAGCTGTTCCGCAGCTTCCCCACCGCGGTGGTGTTCATGAATCCCGAGGACGCGCGCAGGCGCGGCTTGAAGCGCGGCGACGACGTGCGCGTGGTGTCGCGTCGCGGCGAGATGCACACGCGCGTGGAAACGCGCGGTCGCAACCACATGCCGCCGGGCGTGGTGTTCGTGCCGTGGTTCGACGCGGGGCAGCTGATCAACAAGGTCACGCTGGACGCGACCGATCCGATTTCCAAGCAGACCGACTACAAGAAGTGCGCGGTCAAGGTGCTGGGCGCATAGGAGGCCGGCCATGAGCAACGCATTCACGCGAAATCGCCCGTTGTGGATCGCCGGCGCGCTCACCGTCGGGCTGCTGGTCCTGGTGTTCGTCGCCGGCTGGCTGTTCGGGCGCGGCAGCGAGCGGAAGCATGAAGCGCAACGCGAAGTCGCCGCAGTGACGACGCCGGTCGTGCGTGCGGATTCGGCGCTCGGCCGCACCGATCTCCGGCAGGTCGATGCGCTGCGCCGCGGTATTCCGGTCGACCAGGAAGCCGCGCCGCAGCCGCTGTGGCACGTGCAGAACATGGACGTGAAGCGCGAGCGCGCGTATCCGATGCAGCCGCCGACGATCCCGCACGCGATCGATGGCTACCAGGTCGACATGAACAGCAACCGCTGCATGCTCTGCCACGCGCGCGCGAACGCCGAGAAGTTCCAGGCGCCGCCGGTGAGCGTCACGCACTACATGGACCGCGACGACCAGTTCCTCGCGACGATTTCCTCCCGGCGCTACTTCTGCAACCAGTGCCACGTCGTGCAGACCGATGCGCCGCTGCTGGTGAACAACACCTTCCAGACCATCGACGCGGTGCTCGCGGCGGCCGAAGCCGGCACGGCCACTGCGGAAACCGCGCAGGGGAGGCCGTGATGCGTCGTCTCCGGGAACGCGTGTGGTCGTGGTTGCGGCCGATATGGCTCACGCTGCGCCGCCCCAGCGTGCATTACAGCCTGGGGTTCCTGGTGGCGGCGGGCTTCGTCGCGGGCATCGTGTTCTGGGGCGGCTTCAACACCGCGCTGGAAGCGACCAACACCGAGGCGTTCTGCACGAGCTGCCACGAGATGCGCGACAACGTGTACCAGGAGCTGCAGACGACGATCCACTACACCAACCGTTCCGGCGTGCGCGCGACGTGCCCGGACTGCCACGTGCCGCATCGCTGGACCGACAAGATCGCGCGCAAGATGCAGGCATCGAAGGAAGTGTGGGGCAAGGTGTTCGGCACGGTGAACACGCGCGAGAAGTTCCTCGATCACCGCCTGGAACTGGCGATGCACGAATGGGCGCGGCTGAAGGCGAACGATTCGCTGGAATGCCGGAACTGCCATCAGTACGACTCGATGGACCTCACCCGCCAGGGTTCGCGCGCCGCGCAGATCCACAAGCGCTGGCTCGGCACGGGGGAGAAGACGTGCATCGATTGCCATAAGGGCATTGCGCATCGGCTGCCGGACATGGCGGGGGTTCCTCAAGGATGAGGGCCCCGTGCGGCCTTCGGCCTTACCCGGGCTACCAGCGCCCGGCATAGTTCGCCTTTGTAGCCCGGCCAGGCGCAGCGCACCCGGGAGGACGCGCAGAACGCCTCAACCTCCCAGCTCCGCGCGATACAACCGCGCCATCGTCTCCCCGAAGCACGCGAACACCACGCGCATCGGCGCTTCGTGTTGCGCCAGCCAGTCGCGCACTTCGCGCACCGCGACCGGCACCGCCGACTCCGGCGGGTAGCCGTAGATCCCGCAACTGATCGCCGGAAACGCCATCGACGCGACGCGCTGCTCCAGCGCCAGCCGCAGCGACCGGCGATAACACGACGCCAGCAGCGCCGGCTCGCCCGAAGCGCCGCCGCGCCACACCGGCCCCACCGTGTGGATCACGACACGCACCGGCAACCGATGCCCGCCGGTGGCGCGCGCCTCGCCCGTCGGGCAGCGCACGCCGGGGCGCACTTCGGGCAGCGAACGGCATTCGGCGAGCAACCCCGGCCCCGCCGCGCGGTGGATCGCGCCATCCACGCCGCCGCCGCCGAGCAGGCTCTCGTTGGCGGCGTTGACGATGGCGTCGACGTCGAGCGTGGTGATGTCGGTCTGGATGACTTCGATGGGCATGTGGAGCCACTTCGATCGCCCTCTCCCGACGGCAGAGGGGCTGAACGCGCGTCACCCCAGCGACGCCAGCCACTCGTCATCCGACCCTTCGTTGACCCCTTCGAACAGGAACGTCGAGAGGTAACGCTCGCCGGTGTCTGGGAGCATCGCCAGGATCACCGAGCCTTCCTCGGCATTGCGCGCGACTTCCAGCGCGGCGGCGGCGGTGGCGCCGGCGGAAATGCCGACGAACAGGCCTTCCTCCTGCGCCAGGCGACGCGCGGTGTCGCGCGCGAGCACGTCGTCGACCGGCAGGATCGCATCGGCGACGTCGCGATTGAGCACTTCCGGCACGAAGTCCGGGGTCCAGCCCTGGATCTTGTGCGGCTGCCATTCCTTGCCGGCCAGCAGCGAGGCTCCCGCCGGTTCGCACGTGGTCACGCGCACTTCCGGGCGCGCGACCTTGAGCACTTCGCCCACGCCGGTCAGCGTGCCGCCCGTGCCCCAGCCGGTGACGAAGTGGTCGAGCCGGCGGCCGGCGAAATCGCGCAGGATCTCCGCCGCCGTGGTCTGCCGGTGGTACGCGGGATTGGCCGGGTTGGTGAACTGGCGCGCGAGGAACCAGCCGTGCTTCTCCGCCAGTTCGGCGGCGCGGCGCACCATGCCGCTCCCGCGTTCGGCGGCGGGCGTGAGGATGAGTTTCGCCCCGTAGGCGCGCATGAGCTTGCGGCGCTCCATCGAGAACGAATCGCTCATGACCGCCACGAACCTGTAGCCGCGCGCGGCGCAGACCATCGCCAGCGCCACGCCGGTGTTGCCGGACGTGGCCTCGACCACGGTGTCGCCCGGCTTGAGCTGGCCGCGCGCTTCGGCGTCGAGGACGATCGCCAGCGCCAGGCGGTCCTTGACCGAGCCGCCGGGGTTGAAGGCCTCGACCTTGGCGTAGAGCGTGACGTGTTCCGGCGCGAGGCGGTGCAGGCGCACCACCGGGGTACGGCCGATGGTGTCGAGGATGCTGTCGTGGATCATGGGGGGAACTCCTGCGCGAGTGGGCTTGGAGCGGGACGGACGGAGCCGCCGGAAGCGGCCAGCCGCGGGCGCCGGACAGGTGCGTGGCGGGCCCCTGGCGCCTGTCGCGGCCCTGCACGAGACCGTCATCGGAGAGTGCCACAGTCGGGTGTCAGATCCCGTTCGGCCCCGGCCAGGCGCCGGCCGACCGACGGCCTTGCGCGATCTGGCGCGTGAAGGCGTTTGCGCAATCGGTTGTCAACCAATGGGCTAGGCGACCGTTGAAGATCGGCCGCTAGAATCCCCGGGCTTCACAGCGCGTCCGCTCCACCTTCGTCGTTTCCTTCCAGGCCCCGCATGCGACCTCGCTCCAGCTTCAGTTTTCGCGTCCTCCGAGCCGGCCTCGTGCTGGCCCTCGCCGGCGCGACCGTCGCATGCGGCAGCAATGGCGCCGAGCAGCGCCAGGACGGCGGCGAGCGCCCGATCCCGGTCACCACGCAGCGCGTGCGCCTGCAGCCGTTCAGCGACACGGTGCTGGCGCTGGGCAACGTGAAGGCGCGCGAATCCATCACCGTAACCGCCAAGGTCAGCGAGACGGTGCAGCAGGTGCATTTCGAAAGCGGCGACGTGGTGGCCGCGGGCGCGCCGCTGGTCACGCTCACCGGCCGCCAGCAGGAGGCCGCGCTGAAGCAGGCCGAAGCCACCGCCAACGAAGCCGAACGCCTCTACCAGCGCCAGCGCGAACTCGCCGACCAGCAGCTCGTCGCGCGTTCCACCCTCGACACCCAGCTCGCCCTGCGCGATGCCGCGCGGGCCCGTGTCGCGCAGATGCGCGCCGACATCGGCGACCGCGTGATCCGCGCGCCGTTCTCCGGCGTGCTCGGCATCCGCCAGGTCAGCCCCGGCGCGCTGGTCCAGCCGGGCACGGCGATCGCCACGCTCGACGACACCGCCCGCGTCTACGTCGATTTCCCGGTGCCCGAGGCGCTGATCGCCGCGCTCGGCGTCGGCCAGCAGGTCGCCGGGACCAGCGCGGCGTATCCCGGCCGCACGTTCGAAGGCCAGGTCAGCACGATCGACGCGCGCGTGGACGAAGCCACGCGTTCGGTCGTGGTGCGCGGCGATTTCGCCAACCCCGACCGCGCGCTGCGCCCGGGCATGCTGATGCAGGTCACGCTGTCGCGCCCGCAGCGCGAGGCGCTGCTGGTGCCGGAAATCTCCATCGTGCAGGTCGGCACCGATTCGTTCGTCTACCGCGTCAAGCCCGACTCCTCGGTCGAACGCGTGGACATCAAGGTCGGCAGCCGTCGTGACGGCCTCGCCGAAGTGGCGCAGGGCCTGAACGTCGGCGACCGCATCGTCGTGGACGGCACCGGCAAGCTGCGCGTGGGCGCGCGCATCGTCGACGCGGCGGGCGACAAGGCGCCGGCGGGCGAAGTCGGCGCCGCCACGAAGAACGGCACGGCCAAGGCCGGCTGAGCATCGCAAGCGAGCGAGGAGGAGTGGGAAGTGAGCGGAAGCGCTTCATCGCCGGTCCCACGCCCCGCTTCTCGTTCCTCACTCCTCCACGGGTGACGTCATGAATCTGTCCGACCTCTCGATCCGCCGTCCCGTGTTCGCCACGGTGATGAGCCTGCTCATCATCGTGCTGGGCGTGATGGCGTTCTCGCGCCTCACCCTGCGCGAACTGCCGGCGATCGATCCGCCGATCGTCTCGGTGGACGTGAACTATCCCGGCGCCTCGGCGGCGGTGGTGGAAACGCGCATCACCCAGATCCTGGAAGACGCGCTGGCGGGCATCGAAGGCATCGAGACGATCGAATCGCGCAGCGTCAACGGACGCGCGGCGATCAGCATCGAATTCACGCTCAACCGCGAGATCGAAGCCGCCGCCAACGACGTGCGCGACGCGGTCAGCCGCGTGCTCGACCGCATGCCGGAAGAGGCCGATCCGCCGGAAATCGAGAAGGTCGAGTCCGACGCCGACCCGATCCTGTGGCTCAACATGAGCTCCACGCGCATGGACACGCTGCAGCTGTCCGATTACGCCGAACGCTACGTGGTCGATCGCCTGTCCTCCGTGGACGGCGTGGCGCAGGTGCGCATCGGCGGCCAGCAGCGCTATGCGATGCGCATCTGGCTGGACCGCGACGCGCTCGCCGCGCGCGGCATCACCGTCAACGACGTGGAGAACGCGCTGGAAGCGGAGAACGTCGAGCTTCCCGCCGGCCGCATCGAATCCAACGCGCGCGACTTCACCCTGCGCGTGGCGCGCAGTTACCAGCGGCCGGAAGACTTCGCGCAGATCCCGCTGGGCAAGGGCGTGGACGGCTACGTGGTGCGCATGGGCGATGTGTCGCGCATCGAGCTCGCGTCCGCCGAACGCCGCGCGTACTACCGCAGCAACGGCGAGCCGAACATCGGCCTGGGCATCGTCAAGACCTCCACCGCCAACAGCCTCGACGTCGCGCGCGCGGTGCGCGCCGAAGCGGAGAAGGTGCAGAAGACGCTGCCGGAAGGCACCAAGATCTTCGTCGCCTTCGATACCACGATCTTCATCGAATCGGCGGTGGAACGCGTGTACCACACGCTGATCGAGGCGATCGTGCTGGTGCTGGTGGTGATCTGGCTGTTCCTGGGCAGCTTCCGCGCCGCGCTGATCCCGGCGGTGACGGTGCCGGTGTGCCTGATCGCCGCGTTCATCCCGCTGTACCTGTTCGGCTTCTCGATCAACCTGCTGACGCTGCTCGCACTGGTGCTGGCGATCGGCCTGGTGGTGGACGACGCCATCGTCGTGCTGGAAAACATCCAGCGACGCACCGACCTGGGCGAGCCGCGCCTGGTCGCGGCCAAGCGCGGCACGGCGCAGGTGGCGTTCGCGGTGATCGCGACCACCGCCGTGCTGGTCGCGGTGTTCCTGCCGGTGGGCTTCATGGAAGGCAACACCGGTCGCCTGTTCCGCGAGTTGTCGGTCGCGCTGGCCGGCGCGGTGGCGATCTCGGCCTTCGTCGCGCTGACGCTCACGCCGATGATGTCCTCCAAGCTCGTGCGCCCGCACAGCCAGGAGAAATCCAACGTCGTCCACCGCTGGGTGAACGCGCGCCTGGACGGCGTCACCTCGCGCTATCGCGGGCTGCTCTCGCGCGTGACCGACCACAAGCCGTCGAAGCTGTGGATGCTCGTCGTCGGCGTGATGCTCGCGACGATGGTGGTGAGCGGCTTGCTGCTGAAGCTGGTTCCGTCGGAACTGGCGCCGGCGGAGGATCGCGGCTTCTTCTCGATCTCCATCCAGGGGCCGGAAGGCGCCGGTTTCGACTACACCGTCGGCCAGGTGCAGCAGGTCGAGAAGATCGTCGCCGCACACACCGGCGAGGGCGAGACCATCCAGCGCTACAACCCGCGCGTGCCGGGCGGCTTCGGCGCCAGCGAGGAGATGCACACCGGTCGCATCTCGGTGTTCCTGCAGGACTGGAAGAACCGCACCACCTCCACCGCCGACGTCGCCGAATCGTTGCGGTCCGAACTGGGCAAGCTGCCCGGCGTGCGCGCGATGCCGCAGGTGTCCGGCGGCCTGGTGCGCTCGCGCGGCCAGCCGATCAACATCGTGCTGGGCGGCCCGGAATACGCCGAACTGGCGCAGTGGCGCGACAAGCTGATCGCGAAGATGGAAACCAACCCGGGTTTCTTCTCGGTCGATTCGGACTACAAGGAAACGCGCCCGCAGATGCGCGTGGAGATCGACCGTCAGCGCGCCGCCGACCTGGGCGTGCCGGTGACCGACATCGGCCACGCGCTGGAAACCATGATGGGCAGCCGCCGCGTCACCACCTTCGTGCAGAACGGCGAGGAGTACGACGTGGTCGTGCAGTCCGACCGCGAACTGCGCGCTTCGCCTGAAGACCTCGCGGCGATCCAGGTGCGCGCGCGCGACGGCGCGCTGATCCCGCTGTCGAACCTGGTGACGCTGCGCGAACTCGCCGAGCCCGGCAGCCTCAACCGCTTCAACCGACTGCGCGCCATCACGATCAGCGCCGGCCTCACGCCGGGCTATCCGATGGGCGATGCGATCACCTGGTTGCAGGACACCGTGCGCGCGGAGCTTCCGGATCATGCGCAGATCGACTGGAAGGGCGAGTCGCGCGAGTACATCCAGGCCGGCGGTGCGGTGCTGCTGACCTTCACCCTGGCGCTGCTCGTCGTGTACCTGGTGCTCGCCGCGCAGTTCGAAAGCTTCATCCATCCGTTCGTGATCATGCTCACCGTGCCGCTGGGCGTGCTCGGCGCGCTGATCGGCCTCGCCGCGACGGGCGGCACGCTCAACCTGTTCAGCCAGATCGGCATCGTGATGCTGGTGGGCCTGGCGGCGAAGAACGGCATCCTGATCGTCGAGTTCGCCAACCAGCTGCGCGACGAAGGCCGCAGCATCCGCGAGGCGATCGTCGAGGCCTCCTCGGTCCGTTTGCGCCCGATCCTGATGACCTCGATCGCGACGGTCGTCGGCGCGATCCCGCTGGTGCTCGCCGGCGGCCCGGGTTCGGCAAGCCGCGCGACCATCGGCATCGTGGTGATCTTCGGCGTCTCGTTCTCGACGTTGCTGTCGCTGTTCGTGGTGCCGGCGTTCTACATGCTGCTGGCGAAGTACACGCGATCGCCCGAAGCGGTGGGCCAGGAGCTGGAGAAGCTGGAGGCCACGACGCCGTCGGTGGGCGGGCACGCGTAACGCGTGCCCTTCGTGCCGGGGCGAGCATGACGGCGCAGGTTCGAACCTGTCTGCGCGGATCGCCGGCAGGCACGCACGGCGCCGCGCTTTCATGCAGAATCGGGCGGTTCCCCCACGACGGGGCGACGCCCTTTCCTCCGTCCGGGAGCCTGCGTGGAAAACATCCTTAGCGCCGTCAACGGCATCGTCTGGAGCCAGGCACTGATCTTCATGTGCCTCGGCGCCGGCCTGTACTTCAGCATCCGCACCCGCTTCATGCAGGTGCGCGGCTTCGTCGAGATGTTCCGCCTCACCGTCGCCGGGCAGAAGTCAGAGGCGGGCGTGTCGTCGTTCCAGGCGCTGGCGATGTCGATGGCCGGGCGCATCGGCATCGGCAACATCGCCGGCGTGGCCACGGCGATCGCGTTCGGCGGGCCGGGCGCGATCTTCTGGATGTGGGTGATGGGCTTCCTCGGCGCGTCGACGTCGTACGTGGAATCCACGCTCGCGCAGATCTACAAGACCAAGGACGCCGAAGGTCGCTACCGCGGCGGTCCGGCGTACTACATCGAGAAGGCGATGGGCCTGAAGTGGTACGCGATGGCCTTCGCGATCGCGACGATCGCCGCCGCCGGCTTCCTGATGCCCGGCGTGCAGGCCAACGCCATCGCCGACAGCGCCGCCAACGTGTGCCACGGCTCGGCGCTGTGCGGTTCGCTCGACGGCCAGTGGTTCGGGCTGGATGCGCGCGTCGCGTTCAAGCTCGGCATCGGCGCGGCGGTGTCGGTGCTGCTGGCGATCATCATCTTCGGCGGCGTGAAGCGCATCGCGAACTTCGCCGAGATCGTCGTGCCGTTCATGGCGATGGGCTACATCCTGATGGCCGTGGTCGTGATGGCGATGAACGCCGGGCAGGTGCCGGAGATGTTCGGCATGATCTTCTCCAGCGCGTTCGGCGGCCACGCGGCGTACGGCGCACTGCTCGGCCTGGCGGTGGAGTGGGGCGTCAAGCGCGGCATCTACGCCAACGAGGCAGGCCAGGGCACCGGTCCGCACGCGGCGGCCGCGGCGGAGGTCTCGCATCCGGCCAAGCAGGGTTACGTGCAGGCGTTCGCGATCTACTTCGACACGATGATGGTGTGCACCGCCACCGCCTTCCTGATCCTCTCCACCGGCCGTTACAACGTGGTCGCCGCCGACGGTGCGGCGCTGTATTCGGGGCTGGCGGGCATCGAGGCGGGACCGGGCTTCGCGCAGGCGGCGGTGGAATCGGTGCTGCCGGGCTGGGGCGCGGGCTTCGTCGCGGTGGCGCTGTTCTTCTTCGCCTTCACCACGATCATGGCCTATTACTACATGGCCGAAACCAACCTGGCCTACGTCAACGGCGGCCGTCGCCGCCCGCTGACCGTGCTGCTGCTGCGGCTGGGCATCATCGCCATGGTGATCTTCGGCGCCTCGCACAACGCGACCGTGGCCTGGGCGCTGGGCGACATCGGCGTGGGCCTGATGGCGTGGCTCAACATCATCGCGATCCTGATCCTCGCCAAGCCGGCGATGATCGCGCTGCGCGATTACGAACGGCAGAAGAAGCTGGGCCTGGACCCGGTGTTCGATCCGGACGCGCTGGGCATCCGCAACGCCGATTTCTGGCGTGGCCGTCGCGGCGCGCAGCCGGCGGACGAGTCCGCCGCCGCCGCGTCCGCGCAGCCCTCGCTGCAGGGCGAAGGCTGAATCCGCCGGTTCCGCCGCCTTCGTCCCGGCAACGGGCAGGCGGCGGGGCCCGACTGAACACGCCGTTCGGATTCCCGCGCCCTCGCGCGGGTACCCTGTGCGCATGCTCGCCAGCCCGCCCGTCCGCGATCCACGTTCCGTCCGCCTGCAGGGCGACGGCTTCGTGCTGCGGGCGTGGCGCGCGGACGATCTCGAACCGCTGCTGCGCCACGCCAACGACGCGGAGGTCGTGCGCGGCCTGAGCAGCCGCTTCCCGCATCCGTACACGCGTGAGGACGGCGAACGCTTCCTCGCCGGCGAGGTCGTCGATTTCGACGATCCGGTGTTCGCCATCGAAGTGGACGGACAGGCGTGCGGCGGCATCGCCGCGCGGCCGGGGCAGGCGGAACGCGGTCAGTCGGCGGAGCTGGGGTACTGGCTCGGCCGGTCGATGTGGGGTCGCGGACTGATGACGCGCGCGGTCGCGTTGTACGTGCCGTGGGCGATGCAGGCGCTTTCGCTGCATCGGCTGCAGGCGAATGTGCTCACGTTCAACGAGGCGTCCGCGCGCGTGCTGCTGAAGAACGGTTTCATCGAGGAGGGCGTCGCGCGCTGCGCCCTCGTGAAGGACGGCCATGCGCACGACCTGCGCGTGTTCGCCAAAGTACGAAGGAGTCTGTGTGACGCACCGTGATCCGCCCAATCGTCCGCCCCGTGGTCCGCGCCCGCCCGGCCCGCCTTCGCGCGACGCAGCGTCGCCGTGGGGTGGCACGCACGTGCGCAGCCGCAAGGAGCGGTTCGAGGAGCACACCGCGCGCTTCCGCCGCGACCGCGATGCGCACGACGCACAGGCGCGCGGCAGCCGTGCCCAAGACGCCCGTCCGCACGAAGCCCGCGTGCACGATGCAGCCCACGACGCGACCGGCCACGAAGGCGAGCACGTCGCGCATCCCGCGCGCGAACGCCGCAGCGCCGAGCTGCGCCTGTACGGCCTCAACGCGATCCACGCGGTGTTCTCGCGCCGGCCGCAGGCGATCCGCAAGCTGTACCTCGCCGAAGCGCGCATTCCCGCGTTGCAGCCGCTGCTGAAGTGGTGCGTCGCCAACCGCGTGGGTTATCGCGTGGTGGACGAACTCGACCTGCACAAGCTCGCCGCCAGCAGCCATCACGAAGGCGTGGTCGCCGACGTGCTGCGCGAGGAACCGCTGCCGTTGTCGACGTGGCTGCGCGATCTGCCGTCCGGTCCGCAGTGCGCGATCTGGCTCGACGGCGTCGGCAATCCGCACAACTTCGGCGCGATCCTGCGTTCGGCGGCGCACTTCGGCGTGTCGGCGATCCTGCTGCCGAAGCATTCGAACCTGTCGTTGTCCGGCGCCGCCGCGCGCGTGGCCGAAGGCGGCGCCGAAGCGGTCCCGCTGGTGCGCCTGGGCCGCGAGGACAACGCCATCGCCCAGCTGCGTGGCGCCGGCTTCACCCTCGCGGCCACGGTGGTGAACGGCGGTACCGACGTGTTCGCCACGCCACTGCCCGATCGCACGATCTACGTGCTGGGCGCGGAAGGCGAGGGCATGGACCGTGAACTGGCGGCGGCCTGCGACCTGCGATTGTCGATTCCGGGGACGGGGCTGGTGGAAAGCCTGAACGTGGCATCGGCTGCGGCGGTGCTGCTGGCGGCATGGCGCGCGAAGCGATGAGCGGGTCTGCGTTGCAGTGGTCCACCGCCGCCGCCTGGAGGGCGGACGCGGGCTCGCCCGAGCCGCTGCCGCACGACTTCGTCGTCGATGGGCGCTGTCCCCTGTGCGGAGACGCCATCCGCGTGGAAACCACCGGCCGGAAGATCTGCTTCCGCGAGGGACTGGCATGCCCGCGTTGCAGGACCAACGCGCGCCATCGTGCGGCCGTCGTTACGCTGCTGGAGGAACTGCATGGCCGCGACGACGCGCGCGTCTACGCGACCGAGCAGGCCACGCCGTTCTACGTCGCGCTGAAGCGCCGTTTGTCCAACCTGAGCGGTAGCGAGTACGTGCGCGACCTTCGCCGGCGTCTTCGGCTGACCGGCTGGCTGTGGTGGCACGGCGTGCGGGAATGCCTTCACTTCGCCGACCTGACCGCGCTGAAGCGGCGCGATGCGTCGCTCGATGCGATCGTGTCGCTGGACGTGCTCGAACACGTCTCCGAGCACCGCCTCGCCCTGCGCGAGTGCGCGCGCGTGCTTCGACCGGGCGGCACGCTGGTGCTGACCGTGCCGTTCCAGGAATCGATGCTGCAGTCCCGTCGCCTCGCACGCGTCCGCGGCGACGGGACGATCGAACACCTGATCCCCGAGCCCGAGTACCACGGAGATCCCGTCTCCGGCGGCGTGCTGTGCTTCCACCACTTCGGCTGGGACCTGCTGGACGACATGCGCGAGGCCGGGTTCGCCGAAGCGTGCGCAAGGCGCGTGCACGCGCCGGGCGCCGCGATACCGCAGCCGCTGTGGGTGCTGGTCGCCACGCGCTGACGGACGCCCGCATTCCGCATCGCCTCGTGGGCCGTGGCGGCTGCGTCAGGGCCGCGCAATGCGCATCGGCAAGCACGCACGAACGCACGTCCCCGCATCCGCCACCGTCTCCACGTCGAACGTGCCGCCCAGGTGCGTCGCGCGTTCGCGCATCGCGATCAGGCCCAGGCCGTGGACGTTTTCGGGATCGAAGCCGCGCCCGTCGTCGATGATCGACAGCAGCAGCTGGTCGCCACGCGGTGCGAGCAGCACCGTCACCTGCGTCGCGCCGGAATGGCGCAGCACGTTGGTCAGCGCTTCCTGCGCGATGCGGAAGCATGCCAGTTCCACCGGAGCGTCCGGGCGTTCGGCCAGCGGCGACAGATCGAGTTCCAGCGCCGGCGCGCCGCCGCGGAACAGCCGCTCGCATTGCCAGCGCAATGCCGCGACCAGGCCCAGCGCATCCAGCTGCGGCGGGCGCAGCAGGATCGAGATGTCGCGCAGCTTGGCGATGGTCGCGTCCGCGATGCCGACGATCTCCTCGACGATCTCGCGCCGCCCGGCTTCGTTCTCGCCTTCTATCGAAGTGGCCGACATCTTCATCGCCGAGATCGCCTGGCCGATGTCGTCGTGCAGTTCGCGCGACAGCGTGCGGCGTTCGGCTTCCTGCACGTCGATCAGGCGGCCGGTGAGCGCGTGCAGTTCCTGCTGCTGGCGATGCAGGTGTGCGGTCAGTTCGACCTCGCGCGCGTCCGAACAGGTGCGGCGCAGCATCAGGAACATCAGCACCGCGACCAGTGGCAGCGAGAGCGCGTTGGCGATCCAGTGCGCGGCGTCGCCGAAGAAGCGGCGCAGTTCCAGCGCGAGGGCGGGGGCGATCAGCGCCATCCACGCGATCGCCAGCGCGGCCATCGCCAGCGAGAGCAGGAAACCCCGGCGTCCGCGCAGCCGCGCGCGCAGGCCGCCGCCGTCCAGCCGATCCGCCGGTCCGTCCACATCGGGCGAAGCGGGCTCGACACGCGCACGGGCGCGCTCTTCAGCGCGCCCGTGGGCGGGGTCCTGGCCGGTGGAGCCGGCCGGCGATGGAGGGATCGCGTTCATCCCGTCATGGAAGGTCAGAAGAGTTCGACGCTACCAGCATCCATCGACTGCTGCATCACGGCCTTGTGAGGCGGACGCTCCCACTCGGACTTCATCTGCGCGATGCGCTGGCCGAGCTGCTGCAGGGCCTGGCGTACTTCGGCGTCGGCGCGGTCGGCGTTGTGCAGCAGCTGGTGCAGGGCGGTGGCCTCGCGGTTGATCGCGCTCAGGCGGTCCAGGTGCGTGGTGGCCGCGCCCAGGGCCTGGGTGGCGATGTCCTCGAACTGCAGCGAACGCACGGCTTCGGCGACGGAGCCGTCGATGGCGCGGCCGCAGTCGGCGATCTCGCGCATGCCGTTGCCTAGGCCGCGGTTGATGCCGTCCACGCGTTCCAGCATCGCGGCGGCTTCGGCGCGGGCGCCGCGGGAGCGGTCCATGTCGCGGGACGCCATCGTGGTGACGGTGTCGCGGACGCGGGCGATGGCGTCCTTGGAGCTGTGCGCGAGCTTGCGGATCTGTTCGTTGAAAGCGGTGGAGCGCTCGGACAGGTTGCGCACCTCGTCGGCGACGACCGCGAAGCCGCGGCCCGCCTCGCCGGCACGCGCCGCTTCGATCGCGGCATTCAGCGCGAGCAGGTTGGTCTGGTCGGCGATCGACTTCACGTCTTCCAGCAGCGCGAAGATGCCGTCCAGGTGATCGGCCATCGCGTCGATGTGCGTGACCGTCGTGGTGCTCTGGCCGCTGACGGCTTCCAGCGCTTCCACCAGCTGTTCCATCTGCTGGCTGGCCTGCAGCGCGAAGCGCGAGACGTCCACGCCGCCGTGTTCGCCGTCGGTGCGGTCGATGATGCGCGAGACCACTTCGCTCTGTTCGCGCGACTTGCGGTTCACCGCCTCGAAGCTGGTGCCGAGCTTGGCGACCGACTCGCGGATCAGCGTGCGGGTGCGCTCGATCTCGCCGCGCGAACCCTGCACTTCGGAATTGACGAAGTTGCGCAGGTCGTCGAGCAGGCGCGTCTGTTCGCGCAGCATCGCCGCATCGTTGTGGCTGGGACGCTGCATCGTCCAGGCAAAGCCCAGCCACGCGAGCGTCATGGCGACCAGCGCGCCCCATTGCACGGCGGAGGGCCAGCCCATCGCTTCGGCGGCGATGAGCAGGGTCGTCAGCGCCACGGGCGCTGCAAGGCGAATCAGTACGCGGGAATCCATCTTCGATCTCACCGAATGGGGCAACTTAGATAACGGCGGGGGTTGCGGGTGCTTTAGAGCGAGGAACGAGGGCAGAGGAGCCAGAAGTGAGTAAAAGCGTCAGTGCGTCACGGTTTTGGTTGGGGCGAAGGTGCGGGCGGTCACTGGGTTCTCGTTTCCCTTCACTCACTCCTCGCCGCGACGTGCGGGCTCCCTCCCCTGCGTGCAGGGGAGGGTCGGGGAGGGGTGACGTGCACGGCGCCGCATCAGTCGGTTGTCGGCTCCTGCAACCCGGGTAAGCGAAGCACACCCGGGGTCGAACGTCGCGGCGACCTGTTTCCCGGGTGCGGCCTGCGGCCTTACCCGGGCTACAAACGCAGGCGTTCGTTACTCGTGCGCGGTGCCCGACAACAACTTCTGCGCGACCAGCGACAGCGGCACGGTTTCCTGCGCCGCGCCGAGTGCGACCGCCGCGCCGGGCATGCCCCAGACGACGCTGCTGGCCTCGTCCTGCGCGATCGTCGCCGCGCCGGCCTTGCGCAAGGCGAGCAGGCCACGCGCGCCGTCGTCGCCCATGCCGGTCAGCAGGGCGGCGCTGGCGTTGGCGCCGACGTGTTCGGCCACCGAATCGAACAGCGCGTCCACGCTGGGACGATGACGGCGCACCGGATCGTCGTCGCCGAGCCGGCAATGCCAGCGCGCACCGCTGCGGAACACGCGCAGGTGACGACCGCCCGGTGCGACGTACGCATGCCCCGGCAGCAGTTCCTGGTCGCGTTCGACGTGGATCACCGTCATGCGGCTGTGCCGATCAAGCCGATCGGCGAAGGGCGCGCTGAATGCGCCCGGGATGTGCTGCGCGATCACCGTCGCCGGCGCATCGGCCGGCATCTGCGAGAGCACTTCGCGGATCGCCTCGGTGCCGCCGGTGGAGGCGCCGATCGCGATCAGCCGGTGCGTCGTGCGATACGCCACCGCCGGCATCGCCGACGCCTCGGCGACGCGGGCCGGCGAGGGCGGCACCACGCGCGCCTTCGCGGCCTGCTTGACCTTCTCGATCAGCAGCCCGGCGTATTCGGTCAGCCCGCGCGCGACGTCGAGCTTGGGCTTGGCGATGAAATCCACCGCGCCCAGCGCGAGCGCGTCCAGCGTCACCTGCGCGCCGCGCTCGGTCAGCGTGGAGACCATCACCACCGGCATGGGCCTGAGGCGCATCAGGTTGCGCAGGAAGGTCAGGCCGTCCATGCGCGGCATCTCGACGTCGAGCGTGAGCACGTCGGGTTCGAGCTGCTTGATCTTGTCGCGCGCGATGTACGGATCGGCCGCGCTGCCGACGACCTGGATGCCCGGATCGGCCTCCAGCAATTGCGTCATCAACTGGCGCACCAGCGCCGAGTCGTCGACCACGAGCACGCGGATGGGACCGCGTGCGGGAGTACGTACGGCCGCGTTCATCAGAACAACTCCACGCTGCCGCTGGCGACCGGCTCGCGGGCGAGGCGACCGTAGTAGGCGCGTTCGGCGTCGACGATCACGTCGTTGCGTGCCGACGGCAGGCGCTTGACCAGCGTGCGCCCGGTCTGCGCGAAGAAGCAGACCTTGCGCGGGTGGATGTCGCCCAGGTCCTGCGCCATCACCGGGATGCGCTCGGCGGTGAGGTATTCCAGCACGAAGCTCGCGTTGCGCGTGCCGATCGGATCGCTGTAGAAGCCCGACAGCACGTTGCCGCCGCCGAACACCTTCGCCATCAGCCGCGCACGGCGCGCGCCTCGCTTGAGCAGGTCGTTGATCAGCAGTTCCATCGCGTGCGCGCCGTAGCGCGAGGACACCGAGCCCGCTTCGCCGCCGGGCAGCATGAAGTGGTTCATGCCGCCGACCTGCAGCATCGGGTCGTACAGGCACGCGGCCACGCACGAGCCCAGCAGCGTGACCAGCGCGATCGGGCGATCGGTGACGCGGTAATCGGCCGGAAGCAGCTTGATCGCCTCGGTCTGCAGCACCGGATCGAAATAGCTGCCCGGCTCGATCGCGGGACGGGCGGGAATGGCGGCGTTCATGGTCGCTGCGTCTATCGGCGGGGGTCGGTGCGGGAGGCGGGGCGGTAGGTGGTCCGGCCGCAGGGCGTGATCAGGTCGTGCGCGTGGCCGAAGCTTTCCGAATGCCCGGCGAAGAGCAGGCCATCGGACGCGATCAGCGGTGCGATGCGCGTGAGCACCTGGTACTGCGTGGCCTTGTCGAAATAGATCATCACGTTGCGGCAGAACACCGCGTCGAAACCGCCGCGTAGGCCGTAGTCGGCATCGAGCAGGTTGAGCGGGCGGAATTCGATCAGCGCCTGCAGCTCCGGCTTGACCCGGCACAGCCCCGCGTTGGGCCCGTCGCCGCGCTGGAAGAACTGGCGGCGCCGTTGCAGCGACAGCGCGTTGATGCGCTCCACCGGATACACGCCGCGCGCGGCGGTCTGCAGCACGTTGGTGTCGATGTCGGTGGCCAGGATGCGCACCGGCGGCGTCATCGTGCCGTACGCCTCGCAGGCGGTGATCGCCAGCGTGTACGGCTCCTCGCCGGTGGAGGCGGCGTTGCACCAGATCGACGCGCCGTCGCGGCAATGCGCGCGCAGGTGGTCGGCGAGCAGGTCGAAGTGGTGCGACTCGCGGAAGAACGAGGTGAGGTTGGTGGTGAGCGCGTTGATGAAGCCCTGCAGCTCGGCGTCGGGATCGGCCTCGACGTAGTCGAGGTAATCGCCGAAGCGTTCCATGTCCAGCGCACGCACGCGCCGCGCGAGGCGGCTGTAGACCATGTCGCGCTTGTGCGGGTGCAGGTGGATGCCGGCGTGGTCGCGGATCATCCGGCAGACGCGGCGGAAGTCGCGTTCGTCGAAGGTGAACTCGCGGTCGTCGGAGGTGCGCGGGGAAGGACGCATGGGGCCAGGGGCGAGTGAGGAGGAACGAGGGTGAGGAGTGAGAAGCGAGTGCTTCGGTTCGCTGGGCGCCCGCCTTGGCTTCTTGCTCCCTCCCCTGCTTGCAGGGGAGGGTTGGGGAGGGGTGAAGTGCACAGCGCGGTTACGCCAGTGCACTTGCATTGAGCTCGGCGCTCTCGCGCCTCACGACCCCCTCCCAACCTCCCCCTGCAAGCAGGGAGAGGAGCTCACCCCGAAGGGAGAGGGCTTCACGGCAATACGGCTCAGAACTCCTGCCAATCCCCATCCGCATTCGCCGCCGCCGTGGCGCGCACCTTGCGCGTTGCGGGCTTGGCGGGCGATGCGGAAGCGGCCGGCGCGGCGGGCTTGGCGCGCGGCGGCTTGGCCGCCGGCATCTCCACCACCGTCGCCTGCGCGGCGCGTGCGGCCTGCGTGGCACTGGCCTGCGCGAGGCGGAACACCGCGACGGTCTGCACCAGCTGCTCGGACTGCTGTTCCAGGCTGCGCGCGGCGGCCGACGCCTGTTCGACCAGCGCCGCGTTCTGCTGCGTGCCCTCGTCCATCTGCGTGATCGCGTTGTTGACCTGCTCGATGCCCGAGCTCTGTTCCTGCGACGCCGCCGAGATGTCGGCGATGATGTCGGTGACCTTCTTCACGCTGGTCACGATCTCGTGCATCGTGCGGCCGGCCTGGTCGACCAGCTGGCTGCCTTCCTCGACCTTGCCGACCGAGTCGGTGATCAGCTGCTTGATCTCCTTCGCCGCATTCGCCGAACGCTGCGCGAGCGAGCGCACTTCGGCGGCCACCACCGCGAAACCACGGCCCTGTTCGCCGGCGCGTGCGGCTTCCACCGCCGCGTTCAGCGCCAGGATGTTGGTCTGGAAGGCGATGCCGTCGATCACGCCGATGATGTCGGCGATCTTCTTCGACGACTGGTTGATCGCGTTCATCGTCTCGACCACTTCGCCCACCACCGTGCCGCCCTGGCCGGCGACTTCGGCCGCGCTCTGCGCCAGCTGGTTGGCCTGGCGCGCGTTGTCGGCGTTCTGGCGCACCGTGCTGGTGAGCTCTTCCATCGACGAGGCGGTTTCTTCCAGCGACGCCGCCTGCTGCTCGGTGCGCTGCGACAGGTCGTTGTTGCCGGCGGCGATTTCCGCCGCGGCCGAGCTGATCGCATCCGAACCCTGGCGGATCTGGCCGACGATCTGCGCGAGCTGGTCGACGGTGCGGTTCGCATCGCCGGCGAGGCGGCCGAACTGGCCCGGCAGTTCCACTTCGACGCGGCGGTTCAGGTCGCCGTCGGCGACCGCCGACAGCAGCGTGCCGACTTCGTGCAGGCCTTCCTCGGCGGTGGCCATCAGCTGGTTCAGCGACTGCACCACGTCGTGGTAGACGAACTCGAACGCCGACGCATCGCCGCGACGGCTGAAATCGCCCGCGACGGCGGCGTCGACCAGCGTCTTGATCTCGGCGTTGATCGCGTTCATGCCGCTCTTCACCGAATCCACGGCGTCGGTGATGCGCGCCTTCTGGCCCGGCAGGCGGTCCATGTCGCGCGACAGGTCGCCGCGCGCGTAGGCGGCGACGATCTCGATCGCGCGGGTATTCACCTGGATGTGCGAATCCACCAGCGTGTTCACTTCGCCGGCCATCTGGCCGTAGGCGCCGGGGAAGTCGTCGCTTTGCAGGCGGCGGTCGATCTCGCCGGCCTGGTGCGCTTCGAACAGTTCACGCTGCGCGCCCGCGAAGTTGCGCAGCGTGTTGATGGCGCGTTCCAGCCCGCGCGCGATGTCGCGCACTTCGTCGCGGCTGTCCACGCGCACCGCGTCGGGGAATTCGCCGCGTGCGAGCAGATCGGAGGCGTCCTGCACTTCCTTCAGCGCGGCGCGCGTGCTGCGGCTGAAGCCGAGGAACAGGTAGGTCGCCAGCGCGAGGATCAGGATGCACGAGCCCAGCGTCCACGCGGTGCGCTGTTGCAGGCGCGAGATTTCCGTCGAGGCGGCGTGGTCGAGCGAGGCGTTCGCGGCCGACAGCGCGGAGGCGAGCGCAAGGCGCGTGGCCTCGGTGCGCGCGGCCATGATCTTCACCGGCAGCACCGGCGTTTCGGCGTCGAGGATGTGCTTCTGGATGTCGGCGTTCTGCTTGGCGACCGCATCGAGCGCCTTGCGGAACGGCGCGCCGATGGTCGCGGCCAGCTCGGCCATTTCCTCTTCGGCGTCCTTGATCTCGATTTCCGAACGCGTGCGCACGTAGTCCTGCATGTTGCGCGAGACAGCCAGGCCGGTGCGGTCGTCGACCCAGATCGCGCCGTCGCCCAGCACGCGCAACGCGGTGGCGCTCTGCTGCTGGGTGTATTCGGCCAGCGTCGGCACCCACACGGTCGCGGCGCGGCCCATGTAGAGCACGGCGGGGTTCTGGGCCTGCGCCAGGCCGGTTTCGTCGGCGATCAGGCCGTGCACTTCGCCCAGCTTGCGCACCGCGACACCGTGGTCGGTCGCGGCGGCGGCCGAATCGCCGTGTTCGCCGTTGGCCTTGTCCCACGCGGCGCGGGCGTCCTTCAGCGCGGCCGGCAGGGCCGACGCGGGCAGGTTGCGCGCCTGCCAGGCAGTGAGCGCGTCGAGTTCGCGCGCGACCTGCGCGGCCGATTCCTGCAGCGCCTGGTCGGACACCTCGTCCTTGGCGAACTTGCGCACGACCTGCAGCTCGTGCTGCTGGATCGCCAGCATCGCGCGATGCAGGTGGCCCAGGCCCACGACCGCGTCGCGTTGCTTCGTCGCGGCGCTGACCTCGGCGTTGGAACGCACCACGAGGATGCCGGCCAGTACGCCGCAGGTGAGCATGAAGGCCGCGCCGATGACGATGGCCTTCTGGTTGAAGCGCAACTGCGACATCAGGCGGGTGGCCGGACCCAGGAAGCGGTCCAGCAGGGTGGCCGACGGCCGACGGTGTGCAAGGGTGGACATGGATCCTCTCGTGCGGAACGGACCCTTTCGGGTCGACATCCGTTGCATCGGCGCGGGGGAGGGAAACTTTAGGTGAGGGACTTTGCGGGTCCGGCCCTTACCCGGTGCGAGGGCGCACGGCTCCTGTAGCGGGTAAGCGAAGCGCACCCGGGGGCGCGTCTGCGGTGGCGTTGCCCCGGGTGCGGCCTGCGGCCTTGCCCGGGCTGCAACCGCCCGGAATTCGAGGGCTAAAGATTCCGCGGAACCGGCCGATGACCCCGGTGTCGCCAGACACCATCCCCAAGGAGCCATCCCATGCGCCGTTCCCTCCTCACCGCCGCCGGCATCGCCGTGCTGGCCCTGTCCTTCGCCGCCCCGGCCTCGGCCGACCTCAAGCCGATCAAGCGCGTCGAGCCGCAGTACCCGGCCGAAGCGGCCCGTGCCGGCACCCAGGGCTTCGTCGAAGTCGAATTCACCGTGGACCCGGCCGGCAAGGTCGCCAGCGTCTCGGTCGTCAACGCCAAGCCGGCCCGCGTGTTCGAGCAGTCGGCCGTGCGCGCCGTGAAGCAGTGGGAGTTCGCTCCGGGCGGCGGCAAGGGCAAGGTGCGCCTGGACTTCTCGCTGTAAGCACCGCTGCATCCGCCATCGCGGGGAGGAAGACGCGCCGGAGACGGCGCGTTTTTCTTTTGTGGGGCGCAGGGAGGCCGATGTTGCTCTTGTAGCCCGGGTAAGCGAAGCGCACCCGGGGATCGCCAAGAGAATGGCCGCTTTATCGATGCAACGCGCTGCGGCGCGGTCATCGCAACCACAACTGAATTACACAATGGCGCGGTGCGCTTCGCTTACCCGGGCTACAACAGCGCGACGGCGTCGTCGCACCGCTTGCCCCGACCCTCACCCACAACCCTCTCCCGGAGGGAGAGGGGCTTACCGCCGCCGCGCGATCCGCGCCAGCTCCGTATCTACCGTCGCACCCGCTGCTGCACCCGATCGCGACAGCCGGAACACCGCCACCGTTTCCACCAGCTCGGCGGCCTGCTGCTCCAGGCTGCGCGCCGCGGCGGAGGCCTGCTCGACCAGCGCGGCGTTCTGCTGCGTGCCCTCGTCCATCTGCGTGATCGCGCCGTTGACCTGCTCGATGCCCGCGCTCTGCTCGCGCGAGGCGGCGGAGATGTCGGCGATGATGTCGCTGACCTTCTTCACGCTGGTCACGATGTCCTCCATCGTGCGCCCCGCCTGGTCGACCAGCTGCGTGCCCTGCTGCACTTCCACCACCGAATCGGTGATCAGCTGCTTGATTTCCTTGGCCGCATTCGCCGAACGCTGCGCGAGCGAACGCACTTCGCCGGCGACCACCGCGAAGCCGCGGCCCTGTTCGCCGGCGCGCGCGGCTTCCACCGCGGCGTTCAGCGCCAGGATGTTGGTCTGGAACGCGATGCCGTCGATCACGCCGATGATGTCGCCGATGCGGCGCGAGGATTCGCTGATCGCGCTCATCGTGCGCACCACGCGGTGCACGATCGCGCCGCCCTGCGAGGCCACTTCCGCCGCATCGCGCGCCAGGCCGTCCGCCTGCAGCGCGTTGTCGGCGTTCTGGCGCACGGTGGAGGTGAGTTCCTCCATCGACGAGGCGGTTTCCTCCAGCGACGCCGCCTGCGACTCGGTGCGCTGCGAGAGGTCGTGGTTGCCCGCGGCGATTTCCGCCGCCGCGCTGCCGACCGCGTCCGAACCTTCGCGGATGCGGCCGACGATCTGCTCGAGGCGGTCGACCGTCTCGTTCGCGTCCACGCTCATGCGCGCGAACACGCCGCGGAAATCGCCGTGCATGCGCTGGGCGAGATCGCCCTTCGCCACGCCCTGCAGCAGCGTGGACAGCGCGGAGAGGTTCTCGTCGGCGGTGGCCATCAGGCGGTTGAGCGTGTCGACCATCGCGCGGAAATCGTGGTCGAAGCGCGACGCGTCGCCGCGCGCGGCGAAATCGCCGTCGGCCGCGGCGGCGGCGAGGCGGCGGATCTCGCCGTTGATCGCGCGCAGGTTCGCCTTCACCGAATCCATCGTCCGCGTCAGCACGGCCTTCTCGCCGGGCAGGCGGTCCATGTCCTGCGAGAGGTCGCCGATCGCGTAGCGTTCCATGATCTGCAACGCGCGCTGGATCGAATCGATGTGCGAGGCGACCAGCCCGTTAGTCTCGCGCACCATGCGGCCGTACGCACCGGGGAAGGCGGATTCGTCGATGCGGAAGCTGATCTGGCCTTCGTCGTGTCGGCGCGCCATTTCGCCCTGCGCGCTGGAATAGTCCTCCAGCCGGCGGCACATGCGCTCCAGCGCCTGCTGCAGCTGGCCGATCTCGTCGCGCTGTTCGGTGTGGATGACCAGGTCGAAGCGGCCGTCGGCCACCGCCTGCGCGGCCTCCGTCGCGCCGCGCACCGAGGCGGCGATGCTGCGCGCGATCACCAGGCACAGCACGATCACCGCGGCCAGCGCGATCGCCGCCGCCACCAGCAGCATGCCGGCGAAGCGCCACGCGCGCGCGGCGATGTCGTCGGTGTATTCGCCGCTGCCGACCACCCAGCCCCAGCGCGGCAGGTGCTCGACGTAGGAGATCTTCAGCACCGGTCCTTCGACGCCCGGCTTGGCCCACTGGTAATCGACGAAGCCGCCGCCGTCGCGCGCGACCTTCACCATCTCCACGAAGATGTGCTTGCCGTCGGGGCTGACGTAATCGGTGAGGTCCTTGCCGACGAGCTGCTTCTGGTGCGGGTGCATGAGCATGCGCGGATGCTCGTCGTTGACCCACAGGTAATCGGTGCCGTCGCGGCTGCGCAGCGTGGAGAGCACCAGCAGCGCCTCGCGCCGCGCGACGTCGTCGGCGAGCTTTCCGGCCTGCGCCAGGTCGGCGTAGCGCCGCACCACGGTCATGGCGGCGGCGACGCGCGTGTGCAGGCGGGCGCGCTCGTCGGCGATCTGGCCGGTGTAGTTGCGCTGCACCGCGATGCCGGTGAGCACGACCAGCCCGAGCGCGAGCACCGCGATCATCCACGCGAAGCGCGCGCGCAGGGAGAGGGAGGAGAAACGGAAAATCGAAAGGACGTTCGGCATGGGGCACCGCGACAGGGACTCGACGCGGAAGCGCGTCTTGCCGTCGTTATCGGCGCCGCGCGTTTTTGATTCAGATCGAAGTTGCGGTATTTGCCGGGATTTATTGCTGAATGGGGGAAGTGGGATGTCGGTCACTTGTGGCGAGGTGATGCGGCTTTCGTAGCGGCTTTCGTAGCCCGGGTAAGCGAAGCGCACCCGGGGTCACGCGTCTCCGGCGGCGTTGCCCCGGGTGCGGCCTGCGGCCTTACCCGGGCTACAAGAGCTGCAGTCGCATCGCTGCATTGATCGGGAGGGGCTCAATCGTTCGCCGGCAACCGCGACGGCACCTGCCGCAGCGTCCCCATCGTCCGCGCGTCATCGCGCACACCGCCCGACCCCTCGTTCGCAGCCACCCGCCGCGCATCGCTCGACCCCAGCCGGAACGCCGCCACCGTCTGCATCAGCCGCGCGGCCTGTTCCTCCATGCTGCGCGCGGCGGCGGAGGCCTCCTCGACCAGCGCGGCGTTGCGTTGCGTGCTCTCGTCCATCTGCGCGACGGCCTGGTTGACCTGCTCGATGCCCGCGCTCTGTTCCTGCGAGGCCGCGCTGATCCGCGCGACGATCTCGCCCACGCGCTTCACGCTGCCGACGATCTCGTCCATCGTGCCGCCCGCGCCGCGCACCAGCCGCGTGCCGGTGTCCACGCGCTCGCTCGAATCGCCGATGAGGTGCTTGATCTCCTTCGCCGCGTTCGCCGAACGCTGCGCGAGCGAACGCACTTCGCTGGCGACAACCGCGAAGCCGCGGCCCTGTTCGCCTGCGCGCGCCGCTTCCACCGCGGCGTTCAGCGCGAGGATGTTGGTCTGGAACGCGATGCCGTCGATCACGCCGATGATGTCGGCGATCTTCTTCGACGAGTCGCTGATCTGCGACATGGTGGCGATCACCTCGCGCACCGCCTCGCCGCCGCGCGCGGCGATCTGGGTGGCGCCGATCGCCAGCTGGTTGGCCTGGCGCGCGTTGTCGGCGTTCTGGCGCACGGTGTGGGTCAGCTCGTCCATCGACGAGGCGGTTTCCTCCAGCGACGCCGCCTGCGATTCGGTGCGCTGCGACAGGTCGCTGTTGCCCGACGCGATCTCGCGCGCGCCCAGGCCGATCGTGTCGGCGGCGAGCCTGATCTGCCCGAGGATGCCGGCCATCGTGTCCACCAGCGCGTTGATGCCTTCGCACAGCTGCGCGATCGAGCCGGACTTGTCGGCCATGTCGATGCGGCGGGTGAGGTCGCCCGCCTGCGCGGCGCCGACCACTTCGTGCGTCTGTTCGACCGCGCGCTGCAGCGCCTGGGTGTCGCGCACCTGCGTGGTGATGTCGGTGGCGTACTTCACGACCTTCACGACCCGGCCGTTCATGTCGAGGATCGGGTTGTACGACGCCTGGATCCACACCTCGCGCCCGCCCTTGCCCAGGCGGCGGTACACGCCGGCGTCGTATTCGCCGCGGCCGAGCTTGTCCCAGAAGCCGCGATATTCCGCGCTGTGGCGATACGCCTCCTCGGCGAACATCGAGTGATGCCGGCCGCGCACGTCGTCCAGCGCATAGCCCATCACCGCGAGGAAGTTGTCGTTCGCCGCGAGGATGGTGCCGGTGAGGTCGAACTCGATCACCGCCTGCGACTTGCCGATCGCCGCCAGCTGGCCGGCGGAATCGGCCGCCTGCATCTTCTGCGCGGTGATGTCGGTGGCGAACTTCACCACCTTGCGCGCACGTCCCGCGCGGTCGAACACGGGGTTGTACGACGCCTGGATCCAGATTTCGCGGCCGTCCCTGCCGAGGCGCCGGTACTGGCCGGCATCGAACTCGCCGCGCGCGAGCCGCGCCCAGAACGCGCGGTACTCCTCGCTCTTCGCATGCGCCGGATCGACGAACATCGAATGGTGGCGGCCCCGGATCTCGTCGAGCCGATACCCCAGCGTGCCCAGGAAGTTCTCGTTGGCGTGGACGATGGTGCCGTCGAGATCGAACTCGATCACCGCCTGCACGCGGTCGATCGCGGCGATGCGGCCCTCCAGGTCGGCGACGTGCGCGTCCTGGATGCGGTCGTCGGCGGCGGGGGAGAAGAGGGCAGCCAGGCGGCGCCAGAACGGCGCGGGCGTGGCGGCGCGGCGCGACAGGGGACGGTCGGCGAAGGCGGCCGGGGTCCTTGCGGTGTCCATCGATGTGGTCCTCGGGTGTCGTCAAATCGAAGACGCCGCGTGCGATGCGGCGTCCATCACTACGCTGATTCGTGACTCACGAAAGATCGCCCGGGGGGACGGCGGACCTTGGGTGCGACTACAACTGCGCTGGCTTGGCGGATGCGCTCCGCCTGGCGTGCGTTTGCGGAAACCCCGATGCCGCGCGCGATGTGCGCCCGCGGCGACCGGTTACTGCTTCGATGTTGCGATCAGGCGGCGTCCGCGTGAGAGACCAGGCCCATTTCCGCGCTGGTCATCAGCCTCTCGATCTCCAGCAGGATCAGCATGCGCTCGCCGTGCGTGCCGATGCCGGTGATGAACTGGCGGTCGATCGTCGCGCCGATTTCCGGCACCGGGCGGATCTGCTCGGCCTCCAGGCGGACCACGTCGGAGACGCTGTCCACGACCATGCCCACGACGCGGTCGGCGACGTTGAGCACGATCATCACCGTGAGCGCGTTGTATTCGGCCTTCGCGAGGCGGAACTTCAGGCGCATGTCGATGACCGGCACGATGGTGCCGCGCAGGTTGATCACGCCCTTGATGTAGTCGGGCGCGTCGGGCAGGCGGGTGACGGTGTCGTAGCCGCGGATTTCCTGGACTTTCAGGATCTCCACGCCGTACTCCTCCTCGCCCAGGGCGAAGGTGAGGTACTCGTCGGCCGATTCGATGGTGGCGGTGATGTCGTTCATGTCGGGCTCTCGCTGGTTCTTTTGTAGCCCGGGTAAGCGCAGCGCACCCGGGTATTGCGTTTGTTGGGGCGTGCACCCCGGGTGCGGCCTGCGGCCTTGCCCGGGCTGCAACATCGGGCGGTCAAGCCGCCTGCGGCATCCGCTGCGCCTGCACCAGCCCGCCGACATCGACGATCAGCGCGACGCGCCCGTCGCCGAGGATCGTCGCGCCGGAAATGCCCTGCACGCGGCGGTAGTTCGCTTCCAGGTTCTTCACCACCACCTGCTGCTGGCCGAGCAGTTCGTCGACTTCCAGCGACAGGCGCTGGCCGTCGGCTTCGACCACCACCGCGATTCCGTTGCCCGGATTCGCGCCGGCATGCGCGTGGGCGGACGCGCCGGCGGACAGGCCGTACTGCGAGGCCAGGTCGATCAGCGGCAGGTAGTCCTCGCGCACGCGCAGCACGCGCGCCTCGCCGGCGATGGTGCGTACATCCCCCGCGGCCGGCTGCAGCGATTCGATCACCGAATTCAGCGGCAGGATGAAGACTTCGCCTCCGACCGCGACGGTCATGCCGTCGAGGATCGCCAGCGTCAGCGGCAGGCGGATCGACACCGTGGTGCCGGCGCCCTTCTTCGACCGGATCTCGACCTGGCCGCCGAGCGCGGCGATGTTCTTCTTCACCACGTCCATGCCGACGCCGCGACCGGACAGGTCGGTGAGCTGTTCGGCGGTGGAGAAGCCCGGATGGAATACGAGGTCCCACACCTGCGCGTCGGTCGGGTTGTCGCCGATGGGCAGGTTGCGTTCGGCGGCCTTGCGCAGGATGCGCTCGCGATCCAGGCCGCGGCCGTCGTCGCTGATCTCGATGACGATGTGCCCGCCCTGGTGCTGCGCGTTGAGCGAGATCGTGCCGGTCTCGTCCTTGCCGGCCGCGCGGCGCTCGGCAGGCAGCTCCAGGCCGTGGTCGATGGCGTTGCGCACCAGGTGCACGAGCGGATCGACGATCTTCTCGATCACGCCCTTGTCCAGCTCGGTGGCTTCACCGCTGGTGCGCAGGCGCACCTTCTTGTCCAGGCGCGCGGCGAGGTCGCGGACCATGCGCGGGAAGCGGCTGAAGGCGAATTCCACCGGCAGCATGCGCACGCCCATCACCGCTTCCTGCAGGTCGCGGGTGTTGCGGTCGAGCTGTTCCAGGCCCGACAGCAGCAGTTCGTTGGCGACCGGGTCCAGCTGCGTGGAGCGCTGGCGCAGCATCGCCTGGGTGATGACGAGCTCGCCCACCAGGTTGATCAGCGCGTCGACCTTGTTGACGGCGACGCGGATGGACGAGTCGGCGGCGTCGCCCGCGCCGGCCTTGCGCGCGTCGTTGCCGCCGTTGCGCGTGTCGATCGCGACGACGTTGTCGGGCGTTTCCGGCAGCGGCGACGGCGGCGGCGCGACGGCGGACGTGGCCGGAATGCCTTCGATGGCGAGTTCGCACTGGTCCTCGACCCACGCGAACGCGTCGTCGATCGCGCTGCGCGGCACGCTGCCGGGCAGCATCAGGTCCCAGGCGAGGTAGGCCTCGTACGGATCGAGTTCGGAGAACTTCGGCAGCGTGTTGTCGAGCGCGGTGACGCCCAGTTCGCCGTGGCTGGACAGCTCGCGCAGGATGCGCAGCGGATCGTTGCCGGACAGGAACATCGACGGCGCCGGCTTGAAGCCGATGCGCCATTCGGCGATTTCCGGCGCCTTCGCTTCGGTCTTCGCGGCGGACGCGACTTCGCGGCCCATCATCTTCGCCAGGCCGTCGTGCGCGCGCTTGAGATTCGCCTCGTCGATCGCATCGCCGTGTTCGGCCGCGCCGAGCAGGCCGCGCAGCGCATCGCCGGCGACCAGCAGCGCGCCGATCGCATCGGCGTCGAGCTGGCGGCGGCCGCTGCGCGCTTCGTCCAGCAGCGTTTCAAGCTGGTGGGTCAGTTCGCTGATCGCGGTGAAGCCGAACGTCGCCGCGCCGCCCTTGATCGAATGCGCGGCGCGGAAGACGACGTTGATGGTCTCGCCGTCTGCCGAACCGGACTCCATCGCGAGCAGGCCCGCTTCCATGGCGTCCAGGTTTTCGCGGCTTTCCTCGAAGAAGGCGGCGTGGAAGCGGGTGATGTCCATGGGCGAGTGATGAGTGAGTAGGAACGGGAAACGAGAGGGAAGGGCGCGGCGGTGGTGGGTCGAATCAACTAGCGCAACTGGCCAGGTTCTGGGTCCTCACCACTCGTTCCTCGCTTTCAGCCCAGGACCTTGCGGACCGTCGCCAGCAGCTGTTCCGGATCGAACGGCTTGACCAGCCAGCCGGTCGCGCCGGCGGCCTTGCCTTCGGCCTTCTTGTCGCCGCCGGATTCCGTGGTGAGCATCAGCAGCGGGGTGAAGCGGTAGTCGGGCAGCTGGCGCAGCTGGCGGATCAGTTCGATGCCGTCCATGCGCGGCATGTTCACGTCGGTCACCACGGCGTCGAAACGCTGGGTCTTGGCGACGTCGAGCGCGGCCTGGCCGTCCTCGGCTTCGCGCACGTTGAAGCCGCCGCCGGTGAGGGCGAAGGCGACCATCTGCCGCATGGAGGTGGAGTCGTCGACGATCAGCAGGTTCTTGGACATCGTGGCCGGCTTCTGTTGGAAGTGAAAGGAGAGGTGGGGATGGGGTCAGGCGGTCGGCGCGTCGACGCCGAGGCTCTTGGCGAGCGCGAGCTGGCGCGCGGCGTCGGCGAGCACCGGCGATGCGCCGGTCACGACGGTGGCGAGGCCAAGCGCGGCGCGTTCGCGCACGAAGGCATGGAGCATCTGCAGCCCGGCCGTGTGCACGCGCTCGACGGCGTCGCCGGTGAGCGAAAGCGGTTCGGCGTCCTCCAGGTGCGGGCGCAGCGCGGCCTGCAGGTCGGCGACGTGTTCGATGCCGAGGTCGGAGGGAAGGGGCAGTGCGTTCATGGCTGTGTGCGGTTCGCCGTGGTCATTCGAATGGGATAACGGCGGGGGTTGGGAGGACTTGAGTGCGTGGCGTGGCGGGCGTTTGTAGCCCGGGTAAGCGAAGCGCACCCGGGAACATCGTCTCCGGCGCCGTTGCCCCGGGTGCGGCCTTCGGCCTTACCCGGGCTACAAGAGCCGCTTCGATCGGACGCACCGCTGCCATCCATGGCGGGACGCTTCAGCTCCCGGAACGCCCGGCCCGTCCATCCATGGCCGGTCGTTCGTCTCGACGCGCGCCAGTGGCGCGCAAGCGTCGCTCCTCACCCGAACAAGGCATTGGCGTCCAGCAGCACCGTCGGCTTCGCCACCACGCGCGCGACACCCACGATCGCCCGCGACGGCGACGCCATCAGCGGCGGTTCGATGCGATCGGGGCCGAGCGTCACCACGTCGTCGACCGCGCTGACCAGTGCGCCGATCAGTTCGTTGTCGCGTTCGACCACGACGATGCGCGCGCGCTCGTCGGGCGTGACGCGGCCGGTGCCGAGCCACAGCCCCAGGTCGAACACCGGCACGATCCGCCCGCGCAGGTTCATCGCGCCGAGCACCGACGGCGCCGCGCCACGCATGGCGACGATGGGCGCGGTGCGGCCGACTTCCTGCACGCGCAGCAGTTCGATCGCGTAGCTGTCCTCGCCCACGGCGACGCGCAGCCAGCGGTGCGTGGTGGTGACCGACGGCGGCAACGCGGGCGGGGTGAATTCGACCGGACGCAGGCCGGTGCGGGCGTCGGGTTGCGCGCTGGTGGGGCGGTGGGCGGGTGGTTGCGGGGGTGTTGCGGGCGCGGGTGCGGCGATGGGAGCGGAAGCCGGTATCGACGCCGAAGCAGAAGCCGCGGCGCTCGACATGGACGGCGCAGCCGGTGCGGCCATGGCCGCGGCGAACAGCGGATCGGAGTCGAGTTCGGCGAGCAGCCCGGGATCGATCTGCGGCGCGGCGACGTCCGGCGCAGCGAACAAGGGGTCGGAGTCGAGCTCGGCGAGCAGGCCTGGATCGATCTGCGACGCCGCGACTTCGGGCGCAGCGAACAGCGGATCGGAGTCCAGTTCGGCGAGCAACCCCGGATCGATCCGCGACGTGGCCGGACTTGCCGGAGCATTCGTCGCGAACAACGGATCGGAGTCCAGTTCGGCAAGCAGACCCGCGTCGATCAACGTCGTCGAAACGTCGTCGTGAGCTGCAGCCTCAACGCTCCCTCCCCTGCCTGCAGGCGAGGGTTGGGGAGGGGTGACGTCCACAGCGCGGTCGTGCCCGGAGCCCGGCACCTGCGCGCCGCGTAGCTGTCCGGCGAACAACGGATCGGAGTCCAATTCCGCAAGCAACCCCGCATCGATCACCGACGGCGCAGCGTTGCCGTCAGCGACAGCCTCACCGCTCGCCAGCGCCATCACCGGCGCATTCGCCGCCACAGGCGCAGGCGCCACCGCATCGACCGTGAGGTCGAGCAGTTCGTCGAGGTAGGCGTCGAGGGCGGGATGGTTCATGTCGGTTCCGTTACGGGCGCATCGCCGCGCGCGAAGGCGGCAACGCAGGGCCCTGCAAATCTCAAGCCGCTTCCTTGTGCTGATCGCCGGCGGCTTCCTGCTCCAGCAGCCACTTCAATGCGCGCCGGTACATGTCGACGCCGCGACCGTCCGGCGGATCGGCCTTCACCAGCGAGGCCGCATCGCGCAGGCGCGTGTCCATCGGCACGGCGTGCGTCCAGACGCGGTCGCCGTAGCGGTCCTGCAACTCGTACAGGCTCGCCACGCCCGTGCGCGTGCGGCGGTCGAACAGCGTCGGCAGCACGTGGCGCGGCAGCGGGCGGCGGCGCGAACGCTCGACCATCTCCGCCGTGCGCAGCATGTCGGCCAGGCCGTGCAGCGCGAGCGGGTCGGTCTGCGTCGGCACGATCAGGCGATCGGCCGCCGCCAGCGCGTTGACCATCAGCAGGCCGAGCGTGGGCGGGCAGTCCATCAGCACGTAGTCGTAGACCTCGCGCACGGTGTGCAACGCGCGACCGAGCGCCAGGCCCAGGCCCGGCTGCGTCGCGCCGCGGCGTTCCAGCGTCGCCAGCGCGGCCTGCGCGGCGACGACCTGCAGGTCGGGCACGTGCGTGTAGCGCGCCAGTTCGAGCAGCCCGGCACCGCTGCCGCTGAACAGGTCGTGGGTGCCGGATGGCGGCGGATCGGCGGGGATCTCGAAGGCGCGCGTCAGCGACGCGTGCGGATCGAGGTCGAGCAGCAGCACGCGGTTTCCCGCGGTCGCGAGGCCGCGTGCAAGCAACAGCGACGTCGTGGTCTTGCCGACGCCGCCCTTCTGGTTGGCGATTGCCCAGGCGCGCATCAGCCCGCTCCCGGTTGGGTGGTGGTGGAATTCGTTCGTGCCGCCGCCGCACGCGCGGCGTCGGCGGCGGTGCGATCGGTTTCGGCGGCGATGCCGTCGTTCCCCGCGCCATGCGCGCGCGCGGCGGCCGCGGCGGCGCCCGGCGCCTTCGCGGCGGGGTAGAGGTCGGCGGCGACGTCGTCGGCCGTGTCGTCATCAGCCGCGTCGTCGTCCATGGCGATCGTCGGCGGCGAGCGGTCCTCGACCGCGTCAGGGCCCTGCGGACTGGCGAGGATCACCAGCAGCACGCGGCGGTTCGCGTTGCGGCCTTCGGGCGTGGCGTTGTCGGCGACCGGCTGGTATTCGCCGTAGCCGACCACCGCGAGGCGCGCCGGCGAAATGCCCGCCTGCGCCATCACGTGGACGATGCTCGCCGCGCGCGCGGTCGACAGTTCCCAGTTCGACGGGAACTGCGCCGTCGCGATCGGCATGTTGTCGGTGTAACCCTCCACGCGCAGCGCGTTGGGCTCGTCGGCCAGCACGGTGGCGATGCGGCGCACGGTGTCGACCGCGCGCGGGTTGGGCACCGCGACGCCGCTGGCGAAGAGGATGTCGCTCTGGATCTCGACTTCCAGGAAGTTGTAGCTGCGCCGCACGGTGACCAGCTTCTGCTTCACCAGTTCCGACAGCGCCTCCTGGATGCGCCGGCCGATCGAATGCAGCTGCGCGCCCTGCGCCGACTCGCGTTCGCTCACCTGGCGCGCGGCCTCCTTCGCGCTGCCGCTGGCGCCGAAGGTCGGCATGTCGAGCACCTGCTTCATGCGCGGCGAGGCGATGGGCGTGGACGAGGACGGCCCGGATTTCGAACCCGGCGTCACCAGCGAGGGACGATCGAACGCCGAACCGCGCAGCTGGTGCATGCCCAGCTGGATCGGCGTCACCGTGCGCGGCGGTCCGCCGAACGCGGACGACAGCGCATCGGCCAGCACGCGGTACTTGCCCTCGTTGATCGAGGAAATCGCGTACATCACCACGAAGAAGGCGAGCAGCAGCGTGATCAGGTCGCCATAGGGGATCGCCCACGCTTCGTGGTTGGCGTGCTCCTCGTGCTGGTGTCGGCGGCGACCGGCCATGATCGTGCGCGCTCCGTCAGACCACGAAGCCGTTGAGCCGCGCTTCGATGTTGCGCGGGTTCTCGCCCTGGGCGATGCCGATGAGGCCTTCGATGATCATCTCGCGCTCGTCGGCCTGCTGGTTGATCAGGCCCTTCAGCTTGGCCGCGATCGGCAGCAGCATCAGGTTCGCAAGGCCGATGCCGTAGATCGTCGCGGTGAACGCGGCGGCGATGCCGTGGCCGAGCTTGCTCGGGTCGGCGAGGTTCTTCATCACCGCCATCAGGCCGAGCACCGCGCCGATGATGCCCAGCGTCGGCGAATAGATGCCGGCGCCCTCGAACACCTTCGCCGCGGCGAGGTCGCGCTGCGACTGGCCGTGCAGTTCGATCTCCAGCATCTGCCGGATCGATTCGGGCTCCACGCCGTCGACCACCATCTGCAGGCCCTTGCGCACGAACGGATCGTCCTGCGCCTGCACTTCCGCTTCCAGGCCGAGCAGGCCCTGGCGGCGCGCGACGGTGGACCACTCGACCAGGCGCGCGATCATCGCCGGACGGTCCTGCACCGGCGGGCGGAACACCCAGCGCACGATCGCCAGCGCACGCTTGAACGTCGCCATCGGCGTCTGCACCAGGATCGCCGCGCACGTGCCCAGGATCACGATGACGAACGCCGCCGGCGACCACAGGCCGGAGAGGCCTGCGCCCTTCAGGATGCTGCCGCCGACCAGGGCGACCAGCGCGAGTACGATGCCGATGACGGAGAGTCTGTCCATGGGTCGATGGTCCTGGCTCAGGAACGAGGGAAGAGCAGCGGGAAACGAGCAGGGACGTCAGCGCTCACTCGTGTCTCGTTCCTGTTCACCCGTTCCTAGTTCTTAACGGTTGCCGCCTGCCCGACTTGAGCCGGCCTGCCTTCACTCGTTCCTGGTTCCCCGGCCTTCGTTCCTGGCCCGCAGGCCGGTCCTGAGCAGCGCGTCGACATCCAGGATCAGCGCCATGCGGCCGTCGCCGACCAGGCTGGCGCCGGCGTAACCGGCCAGGCCGCGCAGCGTGCGGGGCAGGGCCTTGATGACCACTTCCTCGCGACCGCGCACGCGATCCACCGTCAGGCAGAAGCGCGAATCGCCCGACTGCAGCACCACGCAGGTCGTCGCCGCGCCGGGTTCCGGCGGCAGGCCGAGCCAGGTGCGCAGCTCGATCAGCGGCAGCGGTTCGTCGCGCAGGTCGAGCATGCGCTGGCCGTCGACCCACAGCGGTTCGATGCGCTCGTGCGCGAGCACTTCGACCACGCGCACCAGCGGCAGCGCGTAGACGTCCTCGTCCAGTTCGATCAGCAGCGTCGGCAGGATCGCCAGCGTCAGCGGCACGCGGATCGCGAAGCGCGAACCGCGCCCGACCTCCGAATGGATCTGCACCTGGCCGGACAGTTCGCGGATCTTCGACTGCACCACGTCCATGCCGACGCCGCGCCCGGACAGGTCGCTGACTTCGCTGCGCGTGGAGAAGCCGGCCATGAAGATCAGGTTGAGGCATTCGTCCGAGGTCAGCCGCGCGGCGGCATCGGAATCGATCAGGCCCTTCCTGATTGCGCTGCGGCGGATCTTTTCCGGATCGATGCCGGCGCCGTCGTCGCTGACTTCGATCGAGACATGGTCGCCTTCCTGCTGCGCCGACAGGCGCACGATGCCCTGTTCGGGCTTGCCGGCGGCGCGGCGCGCCTCGGGCGATTCGATGCCGTGGTCGATCGCGTTGCGCACCAGGTGCACGAGCGGATCGGCCAGCGCTTCGACGAGGTTGCGGTCCAGTTCGGTTTCCGCGCCGATGATCTCCAGTTCGACCGACTTCTTCACCTGCCGCGCGACGTCGCGCGCGAGCTTGGGGAAGCGCGCGAACACGCGTCCGACCGGCTGCATGCGCACCATCATCACCGCCGATTGCAAACGCGAGGTGGCGACGTCGAGCGCGGTCACGGCGCGGTCGAGGTCCTCGTCGCGCAGGCGCGGGCGGATGGTCTTCAGGCGGTTGCGCGCGAGCACCAGTTCGCCGACCAGGTCGACCATGGCGTCCAGGCGGCGCACGTCGACGCGGACGGTGGGGTCTTCGGCGGCTTTTGAAGGAGCCGCGGCTTTTGCTCCTCCCGCTGCCTGCGGGGAGAGATGGGGAGGAGGTGAAGTCCGTGCGATTGCGTCGCCCGCAGGGGCCGGCTTCGCGACCGGCTTCGCCGAAATCGTCGGCACGTGCGTGACGAAACCCTTCGCGCCGTCGCGCAATGACTGCAGCAACCCGGCCGGTGCGTGTTCGGGTTCCTCGCCGTTCGACACGGCCGCGAGCATGTCCACCAGCAGGTCCAGCGACTGCTGCGCACCGTCGAACGCGTCCGCGTCCATCGGCACGGTGCCGTCGCGCGCGACGTTGAGGCGATCCTCCACCGCGTGGCAGATCTCCACCATCGGGCCGAAGTCGAGGAAGCCCGCGCCGCCCTTGATGGTGTGGAAACCGCGGAACACGGCGTTGAGCGCGTCGCGATCGGTCGGCGCGTGTTCCAGCGCGACCATCTGCTCGCCGAGCTGGTCGAGGATCTCGCGCGCTTCGATCAGGAAGTCGGCGGCGATGTCGTTGGCGATGGCGCTCATGAGCAGGAAACGAGAGGAGAGGGGTGAGGAACGAGTGACGCGGTCACGCGGAGCCCGGCGTTGGTAGCCCGGGTAAGCCAAGCGCACCCGGGGTTTGCGGCGCCGGAGACGTTGCCCCGGGTGCGGCCTTCGGCCTTACCCGGGCTACAAGAGCGACGCGCGCCGCGATTTGCTTCATCCGTTCTCATCGGCATGACTCGCGTCGAACGCCTCAAAGCCCCAGCGACGACAGCAGATCGTTCGCGTCTTCCTGCGTCGCGGGCGTCGGGTCCACGCCCGCCACCGACGGGCCGTAACCGCGGTTGTTGTGGTTGAGGTGGCTAAGGTGGATTGGCGTCGCCTCGCCGTCGGTGATCTCGCCCAGACCCGCATGCACCGCACGGACGAGTTCGACGACGCGGCGGATGATCTGGCCGGTGAGGTCCTGATAGCCCTGCGCCGCGGTCATTTCCGACATGCGCGAGCGGATCGCGGCGATGGTCGCGGCTTGTTCGTCGGTCGATGCATCCGGCAGCGTGCCCAGCAGGACGCCGCATTCCTGGATCAAATCGAGCGTGCGATGGCTCGCGTCCTCGCTCACGTGCACGACGTGCTCGAGGCGCGCGCAGGCTTCCGGCAGCGATGCGTTCGGATTCGCGCTGCCGTTGCCCAGCGCGGTGTCCAGTTCGCGCGCGAGCTTCGCCAGGCCCTGCACCAGCGGCTGGCTGCGCCACTGGATCAGCGCGTCGACGTTGCTGCGCCAGCCGGCGAGGTCGTCGTGTTCCAGCGCCCACAGCGCCGCGTGCAGGCGCGCGATGACGGCCTGCCGATCCTCGCTGAGCGCCTTCTCGAAGGAGGGCGCGTCGGTCACGCGGCGGCTCCCAGGCGCTCGAACACCTTGTTGAGCTTGTCTTCCAGCGTCGCCGCGGTGAACGGCTTGATGACGTAGCCGTTCACGCCGGCCTGCGCGGCTTCGATGATCTGCTCGCGCTTGGCTTCGGCGGTGACCATCAGCACCGGGATCTTCGCCAGCGACGCGTCGGCGCGGATCGCCTTGAGCAGGTCGATGCCCGGCATGCCCGGCATGTTCCAGTCGGTGACGACCAGGTCGAACGGCGCCTTCTTCAGCTCGATCAGCGCGGTCGAGCCGTCGTCGGCCTCGGCGGTGTTGTGGAAGCCCAGATCGTTGAGCAGGTTCTTGACGATGCGGCGCATGGTCGAGAAGTCGTCGACGATGAGGATGCGGATGTTCTTGTCCATGTGGGCTTGCTCGATACGAAGTGGTTCAAAAGGGAAGATCAGGCGGTTGCAGCCCGGGCAAGCGGAGCGCACCCGGGTCGTGCGCGTGGGTCCCCGGGTGCGCTGCGCTTGCCCGGGCGGTCAGAACTCGTCGTCGTCATCGCCGTGCGTCCCGCGCCATTCGCCCAGGCGCGAGCGCAACCGCAGCATCGCCTGGCCGTGGATCTGGCACACGCGCGATTCGGATACGTTGAGTACCGCGCCGATCTCGCGCAGGTTCAGTTCCTGCTCGTAGTACAGCGACAGCACCAGCTGTTCGCGCTCGGGCAGATGGCCGATGGCCGCGCCGAGCGCTTCCTTGAAGGCGACCTGCTCGAACTCGCGCGCGGGCGTCGCGCCGGCGTGGTGCGCCAGGTGCGGTTCGCCGTCGTGTTCGTCCAGGTGCGCTTCCAGGCTGATCAGCTGGCCGCGCGCGGCGTCCTCGAGCATGCGGTGGTATTCGTCGAGCGGGACGTTGAGCGCGACCGCCACTTCCTGCGCGGTCGCGGCGCGGCCGGTGCGCTGTTCGACCTCGCGTGTCGCCGCGACCACGTCGCGATAACGGCGATGCACCGAACGCGGCACCCAGTCGCCACGGCGGATCTCGTCGATCATCGCGCCGCGGATGCGGATGGATGCATATGTTTCGAACGCGGCGCCTTGATCGGCCTGGAAATTCCGCGCCGCGTCGATCAGGCCGAGCATGCCGGCCTGGATCAGGTCGTCGATCTCCACGCTCGCGGGCAGTCGCGCGGCGAGGTGGTGCGCGATGCGGCGCACCAGTTCGCCGTGTTTCTCGACGATCTCCGTGGCGTTGCCGTGGTCGGCCGCGCGCTGGGTCGCCTTGTATTGGGCGGCGGCGGCGTTCATGCGACGGCGCTCCTCAGCGGGTCGTTGGCGTTGGCGGCATTCGCGCCATGGGCGACGAGGCGTTCCATGAAGAACTCCACGCCGCCGCGCGGGCCGAGCGGCGACTGCCAGCTGCCGGCGCGTCGCGCGATGTCGCGGAAGGCCAGCGCCGACGGGCAGCCGGGAAAGGCCTCGACGACGGCTTCCTGACGCTGGATCGCGCGGCGCAGCCATTCGTCGCGCGGGATCGCGCCGAGGTAGTGCAGGGTGACATCGAGGAAGCGCGCGCTGACGCGTTCGAGCTTCTCGAACAGCTGCTTGCCCTCGATCGCGTTGTTGACCTGGTTCGCCAGCACCTGCACGCGGGTGACGCCGCGCTCGCGGCTGAGCACCTTGATCAGCGCGTAGGCGTCGGTGACCGAGGCCGGCTCGTCGCAGACCACCACGATCACGTCCTGCGCGGCCTGGCAGAAGGTCAGCACGCTGTCGGAAATGCCGGCGGCGTTGTCGACCACCATCGCGTCCAGCGGCAGGTCGAGCTGGCAGAAGGCGTGCACCAGGCCGACGTGCTGCTGCGGCAGCAGTTCGGTCATGTGGCGCTTGCCCGACGCGGCGGGGACGACCCACAAACCGCGCGGGCCTTCCAGCAGCGTGTCCTGCAGTTCGCAGCGGCCGGCGAAGACGTCGGCAAGGGTGAACTGCGGCGACAGGCCGAGCATCACGTCGACGTTCGCCAGGCCCAGGTCGGTGTCCAGCAGCAGCGTGCGCTGGCCGGCGTGGACCAGCGACATGGCGAGGTTCACCGACACCGAGGTCTTGCCCACGCCGCCCTTGCCGCTGGCCACCGCGATGACGCGTACCGGCGCGCGCGCGCTGCCGTTGGCGGCGGAGGTGGCGTTGAGATCAGCTGGCGAATGCATGGCGGTCCTCGGTGGGGAGGGTCACAGGGCGGGAATCGAGAGACCCGAGGGGGTTATCGGCAGCACGTCGCACTTTCTCGAGGGTCGAAACGAGGCGATGTGCATCGGCGGCGGCGATGTCGGCCGGAACCGCCTGTCCGTCGGTGGTGTAGGCCAGGCTCAGGCCCTGCTGGACCAGCACCGACAGCGGCGAACCCAGGCGGCCGGTCTCGTCCAGCTTGGTCAGCACCACGCCTTCCGGCGAGGCCGGGCGGTAGCGGCGGACCACTTCGCCCAGGTCGTGGGCGTTGGTGTTGGCCGGCAGCACCAGCAGGCTGCGCACGCGCTTGGCGGCGCGCAGCCAGAGGATCTGGCCGAGCAGCGCCCGGTCGCGCAGGCCGTGGCCGGCGGTATCGACCAGCACCAGCGGGTAGTCGGCGAGCTGGTCGAGCGCGTCGTTCAGCGCCTCCGGGCCGGCGGCTTCGCACACGGTCACGCCGAGGCGGCGGCCGAGGATGTGCAGCTGCTCCGTGGCGCCGGGGCGTTCGGTATCGGTGGTCACCAGGGCGACGTCGCGGGCGCGGTGGCGCTGGGCGAAGCGCGCGGCGAGCTTGGCGGCGGTGGTCGTCTTGCCGGCGCCGGTCGGGCCGACCAGGGCGATCACGCCGCCGTCGTCGATGGGTTCGTGGCGGGCGACGGAAATCGCGCGCGCCAGTTCTTCCAGCACCGGTTCGCGGATCTGCGCCGGCTCGAGGCGGGCGTCGATGCGGCCGGCGATGGTCTGCGCCAGATTTTCGTCGCAGCCGTAGCGCAGCAGCATGTCGAACGCGGCGGCCCGCGCCGGCGATCCGCGCAGGCGTTCGACGGTGAGCTGGCCGAGTTCGCGCTCGATCAGGGCGCGCATGGTCGCCAGTTCGTCGCGCATGGCGATGAAGGCGGGGTCGCGGTTGTCGGGGACGGCGTGGAGGTGGGGGGCTTCGGCTTTCGCAGCGGCGCTGTTCGGGGCGACGTTCGAGATCGCGGCCGACTGGGCCGCTCTCCCCACGGGAGAGGGGTTGGGGTGAGGGGCAACGGAGGGATTGCTCAACAGATCGATGTAGGAGGCAGAACCCCCTGCGGCAGCGACCTCTTCGACGTGATCCCGACCTCCAGGAGAAGGAAGCAACGCGTCATCGCTCCACAGATCCGCAAGGCTGCGGTACTCGCCCGCACCACTCGCCGAAGCGTCGGAAGAGAGGACAGCGCCACCGATCGGAGAGGCGGCCGTGGGCGCGGCCTCCTCCCGATCGGTGGCGCTCTCCCGCATTGCCTCGTTGCTGGCGGCGACCTTGCCGGCGTTCGCAGCCGCTTCGGCGATGGCGGCATTCGAGAAGGCCGCCGCCGTCGCTTCGAACTTCTCCCCCTGCGGAATCAGCGCCGCCATCATCGCGTCGAAACGCGAGGTGTCCGGCGGCGGCAGCGGCGAGGCCGTCACGACCGTTTCGGACTTCGGCATGCGCGGCGCGGTCTGCAGCGGCGTGCCGTCGCCGATGGCGAACACGGCGCGGCCCCGGATCGGCGATTCGGCGATCTTCGCGCGCGGCTGCGCGCCGGCGGACAACGTGACCACGGCCGGTTCGTCGCGTTCGAGTTCGACGCGCGTGGCCTGCGCAGGTTCCACGTTCTTCATTTCGATGCGCTCCATGTGGGCGCGCGCGTCCTCGCGCGGCGCTTCGCCGACCGGCGCGGTCCAGGCGGGCTTGGACTTCGATGGCTTGGTCAGCAGCGCGGCGAGCGAGCCGAAGCGCGATTTCTCTTCCGAGTTCGCCGCGGAGCGGTTTTGCTCCTCCCCCTCCTTGGAGGCCGGGGTTGGGAGGAGGGAGCCCGGCGCGGTAGCGCCGAGCCCTGCGCGGTTGGTTGTATGGCGTGCAAGCTCGCCGCTGCGCGGCTTCGCGACCCCTTCCCAACCCTCCCCTGCACGCAGGGGAGGGAGTCGATCGGCTTCGGGCTGCTTCGCCACCGGCACCGCAGCCACCGTCGCCGGCGTGCTCGGCGACGCCACCGGCGCCGGCGTGGCCGGCAGCGACGGCAAGGCGGCGCGCAGGGCCTGCTGCGCCAGCGATTCGTCGTAGTCGGTGGCGGCGACGATCTCGATGCCTTCCTCGACCGGACGGTTCGACAGGATCACCGCGTCGGGACCCTGTTCGTCGCGCACCATGCGCAGCGCGGTGCGCATGTCGGGGGCGGTGAAACGTTTGATTCGCATGGTGAGAGCCGTGATTCGTGATTCGTGATTAGTGATTCGTCAAAGCGGTGAACAACTGCGGCGGTGATGTGGTCGGTACCTGTGGGCCATCGGCGTTTGCTCCTGACGAATCACAAATCACGAATCACGAATCACGGATCGAAATCACCCCACCGCCCCCACCAACCGCAACCGCTTGTCCTCCGGCACCTCGCCGTAGGCCAGGACGGTCAGCGCGGGGACGCTGTGCCGCACGAGCCGGGCGATCGCCGAACGGATCCCGCCGGGGACCAGCAGCACGGCGGGTTCGCCGCGGCTTTCCTGGCGGGTGACGCACTCGCTGAGGTTCTGATGCAGACGCTCGGCGAGTCCGGGTTCCAGCGCGGCGCCCTGGCCGCTGACGGAGTCCTGCAATACCCGTTCCAAAGCCGGCGCCAAGGTATAGACGGGCAGTTCGGCGCCCAGTCCGTTCAGTTCCTGGACGATGAAGCGGCCCAGCGCGGTGCGCACCGCGGCCGTCAGCAGCGCCGGGTCCTGCGTATGCGGGCCGTGCTCCAGCAGCGCTTCGACGATCTGCCGCAGCTGGCGTACCGGCACGCGTTCGGCCAGCAGCGACTGCAGCACGCGCACGATGGTCGACAGCGGCAGCAGCTTCGGCGTCAGGTCTTCGATCAGGCGCGGCGAGGCGCGGCCCAGCGTCGCCAGCAGCTGCTGCACTTCCTCGTGGCCGAGCAGTTCCGCCGCACGCTCGCGCACCAGGTGCGACAGATGCGTGGCGATCACGGTCGCCGCATCGACGACCGTGTACCCCAGCGATTCGGCCTGCGCGCGCTGGCTCGGCAGGATCCACACCGCATCCAGCCCGAACGCCGGGTCCTTGCCGGGAATGCCGTCGACCTTGCCGAACACATGGCCCGGATCGAGCGCGAGGTGGCGGTCGGGATGGATCTCGCCGCTGGCGATCGGCACGCCGTGCACCAGCACGCGGTAGCTGCCGGGCGCGAGTTCCAGGTTGTCGCGCACGTGCACGGCGGGAATCAGGAACCCCAGGTCCTGCGTGAGCTTGCGACGCACGCCCTTCAGGCGCGCCAGCAGTTCGCCGCCCTGGTGCTTGTCGACCAGCGCGATCAGGCGGTAGCCGACTTCCAGGCCCAGCGGTTCGACCGGGCGCAGTTCGTCCCAGCTCAGTTCCGGCTGCGCGGCGGCGGTGGCGGCGGCCTCGCCTTCGGGCGTGTCCTGCGGCGGCGCGAGCGATTTGCGATGCAGGCGCCACGCGGCGAAGCCGAGCAGCGCGGCCAGCGTCAGGAACGGCAGGTTCGGCATGCCCGGCACGACACCGACCAGCCCGAGCAGCGCCGCCGACACCGCCAGCGCACGCGGATGCAACACCTGCGTGCTCACCGCCTGGCCCATTTCCTGCTCGCGCGTGGCGCGCGTGACCAGCATCGCGACCGCGGTGGAGATCAACAGCGCCGGCAACTGCGCGACCAGGCCGTCGCCGATGGCGAGCAGCACGTAGGTGGTGCCGGCGTCCTTCAGCGCCATGTCGTGCTGGAGCACGCCGATCAGCACGCCGCCGATGATGTTGATCGCCAGGATCAGCAGGCCCGCGATCGCATCGCCGCGCACGAACTTGCTGGCACCGTCCATCGAGCCGTAGAAGTCCGCTTCGGCGCGCACTTCCTCGCGGCGCAGCTTGGCGTCCTCGCGCGACAGCAGGCCGGCGTTGAGGTCGGCGTCGATCGCCATCTGCTTGCCGGGCAGGGCGTCGAGGATGAAGCGCGCCGACACTTCCGAGATGCGCCCGGCGCCCTTGGTGACGACGACGAAGTTGACGATGGTCAGGATCGCGAAGACCACGATGCCGACCGCGAAGCTGCCGCCGATGACGAACTGGCCGAAGGATTCGATGACGTGGCCCGCCGCCGCAGGGCCCTGGTGGCCGTGCAGCAGCACCACGCGGGTGGAGGCCACGTTCAGCGCCAGGCGCAGCAGCGTGACCAGCAGCAGGACGCTGGGGAAGATCGAGAACTCAAGCGGCCGCCGCACGTACACCACCGCCAGCAGCACCACCAGCGACATGGCGATGTTCACGGTGAACAGCGCGTCCAGCACCAGCGGCGAGAGCGGGACGATGACCATCGCCAGCATCGCGAGGACGACGACCGGCGTCGCCAGGCCGCTGCGGATGGCGTGGCCTACGTTCGCGATGGAGAAGCGGCTGTCGGACGCCTGGCTGCTCATGCCGACGGCTTTCCGTCACCCGCGGGATCGATGTCCGCCAGGCCCTTCTCGACCGACACATCGCCCAGCGTCGGCATCGGCCCATGCGCCGGGTGCCAGCGCTTGAGCTGGTAGACGTAGGACAACACCTGCGCGACGGCGGCGTAGAGCTTCACCGGGATCTCCTGGTCGATCTGCGCATGCCGATACAAGGCGCGTGCCAGCGGCGGCGCCTCGATGATCGAGACGCGGTGCTTGCCGGCGACGTCGCGGATCGCCAGGGCGATCTCGTCCACGCCCTTGGCCACGACCTTGGGCGCGCGCATCTTCCCGGCCTCGTACTTCAGCGCCACGGCGTAGTGGGTCGGGTTGGTGACCACCACGTCGGCGGTGGGCACCGCTTCCATCTGCTGGCGACGCGACAGCTGCGCGGCGACCTGGCGCACGCGCGCCTTCACTTCCGGGTTGCCCTCGCTTTCCTTGTATTCGTCGCGCAGCTCCTGCTTGCTCATCTTCAGCCGGTTGCGGTACGACCAGTGCTGCCACGGCACGTCGATCAACGCGAGCAGGCCGAGCGCGCCGACCATCGCCAGCACCGCCCTGGTGATCAGCGAAAGACCGACGGACACGGCTTCCTGCAGCGACATGCCGGCCATGCCGGTGAGATGCGAGAACGCGCCGTACACGACCATCCCGGCGAGGCCGCCGATGAGCAGCACGCGCAGCAGCGAGCGCACGAGTTCGGCGGCGCTCTCCTTGCCGTACATGCGCTTGAAGCCGTTGAGCGGGCTCAGCCGTGCGAAATCCGGCGCCAGCGACTTGCTCGCGAAGCGCAGCCCGCCCATCACCATCGGCGCGATGAAGCAGGCGCCCAGCGCGGCGAGCAGCACCGGCAGCATCGGCTTGAGCAGGCCGAGCAGCAGCGAGGCGGCGTGCGGGAGGAGGCGATCGGGCTGGTCGAGAATGGCCGGATCGATGATCAGTGCGTTGCGCAGCCAGTCCTGCGACGCGCTGCCGATGCCCGAACCGGTCGCCACCAGCGCCATCGCCGCGCAGCCGAGCACCGCCACGTTGCCCAGTTCGCGCGATCGCGGAACGTCGCCGCGTTCGCGCGCCTCGCGCAATCGTTTCTCTGATGGCTGCTCGGTCTTGTCTTCCTGGTCTTCGCTCATTGCGTGCGGCCCTGGCTTTTGTAGCCCGGGTAAGGCCGAAGGCCGCACCCGGGACCGGAGTCGAGGCGGCGCCCGGGTGCGCTTCGCTTACCCGGGCTACAACAGCGAAGGAACCGTCAGGCCGTCACCGCGCGCGCCGCTTCGAACGCCTGATCGAACAGACGCTCCACCGGCCCCTGCATCTCGCGTGCCAGCAGCATCAGCAGCACCAGCCCCACCAGCAGCGCGACCGGCAGGCCCAGCTGCACCGGATTGAGCTGCGGCGCCGCGCGCGCCAGCACGCCGAAGGCGAGGTTCACCGCCAGCATCGCCACGATCACCGGCAACGCCAGCAGCAGGCCTGCCTGCAACGCGGCGGAGAAGAACGTCGGCACCACCGACAGGAACTGCTGCACGTCCGGGATGGGCGTGCCCAGCGGCAGCGCGTGATAGCTGTCCAGCAGCAGTTTCACCAGCGCCAGATGACCGTCGAAGGCGAAGAAAAGCAGCCCGAAGACGAGGTAGAACCACTGCGACAGCACCGGCGAGGACGCGCCGGAGAGCGGATCGGCCATCGTCGCGAACGACAGGCCCATGCCTTGGGATACCAGCTCGCCCGCGAACTGGCCCGCTTCGAACGCGAGCCGCAGGATCGTGCCGATCGCCAGGCCCACGGCGAATTCGCGCACGACGGTGAGCACGGTGGCGGCATCCACGCCCGCGGCGGGCGGCGTCGGCAGCAGCGCGGAAAGCGCGCCCGACAGCGCCAGCGTGATCATCAACCGCGCCCGCATCGGCACGCCGCGCCCGCCGATCATCGGCATCGCCTGCATGGCCGCGCCGATACGGATCGCATGCCACAGCACCGTGGCGAGCATGCCGAACAGGTTGAGGCCGTCGATGACGGTGGCGGAGGTGGGTTCCATCTCAGCGACGCGATGTTGCGGTTGCCGTGGTAGCCCGGGTAAGCGAAGCGCACCCGGGGCTTGCGTCTCCGGAGGCGTTGCCCCGGGTGCGGCCGTTGGCCTTGCCCGGGCTACAAACGCCGGTCCTGCGCGATGCGTTCATCCGACGATGTGCGGAATGCGATGAAACAGATCCGTCGTGAACGCGACGAGCTTCCCGAGCAGGAAATGCCCCGTCAGCGCCAGCGTCGCCACCAGCGCGATGGCCTTCACGACGAAGCCGATCGTCGGTTCGTTGAGCTGCGTGGCCGCCTGCACGATGCCGACGACCACGCCCACCACGAGCACCGCGATCAGCGGCGGCGCGCCGAGCACCAGCGCCATTTCCAGGCCACGGCCGATTTCGGTGAGGGCGGTTTCCGGCGTCATGGCGTCAGACCGGGTTGAACGACGCGGCGAGCGAGCCCACCACCAGCACCCAGCCGTCCACCAGCACGAACAGCAGGATCTTGAACGGCGCCGACACCAGCATCGGCGAGAGCATCATCATGCCCATCGACATCAGCACGCTGGCCACCACCAGGTCGATGATCACGAACGGGATGTAGATCAGGAACGCGATCTCGAACGCGGTCTTCAACTCGCTGGTGAGGAACGACGCGGCCAGCACGCTGAACGGCACGTCCTGCGGCGTCGCGTACGGGCCGCTGTTGGAAAGACCCGCGAAGGTCATCAGGTCGTTCTCGCGGATCTGCGCGAGCATGAAGCCGCGGAACGGCTCCGACGCGGCGGTCCACGCGCTGCGGAAATCCATCTGGTCGTTGAGGTAGGGCGCGATGCCGGCGGCCCAGGCCTGGTCGAACACCGGCATCATCACCATCGCGGTGAGGAACAGCGCCAGCGCCAGCAGCACCTGGTTGCTCGGCGTCTGCCCGGTGCCGAGCGCCTGCCGCAGCAGGCCCAGCACGATGATGATGCGCGTGAACGCGGTGAGGCCCAGCAACGCCGCCGGCAGCAGCGTGATGCCGGTCATCAGCAACAGCACCTGCATCGGCAGGCTGACCGGTTCGCCGCCGACCTTGCCGACCGTCACCGATGGCAGCGGCTTGTTGAGCGACGGGAGGCCGGGGGCGGAGAGCGGGGCGGCGGGCTGTGCGGTGGGTGCCTGCGCCGGGACAGGGTCGGGCAGGGCCTGGGCGTTGGCGGGGTGGACGACCGCAAGGCTGGCGACGAACAGCGCCAGCGACATCGCGAACGCCGAAGCGATGCGCTTCACGTTGGTCCGTTGAAACAAGGACAGCGTCATTCCGGCGAAGGCCGGAATCCAGGCCGTCATGGCCTGGGTCCCGGCCTGCGCCGGGACGACGGTTTCCCCAAACGATGCGGCGGCATCATGCGCCGCCGTGGAATCCTGATTCGCGAACGTCACGGCTTCTTCCCAAGGTGTTTCTGCAGCAACTGCGCGAACGGCGTCGCGAGGTTCTGCAGGCTGGGCGTTCCCTGCGAAGGCTGTGCCACGGGAAGCGGTTCGGTGAGCGTGTGCAGCGCCGTCATGCCGTTCTGGCCGACGCCGAGCAGCAGCTGCGTGCCGCCGACATCGACCACCACCACGCGATCGCGCGGGCCGAGCGTCAACGAGCCGACGATGCGCAGCGCGTTGCCGCCGCCGGTCGCGCGCGTGAAACCGGGCATGCGCCTGGCGAGCCAGCCGAGCGCGAGGATCAGCGAGACGACGAGGATCAGCGCGAACAGCGCGCCGCCGATGCCGGGACCTTCGGGTTGTTTGGCGAAGGTTTGGGGTTTGGACGGGTGGCCGACGGTGGCTGTGTGCTTTGCGGTGGACGCAGCCGGAGTCGACGCCGCACCGAAGTCCGACCCTGCTTGCAGGGGGAGGTTGGGAGGGGGTAGCGAAGCCGCGCCAGCGGCTGAGGCCTCTTGCGGGGGAAGCTGCGAAGAAATCGTCTCCGAAGAGCCCGCCGCAAGCGGCGCGCACCCCTCCCCAACCCTCCCCTGCGAGCAGGGGAGGGAGCTGTCCGCCGCAGCGGCGAGGCTCACGGCAGTGCCTGCACTCTTCGCAGGAATAACGCCAGCGGAAGTGGCATCAGCAGAGGCGACAGAAGCAGCGGAAGCAGCAGGAGCAGCAACCGGCGCCGAAGCCACCACGAACGCCGCATTCCCGACCGCGACCGTCGCCTCGCCAAGCGGAACCGGACCGCTCATCGCAGCCTCTTGATCCGCTCCGCCGGGCTCACCACGTCGGTCAGCCGCACGCCGAAGCGGTCGTTCACCACCACCACTTCGCCCTGCGCGATCAGCGTGCCGTTCACGTAGAGGTCCAGCGGTTCGCCCGCGCCGCGTTCGAGTTCCACCACCGAACCCTGGTTGAGCTGCAGCAGGTTGCGGATCGGGATGCGGGCGCGGCCGACTTCCAGCGACAGCGTCACCGGCACGTCGAGGATCACGTCCAGGTTGAGGTCGCTGGCCGCGCCGGTCTCGGCGGTCAGCGGGTCGAAGGCGGCGCGTGCGGCGTTGTCGGAAGTGTTCATCGGTCAGGCCTGGGTGAGCGCGGTGGCGCTGATGGTGTCGAGTTGGTTCGGGTTGTGCGGATCGAACACCGGCGCGCTGCGGACCGCGTGCACGGCGTTGACCTTGATGGCGTTGCGGCCGTTGTGCGTGCCGAATTCGCCGGAAAACAGCGGCATCTGCTCCACCTTCAGCATCGCCGTGCCGGGCAGTTCGATCGGGATCACGTCGCCCACGCGGAGCCGGCACAGCTCGCGCAGGCTGATCGAACGCTGCGCCAGCACGCTGGACAGCTCGATCTCCGCGTCGTGCAGCTGCGAGCGCAGCGCGATCGTCCAGCTTTCGTCGCGTTCGATGCGGTCGCTCTGCACGCCGGCGTCGAGCTGCTCGCGGATCGGCTCGAGCATCGCGTACGGGAAGGAGATGTGGAACTCGCCGCCGCCGCCTTCCAGTTCGACGTGGAAGCGGCACACCACGATGTATTCGCGCGGGCTGATGATGTTGGCGAAGTGCGGGTTGACCTCGGAATTGAGGTATTCGAACTCCACCGGCATCACCGGCGCCCAGGCATCGACCAGGTCGGAGAAGGTCTGTCGCAGCAGCAGCTGGATCACGCGCATCTCGGTGGGCGTGAACTCGCGGCCCTCGATGCGCGTGTGGTACTTGCCCGAGCCGCCGAAGAAGTTGTCCACCACGGTGAACACCAGGCGCGGCTCGAACATCACCAGCGCGGTGCCGCGCAGTGGCTTCATCTTCACCAGGTTGAGGTTGGTCGGCACCTGCAGCGAGTGCATGTACTCGCCGAAGCGGATCAGGTCGATGCCGCGCACCGACAGGTCCGCCGAGCGGCGCAGCAGGTTGAACAGGCCGATGCGCCAGGTGCGCGCGAAGCGCTCGTTGATCATCTCCAGCGTCGGCAGCTTGCCGCGGACGATGCGGTCCTGGCTGGCGAAATCGTAATTGCGGGCCTCGCCGGGCGCCGGCGGCGGCTCGGTCTCGACCGCGCCGCTGTCCACGCCGTGGAGGAGGGCGTCGATCTCGTCCTGTGAAAGCAGGTCGGTCATCATCGAAGTCGCGCTCCGGCGGGGTTACTGCGTGACCAGGCTGGTGAAGAACACGGCTTCGACCTTGTCGGGCGCGTGTTCGGCCTTCAGCACGCCGCGCACTTCGGCCAGGGCCTGCTGCTGCAGGCGTTCCTTGGCCGAGCGCTGCGCGAGCTGGGCGGCGGTCTGCTGCCCGAACAGGAGCAGGAGGCGGTTGCGGATGGCCGGCGTGTGCAGTTCGAGCGCGGCGCCGGTGGCTTCATCGCGCGTCATGACCTGCACGTCGGCCTGGAGGTAGCGCACGGCCGTGGTGTCGGCGAGGTTCACCACGAACGCCGGTTCCAGCGCGTAGTAGCGCGCCGGCTGCGAGGCGGCGGCGGGTTCCTTCTGGGCGCCGGCCGATTCGCCGCCGCGCCCCTGCATGAACCACCACGCCCCGGCACCGGCCAGACCGATCGCCAGCAGGGCGATCAGGATCCACAGCGCGAGGTTGTTGCTCCTGGGCGCGGGCGGAGCGGCTTGGGCAGCGGGCTTGGACATTGCGGTGGAGCTCGGCGTGATGGGGATGCCGGGTCCGTGCAAGGCGTGTGCCGGTGGTTAGCCGCTCTCCCGAGGGGAGAGGGGCTCAAGAGTGTTTGTAGCCCGGGTAAGGCCGCAGGCCGCACCCGGGACGCCGGCGCCGGAAACCTCGACCCGGGTGCGCTTCGCTTGCCCGGGCTACAAGGGCAAATGGATCGCCTGGTTCAAGCCCCTCTCCCGCGGGGAGAGGGGCTTAACAGCGTCGGCCTTTTGACAGGAGCCGGGCGTCAGACTCCCGACAGCCCCGTTAGGCGTACTCGTCCAGCAACCCGCGCGACGCCCTCACCGCCGGGCCGCGCGACCAGCCGGCATCGTTCCCGGCATCGGCGCGATCGGCGCCGCCGGCAAACGCTGACGACGCCTGCCCGTTCGCCCCCTGCTGCTGCGCCTGGCGCTGGCCGACGTCGGCCTGGCCAAGTTGCAGCCCCTGCTGCCCCAGCATGTCGCGCAGGCGCGGCAGGCTCGATTCCAGCGCATGCCGCACGTCCGGCTGGGCGCTGTTGAATTCGGCGTTCACGCGGTTGCCGTCGATCTGCAGGCGCACGTCGATCGCGCCGAGGTGATCCGGCGTGATGCGGATTTCGGCGTGACCGATCTTCTGGTCGGCCAGCCACGCGATGCGCGAGGAGAAGCCATCGTCGAAACCGTTGTCCAGCGGAATCGGCGTGTTCGTCTGGACCGTCGCTGCGACACCGCGCGGAAGCGGATGGTTCGTCATCGTCGATACCGAGGGCAGCGACGCGGACGTCGAAGCCGTATCGCCCATTCCGATCGAATCCAGCGTGGCGTCGGTAGCGCCCGAGGTCTTCGTGTCCGCCGAAGCGGCGGCGCCCATCGCCATCGCGAACGCAGCCGTGGCGCCGCCATCGGTCGCCGCAGCGGTCGCGGCTTGCGCGCCGGGCAGCGTCGGCAGGACCGGAGCGGTGGCATTGCCGCCGCGCGGATCGGAAGCCGTCGCCACGGCAACGTCACGCAGCAGGCCGGGCGGCTGCGCTTCGGGGGCAACGGCGAACGGCGTCGCGGCGGCACCCGTGCTGGCGCCCGCCAGGCCGTTGAGCAGCGCCAGCATCTGTTCGGGAAGCGCCGGCGCCGTTGCATCGCCGGACGCCGTCGTCGCAGCGGGCGCGGACGTGTCGCTCGCAGCCGTCGTGTCTTCCGAAGCGGTCGCAGCGGTGTCGGACTCGGAAGCGCCATCGCTCGCGTCGCGCGGTGCATCGTCCCTGGACTCGGCACGCGCGGTCTCGCGCGACGCGTCGTTCGATTTCGCCTCGCCGGACTTCGTTTCCGGCGACTTCGATTCCTCCGACGCACGCGGCGATTCCGCATGGCGCGGCGACGCGTCCTTCGCCTTCGCCTGCGCGGACGCATTCGGCGATTCGTTCATGCGCGACGCCGGATTCGACGCGATGTTGCGCGCCCCCTGCGCCTGCAGCATCCGGTCGAACCCGCCCGACGAAGCTGCGCCGTCCTGCGCGTTCGAAGAGCGCGACGCATCCGGAGTCGTGTTGCGCGCCGAACCCGCGCGCTGCCCGCCGAAGAGGGCGTCGAACGCCTGCATCACTCCGCTCCGTCGTTGCCGTTGGTGCGGCGCCGTCCGCCGAGGTCGTCCAGTTCGCGCTGCACGCGCTGTTCGGCCACGCGCGTTTCCTGCGCGCGGTAGCTGTCGGCCAGCTGCCCGAGTACCTTCGTGTCGCGGCTGGCGAGCATCAGGCGCGCGCGCTCGACGTCGCGGTTCTGGCGGCTGGAATCGACGATGCGCGTCTGCTGGTCCACGGCGGTTTCGAGCTTGGCGCGGAAGGCGATGCGGTTGGCGAGCAGCGCCGGCGCGATGGTCGCCTCGCTCGGCGTGATCGCGTATTCCTCGGCGTAGCGGCGCAGCGCGTCCAGGCGCTGTTCCTGCTCGGCGAGCTGGCGGTCGCGCTCGGCGACCTCGCGCGCGGCGGCGTCCTGGCGCTGCTGCATCAGGTTGAGCAGGGGATCTAGGCGTTGGGAGCGGGTCATGCAGTCTCCATCGGTCGGGCGACAACGGGTTCACGGACATCGTCAAGCAGTCGGGCGAGCGCATCGCGACTGGCGGCGACATCCGCCGCCTCGCTCACGTCCTGGCCCAGGAAATTCAGGATCGCCGGCCAGCGCGCCAGCGCTTCGTCGACGACCGGATCGTTGCCGCGCTGGTAGGCGCCGATCGCGATGAGGTCGCGCTGCGCGTTGTAGGCGGCCATCAGGCGCTTGAGCTTGCGGATGCGCTCGCGCCACGGCGCGTCGGTGATGTCCTGCATCACGCGGCTGACCGAGACTTCCACGTCGATCGCCGGGTACTGGCCGGCATCGGCGATGCGGCGCGTCAGCACGATGTGGCCGTCGAGGATCGCGCGCGCGGCGTCGGCGATGGGTTCCTGCTGGTCGTCGCCTTCGGTGAGCACGGTGTAGAACGCGGTGATCGAACCGCGCCCGTCGGCGCCGTTGCCCGCGCGTTCGACCAGCGCCGGCAGTTTCGCGAAGACCGACGGCGGATAGCCGCGCGTGGTCGGCGGCTCGCCGACGGACAGGCCGATCTCGCGCTGCGCGTGCGCGTAACGCGTGAGCGAATCCATCAGCAGCAATACGTGCAGCCCCTGGTCGCGGTACCACTCGGCGATAGCGGTCGCACGCAACGCGCCGTGCAGTCTCGCGAGCGGTGGGCGATCGGCGGGTGCGGCGACGACGACGGCGCGGCGCAGGCCTTCCTCGCCGAGCGTGGCTTCGACGAAATCGCGCACTTCGCGGCCTCGTTCGCCGATCAGCCCCACCACGATCACGTCGGCGGCGGTGAAGCGCGTCATCATGCCCAGCAGCGTGGATTTACCGACGCCGGAGCCCGCGAACAGGCCCACGCGCTGGCCGCGGCCGATGGGCAGCAGCGCGTTGATCGCGCGCACGCCGACGTCGAGCGAACGCGTGATCGGTTCGCGCATCAGCGGATTGACGGATTTGCCGGCGAGGCCGACCCAGTTCTCCGCGCGGATCGGCCCGCGTCCGTCGAGCGGCACGCCGTCGCTGTCGATCACGCGGCCGAGCAGGCCTTCGCCCACCGCGACTTCACCGCGTTGCCGCGACGGGACGACGCGCGCGTTCGGAAGCAGCCCTTCCAGGTGTGCGCTGGGCATGAGGAAGGTGCGGTCGCCGGAGAAGCCGACGACTTCCGCATCGACCCACACGCCGCCCTGCGTTTCCACGCGGCAGCGCGAGCCCAGCGGCGCGCTGCAGCCGGAGGCTTCCAGCGTCAGGCCGACGGCGCGACGCAGCACGCCTTCGCGCGCCAGCCCCATGGACGTGGGCTGCGGCGCGGCTTCGTTGAGGCGCGCGGCGAGGCGGAGGTTGCGCGCGTCCTGCCAGTGGGAGGCGGGGGTGGTCATGCCTGGGCCGTGCAAATTCCGGACCGTTTGCCGGGCCAGGCGTTCGTAGCCCGGGTAAGCGAAGCGCACCCGGGGCGTACATCCCCGGAGCCGTTGCCCCGGGTGCGGCCTCCGGCCTGACCCGGGCTACACGAGCGAGGCTTCAAAGGCGCGCTCACTTCACCGCCCCATGCGCCGCGATCGTGCTCTCCAGCACCGCCTGCAGCCGCGCCGCGAGCGTGCCGTCGATGCGCACGCTTTCGCTGTGCACGCGCAGTTCGCCGCGAGCCAGCGTGCTGTCGTTGGTGAAACGCACGCCGTCCAGGCCGGCCAGGTGCGGGTAGAGCACGCCCATGTCGTCCGGATGCAGGCGCAGTTCGACCGCGCGCTGGTCGGTGCCGACGGCGTCCAGCGCTTCGCGCACCAGGTCGGCCAGCAGCGACGGATCGGCCGTGTAGGCAGGCCCCAGCAGCGATCCCGCCACGCGCACCGCGAGTTCGGCGAGCGCTTCCGACACCTCGTCGTCGAGCCGCGACAGCGGACGCGTGAAGCCGTCCAGGATGCCCTCGATCTGCGCGATCAGCCGGCGCACTTCCGCCTGGCCCGTCGCGAACCCTTCCGCATGCCCGCGCGCGAGGCCGTCGGCATAGCCCTGGTCGTGCGCGGCCTGCTCGATCGCCTGCAGTTCCTCCACGCTCGGCGGCGGGGGCGGCGGTTCGACGATCGGTTCCGGCGGTGGCGGTTCCAGGCCCGGCGCGGTCCAGCGCACGGCGCCGGCCATCTCGGTGTTCCAGGCCGAGGTGAGGCTCATACGAACGCCTCGGCCTTCGCCGCCAGCTGGATCGTGCCCGCGTCGGCCATCTTGCGGACCATCGCGAGGATGTCCTTCTGCGCCGCCTCGACTTCCGCCAGCCGCACCGGGCCGCGCGCCTCCATGTCCTCCAGCAGGATTTCCGCCGCACGCTGCGACATGTTGGAGGTGATCTTCTCGCGCACCCGCGCCTCGGCGCCGCGCAGCGCGACGGAGAGCTTGTCGTTGGGCACCTCGCGCAGGATCGCCTGCATCGCGCGGTCGTCGATCTCGGCCAGGTTGTCGAACACGAACATCAGGTCGCGGATGCGCACGCCGAGCTCGCCGTCGATCTCGCCGATGGTGCCCAGGATCTGCTCGTCCTGGCCCGAATCCATGAAGTTGAGGATGTTCGCCGCGACCTTCACGCCGCCGACCGAGGACGACTTCAGGTTCTGCGCGCCGGCGAACTGGCGCGCCATCACGTCGTTGAGTTCGTTCAGCGCGTTCGGCGGGATGCCGTCGAGCGTGGCGATGCGCAGCAGCACGTCGGCGCGCACGCGGTCCTGCAGGCACTTGAGCACTTCCGCGGCCTGGTCGCTGTCCAGGTGCGCCATCACTATCGCGATGATCTGCGGGTGCTCGTTGCGCACCAGGTCGGCGATCGCGCGCGGCTCCATCCACTTGAGCGTGTCCAGGCCGGAGGTGTTGCGGCCCAGCAGGATGCGGTCGATCAGGCTGCTCGCGCGCTCCTCGCCGAGCGCCTGCACCAGCACGGCGCGCACGTATTCGTCGGCGCCGGCGCCCAGGCCGCTGGGCTGGGCGAGGGTGTCGACGAACTGGTCGATCACCCGGCCCACGGCATCGCGCGAGACGCCGCTGACGGACGTCATCGCCAGGCCCAGTTTCTGCACTTCCTTGGCGCTCATGTGCTTGAGCACCTCGGCGGCCTGCTGCTCGCCGAGCGAGAGCAGCACCACCGCGGCGCGCTGCACGCCCGTCAGTCCGGTCGGATCAGCCATCGGATTCCACCCACTCGCGTACCACCTGCGCCACGCGCTTGGAGTCGTTGCTGACCGCCGCGCGCGCCACTTCCAGTTTGTCGTCGAAACTCATCGTGCCCGGCGGCAGCGCGGCCGGCGCGGCTTCCTGCGGCGGCGCGGAGAGCGCGACCGGAATCTCCTCGTCCTCCACCGGCACGATGGTGGCTTCGGCGATCTGCTTCTTGTTCTTCTTCGGCTCGGGCTTGACGCCCATCAGCTGGCGCAGCATCGGGCGCAGCACGAACAGGATCAGCGCGAGCACCGCCAGCCCCCCGACGACGATGCGCAGGAACTCCATCGCGCGCGGGTGCTCCCACAGCGGCACGTTGTCTTCCTCGCCCTGCGCGGCGACGTCGCGCGCGAACGGCGCGTTGACCACCGACACCGCATCGCCGCGCTGCGCGTCGAAGCCGATCGCCTGCTGCACCAGCGCCTCGATGCGCTTGAGTTCCGGATCGGTGAGCGCGCGCAGCGACGGCTTGCCGTTCTTGCCGGCCGCGCCGGGCACGTTGTCCACCAGTACCGCGGCGGTCACGCGGCGCACGCGGCCCGGGCCCTGGCGGGTGTGGGTGAGCGTGCGGTCGATCTCGTAATTGCGCACCGAACTGCGCGAGGACGGGCCGCTCGGCGCGGCCTGCTGCTGTTGCTGCGCGGCGGCGGTGGCGTTCGCGGGCGCGTTCGCATTCGCGGCGGCATTCGCCGGCGGCGGTGCGGGCGGCGTGTTGCTCGCGCTGCCCGGCACGCCCTGCGGCGCGTTGCCGCCGCCGGCGCTGGATTCGGACAGCTGTTCGCTGCGGATCATCGGCTGCTGCGGGCCGTAGACCTCGCGCGCCTCCTCGGTCTGCGCGAAGTCCATGTCCACGCTGACCTGCGCGCTGACGCGGCCGTTGCCGGTCATCGGTTCGAGCAGTTCGTGGATGCGCTGGACGTAGGTCGCTTCGAGGCGATGCTGCTGGTCGAACTGCTTGGCGCTGATGGCGGCGTCGGAATCCGGATCGACGTTCGACAGCATGCGGCCGTACTGGTCGACGACGGTGACGCGTTCCGGCGGCAGGCCGGGGATGCTCGAGGCGACCAGGTGCACGATGGCGTCGACCTGGCCCTGTTCCAGCGCCGCGCCGCTGTGCAGCTGCAGGACCACCGACGCGCTGGCCGGCTCCTTCTGCCGCGTGAACGCGGACGGCTTGGGCATCGCCAGGTGCACGCGCGCCTCGCGCACCGGGCGCAGGTTGGCGATGGTGCGGGCGAGTTCGGCTTCCAGCGCATGCTGGTAGCGGGCGTTCTCGATGAACTGGCTGGTGCCGAAACCCTGGTCGCCCTTGATGGCGTCGAAGCCCGAATCGGTCTTCGCCGGAAGCCCGGCCGCGGCGAGCGCGAGCTTGGCGTTGCCGAGCTGGTCCTGCGGGACGGCGAGCGCGCCGGAACCCGGATCGATGCGGAACGGGATCTGCGCGGTGCCCAGCAGCTCCGACGCTTCGCTGGTGGACTTCGGATCGAGCCCGGCGAACACCGGCACGTAGTCGGGCTTCTGCGTCCAGAAGAACATCCACAGCCCCAGCGCGATGACCGCCGCCACGAGCGCGAACAGCCCCAGCTGCCGCACCACCGGGATGTCCTGCAGCCCGCGCAGTTCGCGCAGTTTGGTCTGGTTGGGGAGGGTGATGACGGCCATGGGCGTGGTTCGTGATTTGTGATTCGTGATTGGTGTTGCGGGCGCGAGGTGGTGGGCTGGCGATCAGGTTGTCGTGCGGTGGCTCTTTCGAATCACCATTCACGAATCACCAATCACGGTCATCAGACCGGCATGTTCATCACGTCCTGATACGCCTGCACCAGCCGGTTGCGCACTTCGACCGTCGCGCGGAAGGCGACGGAGGACTGCTGCATGGCGACCATGACGCGGGCGAGGTCGGCGCGCGGGTCGCCGAGTTCGAACGCCTGCTGCAGCGCGCCGCTGGTGTTCTGCGCGCGGCTGACGCTGTCGATGGCGTTGCTGAGGGTCTGCTGGAATCCCGGCGCACCCTGCGTCCCCGACGCGCCGCTGGCGGCGCCCGGCGCGAGCGCGGACGGCGAGATCGCGTTGCCCGGCGCGGCATCGGGCCCGCGCATGCGCATTTCATGCGCGCGGATCTGCGACAGGATGGAAGAAATGGCGTCGGTCATGAGGCGTGACGTACCGGCACGGAGGTCCTGCCGGGTACAGGCAAGCGGCGTGCCACGGATTCATGAACGGGTTTCTGGCGCGGGGGAGGGGAGGCGCCGCAATTCCGGCGCGTAGGCGCTTCGGGTACTCCGTCTGTGGCGTCCCGCACCACACCGTCAACCCGGCGGAGGATGGGGTGACGATCCTCCTTGGAATCACGGTGTTCTCCGGCGGCGATGTGTCTTTGTAGCCCGGGTAAGCGAAGCGCACCCGGGTTGGAGACGCGACCGCGCCCGGGGTGCGCTTCGCTTACCCGGGCTACAAGAGCGTTGGCAAACGCAATGGGTTCCAGCTTTCGCTGGAATGACGGTGGGGTGGTTTGCCGGTGAGAAAGTGCCCGCGCATTACGGGCCTGGGCCTTCGCCGGGATGACGTCCTGTTGGGATCACGGCGTTCTCGGGCGGCGATGTTCTTTTGTAGCCCGGGTAAGCGAAGCGCACCCGGGTTGGAGACGCGACCGCGCCCCGGGTGCGCTTCGCTTACCCGGGCTACAAGAGCGGTGGCAAACGCATGGGTTCCAGCTTTCGCTGGAATGACGGTGGGGAGGTTCGCCGGTGTTTCCCGATTACCGAACAACGCGCGAGCGCTAACACCCTCCGCGCGAAATCAGAACTCCGACGCCAGCTCCATCGAATCCCGCTCGATCCCGTACTTGCGCAGCTTCTCCACCAGCGTGGTGCGGCGCAGGCCGAGCAGGGGGGCGGCATGGGCGACGACGCCGCCGGTCTGGGCCAGCGCGGCGCGGATGAGGTCCAGTTCGATGTTCGCGATGTGCCCGCGCAGGTCGATGCCCTGCGGCGGCAGCGTGGTGGTCGGCGAGAGCGTCGCCGGGTCGGGCGCGGCTTCGGCTTCGCGCAGCAGCGCCATCACCGGCGCGGGTTCTTCCGGTTCGATGCGGTCGATCGACGCCAGCGTTTCCGCCGGCAGCTGGCAGCGGTAACGCGCCGGCAGGTCGTCGGCGCGCACCAGGCCGTTCGGGTGCAGCACCGACAGGCGCTCCAGCAGGTTGCTCAGCTCGCGCACGTTGCCCGGCCAGGCGTACTGCTGCAGCATCGCGACCGCATCGCCGGCCAGCGTCACGCGGCCACGGCCGCTGTCGGACAGCTGGCGCGAGATCGCGTTGATCAGGTCCGGAAGATCCGCCGCGCGCTCGCGCAGCGACGGCATCTCGATGGGGAACACGTTGAGGCGATAGAACAGGTCCTCGCGGAACTTGCCCTCGGCGATGTGCGATTCCAGGTTGCGGTGCGTCGCGGCGATCACGCGCACGTCGCACTTCATCGTCGCGCCGCCGCCGACGCGCTCGAAGCAGCGCTCCTGCAGCACGCGCAGCAGCTTGACCTGCATCGCCATCGGCATGTCGCCGATTTCGTCCAGCAGCAGCGTGCCGCCTTCGGCCATCTCGAAACGGCCCTTGCGCTGCGTCAGCGCGCCGGTGAAGGCGCCCTTCTCGTGGCCGAACAGTTCGCTTTCCAGCAGGTCCGGCGGGATCGCGCCGCAGTTGATCGCGACGAACGGCTTCTCGCGACGCTTCGAACGCGCATGGATCGCGCGCGCGGCGACTTCCTTGCCGGTGCCGGATTCGCCAAGGATCAGCACGGTCGTATCGAAGTTGGCGACCTGGTCGATCATGCGGTTCAGGCGCAGCACGGCGGCGCTGCGGCCGGTCGGGCCGACCTGCGGGATCTCGCGGCGCGCGTCGTCGTCCAGCCGCTTGAGGCTCGCGCGACGCAGCACGTCCTGCAACTGCGTGCGACGGATCGGGTAATCCAGCGCCCAGACCTGGTCCGGATGCAGCTGCACGCGCCACGCGGCGTTATCGGCATGGCCCGGCAGTTCCAGCACCGGCGGATGCAGCGGATGCGAACCCAGCCACGCGGCGAAGCGCTCCCACGCCTGCGCGTCGCCGCTGGTGTCGCCGGCGATGACGGCGACCCAGTCGGTGGCGCGCGCGCGGTCGAGGTTGATCTCGCCGGCGTCGCTGGCGATGCGCGGGGTGAAATCCATGAACTCCAGCAGCGTGGCGACGCGTTCGGCGCGCGCCATGTCGGTGTCGATCAGGAGGATGCGGGACTCGCTCATGGGGTGTCTTCCGAAGCCAGGCGCTCCAGCAGCGGGAGCACGTCCTGGATGTAGGCAAGCTTGCTGACGAAGGCATCGGCGCCGGCGCGCAGGGCGTGCTCGCGGTGCTCGGTGTCGTCGAAATGGCTGGCGATGACGATGTAGGGCAGCGGTTCGTCCTGCGCCTTGATCAGGCGCGCGGCCTGCAGGCCGCCCATTTCCGGCATCGCCATGTCCATCAGCACCACGTCCGGACGCAGCGTCTCGCACTGGGTGATGGCTTCGATGCCGTTGCCGGCGGTGCCCACGACGTTCGCCCACGGCTGCTTGCGCAGGTGGCGGATCGCCGCGCTGATGAAGCCGGGGTGGTCGTCGACGATGAGGATCTTGAGTTCGCGCATGTTCGGATCATCCAGCCTTGGCGAGGGCCGGGCGGCGGCGCTGGCGCGCCGGCGCGATGGCCAGCTGGTCACGGTACTTCGCGACGGTGCGGCGCGCCACGCGCACGCCCTGGCGGGCGAGCAGGCCGGCGATGGTGTCGTCGGCGAGCGGCGCGTGCGAGGGTTCGGCGTCGATCAGGCGCTTGACCATCGCCTTGACCGCGCTGCCGGAGACTTCCGCGCCGTCCAGGCGCACGGCGAACAGGCGCTTGAGTTCGATCGTGCCGCGCGGCGTCTGCAGGTACTTGCCGCTGGTGATGCGCGAGACGGTGGATTCGTGCATGCCGATGGCGTCGGCGACCTCGCGCAGCGTCAGCGGGGCGATGGCTTCCTCGCCGCGCTCCAGGAACGCGCGCTGGCGTTCGACCAGCACCTGCGTGGTGCGCAGCAACGTGTCGTTGCGCATCGCCACGCCGCGAACCAGCCAGCGCGCTTCATCGAGCAGGCCGCGCAGCGCGGACACGTCGCCCGGCGCATCGGCCAGGGCGCGTTCGCAATGCGGCGCGATGCGCAGGCGCGGGGCGGTGCGCGAGTTGAGCGCGACGTGCCAGCGGCCGTCGGCGCGCCAGGCGACGACGTCGGGCACCACGACGTCGCGTTCGTTCACCGCGCTGTCTTCGATGGGATGCGCGCGCAGGGTGAGGATCAGGGCGATGGCGTCGCGAACGTCGCCGGGGTCGGCCTTCAGCGCCTTGGCGAGCGCGGCTTCGTCGTGCATCGCGAGCAGGTCGATGTGATCGGCCAGGATGCGCGCGGCGAGCGTGCGCGTGGCCGATCCGGGCGCAAGCGAGAGCTGCGCGCGCAGGCATTCGGCGGCATCGCAGGCGGCCACGCCCGGCCATTCGCCGTGGAGCAGGCGCTGGCGGACGATTTCCAGTTCGCTGGCATCGGCATTGCACGTGCCCGCACCGAGCGCGTGCAGTTCGTCGAGCGGGGCTTCCAGGTAGCCGCGGTCGTCGCACTGGTCCAGCCACCACGCGGCCAGTTCGACGTCGCGCGGCTTCCACTGCAGCGACAGCGACTGCAGCAGGCGCACGCGCGGATCGCTCGATTCCCCGTCGGCGATCCGCGACGCGGCGTCGTCGTCGAACTCGCCGCCGCCGTTGCCGCCGGACAGGAACGACGGCTCGGGAAGCTCGTCCCACGCGGCGGTTTCCTGCTGCGCGTCGGCCGTGGGTTCGGTGCCGTCGTCCTCGACGTCGTCCTGCTCCAGCAGCGGATTGCGCTCCAGCGCCTGGCGGAGCTCGAGTTCGAGCTGCGGCGCGGTGAGCTGCAGGAGCCGGATCGATTGCAGCAGTTGCGGCGTCAGGTTGACGCCGAGTCCGAGCTTCGGACTCAAGGTAGCTTTCACTGTCGTGTCCCCATCCGCCGGAGCCGGCGGCCACGGAGGTAATCGTGGTGTGAAGGTGACGGCAAACGAATCGGGGCATCCCCGGACATGAGCCGGGGAATTCCTGTCGGTTTGTCGGGGCGTCCCCTACATTGCGACGTGTTTCCGACTGGGGTTGTTCGCGCGCGTCAGGCAGTGACGCGGATGGGCACGTGGATACGGGTCACTGTCGGGGGATGTGACGACGCTTTGGCGTTGGCGCGATGTCGGGTTTGTGGCGTTGGGGGTGTTGCAAGGGGTGGGCCACAGGGGCGGCTGGGCGTGACGTGTGGCGCTCGCTCGCCGGTGAGCCACCCAGCCGTCATTCCAGCTTTTGCAGGGACCACGATCTTCCAGGGAGGACGATGCTGCTCTTGTAGCCCGGGTAAGCGAAGCGCACCCGGGAAGGGGAGGTGACCGCGTTCCCGGGTGCGCTTCGCTCACCCGGGCTGCAAAGGCTCGCTACAAGGGCAGCGCCTTTCGTTATCCCGCCGGCCGATCGTGCAGCCGCATCGCCATGCGCAGCAGTTCGATCGCGTTGCGGCAGCCCAGCGTGGCCATGATGCGGGCGCGGTGGGTTTCCACCGTCTTGACGCTGATCCCCAGGTCGGCGGCGATCTGCTTGCTGGTGCGGCCGGCGCCAAGCGCGGCGAGGATTTCGCGCTGGCGCGGGGGCAGGGCGTCGACGCCCTCCTCGGTGCGCGGGCGCGCGAACAACTGCGGTGCGGAGACCTGCGGGCTGAGGTAGGTGCGGCCGGCGGCGGCGGCGCGGATCGCGATTTCCAGCTCCGCCGGCGCGGCTTCCTTGACGACGAAACCGCTGGCGCCGCGCGCCAGCGCTTCGCGCACGTGGGTCGGATCGTCGTGCATCGACATCACCACGACGCGGCAGGCGGGTTGCTCGCGGCGCAGTTCGACCAGCGCTTCGAAGCCGCTGCGGCCGGGCATGGAGAGATCGAGCAGGACGATGTCCGGCTGGTGCTGGCGCGACCCGATGACGGCCTGGTCCGCGTTGGCGGCCTCGGCCACGACCTCGATATCGGCGAACGACTCCAGCAGGCGCCGCAGCCCCGCACGGACCAGCGTATGGTCATCGCAGATCAGTACGCGCAACAGCCCCGAGCCCAACTCCGTTCCCCAGAAACGCCAACCCTTCGTCGGGCACCTTATCCGAGGTGACGTGGAGGGACCATTCGTTCACGTCCGGAATGTGACGGGGGCTGCAAATGTGTCGTCGGAGCGCCGGGGACCGGACGCGACGGTATGGGTGCACGGCTCCATTCCTCCCTGCACGCAGGGCCGGAGCTTTCGGCAAAAGCTGCAAGCGCTACAAGTCCTTCAGGCGCCTGCTTTCCGCCACCTGCTTGCGATGCAGGCGGAACAGGTGACGCTCCAGCGCGTCGGCCAGCGTCGGCGGCAAGGGGTCGAAGGCGAGCCACGCACGGGCGCCTTCGACGGCGATCGCGTGCGCGGGCAGTTCGATGCAGTCGGGGAGCCATTCGGCCGGCTGCACGCGCAGCACGCCGCGCGCGCCGGGGTGGATCGCCAGCGCATCGCCGAGCACGTCGATGCACGCGCCGCGCGTGGACCAGCGCAGCACCGTGGGCGGCGGGAGGTCGCCACGCTCGCGCAGCATCGCGCCGAGCAGGCCGAGCACCAGGTCGAGCTTGGCTTCCACGCGTTGCAGCGACGACGACGGTTCGACGTGTTCGTCGCCGTCCTCGCTGCGCGCGTTTTCGCTCAGCGCGAGCGAGGTCAGCAGCATTTCCGCGCGCGCCGCGGCCAGATGCGCGGCGGCGGGATCGGCCGGGCCGGGCACGAAGGCCGCCGGGCGCCGGTCCTGGTAGGCCAGCACGTCGCCGAACAATTGCGCGTCGGCGGCCGAAGAGGTCATCCGGCGAAGGTCCGGTAGGCGAGGGCGCCGCGACGCTCGCGACCCATGCGCGCGAGGATCTCCGCGGTTTCGTCGCGCAGCGCCACCAGGTCGCCGAGCAGCGCGGCCTGCTGGTCCAGCAGTTCGCGCCACGGCGCCGACGGCAGTTGCGACAGATCGGCCGATCCCAGCGCCTCGCGCAGGGCGCGGTCGTGGTCGGCCAGCAGTTCGAACGCGCGCTCCCACTGCTGCGCGTGCATGGCCGCGCGGATGTCGGCTTCGGGCAGCGCGGGCACGGTGGGCGACACGGAACCGGACATCACGGCGACTTCGGCGCGATCGCCAGCCAAGCCGATTCGATCTCGCCCAGCAGCGAATCCACTTCGTTCAGGGCCTCGGCGTCGTTGTCGCTGTTGGCCAGCAGCAGGCGCTGCTGCGCGTAGTCGTACAGCGACTGCAGGCCCTGCGCGATCTCGCCGCCGGCTTCCAGGTTGAGCGCGCCGTTGAGGCCGGTGATCAGGCCGCTGGCGTCGCTGATGGCCTTGGCCTTGCGCGGGATGTCGCCGCGTTCCAGGCACGCGCCGGCCAGGCGGATGCGATCGCGCGCGCCGGCGAGCATGAGCGCGACCAGGCGGTGCGGATCGGCTTCCAGCACGGCGGCGCTGACGCCGGTGCTGCGGTACTGGTTGGCGTAGTTGCGGTGGGCGCCGAGCATGTGGATGGGCTCCAGGGATTACGACATCGAAACGAGTTGCTGCGAAAGGAAGCCGCTGGAGCTCTGCAGCTGCGTGACCATCTGCTCCATCGCGGTGAACTGCGCGGTGTAGCGGGCCTGCAGCGATTCCATGCGGCGATCCAGGTCTTCGTACTGCTTGTTGTAGGTCTTCAGGCGCGCGTTGAGGCTGTCGGTGCGCGAGTCGAACAGGCCTTCGTTCTCCAGCACGTCGCCGAGCATGGTCTCCAGCTTGGCGCCGTAGCTGGTGTCGTCGCCGGAGAACAGGCGCGACAGCGCGCCCGGGTCCTCGGCCAGCGCCTTGGTCAGCTCGGAACTGTCGAGCGTGAGCGTGCCGTCGGTGTTGATCTTCACGCCCAGCTCCTTCAACGCGACGACCTGTTCGCTGGCCATGTTGCGCAGCTGCGCCTGCAGGCCGCGCACCATGCTGTCGCCGGTGAGCGCCGAGCCGGTCTGCGTGTCGGCGTTGTAGGCGGTGAGCGACTTGGTCAGCCCGATCGCCGCGTTGTACGCGCTGATGAAGCCCGACAGCGTGGTCTTGAGCGCGTCGTTGTCGGTGGACACCTTCAGCGTGAACGTCTCGTCCGGCTTGGCTTCGGTCAGGGTGAGCGTGACCCCGGGCAGCAGGTCGGTGATCGAGTTGCTGGACGAGGTGCGCGCCAGGCCGTCGACGATCACCTTCGCGTCCTTGGCCTGCACGGTCTCGGCCATCGCGGTGCTGACGCCCGGATCGAAGGTGAGCATCGACAGGCCGCCGTCGCCGCCGGTCGTGGTGATGCGCAGCTTGCCTTCGGTGCCGGTGTCGGTGGCGGTCAGCACCAGGTGCTGGCCGTCGTCGGCGTTGACCAGGCTGGCGCTCACGCCCTTGCCGGCGGCGGCGGTGTTGATCGCGCTGCGGATGTCGGCCAGCGTGTTGCGGCCTTCCTCGATGGTGACCTCGATGGTCTCGTCGCCTGCCTCGATGACCAGCGTGCCGGTGCCGATCTTCGTGTCGGCCGGCTTGCCCGCGGAGGTGAGCTTGTGCGCGGTGGCCAGCTCGCGCACCTGGATGTCGTACTCGCCCACCGCCGCCGTCGTGCCGGCGCTGGCGGTGAAGCCGGCGTCTTCGGGCACGTTGGTGACGCGCGCGTTGGTGCCGTCGTCCTTGCGCAGCTTGTCGAGCGCGGTCTTGAGATTGGAGAACGCGCTCTTGAGCGAACCGATCGCCGAGAGTTCGGTCTTCGCCGCGTTCTCGCCGCGCGCGATGCGGTTCTCCACCGGCGAACGCTCGGCCGCGACCAGCTGCGCGACGAGCGAGGGGATGTCGATGCCGGAACCGAGCGTCGAAATGGCCATGACCGCTCAGCCTCCGTGTCGACCGTGGACCGCGTTGCGCGGCGTGGGACGGAACGAACGATGAGCGGTCATGGCGACTCCTGTCGGAAAGAACCGGCGGGATGCGTTCGCGCGCATCCCGCCGGGGTGCCATCGGGGCGCGCATCGCGCCCCGTCTGGCGGTGGATCAGCCCAGCAGGCTGAGGACGTTCTGCGGAACAGCGTTGGCCTGCGCGAGCATCGCGGTGCCGGCCTGGCTCAGGATCTGAGTACGGGTCAGCTCGGCGGTTTCCTTCGCGTAGTCGGCATCGCGGATGCGGCTGCGCGAGGCGGTCAGGTTCTCGCTCGTCGCCTGCAGGTTGGCGATGGTCGAGGTGAAGCGGTTCTGGATCGCACCCATGTCGGCGCGGGCCGAGTTCACGCTGGTCAGCGCCTTGTCGACGATTTCCATTGCCTGCTGCGCGCCGGTGAACGAGGAGATGTCCAGGTCGTTGGCGTACTTGGCGGCCGGAGCGGTGGCGGTGGCGGTCGGGGCCGTCGGGGCGGTCGCGCCCGTCCAGGTGCCCATGTCCACGTCGATCGCGTTGAACGTGCCGTCGGAGCCGACGCTGTGCTTGATCGACGTCATGTTGATCTGGCCGGCGGTGCCGCTGTCGACTTCGGCGTAGACGCCGGTCTGGTCCATCTTGGCGTTGATCGCGGCGGCCACGGCCTTGGCGGTGGCTTCCTGCGTGGCGGCGGCATCGGCGCCCATCTTCACTTCGATGTCGTCCAGCGTGACTTCCACGCCGTCGGTGCCGGTGATCTTCATGCCGGTGATCTTGACGTCGGCGTTGGTGCCCGGCGCGGCGATGGTGAAGTCGTTCTCGTCGAACACCGCACCGCCCAGCGCGTTGGCGTTGGCGTCGACGATGTTGTTCACGGCGATGGTCTGGCCCGAGTTGGCGCCGACCTGGAACAGCGCGCCGGCGAAGGAGCCGTCGAGCAGCTTGGTGCCGTTGAAGTTGGTCTGGTTGGCGACGCGGTCGATTTCCGAGACCAGCTGCGAGACTTCCGCGTTCAGCGCGTCGCGGTCGGACTGCGAGTTGGTCGCGTTGGACGACTGCACGGCCAGTTCGCGGATACGCTGCAGGTTGTTGCCGATCTCGACCATCGCGCCTTCGGCCGACTGGGCCAGCGAGATGCCGTCGTTGGCGTTGCGCACGGCGACGTCGAGGCCGCGGATCTGCGTGCTGAAGCGTTCCGAGATCGCCAGGCCGGCGGCGTCGTCCTTCGCGCTGTTGATGCGCAGGCCCGACGACAGGCGCTGGATGGTGGTGCCGAGGCTGGCGCTGCTGGTGCCCAGGTTGCGCTGGGCGTTGAGCGACATCACGTTGCTGTTGATGACTTGTGCCATGGTGGTTCTCCGTGGGTTTCCGTTAGGGCACCGGCGAAGCGCTCGCCGGCCGGCAATTACCGCAGTGGTTGGTCGGTGGTGCCGGCCCTTGCCGCTGCTGAACTAGGTAGCGGCGCGGCGTGGGAAACCTTTAGCTCCTGGTTGACAAGTCTTTGGAAGTGGGATGGACGTCTAGAAGCGGGGGCGTGATTCGTGATTTGTGATTCGTGATTCGTGATTCGTGATTCGTGATTCGTGATTCGCAAGGGCCGGGCGCCCGGTCGGACCCGGCTCCTGTAGCCCGGGTAAGCGGAGCGCACCCGGGGTTTACCTCGCCGGAGCCGTTGCCCCGGGTGCGGCCTTCGGCCTTACCCGGGCTACAAACGCTGGGTTCTCCCATCGTCCCGGCCCCGGAGCCGTGCCCCGGGTGCGGCCTTCGGCCTTACCCGGGCTACAAACGCCCGGCTCACGGCTCAC
>NZ_JADWPE010000003.1 GCF_017308985.1 Lysobacter changpingensis | reverse complement strand
CAATCACCAATCACCAATCACCAATCACCAATCACCAATCACCAATCACCAATCACCAATCACCAATCACCAATCACCAATCACGAATCACGAATCACGAATCACGAATCACGAATCACCAAACTCACATCAGATCGAACAACGAACTCGACTGCAGCCGCATGAACGCCTGCTGGGCCGCCTGCAACGCCGTGCTTTCCAGCTGGAAGCGGCTGATCGCCTCGGCGTAGTCCAGGTCGCGGATGCCCGACAGCGTGGTTTCCAGGGTCACCGACTGCGCCTCGCGCAGTTCGGCCGCGCTGTCCATCGCCGCCAGTTGCGCGCCGCCGGCCGCACGGCCGTCGATGAAATGCTCCTGCGCCGTCGCCGCGTCGCGCAGCGAGGCCTGCAGCGCGTTCTGCTGCGCCGCGCGCTGGGCCGGGGAGTCGTCGGGCATTTCCAGCGCGCCGACCAGGTCGTCGATCATCGCGAACACGTCGTTGGTGCCCGCTGGGCCGACGGAAAAGCGGTCGCCCGCCGCCGGCGCGCCGTCGATGCGCAGGTTGAGCCCGCCGACGTTGATGCCTTCGCCGCTGGCGTACGTGCCGGTGCCGATGACCGCGCCGCTCGCGTCGCGCAGTTCGTACGCGTCGGCGGCGGTGAAGACGACGCTGTAGCTCGCACCGCTCCACGTGCCCGATGCATCCAGGCCGAATTCCATCAGCACGCCGCTGCCGGTGTTGGTCGTCGCGGCGGCGCCGTCGATACGGCCGTCGCCGGTCTTGACCCGCATGAACAGCTCGCTGCCCGGGATCGTGTCGGACACGAACTGGTCCGGTGCGATCTCGACCTCGCGCTGGCGCTGGTCGCCGGTGTAGCTGACGTTGCCGCCGCTCACCACGAACGGCGCGTGGTCGTCCGCGGTGCCGCCGAACAGGTAGCGACCGCTGCCGTCCTGGCTGTTCGCCAGGCCGATGAGTTCATCGCGGATCACCTTGAGTTCGGCGGTGATCGCCTTCTTGTCGTCGCTCGACATCGCGGCGTTGTTGGCCTGGATGGTCAACTCGCGCACGCGCGCCAGGCGGTCGCCGGCCTGCGCGAGCACGCTTTCCTGAAGGTTGAGGCGATTGCCGAGCAGGTTGGCGTTCTCGCCGAAGCGTTCCAGCTCGGCGGTCGCGCGATCCAGCGACACCGCCGTGCCGGCCGCGACCGGATCGTCCTTCGCCGTGACCAGCCGCTGGCCGGTGGCGAGCTGCTGCTGCGTGTGCGCCAGGCTCGACTGCTTGCGCAGCATCGTGCCCAGCTGCAGCTGGTAGGCGCCTGCGGTGGAAATGCGGTTGTTCATCGGCTCACCGCCGCGATCAGGGACTGGAACATGCTGTCGGCGGTGGAGATCACCTGCGCCGCGGCCTGGTAGGCCTGCTGGAAACGCAGCATGTTCGCCGCCTCCTCGTCGAGGTTCACGCCGGACACCGAATCGCGCGCCGCCTGCGCCTGGTCGAACAGCACCTGCTGCGCCTCGGCGGCGTAGTCGGCCTGTCTCGCGGCCGAGCCGATCGACGTGGTCAGGCCGCCGATCGCGCCGTTGAGCGACACCGTGCTGCCGTTGAGCGCCTTGGCGTCGTCGATGTTGCCCAGCGCGATCGCGTTGCCGTTGTCGCTGGAGCCGGCGCCCGTGCTGCCCACGCTGAAGCGGTCGCCCGCGGCGGGCACGCCGTCGAGGCTCAGGCTCCAGCCGTTGGCTTCGATCGGCTGGCCCGGCGTCCAGGTGAACGGGCCCGCGCCGTTGACGGTGTACTGCGTGCCGTCGATGAATTCGATGTCGGCCGGGGTCAGCAGGTCGGCGTTCGCCGCATCGGTGACCTTCACCCCGCCGATCCTGCCGGTGCCGATGTTGTCGAGTTCCGCCTGCGCCTTCACCGGAGTGGCTGCCGCTATCCGGTTGGGATCGTCGATGGCGACGCCGATGCCGCCCGCCGCGCCCGCGGTGGGCTGCAGCAGGAAGCGGTCGCCCGCGGCCGGCGCGCCACCGACGACGAGTTCCACGCCGTTGACGACCAGCGGATCGCCCGCCGTACCGGTGCCGGTGAGCGGCACGTTCGCGCCGGTGTCCGAACGCGTGGCGCTCCACGCGGTGCCGTCGAACTTCAGCACGACGTTCTGCGCGTCGAGTCTGGAAAGATCGCCGATGCTCGCCGTCAGCGTGCCGGTGCCGGTGTTGTTCGCGTGGCTGTTGACGGCGGGCGCGGGCACGGTGAAGAAGTCCGTGCCCATCTGGCCGTTGAGGTCCATGCCGGCGCGGTGCTGCTGGTTGAACGCATCGGCCAGGCCCACCGCGATGCGCCCGAGTTCGGCCTGCGCCGGATCGAGCACGTCGCTGCGGAAATCCATCAGTCCGCCGATCTTGCCGCCCAGCGCGGAATCGCTGAGCTGGATCTGCTGGCCATTGCCGTCCAGCGCCAGGCGCACGCGCTCGGGGCGGTACGGATCGGTGCCCACGGTGAGCTTGGCCGACGTGTTGCCGACGACCAGCGCCTGCCCGCCGGCGGTGAACACGTTGAGCGAGCCGTCGCCCTGTTCGACCGCGGTGCCGCCGGTGAAGCCGACCAGCTGCGAGACCAGGCGGTCGCGCTGGTCGAGCAGGTCGTTGGAGACGTTGTTCGGGTTGCTGGCGACCTCGCCGTTGAGGCGGGCGATCTCCGCGCCGATGCGGTTGACTTCCTCGGCGCTGCTGCGCAGGCCGCTGTTGACTTCGTTGCTGAGCGAATCGAGCTGGTTGTTGAGCTGCTTGAAGCGCGCGGTGAGCGCGTTCGCGTCGGCCAGCACGTCCTCGCGCGCGGCGCTGGAGGCGGGGTTGCTGGTCAGGCCCGTGGTCGCGTCGAAGAAGTTCGACCACACGCCGGCCAGGCCGGTCGCGGTGTCGGAGAACAGCGCGTCCACGCGCGAGGCGAGCCCGGAGAGCTGCTGCGCGCGGGCGAGTTCGCCGCCGCTTTCCAGCAGGCGCGTGTTGGCGAGCTGGTCGGCGATGCGGCGCACGTCGCTCACCTGCACGCCGTTGCCGACGTAGCCGTAGCCCATGTCGGTGGGCGAACGCGTCGACAGTTCGACGCGCTGGCGCGAATAGCCGTCGGTCGCCACGTTGGCGACGTTGTGGCTCACGGTCGCCAGTGCGCGCTGGAACGCGATCAGGGCGCCGGTGCCGGTGGACAGGACGTTGGCCATGCTTAGCCTCGGGTCGGACCGTCGAGCGCGGCGAGCGCGCGGTTGAGGGTGGCGCCTTCGGCGATCGCGTTGATCTTCGCGGCGTAGGCGGGATCGGTGGCGTAGCCGGCCTTCTGCAGCGCCTGCGCGAACTGGCGCGTGTCGCCGCCGGCGGCGCGCGCCTGGGCGTAGCGGGGGTTGTTCAGCAGCCTGGCGTAATCGGCGAAGCTCTCGCCGATGGAGCCGTAGGCGCGGAAATCGGCGCGCTCGCTCACGCGCGTGCCGCCCACGTATTCGTGCGTGGCGGCGTTGACGCGTTGGCCGCTCCACTTCGAGCCGGCCTTGATGCCGAACAGGTTGTGCGAGGTCGCCTCGCCGCCGTCCTTCGCCAGGCGCCGGCCCCAGCCGGTTTCCAGCGCGGCCTGCGCGACGAGCGCCTTCGGGTCCACGCCCAGCTCCTGCGCGGTGCGTTGCGCGTGCGGCCACACCGACTTCACGAAGGCTTCCGGGCTGGAGCAGTCGAGCTTGGCGTTGGGATCGCATTCGACCTGCGGCGTTTCCACGCGCGGCAGGGCGGGCGTGGCGAGCGCGGGGAGCGAGACGCCACCGCTGCTCGGCGTGAGCGACAGCGACATCGGCGATGCGCCGGGCGAGAGCGGGAAGCCGCCCTCGGGCGCGATGGCGGCGTCGGTCTTCATGCCGGCGCTGCGCTGCAACTGCTGCACGATCATCGGCGCCAGGCCGAGGCCGCGACCCTTGGCGAGCTCGCGCGAGAGCTGCTGGTCGTACATGTCGCGGTAGGTCGAGTTGTCGCCCATCAGCGGATCGCCGAAGGACGCGCTGCGCATCGACTTCACCAGCATCTGCGCGAACTGCGCTTCCAGCTGCCGCGCGGCGTATTCCAGGCGCGAGCGATCGCGCGGGGCACCGTCGGTGCTCGGCGTGGTCAGCGGCTGGGACAGGGTGGGGCGCAGGTGCATGGTGGGGTCAAGGCAAGAGTTGTGCCGTGACGCAGCGGAAGTCCGGCGCTGGTAGCCCGGGCAAGGCGAAGCCGCACCCGGGATGGCGCACCATCAACGCACGAAACCCGGGTGCGCTTCGCTTGCCCGGGCTACAGGAGCGATGGCGTGCGAGCGCCACTCAGATCACCTCCAGCTCCGCCCGCAGCGCCCCTGCGCGCTTGAGCGCCTCCAGGATCGCCACGATGTCGCCGGGCGCGGCGCCCACGGCGTTCACCGCGCGCACGATCTGCTCCAGCGACGTGCCGCCCTGGAACAGGAACATGCGACCGCCGTCCTCCGAGGCTTCCACCGTGGACTGCGGCGTGACCACGGTCTGGCCGCGGCCGAATTCGTTGGGCTGGCTGACCTGCGCGTTCTCCGAGATCGACACCGTGAGCGAGCCGTGCGACACCGCCGCCGGCAGCACGCTCACCTGGCCGCCCATCACGACGGTGCCGGTGCGCGAGTTGACGATGACCTTCGACGCCGCGGCGCCCGGACTCACGTCCAGCGATTCCAGGCGCGCCAGGAATCCGACGCGGTCGCCGTCGGCCGGCGGGCTCACTTCGATGGTCACCGCGTCCACGGCACGCGCGCGGCCGTTGCCGAACTCGCGGTTCACCGCATCGACGATGTGCGCGGCGGTGGTGAAGTCGGCTTCGTGCAGGTTCAGCGTGACGTTGCCCGACGGCGGCGCGCCGGCGACGGCGCGCTCGACGATCGCGCCGTTCGGGATGCGGCCGCCGTTGGGCGCGTTGACCGAGATGCGCGAACCGTCGCGGCCGGAGGCGCCGAAGCCGGAGACGATCAGGCTGCCCTGCGCGATCGCGTAGACCTGCCCGTCCGCGCCACGCAACGGCGCCATCAGCAGGCTGCCGCCGCGCAGCGAACCGGCGTTGCCGATGGACGAGACGGTGACGTCGATCGGCTGGCCCGGCTTGGCGAACGGCGGCAGTTCGGCGTGGATCGCCACCGCCGCGACGTTCTTCAACTGCGGATTCACGCCCGGCGGAATGCTGACCCCGAGCTGGTCGAGCATCGTCTTCAGGCTCTGCACGGTGAAGGGCGTCTGGCTGGTGCGGTCGCCGCTGCCGTCCAGGCCCACGACCAGGCCGTAGCCCACCAGCGGATTGCCGCGAACGCCGGCGACCTGCGCGAGGTCCTTGATGCGCTCGGCGCGCGCGGGCGGGACGACGGCGAGCGTGAGCACCAGGCCGGCGAGGGTGCAGGCGATCGCGTAGGCGATGAGGCCGGTGCCCCTGAAAGAGGACTTGCGAGTGTTCATACGCCCCCCTCAGTACGGATAGATCGCGGAATTGAAGAACCGGCCCAGCCAGCCCATCGCGTTGGAACGCGCGAGCGTGCCGCGACCGCCGTAGACGATGCGCGCGTCGCCGACGCGGTCGGACGATATGCGGTTGTCGGGACCGATATCGGCCGTGCGCACGATTCCTTGAACCTGGATCAGCTCGTCGCCCTGGTTCAGGCGCACGCGCTTCTCGCCGCGCACCAGCAGGTTGCCGTTGCCCAGGTTCTGCACGACGGTCGCGGTCACCGAACCGTTGAGGCGGTTGCTCTGCGTGCTGTTGCCCGAGCCCTGGAAGTCGCGCGAGCCCTCGACCGAGGCTTCCAGGATGGGATTGCCCTTGTAGGTGATCGGCACGCCGGCGATCGTCGGCGCGGCCATGTCGATGCCCGATTCCTTGCTCACCGAGGTGTCGGCCTGCGCGCGCGCGCTGGTGTTCTCCACCAGCACGATGGTCACCAGGTCGCCGACATCGCGCGCCTTGTTGTCCTCGAACAGGCGCAGGCTGCGGCCGGAGTAGATGGAGCCTTCGCTGGCCGGGGCGGGCGCGGCGACCACGGCCGCGGGCGGCGCGGACATCGGCTCGAACGGTCGCACGTCGCCGACGACCGTGGCGCAGCCGGACAGCGACAGCGCCACGCCGGCGATGGAAAGACGGATGAACGCGTTCACGGGCGCCGCACTCACAGGTTGTTGTTGAGGAAGCCGAGCATCGAGTCGGTGGTCGAGATCGCCTTGGCGTTGGTCTCGTACGCGCGCTGGGTTTCGATCATCGACACCAGCTCCTCCACGACGTTGACGTTGGAGCCTTCCAGCTGGCCCTGCGCGAGCTGGCCGATGCCGTTGGTGCCCGGCGCGCCCTGCTGCGCGGGGCCGCTGGCGCCGGTCTCCACGAAGAGATTTCCGCCGATGGCCTGCAGGCCCGAGGGATTCACGAAGTCGGCCAGGGTCAGCGCGCCGACCTGCACGTCGTCGGCCTGGCCCTGCACCTTCACCGACACGGTGCCGTCGGCGCCGATGGTCACGCTCTGCGTGCCTTCGGGGAACTGGATGCCCGGCTGCACCGGATAGCCGGCGCTGGTCACCAGCTCGCCCTGCGAATTGCGCTTGAAGCTGCCGTCGCGCGTGTAGGCGCTGCTGCCGTCGGGCATCAGCACTTCGAAGAAGCCGCGTCCGTCGATGCCGACGTCGAGCGCGCCGCCGGTGACGGCGAGGTTGCCCTGCGAGAACTCCTTCGCCGTCGCCGCCACCCGCACGCCGGTGCCGGTGGAAAGCCCGGTCGGCAGCTGCGTCTGTTCGGACGTGGCACCGCCGGGCTGGCGCACGGTCTGGTACAGCAGGTCCTGGAACTCGGCGCGATCGCGCTTGAAGCCCGTGGTGTTGACGTTGGACAGGTTGTTCGAAATCACCGCCATGCGCGTCTGCTGCGCGTCGAGGCCGGTCTTGGCGATCCATAGAGCCTGGGTCATGGCGTGCTTCCTCTTGAAGGTCGGGGTGTTGCTCCTCCCCGTGCTTGCAGGGGGAGGTTGGGAGGGGGTGCGAAGCCGCTTGCGGCGAGCTCGGCATGACATCGCCTTGCTCGATGCACCGCGGCCATCCCTGGCGAAACGTCCTGGGGACGGATCGCCCGGCCGGCCGTCCATGGCCGGTCGGGTAGGCGGGCCACGCGGCAGTGCCGCGTAAACGGCCTACCTGCCCCCAAGCAGCGAATTCGCGCTGCGCGCGTTCTCATCCACGCTCTGCAAGACGCGTACCTGCATCTCGAACGCGCGCGCCGTCTGGATCATCTGCACCAGCATCGAGGTCGCCTCGACGTTGCTGTTCTCCACCGCGCCGGGCGTGAGCGATTCGCCGGCGGCGGGCGCGGGCGGCTGGCCGTTGGCGGGGCGCATCAGGCCGTCGTCGCCGCGCACCAGGTCCGCCGTGCGCGCCTGCACGACGCCCAGGCGTCCGGCTTCGGCGATGGTGTTGGCGGGCTGGCCCTGCGGAACGATCGAGATCGTGCCGTCGCTGGCGATGTCCATCGACTGGAACGGCGGCACCGTCACCGGCGCGCCATCCGCGCCGATCACCGGGCGGCCGTTGCTGGTGAGCAGGCCGTTGGCGTTCATCGCCAGGTTTCCGGCGCGCGTGTAGGCGAGGTTGCCCTGGGCATCCTGCACGGTGAGCCAGCGGTCCTGGTTCAGCGCGACGTCCAGCGTGTTGCCGGTCTGCAGGATCGCCCCGTGCGTGCCGCTGATGCCGTAGGTCTGCGAGGCGGCGGCCACGCGCGAGGCGTGGCCGTTGCCGGCGACCGGCGCGGCGGTGGAACCGGCGAGCGTCGCCTGGAAACCCACCGTGTTCGCGTTCGCCAGGTTGTGCGACACCGCCGCCTGCGTCTTCAGCGACGTGCTGGCGCCGGTCATCGCGATGTAGAGCGCGCGGTCGGTCATGACGCGAACCTCCTATCCCATCGCGTCCGCGCTTAGCGGATGTTGATGATCGTCTGGGTGACCTGGTCCTGCGTCGAGATCATCTGCGCGTTCGCCTGGAAATTGCGCTGCGCGGTGATCATGTTGACCAGCTGTTCGGTGAGGTCGACGGTGGACGCTTCCAGCGCGCCGGACTGCAGCGTGCCCAAATCCGCCGTGTCCGGCGCACCGGTGCGCGGATTGCCCGACGCGTAGGTTTCGGCCCACACGTTGTTGCCCTGCGGCGCCAGGCCCTGCGGATTGGTGAAGGTGCTCAGCGCGATCTGGCCCAGCGCCTGGTCGGCGCCGTTGGAGTAGCGCGCGTAGACCACGCCGGTGGAATCGATGTCGATCTCGTTGAGCTTGCCGGCGGCGTAACCGTCGGGATTGAGGTCGCGCAGCGCGAAGGCCGAACCGTACTGCGCCGAGTCGGACAGGTTCAGCGTCAGGTTCATGACGCCCGCGCCGGTCGGCGGCGTGAACGGATCCATCGCGATCTGACCGCTCGCCGGCGCGATCAGCACGCCGGAGCCGTTGAACTGCAGCGTGGTCGGCGCGCCGACGGCCGTGCCGTCGATGAAGTTGTGCACCTGCCACTCGTTCGGGTTTGCGGTCTTCACGAAGTACGAGGTCTGCACGTGCGCGACGCCGAGCGAGTCGTACACCGTCGCGCCGCCGCTGGAATGGTTGTAGGTGTTGGTGTCGGTCGGATCGAACGGCGCCACCGTCGGCGCGCTCGCGTTGCCCGGCAGCGTCACCTGCATGTCGACGGTGGTCGAGGCCTGCGGCGGGCTGGTGGTGGTGAGCAGCTGCAGGTCGACCAGGCGGCCGACGTCGAAGCCGTTGCCGTTCGCGTTGGGCGCGAACACCTGCAGGCGCTTGCCGTCGGGCGTGCCGATGAAGCCGTTCGGATCGGGCTGGAAATTGCCCGCGCGCGAATACACGCGCGCGCCGTTGTCGTTGAGCACGAAGAAGCCTTCGCCGTCGATCGCCACGTCCAGGCCGCGACCGGTCGGGTCGATGTTGCCCTGCGAGAACTGCTGGGCGACGTTGCTCAGCTTCACGCCCGAGCCGATCGCGTTGCGCGACAGGCCGTAGGCGGTCGACGAGAACAGGTCGGCGAACTCGGCGCGCGATTCCTTGAAGCCGGTGGTGTTGACGTTGGCGATGTTGTTCGCCGTGACGTTGAGGTCGGCGTTGGCGGCGTTGATGCCGGACAGCGAGGTGTTGAAGCCCATGTCGTGTTCTCCGGGATGGAGGTCTTGTTTCCCTCTCGCCAGAGAGGGCGGATGAGGGAAATCAGTGGTAGGTGTTCATCGGATGCGCAGCACGTAGTCCAGCGGCGCCGTGCCCAGTCCCGCGAGGTCGAGGAACACGCCGTCGCTGCCCACGGTCACGCTGTCCACGCGCGATTCGACGTAGGTGCTCAGGTCCTGCCTGGTCTCGCCGGAGCCCATGCTCGCGGTGACGCCGTAGGTGCCGGCCACGAGGCGATTGCCGTCCGCGTCCTTGCCGTCCCATTCGAAGGCCACTTCGCCGGCCTTCTCCGCAGTGACGATGATCTTGCGGACGCTCTGGCCGTTGGCGTCGGTGATGTCGAAGGTGACGGTGCCGGCGTCGGGTGCGGCGACCACGCCCCTGACGCTCCCTTCGCCCTCCAGCGCCATCTTCGCCGAGGGCACCAGCACAGTGCGCCCGACCAGCGAGGCGCCGCGCAGCATCTGGTCGGTGGCGAGCGAGGTGCCCAGGCCGTCGAGCGAGCTCTGCAATCCCTGGATGCCCTGCACCGTGGAGAACTGCGCGAGCTGCCCGAGGAACTCGCTGTTCTGCATCGGATTGAGCGGGTCCTGGTGCTGCAGCTGCTCGGTCATCAGGCGCAGGAAATCGGCCTGGCCGAGCGAGTCGGACTTCTTGCCCGTGTCGCCGGTGGTGCCGGTGGCGCCGTAGGTGGCGGCGAAGTCGGAGATGGTGGTCATGCGGGTTCCCGATCAGGTTCGGCGAAAGGTGGCGAGGGCCTCAGCGGCCCATCTGCAACGTCGACAGCGCCAGTTCCTTGGCGCTGTTGAACACCTCGACGTTGGCCTGGTAGCTGCGCGAGGCGGAGATCAGGTCGACCATCTGCGCCACCGGATCCACCGCCGGCGCGTACACGTAGCCCTGCGCGTCGGCGAGCGGATGGCCCGGCTCGTAGCGCTTGAGCGGCGCGTCGTCGCTCTCGCGCACTTCCACCACGTTGACGCCGGCGAGCGAGGCATCGCCCGGTACGCCTTCGGCGCGGAAGACCGGCTGCTTGGCGCGGTAGACCTCGTCGGGATTGCCGGACACCGAATCGGCGTTGGCGAGGTTGGACGCGATCGTCGAAAGACGCACCGACTGCGCGTTCATCGCCGAACCGGCGACGTCGAAGATGGGCAGGTTGCTCATGCGGTCGCTCCTTACTGGCCAGTGATCGCGGTGAGCATCCCGCGCACCTTCGATTCCACGAAGGTCAGCGAGGCGCGGTATTCCAGTGCCGCCTGCGCGAACAGCGCGTGCTCGCGCTCGCCATCGACGGTGTTGCCGTCGACGCTGGGCTGGCTGCTCGGACGTGCGTAGCGCGCGCCCTGCGCGGCGCCGTCGATGGCGTCGCCCACGGCGGCATTGGGTTGCAGGGCCGATTGCAGGGCGCTGGTGAAGTCCAGGTCCTGCGCCTTGAAATTGGGCGTGTCGGCGTTGGCCAGGTTGGCCGACAGCAACTGCAGCCGCTGCTCGCGCAGGGCCAGCGCAGTGCCGTGGATGCCAAGGAAATCGGACATGACGCCTCCGGGATCGGGTTCAACCGGAGGAGAGGCAAGACGTGTGCCAGAACGGCCGTGATTGGTGATTCGTGATTCGTGATTCGCCAAGAGCGGGGTGCCCCGGCTTCTTGCGAATCACCAATCACGAATCACGGGCTTCAACCCAGCGAATTCACCCGCGCCGCCACCCGCTGCGCCAGCTCGTGCTCGGAATACTTCGGCACGAAGTCGTCCGCGCCCACGCGCTCGACCATCGCCTGGTTGAACACGCCCGACAACGAGGTGTGCAGCAGCACGAACAGGCCGCGCAGGGCGGGGTCGCGTCGGATTTCCGTCGTCAGGGTGTAGCCGTCCATGGCGGGCATCTCGATGTCGGAGATGACCATGGCGTAGCGCTCGTTCGGATCGATGCCGCTCAGGAGCAGCGCCTGCAGGTGGTCCAGCGCCTGACGGCCGTCGGAGAGCAGGGTCGAGCCCAGGCCGAGTTGCTCCAGCACCATGCGGATCTGGTTGCGCGCCACGCGCGAGTCGTCGACCACCAGCACTTCGCGCGGCGCGGTCGGGCTGGTCGCGGCGAGCGGGGCGATGCGGTCGGCGTCGCTGGCGCGCGGGGCGGATTCGGCCAGCACGCTTTCCACGTCGATCAGCTGGATCAGCTCGCCGTGGTGGCGCGTCACGCCGGTGAGGTAGTGCTGGTCGGCGCCGTGTTCCGGCGGCGGGTGGATGTCCTCCACCGCGATGTTCACGATGCGGTCCACCGCCGAGACCAGGAAGCCCTGCACGGAGCGGTTGAATTCCGTCACCACCAGGTACCTGGGTTCGACCGAATCCGCATCGCCGTGGCCGATCGCGCGCGCCAGGTCCAGCACCGGAATGCTGCGCCCGCGCACGTCGGCCGCGCCGCTGAATGCCGCCGGCAGCTGCGGCAGGGTGAACAGCGGGGGGCGCGGCAGCACTTCCTGCACCTTGAAGACGTTCACGCCAAAAAGCTGACGCGTGCCCAGGCGGAACAGCAGCAGCGCCAGCCGGTTGTGGCCGGCCAGGCGGGTGCGTTGGTCGATGCGGTCGAGCAGGTCCTGACTCATGGTCGGGTTGTCGGCCGGGCGGGGCGGGACTTGAGCATGGCCGGCGCCGTGCAAGGGGCGGGCCGTGATCGCGGCGGCGCTCTACAAACGCTCAGGCCGTTCCGGCACGAATCCTGCACGCACCTTCCGAATCTCCCTCCGGAGCCCCGCGTGCGCGCCATTCCGAATGCCTTGCTGACCGCCCTCGCGCTGTCGCCGTTACTGGCGACGGCGGGTACGTTCCAGCCGGTCGAATCGATCCGCGACGCCGCGATTGCCGCCATGGGCGCGATGGACGCCAACGCGCAGGCCGAAGCCGCCGTGGATTCGCGCCTGCGCATGCCGGCCTGCACGCAGCCGCTGGCGGCGACCGTCGCCGGGCCGACTTCAGTGGCGGTGCGCTGTGCCGATACCCCGGGGTGGCAGCTCTACGTGCCGGTGCGGGTGCGACGCGAGGCCGACGTGGTCGTGCTCGCCAAGCCCGTGCGCGGCGACGAGCCGATCACGCCTGCGCACCTCACCGTGCAGCGGCGCGAGCTCGGCGCGAGCGACGGCCCGGTCGTAACCGACCCGGCCGCCGTCGTCGGCAGGCGCCTGCGCCGGGCCATGCCGGCCGGCGCGGTGCTCGGGCCGGACGACATGGGCGGTGAAGGCGCGCTCAAGCGCGGCGACCCGGTCACGCTGGTCTCGCGCGTGGGCGGGATGGAAGTGCGCATGGGCGGTCGCGCGATGGGCGCGGGCAGGGTGGGGTCGACCGTCTCGGTCGAGAACACCACCTCGCGCCGTATCATCCGGGGCCGCGTGGTCGGGCCCGGGATCGTCGAGGTCAATTTGTGACGACCCTTACAAAGTTGTCAGGTTTTCCCCTCAAGTCCGGCCGCGGGCGGCCGTTATCGAGTTCGAACACGTTCCCCAGGAGTCAGCCATGACCCACAAGATCGACGGCGCCATGTCGCCCGCGCTGCGCCAGATCGAGTCGGCCGCCAGCTCGTCCGTCCAGTCGCGCTCCGGCGCCGACCGCGGCCAGCCGGTGGGCGCCACCGCTTCCGCCGACCAGATGCGCCTCACCGGCGATGCCACCCACCTGCAGGCGCTGGAGCGCGAGCTCGGCGCGGCGCCGGCCGGCATCGACGTCGCCAAGGTCAACGCGATCCGCGCCTCGCTCGCCGAAGGCAGCTACAAGGTCGATCCGCAGGCGATCGCCGACCGCATGCTTTCGCTCGAGAACGCACTGTCGAAGTGAGCCATCGCGGATGAACCCGCAACCGCATCCGCTCGACGTACTGGAAAGCGCCCTCAACGAGGAGCGCCGCGCGCTGCTCGACCACGACGTCGAGGCGCTGCTGCGCTCCACGCAGGCGAAGCTCGACGCGCTGCGTGCGGCCGAACGCGCCGGCACCGCCGCGGCGGACATTCCGCGCGTGATGGCGCTGAGCGAGCTCAACCACGCCAACGGCGCCCTGCTGGCGCGCCGTCGTCGCGAAGTGAACTGGGCGTTGCGCCACCTCGGACGCATCGACGCCGACGCGGTGTACGACGCGAACGGCCAAGCCGGCGCGCGTCCGCATAGTCGGGTCAACGTGTCGGCCTGAAGGCGGGCACTCGCCGACGTCATCCCGGCGAATCGTTTCACCGTCATCCTCGCCAACGGCGAAACTCCGGCCTCCAAAGGTGGTGACGCTCGCATGCATGGAGCCCCACCTTCGCGGGCATGACGCATTGCAGGGCGATCGCGCATTCCGACGTGATTCCTCCACCTCGAATGCGATAAGTTGAACCCGCCCACGCATGCGCGGAACGCAATGAGCGAACAACCCAGCACACACACCGGCGAGGCCTGGAGCGAAGACATGCTCTGGGCGGTCGCGATGTCGGACCTCGCGGTCTTCCTGCTCGACGACCAGGGCCGCCTGCTGCACAGCAACGACGCCGGCCGCGTGCTGGCGATGCGCCTGCATCCGGACGATCCGCATCCGGATCCGGCGAGGCTGCTGACGTACATCCCCGAACAGGGCTGGCAGATCGCGCAGCGGGACGGCCGCTGGATCGGCGAGGTGCCCACCGCGTTGCCGGGCCTGGTGCTGGAGATCAAGGCTTTCGCCGGCCGCGATCGCGGGCGCTGCCGCCGCTACACGGTGATGACCGACATCTCCGTGCGATCGGCGCGCGAAGGCGAACTGCGACGACGCCACGACGAACTGCAATCGACCTACGACCGCCTCGCCAGCGCGCAGGAACAGCTGCTGCAGTCGGAGAAGATGGCGTCGATCGGCCAGCTCGCCGCGGGCGTCGCGCACGAGATCAACAATCCCATCGGCTACGTGCATTCCAACCTGGGCACGTTGCAGGAATACGCCAGCGCGCTGCTCGCGCTCGTCGACGGTTACGCCAACGCGCTGCAATCGTCCGATCCCGCGGCGAGCCGTGCGCAGTTGAAGCAGCTGCGCGAGCGGCTCGACGTCGACTTCATCGTCGGCGACCTGCCGAAACTGCTGGAGGAATCGCGCGAAGGCATCGAGCGCGTGACCAAGATCGTGCAGGACCTCAAGGAGTTCTCGCACGTCGAGCGCGACGAGCCGATGCGCCCGTCGGACCTGCGCAAGGGCCTGGAGTCCACGCTCAACATCGTGTGGAACGACCTCAAGTACAAGGCGAAGGTCGAGAAGCATTACCAGGACGTGCCGCTGGTGGAGTGCTACCTGTCGGAGATCAACCAGGTCTTCATGAACCTTTTGATCAACGCGGGCCAGGCGATCGACGACCGCGGCCTGATCACGCTCGCGATGGGCGTGGAAGGCGACGAGGTGTGGGTGAGCGTGGCCGACGACGGCGTCGGCATTCCCGAAGAAGCGTTGCAGCGCATCTTCGATCCGTTCTACACGACCAAGCCGATCGGTCGTGGCACCGGGCTGGGGCTCGCGATCGCGTATCGCATCGTCGCCAAGCATCACGGCCGTATCGAAGTGCACAGCCGGCCCGGCGAAGGCAGCACGTTCCGCGTGGTGCTGCCGATCATGCAGCCGGTGCTTTCGCGGCCAAGAAGCAAGTGAAGCAGGAACGAGTGGGCCGGAACTAGGCACGAGAGCGGCGAAGCGCTTCGCGAGCAAGCGCTTCGCACACGGCGAAAAGCCTCGCCGTCATCCCGGAGAAGGCCGGGATCCAGGCCGATAACGCGCGGGCATTCCAACAACATCGAACAACAGCGCCGTCATTCCAGCGAAAGCTGGAACCCATTTGCTCGTCGCCGATCTTCGCGACGACGAGCAACGACGACGAGCAACGACGAGCCCCGCGGTTTCTCCCTCCCCTGCGTGCAGGGGAGGGTTGGGGAGCGGCGCGAGCCGCACAGCGGCAAGCAGGCTTTTCCGCGCGGAAGCCGTGACCGCTTGGCACCGGGACGACGGCCAAGGGTGAAGGAAGAGTGAGGCCGAGCCGTCGTCCAGTCGGGCGTTGAATCACGGGCCGCAACCACGCTCACGCCCATTCACCCCCCGCGACCTCACCCGTTTCCCAAGGTTTCAAACGAAACCTGTGGAACGACCAGCCCATTGCTGCACCGCACGATGACAAACTCGGCACACTTTGCTTATTTTGCGTTAAGCCGGGTGGTAGCGCTATCACAGGGGGCGCGGACGACCCGTCTTCGGAAGCTTCGATTCAAGCGATTGCACGTTTCTGGAACCGCAACGGAAGTCGGCAACAGTGGTGCGTGAAGCGGCGTTCTCCCGGACGTCCGGCTGTGGAAATGAGCGGGCGCGCGCCCGCGGGGTGCCCTGGGGAGGGGCAAGTACATCCATCGATCGAAGTAGAGGGCAGACCACATGATTTGGTTCCAGTCCCACGCAGACGTAGCGTCCCGGACGCACGCGGCAACCATCGCGCCGCAACTCCGGGACCATGAGGGTTCGTGCATCCAACGGAGGGTCGCGCCATGAGCCTGCGCTCCAGGATGATCAGCACAACGAAGTCCACCACACGCACGTTCCGGCGCACGGCGATGTTCACCTTCGTCGGCGGCGTGCTGGTGATCAATCCGGCGTTCGCACAGGACGCCACGCAGGCCACGCAGGCGCAGGTCGCGCAGTCGCAGCGACCCGCGGGCGATGAAGCCACCACGCTGGATTCGGTGGTCGTCACCGGCCTTCGCAATTCGCTCAACCAGTCGATGGAACTCAAGCGCGAAGCCGCGGGCGTGGTCGATGCGATCAGCTCCGAGGATATCGGCAAGTTCCCCGACACCAACCTCGCCGAATCGCTGCAGCGCATCACCGGCATCTCGATCGAACGCCGCGACGGCGAAGGCGCGCAGATCACCGCGCGCGGCTTCGGCCCGCAGTTCAACATGGTGACCCTCAACGGTCGCCAGATCCCGGGCGCCGACGCGTTCGGCGCGCCCGGCCAGGTGCCGATCGGCGGCGTCGACGGCGGCACGCGTGCGTTCAACTTCGCGCAGCTGGCTTCGGAGGCGATCGACACGCTGGTCGTCTACAAGACCGGCCAGGCGACCGTGCCCAGCGGCGGCATCGGCGCGACGATAGACATCCAGACCGATCGCCCGTTCAACCACGCCGGCGGCAGCATCGTCGCCAGCGCGGGCGCGAAGGCGGTGTACGACGAATCGCAGCCGTTCGACAGCGACATCACGCCCGAAGTCTCCGGCATCTTCAGCTACGCCAACGAAGACAAGACCTGGGGCGTGGGCATCTCGGCCAGTTACCAGAAGCGCCACGGCGGTTCGGTGCAGTCCACCGAGAACGCCTGGAACATGCAGCGCTGGACCGGCACCGATCCGGCGCTGCGTCCGGACGCGATCGTCGAGAACGCGCCGGCGATCGGCCAGTTGTACGGCATGCCGAACGACCTGCGCTACGCCTTCGCCGATTTCGAACGCGAACGCATCAACGGCCAGGCGGTGCTGCAGTTCGCGCCGACGGACGCGGTGACCTTCACGCTCGACTACACCTACTCGACCAACGAGATCACCGAGAACCGCGGCGAGCAGACCATCTGGTTGCAGCGCGCCAACAGCTTCAGCCACCTGGTGTTCGACACCGGCGAGGAAGTCGCCACGCCCGTGTACCTGCGCGACATCGTCGGCACCAAGGACTTCGGCTTCGAGCAGCAGCGCCAGGAGCAGGAATACAAGCTCGATTCGCTCGGCCTGAACGTGAAGTGGGACGTCACCGACCGCTTCCGCCTCGCCTTCGACGCGCACAACACCACGTCGAAGAGTTTGCCGAACGATCCGGTCACCGGCGGCGGTTCGACGTTCTTCTCGATCGCCGGCACCAACAACTGCACCGTGGGTCCGTACTGCGGCGGCAACTGGGCGCAGGAGCTGTGGTTCAACAACGGCCTGCCGATCGGCGCGCGCACGTGGTATCCGGATCCGACCTCGGCCGTGTCCGGCGCCAACGGCACGGTGAACCCGGACTTCCCGGTCGAGCAGGTCGGCTCGCAGGTGCTGCGCATCAACTCGCAGCGCCAGGAAACCGAAGTGAAGCAGGGCCGCATCGACGGCGAATACAACTTCGACGACGGCCGCTTCATGTTCGGCGTGGATTCCTCGCGCACGACGATGATCCGCAAGCAGACCACCGAGGCGTATTCGACGCTGGGCGACTGGGGCGTGGCCAACACCGGCAACGAACCGGGCCTGGCCGAACTGCTGCGTCCGGTGAACATCATCGGCATGTTCGACGACTGGAGCGCCCCGGGCGCGGCCACCGGCGCATGGCGCGGCGATGCCACGGCCGGTGCGTTGTGGGCCGGCGACTTCTACGGCGCACAGACCCGCGCGAACACCCAGCTCGCCAACGACGATCGCGTCGAGGAAGACACCGACTCGGTGTACGGCCAGATCGAACTGGACGGCGAACTGGGCGGCATGCCCACGCACACGCGCATCGGCGTGCGATACGAGAAGACCTACGTCACCTCGACCTCGCAGGTCGCCACGCCCAGTGCGATCCAGTGGCAGGCGAACAACGACTTCCGCATCCTGCGATCGGAAGAGCAGCAGCCCTTCAGCCAGACGCACAGCTACGACTACGTGCTGCCGAACCTGGACTTCGCGCTCGACATCACCGATGAGATCAAGGCGCGCGCCTCGTTCAGCCAGACCATCGCGCGCGCGCCGTACGGAAATCTCTACGCGGGCCCGATCCCGAACCAGCCCACCGGTTCGATCCTGATCAACCCGTCCACGCGTGCCGACGGCGAGTCGCAGAACCCGGCGCTGGATCCGCTGGAATCGGACAACCTGGACCTGGCGATCGAGTGGTACTTCGCCGATGCCAGCTTCGTCTCGGTGACGTTCTGGAACAAGGACGTGAAGAACTTCGTCGGCAACTCGGTGGTGCGCGAGAACCTGTACGGGCTGCGCGATCCGACCTCCGGTCCCGATGCGCAGGCGGCGCTGGCCTTCCTCACCGGCGACCAGTGCGTCGCGCAGGTGAGTGCGGTGGGCGGCGACCTGTCGCAGGCGTGCTCGGCCAACGACACCGCGCTGTTCACGGCGATGGCGATGCTGCGCAATCCGGAAACCGGCGGCCTCGCCGCGTACGACGGCAGTTCGGCGCAGACCCTGCTGATGGAGAACACGTACGACCTCGTCGGCGAAGCGGACGATCCGCTGTACGAGTTCGACGTGCAGCGTCCGGTCAACCAGAACAACGCCAACCTGCACGGTTGGGAAATGGGCGGCCAGTACTTCTTCGGCGAGTCGGGCTTCGGCATCTTCGCCAACTACACGCTGGTGGACGGCGACGTCGCCTTCGACAACACCGTCATCGAACGCGACCAGTTCGCGCTGCTCGGCCTGAGCGACACGGCCAACGTGATGTTCATGTTCGAGAAGTACGGCTGGTCGGCCCGCCTGGCGTGGAACTGGCGCGACGAGTACCTGATCGCGGCCAACGAGAACGGTTCGAACCGCAACCCGTTCTACGTCGAGGAATACGAGCAGTGGGACCTGAGCGTGAACTACTCGTTCAACGACCACTGGCAGGTGGGCTTCGAGGCGATCAACCTCACCGGCGAGGACGTGCGCTGGCACGCCCGTTCCGAGAAGCAGATGATCAAGCTGATCGACCAGAGCCCGCGCTACATGCTGGGCGTGCGCTGGCGCTTCTGAGGCCGGGGAACGGGTGAGGCGCAGGAACGGGAAACGAGCCGGGCATCGCCCCTCGTTTCCCGCTCCCTGCGAACACGGATGTTCGGGTACAGGAACGGGAACGGACAGGAACCCTCTCGCTTGTTCGTTTCCCGTTCCTTTCCGGGAAAGAAGCGAGTAGAAACCAAGCATGAAGCCGTAGCGACCGCTCTTCTCGTTTCCCCACTCCCGTCCACTCGCTCCTGCTCCAATGGCCCGATACGAACTGCTCAACAACATCACGCACAAGGACCTGCGCGTCGTCACGCGTTTTGGACGCGAGTTCGGCGACGACATCGGCATGGTCGCGGCCTTCCCGACCGAATTCGCCGAGCTGCAGCGCGAATACCCGATCTTCTTCCGCAGGGAGCAGGGCAGCGGCGAGTGGCAGGCGATCGCGCTGCTCGGCTTCGACGCGAAGGAGAACCTGTTCCTGCAGGGCGAACGCTGGAACGCGACGTACCTGCCCGGCGCGATCGCGAAGGGGCCGTTCCTGATCGGCTTCCAGGAACAACGCATCGACGGCGAACTGCGCCGCGAACCGGTGGTGCACGTCGACATGGAACACCCGCGCATCGACCCGACCGGCGCAGGCGAGGCGGTGTTCCTGCCGCAGGGCGGCAACAGCGCGTACCTGGACCACATCTCCACCGTGCTGCGCGGCATCCGCGACGGCGTGGACGCGGGCGGCGCGATGTACGCGGCGCTCGACGAACTCGAACTGATCCAGCCGTTGTCGCTGGAGATCCAGCTGGACGAAGCGCATCGCGTGAGCCTCGCCGGCCTGCACGGCATCGATCGCGAACGGCTCGCGGCGCTCGATCCGGAATCGCTGCACCGCCTGCATCGCGCCGGATACCTGGAAGGCGTGTACCTGGTGCTCGCCTCGCTGCACAACCTGCGACGGCTGATGGCGGAAAAACAGCGCCGCCTGCGCCAGGCAGCGGACGCGCAATGAACGCGCGCGCCGACGACGCGACCATCGACGCGGGCGTCGGCGTCGCCGGACGGCTGCACGAACTGCACGGCCTGAAGGCCGATGCATTGCCGATCGACGAACTGCTCGCGCGCGGCGAGCCGGTCGTGCTGCGCGGCATCGCGCGCGACTGGGAACTGGTGACGGAAGGCATGCGTTCGATGCATGCGGCGATGGACTGCCTGCGTCGTCACGACAACGGCCAGCCGGTGACGTATTCCTGGGGCGGGCAAGACGTTCGCGGACGTCCGTTCTACAACGACGATCTCACCGGGCTCAACTTCGAAGTGCGGCGCAGCGGGTTGTCGCAGGTGCTCGACGGGATCGCCGCGCATGCGGACGACGCATCGCCGCCGACGTACTACGTCGCGTCCCTGCTGATCGACACGCGCTTGCCCGGACTGCGCGCGGGGAACGACCTCGCGCTCGCCGCGCAGGGCATCGAGGCGCCGCCGAGCATCTGGATCGGCAATCGCGTCACCGCCTCGTGCCACTACGACGCGATGAACAACATCGCCGTGTGCGCGGTCGGTCGCCGTCGCTTCACGCTGTTTCCGCCGGAGCAGATCCACAACCTGTATCCCGGCCCGCTCGATCCCACGCCGGGCGGTCAGGCGGTGAGCCTGGTGGATTTCGACAAGCCCGATTTCACGCGCTTCCCGCGCTTCCGCGACGCGCTCGCGGCCGGGCGCAGCGCGGTGCTGGAGCCGGGCGACGCGGTGTTCATCCCGAGCCTGTGGTGGCACCACGTGCAGGCGCTGGAAGCGTTCAACGTGCTGGTGAATTACTGGTGGAGCAGCGTGCCCGCGTACGTGCCCACGCCGATGCACGCGCTGTACCACGCGATCTGGGCCTTGCGCGATCGCCCCGCGCGCGAGAAGCAGGCGTGGCGCGAGGTGTTCGAGCACTACGTGTTCGGTCCGCCGGAAACCGCGCGCGAACAGCTTCCGCCGCAGGCGCAGGGCGCGCTCGGCCCGATCGACGAGACGCTCGCGCGGCAGTTGCGCGCGATGCTGATCGCCAAACTCAATCGCTGAGCGCCCGCGCTCATCGTCACGACACACGAGGGGCATGAGATGGAGAAGAGCCGGATGGAGAAGGGTCGAATCCGCAGGGTCGTGATCGCAGGCGGCGGCACCGCCGGCTGGCTTGCCGCGGCGGCGCTGACGCACCAGTTCCGCGATCTGCTCCAGGTCACCCTGATCGAATCCGAGCAGATCGGCACCGTCGGCGTCGGCGAATCGACCGTGCCGCCGATCCGCAATTTCCACCGTTTCCTGCAGATCGACGAACAGGAGTTCCTGCGCGAGGTGGCCGGCACGTTCAAGCTGGCGATCTCGTTCGAGAACTGGCGCCGCAGAGACGAGCGCTACATCCATCCGTTCGGCGTGACCGGGCAGGGTACGCTGGTCGCGGCGTTCCATCATTTCTGGCTGGAAAGCCTGCAGCGCGGCATGGATTCGAAACTGGGCGACTACTGCCTGGAAACGCAGGCCGCGCTCGCCGACCGCTTCGCGCTGCCGGCGCAGCCGCAGGTGAACTACGCGTACCACCTCGACGCGGGCCTGTATGCGCGGTTCCTGCGCAAGCGTTCGGAAGGCTTCGGTCTCACGCGCATCGAAGGCAAGATCCGCGAAGTGCGCCAGAACGCCGAGTCGGGTTACGTGGAAGCGCTGGTGCTGGAGGACGACCAGGTCGTCGAAGGCGATCTGTTCATCGACTGCACGGGCTTCCGCGGGTTGCTGATCGAGCAGACGCTCAAGACCGGCTACGAGGACTGGCACCAGTGGCTGCCGTGCGATCGCGCGGTCGCGGTGCAGACCGAATCGCTCGGCGGCCCGGTGCCGTACACGCGCGCCATCGCGCACGAGGCCGGCTGGCGCTGGCACATTCCGCTGCAGCATCGCGTGGGCACCGGCTGGGTGTACTCGAGCCGCCACATGTCCGACGACGAAGCGACCTCGCGGCTGCTCGCCGACGCGGCGGCGACGCCGATCCGCGATCCGTGGCGCGTCCCGTTCCGCAGCGGCCGTCGCCTGAAGGGCTGGAACAAGAACGTGGTGTCGCTCGGCCTCGCCAGCGGCTTCATCGAACCGCTCGAATCGACGAGCCTGCACCTGTCGATGACCTCGATCATCCGCCTGGTCGAGTGCTTTCCGTTCGACGGCATTCCCGATTCGCTGGTGGAGCTCTACAACGAGACCGGCCGGCGCGAGATGGAGCACGTGCGCGACTTCATCATCCTGCACTACCACGCCAACCAGCGCGACGAGGCGATGTGGACGATGTGCCGCGAGATGGAGATTCCAGAATCGCTGTCGATCCGCCTGCGCGCATGGCGCGAGCGCGCGCACGCGTGGCAGGGCGCGAACGAGCTGTTCCGCGTGGATTCGTGGACGCACGTGATGCTCGGGCAGGGGCTGGTGCCGCAACAGCATCACCCGCTCGCGCGCGCGCTGCCGGACGACCAGATGCGGCGGTTCTTCGATTCGATCCGCAAACCGATCTTTGATGCGGTGGCGAAATTCCCGACGCAGCAGGAATTCATCGAGCGGTACTGCAAGGCGGCGCCGGAGGTGTGGGGCGGGCGGCAGCAGGTGCAGGCGGAACGGGCTTGAGAACGAGGAGCGAGGGGAGAGGAACGTGAAGACCAGGGAGCGGAGGATTTCCTTCGATTCTCGTCCTCCTCGCGCGTTTTCCCAAAACACAGGAGCGAAGCGGTGAAAGCAAGGAACTTCACGCGTATCGGAACGACCGTCCTCATCACGGCGCTGGCGCTGGCGGCATGCAAGGGCGATGAGAAACCGCAGGCCGGCGCGCAGGCGCAGGCCGATGCATCGCCATGGCCCGAGGTGAAGTGGCCGCTGCCCGAGGACCCCGCACTCGAGAAACGCGTGAACGACCTGCTCGCCACGATGACCCTCGAAGAGAAGGTCGGCCAGATCGTGCAGGGCGACATCGCCAGCCTCACGCCGGAAGACGTGCGCACGTATCGCCTCGGTTCCGTGCTGGCGGGCGGCAACTCCGATCCCGGCGGGCGCTACAACGCGACGCCGGCGGAATGGCTCGCGCTCGCCGACGCGTTCCATGAGGCGTCGATGGACACGTCCAAAGGCGGCAAGGCGATCCCGGTGATCTTCGGCATCGACGCCGTGCACGGGCAGAGCAACATCGTCGGCGCGACGCTGTTCCCGCACAACATCGGCCTGGGCGCGACGCGCAATCCCGAGCTGCTGCGCCGCATCGGCGAGATCACCGCGCTGGAAACGCGCACCACCGGCATGGAATGGGCGTTCGCGCCGACCGTCGCGGTGCCGCAGGACGACCGCTGGGGACGTTCGTACGAGGGTTATTCCGAATCGCCCGAAGTCGTCGCCAGTTTCGCAGGCGCGATGGTCGAAGGCCTGCAGGGCAAGGTCGGGTCGAAGGAGTTCCTCGACGGCCGGCACGTGATCTCGTCGGTGAAGCATTTCCTCGGCGACGGCGGCACGGCCAACGGCCAGGACCAGGGCGACACCAAACTCGGCGAAGCCGAACTCGTGCGCATCCACGCGGCGGGTTATCCGCCGGCGATCGCCGCCGGCGCGCAGTCGGTGATGGCCTCGTTCAACAGCGTCAACGGCGTGAAGATGCACGGCAACAAGCCGTTGCTCACCGACGCGCTGAAAGGCCGGATGAACTTCGGCGGTTTCGTCGTCGGCGACTGGAACGGCCACGGCCAGGTCGAGGGCTGCACGAACACCGATTGCCCGGCGACGATCAATGCCGGGCTCGACATGGCGATGGCGCCCGACAGCTGGAAGGGCTTCTACGACACCGCGCTCGCGGCGGCGAAGGCCGGCACGCTCCCGCAGGAGCGGCTCGACGACGCGGTGCGCCGCATCCTGCGCGTGAAGTTCCGCCTCGGCCTGTTCGAAGCGGACAAGCCCTCGCAGCGTGAGGTTGGCGGCAGGTTCGAACTGCTCGGCGCGCCGGAACATCGCGCCGTCGCAAGACAAGCCGTGCGCGAATCGCTGGTGCTGTTGAAGAACCAGGGCGGCGTGCTGCCGGTGGATCCGCGCAAGCGCCTCCTCGTCGCCGGCCGCGGCGCCGACGACATGGGCAAGCAGGTCGGCGGCTGGACGCTCAACTGGCAAGGCACGGGGACGAAGCGCGAGGATTATCCGAACGCCGACACGATCTTCGAAGGCATCGCGCAGCAGGCGAAGGCGGCCGGCGGCGAGGCGACGCTGTCGGTGGACGGCACGTTCACCGCGAAGCCGGACGTCGCGATCGTCGTGTTCGGCGAGGATCCGTACGCGGAATTCCAGGGCGACATTCCCAACCTGCTCTACCGGCCCGGCGACGATGCGGACCTGGAACTGATCAAGCGGCTGAAGGCGGCGGGCATTCCGGTGGTGTCGGTGTTCCTCAGCGGCCGCCCGTTGTGGGTGAATCGCGAGATCAACGCGAGCGATGCGTTCGTCGCCGCATGGCTGCCGGGTTCGGAAGGCGGCGGCGTCGCCGACGTGCTGCTGCGAAAGGCCGATGGCGGCGTGCAGAACGACTTCAAGGGCAAGCTGGCTTTCAGCTGGCCGCGCAACGCGATGCAGGTGGCGAACAACGTCGGGCAGAAGGACTACGACCCGCAGTTCGCGTTCGGCTTCGGCCTGACGTACGCCGACGACGGCAACCTCGCGCCGCTGCCGGAGGAATCCGGCGTGAAGGGCGGGCAGACCGCGGCGGGCACGTTCTACGCGCGCGGCACGCTCGCCGACGGCCTGCGCCTGCGCCTGCACAACGCCGCCGGGCAGAACGTGGATGTGACGACGCTGCCGGCGAAGCTTCCCGACGGAAGCCTGTCGGTCAGCGCGGTGGATCACCAGGCGCAGGAGGACGCGCGGCGCTTCGCGTGGTCGGGTGCGCAGCCGGCGACGGCATCGATCCTCACCGACAAGCCGATGACCTTGATGCGCGAAACCAACGGCGAGGTGATGCTCGTGCTGACGATGCGCGTGGAAGAGGCGCCGACGGGCGACGTGATGGTGGGCGTGACCTGCGGCAGCGGCTGCAAGGGCGGAAGCCTGCCCGCACGCGACGCACTCGCGCAGTTGCCAAAGAACCAGTGGACGACGTTCGGCGTGCCGTTGCAGTGCCTCGCCGCCGCGGGCGCGGACATGCGCAAGCTCGATTCGGTGCTGGCGCTGCAAAGCGCGGGCAAGCTGCAGCTGTCGGTGTCGCGCGTGAGGCTGGGCGCTTCGAACGAAGCGGAGCATGTGTTGCCATGCAAGCGGTGAGCGGGTGATGCAGGAGTAGGAAGTGGAGCCGTGGTAGCCCGGGCAAGCGAAGCGCACCCGGGTTCACGGCGCCTCTCCCGGGTGCGCTTCGCTTATCCGGGCTACAAGAGCGGCACCCGCTGTGTGTCTTGGTGTTGCCGCGCCTCACCAACGCGTGACCGGCTGAACGATCGCGTGCACGAAGCGCACATGCGCGCGATTCATCCGCGTGCGGCCGGGTCCGCACGTGTTTCCCCCTGCTTGCACATTCTTCCGGCGTTTGCGCGCATCGCGTCCTTCACCGTGGTTGGACCACGGATGTGCCACCGCGACTCGCTTTCGACATCGCTCAAACTGAATGCGCAGCGGACGCGACCGCGTGTGCGGAAAACCCGCTGCGCATGCGATGGCACGGCGCTTGCGACATCTCCCTTGTCAGGCAATACCGCCTGCACATCGGAGAAGCAGTAATGGGCAACAGCAACCAGCGTGATCAGAACCAGGGCGGCCAGAAGCAGGGTCAGGGCCAGGGCCAGGGTCAGGGCCAGGGCGGCATGCAGGGCCAGGGCCAGGATCGCGGCGGCCAGGGCGGTGGCATGCAGGGTCAGGGCCAGGATCGTGGCGGCCAGGGCGGCATGCAGGGCCAGGGTCAGGGCGGACGCCAGGAACGTGGCGGCAGCCAGCGCGATGAGGAAGGCGGCCGCGGCGGCAATCGCCGTGACGAGGAAAGGGGCGGCGGCCAGCGTCGCTGATCCACGCACTTTCGCGATACGCGAAACGAATGGCGCCCGGAGCGGATTCCGGGCGCTTCGCGTGATGCCGCCAACGACAAGGAGCCCGGATGAAGTCGTTCGATGTCGACGATCTCTACCTGCATTCCACCCTGCAGACGCTGCAAGGTTCGCCCCGGCATTCGCTCGCGGTCTTCGTGCAGTCGCAACCTTCGCGCAAGCGCGACGGCTATCGTGCCGCCGCGTGGTGCGTGGACCTGCGCGGCGACGGCGCGCCACGGCAACTCACAGCCAGCGAATCCAACGCGCGCTCGGCGCGCCTTTCGCCGGACGGAAAAACGCTCGCGTTCCTGACGCGCCGCCTCGGCAAGATTGGCACGCAGATCTATCTGTTACCGATGTCCGGCGGCGAAGCGGCCCGTCTCACTTCGATGAAACATCCGCTGGAAAGCATCGACGGCTGGTCCGCCGACGGCGCATGGCTGCTCGCCAGCGCGTCGGTGCCGTGGGCGGAGGACGAATTCGACGACACGAACCTCGCGGAGGGCGATCGTCCATTCGTGGTCCGGCACCTTCCGTACAAGATGGATGGCAGCGGTCCGACGGTGGGCCGGCGCACGCATCTGTTCCGCATCGAGGTCGCCACTGGCGAGGCGACGCCGATCACGCGTGGCGACTTCGACGTGAGGGAAGCGCGCTGGTCGCCGGACGGGAAGCGGCTGGCGTTCGTGCGCACGCGCGAGGAAAGGCAGCGTCACACCATGGACCTGTGGATCGCCGATGCCGACGGCCGCAACGCGTCGCGGGCCACGCGCACGCTCGCCTCCGTCACCGGCGTGGAATGGTCGCCGGACGCCACGCGCATCGTGTTCGGCGGCAATCGGACGACGGGCGATTCGCTCGATCATCCCTGGCTGCTGCACATCGACGACGGCAGGCTCACCGAACTGGGCGACGCCGACCTGCACCTGGAAGGCGACCAGTTCGTCTGGCACGAGGACGGCGCGCGCATCGCGACGGTCGCGGCAGTGCGCGGCATGCAGGAGCTGTGCGTGATCGACAGCGAACGCAACCGCGTGCGTCATTTCCCGCGTCGCCTGCGACACGTGCTGCAGGTGGCGCAGGGGGATGGACGACTGCTGTTCGCTGTCGCGACGATGCGCAGGCCGGAGGAGATCCACAGCTGCGACTGGGACGGCGGATCGGAACGGCGCCACACCGACGTCAACCGCCGCTGGAACCGCCAGCGCGCGCAGCCGCGCGTCACGGTGCGACGCTTCGACGTGCCCGATGGCGACGGCGGCACCGAGCGCGTGGACGCGTGGCTGCTCCGTCCGCAGGGAAAGGGTCCGTTCCCGGTGCTGGTGGACATGCACGGTGGGCCGCAGAGCGCGGTGCTGGTGGATTACCCGAGCCACGTCTACTGGTACGAGCTCCTCGCGCGCGGCTGGATGATCCTCGCGCCGAACACGGTCGGTTCGGCGGGCTATGGTTCTTCGTTCGCCAAACGCTTGATCGGCCGCTGGGGCGAACTCGACCTGCCGCAATACCGGGCGATCCTCGATCGGCTTCGTCATGACGGCCTGATCGACGATCGCGTCGCCTGCACCGGCAAGTCGTACGGCGGCTTCCTGAGTGCGTGGGCGATCGGGCGTTCGGAGGCGTTCCGCGCGGCGGTGGTGTGCGCGCCGATCACCGACGTGGAAGCGCACGCCGGCACGTCCGACACCGGCTTCTACGTCACGCCGTACGCGATGGGCGGCGAGATCGACGAAGCGCGCGATCGCTACCACCGTCTGTCGCCGATCGAGTACTGCACCGACGTGGACTCGGCCGTGCTGATCCTGCAGGGACAGGACGACGAACGCTGCCCGCTCGGCCAGGCCGAGGCGCTGTTCGCGAGCCTGGTGCGCTTCTCGCGCCGATCGCTGGGCATGGTCGTGTATCCCCGCGCCAGCCACGCGCTGGCGAGCAGCGGTCGTCCAAGCCATCGCGCCGACTATCACCGGCGACTGGTGGACTGGATCGTGCGCCACGCCGGCGAAGCGCGCGGCGCATCGAAGCGGGTTTCGGCGGGCGAAACGGAGCGCGCGGACGCCGCGACGTCGTAGCGCTTCGCGACGACGCGACGAGGAGGCGACATGCGCATCCATCATCTCAACTGCATCTCGACCTGTCCGCTCGGCGGACGGCTGATGGACGGGCGCACGCGCGGCATCCTCGAACGCGGCCGGCTCGCCTGCCATTGCGTGCTGGTGGAATCGCGCAACGAGCTCGTGCTGGTCGATACCGGCCTCGGGCTGCGCGATGTCGCCGATCCACGCGGCCGGCTCAGCGCGTTCTTCCTCGCGCTGCTCAGCCCGGACTTCCGCGAATCGATGACGGCGGTGCGGCAGATCGAGGCGATGGGTTTCGACCCGCGCGACGTGGGGCACATCGTGCTGACGCACCTGGATTTCGACCACGCGGGCGGGCTCGACGATTTCCCGCGCGCGCGCGTGCACCTGGTGGCGACCGAGCGCGGTTACGCGATGCAGCAGAAGACCTGGCTCGATCGCCAGCGCTTCCGTCCGCAGCAATGGTCCACGCGCGATCGCTGGACGGTGTACTCGCCGCAGGCGGGCGACGACTGGCTCGGCTTCGAATGCGTGCGCGACCTGCCGGGCGTGCCGCCGGAGATCCTGCTGGTGCCGCTGTCCGGCCACACGCACGGGCACACGGGCGTGGCGATCGACGCGGACGATGGCTGGAAACTGCTCGCAGGGGACGCGTATTTCTGCCATCACGAGATGGAGGCCGATCCCTCGTGCACGCCGGGATTGCGCTTCTACCAGTGGATGATGGAGAAGGACCGCCGGTCGCGGCTCGCGAACCAGGCGCGGCTGCGTGCGCTGCACGCGCGCGATGGCGCGCACGTGCGGATCTTCTGCTCGCACGATCCGGTGGAGTTCGAATTCGCCGCGGGCCGCCGCATCGACGAGCCGGCGTTGTCCGTGCAGCCGCTGCGCGGCGTACAGCTCGCGTACTGACGCGTCAGTACACCGATTCGCCGGCGGCGCGGCGCTCGTGCGCGCGGAAGGCGTCGAGGATGTGCTCGCGCAGTTCCTCGTCGTTCCACGGCTTGGTGAGGAAGCGGTAGATCGCGCCGCGGTTGATCGCCTCGGTGATCGTCGCAAGGTCGGTGTAGCCCGACAGCACCATCCGGATCGTGTCGGGGTAGAGATCGCGCACGCGCGTGAGGAACTCGGTGCCGCTCATGTCGGCCATGCGCTGGTCGGAGAGGATCACCTGCGCGGTGTTGCTAGCGAGCAGGTCGAACGCCTCGCGGACGCTCGATGCGGTGAGGATCTGGTAGCCGTCGCGGCGGAACAGACGCACCAGCGAGCGCAGCACGTTTTCCTCGTCGTCCAGCAGCAGCAGCGTGCGCTCCGGGCGCGTGGCGGCGAACGCGCCGGGCAGCAGGAAGCGCTTGCGCACCACTTCGCCGAGCTGGTCCGCCGGCGCCGACGGACTGAACAGGTAGCCCTGGAAGAAATCGCAATGGTTGCGGCGCAGGAAGCCGAGTTCGGCCTCGCTTTCCACGCCCTTGGCGATCACCTTCATGCCCAGCTGGTGGCCCATCGCGATGATGCCGCGCACGATCGCCGCGCTGCGCGGATCGCTGGCGACGTTGCGGATGAAGCTGCGGTCGATCTTGATGCGGTCCAGCGGGTACTGGCCGAGTGCGGCGAAGGACAGCCCGCCGAGGCCGAAGTCCTGCACCGTCAGCGTCGCGCCCATCGCGCGCAGGCCGGTGAGCGTGTCGTGCACGCGATGGCTGTCGGTGACCAGCACGCTTTCGGGAATCTCGAATTCCAGCGCGTTGCCGGGCAGGCCGTAACGATGCAGCAGCGCGCCGATGCGGTCCAGGCAATCGCGCTGCACCAGCAGCGGGCCGGACAGGTGCACCGACATCGACAGGTAATCCAGCCCTTCGGCGCGCCATTGCGCGAGCTGCGCGATCGCCGATTCCACGACCCACGCGCCCAGGCGCGCGGCGAGACCGACGCGGTTGATCGGTTCGAGGAACTGGCTCGGACGCAGCAGTCCGCGATCGGTCTGCCAGCGCAGCAGCGCGGCGAACCCGGTGACGCCGCCATCGTGCGCGGCGACCTGCGGCTGGTAGTACAGGCGGAACTCGCCGCGATCGAGCGCCTCCACGAAGCGCTGCGCGAAGCCGTCGTTCGGCGCGCCGCGATCTTCCGCCGCCGAATACAGGCCGACGTTGTTCAGACCTTCCTGCTTCACCCGGCGCAGCGCTTCCTCGGCCTTCGACAGCAGCGTCGCGGCGTTGGGCGCATGGTCGGGGAACACGGCGATGCCGATGGAGAGCGTCACCGGCAGCGTGTAGGGCGGAATCGACAGCGGCGTTTCGAACGCATCGCGCAATCTTTCCGCGAGGCCGGCGCCATCGAGTTCGCCTTCGCGATATCCCACGCCGATGACGAACTCGTCGCTGGCCAGGCGCCAGATCCAGCCGTCGCGCGGCACCGCGCGGCGCAGCCGCTGGGCGATGGCGGCCAGTGCCTGGTCGCCGGTCGCCGAGCCCATGTTGGTGTTGATCGAGCGGAACATGTCCACGTCGATGTGCAGCAGCGCGATGCGCCGCCGCGTCGCGCCCGCGACCGCGATGGCCGTCGCCAGGCTGGGGCCGTTGGCCCCGAGGCGGTGCAGTCCCGTGATCGGATCGACCGCGGTATCAACTTTGTCGTCGTACCGCTGCGCCATTGCCTTCCTGGTTACTTCGTCGCTGCCTGGGGAGTCGCGGGCTTGCTGCCGAAGTCGCCCTCCGCGGACGCCGCCAGGTAGGCGAATACCGCATAGGCCGCGACATTCTGCGCCAGCGCCTGCGGGTCGATTTTATCGAACGTGTCGTCGGGGGTGTGATGAAGATCGAAGTAGTCGGTGCCGTCCTGCGCCAGTCGCGCCCAGGCCATGCCCTTCTCGGCCGACGGGCCGATGTCCGGGCCCGGACCGCCCTGGCCCGGCACGTACTCGATGCCCAGCGGCGCCAGCGCCTGCGCGATCTGCGCGTCGGCGGCCTTCGCGTGCGCCGGCGCGGAGCTGGAATAGGCGTAGATGCGGCCCGCGCCGAAGTCGCTCTCGGCGCCGATCTGGTGCTTGAGGACGTCCTTCATGTGCTCGGCCGCGTACGCCTTGCCGCCGTGCAGGCCCTGTTCCTCGTTGGCGAACGCGACCACGCGGATCGTGCGCGCCGGATGCTGCTTGAGATCGCCGATCAGCTTGGCCGCGGCCATGGTCAGGCCGACGCCGGCGCCGTCGTCGATTGCGCCGGTGCCGAGGTCCCACGAATCCAGGTGGCCGCCGATGACGACGACCTCGTCCGGCTTTTTCGAACCACGGATCTCGCCGATCACATTCTGCGAGGTGTACGTGCCGTCCCAGCCGCAATCCAGCGCCAGCTTCACCGTGACCGGCTTGCCGCGCGCGAGCAGGCGGCCGAGCTGGTCGGCGTCGGGCACGGCGAGCGCGGCGGAGGGAATCGGCGTCAGGCCTTCGTCGAAACGGGTGATGCCGGTGTGCGGATTGCGGTGCGAATCGGTGCCGGCCGAACGCATCAGATAGCCGATTGCGCCAGCGCGGATCGCCGCCGACGGGCCGCGGCTGCGCACGCGCGAGCCCGGGCCGTAGCCGGCGCCATCACGGGCGCGTTCCATCCTGTAATCGATGAAGGCGATCTTGCCGGCAAGCGAGCCGGCCGGTGCGGCTTCCAGCGCGGCCAGGTCGGCGAAGCGCACGACTTCGGCCTGGACCACGCCCGCCGGACTGCCGCCCAGCGCGGTGAGGTGCAGCGGCTGCGCGTTATCGCCGACGACATGCGCCGACTCGCTGCGGCGTTCCCATTTCGGGAAGGTGACCGGCTCGGTCCAGACCTTGTCGAAGCCCAGCTCCTTGAACTTGGCCACGGCCCATGCGACGGCGCGCGCATCGGCTTCGCTGCCGGCCAGACGCGGTCCGACTTCGGTGGTCAGCGATTCGGTGATGCGGTAGCCCAGGTCGCTCTTCAGCGCGGTCTCGCGCAGTTGCGCGGCGGTGGCGATGGCGTTGTCGGGAATGCGCGTTTCGCGTTCGGCGGCGATACCGCTTGCGGTGGCGGCGAACAGACAGGTGGCGATGGCCACCGACAGCATTGCGCGCATCGAACAACTCCCCTGGAAGACGGTGTCGAAAAGAAACGACGAGAACGCGAGCGTAGCAACTCGCGGCCGGAAGGCAGGGTGTCGTCAGTCACGCGCTGGAGTTTGCGGGATCGGTCGCTTCGCGCGAAGCGCGGCTACGCGGGGCCGCGCACGTAATTCGACACGCCGATGCACAGCACCACCAGGATCAGAACACCGGGCCCGACGTATTCCAGATCGATATCGCCGCGCGCGAACCAGCGCCGGAAACGATGGCTGGGCAGCAAGGGGGCGACCACGATGACGCCCACCGCCGTACACGCCAGCCCGAACAGCAGATGCGAGCCGGCCCACGACCACAGTGGGGGTCGAGCACGGCGCGCGATCGCGCTTACTTCTTCAATTCGTCGCGGATTTCCCGCAGTAGCAGGATGTCTTCCGGCGTCGCCGCAGCGGCGGCCGGCGCGCGCACGCGGTTGTACGCCTTCAGGAACAGGAAGATCACCAGTGCGATCAGCAGGAAATCGATGATCGTCTGCAGGAACATGCCGTAGCGGATCGCCAGTTCGGCCGCCACTTCCTTGCCCGCCGAATCCAGCTGCGAGGGCTTGATGACGTATTTCCAGTCGCTGACGCTCACGCCCTTGGTGAACGCACCGATCGTCGGCATCACGATGCCGTCCACCAGTGCCGTGACGATCTTGCCGAACGCCGCACCGATCACGACACCGACGGCGAGGTCGACGACGTTGCCGCGCGAAACAAATTCCTTGAACTCGGTGATCAGGCCCATGGCGTCGTGGTCTCCAGCGTTGACATTGGGGGCGGTCCCCGGCGTTGCGACTATACCGTCGGGGCGGCGACGATCGTCCCGGAATGCTCGGCGATGCCCTCGAGCACCGCGTGGAAGCGGTCGCCCGGCTGCAGCGGGCCGACGCCGGCGGGCGTGCCCATGAAGACCAGGTCGCCGGCGCGCAGCGCGTAGAGCTTCGACAGCTCGTGCAGGATGTCCGGCACCGTCCAGATCAGGTCCGCGAGCGAGCCGTGCTGCTTCGTCTGGCCGTTGATGGTCAGGGTGAGCACGCGTTCGCCGAGTTCGCCGGCGACGCTCGCCGGCACGATCGCGCTGATCGGCGCGGCATGGTCGAACGCCTTGCCGGTGTCCCACGGCAGGCCCTTGGCCTTTGCGGCGCCCTGCAGGTCGCGGCGGGTGAGGTCGAGGCCGACGGCGTAACCGTAGACGAGGCTCATCGCATCGGCGGGATCGAGCACGCCGACCGGCGCGTCCTTGCCGAGCGCGACGACGAGTTCGACTTCGTGGTGCAGGTCGTTCGTGCCGGGCGGGTAGGGCACGTCGGATTGCAGCGCGATCGCATCGGCCGGCTTGAGGAAAAACACCGGCGTGCCGCGATCGGCGCGCGAAGCCGGAACCGCCGCGCCCATTTCGCGCGCGTGGTCGGCGAAGTTGCGGCCGACGCAGTAGATGCGGTGTACGGGAAAGGTCTGGTCCGTGCCACGGACCGGGACGCGCGGCTGCGGCGGGGCCGCGATCACGTCGCTCATGCGGGCTTACAGGGTGGTGTGCGGGCGGGAACGGTCGATCGCCGGCTGGCCGACGACGCGGAATTCGCCTTCGACGATGCGCGCATCCTGCGAGCGCGCGATGCGCTTGCCGCGCTGCTTCCACAGCTTGTAGAGCATGCCGGCAGCGATCATCGCCGCGCCCAGCGCCACCGAGAACGCCACCAGTACCGCGAGCACGCCCAGGCCGACCACGCCGAGCGCGAAACGCAGCAGGCGATGACGCGGCTTGCGCGGCTCGAAGGCCGAACGCACGCGCGAATGGAAGTGGGAAGTACCGAAGCGGAAGGTCTGGGCGAACATCGGATTGCGTCGTGACACAATGCGGCAACAAGCGCCGGGGAGGCGAGTATCGGGCCAGCCATGAGCGAGGGTGTGAGAACTTCGTTAAGCATTTCGCATGAAGGGGACGCGGCGGCGGACCCGCTCCTGGCGCTGGAACGCTTGCAGGACGGGGCTTTCGCCGAGGTCGAAGCGGTCCTCGACGGGGATGCGGAAAGCCTGATTCTGTATCGTGACGGCGATCACGTCCGAGCCTGGCTCAACATCTGCCCCCACGCCGGCCGGCGCCTCGACTGGGCGCCGGGCCAGTTCCTCAAGAGCAGGGACGGGCACCTCGTGTGCGCCGCGCACGGCGCGAGTTTCGAACTCGCCGGCGGCGAATGCGTGGCGGGTCCGTGCCGCGGGGAGTCGCTGCGGGCGGTGGATGTCAGCGTTCGCGATGGGGCGGTGTGGCTGGGCGACGCGCGCTGATGCGCGTGCCTGAGGCACATCGCCACCGTTGCATGGAGGCGTCGTGTCGCATCCCTTGATGGTGCCGATGGGGGCGCATGTCGCGTGGGCCGCATTCCTTTATGTGCTGCTGACCGTTGCGCGTGCGCCTGCCGTGTGGGGCGTCGGCCGTCGCGCCGATGGAAGCAATCCGTGGTCGAAGGTCGAGCCGCGCATCAGCGCCAACCTGTCGAACCAGTTCGAATGGCCGCTGTTCTTCCACGTCGCCTGCGTGTTGCTGATCGTGGGCAACGACGGCGGCGGCCTCGCGCGGTCGTTGGCGTGGACCTTCGTCGCCGGGCGCGTGCTGCACAGCCTGGTGCAGATCCCTACCGGGAACGTGCGCCTGCGTGGCGTGGTGTTCACCGTCAACTTCCTCGCGGTGCTTGGAATGTGGGCGGTGGTGGTGGCGAACGCGTTCGCCACACAAGCGACGCCTTTGCAGGCCGGGTAAGCGAAGCGCACCCGGGATCGCGCGCTTCGGTCATCGGTCATCTCGAAGCGTCGGGAACGAGTGTGATGGCGCGTTCGGCCACGATCACCTTCACCTGCGCGCCTGCGGCGAAGCCGGCTTCGGCGAGCCGGTATCCGCGCAGGCGGATGTGGGGGGCGGCGGGTTGCGCGGGGCGTGCATACCGTCGATTCGCGTAGCGACTCCGGCTGATCATGAGGCGGCGGGGTTCGAAGACTGACAACGGGAAGTCATTGGGAACTCCTGGCTCGAGGAGACCGCGGCTTCCGGATGCGATCGGTCCGCCGACAGATGAAGGTGTGTTCAGCACCTCTCGCGATGGGTAACGCGTGGGTGCCGCATTGGGCAATGCACGTTGCCGCGTCGGTTCCCGGGTGCGCTTCGCTTACCCGGGCTACAAGAGCGGGCATTGCGAGGTGGGGCGGTGGGGCCTTGATTCCGGCTTTCGCCGGGATGACGGATCAGCAAGGCGATGCGTGATCTGCTGTTTCGAATCACGAATCACGAATCACGAATCACGAATCACGAATCACGAAGAATCAATACAACAGATTCACCATCGCCACCGCCACCGCCGTATAGATCAGCGACAGCGGGCCGCCGATCTTCCACAGCTCCTTGCCGGTGTAGCCTGCCGGGCCGGTGATCATCGAGATGACCGGGTTCGACGCGGTCATGAAGTTGTTCGATGCCGACAGCGCGACGATCAGCGCGAACGCGGTCGGGTTGCCGCCGGCGGCGAGGGCGAGGTTGATCGCCAGCGGCACCGTCACGATGGTCGCGCCGACGTGGCTGATCACCAGCGAGAACAGGGTGGTGAACAGACCGACGAGGATTTCCAGCAGCCAGACCGGTGTGCCGGTGGGTAACCGCTCGATCGTGTGTCCCGCGACCCACGCCGCCGCGCCGCTGGAATCCATCGCCCAGCCCAGCGGGATCAGGCAGGCCATCAGGAAGACGGTGCGCCAGTTGATCGCCGCGTACGCCTCGTCGATGTGGATCACGCCCGCGATGAGCATGCCGGCCACGCCGGTCATCAGCGCGATCGACACCGGCAGGCGCGAGGACAGTGCCAGCAGCATCGCGACGGCGAAGATCGCCATGGCGATCTTGAACTTGTGCGGACGCTGCTCGCCCTTGGGGTAGTCGGTGACGACGACCAGGTCCTTGCTCGCGGCGGCTTCGCCCAGGTCGGTCCAGATGCTGTGGAACACCAGCATGTCGCCCGCGCGCAGGTTCACGTCGCGCACGTTCTCGCGCAGCACGTTCTTGTCGCGGTTGATCGCCAGCAGGCTCAGGCCCATCTGCTTGCGCAGTTGCAGGTCGCGGCCGTTCTTGCCGATGAACTTCGACGTGGCCGGCACCACCGCTTCGGAAATGCCCGCGCGGCTGGGATTGAACAGATCGCCGAAGTTGCGCAGGCGCGAGGACAGGCGCAGGAAATGGTTCTGCGCGAAGTCCGCGACCTGTTGCCTGGGGCCCATCGCGCCGAGCACGCTGCCGACCCAGATGCGCGTGTCCGCCGGCGGTGCCAGCCGCGCCTCGCCGTCGCTCTTGAGCGCCAGCAGCAGCGGCGCGTTGTGCAGCGCCTCGGCTTCGCCCAGCGACATGCCCACCAGCGGACTGTCGGCGGTGACGGTGAGTTCGTACACGTCGCCTTCGATGCCGTAGGCCTTGGCGAAATAGCTCTGCGTGCGCGCGGGCGTCGCGCCGGTGCCGTCGTCGTCGTGGCGCAGGCGCTTGTCGCCGAAGAAATGGAAGTACGCCAGCGACGCGGCGAGCAGCGCGATGCCGATCGGCAGCGGCGCGAACATCTTCAGCGGTTCCAGCGTCGCCGCGCCCGAGGGCAGGTTGCTGTTGGCGGCGATCAGCAGGTCGTTGAGCAGGATCAGCGGCGAGTTGCCGACCATCGTCAGGCCGCCGCCCATCACGATGGCCGCGGCGAGCGGCAGCAGCAGGCGCGGCAGCGCGATGCCGGTGCGCGAGGACAGGCGCGCGGCGACCGGCATGTAGAGCGCCAGCACCGACGGGTTCTGCATCACCGAGGAATTGACGCCCGCCACCGCGGTGGTGAGCAGCAGCAGCCGCTGCTCCATGCCTTTCGCGCGGCGCAGCAGCCAGCCGGCGAGGCGGTTCAGCGCGCCGGTGCGGTCCAGGCCGGCGCCGAGGATCATCGTCGCCACGATGCTGATGACCGCGTTACCGGAGAAACCGTTGAACAGTTCGTCGGGTTCGACCAGCCCCGACAGGCCCAGCAGCACCAGCACGACCAGTGCGACGACGTCGGCGCGGATGCGTTCGAACAGGAACATCACCATCGTGAAGCCCACCAGCCCGAGCACGAGCTTCATGTCGGTGGTGAGCGTCAGCGCGGTGTCCATCAGATCCGTGATTTGTGATTCGTGATTGGTGATTCGGAAGAACCGTCACTCGACCAATCCGGTGCATCGTGGCAGGCGCTGGCGCCTGTTTTGCGAATCACGAATCCGGAATCACGAATCACGGCGCTTTGTCGTACAACAGGTCCCACACGCCGTGGCCGAGCTTCTGGCCGCGGGTTTCGAAATGGGTCTGCGGTCGCCATTGCGGCCGTTCCACGCTGCCGCGCGGACCGGCGCGATTGACCAGGCCGGGCGTGGCATCGAGCACGTCCCACATCTGCTCGGCATAGTCCTGCCAATCGGTGGCGAGGTGCAAGCGGCCGGTCGGCGCCAGTTTGGCCACGATCAGGTTCGCGAACTCCGGCTGGACCAGGCGCCGCTTGTTGTGGCGCTTCTTGTGCCAGGGATCGGGGAAGTAGATGCGGATCTCGTCGAGCGTGCCGTCGGCGATCTCGTTGCGCAGCACTTCCACGGCGTCGTGATGGTACAGGCGGACGTGTTCCGCCTCGTCCTGCGCCAGCGCGTTGAGCAGCCGGCCGACGCCGGGCGCGTGCACTTCGATGCCGATCAGGTCGCGGGTCTTGTCGTGCTGCGCGGCGTAACGCAGCGCCTCGCCGTTGCCGAAGCCGATCTCCAGCACGCGCGGCGCGCTGCGGCCGAACACGGCGTCGAAGTCGCGCGGCTGCCCGGTGTAGTCCAGCCCGTAGCGCGGCCACAGCGTGTCGAACGCGCGCTGCTGCGCTTCGGTGAAACGGCCCTGGCGCAGCACGAAGCTGCGGACCTGGCGGCGGCCTTCCTCCAGGGTGAAAGGCTTGGGGGGAAGCTTTCGATTGAAAGGCGAGTCGGACAAGCGGGTTCTTCTTGTTGGGCTTTGGTGCGATGTGCGCTAACGCGGCCATCCGTGGCCGAACGTGGCGGGCTGCGGAGAGCCCGGCCCGTCCATCCATGGACGGGCGTTCGACAGGCCGCGCGGCGGTGCCGCGCAAGCGGCCTGCCTCACCCGATGAGTCCGTCGACCGGGCTCGACGCCGACGCGAAACGCTTGCGCGGAATGCGGCCGGCCTTGAACGCGGCGCGACCGGCTTCGACGGCGAGCTTCATCGCGTGCGCCATCAGCACCGGATCCTTCGCGCCGGCAATGGCGGTGTTCATCAGCACGCCGTCGCAGCCCAGTTCCATCGCGATGGCGGCATCGGACGCGGTGCCCACGCCGGCGTCGACGATGATCGGCACCTTGGCGTTCTCGACGATTTCCAGCAGGTTGTACTTGTTCTGCACGCCCAAGCCCGAGCCGATCGGCGCGGCCAGCGGCATCACCGCGACGCAGCCGATCTCTTCCAGGCGCTTGGCCAGGATCGGATCGTCCGAGGTGTAGACCATCACGTCGAAGCCGTCCTTCACCAGCAGCTCGGCGGCAGCCAGCGTCTGCACGACGTCGGGGTAGAGGGTTTTCTGGTCGCCGAGGACTTCCAGCTTCACCAGCGAGTGGCCGTCGAGCAGCTCGCGCGCGAGGCGGCAGGTGCGCACGGCATCGTCGGCGGTGTAGCAGCCGGCGGTGTTGGGCAGGATCGTGTAGCGATCGGGCGGAAGGACGTCGAGCAGGTTCGGCTCGCCGGGATTCTGGCCGATGTTGGTGCGGCGGATCGCGACGGTGACGATCTGCGCGCCGGCGGCTTCGGTGGCCAGGCGGGTCTGTTCGAGGTCGGTGAACTTGCCGGTGCCGGTGAGCAGGCGCGACGCGTAGGCCTTGCCGGCGATCACGAGCGGATCGGCCGGGAACGTGGGGGAGTGCGGAGCGGTCATCGCGCTAGTTTAGCAGCGCGTCGCGGCGGCTCTTTCGCGTTCAGCGGCCTTTTGGTTGAGCCCGGCGATGTTCTGCGCGCCGTGTTGCACGGACTCCGTTCGGCCATGGCTGCCATCCCGGGCGGGACGTTGCGGGCTCCGGATCGCCCGGCCCGCCGATCCATGGACGGGCGTTCGGCACGCCACGCGGCAGTGCCGCGCAAGCGGCCTTACCTCACCCACCGCCCAGCGCGTGCACGATCTCGACGCGATCCCCTTCGCCCAGCGCATGCTCGCCATGCCGCCCGCGCGGGACGATCTCGCCATTGACCTCCACCGCGACGCGGCGCTCGCCCAGGCCTTCGGCCTGCACGAGCTGCAGCACGGTGGTCTGCGCCGCGATCGCGCGCGGCTCGCCGTTCAAAAGGATCTGCATTCGCGTATTGTCGCCCCTCGCCGCGGCGGCCGGCCAGTCGGCACGGTTTTTGACGCAGTGCGGCGTGAGTGCGCTGGCGCCGCATGGTTCGATTCGGCCATCCGCGGGCGTATGTATTCCCGGATCCAGCCCGAACCGGCTCCAGCCAAGAACATCCAACAAGGAATCGAAAGATGATGAAACCCGTCCGCTCCGTGCTCGCCGCCGCCCTCGCGCTGGCGACCGCGCCGGCCTTCGCGCAGGACTATTCGCAGACCGTGTTCTTCGGCGACAGCCTGACCGACGCGGGCTACTTCCGGCCGGCGATCATCGCCCAGGCCGGCCCCGCGGGCGCGATCCTGGGCCGCTTCACCACCAACCCGGGCCTGGTGTGGGCCGAGCACGTGGCGACCGAGCTGGGCACGAACGCCAACGCGTTCAACGCCGGCGGCACCAACTACGCCATCGGCGGCGCGATGGTCACCACCGACCGCGCCGGCCTGACGCCGCAGCTGCCGACGCTCTCGCTGCGTTCGCAGATCGCCACCTATCTGACCGCGAACGGCGGTGCCGCCGATCCGGACGCGCTCTACACGGTGTGGGGCGGTGCGAACGACCTGTTCGCCGCGGCGGCTGCGCCCGCGCAGGCGCAGGCGATCGTCGGCGCCGCGGCGGCCGGGCAGGTCGGCAACGTCATGGCGCTGCAGAACGCCGGCGCGCAGTACATCCTGGTGCCGAACGTGCCCGACCTGGGCATCACGCCGCAGTTCCGCTCGCAGGGCGCCGCCGCTTCGGCCGCCGGCACCGCGCTGGCGACCGGCTACAACAACGCGCTGTACGCGGGCCTGGCCTCGGTCGGCGCGCGTTTCATCCCGGTCGACACCTTCCACCTGCTGCAGGAAATCGTCGCCAACCCGACGCCGTACGGCATCACCAACACCACCGGCACGGCCTGCAATCCGCAGATCACGGCGCAGTCGATCACCTGCAACCCGGTGACTCCGGGCAGCATGGTCTCGCCGGACGCCCCGAACACCTACGTCTTCGCCGACGGCGTGCATCCGTCGAGCAAGGCGCACGAGATCCTCGCCGACTACACGCTGTCGCTGCTCGACGCGCCGCGCCAGATCGCGGTGCTGCCGCACTCCGAAGCGATGGTCGGCCGCGCCCGCGCCGAGCGCGTCGGCGCGCAGGCGGCGACGCGTCCGGACGTGGACGGCATGCGCTGGTGGGCGGACGTGCGCGCCGATTCGCAGCGTTACGGCGGCGGCGACGACTACGACGGCATCGGCCCGACGCTGAGCTTCGGCCTCGACTGGGCCAGTGGCAACCTGGTGTACGGCGGTTTCGCCGGCTACGGCCAGCAGAAGATGGACTGGGGCCGCAACCGCGGCGAGTTCGACCAGGACGACGCGAGCCTCGGCGGCTACCTCGCCTGGGCGAGCGGTTCGGCATGGGTGAACGGCCAGCTGAGCTACACCTGGGTGTCGTACGACATCGACCGTCGCGTGAACCTCGGTCCGACCTACCGCGTGCATAGCGGCTCGACCGACGGCACCAACCTGACCGCCGCGATCGCCGCGGGCTGGAACTTCGGCGAGGGCTCGCTCAAGCACGGTCCGCTGATGCAACTGGTCTCGCAGACGATCGAGGTCGACGGCTTCGATGAGAACAGCGACGAATCCACCGCGCTGTCGTATGGCGACCAGGAATTCGACTCGCTGATCGGCAGCCTCGGCTGGCAGGTGAACTACACCATCAACGAGCACCTGCAGCCGTACGCGAAGCTGACCTACGACCACGAGTTCGAGGACGCCCCGAACGAGGCCACCGCCGCGCTGCGTTCGCTGCCGGGCGTGGGCGCCTACGCGGTGCGCGGCCTGGAGTACGACCAGGACTACGGCACGCTGGTGATGGGCGCGCGCACGGAGCTGTTCGGCCTGCGCACCGACATCGGCGCCAACGTCACGGTCGGCCAGAAGGGCGGCAACGACGCGACGGTGTTCGTCAGCTTCGGCGGCGGGTTCTGACCGGGTAGGCTGAACCGGCACGCGGCGCCCGCGAAACGATCTCCCGGCGCCGCGTTGCCAAGCCTCCACGCGGGGGCATAGACTTCATCGCGTGCGGGTGTAGTTCAATGGTAGAACTGCAGCTTCCCAAGCTGCTAGCGTGGGTTCGATTCCCATCACCCGCTCCAAACAATTGCGACGGCGGCCTGCTTTACAGTGGCCGCCGTTTTTGTCTTTCAGACGATGTCTGGAGGCGCGATGGCAAGCAGGATCGTGCTCGGCTGGCGTGAATGGATCGCCCTGCCGGAACTCGGCATTGGGCGGTTGCGGGCGAAGGTGGACAGCGGCGCGCGAAGTTCGGCGCTGCACGTGGATTCGCAATGGCGGTTCCACGAGCGCGGTGGTCCGTGGGTCGGCTTCTGCCTGAGCCCCGGCCACGGCGCGCCGATGATCGAAGCCGTGGCGCCGGTGTTCGACGAACGCGAGGTCACCGATTCGGGCGGACACTGCACGCGTCGCGTGTTCGTCCGCACGACGCTGGCGCTGGCGGGCATCGAACGCGAGATTGAAATCAATCTGTCCGATCGGCGCGGGATGCTGTTCCCGATGCTGCTCGGGCGTACCGCGCTGGCGCGCGCGTTCACGGTCGATCCTGGGCGCTCGTTCCTGCACGGACGACATGCCCGGCGCGAGCCGGGTGTCGTCGCCGTATCCCGCCCCGCCGCGCCCGGCGAGGCGGTTCCCTTCCCGACCTCGCCCCCGCACCGCCGCCCTTCATGAAACTGGCGATCCTCTCGCGCAACAGCAAGCTGTACTCCACCCGCCGCCTGGTGGAAGCCGCGCGCGACCAGGGCCACAGCGTGCGCGTGCTCGACCCGTTGCGCTGCTACATGCGCATCGCCAGCGACGGATTCAGCATGCGCTACAAGGGCAAGCCGATCTCCGGCTACCAGGCGGTGATCCCGCGCATCGGCGCCTCGATCACGCGCTACGGCTCGGCGGTGCTGCGCCAGTTCGAACTGATGGGCACCCTCACGCCCAATTCCTCCGACGCCGTGCTGCGCGCGCGGGACAAGCTGCGCTGCCACCAGCTGCTCGCGGCCGAACACATCGGCCTGCCGACGACGGTGTTCGGCGACAACCCGGACGACACGCACGACCTGCTGTCGATGCTCGGCGCGCCGCCGCACGTCATCAAGCTCAACGAGGGCACGCAGGGCGCCGGCGTGATGCTCACCGAGAAGTTGTCCGCCTCGCAGGGCGTGATCGAGGCGCTGCGCGGCCTGTACGCCAATTTCCTGGTGCAGGAGTTCATCGAGGAAGCGCGCGGCGCCGACCTGCGCTGCTTCGTGGTGGGCGGCCGCGTGGTGGCGGCGATGAAGCGGCAGGCGCCAAAGGGCGACTTCCGTTCGAACCTGCATCGCGGCGGCACCGCCAAGGGCGTGCGCGCCAGCGCGGCGGAAGAAGATGTCGCAATCCGCGCCTCGCGCGTGCTGGGGCTCGGCATCGCCGGCGTGGACCTGATCCGTTCGCAGCGCGGTCCGCTGGTGCTCGAAGTCAACGCGTCGCCCGGACTGGAAGGCATCGAGGACGCCAGCGGCGTGGACGTGGCCGGGGAGATCGTCACGTATCTGGCCGAGCGCGTACGGCGGAAGGCGGTGAAACGGGCCGCCGCGCGCTGAGTCCGGCGTTCGCGGCGGATGCGTGCGCGTTCGCCGAAGTTCTGCGATCAAGCCGCGTTCAGCGGCCATTTTCAACGCTGAATAACGCGGATTTAACGCCTGTTTTTAACGACGGTTTAATCGAAATCGGCGTAGCCTGTGCCTACCGCAGCACTGCCGCTCTTCCAAGTCAGTACCTGGTCGATGCAGGTTACGGTAATCGGGGCAATACCTTTTTGGCCCAGGCACGGTGGCCCCGTGTCTGGGCCTTTGTTTGGGCGGTGCCGTCGGCTCCGGTCCGGCGCGCGGCGATCGCGAACGTGCGTTGCGACGTCAGCGCACGGTGATCGGCGCACTTCGGCGGCTCTGGCAATATCGTTAAGCTCCCCGGCAACGTCGCGCGCGCATTCAGACGATGCGGAACCGCAGCGGCTCGCGCCGGTCGAAGGCCCATTACCCAGGAAAGGTCACATGCGCATTCTCGTCATCGAAGACAACCAGGACATCGCGGCCAACCTCGGCGATTTCCTCGAGGACCGCGGTCATACCGTCGACTTCGCCGCCGACGGCGTCACCGGCCTGCACCTGGCGGTGGTCCACGACTTCGACGCGATCGTCCTCGACCTCAACCTGCCGGGCCTCGACGGCCTGGAGGTCTGCCGCAAGCTGCGCAACGAAGCGCGCAAGCAGACGCCGGTGCTGATGCTCACCGCGCGCGACTCGCTGGAGAACAAGCTGGCCGGCTTCGATTCCGGCGCCGACGACTACCTCATCAAGCCCTTCGCGCTGCAGGAAGTGGAAGTGCGGCTCAACGCGCTCTCGCGTCGCGGTCGCGGCGTGCAGACGCGCGTGCTCAACGTCGCCGACCTGGAATACAACCTCGACACGCTCGAAGTGCGCCGCCAGGGCAAGCTGCTGCAGCTCAATCCGACCGCGTTGAAGATCCTGCAGGCGCTGATGGAAGCCTCGCCGGCCGTGGTCACGCGCCAGGAACTGGAAACGCGCGTCTGGGGCGAGGAACTGCCCGATTCCGATAGCCTGCGCGTGCACATCCACGGCCTGCGCGCGGTGGTCGACAAGCCCTTCGACGTGCCGCTGATCCAGACCCGCCATGGCATCGGTTACCGCATCGCCGCGCCCGACAACGGCTGACCGGGTGGCCGAGGAAACCGCACCGCCGCGAAGGCGCACCCGTTTCCGGCGGCAGCTTCGCAGCCGCATCATCCTCGCGTTCGTGCTGCTGGGCTTCGGCCTGACGGCGCTGTTCGCGTGGGCGACCAACTGGACGCGCAACCGCGTGGAGAACCAGCTGGTCGAGGACGTGATGAACCGGAACATCGAAATGGCCGCGCGCCAGTTCGAGCTGGATCCGGAGAACCCGCAGTTCGCCGTCGACCAGATCCGCGCCTACGTCTATCCGATCGACAAGATCGATTCGGTCCGGGTGAACTGGCCCGAATGGTACGAGCTGGGCGACGGCATCTACGGCATGACCGGCGTCGCCAACGGCGAGCCATTCGCGTACAAGCTCGCCGTGCGCAAGACGCCCAAGGCATGGTTCTTCCTCGCCTACGACATGTCGCAGGCCTCGCGTGGCGAAGCGCAGTTCCAGCGGGCGATCTGGGCGTCGGTGTTCGTGTTCACGCTGCTCTCGCTGCTGGTGGGCTGGTGGTCGGCCTCGCGCGTGATGAGCCCGGTGACCGAACTCGCCAAGCGTCTCAAGCAGTCGGGCCGTAGCGCGGAGCCGGAAAACCTCGCCTCGCATTTCCCCAGCGACGAAGTCGGCCAGCTGGCCGAAGCGCTGGACGATTACGCCGAGCGGCTCACCGAAGTGGTGCAGCGCGACCGCGAGTTCAACGCCGACGTGAGCCATGAACTGCGCACGCCGCTGGCGGTGATCAAGGGCGCGGTCGAACTGCTGCTTTCGCGTCCCGACGTGGACGAGAAGACGCGCAACCGCCTGCTGCGCATCCAGCGCGCCGAGCAGCAGTGCACGGACCTGATCAGTGCGCTGCTGCTGCTCTCGCGCAACGAGCGCGGGCACGGCGCGACCGACGTGGCGAGGGTCGCCGAACAACTGCTCGATGCGCATCGGGCGCAGCTCGGCGGCAAGCCGCTGGACCTGCGCGTGGAAGGCGAACCGAGCCTGATCGTCGATGCGCCGGAAGCGGCGGTGTCGGTGGCGCTGGGCAACCTCATCGGCAACGCGGTGAAGTACACGACCGAAGGCGAGGTCGTGGTGCGCATCGGCAGGCGTTCGGTGGACGTGGTCGATTCGGGGCCGGGACTCAGCGAGGAAGATGCGGCGAAGCTGTTCCAGCGTGGGTATCGCGGCACGCATGCGGGGCATTCGCAGGGCGGTGGCATCGGCCTGTCGATCGTGCGTCGGCTGTGCACGCTCTACGCATGGGACGTGCAGGTGCGGCCGGGCGGACCGCGCGGGGTCATCGCGACGCTGACGTTCGATTCGCCGGTGATTTCGATTCCGGTGGGGTGAGAGGCGTTTGCCCTTCTCGGAAGGGCGATCTTCTCGGGAAGGTGGTGCTGCTCGTGTAGCCCGGGTAAGCGAAGCGCACCCGGGTAGGCGAGGCGGCCGGGCCCCGGGTGCGCTTCGCTTACCGGGCTACAAGAACAACGGGTGATGGTGCGACACGCACGCCCACACGCACCCGCAAGCACGCCATCGACCGCACCAACAGAAAAGGCGCCTCCCGGCGCCTTTTCCATCCACGACAATGCGCTCGCTTACAGCGCTTCCAACCAGCCGTACTTGTCCGGCGTCTTGCCGTCGAACAGGCCGAAGAACAGATCCTGGATGCGCCGCGTCAGCGGGCCCGGCTTGCCGGCGCCGACCTGTCGGCCATCGACCGAACGGATCGGGGTGATCTCGGCCGCGGTGCCGCACATGAACAACTCGTCGCACAGGTACAGGTACTCGCGCGGCAGGTCGCGTTCGACCACTTCGATGCCGGCGTCGCGGGCGAGGGTGATGATCGTGTTGCGCGTGATGCCGTTGAGCAGCGCCGCGCTCACCGGCGTCGTGTGCAGCGCGCCGTCGAAGACGAGGAACAGGTTCTCGCCGGCGCCTTCCGACAACAGGCCGGTCGACGCCAGCGCGATGCCTTCGCCGAAGCCGAGGCGACGCGCCTCGCGCGCGACCAGCTGGCCGGAGAGGTAATTGCCGCCCGCCTTCGCGCCGGCCGGCAGGGTGTTCGGGGCGAATCGCTGCCAGCTCGACACGCAGGCGTCGATGCCCTGTTCGAGCACGCTCGCGCCCAGGTACTGGCCCATCTTCCACGTGGCGACGGCGACGTCGGTCGGCGTGTCGGCCGACAGGCCGAAGCCGCCCAGGCCGCGGTAGGCGACCGGGCGCAGGTAGTCGGTGGTGTTCTCGTTCGCGCGGATGACCTCGCGGCAGGCCGCGTTGATCTGCTCCAGCGAGTACGGCATCGCCATGTCGTAGATCTTCGCCGAGGCGAACAGGCGGGTGTTGTGGTCGGTGAGGCGGAAGATCACCGGGCCGCCGGGCGTCTGGTAGCAGCGGATGCCTTCGAAGACGGACGAGCCGTAATGCAGCGCGTGCGACATCACGTGCGTGGTGGCGTCGGCCCAGCGCTTGATCGCGCCGTTGTGCCAGATCCAGTCGGGGTATTGCATCGCGGCATTCCGTCAGGGGAAACCGCTATTGTGCCCGCGTCGCGCCGGCTTCCCAAACGACCGGGCTTGCCGGTCGCGGCGCTTCAGCCCTTGATCCACCAGCAGCCGAAATGCTTCTGCAGGCCGAACACGGTCCGCGACGGGGTGATGCCGTTCTCCTGCGTCTGCTCCACGCGCACGGCGACCGGCACTCGCGGCGGCGGGGCCGTGGGTGCTTCGGCGGTGACGGCGTGGAGTTCGGCGTCTGCGAAGGCGGAGTAGGACGGTGCCGGCTCGGCCACCAGTGCTGGCTCGTCCTCGGGCATTACCGGCACGATGTCCACCAGCGGTCGCTGCACGATCGCATCCAGCCGCTCCATTACCCGGTACGCGCTGCTGCCGGACATGCCGGCCCAGTGGTAGACGCCGGCGAGGCGGTTGGCGTCGTGCGCGCCGAAGGCGGTGTTCATCTCGAACAGCAGGTCGTCGATATTGCGGGCGCAGCCGCCGCCGCGCTTCTTCTCGACATTGCCGACGACCGGCGGACCCTGCTGCACCTGTTCGACGCCGCCGACTTCCTCGCAGCCGCGATCGGTGAACACGCTCTGCCCATCGGGCAGCACGCAGTGCCGCACCTGCGCGGGGGCCGGCGCGGACCACGCCAGGGACAACAAGGCGGAGACGACGAGGAACGGGCGGGCGGGCACGGGCATCGGCGCAGACTAGCGGGGCGGATCGCCGTCGCACAGTGCGTGCATCGCACATCCGCGCGCGGTGTTCGGGGCGGCATTCAGAAGCGCACGAAGTAGCAGCCGGCGTACCGCTCCACGCCGACTTCCATCACGCGTTGCGGCCGGGCGAAGGTCAGCTGCATCGCGCCGCTGCCCCCACCGCCGGCGAAACCCGGCCAGAAGCTGGCGTCGATGAGCGACTGCCGCGCCAGTTGCTGCAGCCGGTTCATCACCACGTGCGCCTGCCGATGGCGAAGGCCGGGCCAGTGCACGCTTTCGGCGATGCGGTTCACATCGCCCATGGCGAAGGACGCGAGCAGGTCGATCGACAGTTGGGTGGGGCTGCGTGCGCAGCCGGCCTGCGGTGCGCGGCGGGTGCGGATCGCGTTGGAGAGCGAACGCGTGCGCGCGGAATCGGTGGCGAACGCCGCATCGTCCATCGCAAGACGGCTGATCAGTTCGCTCGACATCGGCGAAGGCTTCGCGTCGAACGCGGCGCAGGCGCTGTCGGTGTAGACGGCCGAGCCGTCGGAAGTCTCGCAACGGTGGAGGGCGCCTGCGGCATGCGCGGGGGCAAGCGCGCACGACAACGCGAGGATCGCACTCCACGCCGCAATCGAACGCGGCGGTTTCATGTCGGTTCCCGGGGGGGGGGGCGGGTGCGCTCATCGTCCGCCCGGAACCGTCAATACCGCGTGTGAGATCGCCGCTTCGTCAGCCCATGCGCGCGAGCACGGACAGCGTCGGTTTGGTCAGGTTCAGCGTGTAGAAATGCAGGCCCGGAGCGCCGCCCTCGACCAGGCGACGGCACATGTCCGCGACGAAATCGGCGGCGAACTCGCGGATCGATTCCACGTCGTCGCCGTAGGCCTGCATGCGCTTGCCGATCCAGCGCGGGATCTCCGCGCCGCACGCATCGGAGAAACGGCGAAGCTGCGAAAAGTTCGAGATCGGCATGATGCCCGGCACGATCGGAACGTCCACGCCGAGCCGGCGCGCATCGTCGACGAAACGGAAATACGCATCCGCGTTGTAGAAGTACTGCGTGATCGCGCCGTTCGCGCCGGCATCCACCTTCGCCTTGAAGTGGCGCAGGTCGGCGAGCGCGTCGTCGGACTGCGGATGGCATTCCGGATAACAGCCGACCTCGATGTGGAAATAACCGTCGTGCTCGCGGCGGATGAACTCGACCAGTTCGGTCGCGTAGCGGAAATCGCCGGTGTGGCCCATGCCCGAGGGCAGGTCGCCGCGCAGCGCGACGATGCGGTGGCAGCCCATGGCCTTGTAGCGTTCCAGCAGTTCGCCCAGTTCCGCGCGCGTGCCGCCGACACAGGACAGGTGCGGCGCTGCATCCAGCCCGTGTTCCCGGTGCAGGCGCTCGACTGTCTCGGGCGTGTAGCTCAGCGTCGAACCGCCCGCGCCGAAGGTGCACGAGACGTACTCGGGCTTGTGCGACTTGAGCTTCGCCGCTGTCTTGTCGAGCTGCGCGCGCTGCTCGTCGGTCTTGGGCGGATAGAACTCGAAGCTGATGGGCGTGGGCATGCGGGCCGCTCGCAGAGGGTTCGGGAGAGTTTATCTCTTCATCGCGATGAATTGAACGGACTTTGGCGGCGTGGACGGTCGTCCAAAAGAAACGGGCGCCGAAGCGCCCGTTTCCGTGCATCGCGGAGCGATACCGCCGTGGATCAGTAGCGGTAATGATCCGGCTTGTACGGACCTTCCACCGGCACGCCGAGGTAGGCGGCCTGTTCGCTGGTCAGCGTGGTCAGCTTCACGCCGATCTTCTCCAGGTGCAGGCGCGCGACTTCCTCGTCGAGCTTCTTCGGCAGGATGTAGACCTTCGGCTCGTAGCTGTCCTTGTTCGCCCACAGGTCGATCTGCGCGAGCGTCTGGTTCGAGAACGAGTTCGACATCACGAAGCTCGGATGGCCCGTGGCGCAGCCCAGGTTCACCAGGCGGCCTTCGGCCAGCAGGAAGATCGAGTTGCCCGGCTTTCCGTCGGCACGATTGAAGGTGTACTTGTCCACCTGCGGCTTGATGTTCAGGCGCGTGGCGCCCGATGCGTTCAGGCGATCGACCTGGATCTCGTTGTCGAAGTGGCCGATGTTGCAGACGATGGCCTGGTCCTTCATCTGCGACATGTGTTCGAGCGTCAGCACGTCCTTGTTGCCGGTGGTGGTGACGTAGATGTCGCCACGGCCCAGCGTCGATTCGACGGTGTTGACCTCGAAGCCTTCCATCGCCGCCTGCAGGGCGTTGATCGGATCGATCTCGGTGACGACCACGCGCGCGCCGTAGGCACGCAGCGAATGCGCCGAGCCCTTGCCGACGTCGCCGTAGCCGCACACCACCGCAACCTTGCCGGCGAGCATGACGTCCATTGCGCGCTTGAGGCCGTCGGCCAGCGACTCGCGGCAGCCGTACAGGTTGTCGAACTTGCTCTTGGTGACCGAGTCGTTGACGTTGATCGCCGGCACCAGCAGCTTGCCGGCTTCGGCCAGCTGGTACAGGCGGTGCACGCCGGTGGTGGTCTCTTCCGAGACGCCCTTCCAGTCGCGAACGACGGTGTGCCAGAAGCCCGGACGCTCGGCGTGCACCTTCTTCAGCAGGTTCTTGATGACCTGCTCTTCGTGGTTGCCCGACGGGGTGTTGACCCAGTCGCTGCCGTTCTCGAGCTCGTAGCCCTTGTGGATCAGCAGCGTGACGTCGCCGCCGTCGTCGACCACCAGCTCCGGGCCGAGGTACTTGTCGGCGCCCGAACCCGGGAAGGTCAGCGCGGCCAGCGTGCAGTCCCAGTATTCCTCCAGCGTTTCGCCCTTCCACGCGAAGACCGGCGTTCCCGACTTGGCGATCGCGGCGGCGGCATGGTCCTGCGTCGAGAAGATGTTGCACGAGGCCCAGCGCACGTCGGCGCCGAGGTCGCGCAGCGTCTCGATCAGCACCGCGGTCTGAATCGTCATGTGCAGCGAGCCGGTCACGCGAACGCCCTTGAGCGAGGCCGCGGCGGCGTACTTCTTGCGGATGGACATCAGGCCCGGCATCTCGTGCTCGGCGATGTCGATTTCCTTGCGACCCCAATCGGCCAGGGAGATGTCGGCGACCTTGTAGTCGCCCTCGGTCGAGAAGGTCTTGATCTGTGCGTTCATCAGATTGCTCCGGTTTGTGTCCCGTTCTCCCGCTCGCGGGAGAGGGTGGGGTGAGGGCCGGCCGTGGAGGCCTGCCAAACCGGGCGCCGTTGTTCGTGTTCGGTCCTGCCGAGCCTGATTCCGTGCCTCCAGGAGATGGAGGTTCCGGACTTGCAGCGCCCCTCGGCGGGAACGCGCATTCTAGCCGTTCATGGCCCCGGATGAGTGAACCCGGCGCGGTCCCGGGCGTCGTCGCGCAGGCATGAAAAAGGCCGCTTTCGCGGCCTTTTTCCTTTCTCCCCGGCCCCTTCCGGACGAGCGGGAGGAGCTTTGGGGTGGCGATGCCTTACTTCAGCTTCGCATCGGCGCGCAGGGCATCGGCGCGGTCGGTCTTCTCCCACGAGAAGGCCGTGGCGGTCTGCTTCTTGCCGGCGCCGTCGACGTAGGACACTTCCTTCGGCTTGCGACCGAAGTGGCCGTAGGCGGCGGTGTCCTGGTAGACCGGGTGGATCAGGTCGAGCATCTTCACGATGCCGTACGGACGCAGGTCGAAGTGCTTGCGGATCAGCTTCTCGATCTTCTCGTCCGGGATCTTGCCGGTGCCGAAGGTGGTGACCGAAATCGAGGTCGGCTCGGCCACGCCGATGGCGTAGGACACCTGCACTTCGCAGCGGTCGGCCAGGCCGGCGGCGACGATGTTCTTGGCGACGTAGCGCGCGGCGTAGGCGGCCGAACGGTCGACCTTCGACGGATCCTTGCCCGAGAACGCACCGCCGCCGTGACGGGCCATGCCGCCGTAGCTGTCGACGATGATCTTGCGGCCGGTCAGGCCGCAGTCGCCCACCGGGCCGCCGATCACGAAGATGCCGGTCGGGTTGATGTGGATCTTGTTCTTCGGCAGCGACTCGAGCCACTTCTTCGGAAGCACCGGGCGCAGGATGTTCTCGTACACGCCTTCGACCAGGTCCTTCTGCTTGATGCCCGGATCGTGCTGCGTGGACAGCACGACGGCGTCGAGGCCGGCGACGTTGTGGTTGGCGTCATAGCGCAGCGTGACCTGCGACTTCGCGTCCGGACGCAGCCACGGCAGCGGCGAGTTCTTCTTCTTGCGGATCTTGGCCTGCTGCTCGACCAGGCGGTGCGAGTAGTAGATCGGGGCCGGCATGAATTCCGGCGCCTCGTTGCAGGCGTAGCCGAACATCAGGCCCTGGTCGCCCGCGCCCTGTTCTTCCGGCTTCTTGCGGTCCACGCCCGCGGCGATGTCCGGCGACTGCTTGCCGAGCATGTTGATGATCGCGCAGGTGTGGCCGTCGAAGCCGACGTCGGAATTGTTGTAGCCGATCTCGTTGATCACGCGGCGCGCCAGCGACTCGATGTCGACCCACGCGGTCGTGGTGACTTCGCCGGCGACGATCGCGGCGCCCGTCTTCACCAGCGTCTCGCAGGCCACGCGTGCGCGCTTGTCCTGGGCCAGGATCGCGTCCAGGACGGCATCGGAGATCTGGTCGGCGATCTTGTCCGGATGGCCTTCGGAGACGGATTCGGAGGTGAACAGGTAGCTGGACATCGAGGTCAATATCCCTTGATTCGGATGAAAGGATGGCCGCGCATGATACAGGCTCGGCCGGGTCGGCGCATTGTGCGCCATGGAGATGTTGCGCGCTGGTTAAGCGCTGCAGGGCGTTCGCGGGCGCCGCGCCGGCTGAACAACGCCCTGGAACCGCCCAATCGCCGGGCTGTCACGTTCCTGTCCCCAAACCGCCACCTCCCTGTCGCCATGCGCGCCCAACCTTCCGCGGCGAACGCCCCGCCGGGGCGATGCGCGCACGCTGCATGCCACTCGAACGCCGCCTGCAAGAACGCTTTCCGCACTGGTTCCGGGGCCGCCGCGCGAGCGTCGCCCGGCCGCTGCTGCGCACGATCGGCCGCTGGTCGCGATTCGACCAGGTCGAGGAATTCCTGCATGCCAACGGCCACCTGCGCGATTTCGACTTCGTCGCCGCGGGGCTCGACCACCTGCAGGCGCGCTACACCGTCGATGCGGACGAACTCGGGCGCATCCCCGCCACGGGCCGGCTGCTGATCGTCGCCAACCACCCGTCGGGCGCGCTCGATGCGCTCGCCCTGCTCGACGCCGTCGGCCGCGTGCGCCGGGACGTGCGGATCGTCGCCAACGACCTGCTCGGCGCGCTGGAACCGCTCGAGGGCCTGCTGCTGCCGGTGCGCATCCTCGGCGGGCGACCGAGCCCGCAAAGCCTGGCCGCCATCGATGCCGCGCTGGCCGCCGACGAGTGCGTGATCGTCTTTCCCGCCGGCGAAGTCGCGCGGCTCGGCCTGCGCGGCGTGACCGACGGGCGCTGGCGGCGCGGCTTCCTGCGCTTCGCCCGCGCGAGTGGCGCGCCGGTGCTGCCGGTGCGGATCGAAGCACGCAATTCAGCGCTGTTCTACGGCGCCTCGGTGTTGTTCAAGCCGGCCGGTACCGCGCTGCTGGCGCGCGAGATGTTCGCCCGCCGCGCGCACCGCATCGCCCTGCGCATCGGCACGCCGCTGGTGTTGCCGGCCGATGGAAACCCGCAGCGCGTGCTGCGCGATGTGCGTCGCGAGCTGTTCTCGCTCGGTCGCCGTCGCGGCGATTCGGCCACCTCCATCGCGGCCGAGCCCGCCGCGCCGCTGGTCGCGCCGCTCATCGATCCGCTCGATCCGGCGCAGGTGCGTGAAGGGGTCGACGCGATGACGCTGCTCGGCCAGACCTTCGACGGCAAGCAGATCCGCGTCGGAAGGCTCGCCGCCGGTTCGCCGCTGCTGCAGGAAATCGGCCGCCTGCGCGAACTCACCTTCCGCGCGGTGGGCGAGGGCACCGGCCAGCGGTTGGATGTCGATGTCTACGACAGCTGGTACGAACACATCGTGCTGTGGGATGCGCAGGCGGCGAAGATCGCCGGCGCGTATCGCATCGCGCGCGGTGCCAGCGTGCTTGCCGAACGCGGCCTGGCCGGGTTCTACACCGCGTCGCTGTTCGCCTACGCCGACGACGCGGTGCCGCGCATCGCGCAGGGCATGGAACTGGGGCGCAGCTTCGTCGCACCCGATTACTGGGGCAGCCGCAGCATCGATTACCTGTGGCAGGGCATCGGCGCGTACCTGGCGGCGCATCCGAACGTGCGTTACCTGTTCGGGCCGGTGTCGATCAGCGCCGCGCTGCCGGCCGCCGCGCGCGAGCAGATCGTCGCCTACTACGCGCGCTACTACGGCAGCGAGGCGCACAGTGCGGTCTCGCGCCAGCCGTTCGTCTACCAGGCCGCGCCGCCGCAATTCGGCGAAGTGGACGCGGCCACCGCGTTCCGCGTGCTGAAGAACAACCTCGACGCGCTCGGCGCCACGCTGCCGATGCTCTACAAGCAGTACACCGAGCTGTGCGAACCGGGTGGCGCGCGATTCCTCGCGTTCGGCGTGGATCCGGCGTTCAGCGATGCGGTCGACGGGCTGATCGAGGTCGACCTGGAAAAGCTTCGCCCGAAGAAGCGCGAGCGCTACCTCGGCGCCGTGCCCAGCCAACCGTGCCTGGAGACCGCCGGATGACGTCGATGCCGACCGTGTTGCCGCCGCGCCGACGCGCGGTCTTCGTGTCCGACGTCCATCTGGGTTCCAAGCACTGCCACGCGGCCGAACTGGCCGATTTCCTCGCCGGGCTGCGCTGCGATCGTCTTTACCTCGTCGGCGACATCGTCGATCTGTGGTGGATGGCGCAACGGCGCGCGCGCTGGGGCGCACACCACAACCGCGTGGTCGAGGCACTGCATGCGCTGCGTCGCGCCGGCACCGAACTGATCTACGTGCCGGGCAACCACGATCGCCCGATCCGCCGCTTCTGCGGCCTCGCGCTGCCGCGCATGCGGGTGCGCCGCCGCATGGTGCACGTCACCGCCGACGGCCGTCGCCTGCTGGTCACGCATGGCGACGACTACGACGGCGTCACCCATTTCGGCGGCCTGCAGGAACGATTCGGCGACTGGCTGTACTACCGCATCCTCACCGGCAACCAGTGGCTCAACCGCATCCGCCGGTTGTCCGGCCGGCGCTACTGGTCGTTGTCGGAATTCCTCAAGCGCCGCAGCGGCGCGGCCGAGCGCTACATCGCGCGGTTCGTGCAGGCCGGACTGGACGATGCGCGGCGCCGCGGACTCGACGGCATCGTCTGCGGGCACATCCATCGCGCGTCGCTGATCGAACGCGACGGCCTGATCTATGCGAACGACGGCGACTGGGTCGAAAGCCTCAGTGCGATCGCGGAGGACCCGGACGGGATGCTGCGGTTGCTGACGCATACGGGGGAGACGCGGGGGGTGATCGGGCCTTCGCGGCGCGACGAGAGCACCGACGCGGAGCAGCAGCCAGTGGCGGAACCGCAAGCGGCCTGAACTCCCCCGCGACTGCAGGAGGGTGGGGGAGGGGTGAAGTGCAGCACCGTTGCGCCGACGAAGGGCGCCGCGGACTTGAATGCCGCGCATGCTTCGGCCGCATCACCGCACCGCACGCCCTGACCCTCACCCCGACCCCTCTCCGGAAGGGAGAGGGGTTCAAACACCCAACCACGCGAACCCGCTAGCATCCGGGCATGGATTCCTTCACCCAGATCGTCCTCGGCGCCGCCGTCGCCGCCGCCATCGCACCGCCGCAGCATCGGCGCGCCGCACTGCTCGCCGGCGCGGCGCTCGGCACGCTGCCCGACCTCGACGTCCTTCCCATCAACCTGATCACCGACGACCCGGTCGCGCGCATGACCTGGCATCGCAGCTTCAGCCATTCGCTGCTGGTGCTGCCCTTCGTCGCGTGGGCGATCTGGGCGTGGTTCCGCTCGCGTGGCGGCCGTGTCGCGCAATCGCCCAAGCGCTGGTTCTGGGCGATGCAGGGCGCGCTGGTGACGCATCCGCTGCTCGACGCGTTCACCGTGTACGGCACGCAGCTGCTGTGGCCCCTGCCGGTTCGCCCGACGATGTGGTCGAGCGTGTTCATCATCGATCCGCTCTATACCGTATGGCTGCTGCTGGCGTGCGTCATCGCGTGGTTCGCGCGGGAGCGGCGCATCGCGCACGCCATGCTCGTCGCCGGGCTGTCGGTGAGTTCGCTTTACCTCGGCCTGTCGCTGCTCGCCAAGCGGCAGGTCGACCATGCGGCGGAGCAGGCGCTCGCAGCGCAGGGGCTGGCGGATGCGCCGCGATTCTCGGTGCCGATGCCGTTCAACATCCTGCTCTGGCGCGTGGTCGCGATGACGCCCGACGGCTTCGTCGAAGGCGAACGCTCGCTGGTCGCGGACCAGGGGCTGATGCGGTTCCGCCATCATCCCTCCGACGTCGCCGCGATGTCGCAGGTACGGGAATTCCCGGCCGTGCAGCGCCTGCAGTGGTTCAACCGCGGATTCATGAAGGCCCAGGTGCGCGATGGCGAACTCGTGCTGTCGGACCTGCGCATGGGCGCCGAGCCCGATTACAGCTTCAGTTTCGCGGTCGCGCGCCAGGACGGCGGCTGGAAGGAAATCCCGCCGCACCAGCTGCAATGGCCGTGGGAAGCGGGGCGACGCCTGGAAGCGATGTGGCATCGCATCTGGCACGAGCCGGCGAGCGACATCGCCAGTGCGGGCGCAAGCGAAAGCACGCCGCGCGCGTCGGCGGAAGGCGTCACGCTGGATTGATCCCCTGTGCCGGAACCGGCGTCTCCTGCGGGGCCGCGTGGCGTGCGCACGCGGTCCCTTCAGATGGACATTGAACGGTTCACGTAGGCACCCGATCGTCGGTTGGACCGGCCCGCCCGGAGCGCGCGACGACGCGCACCCCGGCCGGACTTACAGCGCATCGCGCTCCGAGAGCGTCTCGCGGTCGAGCTGCACGAGGTACTCGTTGCCCTGCGCGTCGCGCAGCGCGATGGCTTCGCCATCCATCAACCGCTCGTAGTTGTCCTTGCCGACGGCGGCAACGAACTTCTTGTACGCGCGATTGTAGGTGTACGGATACTCCGCGAACGCCGTGCGGTTGCCGACGAGCATCGTGACCTTGCGCTCGCTCAGCCCGGTGACTTTCGACAGATCGCCTACCGGATCGGCGGCCCATGCCGGGGCCACCGCCATTGCCAGGGCGATGAATGCAAGCTTGGCTTTCATGTTGGCCTCCTGGTCCGCCGGAGCGCTGCGGTGGATCCGCAGAGGGGACGCCCCGACGCTCGCAGGTTGGGTCATGCGATGCGGAAAAACATCGGCCGAAGGGGGGCGTTACTTTCGACCTGCACCGTTCGTCGCGAGCGCGATGCAGGCACATGCGCATGAAGGTTACATGCGAAAACGATGCGAGGCCTTCACGTATCTCACCAAAGCGGGGAACGAGTGGAGAGGAACGGGAAACGAGCAGGTGATGCAACGCGTTACCCGTTTCCCGTTCCTGGTTTCTCGTTCCTGCGCTGGTAGCAGTTTCAATAAACGACCGCGCGCGCCTGCACGAACGCGTAGAAGAACACCGCATTCGGATCGTTCTGCACCTGGTGCATCTCGCGGCGCATGCCGTCGACCACGTCCTGCGTGACCTTGCCCGCTTCGATCAGCTGGTCGGCGGCGGACAGCAGCAGTTCCTCCCAGAACGCGATCATCGTCTTGCGCCGCGCCGGTTCGCGGTTGTCGAAGTAGAACGTCTTCACTTCGGTGGTCACGTCCCGGAAGCCGCCGGCCAGCAGCAGGTTGCCGAGCTTCGCGCCGACGAACGGATCGCCGCCGCTGTCGTACTGGAAGTCGTTGAACGCCATCCAGTAGCGCCATACGTTCGGCGAATACGGATCGAGCAGGAAGGACGAGTTCATCACCTCGGTGATGTACACCGGCGATCCCGGCGCGAGCACGCGGCGCACTTCGTTGAGCACGCGCGAGGGCGAAGGCACGTGCTCGAGCACCCAGCACAGGAAGGCGGCATCGAAGCTGCGCGGTTCGAAAGGCAGATTGGTGGCGTCGGCCTGGTGCAGGTCGTAACGGCCTTTCAGCCATGGCATCGCATCGAGGTTGGCGCGCGCGGCGTCGAGCTGCGCTTCGTTGAGATCGACGCAGGTCGCGTGCAGTTCCGGGAAGCGGCGCAGCAGGATTTCGGTCTGCGCGCCGACACCGCTGCCCACTTCCAGCAGCCGCTGCGCGCTGCTGTAGTCGATGTTGTGGAAGATCGTCGATTCGGCCAGCCGCGCCTGCTTGACCAGCCGCGCCTGTTCGGTCGCGGAGAAGCCGTGCAGGTAGGGGAAGTCGGAGCAGGACGTCGGGTTGGAAGGCATGGCGGCACCGGTGCGGTATCGGATGCCGGGATGCTCGCATGGCGGAAGTTAAGAACCAGCCGTCGCGGCAGGAACGTGCTGTCCCATTCCCGTTTTCCCAGTATCACCGTCATCCCCGCGAAGGCGGGGATCCGACTGTCCGCATCGATTCCGTCTTCCGGATGGCTGATGCGCCCGAAGGATGGCTTCCCGACTTCGCGGGAAGTTCGTTACGCCGCCACACCCAGCGGCTGCACGCCCGCGATCAACGCATCGAAGTAGTCGCGCGTGAGCGAGAGCTGCGCCTCCGCCGTCTCCGCCCGGTTCACCACCGCGCGGAACGCCGCGTTCTCGGGTCGGTCCTTCGCGTACCAGCCCAGATGCTTGCGCGCGATACGCACGCCGGAGACCTCGCCGTAGAACGCATGCAGGTGTTCCAGATGCCCGAGCAGCACGTCGCGCACTTCCGCCAGCGTGGGTTCGGGGAGCGTTTCGCCCGTTTCCAGGTAGTGCGCGATCTCGCGGAAGATCCACGGCCGGCCCTGCGCCGCGCGCCCGACGAGCACCGCATCGCAGCCGGTGTGCGCGAGCACCTGCGCGGCCTTGTGCGGGGAATCGATGTCGCCGTTGGCGAACACGGGAATCGACAGCGCGGCCTTCACTTCGGCGATCGTGTCGTATTCGGCGAAGCCGGTGTACTGCTGGTCGCGCGTGCGGCCGTGCACGGCGAGCGCGGCGATGCCGGCACGTTCCGCGATGCGCGCGATCTCCAGCGCGTTGCGTTGCCCGGCGGCCCAGCCGGTGCGGATCTTCAGCGTGACCGGCACGTCCACCGCGCGCACGACGGCGTCGAGGATGCGCGCGACCAGTTCCGGCTCGCGCATCAGCGCCGATCCGGCCCAGGCGTTGCAGACCTTTTTCGCCGGGCAGCCCATGTTGATGTCGATGATCTGCGCGCCGTGGTCGACGTTGTAGCGCGCGGCATCCGCCATCACCTCCGGCACGGTGCCTGCGATCTGCACGCTGATCGGCGCCGGCTCGCCTTCGTGGTCCATGCGGTGGCGCGACTTCGACGTGGTCCAGAAACGCGGGTCCGAAGTCGTCATCTCCGACACGCACAGCCCCGCACCCATGCGCTTGCACAGGATGCGGAACGGCTTGTCGGTCACGCCCGCCATCGGCGCCAGGACGACGCGCGGGGCGATCTCGTGCGGACCGATGCGGAAGGAGAGGGCGGACATGGCCTTATTGTAGCGGCGGGATATCGTTGTCCCGTGCGAGGCCATCACGCCACCCGGATCGCCGGCTTACCGCTTCCCGCGTCGACGCCGCCAGAACAGGAACCCCGTCACCAGCAGGAACATCGGCAGCAGCCCGATGAACGCGGTGATCCACTTCATCGTGCTGCCGCCGACCGCGCCGATGTGCAACGGATAGAACGCCTGGCTCATGCGCATGCCGAGGCCGTGCGTCGTCGCGTCGAAGGCCTGGACGACCCGGCCGTCGCGCGTCAGCACGATCGTGCTGCGTCCCACCGGATGCCATTCGCCGTGGGCCTGTGCGCGGAACGAGACCGCGCCTTCATCCGGATCGGGCACCGACACGCGTGCCAGCCGCGCCTCCGGAATCGCGATGCGCGCCTGCGCGATCGCGTGCGTCCAGTCGATCGGCGCACTGCTCGCGGGCAGTTCCGGCGCCGCCACGTTCTTCCCGCCGAACGCACCCGTCAGGGCCTTCTGGAAGCCTTTCGAATACACCATGCCGACGCCGGTCACCGTCCCGAGCAACAGCAGCGGAAGCAGGATCACGCCGGCGCTGCGATGCCACGTGAGCCAGCGCCGCACTGGCGGTCCCGCGTGCACCTTCAGTTGCGCGAGATAGCGCCCCGCCTTCGGCCACCACAGATACAGGCCGATCAGGATCATCGCCAGCGAGATCCAGCCGATCACGCCCCAGACTTCGCGACCGGTCTTTCCACCGAGCAGGTCCACGTGCCACTCGTGCAGCCACAGCAGCACGTCGTCGCGATGGCTGCGGTAGAGCAGCAGCGCGCCGTCCTCGGGCGCGAAGTACTGGCGATGTCCGTCCTCGAAATACGCCTGCCAGACCGGCAGTTCCTCGCGCGGAAGATCGAGCGAGCGCAAGCCTTCCGGCCGCCAGCGTTCGATGAGTTGCGCGAGCACGCGCCCGTCTGCGACGGGTTCGTGCTGCGCGAGTTGCGGATGCTGCAGTTTGAGCAGATCGACATGGAACACCAGCACCGTGCCCGCCAGCGAGGCGAGTGCGAACACCAGCCCCGCGGTCAGCCCCGTCCACAGGTGCAGCCACGACAGCGCCGCGCGCAGGCGCCGCCTGGGCGGTGCCTTCGATGCGGCGACGGTGGTGGCCATGTCCATCTGCGTGGTTTATCAGAACCGGTGCGACCAGCCCACCGTCAGCACGCGACCGCGACCGGCGGTGTAGGTGTCGGCGCGCGGCGTGGTCTGCGAGTAATACGTCGTGTACTGCTCACCGAACAGGTTCTCCACGCCCACGTTCAGCGCGCCGACCGGCAGCTGGAAGCGCGCCTGCAGGTCGACCGTCGTGTAACCCTCGAACTCGTCCGGCAGCGTCGTGCCGCGATAGTCGAAATCGCGGTCGAGCGAGTGGCTGGCCTGCAGGCGCGTGGAGATCGCCGGCGTCCAGGACTGCTCCCAGAAGGCGGTGGCGCGATCCGGGCTCACGTTGACGCCCGGCAGGTCGCTGTCCACGCGATCGTCGCCGTTGCTGTCGTATCGGCCGTCGGTCTGCGCGTAGGCCAGGCCGACGCGCGTGGCGTCGCTGAACTGGTAGGCGACGCTGCCTTCGAAACCGTCGATCTCGGTGCGCTCGCGCACGACCTTGTAGAACTGCGTGGCCTGGTCGAAGGCCAGGCGCGAACCCAGGTCGGAATCCGACCAGAACGCCGCCAGGTGCACCAGCCAGCGGCCGTCGTCGTAGTCCAGGCCGATTTCCTGGTTGTCGGCGATGACCGGCTGGAGGTCGACCAGCGTGTCCACGCGCTGGTCCGGCGTGTTGATCGCGCGCAGCACGCGGCCGATGTCGGCCACCGTGTAGCCTTCCGAATAGGACGCGTAGAACTTCAGTGCGTCGGTGGCTTCCCACACGATGCCGACGTTCGGCAGGGTCTCGCTGGTTTCCGGCGAACCGCCTTCGACGAGGTAGCGCGTGCCATGGATGCCGGGCGTGAGGCGCTGGTCGGGAATGGTGATGTAGTCGTCGACCTGCAGCTTGCCGCGTTCGTGGCGCAGGCCGCCGGTCAGCATCACCGAATCGGCCACCCACCATTCCAGCTGCACGAAGGGCGAAACCGACTCGTAGGTGGTTTCCGGCACCCAATCCATGCCGGCGCGCACGAGTTCCTGCGAGGTCGTGTCGCGCGCGATGTCCAGGCCCAGGGTCGCGCGCAGGCGCAGGCCGAACAGGTCGCCACGCGACCAGCTGAACTTGCCGCCGAGCTTTTCCGACGCGTTCTGCGACTGGTCGAACCAGTCCGGATCGCGGCCGTCGCCCCAGAAATCGCCCCAGAAGCTGCCGCCGTACAGGGCCTCGAAATCGACCCAGTACAGCTGCGCCTGGAAGTAGCCGCCGGCGAGCGCCTTGTCGGTGTAGTCCAGCGTCAGCGAGGTGGAGCGGTTGCGCGGGCCTTCGCCGATGCTGCCGCCGCGCGCGGACGTCGCCGTCTCGCCGGTGGCGGGATCGCCTTCGACCGCGTGGTAGTTGTTGTTGCCCTGCAGTTCGTAGCGGTTCGCGCTGAGCTGCAGACGGCGGTTCCCGTCGAGGTTCCAGCCGGCCTTGGCGAAGAGGTTGTAGCTCTCCGCGTCCATCAGGTCGCCCTGCACGTCGTTGACGGCGATCGAGTCGCCGTCGGCGTCGTAGTACAGGCCTTCGCTGGCGTACGAGGCGCCGCCGACGAAGTCGAACGCGCCGCTGCGCGTGCCGAACAGGTAGGACGCGCGGTAGCCGGTGCTGTCGCTCTCGTGCGGCACGGCGGTGGACGCGGACACCGAGACGTCCTGGAAGGCCTGGCCGTCCTGGCGCGGCGCGCGCTTGGTGATGATGTTGATGATGCCGCCCGACGCGCCCAGGCCCTGCAGCGCGTTCGCGCCGTGGATGACCTCGATGCGCTCGATCATCGACGGATCGATGGTGTGGCCGTCGCGACCGCCGTCGCGCAGCGGCGTGGACTGCGGCACGCCGTCGACGAGGTACAGCGGCTTGCGTCCGCGCAGCGTCTCGCCGCTGTTGGTGAGCTTCTGGCGCGAGGGCGCGAAGGAGGGAATCAGGTTCGCCAGCACTTGCGATACGTCCTGCGTCAGCGCGAGCTGCTGCTGCAGCTGCGCCTGGTCGATCACGGTGATCGTGTTCGGCAGCGCGGCCTCGGAATCGGGAATGCGGCTGGTGCTGGCGGAAACGGTCACGCGATCGATGTCGGTGGCCTCATCGGCGTGGGCGACAGGCGCGACGAGGGCGGCCAGCAGGGCACTGGCGAGGGCATGGCGGCGGAGCATCGTGGGTTCCGGGACGTCGAAAGCCCGCCATGGTAATGCGAATGGTTCTTATTTGATAGGGCGGCGGGTTTTGTTGCGCTGGCGCGGACGGTGTTCGGTACAACGACGTGCCCCGATGCCTGCGCCCCTCCCCCCGGGAGAGGGGTCGGGGTGGCGGGCGGGACGTGCGATGTAGTGATGCGGTTGGTGCCGGCGCTTAGCCGATCGAAGCGACTTTCGTCAGCGCTTCGGCGCTGTGCGCTTCACCCCTCCCTGCATTCGCAGGGGAGGGCGTTCAACCAAAGCGCGCGCGCACATCCGCGTCGCGCGGCATCGACAACGCCGCGCCCTCGCGCTCGGTCGAAAGCGCCGCATACCGGTTCGCGTAATGCAGATGATCGGCGAACGCCGCGTCCGGTCGCAGCGCCCACGACGCCGCCAGCGCGCCGTTGAACGCATCGCCGGCGCCGGTGGTGTCCACCGGATGCACCTTCGTGCCGGCGACGCGGTAGTACGAACGTGCATCCGCGCGTAGCGCGCCGTCCGCGTGCGAGACGAAACAGCCCGCCGCGCCCAGCGTGATCACGACCGTCCCGTGTGGAAGCAGCCGGCGGCACCAGCCGTGCAGCGCCGCATCGCCCAGCGTCGTCAGAGTGGAGGCATCGAGGTCCTCGCCCACGTGCCGGCGGACCTGCGAACAGAATTCGGTTTCGTTGGGCGTGACGACGTCGCTCAGCGCGAGCAGTGACGCCGGCAACTGCGCGTCCGACGGCGCGGGATTGAGCACCGTCGGAACGCCATGCGCGCGCGCCGCGACGAAGGCGGCTTCGATCGCCGCCAACGGCGATTCCAGCTGTGCCAGCAGCACGTGCGCGCCGGCGATGCGCTCGCGCTGGGATTCGACGAACGCGGCCGAGAGATCCGCGTTCGCGCCCGGTCCGATCACGATCGAATTGCGGCCATCGTGATCGACATAGATGCCGGCGGTGCCGGTCGGCGCCTCGCTGACGAGGTCGCGCAGCTCGATGCCGTCGGCTTCCGCCAGTGCGCGCGCCAGTTGTCCGCCGAGGTCCTGGCCCAGCGCGCACACGAACGTCGTCGTCGCGCCGGCGCGGGCCGCGGCGGTGGCCTGGTTGAAACCCTTTCCGCCCGGGCCGGTGTGGTACTGCCCGCTGAGCGTCTCGCCCGGCCGCGGCAGCGTCGCGACGGCCCAGACGTGGTCGACGTTGAACGAACCGACGACGACGATGGCGCCGGGATGGGTGATTCGTGATTCGTGATTCGTTGAAGCAACGCTCATCGCTACGCCTGCCGAAGGTTGTGGCCGATCGGGGATCCGCCTGTGCGAATCACGAATCCCCAATCGCGAATCACGGCATCTTCAGCTGCCGAACCACGTCAGCACGCCCGCGATCGTCGCCGTCATGAACGTCGCGATCGAACCGCCGAGCACCGCGCGCAGGCCGAAGCGGGCGAGATCCTGGCGACGTTCCGGCGCGAGGCCGCCGATGCCGCCGATCTGGATCGCGATCGAGCTGAAGTTGGCGAAACCGCACAGCGCGTAGGTGGCGATCAGGCGGCCCTGGTCGGTCAGCGTCACGCCGGCGACCTTGCCGTTGACGATGTCGGCCAGTTGCAGGTAGGCCACGAATTCGTTGATGACGATCTTCTGGCCGATCAGGCTGCCGACGATCGGCGCGTCCTGCCACGGCGTGCCGATCACCCACGCCAGCGGCGCGAGCACATAGCCGAAGATGGTCGCCAGGTCGAACGGCTTGCCGATCGCGGCGGAAATGCCGGTGACCTCGCCGAACCACGCGAGCGGCCAGTTGATCAGCGCGATCAGCGCGATGAAGGCCAGCAGCATCGCGCCGATGTTCAGCGCCAGACGCAGGCCGTCGCCGGCGCCAGCCGCCGCCGCATCGATGACGTTGGCGGTGGTCTTCTCCACTTCCATCTTCACCGTGCCGCGCGTGAGCGGCTCGCCGGTTTCGGGCACGAGGATCTTGGCGATGACCAGCGTGGCCGGCGCGGCCATGATCGACGCGGCCAGCAGGTGCTTGGCGTAGAACGCCTGCTGCTCCGGATCGCCGCCGCCGAGCATGCCCACGTACGCGGCGAGCACGCCGCCGGCGATGTGCGCCATGCCGCCGATCATCATGGTGATCAGCTCCGACTCGGTCATCTTCGGGATGTACGGGCGCACGGTCAGCGGTGCCTCGGTCTGGCCGATGAAGACGCTGGCGCAGACGCTGGTGGTTTCCGCGCCGGACACGCGCATCACCTTGGTGATCACCCATGCCATCGCGCGCACCACCGCCTGCATCACGCCCAGATGGTAGAGCACGCCCATCAGCGCGGCGAAGAAGATGATGGTCGGCAGCACCTGGAAGGCGAAGATGAAGCCGTAGGTGTTCACGTCCATCAGGCTGCCGAAGATGAACTTCGAGCCTTCGTTGACGAAGCTGAGCACCTTCACGAAGCCGTGGCCGATGGCGTCGAACACGTCCTTGCCGCCCGGGACCAGCAGCACCAGCGCGGCGAAGGCGACCTGCAGGCTCACGCCGGTGGCGACCAGCTTCCAGTCCACGCGGCGCTTGTTGTTCGAAAACAGCCAGGCGATGCCGATCAGCACGGCAAGACCAAACAGGCCAAAGGCCACCCGGGTAATGGCTTCCACTCAGTTCTCCCCTGCAACCGGCGGCCGGCAGCGAGTCGTTGTCGTTCAGGAATGATGCGGCCTGGGCCCCTGCGAGGGGCGGGTCACGGCTGCGGCGGCGCGTAGTTTACGACGAGGCCGAGCGGGCGCGGCGGCGGGCGCGTCCAGAAGGGCTCGCCGCGATCGGGTGTCGGAAAAGTGCGCGTCGAGGGATCGGGCCAAGCCATCAGTGCGCCGTCATGTATCCCGCGCGACGACCTTGTTGCGGCCCTGGAGCTTGGCCTGCTGCAGGCGCCCGTCGGCGCGGCGCAGCAGCCTCGACAGGTCGGAACCTTCGTGCGGGAAGCCCGCCAGCCCGGCGCTGAAGCTCAGCGCGACCGTGTCGGCGCCGCGCTCGGGTTCGAACGGCCGCTCGCCGAGCGCGCGGCGGATCGCGTCCACGCGTTCCCAGGCGGTGCCGATCGGCTTGCGCAGCAGCAGGACGAATTCCTCGCCGCCGATCCGCACCAGCCATTCGCCCGGTTCGGCAAGTTCGCGCAGCACCGCGACCACGTGCCGCAGCGCGCGGTCACCGGCGTGGTGGCCGTGGGCGTCGTTGATGCGCTTGAAGTGGTCCAGGTCGATCAGCGCCAAGGTGAGGCTGTCGCCGTCATGCCGCACGCTGTCGAACAGGCGCGGCACGCGGTACAGCAGCCAGGTGCGGTTCGGCAGGCGGGTGAGGCCGTCGGTGCCGGACATTTCCACCAGCCGCTGCATGCGGTAGACCACCATCGCGGTGATCAGCGTGAACACCACCAGCAGCAGCACGCGCTGGACCTGGCCGCCCATGGTGATGGCGCCGTAATCGCTGGAAATCAGCTGCTCGGGCGAGGACGCCGACGCGAACACCCACAGCACCAGCAGGCTGTACTGGCCGATGGCCAGCGCGCCCGCGAACAGCGCGATGCGCCCGTCGCTGCGCGGTGCGGTGAGCACGATCGAAATCACGTAGCCGCACCATGCGGTGAGGTTGTTCAGGCCCGCCGGCAGGTGGTCGGCGGCGAGGATGACCAGCAGCACCGTCGTGGCGGTGACGTCGAACGCGGAAGAAGCGAACGGCAGCCAGCGGAACAGCCGCCGCCGCCGCGCCATCGCCAGCCACAGGTGCGCGAAGATGTTGACGACGATCGCGCCGACCAGCCCGATCAGCGTGTCCTTGACGCTGCCGCCGCCGAGCGCGTTCGTCACCGGCAGCACCAGCAGCATCGCGGCGATGACCACGCGCAGGCGCGCGACCATCAGCTCGCCGCCGGCGCCGATCTCCAACATGATTTCATCCGGCCGCGCCAGCAGCGCGGCGACGACGTCGCGGACCCTACCGCCGGTTCCGAGCATGCGCTTCCCCCGCTTGCCGGCCCTCCCGGGGCCGCGCCGAGCATAGCGCGCCAAGGCGGTTCCCCGCGCGGCGCCCTCCTTTCGGCATATGGAAGGAACGCGCAGTGTTCGATACCCCCTTACGAAATCCCGCGCACCGCCGCCCACGCCGCCAGCACCAGGAACACCACCGCCGCCGTATAGCGCGCCGCCTTCAGCGGCAAGCGGTCGGCGAGCTTGCTGCCCAGCAGCACCACCGGCACGTTCGCCAGCAGCATGCCGACGGTCGTACCCACGACCACTTCCCACAGCGGCGGGTACTTCGCGGCCAGCAGCACGGTCGCGACCTGGGTCTTGTCGCCGATCTCGGCCAGGAAGAACGCGAACGTCGTGGCGATGAACGCGCCGCGCGCCGGCAGCGATTCCTCGCCTTCGTCGAGTGTGTCCGGCTTGAGCGTCCACAGCGCGACCGCGAGGAAGCTCGCCGCGACCACCCAGCGCAGCACGTCCGGGCTCAGCCATTGCGCCACCAGCGTGCCGAACCAGCCGGCGAGGGCGTGGTTGAGCAGCGTGGCGACGAGGATGCCGGCGATGATCGGCAACGGCTTGCGGAAGCGCGCGGCCAGCAGCAGGGCGAGGAGCTGCGTCTTGTCGCCGATCTCGGCGAGCGCGACGGTGCCGGCGGACACCGCGGCGGTCATCAGGGGAAAGTGGTCCATGGACGTTCCGGGGGGTCGGGCTTTCGCGTGGACGCGAAAGGCAGCCGCCACGCGGCCCGACCCGGCTCTCGCCAGTTGCTCGCATGACGCCTGCCTTCGGTCTTGCCCGTGGTGGCTGGCCGTCGCCGGCTGGCTGCCGCTCCCGCGCCATGGCCTGTGGGCCAAGTGTGTTGACGCGGGTCTCCGCTGCGTGTCGCGGCGGATGGGCTACTCCCCGGAGGAGGAAGTGCGCGCATTGTACCGACCGGACCGCCACAGGGGCAGGGCTAAACTGAACGAGCCAGCTTCCAGATCCCCTTTTTTTGGAGTGTCCCCATGCAATACCGTCGCCTTGGTTCGTCCGGCCTGCAGCTTTCGGCGCTGTCCTTCGGCGCCTGGCTCACCTTCGGTGCCCAGATCGGGCGCTCCACCGCGCGCGATCTCATCGCCGCCGCCTGGGACAACGGCATCAACTTCTTCGACAACGCCGAGACCTATGCGAACGGCGAGGCGGAGAAGGTGATGGGCGACGTGATCGCCGACCTGCGCCTGCCGCGCGACGGCTTCTGCGTGTCGAGCAAGGTGTTCTTCGGTGCGGTGGCCGAACCGGGCCCGACCCAGCGGGGCCTCTCGCGCAAGCACGTCACCGATGCCTGCCACGCCGCGCTCAAGCGGCTGCGCGTGGAAACACTCGATCTCTACTACTGCCATCGTCCTGATCCCGACACGCCGATCGAGGAAACCGTCGGCGCGATGGACGCACTGATCCGCCAGGGCAAGGTGCTCTACTGGGGCACGTCGGAATGGACCGCCGCGCAGATCCGCGACGCGCACCGCATCGCGCACGCGCGCAACTGGTATGCGCCGACGATGGAGCAGCCGCAGTACAACCTGCTGCATCGCGAACGCGTCGAACTCGAATACGCGCCGCTCTACGCCGAATACGGCCTGGGCACGACGATCTGGTCGCCGCTCGCGTCGGGCCTGCTCACCGGCAAGTACAACGCCGGCGTGCCGGACGAGGCCCGGCTCGGCCGCGAAGGCCTCGGATGGCTGCAGCGTTCGGTGCTCGGCGAGGAGGGCGCCCGCGTGGAGCGCGCGCGCCGCTTCGTCGCGATCGCCGAGGAACTCGGCGTGGCGCCGGCGCCGCTGGCGATCGCCTGGTGCCTGCGCAACCCGCACGTGTCCAGCGTGATCCTGGGTGCGAGCCGCCCGGAGCAGCTGATCCAGAACCTGGATGCGCTGGAGCTGGCCGACCGTCTGTCGGAAGGCGACTGGCAGCGCGTGGACGCCGCGGTCGGATAGCGGCTTCGTGGCGTGGGCTGTTGACTAGCAAATGAGAATCATTATCATCCGTGGCGAGCCCCAACGAGCCACGCCCATGTCGACGCGTCCCACGCTGCTGCAGCTCAAGCCCCGCACCGAACGGCTGACGCCGCCCATCGCCGCCGTCTCCTCGCCGGCCATGCCCGCGCAGGCGATGTCCACGCCCTCCGCGATGGCGTTCGCCAACGGTCTCCTCGACAGCGACGAGCTGCTGCGGGGCGGTCGCGAAGTGCTGATCCGCCACGGCGGCGAGGTCTACCGCCTGCGCCACACGCGCAACGACAAGCTGATCCTCACCAAGTGATTCCCTGATCGCGGCGGCTCCTCCGGGCGCCGTGATCCACCGAACGCGCGACGCCCTTGGGGAAGGACGCCGCGCACGGCCGCACATGGCGGCTTCCCTTCGACAACCTCTCTCTCCCAAGGCAAGCAAGCCTGCCGGCAACGGCTGCCAGCCCGCCTCGGAATCCACTCCGAGACCGCGCATGCAACCTGTCCGCAACACCCTGGCCCTTGCCCTGCTGCTCGCCATTCCGGCCGTCGCCGTCTCCAACGAGGCCACGCCCGACGGCAGCGCCCCCTCCCTGACCACCGCCGCGACCGGCGTCGCCGCCGCGAACGAATTCGACCGCATCGTCGTCACCGCCACGCTGACGCAGCGCGCGCTGGACGACGTGCCGAACGTCGTCACCGCGATCGACCGCGACGAGATGGACCGCCAGCTCGTGCGCGATCTGAAGGACCTGTTCCGCTACGAGCCCGGCATCAGCGTGTCGAGCGGTTCCGGCCGTTTCGGCGGCCTGGGCGACATCCGCATCCGCGGCCTCGGCGGCAATCGCGTGCGCATCGAAACCGACGGCATCGCCGTGCCCGACGCGTTCTCGATCGGCAGCTTCTCGAATGCGAACCGCAACTTCGTCGACCTCGACACGCTGAAGGCCGTCGAGGTCGTGCGCGGACCGGGCAGCGCGCTGTACGGCTCCGACGCGCTCGGCGGCGTGGTCTCGTTCGTCACCAAGGACCCGTCGGATTACCTGGCGGAGGGCAAGGACGCCTACTTCGGTATGAAGCTGGGCTACTTCGGCGAGGACAACGGCCTGTTCGGCGGCGCGACCACGGCGTTCGGCGGCGATCGCTGGTCGGGCCTGGTCGTGGTCGGCCATCGCCAGGGGCAGGAACGCGAGAACATGGGCGGGAACCGCGGCACCGGTTCCTCGCGCACCGCGCCGAACCCGCAGGAATACGACGGCCGCAGCCTGTTGACGAAGCTGGTGTTCGAGCCGGACGGGAACCAGCGCTTCAAGCTCACCGTCGAAGGCAACGAGGACAACGTCGACACCGACGTGCTCACCGCGCTGGGCGATACCACGATGATGCCCGGCATGTCGCCGTCGGTGCGCGTGGCCTCGCAGTCCGGCCAGGACACGCAGACCCGCGCGCGCATCGCGTTCGCGCATGAAGCCGATGCGCTGGGCGCGGCGTTCGCCGATTCGCTGCAGTGGCAGGTCTACCGCCAGGACAGCGAAACCACGCAGCGCACGCGCGAGGAGCGCGCCATGCTGGCCGGCGGCGTCGCGGCCAACCCGGTGCTGCGCGAGCGCGAATTCAACTTCGACCAGCGCCTCACCGGCTTGGACGCCGTGCTGCACAAGGACATCACCGGCGGCGCCGTCGACCATGCCATCACCTACGGCGTGGAGCTGACGCGCACCGAATTCCGGCAGAAGCGCGACGGCCGCGCGACCAGCCTGCTCACCGGCACGGTGACCAACGTGATCTCGCCCGACACCTTCCCCGTGCGCGATTTCCCGGTGAGCGAAACCACGCAGGCGGCGTTGTTCGTGCAGGACGAGATGTCGTTCGCCGAAGGCGCGTTCCGGCTGATCCCGGCCGTGCGCGTGGATTACTACAAGCTCGAGCCCAAGCCCGATTCGATCTTCGCCGAGGACAACCCCGGCGTCGAAGTCGCGGAACTGAGCGAAACCAGCGTGTCGCCGAAACTCGGCGCGGTGTGGCATTTCAGCGAGGACTGGTCGCTGTTCGGCGGCTACCAGCACGGCTTCCGCGCACCGCCGTACAGCGACGTCAACCTGGGCTTCACCAACCTGCAGTTCGGTTACACGGCGATTCCGAATCCCGACCTGAAGCCGGAAAAGAGCGACGGCGTCGAACTGGGCCTGCGCTTCTCCAACGAAGCGGTGTACGCGGAGGTTTCGGCGTACTACAACCGCTACGACGATCTCATCGAATCGTCGGTGCAGGTGAGCGCGCCGCCGGCATCTGAACTGATCGTGTTCCAGTCGCAGAACATCGAGGACGCGGAGATCCACGGCGTGGAGGCGCGTGCCGGCGTGGACCTGCGGGCGATCAGCGATGCGCTGGCCGGCTGGTCGATCAGGGGCGCCGCGTCGTGGGCGAAGGGCGAGGACCGCACGACGAACGATCCGCTGCCGTCGATCGATCCTCTGCGCGCGACCCTCGGCGTCGCGTACGACGCGCAGGGCTGGGGCATCGAACTCGCCGGCCGTTTCGCCGGGCGCAAGGACGAACTGCCGGCGGACAATCAGTTCGAGGTGCCGGGCTACGGCGTGCTCGACCTGCTCGCGCACTGGAACTTCGCGCCGGGCGCGGTGTTCGACGCCGGCGTGTTCAACCTCGCCGACCGCAAGTACTGGGACGCGGCCGACGTGCCCGCCGGCACGCTCGCGTCGAGCCGCGTGGTCGATCGCTACACCAGCCCGGGCCGCAGCGTCGGCGTCAGCCTGTCGGTGAGCTGGTGAAGCTCACGTTCCTCTCTCCAACCTTCAACATCGAGCCAGCCATGAAGCTCCGCACGCTCGCCCTTCCGATGGGCCTCCTTCTCGCCGCCGCCCCGCCGGCGGCCTTCGCCGACGCTGCGCGCGATCGCGAGTCGATCCTCGCCATGCAGGGCGAGTACATCGTCGATTTCGCCTTCGATGAAACCGTGCTGCTGCAGCCCGGCTACGAACGCCATCCGGCGATGCGCAGCGGCGGCAACGAGACGGTGATCGTGGTGGAGGATTCGCCGACCAAGGTCGTCCTGCAGCACATCCTCGTGGACGAGAAGAGCGGCCACGTGACCAAGCACTGGCGGCAGGACTGGACGTTCGAGGCACCGACGCGCTTCGAGTTCAGCGCCGACCAGACGTGGCAGGTGCGGGCGATCCCGGCCGATCGCACGCGCGGCGCATGGACGCAGTGCGTGTACGAGGTGAGCGACGCGCCGCGTTACTGCGGCACGGGCCCATGGACCTACGACAACAACGTGCCCACGTGGACCAGCGACGTGAGCTGGCGCCCGCTGCCGCGTCGCGAGTACACCAGGCGCAGCGACTACAACGCCATCAGCGCGGTGAACCGCCACACGCTCACGCCCAACGGTTGGACGCACGAGCAGTTCAACACCAAGGTGCTGCGCAAGCCCGACGGCACGCAGGTGGAACTGGCGCGCGAGTTCGGCTTCAACGATTACCGGAAGACCACGGAGGTCGACTTCAAGCCGGCCTATGCCTACTGGAACGCGACGAAGGACTACTGGGCGAAGGTGCGCGCGCGCTGGGAGCGCTTCCTCGGCCAGTCGCCGGGCGTGCACCTGAGGACGAAGGTCGACGGGATGGCGATGATCATTCCGCTGTTCGAGCAGGCCGGCTCGCTGGAGAAGGGCGGCAAGGTGCGCGACGCGCAGATCGACGCGGTGTTCGACAAGTGGGTCGAGCGCGCGCCGGTGGAGGCGGCGGCGCGGCGGTGAGCACGGCTTCGTACTGACCGGCCGGACTCGGCAGAGCTTTTGCAGCCCGGGGGAAGGCCGCAGGCCGCACCGGGGCAACGTCGCCGCGAGGCACAACCCGGGTGCGCTTCGCTTACCCGGGCTACGAGAGCTGATCAATCTTTTTCGGCAGCGCGGTGATTCGCCGACGCGAGCAGCTTTTGTAGCCCGGGTAAGGCCGCAGGCCGCACCCGGGGCAATGTCGCCGCGACGCACAACCCGGGTGCGCTTCGCTTACCCGGGCTACAAGAGCCGGGTCAATCTTTTCGGCAGCACGGTGACTCGCCGACGCGAGCAGCTTTTGTGCCCGGGTAAGGCCGCAGGCCGCACCCGGGGGCAACGTCGCCGCGACGCACAACCCGGGTGTGCTTCGCTCACCCGGGCTACAAGAGCCGGGTCAATCTTTTCGGCAGCACGGTGATTCGCCGACGCGAGCAGGGCGCCCTCCCTCACCCCAACCCCTCTCCCGTGCTTGCGGGTGAGGGGCTCTTTCGTTGGTCGTCAGAGCGATATCACGAATCCGATCATTCCCTCCGGCGGCTCCGGTGGAGCCGGCGGCGCGGGCGGCGTCATCGCCAGCGGTGGCTTCGGTGCGGGCGGCGGGGGCGGTGCCGCGGGCGCGGCGGGCGCAGCAGGAGCCGCCGGTGCCGCCGGCGCAGGCGGTGCCTTCGGCGGCAATGGCGGAACCGGCGGCTTCGGGATGCGCAACATCGCGGTCTTCGGCACGGTGATCTGCGTCGTCGCGCTCTTGCGGTCGCGCAGGTAGGTGATGCCCACGCGACTCTGCTCCGGCTTGTCGCGCAACGCGGCCATCGCCTCGCGTGGGGAATTCACCGGCTTGTTGTCGATGCGCTGGATCACGTCCCCGGCCTGCAACCCGGACAATTCCGGCCCGGTGCTGAGCACGAGCACGCCGCGATCGGTGCCGAAATAACGACCGAGCTGCGCGTCCACCGTCGCAAGGTTCAGGCCGTTCCAGCGGAACGCCTCCGACAGCAGCGGCAGGCGGCAATCGCCCTCGTCGTCGTCGCAGTCCAGGCGGATGAGTTCGCTGCGCACCTGCGGTGCGACGATCGGCATCGGTGCGGCCAGCGGATTGCCGTCCGCATCGCGCGCGACCAGCAGGCGGTCGCCGAGCTTCGGCGTGGCGCGCGTGGTCGCGGCGCGGCCGCCGCGCGTGTAGGCGAGGGCGACGGGCTTGTCGGTATCGAGCGCGCGCAGCCGCAGGCGGGCCTGGGCGAGGCGCTCCTCCGGTTGCGGCTGGTTGAGCCGGTTGCCGTCGATCGCGGTGATGACGTCGCCGGCGCGCAGCCCGGCGTTCGCCGCCGCGCTGTCCGGGGTGACCGCCGCGATGCGCACGCCGCCCCTCGGATCGGGCGAGAGCACCACGCCCAGCACCGGCTGCCGGGCGAAGCGCTTCTCGAACTCGCGCTCGAAACGGGCGCGGTCGAAGTTCGCGTTCTCGCGCGTGAGTTCGGCGTATCGGCGTGCGGCGCGGTTGAGGTCGGCGCGCGCGGCTTCGATCTGCCGCGTGCGTTCGGCGTCCTGCCGCGTGGCGTCGGCGCGCGCGCGCCCGGCATCGGCCTTCGGCGTCTGCGCGCCGGCGGCCATGCCGGCGAGGAGCAGGGCGATCGTCGCGGCCAGTCGCGTCGTGTTGCGGAGGTGGGTCATGGCATGGGTCCTGCGGGTGAGAGGGGTCAATCGACGCTGACCAGCGCGCCGTCGTAGCGCTCGCCGCTGGACACCAGCCAGCGTTGGGTGGTTTCGATGCCGGCGAGTTCGCGCATCGTCGAGACGCGCGCCTGCCACAGCGCGGCGCGATCCGCGTCGGCAAGGCCCGGCTGCACGAGCGAGGCGTCGATGCGGCCGATGCGACGATCGAACTCGACCGCGAGCGCCGCGCCGCTGGCCGAGGCCACGCGGTCGTCGCGCGCGATGGCGAGCAGCGCTTCCAGCTGCGCCGACTCGGCCTGGAGCGCGGCGACCCGTTCGCGCAGCTCGGCGGCGCGCGGATCGGGTGCGGCGTCGTTCGCCGGCGTGCTGGCGATGCGCGGCGTGGCGTCGGAACGCGGCTGAGGTGTCGCGTCTTCGACCGGGGACGTCCCGGTGCTGCGCGGTGCAGGTTCGTCCTCGCCCGCCACACGCGTTTCCGGTCGCTTCGAGGAGGCGATCGGTGGGCGCGAGGTGTCGATCGGCGTGCGCTTGCGCGCGGCCAGCTCGGTCGATTCGCCCGGCGCATCGGCATCGCCGGAGCGATGCAGTGCCGGCATGAGCGCGACCGTGCCTATCGCAGCGGCGCCGATCGCGGCGGCAGCCAGCCACACCGGCCAATGCCGTCGCTGTCGCGCGGCGGGAGCGTCGAGCGCGCGATCCACGCGCTGCCAGCCTCCGGCCGGCGGCGTTTCCATCGGCAATGAAGCGAACGCGCCGCTCCAGTCGGCGGGCGAATCGTTGCGTTCGGTGTCAGGCATGGGCCTTCTCCGGCTCGAGCAGCTCTCGCAAACGGCGACCGCCGCGTGCGAGCTGGGATTTCGAGAAGCTCGGCGTGCGTTGCATCAGCGACGCGATTTCCTCGTGCGTGTAACCCTCGGCGTGGTACAGCCACAGCACGCTGCGGGTCGCGGCGGGTAGGCGGGCGAGCGCGCGCGTCAGGGCGGCGGCATCGGCCGCTGCGGCCGGCAGCGGCCCGGTGTCGACGGCGAACTCGTCGCCTTCCAGCGCCACGTCGTGCTGGTGCCGGCGCTGGCCGCGCAGGCGCATCAACGTTTCGTTCACGGCGATCTGCCGCACCCAGCCCCAGAACGGACTGGCGCCGCTGCCGTTGCCGCTCCCCGCGGCGCCGCGGAAATCGCCGATCTTGTCGAACACCTTCAGCATGGTTTCCTGCAGCACCTCGGCTGCCTCCTCGCGGCCGTCCGGGCCGTGGCCGGCGCCGAGCATCCGCAGCGCCAGGTTGAACACGGGCCGCTCGAAGCGGCGGTAGATCTGCTCGAACGCCGCCCGCTCGCCGGCGCGAACGCGCGCCAGCAACGCCTCGGGGACGTCGATGGCGAAGCTGCTGCGGGGTGCGTCGGTGGTGGGTGGCACGGGCGTGGGCAAGGGCTCGCGTCCTGCGTTTTTTTGGATCGTCCTTCCCCTGGATGCGGGGGCCGCCGAAACCGTCGCAGCGGTCGGCCTATACTCGCCCTGACACGAAGGAGGGGATCATGGGACTGAGTGCGGTGCTGAGCGTCGTCCTGCTGTTCGCGGGCATCATCCTGGTGCTGAAGGCCGTGCGGATGGTGCCGCAGGGGTATGAATGGACGGTGGAGCGGTTCGGCCGCTACACCCACACCATGGAGCCCGGGCTGCACTTCCTGATCCCGATCGTCTACGGCGTGGGCCGCAAGATCAACATGATGGAACAGGTGATGGACGTCCCCAGCCAGGACGTGATCACCAAGGACAACGCGGTGGTGAAGGTCGACGGCGTCGTCTACTTCCAGGTGCTCGACGCGGCCAAGGCCGCCTACGAGGTCGCCACGCTGGAAATCGCCATCCTCAACCTGGTGATGACCAACATCCGCACCGCGATCGGTTCGATGGACCTGGACGAATCGCTGTCCAAGCGCGACGAGATCAACGCCAAGGTGCTGGTCGCCGTGGACCAGGCGACGCATCCGTGGGGCGTGAAGGTCAACCGCATCGAGCTCAAGGACATCCAGCCGCCGCGCGACCTGGTCGATTCGATGGCGCGGCAGATGAAGGCCGAGCGCGAGAAGCGCGCCAACATCCTGGAAGCCGAGGGCCACCGGCAGTCGGAAATCCTGCGCGCCGAGGGGGAGAAGCAGGCCGCGATCCTGGAAGCCGAAGGCAAGCGCGAGGCCGCGTTCCGCGAAGCCGAGGCGCGCGAGCGCCTGGCCGAAGCCGAAGCGAAGGCGACGCAGCTGGTGTCGGACGCCATCGCCGGCGGCAACGTCAACGCGATCAATTACTTCGTCGCGCAGAAGTACATCGAGGCGTTCAAGGCGCTGGCCGAAGCGCCGAACCAGAAGTTCGTGATGATGCCGATGGAAGCCACCGGCGTGATCGGCTCGCTCGCCGGCATCGCCGAACTGGCGAAGCACGCGCTCGGCCCGGAGGCGCTGGAACGCCAGGGCGCCGCGCGCACGATGCCGCCGCCGTCGCCGCGTCCCGGAGGCTGACCGATGCAGTGGAACACCGAGACGATGACCTGGGCGGTGGTGGCGCTGCTGCTGTTCGCCGCCGAGGCGATGGCGCCGGGCGCCTTCATGCTGTGGCTGGGCTTCGCCGCTGCGGCGGTGTTCGCGATCGTGCTGCTCGTGCCCGACGTGCCGTTGCTGGCGCAGATCGCGGCGTTCGTGGTGCTCAGCTTCGTGTCGATCCAGGTGTACCGCAGTTGGTTCCGCGGGCGCGAACCGCGCAGCGACAAGCCCACGCTCAACCGTCGCGCCGATGCATTGATCGGCCGCGTGGTGCCGCTGGAACGCGCCATCGTCAACGGCCTCGGTCGCGTGCAGATCGCCGATGCGTTCTGGGACGTCACCGGTCCCGAGCTTCCGGCCGGCACGGTGGTGCGCATCGTCGGACATCGCGGCATGAGCCTGCTGGTCGAGCCGGCGGTATGACCCGACGCCCGGTCGCGCGATGGCTGCTGGCGGCGGCGCTCTGCGCCGTGGTTGGCCATGCCTGCGCGGACGGGCATCCGAGACTGGTCGGCAGGATCGTGCCGCCGTATCCGGACGGGTTCCGGTCGAACACCGGCAGCTGCGTCGGCATCGGCAGCGGCATCGACGAGTTGTGCGCGCGCAGCATCGCCACGCTCGACGATGCCGAGGATCGAACGATCCAGCTGCTCGCCGCGCAGTTCGTCGACCGCGTCGGCGACGAGCCTCGCTGGCGCGTCACCGACTCGGTGCCGTATCCGGCGCTGCGTCGCGACGAACTCGTCGCCATCGCCACCTGCCAGCGCAACGGCGTCGACGACACCGGCGTGGTGGCGATCATCGACACGGGCGCGGACGGGGCTTCGGAACTCGACATGCTCCCGGCCGTGCGCTGGGCGGTGCGGCTGGACCGTCGCACCGGCCGCTTCCTGCGCGTGCCGCCTTCGAGCGTGCGCTGCTACAACGAAGGCTCCAGCGAATAGGCCACGCGAACAGGTCGCACGACCATGCGCCGGCGTAGGCGGGCGTGCCGAAACCTCCGGCGCCGGGTTCTGGGATAATCGCGGGCTCGCTCCCGCAGACAGGTTTCCCGCGCCATGACCCAGAAGACCATCCTCAACCAGACCCACCGCGACCTCGGCGCCAAGATGGTCGACTTCGGTGGCTGGGACATGCCGATCCATTACGGTTCGCAGATCGAGGAACACCACCAGGTGCGCCGCGACGCCGGCATGTTCGACGTCAGCCATATGACGGTGGTCGACCTCAACGGCGCGAAGGTGCGCGACTTCCTGCGCCGCCTGGTCGCCAACTCGGTCGACAAGCTCAAGGTCCCGGGCAAGGCGCTGTACACCTGCATGCTCAACCCGCAGGGCGGGGTGATCGACGACCTCATCATCTATTACCGGGCCGAGGACTTCTTCCGCCTGGTGGTCAACGCCGCCACGCGCGAGAAGGACCTGGCGTGGATCACCGAACAGGCGAAGGCCTTCGACGTGAAGGTCACCGAGCGCCCGGACTTCGGCATGATCGCCGTGCAGGGCCCGAATGCCCGCGCGAAGGTGCTGGGCCTGCTGCGCGAGGAAGACCGCGACGCGATCGGCAAGCTCGGCAAGTTCGCCGCCGGCGAGGCGAAGACGGCCGACGGCATCGACGTGTTCGTCGCGCGCACCGGCTACACGGGCGAGGACGGCTTCGAGGTCGTCGTGCCGGAAGCGCAGACGGTCGCGTTCTGGAACTCGCTGCTCGCCGCGGGCGTGAAGCCGGCCGGGCTCGGCGCGCGCGACACGCTGCGCCTGGAAGCGGGCATGAACCTCTACGGCCAGGACATGGACGACACCGTCTCGCCGTACGAAGCCGCGCTTGCCTGGACCGTCGCGCTCGACGAAGGCCGCGACTTCATCGGCCGCGACGTGCTCGAGCAGCAGAAGGCCACCGGCGCGCCGCGCCAGATGATCGCGCTGGTGATGGACGAAAAGGGCGTGCTGCGCCACGGCCAGAAAGTGATCACCGAACACGGCGACGGCGAGATCCTGTCGGGCACGTTCTCGCCGACGCTCGGCAAGGCGATCGCCTTCGCCCGCGTGCCGGCCGGCAAGATCGCGCTGGGTTCGGCGGGCAACGTGCGCGTCGACATCCGCGGCAAGGAAGTCCCGGTGCGCGTGGTGAAGTTCCCGTTCGTGCGCGACGGGCAGCCGCAGGACGGCGTGCTGGTCTGATCGCCATGGCCACGCGCGTCGTCGACTACTACTTCAGCCTGCTCTCGCCGTATGCCTGGCTCGGGCATGCGGCGGTGCTGGCGGTGGCGCGCGAGACCGGCGCCACGCTGCGCTACCGGCCGGTGCGCATCTTCGAACTGTTCGATGCGAACGGCGGCCTGCCGCTGGGCAAGCGCGCGCCGGCGCGCCAGCGTTACCGCCTGGTCGAACTGCAGCGCTGGCGCGCGCAACGCGGCCTGCCCCTGAACCTGTCGCCGAAGTTCTACCCGGTCGACATCGCCCTGGCCGACCGCTGCGCGATCGCGCTGGCCGACGCCGGACTCGATCCGTCCGGCTACATGGACGCGGCCTTCCGCGCGCTGTGGTCGGAAGACCGCGACCTCGCCGACCCGACGGTGATCGAAGCCCTGCTCGCATCGCAGGGCTTCGACGCATCGACGGTGATGCGCCAGGCCGGCACCGACGCGGTCGCCGGTCGTTACGCCGACAACACGCGCGCGGCGATCGACGCGGACCTGCCGGGACTGCCGGGTTACGTCCTCGATGGCGAACCGTTCTGGGGCCAGGACCGCGTCGACGCGCTGCGCGACGCCCTGCTGCATCCGCGTGCGCCGTACCGTCCCTCCGAAGGCTTCCGTTGACCGCGATCATTCCCCTGTCGCGTGCTCCAGTCGCCGCCGTTAGACTAGGCGCCGACATCCGCTGTTCCGCGCCCCCGCAAACGTTTCGAGGCTCCCGTCATGAGTGAAATTCCCGGCGATCTGAAGTTCATGAAGTCCCATGAGTGGGCCCGCGTCGATGGCGACGGCAAGGTCACCGTCGGCATCTCCGACCACGCACAGGGCCTGCTCGGCGACCTGGTGTACGTCGAACTGCCGAACGTCGGCGACCGCGTCGAAGCCGGCAACGCCTGCGCCGTCGTCGAGTCGGTGAAGGCCGCGTCCGACGTCTACGCGCCGGTGTCGGGCAAGGTCGTCGCGGTCAACGCCGCGCTGACCGACAAGCCCGAGACCATCAATGAGGACGCCTACGGCGAAGGCTGGATCTTCACCGTCGAGATCGAGGACGGCGACCAGCTCAACGAGCTGCTGGCTCCGGACGACTACGCCGAGCTGCTGGAAGAAGAAGACCACTGAGCCACGAGCGCGCGGCACGCGTCGCGCGGCTTCGCACCTCACCGGAACCGGCCGCCTCGTGCGGCCGGTTTTTTTTCGCTCGGCGCAGGGCGTGTTGCGGGACGTGACGGTCCGGTGAGCGCGGCGTCGTCGATCGACGATGCGCGGGTCTTCGAATGGCGATGGCCGACACGTTCGACGCCATCGTTCGAACCTCCTCGGGTGGTGCGTTCGTCGCGAAGCGGACGAACGACGAACGGCATCGAGTGCATCGCGAAGGTGTCGCCGCGTCGGCCGATGCGCCGCGTGCGAGTGCTTCGGATGGTCGTCGGGCTTCGCGCAATTTCGCGCAAATCGGGTTTGTGCGACGCGAAACGGGGGTGTCGTCCGAAAATTTTTTCGGGGTGCCTCGCATGCCTTCGACGACCGCTTCCCGACGCTTCGATGCACCGGTGCGATCGCGCCATCGAATGCGTCCGGACGTCGATGCGTATTCGCAAACCCCTGAAAAAAAGCCATTTGCGAAATGCGCGTTGGCGGGTCGGCGAACGCGCGGCGATCGTCGTCGTCGTTCGACCCCGCGCTTCGAACACCGGCGACGGCGACGCCATGCCGACCTGCCTGAAAAAAAAATGAGCGAAGTTGTTGACAGTCCGAAAAAGCGTGATTAGGTTTCGCCCAGCAGACGTCTCCTGCGGAAGCGAGTGAGTACAGACAACGCGACAACTCGCGGCACAAAACGGACCTCCGACCGGGCAGTCGAAACGGTGGACGCAGGGTTCGTTTCCCCCGCGAAAACGCGCGCCGTGTACACGCAGGCCAGGCATTCCATCCAACCCGGTCCGCACATCGCGCGCCGGGTTTTTGTTTGCCCGCGGTTGCGGGCGGCACGAAATCCGTTCCGACGCGTTCGCGCGTCGGCGGCTGCTCGCGGGTCCGATACCCGCGGCTTGAGGTTCTACTGGGCGATAGACCTGCAAGACCACTGATCAATGCTGATCAACCACTGACGAGGAGCCATACCATGGCCATGAAGAAAGCTGCGAAGAAAAAGACCGCCGCCAAGAAGGCGACCAAGAAGGTTGCCAAGAAGGCTGGCGCCAAGAAGACCGTGAAGAAGGCCGCCAAGAAGGCGACCAAGCGCCCGGCCAAGAAGGCTGCGAAGAAGGCCACCAAGAAGACCGGCGCCCGCAAGACGGCGAAGAAGGCCACCCGCAAGACCGCCGCCAAGAAGACCGCCAAGAAGACCGCGAAGAAGGCCGCCAAGAAGACCGGCGCCCGCAAGACCGCGAAGAAGGCGACCAAGAAGGCTGGCGCGAAGAAGACCGCCCGCAAGGCTGGCGCCAAGAAGACCGCCAAGAAGGCGACCAAGAAGGCTGCCCCGAAGAAGGCCGCCAAGAAGTCGAGCCGCAAGAAGACCGCCAAGAAGGCGTCCGTGACGGCGATGCCGGCCACCCCGGCTCCGATGATCTAAGAAAGCCCCGAAGACCGTAATCGAGCTCTCTCCCCGCAGCCCAGGCGGGGGGAGAGTTTTTTTTGCGCCGGTGGTTGTGGTTGCGGCGGGTGGTTTCCGTTTGATCGGAATGGTGCGCGCCGCGCTTAGCCCCTTTCCTCGGGAGAGGGGTTGGGGTGAGGGTAGGGGCGTGCGATGCAGTGATGCGGTTGATGCGTGCGCTTTGCGTTCGCGGTCGCCGCCATGCTCTTCAGCGTTATGGCGCCGTGCACTTCGCCCATCCCCAACCCTCCGCTGCATTCGCAGGCGAGGGAGCCTTTCGCAGGCGAGGGAGCTTTTGAGCCCCTCGCCGTCCGGGAGAGGGGACGGGGTGAGGCGCGACGGAGTGATGACGGCTCAGTTCGCGGGATCCCGCTCTCGCAGAGGCGACGAGCGTGGTTCAAACGCCGGTGGATTCCCGCCTTCGCAAGGACGAACCGCGCGAGCGAGGACGCCTACGCAGTCGCCGTGCTCCACATGCGAGAGATGCGAGCGAACTCGTCTGCGCGCCGGCGCTCTCGTAGCCCGGGTAAGCGAAGCGCACCCGGGGTGAGCGTGGCAGGCCCCGGTGCGCTTTGCTTACCCGGGCTACCGGACCAGCAGCCCCATAAGAAGCGCCGCGCTTCGCCGTTTAATTCGGCGCCGCCGTCGAAGCCGAAGCGTGCGTGCCCGGCGCGTGCGGCGCATCGGGCGAGGCGTCGTCCGACGACTCGGCGTACAGCGTCGGGTCGATCTCGTCGTCCAGCCACTGGCCGGGCGGCAGGCCCAGCGCGGTGTCGAGGATGGTCGGCAGCATGCCCGAGGGCAGCGAGCTTTCGCTGTTCCACAGCATCGCCACGCCGAAGTCGAGTTCCGGCACCACCGCGATCAGCCCGCGATATCCCTGCACCGCGCCGCCGTGGAAGACCACGCGATGGCCGGCGTAATCGTAGGTGCGCCAGCCCAGCGCGTAGCCGGCGCTGGTGAGGCGGGTGCGGCGCCATGACGATCCGCGGATCTCGCTCGGCGTATCGACGACCGGCTGGTGCAGCGTGGCGAGCAGCGGCGCCGGCAGCACGTCGGGACGGTGGCCGGTGTGGGCGAGCAGGTACTGCGCCATGTCGCTCGCGCTGGCGTTGACGCCGGCGGCCGGCAGCACCTGGTAGTAGGTCGTCTTGGGCATCAGCGACACCCAGCCGCCACGGCCGCGCACGTGCGGACGCGCCCAGCTCGGGCTGGCCTGGATGCCTTCCAGTCCCAGGCTCGCATCGTTCATGCCCAGCGGCTTGAAGATGCGGCGCTGCACTTCCTGCGCGTAGAAATCGCCGGTCGCGGCGAAGACCATGTCGCCGACCAGGCTGAAGGCGACGTTCTGGTAGCTGTAGCAGGTGCCCGGCGCGCACTGCAGCGGCGCGTAGGCGAGCTTCTGCGTCAGCGTGCGGTAATCGACGTACTGCTCCAGGTCGCGATCGAACGCGTTGTGCGTCAGGCCCACGCGATGGCTGAGCAGGTCGGCGACGGTCAGCTGCTGCGAGGCCAGCGGATCGCTCAGGCGGAAGCTCGGCATGTAATCGACCAGCTTGCTGTCCCAGCGAAGCGAGCCTTCGTTGACCAGCAGGCCGGTCATCGTGCCGGCGAAGCTCTTGGACAGCGACGCGAGGCGGAACACCGTGTGCGAATCGACCGGCGTGGCGTGGCTCGTGTCGGTGATGCCGTAGCCGCGCGCGCTCAGGATGCGTCCGCCATGCACCACCGCCATCGCAAGGCCGGGGACGCGCTGGTTGGCGACGAGCTGCTGCGCCATCGATTCGAACTGGCGCACGTCGAACGCGGCGGGCAACGGAACCGAGGGCGGCAGCGGAGCAGCGGGCTGCGCCGGCTTGCTGGTCACCCACTTGGCGTTGGCGGTGACGAGCGACGGCGAGCCGGAATGCTGCGGCGTCTGTGCGGTGGAACCGAGCGTGAGCGGAAGGAGCAGTGCGATGGCGGCGAGGCGCGGGAGTGCGCGCGAAGGCTTTTTCACATTGCTTTTCATGGCCTTCGCCCCTGCTTCACGATCTCGCGGGATCATAGCGCCAATCTCAGGGGGCAGGGCAACAGTCGGCAACATGGCCCTGATTTTTCAGGCTTTAGCGGACTGCGTCGCAGTTCTCCAGCCGCTGTTTTTCGCATTCACCTTTGTCGAAGCGCGCACGGCCGTGAAGATTGCGCGAATTCGCCGCGCCCGCTTGCGCGAATCAGCCGGCGCGGGTGAGCTCCGACGCGCGCTCGGCGATCATCATCGTCGGCGCGTTGGTGTTGCCTCCGATGAGGGTCGGCATCACCGAGGCATCGACCACGCGCAGGCCTTCGACCCCGCGCACGCGTAGTTGCGGGTCGACCACCGACAGCGCATCCGAACCCATCCGGCAGGTACCGACCGGGTGGTAGATCGTCTCGGCCTTGGCGCGGATGAAGGCGACCAGGTCGTCGTCGTCCAGGTCGTCGCGGGCCGGGAAGATCGGTGCGCCTCGATATGCATCGAAGGCCGGTTGCGCGAGCAGTTCGCGTGAGAGCTTCGCGCATTCGACCATCATCTTCAGGTCGAAGCCCTCCTCGTCGCTGAGGTAGTTCGCCTCGATGCGCACCTGGTCGCCGGCGTGGCCGCTCATCAGGCGGACGCGACCACGGCTGCGCGGGCGAAGGAAGCACGCATGCACGGTGTAGCCGTCGCCCGGCAGGCGATGGCGGCCGTGATCGTCGAGCATCGCCGGAACGAAGTGCAACTGGATGTCGGGCCGTTCGTCCGGCGCGAAACGCGAACGCACGAAGCCGCCGGCCTCGGCGATGTTGCTCGTGCCGATGCCGGTGCGACCGCGAAGGTAGTAGTCGAAGGCGATGCGCGCGTCGCTCAGGCGGTCGTAGGTGATCGGCTGCGGGCAATGGCGCAGCGTGCAGATGTCGAGATGGTCCTGCAGGTTCTCGCCGACCTGCGGTGCGTCGACGACGACGTCGATGCCGTGCCGGCGCAGCTGCATCGCCGGGCCGATGCCGGAGAGCATCAGCAACTGCGGCGAATTGAGCGCGCCGCCGCTCAGCAGCACTTCGCGCGCGACGGGCTCGTGGTAGGCGCGGCCCTTCGTCGTGTAGATCACGCCATCGGCGCGGCCCTTGCGGAACGTGATGCGGTTGACCTGCGCGCCGGTGACGATGGTGAGGTTGCGCCGCTCGCGCACCGGATCGAGGTAGGCCACCGCGCTGGAGCATCGCGCGCCGTTCTTCTGCGTGACCTGGTACAGGCCGAAGCCTTCCTGGCGCGGGCCGTTGAAGTCGTCGTTGACGGCGAAACCGGCTTGGCGCCCGGCTTCGATGAAGGCGTGCGAGAGCGGATTGCTGTGTCGCAGGTCCGAGACGTACAGCGGGCCCGCGTCGCCGTGCAGCGCGCCGCCGCCGCGCGTGTTGCGTTCGCTGCGACGGAACCAGGGCAGCACGGAATCCCAGTCCCAGCCGGTGGCGCCGCTGGCGGCCCATTCGTCGTAGTCGCCCGGCACGCCGCGCGTGTAGCACATGGCGTTGATCGAACTGGAGCCGCCGAGCACCTTGCCGCGCGGCCACCACAGGGTGCGGCCGTCGAGCGCCGGCTCGGGCGCGGTGTGGTAGTTCCAGTTCACCCGGCGGTTGTGCACCAGCTTGGCCAAACCGGCCGGCATGTGAATGAAGGGATGGCTGTCGCGCGGACCGGCCTCGAGCAGCAGCACCTTCGCGTCGGGATCGGCGGAGAGGCGGTTGGCGAGCACGCAGCCGGCCGAACCGGCGCCGATGATGATGTAGTCGTACACGTGTGCCTTGCCCTTGCGCCGCTTTCGTCGTGCCGGTCTGCCGACGTTGCCGGCCGACCGTAAGCGGGGCCATTAGAGCAAATGCTCCCTCGGGGGAGGAGGGAGCGGGTTCGAGCCGCGAAGCGGACCCGCAATCCGCACTGCGAGCGCGCCACGCGCCGCAGGTAAACTCGCGCCATCCTCGCCCGGAGCAGCACCGCGATGCCGCAGCCACACGACGATCGCGTTCCCTCCGAACCGGCGACCCGGCGCGTGCGCGGCGGGGAATGGCCGGCGGTGGGGCTGTCGTTCGCCTACTTCTTCTGCGTCCTGGCCGCGTACTACGTGATCCGCCCGTTGCGCGAGCAGCTCACCGCGGCGGTGGGTTCGACCCAGCTGCCGTGGTTCTACGGCGCCACCTTCATCGGCACGCTGCTGCTGACACCGGTGTTCGCCTGGCTGATCGCGCGCTATCCGCGGCGCATCGTGGTGCCGCTGGTGTACCTGTTCTTCATCGCCTGCCTGTTCGCGTTCGTGCCGCTGTTCGCCCAGCCGTCGCTGATCGGGCCGCGCGCGCTGGGCATGACGTTCTTCGTCTGGGTGAGCGTGTTCAACCTGTTCGTGGTGTCGGTGTTCTGGATCTTCATGTCCGACATCTGGACCCTGGAGCAGGCCAAGCGCCTGTTCCCGATCATCGCGGTGGCCGGCACCTGCGGCGCGCTCGCCGGCCCGACGCTCACCGCCACGCTGGTGAACATCATCGGCGTGGCGCCCCTGCTGCTGGTGTCGGCCTCGCTGCTGGGAGGGGCGGTGGTGTGCATCGTCCTGCTCGGGCGATGGGCGCGGACGCACGGCGAACGCCGCTTCGAGGCCGCGCACGAAGCGGCCGTCGGCGGCGGCATGCTCGATGGCCTGAAGCAGGTGTTCACCGATCCGTTCATGCGCAACATGGCGATCCTGCTGCTGCTCGCCGATGGCATCGGCACGGTGAACTACGCGCTGGTGGTCGACTATTCGGGCGCGACCTTCACCGATGCGGTTTCGCGCACCGCCTTCGCCGCGCGCGTCGACCAGATGTCGAACGTGCTGACCGTGCTCACCCAGCTGACCCTCACGCGCTGGCTGCTGCCGCGCCGCGGGCCCGGCGCGGTGATCCTGGTGTGGGCGGTGGTGAGCATGCTCGCGCTGTCGCTGGTGGTGTTCTCGAACGACCCGCACGCGCCGCTCGCGCTGGGCTTGCCGGCGGTGGCGATCGCGCTGATCGTCAGCCGCGGCCTCGCCTACGGCATGGCCGAACCGGCGCGCCACAGCCTCTATGCGCGTGTGCCGCGCAACGTCCGCTACAAGGGCCAGAACGCGGTGGATACGGCGGTGTGGCGGTTCGGCGACACCGCCATCGCGCTGAGCATGAACGCCCTGCGCGCGCTGGGCGTGACCACCGGCAGCTTCGCCGCCATCAGCGCGTTGGCCGCGCTCAGCGCGGCGACCATCGGCTGGCGCCTGTCGCGTCGCGTCGAAGCCGCACCGCCGCCGCAGGCACAGCCCGCCACGCCGTGACCTCCGGCGGATGGCGGCGCGCACCCGCCGGCGCACGCTGCCGCAACCTGGGCTTCCCCGCGCCCGGTTCCGAAGGATCGACATGACCCACCGCCGCGATGTCCTCCAGGCCGGGCTCGCCGGCGCCGCCCTGATGGGCCTTCCCGCGTTCGCACGGAGAAGGCCGCCAAGCCGCTGCAGAGCCTGGTGCTCGGCGGCACCGGTTTCCTCGGGCCGCATTTCGTCGAGGCGGCGCGCGCGCACGGCCACACGCTCACGCTGTTCAATCGCGGCAAGACCAATCCGACGAAGTTCGTTGGCGCCAAGGGTGTGGAGATCCTCCACGAGGACCGCAGGACCGACCTCAAGGCGCTGGAAGGCGAGCGCCGATGGGATGCACGCCGGGATGACGGGCTGCTGCAGGATGACGGGGCGGACGACGGGCTGCAGGATGACGCCCTCGAACCCGATCAGGTACGTTGACGCGTAGCGATCGTCGAATCGCCCGGGGGACCGCACGCATGTCCATCCTCACGCTGACCCTGATCGCCCTCGTGGCGCTCCTGCACGCGTACTTCCTCGCGTTGGAGATGTTCCTGTGGACGCGCCCACCCGGCATGAAAGTCTTCCGCCTCACGCGCGAGAAAGCCGAAGCAACCAGAACGCTCGCCGCGAACCAGGGCCTCTACAACGGCTTCCTCGCCGCGGGCCTCGTCTGGTCGATCATCGACGAACGCCGCGACGTCGCGACGTTCTTCCTCGCATGCGTCGTCGTCGCCGGCGTCTACGGCGCCGCCACGGTCAACAAGCGCATCTTCCTCGTGCAGTCGGTGCCGGCGCTGCTCGCGCTGGCCGCGCTGTGGTTGGTCGGCTGAGCCGGCCCGTTCACTTCCTCGGCGACACCCACATCGCGATCGACGCGCGGAACACCGCTTCGCCCGCGTCGTTCTTCACGATCACCGTGACGGGCAGTTCGTAGCCCGACGCCGATTCCACCAGCGGAACGTCCGGTGTCGCGACGCCGTGCATCGTGCCGGTCGCCTTCTTCAGGTATTCGACCGTCATGCCCTTGGGAATCCAGCGCATCGACGTCGGCAACGACGCATCCGTCATCACGCCGGCCGCCAGTTCGGCGAGGTTGCACAGCGCGATCGCGTGCACCGTGCCGAGGTGGTTGTGCACGCGTCGGCGATCGCGGATGCGCACCTCGCAGCGGTTCGGCTCCAGCGACACGAAGCACGGCGCGATCGTCCCGAAGTAGGGAGCCTTGAAGCAGACCGCGCGCGAGAACAGCCAGTGGCCGGCGGGCCAGCGCGTGATCCTGCGATACAGCGAGAGCAGCGGCGTCGACATTGGATGCGTCCTTCGTTGGCCCGACAGCACGACGGCGGGACATGCCCGCCGTCGTGCTGTCGTTGCGATGTTGCCGTCAGGCGGCGTAGCGGCTGTCGCGCTTGCCGATCTGCGAGGTGGCGGCGCGCAGTTCTTCCGGATCGAAGTCGTCGACGCTGATCGTGTCGATCGTCAGCTCGCGCAGTTCTTCGAGCTGGCGGCGTTCGTCGGCGGTGATCCAGCCTTCGCGCACGCCCTCGTCCAGCTGCGCGGCGAAATCGTGCGCCTCGATGCCCTTCTGCTTCAGCGCCTTGAGGAACTTGCGCTCCACCGGCTCGGCCAGCACGGCCTTCTGCAGGTAGCTGGCGATGCGCCCACCCGGGTTGTTCGCGGTCGGTTCGGTGAACACGCCGACGGCGAGGCGGTCGCGCGCTTCGTTCGGCGACATCAGCAGGGACGCGACCTTGTGGCCCAGGCGATCGCTCGGGTACTGCGCGCGACGGCCCAGCGGGAACACCAGCGCCCACAGCAGCCAGCCGATCGGACGGATCGGGAAGTTGCGCAGCGCGCCGGAGAACGCCTTCTCGATCTTGAAGGTGGCGTTGTGGATCGACCACGCCAGCAGCGGCTGGTCGGTGACCGGACGGCCTTCGTCCGCATAGCGCTTGAGCAGGGCGCTGGCGATGTACAGGTTGCTCAGCACGTCGCCCAGACGTCCCGACAGCGATTCCTTGAACTTCAGCTTGCCGCCGAGCAGCAGCATCGAGGTGTCGGCCACCAGCGCGAGCGCCGCGGAATAGCGGTTGAGCTTGCGGTAGTAACGACGCGTGTACGCATCGCCAGGCGCGGCGCCGATCTTGGCGGCGGTCAGGCCGAACCAGAACGAACGCACGGCGTTGGAGATCGCGAAGCCGATGTGGCCGAACAGGTTGCGGTCGAACTCGCGCAGGCGCTCGTCCGGATCGGGCAGCGTCGCCGCCTTCATTTCCTTCAGCACCCACGGATGGCACAGGATCGCGCCCTGGCCGAAGATCATCAGCGAGCGCGTCATGATGTTCGCGCCTTCCACCGTGATCATGATCGGCGCGGCCTGCCAGTTGCGGCCGGCGAAGTTGCGCGGACCCAGAATGATGCCCTTGCCGCCGATGATGTCCATGACGTCGCGCGCGACTTCGCGGCCCATCTCGGTGCAGTGGTACTTCGAGATGGTCGACGGCACCGCCGGCAGTTCGCCGCGCGCCACCGCCGCGGCCGAGGCTTCGGCCAGCGCGCTGATGGTGTACGCGTTGCCGCCGATGCGGGCGAGCGCTTCCTCCACGCCTTCGAAGCGGCCGACCGACAGGCCGAACTGCTTGCGGATGCGCGCGTAGGCGCCGGTGACCACCGCGCCGTACTTCGAGCCGCCCGAGGCGGTGGACGGCAGCGTGATCGAGCGGCCGATCGACAGGCATTCGACCAGCATCTGCCAGCCCTTGCCGGCGTAGGCTTCGCCGCCGATGAGCTGGCTGAGCGGGATGAAGACGTCCTTGCCGCGGATCGGGCCGTTCTGGAACGGGCTGTTGAGCGGCATCGCGCGGCGGCCGATCTCGACGCCGGCGGTGTCGCGCGGCAGCAATGCGAGCGTGATGCCGATGTCCTGCTTGTCGCCGATCAGGCCTTCCGGGTCGTACATGCGGAACGCCAGGCCGATGAGCGTGGCGACCGGCGCCAGCGTGATGTAGCGCTTGTCGAAGGTCAGCTTCACGCCGACCACGCGCGCGCCGTTCCATTCGCCCATGCAGACGATGCCGTAGTCGGGGATCGACGTCGCATCCGAACCGGCCCACGGACCGGTCAGGCCGAAGCACGGCACTTCACGGCCGTCGGCCAGGCGCGGCAGGTAGTAGTCCTTCTGTTCCTGCGTGCCGTAGTGCATCAGCAGCTCGGCCGGGCCGAGCGAGTTCGGCACGCCGACGGTGGAGGACACCACCGACGACATCGATGCGAGCTTCTGGATCACCTTGTGGTTGCCCAGTGCGGTGAAGCCCAGGCCGCCGTATTCCTTCGGCACGATCATGCCGAAGAACCTGTTCTTCTTGATGTAGTCCCACAGCTCCGGCGACAGGTCGGCGTCGACGTGGGTGATCTTCCAGTCGTCGATCATCCGGCACAGCTCGTTGACCGGGCCGTCGAGGAACGCCTGCTCGTCCGGGCGCAGCATCGGGCGCGGCTGGTTGTGCAGCACGTCCCAGTCCGGCTTGCCGGAGAACAGCTGGCCTTCCCAGCCGACGGTGCCGGCTTCGAGCGCGACGCGTTCGGTCTCCGACAGCGGCGGCAGGATCTTCGTGTAGAAACCCAGCAGCGGTTTGGTGATGAAGGGCAGGCGGATCTGCGGCAGCAGCAGCGGCACCGCGATCAGCGCGGTGATGGCCGCTGCGACCACCGTCGCCGTGCCGCTGGCGCCGAGCAGCCAGCAGGCGACCAGCGCGGTCGCGGTCAGCGCCGCCCACACTGGAAGGCGCAGGCGGTGGTAGGCGGCGATGGCCCCTACCAGCAGGAAGGCAATGAAGGGAATCGCGATGCTCATGACGGCGCTCCAGCAGCGGTGCGGCGATGCGTATTAAGAAGGTGAGTGGGTCGGTTCGCGATGATGCGCAGGCGCCATCCGGTCCGTTCCAGGAGCTCCTTCCAGGAACTCCTTTCTGGAAACTGCGGCGTTCAAGCGCGCGCATCAAACGCTTGCCATACGGCCGAGTATGGTAAGATTCCCGCGTTGCTGTCAACCGCACGCCGGCCTTCATGCCTTCTTTCGGGAGTCTTGACGGCCTGCATACTGTTACCGCCACTGGCGTATGGTTAAACTTGAAACCATGAGCTCAACCGCGCACACGAAGCCGGCGCAAACGAAGCCGGCCCAGCCAAAGCAGGCCCATCCCGATCAGGAAGGGGCTGGCCAGGACCGCGCAAGCGGGCAGGACAAGCCCGCACCGGAGCGCACCGGTCGGCTGAGCGCCGACGACTGGGCCCAGGCCGCACTCGATCTGATCGCCGAACAGGGCGTCGCCGCCGTCGCGGTCGAACCGCTCGCCCGGCGCCTGGGCGTCACCAAGGGCAGCTTCTACTGGCATTTCCCCTCGCGCGACGCGTTGCTCGTCGCCGCGCTGGAGCGCTGGGAGAAGGTCGAACAGGAAACCGTGTTCGGCCAGCTCGAACCCATTTCCGACCCGCGCGAACGCCTGCGCGCGCTGTTCACGCTGGTCGCGCACGAGTTCAAGTCGCACGTCATCTATTCCGAGCTGCTCAAGGCGCTCGACCACCCGGCGGTGCAGCCGGTCATCGGGCGCGTCTCCGAGCGCCGCCTGGAATACCTGACCGCTTCGTTCCGCCAGGCCGGGCTGAGCCGCACCGACGCCCAGCACCGCGCCCGCCTGCTGTACGCCGCCTACGTCGGCTTCCTGCAACTGAACCTGCAGTTGCACCAGGCGCGCATGCAGCACGATGAATTCGAGGCCTACGTCGAGCACATGATGGCCACGCTGATTCCCTCAGCATGACCCATCGGCATGATCGATCAGCCTGAAAACCAGTTTCCCTAAGCCGGCCCCCGCTGGAGGTAGTTCCGCAATGAATGCCATTTCCCATGACGTCGCCAAACCTGCCGTCGCGCCGGGGAGCGAGGGCAGCAAGCTCGCCGCGCTGAATGCCTGGGTCGCCGAAGTCGCCGCGCTGACCAAGCCCGACGCGATCCACTGGTGCGACGGCAGCGACGCCGAGAACGCCGCGCTCATCGCGCAGATGCAGGCCGACGGCACGCTGGTCAAGCTCAACGAGAAGACGCATCCCAACAGCTACCTGCACCGCTCGCATCCGGACGACGTCGCCCGCGTCGAGCACCTGACCTTCGTGTGCACCGCGCAGCGCGACGACGCCGGCCCGAACAACCACTGGATGTCGCCGGCCGACGGCCACGCGAAGATGGACGCGCTGTTCGACGGCTGCATGAAGGGCCGCACGATGTACGTGGTCCCGTACTGCATGGGCCCGATCGATTCGCCGCTGTCGCGCTGCGGCGTGGAAATCACCGACAGCCCGTACGTGGTCGCCAACATGCGCATCATGACGCGCATGGGCGCGCCGGCACTGGCGCGCATCGAGCGCGAGGGCTCCTTCGTGCGCGGCCTGCATTCGATCGGCGAACTCGATCCCGAGCGCCGTTTCATCATGCATTTCCCCGAGGAACTGACGATCAAGTCATACGGTTCCGGCTACGGCGGCAACGCGCTGCTGGGCAAGAAGTGCCACGCGCTGCGCATCGCCTCGCACCAGGCCCGTTCGGAAGGCTGGCTCGCCGAACACATGCTGATCCTCGGCCTGGAAAACCCGCAGGGGGAAACGCATTACATCGCCGCGGCATTCCCGTCGGCGTGCGGCAAGACCAACCTGGCGATGCTGATTCCGCCGGAAGGCTATCGCGCGAACGGCTGGAAGGTGTGGACGGTCGGGGACGACATCTGCTGGATGCGCCCGGGTGCCGATGGCCGCCTGTACGCGATCAATCCGGAAGCCGGCTTCTTCGGCGTCGCGCCAGGCACGTCGGCCAAGTCGAACCCGAACGCGCTCAAGTCGATCCAGAGCAACACGATCTTCACCAATGTCGGCGTCACCGCCGACAACCAGCCGTGGTGGGAAGGCATCGACAACGGCCAGCAGCCGGTCACCGACTGGCGCGGCAACGCATACGACGCGGCCAAGGGCCCGGCCGCGCATCCGAACTCGCGCTTCACCGTGAGCGCGAAGCAGTGCCCGAGCTATTCGCCGGAAGCCGAGAACGCCGCCGGCGTGCCGATCAGCGCGATCGTTTTTGGTGGCCGTCGCCCGTCGCTGGTGCCGCTGGTGTTCGAAGCGCGCGACTGGACGCACGGCGTGCTCGTCGGCGCCGCGATGGGCTCGGAAACCACCGCTGCTGCAACCGGTGCCGTGGGCGTGATGCGCCGCGATCCGATGGCGATGAAGCCCTTCTGCGGCTACAACTTCGCTGACTACTTCGGCCACTGGCTGTCGTTCGACAAGGCCGGCGCGAAGCTGCCGAAGATCTTCCACGTCAACTGGTTCCGCAAGGGCGACGACGGTTCGTTCCTGTGGCCGGGCTTCGGCGAGAACCTGCGCGTGCTGGAGTGGATGATCCAGCGCGTGAAGGGCGAAGCTGGTTCGGTCGAAACGCCGATCGGCCATCTGCCGAAGGACGACGAGATCAACCTCGACGGCGTGGAACTCACCGACGAAGCGCGGGCGAAGCTGTTCGGGTTCGAGCGCGAAGGCTGGCAGGCCGAATTCGCCAGCATCGGCGAGTACCTCGACGAGTACGGCCCGCGCATGCCGCAGGCGCTGAAGGACGAGCAGCAGCGCATCGCCAAGGCATTGGAGAACTGAGGCCCGCATGACGACAGCGAACCCAACAGCGCTAGCGGCCAGTCGTGAATTCGAGATCGATGGTCGTCCGCTGCGGGTGTTCGACGGGCATCTGCCCAACGTCGCCGATTACGTGCGCGGCCTGGCCAAGGCCGCGTTCACGCGCACCGAAGTCGCCCGGCCGGAAACGGCCGAGCACAAGCACTGGGCGACCGAGGTGAAGCTCGAAGCGCTCGTGCAGCAGCCGATCTTCGACGTCACCGCGCGCGCGGTGCTGGGCTTCACCACGCGCGAGTACGGCTACCGTCCGTACCGCGCGTACACCAACGTCGCCACCTTCGGCGACATGCTCTTCAGCCACACCGATTGCCTGCCCGACCAGCACGACCTCACCGCGCTGTGGTACCTGTGCGAGCACTGGGACCTGGAGTGGGGCGGCGAAACGATGTTCTTCGACGAGAACAACGAAGTGGCCGCCGCGGTGCAACCGCGTCCGGGCCGTCTGGTGATCTTCGACGGCGCGATCAAGCACGTCGGCCGACCGCCGAACCGCATCTGCTACGCGCCGCGCTACACGTTCGCGATCAAGTTCGAACGCCAGCGCGTTCCGGCCTGAGCGTCCATCACCCGTGGAGGGGCGTGTGGAAACCGCGAGCCTGGACGCAACGCCGCCGAGTCGCGCCGCCGACGCGCGCTGGTTTCCCGTCGACCTGCACGTGCCCGACCGCCGCTTCGAGATGGCGACGCTCGACGTCGACGTGCTGGAGCGTTCGACCTTCCTGGACACGCGGCTCGACGCGGCGCTGGGTTCGGTGGAACAGGTTCCGGCCGCGCGCCTCGCGGCGCTGCCTTCGCCGGAACGCCCGCCGGCATGGCTCTTCCACACTTCGTTCTGCGGTTCGACGCTGCTCGCGCGCGCCGTGCACCTGCCGGCGCACCAGGTCGCGTTGAAGGAACCGCTGGTGCTGCGTCGTCTCGGCGATGCGCGCCATGCCGGCTGGTCGATCGACGGACTGTGCGGCACGACCGTGCGCCTGCTGTCGCGCCCGTGGAGCGAAGGCGGCGGCGTGCTGGTGAAGGCCACGCACGCCGCGCTGAACATCGCGCCGGAGCTGCTCGACCTCTCGCCCGGCAGCCGCGCCGTGCTGCTGACCTCGACGCTCGACGATTTCCTCGTCTCCAACCTCAAGAAAACCGCGGAAACGCAGGCGAAAGTGCCCGCACTCGCCGAGCGCGCGTTGACCGCCGGAACGTTGCACCGCCGCCTTCCCGCGAACGCGCTGCAGCCGCCGGACGTGCTGTGCGCCGTGGCGCTGCAGTGGGCGGCGCAGCGCGATCTGCTGGCCAGCCTGGTGCGCGGGTACGGCGAGCGCGTGCGCGTGCTCGATTTCGCCACGTTTGCCGATGATCCCGAAGACACCGTCGCCGCCTGCGCGCGCTGGTGGCGATTGCCGGCGCCGGAAATGGCGGTGCGCGAACGCACGCGCGAGGTCGCCCATCGCAACGCCAAGGCGATGTCGGTGGAATACAGCGCACGGCAGCGTGCACAGGAAGCGCGGATGGTCGAGGAGCGCTTCGGTGCCGAACTCGCGCGCGCCCGCGAATGGGCCGAGCGTTTCGTGCTGCCGTTCCTCGATGCACCGTTGCCGATGAACCCGCCGCAGGAGTGGACATGACCGTCGCATCGCTGTGGCAGAAGGCCGAAACCTACGCCAGGCAGGGCCAGTGGGCCGCGGCGCTCACCTCGTACGACGGCGTGCTCGCGCTCGATCCCGGCCACGTCATGGCGATGCTGCGCGCCTCGCGCATGGCGCTGTCGCTCGGCCGGTATCGCGATGCGCGCGACTACGCCGTGCGCGCGCTGGCCGCCCGGCCGCAGGGCGACGAGGCGGTGCTCAATCTCGCCCGCGCGCTGCGGCTGTTCAACGAGCCCGCGCTGCTGATGGACTGCCTGGCGCATTCGCGCTGGCAGGAACGCCGCTCCGCCGCGTGGCTGACCGAAGTGGCGATGCTGGTCAGCACCAGCGGCGAGAACGACCTGGCGATGCAACTGCTCGACCTGGCCGTGCAGCGCGATGCACGACATGCGCCGGCGCGTTATTTCCGCGGCGTGGTGCACATGTTCTTCGGCCGGATGGACGAGGCCGAGCAGGAACTGGAGCAATGCATCGCGATCCTGCCGACCTACGCGCAGGCGCACTGGGTGCTCTCGCGCCTGCGCAGGCAGACGCCCGAACGGAACCATCTTGCGCGAATGAAAGCGTTGATCCCGCGCGTGCCGCCGGGCAGCGAAAGCCGCGTGTACCTGGCCTACGCCGTGCACAACGAGGCGCACGACGTGGGCGAGTACGAGGAGTCGTGGCAGGCGCTCGATCACGCCTGCCGCACCAAGCGCCAGCTCACGCCGCACGACCGGCCCGATGCGCGGCGCATGTTCGAGGGCCTGATGAAGCTGTGCGACGCGGACTTCGTCAAGGCGGGCCGGACGCACGCCGACGAGCCCGCGCCGTACCGGCCGGTGTTCGTGGTCGGCATGCACCGCTCCGGCAGCACGCTGCTGGAGCAGCTGCTGGGCGGGCATCCCGACGTCACCGACGGCGGCGAGACGTATTCGTTCGCCTCGCAGATGCGCTACTTCGCCGATTACCGCAGCCGCGGCGTGCTCGATGCCGAACTCGTGCGCCGCGCCGACAAGATCGATTACGCCGCGCTGGGCCGCCGCTTCCTGGAACACACCGCCCATCGCGCGCAGGGCCGCGCGGTGCTGACCGAGAAGCTGCCGTCGAACTTCCTCCATCTGGGCTTCATCGCCCGCGCGCTGCCGCACGCGCGCATCCTGCACATGGTGCGCGATCCGGTGGACACGTGTTTCTCGAACCTGCGCACGATGTTCTCCGACGTGAACACGTTCTCCTACGACCAGCGCGAACTCGCCGAGTGGTACGGCCAGTACCGCCGGCTCATGGCGCACTGGCATGCGGCGATGCCGGGGCGGATCCTGGACGTGCACTACGATGCGCTGGTCGAGGATCCGGAAGGCGTGATGCGGGGCGTGCTCGATTTCTGCGGGCTGCGCTGGGACGCGTCGGCGACCACGCTGGACCGCCCCGGCGCCGTGGCGACCGCCAGCAGCCCGCAGATGCGGGGCGGCATCATCAAGGGCCGCAAGGCGGCTTGGGCGCCGTACGCGGACAGGCTGGGGCCGCTGCTCGAAGGCCTGGCGCCGTGGCGTGAGCCGCAGGGCGCGCCGGTCGCAGACCCGACTTAAACCCGCGCCCCGTTCGGCGCATCCATATGGACATGCTGACCGTCGTGACCGAAAGCCTGACCGATGCCCCCGCCGTCCCGGACGACGGCAGCGAGGAACGCAGCCTGGTGGCAGCGGCGGCGCGCGGTGAAATGCGGGCTTTCGAGACGCTCTACCGTCGCCACGCCAGCCGCGTGCACGGTGTGATCGCCCGGCTGGTCGGCGGCCACGGCGCCCGCGCCGAGGACCTGACGCAGGAAGCCTTCGTACGCGCGTGGCAGGCGCTGCCGGCGTTCCGGTTCGAGTCGGCGTTCTCGACCTGGCTGCACCGGCTGGCGGTCAACACCGCGCTGATGGAACTGCGCAGCCGCCGCAGCCGCCCGCAGGACGAGGGCGACTCGGACGAGGAAATCTTCGACCTGATCGGCAGCGCCGATTCGGCCGGACACACCACCGCGCTGTCCATGGACCTGGAACGCGCCGTCGCCAGCCTGCCGCCCCGCGCCCGCGCGGTGCTGGTCCTGTACGACGTGGAAGGCTGGAAGCACGAGGAGATCGCCGCCGAACTCGGCATGGCGGTCGGCAGTTCGAAAGCGCAATTGCACCGCGCGCGCAGCCTGCTGCGCGACCGGTTGGGAGCACACGCATGAACATCCGCAACGACACCGGAGACGACCGCCGCGACGAGTTGCCCGACGCGCTGCGCTGGCAGCTTCGGGCGATGCGCCGCGACGAACCGCCCGGCCGCGACCTGTGGCCCGGCATCGCCGAACGCATCCAGGCGCAGCCGCGCCAGGTCGCGCCGCAGCGCCCGCGCTGGCTCGCGCCGGTGGCGATGGCCGCCACGCTGGCGCTGGCCGTCGGCGTGGTCGGCTTCTGGCGCACCGGCGGAAATACGCCGACGAACCCCGGCGCGCCGCGCGGTCCGCAGGCCTCGCTGGTCCAGCTCGAAGCGCAGGGCATGGCGCGCCAGTACCAGGCCGCGCTGATCGAAGTCGGATCGGGCCGTCCGCCGGCGGAACTGCAGCCGGCCTTCGACGAACTCGACCGCAACGCCGCGCTGATCCTCGACGCGCTGGCGCGCGATCCCGACTCGCGCCTGCTGCTGGAGCAGCTGCGCAAGACCTACGCCCGGCGCCTCGCACTCGCGCAGCGCCTCGCCTACGCCTGAGGTCGGCCGCGCCATGACGCACCCTTTCCATCGCCATTTCCAAGAACCGAAGCCAGAATCCCGGAGAACGTCCATGATCCGCGCCCACCTCCAACGCCTCGCATTCGGCCTGGCCCTGCTGATGGCGCACGGCGCCTTCGCCGCCACGCCGATCAACGAGTCGCGTCCGCTGGACCCGCGTGGCCGGGTCGAGATCGAAAACGTCAAGGGCAGCGTGCAGGTGCGCGCATGGGACAGGCCCGAGGTGAAGGTCGAAGGCAGCCTCGGCCAGGGCGTGGAGCGCCTGGAGATCGACGGCGACCGCGAACACCTCAGCATCCGCGTGAAGTACCCCAACCGCGACGGCACCATGTTCGGCAGCGGCGACAAGAGCGAGCCGACGGACCTGCGCGTGATGGTGCCGATCCGCGCGGATCTCGAAGTCGACGTGGTCTCGGCCGACGTCAACGTCGAAGGCGTGGCGTCGAACGAGCTGTCGGTGGAATCGGTCAGCGGTGAGGTCACCGTCGCTGCCGCGCCGCGCGAAGCCGATTTCGACAGCGTCAGCGGCGACCTGATGCTGACGGTGAACTCCAGCCGCGTCAGCGCGGAAACCGTCAGCGGCGACCTCACCCTGCGCGGCCGCCTCGATGGCGAGGTGAGCGTGGAAACCGTCTCCGGCCGCATCGACGTGGGCACGCTCGGCACGCGCGTGCAGAAGCTGTCGGGCTCCACGGTCTCCGGCGACATCCGCATCAACACCGCGCTGGCCACCAATGGCCGCATCATGCTGGAAACCGTCAGCGGCGACCTCGACCTGACGCTGCCGCGGACCCTGTCGGCGAACGTGCGCGGCGAGAGTTTCAGCGGCGACCTCAGTGCGCCGGGTGCGCAGATCAACCGTCCGAAGCACGGTCCGGGATCCAGCTTCGACCACCGCTACGGCAACGGCGATGGCGACGTGTCGATCGAGAGCTTCTCGGGGGATGCGACGCTGCGGTTGCAGTGAGGCGCCGCGTTGTCGGATGACGGATACGGCCGCCTTCGGGCGGCCGTTTTGTTTGTCGTATCCGGTCGATTCGACGGGGGCGCATTTGTAGCCCGGGTAAGCGAAGCGCACCCGGGAACGCGCCGAGAACCACCCGGGTGCGCTTCGCTTACCCGGGCTACAACAGCGACAGCGACAGCGCCTAGCCGTCCTTCATCCCGAACCAGCAGTTGAACGCGATCGTGATCCGCTCGTCGTCGCCGAAGAACGGCATCACCTCGTGCTGCAGCCATGACGGGAACAGCACCAGTTGCCCGGCCTGGAAGCGGATGTTCCAGGTGCCGTGGTGGTACGGCGCGCGCAGCCGCGCGTTGCCGGCGTCGAGGAAATAGTTGCTGTAGTGGTGCGGGTTGTGGAAGCGCAGCACGCCCGATTCGGGGCGATCCTCCGGCGTGGTGCCCGGATCGACGCAGTACACGCCCGACCACGACGCCATCGGATGCGTGTGGTTGATCGTGAAGCCGCCATTGCGCGTCACATGGAACCAGGTGTGTGAGAAGATCTGCAGCCGCTTCATCTCCTCGGCCGTATAGCCGTTGAGGTCGGCGATCGTGCGGCCCAGCGTGGTCCAGCAGAACTGGCGCAGTTGCTGGATGCACGCCTCCGGCCAGGCGAACAGGTTGAAGTCGCTCTCGAACACGCCCGGCTGCTGCTTCAGCGACGGATTGGGATTGGCGTAGCGCGCGCCTTCCGCCTCGCGCGCGAGGATCAACGCACGCAGCTGCGCGTTCAACACGGCCGCATCCGGCATCGTGTCCTGCGCGAAGGGAACCGAAAAGACGGGGCTGATCTCGAAGGCCATGCGGTCGCGGAGCGCGTTGGAAAGGTGGAGTGTAGCCGGATGAAGCTACGGCCTCTTGCGAGGCCGTAGCGGGTGACGCATGGCGCGCGGGACGGATCAGAACTTCTGCGAATAGCGGAAGTAGACGAACTGTCCCGGCAGGTCGTACTGCGGATCGAACGAGTTGGCGAACGAGGTGTAGGCGACCGGCGGGCCCTTGTCGAAGATGTTGTTGACACCCACCGTCACCTTCGCGTTCCACGGCGCGTTCCAGTACACGCTGACGTCGTGGTAGGTCGCCGCTCCGACGTGGTGCTCGTTGGCCGCCACCACGGTGAAGTCGTCGCCGCCGGCCGTGCCGTCCCAGATGCCGTTGCCGTTGGCATCGGTCGGAATGCTGCGGAAGCGGTCCGTGGTCGTGCACAACCAGCCGTAGCCGTAGTCCTCGAAGGTCTGGCAGGGCTCGGTCTGGTCGTCGTAGTAGCGCACGTTCCAGGTCGCGCCCCAGTCGCCCATCTCCCAGCGCGCCGCCAGGTTCGAACGCAGGCGCCAGTAGTTCAGCAGGTTCGGGCCGTCGTACTCGCCGACGAGGTTGCCGCCTTCGTTGGCGGCCATCTCGGCGCCGATGGCCGGCTCCTGGAAGATGTCCTCGCCGTAGATGCCGTCGCCGTCGTTGTCGTTGAGGTATTCCGACAGGTAGGTCGTGTCCCAGGTGAAGCTGAACTTGCCCCACGCGGTCTCGGGCAGGCGGTAGCTCACCGTCATGTCCCAGCCCTCGACCTTGGTGCCGCCGATGTTCACCGTGGTGTTGAGCAGCGTGAGGATCTCGCCGCCCGGCTGGCGCGAATACAGGTCGCACGTCGGCCCGGTGCCGCCGGAGTCGATGCACTGCTGGATGATCGGCGCGGCGCCGACGGTGGTGATCGCGTCCTCGATCTTGATCTTCCACCAGTCCAGCGAAACGTCGAGGCCTTCGACGAAGCTCGGGCTGTAGACGAAGCCGGCGGTGGTCGATTCGGCCTTCTCCGGCTGCAGGTTCGGGTTGCCGCCGATCGTGATGCGGATCTGCGTGTTGTTCTGCGCGTAGCCGCCATCGGGCACGCCTTCGGCGCGGCAGCGGGCCTGCGCGGGCGGCGTCTGGTTCCCGAAGTTGGTCTGGTTGCAGGGATCGCTGACCTGCGGGAACGAGTCGGCCTGGCCTGCGAACAGTTCGGCGATCGACGGCGCACGGAAGCCTTCCGACCAGTTGCCGCGGATCAGCAGGTCCTCGATCGGCTTCCAGCGGAAACCGAACTTGCTGTTGAGCGTGTCGCCGAAGTTGCTGTAGTCCGACCAGCGCGTGGCGACCGAGAAGTCCAGCAGTTGCGCACCGGTCACGTCGGCCAGCACGGGGATCGCCAGTTCCAGGTACGCTTCGTCGACGGTGTAGCCGCCACTGGTCGCGGTGCGCGCGTTGCCGGTCGTGTTGCCGGAATTGATGAGCGCGTCGGGCGAATCGTAGCCGTCCTCGCTGCGGTGCTCGTAACCGACGGAGAACCCCAGCGGCCCGCCCGGCAGGTTGAACAGATCGCCGCCGATGTTGGCGTAGTAGGTCTTCTGTGTGTAGCTGTACTCGTCGTGCGCGACGAAGGTGGTGTAGTCGAGCATCTCCTGCGTGATGCTGCCCACGCCGCCGAGCATGTTCATCGGGACGCAGCCGGCGATCGGCGCGTCGGGCGTGCCGCAGGTCGGGGTGCCATCGGCATCGATGAACGACGGCCCCAGCGCGTTGCCCAGCGAGATGACGTTGAACAGGCCGTTGGTCGTGTTGTTGGCCTTGTTGCGGCCGTAGAAGTAGCCCGCTTCCCAGTCGTAGTACTTCTCGGAAAAGTTGAGCGTGCCTTCGAACCCGGCGTTCATCGCGAAGGTCCGCACGTCCTGCTCGAAGCGGCGGCCGCCGGTTTCCACGGCGCGGCGCTGCACCCAGTCGATGTCCTCGCCGAACGGGTTGTAGATGCTGTCGGCGCTGATGACCACGTTGCCGGCGTTGGTGCCGGCGACCGGCACGCCGAGGGTGATCGGCATGGCCGCGAGCAACTGCTCGGACTGGCGCTCGTTGTAGGTCAGCGTGGTCTTGAAGCGGATGTCGTCGGTGATGTCCACCGACGCGTTGCCGAACACCGAGCGGCGCTCCTGCGGCGTGAGCAGGTAGTTGTCGGGCGCGAAGTTGTAGATGTCGTTGTTGGTGAAGTTCCGCCAGTTGGCGGCACCGGCACCGGGATCGTAGGTGAAGCTGCCGGGCGTGCCGTCGGGACGGCAGCGCGTGGCCGAGTCCGGATCGGCCGGATCGGTGAAGCACTCGCCGAACCGCACCGAGAAGTTGCCGTTGGGCGTGGTCGAGCTGCCGCCCAGCGCCGCACCGGTGGTGTAGATCGGCTCCTTGGAGATGTAGCGGTCGCCGGCCATGACCGGCTCTTCCTTGACGTAGCCGTAGCCCAGCATCGCCGAGAAGCGGTCGCCGCTGGTGCCGATGGTGAAGTCGTAGGACTGGCGGAAACCGTCGCCCTTGTCGTACATGCCGATGTAGGCGTTGGCTTCTGCGCCCTCGAAGTTCTGCCGCAGGATCACGTTGACCACGCCGGCGATCGCATCGGAACCGTAGATCGCCGAGGCGCCGTCCTTCAGCACTTCGATGCGTTCCACCGCGGCGGTCGGGATGGAGTTCAGGTCGACCTGGCCGCCCAGGCCGGTGCCCGATGCGCCACCGACCCAGCGACGGCCGTTGACCAGCACCAGCGTGCGGTTCGCGCCGAGGTTGCGCAGGCTCACGCCGGTATCGCCGTTGCCGCCGTTGTTGAAGGTGGTGTTGAGCGTGGAGCCGTTGGCGGTGATGTTCTGGATGACGTCGCCGACGGAGGTGAGGCCCTGCGCCGTGATGTCGTCGCGGCTGAGCGAGAAGATCGGCTGCGAGGTTTCGATGTCCGCGCGCTTGATGCGCGAACCCGTCACTTCGATGCGATCGAGGGTCGTGGCTTCCTGGTTGGAAGCCGGGGGCGGGGCCGGATCCTGGGCCTGTGCTGCGCCCATGCCGGCGGCCGTCGTCGTGCCGAGGGCCAGTGTCACGCGAATGGCGTCCCGGAGCTTCGTTGTTTTCGGATTCATCGCTCTCTCCAAGTCGGTCTCAGGTGTTCCCAGGGGAACCCGCCGGGCGGAGCAAAAAACCACGCCAAATCCGGCAAGGTCGGGCCGATGTTAGACCTGCGGAGCGAATACTTAAAGTGTTGTTAATCTTCAACTTCCTGAACGTCCGACGTTTCATTCCTGCAACGTCCAGACAAAACTACGGCCCCGTGAGGGGCCGTAGAAGCGGTGCAGTGGAGCAAGTACCGATCGGGAGATCGACTCAGAACTTCTGCGAGTAACGGAAGTAGATGAACTGGCCCGGCAGTTCGTACTGAGGATCGAAGGTGTTGGCGAACGCGTTGAGCACGATCGGCGGGTTCTTGTCGAACAGGTTGTTGACGCCGACGGCGATCTTCGCGTTCCACGGGGCGTTCCAGTACACCGAAACGTCGTGGTAGGTGGTCGCGCCGATGTGGTGCTGCGGCTCCAGGATCGACTCGATCGTGTCGCCGCCGCCCACGCCGTCCCACACGCCGTTGTTGTTGGCGTCGGTCGGGATGCCGACCCGGCGGTCGCCGTCGGTGCACAGGTAACCGAAGCCGTACTCCTCGTACGCCGGGCTGCACGCCTCGTCCTGCGACGAGTAGTAGCGCACGCTCCAGGTCGCGCCCCAGTCGCCCAGTTCCCAACGGGCCATGAGGTTCGAACGGATGCGCCACTTGTTGTCGTTCTGCAGGTACTCGCCGACGAGGTTGCCGCCTTCGTTGTAGTGCAGCGGCTGGCCGATCGCCGGAGCGATCTGGTTGTCCTCGCCGTAGACGCCGTCGCCGTCGATGTCGTCCATCTGCTCGGCCAGGTAGGTCGTGTCCCACGTGAAGCTGAACTTGCCCCACGCGGTTTCCGGCAGGCGGTAGCCGATGGTCAGGTCGTAACCTTCGACCTTGGTGCCACCGATGTTCGTGGTGGTGTTGATCAGCGTCAGGATGTTGCCGTCAGACTGGCGCGTGTACAGGCCGCAGGTCTGGCCGCTGCCGCCGGAGTCCACGCACTGCTGGATGATGGTCTCGCCGCCGATGGTGGTGATCGCGTCCTCGATCTTGATCTTCCACCAGTCCAGCGAGATATCCAGGCCTTCGACGTAGCTCGGGCTGTAGACGAAGCCGAACGTGGTCGACTCGGCCTTCTCGGGCATCAGGTCCGGATTGCCGCCGACGGTGATGCGGATCTGCTGGCTGTCCTGGCGGTAGCCACCGTTCGGCACGCCTTCGGCCAGGCAGCGCTGCTGCGCCTGCGGTGCCAGCGTTCCGAAGTTGGAGCTGTTGCAGGGATCGGACAGGGTCGGGAACGAGTCGGCCTGGCCGGCGAACAGCTCGGCGATGGACGGAGCACGGAAGCCTTCCGACCAGTTGCCGCGGACCAGCAGGTCCTCGATCGGCTTCCAGCGGAAACCGAACTTGCTGTTGAGCGTGTCGCCGAAGTTCGAGTAATCCGAGTAGCGCGTCGCCAGCGAGAAGTCGAGCAGCTTGGCGAACGGCACGTCGCTCAGCACCGGCACGGCCAGTTCGAGGTAGGCCTCGTCCAGCTTGTAGCCACCGGCGGTCGCGGTGCGCGCGTTGCCCGTGGTGCTGCCGGAGTTGATCAGCGCGTCCGGCGAGTCGTAGCCGTCTTCGGTGCGGTGTTCCAGGCCGAACGAGAAGCCCAGCGGGCCGCCCGGCAGCGCGAACAGGTCGCCGCTGATGTTGGCGTAGTAGGACTGCTGGGTGTAGCTGTACTCGTCGTGCGCAGTGAACGTCGAGTAGTCCAGCATTTCCTGGGTGATGCCGCCCACGCCGCCGAGGAAGTTCATCGGGACGCAGCCGTCGATGACGGTATCGGCCGAGGTGCCGCACTTGAGCGTGCCGTCGGCGTCGACGAACGACGGGCCCAGCGCGTTGCGCAGCGCTTCGACGTTGAACAGGCCGAAGGTGGTGTTGTTCGCCTTGTTCTGGCCGCGGAAGTAGCCCGCTTCCCAGTCGAAGTACTTCTCGGCGAAGTTCAGCGTGCCTTCCAGGCCGGCCGACATCGCGAAGGTGCGCACGTCCTGGTTGAACGAACGACCGCCGGTCTCCGTCGTGCGACGGCTGATGCGGGTGACGTCTTCGTCGAACGGGTTGTAGGCGTTGTCCGCATCGATGACGACCGTGCCCGACGGCGTGCCGGCAACCGGCTGGCCGAGGGTGACCGGCATCGCGGCGAGCAGCTGCTCGGAGATGCGCTCGTTGTAGGTCACCGTGGTCTTGAAACGGACGTCGTCGGTGATGTCGACCGAGGCGTTGCCGAAGACCGAGCGGCGTTCCTGCGGCGTCAGCAGGTAGTTCTCGGGAGCGAAGTTGTACGCGTCCACGCCCGGCACGTACGGGCGGGCCGGGGTGCCGGCGCCGTCGTAGGTGATGGTGCCCGCGACGCACCGCTCGCCCGGTGCCTTGCCGCCGCGTGCGACCTGTGCGCGCGTGTCGGTGACGTCGGTCGTCAGGTTGCCATCGGCGTCCAGGTACAGCGGCGTGCCGTCGGCGGTGACGCGGTCGCAGCCTTCGCCGAAGCCGAAGCGGCCGTTCGGGCTGGTGCCGGAACCGAAGAAGTTGCCGGTGGTGTAGGTCGGCTCCTTCGAGATGTAGCGGTCGCCGGCCATGACCGGCTCTTCCTTGACGTAGCCGTAGCCCAGCATCGCCGAGAAGCGGTCGCCGCTCGTGCCGATGATGAAGTCGTACGCCTGGCGCGTGCCGTCGCCCTTGTCGAACTGGCCGATGTAGGCGTTGGCTTCGGCGCCTTCGAAGTTCTGGCGCAGGATCACGTTGACCACGCCGGCGATGGCGTCCGAACCGTAGATCGTCGAGGCGCCGTCCTTCAGCACTTCGATGCGCTCGACCGCGGCGGTCGGGATGGTGTTGAGGTCGACCGCGCCGCCCAGGCCCGTGCCACCGACCCAGCGACGGCCGTTGACCAGCACCAGCGTGCGGTTGGAGCCGAGGTTGCGCAGGTTGACGCGCGTCTCGCCGTTGCCGCCGTTGTTGTAGGTGCTGTTGAGCGTGGAGCCGTTGGCGGTGATGTTCTGGATCACGTCGCCGACGGAGGTCAGGCCCTGCGCCGTGATGTCGTCGCGGCTCAGCGAGAAGATCGGCTGGGACGTTTCGATGTCGGCGCGCTTGATGCGCGAACCGGTCACCTCGATGCGGTCGAGGGTCGTGGCTTTCTCGCCTTCCTGGGCGAAGGCGATGCCGGTGCCGGCTGCCGCGGTGGTGCCCACCGCGAGCGCGAAGGTGATCGCGTCGCGGAGCTGGGTGGTCTTCAAGGTCATCTCTCTCTCCGGAAACTCGTGGGTACTTCCCATGGGGCCCGGCCGGCGGAGTCAAATGAGACGCCAAATACGGCAAGGCTTAACCCGATCGTAACCGCACCGTGAGAAAAGTGAAATAGACGTTAACGACCGGTTATCGGTTCGTGACGACCCATGCTGCGCTGCGGTATGGGCCCTCCAGAGGTGCCGGCGCTGCTTCGACGCGGCATTCGCGGGAGCAAAAAAAAAGGCGGCCCCCGGAGGGGCCGCCCGCAAATCGCAGCGCGATGGATCAGAAGCGCTGCTGGTACTTCAGGTACACGAAGCGACCGATGTCGAAACCGCCGTAGTACGAGTAGCCCGAGTTCGGCTGGCTGTACATCGGGGCCGAGTAGTGCTCGAACACGTTGTTCGCACCGATGGCGACGGTGGCGTTCCACGGGGCGTTCCAGCGGACCTGGACGTCGTGGAACGTGTTCGAACCGACTTCGTTCATCGGCACGGTCTCGCCCTGGAACTCCGGAGCGGTGTAGTCCGGCAGCGAGCAGCGCTCGTCGAAGAAGCATTCCTCACGCAGGCCCGAGTAGTAGCGCACGCCCCAGGTCGCGCCCCACGGACCGTTGTCCCAGTTGAGGCTGGCGTTCGAACGCAGGCGGAAGTTCGCACCGAAGTTCGTCGTGCCGTTGAGCTGCAGCGGCGGGGTGTCCAGGTTGTCCTGCTTCAGCTCGTTCTTGCTGACGTAGGTGTTGAGCCAGGACAGGCCGAAGCGGCCCCAGTCGGTCTGCAGGGTGTAGGTCAGGTCGAAGTCGAAGCCTTCGGTTTCCTGGTAACCCGCGTTGCGACCGCCGAACGACAGGGCGATCACGTCGCCGGTGACCGGATCACGCGTGAACGTGTTCGGCCCCGCGCAACGCGATTCGATGCCGCGCAGGTAGCAGTCGTCGAGCATCGAGGACGGATCGTCGGCGACGATCGTGTTCTCGATCTTGATGGTCCACCAGTCCAGCGACAGGTTCAGGCCTTCGGCAAAGGTCGGGCTCCACACCAGGCCGAGCGTCTTGGACTCCGAGGTTTCCGGGGTCAGCTCCGGATTCGAACCCGACAGGAACGGGATCGGCGTCTGCGTACCCGGTCCCGGGGCGAGCTGGCCCGCCTGGGCCTTCTGGCGGAAGCCGGCCGGCACGTCGGCCGCGCAACGGGCGTTGCCGGCGGCGTTGCCGAACAGCGTGTCGCAGGGGTCGGTGTAGAACTCGAAGCTCTGCGAGACACCGCCGAACAGGTCGGCCACGGTGGGGGCGCGGAAGCCCTCGGCCCAGGTGCCGCGCACCAGCAGCTGCTCGAGCGGCTTCCACTTGAAGCCGAACTTGCTGTTGGTGGTGTCGCCGAAAGTGTCGTAGTCCGAATAGCGCGTCGCCAGGTTGAAGCTCAGTTCCTGGGCGAAGGGCATGTCGGCCAGCAGCGGGATGCTCAACTCGCCGTAGATTTCATCCAGCGAGTAGCCGCCACCGGTCGGGCCCGCGGCCAGGTCGGTGGAGATGCCGGTCTGCGCCAGTGCGTCGGGCGAGAAGAAGCCGTCTTCCTTGCGATGCTCCACGCCCACCGCCACGCCCAGGTCGCCACCCGGCAGGGTGAAGAGCGAGCCGGAGATGTTGGCGTAGTACACCTTGGTCTCGGTTTCCGACAGCGCCTGGCCCGGCAGGTACAGGAAGGCCTGCACGTTGGGATCGCCCAGGCCGTTCGGCGCGGCGTAGCCTTCCGGCACCAGCGGATTCCACGGCGTGCACGCGCCCGGACCGAAGCCCAGCGGAATCGGCGCGTCCGGCGTACCGCACTGCACGACGCCCTGGTCGTTGAGGAACGACGGGCCCGTGGCCAGGGCCACGGCCGCGGTGTTCAGGTTGCCGGTGCTGATCTGCACGCCCTTGTTCTGGTTGTACAGGTAGCCCGCATCCCAATCCCAGAAGCGGTTGTCGCCCAGCTCGAAGGAGCCGTTGAACGCGCCGCTGAAGCGCCAGGTGGTGAGGCTGTTGCGGACCTCACGCGGCACTTCCCAGCCACGACGGATGAAGTCGATCGACTGCGCGGGAACGCCATCGGGCAGCGCGCCGGTGGCCTGGTTGCCCAGCGGGTTGAAGTAGCTGTTGATGTCCAGGCCGCCGGAGAGGAAGTCCGGGCCCACCGCCGCAGTCCGTTCGAACGCGGCGCTCTGGAACGGATAGCCGGCGTTCTGCGCGAACGAGTCGCGATCCGTGTACAGCACGTCCGTTTCGAACGAGATGTTGTCGGTAATGTTGAAGATGCCGTTCAAGAACGCCGACTTGCGCTCGACGCCGCTGTACACCGTCGAAGCGCGGTTCGGGTTCGAGTTGTCGGTTGCCGCGCTGAAATCGCGGTAGCTGGCGAAATCGCGCGGATCCAGGCCAGGCGTGCCGCGGTTGAGCGTCAGCGGGCCGGAGAAGACCGGGTTGTCGTCCTCATCCAGTTCGCCGGTCCAGTAGGTGAAACGGCCGTACTGGCTGATGCCCGACGTGCCACCCGGACGCGGCGCGCTCTTCTCGCCGGTCGGGAAGCGATCGCGCGAGAACCAGCGGTCGCGCGCCCACACCGGATCTTCCTTCGAGTACTCGACACCGGCGGTGACCGAACCGCGGTCGCCGGTGAAGCCAAGCAGGAAGTCGTAGACCTGGCGAGTGCCGTCGCCCTGGCCGTACTGGCCGTAGTAGGCGTTGGCTTCGGCGCCTTCGAAGTTCTTGCGCGTGATGATGTTCACCACGCCGGCGATGGCGTCGGAGCCGTAGATCGTCGAGGCGCCGTCCTTCAGCACTTCGATGCGCTCGACCATCGAGGCCGGGATGGACGCGATGTCCTGCAGGCCGTCGTTGGTGATGCCAAGGCGCTTGCCGTTGACGAGGATCAGCGTGCGGTTCGGACCCAGGTTGCGCAGGTCGATGTACTGGCCGCCGACCGCTTCGCCCGAGGACAGCGGCGAGGTACGGCTGATGGCCGGCGAACCGACGGCGGTGATGTTCTGCAGGATGTCGGCGACGGACGAGAAGCCCTGCTTCTCGATGTCGTCGCGGCTGATCTGCAGCACCGGTGCGGCGGTTTCGATGTCGACCTGGCGGATGCGCGAGCCGGTCACCTCGATGCGATCGAGGGTGGTGGCACCCTGGTCGCCCGTCGTTTCCTGGGCGACGGCGGCGCCGATGCCCGCAAGTGCGGTGGTGCTCACGGCGAGCGCGAAGGTGATCGCGTCGCGGAGCGGGGTGGTCTTCAAGGTCATCTCTCTCTCCAAGAAACTGAAAGTCGGTACTTACCCATGGGACTCAACCGGAGGCGACAAGAAGGACGCCAAAAACGGCAAGGCCGGGTCCGATCCTAACCACAGTTTCACGAGAGTAAAAGTGTCGTTAACGTGCCGTTCCAGGCACGTGAAAACCATGCGCGGGCGTATCTGCCCACGGGTGGGAGAATCACGAAGATGAACGGGTGTTCAGGCAGGGGCGCCGACACGGCCCCTGGAGAAGCAGGTCAGAGATCCTGCTCGTAGCGGACGTAGGGCACGGTGCCTTCGTCCTTCTCGCCGTTTTCCGGGGCGAACGGGTTCTTGCCGCGGGTCACGACGTTTTCCGCGCCGACCGTGAGCTGGCCGCTCCACGGCGTACGCCAGGTCAGGCCGACGCCCAGGCCTTCCCACTGCCCGGGCGCGCCGGGGGTGTCGACCACGCGGCCGACGATGTTCGCACTGAAGTTGCCCAGGCCTGCACCGACGGTGAGGCTGCGGGTGTTCCAGCGGTCGGCCAGTGCGGGCATTTCGCCGGCCGGAATCAGCTTGGCGCGCGCCCAGGTGCCGCCGATGGAAACGGTGGCCTCGCGGCCGATGTTCTTCTGGCCGTAGACGGTGAGCGTGTTCTGGTCGACCTTGCTGAACTTCGCGTTCGGGCTGAGCCAGGCTGGCAGGGTGTCGCGACCGGTGCCCAGCGCGAGGCCGACCTTGCCGCCGGGGCGGCTCAGGCTGGCACCGATCGTGCCCTGGCGCGCGGCGGACGGCTCATCGTCGTCCAGCGTCGCCAGCATGCAGTGGTTGGCGAGGTTCCCGATGGCGCCGGCCAGGCCGGTCTTGCGATCGCAGACCAGCCCGAGCGTGTCGCCGGCTTCCAGGCCGAAGGCCGCATCCAGCGTGTTGCTGCCCACGCGCCAGCGGGCGCCGGCGACCGGCGTGCCGGTGGGCTCGAGCTGGAGCAGGTATTCGAGCTTGCCGCTGGTCTGGTTCCAGACCGGGAGGTAGGTGGTTTCCGCCGTCGCCCTGGACTGCGCGTGCACGCCCGCCGCCACGCCGAGGGCGAGCATCAGGGTCAACGGCAGTCGAAGCAGGCGCGTGTTCATGGTCTTGATACGACCGGCCAAACCGGGCGGAGTTCCCCTCTCCTGAGGACCGCGACTATAGACTGTTTATGTTTATTTAACAATTCCCCGGGGCGCTCCGGCAGGTCATTGCACCCGGTCGGGTGCCGCCATTTCCGTCGTCGCCACGGTGAACAAGCTAGCGATTTCCTCTGCGTCGAAACGGTAACTCTGTCCGCAAAACTCGCAACGGATCAGGGCGACGCCACCGGCCGCCTCGGCGGCGGCCCGGGCTTCGACCTCGCCGAGGGAGACGAGCATCGACTCCACCCGTTCCCGCGAGCAGGAACAGGCGAAGCGAAGCGGCTTGCGCCCCAGCACCTGCACCCCGTCCTCGTGGAACAGCCGGGTGAGCAGGTCTTCCGCCGACCATTCCAGCAGTTCGCGTGTGGTGAGCGTGTCGAATAGCGCGCCCACGCGCGACCACCCGTCGTCGTCGCCATGGTCGCCCGGCAGTTTCTGCAGCATCAGGCCGGCGGCCTGCCGTTCGTCGGCCACCAGCAGCAGCCTCGTGGGGAGCTGCTCGGACTGGCGGAAGTAATCCTCGAACGCGCCGGCGAGCGAATCGGACTCCAGCGCGACCAGGCCCTGGTAGCGCATGGGTTCGCGACCGTCGAGCGAGGGGTTCTCGATGGTGATGGCCAGCAGCGCACCCTCGCCGAGATCGCGCAGGTCGCGCGAAACGGCACCGGCGTCCTCGTCGATCTGCGCGATGCCGCGCAGCGTGCCGGCCGCGGTGCATTCGGCGAACAGCGTGCGCAGCGCGCCGTGGCCGCGCAGCTGTACCGACAGGCGGCCGTCGACCTTGGCATGGCCGGTGAACAGCGCGGCGGCGGCGAGCGCTTCGCCCAGCAGTTCGGCGGCAGCCGGCGGATACCCGGCGCGCTCGCGCACCTGCGTCCAGGTGTCGGCCAGGTGCACGCGCACCCCGCGCACGCCGGCGGTTTCGATGAGGAAGCGGGTCAACTGGTCGCGGTCGCCAACGGGCGCGGTGTCGGTCTGGGTCATGCGGAACTCGTGCGGTTGGCGCGCGTCGTTGGAATAATGCGCGCGGTCATGTGAAGAGGCATGGAAACCACCATGGGGATTGGGCACCGCTCGTGCAAGCCTTGAACGCCGCCGCTCCACCCGTGCAGGCGCCCCCGCGCCGTCGTCGCCGCTGGCTTCGCTGGCTGGTCGCGCTGCCGCTCGCCGCGCTGCTCCTCAGCGTGATCCAGGTGGCGACGCTGCGCTTCGTGGACCCGCCCTTCAGCGCCTTCATGGTGTCGCGCCAGCTGGAAGCGTGGGGCGAGGGCGACATGTCGTTCCGCATCGCCCACGAGTGGCGCGACCTGGACGACATCTCGCCGTACCTGCCGCTGGCGGTCATCGCCTCGGAAGACCAGAACTTCGCCGAACACTTCGGCTTCGACCTCAAGGCCATCGAACGCGCGCGCAAGAACAACGAGCGTGGCCGCAAGGTGCGTGGCGGCAGCACCATCAGCCAGCAGACGGCGAAGAACCTGTTCCTGTGGAGCGGGCGCAGTTGGGTTCGCAAGGGCATCGAGGCCTGGTACACGCTGCTGATCGAGGCGATGTGGCCGAAGCGGCGCATCGTGGAGATGTACGTGAACATCGCCGAGTTCGGCGACGGCGTGTACGGCGCGCAGGCCGCCGCACGCACCTTCTTCGGGAAGGACGCCAGCGGGCTGTCCGCCGCGCAGGCCGCGCGCATGGCCGCGGTGCTGCCGAGCCCGCGCCGCTACAGCATCGCCAGCCCCGGGCCGTACGTGCAGCGTCGTTCGCAGGCGATCCAGCGGCAGATGCGGTACATGGGCGGCACCCAGTACCTGCAGCGCATCGAATGACGCCGCGTAGGGCTACCATCGCGCCATGGACCAAGAACGCCTGACCATCGTCGTCGCGGCCTTCAACGAGGCCGACAGCCTGCCGGCGCTCCAGCCGCGCATCGCGGCGGTGCTCGACGCGCTGGCGCGCGATGGCGTCGAAGGCCAGGTGCTGTACGTCGACGACGGCAGCCGCGACGCGACCTGGCAGGTGATGCAGCAGCTCGCCGCGGGCGACCGGCGCGTCGCGCTGCTGCGCCTTTCGCGCAACTTCGGCAAGGAGCTCGCGCTGACCGCGGGCCTGGACCGCATCGACGAAGGCGCGGCGCTGATCCTCGACGCGGACGGACAGGATCCGCCGGAGCTGATCCCGCAGTTCGTCGACCGGTGGCGCGAAGGCTACGACGACGTGCACGGCACGCGCCTGGAACGCGAAGGCGAAGGCTGGCTCAAGCGCGCGACGGCCCACGCGTTCTATCGCGTGATCGGCATGCTTTCGAAAACGCCTATCCCTGCCGACACCGGCGACTTCCGCCTGCTCTCGCCGCGCGCGCTGCATGCATTGCAGCAGCTGCGCGAACGGCATCGCTTCATGAAGGGCCTGTTCGGCTGGGTCGGTTACAACCGCATCGCGATTCCCTATCACCGCGATCCGCGCGCCGCGGGCCGCAGCAAGTTCAATTTCTGGCGATTGTGGAACCTCGCGCTGGAAGGCATCACGAGTTTCTCGACCGCACCGCTGCGACTGGCGACCTACCTGGGCCTGCTGACCGCGCTGGTGGCCTTCCTCTACGGTGTGGTGATCATCGTGAAGGCGCTGTTCTGGGGCGATCCGGTGGCGGGCTGGCCAACGATGATGTCGGTGATCCTGTTCCTCGGCGGCGTGCAGCTGATCGCGCTGGGCGTGATCGGCGAATACCTCGGCCGCCTGTACGACGAAGCCAAGCAGCGCCCGCTCTACCTCGTCGACAGCTGGCAGCCCGCGCGTCCGGCGCGCAGCGCGCATGCGCTGGACGAAGGCGATCGCGTGCAGCGCCTGCGCGGTTCGGCGGTGGACTGAGCGTCCCGATCATCATCACATGGCGTCCCTTCGCGCCTTCGCGTGCGTTGACGGGACGCTGGAGTATGCTCGGCCCAAGCCCCCGGCGAAGGAGACGGCCATGCGCACCGTGCGGCAACTGCTCGAAGCCAAAGCGCCCGAAGTGTTCGCGATCGGCCCCGACGCGCCGGTCATCGATGCGATCCGGCTCATGGCCGAGAAGCGCATCGGCGCGGTGCTGGTGATCGATGGCGGGCGACTGGTCGGCATCCTGTCCGAACGCGACTACGCACGGAAGATCGTGCTGCAGGGCCGCTCCTCCGCCGACACGCCGGTGCGCACGATCATGACCAGCGAGGTCATCAGCATCGGCCTGGACGACACCACCGACCACTGCATGCAGATCGTCACCGATCGCCGCATCCGCCATCTTCCCGTCGTGCACAACGGCCAGGTGCTGGGCGTGGTGTCGATCGGCGATCTGGTGAAGGCGGTCATCGAGGACCAGCAACTCGAACTGGACCAGTTGCAGCGGTACATCGCCAGCTGACCAGGAACGGGATGGCGGAACGAGAAACGCGTAGTTCGTTCCTCACGTCCCGTTCCTGATCACTTCGCGTACTTCCCCCCGCACCCCGAATCCTCGCCCGGCCCCAGCTCCAGCGTCGCCAGCAGCGCCGCGGGCGGCGTGATCGTGCCGAGGGTCAGCGCGATCGCACCGCGCAGGCCCACGCGCGCGAGATCCGGATGCAGCCCCGGCTTCTTGAACGTGCCGTCCACCTTCAGCGGCGTGCGGAAGGCGAGCAGGCTGCGGTCCTTCGGGCGCGGGCGGATGGTGAGGTCGAGCGTCTCCTCGCGCAGGTTCACCGTGCCCGAGCCGACGAGGATCGTGTCGGTCGTATCGAACGCGAGCGAACGCGTGGTCATCAGCCCGTTCTCCACGCCGAAGTCGGCGAACGCGCAGCGCACCGGGATCTGCTTGTCGCCGCCGAGCTTGAACTTGATGATCTCGGCCAGGTCTATCCCCGCCAGTTCCATCAGCAGGTTGCTGATGCGGCCCGCGCCCATGCCGACGGCGATGTCGCCGTCGCTGCTGCCGAGCATCGCCGCGATCGAATTGCCGGTGCCCTCGATGCCGACCTGCCCGCTGATCCTGCCGATCGCGTTCTGCGCGAGTCCGACCTTCGGCAGCAGCTTGCCGAGGTTGAGTCCGGCGAGGTTCGCGTCGGCGCGCGTGCGGATGGTGTCGGTGCGCGCGTCCATGCGGATGCGCGAGCGGATGTCGCCGTCGGCCACGCCGAAGTTGAGCGGATCGAGCCTGAGCAGACCGCCTTCCAGCAGCAGGTGCGCGTCCATGTCGTCCAGCGGCAGGGCCGGCGCGTTGATGCGCATCGCGCGCAGGCGCACGTCGGCATCCATCGCGCGCAGCTTGGTCAGGTCGTACGGCGTCTGCGGGAGGACGCGCGCGCTGGCGTCCTTCTTGGCGGCGTCCTGCGCCTGTTCGGCGTTCGCCGTCTCGCCGCTGCCGGTCTGTGGGGTGCCGCCGACGAAGCCGGCGAGATCGTCGAAATCGAGCCGGCGGGAGGTGAGATCGGCGCGCAGGTACGGGCGCTGGCCGGACGTGTCCACGCTTGCGTCGCCATGCATGTCGCTGTCGCCGATGCGGCCGTCGAATCCGCGGTAATGCCAGACCTCGCCTTCGCGGCTGAAGCGGCCATCGAGCGAGTAGGGCGGCGTGTGCGGGATCGCCAAGCCGAGCAGCGGATACAGGTCGCCGAGATCGCGACCAGAGAGTTTCATCTGCAGGTCGAAACCGCGCAGGCGCAGCGGATCGAGCAGCGTGCCGCGCGCATGCGCGTGCGTCGCGCCGGCGGACGCGCGCACGTCGATGCGATACGGCGCATCGCGATCGCGCAGTTGCAGCGGCGAGGCCGCGCTGCCCTGCAGAACGAAACGGTTGTTCTCCCACAACCCGCCGCCGATCACCGAAACCGGCGCGCCGGCATCGCGCGAATGCGAGCGTTGGCTGCTCACGCCGACGCGGATGTCGGTGCGCTTGGGCGCGTCGAGGAACTGCAGGAAGCCGCGCTGGATGTCGACGCGCCGGAACTGCACCGTGCTTTCGCCGCCTTTCTCGCCGAACACCCAGTTGCCGTCGCCGCCCTTCGGATTGGTTTCCAGCAGCAGGCGCGGGTTCTCCAGCCGGATCAGCGGCAGCAGTACCTGCCGGCGCAGCAGCGGCCACAGTGCGATGCCGATTTCGGCGCGATCGGCCGAGGCCATCACCGGCGCGCGCGACCACGGTGCGTTGCCGAAGGTGACCTTCTCGCCGGACACCACCGGCGTCCAGCCCAGGTCGACATCGAGGTTGCCGCCGATGCGGAACTCGCGGCCGGTGCGCGCCTGCACCTGGCGTTCGACCGGCCCCTTGAACCAGTTCCAGTCCCAGATCGCGATGAGGATGGCGATGAGCGCGGCGACGATCGCGACCGCCGTCATCACCGGATGGCGATGCGGCCAGGCGCGTGCGCTCGCGCCCGCTTCGTGTTCCGTCGTTCGCGACCCGCGCCAGCGCATGCCGTCATGCGCGCGCGCGGCGGCGCGTGCGAAGAAGCGGAGCGAAGTTGGAGCGCGAAGCGGTCACCGCGAGGATCCGAAAGGGACCGGACCCACCTTCGGGGGCGCGCAGTCAAGCGAAAGTGAATGCGTTGTGCGCAGTTCAGGTCGGAAGCAGGCTGCCCGGCGTGACCACCTGCGCCATCACGGCGACGTAATGGCAGACGCTGCCGGCGACCACGAACAGGTGCCAGATCGCGTGCGAGTAGGGCAGCGAGGGCCGGTGGTAGAACACCGTTCCCAGCGTGTAGAACACGCCGCCGCCGAACAGCCAGCCGATCGTCCACGCGTCCAGCGCGCCCAGCAGCGGCTCGATGGCCACGATCACCAGCCAGCCCATCGCGATGTAGATCGCGGTGGACAGCAGCTTGAAGCGCCCCGTGAAGAACAGCTTGAACACGACGCCGGCCACGGCGAGCGTCCAGATCGCGGCGAACAGCCCCCAGCCCCACGGCCCGCGCAGACCGATCAGCGTGAAGGGCGTGTAGGTGCCGGCGATCAGCAGGTAGATCGCGCAGTGGTCGAACACCTTCAACCGCGCTTTGGCGACCGGATGCTGGATCGCGTGGTACAGCGTGGAGGCCAGGTAGAGCAGCAGCAGGCAGATGCCGAACACGATCGCGCCGGCGAGCTGCCAGCCATCGCCGAACAGCGCGGCGAGCGTGATCAGCACGGCGCCGCCAGCGAGCGCGGCGGTCGCGCCCAGGCCGTGGGTCAGCGCGTTGAAGAACTCCTCGCGGACCGAATGGACTTCGCCCGTCGCGGAAGGCCGCGCGGGCGCCATGGGCTTGGGGCCGTCGTGGACGGATCGGGCGGGGGACATGATGCGAGCATCCTAGCGCAGGCTGGAGTAAATGCTCTGACATGGGTCAAGCAGAGCGCGAGCCTGTGACGCGGGCCGCAGGACGCGCCGCCGCGCACGCCCCGCGCGTTCGCCGCGCCAGCCTCTATGATGCGGCCAGAGCCGAGCCCAGGGGTCCCATGATCATCTCGCACCAGCACCGTTTCGTTTTCGCCGCCATCCCGAAGACCGGCACGCATTCGGTGCGGCAGGCGCTGCGCGAGCACCTCAGCGAGGACGACCTCGAACAGGTCGGCCTGTTCGTGAACAAGCGCTTCCCGTTCGAGGAACTCGCCGCGATCAAGCATGGGCACATTTCGCTGCAGCAGATCCGACCGTTCCTGGGCGAGGCCGCCTTCGCCACGTACTTCAAGTTCGCCTTCGTGCGAAATCCCTTCGACCGTTTCATCTCGTACTGCGCGTTCATGACGCGCGCGGACGGCGCGTTCCTGAAGAATCCCGGGCAGGTGATGCGTTACATCCTCGACGATGCGCGCGCGAGGCAGCACGTGCTGTTCCAGCCGCAGCACACGTTCGTGACCGACGCGGACGGCACGCTGCTGGCCGATTACGTCGGTCGCGTGGAAGAAATGCAGGGTTCGTACGAGGCCATCTGCGAACGCCTGAACCTGCCCGCCGCAACGCTGGGCCAGGTCAACAGTTCGCGGCGCGGCAGTTATCGCGACTATTACGACGACGCACTGCGCGACAGCGTGGCCGCGCTGTACCGTCGCGATCTGGAACTGTTCGGATACGGGTTCTGACCATGACGTCGTCCGTATTCACGCCCGCCGACATCCAGCCGAACCCGCGCAAGACGACGTCGGTGCGTCGCCTCGGCCACGTCGACGTCGCGCGCCTGCGCGAGGCCGTGCTGGCGATTCCCGAAGCGACGTGGGACGCCGAGAACGCCGACAAGCCGAACCGCTTCGAGGCGCTCGATCGGACGCGCCACATCGTGTTCCGCTTCGTCAGCGACTTCCAGGATTGGCGCAAGCATTACGAGCGCCCGCTGTGGGCGTCATGGCGCCCGCTGATCGAGCCGGTGCTGACGCAGGCGGTCGCGCCATACGGTTATGCGAACGGGGAATTCCCGCGCGTGATGCTCGCGCGCATGGCGCCGGGCGGCGTGATCAAGCCGCATCGCGATGCAAACCCGGCGGCGAAGTGGCCGCACAAGATCCACGTGCCGTTGCTGACCAGCGACCGCGTGGTGTTCTACATCGATGGCGTCGGGTATCACTTCGTCGAAGGCGAAGCGGTCGAGGTCAGCAACATGGCCGTGCACGCCGTGGAGAACAACGGCGACACCGATCGCATCCACCTGATCTTCGAGTATTTCGACGCGGACCAGCCGGTGCCGCCGTGGGTGGGGAAGTTGCCGGCGCGGAAATAGGCGCTTGTAGCTCTTGTAGCCCGGGTAAGCGAAGCGCACCCGGGTCGGGCGTCACAGCCCCCGGGTGCGCTTCGCTTACCCGGGCTGCAAATGCCCGCTTGCCCGGCGAACCGCTATCGCTGGAAGTACAGGATCCCCAGCAACACCATCTGCGCGAAGACGATCGCGATCATCATCCGCCGGAACGACACCTTCGCCGTCTTGTGCCGGAACAACCCCATCGCCAGCAGTGCCCCCGGCGAGCCGCCCAGCAGCGCGAGCGCGAGCAGCGTGCGTTCCGGCACGCGCCGGCGGTGGCCGCCGGCGATCGCCTTGTCGTAGCCGTACACGAGCGCGGTGGCGAGGTTGAACGCCAGCCACCACGTCAGCCACATCGACATCAGCGCGCCTTCGTCAACGCGGCGTCGTCAATCGAACGCCGCGGCGTGCGCGTGTTCGCGCGTGGCCAGGAACGTCACGTCCGGCGCACGTTCCTGCGCGAGCTGCAGGTTCACGCGCGTAGGCGCGAGGTAAACCAGCTGGCCCGCCGCGTCGAGCGCGAGGTTCATCGCGTTCTTGTCGCGGAATTCCTCGAGCTTCTTCTCGTTGTCGCAGCGGATCCAGCGCGCCGTCGCGACGCTCACCTGCTCGAAGCTCGCGTCCACGCCGTACTCGTCCTTCAGGCGGTACGCGACGACGTCGAACTGCAGCACACCGACCGCGCCGAGGATCAGGTCGTTGCTCATCAGCGGGCGGAAGAACTGCGTCGCGCCTTCTTCCGACAACTGCGCCAGGCCCTTCTGCAGTTGCTTGAGCTTGAGCGGGTCGCGCAGTCGCGCGCGGCGGAACAGCTCCGGCGCGAAGTTCGGAATGCCGGTGAAGCTCAGCGATTCGCCTTCGGTGAACGTGTCGCCGATGGAAATGGTGCCGTGGTTGTGGATGCCGATGACGTCGCCCGGCCACGCGCTTTCGGCGATCTCGCGGTCGCTGGCCATGAAGGTCAGCGCGTTGGCGAGCTTCACTTCCTTGCCGCTGCGCACGTGGAAGGCCTTCATGCCGGCGGTGAACTTGCCCGAGCACACGCGCATGAACGCCACGCGGTCGCGATGCTGCGGGTCCATGTTCGCCTGGATCTTGAAGACGAAGCCGCTGAGCTTGGGCTCGTACGCGGCGACTTCGCGCGAGGTCGCCGCGCGCGGCTTCGGCGAGGGCGCGTGCTCGACGAAGAAGTCCAGCAGCAGCTGCACGCCGAAGTTGTTGACGGCCGAGCCGAAGAACACCGGCGTCTGTTCGCCGGCGAGGTACTTCGCGACGTCGAAGGGATGCGAGGCGCCTTCGACGAGTTCCAGCTCGTCGCGCAGTTCCTGCAGCATCTGCGTGCCGATGCGTTCTTCCAGAGCGGGATCGTCGATCGACGCGAAGATCGTCGAATCCTGGCGGGTGAAGTTGCGGCCCTGTTCGTACAGGTGCACCTCGCCGGTCACCAGGTGCACCACGCCCTTCAGGCGTTGTCCCATGCCGATCGGCCAGGTGATCGGCGCGCACTGGATCTTCAGCACGCTTTCCACTTCGTCCAGCAGCTCGATCGGGTTCTTGCCCTCGCGGTCGAGCTTGTTGATGAAGGTCATGATGGGCGTGTCGCGCAGGCGGCACACCTCCATCAGCTTGATCGTGCGCTCCTCGACGCCCTTGGCGACGTCGATGACCATCAGCGCCGAGTCCACCGCGGTGAGCACGCGGTAGGTGTCCTCGCCGAAGTCGGCGTGGCCCGGGGTGTCGAGCAGGTTGACGATGCGGTCCTCGTAGGGGAACTGCATCACCGAGCTGGTCACCGAGATGCCGCGCTCCTTTTCCAGCGCCATCCAGTCGGAGGTCGCGTGGCGCGCGGCCTTGCGGCCCTTGACCGAGCCGGCCATCTGGATCGCACCGCCGAACAGCAGCAGCTTTTCGGTGAGCGTGGTCTTGCCGGCGTCGGGGTGCGAGATGATCGCGAACGTGCGGCGGCGGGCGGCTTCGAGGGAAACGTCGGACATGGCAACGGAGGCGCGGACGGGCCGAACGGCGGTCCGCGGGTCGGTAGTCGGGAAGGGCGGGAATTATACGCGGCTGGCCTTGGCGGCCGTCGGGGGCGACGGGCTGGCGATCCGGCCGAGCTCCGGGCCCGGCGTCCGGAGCACATCGCTCGGCGTTCCGGCCTCAGAGCTCGGCGTTCGGACCAAACAGCCCGGCCTTCCGAGCTCCGGGCCCGGCGTTCGGAGCAAACAGCTCGGCGCCCAGAGCTTCGAGCTCGGCGTTCGGGGCAAATGGCCCGGCGATCCGAGCTCCGGGTTCGGCGTCCGGAGCGAGCAGCTCGGTACCCCGGGCTTCAAGCTCGGCATACGGGGCAAATAGGCCGGCCTTCCGAGCTCCGGGCTCGGCGTTCGGAGCAAACAGCTCGGCGCCCCGAGCTTCGAGCTCGGCGTTCGGAGCAAACCAGCGCGATCTCCCAGGGTCCGGGCCAGACATACGGCGCGAATCGTCCGCCTCCCAGGCGCCCCTGCGCGACCGCCAAACGGTTCGCCGCGGACCCCGAAAGTGTGCGCGTGCTCCCAGTTCAGAACATCCCCGTTCAGCACCTCCTAAAGCCCGGCCTTTCCGGGCCGCTACCCGTCATGGATATCCGTATTCCGTATGCCGGGGGTTGCAGTGCGCATTGTGATCGTGGGTGAGGACGCCGGCCGCGCCGGCGAATTCGAAGAGTCGCTGGGCTATTTCGACCTGGGCTGGGACGTGCACTGGCTCACCGAGGCCGACGCGGCGCTGTCGCTCACGGAAGTCGACGTGGTCCTGTGCGGGATGCGCGTGGGCGCGGTGCCGGGCCCGGCGCTGCTGTCGCAGATGTCCAGCCTGCACCCGCAGGCGGTGCGCGTGCTGCTGCTGGACCAGGGCGAGGACAGCAGCATGCTGCAGGGCCTGGACTGCGCGCACCGGCTGCTGTCGCGACCGCTCGACGCGGGCGAGCTGATCGAGGCCGTCGACAGCGTCGCCGAACTTCGCAACGTGCTGGGCAGCGAAGAACTCAAGCAGGCCGTGGGCCGCGTCGGTTCGCTGCCGCCGCCGCCGCGCCTGTACCTGGAACTCTCGCGCCTGCTGCGCGACCCCGACGCGAGCAACGCCGCCATCGCGCAGATGCTCTCGCAGGACCCGGCGATCGTCGCCAAGGTGCTGCGCCTGTGCAATTCGGCGTACTTCTCCGGAGGTCGCGAGATCACCGACATCCGCGCCGCGGTCACGCGCCTGGGCCACCAGCAACTGCTGCGCCTGGTGCTGGCGAGCGAGGCCTTCGGCCCGACGCAATTGGCCGGAAAGGAACGCGAGGCGATCCAGGACCGCGCGCTGCGCACGTCGCGCCTGGCGCGTCGCCTGCTCGCTGGCCCGAGCGCCGAACTCGCCGCGACCGCCGGCCTGCTGGCGGAAGTCGGCAAGCTGCTGCCCGGCGTGTCCGACGGCTCGGAAGGTTCGACCGGCCCGCACTACGCCGAAGCCGGTGCGTACCTGCTGGGCCTGTGGGGCCTGCCGATGCCGATCGTCGAAGGCGTGGCGTTCCAGCACCGCCCCGGACGCTTGAAGGCGAGCGGGTTCTGGGTCGCCGGCGCCGTGCACGTCGCTGCATCGCTGGTCGCCGGCGCGCCGCTGGACGAAGGCTACCTGCGCAGCGTCAACGTGCTCGACCGGCTGCCGCAATGGCGCGATATGGTGGAGCCGTCGGCGGCGCAGGCGGCGTAGGAGCTCGTTCGTTCGGAAGGCCGCGTCGGTGACGCGGCCTTTGCGTTGTCCGTGCCTTCGCCGCTTTTGTAGCTTTTGTAGCCCGGGTAAGCGAAGCGCACCCGGGAGCTGTCACGCGGTCCCCGGGTGCGCTTCGCTTACCCGGACTACAACCGCCCGTGAGGGTGTCGCCTGCTTCGTTATCGCCGCCGCATGGCAGCCGCGCTAATTCCCCGCGATCCGCAAAGGCCCCTGCGGCCCCGTCATGCGGAACGGGATCGACTCCAGCTTCATCCCGCGATTGACCTGCACCGCGAAATGCAGGTGCGGGCCGGTGGTGAAGCCGGTGTTGCCCGACAGCCCGATCTGCTGCCCCGCCCGCACGCGCTGACCCACGCGCACCAGCGCGCCTTCGGATTTCAGGTGCGCGTACAGCGACATCGCCCCGTCCTCGTGCAGGATGCGCACGAAATTCGCGCGACCGCCGTAACGCTCCAGATTGAGCCCGGCCTTGTCGAAGTCGGATTCCACCTGCATCACCACGCCATCGCGCGCGGCGAGTACCGGCGTGCCGATATCGGCGGCGAAGTCGACCGCGTAGCGGTTCTGTTCGTCGCGATGGCTGAAATGCCCGCCATAGCCCTGGTCGATGCGGAACTGTGCCTGCTGCAACGGCAACAGGTATTCGACGTCGCGCGGACGCGCCGAGGGATCACCCGGCAGGCTGTCCATCTGCAACTCGAAATCGAAGCCGCGGTCGGGATCGGCGGAACTCAGCACGGCGACAAGCGCGCTGCTGCGCGCCGCGACGGTGGCGCGCGCCGGCAGCACCGGATTGCCGATCACGTTGTCGCTGCGGCTGAAATCCAGCTGCACCTCCACCGGGCCGGAGAGGCGGTTGTCGGCGAAGGCGAGGAAACGGTCGCCGTCGTTCTCGATGCGCAGCCGCGCGATCGCGCCCGGTTCGCCTTCCACCGGGATGGTCTTCACCTGCGAAGGCGGCGCGTCCGGCACGTGGTCGCCGTAATGCGTGATGCCGTTGCGGTCGGTCCAGCGGTAGATCTTCGCCGCGCCCGCGCCGAACGCCGTCAGCAGCGTGACGGCACCGAGGAACCAGACCGCATGGCGGCGCGCGCGCGTCATCGCGTCACTGCGCGCAGTCGGGCGAGAGCTGCAGCACGCGCGCGACTTCGGCCAGGTCGAAGGCCGACACCGACTTGTCGTCGTGCACGGCGAACAGCGCGCCGGCCGGGAACGTCAGCGTGGACGCCGCATGCAGCGCGACGCCGTCGGTGTGCGCGGTCGTCTCGCCTTCGAAGCTGCCGCGCGGTTCCAGCGTCGTGCGGTCGAACAGGTGGAAGATCGTCAGCGGTGCGAGCTGGTCGACCGCGATCCAGTAACCGCTGCCGTCGGCGCAGCTCCACAGCGCGACGCCTTCGGCCTCCGCGGCGAAGCTGTCCTGCGGCAGGCTGCGGCCGGTGTACTTGCCGCTGAAGCTGTACTCGCGCAGCGTGGATTCGTGGCGACGGTCCTCGTCGGCGATCAGCAGGCGATCGTTCGCCGGATCGCCCGCGATGGATTCGACCATGCGCAGCGCGGCGTCCGGCGTGGTGTCGCCGAACGATCCCGCGTACGACGCACGAAGCCGGCCCGCCTGGTCGAACTGCACGCGGTAACGGCGCACGCGCTGGTCCAGTTCGGCCAGCGGCGGCACTTCGTCGAACTTCTTCCCGTACATGAAGCTGTCGGTGACGTAGGCCTCCAGCTCGCCGGGCTCGGTCTCGGTGAGCCACACACCGTACGGGCTGCGCAGTTCCTCTCCGCCGAACGTGCCGACGGGCGCGAACGAAGGCAGCGACAGCACCTGCACGCGATGGTTGTCGCGTTCGACCACGAACACGTAATCGCCGTACACCGCGATGCCGTTGGGGCGGTTGAACTGCCCGGGCGCCGAACCCTCGCCGCCGACCTCGCGCAGGCGACGACCGGTGTCGGCGTCGAACACGACCAGCCGATCCGTCGATTTCGCGGTGGCGAGCAGCCACGTCGCGCCTTCCTCGGTGGTCCAGGTGGCGAGCGAATCCAGTTCGTCCTGCGCGCTTTCGCCGGAGACGTAGCGCTCCAGCACGGTGCGCGGTTCCGGCTTGGCGGCGGGTACGGAAACCGCCGCGGGCTCGACGGGGCGGACGGTGGAACAGGCGGAGGCCAGGGCCGCCAGCGCGAACGCGATGGCGGCGGGGGCGGACAGGCGGGGAGTCATCGCCGAAGTGTATTCGGGCCGACTTTGCATCGGGAGCCGGGGACGTGACCGACATAATAAATCGCTATATGCGGATGAAGCGATTGACAGCCCCGCCGGCCGGGGGCAGACTGCGGCCATCCATCGAGACCGGCTGAGGGACAGGCCCTTTGAAGCCGGGGCAACCCAACCCAGCGCGCAAGCGCGGGCGAAGGTGCCAATTCCTGCGACGGGGCGCGCCAGGCGCCGGTCGAAAGATGGTTGCGATGCGCGTCCCGCGGGGCGCGCAGTGCGACTCGCAGGCTCGGTGGCCCTTCGTCTTCAAGGATGCCGCCATGAGCTTCGCCCCCGTTTCCGCCCTCGCTTCCGACGTCGCGCCGGCCGAGCGCATCGACGCGTTCGATCCCGTCGTGCACGCCGCCGTGTTCGCCAACGCCATCCACGCGCAGCGCGGCGAATGCACGGTCGACCTGGACCTTCGCCACGCCGGCACGCGTCGCATCGCGCTGCGTTACGAGATCCTGGGCGATCGCACGCTGCCGGCGGTGTTCGTCGCGGGCGGCATCTCGGCGCATCGCCACCTCGCCGCCAGCGCCGCGTTTCCCGAAAGCGGCTGGTGGGAGCAGCAGGTCGGCGCGGGCAAGCCGCTGGATCCGCGCGAGCGCTGCCTGATCGCCTTCGACTGGATCGGCGCCGACGGCACCCTCGACACGCCGCTCGACCCCGCCGACCAGGCCGACGCCATCGCCGCGCTGCTCGACGTGTTGCAGGTCGCGCGCCTGCAGGCGTTCGTCGGTTGCTCGTACGGCGCGATGGTCGGCCTGCAGTTCGCCGCGCGACACGGTGCGCGCGTCGAACAGCTGGTGGCGATCAGCGGCGTGCATCGCGCGCATCCGTATGCGAGCGCATGGCGCGCGCTGCAGCGCCGCGCCGTCGCGCTGGGTGCGTTGCAGTGCGATGAGACGCATGGCCTCGCGCTCGCACGGCAGCTGGCGATCCTGAGCTACCGCACGCCGGAGGAGTTCGACGCGCGCTTCGAACCGGCGCAGGTGAGCGAAGGCCGCGTGCGCGTGGGTGCGGAGGACTACCTCGATCATTGCGGCGCGAGCTACGTGCAGCGCACTTCGACCACGGCCTATCTGCGCCTGTCCGAATCCATCGACCTGCAGGACGTGGATCCGACCACGATCCGCCTGCCGGTGACCGTCGTCGCCGTCGCCGAAGACCGCCTCGTGCCGGTGTCGGATGCCTACGACCTGGTGGAGCGTCTTCGCGGCGAAACGCGCCTGCGCGTGGTCCGCTCGCTGTATGGACACGATGCGTTCCTGAAGGAGGAGGGCGCGATCGCGCAGATCCTCGGCGAAGCGCTCGACGACGCGCTGGAGGTGGCCGCATGAGCACGCGCAACCGCTGTACCGCCGCGGTCCGCGCCGGCATCGACCGCGACACCGCCTTCGGCGCGGTGACGCCGCCGATCGTGCTGTCGTCCAACTTCAGCTTCGCCGGTTTCAACGAGAAGCGGCAGTACGACTACACCCGCAGCGGGAACCCGACCCGCGACCTGCTGGGCGAAGCCCTGGCCGAACTCGAAGGCGGCGCCGGCGGTGTCGTCACCGCCACCGGCATGGGCGCGATCACGCTGCTGCTGCACGCGCTGCTCAAGCCCGGCGACCGCCTGGTCGTGCCGCACGACGGCTACGGCGGCAGCTGGCGCCTGTTCAATGCGCTGGCGAAGAAGGGCGCGTTCGAACTGATCACCGCCGACCTCACCGATCCGCGCGCGCTGACCGATGCGCTGGCGAGCGATCCCACGGTGGTGTGGATCGAAACGCCGTCGAACCCGCTGCTGCGCATCACCGATCTGCGCTTCGTGATCGAAGCCGCACAGGCGAAGGGCGCGCTGACCGTCGTGGACAACACGTTCCTTTCGCCGGCGCTGCAGCAGCCGATCGCGTTCGGCGCGGATTTCGTCCTGCATTCCACGACCAAGTACATCAACGGCCACAGCGACGTGGTCGGCGGCGCGGTCGTCGCGCGCGACGCCGAGCAACACCAGCAGCTGGTGTGGTGGGCCAACGCGCTGGGACTGACGGGCTCGCCGTTCGACAGCTTCCTCACCCTGCGCGGCCTGCGCACGCTCGATGCGCGCCTGCGCGTGCACCAGGAGAACACGCAGGCGCTGGTGTCGCTGCTCGACGCGCATCCGGCGGTGCGCGCCGTGCATTACCCGGGACTGGAATCGCACCCGGGGCACGCGCTCGCCGCGCGCCAGCAGGACGGTTTCGGCGCGATGCTGAGCGTGGAACTCGACGGCGGCGTCGATGCGGTGCGCGCGTTCCTCGACGGACTGCAGTGCTTCACGCTGGCCGAATCGCTCGGTGGCGTGGAAAGCCTGGTCGCGCATCCGGCGACGATGACGCACGCGGCGATGTCGGCCGAAGCGCGCGAAGCCGCGGGCATCGGCGACGGTCTGCTGCGGTTGTCGGTGGGCATCGAGCATGTCGACGATCTGGTCGCCGACATCGCCGTCGCGCTGGAGCGCGCGGAACAGGCCGTGGCGATTGCCGAGCGCGTCAAACGATGAGCGTGGCGGCGGTCGAAGTCGCGCGCGCTTCGGCCGCGCAGGCCGTACCGGCGCGGGTGGCGCTGCTCGGTACCGGCACGGTCGGAAGCGCGGTGCTCGCGCGGCTCGCGTCGTGGCGCGCATCGCCGCTCGGCGAACGCCTGGAACTCGTGCACGTCGCCAATTCGCGCGCGTGTGCGGGCGATCGTTCGGGACTCGCACCGGGCGACGCGCTGCGTCGACTCGCGCTGGCGCCGCAGGGCAGTTCGCTCGATGCGGTCGATGCCGCTTTGCGCGGGGACGGGCCGCGCGTGGTGATCGACGCGACCGCGAGCGAGGCGGTCGCCGAGCGTCATGCGCATTGGCTCGCACAGGGCATCCACGTCGCCACCGCGTGCAAGATCGGCCAAGGCACGTCGTTGTCGCGATGGCGGGCGATCCGTGCGGCGTCGCTCGCGGGCGATGCGCGTTACGGCGACAGCGCGACCGTCGGCGCAGGGCTTCCGCTGCTGCGGTCGTTGCGCGAACTGCGCGAGGGCGGCGACCGCATCCATGCCATCGCCGGCGTGTTGTCGGGATCGCTCGCGTGGCTGTTCAACCAGTACGACGGCATGCGCCCGTTCTCCGCGCTGGTGCGGCAGGCGCGCGACGCCGGCTACACCGAGCCGGATCCGCGCGACGATCTCTCCGGCGAGGACGTGCGCCGCAAGCTGCTGATCCTCGCGCGCACGGCGGGAGTGGAGCTGGAAGCGTGCGACGTCGACGTCGCCTCGCTGGTACCGCCGGAACTGGCGATCCTGTCGAAGGACGCGCTCGACGCCGCGCTGCCCGCCCTCGACACGCCGCTGCGCGAGCGCTTCCAGTCGGCGTACAAGCGCGGGGAGAAGCTGCGCTTCATCGCGCGATTGCAGGACGGGCGGGCGAGCGTCGGGCTGGAATCGCTCGCGTCGGATCATCCGCTCGCCGGCGGCGCGGGAACGGACAACCGCGTGGCGATCTGGTCGGATCGTTATGCGACGCAGCCGCTGGTGATCCAGGGCCCGGGTGCGGGTGCGGAGGTGACTGCGGCGGGGTTGCTGGATGATGTGTTGCGGGTATTGCGCAGCCGTGGGAGTTGCACGCCATCCCGGCGCTCGCCGTGATGACGGCTTGCGCTTGCAGCCCGGGTAAGCGAAGCGCATCCGGGTAGGGGAGGCGACCGCGCTCCCGGGTGCGCTTCGCTTACCCGGGCTCCAAAGGCAACGGCGCAAGCTCGCGAATGCCAGCGTGGTCGCGCCTCCCGCCTCCCGCCCATCCCCGCTCAGCGGTTCACTCCCTCGGGTCGCCAATGGGAGAGCGGCTCAAGCGAGCCGTCATTCACAGCGCGCCCGCACGCGACACTCACCGTTTCACCGCCAACGCCTCCAGCAACGCCTTCTCGAACCGTGCCGGCGCTTCCACGTGCGGCGAATGCCCCAGGTCGTCGAACTCCACCAGCGTCGCATCCGGAATCGCCTTCGCCGCGCGCTTGCCCAGCGCCGGATAATCGCCAAGCCGCTCGCGCAGTTCGGGCGATGCGCGGTCGCGGCCGATCGCCGTCCGGTCGCGCTGTCCGATGAACAACGTCGTCGGCACGCGCAGCTGCGCGAACTCGTGCACGACGGGCTGCGTGAACACCATGTCCGTCGTCAGCGCCTGGTTCCATGCGACGCGCTGCTTTCCCGGGCCGGCGTACAGGCCGGCGAGCATGCCGACCCAGCGGTCGTACCCGGGCTTCCACTGGCCGCTGTAGTACACCTGCTGCTGGTAACGCTTGATCGAATCGAAGCTGGTCTTCAGTTCGCCGGCAAGGTTCGCGTCCACGCTCGCCCACGGCACGCCGAGCGCCTTCCAGTCTTCCAGCCCGATCGGATTGACCAGCATCAGGCGTTCGACCTGCGCCGGATACATCAGCGCGTAACGCGTGGCGAGCATGCCACCCATCGAGTGGCCGACGACGCTCGCGCGCTCGATGCCCAGCGAGCGCAGCAGCGCGTTCGTGTTCGCGGCGAGCTGGTGGAAGCTGTACTGGTAATGCCCGGGCTTGGTCGATTTGCAGAAGCCGACCTGGTCCGGCGCGATCACGCGGTAACCGGCGCCGGTGAGCGCGCGGATCGCCGACTCCCACGTCGCCGCGCAGAAGTTCTTGCCGTGCAGCAGCACCACGGTGCGGCCGTTCGGGGTGGACGGTGCGACGTCCAGGTAGGCCATGCGCAACGCTTCGCCCTGCGAGGTGAATGCGTGGTGTTTCACCGGATACGGATACTCGAAGCCTTCCAGTTCCATGCCGTAGGACGCCGCGCCGGGCGCGGGCGCGGGCGCATCGGCGCACAGGGCGATGGACGGGGCGAGGACCAGCGACAGCGCGCAGGCGGACAACGTCGGACGCATCGGAAGGGCTCCGTGGAAGGGGGAAGGCCCGACCTTACCCCAGCGGTCGCGACGGCCATGAGGCGCCGCGTGCCGGTTCGCCGGCGACCGCGCGGCACACCAACGTCTGGCCTATGTGGGCGCGCGGCGCGCTGGATAGGATCGGCGCAGGTTTCGTCAAGGTGCGCCCGATGGATCGACCGACCTCGACCGACGCTGATCCGCGCTGGCGGCTGGATGCCGACGGCTGGGCGCTGATCTGCCCCGACGGCAGCGCCGTCCCTCTCACGCGCACCGAACGGCGGCTGCTCGAACGACTCCTGCTCACGCCCGGCCAGCTGGTCACGCGCGAGGCGCTGGCGGACGCGTTCGCCGATGGCGGGTTCGATTCGCACCGCCTGGATTCGCTGGTGTATCGCCTCCGACGCAAGGTCGCCGATGGCTGCGGCACGCAGCTGCCGCTGGATGCGATCCACGGCGAAGGCTACGTGCTCGACGCCACGCGATGAACGCATCACGCGTGGAAGCCCGAAAAAAGGCGCCGATCGCAGGGGATCGGCGCCAGGGGCAAACCCGTTGCCGGGTCCGGGGAGAGCGCGTTCAGCGCATCACTTCAGGCCATTGCTGATCACGTTGACCAGCGTGCCGCTTGCATCGTCGCCGCTGAATTCCCAGAAGAACGCGCCGCCGAGGTTCTGCGCCTTCACGTAGCCCATCTTCTCGGTGACCATCGCGGGCGTGTCGTAGCTCCAGAACGTGTTGCCGTCGTACTTCCACGTGGCGCGCGCGTTCGCGTCGGTATAAACGGTGCCGGGGCGGTCCTTCAGGACCTTGTAGTCCTCGTTGCCGGCTTCATACGTGCCAGGCGCGGCGGAGCCGGTCTGGTACAGGCCGTTGTTGACGTTGGGCACGTTGGTCCAGCCGCGGCCGTAGAAACCGATGCCGAGGTTGAGCTTCGACGCCGGCACGCCGCGCGTGAGGAAGGCCTCCATCGCATCGTTGCTGTTGTAGAGCCGCTGGTCGCCCGTGGACGGATCGTTCGGCGAATCGAACAGCGCCGAGTGATGGTTCGTGCGCGCATCCCACGTGCCGTGGAAGTCGTACGTCATCACGTTGATGTAATCCAGGTACTGGCTGTACGCGCCCGGATCGGTGACGCGCACCTTGTCCACGCCCGCACCGGCGGCGATGGTCAGCAGCAGGCCGGGGCGCACCGCGTCGAGCTGGCGGCGGAACTCGGCCAGCAGCGCGGTGAAGTTGGCGCTTTCCTCCGGCGTGCCGCAGGTCAGGCCGCATGCGGACGGGTATTCCCAGTCCAGGTCGATGCCGTCGAACACGCCTGCCGCCGCACCCGGACCGCCCGCGCCGTCGGTGACGGGCAGGTTGCCGCGGATGTACGCATCGATGCACGAGGACACGAACGCCACGCGGTTCTCCGGACGCGCCGCGCTGGCGAATCCACGCGACCAGGTCCAGCCGCCGAGCGAGATCAGCACCTTGATGTTCGGGTACTTCGCCTTGAGCTGCTTGAGCTGGTTCCAGTTGCCGCGCAGCGGCTGGTCCCAGGTGTCGGCCGCGCCGCTCACGCTTTCGCCGGCCTGGAAAGCCTTGGTGTAATCGGCGAACGCATCGCCGCCTTCACCGGTCGCTTCGTTCGTCGGGATCGTCACGCCGACCTGGCAGCGGTTGTTGCGCACGTTGCCGAAGGCGTAGTTGATGTGCGTGATCTTCGACGCCGAACCGCTGGTGTCGATGTTCTTCACGCGATAGTTGCGGGCGTAGATGCCCCACTGCGCGAAATAGCCGATCACGCGCTTGTTGCCGCCGGTGCCGCCGTCGAGCGTCTTCGCGCTCACCGCGCTGCTCTGAGCGGAGGCATTGGACGGATTGGCCGCGTCTCGCGCACGCACGGTGTAGCTGTAGGTGGTGTTCGCCGCGAGGCCGCTGTTGGTGTAGCTGGTCGCGGTAGGCGATGCGATCAGCGTGCCGCCGCGATACACGTCGTAGCCCGCCACGCCCGCGCCGCCGGTGTTGTCGGTGGACGCGTTCCAGCTCAGCGCGATGCTGCTGGACGACAGCGCCGTCGCCGACAATCCGGTCGGCACGCTCGGCGGCGTGGTGTCGGTCGGCGGGTTGCCGTTGACGGTGATGTTCGCCGCGCTCGAGGTGGTCGTCGCGCCCTGGTTGTCGGTGGCCTTCGCGGTGAAGCCGTGGCTGCCGGCGGTGGCGTTGCTCCAGGTCACCGCATACGGCGCTGTGGTGTCGACGCCCAGCGACACGGTGCCGCGGAAGAACTCGACGCTCGCGACGCTGCCGTCGCTGTCGCTCGCATTCGCCGTCACGGCGATGTTGCTGCCGGCGTTGTAGCTGGCGCCGTTGGCGGGCGAGGTGAGCGTCACGCTCGGCGGCTGGTTCGTGCCGCCGGTGCCGCACGCGCCGAGGTCGCTGTACCAGCCGCAGCTGGGACAGTGCGTCGGCGGCGCGTTCCAGATCTGGATGTTCGCCTGGTACAGGCGGTTCTGATAGACCAGCTTGTCGCCGGGGTTGTAGATGGTGGACGCGGTCCACGCCGGTATCGCGGCGCACGACACCGTCTGCGCGTGCACGGCGGGCATCGCGGCCAGCGCGAGCAACGTGGACAGCGCGAACGCGACCGGTCTTGCGGCATTCCTGGTTGCAACTCTCATGAGCTTCCCTCCCATACGAGATTGACCGCCACACACATGCCGGCCCCGACCGGGCCCGGCGCCTTTAGTGACCCCCGGGTGCCGCAGGTGGACGCACGCCGCCGCGTGCGATGGGCGCTTGCGCGATGAAGCCGATCTGGCGCGAATCCGACACGCTCACCTCCGGCAGGAACGGAACCGGAGCCGGCGGCGTCATGCCGCGTGGAATGGTCCGGTCGATGGCTGACAACGTTGTCAGCGGGTTGGGGGTCGATCTGTGATCGCATCCGCATTTCGCGCCGGCTACCGCCTGGCGCCGACGAACGCGCGTGCGGGGCAGCCTGAAAACGGCGCCGCATCACGCCGACTTAATGATTGTCCGAAAGACAATCGTTAAACGCGAGAAGACAGGCCGCAACGCGTCGTCGCGCATGCTGCGGCGCCGCATCGCCTTGCGCGATGCGGTGTTGTCCGGCCCGACTCAGGCCGGCATCGGTCGCAGCAGGCGGCGCTCGAATTCCGACGCCAGCATCGGCGCCCCGAACAGGAACCCCTGCACCAGCGCGCATTCGGCCGCCAGCAGCGGTGCCACCTGCGCTTCGCGTTCCACGCCTTCGGCCACCACCTGCATGCCGAGGTTGCGGCCGAGTTCGATCACCGCGCGCACGATCGCCAATCCGCCGGGATCGCGGTCGATCTGGTCGGTGAACGCACGGTCGATCTTCAGCTTGCGCAGGGGGAATTCGCGCAGGTGGCTCAGGCTCGAATAGCCCGTGCCGAAATCGTCCAGCGCCATCGCCACGCCGAGGTCGGACAGCGCGTTCATCGTCGCCACGCTCGAGGCGGGGTCGGTCATGATCTGTCGCTCGGTGATTTCCAGCTCCAGACCGTCGGCCGGGTATCCGTGCCGGCGCAGCACGCGATCGACCGCGTTGCGCAGGCGGTTCGCATCGCGGAACTGCGCGCTGGAGACGTTCACCGCCATGCGCATCGGCGTCAGCCCGCGCGCGCGCCATGCGGAGGACTGGCGCACGGCTTCCTCCAGCACCCATTCGCCGAGCTGCTCGATCAGGCCGTGCTCTTCTGCCACCGGAATGAACGTGGACGGCGTGATGCGCCCATGTCGCGGATGATCCCAGTACACCAGCGCCTCGGCGCCGACGATGCGACGACGGCGCAGCTCGATGATCGGCTGGTACAGCAGCACCAGCTGGCCGAGCTCCTGCGCGCTGCGCAGTTCGTTGAGCATCGCGAAGCGGCGCGTCACCGACGCTTCCATGTCGGGCAGGAAACGCAGGTGCACGTTCTTGCCCGCGCCCTTGGCCTGGTACATCGCGATGTCGGCGCGCTTGAGCAGCTGGTCGTGGTCGCGCCCGTGTTCGGGATGCCGCACGCTGCCCAGGCTCAGCGTGACGCCGAGCTGTTCGCCTTCCATCCACAGCGGCACGGCGACGCGGCGGATGAGCTCCTCGGCGATGCCCGCATCGCGCGTCGGCGAACCGCTGGGCAGCAGGATGATGAATTCGTCGCCACCGAAGCGGAACACTTCGCCGCGCTCGCCCACGCCTTCGCGCAGGCGGTGCGCGATCTGCGCGAGCACGCGATCGCCGGCGCTGTGGCCGAGCGAATCGTTGATTTCCTTGAAGCCGTCGAGGTCGGCGAAGATCAGGCCGAAGCCGTCGGGATCGCGCTGCGCCAGCGCCTGTTCCAGGCGCAGTTCGAACCGGCTGCGGTTGGGAAGCCCGGTGAGCGCGTCGAAATACGCCAGCCGCGCGATGCGGTCCTGCGCCTGCTTGCGCTCGGTGAGGTCCATGATCGAGGCCACGACGATGTTGCGGCCCTGCACGGTGATGGGGCTCAGGCCCAGTTCGACCGGCACCTCGCCGCCGTCGCGCCGCAGGCAGTGCAGTTCATGCTCGCCGCCGCCCAGGTGCACGCGACGCTGCACGCGCAGGAAACGCGCGCGTTCCTGCGGGCACGACGGCAGCAGGCGTTCGGGAATGAGCACTTCGATGGGATGGCCGACCAGTTCGCCGCGCGCGTAGCCGAGCAGGCGCTCGGCTTCCACGTTCGCCAGCGAGATGCGGCCGTCCGCATCGACGATGATCATCGCGCCGGGCGCGCCGTCGACGAGCGCGCGGAAACGCTGCTCGCTGGCGTGCAGGTCGCGCTGCGAGCCGATGGTGATCGCCGCGAGATAGATGAGCGCGATGCCGACGATCACCAGGCTGAGCTGCTCGCCCGGCACCGTGCCGGGCGCGGTCACGCACATCGCGTCCGGCGCGATCTGCAACGCCGCCATCCCCGTGTAATGCGTGCCGCACACGCCCAGCGCCATCAGCGCCGCGGCGCCGAGCTGCACGCCGAAGCGGGGTTCGTTGCCGACCCACGAGAAACGCGTGAGCAGGTGCAGCGCCACCATCGACACGGCCAGCGCGACGACGACCGAGGCGACGATCCAGAACGGCGAATACGTGGCGGCCGGCGCAAAGGGAATCGCCGCCATGCCGATGTAATGCATGCTGCAGATGCCGATGGCCATGCACATCGCGGCGAGCAGGACCTGCGCGAAGCTGCGCGTGCGCGTGCCGGCCACGTACAGCGCGAGCACCGAGGCGAGCACCGCCGGCACCATCGACAACGCGGTGACGCGCACGTCGTAGACCAGCGGCACCGGCAGGCGGAAGGCCATCATCCCGGTGAAGTGCATCGACCAGATGCCCAGCCCGAACGCGGTTCCTCCCGCCCACACCCACAGCGGCGTGCGCCGTGCCGTCGCGCTGCGCACGCGTCCGACGAGCTGGATCGCGACGAACGCCGCGAACCAGGCGATAAGGAACGACAGGGCGATCGCCCTGAGGTCGTAAGTCCCCTGCATGCCGCTCCCCTCCCCAGAGAAGCAGACCGATGGTCACCGTTCCCATCGGCCGGCGGCGGGAAAACTTTAGGGGCCGGATCTGGCGGGTCGATGGGCGGTGTGGGGGAGGGGGTGGGGGCACTGCGTTACCGGCGAACCACTTGGACGTCATTCCAGCGAGAGCGGGAACGTTGCTTGCGTCGTGGTCTTTGTAGCCCGGGTAAGCGAAGCGCACCCGGGTTGGAGAAGTGACCGCGCTCCCGGGTGCGCTTCGCTTACCCGGGCTACAAAAGAACAACGTCATCCCGGCATTCGCTGGAATGACGGGTGCCCTCAGCACTCGATCACATTCACCGCCAACCCGCCGCGCGACGTTTCCTTGTACTTGTCCTGCATGTCGCGACCCGTGTCGCGCATCGTCTTGATGACCTTGTCGAGCGACACCTTGTGCTTGCCGTCGCCGCGCATCGCCATGCGGCTGGCGTTGATCGCCTTCACCGCGCCCATCGCGTTGCGTTCGATGCAGGGGATCTGCACCAGCCCGCCGATCGGATCGCAGGTGAGGCCGAGGTTGTGTTCCATGCCGATTTCAGCCGCGTTCTCGATCTGGCTCGACGTGCCGCCGATCGCCGCCGTCAAACCGGCCGCCGCCATCGAACACGCGACGCCCACTTCGCCCTGGCAACCAACCTCGGCGCCGGAGATGCTCGCGTTTTCCTTGTAGAGGATGCCCACCGCCGCGGCGGTCAAAAGGAACGTGCGCACGCCCTGGATGTTCGCGCCCGGGCAGAAGCGGTCGTAGTAATGCAGCACCGCGGGGATGATGCCCGCCGCGCCGTTGGTCGGTGCGGTGACGACGCGGCCACCGGCGGCGTTCTCCTCGTTTACCGCGAGCGCGTACAGGTTGACCCAGTCCAGCGTGGTGAGCGGATCGCGCATCGCCGCTTCCGGCCGCGCCGCAAGTTCCGCATGCAGCGCCGGTGCGCGGCGCGACACATGCAGGCCACCCGGCAACGTGCCCTTCTCGCGGATGCCGCGCGCCACGCACGCCTGCATCGCGTTCCAGATCTCGTCGAGCCCCGCGTCGATCTCCGCCGGCGTGCGCCACACCTGTTCGTTGGCGTACATCAGCTGCGCGATGCTCAATCCGCTGTCGCGGCTGCGCGCGAGCAGTTCGTCGCCGGAGTGGAACGGATAGGGCAGTTCGGTCGTGTCGGCGACGATGCGGTCTTCCGCCGCTTCGTCCTGGTTCACCACGAAGCCGCCGCCGACGGAGTAGTAGTCGCGCGTGGCGATCACGTTGCCGTCCGCGTCGAAAGCGGTGAAGCGCATGCCATTGGTGTGGAACGGCAGCTTCTGGCGCTTGTTCATGATGAGGTCGTGCTTCTCGTCGAAGCCGATCTCGTGGCGGTCGAACAGGCGGATGCGCTTGGTGCTGCGGATGCGTTCCAGGGCCGCCGGAATCAGGTCCGGATCGATCTCGTTGGGCAGATGGCCTTCAAGGCCCATCAGCACCGCCTTGTCGGTGCCATGGCCACGGCCGGTGAGCGCGAGCGAGCCGAAGACTTCGGCGCGCACGCGCACGGTACGCGCCAGGTCGCTGCCGTCGCCGTTGCCGCCTTCCAGCAGCCAGCGCTGCACGAAACGCGCGGCGGCGCGCATCGGGCCGACGGTGTGGGACGAACTCGGCCCGATGCCGATCTTGAAGAGGTCGAAACTGCTGACGGCCACGCACTGCTCCGGAAAAGGCCACCGCGCGCACGACGGGTGCGGCGGAAATACCGCTATTCTACGCGCCCCGCGGGGCCGGCCCCGCCATACTCCGCCGCATTGCGTATGCAGGACGTGCCCGCCGTCGCACCACCGCTGACGCTGTTCCAGCGCGACGATTGCCACCTGTGCGACCTCGCGCTGGAGGTGCTCGCGCAGGCTCGGGTGCCCGAATTCGAGAGCGTGTTCATCGACGGCGACGACGCGCTGGAGATGCGTTACGGCGTGCGCGTTCCGGTGCTGCGCGACGAGACGCGCGGCGTGGAGCTGGACTGGCCGTTCGACGTGGCGCAGGTGGTGGCGTTCGTCGGTCGTTGATTGTGGTTTTGCAGCCTGGGCAAGGCCGAAGGCCGCACCCGGGACACCGCCGCTGTTACGCCTGCCCCGGGTGCGCTCCGCTTGCCCGGGCTACAACGGCACCCTCACTTCGCCGGCGCGAACACCACCTTCGTGCTCACCGCCACCTCGTTCGGAATCAGCGCCGTGTCGGCCCAGTCGCCGCCGCCGACGCCGAAATCCAGCCGCTTCACGGTGGCCTTGCCGCTCAGCACCGGCTGCGCGCCCGGCGTCCAGGTGAAGGTCAGCGTCACCGGCTTGCTCACGCCGCGCAGGGTCAGCGTGCCGTCGGCCGCGTACTGGTTGCCGCCGAGGCTGCGGAACTTCGTCGCGGTGTAGCGCGCCTGCGGGAACTTCGCGATCGAGAAGAAATCCGCGCCGCGCAGCGTGTCGTCGCGATCGCTGTTGGCGGTGTTCGCGCCGGCGAGGGGAATGGTCACGTCGAGCTTCGACGTCGCCAGCTGCGCCGGATCGAAGCTCAGCTTCGTCGCGAATCCCGGGATCTTGCCGGTGAAGGTTTCGCCTTCGTACTTGCTGGCGAACACCAGCGACGAGCCGGCGGCCTGCACGTAGTCGGCGGCGAAGGCGGGAAAGGCGAGCGCGGCCAGCACGGTCGCCAGCAGGGCGGGCTTGATCGACATCAACGGGTCTCCGGAACGGGATCGGGGGAAGAAGCGCGACGGCGCGGCAGCATGCGCGTCAGCGTGGCGTCGTGCTGGAACAGGTGGTGGTAGAACGCCGCCGCCGCATGCACGGCGACCAGTGCGATCAGCGCCCAGAACAGCCATTCGTGCGTGTCGCGCATCACCGGCGCGAGCGCCTGGCTCGGATCGGCGAGCTTGGGCACCTTGAACTGGCCGAACCAGCGCAGCGGACGCAGGCCGCTCAGCGAGTCGTACAGCCAGCCCGAGAGCGGCACGGCGAAGGTCAGCGCATACAGCAGGCCGTGCGTGGAGGTGGCCACGCGTTCCTGCCAGCGCGGAGTGCCCGGCACCGGCTTCGGCGCGCCGGCGAACCAGCGCCACAGCAGGCGCAGCACGATCAGCGCGAGCACGGTGAGCCCGAAGGATTTGTGCAGGTCGTAGACCCAGAACCAGCGCGGCGACTTCGGCAGTTCGACCATGACCAGCCCGACCACGCCCAGGCCGAGGATCAGCAGCACGATCAGCCAGTGCAGCAACTGGCTGACCGGACCCCAGCGTTCGGCGGAATTTCTCAGCATCATGGCGTGGGCTCGGGTTCCTGGGATTGGGGTTCGGAAGGTTCGGAAGGTTCGCCGGATGGATCGGCCGGCGCCTGCGCGCCGCTCTTCGAAAGCTCGGCCTCGGCCTCGATGCGAAGCTCGACCGCATCGCCGATCACGGTCGGCCACGCGTTCATGCCGAACGCCGCGCGACTGAGCGTCGCCGTCGCGGAAAAACCGGCGGTGCGGTGGAACGGCGGCAGCGGATGGCGCTTGAACGCGTTGAGCGTCACGTCCATGCACAGCGGCCTGGTGACGCCGCGCAGGGTGAGATCGCCGCAGACCTTCGCGTGGTCGGCATCGACGGGCTCGATGTTCGTGGAGACGAAATGCGCGTCGGGGTGGCGTCCGGTGTCGAGCAGGTTGCTCGCGCGCACGGCGTCGTTCCACTTCGGATCGCCCAGGTCCAGGCGTTCCAGCGGTACGCGCACGTCCAGCCGCGCGCTTTGCCAGTCGTCGCGATCGAACACCAGCGTGCCGGTGCTGCCCGAGACCGTGCCCAACGCCTTCGAGAATCCGGCGTGCTCCACCGCGAACAGCACCCGCGTGTGGACCGGATCGAGCGCGTAGCTGCGCGGCTCGAACGCCGGGGCCGCCGGCGCCACGCCGAGCGCCGCCAGCACGAGCCAGGCGGCGCGGGGGAGAACGGGGCGGATCCGCTCGGGCACGGAACGATCGGGCACGGAGCTCTCCGGCGGGGACGTTGCCGGGATTCTAGGCGGACGCGGGTGAACAGGGCGGACCCGCGGCGTAACGAACCGTTGCAGGCGCGGGCGCGCCGCCGTGGTGGCGGGAAGCGGCGGCGCCCCTTGCCGATCCCCGCCGACCCACGTAAGACGTGCATCCTGAAAGCGAGTGCGTCCTGAAGTGGGCGGGGGAACCGGATGATCCGAATGCTGTGGGCGCTGCTGTTGTGCGCCGTGTGCCATGCCGCCTTCGCGGGTCCGGCGATCCCGCGCCCGCGGCAGCTCACGGTCGCCGACGGCCTGCCGTCCAACAGCATCAACGGCATCGCCGAGGACCAGAGCGGCTACCTGTGGATCGCCACCAGCGACGGCCTGGCGCGCTACGACGGCATCACCTTCCGCGTGTGGCGGGCCGGCGACGGGCTGCTCGACAACTACCTGTGGTCGGTGCACGTGGATGCGCGCAACCGCATCTGGGTCGGCACCAGCCAGGCGGGGCTGGCGATGCTCGACACGGATCGCCGCACCTTCCGCCATTACGACTCGCACAACACGCCGGGGATCGGCAGCGACAACGTGTGGTCCGTGACGTCCACGCCGGACGGCGCGATCTGGTTCGGCACGGCGTCGGCGGGCCTTCACCGGCTCGGACGCGACGGCCGCGTGCAGCGTTTCGTGCCCGAGCCGGACGATCCGCACAGCCTGCCCAGCCTGGAAGTGAGCCAGCTGCGCACCACGCCGGCCGGCGAGCTGTGGATCGCCACGCGCGACGGCGCGGCACGCTGGAACGGCCGCGATTTCGATCGCGTGCGCACGGACGCGTTCGCCTCGCCGGTGATCAATTCGATCGGCGTGCAGCCCGACGGCACGCTGTGGTTCGGCACGCCGCGCGGCGTCGGCGTTCGCCGTCCAGACGGCCGCTTCGATGCCGCGCCGTTCCGCGCGCTGGGCGCGGACGCGACGGTGCTCGACATCCTCGTGCGCGACCACGCCGGGCAATACTGGTTCGACACGCCGCAGGGCATGGGCATCGAACAGAACGGACGCGTGCAGAACGTGCCGCTGTTCAGCGCGGCGTCGCAGGGCATGGTGCGGCCGTCGTGGACGTCGTCGCTGGAGGATCGCGAAGGCGGCGTGTGGTTCGGCAGCGCCGGCAACGGGCTGTGGTACCTGCCGGCGAACTGGCGCCAGTTCGCGCTGTACTCGCGGCGGCTGGACGATCCGGCCTCGCTCGGCAACGCCGCCGTGCACGGCATCGCGCCCGGCAGCGACGGCACGATGTGGCTGGTCGGCACCGGCGGCGTGCTCGACCGCTTCGATCCGCGCACCGGCGACATCGCCCACGTCGCGCGCGACTTCAGCGAGGGCTACATCGTCTACAACGTGCTGGAGGGCCGATCCGGCTACGTCTGGGCGAGCTACCACGACGGCCTGGTGCGCCTGGACCCGAAGACCGGGCAGGTGCGGCGCTGGACCGCGAACGATCCGCGCGACCCCATTCCCGGCGGCAGCGCGTACCTCGCGCAGACCTCCGACGGACTGGTCTGGATCGCCGGTCCCGCCGGCGAGGTGCAGGCGCGCACGCCCGAAGGCGTGCGGATGGAATCGATCGTCCCCGGCGACCTGCGCGGGCCGCCGGAAGGCGGCACGATCCAGCAGATCGGTGCGGGCCCGAACGGCGCGCTGTGGCTCGCGTGGTCGGACGGCCTGTCGCAATGGGACTACACCGCGCGCCGCTTCATCCCCGTGCCGGGCGCGCCCGGCGGCACCATCCTCAGCTTCGCCATGGAGGGGCGCAACCGCGTCTGGATCGCGCGCCTGGGCGTGCTCGAACAGTACCGCTGGGACGGCGCGAAGCTCACGCGCATGCAGCGGCTCGACCGTTCGGCCGGCATGCCCGAAGTCGCGCTCAACGGCGTGGTCGTCGATCGCGAAGGCGTGGTCTGGGCGACCACCGTGCGCGGGCTGCTGCGCATCGATCCGGAGCGTCGCGCCGTGCGCGTGTACAGCGTGCGCGACGGGCTCTCGAACCAGGAATTCCCCGGCAAGCCGGTGACCACGCGCGATCGCGACCGCATCCTCGTCGGCTCGCCCGACGGCCTGGTGATGTTCACCGCCGCCGACGTGCACCCGGAACTGCAATCGCCGCGCCTGCTGGTGCAGGGCGTGGACGTGAGCCGCGGCGACGTGCGCACGCCGCTGGACGCGTCGAAGCCGATCGTGCTCGAACCCGGCGACCGCGACCTTCGCGTGGTCGCGCGCCTGCTCTCGTTCAACGACGCGCGCAACCACGCGTTCCGCTTCCGCATGAACGGATACGACGCCGACTGGGTCGACGTCGACGCCAGCGGCGAGCGCGTCTATTCGCAGCTCGATCCCGGCGACTACACGCTGCAGATCATCGCGCGCGCGGCGGACAACATCTGGTCCGCGCCGCAAACGCTGACCGTCACCGCGAAACCGCCGTGGTGGCAGACGTGGCCGGCGATCGCCTCCTTCGCCGCGATGATCCTGGCCGTGGGCTGGTGGAGCGCGGATGCGTACCGGCGCCGCCTGAAGCGACGCCATGCGTGGCAGCTGTCGGAACGCGAACGCGAACTCGCCAAGCAGGCCTCGCTCGCCAAGACGCGCTTCCTCGCCACGCTGGGCCACGAAGTTCGCACGCCGATGACCGGCGTGCTGGGCATGAGCGAACTGCTGCTGGAAACGCCGCTGGATTCGCACCAGCGCGGGCACGTCGACTCGATCCGCCGCGCCGGCCGGCATCTGCTGCGACTGGTCAACGACGCGCTCGATCTGGCGCGCATCGAATCCGGCCGCCTGGAGCTGGCCGACGAGCCGTTCGACCTGCGCACCGTCGTCGACGACGCGGCGACGCTGATGGCGCCGCTGGCGAAGCAGAGCCGGCTGGCGTTCCGCGTGATCGTCGACGATGACGCCCCGCACGGCATGCGTGGCGACGCGAACCGCGTGTGCCAGATCCTGCTGAACCTGCTCGCCAACGCGATCAAGTTCACCGAGCGGGGTTCGGTCGAACTGCGCGTGCGTGCGCTGTCGCCGCAGGGCGTGCGGTTCGAGGTGACCGACACCGGTCCGGGACTTTCCAGCGAGCAGCAGGCGCGGCTGTTCCGCCGCTTCGAACAGGCCGACGGCGCGCGCACCGCCGCGCGCTACGGCGGCAGCGGGCTGGGGCTGGCGATCTCGCAGGAACTCACCGCGGAGATGGGCGGTTCGATCGAAGTCGAGAGCGCGCCCGGCGAAGGCGCGCGTTTCATCGTCCAGTTGCCGCTGCCGCACGATGCGCTGCCGATCGAACAGGACGGCGCGCAGGCGCTGCTCGCCGCGCGCGGCGGGCCGTTGTCGCTGCTGCTGGTGGAGGACGACCCGACGGTCGCCGAGGTGATCTGCGGCCTGTTGCGCGCGCAGGGACACCGCATCGTCCACGTCGCGCACGCGCTCGCGGCGCTGGCCGAAGCGGCGACGGGAACGTTCGACGCGGCGCTGCTAGATCTCGATCTGCCCGGCATGGATGGGCTGGCGCTGGCGCAGCAGTTGCGGCTGCAGGGCTTCGATCGTCCGCTGCTGGCGATCACCGCCCGCGCCGACGCCGACGCCGAGCCGCAGGCGATGGCGGCGGGGTTCCAGGGTTTCCTGCGCAAACCGGTGACGGGGGCGATGCTGGCGGCGTTGCTGCAGGGGGTGCCGCGGGAGCAGGTGGCGTAGGGGCTGCCTCGTTATTTCCAGCGAAAGCTGGAACCTTCTTTGCTGTTCGCGCCTCGGGCGGAGGGCAGCAGCGAGTGCCGGCGTGGTGGCGCGCGCCGACCCTCACCCCAACCCCTCTCCCGGTGGGAGAGGGGCTCAACGCGCCCAGTTCCTCAGGCAAGCGCGCTATCGCGCGCTCAACTCATGCACCGCCGCCACCAGCGCGGCGACGTGGTCCGGGCTCATGTCCGGCGACATGCCATGGCCGAGGTTGAACACGTGGCCCTCGCGCGAGCCACCGTTGCCCTGCGCGTAATCGTCGAGTGCGCGGCCGACCTCGCGGCGGATCGCCTCCGGCTGCGCGTACAGCGTCACCGGGTCGAGGTTGCCCTGCAGCGCGACCTTGCCGCCGGTGCGGCGGGCGGCGTCTCCCAGGCCGACCGTCCAATCGATGCCGACGCCTTCGGCGCCCGTGTCGGCGAGTTCTTCCAGGTACGCGCCATTGCCCTTGCCGAACAGGATCAGCGGGGCCTTCTCCGCGCCGCGCGGCAGCGCCTGCGCGATCTTCTTCAGGTAACGCAGCGAGAACTCGCGGTACATCGACGGCGACAGCACGCCGCCCCAGGTGTCGAACACCTGCAGTGCCTGCGCACCGGCCTGGCGCTGCGCGTCGAGATAGGCGATGACCGCGTCGCTCACCACGTCCAGCAGCTTGTGCATCGCCGCCGGGTCGTTGAGCGCCAGCGCCTTGACCTTCGAGAAATTCTCGCTGCCGCCGCCTTCGATCATGTAGCAGGCCAGCGTCCACGGGCTGCCGGAGAAGCCGATCAGCGGCACCGCGTTGTCGAGTTCGCGGCGGATCGTGCGCACTGCGTCGGTGACGTAGCGCAGGTCGCGATCCATGTCGGGCACGGCGAGCTTCGCGATGTCCTCGTGCGTGCGCACCGGGCGCTCGAACTTCGGGCCTTCGCCTTCGACGAAATACAGCCCAAGGCCCATCGCGTCGGGCACGGTGAGGATGTCGGAGAACAGGATCGCCGCGTCCAGCGGGAAACGGCGCAGCGGTTGCAGCGTGACCTCGCAGGCCAGTTCCGGATTCTTCGCCATGCCCAGGAAGCTGCCGGCGGCGGCGCGCGTGGCGCGGTATTCCGGCAGGTAGCGACCGGCCTGGCGCATCAGCCACACGGGCGTGCGGTCGACGGGCTCGCGCCGCAGGGCGCGCAGGAAACGGTCGTTCTTCGGAGGCGTTGCGGTCATCGTGGATCCTTGCGGCGCCGCGTCGGCGCGAGGGGCGTGATTATCGCGGCTCGCGCCGCGCGGCACCGGTGCATCGCCGTGCACCGGATCGTTCCGGCGGCCGGGTTGCCGGCCGCGCGGCTATCTGGGCGCGTCGACGCCCTGCACGAACATCAGCTGGAAACCGCGCTTGAGCTGCTGGTCGCGCGCGGCTTCCAGCGCGGCCATGGCGCTGGCCTGGTCGAGGAACTGCTCGCGCCGCAGCGTGCTGCGCCCGCCGATCTGGCCGCTTTCGCGCACCAGCGTCCACCCGCCGAGCAGGTCGGGTTGCAGCATCAGTTGCACGAAGCGGGGCGCTTCGCGGCCATCGGGCCGTTGTTGCAGGAGCAGTCGCATGGCCGGCATTGTACGAGCGCGTGGCGCCGGCCGTTGACGCGGCTTTGCCGCAGTGCCGGGGCGAACCGGACCAGATCCGGGCCCGCGCCGCCGGCCTCAGCGCTCGCGCAGCACGCCCAGCACCCGCGCGTCCGGCACGCCGGAGACCACCTTCGCCAGCCCCGCGCGTTCCCACAGCACGAAGCGCAGGCCGGCCGCGTCGGCCTTCTTGTCCAGGCGCATGCGGGCCAGCAGCGCCTCGGGATCGAGCCCGGCCGGCACCACCGTCGGCAACCCCAGGCGCTGCAGCAGCGCCTGCAGCCGGTGCGTGTCCGCCGACGGCGCGCGGCCCAGCGCCGCCGACAGCCGCGCCGCCAGCACCATCCCCACCGCCACCGCCTCGCCGTGGTTGAGCGCGTCGCTTCCCGCGCCCGAATACCCCTGTTCGGCCTCGATCGCATGCCCGAAGGTGTGGCCGAAGTTGAGCAGGGCACGCTCGCCGTGTTCGTAGGGGTCGCGCGAAACCACTTCGGCCTTGTAGCTGCACGAACGCGCGATCGCCTCCGACAGCGCCGCGTCGTCGCCGGACAGCAGCGCGTCGGCGTGGTGTTCGAGCCAGGTGAGGAATTCGGCCTCGAAGATCGCGCCGTACTTCACCACTTCGGCCAGGCCCGCGCGCAGCTCGCGCGGCGGCAGCGTGCGCAGCGTGGTCGTGTCGGCGACCACCGCGCGCGGCGGATGGAACGCACCGACCAGGTTCTTGCCCGCCGGCAGATCCACCGCGGTCTTGCCGCCGACGGAGGAATCGACCATCGCCAGCAGCGTGGTCGGCACCTGCACCACGTCGATGCCGCGCATCCAGCACGCGGCGGCGAAACCGGCCAGATCGCCCACCACGCCGCCGCCGAGCGCGATCACCGCCGCATCGCGCGTCGCGCCGAGCCCGGCCAGCGCATCCAGCGTTTCGCAGAAGCGGGCGAGGGTCTTTTCCTGCTCCCCCGGCGGGATCACGAAGGAGGCGATCGCCAGTTGCGGCCGTGCGGTGCGAAGCGTGGCTTCCACGCGTTCGGCATACAGCGGCGCGACATTGCCATCGCTGACCACCAGCGCATGCCGGCCGCGCAGCGCGTGCGCGAACAGCGCCGAGTCGCCGAGCAGCCCCGGTCCGATGGAAATGTCGTAGCGCGCCTCGCCATCGACCTTGACCGTGCGCATCGTGCTCATGGGAATTCCGGAGTGGGGGACGAGGGCGGGGCGTCGCTCCCGCCTTCGTCGTGGAGCCCGCCAGCGCATTGTCCCGCCGGCGTGGATGAAGCCCGCGTGTCGGGCGTGCGACACCAGCGCGCCTGGAGTTCGCGGGCGAGGACATCGGCCGCCGCGACGCTGTCGTGCGCATCGGTATCGAACACCAGGTCGGCCACCTCCGCGTACAGCGGCGCGCGGCGCTCGGAGAGTTCGCGCAGCACCTGCTCGCGATCGCCGCGTGCGAGCAGCGGCCGGCTGCGATCGCGCGCGAGCCGCGCGAGCTGCTGTTCCACGCTCACCATCAGGTGCACGACGAAGCCGCGTTCGCGCATGAGGCGGCGGTTGTCGGGATCGAGCACCGCGCCGCCACCGGTGGACAGCACGATGCCGTCGTCTTCCAGCAACGACGCCAGCACCGCGCGTTCGCGTGCACGGAAGCCGGCTTCCCCCTCGACCTCGAAGATGGTGTTGATGCGGGTGCCGGCGAGGCGCTCGATTTCGCGGTCCGCATCGACCAGGCGCAATCCGAGCCGTTCGGCCACGCGGCGTCCGACGCAGGTCTTGCCTGCGCCCATGGGGCCGACGAGGACGAGGTTCGGCGCGGGATTCATCCCGTGATTCTAAGGCGGTATGCCATCGACCGGACGCCGCTGCGCGTCCAGCCGCAATGTCAGGTCGGCGATGTCCGGCAGCGTGCGCAGCGCCTGCCGGCTCACGCGTTCGAACAACTGCACGAAGCGCGCCACGCGGGCCCGGTCCATGGCGTGCGGGCCGGCACGTCGGGCCTGCAGGGCGCGCTCCTGCTCCCAGCGCCATGCGGGCACGGTTTCGAAGCCGGGCGGCTGCAGGAACAGCAGGCGGTCGATGCGCGACCACAGCGCGGGATACTCGCGGGCCAATGCGTCGTTGCAGTAATGGCGCCAGCGGCCGTCGGCATCGTGCTCGCGTTCGATCGCGTTCAGCGGCTCGCGCAGCGCGGCCTCGTCCTGCGCCGGCGTGCACAGGAACCAGCCTTCGAACAGGGTGAGATCCACCGCGTCGACGCGATGCCAGCGCGACGGCGGCAGGCGCGTGTCGGCGAGCTTGTCGAAACGCGGAAGCGCCACCGGCGCGCCCTCGCGCAATGCATCCAGCGTCGCGCGACCCAGCGCCACGTCGTGCGTGCCGGGCGGACCGCGCGTGGCCAGCAGCGGATGAACCCGCCGCGCCAGGCGCTGGCGTTCGCGCCGGCCGAAGTAGACGTCGTCCACCGACACCACCGCCACGCGCAGGCCGCGCGAACGCGCCCGTGCCGCGACCTGCGCCGCCAGCGTCGATTTGCCGCAACCCTGCAGGCCGCAAATCCCGTACACGCGCACGCCCGGCGCGAGCGCATCGGCGAGCACGCGTTCGACCAGCGCGGCGTCGAATCCGGCGGCGGGGTGCACACGGGGCGGCATCGGCCCACAATAGCGCAATGGACACGCCCGACCTGCTCAAGCAAGCCCTCGCCACGTTCGATGCGCTGTTCGAAGAAGCGCTACGCGCCGGCGAGCCCGACCGCACCGCGATGACGCTCGCCACCGCCAGCCTCGACGCGCGACCGTCCGCGCGCACGGTGCTGCTCAAGGCGTTCGATGCGCGCGGCTTCGTCTTCTACACGCACCTGGACGGTCGCAAGGGTCGCGAACTGCAGGCCAATCCACACGCCGCGCTGCTGTTCCACTGGCCGCGCGTGCGCGACGGCGTGCAGGTGCGCATCGAAGGCCCGGTCGAGATCGTGGGCGACGAGGAAGCCGACGCGTACTTCGCCACGCGTCCGCGCGGCAGCCAGCTCGGCGCGTGGGCGTCGAAACAGTCCGAGACGCTGGAATCGCGCGGGCATTTCGAAGAGCGCCTGGCCCAGGCCGAGCGCGAATTCGAAGGCCGCGACGTCCCGCGCCCGCCGCGCTGGACCGGCCTGCGCGTGAAGCCGGACACGATCGAATTCTGGTACGGCGCGAACTTCCGCCTGCACGAACGCCAGGTCTACGAACGCGACGTCGCCGGCGACTGGCACCAGCGGATGCTGTTCCCGTGAGTGCATCGCCGCGCGGTCCGCGCTGGCGCGTGCGCCTGGCGACACCGGGCGATACCGAAGCGTGGGTCGCGATGCGCGTTCGCCTGTGGCCGGACGAGGATGCGGGTGCGCTGGCCGAAGTGCGCGCGTACTTCGATCCCGACTGGCGCGCGGCGGCGTTCCTCGCGTTCGACGGGGCCGATCGCGCGATCGGTTTCGCCGAGGCGACGATCCGCAGCGATTACGTCAATGGCACGCAGACCTCGCCGGTTGGCTTCCTCGAAGGGCTTTACGTGGTGGACGCCCATCGTCGCAGCGGCGTGGGCCGCGCGCTGGTGCAGGCCGTGGAGGACTGGACGCGTGCGCAGGGTTGCACGGAACTGGCGTCGGATGCGTTGATCGGCAACACCGCCAGCCACGCCGCGCATGCGTCGTACGGCTTCGAGGAGACCGAACGCGTGGTGTATTTCCGCAAACCCGTCGCGACGCCGGTGACGCCATGACGCACGGTCCGCGCCGCATCGTCTGCCTCACCGAGGAACCGACGGAAACGCTGTACGCGCTGGGCGAGCAGGACCGCATCGTCGGCATCAGCGGCTTCACCGTGCGCCCGGCGATCGCGCGCAGGGAGAAGCCGAAGGTCAGCGCGTTCACCAGCGCGAAGATCGGCGAGATCCTGAAACTGCAGCCGGATTTCGTGGTCGGGTTTTCCGACATCCAGGCGGAGATCGCGGGCGAGCTGATCCGCCACGGCGTCGAGGTGTGGATCAGCAACCACCGCAGCGTGGACGGCATCCTCGACTACGTCCGCCGCCTTGGCGCGCTGGTCGGCGCGGCCGATCGCGCGAACGCGTATGCGGATGATCTGGCGCGCGGGCTGGACGACATCGCGCGCGAAGCCGCCGCGTTGCCGCAACGGCCGAAGGTGTATTTCGAGGAATGGGACGAGCCGCTGATCAGCGGGATCCGGTGGGTGTCCGAACTCGTGGGCATCGCCGGCGGCGACGACATCTTTCCGGAGCGGGCCGCCGAATCGCTGGCGAAGCAGCGCATCCTCGAAGATCCGTCCGAAGTGGTGCGGCGCGCGCCGGACATCGTGCTGGGCTCGTGGTGCGGGAAGAAGTTCCGCCCCGAGAAGGTCGCGGCGCGAGCTGGCTGGAATGCCATTCCCGCGGTGCGCGATGGCGAGCTGCACGAGATCAAGTCGCCGATGATCCTGCAGCCGGGACCTGCGGCGCTGACGGACGGGGTCCGGGAGATTGCGAAGGTGATACGGGCGTGGGCGGGGCGGCGGTGAGGTGTTGCGCCGTTCGCCGGGACGGTCTTCTTTGGAAGAGAGTTGCTTCTGTAGCCCGGGTAAGCGAAGCGCACCCGGGTTGGAGGAGCGACCGCGGTCCCGGGTGCGCTTTGCTTACCCGGGCTACAAAACTACAAAGGCCACAAACGACAGCATGAAGTGCGCGCTACGGCTTGGCTTTTGTCTTCGCCAAGACGCACGCAAGCGCGCGCTCACCTCACCGCGGATAAAAATCCCGGCTGAACTGCATCTGCGACGTCGCGCCGCCTTCGCGGACGATCTGCACATCGAAGCGCAGCGTGTCCGGCGGGGCGATGTCTGCGATGCCGACGTAATCGAGCAACGGCTGGCCCGAGGCCGGGTCCGCGCTGCGCAGTTCGCGCATTTCGATCGGACGCGTCCGGCCGCGCAGGTCGGTCGCGGTGGCGACGATGCGCGCCGGCAGCGCGGTTTCCTGCGCGCCTTCGCCCTGGCGTACGCCGATCAGCAACATCACCGTGTCGTCGGTGCGCGCGATGCCGTACTGGCGTGCGACCTGCTCGCCCAACGCGTTCGTCGGAACGGCGCTCGCGCGGATGGTGACGTCGCCGATGCGGCTCACCGCTTCCTGCGAGGCGGAGGCACGGGACGATGGCGCGGGCGGCGCGTTTCCGCCACAGGCGGTGAGCGCGGCGGTGCACAGCAGGCAGATCGCGAAGGCGTGGCGCATGTTCGCTCCGGTCAGGGGATCAGTCGTTCGCGGCGGACAACTGGCGACCGCGTTGCGTTGCAGCGGCGATCGCCCGATCCACCAGTTCGCGGAAGCCGCCGGCTTCGAAGGTTTCGATCGCCGCCTGCGTGGTGCCGCCGGGCGAGGTCACGCGCGCGCGCAGCACGTCGGCGGGTTCGTCCTGCCTGACCAGCATCGTCGCCGCACCGAGCAGCGTCTGCCGCACCAGCGCACGCGCCGCATCCGGCGACAGGCCCTGCGCGACGCCGGCGGCCTGCATCGCCTCGGCGAGCAGGAACACGTACGCCGGGCCGCTGCCGGACACCGCCGTGACCGCGTCCATCGTGGATTCGTCGTCGATCCACACGGCGGGGCCGACCGCTTCGAGCAGCGCCGTCGCGTTCGCGCGCTGCGCGTCGTCGGTGCGCGCGTTCGCGAACAGGCCGGTGATGCCGACGCCGAGCAGCGCGGGCGTGTTCGGCATCGCGCGCACGATCGCCATGCCGCCGCCGAGCCAGCGATCGAGCTGGCCGGTGGTGATGCCCGCGGCGATGGACACCACCAGCGGACGGCGTTTCTGCGCGAGCTCGGCGAGCGCGGTGCAGACCTCGCGCATCACCTGCGGCTTGACCGCGAGCACCCAGACGTCGGCGCCGTCGGCGGCCGCAACGGCGTGCCCGGCGCACGTCACGCCGAAGTCGCGCTGCAGGGCATCGCGCAGCGACGCCACGGGTTCCGCGACGCGGATCGCCTGCGGTGCCTGGCCGCGCGCGACCAGTCCGCCGATCAGGCTGCGGGCCATGTTGCCGCCGCCGATGAAGGCGACCTGGTCGGGACTCGGAACTTTGGACTCGGGACTCGGATGTGCCATCGGAATGCTGCAGGTAAGAAACAGCCGGAAAGATAACAAAGCGCGTCAGTTCGCCTTTTCCGGGTCCCGCCTGGGCCGCGCCCCGAACAACGCCGTCCCGATCCGCACCATCGTCGCCCCCTCGGCGATGGCGACCGCGAAGTCGTCGCTCATCCCCATCGACAGCGTGTCGACGGACGGATGCCCCGCACGCAGCGCATCGAACAGGGCGTGCGTGCGGCGGAAGGCGTCGCGGCGCTGTTCGGGGTCGGGATGCGGGGTGGGGATCACCATCAGCCCGCGCAGGCACAGTCGCGGCTGCGCGGCGATGGCCCGCGCCAACGCCGGCACGTCGTCGGGCTGGCAGCCGTGCTTGCTGGCCTCGTCGTCGATGTTCACCTGGATCAGCACGTTCAGCGGCGTCCGGTCGTCGGAGCGGTGCCGCGCCAGCGCCTCGACCAGCCTGGGGCGGTCCACGGTCTGCACCCAGTCGAACAGCGCCGCCGCCTCCTTTGCCTTGTTGGACTGGAGATGGCCGATGAGGTGCCATTCCAGCCCGCGGTCGGCGAGCGCGGCAGCCTTGCCCATGGCCTCCTGGACGTAGTTCTCGCCGAAGGCCCGCTGTCCGGCGTCGGCCAATTCCGCGACGGCCGTCGCATCCTGGGTCTTGCTGACTGCGAGCAGGCGCGGCTGCGGCCGGCCGGCCGCGGTCGCGGCGTTCTGGAGCTGGAGCAGGATGTCCGCAAGGGCGCGTGCGCGCACGTCTCAATTCCTGGAAAAGGTGCTTGGTTTGGGGCGAGGAGTGGGGGCTATACTGCCCTCCAGGGGTCCTTCCGTTCCACAGTTTCACTCCGGCAGTGCAGGGGAGCACGCATGGATATCGCCGAACTTCTGGCGTTCTCGGTCAAGAACAAAGCATCCGACCTGCACCTGTCCGCCGGCCTTCCGCCGATGATCCGCGTGGACGGCGACGTGCGGCGCATCAACATCCCGGCGCTGGACCACAAGCAGGTCCACGCGCTGGTGTACGACATCATGTCGGACAAGCAGCGCCGCGATTACGAGGAATTCCTCGAGGTCGACTTCTCGTTCGAGATCCCGGGCCTGGCGCGCTTCCGCGTCAACGCGTTCAACCAGAACCGCGGCGCCGGTGCGGTGTTCCGTACGATTCCGTCCGAAGTGCTCACGCTGGACGACCTGGGCTGCCCGCCGATCTTCCGCGAACTGATCGACCAGCCGCAGGGCCTGATCCTGGTGACCGGCCCGACCGGTTCGGGCAAGTCGACCACGCTGGCGGCGATGCTCGACCACATCAACAAGAGCGAATACGGCCACATCCTCTCGGTCGAGGATCCGATCGAATTCGTGCACACCTCGCAGAAGTGCCTGATCAACCAGCGCGAGGTGCACCGCGACACGCACGGCTTCAACGAGGCGCTGCGTTCGGCGCTGCGTGAAGACCCGGACTACATCCTCGTCGGCGAATTGCGCGACCTGGAAACCATCCGCCTGGCGCTGACCGCCGCGGAAACCGGCCACCTGGTGTTCGGCACGCTGCACACCTCGTCGGCGGCCAAGACCATCGACCGCATCATCGACGTGTTCCCCGCCGGCGAGAAGCCGATGGTGCGCTCGATGCTGTCCGAATCGCTGCGCGCGGTGATCTCGCAGGCGCTGCTGAAGAAGGTCGGGGGCGGTCGCACCGCGGCGTGGGAAATCATGGTCGGCATCCCGGCCATCCGTAACCTGATCCGCGAGGACAAGGTCGCGCAGATGTACTCGGCGATCCAGACCGGCCAGAGCTACGGAATGATGACGCTCGACCAGCACCTGCAGGACCTCGTCAAGCGCGGCCTGATCCTGCGTCCGCAGGCGAAGGAATACGCCAAGGACAAGCGGTTGTTCGAGTGACATCCGGGACCCGGGACCGGGGCTCGATGGATGCACTTGGGGATTAGTCAGTATCAGCTGTTTGCGGGAAGCGGTGAGGGATGTTCGGGGTTGGGCGATGGTTCGCCGCGTCCCGAGTCCCAAATCCCGAGTCCTGCCCAAAGGGGACACACATGAGCACCAGCACTCCAGGCGCCACGCCCGCCGTCAACGCCGCCACCGGCGCCATCGACTTCACTTCGTTCCTGAAGCTGATGGCGCACCAGAAGGCGTCGGACCTGTTCATCACCGCGGGCATGCCGCCGTCGATGAAGGTGCACGGCAAGATCGCGCCGATCACCCAGAACCCGCTGACGCCGCAGCAGTCGCGCGACATGGTGCTCAACGTGATGAGCCCGCAGCAGCGCGAGGAATTCGAGAAGACGCACGAGTGCAACTTCGCCATCGGCGTCGCCGGCGTCGGCCGCTTCCGCGTGAGCTGCTTCTACCAGCGCAACCAGGTCGGCATGGTGCTGCGTCGCATCGAGACCAAGATCCCGACGGTGGAAGAGCTGAACCTGCCGCCGGTGATCAAGACACTGGCGATGACCAAGCGCGGCATCATCATCTTCGTCGGCGCGACCGGCACCGGTAAATCGACCTCGCTGGCGGCGATGATCGGCTACCGCAACCTCAATTCGACCGGCCACATCATCACCATCGAGGACCCGATCGAATTCGTGCACAAGCACGAGGGCTGCATCATCACGCAGCGCGAGGTCGGCATCGACACCGACAGCTGGGAAGCGGCGCTGAAGAACACGCTGCGCCAGGCGCCGGACGTGATCATGATCGGCGAGGTGCGCACGCGCGAAGGCATGGACCACGCCATCGCCTTCGCCGAAACCGGCCACCTGGTGCTGTGCACGCTGCACGCGAACAACGCCAACCAGGCGATGGACCGCATCATCAACTTCTTCCCGGAAGACCGCCGCCAGCAGTTGCTGATGGACTTGTCCTTGAACCTCAAGGGCGTGGTCGCGCAGCAGCTGATCCCCACGCCCGACGGCAAGGGCCGTCGCGTGGCGATGGAAATCCTGCTGGGCACGCCGCTGGTGCAGGACTACATCCGCGACGGCGAGATCCACAAGCTCAAGGAAGTGATGAAGGACTCCGTGCAGCTGGGCATGAAGACCTTCGACCAGAGCCTGTTCGAGCTGTACCAGGCCGGCGAGATCTCCTACGAGGACGCGCTGCGCTACGCCGACTCGCAGAACGAAGTGCGCCTGCGCATCAAGCTGGCGCAGGGCGGCGACGCGAAGACGCTCGCGGCCGGGCTGGACGGCGTGGAGCTGGCGCAGGTGCGGTGATCGCCGCGCCACCGCGCTGCATGCAGGAAAGCCCCGCGGAAGCGGGGCTTTCTGTTTCCAGCGGTGCGATCAGACCTTCGCTGTCGCGCCCGCCGCAGCAAGCGACACCTCCTGCAACCACCGCACCAGCTCCGGAATGTCCACCGGCTTGATGAAGTGCCGGTCGAAGCCCGCGGCGAGCGCGCGCTCCACATCGTCCGGCTGTCCGTAGCCGCTCACCGCGGCCAGCAGCACGGCGTGGCCATCGGGGTCCGCGCGCACGCGGCGTGCGACCTCGAAACCGTCGATGTCGGGCAGGCCCAGGTCGAGCAGCACGATGTCCGGCTTCCACGCGCGGATCAGCTCCAGCGCGCGGACGCCGTTGCTCGCGGTGCGCACCTGCGCGCCGTGGATCTCCAGCAGCGCGGCCATCGAATCCACGCAGTCCTCGCGGTCGTCGACGACCAGCACGCGGTGCGCGGCCAGCGGGTTCGCGCGCTGTGGTTCGCGGCTCGCGTCCACGTGCGCATACGGAACCTGGGCCAGCGGCAGGCGCACGGTGAATTCCGAGCCGCGCCCCGTTCCTTCGCTGAAGGCCCGCACCGTGCCGCCGTGCAGTTCGACCAGCTGCTTGACGATGGTCAGGCCGATGCCGAGCCCGCCCTGCGAGCGCGCCAGCCCGCGCTCGGCCTGCGCGAACAGATCGAACACGCGCCCGGTCACTTCCGGCGACATGCCGATGCCGTCGTCGCTCACGCGCAGTTCCGCCGCGCCGTCGTGCGCCTGGATCGTCACGCCGATGCGACCGCCCGGATCGGTGTACTTCACCGCGTTGCAGACCAGGTTCACCACGATCTGCTCGATGCGTCCCGGATCGCCGATCACGCGCACGGGCAGCTCCGGCGCGGCGAACTCCAGGCGGTGGCCCTTGCCGGCGATCATCGGCTGCAGGCTCGACAGCGCGTTGCGCGCGATGGCCTGCAGTTCGCAGGGCTCGCGCCGCAGCGTGACCAGGCCGCGCGTGATGCGCGAGACGTCGAGCAGGTCGTCGACCAGCTCGGTCAGCAACGCGACCTGCCGGTCGATCAGCGCCGAACACCGCGCGGTGGCGACCGAATCGGGATGGTTGAGCAGCAGGTAGCTGGCGTTGCGGATCGCCGCGATCGGGTTGCGCAGCTCGTGCGCGAGCATTGCGAGGAACTCGTCCTTGCGCCGCCCGGCGTCGCGCAGCGCCGCTTCGCTTTCGCGCAAGGCCGCGGCGGTGCGGCGGCGCGCGGTGGCTTCGATGTCGCGCGAGATGATGATCGCGGCGGTCTGGGTGAGCCGCGCGGCCAGGTCGATGTGGCGCGGCGTCGCTTCGTGCGGCTGCGGCCAGTACAGCGCGAAGGTGCCGACGAACGAACCGGCCGAGGTGTGGATCGGGAAGCTCCAGCAGGCGCGATAGCCGAAACGCTCGGCGAGCCACAGCCAGGGCTGCCAGCGCGGATCCTCGCGTACGTCGCTGGTAAGCACGGCCTCGCCGGTGGCGGTGGCAAGCCCACACGTGAGCGATTCGGGCCCGATGAGGAAGCCGTTCACCGCCTGCGCGTAGGTCTCGTCCATGCCGACGACGTGGTTCAGCTGCTTTCCGTCCACATCGGACAGGTAGAACGCCGCGCGCACGCCGTCGTCGAGCTGCTGCGTCGCGGTGCGCGCAAGCACGCCGAGCGAGACCTCCAGCGGCGCGCCGTCCATCGCCGCCTGCATCGCTTCCTTCTGTCCGGCGAGCCAGGCCTCGCGTTCGCGCAGCGCGGCGTCGACCTGGTTGCGTTCGATCAGCTCCGCGGCCTGGCGCACGAGGATGTCGAACAGCCGCAGCTGGTCGGCCGTGGGCGCGTACGTGCGGCGCCAGTGCGTGGAGAGCATGCCGAGCAGGCGGCCGTGGCGCGTGATCAGCGGCGAGCTCTGCACGGCGAGCATGCCGGTGTCCAGATACACGGCCAGGTCATCCTGCGGGATGAGCGCGTCGCGTACGAGATCCGACGAGATCACGCGCTCGCCCCTGCGCAACGCGAGCCCGCAGATGCAGTTCGAATCGGCGTCGACGACGGCCCAGTGGTGCTGCGCGTGCGGCGTGAATCCGTGCGCGGCGATCAGGCGCAACTGCGGACCGCGACCGCCGGCTTCGAGCACCTGCAGGCTGCCGAAGTCCGAACGCATGATCGCGACCGCCGCGTTCACCAGCTTCTGGTAGAGCGCACTTTCGTCTTCCGCGCCGACCAGTTCCTCGCTGAGCTGGTGCAGCAGGATCATGCCTGCGAGTTGCGACTGCGTCGCCGCTGCCTCGTCCTCGCCCGGCGGCGGTGCAGTGCGGTCTGGGGCGGCCTGAGGCCCGGATGGTGTCGTCATCGCGTTCGCCCTCGGTATGCGGCGAACATACACCGTGCGTGCGGCGATGGCGCGCCACGCAGGCGATTTTTCCAAGGTGGCATGCAACGTGCGATGCCGTCGCTTCACGACGGCGTCACCTGGTTACGACGTTGCTTTTCGGACCGGGAATCGGGGACGGGTGAAGAGCCAGCGCAAAGGCTTTCCTCCTGCTTTCACGGGTCCGGGTCTCCGGTCGCCGGTCCCGCAAGCGTCAGCCCCGCTGCATCCCCGGCCGCCCGTGCTCGATCGCGAACCGCGCATGCACCTTCACCGGTTCGTCGGGCACCATCACGCGGTCGAGTACCTTCAGCTCCGCCGTCCACGTCTCGCGCGTCACGTCGCAAAGCGCGTAGCCGCGCTTGTCGACCATCGCCTTCAGGTGCGGGTTGAGGCTGCGCGTGGTGCGGGTGAAGTCGTCGTCCTCGCCGATGCCGTCGGAACCGGACGTGATCGAAGTCGCCAGGAACTCGCTCGAGATCACCTTCGATTCCTCGCCGTCCTGCAGCAGGTCGCTGGCGAAATGACGGTGCGCGTCGCCCGACACCGTCACCACGTTCTTCATGCCCGACTGTTCGATGTGGCCGAGCAGGCGGCGACGATTGGCGAGGTAGCCGGACCACTGGTCCATCGAATACACCACGTCGCTGCCCGGGCCGCGCGGCTGCATGGCGAGGTTGGCCAGGCCGACCTGCTGCGCGATGACGTGCCAGCGGTGGTGATCGGGGCGCAGGCCGTCGTGCAGCCATCGTTCCTGCTCGCGACCGAGCATGCTGCGTTCCGGCGCGCGCGCGACGGCGTCCTGCGCGGCGTCGCGATCGCCGTTGGCCTGGTCGCTGCGGTACTGGCGCGTGTCGAGGAAGTGCGCCTGCAGCAGGTCGCCGAAACCGGCGCGTCGATGCATGCGCATCGCGCCGTCGACCGGAAGCGACGCGCGTCGCAGCGGCATGTGTTCGTAGAACGCCTGCATGCCGACGGCGCGACGCAACAGGAACAGCTCGCGCGGCGTACCGTCCTGGTCGCTGTCGCCGGCCCAGTTGTTGTCGATCTCGTGGTCGTCGAAGCTGACGAACCACGGCGCCGACGCATGCGCGGCCTGAAGGTCGCGGTCGCCGCGATACAGCGCGTGGCGGCGGCGGTAATCGTCGAGCGAGTAGATCTCCTCGCCGACGTGGCGGCGCAACGGCGTGAACGGACGTCCGTTCATGCGGCGCTCGCCGGAGCCACGGTCGGGACCTTCGTAGATGTAGTCGCCGTAGTGGAAGACGAAATCGAGCGGCTCTTCGGCGATGCGGCGCCACGCGGTGTAGTGGCCTTCCTCGTAATGCTGGCAGCCGGCGACCGCGAAGCGCACGCGATCCACGCGCGCGTCCGACGCCGGGAGCGTCGCGCTGCGGCCGACCGGGCTCACCGCATCGCCCACCACGAAGCGGTACCAGTACGGCCGCGCGGGCGCGAGTCCTTCCACTTCCACGTGCACCGAATGCGCGAGTTCCGGATGCGCAAGCGTCTCGCCGGTGCGCACGATGAGGCGGAACGCGTCGTCCTGCGCGATTTCCCACGTCACCACGACGGGCTTCATCACCATGCCGCCGCCCTGTTCGAGCGGCTGCGGCGCCAGGCGCGTCCACAGCACGAAGCCGTCGGAGGCCGGCTCGCCCGATGCCACGCCGAGCGTGAACGGATCGCGGTCGAACGTGGGCCTGGCGAGCACGTTGCGCGGCAGCGCCTGCGCGTGCAGCCACGCGGGGCCGGGCAGCAGGCCGGCGGAACCGGCGGCGAAGGCCTGCAGCAGGCGGCGGCGTCGTGTATCGATCATGGTGTGTTCCCGCGAAAGGGCGCCGCCACGCGACGGCGCGTGGCGATCAGTCGAGCGAATAGATGACGTGGAAGTACACGCCCTGGCCGTACTCGTCTTCCTGCGACAGCGTTCCGTACATGTCGCGGCCGTAGAACCACTGCGGCTTGGCGTCGAGGAGGTTGTCGATCTCGTACTTGAACGTCCAGCGGTCGGCGACCTGGTGCCAGAACGACAGGTCCACCGTGGTCTTGTGGCGGAAGAACTTGTCGTTCCATGGCGTCGAGCCGATCGAGGCGAGGTAGTCGTCCTGGTAGTTCGCCGACAGGCGCGCCGCGCCGCGGATCGCCGGCAGGTTGTAGGTGAGCGTGAGGTTCGCCATCCAGTCGGGCTGGTACTGCATGCGGTCGAGCGTGCGGCGGCCGGCGTCGGCGACGTAGTGCATCTCGCCATCCAGGCGGCTCACGTTGAGCGACGCGCCGAGGTTCTCGTGGAAGGCGAAGCTGCGGTTCACCAGCGACAGCTCCAGGCCCCGCACCATCGATTCGTCGGCGTTGAGCGGCTGGCGGATGCGGTCGACGACGCCGTTGTTCTCCACGTCGGTGGTGAGCGTGAAGATGTCGTCGGCGATCTCCTTGCGGAACGCGGTCAGCGCGACGAGCGCATTGCCGCCGTCGAAGTAGCGTTCCAGCGCGACGTCGTAGTTCTTCGCGCGGCGCGGCTTCAGGTCCGGGTTGCCGCGCGTGATCGTGCAGCCGCTGGTGTCCTCGCCGCAGGTCTCGCTTTCGGCCTGCGCGATGTCGCCCGGTGTCGGGCGGCCGATGGTGCGGCTGAAGGAACCGCGCAGCTTCCAGTGCTCGTTCAGGTCATGGACGACGTTGAACGACGGCAGCCAGCTCCTGTAGTCGCCCTGCGGGCGCGCGAATTCGCTGGTCAGCACGCCATCGACCGTGAGCGGCGTGCGGCCCTCGAACGAGGTGTCGTCGTAACGCAGGCCGACGATGTACTGCGTCGCGTCCGTCGCGTAGCGCAGCGACAGATAGGCGTTGGCGACGTCCTCCTCGTAGGCGTAGTCGCTGATGGCACTGTACTGGCGCGTGGCGGCCTCGTCGACCGCCAGCATGCCGGGAACGGCGGGCCAGAAGCGGTCGTAGTTCAGCCACGGCACGACCAGGCCGTTGCTGCCGTGATGCGAATAGCCCGGGTCGTACATGTAGTCGTCGATGCTGCCGCCGGCGACGTAGCGCAGGCTGTCCACGTCCTTGCCCAGGCGCAGGCGGCGGTATTCGACACCGGCCCTGAATCCGAAGCCCATCGCGCCCGGGCCCGCGTTGAAGCCGTAGTCGGCGCGCAGGTCGAGGACGTTCTCTTCGGCGTGGTTGTCGGTCAGGCGCGCGGTGCGCAGCAGGTACGGGTTCGACAGCGTGTCGCCCAGGTACGACGTCATCTGCGGCAGCTGGCCCATCCAGTAGGTGTAGGACTGGTCGTCGGGCGTGGTGCGCACCTGCGCGTAGGGTTCCAGGTCCGCGTAGGTTTCCTTGGTGTAGCCGGCGCGGAAGGACAGCTCGTTCCGATCGTCGATGCGCCAGTCCAGCGCGGAGATCAGCCCGCTCGCGGTGCGATCCCACTGGTTGTAGCGCAGCGTGGACTGGATGTAGTCCACGCCGACCCGGCCGGTGTCCTGCGTGCGGTCGGTGACCTCGTTCGGATTGCCGATGAGGTCGGTCGAATTCATCGTCGAGGATTCGCGGCGGTTGTACGAATAGCCCATCAGCGAGGTGCGGACGTCGTCGCGCGGGCGCCATTCCAGCTTCAGCGATGCGCCCTTGTTGGTGATGGTGTTGCTGTAGTCGCCATAGGCGAACTTGGTCAGCGAGTTGCGCCCGTCCCAGCCGAGCGCGGGATCGGGCGCGGGAACCGTATTGCCGTCCGCGTCGAAGTAGGTGCGCGCGTCGGTCCAGTTCTTGTTGGAGTTGCGCACGCGGTCCTGGTAGCGCGCGGTGAACACGATGCCGAACTGGTCCTCGCTGCCGAAGCGCTGCGCGAACGCGGTCTTCAGGCCCTTGCCCCAGTGCGACTTGCCCGCGCCGCCGGCGTTCTCGCCTTCCGGGCCTTCGAAGCTGGAATGGATGCCGTAGCCATCGACCATGAAGTACGGGTTGGCGCTGTTGAACGCCGAACGCGTGACGATGTCGATCGCGCCGCCGATCGCCGCCGCGTCCTGCTCGGCGGTGAACGCCTTGTACACGTCCACGCGTTCGGAGATGTCGCTGGGCACCAGCTGCAGGTTCACGCGGCGCGTGCCGGCGCCGTTCTCGCCGGTGGTCGCCAGGGTGAGGCCGTCGATGGTGGTGACGTTGAGGTCGGAGGAAATGCCGCGCACCGTGATGTAGCGCGGCTCGTCGCCGTCGCCTTCGAAGCTCACGCCCGGCACCTGGATCACCATCGAGGCGATCGAGTTGTCGCCGGTGGGCGCTTCGATGTCGTCGTTCATCACCGAATCGACGATCGTCGGTGCGGCCTTCTTCACGTCCACCGGCTGGAACCCGTAGTCGGCGATCACCTGCACGGCGTCGAGGTCGTTGACCTCGTCGGCTGCTGCGCCGGATGCGATGAGGACGAGCATCGCCGATACGGCGAGCGAAAGACGGTTGCGGCTGCGTGCGTGGGTGCGTTTCATCGGATCCTGCCGGCAGAAAAAGGAAACGCCACCGATCGGTGGCGGCCGGGATGCTAGGAAGAGTTCGTTTCAGTTTTGCTGCAATCGCACGCGACCTTCGTCGCATGCGTGCCATAGCCGTGGCGATGTTGCCGAGTGGATCGCGACGCTTTGCGCAGTCGGGTTCGAACGCATTAGGAAACGCAGGAATGCGCAGGAACGCACGCGTGCATGTGTGGACGCGACCACGCGTTCCGATGTGAAGGAATGTGGCGGCGGTCACTTCGTGCGCGGCGGGGGGCAGCGTGAGCACCCGCGCGGTTCGCGCCATCGCCCGACATTGAGCGCGGCGCCCGGCGGAGTAGAATGGCCGGCCTTTCGCCGATGCCGCTCCGCGTGATGACGCCGCCCTGATCCCCCGCGTACACGATGCATCGCTCCGCCGTCGCCACGGCGGACGAAGGGGCCTGTCCGTCATCCATTCACGTTTCGCGCCGCGAAGGCGCGTCGGAGTTCATCCCATGTCCGTCACCTGGTCGCTGCGCGAGCAGTGGTTCGGCAATGTCCGCGGCGACATCCTGTCCGGCCTGCTCGTCGCGCTCGCGCTCATCCCCGAGGCCATCGCGTTCTCGATCATCGCCGGCGTGGACCCGAAGGTCGGCCTCTACGCGTCGTTCTGCATCGCGGTGATCACCGCCATCGCCGGTGGCCGGCCGGGCATGATCTCCGCCGCGACCGGCGCGATGGCGCTGGTGATGGTCGACCTGGTGAAGGACCACGGCCTGCACTACCTGTTCGCCGCGACGATCGTCGCCGGCGTGCTGCAACTCGTCGCCGCCGCGTTGCGGCTGAACACGCTGATGCGCTTCGTCTCGCGCTCGGTGGTGATCGGCTTCGTCAACGCGCTGGCGATCCTGATCTTCCTCGCGCAGCTGCCCGAACTCATCGGCGTGCGCTGGCCGGTGTACGTGGTGTGCGCGGCGGCGCTGGCGATCATCTACCTGCTGCCGCGGGTGACGCGCGCCGTGCCGTCGCCGCTGGTGGCGATCGTGGTGCTCACCGCCGCATGCATGTGGTTCGGCGTGGACATCCGCACCGTGGGCGACATGGGCGAGCTGCCCGACGCGCTGCCGTCGTTCCTGTTCCCCGACGTGCCGTGGACGCTGGACACGCTGAAGATCCTGCTGCCGGTGTCGGCGACGCTGGCGGTGGTTGGCCTGCTGGAATCGCTGATGACCGCGCAGATCGTCGAGGACGCGACCGACACGCCGACCCACCGCCGCCGCGAATGCGCGGGGCAGGGCGCGGGCAACATCGTCGCGGGCCTGTTCGGCGGGATGGCCGGCTGCGCGATGATCGGTCAGTCGGTGATCAACGTCAGCTCCGGTGGGCGCGGACGGCTGTCGTGCTTCGTCGCCGGCGTCGTGCTGCTGCTGCTCGTGGTGTACGCGTCGGAATGGGTGTCGCGCATCCCGATGGCCGCGCTGGTGGCGGTGATGATCATGGTCAGCATCGGCACGTTCCACTGGAAGAGCTTCGTCGAGCTGAAGACGCATCCGAAGAGCGCGAGCCTGATCATGATCGGCACGGTGATCGTCACCGTGGCGACGCACGACCTGGCCAAGGGCGTCATCACCGGCGTGCTGCTGACCGCGCTGTCGTTCGCGCGCCGTGCCAGTTCGATGCTCCGCCTGGACGATCGCGTCGGCGAGGACGGCGCGCGCGTGTACGAGGTCCACGGCGAGGTGTTCTTCGCCAGCGCGATCCAGTTCGCCAACAGCTTCGATTACCTGCATGCGCCGGAGCGGGTCGTCATCGACCTCACCCACGCGCACTTCTGGGACACCAGCGCCGTGGCGGCGCTGGACCGCGTGGTGCTCAAGCTGCGCAGGCACGGCGCGCAGGTCGAGGTGGTCGGGCTCAACCGCGCCAGCGAATCGCTGGTGGAACGGCTGGGCACCTATCGCGACGCGCGCACCGGCCTGCCAGCGGGGCATTGATCCTGTCGGCCGGCGCGACGATCAGCCGCCCGCGGTGAGCGCCGCGGCCGGCGGTCGGCGGAAGCTGATCGCCAGGCGGTTGTAGGCGTTCATCAGGCCGATCGCCATGGTCAGGTCGGACAGCTGCTTCTCGTCGAACACCTTCGAGGCGGCGGCGAACTCGGCGTCGGGCACGCCGGTCTGCGCGACCAGCGTCACCGTCTCGCTCCATGCGAGCGCCGCGCGTTCGGTCTCGCTGAACAGCTCGCCGGCCTCGCGCCAGGCCTGCACGAGCGCAAGCTTCTCGATCGGCACGCCCCTGCCGTGCAGTTCGCGTGTGTGCATGTCCAGGCAGTAGGCGCAGCCATTGATCTGGCTCACGCGCAGGTAGACCAGGTCGACGAGCGTCGCGTCGAGCCCGCTCTGCATGATGTAGCCGTAGACGCTGCCGAACGCCTTGACGCCGCCGGGCGCCGCCTTCGTGTAGTCCAGTCGCTGGGTCATGGTCGTGTTCCTCATTCGGTGGGCGTGGTGAGATCGGTATCGCCGGTGTCGACGACGAACACGGCGAGCAGCTTCGCCGGTTCGGACTGGCTGGCATTGCGGCTGACAGAATGGCGCGAGCCGGGGTCTTCATGGAACGAATCGCCGGCGCGATAGACGCGTACCGGCCCGTCGTCGATCCGGCTTTCGATCGCGCCGGACACCACGTGCGCATAGATGAAGGCCGAAGCGGCATGGACGTGCGCGGGCGACGCGGCGCCCGGCGGATACGTGACTTCGACGGCGACCAGCGATTTGCCGGGGACGTTGGGGATCGGCCGCGAGAAGTCGACGACGACCGATTCGCGCGATGCGCCCGTGGCGTCGTGCGCGACGGCGCCGCCGGCGAACGCCAGCATCGCGGCGGCGAACAGCATCAGGCGGGAACGGACGGCTTGCATCGGGAAGCTCCGGTGGGGGCGGTGAGCGCATCCTGCGCGCATCCCGGTGCAGTCGAAAGAACCAGGAACGGAAAGTTCGGCTGTACCATGCGGCATGGCGCCGTCGCTCACATTCAGGCTCGACCGCTCCGCCCGCGACACGCTCACCGAGCAGATCCGCAAGGGCATCGTGGCCGCGATCGAGAGCGGCAGCCTCGCGCCCGGCGCGCGGCTGCCGTCGTGGCTCGACCTTGCGGCGCAGCTCGGCGTCGCGCGCGGCACGGTGAAGGCGGCCTACGAGCGGCTTGCCGACGACCAGATCGTCGTGACTTCGCGTGCCGGCGGCACGCGCGTGTCGGATCACGCGGCGAAGGCGCTGTCGACGAAGCCGCCCGCCGAGCCGGATCCGCCGCCCGCGCTGTACCAGGAGTTCTTCTCCGGGCCGGCGATCTTCCAGATGGGCGTTCCGGCTTCCGATCACTTTCCGGTTCCCCTGTTCGCCCGACTTCGCGCCAACGCGGCGCGCGCCGAGGTCGCCGAGCCGGCGGTGTATCCCGATCCGCGCGGCACGTTCGAGCTGCGCCAGTCGATCGCCGCCCACCTGCGCATCGCGCGCGGCCTGGAGTGCCATCCCTCGCAGGTGTTCGTCACCACCGGTTACGCCGGCGCGCTCGCCTTCGCGCTGCGCGTGCTGCGCATGGACGGGCGCACCGCATGGATGGAGGACCCCGGATTCTTCCAGGGCCGCATGGCGCTGGAACTGGCCGGGATGTCGCTGGTGCCGATGCGCGTGGACGAGGACGGGCTCGACGTGGCGCAGGCGATCGCGCGCGCGCCCGATGCGGCGCTCGCGCTGGTCACGCCCGGGCAGCACGCGCCGCTGGGCGGGACGCTCGCGCTCGCGCGTCGCGTGCAGCTGATCGAATGGGCCACGCGCGCGCAGGCGTGGGTGTTCGAGGACGACTATCTCGGCGAACTGCAGCTCAAGCGCCGCGCGGCGCCCGCGCTGGCGTCGCTGGATCGCGCCGGCCGCGTGATCCACATCGGCTCCTTCAGCAAGACGATCAGTCCGGCGTTGCGGCTGGGATTCCTGGTCGTGCCCGCGGCGGTGGCGCCGCGCTTCGCCGAAGCGGCGATGGCGTTCGCGCCCGCGCCCGGGCCGGCGGTGCAGACGGCCGTCGCCGGATTCATGCGCGAAGGGCATTACCTGCGCCATCTGCGCCGCATGAAGCGGCTGTACGCCGCGCGCAGCGACGCCTTGATGGCGGCGTTGCGGGCGCGCGGGCATGCGGTGCAGGCAGGTGGGTTGGCCGTACTGTTGCGATTGCCCGACGGCACCGACGACGCCGCGATCTGCCGGGAAGCGCAGGCGTTCGGCCTCGCGCCCGTGCCGCTGTCGGCGTGGTACGACCCGACGGGCGCGCGCGATTCGGGATTGCTGCTCGGCGTCGCGACGACCGACGAGGCACGGCTCGACGCGGCATGCGACCGGCTGTCGCGCGTGATCGAACGTTTCCGCTGGGCGGACGCGTGATCGTCAGGCGGTCGCGGGAACCCGGAACGCCTTCGCAGCGACGACCGCGCCAATGGTCCCGAACGCCTGCGCCATCACGAATCCCGCGACGTCGACCGGCCGGATCCCGGCGAAGGTCTGCGTCAGCGCGCGCGCGAGGGTCACGGCGGGATTCGCGAACGACGTGCTCGCCGTGAACCAGTACGCGGCGAAGATGTAGCTCGCCACCAGCGCCGGCAGCGCGGCGGGACGATGTCGCGCGCCGAGCAGGACGGTCAGCACCAGCCCGAACGTCGCCACCGCTTCGCTGCCCCATTGCGCTAGGCCCGTGCGCGCGTGCGTGCCGGGCTGCAGCAGCGGCTGCGCGAACATCGCATGCGCCAGCAATACGCCGGCGACGGCGGCGATCGCCTGCACGACGAGGTAGGCGGCCGACTCGCCACGGCCCAGTTCGCCGCGCAGCCGCATCGCCAGGGTGACGGCCGGATTGAAGTGGGCGCCGGAGATCGGCGCGAACAGCACGATCAGCACGTACAGCGCGCCCGCGGTGGCGGCGGCGTTCGCCAGCAGCGCGACCGCGGCGTTCCCGCGCGACAGTGTTTCGCCCATGATCCCGGACCCGACCACGGCGGCCAGCAGCAGCGCGGTGCCGATGAACTCGGCCAGCAGTTTCCGCGACAGTGGCATCACAACGCCGCGATCAGGGCTTTCACGCGTGCGGCGATCTCGTCGCGCACGGCGCGGTAGCCGTCGTCGTCCATGTGTTTCGGATCGGGCAGCGCCCAGTCCTCGCGGCGGCGCGCCGGCACCCAGGGGCAATCGTCGCCGCAGCCCATGGTGACGACGGCGTCGAACTCGCCGTGGATGTCGTCCAGCGATTTGGACTCGTGCACGCTCAGGTCGTAGCCGAGCTCCGACATGAAGCGGATCGCCTTCGGGTTGATGCGGCCCGACGGCTTCGAGCCGGCACTGAGCGCCTCCACCCGATCGCCGCCGTGGATGCGCGCGAAGGCTTCGGCCATCTGGCTGCGGTTCGCGTTTTCGATGCAGACGAACAGGATGCGTTTCATCGGGAGTTTCCGGTGGGGGGAAGCATCTTCGACATGCACGTGGCCGATGCCGGGCACAGCGAACGGAATTCGGCGCTGGCCTGCACGACGGCGGGCGCATCGTCGCGGGCCATGACGGCGTAGCCGCGCGCGGCGAAGAACGGCGCCGCGGTGAGCGTGAGCAGCACGAGCCGTTCCAGACCGCGTTCGCTCGCGTGCGCTTCCAGCGCCTGCACCAGCGCGGCGCCTACGCCTTCGCCACGCGCCTGCGCCCGCACCACCAGCGAGCGCAGCAGGCCGACGCGATCGAACGGTTGCAGGCCGATCGCGCCGATCACGGCCCCGTCGCGTTCGGCGACGATGAAGCGCACGTCGGCTTCGTCGAGATCGTCGACCGGCAGCGCGCCCTCGACGAGGAGGGCGCGGATGGCGTTCTGTTCGGCGACGGTGGCGGGGCGCAGGTTCACGGCGCGCCTCAGCAGCAGCCCGCTGCGGGCGTGCAGCGCGAGGCGGCGCGTTCCGTCGCGATGGGCGCCGGTGTCGCGCGCGGGCTGCATGCGGCGCCGTCGGTGGCGCAGGTCGCCTCGGCGGCATGGTAGGTGACCGCATCGCCGAAGGTGTGGAAGGTTTCCCAGCGCGTGCCCTGCGGGTCTTCCGTCCACATCTTGTCCGAGCGTGCGTAGCAGCAGGTCGCGTCCGGTTCGGGCTCGACCGTGCCGCCGGCGGCGTCCAGGCGCTTTCCGAGCGCGGCGAGCTCGTCGCCGCTATCGACCTGGATGCCCAGGTGATCGATGCCCGGCGTGCGGCCGGTGGTGGAAATGGCGAAGTTGACGCGCGGGTCTTCGAGCATCCACTTGGCGTAATCGCCCTTCACCACGGCGGGCTCGCTGGCGAAGAGCTGCGAATAGAAGCGGATGCTGCGGTCGAGGTCGGACACGTTCAGGTGCACGTGGAAGCGGTTCACGTCGTGGCTCCTTGGGGTTGCGGCGCGCAGCCGCGATCGGGCGCGCAGGCGGACGCGCCGGCGCAGCAGTTTTCGGTGAGGTAGGCGATCAGTGCGTTCATCTGCGGATAGTTCGCGCGCACGCGGATGACGCGGCCCTCGCGCTCGTCGGCGACCAGCGCGGCATTGCGCAGCAGGTTGAGCTGCGCGGTGAGCGTGGCGGCGGGCAGGTCGAGGCGGTCGCGCAGTTCGCCGACGGAGAGGCCATCGGGGCCGGCCTGCACGAGTTCGCGGAAGGCGGCGAGCCGGGCTTCATGGCCGAGGGCCGTGAGGGCTCTGAGGGCGGCTTCGGTGTTCATGATTCGATGATTATGGAAATATCGAAATGAGTCAAGTGGCGGGCGATTCGAAGTGGGGACGGCCCTTCGTCGAGGTGATCGGTGGACACTTCCCCCCTCTTCAATCCTCGCCTGCATTCGCATGGGAGGGAGTTCCCGAGGTGAGGGTCAGGACGTGCGATGCGCTCGCACTCGCCTGCGCTGCATGTCACACGCTCGAACGGCTACCGCTTCGAGCAGTTCCTGCACTCTCGCGTGCAGCTCACGATTGACAGCGCAAGCGCCATCCGCAACACGAAACCGCCGCGCACGTTGACAGCGCCCTTACGTCCATGGGACACGATGGCGTCTGCGTTTCGCAGGAGAACCCGCCGGATGGCCGTCACCACGCACAGCCTGGAGCGATCGGAGGATCCGGCGCGTGCCCAGGATCTGCGCATCCGGCTCGCGCTGGATGCCGCCGGGCTGGGCAGCTTCATCTGGTATCCGCAGGGCGACCACGGCGTGCTCGACGCGCGCCTGCTCGCGCTGCTCGGCCTGCCGCCCGCCACGTCGATGAGCCAGGCCGAGGCGCTGGCGACGCTGATCCATCCGGACGACCGCGACGGCTACCGCATCGCGGTCGAGCGCGCGCTCGATCCCGACGGCGACGGGCTGCTGCGCGAGGACGTGCGCATCCTGCGGCCCGATGGATCGCAGCGCTGGATCAGCGTGAATGGCCGCACCTCGTTCGAAGGCACGCCGCCGCAGCCGCTGCGGATGGACGGCGTGGTCATGGACATCACCGGGCGCAAGCAGGACGAGGCCGTGCTGCGCGACGGCGCGCGCACGCAGCGCTTTCTCGTCGCGCTGGGCGACGCGTTGCGCCCGCTGGAGGACGCCGGCGCGATCATGCGCGTGGCGATGGCGATGCTCGCCGGGCATCTGGACGTCAACCGCTGCTATTACAGCGAGGTCGAACGCAACGGCGCCTGGTGCCGCGTGCGCAACAGCTACAACCGCGGCGTGCACAGCCTCGATGGCCGTTATCGCCTGGACGATTACGGCCCGGAGAAAATGCGCATGCTGCGCGCGGCGCGCGATTTCGTGCTGGCCGACGCGGAAACCGACGCCGACATCGCCCCGGCCGAACGCGAGCGCTATCGCGCGCTGAGCATCCGCTCGCTCATCAACGTGCCGCTGGTGAAGAACCAGCGTTTCATCGCGGTGCTCGGCGTGAACGACGTGCGTCCGCGCGAATGGACCGCGCATGAAATCGAACTGGTGCGCGAGACCGCCGAGCGCACCTGGGCCGCCGTCGAACGCGCGCGCGCCGAGGCGGAGCTGCGCCAGAGCGAGGAGCGTTTCCAGCAGGTCGCGCGCAACCTCGATGCGGCGTTCTATGTCGTGGACCTCGTGCACGATCGCGTCCACTACCTCAACGACGCGCACGAACGCCTGTGGTCGATCGAACCGGTGCGGCATCGCGATGCGTGGTTCCAGCGCATCCACGCCGACGACGCGCATCGCGTGCGCGCGCTGCACGACGCGTTCGCGCGTGGCGACGCGGTTGCGTTCGACGCCGAATACCGCATCGTCCTCGACAGCGGCGCCGTGCGCTGGATCCACGACCGCGCCACCGTCGGCTCGCGCAGCGAGGACGGCAGCGTGCGCACCGTCACCGGGCTGGCGCAGGACATCACCCAGGCAAAGATCGCCGCCGGCCTGCTGCGCCAGTCGGACGAGAAGTACCGCAACCTGTTCGATTCCATCGACCAGGGATTCGCGCTGCTGGAAATGATCTTCGAGGAAGGACGCGCGGTGGATTACCGCCTGTGCGAGGTCAACCCCGCGTTCGAACGGCAGACCGGCCTGGTCGGCGCCGCCGGACGCACAGCGCTGGAGGTCGCGCCGGACCTGGAGCAGGACTGGTTCGACATCTACGGCGAGGTGGCACGAACCGGCGAACCGCTGCGCTTCGAACGCCGCGCCGATGCGCTGGAGCGCGACTTCGACGTGTACGCGTTCCGCGTCGGCCCGGACGATGCTCCGAAGGTGGCGGTGCTGTTCGCCGACATCACCGACCGTCGGCGCATGGAGCACGCGCTGCGCCAGGCCGACCGGCGCAAGGACGAATTCCTGGCGACGCTCGCGCACGAACTGCGCAATCCGCTGGCGCCGCTGCGCACCGGCCTGGAGCTGCTGCACCGGTGGAACGAGCGCGAGGACGCCGTCGCGACCATCGGCATGATGGAGCGGCAGGTGCGGCACCTGGTGCGCATGGTCGACGACCTGCTCGACATCAGCCGCATCAGTCGCGGCAAGGTGGAGCTGCACCGGCGTCGCGTCGATCTCACGCATGAAGTGCGCGTGGCGGTGGAGGCGATGCAGGCGACGTACGCGGCGGCGAACCGCACGCTGGGTGTCGATCTGGCGTCGTCGCCGCTGACGGTGTTCGCCGATACCACGCGCGTGATGCAGGTGCTCGGCAACCTGCTCAGCAATGCGCTCAAGTTCACCCGCGAAGGCGGCCACGTGCGCGTGTGCCTGTCGCGCGAGGGCGACGAGGCGGTGCTGTGCGTGCGCGACGACGGCATCGGCATCGCGGCCGATCATCTGGAACAGATCTTCGGCAGCTTCATGCAGGTGGACACGTCGCTCGAACGCGCGCAGAGCGGGCTCGGCCTCGGACTGGCGGTGGCGAAGGAACTGGTGGCGATGCACGGCGGTCGCATCCAGGCGCGCAGCGACGGACTGGGGCAGGGCAGCGAATTCATGGTGCGCCTGCCACTGGACGATGCGGACCAGGCGTTCGTGCACATCACCGTCGAGGTTCCCGGGCAGCCGCTGGACATCGAGCGCTCCGCCGCCGGCCACGCATGGAAACGCGTGCTGGTGGTCGACGACAACCGCGCCTCGGCCGATACGCTGGCGTTGCTGCTGCGGCTGTCGGGCTTTCAGGTCGCGGTGGCCTATGAGGGACGACAGGCGGTCGCGCGCGCGCAGGCGTGGCATCCCGACGCGGTGGTGATGGACATCGGCATGCCCGACCTCAACGGCTTCGAGGCCTGCCGCGCGATGCGCGCCAATGCCGAGGGCCGCGCGTTCCTCGCGATCGCGCTCACCGGGTGGGGCGGCGCGGACGCGAAGGCGGCGAGCCGCGAGGCGGGCTTCGACCTGCACCTGGTGAAGCCGGCCGAACCCAGCGCGATCACCGAACTGCTGTCGCTGCGCCTGTCGTCGCGTGCGGCGCCGCGTGGCGCGCCGTAAGAATCACAGCTTGCGGCGCCAGGCGGGATCGAGCGGCGGCTTGAGCTTGAGGATCTTCTTTTGCACCGGGCAATCGTCGCGGTGCGCGCCGGGCAGGTAGCCCAGGCTCATCAGGAATTCGTTGGTGATCTCGCCGCCGGTGAAGCGGAAGGTTTTCTTGAACAGCCTGATCCAGCCGGTCTTGTCGCGACGCTTGCCGGCCTCGTCGAGGATGTGCGCGTCGAGCCATTGCGCGAAGCCGCCGTGCGAGGTGCGCAGTCCGCGGATCACGTTCGCGTTGTGGATCGCCGCGTCCACCTTCAGGCGGTTGCGGATGATGCCGGCGTCGTTGAGTAGCCGCTCGCGGTCCCGGTCGCCGTACTTGGCGACCTTGTCGACGTCGAAACCGTGGTACGCGCGATGGAAGCCTTCGCGCTTGCGCAGCATGGTTTCCCAGCTCAGGCCGGCCTGGTTGATCTCCAGGATCAGGCGTTCGAACAGCACGGCTTCCTCGCGTTGCGGGAATCCGTATTCGGTGTCGTGGTAGGGGCCGTGGAGCGGGTGGCCGGGGGCGTGGTCGCAGTAGCCGGACATGGGGTTCCGAATGAAAGGAGAGGTTTTGCAGCCCGGGAAAGCGGAGCGCACCCGGGGAACGATTGGTCCAAAGAATGGCCGCTTCAAGAATGCAGGCTCGTGTAGCCCGGGTAAGGCCGACGGCCGCACCCCGGGCTGATCGCGTTCCCGGGTGCGCTGCGCTTAACCGGGCTACGAAGGCACGATTACTTCTTGCTGGCGAACTCCTGCAATCCCAGCGTCTCCAGTCCCTGCTCGAAGCGGATGTCCACCGGAATCTTCGCGTCCTTCAACCGCCCCAGGTCCGCGGCGAGTTCCGGCTTGATCACGCCCATCGTCTCGGTCATGCGCCTGGCTTCCGCGTAATCGCCATCGCCCTGAACGGTGAGCAGCTTCGCGCCGAGCGCGTTCATCGCCTGGCGCATCTTGTCGAAGTCGACGCGATAACGGCCGTCGGCATCGCGCGTGAACGCCCCGCGCTCGGCGAAGAAGTTGAAGCGCACCATGTTCGCCTTGCCGTGCGCGTCGCTCGCGCCGAAGCGCACCGAACGCAGGATGCCGGCAAGGAACGTCACGTAGCCGTCCATCAGCTTGCTTTCGTCGAGTTCGCCCTGCCGGCTCAGCGCGTCGATCATGTACAGGCCCAGGATGTCGGCCTTGCCTTCCTCGAAGCTGGAGGCGTACTCCTTCAGCGCTTCGTCGACCGTGCCCTTGCCGTCGAGGGTTTTCTTGATGCCCAGGCCGTGCGCGACCTCATGGAACATCACATCCTCGAAGAACGCGTCGAAGGTGACGTGCCTGAGCTGGTCCTTCGCGATCAGCTCGTTCGCGATCGGCACCAGGATCGTGTCGAACTTCGCCTTCATCACGTTCTCCAGCTGCAGGCGACGCGTGCCCTTCTTCAGCTGGACTTCCTCGTCGTTGGGCAGGTTGATCGCGATGGTCTTGGCGCCGACATTCGCGTTGCCGCCGTAATAGACGACCTGGTACGCGTTGAGGTCGGCGTCCGAGCCCGGCATTTCCGCCTTGTACTTCGCGTCCACCGGCAGGCCCTTCTGCAGCGCCGGCAGGAAGCTCGCGAAGCGCGCGAGCTTCTCGCTCCACTCCACGTCCTTCACCAGCACCAGGCCCTCGTACGCGGCCTTGTAGCCGAACAGCTGGTCCTCGTAGGTTTCGATCGGTCCGATGACGACGTCGACCGGATTGGTCTTCATGTCCATCCACGCCATGTCGCTGGGGCGGAAGTCGTCGTCGAGCAGCGCGTCGGCGCGCAGGTTCAGGTAATCGGCGAACGACTTGTCGGCGCTGAGCGTCGCGGCCTCGCGCAGGAGCGCGGCGGCGCGTTCGAGCTCCGGCTTGTAGGCGACGTGGTACGGCACCGTGACCAGCTTGCCGTTCTCGCGGCGGAGCAGGGTGTAGTTGGAGGTCTTGTCGGGCAACTGCGCGGCTTCGAACTCGGCCTTCGTCATGTCGGCCGGATAGAACGGGCCGCCCGGCGGGCGCGGGCCGATGCCGTCGAGGATCGGCGTGTCCTCGTTGAGGCGGTCCCACGGGCCGAAGTTGATTTCGACCAGCTCGCGCGTCGCGGCATCCGGCGCGCGCGCCAGCAGCGCGGCGTGATCGCCGGCCCAGGACTGCTTCCAGTAGATCGCGTTCATCGCTTCGCTGGCTTCGACCAGGCGGGCGATCATGCGCCGGGTGTTCTCGTCGAAGCGGGAGAGATCCGCCTTGAGCGGGACCACCGCGTAGTCGCCGGCGTGCGCCGCCGCGTAGGAGGGCGTGGCCGCGTCCTGCGCGGGCGTGGCGGTCGCGGGCGCGCTTCCCGGCGCGGGCGAGCGCTGGCAGGCGGCGAGGACGAGGACGGCCAGGCAGGCCAGGACGAGCGGGCGCGTTGGGAAAGCCATGGCGGGGATTCGGCGGCGATGCCGCGGCAGGGAAAGTCGCCATCCTACGCCGTGCCGCGATGCGGCACGCGTCACGCCCGGCGGGCTAGAATGCGGCCATGTCCGTTACGCCCACGCCACTGGCCAACCAGCTGCTGATCGCGCTGCCCGCGCTGGCCGATTCGAACTTCGCGCGCAGCGTGGCGCTGATCTGCCAGCACGACGCCGACGGTGCCATGGGCATCGTGGTGAACCGCGCATCCGAATACACGCTGGGCGAAGTGCTCGGCCAGATGGGGTTGGAGAGCGGCGACGAAACGCTGCGCGCCCAGCCGGTGCTCGCCGGCGGCCCGGTGCATCCGGAGCGCGGCTTCGTGCTGCACGACGGCGGCATGCAGTGGGATTCGACGATGGCCATCACCGACCATCTGTTCCTCACCACCTCGCGCGACATCCTCGAAGCGATGGCGCGCGGCGAAGGCCCCGACAACGCGATCGTCGCGCTGGGCTGTGCCGGCTGGGGTTCGGGCCAGCTCGAACACGAGCTGACCGAGAACGACTGGCTCACCGCGCCGGCCGACGCCGAGCTGCTGTTCGAGCTGCCGCTGGACGCGCGCTGGCAGGCCGCCGCCGGTCGCATCGGCGTCGATTTCGCGCATCTGGCCGATTACGCCGGTCACGCCTGATGGCGGCCTCGCCCGACAAACCCCGCATCCGCCGCGACGGCACCGTGCTCGGCTTCGACGTCGGCGCGCGCCGCATCGGCGTGGCGGTCGGCAGCGCGTTTGGGCACGGCGCACGCGCGCTTGCCGTGATCGACGTACACGGGCACGGGCCCGACTGGGCGTCGATCGACCGGCTGCGCGGCGAGTGGCGGCCCGACGGACTGATCGTCGGCGACCCGATGTCGCTGGACGGCGGCGACCAGCCGATCCGCCAGCGCGCCCATGCCTTCGCGCGCGAACTGGCGCACCGCTACAACCTGCCGGTGGTGCTGGTGGACGAGCGCATGAGTTCGATCGAGGCCGCGCAGCGTTTCGCGTCCGATCGCGCCGAAGGCCGCAAGCGCCGCCGCGACGCGGAAGCGCTCGATGCGGTCGCCGCCGCGGTGATCATCGAACGCTGGCTCGCCGCGCCCGACGACGCGCTGGACCTTTCCGACCTTTCCGATCCCGCAAGGCCGACACGGCCGAGCCCGCCGCCGACCGCATGAACGCATCGACTATGCACCTTCCGCGCCACCTGCTCACGCTCGATGGCCTGCCTTTCGACGCGCTCGATGCGCTGCTCACGCGCGCGCAGGCGTTCGCCGACGGGCACTACGACCGCCGCGCGCTGGATGGCGTCGCGGTGTGCACGTTGTTCTTCGAACCGTCCACGCGCACGCGCATGAGCTTCACGCTGGCCGCGCAGCGGCTGGGCGCGGACGTGCTGAACTTCGACGCGTCCACCTCGTCCACGCGCAAGGGCGAAACCGCGCTGGACACGTTGAAGAACCTCGAAGCGATGGGCGTGCGCGGCTTCGTCATCCGCCACCACGAAGATGGCGCCGTGGCCGCGCTCTCGCAGCACGTCGAACACGGCACGGCACTGGTCAATGCCGGCGACGGCCGCAGCGCGCATCCGACGCAGGGCCTGCTGGACATGCTCACGCTGCGCCAGGCGAAGGGCTCGGATTTCTCGAAGCTGAAGGTCGCGATCGTCGGCGACGTGAAGCATTCGCGTGTCGCGCGTTCGGACCTGCAGGCGCTTCGCACGCTCGGCACCGGCGAGATCCGCGTATGTGGCCCGGCCTCGCTGCTGCCGAACGATGGCACGCTCGACGGCTGCGTCGTCTCGCACGATCTCGATGCCGCGCTGGACGGCGTGGACGCGGCGATGATGTTGCGCCTGCAACGCGAGCGCATGGAGGAAGGGCTGATCGATTCGCTCGACGACTACCACCGCGAGTTCGGTCTCACCGCGCAACGCCTGACGCACGCCGCGCCCGATGCGGTGGTGATGCATCCGGGCCCGATCAATCGCGGCGTGGAAATCACCGACGAAGTGGCCGACGGCCCACAGTCGCTAATCCTGCGGCAGGTGAGCAACGGCGTCGCCGTGCGGATGGCGGTGCTGGAGGCGTTGCTGCGCGCCTGATCGTCACCCCTGAAAAAGGATCCAGCCTTTGTAGCCAGGGTAAGCGAAGCGCACCCGGGTTGGGCGTGACGGTCCCCGGGTGCGCTTCGCTTACCCGGGCTACAAGAGCCCATTGCTAGCACCAGCGGCGACACTCCGCCGACCCTCACCCCAACCGCTCTCCCGCAGGGAGAGGGGTGAAGCGCCGACATCGCGCTGGGCTCAGAACAACCCGCCCTTGCGCTCCTGTGAGAACGCCCAGGTCCATAGCTCCGGCGTCGCATACGCCGCATCCCACGCGTTGTGGCCGAGGTCGGCGAATTCCGTGTAACGCACGTTGCCGCCCACGCCGCGCAGCGCTTCGACCATGTGGCGCGACTGGTCGGGCGTGACCACGTCGTCCTTGCCGCCATGGAACGCCCACACTGGCAGCTTCTGCAGCTTCTGCGCGGCGGCGAGGAACGGGTCGGGCGCGAGCGCGACGCTTTCGACCTGCAGGTGTTCCTTCAACGCCGGCGGCTGCGTGATGCCGCCGCACACCGGCACCAGCGCGGCGAAGCGGCGCGGCTCCATGATCGCCAGCTCGAACACGCCATAGCCGCCGCGCGACATGCCGGTGAGCACGATGCGGTCCTCGTCGCCATCGAACTCGTCGATCGATGCATCCAATGCGGCCAGCGCCACGCGCGCCTGCGTACCGGTCCACGACGTGCCTTCGGGCGACTGCGGGAAGACGACGATCGCCGGAAAACGCGTCGCGTGTTCGCGCACGAACGGTCCGAGCCCCACTTCGACCTGCTTGCGGTTGTCCGTGCCGCGCTCGCCCGAGCCATGCAGGAACAGCACCGTGGCAGGATTCTTTCCTCCCGCCTGCCGCGAGGGCACGAACACCTGGTACCGGCGCGGGGAACCGTCCACCACCACGCTGCGTTCGACGAACTGCCCGGGCACGGCCTCGCGCGGCGTGGTCGCGCAGGCGCCCACCGCAAGCGCCGCGACGATGGCGGCAAGACGGATCAACGGCGCGATGGCGAAGGTCGCGAGGCGGAAAGGCGAGGGCATGGCGGGACTCCTGGCGTCGGCCCGCATCATTGGCGCAGCCGCGGCGCGCCGCAATGGCGTGCGTCGCAGATCGCGGCGATGGGTGCGATCAGTGCAGCAGGATGACCGTCGCCAGCCCGAGGAAGGTGAAGAACCCCATCACGTCCGTCACCGTTGTGAGGAAGATGCCCGACGCCAGCGCCGGGTCGTAGCCGAAGCGCTTGATCGTCACCGGCACCAGCACGCCCGCCACCGCCGCGAACAGCAGGTTCGCGGTGAGCGCGGTCGCGATCACTATCGACAACCCCACGCTGTGGAACCACAGCAGCACGATCAGGCCCAGCAGCGTGCCGAGCACCAGCCCGTTGAGCAGCGCCACGCGCGATTCCTTCCACAGCAGCGTGCGCACGTTCGCCGCGCCGACCTGGCCGAGCGCGAGGCCGCGCACCATCAGCGCCAGCACCTGCGTGCCGGCGTTGCCGCCCATGCCGGCGACGATGGGCATCAGCACGGCCAGCGCGACCAGCTTGTCGATGGTGTCGGCGAATTCGCCGACCACGCTCGCGGCCAGGAACGCGGTCGCGAGGTTGATCGACAGCCAGATCAGCCGGCGGCGCATCGCGCGCCAGACGGGGCTGAAGAGGTCTTCGTCCTCGTCCAGGCCGGCGGCGCTCAGCGCCTGGTGCTCGGCCTGGTTGCGGATGATGTCGACGACGTCGTCGATGGTGATGCGGCCGAGCAGGATGTTGTTGTCGTCCACGACCGGTGCGCTGATCCAGTCGTGGTCGGAGAACTTGCGCGCGACCTCGTTGGCCGATTCCTCCACGTCGATCGCCGGCTGCTCGTCGTCGATCAGCTTGTTGATCGGCGTGCCCGGCTCGTGCGTGAGCAGCGCCGCAAGCGCGATGCGGCCCAGGTACTGGTGGCGGCGACTGACCACGTACAGGTGGTCGGTGTGCTCGGGCAGCTCGCCGCGCAGGCGCAGGTAACGCAGTACCACGTCGATGGTGGTGTCGGTGCGCACCGTCACCACGTCGGGGTTCATCAGTCGGCCGGCGGTGTCCTCCGGGTACGACAGCACCTGCTCGAGCCGCTCGCGGTTCTCGCGGTCCATCGACTTGAGGACTTCGTCGATGACGGTGTCCGGCAGGTCCTCGACCAGGTCGGCGAGGTCGTCGATGTCAAGGTCCTCGACGGCCGCGACGATTTCGTCCGGGTCCATCTCGGCCAGCAGGCTTTCGCGCACGTCGTCGCCGACGTGGACCAGCACCTCGCCGTCGTCCTCGGCATCGACCAGGCCCCACACCACCGTGCGCTTGCCCGGCGGGAGCGATTCGAGGAGGTTGCCGATCTCGGCGGGGGAAAGCGTGTTGACCAGCCGGCGCACGGGGCCCAGACGACCGCTGTCCAGCGCGTCGGAAAGCAGGCGCAGTTGGCGCGCGGTCTTGTCGTGGCGGACGGCTTCGGCCATTCGGGGCTTCCCGTGCTTCGTGAGAAGCGTGGTCGCGTCGGGCCGCTCGGGCACGACAGGGTCAGGCGTTCATGGCGTCAGTTTAAGCCAGGATCGAGTGGAGAGGAACGAAAAACGGGCAGGAGCACACCGGCACTCTCGCTCCTTCACTCGTTCCTAGAACCGGGGCGCACTCTCCGCGATCCACTCCTCGATTCCCGCGCGATCGCGTGCGCGCAGCAGCGCCGGTGCGCGCGCCTGCAACTGCGCCAGGTCGCAATGGCGGATCGTGCGGCGCAGTTCCAGCAGCGTGGCCGGATGCAGGCTGAATTCCATCAGCCCCAGCGCCAGCAGCATCGGTGCGAAGTGCGCGTCGCCGGCCATTTCGCCGCACACCGCCACCGGCTTGCCGCGCTTCCGGGCGAGCTGGATGACGTCGCGCACCAGCCGGATCACCGCCGGATGCAGCGGTGTGTAGAGGCTCGTCAACGCCTCGTTGTTGCGATCGGCGGCGAGCAGGTACTGCACCAGGTCGTTGGTGCCGATCGACAGGAAATCCACCGCGCCGATGAACGCCGGCAGCGCGATCGCCGCGGCCGGCACTTCGATCATCGCGCCCAGCGGGATGTGCTCGGCGATCTCGCAGCCTTCCTCGCGCAGCTGCGCGGTGACGCGGTTGAGCGTGGCGCGCACCGCGCGCACTTCCTCGCGCGTGGACACCATCGGCAGCAGGATGCGCAGCGGCCCGTAGCCCGACGCGCGCACCAGCGCGCGCAGCTGCGCTTCCAGCAGGTTCGCGCGCGCCAGCGACAGGCGCACGCCGCGCAGGCCGAGCGCGGGGTTGGGCTCGTCGCGCAGCGCAAGGCCCGTGCGGTCGGCCTTGTCCGCGCCCAGGTCGAGGGTGCGGATCGTCACCGCGCGCCCGGTCATGCCGAGCACCACGTCGCGGTAGACGCGGAACTGTTCCTCCTCGTCCGGCAGCTCGTTGCGCTGGAGGAACAGGAATTCGGTGCGGTACAGGCCCACGCCGGCGGCGCCGAGCGCGTGCGCCTCGGCCACGTCCTCGCGCGATTCGGCATTGGCGTACAGCTTGATGTCCACGCCGTCGAGCGTGCGCGTGGGTTCGCGTCGCAGGCGGTGCAACTGCTTGCGCTCGCGCGCCAGTTCGCGCACGCGGGAACGGTGCGCGCGCAGGTCCTCCGCGTCGGGTTCCAGGATCACGCGACCGCTGGCACCGTCCACGGCGAGCACGTCGCCGTCGTTGATCTTCTGCAGCGCCTTCTCGGTACCGACCACCAGCGGCAGGTGCAGGCTGCGCGCGAGGATCGCGCTGTGCGACAGGATGCTGCCGGTGGTGGTGACGATCGCCATCACGCCCTGCGCCTGCAACTGGGCGATTTCGGCCGGCGCGACGTTGTCAGTGACGAGGATCTCGCCGGCCACGCCGGGCATGCCGGCATCGCGACGATGCAGCGCGGCGTGGATGCGGCCGATCACCTGGTCGATGTCGTCCACGCGGCTGCGGAAATAGGCGTCGTCCATGGTCTGGAAGACGGCGGCGATGCGGTCGCGTTGCAGGCGCAGCGCGTAGTCGGCCGAATAGCGGCCGGTGCGGATCAGTTCGTCCAGGCCGTGCAGCAGTTCGGGGTCGTCCAGCAGCAGGCTGTGCAGATCGAGGAATTCGCCGACCTCGTGCGCCAGCGCGCCGTGCAGGCGTTCGCGCAGGGACACCATCTCGCCGCGCACGGTGGCGATGGCGGCACGCAGGCGCGCGATCTCGCGTTCCACGCGCTTGGCCGGAATGTGTTCCTCGACGACTTCCAGTACGTGCGGCAGGCGGACGCGGGCGCGGCCGAGCGCGCTTCCGCGCGAGGCCCCATGTCCTGCGAACTCCTGCCTCATCGGCGCCTCAGCTGTCTTCGTCGAAACGGCGTTCGAACAGCGACACGACCGCCTGCGCGGCGTGCTCCTCGTCCTCGCCTTCCACGCGCAGTTTCACCTGCGTGCCCTGGCCGGCGGCGAGCAGCATGACGCCCATGATGCTCTTGGCGTTCACCTCGCGGCCTTTCGCCGTGAGCGTGGCGCTGCTGCGGTAGCCCGACAGCGTCTGCACGAGCTTGGCCGTGGCCCGCGCATGCAGGCCGAGTCGATTGCTGACGGTCAAATCGTGCTCGATCATCGTCGCGTCCTCCGGGCCCGTCGCCGGTCCCGCCCTTGTTCTGCTCCACTCATGCTTCGTCCAGCTGCTTCGTTGCGCCCGACCGGCGTCAGGCTTCGTCCACGATCACGCCGTTGCGCGCACCGGCGGCGGCGACCGCCGGCAGTTCGTCCAGGCCCAGGTCGGCGTAGTTCATCACCCGCAGCAGCATCGGCAGGCTCACCGCCGAGACGCGCCGCACCGGCGTGCCCAGTCGCGCGACCTTCGCCGCGAGGTTGCTGGGCGTCGCGCCGTACAGGTCGGTCAGCACCAGCACGCCGTCGCCACCGTCCACCCGGCGCAACGCCGCGCTGGCCTGCGGCAGCAGCGCGTCGGGATCGCCTTCGAACGGCACCTCCAGCGCTTCGGTGCGCAGCGGCAACTGGCTCAGCAACCGGCGCGCCACCGCGACCAGCGCGGTGCCGATGCCTTCGTGGGTGATGAGCAGGATGCCGACGGCCATGCCGCCAACTTAACAGGTCCGGGTGACGGCCCGGAAGCGGGAATGCTGCCGTCCTGCGACTTCCGGGACACGCGCTTCGCGTAGCGTCGGAGGAGGCGCGCGGCGACATCAGGAACGCCGTCACGAAAGCCGCCGGCCGGACACGGAAACGGCCCGCTTGCGCGGGCCGTTCGGGGTGGGAATCCGACGTGCGATCACGAACGCGGCGGGGTGGTCTGGTCCTGCGGCGTGGTCTGGTCCGTCGGCGGGGTGGTGTCCGTGCCTTCGGTCGGCGGCGGCGTGGTCGGCGGCGGAGTGGTGGTATCCGTCGGCGGCATCGTGCTGTCGGTCGGTGGCGTGGTATCGGTCGGCGGCGGCGTGGTCGTGTCCGCAGGCGGCGTGGTGGTGTCGGCCGGCGGGGTTTCCGTGGTCGGCGGGACCGTGTCGGTCTCGGTCCTCTGGCAGCCGGCCAGGGCCAGCGTCGAGGACACGAGGACCAGCGCAAGCGCGCCGGTCAGGCGATGGAGTCGGGCGTTCATTCGATCGATGCTCCTTTCAGGGGGAAGGGTTCGGCGACCTGGCAACCGCGTCGCCGCAAGCGGTCGTGCTTCACTGCGGCGTGGAGGTATCGGTGCGCTGATGGCCCGCCGCGAATTCGGTCTCCGAGACCTGGCCATCGCCATCGCGGTCGACCTGCGCGAAATGACTGGTCAGTCGCGCGTCGGCCGCCGCTTCGTCCTTGCTCACCTTGCCGTCGGCGTTGACGTCGAGGTCCGCGAAACTCAGGGTCCGCGGCGTGGTGTCGGTGGTGCTGCCGGTCGGTGGCGTGGTCGGCGTCGGTGGTTCGGTGCGCTGCGCGAAGGCGGGCGACATCACGAGCGCGACGGCCAGCGCGGTCGCCAGGATCGATGTCTGCGTGAGGGTGGAGTCCTGCATTGCACTCTCCTGCGGGTGGGCGCCATTGGGCAGCGCAACCCGACCGTAGCCTTGGCACCGCAAGGCTTGCGCAAGCGTGATGCGAAAATTTCGTGAGCCCGTTCAGCGCACGCTGGGAAAAGCGGGCTGGAGTTCACGGGAAGGGGCTGGAAGGTCCCGGATCGTGAACGTCGTGTCAGTCCAGCTCGCGATGGTGCACCGCGACCTCGTCCCAGCCCTGCGAGCGGGCGTGCTCGGCGAAGCGTTCGGCCAGGTACACGGAACGATGCCGCCCGCCGGTGCAGCCGAAGGCGATGGTCGCGTAGCTGCGCGTGCTGTCCACGTGCAGGCGCGGCAGCCAGGTGTCGAGGAAAGCGCGGATCTGTTCGAAGAACAGGTTCACGTCGGCCTGCGATTCCAGGTACTCGCGGATCGCGGCATCGCGACCGGACAACGGCCGCAGTACCGGGTCCCAATGCGGATTGGGAAGCGCGCGTGCATCGAACACGAAGTCCGCGTCCGGGGGCACGCCACGGCGGTAGGCGAAGGATTCGAACAGCAGCGACATGCCGGTGTCGCCGCCGATGCCGAATTCGGTCAGCACCTGGCGGCGCAGCTGGTGCACGTTGAGCGTGCTGGTGTCGACCACCGCGTCGGCGATGGAGCGCAGCGGCTTGAGCACCTGCCGCTCCAGCGCGATCGCATCGGCCAGCGACAGTCCGAGATGGCTCAGCGGATGGCGCCGGCGCGTGTCGGCATAGCGCTTGAGCAGCGCGGCTTCGTTCGCATCGAAGAAGACCAGGCGCGGATCCAGCCCGAGCTTGCCGACGGCCGACAACCACTCGGGAATGTTGCTCAGGTCGCTGTGCCGGTTGCGCACGTCGATGCTCACCGCCATCTTCGCCGGCGCGCCGTCGTCGGCGCGCATCACGCTGGCGACGAACTGCGGCAGCAGGTCGGCGGGCAGGTTGTCGACGCAGAAATATCCCAGGTCCTCGAACGTGCGCAGGGCGACGGACTTGCCCGACCCGGACATGCCGCTGACGATGACGAGAATGGAGTTGGGCGATTCGCTCATGGCTCGGGCGAAGTGGAGGGAGGTGCGCGGTCAGGCATCGCCGCGTTCGAGGAAATTGCTGTGCCGCGCGATGAACGCCGCCGCCGGATCCAGCCCCTTCATGCGCAGGCTGTGCAGGCGCGTGGCCGCTTCGGTCAGCACGGCGAGGTTGCGGCCGGGCATGACGGGCAGGGTGATCATCGGCACGTCCAGGTCGAGCACGCGACGCACGCCGCTGTCGCCGGTGAGCCGCTCCATGCCCATCGGCTTGGGCTCGGTCATCGGCTTGCCCAGGTGCACGATCAGGCGCAGGTACTTGTTGTTCTTCACCGCGGTGTCGCCGAACATCTGGCGGATGTTGAGCACCCCCAGGCCGCGCACTTCGAGCAGGTCCTGGAGCATTTCCGGGCAGGTGCCGTCGAGCACGTCCGGCGCGATCTGGGTGAACTCCGGTGCGTCGTCGGCGACGAGGCGATGGCCGCGCGTGACCAGTTCCAGCGCGAGCTCGCTCTTGCCCGATCCCGATTCGCCGGTGATCAGCACGCCGATGGAGTAGATCTCCATGAACACGCCGTGCAGCGTCACGCGCGGCGCGAGCGACCGCGCGAGGTGGTATTGCAGGTGGTTGAGCAGCTCATGCCCGCGACGCGGCGAGGCCCACAGCGGCGTGTGGCTTTCCTCGGCGGCGATGCGCAGGTCTTCCGGGCAGGTCTGGTCCTTGCTGATCACCAGCGCGAGCGGCCGGAACTGCATGATCTTCTCGATGGTCTCCCAGCGCAGGCGCGGTTCGAGTGCGTCGAGCCACGCGAGTTCCTCGGTGCCCAGGATCTGCACCTTGTTGGGATAGATCGCGTTGAGATAGCCGGCCAGCGACGGACGCCGCGCGACAGTGTTGACCGATTCCAGGACGCGCCGCTCGCCGCTTTGCCCGGCCAGCCAGCGCAGGCCGAGGCGATCGCGTTGTTGTTCGAACAGTTCTCCCGCGCTGATGCTGGTGCTCATGCGGACCCTCAGGCGGCGCAGGGAAGGAAATCGGAAGCGCCGCACAACACTCCGTGCAGCTCGCCGACGTCGCGCGCCTCGCGCAGCGCGGCGCGGTAATCGGGATTGGCGAAGCGTTCGGCGATCTCCGCCAGACGCTGCACCTGTGCACTGACCTCGTGCTCGGGCACGAGCAGGGCGAGCACGAGGTCGACGGGCTCGCCGTCGGGCGCGCCGGAATCGACCGGATGCTGCAACCGCAGGAACGCGGCGCGGCACTCGTCCAGGCCGGCGACGCGCGCGTGCGGAAGCGCGACGCCGTGGCCGAGCGCGGTGCTCGCGCGGGCCTCGCGTTCGCGCAGCGCGAGCGCGATGGATGCGGTGTTCCCACCATCGGCCAGCAGCCATGCCGCCGCATCGAGCACGCGCGGCAACGCGGACACGCCCGTCCCGGGCGCGCCCGTCTCTATGGCGTGGCCATCCAGGATGGCGACACGCGCGCGTGACAACAGGTCATGCAGCGGCATGGTGCGGGCGGTGGGGTCCGATGATCAGCCGAAGCTGTTGCTGCGGGCGGCGCTTTCGCCGCGGTGATGGTCGACCACCTTGCTGCGGTGCTCGCGGAGCAGACGGTCGAGCTTGTCGGTCAGGAGGTCGATGGCGGCGTACATGTCCAGGGCCTGCGCGTCGGCGACCAGGGTGCGGCCGGCGAGGTTCACGGTGGCCTTGGCGCGGTGGTTGGGTTTCTCAAGGCTCAGCTGGGTGCGAACGTCGAAGGGTTGTTCGCAATGCCGTTCCAGTCGCGAGAGCTTGCTTTCCACGTAGTCCCGCAGGGCGGGCGTGACCTCGATCTGCTGGCCGTAGGTTTCGATACGCATCGGAGACCTCCTTTACGTCGCGACGGGAGGACAGGATGGCACGCCGGGCGCGTTGCGCAAGGGGCCTGCATCCGCAGTTTCGGGGTTCCGCGCCGAACGCTTTGATCCGGCAAGGTTTTGTGTTCGCGGCCTTCACGCCGCGATGTCGAATTCCTAACCGATCCTTACGCGATCCTGCGAGGACGGAATGCTCATCGCCTCGCGGTACTTGGCGACGGTACGCCGCGCGACGGGAACGCCGGTGGCCTTGAGCGTCTCCGCCAGGCGGGCATCGGAGAGAGGCTTGCGCGGATTTTCAGCCTCGATGAGGCGGCGGATCATGGCCTGGATCGCCGTGCTGGACGCCTCGCCGCCGGTGCCGGTCTCGATGCCGGATGCGAAGAACGCGCGCAGCGGCACCGTGCCCCGCGGCGTGCGCGCGTATTTGCGGGCGATCGCGCGCGACACCGTGGATTCATGCAGCCCGACCTCGGCCGCGACTTCGCGCAGCGTGAGTGGACGCAGTGCGCTGTCGCCGAATTCCAGGAACGCCGCCTGCTGCTTGATCAGGCAGCGCGCCACCTTGATCAGCGTCTCGCCGCGCGCTTCCAGGCTCTTGAGCAGCCAGCGCGCCTCCTGCAGGTGGCCGCGCAGGTAGCTCGCATCCGCGCCGCTGGCGTGGCGCAGCATGTTCTCGTAGCCACGATGGATCGAAATGCGCGGACGCATGCCATCGGCCAGCGCGACGCGCCACAGGCCGTGCTGGCGCCAGATCACCACGTCCGGTGCGATGTAGGTGTCGCTGGCGATCGCGCCGATCTGCGCGCCGGGGCGCGGATCGAGCGATCGCAGCAACTGCACCGCGGTTTCCGCCTCGCCCAGGTCTAGCTTGAGTTCCGCCGCGAGCCCCGCCACGCCCACGCGCGGGAGGCGTTCGAGCGGACCATTGGCCAGCTGGTGGGCCAATGCGCGGCCCGGGGTCTCCGCAGGCAGCTGCGCGAGCTGCAGGCGCAGGCATTCGCCCAGAGAACGCGCGCCCACGCCCACCGGGTCGAACTGCTGGATCTGGTGCAGCACCGTGGTGAGTTCCTCGAGGCTGCATTCCAGCGTCGAGGCGAGCGTGGCGGCGATCGACTCCAGCGGCTCGCGCAGGTAGCCGTCGTCATCGATGGATTCGATCAGGGCCACGCCGATCGATCGATCGCGCGCGGAGAGCGGGCTCAGGTGCAACTGCCACAACAGGTGGTCGTGCAGCGTGTCCGATTCGGCCACCTGTTCGGCGATGGGCGTTTCGTCGTCGCTGTCGGCCGGCCCGAGGCGCTCGTACCAGGGTTCGCCGTCGGTGTTCCATTCGGCTTCCGGTGGCAGGTGTTCGGGTTCGGCGCTGCTGGCGGCGCCTTCGCCGCCGGATTCGCCGTTGATGCCCGCGTCGGCGACGCTGATTGCGGTTTCGGTCCAGTCCAGCAGCGGATTGCTCTCCACCGCTGCGGCCAGTTCAGCCTCGAGCTCGATCGCGGACAGCTGCAGCAGGCGGATCGCCTGACGCAACTGCGGTGTCATCACCAGCTGTTGTCCGAGAGCGGCTTGGAGACGCGGTTTCATCGTCGAATGCCAACGCGACCAGGGGGATCCGACGGCCGCGTGGCGTTGGGCGTGCGGAGAAGCCGCACCTTCGACACATCCTTACAGCCGGAAGGTTTCGCCCAGGTAGACGCGACGTACGTCGGGGTTCGCAAGCAGCGCGTCCGGTGCACCCTGCGCCAGAACGCCGCCTTCGTTGAGGATATACGCCCGATCGCAAATGCCCAAGGTTTCGCGGACGTTATGGTCCGTGATGAGCACCCCGATTCCGCGATTCTTGAGGTGGCGCACGATCCGCTGGATCTCGCCGACCGAAATCGGGTCCACGCCGGCGAAGGGTTCGTCGAGCAGCATCAGGCGCGGACGCGCGGCCAGCGCGCGTGCGATTTCCACGCGACGGCGCTCGCCGCCGGAAAGGCTGGCGCCGATCTGGTCGGCGACGTGGCCGACCTGCAGTTCGTCGAGCAGGCTTTCCAGTTCGCGATCGCGGCCGTCGCGGTCCAGGTCCTCGCGCAGTTCGAGCACCAGGCGGATGTTGTCGGCCACGGTGAGTTTGCGGAACACCGAAGGCTCCTGCGGCAGGTAGCCCACGCCGTACTTGGCGCGCGCGTACATCGGCTCGGCGGTGATGTCCTTGCCGTCGAGCACGATCTGCCCGGCATCGGCCGGAACGAGGCCGACGATCATGTAGAAGCAGGTCGTCTTGCCCGCGCCGTTGGGGCCGAGCAGGCCCACCACTTCGCCGGCGTCGAGCGTGAGGCCGAAGTCCTTGACCACTTCGCGCGAACGGTAGGCCTTGCGCAGGCCCTGGGCCACCAGCATCAGCCGCCCCCCTGCGCGTTCTTCGGCATGATGCGGATCTTCACGCGATCGTTCGCGCCCTGTCCGCCGCCCTGCACCTGGCCGGTCCGCATGTTATAGACCACGCGCTCGCCGGCGATGGAGCCGGACGGCTGGCGGATGTTCACGCCGCCGGTGAAGACGACGATCTCGGTCTTGAGGTCGTAATCGACCTTGTTGGCGACGGCGTCCATCAGCTTGCCGTCGTCGAGTTCCTGCTTCAGCGTCACCGGCGACCCGGTCAGCACGGCGCGCGCGGGTTCGCCGTCGCGCGTGGTGATCACCGCCTGTTCGGCGCGGATCTCGAGCGTGCCCTGGGTGATGATCACGCCGCCGCTGAGGACGGTGGGGCGGCTGTCGTCCATCGAGTAGTCGCTGCGGCCGGCATCGATGTCCATCGGCTTGTTGCGATCGGACGTGCGGGCGAGCGCGCCGGCCGGCATCAGTGCCAGGACCAGCAACGCAGCGCCGGCGAAGCCCGCGAGGGACTTTTCCAGCGTTGCACTAAGGCGCAGCACGTTCATATCGGGCCTTGACGTCATTCTTGAGGGTGATGCGCTTCGCATCGAGGTCGGCTTCCAGGCCGCGGCCGTTCAGTATAAGGCCCGGCTGCGTGAGGGTTACCTGCGCGGCCGACGTGGCGCGCCGGGCGTCGGGGAAAACGTTCAGTTCCTCGGTGACGACCTTGATGGGCTTTCCGTCGGCGTTCGTGCTGCGGGCGTTCACGCCGCCGCGCAGTCGCACTTCCTCGCCCTTCTCGCTGACCCATCCGGTCTGCGAGCGGATGTCCCACGGCGATGCCTGGCTGCCCTGGCGCGGCGGGATATGGAATTGCGGCGTGGCGATCTGCATCGTGCGCACGTCCGGATCGCGTTCCAGCCGCGGCGCGTTGAGCGTGAAGGACTCGCGTCCGTCTTCATCGAGCACGGTCGCCTGGAAATCGTGCAGCACGTAGTCGGGCCGTTTTCCGATCGGCCCCGTCGCGGTGTCGCGATCGCGCTGCTGCCACAGCAGCCAGCCGCTCAGCAGTGCGCCGGCGAGGAGGGCGAGGGTGCCGATCGCGCGCCAGTTCATCGCGCGCCAGTTCATGCGTTGCCTTCCACGCGCACGCCTTCGACGCGGACCAGGTCGGCGAGCAGTCGTTCGGCATGGCCCTGCGCGGCCAGCAGCAGGTCGCAGAACTCGCGCACCGCGCCGTGCCCGGCGCGCGCGGTGGTGCGCCAGTGCACGCGTTCGCCGACCCAGCGGTGCGCGTCGGCCGGCGCCACGGCGAAGCCGGTCTGCAGCATCACGCGCAGATCGGCGAGGTCGTCGCCCATGAAGGACGCCTGTTCCATCGCGATGCCCATGCGCGCGGCGATGTCATGCACGCACGCCAGTTTGTCCTTCACGCCCACGTGCACCTCGTCGATACCCAGGTCCTCGCCGCGACGCTTCGCGATCGGCCCGGCGCGCGCGGTGATGAAGGCCACCGAGATGCCGACCTTGCGCAGCAGCGTCAGTCCCTGGCCGTCGTGCACGTGGAAGGCCTTCAGCTCGCTGCCCTCGTCATCGAAGTACAGCCGCCCGTCGGTCAACGTGCCGTCGACGTCGAAGCACGCCAGGCGGATGCGCGAGGCGCGTTCGCGGATGTCGGCGGGGTAGTCGTTGAGGTGGCTGTAGGGCATGGAGCTAGAGGTGAGTGAGGAGGATCGGGAAAGGAGTGGAGAGCGAAGGCGAGCCGGAGGGTCCCACTCGGTTCTCGTTCCTTTCCACCCGTTCCCCGCCGTTAGACAACGCGAGCCCGCAACAGGTCATGAATGTTCAGCGCGCCGACGACGCGGCCTTTGCCATCCACCACCAGCAGGCCGCTGATCTTGTGCGCTTCCATCAGCTGCGCCGCTTCCACCGCCATCGCATCGGAGCCGATGGTCTTGGGCGAACGCGTCATCACCTCGACGATGCGCGTGTTGCGCAGGTCGAGGCGATCGTCGTCCAGCGTGCGGCGCAGGTCGCCGTCGGTGTACAGGCCGAGCAGGCGATCGTCCGCGTCGACCACGGCGGTCATGCCCAGGCGCTTGCGGCTCATCTCGACCAGCGCCTCGCTGATGCTGGCGTCGGCGCCCACGCGCGGTACGTCGTCGCCGGAATGCATGATGTCGACGATGTGCAGCAGCAGGCGGCGGCCGAGCGCGCCGGCCGGATGCGAGCGCGCGAAATCGTCGGCGGTGAAGCCGCGCGCGTCGAGCAGCGCGACCGCGAGCGCGTCGCCCATTGCCAGCGAGGCGGTGGTGCTGGAGGTCGGCGCCAGCGCGAGCGGGCAGGCCTCGGCGGGGACGCTGACGTCCAGGTGCACGTCGGCCTCGCGCGCCAGCGAGGAATTCGGCCGGCCGGTCATCGCGATCAGCTTGTTGCCCTGGCGCTTGAGGCCCGGCAGCAGCATCAGCACTTCGTCGCTCTCGCCCGAGTACGACAGCGCCAGGACTATGTCGACGTCGGTGATCATGCCCAGGTCGCCGTGCCCGGCTTCGCCCGGGTGCACGTAGAAGGCCGGGGTGCCGGTGGAGGCCAGGGTCGCGGCGATCTTGCGCGCGACGTGGCCCGACTTGCCCATGCCGGTGCAGACCACGCGGCCCTGCGAGGCGAGGATCAGCCGGCAGGCCGCGCTGAAGTCGCCATCGATGCGCGAGGCGACCGCGGACAGCGCCTGCGCTTCGATCTCGAACACGCGACGGCCGCTCGCGGCGAGCGTGGCGGGATCGTCCGCATGGACCGGAGCGTGGACGGGCGAGGGAATGGGAATGCTTGCCATGGGGCGCGCCATTTCGGACCGGGGGTCTTTCCGCTAGGCTAATCCGTCCATTCTAGGCGGTCGCGCCCGGATGTGCCCGTCACGGGCGCCCCACGACGCCGGCCCCGATCGCGGACCACCGCCACGCGCGGCGCGCAGGATGCGCGAAACCGCTTCCCCCCGAGCTCGCAACCAAAGGTTCGTCCCTTGAATCCCGACACCATCCGCCAGCTGATCGAACAGGGCCTGCCCGGCGCACGCGCCGACGTGCGCGGCGACGACGGCGTGCATTTCGAGGCCACCGTCGTGGCCGAAGCCTTCCGCGGCAAGCTGCCGCTCGCCCGCCATCGCCTGGTCTACGCGACCCTCGGCGAGCGCATGGGCGGCGAGATCCACGCGCTTGCGCTGAAGACGTTGACGCCGGAAGAAGCCGGGATCCGGGATTCGTGATCCGGGATTCGCAAGAGCCCTGACGCACCCCGGCATTTCCGAATCCCACTCCCGAATCCCGAACCCCCGACATGCAAAAGATCGTTGTAGAAGGCGGCGCCGCGCTCAACGGCGAGGTGCAGATCTCCGGTGCGAAGAACGCCGTCCTGCCGATCCTGTGCGCGACGCTGCTGGCCGACGGCCCGGTGTCGATCACCAACGTGCCGAACCTGCACGACGTGGTGACCACCGCCAAGCTGCTGGGCGAACTCGGCGCCGGCATCACGGTGGACGAGGGCACGCTTGGCAAGGGCCGCGGCATGATCGTCGACCCGACCACCGTGCACAGCCACGTCGCGCCCTATGAACTGGTCAAGACGATGCGCGCTTCGGTGCTCGTGCTCGGTCCGCTGCTGGCGAAGTACGGCGCGGCCGAAGTCTCGCTGCCGGGCGGCTGCGCGATCGGTTCGCGTCCGGTCGACCAGCACATCAAGGGCCTGCAGGCGCTGGGCGCGGACATCAGCGTCGAGAACGGTTACATCAAGGCCCGTCGCAACGGCCGCCTGAAGGGCGCGCGCTTCGTGTTCGACATGGTCACCGTCACCGGCACCGAGAACGTGCTGATGGCCGCCGCGCTTGCCGAAGGCACCAGCGTGCTGGAAAACGCCGCGATGGAGCCGGAGATCGTCGACCTGGCCGACTGCCTCAACGCGCTGGGTGCCAACATCGAGCACGCCGGCAGCGGGCGCATCGTCGTGCACGGCGTGGAGCGCCTGCAGGGCGGCAGCCACCACGTGCTGCCCGACCGCATCGAGACCGGCACGTTCCTGGTCGCCGCGGCGATGACCGGCGGCCGCGTGACCGTGCGCAGCGCGCGTCCCGACACGCTCGACGCGGTGATCGACAAGCTCAAGCAGGCCGGCGCGCAGATCACGGTGGATGGCGACCGCATCACGCTCGACATGGGCGGGCGCCGTCCGAAATCCGTCGACCTGACGACCGCGCCGCACCCGGCCTTCCCGACCGACATGCAGGCGCAGTTCATGGCGCTCAACTGCATCGCCGAGGGCGTGGGCGTGATCAACGAGACCATCTTCGAGAACCGCTTCATGCACGTCTCGGAGCTGCAGCGCCTGGGCGCCGACATCCGCGTGGAAGGCCACACCGCGATCGTGCGCGGCGTGCAGAAGCTCAGCGGCGCGCCGGTGATGGCGACCGACCTTCGCGCGTCGGCGTCGCTGGTGCTCGCCGGCCTGGTCGCGGAGGGCGCGACGACCATCGACCGCATCTACCACCTGGACCGCGGTTACGAGAACATCGAGGAGAAGCTCTCGGGGCTCGGCGCGAAGATCCGGCGCATCGCGGGCTGAGGAGCAGGCGCTGACCATGGCACTGATCGACCTGACCGGAAAGCGCGCGCCGTTCACCGCGCGCCGCATCGCGACGCTGGGGTTCTTCGTCGTGCTGTTGATCGTCGTCGCGTGGCTGCACTTCACCGGCGCAGCCGTCACGCGCGGGATCGAACGCAAGGACATGGACTGGAACGGCGACGGCAACGTGACGATGCACGAGATGCTGCAGTCGTTCTACGCGGTCACCGTCAAGACGACGATCACCGCCACGAACGGCGGCGCGCGCGAATGCCGCGCCTTCGCCTTCCGCGGCAGCAGCGAGACGTTGCGGGTGGATTGCCGGACGATGGTGAAGCCGTCGGCCGAGTGAGCGTCGGCGTCGTTGCGATACGGTCGGCGGTGACGATTCAAAACGAAAGGCCCCGCGATGCGGGGCCTTTCGTTTCGTCCATCGTTCCCGTGGAGTCCGGTACGATCAGCGAACGTCCTGCACCCGCAGATCGATCGCGTCCTGCCCCTTGTCGCGCTGCAGGATGCGCGCCGGGACCGGCATGCCGTCCACGATCCACGCGATGGTCTGCTTGTCGCCCTGCGTGCTGACGACCTTGGTCGCCTGCTTCGACTGGCCGCCGACGGTGATCGCTTCCTTGCCGGCGATGGTGTAGTCGAGATTCTTGACGCGGCCGTCCTCGACCATGCGGTACTGCGTGGACTTGCCGGCCTGCACGTCGCGCACGATCGCCAGGTTGATCAGCAGCGCATCCATGTCGCCCGGCTGCAGCTTGATCGGGCCGGCGCGCTCGGGCTTCACGTCGCCCGTCCACGTCGCCACGCCCTTGGACCAGTCGTAGGTCGCGTTCTTGTTCTGCTTCTTGGTGAGCACCTGCGAGGTGTCCTTGCCGGAAACCGGGCGCCACTGGCCGTTGGCCTCCTCGAACACGGTCGTCTGGCGCAGGTTCGCCAGCGGGCTGGTGACGGCGAGGCTGTACTTCCAGCGGTTCGCGCCATCGGCGACCAGCGTCATCTGGCCCTGGCCCTGCATGCCCATGTAGCTTGCCTGGTAGTCGGCGGTGAATGGCTTGATCGCCAGCGCCGGCGCGCTGACCGCGGCCAGCATCGCCGCGGCGAGGACCGGGCGCAGCAGTCGGGTGGTGAAGTGGGCCATCAGGGTGCTCCTTTGTAGTCGACCAGGCGCAGGTCGAAAGTGTCCTCGCCATTCTCGCGCTGCAGGATGCGCACGGGCGTGGGCACGCCTTCGACCACCCACACTACCGTCTCCTCCTTGCCCGAGCCCTGAACGCGGCTCACGCGCATGGCGTTGAATCCCATGCCGTCGACGCTGACGCCTTCCAGCTCCTGCGCGACGGTGTACTGGTGGTCGCGCGCGCGGCCGTTGTCGACGAAGCGGTACTGCAGCGTCCGGCCCGGCTGCGCGTCGCGGATGATCGCCAGGTTGATCAGCAGTCCGCTCATGTCGCCGTCCTTCAGCGGCACGGGCGCCTGGCGGTTCTTCTTCACATCGCCGGTCCAGCGCGCGGTGTGCGCATTCCAGTCGTAGGTGCCGGTGATCTTGCGGCCGACGAAGATCGCCTTGCGCACGGTGCTCTGGCTCAGCGGGCGATAGGTATCCGTGCCGACCACGTCGAACACGGTGCTCTGCTGCGCGTTGGCGCCGGCCAGGCCGATCAGGCCGCGCGTGCCGCGCATGTCCAGGTCGATGCGCCAGTGCGAGGGATTCGCGTCGGGCACGACCTGCATCGTCGCCTCGCCCAGCGGTTTTCCTTCGTTGAAGATCTGGTAGTTCGCCACGAATGGCTCCAGCGCCGACGCGGGCGCGGCAAAGGACGCCAGCACGAGCGAAAGCAGGAACGGGGTGGCGGTCAGGACGCGGGTAAGACGCTTCATCGACAAGGCGGGGGAGGGGAGGTGCGCAGGCATGCCAGTTCCCGCAGGACCCCGTCAGACGGGGGCAACTGCGCCGGGGGCGCGCAGGGCACCGGCGGAATCTAGGAGCAGTGGCGTAAACAGGGCATGACCATCCAGTGTCGTGGTTGTTCCCTGTTCAGCCAGCCGGCCGGAAACCGCCAGGCGCAGCACCGCGACCAGCAGCGGATGCTCGACGTCGAGCACGCGCGCGGCCAGCGCATCGGCGTCGTCGCCCGGCTGCACCGGCACGCGCGCCTGGGCGACGACGGTGCCGGCGTCGAGTTCGGGGATCACGAAATGCACGCTGGCGCCGTGCTCGGCTTCGCCCTCGGCGATGGCGCGCGCGTGCGTGCGCAGGCCCGGATACTTCGGCAGCAGCGACGGATGGATGTTGAGGAGCCGGCCGCGGAAGCGTTCGACGAAGGCATCGCACAGGATGCGCAGGTAGCCGGCGCAGACGATCCAGTCCGGACGCGCCGCCTCGATCGCATCGCCCAGCGCGGCGTCGAAAGCTTCGCGAGAGGAATACTCCTTCGGGCTCGCACTCCAGCGCAGCGCCGGTTCCACGCGCTGCAGGGCCGCCGCGCCCGGCTTGTCGGAGAACACGCCGACGATGCGCGCCGGCAGCGAGCCGGCGTCGATCGCATCGAGGATCGCCTGCAGGTTGCTGCCGCGCCCCGACACCAGCACGGCGATGCGGTTCGGGCGCGATGTGTCCGCCGGCTCGCTCAAGGGCGCGCTCAACCGATGCGCACGCGGCTTTCGAGCGGGGCGCCGGCGGCAGCCTTCGCCACCTGGCCGATCGGACGATGACGCAGGCCCAGGCGGTCGAGGTCGGCGTTCACCGCGGCGACGTCGCCCGGCGCGACCACCAGCACGAAGCCGACGCCGCAGTTGAACGTGCGCCACATCTCTTCCGACGGCACCGCGCCTTCGCGCTGCAGCCAGTCGAACACCGGCGGCAGCACGATGGCCGACGCTTCGATGTCGAGGCCCAGACCGTCCGGAATCACGCGGATGATGTTTTCGGTCAGCCCGCCGCCGGTGATGTGCGCCATGGCATGCAGGTCATGCTTGCCAAGCAGTTCGAGGATCGGCTTCACGTACAGCTGCGTCGGCGCCATCAGCGCGTCGATCAGCTTCACGCCGCCGACGTCGAGATCGGCCGGGCGACCGGCGCGATCGTAGATCCTGCGCACCAGCGAGTAGCCGTTCGAATGCGGGCCGCTGGAGGCGATGCCGATCAGCACGTCGCCCTCGTGGACCTTGGCGCCGTCGAGCAGCTTGGACTTTTCCACCGCCGCGACGCAGAAGCCGGCGAGGTCGTATTCGCCCGGCGGGTACATGTCGGGCATCTCGGCGGTTTCGCCGCCGATCAGCGCGCAGCCGGACAGCTCGCAGCCCTTCGCGATGCCGCCGACCACGGCGACCGTGGTGTCCACGTCGAGCTTGCCGGTGGCGAAATAGTCGAGGAAGAACAGCGGCTCGGCGCCCTGCACGAGCACGTCGTTGACGCACATCGCGACCAGGTCGATGCCGATGGTGTCGTGGCGGTTGAGCTGCTGCGCCAGCTTGAGCTTGGTGCCGACGCCATCGGTGCCGGACACCAGCACCGGCTCCCTGTACTTGCCCGACAGGTCGAACAGCGCGCCGAAGCCGCCGAGGCCGCCCATCACCTCGGGACGGAAGCTGCGCTTGACCAGCGGCTTGATGCGTTCGACCACCTCGTTGCCCGCGTCGATGTCGACGCCGGCGTCGCGGTAGGTGATCGGAGTGGGAGCGGAGGGGGGATTCGACACGGGCGGCCTCGTCGGTCGCGGAGAGATGAAGTCGCGATTTTAACAGTCGCCGGCGACCGGCGGCCTTCCGCGAATGGACGGGCCGGGGGGCGCTGCGGCACCATTTCGGCTGATGACGCACTCAGGGACAGCGATGGTTCGGGCAATCCGCGCGGGAACGCCGCGCATGACGTTCCTCCGGAAGATCCACTTCCCGATGGTGGCCGCGTTCATGGCCGCGGTCCTGCTGGCGGCGAGTTTCGGCGCCTCCGCGCAGCGCGTGGAGGGCGATCGCGCCCGCGCCGAGGGCATCTACGCCACCGAAGTGACGGTCAACGGCCAGGGTGAGACGGAGCGCAACGCCGCCTTCGCACGCGGCCTGGCGCAGGTGCTGGGCAAGCTGTCGGGCGATCGCGGCGCGGCGTCCAAGCCGGGCGTGGGCAACGAGCTGCGCCAGGCGAAGATCTACGTGAAGCAGTACGACTACCGCCAGGACGAGGGCCTGGGCCCGACCGGGGCGCCGACCTTCCGGACGCTGCTGGTGATCCAGTTCGACGAGGAGGCCGTCAACGACCTCGCCGCGACGCTGGGCATTCCGATCTGGCCGCAGCCGCGCCCCAAGCCCGTGCTGTGGCTGGCGATCGACGACGGCAGCGGCCCGCGCCTGGTCGGCCTGCCGCAGGTGAATGCGGCGCGTCCGGCGCTCAACCGCGCGGTCGAGCGTGGCTACAAGCTCGGCCTGCCGAGCGGCAACGCGGCCGAACAGGCGGCGGTCGGCGCGATCTGGCGCGGCGACAGCGCCGCGGTGGCGCGCGCCTCGGCCCGCTACAGCCCGCCGATGCAGCTGATCGGCAAGCTCTACCGCGACACCACCGCCGGCTGGAAGGCCGACTGGACCTTCGTCGACGCCGGCAAGGTGCTGGCGAACTGGTCCCAGACCGGCCCCGACGCCCGCCAGCTGATGGCCGGCGGCGCCGACGGCGCGGCCGACGCGCTGATGAAGCGCTACGCCAAGCGCGCGCCCTCGGGCGAGCCGGGCCTGTACCGCGTGACCTTCACCGGCATCGACAGCAGCGACGATTTCATCCGCCTGGCCGGCTACCTGCAGAAGCTGTCCGTGGTGCGCCGGATCGCGCCGGTGCGCGCCACGCCGCAAGGCCTGGAGTACGAACTCGACCTCGTCAGCGGCATGCCGGGCCTGAACCGCCTGCTCGCGCGCGACGGCGTCGTCGATGTACTGGAAGGCCTGGAAGGCCAGCCGCCGGTCTACCGGCTGCGTTGACGGGCGCACGCCCGAAGGAACCACATGCAATCGCCAGCACTGGACGACATCGCACGATTCCTGCGCCGCCTGCAGTGGGTGGCGCTCGCCCTGGGCGTGTGCTGGCTGGTATGGCTGCTCGCGCCGATCCTGACGCCGTTCGTGTTCGCGCTGATGCTGGCCTGGCTCGGCGATCCGCTGGTCGACCGGCTGCAGCGCGCCGGGCGCTCGCGCAACGTCGCGGTGACGCTGGTGTTCACCGCGATGGCGCTGATCCTGCTGGCCGGCCTGCTGATCCTGGTGCCGCTGATCGAACGCCAGATCTCGACGCTGGTGGCATCCTGGCCGCACTACCGCGACTGGTTCATGCTCACCGCGCTGCCGTGGGTGGAGCAGCGCATCGGCGTGGAAATCACCGACTGGCTGGATTTCGGCCACATCAGCCAGCTCGTCCGCGACAACTGGGACCAGGCCGGTGGCATCGCGACGACGCTGCTGGGCTACCTGTCGCGTTCGGGCTTCGCGGTGATCGGACTGGTGGCGAACGTCGCGCTGCTGCCGGTGATCACGTTCTTCTTCCTGCGCGACTGGGACCTGCTGGTCGAACGCGTCGCCTCGCTCATCCCGCGCGACTACCTCGACATCGTCAGCCGCCTGGCGCGCGAATCCAGCGACGTGCTCGGCGCGTTCCTGCGCGGGCAGTTCCTGGTGATGCTGGTGCTGGGCGTGATGTACGGCCTGGGGCTGTGGGCGGTGGGGCTGGACCTGGGCATCCTGATCGGCCTGATCGCCGGCCTGCTGACCTTCGTCCCGTACCTGGGGCCGGCCAGCGGCATCATCCTGGGCGTGATCGCCGCGCTGGTGCAGTTCGGCGACTGGCAGCACGTCGCCGGCGTGCTGGTCGTGTTCGGCATCGGCCAGGTGATCGAGAGCTACGTGCTCACGCCCAAGCTGGTGGGCGACCGCATCGGCCTGCACCCGGTGGCGGTGATCTTCGCCGTGCTTGCGGGCGGGCAGCTGTTCGGCTTCCTCGGCATGCTGCTGGCCTTGCCGGTGGCCGCGGTGGTGAACGTGCTGCTGCGCTACGCGCAGGAGCGCTACCGCCACAGCCGCCTGTACGTGGGCGCGCATCCGGTGCCGGAGGAAGCGCTGGCCGATCCGCTCGCCGACCCGCACCTCCCGCCTCCGGCGGACCACAGGCCCGAGTGATCCATAGCGAGTAATCCCGCAGTGAGCGTTCCGCAGTTGCCGCTGGCCTTGCGCTATCCGACCGACCAGCGCCTGGACACATTCGTGCACGCGCCCGAGGGCGCGATCGAACAGCTGCGCGCGCTTGCCGAAGGTCGCGCCGATGCGCGACGCGACAGCGTCTACCTCGCCGGTCCCGCCGGTGGCGGCAAGACGCACCTGCTGCTGGCGACCTGCGCGGCCACCGAGGCGGCCGGGCGTCGCGCCGCGTACCTTCCACTGATCGCCGCCGCCGGCCGCCTGCGCGATGCGCTGGAAGCGCTGGAAGGCAACGACGTGATCGCGCTGGACGGACTGGACGTCATCGCGGGCAACCGCGAGGACGAAGTCGCGCTGTTCGACGCGCACAACCGCGCCCGCGCCGCCGGCGTCGCGCTGGTGTACGCGGCGCGCGACATCCCCGATGCGATCGGCCTCGGCCTTCCGGACCTGCGTTCGCGCCTGGGCCAGTGCACGCGCATCACGCTCGCGCCGCTGGACGAGGAAGGTCGCCGCGACGTGTTGCGGCAGCGCGCGCAGCGTCGCGGACTGGTGCTGGAAGATGCGGCGCTGGACTGGCTGCTCCGCCGCGTCGGCCGCGACCTGGGCGGCCTGACGGCGCTGCTCGATCGACTCGATCGCGCCTCGCTCGCGGCGCAGCGGCGGATCACGGTGCCGTTCCTGCGGCAGACGCTGGGGAGTGGCGAGGCGTTGTCGTAATCGTCGCGGAAGCCCTGACTTTGTAGCCCGGGTAAGCGAAGCGCACCCGGGGTCGGAAGCCCCGGGTGCGCTTCGCTTGCCCGGGCTACAGGAGCGAATGCGGCTGGACCGCCAACTCCCGCTCCAACCCCGCCAACCGCTCCGGCGTCCCCACATCCGTCCACCGCCCTCGATGGTGCTCGCCGGTGACCCGCCCGCGCGCCATGTGCGCGCGCAGGATCGGCGCGAGACGGAACCGCGGCGGTGTTTCATCCGCACCCGCATCGCTCGCATGCGCACGCCAGCCGTCGAGCAACTGCGGCCGATACACGCCGATGCCCGCGTAGGTGAGGCGATCCTCGCCGTCGCTGCGCACCAACCCGTCTTTGTCCAGCGCGAAATCGCCCTGCGTCGCCTGCGCCGGCCGATCGACCATCACCAGGTGCGCGAGCCCCGAAGGCTCGCGCGGCAATCGCCCGAAATCGACATCCGTCCACACGTCGCCGTTGACCAGCAGGAACGGCGCATCGCCCAGCAGCGGCAGCGCGTGCAGCATGCCGCCGCCGGTCTCCAGCGGGCGTTCGTCTTCGTACGAATAGCGGATCGACAATCCCCAGCGCCCGCCATCGCCCAGCTGCTCGGGGAACTGCGCCGCGAGCCAACTGGTGTTGATCACCACATCGCGCACGCCGATCGCCGCGAGCTTCTCCAGGTGCCATTCGATCAGGCGCTTGCCGCCCACGCGCAGCAGCGGCTTGGGCGTGTGATCGGTCAACGGACGCATGCGCTCGCCGAGGCCGGCGGCGAAGATCAGGGCTTTCAAGGCGGCTCCGGGAACAGGCCTGTCAGGGCGAAGGCAGGGCGACGCGTTCCATCGCCGGACGGATGCGCACGTCCAGCACTTCGCGCAGCGCCGTGAGTTCGCGATAACGGGGCAGCACTTCGTCGAGGTAGCGGATGAAACGCGGCGCGTCGGGCAGGTAGCGGCTCTTGCCGTCGCGGTAATGCAGGCGCGCGAAGATGCCGAGGATCTTCAGGTGCCGCTGCACGCCGAGCCAGTCCGCGTCGCGCTGGAACACCGGCAGCGGCGGCACGGGAATGCGCGCGGCCACGGCGCGTTCGTGGTAACGCGCCAGCCATTCGTCCACGCGCTCCAGCGGCCAGCTCAGGAACGCGTCCTTGAACAGGCTCACCGGATCGTAGGCGACCGGGCCCCACACGCAGTCCTGGAAATCCAGCACCGCCGGCCCGCCTTCGACGGGCATCAGGTTGCGCGGCATGAAGTCGCGATGCGTGAGCACGCGCGCCTGCCGCAGCGCGTTGTCCATCAGCCGGCGCTGCACGAGTTCGAGGCGGTCGTAGTCGTCGCAGTCGAGTTCCAGCCCGAGGTGACGTCGCAGGAACCAGTCCTCGAACAACCCCGCATCGCGCTGCAGCAGCGCTTCGCCGAACTCGCCCGTGCCCAGCGGCGGCTGGATCGCCTGCAGGCGCAGCAGCTGTTCGATGGCGGCGTCGAAATGCGCGTCGGCGGTGTCGTCGCCGATCACCTGCGCGAGCGTCGGCCCGCCCAGGTCTTCCAGCAGCAGGAAGCCGTTCGCCACGTCCTCGACCAGCACCTGCGGCACGCGCACGCCGCCGCTTTCCAGCAGCGCGCGCATGCGCAGCCACGGACGCACGTCCTCCAGCTGCGGCGGCGAGTCCATCACGATGCGGCTGCCGCCGGAGGTCAGCACGCGCCAGTAACTGCGATGGCCCGCGTCGATCGACGCGCGCACCGGTTCCAGGGCGGGATCGTCCGTGGCGGCGCGCGCCCAGGCCAGGCGCGCGGCTTCGCGCTCGGCGGCGTCGTGGACAGGAAGCGGATTCGAACCGGGTACGACCGTCATGCAGGCTCCGTGCGGCAAGGGCCGCGGCGCACAGGTTAGCCCGCGGGGCGTGCACGGTGGAATGCATGGCGATCACGCCATGGCGGAGGGCCCGGCTTTCTGCGGGACGACGCTCCGATGGGTCCGACGCTCACGCGTTCTTCGCGCGCGAGCGCCGTCGCCTCACGCCGCGACCGCGTCGCGCTCCAGCGATGCCAGCCATTCGTCGTCCGAGCCCTCGGCCACGCCCTCGAATAGGAACGTCGACAGATACCGCTCGCCGGTGTCCGGCAGCACGGCCAGCAGCACCGAACCTTCCGGCGCGCTCTCGGCGACCTTCAGCGCGGCGGCGACCGTCGCGCCGGCGGAGATGCCGACGAACAGCCCTTCTTCCGATGCGAGGCGACGCGCGGTATCGCGCGCGAGCACGTCATCGACCGGCAGCACCTCGTCGGCGACGGTGCGGCTGAGCACGGCCGGCAGGAAGTCCGGGGTCCAGCCCTGGATCTTGTGCGGCTGCCATTCCTTGCCCGACAGCAGCGCGGCACCGGCCGGTTCGCTGGCGATCACCTTCAGGTCCGGTCGCGCGAGCTTGAGCACTTCGCCGGCGCCGGTGATCGTGCCGCCGGTACCCCAGCCGCTGACGAAATAGTCCAGCCGCTTGCCGGCGAAATCGCGCAGGATTTCCGGGCCGGTGGTGCTGCGGTGATACGCCGGGTTCGCTTCGTTCTCGAACTGGCGCGCGAGGAACCAGCCGTGCTTGTCCGCCAGTTCCTTCGCGCGGCGCACCATGCCGGTGCCGCGTTCGGCTGCGGGCGTGAGGATCACCTTCGCGCCGTACGCGCGCATCAGCTTGCGGCGCTCGACCGAAAAGGTTTCGGTCATCACCGCGACGAACGGATACCCGCGCGCCGCCGCGACCATCGCCAGCGCGATGCCGGTGTTGCCCGAGGTCGCTTCCACGATCGTCTGGCCCGGCTTGAGCAGGCCCTTGCGTTCGGCATCGAGCACGATCGCGAGCGCGAGGCGGTCCTTCACCGAGCCGCCGGGATTGAACGACTCGACCTTCGCGTAAAGCGTCACGTGTTTCGGCGCGATGCGGTGCAGCTTCACGATGGGCGTGCTGCCGATGGTGTCGAGGATGCTGTCGTGGAGGGCCATGGCGTTGTCTCTCGTTCAAGGGGACGTTCGGTGTGGTCGCACGGACGATCCGTGCCGGAATGCGTTCACGCGGCCTCGGCGACGGCGGACGCGTCGCGCAGCGGCGGCGCGCCGTACCAGTGCAGCGATCCGGCCAGCGACGCGACTTCGCCGACGATCAGCAGCGCCGGCGATTGCACGTCGTGTTCGCGCGCGCGCTGCGCCAGTTCCGACAGCGCGCCGACGATCACCCGCTGGTTCGCGCGTGAGCCGTTCTCGACGATGGCGAACGGCGTCGATGCCGCGCGGCCGTGTTCGATCAGGCGCGTGCTGAAACGTTCGAGTCCGGCCACGCCCATGTAGACGGCGAGCGTCTGCCGCTCCAGCGCGAGCGCGCGCCAGTCCGGCTCGCCTGCATCGCCGCCGTCGTGCGGCTCCTTGTGGTGCGCGGTGACGAAGCGGACCGACTGCGCGTGATCGCGATGCGTGAGCGGAACCCCGGCATACGCGGCGCAGGCGAGCGCCGCGGTGATGCCGGGCACGACTTCGAAGTCGATGCCCGCCGCGCGCAGCACTTCGAGTTCCTCGCCGCCGCGGCCGAACACGAACGGATCGCCGCCCTTCAGCCGCACCACGCGCTTGCCGGCGCGGGCGTGTTCGAGCATCAGCGCGTGGATCTGCGCCTGCGTCGCGTGATGGTTGCCGGCCTGCTTTCCGACCTCGATGCGCTGCGCGTCGCGGCGCACGAGTTGCAGGACCTCGTCGCTGACCAGGCGATCGTGCAGGATCACGTCGGCTTCGTTGAGCACGCGCAACGCGCGCAGCGTGAGCAGTCCCGGATCGCCGGGCCCCGCGCCGACGAGCGCGACCGAGCCGTGCGGCGCCGAGGTTTCGGCATGCAGTTGCGCGATGAACTCGCGCTCGGCCGCGAGGTGCTGGCGCCTGCACAGCAGCGCGGGAACGGGGCCGCGCAGCAGGCGTTCGAAGAATTTCCTTCGCGCGCCGAGCTGCGGGAAGCGCGCGCGGATACGGCCGCGCTCGCGCCCGAGCAGTTCGGCGAGCTGGCCGAGCGAGGCGTCCAGTGCGGTCTCGAGCATCTCGCGGACGTGGCGCGCGAGCATCGGCGCCGCGCCGCCGCTGGAAATCGCGACCTGCAACGGACCGCGGTCGACGCGCGCGGGAATCTGCACGCTGGACGCCCGCGCGTCGTCGACCACGTTCACCCAGATGCGGCGCGCCTGGCCTTCGTCGGCGACCGCGCGATTGACGGCGTCGTCGTCCGTCGCGGCGACGACGAACCACGCGCCATCGAGCCAGTGCGGCGCGAAATGGCCGGGCAGGTGGTGGATCTCGCCGCGCGAGGCCATCGCCGAGAGTTCCGCGTTCAGCACCGGCGCGCCGACGCGAACCGCCGCACCGGCCTCGCGCAACGCGATCGTCTTGCGCAGCGCCACCGTGCCTCCGCCGACGACGAGCACCTCGCGGTCGCGAAGGTCGGCAAAAACAGGAAACAGCGGACTGGCCATGAACTCGAAGCCGGCAGGAAGGGGCGGTACCGTGACGCTACGCATGCACCCCGGCGTGCGGAAATGACGCCGCCGCCTGCGGACATGCCGTTTCGGAATGACCCGCTCCCGGCGACGCGCCGGCTGGACACGGTCCGCCGGGCGGGGTAGCTTCTATTCATCCCTTTATTCGTATTGAGCGATACATGAACGCGGCCCACGGTCGATCCACGTGTTGTCGGCACGCCTTGAAACCGACCGCCCGCCTGCACGCGCCAGCGCCGGCTGGCCCGATTCCGCCGCTTTCACGAAACGCCCCGACATGACCCTCGTCCAGCTCCGCTACCTCGTCGCCATCGCCGATTCCGGCCTCAACATCACCCTGGCCGCCGAGCGCGTGCACGCCACGCAGCCCGGCCTGTCCAAGCAGCTCAAGCAGCTGGAGGACGAGCTTGGATTCCAGTTGTTCACGCGCAAGGGCCGCAGTCTGGAAGCGGTCGCACCGGCAGGCGAACGCGTGCTGATGCACGCGCGCCGCATCCTCGAGGAAGCCGGCAACATCCGCGCCTACGCCGCCAACGAGCGCGGCCAGCACAGCGGCCAGCTGGTGCTGGCGACCACGCACACGCAGGCGCGCTTCGTGCTGCCGGAGGCGATCGCCGCAGTGAAGCGCGAATTCCCGCAGGTGAGCATGCACCTGCAGGCGGTCGCGGGCGACGAGGTGCTCGAACAGCTCGCGCGCGGCGAAGCCGACCTCGCGGTGATCAGCACCGCGGGCGCCGAACCCGATGGCGGCGTCGCGGTGCCGCTGTACCGCTGGCGCCGGCTGGTGCTGGTGCCGCGCCCGCATCCGCTGGCGAAGCTCAGGCGCGCGCCGACGCTGGCGGAGCTGGCCTCGCACCCGCTGGTGAGCTACGAGTCGTCCACGCGCGCGGAATCCTCGCTGCGCCGCACGTTCGTCGAAGCGGGCCTTGAGCCGCAACTGGCGATGACCGCGCGCGATGCCGACCTCATCAAGACCTACGTCCGCGCCGGCCTGGGCGTCGGCATCCTCGCGGAGATGGCGGTGGGCGCGCGCGACGAAGACCTGGTCGCGTTGCCCGCGCCGGACGCGCTGCCGGAATGCATCACCTGGGCGGTGATCCCGCGCGCCCGCGTGCTGCGCGAATACGCACTGGCGCTGCTGCACGGGATCGCGCCGCAGCTGGATCGTCGCGACCTGCGCCGTGTGCTCGAAGGCAACCTGGAGCCGCAATGGCCGCAGGCGCCGTCGTGGCGCGAGTTGAGCCAGCCGATCACGACCTGATCGCGGTGGCGTACCAGGCGTGACGCCGGGGTGTGGCGCTGGCGGCCGATGCGATCGTCGTTGCGCTACAGCAACATCACCCACGCCGCCATCCCGCCCGCCATGCCCAGCACCGCCGACGCCACGCCGCGGCGGAACCACAGCGATTGCGCGCTCGCGGCGGAGGTCAGCACCGAATCGTCCGGCGCCAGGCCGATCATCGAGATCAGGAACAGCAGCGCCACCAGGATCGGGCAGCTGATCGGATTGCGCAGTGCCACGTTCACCGGCCATTGCGCGACCGAGAGGACGCCGGCCAGCGCGACCCAGCACCAGCCGTGGCCGCGCGCGATCAGCGGTCGCTGCCAGCGCATCACCGCGAACACCGACCAGGCCAGCAGGACGGTGGTGACCACGGATCGCAGGAAGTCGAGCGCGTCGTATCGCATCCGCACGATGCTGCGCGCGGACGCGTCGGAAACCGGTCGGAACACGCGCCTGCCGCGGCGCGTGTTCACGCATCGGCGATGCGATCAGGCCGCGTGGGGTTCGCTCTCGAAATGCAGCCCGCACTCACGCTTGAGGCCGAAAAAACGCGTGTCTTCCTCGTTCATGCCGGGCTCGAGGCGGCGCGTGGTGTGCACGTCGCCGATCGACACGTAGCCCTGGTGCCACAGCGGGTGGTACGGCAGATCGTGCTGCTGCAGGTACTGCCACACGTCGCGATCGCTCCAGTCGGCGATCGGGTGCAGTTTCCAGCGGCCGTCGCGCAGCTGCAGGAAGTCGATCGCCGCGCGGCCGCGCGACTGACTGCGACGCAGGCCGGCGATCCACGTGCGCACGCCGAGTTCGTCGAGCGCGCGCTGCATCGGTTCGACCTTGCGCATGCGGTTGTAACGCTCGATCCCTTCCAGCCCGCCCTCCCACAGCTTGCCCAGTCGCGCTTCCATCCACGCGATGCCGATCTGCGGGCGGTACACCTTCAGGTTCAGGCCGAGCCGGTCGGTGAGTTCGTCGATGAAGCGGTAGGTTTCCGGGAACAGGTAGCCGGTGTCGATCAGGATCACCGGAATGTCCGCGCGCTGCTGCGTCGCCAGGTGCAGCGACACCGCCGCCTGCGCGCCGAAACTCGACGACAGCGCGTGCTCGCCGGCGGTGTGTTCCAGCGCCCAGGCGATGCGATCGGGCGCGCTCAGCCCGCCGAGCCACTCGTTGAGCTCGGCCAGGGCGCGGGGCGATTCGGCGGCGGTGATGGGATCGGGCGGAGTCATGCGGCGTTCTCGGTGCGCAGCTGCAGTGGAATGGCGGGTTTCGGCGGAACGACGATGCCGGCGCGCACGAGGAAATCGCCGAAGCCTTCTTCCGCGTATCGCTCGCCTGCATAACGCGCGAGCACCGGATCGAGCGCGTCGAGGATCTGCGCTTCGACCACGTTCTCGCGGAAGAGGGTGTTCAGGCGCTGGCCGCGATGGTCGGCGCCAAGCATCAGGTTGTAACGACCGGGCGCCTTGCCGACCAGCGCGATCTCGCCCAGGTACGGGCGCGAGCAGCCGTTCGGGCAGCCGCTGATGCGCAGGTGGATCGGCGCATCGCGCAGGCCGTGCGTGTCGAGCAGCGCCTGCACCTTGTCGGTGAACTCGGGGAGGTAGCGTTCGGCCTCGGCCATCGCCAGGCCGCAGGTCGGCAGCGCGACGCAGGCCAGCGCGTTGCGCTTGAGCGGCGTCGCGGCGACGTGCGTGTCCAGCCCGTACTGCGCGACGAGTGCATCCACGCGCTCGCGCAGTGCCGCGGGCACGCCGGCGATCACCAGGTTCTGGTTCGGCGTGAGGCGGAACTGCGCGTCTGCGTCGGCGTCATCGAGCACGCGCGCGATCTCGCGCAGACCGGTCAGATGGGTGAGACCTTCGCGATCCCAGATGCGGCCCGCGACGATGCGCAACGTCAGGTGCGCGCGACCGTCGGCGCCTTCGACCCAGCCGAAGCGATCGCCGTTGTGGACGAAGTCGAACGGACGCGCCGTGGAGAGCGCGAAGCCGGCGCGCCGTTCGACTTCGGCCTTGAACCAGTCCAGGCCGTTGTCGTCGATGGTGTACTTCAGCCGCGCGCGCTTGCGCAGCACGCGGTTGCCGAAATCGCGCTGCGTCGTGACGACGCCGACGGCGACCTGCGCCAGCTGGTCCGGCGCGACGAAGCCGATCACGTCGCCCAGGCGCGGATACGTCTCCGGATCGCCATGCGTCGCGCCCATGCCGCCGCCGACGCTGACGTTGTAGCCGAGCAGCTGGCCGTCGGTATCGGCTATCGCGATGAAGCCCAGGTCCTGCGCGAACACGTCGACGTCGTTGTACGGCGGGATCGCGAAGCCGATCTTGAACTTGCGCGGCAGGTAGGTCGGGCCGTAGACGGCTTCGTCCTCGCTGCCGCTGCCGGCGACGCGTTCCTCGTCGAGCCAGATCTCGTAGTACGCGCGCGTGTTCGGCAGCATGAACTCGGACAACGCGGCCGCCTGCGCATGCACCTGCGCATGCAGTTGCGACTGCAGCGGGTTCGCCGCGACCGCGACGTTGCGGTTCACGTCGCCGCAGGCCGCGAGCGTGTCGATCAGCGCGGCGTTGATCGCCTGCATGGTCGCCTTCAGCTCGGTCTTGATCACGCCGTGGAACTGGAACGCCTGTCGCGTGGTGATGCGCAGGCCTCGTTCGGCGAACGTCGTCGCCACCGCATCGAGCTTGAGCCACTGCGCCGGCGTGACCACGCCGCCAGGCGTACGCGTGCGGATCATGAACGCATACGCCGGCTCCAGCTTCGCGAGGCGACGTTCCTCGCGGATGTCGCGATCGTCCTGCTGGTAGCTGCCGTGGTACTTGATCAGCGTCTGGTCGTCCTCGTCGAGCGCGCCGGTGACCGGATTGGCGAGCGACTCCAGCAGCGTGCCGCGCAGGCGCGCGCTTTGCTGCTTGATGTCTTCGACGGAATGGCTGCTCATCAGTACACGTCCCGGGCGTAGCGTCCCTGCTGCTGCAGGGTGTTGAGGTAGTCTTCGGCGTCCTCCGCCGACTTGCCGCCGCGTTCGGCGACGACATCGCGCAGCGCCGCGTGCACGTCCTTCGCCATGCGTGTCGCATCGCCGCAGACGTACAGGTGCGCGCCGCCTTCGAGCCATTCGAAGAGTTCGCGACCGCGTTCGCGCAAACGGTCCTGCACGTAGATCTTGTTCGCCTGGTCGCGCGAGAAGGCGAGGTCGAAGCGGTGCAGCGTGCCGTCCTTCAACGCCTGCTGCCATTCGACCTGGTAGAGGAAATCGCTGCGGAAATGCGGGTTGCCGAAGAACAGCCAGTTGCGGCCCGCCGCGCCGGTCGCGGCGCGTTCCTGCACGAATGCGCGGAACGGCGCGACGCCCGTGCCGGGGCCGATCATGATCACGTCGCGCGCGGCATCGGCCGGCAGGCGGAAGCGTTCGTTGTGTTCGATGAACACCGGCAGACGCGCGCCTTCCTCGCTGCGCGCGAAGTGGTTCGACGCGGCGCCCCAGCGCAGGCCGTCCCCATGGTCGTATTCGACATGCGCGACGGTGAGGTGCACCTCGTCGCCGACGTGCTTCTGGCTGGACGCGATGGAATACAGACGCGGCGTGAGTGGGCGCAGCGCGGCAACGAGTTCCTCGGCGCTCCAGTGCGCCGGATGGCGACGCAGCAGGTCCAGCACCTGCGCTTCGTTCAACAGCGCGGCGAGTGCGGGCTGCTGGTCCGGCGCGAGCAGGCGGTTGAGTTCCTCGCTGCGCGATTGCGCGGCATGGTTGGCGACGAACGGGCGCGCGAGCTTCGTCAGTTCGCGCTTCTCGCCCAGCCAGTCCCGCAGCGGCCGGCTCTGGCCGCCGTGTTCGACGACGGTGTCGCCATCGAGCTCGGCCGTACGCAGGATCGCCTCGACCAGCGCCGGCGGATTCACCGGCCACAGGCCCAGCGCGTCGCCGGGTTCGTAATGCAGGCCGGAGCCTTCCAGAGAGAGTTCGACGTGGCGCACGTCCTTCGTGCTGCCGCGCGCGGTGAGGCGCTGGTTGGCGAGCAGTTCGGCGGCGAAGGGCGCATCGCGTCCGTGCGCGGGCGTCGCCTGGAGCGGACGCAACGGCGTCACCGTGGCGAGCGGGGCGGCCGGCTTCAGCGATTCCTTCGCCTTCGCCAGCGCCTGCGTGAGCCAGGGCTCGGCGACGGTGTCCAGATCGAGGTCGGCATCGGCGCGCGGCAGCAGGCGCGTGGCGCCGAGTTCGGCCAGTCGTGCATCGAGCCGGTTGCCGATCGCGCAGAACTGCGGGTAGCTCGAATCGCCCAGTCCCAGCACCGCGTAGCGAAGTTGTTTCAGTTCGGGCGCGCGCTTGCCTGCGATGAATTCGACCAGTGCGCGCGCGTCGTCCGGCGGATCGCCGTCGCCCTGCGTGCTGATGACAAGGTACAGCGTGCGCTCGTCCTTCAGCTCACGCGTGGGGTAGGCATCGGCGCGCAGCAGCCGCACGGGCAGGCCCGCGGCTTCGCTCTGGCGGGCGAGGCGTTCGGCCACGCGCCTGGCGTTGCCGGTCTGGCTGCCGTAGACGATCGTGAGGCGACCCGCCGGCGTGGCGTCGGCGAGGGGGGCTGTAACCGTTTGCACACCCGCAACGCCGCGCGAGGCCAGCCCTGCCGCGTAACCCGACAGCCACCACAGGCCGTTCGTATCGAGTCCGTCGGTGACGCGCGCAAGCGCCGCCAGCCGGTCCTCCGTGAGGGGCGCGGCGAGCGCGGCGGAAACGCTGGTCGAGGTGGCCGACATGGACTGGGCGGGACGAAGGGGACCCTCGCAGGCTAGGCCCGCGCCATCGCCACCAGAAAGGATGAGGGGTTATGCGCTCATGCCGGTGGCTTATTTCCGCCGGCAAGCGCCGCCGTTCCTACAATGTGCTCAACTAGCCGCGGGCGATGGGACCCTCGGCCATTCCGCAAGATCAAGATCCGATGACGCTGCCCCTGGACCTGAGCCATCTCGACCGCCTCGAAGCGGAAAGCATCCACATCCTGCGCGAGGTCGCGGCCGAATTCCGCCATCCGGTGCTGCTGTATTCCATCGGCAAGGACAGCTCGGTGCTGCTGCACCTGCTGCTGAAGGCGTTCGCGCCGGCGCGTCCCCCGATCCCGCTGCTGCACGTCGATACCGGCTGGAAGTTCCGCGAAATGATCGCCTTCCGCGACCAGCGTGCGAGCGAGACCGGCGTGCAGCTGCACGTGCACACCAATCCCGAGGGCGTGGCGCAGGGCATCGGCCCGATCACGCATGGCGCCACCGTGCACACCGACGTGATGAAGACGCAGGCGCTGAAGCAGGCGCTCGACAGGTTCGGCTTCGATGCGGCCGTCGGCGGCGCGCGTCGCGACGAGGAGAAATCGCGCGCGAAGGAACGCATCTTCTCGTTCCGCAACGCGCAGCATCGCTGGGATCCGAAGAGCCAGCGTCCGGAGTTCTGGAGCCTGTACAACACGCGCATCCACAAGGGCGAATCGGTGCGCGTGTTCCCGCTGTCGAACTGGACCGAACTCGACGTCTGGCTCTACATCTACCGTGAGAAAATTCCGGTGCCGTCGCTGTATTTCGCCGCGCAGCGCCCGGTGGTCGAACGCGATGGCGCGCTGATCATGGTCGACGACGAACGCCTGCCGCTGCGCGAGGGCGAATCGCCGCGGATGAAACAGGTGCGCTTCCGCACGCTGGGCTGCTATCCGCTGACCGGCGCGATCGAGTCCGACGCCGACACGCTGGAGAAGATCATCGCCGAGATGCTGGTCTCCACCACCTCCGAGCGCCAGGGCCGCGTGATCGACCACGATCCGTCGGCGTCGATGGAGAAGAAGAAGCAGGAGGGGTATTTCTGATGACGCGCGCACACGACGCTGGCGCGACGATCGCCGCCTACCTTGCCCAGCACGAAACCCGCGGCCTGCTGCGCTTCATCACCTGCGGCAGCGTCGACGACGGCAAGAGCACGCTCATCGGGCGCCTGCTGTACGAAAGCCGCGCGCTGTTCGACGACCAGCTCGCCGCGCTGGAATCCGACAGCCGTCGCCACGGCACGCAGGGGGAGGCGATCGACTACGCGCTGCTGCTCGACGGCCTCTCGGCCGAGCGCGAGCAGGGCATCACGATCGACGTCGCGTACCGCTTCTTCAACACCGAAAAACGCAAGTTCATCGTCGCCGACTGCCCGGGCCACGAGCAGTACACGCGCAACATGGCGACCGGCGCATCGACCGCGGACGTCGCGGTGGTGCTGGTCGACGCGCGCAAGGGCCTGCTGCCGCAGACGCGGCGGCACAGCTACATCGTGTCGCTGCTCGGCATCCGCCATGTGCTGCTGGCGGTGAACAAGATGGATCTGGTCGGCTTCGATCGCGCGGTGTTCGACGAGATCGAAGCAGGTTATCGCGAACTCGCCGACAAGCTCGGCATCGACCACGTGCAGGCCGTGCCGCTGTCCGCGCTGGAAGGCGACAACCTGATGGCGCGTTCGGCGCGCACGCCGTGGTACGGCGGCCCGAGCGTGCTCGAATACCTGGAAACCGTGGACGTTTCGCGAGACGCGCAGGACGTCGGCTTCCGCCTGCCGGTGCAGTGGGTGAATCGGCCGAACCAGGATTTCCGCGGTTTCGCCGGCACCGTCGCGGCGGGCGGGATTCGTCCGGGCGACGAGATCGTCGCGTTGCCGTCGGGCCGTCGTTCGCACGTGGCGCGCATCGTCACCGCCGATGGCGATCTCGACGTCGCGCGCGAAGGGCAGGCGATCACGCTCACCCTGCGCGACGAACTCGACGTGAGCCGTGGCGACGTCATCGCCGACGCGCACCGTCCGCCGCAGGTCGCCGACCAGTTCGCGGCGCACCTGCTGTGGATGGGCGAGCAGCCGCTGCTGCCGGGCCGTCCGTACTGGCTGAAGATCGGCACGCGCACCGTCAGCGCCAGCGTCACCGAGATCAAGCACAAGACCGACGTGAACACGCAGGAGCCGCTCGCGGCGAAGCACCTGGAACTCAACGAAGTCGGCTTCTGCAATCTGTACCTCGACCAGCCGGTGCCGTTCGAGGCGTATGCGGACAACCGCACGCTCGGCGGTTTCATCCTCATCGACCGGCAGACGAATGCCACCGTCGCCGCCGGCACGTTGCAGTTCGCGCTGCGTCGCGCGGGCAACATCCACTGGCAGCATCTGGACGTGGATCGCGTGGCGCGTGCACGCATCAAGGGGCAGCAGCCACGCGTGCTGTGGTTCACGGGCCTGTCGGGCTCGGGCAAGTCGACCATCGCCAACCTCGTCGACAAACGCCTGCACGCGCTGGGCTACCACACCTTCATCCTCGACGGCGACAACGTGCGCCACGGGCTCAACAAGGACCTGGGCTTCACCGACGAGGACCGCGTGGAGAACATCCGCCGCGTCGCCGAAGTCGCGAAACTGATGAGCGACGCAGGCCTGATCGTGCTGGTGAGTTTCATCTCGCCCTTCCGCGCCGAACGCCGCATGGCGCGCGAGCTGTTCGCGCCGGGCGAGTTCGTCGAGGTGTTCGTCGATACGCCGCTGGCCGTGGCCGAGAAGCGTGACGTGAAGGGTCTGTACGCGAAGGCGCGCGCCGGCCAGTTGCGCAACTTCACCGGTATCGATTCGCCGTACGAAGTGCCGGAAGCCGCGGAGCTGTCGCTCGACACGGTGTCGGACAGTGCCGAGCGACTCGCGCAACGGGTGATCGATTTCCTGACGGAATGACGTCGGAGCAATCGGTCGCGCAACGAAAAAAACCCCGGCGAAAGCCGGGGTTTTCTTTTTCGTGCGTAAGGAACCGGGACTACGCCGTTCGCACCGTCTTCCTGCGCACGATTTCGTAGAGGAACAGCAGCACGATGGCGCACAGGATCGAGACGACGAATCCGATGAAGCCGCCACCGGCGTAGATCAGGCTGCCGATGTACGCGCCGACGATGCCGAGCACGATGGTGAGGATCCAGCCCATCGGATCCGCTCCAGGTTTGAAGAACCGCGCCAGCACACCAATGACCGCACCGATGATGATCGTGTAGAGCAGACTGCCCATGGTGTCCTCCTTGGGGTGGGTGCCGGCGCATCGTAGCAGCGGCGAACGGCGCGGCAGCAGCCCGAAGATGTCGTGCCGACGGACGGGACCTGGTGGCGCTCCCTCCCCTGCGAATGCAGGGGTGAGGAGGGATGCTTGCGCGCCACTGGCGCGCATCCCGACGAACGCCATCAGGCTGTGCCCGATGGCTGCGGTTGGGGAGGGTGAAGTGCAGCGCCGTAGCGCGGACGAAGATCGCTGCGGTCCTCAACGAAACGCGCGAGCACGGACCGCATCACTACAACGCACGCCCCCTCACCCCAACCCCTCTCCCGAAGGAAGAGCGGCTCAACAAGCAACAGCACAAAAAGAAAACCCCGCCAAAGCGGGGCTCTCCCAAAACGTCAGTCACACGCCGCGATCAGCAGCACCCATGCCCGCCGTGCCGATCGCCGCTGTCCGGCGCGACCGAAGCGCCGCTGGTCTCGCCGCGCTGGCTCGCATGGTGGTGTTCGGCGATCACGCGCGACACGCACGCGGTCACGCGCTTGCCCATCGGAATGTGCAGGAACTCGTTCGGACCGTGCGCGTTGCTGTGCGGGCCGAGCACGCCGGTGATCATGAACTGCGCGCCGGGGAACTTCTCGCCGAGCATGCCCATGAACGGGATCGAGCCGCCTTCGCCCATGTACATCGCCGGCTTGCCGAAGAACTCGCGGCTCGCCGAATCGATCGCCCTGGTCAGCCACGGCGATTGCGCGGGTGCGTTCCAGCCGGTCGAGGACTTCTCCAGGTCGAGCGTCACCTTCGCGCCGTTCGGCGGATCCTTGGTCAGCACCTCGCGCAGCAGTTCGCCGGCCTTTTTGCCGTCCAGGGTCGGCGGCAGGCGCAGCGACAGCTTCACCGAGGTATGCGGACGCAGCACGTTGCCGGCCGACGCCAACGCCGGCATGCCGTCCACGCCAGTCACCGACAGCGCCGGACGCCAGGTGCGGTTGAGCACGAGTTCGGCCAGGTCGTCCGCGCCATCGCCGTTGAACATCGGCGCCATGCCGGGCAGGAACGGGAACTTGTCGAACACCGCCGTGTCGAGCACCTTCGCCGCCTCGCGCGCCTGCGCAAGACGCTCGGCGGGGATGTCCGCGAACAGGCCGTCCACGCGGATCTTGCCGGTGTTCTCGTCCTCCAGGCGGGAGAGCAACTGGCGCAGCAGGCGGAAGCTCGACGGCACGATGCCGGACGCATCGCCCGAGTGCACGCCTTCCTCCAGCACCTTCACCGTGAAATTGCCGCCGGCCAGGCCGCGCAGCGAGGTCGTGCACCACAGCTGCTCGTAGTTGCCGCAACCCGAATCCAGGCACACCACCAGCGACGGCTTGCCGATGCGGTCGGCGAGGTGGTCGACGTACGCGGGGAGGTCGTAGCTGCCGGACTCCTCGCACGCTTCGATGAGGATCACGCAGCGCGCATGCGGCAGTTGCTGCTCCTGCAGCGCGAGCACCGCGGTGAGCGAACCGAAGATCGCGTAACCGTCATCGGCGCCGCCGCGACCGTACAGGCGGTCGCCCTTGATGACCGGATTCCACGGGCCGAATTCCGGATCCCAGCCGGTCATTTCCGGCTGCTTGTCGAGGTGGCCGTACAGCAGCACGCAATCGTCGTTGCTGCCGCCATTCGCTGCCGGGATGTCGATGAAGATCAGCGGCGTGCGGCCTTCCAGGCGCACCACCTCGACCTGCATGCCGGGGAGCGGCTGGGCCTTCGCCCAGGTTTCCATCAGCTTGACCGCATCGTCCATGTAGCCGTGCTTGACCCAGTCGGCGTCGAACATCGGGGACTTGTTGGGAATGCGGATGTACTCGACGAGCTGGGGAACGATCTCGTCGTCCCATTTGTCGCCGACGTAGCGGTCGACCTTGCTGATGTCCATGGCGGCTGCGCCTCGTATCGGGGGACGCCAAGTTTACGCCCACGTGCGACTGCGCCGGACCTGCCGCCGTCGCCCCGGAACGATCCGACACGCGCTCCGCGTGTTCCGACACCGGCTGGGAACGCGCCTACCCGCGGTCGCGGGGCCTTCTTTGCCTTCGCTGGCGAATCGCCCGATGGGGCGGATCGGCCCGGCTGGGGAGACTGTGCCTGCCGCCACGCACCGCGCCGGCGGGCAGGAACCACGCAGGAAAACCTTCATCCACGTCGGGGCCCCATGCGGGCCCAAGGAGTCGCTCAATGAAATCCTTCCAGACCAAGGCGCTCGCCGTCCGGTCCTTCGCCATGTTCGCCCGGACCCTGCTGCTGTCGCTGGCCCTCACCGGGACGGCGATGGCTGCCGAGACCGTCAACGTCAACACCGCCGATGCGGCCACGCTGGACCGCGTGCTGGTCAACATCGGCCCGAGCAAGGCCGAGGCGATCGTCGCGTATCGCAAGACCAACGGGCCGTTCCGCAGCACCGACCAGCTTGCGCAGGTGCCGGGCATCGGCCTGAAAACGGTGGAGAAGAACAAGGACCGGATCGTCCTCGGCGGCGGCGGCGCGCCGCCGGTCGGCCCTGCCGCAGCGGCGAAACCCGCACCGCCCGCCGGCACGGCGAACGCGACGAAACCGGCCGTCAAGCGCTAGGGGAGGGGCGCGAGCCGGCCCGGCGCGATCCGGCGCGCCGGGCCGGCGACGCGTCAATCCGCGAAATCCGCTGCTCTTGCTCCGCCCTGCGTGCAGGGGTGAGACGGGACGTTTCGCGCGCCACAGGCGCGTCCCGACGAACGCCATCGGCTGTGCCCGATGGCTGCGGTTGGGTGGGGGTGCACCGTACGACAGAACCAGCTTGCAGACGGAAGCGTGGCACGACGTCCGCATGGTGGGCGCGTTGTCTCGCTAGACTGTTCGTCGTCGACTTTCCGGACATGGCGCATGGCTCCCGAGCAACGCAGCCGTTCGCGGGTAATGCCCGCCAACGAATACCGCCGCGAACGCTGGCGCAATCAACTGGGCTGGACGCGGGAGATCCACGCCGGCCATCTCGCCGATGCCGCCGCGGACGCGCCGTGGGACTGGCGGCTGTCGATCGCGGAAATCGAGCGCGATTCGGAGTTCTCCGTCTTCCCGGGGATCGATCGTGAACTGGTCCTGCTCAGCGGCAACGGCGTGCGCCTGCGCTTCGACGACGGCGAGGCGCATGAGCTGCATCCGCCTCACGATCGCCTGCGCTTCGCCGGCGAACGCAAGGTGACCGGCGAACTGCTGGACGGGCCGACGCACGACTTCAACCTGATGTGGCGTCGCGATCGCGTACGTGCCGCGTTGTGGCATCGGCCGCTGGTCGGCCCGATGGTGCTGTTCGCCGAGCCGGGCTCCACATGGGTGGCGCACCTCATCGCGGGACAGGCGGAGTTCGCGGACGAGTCGGGACTGCCGCCGCTGGCGGCCGGCGACACGGCGTTCTTCGAAGCCGGAAGCGAGCGTTTGCGGCATGTGCTCGACGGCGGCGGGGAGTTGCTGTTGATCCGGATCGAGCCGGTGGGTCCGTAGCGTCTTCCGGCGCGTGCTCCAGAGCGCGTCGGTAACGTGCAGGTGGAGCAGCCGCGTCAGTAAACATCCCGGCGATATCGCCCGTCGGCCGCCATCGCTTCCAGCGCATCCAAACCAACCAGGTCACGCAACACCGCATCCACCGCTGGCGCCATGCCCTCCAGGCTGCCGCAGACGTAGACGGCGGCGCCGTGGTCGATCCACGCGCGAAGTCGGCCGGCTCGCGCGCGCAGCACGTCCTGCACGTACACGCGCTGCGTGCCGTCGCGGGAGAAGGCGAGGTCGAGGTGTTGCAGGTGGCCGTCGCGGAGCCAGCTTTCGATCTCACCCTGATGGTGGAAATCGTGCTCGCGCTGCCGTTCGCCGAACACCAGCCAGTTGCGCCGATGACCCTGCGCGTGCCGCGCCTTCAGGTGCGCGCGCAGTCCGGCGAGGCCGGTGCCATTGCCGACGAGGATCATCGGCCGATCGTCCTGTGGCGGATGGAACGCGAGGTTGCGGCGGATGCGCAGGTCGAGGGTCGTGCCGACGTCCGCATGCGCCGTCAGCCAGCCGCTGCCACTGCCCAGCCGACCATCGGGATGGCGCATCTGGCGAACGAGCAACTGCAGCGAGCCGTCCTCCGGCAGCGATGCGATGGAGTATTCACGATGCGGCAGGGGCTGCAGCGCATTGGCGATGGCTTGCGCCGACTGGCCGCGCGCGCTGTCCGGCTCCGGCAGGCGCGAGCGCTGCAACAGCGTCGCCAGTTCGACGGTCTCGCCGGCGTGCTCCACTTGCGCCGTTACGTCGTGACCGGACGCGGCCAGCCATCCCATCACCGCCGACGGCGCATGGCGCGGCCCGATCTCGGCGATGTCCCCCGCCTGCCATTGCAGATCGCGCGCATCCACCGGAACGAGCGCCACGTGATATGCGGGGCCGCCGACGCTCCCCGGGTTGAGCCAGCGCCGTTCCCGCAAACGCCACGGACGGTACTGCGGCGCGCTCCAGTCTGCGAAGGCGGTGTGGCCCGCCAGCTGGCCGAGGCGGTGCTGCCAGTGGCGCAGCGCACCCGCGTCGCCGGCGTCCACGTCGATGCGGTCGAACATCGGCTGCGCACCGTTGTGATGCAGCCACTGGTCGAGGCGACGGCCGAATCCGCAGAAACGTTCGTATGCGTGATCGCCCAGCGCGAGCACCGCGTACTGCAATCCGGCGAGCGCCATCGGCTGGCCGAGCACGTGCCGCGTGAATCCGAGCGCGTGATCCGGCGGATCGCCTTCACCCGTGGTGCTGGCGATGAAGAGCGCGCGCCGGTGCGAGCGCAACACGTCCGCGTCGACGCGATGCAGCGGCAGTACGCGCACCGCGGTTCCCGCGTCGCGCAACGCCCGCGCGGTGTGTTCGGCGAGCTGCTGGCCGAAGCCGGTCTGGCTGGCCCAGGCGAGCAGCATCGCGTCGTCGCCCGGCGTGTCGGCATCGTCGGCGTCGGCGCGATCCTGACGTGCCCGTCGCCACGTTGCCGCGCACAATCCGACGAACGCCAGCATGACCACCACCGCAAGCACCCAGCCGCCCGCGCGTGGCGAAGCGACCCACCACGGTTCCGCCTGCCAGCGCCCGAACGCGACCGCCAACGCGAGCAGCAGCGACAGCACGACGCCGTTGCCGAACCAGACACGAAGCGAGCCGTTGCCGTTCAAGCCAGCCCCACTCCTGCCTGCAACAGCGCTTCGAACGCAGACGTCATGCGTTCCTCGACGCGGACCCCATCGACATCGACGAATCGCGCCGCCAGTCCGTTCGCCCGTGCGACCTGCAATCCTTCGCGCGTTCCCAGCACCGTGAGCCCCGTCGCCCACGCATCGGCGCGCATCGCGTCGTCGGCGGCGACGGTCACGGCGACAGGCGCATCGAGTGCGGGACGCCCGCTGCGTGGATCGATCGTATGGCTGATGCCGCGACCCTCGTGTTCGCGCCGGTGCCAGCGATCGCCGGACGTCGCCACCGCGAGGCCATCGAGCGCGAGCACGCGCGGTTCGGATGCATCGCTCTCGTCGCCCTGCCAGCCTTCGACGATCACCCGCCACGGCGTGTCATCCGGCTTTCGGCCGTAGCCGTACAGCTCGCCGCCCACTTCCACAAGCGCCGCTTCGACACCCAGCGCGCGCAGCTGTGCGGCGACGGCATCGACAGCGAATCCCTTCGCGATCGCGCAAAGATCCAGCCGCGTTCCGCCCGGTTGCAGCACGCGACGCGCAGCGCGATCGAGCACCACGCGTCGCCATTGCACCTGCGTACGCGCGACATCGGGAGAGAAGCATTCGACGGACGTGCCCGATGGCCCGAAGCCCCAGCCGTCCACCAGCGGGCCGACGGTCGGATCGAACGCGCCGCCGCTGGCATGGGCGATGTCGAGCGCGCACGACAGCACCGCGAAGAAGTCCGCGCGCAACGCATGCCACGAGCCCGCGTCCGACGCGTTGTAGCGGCTCAGGTCGGAGCCCGCGTCCCAGTTGCTCATCTGCGCGACGACGTCGTCGAGCCGCGCCTGGATGCCCGCATGCAGTGCATGCAGATCGGCGCCGCGTGGCGCGACGAGCTTCACCGACCACGTCGTGCCCATCGTCGCGCCGCCGAGGACATCGACGGCGCGCGCGGGCTGCGCTGCGACAACGAAAGTGTTCACGGAAGCGCGATTACTGCGGCAGCACTTCCAGCGTGGCGACATAGCCCAGGCGTCGCTGCTTGGCCTGCCGCACCGTGGTCTTGCCGTCCTGCGACGTCGTTTCGACCCAGTACATGCCCGCTTCCGGCCAGGTCACGCGGAACTCGCCGTCGGCACCGGTCTTCACCTTGATCTCGTCCTGCGCGTTGCGATAACGCGTGCCGCCGCGAACGATCTCCACCTCGAGGTTCGCCGCCGGCTTGCCGTCGATCTGGAAACGGAACGTCGCTTCCTCGCCCGCGAACAGATCGTTGGGATGCGTCACCGGCACCAGTTCCAGGCCGACGCCGCTCGGCTTCAGCGCGGTTTCGTTGGGCGAACCGTTGGTGACGAAGGTTTCCACGCGGCTCACCGACTGGCCGACCTGCAGGTTCTTCGCGTTCTTCGGCACTTCCGTGGCGAAGGTCGCCTCGGTGCCGCGCCAGCGCCTGGGCTTGCCGTTCTCTTCCCAGCTGCCGGTGACGTAATCGTTCACCACGCCGATGCGATAGGTGCCGGTCTGTTTCAGTTCGACGTCGAACACCGAACGGTACTTGCCCGTGGCGGCATTCTGCGCGGCCACCACGCTGCCGTCGGGCGCGGTGATGGTGAGGTTGTCGGTCTTCAGCGGGACATGGTTGAAGTAGAACAGGTCGTTCGACACCGCCGCATCCACCGTCACCCACGGATTGTTGCCGGCCAGCACGGTCTGCGAGGGCTGCAGCCACGCCTTGTGCGCCTGCGCGGCGAAGGGAAGGGTGAGGGCCAGCGCGAGCGCGGCGAGCTTGGGGATCTTGTTCACGGCATGCTCCTGTTTGCGTGTATCGAAGTGGTGTCTGCGTTCCGGCTGGCGTTCGTGCGCAGGATCGCGATTCAGGGCTTGCTGGCGACCGTCACCAGTCCCAGCTCGCTCGTTCCCTGCGCCTTGCCGCCGGCCGCGCCGCCCCACTTGAGCGGCACCTTCACCAGCTCGCGACCGCCGACTTCGCGCACGGCTTCGACCACCAGCGTGTAGTCGCCCGGCGGCAGCTCGGCCAGTTCCGGATGCTTCGCGTCGAACCTGAGCGCATGCGTGCCGACGGGACGCGTCGGGCCGGTCACGCCGTCCACCGGCACCTTCAGCGTGCGTCCGCTGCGCCGCCACCACTGGCGAAGGTCGGGCAACCACTTGGTGCCGTGGCCTTCGGCGGTGGATTTTTGCTGGTACCACACCGCCAGGTTGGCGAGCGCCTTCTGGTCCGCGCCTTCCACCCAGATCGCCACGTACGGGCGGTGGTACTCGGCGACGTTGAGCTGCGGGATCTGCACGCTCACGTCGATCTCCGCCGAGTACGCCGGCAGCGCGAGCAGCCCGCTCAACGCGATGGTCAGTTGGACGCGCATGGAAACTCCCTTCTTGGACAGGTTCGTCAGTGGATGAAAAGCAGCGCAAGCAGCAGCGGCAACGCGAGCCCCAGCGCGACGTACGGCCAGGTCATGCGCCGCTGCCGCGCGTGCATCTGCAACAGGAACAGGCCGGTGATGCAGAACACCAGGCACGCCAGCGCGAACACGTCGATGAACCAGCGCCATGCCGCGCCCGCATTGCGGCCCTTGTGGAGATCGTTCAGATAGGCGATGGCGCCGCGCGTGGTGCGCTCGTATTCCACCGCGCCGCTTGCACGATCGATGCTCAGCCACGCGTCGCCGCCAGGGCGCGGCAACGCGAGGTACACCTCGTCCTCGGACCACTCCGCTTCCTGCGTGCCGATCGACACGGGCAGTACGTCGCCAAGCCAGTCGCTCACGGTGGCGGGCAGCGGTGCGTTGCCGTCCTCGCGCGTGCCGAGCGCGCGCAGCACGGAGGCGGGCATCTCGACCTTGCGCGTGAGCGTTTCCGGTTGGGCTTCGATCGCCGCCGAATGATTGAGCGTGATGCCGGTGATGGCGAACAGCAGCATGCCGACCAGGCAGATCGCCGAACTGATCCAGTGCCAGGAATGCAGCGTGCGCAGCCAGAAGCCGCGACGCTGCTGCTGCGCGGCGATGTCCGGCGTGGCGGGCATGCGGTTCATCGCGCGCGACTCACGGCTCGGCCCAGCGTCGAAGCAGGTTGTGGTAGATGCCCGTGAGCTGCACGAGCGAGGGATGTTCCGGCACGTCCTGCGTGAGCCGGCGGATCGACACGTCCAGCTCGAACATCAGCCGGCGCTGCGCATCCTCGCGCAGCAGGCTCTGGATCCAGAAGAACGACGCGATACGTTCGCCGCGCGTCACCGGCGTGACCTTGTGCAGGCTCGTGCCGGGGTAGAGCACCATGTCGCCGGCCTGCAGCTTCACACGCTGCACTCCAAAGGTGTCCTCGATGATCAGCTCGCCGCCGTCGTATTCCTCCGGCGCGCTGAGGAACAGCGTCGCGGAAAGATCGGTGCGCACCGGATCCGCGCCGCCGCGGCTGCGGTCGTAGCGGATCGCGTTGTCGACGTGGAAGCCGAACGACTGCCCGTCGCTGTAGCGATTGAACAACGGCGGATAGATGCGCTGCGGCAGCGCGGCCGAGAAGAACGTCGTGTTGCGCGCGAGCGCATCGAGGATCAGCCCGCCGAGTTCGCGCACCGCCGGATCGTTCTCCGGCAGCTGCGCGTTGTCCTTCGCCATCGCCGACTGATGGCCGGCGGTGATGCGACCGTCGGCCCAGCCGGCCTGCCGCAGGCGGTCGCGGCAATGCGCGACCTGTTCGGCGCTGAGGACTTGCGGGACCTGGAGCAGCATCTGGGTTCCTTCGATGCGATCGCCCGGCAGCCGGGCGTCGCGTTGCCTGGATGGACCGCGATTAGAACCTGTACACCGCCGACAACACCACCTGTCGCGCCTCGCCCGGCGTCGCCCAGCCGTTGTTGCGGATGCGCGTGTAGTAGGTCTTGTCGAACAGGTTGTTGACGTTGAGCTGGAAGGCGAGGCGTTCGTTGACGTCGAAACCCACCATCGCGCGGTGCGCCGTGTAGCCCTTGGCTTCGGCGATGTTCGCGCCGTTGCCGGTGTAGACGTCGTAGCTGCCCACGTAGGTCAGGCCGTAGCCGAACGTCCACTGGGCCAGGTCGTAGGTCGTCCACAGGCTGCCCGAGCGCTCCGGCGTGCCGCTGATCGGCAGGCCGGCGAGCGGGTCCGGATTCTCCGGCGTGTTGTTGCACGCCCCGCCCGGATTCGCCTTGCAGAAGTCGGACACGCCCTGGATCACTTCGCTGTCCAGCCACGTCACGTTGGCGAAGATCGACCACGCATCGGTGATGCGCCCGGCCGCGCCGAGCGCGACGCCGTCCACGCGCGCGGTGCCGTCGAGCTGCTGTTCGCCGCTGGGGTTCTCCGGATTGCCCGGATCGGCGACCTTGTATTCCTCGCGCTCGTTGCGGAACACCGCCGCGGTCAGCGCCAGGCGGTTGTTGATGTCCCACTTCGCGCCGAGCTCGACGTTCACCGCCGTTTCCGGATCGACGTTGCAGTTCGCCGTGCCGGTGGTGCTGGTCGCGGTGCACGAGCCGTTCACCGAGGCCTTCGACGGCGTCTTGCTGTTCGAATAGGCCAGGTACAGGCTCGCGTTCTGCGCCGGCTTGAAGATCAGGCCGGCGCGGTACGAGAACAGGTCGTCGGAGTTGCGCGCGACCGTGTACGCGGTGGGCTGGCCGAGTTCCGGACTGCCGGCGACGGTGTTGAAGGTGGTGGTGACCGTTTCGCCTTCGTTGTGCTCGTAACGCGCGCCGAGGTTCAGCATCCAGCGATCGTTGAATTCGAGCGTGTCGAAGGCGTAGATCGCCTGGTTGTCGAGCGAACCTTCGGCGATGCTCGCGCGCAGGTAGTTGATCGGGCCGGTGTAGACCGAGAACGGATCGCTCACCGACATCGGCGGCAGCGGCACCGGCGCGCCGGCCGGTGTGCGGAACAGGTTGCCGCTGTCGAGGTCGTATTCCTCGCGCGAGAACGACACGCCGGCGACCAGCGAATGCTCGACCGAGCCGGTGGCGAAGCGCGAGACCACATCCGTCTGGCTGATCGCCAGCGTGTTCTTCGTGTCGCGGCTCAGGCCGCGCGGACCGCTGGGCTGGTAGGTGTCCGGCGTGTCGCACGCAAGGCCGGTGGACGGGTTGAAACCGGCCGGCAGGCACCACGTGCCCTGCGGCGGGTCGACGATGCTCAGCTGTTCGACCTGCTGGAACCGGGCGAGGCTGCGCAGCGTGGTGTTCTCGCTGAAATCGTGCTCGAACACGCCGGTGATCATGTCCACGTCGATCTTCTGGCGATCGATGTTGTGGTAGCCGTAGTAGTTTTCCGGATCGACGCCCGGCAGCCCGCCGCCGAACGCGGGGTAGTACGGCACGCCGTATTGCGGGATGTTGTCGTCGCTCTGGTGGAAATAGCTCGCGGTGAAGCGCGTGTCGCCGTCCAGGCCGAACGCGACCGAGGGCGCGATGCCCCAGCGTTCGAAGTTCTCGTAGTCGCGGCCCGGCACGTCGTTCTGGTGGACCATCGCGTTGATGCGGAAGGCCGCGCCGTTGTCGAGGTCGGTATTGCTGTCGACCGTGAGGCGGCCGAAGCTGTCGGTGCCGGCGCCGGCCTGCAGCACGGTGAAGTCGCCGCTGCGCGCGGTCTTGCTCACCAGGTTGATGTTGCCGCCCACCGAGCCCGCGCCCGAGTACACCGAGTTGGCGCCGTTGACCAGTTCGACCGCGTCGAGGTTGAAGTTGTCGGTGCGCGAGTACTGCGCGCTGTCGCGCACGCCGTCGGTGGTGATGTCGCTGTTCGCGTTGAAGCCGCGCAGGGTGATGCTGTCGCCGTAACCACCGCCGCCTTCGCCGGCGCCGAAGGTGATGCCCGGCAGCGTGCTGAGCACGTCGCGCAGGCCGATCAGGTTCTGCTGGTCCATCACGTCGCGCGTGACGACGGTGATGGTCTGGGGCGTGTCGAGCAGCGGCTCGGTGTACTTCACCGAGGAGGGCTTTTCGACGTACTCGCCGTGGACCTCGATCTTGTCGAGGTTGCGTGCATCGGCCGGCTCGCCCGCCGGCTCGGCCATGACGGGCGCGGCCACCGCGAGTGCAAGTGCGCCGGCGAGCGGCGAAACGACGAACTTCCTGTTGGACATGGGTTTCCCGAATAGGCGTGCGGCGCGGCCGCGGTTCGGGTCAGATGTTAATGAGAGATATTCTCATTTGCAACGAAAAGTGAACGCGAGCGGCCGAACGGCGCCTGGCGCGCAGCGGCGCGACGACAAGCAGGGCGCTTAGCGCGGGCAGGCGAAGCGCACCCGGGGGCTTCACCCGCAGGGTTCCAAGACCCATCCGCCTGCGGCGGAAGAACGGGCGGCCATTGGCAATGCCCGGGTCCAAGCGTGAGGGGCACCGGGTGCGCTGCGCTTACCCGGGCTACACAAGCGGATCGACGGTGGGAGAGGGGCCAGCCGCGGGAGTCAGCCGCGATCGTCCCGCGTCCAGATGCCGACGTCGTCGACCTTCACCGGGAACTTGGGCACCGGCTCGTAAGCCGGCGCGCACAGCGGCCGGCCGTCGCGCACGTCGAACTTCGCGCCGTGCAGGACGCATTCGATCGTCGCCTCGTCGCCGTCGTAGTTGCCAGCGGACAGCTCGAAGTCCTCGTGCGAGCACTTGTCCTCGAGCGCGTAGTAATCGCCGTCGTAATTGACGACCAGGATGGCGGTGTCGCCGTCCCAGGCGACAGTCTGCTCACCCGGCAACAGCTGCGAGGTCGCGCAGACGAACACCCACGGCTTCTCGCTCACAGCGCCTTCTCCAGCACCTCGAAACGCAGGTCGTCGCGCTTGGGCAGGCCGAAGCGCTCGTCGCCATACGGGAACGGCTTCTTGATGCCGGTGCGGTGGTAACCGCGGCGTTCGTAGAAGGCGATGAGTTCATCGCGGATGTCGATCACCGCCATGCGCATCGCAGGCAGGGCCCACTCCTCGCGGACCACGCGTTCGGCCTCGGCGATGACCTGCTTGCCGATGCCGCCGCCCTGCAGCGCGGGATTCACCGAGAACATGCCGAAATAACCGGCGCCGTCCTCGTCGGCCACGTGCGCGCAGGCGAGCAGCTGCGCGTCGCGTTCGGCGATGAGGATCACGCTGCGAGCGCGATCGATGCAGGCCTGCACGTCGTCCGGCCCGGTGCGGCGACCGCCGAGCATGTCGGCTTCGGTGGTCCAGCCCTGCTTGCTGGTGTCGCCGCGGTAGGCCGATTCGATCAGCGCGACGAGCGCGTCGATGTCGGCGTGGGTGGCGCGGCGGAATTGCAGGGGCTGTGCGGTCATGGCGTGGGGTCGGATCGGTGGGAGGCAGGCCCATTTTCCGGCCTGGTCGCGATGCTGTCATCCGATGCGACGCGGGAAATCATCCCAGCAGCCGGCGAACCTTCCGCAGCGCCGCGACGAACGCCTCGATTTCCTCGTGCGTGTTGTAGAACGCCAGGGACGCGCGGCAGGTCGCCGGTACGCCGAAGTGCTGCATCAGCGGATGCGCGCAATGGTGGCCGGAACGGATCGCGACGCCTTCCAGGTCGAGCAGCGTCGCCAGATCGTGCGCATGCGCGCCTTCGACGAGGAAGCTCACCACCGCGGCCTTCTCGCGCGCCTGGCCGAAGATGCGCAGGCCTTCTACCGTCGAGAGCGCTTCGTTGAAGTGCGCCAGCAGTTCCTGCTCGCGCGCTTCGATGTGGTGCATGCCCAGCGACGACAGGTAATCCACCGCCGCGCCCAGCCCGACGAAGCCGGCGATGTTCGGCGTGCCGGCTTCGAACTTGTGCGGCGCCTCGTTGAACACCGTGCCTTCGAAGCGCACTTCCTTGATCATCTCGCCGCCGCCGATGAAGGGCGGCATCGCGGCGAGGTGTTCGCGGCGCGCCCACAGCGCGCCGGTGCCGGTCGGCCCCGACATCTTGTGGCCGGTGAAGGCGTAGAAGTCGCAGCCGATCGACGCGATGTCGACGGCACGATGCGGCACGGCCTGCGAACCATCGATCACGGTGACGATGCCGCGCCTGCGCGCCTCGCGGCAGATCTCGCGCACGGGGTTCACCGTGCCGAGCACGTTGGACACGTGCGTGAGCGAGAGCAGCTTCACCTCGGGCGTGAGCAGGGAATACAGCTGCGGCAGGTCGAGCTCACCGCGCTCGTCGATCTCCGCGACCTTGATGATCGCGCCCGTGCGCTGCGCGACGAGCTGCCACGGCACGATGTTCGCGTGGTGCTCCATGCGGGTGAGCACGATCGCGTCGCCCGGCTTGAGTTGCGGCAGCGCCCACGAATACGCGACCAGGTTCAGCGCGAACGTGGTACCGCTGCACAGCACCAGTTCGTCGGCGCGCACGTTGAGGAACTTCGCCAGCTTCGAACGCGCGCCTTCGTAGGCTTCCGTCGCCTCCGTGCCGAGCGCGTGCACGGCGCGGCTCACGTTGGCGTTGTGGCGACGATAGAAGTCGTCGACCGCGTCGATCACCGAATCGGGCTTCTGCCCGGTATTGGCCGAATCGAAATAGACCAGCGGCTTGCCGTGCACCTGCCGCGTGAGCAGCGGGAAGTCGGCGCGTACGCGGGCCCAGTCGATGGCGTTCGTCGAATCGGTGGCGGGAAGGTTCATCGTGGCTCCAGTCAGGCCGCGCCCAGGCGTTCGAGCGCGGCGTCGAGGCGGGCTTCCAGCGCGCGGCGCAGCGGATCGCCCGGTTCGAATACGGACAGCGTTTCGCGGCAGAACGCCGCGGTCAGCAGGGCGCGCGCCTGGTCGGACGACAGCCCGCGACTGCGCAGGTAGAACAGCGCGGTCGGATCGAGCTGGCCCACGGTCGCGCCATGCGCGGCCTGCACTTCGTCGGCGTGGATTTCGAGCACCGGCTGGGTGTCGATCTCGGCGCCTTCGCTCAGCAGCAGGTTCTTGTTCGACAGCTGCGCGTTGGTGCCGTCGGCGCCCTCGCGGATCAGGATGCCGCCGTGGAAGGCGGCCTTGGAACGACCCGCCGCCATGCCACGCCAGGTGAGTTCGCACGACGTGTCGCGGCCGACGTGATCGATGCCGAGCCGCGTATCGAGATGGCGCTTGCCCGATGCGAGCAGCACGCCGTTCGCGTGCAGGCGCGCGTTGCTTCCGTGCAGCGCGGCGTTGAGTTCGTGGCGCGACAGGCCGGCGCCGAGTTCGAGATCGATGCGGCGGTAATTTGCATCCTTCGCGAGCACGGCGTCGGTACGCGCCATCAGCGTGGCGCCGGTCGCGTCGTCCTGCACGCGCGCGTGACGCAGCGTTGCGTTCGCGCCGAGGTGCACGTGGGTAAGCTGGTTCGCGAGATGGGTGTGCGCGCCGCTCGCCAGGTGATGTTCGACGACGACCAGCGATGCGTCGTCGCGCAGTTCGATCAGGTGGCGAAGATGCCAAGCCTGGTCGGTGCCGGCCGGCGCGCCCACGAACACGAGATGGACCGGCTGCGACGACCGCGCGCCGGCATCGGCGCGAAGCACGATGCCGTCGTCGGCGAGCGCGGCGTTGATGCGCGCGAAGATCTCATCGCTTCGATCGAAGCGGCGTGCGAGGAAACTCGCGTCGCGCGGTTCGCCTTCGATCAGTACCTGCGAGAGCGGTTGCAGGGTCACGCCGGTGGGGAGGCTCGAAACATCGCTGTGCGACGCATCGAAACGACCGTTGACGAACACGATGCGCGGCGCCGGAATTTCGGTGAGCAGCGCGACGTCGAACGTCGCAACCGCCTGCGAGGGCGCAGCGAACGCGCGGCGCTCCAGCGCACGCAGGGGCGTGTATTTCCATGCTTCCACGCGGGCGTGCGGGATGCCATCGCGCAGTGCGTCGTCGAGCGCGGCGCGGCGGGTGTCGCGCAGGCCGGCGGCGTCGCGCAGGTCCAGCGACTGGAACGCGGTGGCGAAGGAATCGAGCAGGGCGCTCATGTCAGGCGCTCGCTGCCGGCGTGATGCGTTCCTTCACCCACGCGTAGCCGTGCTGTTCCAGCTCGAGCGCGAGTTCCGGGCCGCCGGTCTCGACGATGCGGCCATCGGCCAGCACGTGCACCACGTCGGGCTTGATGTAGTCGAGCAGGCGCTGGTAATGCGTGATCACCAGGAACGCGCGCTCCGCTGAGCGCAGCGCATTGACGCCATCGGCGACGGCCTTGAGCGCGTCGATGTCCAGGCCCGAATCGGTTTCGTCCAGGATCGCCAGCTTCGGTTCGAGCAGCGCGAGCTGGAAGATCTCGTTGCGCTTCTTCTCGCCGCCGGAGAAGCCTTCGTTGACGCCGCGATGCAGCAGCTCGTCCTTCAGGTGCAGCACGGCCAGCTTCTCGCGCACGAGTTTGAGGAACTGCATCGAATCCAGTTCGCTCTCGCCGCGCGCCTTGCGCTGCGCGTTGAGCGCCGAACGCAGGAAGTAGGTGTTGTTCACGCCCGGGATCTCGACCGGGTACTGGAACGCGAGGAACACGCCGGTCGCGGCGCGCTCTTCCGGCTCCAGCGCGAGCAGGTCGCGGCCTTCGAACGTGACGGTACCTGCGGTGACCTCGTAGCCTTCGCGGCCGGCGAGCACGTTGCCGAGCGTGGACTTGCCCGCGCCGTTGGGACCCATCACCGCGTGCACCTGGCCGGGCGTGAGTTCCAGCGTGAGGCCCTTGAGGATCTCCTTGCCGGCGACGGAGACGTGGAGGTTTTCGATCTTGAGCATGGGGGCGTGATTCGTGATTCGTGATTTGTGATTCGAAGCGCGCGTCAGCCGACGCTGCCTTCCAGCGACACTTCCAGCAGCTTCTTGGCTTCCACCGCGAACTCCATCGGCAGTTCGCGGAAGACGCTCTTGCAGAAGCCGTCGACGATCATCGACACGGCGTCTTCCTCGCCGATGCCGCGCGAGCGGCAATAGAACAGCTGGTCCTCGCTGATCTTCGAGGTGGTCGCTTCGTGTTCGACGGTGGCGCCCGGGTGCTTCACTTCGATGTACGGGAAGGTGTGCGCGCCGCACTTCTTGCCGATCAGCAGGCTGTCGCACTGCGTGTGGTTGCGCGCGCCCTCGGCCGAGCCGAGCACCTTCACCAGGCCGCGATAGGTGTTCTGGCCGCGGCCGGCGCTGATGCCCTTGCTGATGATCTTGCTCTTGGTGCGCTTGCCTACGTGGATCATCTTGGTGCCGGTGTCGGCCTGCTGGCGATGATGCGTGAGCGCGACCGAATAGAACTCGCCGACCGAGTCATCGCCGACCAGCACGCACGACGGGTATTTCCACGTGATCGCCGAGCCGGTTTCGACCTGCGTCCAGCTGATCTTGCTGCGCGCGCCGCGGCATTCGCCACGCTTGGTCACGAAGTTGTAGATGCCGCCGCGACCTTCCTCGTCGCCCGGATACCAGTTCTGCACCGTGGAGTACTTGATCTCCGCGTCGTCCAGCGCGACCAGTTCGACGACCGCCGCGTGCAGCTGGTTCTCGTCGCGCATCGGCGCGGTGCAGCCTTCCAGGTACGACACGTAGCTGCCTTCCTCGGCAATGATCAGCGTGCGCTCGAACTGGCCGGTGCCCATCGCGTTGATGCGGAAGTACGTGCTCAGTTCCATCGGGCAGCGCACGCCCTTGGGAATGAACACGAAGCTGCCGTCGGAAAACACCGCCGAGTTCAGCGCGGCGAAGTAGTTGTCGCCGGTCGGGACCACGGTGCCGAGGTACTTCTTCACCAGCTCCGGATGGTCGTGCAGCGCCTCCGACAGCGAGCAGAAGATGATGCCTTTCTCGGCCAGTTCCTTGCGGAACGTGGTGCCGACGGAGACCGAGTCGAACACGGCATCGACCGCGACGCCGGCGAGCTTCGCACGCTCGTGCAGCGGCACGCCGAGCTTCTCGTAGGTGTCGAGCAGTTCCTGCGGGACGTCGTCCAGCGAGGCGTACTTGGCCTTCGGCGCGGAGTAGTAGCTCACCGCCTGGAGGTCGATCGGCGCGATGTTGAGCTTGGCCCAGTGCGGCATCGGCATCGTCAGGAAGTGCCGGTACGCGGCCAGGCGCCAGTCGGTCATCCACTCCGGCTCGTTCTTCTTGGCCGAGAGCGCGCGGATCACGTCCTCGTTGAGGCCGGGCGGGAGGCTGTCGGATTCGATGTCCGTGACGAAGCCGGCCTCGTACTTGCGGCCGAGCTGCTCGTGGATCTCGCGGTTTTCAAGGATTTCGGTGGCCATTGGCTGCCTACTGATCAAGCCATGTGCAGGTCGATGCGCCTGCGGGGTGGTTCGTTGGGCGGCGGGGCGAGCATCTGCGCGAGCGTCACCGCGCGCAGCGCCTCCACCACCACGTCGTTGATGCGACGCCAGTTGGCGCGCACGCCGCAGGACTGCTCCAGCCCGCAGTTGCCGGTGTGGACACTGCATTCGGTCATGCCCAGCGGCCCTTCCATGGCTTCGACGATCTCGATGAGGCCTATGTCGTCGGCCGGGCGCGCCAGGCGGTAACCGCCGTTCGCGCCGCGGAAACCCTCCACCAGACCGGCCTGCGCCAGCGGTTTGAGGACCTTGGCCACGGTGGTGGCCTCCAGGCCCGAGCGCTCGGCCAGTTCGGAGGCGCTGAGCACGGCGGCATCGCCATGGGCCAGGACGGTCATGACGACCGTTGCGTAGTCGGTGAGCTTGGTGACGCGGAGCATGGGGCAGGGGTCTTTCAATCCGTACCGGAATTGTACGGTTTCCGGGCGTCGGGGCCAAGGGTGCGGTCGCGGCGGGATTCAGCTGGCCCGGCGCGCCCGAATTCCGCGAACGTGCCGGCATCGAACCGCAACGGCCGCGTCCGTGATGGGCATGCGATGGCGATGTCGCGCCGATCCGTACAGAATGGCCGCTTTCACCCAACCGGACCTCCGCATGCCCCGCAAGATCGTCGCCCGTCGTTCCGCCATCCACGGCAACGGTGTCTTCGCCGTCGCCCCGATCGCAAAGGGCGAGCGCATCGTCGAATACAAGGGCCGCCGCCGGACCCACGAGGAAGTGGACAACGATGTCACCGGCGACCCCGATTCGGGCCACACGTTCCTGTTCACGCTGAACGACGAATACGTGATCGACGCCAACTACGAAGGCGGCGTGGCGCGCTGGATCAACCACAGTTGCTCGCCGAACTGCGAGGCCGTGCTGGAGGAGGCCGACGGCGACGACCGCACGAAGGACCGCGTGTTCATCGAGGCGATCCGCGACATCAAGCCGGGCCAGGAGCTGTCGTACAACTACGGCATCACGCTCGAGGAAAAGCACACGCCCGAGCTGAAGAAGATCTGGGAGTGCCGCTGCGGCTCGCGCAACTGCACCGGCACGCTGCTGCAGCCGAAGACGCCGAAGAAGAAGGCTTCGAAGGCGAAGAAGGCTGCCTCGAAGAAGGCTTCCTCGAAGAAAGCCGCCGGCAAGAAGGCGACGAAGACCGGCGCGAAGAAGGCCGGACGCAAGGCAGCGTAAGCCTCGCGGCTCTTGTAGCCCGGGTAAGCGAAGCGCACCCGGGAATGCGGTCGCGTCTCCATCCCGGGTGCGCTTCGCTTACCCGCGCTGCAAACGCTGAAAGGAAACGGGTCGCCGCCCAACGCCGGCAAGCCGCAGCGCCCCGGCGCTGCGAAACAATCCCGCAATCCCCCATCCCGTACCATCGAACAATGGCGCCCGCGCCGACGCATGGCCACACTGCGTCCGCGCCGTCGGCGCACCCCACGCATCGACCAGGAGCCCGCATGACCGCCATCCCCCGCGTCCTCGACGGAAAGACCGCCCTCGTCACCGGCGCCGCCAGTGGCATCGGCCGGGAGATCGCGCTGGAACTCGCGCGCGCCGGAGCACGCGTGGTCATCGCCGACCTCAACGCGCAGGGCGCCCAGGCGGTGGCTGTCGAGATCGAAGGACAGGGCGGCGAGGCGCTCGGCATCGCGATGGACGTCGCCGACGAAGCCGCGGTCGAGGCCGGTGTCGCGCGCGCTAACGAAACCTTCGGCGGTGTGGACATCCTCGTGTCGAACGCCGGCATCCAGATCGTCAATCCGATCGAACAGTTCGCCTACGCCGACTGGAAGAAGATGCTCGCCATCCACCTCGACGGCGCGTTCCTGACGACCAAGGCCGTGCTTCCGTACATGTACGGCGCCCGGCCCGACGGCACGCAGCGGGGCGGCACGGTCATCTACATGGGCTCGGTGCATTCGCACCTGGCCTCGCCGCTGAAATCCGCCTACGTGACGGCCAAGCACGGCCTGCTGGGCCTGTCGCGCACGCTGGCGAAGGAAGGCGCGAAGCATGGCGTGCGCAGCCACGTCGTGTGCCCGGGCTTCGTCCGGACGCCGCTGGTGGACAAGCAGATCCCGGAGCAGGCGAAGGAACTGGGCATCAGCGAAGGGGAAGTGGTCAGCCGCGTGATGCTGGGCAACACCGTGGACGGTATCTTCACGACCGTGGAGGACGTCGCGCGCACGGTGCGCTTCCTCGCGGAATTCCCGACCGCCGTCTTCACCGGCCAGAGCTTCGTGGTCAGCCACGGCTGGCACATGCAGTAACGCCCGCCCCGTGATGACGGGGTTCCACATCCCCTGATGCGCCGCGGAACGAAAGGGTTGCCATGACTCACGCCACTGCGTAGGGTTCGCCGCGCCGCTTAGTCTGCGCCTCGCCCGGGGACACGCCGCGGGCCGGCACGAAGCCGAATCTCCAGCACGGAACGCCGGTGGCCGCGCAACGCGCAGCCGGGGCGACGCGCTGGGCCACATGGACCGCGAAGACCTTCCGCATGCGCGCAACGCTGCTCCTCATCCTGGCCGTTTTCTCGATGCCCACCTTCGCGGTGGAAATCGACGGCCGCATCGACCCCGCCGAATGGCAGGGCGCACGCCACGTCACCGACTTCCGCAAGGTCCAGCCTCTGTCGCTGGAACCAGGCACGCTGCCGACCGAAGCCTGGATCCTCGCCACGCCCGAAGGCCTGGCCATCGCGTTCCGCAACCAGCAGCCGCTGGACACGCGCACGCGCCAGCGCGTCCGCCGCGACTTCGAGGAGCAGGTCGACCGCGTCAACCTGATGATCGATTACGACGGCGACGCGCGCACGGGCTACAACTTCACCGTGTCGTCCACCGACGGCATCGCCGATGCGGTGATCACCAACGAGAACCAGTTCAACGACGACTGGGACGGCAACTGGCGCCACGCCGTCAGCGAGGACGACACGTCGTGGTCGGTGGAGATGCTGGTTCCCTGGTACATCGCGCCGATGCGCGAGGGCAGGAATGGCGTGCGCACGGTGAGGATCTACCTCGACCGCGTGATCGGCTCGACCGGCGAACGCTCGGCTTGGCCCGGCGCCAGCTACACGCGCCCGCGCTTCCTGTCCGATTTCGCGCCGGTGGAGATGCCGCAGTACGACCAGTCGCTGCTGGCGATCACGCCGTACGTGTCGGGGCTGCACGACATCGCCAACGGCGGCGACGAGTTCGACGGCGGCGCGGACCTGTTCTGGAAGCCGAACGGGCAGTTCCAGCTGTCGGCCACGGTCAACCCGGATTTCGGCCAGGTGGAGAGCGACGACCTCGTCGTCAACTTCGACGCGACCGAGATCTTCATCAGCGACAAGCGCCCGTTCTTCACCGAGAACCAGGGCATCTTCGAGTTCACGACGCCTTCGGATTACAGCCAGCTGCTGTACACGCGCCGCGTCGGCGGCCCGGCCGACGACGAAGACGGCGCCGGCGACATCACCGCGGCGGTGAAGCTCAACGGCAGCATCGGCGCGACCAAGTACGGCGTGTTCGCCGCCGACGAGGCCGATGAAGTCGGCCGCACGTTCGGCGCGGTGCGCGTGGTACGCGACCTGGCGAAGCAGAACCTCGGCGCGATGGTGACCTACGTCGATCGCCCGTTCCTGGATCGCACCGCCACCGTGATGGGCGTGGACCACAACTGGCGTCCCACCGCGCGCGTAAGCGTGGAAACGCGCGTGATCGGCAGCCAGATCGACGAGCAGGGCCGCACCACCGACGACAACGGTGCGACGGTGTGGGTGAACTACGAGATGGACCATGGCTGGCGCCAGCAGTGGCTGGCGATGCACTTCGGCAACGAGCTGGAGATCAACGATTTCGGCTACCTCCAGCGTGCCAGCACCAACTACCTCAACTGGCAGGTGATGCGCCGCTTCACGGATCTGCCGAAGGAGTCGCGCTACGCATCCAAGGACTGGCGCGCGCGCATCAGCGGCACCGACAACGACCACGGCGACACGCTGCAGCGCCAGCTGCGCATCAGCCGCGAAAGCAACCTGCGCAACGGCAGCTACGAATACGCGCAGATCAACATCAACAGCTCCGGCGTGGACGACCTGCTCACGCGCGGCAACGGCGTGGTCGACAAGCCGGCGAACTTCAACGCGTACTTCGAGTTCGAACGGCCGCGCAAGGGCGACTGGGGCTGGGAAATGGAGTCGGAGGTGTTCTCAGGCGGCTTGGCCGGCAACGACAAGGTCGGCTACAACCTGCGCATCCAGCCCACGTATTTCATCAGCGATGCCTTCAGCGTGTACCTGGGCGGCTTCTACGAGCGCATCCCGAGCTGGCTGGTGTGGCAGGAAGACAACCTGATCGGCGAGTTCGACGAACGCATGCTGCAGCTCGACGCCGGCCTGGACTGGACGATCACCAACAAGCAGGAACTGCGCGTGAAGATGCAGGCCATCGGCCTGGACGCGAGCATCGAGCAGGCGTATCGCGTGATGCCGGGTGGCGCATCGATCGCGTCGAACGACGACGTCGAGGATTTCAGCGTGCGCAACCTGGGTTTCCAGGTGCGCTACCGCTACGAGATCGCGCCGTTGTCGTACCTCTACGTCGTGTACGGGCGCGGCGGGTATCGGCAGGATCCGTTCACCGAACGGGTGGACGACGTGCTGCGCGACAGCCTGGAACTGCGCGACGACGAGCAGTTGCTGGTGAAGTTGAGTTACCGGTTCGAGCTTTGAGGCGAACCCACCCGCCTCACCGTATTCCGTCAGCGCCGCCAGTTTTCCACCCATTCCCGTGGCGCAAGGATGTCGAACGCACCATCCCGCTTCATTCTTCGCGCCAGCTTCAACAGCGCATCGTCCCGGCTGAGCAGCCACCGCGCGCCGCACGCGGCGGCGAGCTCCAGGAATTTCTGGTCGTCCGGATCGGCACAGCGGGGCAGGGCGATGTGGGGAGGGCAGGCTCCGTCGGCCTCACGCATCGCGGCGTCGTATTCGACCCGCCGTGCCGCACGCGCCGCTTCGTCGAGCCGCAGCACCGGATAGGCGAGCACACGCTCCCATTCGCTGCGGCACGCATCGCTGGTCATGCCGGTGACCGCGCCGGATGCCAGCGCCTCGCGCAACACGGCGACGGCCGGATCGCCGAACACGAACAGATCCAGGCACACGTTGGTATCGAGCACGATGCGCGGCGTGGCATCGTCGCGGACATCGTTCACTTCATGCCGCCCGCATCACGGCGCCACCTCGCGAAGATCCGCGGTGCCGATGCGCCACGCGCGCTGTTCGGCGGTGGCGCCATCGACCATCGCGCGGCGCAGCGTGTAGGCGCCGACGAAACGCTGCTGGCGACCGTCCGCATGCGTCGCGGTCAACGCCACCGGCACTTCAATGTAGCGCGAACCGGCCGCGGCATCGACCCGTCCCGGCGCCATGATCTCGACCGACACGCCCGTCGTATCGGCGAATCCCGCGGCGAACTGCTCCGGCGTCTGGTTGCTCGACCGGCCGCCGTCGGACCACAGCGCATAGGCCTGGGCGAAATCGCGGCGGTTGATCGCGGCGTAGTACTCGCGGATGACGGCGACGGCGTCCTGCGGCGTCGGTTCGGTCGCTGCGGTATCGGCCGGGGCGTTCGGATCACCCGGCGCATCCGGATCCAGCGGCGCGGCCGGGTCCATGACGGTCTCGCCCGTCGGCAACACCGGATTGCCTTCGGCATCCAGCGGCACGGCGTCCTCGGGCTTCGGCGGACCGATCGGGCCGGGGCCGGGCGCATCGGGCATGCCCGTCACGCTGCCGGGCGCGCCGGCCGGGGCGGGCAGGGCTTCGGTGTCGTCGGCGGTGGCGCCGGGCGCGCGCGATCCATCGCCGCCGCAGGCCGACATCACGATGCACAGGGAGAGAAGCGAGGCAAAACGCAACGGCAGCATCGTCATTGATCCAGATGGACGACCACGTTGCCATTCTCGATGGCGGTCGTGCCGATGCGGCGTGAACCCAGGCGGTCGAGCAGGCTGTTGTCGAAACGGTAGACGGGCTCTTCGCGTGCGTATTCGCCCAGCCAGGAATTGAGCAGGGCGCGTGCGCTGGTGTTCATCGCGCCGCCGAGCGCCGGCACTTCGACCTGTTCGATGCGGGGATCGAGCAGGTGCAACCCGCGCGTGGACGGATCGAAGCGCAGCGCGCTGGTCAGCGCGAAATGGCCGGACGGCTTGCCGCTGTCGCTGCCCAGCGCGCCCAGGCCCAGGTCGAAATCCAGGCGCAGGCGGTCGTCGTTCTGCGGGATCGTCAGGCGCGGGTTCATCAGCGTCAGCGAGACCAGCCCGCCTAGCTTGTCGTAATGCCTGGGGAAATTGCGGTCGAGCGAACGCTGCAGTTGCATCGGCGTGAACCGCACCTCGTCGCCCAGCAGCGCGCCCACGGTGGAACAGGCGGCCAGCAACGAGAGGGAGACGGCGGCGAAGAAGGCGGCGAACGGAATGCGGAGATTGCGGCGCGGGTTCATCTCGTGCTCCACGGGGATGCCCGGACGATACCCGCGCCGCATGAACAACACCACTCACCGGCGCGCAGCGATGCTAACGCCGGCGCGTCCACGCGGGGTGACGATCCGACGGGCGGACCTCGCCGCGCGGGAATCAGCCGCGCTGCTGCATCGCCAGTCGCAGGCCCAGCCCGATGAAGAGCGTGCCGGTGACGCGCTGCGTCCAGCGTCCACCGCCACCGGCGAAGCGTCGGCCGAAGCGTCCCGCGGCGAAGCTCAGCACGAGGTCGTTGCAGAAGCCGATCGCCGCCAGCAGCGCGCCCAGCACGAGGAACTGCAGCCACACCCAGCCGCGTTCGGGATGCACGAACTGCGGCAGGAACGCGAGGAAGAACAGCGCCACCTTCGGGTTGAGCACGCCGGTGACGACCGAGCGCAGGTAGACGCTGCGGCCGGACACGCGCGGCTTCGGCGCTTCGGGATCGGCTGGCGTCGTGTTGCCGTCGCCGTTGCGCCAGGCCTTGATGCCCAGCCACACCAGGTACGCGGCACCGAGGTATTTGACGAACTCGAACGCCATCGCCGAGGTCGCCAGCAGCGCAGACAACCCCAGCCCGGCGGCGAGCGCGTGCAGCAGCGTCGCCGTTTCCAGCCCGAGCCCCGCCTGGATGCCGCGCCGCGTGCCGCCGGCCAGGCTCTGCCCGACGATCCACGCCGTGCCCGGCCCGGGCAGCAGCACCAGCACGAGCGCGGCGGCGGCATAGGCCAGCAGGGTCTGGAGGTCGAACAGATGCATCGTGCGGGTGTCCGGTAGGGGGACGCACAGGTTACGCGGCGTTCGTCGCCTGCGGGTGTGCGGCGACGGGGACGGATTGTTGCAGTGGCGCGCGCCCCTATCCGTGCGCCTTCATTCCTGCCAACGGAGCCCGCAACGTCACCTACGGCGAAGTCGCGTCCGCTTTTGCCCGCCCTCCGCGCGACTGCAAAGGCACCGGCGCCTGTCCGCGTCGTGCGCCTGCATAGCGCGCGTAATCGCGGTAGAGCATCTGCACCGTCGGCGTGCCGTCCAGGTCGTGCGCGACGTTGCCGCCGGCGCGCGCCTTGAGCACCGCGAACCAGCGGTGCGCACCGATGACGTCGGCGTCGGTCAGCGGCCGGCCCTTCGCATCGGTGGCGATCACCGACATCGTGACCGCATGGTTCACGTTCCCGCCGATCGCATAGAGCCGGTTGTGCTTCGTGTCGGTCTTCACGACCAGATCGCAGTGCAGCGCGTTCGACGAACTGTTGCCGTTGCGCACGTCGGCGATGGACCGGAACGTACTGTCGCTCCGTGCGGTGCACAGCAGGTCGCCGGCTTCCGGCGTCGCTTCGCCGAGGTCGTAGGCGATGAACGCGTGCTCCGGATCCTGCCCGTCGCGCGCGCGCACCGCCGCGCGCACGTAGTCGATGTGGCCGCCGCTGCGACGGAACTGCGCGGTCGACAACCCGGCTTCGCACGCGAGCCAGGAAATGAACGCCGCCGACCACGGCATCGCCCAGCCGGCCCCGTCCCAGCCGTAGTCGACGATGCTCTGCACGCGCATCGCTTCCTCGCTGCCGGTCGCCGCCCAGTAGCCGGCGATGGCATCGCTCACCTCGTAGTCGTCTTCCGACAGTCCCAGGCGCGGCGCCTGGCGCAGCACGCGATCGCCGATGGACGCGTTCTTCTGTGGTGAGATGATCTCCACCACGCCCGACGGCTGCGGCACGCGCGGCACGATCGCCGCCGGTTCCACCGCCATGTCGAGGATCGGCAGGCCGAAGTACGCCCACTCCGCGGCGGCGAGGTCGATCATGCGCGAGCGGTAATCGGCGCTGGTCGTTATCGACGGACACGACGTCATCGCGATGCGGTAGCCCGCCGCACGCGCCGGTGCGTAGCCGCCATCGGGCGTGCGCCGGTACAGCGGCTCGAACGTGTTCTCTCCGGTGCGCACCATCAACGGCGGCGCCTCGTCGGCGCGCGCGTAGGTCACACGGAAGGCCGGGTTGGGAAAGCCGCCCGGGCGCGGGAATGCCAGGATCGAACGGCTGGCGCCGGGGGCGGTCTGCGCCAGCGCGGGCAAGCTCACGAGCACGGCCAGAGACAGGCCGAACGCAAACCCCAGAGCCTGCGGAACCTTTCGTGACGGTCGCATTGTGGCTTCTCCTTTGGTCCTGGCCAGCATGAACACAGCGGTGTGAAGCCTGCATTCGCAGAGGAAAGAAAAGTTCCCATGGACGCAAGAGGCCATCGCAACTGACCTTGCCGGCTTCCCATCACGGAGCGAAGCATGGCAGCAGCGCAATCGGATCTGTCATTCCAGTTCGAAGGAGTGGGAGGAGCGACATTCGATGTCGTCCGTTTCGAACTGATCGAAGGACTGTCGCAGCCATTCCGGCTGGAGCTGGAGCTCAGCAGCCCGGAGCCCAACGTCGAGTTGGACGCGCTGCTCGACTCCGAAGTCACCTTCACCATTGCACGGGACGGCGAGCCGGTGCGCACGGTGCACGGCATCGTGACGATGTTCGAGCAGTCCGAAACGGGCTTCCGACGCACGCGCTACAGCGCCAGCGTCGAACCCACGCTCGCAAGGCTCGGGTTCTGGCATGGGAGCCGGATTCATCAGCAACTTTCGGTGCCGGACATTCTGAAGTTGCGACTCAAGGAGCGCGGCCTGCATGCACGCTTCAATGTGTCCCGGCCGCACGAAACGCGGGAGTACTGCACGCAGTACCGCGAAGCCGATCTCGCCCATTTCGCCCGGCTCGCTGCGGAGGAGGGCATCGTCTACTACTTCGATCCGCGGCACCGCTCGGAGCTCGTGCTGACGGATGCGCTCCCGTCCGGGCCGGCGTTGCCGGGGGCCGACGACATCGGCGCCGTGATCTATCAGGCCCTTCCCGGCGGTACGGCGGTCGAACCGCGGCTCTGGCACTTCGCGCTGCGCCAACAGCTTGCGCCGGCTTCAGCGGTGCAGCGGGACCATACCTTCAGAAATCCGAGGTACTCCCTCGAGCATCGCAGCGACGCACGCGATGCCGTAGGCCGATACGAGCACTACGACTACCCGGGGAGATTCAAAAGGGATGAATCTGGCCGGCCATTCACTGCGACGAAACTGCGGGCGCTGCGCAGCGATGCCTTGGTTGCCACACTCGAAGGCGACGACGCGCGGCTCTGGCCGGGGCTGAATTTCCTGCTCGAAGACCATCCGTCCGAGCCGCTCAACCGCGACTGGCGCGTCGTCGCCATGCATCACGTGGGCGAACAGTCGGTATCGCAGGAAGAAGACGGTGCGAACGGCGAACACGGAACGCGCTACTCGTACACCGCACGGGCCGTGCCGGGCGATATGGAGTGGCGTCCGAAACCGCTGCCGCGACCGGTCATCGACGGGCCGCAGATTGCCCACGTCGTGGGCCCGCCCGGGGAAGAGATTTTTCCAGACGAGCACGCGCGCGTGAAGGTGCACTTCCCGTGGGATCGCCAGGGCACCCGGCAGGAAAACGACTCGTGCTGGATTCGCGTCGCGCAAGGTTGGGCGGGGCCCATGTACGGCTTCATGGCCATTCCACGCGTCGGCATGGAAGTGATCGTCAGCTTCCTCGATGGCGACCCCGATCAACCGTGCGTCACGTCTTGTGCGTTCAATGCGGAGAACAGGCCGCCGTACCCGCTTCCCCAGCACAAGGCGAGGACCGTATTTCGTACGAACACCCACAAAGGCAAGGGCTACAACGAACTTCGGTTCGAGGACGAAGCCGGCCAGGAAGAGATCTTCGTCCACGCGCAGAAGGACCGGAACATCGTCGTCGGGAACGACGAGACCACGCGTGTCGGGCACGACCGCAGCGAAGACGTCGGCAACGACGAAACCATCCAGATCGGTCACGACCGCAAGGAAACCGTCGGCAATGATGAAACGCTGGGCATCGGGCAGGACCGGCGCGAAACCATCGGTCGCGACCACACGCTGGAGATCGGACGAACGCGGCAGGTCACCATTGGCAAGGACCTGATCGAAGACGTCGGAAATACCCGCACCGAGACAACCGCTGCCGACCGCAAGGTCGAAACCGGCGGGCATTACGAACACAACGTCGCTGGCAAGCACGACATCGAAGCCGGTGAGCGCATCACGCAGCGAACACGTCAGTACGCGCTCGCCGCGGCCGGTTCGCTCACCATCCGTGGTCCAGGCGGCACCATCAGAATCGACCGCAATGGCGTCACGCTGGAAGGCGTGCAGATCCAGCTCAAGGGGCAGATCAAAGCCGATGCGGAAGGCCTCGGCAACGACTTCTCCATTCACGGCGTTCCGGCATTGGCCGAAGTCATCGACCGGCGCTACTGGATCGGCCTGCACTACCTGGATCAGGAGACGGGTGAACCGATCGACGGTGCCGATTACGAGATCCATTTCAAGGATGGTTCGATGCTCGAAGGCACGCTCGACGCGCAAGGGCAAGCGCGGCACGACGATATCGATCCGAAGCGTGTGGAGAAGGTGCTGTACAAGCCGCGCAAGGCGAATGATGAACCGGCCATTCCCCAGCTTGAAGACCTCGCGCGGACAAAGAGCGGGGGTGGCCGATGAACGCAGCCGACCGGCAGAACGAAGCCCCGCTGCTGAACGTCGATCAGTTGCGCGAGGCGCTGGCCTTCATGACGCGTCAGTACGGCCGCGTGGCCGACAGTACGCAGGGCGTGTTCGTGTGGTTGTGGGAGGCGATACAAGGCGACTTCAACCAGGAACGCTCGCTGGGTCAGGTCGCCTTCGATACCGCCATTTCGATCATCCCCGGCGTGGATCAGGTCTGCGACGTGCGCGACCTGATCGCCAACGGCAAGCAGATCAACGAGGACAAGACCAACGTCTGGGCCTGGGTGTCGCTGGGCCTGACGCTGATCGGGTTGTTCCCCAGCCTTGGCTCGCTGGTCAAGGGCGTGCTGAAGATCTTCTTCCTCTTCATCCGTCGCAGCGGCGGCAATGCCGTGGCGAAAGCGGTAGACGAAGCGATGACGTGGGTCATCGCCTTCCTGCGCCGTCGCGAGGTGGCGAAGTACTGGAAAGCGCTGAAGTGGGACGACCTGTTCGGAGAACTGGCGCGATATGTGCGACAGGTTCGCGAGCGACTGAACCTGCAGGCGTTGCTGCAGGCGTTCGATCGGGGGATGGCGTTGTTGCGGAATCTGCTGGGAATGGTGGCGAACATTCCCGTCGTCGGAAGGCGCGCGGCCGAAACCGTGGAGATGATGGCCCGCATCCGGCGCGAGGCGGACGAGTACCTCCAGCACGCGCTGAAACCGCTGCAGGATGCGCTCGACGCGATCATCCGCCGGCTGGAACTGGAAGACCTGGCGCAACGCAGCGGCATCCTCAACACGCGGAACGTGCATTTCCGCGGCGGCTTACCGGAGGCGCGCGCGGTGACGTTGATGCGGGAGACGAAGCCGAGGCCGAAGTGGTTGAGTGATGGGGCGGCGGAGTTCAAGCCGGTGAAGCCCGCGAAGTTCAAGCCGGAACTCGAACATGCCCGAAGCCTGGGATGGCCGACGCTTACTGATGACGAGATCAAGACGTTTGCTGAGGGGCTTCGGGCGGTGGAACTGAAAGGGCCCCTGCGCCTTTACCGTGTCGTGGGCCCGGGAAATATGGCTGCGGCAAAGGACTGGGTGAGCGAAGAAGTCTTCAGGCGGTTGCAACAGGCAGACGATCCAAAAACAGCTTGGCGCCGACATCTCGCTGTGTGGCCGGACTGGAACCCGGACGGCCAGTTCGTCGTGTTCGACCTGCAACCCGGCGAGTCCATCAAGGTGTGGGCGGGCCCGGCGTCCAGCCAGTTCAAGCCTGAAAAGCTTGAAATGGGAGAATTGCATCTGGAAGGCGGTTACGAGCAGATCAAGTTCGATGCCGCCCTGCCGCGCACGCCGGAGGACGGCTACCGCTTCGAACCGCGCACCGGCCAACTGTATGACGAGATGCAGTATTACGAAGTGGACCGGCATACCGGCCAGATGCGCGCAACGCGACTGTCTCGTCAGGAATACCTGGCCTTGTCGCCGCGAGAACGGGCGCGGTATGAGTCCGTGCGCGTCCGCATCATCAATCCCCGCATCAGCGGGCCGTTCGAGACCGGCTGGAGCTACACCGACTTCGACGCGCAATTGCCGGATGTGACGCTCGGCCTGCCGGCGTTGCCCGGCCAATTGACCCATCTTGGGAACACCCGATGAGCACGAACCCGACCGATCTAAGCCCACGCCGCAAACGCCAGGTGGCGCTGATGTACCACTTCGCGTCGCTGGAGTATCTGAAAGGGCTGCTGCCCCGCGTGGAAGATCTGATCCTCTACGCCAGCGCCTTGGCGGATGGCCGTGCGCACCTGGACAAATTCCTGATGAGCGAGCGTTGGGGCGCTCGTGACACCAGCGCGAACTGGAGCACCTATGGGTTCCCTTCGCTGGTGGAATTCCGCGAAACGACCTTATGGGATATCCAGGCCCGTTCCCGCGATGTGTACGGCATCACCGGCGCCAACCAGTGCGCCCGCATGCTGGCCGAGTACAGCCTGATGTGGCTGACGCCGGAGCAGGAACGGCAATTCAAGGAACGCTTCGGTCTGGTGTATCGGTACGCCAGCCGGATCGATGATGTGACGGAACGTGATTCCACCATGGACGACTACACCTTTTGGGTCATCTGGAACGAACACAAAGAAGCGTTCTCACGCCTGCCCAGGTTCCGCGTGCGGACCGACGTCGAGGGAGAAAGCGGCAAGGTGCCGCCTCGCACTGGCGTGTACATACCCCAGGATGATCCATGGGGCACGCCGCAGTTTGCGTGGGCAGGTGGCAGCCTCCGGAAGGACGGTAGCCGCTGGCACGGTGGCCGGCTGGGGGATGCCGTAACCTTCAATGCCATGGGCCTGGAAGCGATGGAAACAGTAGGCGGCTCGCACATCTGGCCGTGGGACGATGGCGCGGGCGCGGTGGATTTCCTGCGACGCAAGGAAATCAAAGACTGGGAAGGCAATGAGGTTCGCGACGAAAGCGATGCTGTTGCGCTTCTTGGCGGCGCCTCTTATGGAGAAGGAGTGTTTGACCCGAACGTGGCTGGAGGAACGACCACCCGCCCCTGCAAGTGGTACTACGTCGAACTATTGGAAGGCGAGTACGAAGACACGAACGAACCTGTGGCGAAGTCAGTGCCCCGACGCAGCGGTCCCGGCATGTACGCAAAGACAGGTGAGCACTGCCCGTATCCCGGCGTATGGGAGTGCGTGGAGCGGCCAGTGGGAACCCAGACCATCGCCTATGGCGTGCCGATGCCGCAGGTCGATGGACAGGATGTCACCTGGCGTATTCTCAAATCCGTCTGACGTAGACGAATTGAAACTGGAGCTGCGCACGAATCGAGATCGTGCGCAGCAAGCGGCCTCAGTCCTCTTCGTGCCTGGGCTTGTACGCCTCGACGAGCTTCTGCTGCACGTTCGTCGGCACCGGTTCGTAGTGGCTGAAATCCAGCGAATAGCGTCCGCGGCCGGCGGTCACCGACTTGAGTTCGGCCGCGTAGCCCTCCAGTTCCGACAGCGGCACCTGCGCCTTCACCACGATCTCGTTGCCACGCACGCTGTCGGTGCCGCTGATGCGCGCGCGCTTGCTCGCCAGGCCGCCGCTGACGTCGCCCATGTGCTGCTCGGGCGCGTTGACCTCCAGTTCGACGATGGGCTCCAGCACCTGCGGACGCGCCTTGCCGATCGCATCGAGGAACGCCTTCTTGCCCGCGGCGACGAACGCGACTTCCTTGCTGTCCACCGGATGATGCTTGCCGTCGTACACGATCACGCGCACGTCCTGGATCGGATAGCCCGCCACCGCACCGCTGCGCAGCACTTGGCGAACGCCTTTCTCCACCGCCGGCATGAACTGGCCGGGAATCGTGCCGCCCTTGACCTCGTCGACGAATTCGAAGCCGGTGCCGCGCGGCAACGGTTCGATGCGCAGGAACACTTCGCCGAACTGGCCCGCGCCGCCGGTCTGCTTCTTGTGGCGATGATGGCCTTCGGCCTTGCCGCTGACGGTTTCGCGATACGCGATGCGCGGCGGACGCGACGTCACTTCCACGCCGTAGCGTTCCTTCAGCCGTTCCAGGTTGATGCGCAGGTGCAGGTCGGATAATCCGCGGATCACGGTTTCGTTGGTTTCCGCCTCGTGCTCGACGATGAAGCAGGGGTCCTCTTCGGCCAGCTTGTGCAGGGCGGTCGCGAGTTTCTGTTCCTGTCCCTTGCTCGCCGCTTCCACCGCCAGGCCGAACATCGGGCGCGGGAAATCCAGCGGCGACAGGCGGATCTGGTCCTCGTCGTGGCTGTCGTGCAGCACCGCGTCGAAGTGCAGTTCCTCGACTTTCGCCACGGCCGCGATGTCGCCGGGGATCGCCTGTTCGATCTCGACGTGGTCCTTGCCGCGCAGCTTGAACAGATGGCCGACCTTGAACGGCTTCTTGCCGTCGTCGACGAACAGCTGCGTGTCCTTCTTCACCGTGCCCTGGTACACGCGGAACACGCCAAGCTTTCCGACGAAGGGGTCGTTGACGATCTTGAACACGTCGGCGATGACGTGGGCCTTGGCATCGGGCGAGGCCTGGATGCGCGCACGCTCCGGGCCTTTCTCGAATGGTGGTGCGTTGGCCTCGGCCGGATTGGGGAACCAGCGTTCGGCGGCATCGAGCAGCTCGTTGATGCCCACGCCGGTGCGCGCGGAACAGAACAACACCGGCACCAGGTGGCCTTCGCGCAGGCATTGCTCGAACGCGTCGTGCAGTTCCTCGCCGGACAGGCCTTCCTCGCCCATGTCGAGGTAATGCTCCATCACGGTCTCGTTGATTTCGACGATCTGGTCGATGATCTTCTGGTGCCAGTCCGCGACCGGGCCGAAATCGCTGTCGCCCTGCGGGTTGATCAGGCAGTCGACCACGCGTTTTCCACCATCGGCAGGCAGGTTGAGCGGCAGGCATTCGGGGCCGAAGGTGTCGCGAAGATCGGCCAGCACGCCGTCGAGCGCGACGCCGTCATGGTCGATCTTGTTGACGACGATGGCCCGGCACAGGTTCCGGCCGCGGGCGTACTCCATCATGCGGCGCGTGCCGTATTCCACGCCGGCGGCGGCATCGACGACGATCGCCACCGTCTCCACCGCGCCCAGCGCCGACAGCGCGGGGCCGCGGAAATCCGGGTACCCGGGGGTGTCGATCAAATTCACGTGCATGCCTTCGTGGTCGATCGACGCGATGCCGGCGTCGATGGAATGCCCGCGTTGTTTCTCTATCGGATCGAAGTCGGACACGGTGTTGCCGCGTTCGATCGTGCCTGCCGTCTGGAGTGCGCCGCCGGCCTGCAGCAGGGCTTCGAAGAGCGTTGTTTTGCCGGCGCCGGGGTGGCCTGCCAGGGCCACGTTGCGGATGGATTGTGTGCTGTAGGACATGAGCGGACTTCTCCCGTGAGGGTGGGAAGGCCGTCATGGCTGTCCGGCGCTGCGCCTGCGCGGTGGGCGCTCGGCGGGCGGTCATGGCGGGTGCCGGCCGGAAGGCCGGGAGCGAAAGCCTCGCGCAAGGGGGAAGGGTGGTCAAGCCGGCGCCGGGCGAACTGCGAAGCGGCGACGGATTCACGCCGGCCACCGGCTGGCGGCCCACCCCCATGCGCGCCTAACACCCGGCAGGGTAGGCTGCCGGTTCTTTCACCCCACGAAGGAGCAGCGACATGGCGTTCAAGCGTATTGCCGAAGCGGTCTGGAAAGGCGACCTGCAAGGCGGCAAGGGCAGCATGAGCACACCGCAGAGCGGTCTGTTCACCGATCAGAACTATTCCTTCAAGACCCGCTTCGGCGACGAGAAGGGCACCAATCCCGAGGAACTGCTGGCCGCCGCGCACGCGGGCTGCTTCTCGATGGCGCTGTCGGCGGTGCTGGGCAAGGCCGGCCTCACGCCGGAGACCATCCAGACCCGCGCCGAAGTGACGATGGAGCCCGGCATGGACCCCGGCCCGACGGTCACCGGCGTGAACCTGGTGGTCACCGCGAAGGTCCCCGGGGTGGACGAAGCCGGCTTCCGGCAGCACGCCGAAGCGGCCAAGGCCGGCTGCGTGATCTCGCGCGCGCTGTCGGTTCCGGTGACGCTGCAGGCCTCGTTGCAGGGCTGATCGCGGTCGATGACGTCCAGGGCGATCCGCCGCGCCGTGCTGGTGCACGGCGCGGGCGGAGGCGGTTGGGAATGGAACGTGTGGCGGCGCGTGTTCGCCGCGGTCGCAGTGGACGTCCACGCGCCCGACCTGCAACCGGTCGCCGCGGGACTCGCGGCGACCGGGTTCGACGACTACGCCGCGCAGGTACGCGCCGCGCTCGAAGCCGTGCCCGGCCCGCGCGCACTGGTCGGTGCGAGCCTGGGCGGCCTGCTCGCCCTGGCCTGCGCCGACGCGGCCGATGCGCTGGTCCTGGTGAATCCCTTGCCGCCGGCGCCGTGGGCCGACCGGCTCCCCGCGCGCGACTGGCCCGACAGCGTGCCCTGGCGGCGGAACGCGCGCCTCGCCTCGACGCGCCGCGCGCTGCCGGATTCGGACGACGCCACCGCGCTGTTCGCCTTCCGCCGATGGCGCGACGAGTCCGGCGCGGTGCTGCGCCATGCGCACGCAGGCCTGGTGCTGGATGCGCCGGCGTGCCCGACGTTGTGCATCGCATCGAGCCAGGACGAGGACGTCCCACCCGACCTCACCGCCGAACTGGCGCGTGCCTGGGACGCGGACCTGTTGCGGGTCGCCTCGACCGGGCACGTCGGGCCGCTGCTCGGGCGCGATGCGGCGGCGGTCGCGATGCAGGCCGCGGCCTGGCTGTCGGCGCGGTAAACCCCGCCGCGCCTTGGTCCGCAAGGACACCCGGATTCAGCACCCATTGCCGGCACGGGCCGGACGATGCGGGCACGCCCTCCCGGCGCCGGAGCCTCCCCATGAATCGCCTGATCGCCGTTTCCCTCGCGCTGGCCGCCGCCGCGAGCGGCCCGGTCCATGCCCAGTCCTACCCGCGCTCCTATCCGGCGTACGGCTCCACCAGCAGCAGCGACTACGCGCGCGTGGTCCGCGTTGATCCGGTGTTCGACCGCTACGAAACCGCCGCGCCGCAGCAGCGCTGCTACGAGCGCCCGGCCTATGTGGGTGGAGACGGATACCGCAACGACGGTTATCGCGACGATGGCTACTACGGCAATGGCAGCAGTTATCCATCCGGCGGCACCCAGGCCGGGCGCACCGTCTCGACGATCGTCGGCACCATCGTCGGCGCGGCGGTCGGCAGCCAGATCGGCGGCGGCAGCGCGCGCTATGCGACCTCGGCGATCGGTTCGGTGGTCGGCGGCATGGCCGGTCGCCAGATCTACGACCAGAGCCAGCGCGAACGCGTCGGCACGGTGCGCGTGTGCGATCCGGTGTACGAAGGCGACGGTTACTACACCTCGCGCAACGGCGCGCGCAGCGCGAGCGCTTACGACGTGACCTACGAATACGCCGGGCGCACCTATACCACGCGCACGAACTACGACCCGGGCGACCGGATCCGCGTGCGGGTGGATGTCACGCCCGAGTAATCGCCTGCTGTCGTAATCCGGCTAAGCGGAGCGAACCCGGGTCGGGCGCATGAATCCCCGGGTGCGATTCGGCTGCCCGGGCTGCAAAAACGTCACGCCCAGTCGATCGTCCCGCGCACCACGTTGCACACCTGGCCGCCGGACCACACCTCGCCGTCCGCGTCCACGCGCAGTTGCAGGCGCGCGTCGAACCCGACTTCGCGACCCTGGCTCACGGCGTACCGGCCATCGCGGCCGGGCAGCGCATCGTTGTGCTTCAGCCACGCGGCGAGCGTCGCGTTGGCCGCGCCGGAAGCGGCATCCTCGAACCGCGCCGGTGCACCGACGAAGGCGCGCACGACCAGGTCGTAATCGCGGCCGGCATCGGCGCGGGCGAACGCGCAGAGCCCCATCGTCTCGGTCGATTCGGCCAGCTGCGCGATCGCATCCCAGTCCGGCGCAGCGCCGCGCAGCGCCGCTTCGCTGGCGACTTCGGCCAGCCACCAGCGCCGACCGCCGTCCATCAGGGCGACCGGCAGCGCACCGGGTTCGAGCGGCGCCAGCGCCGCCGCCAAGCGCGCATCGCCGGCTTCAGCCACCTCGACTACCCGCGCGCGCGGCGTGCGAACCGCGATCGTCCGCGTCGCGCCGCTGCCTTCCACGGCCAGCGGCAGCGTGCCGACCACGCCTTCCTGCACCAGCTGCCCGTCGACGAGCTCGGCCAGGCCCGCATCCAGCACGACGTGCGCGGTGCCGACGCTGGGATGTCCCGCGAAGGGCACCTCGCGGCGCGGGCTGAACATGCGCACCCGGTACGCCGAGCCCGGCTGCGTGGGCGGGAAGACGAAGGTGGTTTCCGGAAGCCGCGTCCAGCGGGCGATCGCCTGCATGCGGGCATCGTCCAGGCCCTGCGCGTCGAGCACCACGGCCAGCGGGTTGCCGGCACCGGGCCGGTCGGCGAACACATCCAGTTGCAGGTAGCGGCGAAGCGTCATCCGGGCGGGGGTCCGAGTGGATTATTCGACTAGAATTGCGCAGTTTACGGCGACGTCTCCGCCTGCGCAGGCGAGCGCGCCATTCTAGTTTCCGTGACGGCTCCGCGCCGGCATGGTTTCGGCGGCAATCACATTCCATCTCCTCATCTACACACTCCAGAACCTCATCAAAGGAACCGTTGCAGTGGCGGAAGCGAATCGCTGGGTAGTACTCAAGTTCGGCGGCACCTCGGTGTCCCGCCGGAACCGTTGGGACACCATCGGACGCCTCGCCGGAAAACGCATGTCCGAAGAGGGCGTTCGCGTGCTGGTCGTGGTGTCCGCGCTGTCGGGCGTCACCAACGAGCTGCAGGCGATCGCGAACGGTGAGGACGTCGACAACCGCATCGCCGCGCTGGTCGAACGCCATCGCGCGTTCTGCAGCGAACTCGACCTCGACGCCGACACCGTGCTCGGGGAGCGCCTGGCTGCGTTGCAGGCGCTGGGCACGGACGCGCGCGCCGCGACGCGTCCCCTCGACTGGCAGGCCGAAGTGCTGGCGCAGGGCGAACTGCTGTCGTCCACGCTCGGCGCGGCGTACCTGCGCACGCAGGGGCTGGACTTCGGCTGGTGCGATGCACGCGACTGGCTCGATGCGGTGTCGCTGCCCAACGCCAGCGCGTGGTCGCAGCGGTTGTCGGTGAACTGCCGCCTCGACGGCGAGGGTTTCGGCGAGCGCTTCTCCACGCAGCCGACGCGCGCGCTGATCACGCAGGGTTTCATCTCGCGCCACGGCGACGGCGGCACGGCGATCCTCGGCCGTGGCGGTTCGGATACGTCGGCTGCGTATTTCGGCGCGCTGCTGAAGGCGCAGCGCGTGGAAATCTGGACCGACGTGCCCGGCATGTTCAGCGCCAATCCGCGCGACGTGCCCGAGGCGCGCCTGCTCACGCGCCTGCATTACGCCGAAGCGCAGGAAATCGCGACGACCGGCGCGAAGGTGCTGCATCCGCGCTCGATCGCGCCCTGCCGCGACGCCGGCGTGCCGATGGCGATCCTCGACACCGAACGCGCGGAACTACCCGGCACGCGCATCGACGCGACCGCCGCGACGGTGCCGGGCGTGAAGGCGATCAGCCGCCGCAACGGCATCGTGCTGGTGTCGATGGAAAGCATCGGCATGTGGCAGCAGGTCGGCTTCCTCGCCGACGTGTTCGAACGCTTCAAGCGCCACGGGTTGTCGATCGACCTGATCGGTTCGTCGGAGACCAACGTCACCGTCTCGCTCGATCCCAGCGAAAACCTGGTCACGACGAACGTGCTCGAAGCGCTGAGTGCGGATCTCGCCGAGATCTGCCGCGTGAAGGTCATCGCGCCGTGCGCGGCGATCACGCTGGTCGGTCGTGGCATGCGTTCGCTGCTGCATCGCCTGAGCGACATCTGGGCGACGTTCGGCCGCCAGCACGTGCACCTGATCTCGCAGTCGTCCAACGACCTCAACCTCACCTTCGTCATCGACGAGGCCGACGCCGAAGGTCTGCTGCCGCACCTGCACGCCGAACTCATCCGCTCGCGCGCGATGCCGGTGCGCGATGCGACGGTGTTCGGCCCGAGCTGGCGCGAGATCGCGTTCGGTGCGCCGCAGCGCGTGCCGGCGTGGTGGCGCGCTCGCCGCGACGAGCTGCTTTCGCTCGCCGCGAAGGGCACGCCGCGCTACGTCTACGACCTCGCCACCGTGCGCGACCGCGCGCGTTCGCTCAGTGCAACGAATGCGGTGGATCGCTGCTTCTACGCGATCAAGGCCAATCCGAACGCGGACATCCTGCGCACGCTGGTCGGCGAAGGCTTCGGCCTGGAATGCGTGTCGCAGGGCGAGTTCGACCACGTCTTCGCGACTCTGCCGCACATCGCGCCGAGCCGCGTGTTGTTCACGCCGAGCTTCGCGCCGCGTCGCGAGTACGAGGCGGCCTTCGAGCGCGGCATCATCGTCACGCTCGACAACATCGAAGCGCTGCAGCGTTGGCCCGAGGTGTTTCGCAACCGCACGATCTGGCTGCGCATCGACCTCGGCCACGGCGAAGGGCATCACGAGAAGGTCAAGACCGGCGGCGTCGCGGCGAAGTTCGGTTTGCCGATGACGCGCTTCGATGCGTTCGTCGAAGAGGCGCGCAGGCTCGGCATCCGCATCAGCGGCCTGCACGCGCACCTGGGCAGCGGCATCGAGGATCCGCAGCACTGGCGCGGCGTGTACGCGCATCTGGCGGGCCTGGCGGATAGCATCGGCACGATCGAGACCATCGACATCGGCGGGGGGTTGCCGATCCCGTACACGCCCGAAGCGCCGCAGTTCGACCTGCCGCTTTGGCGCGCGGGGCTGGAGGAAATCAAGGCGGCGTATCCGCGCTACGGGCTGGTGATCGAGCCGGGCCGCTACCTCGTCGCCGAAAGCGGCGCGCTGCTGCTGACCGCGACGCAGGTCGTGGAAAAGGACGGCGTGCGCCGCGTGGGCTGCGACGCCGGCATGAACGCGTTGATGCGTCCGGCGATGTACGAGGCCTACCACGGCATTTTCAACCTGAGCCGTGACGATGCGAACGGCACGGCGGTGTTCGAGGTCGTCGGTCCGATCTGCGAAAGCAGCGACGTGATCGGCCGCGGGCGCACGTTGCCGGCCGACACGACCGAAGGCGACGTGATCCTGGTCGCCGACGCCGGCGCCTACGGCATGGCGATGGCCAACACCTACAACCTGCGGGCCCTTCCGGCCGAGGAAGCAATCGAATGAGTGAGTGGAAATTCAACCGCGACGCGATCCGCGCGTTCCGTTTCGTGCGTTGCGGGTTCGACGCGCAAACGGGCGTCGCGCAGCTGGTGTACGCCTTCGACGATGGCCCGGAAATGATCGAGACGATCACCGTGCCGGGTGCGCCGTTCGTCCTCGACGTGCAACGCGCCGAGGCAGCCGAGCGCGCGCTGCGCCTGCTGCACCTGATCGCCGGCGTGAGCTATTACAAAGCGGCGGTGCCGTCGGAAATCCGCATCGATTCGTACGCGAACGATGCGGACACCGCCGCATTGATCGAGCTGATCTACGTCAACGGCCTGGGCGAATTCGCCTATCGCAACGGCCTGAACCTGCACGGGAAGATCAACTTCCCGGTGAGTGAGCCTTCCCCGGCAAGGGGCGGGTTGGGTGGGGATGGTGTTCCGGGTAGCGCCAAAACCCTCGGCCTGCGCCATCACGCCCTCGTCGCCATCGGCGGCGGCAAGGATTCGCTGGTCAGCATCGAAGCGCTGCGCACGCTGGGCGTCGAACAGACGGTGACGTGGATCGGCGGCTCGCAGCTGATCCGCGCCTGCGCCGAACGCACCGGCCTGCCGACGCTCAACCTAGGTCGCGCGCTGGCGCCGCAGCTGTTCGACTACAACCGCGAAGGCGCGTGGAACGGGCACATCCCGGTCACGGTGCTGAACTCGGCGATCATGGTGTTCGCCGCGGTGCTGCTGGGCGTGGACCAGGTGGTGTTCTCGAACGAACGCTCCGCCAGCTACGGCAGCGTGATCGAAGGCACGGGCGAGGTGAATCACCAGTGGTCGAAGGGCTGGGCGTGCGAGCGCGCGTTCGGCGAATACGTGCAGCGGCACGTCGCGGCGGATCTGCATTACTACTCGCTGCTGCGTCCGCTGAGCGAACTCGCCGTCGCGCGCCAGTTCGCGAAGACCGATCGCTACGACGCGCACTTCAGCAGCTGCAACCGGAATTTCCACATCCTCGGCGAACGTCCTGCGAGCCGCTGGTGCGGCGTGTGCCCGAAGTGCCACTTCGTGTTCCTCGCACTCGCACCGTTCATGCCGAAGCCGCGCCTGATGGGCATTTTCGGCCGCAACCTGCTCGACGATCCGGCGCAGATCCCCGGCTTCGACGCGCTGCTGGAATACCAGAACCACAAGCCGTTCGAATGCGTCGGCGAAGGGCGCGAATCGCGTGCGGCGATGGCCGCGCTGGCCGACCGCCCGGAATGGCGTGAAGACGCGTTGGTCGACCGCTTCGCGCACGAGATCCGCCCGCAGCTGGATGCGGGCGAACTCGCCATCGAGCCGCTGCTCGTCATCGACGACGAGCACCGCATCCCGGCCGTCCTGTGGGAACGCCTGCGTGCGCAGTTCGCCGCCTGACATCGCCTCGCTCGACGGTCGCAAGGTCGCGCTCTGGGGCTGGGGCCGCGAAGGACGCGCGGCGTATCGCGCGATCCGCGCGCGATTGCCGGCGCTGCCGTTGACGCTGTTCTGCTCGACAGCCGAAGCCGTGGAAGCGACGGCGCTGCACGATGCGAACCTCGTCGCCGAAACGGACGTGTCCGCGCCGACGCTCTCGGCGTTCGACATCGTCGTGAAATCGCCCGGCATCAGCCCGTACAAGCCCGAGGCCGTCGCCGCCGCGCAGGCCGGCACGCGTTTCATCGGCGGCACGGCGCTGTGGTTCGCCGAACACGCGGGCGTCGATGGCGTCGCCGCGAACACGATCTGCGTCACCGGCACCAAGGGCAAAAGCACGACGACGGCGCTGCTCGCCCATCTGCTGCGCGCCGGCGGCCATGTCACCGCGCTCGCCGGCAACATCGGGCTGCCGCTGCTGGAAGCACTGGAGCCGGACATCGCGCCGGAATTCTGGGCGATCGAGCTGTCCAGTTACCAGACCGGCGACGTGGCCGGGAGCGGGGTACGGCCGCAGGTGGCGATCGCGCTGAACATTTTTCCCGAACACCTCGACTGGCACGGCTCGCACGAGCGCTACGTCGAGGACAAACTCCGCCTGATCACGCAGGCTCGGCCGCGCACCGCCGTACTCAACGCGAACGATCCGCGACTGGCGCAGCTGGGCGCGTCGCTCACCGACAGCGAGGTGCGCTGGTTCGGGCGCGCCGACGGCTGGCATCTGCGCGGGGACGACCTGTACCGCGGCGATGCATTCGTGATGGACACACGCGCACTGCCGCTGCCGGGACGCCACAATCGCGGCAACCTGTGCGCGGTGCTGACGGCGATCGAAGCGCTGGGGCTGGACGCGGCGCCGCTCGCGCCGCATGCCGCAAGCTTCCGCCCGCTGCCGCACCGCCTGCAAACGATCGGCACGCGTGACGGCATCACCTACGTCAACGATTCGATCAGCACCACACCACACGCGAGCCTCGCGGCGCTGGAGTGTTTCGCCTCGCGTCGCGTGGCGATCCTGATCGGCGGGCACGATCGCGGCCTGCCGTGGGAGGACTTCGCCGAGGCGATGCACACGCATGCGCCGCTGTCGATCGTCACGATGGGTCAGAACGGGCCGCGCATCCATGCGCTGCTCGCACCGCTCGCCGCGCAGGCGGGCTTCGTGTTGGGTGAAGCCGGCGATCTCGCCGATGCGATGGCGCAGGCGAAGTCGGCGCTGGGCGGGGAGGGCGTCGTGCTGCTGTCGCCCGGCGCGCCGAGTTTCGGCCCCTATCGCGATTACGTGGCGCGCGGACGCCACTTCGCCGAACTGGCGGGCTTCGATCCGGAGATGATCAGCACGATTCCGGGACTCGGCGTCGCCTGAGTCCCGAGGTCGCGGAAGATCGCGATCGCGTCAGTGATCGCGACTGACCGCGTAACGCGCCAGTCCACGCAGCGCCAGCGTGTAGTCGTTCTCGTCCAGGCCGTCGAGCGCCCGCTCGGCGGCCTGCGCGTATTCGTGCGCGCGGCGGCGGCTGTAATCGAGGCCGCCGGTGGCGTGGATCGCGGCCAGCACGTCGGGCATCGCGTCGGTGTCGCCGTGCTCGACGGCGTTGCGCAGGACCTCGCGCGTAGCCGCGTCGCTGTGCGCGATGGCGTGGATCAGCGGCAGCGTCGCCTTGCCTTCGGCGAGGTCGTCGCCGAGGTTCTTGCCGAGCGTCGCCGCGTCGGAGGCGTAATCGAGCACGTCGTCGGCGATCTGGAACGCGTAGCCCAGGTTCAGGCCGTAGTCGTGCAGCGCATCGCACGTCGCTTCGTCCGCATCCGCCAGCAGCGCGCCCAGGCGGGTGGCGGCGGCGAACAGCACCGCGGTCTTGCGCTCGATCACGCGCAGGTAGGCGGCCTCGTCGGTATCGGGGTTGCGCACGTGCAGCAGTTGCAGCACTTCGCCTTCGGCGATGCGGTTGGTGGTGTCGGCGAGGATCTGCATCACCGCCATGCGTTCCAGTTCGACCATCAGCTGGAAGCTGCGCGAATACAGGAAATCGCCGACCAGCACGCTGGCCGCGTTGCCCCACACCGCGTTGGCGGTCTTGCGGCCACGGCGCAGGTCGGATTCGTCGACGACGTCGTCGTGCAGCAGCGTCGCGGTGTGGATGAATTCGACCACCGCCGCGAGCTGGTGGGCGTCCTCGCCGATGCCGCGGCCTTCGCGTCCGCCCAGCGCACCGTTGGCGAGCAGCAGCAGCATCGGCCGCAGGCGCTTGCCACCGGCACCGACGATGTACTCGGCGACCTGGTTGATCAGCACCACGTCCGATGCGAGCCGGCGCCGGATCAGCGCGTCCACCGCCGCCATGTCCTGACGGGCCAGGGCCTGGATGGTGGCCAGGTCGGGGACGGCCGGGGTCGTCGTCGGACTGGGTTGCATGGGCGAACCGCGAGTGAGGGGCTCTGGATTATACGGGGCGCACTCGTTGCGAGGATTTTTCGGACAGTTCCGATGTACGTCGCCGGGTCGCGCACACAACCTGTGGTTTCGATGCGCCGCATCGCCCAGACCCGCCACCGGAGCGAACGCTTCATGACCACACGATGCAATGCCGCCGCGGACGCCGCGGTTACCCCGGTCGCCATCCCGCAATGGCCGGGGCTGCGCCACGCCGATCTGATCGAACGCAGCCTGCGCCTGCTCGGCGGCGCGCGGCGCGAGGCGCTGCTGGAGGCGGTCGCGCACGCGCTGGATCGCTACGTCGCCGGCACCACCCAGCGGACCGGCACCGCCTGCATCGACCTGGATGCCGAACTGGACGAAGTCCTGCGGCGCCTCGGCCCGACGGGTGCGGCCCGGCCCGTCGAAGGAGCGATCGCCTGATGGCAAGTCGCGCCGCCCGTGGCAAGGACAAGGACCGTATCCTCGCCCGGGAGGCGCTCGCCATTCCCGAAGGGGCGCAGGAGGATCCGGCGTCGTTCGAACTGTTGCGGCTGTGGGCCGTCGACCGCAGCCTCTCCATGACCGTCTGCCCGTGCATCGAAGGCGGACCCACGGACTTCGGCACGCTCCTGGCCGACCTGTTCAGCCACGCCTGCGAGCGCTATGCCCTACGCACCGGTGAGGCCGAGTCCGACGTCCGGGCAAGCATGTTCCTGGCCTTCGCCTGCCGTTTCGGAGACCTCACGCGCATGTGATTGCCGACGTCCGCGCCGCCGGTTCGCGCCGGTGGCGGACGACGGACGGCTGTTATGATGCTTCCCCTGCCGGCACGGTGGCTTTGCCCCGCGTGCCCGGCCTCCAGACGAAGCACACATACGAAGAGGGGAACGCACTCCCATGGCACGCGGCATCAACAAGGTGATCCTGGTCGGCAACCTGGGCGACGATCCCGAAACCAAGTACACCCAGGGCGGCATGGCGGTGACCAAGGCCCGCCTGGCCACGACCAGCGTGCGCAAGGACCGCGATGGCAATACCCAGGAGCGCACCGAGTGGCACCGGGTGACCTTCTTCGGCAAGCTCGGCGAGATCGCCGGCGAATACCTGCGCAAGGGCAGCCAGGTCTACGTCGAAGGCTCGATCCGCTACGACAAGTACACCGGCCAGGACGGCGTGGAGCGCTACTCCACCGACATCATCGCCGACGAGATGCAGATGCTCGGCGGTCGCCCGGGCGGCGAGGGCGGCGGCGGCAGCCGTGGCGAATATCGCGGCGGTGGCGGCGAGCGTTCGTCGCGTCCCCCGGCGCGCCAGGAATCCGCCCCGCGTCGCGAGGCCCCGCCGGCCAAGTCGAGCAGCTTCAACGACGATTTCGCGGACGACGATATTCCGTTCTGAGTCCGTCCAGGTCATTTCCGTATTTCAAGAGTCGATAAGGAATTTCAGTGACGACATGGCTCGTGACGGGAGGTGCAGGCTTCATCGGCGGCAACTTCGTCCTGGAAGCTGTACAGCGCAACATCAATGTCGTGAATCTCGACGCGCTTACCTATGCGGGTAACGTCGACACGCTCGCGTCGCTTGAGAACGATCCCCGACACGTGTTGGTGCAGGGCGACATCGGTGACGCCGCACTCATCGAGCGCCTGCTGCGCGAACATCGTCCTGACGCGATCGTCAACTTCGCGGCCGAAAGCCACGTGGACCGCTCCATCGACGGGCCGGCCGCGTTCGTGCAGACGAACGTGGTGGGTACGCTGAACCTGCTGGAAAAATCGCGCGATTACTGGAAGTCGCTGGACGCCGCAGGTCGCGACGCGTTCCGCTTCCTGCACGTTTCGACGGACGAGGTGTACGGAACGCTGGGCGAATCGGGCAAGTTCACCGAAGAAACCCCGTATGCGCCGAACTCGCCCTACTCGGCGTCGAAGGCGGCATCGGATCATCTGGTTCGTGCGTTCCACCACACGTACGGCCTGCCGGTGCTCACCACGAACTGCTCGAACAACTACGGTCCGTACCAGTTCCCGGAAAAGCTCATTCCGCTGATCATCGCCCGCGCGTTGGCCGGCGAACCGCTGCCGGTGTACGGCGACGGCCGCAACGTACGCGACTGGCTCTACGTGGGGGATCACTGCGCCGCGATCCGGCGGGTCCTTGAGTCTGGTCGCGTCGGCGAGACCTACAACGTCGGCGGAGACGCGGAACGGCAGAATCTTGAGGTCGTGAAGGCGATCTGCCGCTTGCTCGACGAGCGTTCGCCGCTGGCGGATGGTCGCTCCCGCGAGTCGCTGATCACCTTCGTCGCCGATCGTCCCGGTCACGATCGCCGGTACGCGATCGATGCTTCCAAGCTCAAGAACGAACTGCGGTGGGCGCCGACCGTGACGTTCGACGAGGGCATCGCGCTCACCGTCGGCTGGTACATGGACAACCAGCCGTGGGTGCAGCGTGTGCTGGACGGCAGTTACCGTCTTGAGCGCATCGGTCAGGGATGAGGGTAGGCAAATGAGTCGCAAGGGAATCATCCTGGCCGGCGGAAGCGGTACGCGGCTGTATCCGATCACGCAGGGCATCAGCAAGCAGCTGCTGCCGGTGTACGACAAGCCGATGATCTATTACCCGCTCAGCGTGCTGATGCTGGCGGGCATCCGCGAAGTGCTGATCATCAACACGCCGCACGAGCAGCCTCTGTTCCGCGCGCTGCTTGGCGATGGTTCGCAGTGGGGCATGCGCATCGAGTACGCCGTGCAGCCGAGCCCGGACGGGCTGGCGCAGGCGTACCTGATCGGCCGCGATTTCGTCGCAGGCCAGTCCAGCTGCCTGGTGCTGGGCGACAATATCTTCCACGGCCCGGGCCTGACGGCGATGCTCCGACGCGCCGATTCGCGGCACGACGGCGCGACGGTGTTCGGCTACTGGGTGCGCGATCCGCAGCGCTACGGCGTGGCGGAGTTCGATGCCGCCGGCCGCGTGATCGGCCTGGAGGAAAAGCCGGCGCAGCCGCGGTCGAACTACGCCGTCACCGGCCTGTACTTCTACGACGGCCGGGCGAGCGACTTCGCGGCCGAACTCAAGCCGTCCGCGCGCGGCGAGCTGGAAATCACGGATCTCAATCAGCGGTACCTCGACGAAGGCTCGCTGCATCTGGAGCAGCTCGGCCGCGGTTATGCCTGGCTCGACACCGGCACCCACCAGTCGCTCCTGGAAGCGTCCAACTACATCGAGACGATCGAGGCGCGTCAGGGCCTTCGCGTGTGCTGCCCGGAAGAGATCGCCTGGAACAACGGCTGGATCAACGCCGAACAGCTCAACGCACTCGCGCGTCCGCTCGCCAAGAATGGCTACGGCGAATACCTGTTGAGCCTGGCCGAGCGGGGCCCGGTGCCGTGAAGGTCATCGAAACCGACCTGCCCGGATGCGTGGTGATCGAACCGCGCGTGTTCGGGGACGATCGCGGCTTCTTCTTCGAGTCGTTCAACCTCGACAGGCTGGGCGACTCGGGAATACGTCCAACCTTCGTCCAGGGCAACGTCTCGTCCTCGCGGCGCGGCGTGCTGCGCGGCCTCCATTACCAGTGGCCGAATCCGCAAGGCAAGTACGTCAGCGTGGTCGAAGGCGAGGTGTGGGACGTCGCGGTCGACATCCGTCGCGGCTCGCCGCATTTCGGCCGCTGGACCGCGGTGCTGCTCAGCGCGGAGAACAAGCGGCATTTCTGGATCCCCGAAGGCTTCGCGCACGGTTTCGTCACGCTCAGCGAGCGCGCGGTGTTCACCTACCTGTGCACTGCGACCTACGACGCGACGGCCGATGCGGCCATCCGCTGGAACGATGCGCGGCTCGCGATCGACTGGCCGGTGTCCGACGTCACGCTGTCTGACAAGGACGCGCGCGCGCCGTTCCTGGACGAAATCCCCGAGGACCGTCTGCCGGTCAATTCGCCGTGAGGCGCGCATCGTGAAGCTGCTTCTCGTCGGCGCGAACGGGCAGGTCGGCCATGCGCTCACGCGCAGCCTTGCGCCGCTGGGCGATGTGGTCGCCACCACGCGCAATGGTCGGCTCGATGATGGTGCGGCGTGCGAATCGCTGGACCTGTCCGACCTGGATGCGATTGCGCCGCTCGTTGCGCGCGTGCGTCCGGACGTCGTCGTCAACGCCGCCGCGTACACCGCGGTGGATCGCGCGGAGGACGACGCCGAAGCCGCGTTCCGGATCAACGCGCAGGCTGCGGGGCACCTCGCGGCGGCGTGCGCCGCATCCGGTGCCGCGCTCGTGCATTACTCCACCGACTACGTCTTCGACGGCCGTGGCACGCGTCCGTATCGCGAGGACGATCCGACCGCGCCACTGGGCGTCTACGGCGACAGCAAGCTCGAAGGCGAGGCGGCGATCGCCCGGAGCGGCGCGCGCCACCTGATCCTGCGAACCGCCTGGGTCTACGGCCTCCACGGTCACAATTTCCTGCGAACCATGCTGCGCATCGGCGCCGAACGCGACGAACTGCGCGTGGTCGCCGACCAGCATGGCTGCCCCACGCCGGCATGGCTCATCGCGGATGCGACGGCGGCGATCCTGCGCCGCGGCATCGTCGCCGCCGGCGTGCGTCATCTCGTCGCGGACGGACAGACGACCTGGCACGGCTTCGCCGAGGCGATCTTCGACGAAGCGACGGCACGCGGGATGCTCGCGCGTCGCCCCCTCGTGCATGCGATCGCGACCGCCGATTACCCCACGCGCGCGGCACGCCCGGCGTACTCGGTGCTCGACACCGCACGCCTGCGCGTGGAGTACGCGCTGGACCTGCCGCACTGGCGGGATGCGCTCGCGCGGACGCTGGCCTGATTCCGCGCCACCGTTCGCCACAACGCGTTAGGCTTGCAGGCGTCGCCAGCGGGGAGCTGGGCGACGAACTCACACGGAAGGGGCCCCATGAAGAAGCTTCTGCTCGTCGCTGCTCTCGCGGCGTTATCGCTCAATGCCGCGGCCGGTGGCGTCGATGTATCGGTCTACACGCGCAAGGACCAGTTCACCGACATCAGGATCTCGCCAGGCGGGCAGTATTTCGCGGCGACGCTGCCGATGGAGGACCGCAGCGTGCTGGCGGTGATCGAACGCCAGACCGGCAAGCTCACCGGCACGTTCAGGCTGCCCCGCGACAACTACATCGCGGATTTCGAATGGGTCGGCCCGGAGCGCGTGGTGCTGAGCGCCGCCGAGAAGTTCGGTTCGCTCGACGAGCCGCAACCCACCGGCGAGCTGTTCGCGATGAACGCCGACGGCGGCAAGGCCGAGATGCTGGTCGGTTATCGCACGCAGGACGGCGGCCTGGGCACGAACATCAAGCCGAAGAAGGGCAACGACCGGATCTGGGCCTACCTGATCCCGACCCCGGTCGGCGATGGGCGTACCGCGCTGATCTCTGCGCAGCCGTATTCGCGGGATCCGCACTCGACCGCCGAGCGCATCGACGCGTTCACCGGGCGGATGCAGCGCGTGGCGATCGCACCGATGCGCAACGCGCGCTTCGCCACCGACAACCAGGGCGTGGTGCGGTTCACCTGGGGCTCGAATTCGGACAACATCCGTCACCTCTACTACCGCACCGGCGACGGCGCCGCGTGGGACCTGGTGACGATCGAGAAGGATGGCCTGTTCGAGGTGCCGGTCGGCTTCTCCGCGGACAACCAGACGGTGTACCTGCAGGTCGAACAACCGAGCGGTCCCGATGCGATCGTCGCGATGGACCTGGCGACGCGCAAGCGCACGCAGGTGCTGCGCGACGACCGCGCCGACCCGTGGCGCATCATCTACCGCAACAACACGCGCGTGCCGATCGGCGCGTACTTCTCCGACGGCCGCCTCCATTCGGATTTTTTCGAGCGCGAGGCCCCCGAGGCGCGCCTTCAGAAGAGCCTTGAGGCGGCGTTCGCGGGACAGGGCGTGGTCGTCACATCGCAGACCAACGACGGCTCGCTCGCGCTGGTCCAGGTGTACAGCGACCAGAATCCGGGCGACTTCTACCTCTTTGACACGAAGGCCAGGAAGGCCGCGCACGTACTGGCCAAGCGTGAATGGTTCGATCCGGCGCAGCAGGCGACGTCGAAGCCGATCGAGGTGAAGGCGCGCGACGGCATGCTGCTGCACGGGTACATCACCACGCCGAACGGCAGCAACGGCCGGAACCTTCCGCTCGTGGTGATGCCGCACGGCGGCCCGATCGACGTGCAGGATCACTGGGAGTTCGACTCCGACGCCCAGCTCCTGTCGGCGGCGGGCTATGCCGTGCTGCAACTGAACTACCGGGGTTCGTCCGGTTACGGCAAGTCCTACGTCAGCGCCGGTGCGCGCGAGTGGGGCGGCCGGATGCAGGACGACCTCACCGACGCCACGCGCTGGGCCATCGCCGAAGGCATCGCCGACAAGGGCCGCATCTGCCTGTACGGCGCAAGCTATGGCGCGTACGCCTCGTTGATGGGCGTGGCGAAGGAACCGGACCTCTACAAGTGCGCGGTGGGCTACGTGGGCGTGTACGACCTGCCGAAGATGATCGCCGACGACACCCGCGACAGTCGCCGTTCGGGCAACTGGCTGCGCGAATGGGTCGGCGATCCCGCCGCGCTGGGCGACGTTTCGCCGAACCGCCTCGCCGACCGCATCAAGGTGCCGGTGTTCCTCGCCGCGGGCGGTGAGGATCGCGTCGCGCCGATCGAGCACAGCCGGATGATGGAGTCGGCCCTGCGCAAGGCCGGCGTGCCGGTGGAAACCCTCTACTACGACACCGAAGCGCACGGCTTCTACACGCAGGAACACCGTCAGGCGTTCTACACGCAACTGCTCGCGTTCCTTTCGCGCAGCCTCGGCGGCGCGGTCGCGACGACCGGAGCCGGCGCCGCGGAAGCGAAGGCCGCGAAGTAGGCGATCGAAGGCGGCACACACGAACGGCGCCTGCGGGCGCCGTTCGTGTTTCCGGCGCGATCACTTCACGCCATGCATCAGCCGCCGCAGCATCGGCGCGGCGGTGAAGGCCAGCACCGCCCAGCCGATGCCGATGCCCGTCATCAGCCAGAACAGGTTCGCGTACTTCGCGCCGGCGGCGGCGAAATCGAGCACGGCGCCTTCGGGGACGTCGATCGCGGCGAGCTTGCCGAACAGCGCCGCCAGCGTTTCGGAGAACGCGGTCGCGAGGAACCACGTGCCCATCATCAGGCTCATCACGCTTTTCACCGACAGTTGCGTCACCGCGGCAAGGCCGACCGGCGCCAGGCACATCTCGCCGATCTCCAGCACCAGGTAGGCCAGCACGAGCCACCACACGCTGGCGAGCTGACCCGTTTCGCCCGCGTGCTGCGCGGCCCACGCCATCGGCACGAAGCTCAGCCCCGCGAAGAGCAGGCCAAGCGCGGATTTCGCCGGTTTCGAAGGATCCAGCCCGCGCCGGTCGAGCGAATCCCACAGCCGCGCGAACACCGGCGCGAGCAGCACCAGGAACAGCGCGCCCAGGTACGTCAGCGAACCAGCCGTCTGCGGCAGCACCACGCAGTCGCGCAGCAGGAACACGAGCATCAGCACGATCGCGCCGGCGAACAGCAGCTTCGGCATCGGCGAATCGGGATCGCGGTCCGACAGCATCGCCGCCGCGACGAACGCCATCGGCGCCAGCACCAGCGATACGGTCGACCACGGCCACGGCGTGCCTTCGCGGATCACCAGCGACGGGAAGACATCCTTGGTCAGCAGGCGATCGGTGAAGGTTACCCACGAGCCGTACGTCTGCTCGTACAGCGTGAAGTACACCAGCGCCATGAAGATCAGCGCCATCAGCGCGAGCATGCGATGGCGCTGCTCGCGCGTGCAGCGCGCCTTGAGGAACCACGCGAACCACGCCAGCACGGCGAGCATCACCAGCAACATCAGCATCAAGGCAAGCGAGATCTCGCCGCCAAGTGCGAAGCGGCCGTTGGCGACGGCCCACATCAGTGCCGCCAGCGGCACCAGTGCGAGCACCGCGCCGAGGTAGATCGCCCATTCGCGCGGGATGCCGAACACGGGTTCGCGCAGGCGCGCGGCATCCGGCGGCTCGGCGTGGCCGTGCAGGTATTTCTGGCCCCACAGGAATTGCGCCAGTCCGAGCAGCATGCCGATGCCGGCCGCGCCGAAGCCCCACTTCCAGCCGAGCGTCTGCCCGAGATAGCCGCACACCAGCGCGGAGAACAGCGCGCCCAGGTTGATGCCGGCGTAGAACAGCGAGAAGCCCGAGTCGCGGCGCGGATCGTTCTCCGGATACAGGCGCCCGACGATGGTGGAGATGTTCGGCTTGAGGAAGCCAACGCCGACGATGATCAGCGCGAGCGAAAGGTAGAACACGCGCAGCGCGCCTTCGTCGCGCACGACGGTGCCGCCGCTGACGGTGGCGGCGTGGCCTTCCACTGCCATGCCGAGGTGGCCGGCGACGAGCAGAAGCCCGCCGAACACCACCGCCTTGCGCATGCCGAGGTAGCGATCGGCGAGCAACCCGCCGACGACCGGCAGGCAGTAGACGAGACCGCCGTAGGCGCCGAGCACGTCCAGCCCCGGCCCGTCGCCGAAGCGGTGGTGCTGGAGCAGGTAGAGCAGCAGCAGCGCCTTCATTCCGTAGAACGAAAAACGCTCCCACATCTCGGTGAAGAAGCAGACGTAGACGCCCTTGGGATGGCCGAAGAGCTCGTCGCGCGGATCGCGGGCGACATCGTCGACATGGTGGTGCGGCAGGTCGATGGCGGCCACGACGGGCTCCGCGGTGAGTCGGTCGCGAGTATAGGAGCGACGGCGGAGGGCGCCCGCCGCGTCGGGATGCATGGTCCCTCGCGCGGGCACCGGCGAACGTTCGATCGAGTGCGCGCGAGCCTGCGTCGGAGAGGCCGGTGTCCTCGCGAGGCTGCAACGCAGTCGTGCGCTGCGACTTTCTCGCAATCCGAGGCTGCGCGGCAGCCGTGCGAGCCCTGCGCCATGCCCGCGCGAAGGTGCCGGCGAGCCGTCCGAGGGTGTCGCGCAGCCTCGGCAGGCTCCGCCGCAGCCGCGCGCGGGTGCGCCAGCGCCCGCCTGAGCCTCGCGCCGACCCGCGCGAGGCTCGCCGCGAGTCGTTCGAGGGCCGCGATGTGTCCGCGCGAGGCTGCACCGGCACCCATCGGCGCCGCCCGCCGGCCTTCGCCGCAGCATCGTCATCCCGCGCGATGACGAAGGTGGCCCTGTCGACCTGCCACGCGATACCCCCACGTATCGCTGCACCGCCGCATATTTGCCGCGTCCTGTCCATTTGCCGCGGAGTTTTTACAGGCCCCGGCAGCCAATGCGATGATCCGGGACCGCTCGATTTAACCGAGTCCTCCTGGAGCTGCCGATGGCCTCGCCCGCGACGCCACAATTGACCTTCCGAGCTGTCCTGCTGGCCATCGTGCTGGCGGTGATCCTCTCCGCCGCCAATGCCTACCTGGGCCTGTTCGCGGGCCTGACCATCGCCACCGCCATCCCGGCGGCGGTCGTCTCGATGGGCGTGCTGCGCCTGCTCGGCGGCGGCAGCATCCTGGAGAACAACATCGTCCAGACCGGCGCCTCGGCCGGTTCGTCGATCGCCGCCGGCGTGATCTTCACGATCCCCGCGCTGATCATCATGGGCGTCTGGCCCGACTTCAAATACTGGTGGGTCGTGGGCATCGCCGGTCTCGGCGGCCTGCTCGGCGTGCTGTTCTCGGTGCCGCTGCGCCGTTCGATGATCGTCGAGGAGCCGCTGCCGTTCCCCGAAGGCAAGGCCGCGGCCGAAGTGCTCAAGGCCGGCGAGAACCCCGGCCCGGGCCTAAAGATCCTCGGCGTCGCCGGCGCGCTCGGCGCGCTGGTGAAGCTCGCCGCCGAAAGCGGCCTGCGCCTGATCCCCGACAATGCCGTCGCCTCGGGCTTCATCGGCAAGTACCTGGGCTACATGGGCACGAACCTGTCGCCGGCGCTGCTGGGCGTGGGTTACATCGTCGGTCTGAACATCGGCATCGTGGTCGTGTCCGGTTCGATCCTGTCGTGGCAGTTCGCGATTCCGATCTACCACGCGTTCTTCCTCGACTCCGATCCCGCACTCGCCGCGCAGATCGCCGGCGCGTCCGCCGCTGACGCGGGCGGCGCGATCTGGTCGGCGAAGGTCCGCTACCTCGGTGTCGGCGCGATGCTGATCGGCGGCATCTGGACGCTGTTCTCGCTGCGCAATTCGCTCGCCTCGGGCATCAAGAGCGGCCTCGCCGCGGCGCGCAAGGGCGGCGGCCTGGCGGTCGCGGAAACCGAACGCGACCTGCCGATGAAGTGGATGCTCGTGGCGCTCGCGGTGTTCGTGATCCCGCTGTGGATGCTCTACCACGCCATCGTGCAGTCCTGGGGCGTGAGCCTGACGATGACGATCATCATGATCGTCGCGGGCTTCCTGTTCGTATCGGTGTCGGCGTACCTCGCCGGCCTGGTGGGTTCCTCGAACAATCCAGTTTCCGGCATCACGATCGCGACGATCCTGTTCGCCTCGCTGGTGCTGATGCTGCTCATGGGCCGCGATTCGTCGATCGGCCCGGTCGCCGCGATCATGATCGGCGCGGTGGTGTGCTGCGCGGCGGCGGTCGGCGGCGACAACCTGCAGGACCTCAAGGCCGGTTACATCGTCGGCGCCACGCCGTGGAAGCAGCAACTGATGCTGGGCATCGGCGCGTTCTCGTGCGCGCTGATCATGGCGCCGGTGCTGAACCTGCTTGCCGAGGCGTACGGCATCGGCCCGCGCACGGCCGCGCACCCGAACTCGCTCGCCGCGCCGCAGGCCACGTTGATGGCGTCGGTGGCGAAGGGCCTGTTCGGCGGCAAGCTGCCGTGGGACATGATCGCCATCGGCGCGCTCATCGGCGCGGTGGTCATCGCGCTGGACGAATGGCTGAAGTCGCGCAAGGCGCACTTCCGCGTGCCCGTGCTGGCCGCGGCCATCGGCATCTACCTGCCGCTGGAACTGATGGTGCCGATCTTCCTCGGCGGCCTGCTGGCGTACATCGTCGAGCGTCGCCATGGCCTGTCGATCGACAGCGACGAAGCCGAGCGTGATCGCGCGCATCGTCCGGGCACGCTGTTCGCCGCCGGCCTGATCACCGGCGAGGCGCTGACCGGCATCCTGATCGCGATTCCGATCGTCGTTTCCGGCCGCGCCGACGTGATGTCGCTGGGCGTGCACCTGGGCCCATGGGTCGGCCTGGCCATCCTCGCCTTCGTCGGCTGGCTGCTGTTCCGCACCAGCGTGCGCAACGGCGGCGCGGAATCGACCAAGCCGGTCGCCTGACGCATGCCATGCCGTCGTCCCCGCGCAAGCGGGGATGCGGCGACTCCGGCTTTCACGCATGAAAGGCACTGGATTCCCGCCGCGCGGGAATGACGCGCGGGAATCCAGCCGCCTCATCCATCTTCTGCAATCGGGAACCACCATGACGCCACGCCACGCCATCCTTCCGCTCGCCCTGCTGCTCGCCTGCGGTTCCACCAACGCACTGGCCGCCCGCGGCTTCGACGTGCGCGACCTTGCCTCGCTCGAACGCGTGTCCTCGCCGACGCTGTCGCCCGACGGCCGCCGCGTGGTGTTCGCCAAGCGCGTGGTCGACATGGCGGCGAACAAGTCCTCGACCGCGCTCTACATCGAAGACCTGATGGCGCGCGATGCCGCGCCGCCCAAGCGCCTCACGCCGGAAGGCTGGAACGTCAATTCGCCGGCCTTCTCGCCGGACGGCAAGATCGTCTATTTCCTCAGCGCGAAGGGCGGCTCGATGCAGCTGTATTCGATCCCCGCCGCCGGCGGCACCCCGAAGCAGGTGACCGCGCTGGACACCGACGTCGGCGGCTACAAGCTCTCGCCCGACGGCAAGCGCGTGGCGATCAATCTCGAAGCGTTCCCCGACTGCAAGGGCGACCTGGCCTGTTCGAAGAAGAAGCTCGACGAGCGCGGCGCGCAGAAGAACACCGGCGTGGTGTTCGACCGCATGTTCATCCGCCACTGGGATGCGTGGAACGAGGGTCGCCTCAACCGCCTGTTCGTGGCGACGCTCGGCGACAAGGCCGCGACCACGGCGACGCTCGTCAGCGGCGACGTCAACGGCGACGTGCCGTCGCGTCCGTTCGGTGACAGCAGCGAATACACCTGGTCGCCCGATGGCAAGTCGCTGGTGTTCAGCGCGCGCATCGCCGATGCGAAGGAACCGATGTCGACCAACTTCGACCTGTACCAGGTGAACGCGGACGGCACCGGCGCGGCGAAGAACCTCACCGCGTCGAACCCGGCGTGGGACACGGGCGCGACCTTCAGCAGCGACGGCAAGACGCTGTTCTATCGCGCGATGAAGCGCCCGGGCTTCGAGGCCGACCGCTTCGGCCTGATGGCGATGGACCTCGCGACCGGCAGCGCGCGCGAGATCGCACCGAAGTGGGACCGCTCCGCCGACGGCATCACGTTGGCGAACGACGGCAAGACGATCTACACCACCGCCACCGACCTGGGCGAGCACCCGCTGTTCGCCGTCGATGTCGCCAGCGGCGAGGCGAAGAAGCTCGTCGGCGACGGCAGCATTTCGGCCATTGACCTGGCCGGCCCGACGCTCGCGCTGACGCGCAACACGCTCAAGACCGGCGATGTGCTCTACACCACCAGCGCCGATGCGTCCGCGCCGCTGCGCGCGATCACGCCGACCGCGGGCGAGCGCCTGCCCGACGTCGCGTTCGGCGATTTCGAACAGTTCGACTTCAAGGGCTGGAACGGCGACACGGTGCACGGCTACATCGTCAAGCCGTGGAACTACCAGGAAGGCCGGAAGTATCCGGTCGCGTTCCTGATCCACGGCGGTCCGCAGGGCAGCTTCGGCAACGGCTGGAGCTACCGCTGGAACCCGCAGACCTACGCGGGCCAAGGCTACGCGGTGGTGATGATCGACTTCCATGGTTCGACCGGCTACGGCCAGGCGTTCACCGATGCGATCAGCCAGCACTGGGGCGACCGCCCGCTGGAAGACCTGCAGAAGGGTTGGGCCGCGGCGCAGAAGCAGTACGGTTTCCTCGACGGCGACAAGGCCTGCGCGCTGGGCGCGAGCTACGGCGGTTTCATGGTCAACTGGATCGCCGGCAACTGGAACCAGCCGTGGAAGTGCCTGGTCTCGCACGACGGCGTGTTCGACCAGCGCATGATGGGCTTCGCGACGGAAGAGCAGTGGTTCACCGACTGGGAGCAGGGCGGCAGCGCCATCGACAAGCCGGCGAACTACGAGAAGTTCAACCCGGTCAACCACGTCAAGGAATGGCGCGTGCCGATGCTCGTCGTGCACGGGCAGCAGGACTTCCGCATCCCGGTGGAGCAGGGCATCGGCGTGTTCACCGCGCTGCAGCGTAAAGGCATCCCGTCGCAGTTCCTGTACTTCCCGGATGAGAACCACTGGGTGCTCAAGCCGGCCAACTCGGTGCAGTGGCACGACACGGTCAATGCGTGGCTGAAGCGGTACATCGGCCAGGACCTCAAGTAAGCCGCCGCCCTCCGACGCAACGAAACGGAACGACACGATGCCCAACGACACCCCCGGTACCGCGCTGATCACCAACGACATCGTGATATTGGGGCTGATCGCCGCCACGCTCGGCGCGGTGTTCTGGACGTCGTCGCTCGCGTCGTTCCGCAAGTTCTATTCGGTCGTTCCCGCACTGCTGCTGTGCTACCTGATCCCGGGGCTGTTCAACACCTTCGGGATCATCGACGGCGAACACAGCAAGCTCTACAACCCGGTCGCCAGCCGCGTGCTGCTGCCCGCGGCGCTGGTGCTGCTGACGCTCTCCATCGATCTGAAGGCCGTGCTGCGCCTCGGGCCGAAACTGGTGGCGATGTACGTCACCGCGTCGCTCAGCGTCGTCGCCGGCGGCATCCTCGCGTTCCTGCTGTTCCAGGCCGTGCATCCGGAAACCGTCGCGGGCGATACGTGGGCCGGCATGACGGCGCTGGCCGGCAGCTGGACCGGCGGCGGCGCGAACATGCTCGCGATGAAGGAAATCTTCCAGGTCGACGCGACCACGTTCGGGCAGTTCGCGGTCGTCGACGTCGGCGTGGGTTACGTGTGGATGGCGGTGCTGATCTTCCTCGCCGGCCGCTCCGCGGCGATCGACGCGCGCAGCGGCGCCGACACGCGCGCGATCGACGAACTGAAGGACAAGCTCGCCGCCTTCAAGGCGCAGCACAGCCGCGTGCCGTCGCTGACCGACCTGATGGTGATCGTCGGCATCGCGTTCGGTACCGTTGGGCTGGCGCACTGGCTGGCGTCGCCGCTGTCGGCGTGGTTCGGCGCGAACGTGTCGTGGGCGCGCTCGGTGAGCCTGCACGAGCCGTTCGTGTGGGTGGTGCTCATCTCCACCTTCGTCGGCCTGGGCCTGAGTTTCACCCGCGCGCGCACCCTGGAAGGCGCCGGGGCGTCGAACATCGGCACGCTGCTGCTGTATTTCCTGATCGCCGCCATCGGCATGCAGATGGACATCCTGGCGCTGTTCGACCGCCCGTGGCTGTACCTGCTGGGCCTGGTGTGGCTGGCGATCCACGTCCTGCTGCTGTGGCTGGTCGGGCGCCTGCTGAAGGTGCCGTTCTTCTATTTCGCGATCGGTTCGCAGAGCAACATCGGCGGTCCGGCGTCGGCGCCGGTGGTCGCATCGGCGTTTCATCCTGCATTGGCGCCGGTGGGCGCGCTGCTCGGCACGCTGGGGTATGCGACCGGCACGGGGCTGGCGTATGCGTTGGGGTTGATCCTGCGGTCGCTGGCGGCGTGAGTGCAGCGCCTCTGTCGCAGCTCCGTACGGCGACGTTCCGGGTCGACTGAAGTTGCGATGGCGCACGATCGCGCCATGCGTCGCACGAAATCGCCGCCAAGACTCGGAAGCGTCTGATTCGAACCGCGCGTCCGCATGCCGAGAATGCGAGGCCGATTCCCCGATACGGGTGCGGCGCCGATGCGTTCTTCCCTGTCCGTCTCCAACGCCGCGGCCCGCTGGCGGGTGGCCGCGGTTCCGTTGTACTGCGCGGGTGTGCCCGGCGTCGCCCTCGCATGGCTGGCATGGCGGTGCGCGGAATCGCGCCCGATGGTCGCGGGCTTCGGCGCGGTCGCGGCGGCCGTGCTCGCGGCAGGCCTGATGAGCGCCTGCCGGAACCGCATCGGCGAACGGCTCTCGCGCGTGCGGCTCGATGGCGACGCGCTGCACGTCGAACACGGACACGGCGAGCGCCACGTCGCACTCGCGCAGGTCCGCGACGTTGAGGTGCGCGACGTGTTCCCGCTGGAAGTCGTCACGCTGCGTCTTGCCGACGACGCGCGGCTCGGCTTCGCCTTCGCGCATCGCAACGCGCTGACGCGGGTGCGCTCGCCGATGCTGGCCGAGCTGCTGCGGCGCTTGCCCGATCCGTCGATGCGCGAGTGCGCGCCGCGCCTGGGCGGCGACATCGCCGCGATGCCCTGGTGGGCGCGCTGCCCCGAACTGGTCGCGATGCCGTTGTCGACGGCGTCCGGGCTCGTGGTGGCCGTGTCGTGCCACGTGCCGGCGATGCTGTGGCCGGGGTCGTTCGATGCGCCGTCGTGGTGGCTCGCGCCGCTCGTCTGCGGTGCCGGCCTTGCGCTGGGGACGATCGCCTTCGTCGTGCTGCGCAGCTGGCGCACGCCGCCGGACGTGCGACTGTGGAAAGGCGTGCTGGTGGTCCGCCGCACGCGGCGGGGGCGGTTGATCGAACGCTGCCATCCGCTCGGCGGCGTCGCAGGCGTGCACTACTCGCGCGCGTTCGGACGGAAGCGGCGCGTGTGCCTGTTCGCCATCGAACTGCGCGGCGTGCTGTCCTCGCGCGCGCTGCGGATCACGTTCCCGGCGCATTCCTCGCAGGCCGTGCTGCGCACGTTGCGTTGGCCCGGAACCGAAGCGGTCGAGTAGCGCCTTGTATCCCGGGTAAGGCCGCGGGCCGCAGCCGGGGTTTGCGCGCGTGATCCCGCGCACGCTTCGCTTGCCCGGGCTACAAAAGAAAAAGGCGCCTTCAAGGCGCCTTTTCCGTGAGACCGCTCAACAACAGCGGCTTCGTCCTTTCCCGTAACGCGCTTCCATCCGCTCGCGGAAGAACTCGTCCCGTGTCATCGGTTCGCGATCCGGATGCGTGCGCCGCACGTGCGCGACGTACACGTCGTAGTCGGGAATGCCGATGGCCAGCCGCGCGGTCTGGCAGCTCGCACGCCACCAGCGTGCGAGCAGCTCCAGCGCCACGCGGACGACGCGATCAGCGGGCGACGGCATCGAGCGCGACATAGTCCGACTCCTTCGCCGTCGGTGCGTTGCTGCGTCGTGCGGCGAGCGCGGCGCGGATGCCGAACAGCACCGTCGCCACCACGACCGCGACGAACAACCCGCACAGCGCGGCGTCGAGGTAGTTGTTGAAGATCACCCGCGACATGTCGTCCATCGACTTCGCCGGCGCGAGCACCTCGCCACGCGCGGCGGCGTCGGCGAACTTGCGGGCGTTGGCGATGAAGCCGATCTTCGGGTCCGGGTGGAACAACTTCTGCCAGCCCGCGGTGAGCGTGCAGATCAGCAGCCACGCGGTCGGGATCAGCGGGATCCACAGGAACTTCTCGCGCTTCATCTTCACCATCACCACGCTGCAGAACACCAGCGCGATGCCCGCGAGCATCTGGTTGGCGATGCCGAACAGCGGCCACAGCGTGTTGATGCCGCCCAGCGGATCGACCACGCCCTGGTAGAGGAAGTAGCCCCACAGCGCGACGGCGATCAAGGTGCAGGCGACGTTCGCGGCCCAGCTTTCGGTGCGCTGGAACGGCGGATACGCCAAGCCCGCGAGTTCCTGGATCATGAAGCGCGCCACGCGCGTGCCGGCGTCGACCGTGGTCAGGATGAACAGCGCTTCGAACAGGATCGCGTAGTGGTACCAGAAGGCCATCATGCCTTCGCCCGGCAGCAGGCCGTGCAGGATCTGCGCCATGCCCACCGCGAGCGTCGGCGCGCCGCCGGTGCGCGAGAGGATGGTGTTCTCGCCGATCTCCTTCGCCGTGGCGGTCAGCACGTCGGGCGTGAGCACGAAGCCCCAACTGGAGATCGCCGCGGCGGCGGATTCGGCGGTGGTGCCGATCAGCGCGCCGGGGGCGTTCATCGCGAAGTACACGCCCGGCTGCAGCACGCAGGCGGCGATCAGCGCCATGATCGCGACGAACGCCTCCATCAGCATGCCGCCGTAGCCGACCATCGGGATGTCGCGTTCGTTGGAGATCATCTTCGGCGTGGTGCCCGAGCTGATCAGCGCGTGGAAGCCCGACACCGCACCGCACGCGATGGTGATGAACAGGAACGGGAACAGCTTGCCCGAGAACACCGGGCCGGTGCCGTCGACGAACTTGGTCATCGCAGGCATCTGCAGGTCCGGCATCGCGACCACGATCGCCAGCGCGAGGATCAGCACGGTGCCGATCTTGAGGAAGGTGGAAAGGTAATCGCGCGGCGCCAGCAGGAACCACACCGGCAGCACCGAGGCCACGAAGCCGTAGCCGATCATCAGCCAGGCCAGCGTCGTGCCTTCCAGATGGAACGCCGGGCCCCAGGTCGGATGCGCCGCGACCACGCCGCCGCCCCAGATCGCCAGCAGCAGCAGCACGAAGCCGATGACGGAGACCTCCAGGATCCGGCCCGGGCGGAAGTAGCGCAGGTACAGGCCCATCAGGATCGCGATCGGAATGGTCATCGCGACGGTGAACGTGCCCCACGGGCTTTCCGCGAGCGCCTTCACCACCACCAGCGCGAGCACCGCCAGCAGGATCACCATGATCATGAGGATGCCGACCATCGAGATCACGCCCGCCGCGGGGCCCATCTCGGCGCGGATCATCTCGCCGAGCGAGCGGCCGTCGCGGCGCGTGGAGAAGAACAGCACCAGCATGTCCTGCACCGCGCCGGCGAGGACCACGCCGAACAGGATCCACAACGTGCCGGGCAGGTAGCCCATCTGCGCGGCGAGCACGGGGCCGACCAGCGGGCCGGCGCCGGCGATCGCGGCGAAGTGGTGTCCGAAGACGATGCTCTTGGCGGTGGGGACGTAATCCAGGCCGTCGTTGCGTCGCCACGCGGGCGTCGCGCGCGAGCCGTCGATCATCAGCGCGTTGCGCGCGATGTACAGGCCGTAGAAGCGGAAGGCGATGGTGAACGTCGTCACCGCCGCGACGACGAGCCAGATCGCGTTGATGGTTTCGCCGCGATGCAGCGCGATCGTGCCGATGCAGAACGCCGCCAGTACCGCCACGACGGCCCAGCCGAGCCAGGACAGAGATTTCATGACACCCCTCCGGAAGGATCACCGAAGGGTCGCGCCGGCGCGGGCACCGGGTCAATGCGCAATGCGTCAACTCGCCTGCGACTTTGGTCTAAACAATAAGAGAAATCCGAACCTTTACAGCCACTTGGCCCGTCGCAGCAGACCGTAGAGCACCACGCAGACCACGCCGACCAGGGCGATCAGGGCCGGGTAGCTCCAGCGGCCTTCCAGTTCGGGCATGTGCGCGAAGTTCATGCCGTACCAGCTGGTGATCAGGGTCGGCGCGGCGAGCAGGGCGGCCCAGCCCGCCAGCCGCTTCACCACCTCGCCCTGATGGATCGTCACCAGCGACAGGTTCACGCTCATCGCGGCGGTGAGCATTTCGCGCAGGGTGTCGGTGGTTTCGTTGAGCCGTACCGCGTGGTCGTGCACGTCGCGGAAATACAGCCGGCTTTCCTCGTCGATGAGGCTGCTTCGCCCGCGCGTGAGCTGGCCGAGGATGTCCTGCAGCGGCGCGACCGCCATGCGCAGCCGGGTGAGTTCGCGCTTGAGGTCGTACAGGTGCTTGACCGTGTCGCTGCGGAATTCCTCGGCGAAGATGTCCTGCTCCAGCTCGTTCAGGTCCTGGCTGAACTCCTGCACGATCGGCTGGAAGTTGTCGACGATGAGGTCGAGCACCGTGTACAGCGCGGCGCCGGGACCGTGCGCGAGATCGTCCGCGTCGCGCTCGTAGCGTGCGCGCGCCGGCGCGTAGCTGGTGGACGCGCCGTGGCGCACCGTGACCAGGTAGCGCGGGCCGACGAAGATGTGGGTCTCGCCGAAACGGATGTGGCTGTCCACGCTCTGCGCGGTGTGCACGACGATGAAGAGCGAGTTGCCGTACGTCTCGATCTTCGGGCGCTGGTGCGCGTTGCGCGCGTCCTCGATGGCGAGGTCGTGCAGGCAGAACTCCTCCTGCAGCTTGTCGAGGATGGCGTCCTCCGGCTCGTACACGCCGACCCAGACGAAGGTGTCGTCGTCCTTCGCCAGGACCTCGCTGATCTCGTCCAGGCCGATCTCGCGCCGCTTGCCGCCGGGTTCGTACGCGGCGCAGTTGACCACGCATTGCGGCAGGTCGGGACGATGGGTGTCGGCGGACGTCGGGACGGGCGTGCTCATCCGCGAATCGTGCGCCCGCGCCGCGCGCGCGGCAAGCCGTGGGCGAGCTTCAGCGACGCGCGCCGAAGCCCTGCAGCAGGCCCAGGTGGATCGGCAGCAGCAGCGCGATCCAGTGCACGTTGCGTTGCGGGTTCACCGGCAGCCAGTACACGAACAGCGAGGCCACCGCGCCCAGCGCGATCGCCGCCAGCACGCCGCGGAAGAAGCGCCCCGGATCGCGCCCGCGCAACGCGCGCGCGCCGCCCGGAACCAGCAGCCAGCACAACGGGCTGAGCAACAGCAGGTTCGCGTTCGCCCATGCGTAGGTGTGCTGCGTGCCGAACCACAGGAACAGCATCAGCGCGCCGAGCAGGCCGGCGAGGACCCAGAACGGCAATGCGATCGCGGCGACCAGACGCGGACGCGTGCGTCCCAGCATCGCCGCGGCGATGCCGATGGCGATGCCGGCCAGCGCCCACGGCCACCAGCGCACCGGGCCGTCCTGCGGTTCCGGCGGCAGGCGATGCGGCAGGATCTGCTGTTCTTCCAGCACGAGCGGGCGGCCGTCGGTGTTCTTCACCTCGCGCAGCGCGGCGGCGAGGCGCATCGGCACGTAGGCTTCGCGCCACACCGGCATCGGCTGGTCGGCCGACGGGCCCAGGCCGACGTCGAAACCCAGCCACATCCACCACGCAGGCGACGCGAGTCGCACGGCTTCGCTGCGCGCGGTGGAGCCGTGCGAACGCCCTTCGATCTGCCGACGCAGGCCGCCGTCGAGCACGCGGTCGAGCGCGTCGCGCACGCGCGTGGAGCAGTTGTCGTCGAAGTATTCGTACTTGTAGAACGCGTTCTCGGGCCTGGCGTTCTCGGCCAGCGCGGCGGCGAGCTCGACCGCCTGCGCTTCGTCCAGGTCCAGCCACTGGATGCTCACGCCGCGGCCTTCCTCGCGGTACTGCATCAGGTCCTGTTCGAACGGCAGCGCCGCCAGGCGATAGCGCATGTCGCCCTTGACGAAGCGGCTGACGAAATCCTTCTCGGTCGGATCGAAGAAACCGAAGTTGTACGAGATCGCCTCGTTCGTCTCCGGATCGACCACCACGATCGCGTTGTGGCCGAAGCGCTCGAAGAAAATCTCGCCCGGCTGCATCGTCGCCACGCCGATGCGCGGCGCGGCGAAGGCGGGCAGGGCGACGAATGCGAGCAACAACGCGATCAGCGCGAACGCGCGGCGCATCGCGCCCGGCTTACGCGTCACCCAGCACCCCGACGTGGAAGGCGTGCACGCGGCGCGCGTCGGCACCGGAGACGCGGAACACGAAGCGTCCCAGCGTGAGTTCCTCGCCGGCTTCGGGCAGGTGGCCGATCGCGGCCGTGACGAGGCCGCCGATGGTGTCGTATTCGTCGTCATCGAAGTCGGCACCGAAGCGCTCGTTGAAATCGGAGATCGGCGTCAGCGCATCGACCACGAACTGGCCGTCCGCCTGCGCGGCGATGAGTGCGCTCGGATCCTCGGCGTCGTCGTGTTCGTCGTCGATCTCGCCGACGATCTGCTCCAGCACGTCCTCGATGGTGACCAGGCCGGCGACGCCGCCGTGCTCGTCGATCACGATCGCCATGTGGTTGCGCGACTGGCGGAACTCGCGCAGCAGCACGTTCAGGCGCTTGGATTCGGGGATCAGCACCGCCGGGCGCAGCAGCTCGTGGACGCTGCCCGGACCGTTGTCGGCGACCACGCCGCGCAGCAGGTCCTTGGCGAGCAGCACACCGAGGATCTCGTCCTTGTCCTCGCCGTGCACCGGGAAACGCGAATGGCCGGATTCGACCACCTGCTTCATCAGGTCCAGGAAGCGGGCGTCCGCCGGCAGCGAGACCATCTGCGAGCGCGGGATCATCACGTCGCCCACGGTGAGGTCGGACACCGCGATGGCGCCTTCCATCATGCGCAGCGTGTCGGCGGCGATCAGCCCGTCGGCCTGCGCGTCGCGCAGCAGTTCGACCAGGTCCTCGCGTGTGGTCGGTTCGCCGGAAAGCGCCGAGCTGATGCGTTCGAGCCAGGACCGCGGCCTTTCGTGCCCGCGCCGTTCGGCGCGCTTTTCCTGGAGCTCGGGCGAGTGGAAGCTACTACTGTCGTCCTCGGACATTGCGATAGTCAGGCGCCCCGGGGGGAAGGGGGACGTCCGGAGGAGTCTAGCGCGGATGCGCGACAGGCGCTTGGCGAGGCCCGTCGGGCCGGGCGCCAGGACCGGGCTCAGTCGCCGTAGGGGTCCTCGATGCCCAGCGTGGCGAGGATCTCGCGTTCCAGCTGCTCCATGCAGACGGCTTCCTTCTCGTCCTCGTGGTCCCAGCCCAGCAGGTGCAGCACGCCGTGCACGGTCAGGTGCGCGTAGTGGGCGGCCAGCGGCTTTTTCTGTTCCCTGGCCTCGCGCGCCACGACCGGCGCGCAGATGACCAGGTCGCCCAGCAGCGGCATCTTCACGCCCTTGGGCAGCCCTTCGGGCAGCTCGGCGGGAAAACTCAGCACGTTGGTCGCGTAGTCCTTGCCGCGATAGTGGTGGTTGAGCGCGCGGCCTTCCTTGGTGCCGACGATGCGGATGGCGAGGTCGGCCTCGCGGATGCGGCTGTGCAGCGCGGCGGCGACCCACTTGCGGAAGCTCACCGCCGAGGGAACGCCGGTGCGCGGCACCGCATAGTTGATGCTGACGTCGAGGCGGACCGGGCCCTGGGTCATGGCGTGGACGCTCAGGCGGAGGGGCCGGTCGACGCGTCCTTCGCGTCGCGGGCGTCGTAGGCGTTGACGATGCGCGCCACCAGCGGATGGCGCACCACGTCGCGCGATTCGAAGAAGGTGAAGCTGATGCCGTTGACGTTGCGCAGCACGTCCAGCGCGTCCTTCAGGCCGGACTTCTGGTTTCGCGGAAGGTCGATCTGCGTCAGGTCCCCCGTGACGACGGCGGTACTGCCGTAGCCGATGCGGGTCAGGAACATCTTCATCTGCTCGATCGTGGTGTTCTGCGCCTCGTCGAGGATCACATACGCGTCGTTAAGCGTGCGTCCGCGCATGTAGGCCAGCGGCGCGATCTCGATGACGTTCTTCTCCAGCAGCTTCACCACCTTCTCGACGCCTAGCATTTCGTACAGCGCGTCGTAGAGCGGACGCAGGTAGGGATCGACCTTCTGGGTGAGATCGCCGGGCAGGAAGCCGAGCTTCTCGCCGGCTTCCACCGCCGGGCGCACCAGGATCAGCCGCTGCACGCGCGCTTCGTTCAGCGCCTCCACCGCGCTGGCGACGGCGAGGAAGGTCTTGCCGGTGCCGGCGGGGCCGATGCCGAAGTTGATGTCGTGCGTGGCGATGGCGTGCAGGTATTTCGCCTGGTTGATGCCGCGCCCGCGGATGGTGCCGCGCTTGACGCGGATGGCGACTTCCTGCGGTTCGACGTCGTCGTTGGCGACGCCGTCGGCATCGATCTCGGTCAGGCGCAGGTGGATCGCCGGCTCGGTGAGCGTTTCCTCCGCCGCGTCGCGCCACAGATCGCGCAGCAGCCGTTCGGCCTTGCCGACCGCGTCCTGCGGGCCGACGATGCGGAAGATGTTGCCGCGATTCGCGATCTCCACGCCCAGGCGCAGTTCGATCATGCGCAGATGGCCGTCGAAGGGGCCGCTGAGGTTGGCCAGGCGCTCGGTTTCGGCCGGCTCGAGGACGAATTCGGACGTGGTTCGTGAAGCCATCGTGAGGATCGGGGGAAGCGACGCAGGAATGAAGCTTGCGCCTGCGCTGCCGATTTCGCAAAGGAACCGTGTCGGCGTCGGTTACCGGAACAGGTCGCGGCGTGCGATCCACAATCCCATCGCAGCCGTACCCGCGCCGCCGACGATATCCCACGCGTAGTGCTGGCCCGTCGCGACGACACTGGGGAACAACGAGATCGCCAACGGCCACGCCCACGCGCGCGCGCGCGGATGCTGCGCGCAGTAGCCGGCGACGGCGACGACCGGTGCGGTGATGTGTGCGGAGGGAAAGCAGTTGCCGCTGCCGTCGAGGAAGTGCAGCAGGCGCCATGCCGCGGCGGTCGCACCGTGCAGGTCGATCGGAACCTCGCGCCGCGCGAGCGAGGTCGGCCACAGCACCCAGATCGCGGCGTTGGCCGCCATCGACCACGCGTATGCACGCAGCGTCGCCAGGAAGATGCGGCGGTCGCTGATCGCCAGGATGAAAGCCGGCGCGATCACCAGCAGCAGCCAATAGGGCCAGATCGCCCACGCATGCCAGCCGATCACCCGATCGACGGCCGTCGGGGTCATCGGCCGCGGAACGCGCAGTGGCAGGTGCACCGTCACCAGGTACACCAGCGTCACCATGCCGATGACGGCGCTGGCGAGCAGCATGCGGCTGGACGCGGGCAGGCGGGATTGCGCGATCGTCAGGGCGGACAGGGTGGTGCCTTCATGCGCTGGGGACACGCGAGGATCGCCGCGCGTCGCGGACTTGCCAAGTCCGCGTCCGTCGCTCGGGTCGCGCAGGCGTCTATCGGCTTTGCGTGGACGTCCGATCGCGCCGGTGCGCTGCGAACGCCCGCAGGATCGCGATCGAACCGAATGCCGCAAGCGCCAGCGAACCCCATAGCCACGCATGCATCACCGCATCGTGGAAGACCTGCGCGTCGCGTGCGTAGCGCATCCACCAGCGCAGCAATCCGAGCAGGCCGAGCCCGAGGAACCAGAGACCGAGGGCGCAGCGCTGGAACAGGGTGGGCATTGGGTTCATGGCGGGGAACCGGACTGGACCATTCGCATCATGGACCTCCGCGGCGTCGATGGGGTTGCCGTTGCGGGCCGGCTCGACCGTTCGTCGGGTCGGGCTTGAATTCTAATTAATCGAACAATTAAATAAGCGCCATGAACGCCGAGCACCCGAAGACGCCGCGCAGGAAGGCGGAAAAGACCCCGGCCACGACGTCCAGCCGACGCTCCGGCGCAGGCCGTCCCGCCGGCCAGCGATCGCCCGGACGCCCCGGCGCCGACGGCCCGGACCTGCGCGAACGCCTGCTCGACGCCGCCATCGCCTGCTTCGTCCGCGAGGGCATCGCCGGCACGTCGCTGCGCACCATCGCGGCCGAGGCCGGTGTGACGCCAGCGCTGCTGCACTACTACTTCGGCGACAAGGCGCAGTTGCAGGAAGCGGTGATCGGCGAGCGCGTGCTGCCGGCATTCGGGCAACTGCGCGAGCCGATCATGGCCGCCGGCGACGACGTGGCCGCGCTGATCGCCGCCTTCGTGCAGGGTGTGGGGCGCGTGGTCGCCGCGCATCCCTGGCTGCCGCCGCTCTGGGTGCGGGAGGTGCTGTGCGAGGGCGGCGCCCTGCGCGACGTGCTGTTCGAACGCATCGGTCCGCAACTGCCGCAGATGATGACCACGCGCTTCGCCCAGGCGCAGGCACGCGGCGAGATCAACGAAGACCTCGATCCCCGCCTGTTGATGGTGTCGCTGGTCGGCCTGACGCTGTTTCCCGCCGCGGGCGCGCCGATCTGGCGCCGCCTGCTGCAGGCGGACGACCTCGATTTCGAAGCGCTGCGCCGGCACACGCTGGCGCTGCTGGATCGCGGGCTGGGGCTGGCATGAGGACGGAAGGAAACGAGGAACGAGCGGAGAGGAACGAGAAACCAGGCGAAGGTGGTGCACCTTCGTTTCTCGTTCCTCATCTCTCGTTCCTCGCATGAGACCGGGATTGGAGTGACGCCATGAAGATCCGGAAGCACCAGTGGAAAGGAACGGGAAACGGGAGGAGGGCGTCCCGCGCGTTCTTCGTTTCTCTCGTCATCGTCCTCGCCACGACGCTCGCGGCCTGCCGCGACGACACGCCGCAGGCGCTCGGCACGCTGGAATGGGACCGCATCGCGCTGCCCGCGCCCGCGGCGGAGAAGATCGTCCGCATCGACGTGCGCGAAGGACAACGGGTGAAGGCCGGCACGCGCCTGCTGCAATTGGAGGTCACGCGCACGCAGGCGCAGTTGCAGGCCTTGCAGGCGCAGGCGCAGCAGGCGGGCCAGGCGCTGGAGGAGCTCGAACATGGCCCTCGCAGCGAACAGATCGCGCAGGCGCGCGCGAACCTCGCCGCCGCGCAGGCGCAGGCGGTCGACGCGCGCGCGTACTACGCACGACTTCAGCCGCTGGGGCGTCAGCAGCTTGTCGCCGCGTCCGAAGTTGATCGCGCCCGCGCCGCCGCCGGCAACGCCGACGGCCAGGTGCGCGCCGCGCAGGCCGTGCTGCTCGAACTCGAACGCGGCACGCGCAGCGAACAGATCGCGCAGGGCCGCTCGGCGGTCGCGTCGGCGCAGGCGCAGGCCGCCACGCAGGCGGCGACGCTGCGTCGGCTCGACCTCACCGCACCGCGCGCGGGCGTGGTCGACAGCCTCCCGTACCGTCTCGGCGACGAAGCGCCCATCGGCGCGCCGCTGGCGGTGATGCTGGTCGGCGATCGCCCGTACGCGCGGATCTACGTGCCCGAGCCGATCCGCGCGAACGTCAAGGTAGGCGACACCGCAAACGTATTCCTCAGTGGACGCGACGCCGCCCTGCAGGGCCGCGTGCGCATGATCCGCAGCGAACCCAGCTTCACCCCGTACTACGCATTGATCGGCGAGGACGCCGCGCGACTGAGCTATCTCGCCGAAGTGGAGATCACCGGCGCGCCCGGCGAACTGCCGGCCGGCGTGCCGGTGCGCGTGGAATTCGCGCGATGAACGGCGCGCCCGACGAGCTCGCCATCCGCGCGCGTGGCCTGACCAAGCGCTTCGGCCAGCTCGTCGCGGTGGACCACGTCGATCTGAGCGTGCCGCGCGCGAACGTGTACGGCTTCCTCGGCCCGAACGGATCGGGCAAGACCACGACGATCCGCATGCTGTGCGGCCTGCTCACGCCGAGCGACGGCGATGTGGAAGTGCTCGGCCTGCGCGTTCCGGAACAGGCCGAGGAGTTGCGTCGCCGCATCGGCTACATGACCCAGAAGTTCTCGCTGTTCGAGGACCTGACCGTGCGCGAGAACCTGGAATTCCTCGCCGCCGTGCAGGACATCCCGCGCGCGGCGGCGGGCAAGCGCATCGATGAGCTCGTCGAGCAGTACCACTTCGCCGATCGCCAGAAACAGCTCGCCGGCACCATGAGCGGCGGCCAGAAGCAGCGCCTCGCGCTCGCCGGTGCGGTGATCCAGAAGCCGGAACTGCTGTTCCTGGACGAACCGACGAGCGCGGTGGATCCCGAATCGCGCCGCGATTTCTGGGAAAAACTGTTCGATCTGGCCGACGCCGGCACGACGATCCTCGTGTCCACGCATTACATGGACGAAGCCGAGCGCTGCCATCGCATCGCGATCCTCGACCGTGGCGCGCTCGTCGCCGACGGCACGCCCGACGAACTCACCCACGCGCTCGCCGGGCGCACGCTGGAAGTCATGGCGAAGCAGCCGCGTCGCGCGCAGCAGGTGCTGATGGGCGTGCCGGGCGTGCTCAGCGTGGCGCAGATCGGCAACGCGCTGCGCGTGCTCAACGACGCCAACGGCGATGCCGCCGATCGCGTGAGGAAAGCGCTCGCCGACGCGGGGCTCGACGCCGAAGTCGCCGCTTCGCATCCGAACCTGGAGGACGTGTTCGTCTCCTCCACGCGCGGACGCGACCACGAGGCGCCGGAGAAGGCCGCATGAACCTGCGCCGGCTGTTCGCGATCGTGATGAAGGAACTGCGGCAGATGCGCCGCGACCGCATCACGCTGGCGATGATCGTCGGTATTCCGGTGATGCAGCTGGTGCTGTTCGGTTACGCGATCAACCTCAACCTGCGCGGCCTGGACACCGGCATCGCGGATCAATCCAACACCGCCGCCTCGCGCGCGCTGGTGATGGACATGGTCGCCACCGGCGTGATCGATCCGACCGTGAGCGCGACCTCGCCGCAGCAACTGATGGAGAGCCTGCGGCGCGGGGAAATCAGCATCGGGGTGGTGATTCCGCCGGACTTCGAACGCCGCCGCTTCGAAGGCCGCGAAGCCGTGCAGGTGCTGGTCGACGGCAGCGACACGGTGGTGCAGAGCGCGGCGGTGCAACTGGCGCAGTTGCCGCTCGACACGCGACCCACGGACAACCGCGTCGTCGGCAGCGTGGGGCAGGTCGGGCCGGGGCAGGTGAGCGTGGTGAGCTTCTACAACCCGCAGCGACGTTCGGCCATCAACATCGTGCCGGGCCTGATCGGGGTGATCCTGACGATGACGATGGTGCTGTTCACCGGCGTCGCGATCGTGCGCGAACGCGAGCGCGGCAACATGGAGCTGCTGATCGCCACGCCGCTGTCGAGTTCGGAACTGATGATCGGCAAGGTGCTGCCGTACGCGGCGATCGGCCTGATCCAGACGACGGTGATCCTGGTGCTGGGCACGTGGCTGTTCGACGTGCCGGTGCGTGGCAGCCTGCTCGACGTGTACCTCGCCGGCGTGCTGCTGATCCTCGCCAACCTGACGCTGGGCCTGCTGATATCGACCAGGGCGCAGTCGCAGTTCCAGGCGATGCAGATGACCTTCTTCGTGTTCCTGCCGTCGATCCTGCTGTCGGGTTTCATGTTCCCGTTCGCGGGCATGCCGAAGGTGGTGCAGTGGCTGGCCGAACTGCTGCCGCTCACGCATTTCCTGCGGCTGATCCGCGGCATCATGCTGCGCGGCGCGGGCCTGACGGAACTGTGGCCGGACGTGCTGGCGCTGATCGCCTTCATCGTGGTGATGATGACGCTGGCGATATCGCGGTTCCGCAAGCGGCTGGATTGAGTCGCCGCACCGCGGCCGGGACTTGCCACGACGCACGCGATTGCGCACAGTCCGGACACTTTCGGACATGAGGGGAACGGGATGCGCAAGCTGGTGTCAGCGGTTTCGGCGGTGCTGGTGGCGATGTCCGGTCACGCGATAGCCGCGCAGGTCACGGTGCTCAGCGCGGCGCGCATCCACACCATGGAAACCGCGCAACCGAAGGTGCAGGCGCTGGCGTTCGACGACACCGGCCGCATCCTCGCGCTGGGCGCGACCGCAGACCTGATGAAGCGCTATCCGAAGGCGGACCGCATCGACGCGGGCCAGGCGACGGTGATTCCCGGCCTGATCGACGCGCACGCGCACGTGTCGGGCCTGGGCATGACGATGCTCAGCGCGGACCTCGTCGATGCGTCGAGCAAGCAGGAAGTGCTGCAACGCCTCAAGACGTTCGAGAAGCAGTTGCCCGCCGGCGCGTGGCTGATCGGCCGCGGCTGGGACCAGAACGACTGGCCGGAGAAGGCATTCCCGAGCGCCGCCGACCTGGATGCCGCCTTCCCCGATCGCCCGGTCTGGCTGGAGCGCATCGACGGCCACGCCGGATGGGCCAACAGCGCCGCGATGCGCGCGGTGAAGCGCGGTCTCTCCGGCGACTGGCAGCCCGACGGCGGTCGCATCGAACGCGATGCGCGCGGGCAGCCGACCGGCATCTTCATCGACGCCGCCTCCGCGCTGGTCGACGAAGCCCGCCCGCCGCTCGACGAAGCGACCGCCGAGCGCGCACTGACGCTGGGCATGCAGTCGGCGGTCGAACACGGCCTCACCGGCGTGCACGATGCGGGCGTGAGCCTGGCCGAACTGAAGCGCTACCAGCGCCTCGCCGATCGCGGTGCGATGCCGCTGCGCATCACCGCGATGGCCGACGGCAACAGCGAAGCGCTGGAATCGCTGTGCCAGCACGGGCTGTACACCCATCCGTCGGGCCGCCTGCAGATGCGCACGCTGAAGCTCTACGCCGACGGCGCGCTGGGCAGTCGCGGCGCGGCGATGCTGAAGGAATACAGCGACGATCACGGCAACCTCGGCATCATGGTGACCTCGCCCGAACAGATCGCCGTCGCCGTGGACAAGGCGAAACGTTGCGGCGTGCAGGTCGCCACGCACGCCATCGGCGATCGCGGCAACCACGTCGTGCTCGAAACCTACGCGAAGGCGCTCGGCCAGAACGCGGCGACGACCGATCACCGCTGGCGCATCGAACATGCGCAGGTGCTGTCGCCGGCGGACCTGCCGCGCCTGGCGCGGATGCACGTCATCGCGTCGATGCAACCCACGCACGCGACCAGCGACATGCCCTGGGCGGAGGACCGCGTAGGACCGCAGCGCATCATCGGTGCGTACGCGTGGCGGCAGTTGCGCGACAGCGGCGCGCGACTCGCGCTGGGCTCGGATTTCCCGGTGGAATCGGTCGATCCGCGCTTCGGCCTGTACGCCGCAGCAACGCGCGCCGACGCGCAGGGCCTGCCCGCTGGCGGCTGGTTCCCGCAGGAGAAGCTCACGGCGTTCGAGGCGCTGCGCGGCTTCACCCTCGACGCCGCCTACGCAGGCTTCGCCGAAACGCAGGTGGGCAGCCTCGCCGTCGGCAAGCGCGCGGATTTCGTGGTGCTGAGCGAAGACCCGCTGGCGATCGCGCCGAACGGCCTGCGCAACCTCACGGTGCAGGCGACGTACGTGGACGGGAAGGCGGTGTATCGCGCGAAGTGAGTCGGCGCGCCGGATGCGCGGCTGTCATCCGGCATCGGGCTTGAACCGCAACGGATGAAGGCGCGACGTGGCCGTCAGGCCACGTCCGCGTCCGCCATCGCCACGCGTCCGCGCAGCGAATTGCTCATCGCCTCGGTGATCACCACGTCGACGAACTGGCCGATCAGGCGCGGATGGCCCGGGAAGTTCACCGAGCGCATGTTCTCGGTCTTGCCGGTGAGTTCGTTCGGATTCTTCTTCGACGGGCCTTCGACCAGCACGCTCTGCACGCTTCCGACCATCGCGTCGGAGATCGTGCGCGCATGCGCGTTGATGTGCGCCTGCAGGCGCGACAGGCGCGCGTGCTTCTCCTCGCTGGAAACGTTGTCTTCCAGGTCGGCCGCCGGCGTGCCGGGGCGACGCGAGTAAATGAACGAGAACGACTGGTCGAAGCCGACGTCCTCGATCAGCTTCATGGTCTTCTCGAAATCCGCGTCGGTCTCGCCGGGGAAGCCGACGATGAAATCCGAGCTGATCGAGATGTCCGGACGCACCGCACGCAGCTTGCGGATCTTCTGCTTGAATTCCAGCGCCGTGTAACCGCGCTTCATCGCCGCCAGGATGCGGTCGCTGCCGGCCTGCACCGGAAGATGCAGGTAGTTGGCGAGCTTGGGCACGTCGCGATACGCCTCGACCAGCGAGTCGGAGAACTCCAGCGGATGCGAGGTGGTGAAGCGGATGCGGCCGATGCCTTCGATCTCGGCGATGGCGCGGATCAGCAGGCCGAGGTCGGCGACTTCGCCATCGCCGAACGGTCCGCGATACGCGTTGACGTTCTGCCCGAGCAGATTGATCTCGCGCACGCCCTGCGCGGCGAGGTCGGCCACTTCCACCAGCACGTCCTCGAACGGGCGGCTGATTTCCTCGCCGCGCGTGTAGGGCACCACGCAGAACGAGCAGTACTTGCTGCAGCCTTCCATGATCGACACGAACGCCGACGGTCCTTCGGCGCGCGGCTCGGGCAGGCGGTCGAACTTCTCGATCTCCGGGAAGGAGATGTCGACCTGCGGCAGGCCGGTGTCGCGGCGGGCCTGGATGAGTTCGGGCAGGCGGTGCAGGGTCTGCGGGCCGAAGACCAGGTCCACGAACGGCGCGCGCTTCACGATCGCCTCGCCTTCCTGCGACGCCACGCAGCCGCCGACGCCGATCACCACCGGCTTGTCACCCTGCTTGAGCGACTTCCAGCGGCCGAGCTGGCTGAAGACCTTCTCCTGCGCCTTCTCGCGGATCGAGCAGGTGTTGATCAGGATGACGTCGGCCTCTTCGGCGTTGTCGGTCAGCACCAGACCGTCGCTGGCGGCGAGCACGTCGGCCATCTTGGCCGAGTCGTACTCGTTCATCTGGCAACCGTGGGTCTGGATGTAGAGCTTCTTCGTCGCGGGCGCGGGGGAAGCGTCGGTGCCGCGCGTGGCGGCCGGGGTCTGGGTCTGGCTCATCTGGCTCGATCCGGGAAGGGCGGCGGTTATTCCGCGCCGGAGGGGGCGCCATTCTACAGGCCCGGGCGACCGCAGGCCGCGCCGGGCCGGGAATCGCGTTTGCTGGTCCGAGGGCAGGAGGAGGGCGCGCGGGCCGCGCCGGCAGGCCCGTACGTTCGTGGAATCGCTGAAGGCTCGCCTTGCATCGCTGGGGTTCGCCGGGCTGCTGGTGGCGGCGACCTCCGCGTGGGCGCAATCCGCTCCGGCCCAGCTCGGGCAGCCGAGCCGGCCGGCCGCGCCGGGGCGGACGCTCGGGTTCGCGGGCGGGGCGGCGGTCCATGCGGATGCGCCCGCGACCGGCCAGGCGCCGGGCTCCGCCGCGGCGACGCCGCCGATGCGCGTCGCCCAGGGCCAGGTCTACCGGTTCGTCGAGGGCGGCGTGGTCCACTACGCCAGCCAGCGGCCCAGCCCGCGCGCCGGGCTCGGCCAGATCAGCCGGCTCACCTATACCTACATGGAAACCTGCTACGCCTGCGCGCTGCAGCCGGGCGTGGACTTCGCGACGATCCGGCTCGACACCCAGACCTTCAGCGCGGAAATCGCCGCGGCCTCGCGCGACTTCGGCGTCGACGAGGCGGTGGTGCGGGCCATCATCCACGCCGAATCGGCCTACAACCCCAACGCGATCTCGCGCGTCGGCGCGCAGGGCCTGATGCAGCTGATGCCGGCGACGGCGCGGCGCTTCGGTGTGGTCAACGTGTTCGACATCCGCCAGAACATCCGCGGCGGCGTGCAGTACCTGGCGTGGCTGCTGCGGCGGTTCGACGGGAACCTGGTCCTGGCCGCGGCCGGCTACAACGCGGGCGAGGGTGCGGTCGACCGCTATCGCGGCGTTCCCCCGTTCGACGAGACCCAGCGCTACGTGCAGCGCGTCGCCCTGCTGGCCGAGCGCTACCGCACGGCGAGCGCGATGCGGCGCTGAGCGAGGTGGCCGGTTCGCGTTCCGCGGACGGGTCGCAGATGCGGATGCGGGCGTGGTCACGTTTCCCGCTCCCTGCGCAATCAAGGACTTGTGAAGGGGCGGGAGACAGGACACACTCGCCGCCATGAGGGGGGGCTCGCTGCTGCTGGGGATCGTCTGCCTGTTGGCCGCGGCGCCGTCCGTGGCCGGCACGCTCTACCGTTGCGAAGGCGCCGACGGCGCGCGCAGCTACGTGAGCAAGCGCGTGGCCGGCGCCCGGTGCACCGTCATCAGCCACTCGGCCGACCGCCCCGCGCGCACGTCCGAATCCCCGAAGCCGGCCGCAGCGGTCGGCGGCATGACCTCGGCCTCGTCCGTCACGGTGGCGGCTTCGGCGCCCGCCGTGGCCTCCGTACCGGCCGTCGCGACCGTCGCCACGTCGGCGCCGATCGCCCCGACGCCCACGACTTCCTACAACGCGCCGCGCGTGGTGCGCGGGCAGGTGTACTCGTACATCAAGGACGGCGTGCGCCACTACACCAGCCGCAAGCCGCACGGCGTGGCGAACGCCTCGGCGGTGCGCACCATCCGCTACAGCTACATCCAGACCTGCTATGCGTGTTCGGCCCGCCCGGGCGTGAACTTCGGCACGGTCCGCCTCAACACCGACGCCTACCGCGACGAGATCGCCGCCGCCGCGCGCCAGCACGGCGTGGACGAGGCGATCGTGCGCGCGATCATCCACGCCGAATCGGCCTACAACCCCAACGCGCTCTCGCGTGCGGGCGCGCAGGGCCTGATGCAGTTGATGCCGGGTACGGCGCGGCGCTTCGGCGTGAGCAACGCGTTCGACGCGAAGCAGAACATCCAGGGCGGCGTGCAGTACCTGGCGTGGCTGCTCAAGCGTTTCAACAACAACCTGACCCTCGCCGCCGCAGGCTACAACGCGGGCGAGGGCGCGGTGGACAAGTACAACGGCGTGCCGCCCTACAGCGAGACCCAGCGATACGTCCAGCGGGTGGGCGTGCTGGCGGACCGCTACCGGGGCGCCATGGCCGTGATGCGCTGACGATTTTTCCCGTCCCGCGCCCGGTCGGGCGTGGGCCGCGTGCGCGCCCGTCGAGCGGACGAGTCGTGCAACGTGAAGCGGATTGTCGGCTCATTCACGGTTCCGTTACACTTCCCCGTCTTTTGTGCCGCGAGCCGTCGCCAGTGGCGTGGGTTGTGCGGCGAAACTTCGTTCCAGCTTTGCGGAGTGCCGGATGGCCAACCAAGGGGTCAACGATCCTGTCAACCAGGGCCGCCGTCGGTTCCTGACCGCGACCACTGCCGTGGTCGGTGCGGTCGGTGCCGGTTTCGTGGCGGTGCCGTTCATCAAGTCCTGGAATCCGAGCACGCGGGCGAAGCTCGCCGGTGCGCCGGTGACCGCCGACATCAGCGCCCTCGAAGAAGGCCAGCGCCTGATCCTGGAATGGCGCGGACAGCCCATCTGGATCGTCAAGCGTTCCAAGGCGATCCTCGACGCGCTGCCGACCCTGGATTCGCACCTGCGCGATCCCAAGTCCGAGAACAAGGACCAGCAGCCGGCGTACATCACCGGTGAGCTGCGTTCGATCAAGCCCGAGATCTCCGTCCTCGTCGGCCTGTGCACCCACCTGGGCTGCTCGCCCGAAATGAAGGCCGAGATCCGCCCCGAGCCGTTCGATCCCGAATGGAAAGGCGGCTACTTCTGCCCGTGCCACAAGTCGCGCTTCGACATGGCCGGCCGCGTGTTCCAGGGTGTCCCGGCGCCGACCAACCTGCTCGTGCCGCCGCACCATTACGAGAACGACACCACGATCGTCATCGGTGTCGACCCGTCGTCCAGCAGCAAGGGAGCGGCGTAAGCCATGGCGAACATCTTCACGAAGGCCGCCAACGGCGTGATGGACTGGGTCAACGAGCGGGCCCCGGCGATGATGCCGGCGTACCGCAAGCACATGACCGAGTACTACGCGCCGAAGAACTTCAACTTCTGGTACTACTTCGGTTCGCTCGCGCTGCTGGTGCTGGTCAACCAGATCGTCACCGGCATCTTCCTGACGATGCACTTCAAGCCGTCCGCGGCCGAAGCGTTCGCGTCGGTCGAATACATCATGCGCGACGTGGAGTGGGGCTGGCTGATCCGCTACATGCACTCCACCGGCGCGTCGATGTTCTTCATCGTCGTGTACCTGCACATGTTCCGCGGCCTGATGTACGGCTCCTACCAGAAGCCGCGCGAGCTGGTGTGGATCCTGGGCATGCTGATCTACCTGGTCCTGATGGCCGAAGCCTTCATGGGCTACGTGCTGCCGTGGGGCCAGATGTCGTTCTGGGGCGCCAAGGTGATCATCTCGCTGTTCGGCGCGATCCCGGTCATCGGCAACGGCCTGACCGAATGGATCATGGGCGACTTCCTGCCGGGCGACGCCACGCTGAACCGCTTCTTCGCGCTGCACGTCATCGCGCTGCCGCTCGTCCTGCTGCTGCTGGTCGTGCTGCACCTGGGCGCGCTGCACGAGGTGGGTTCGAACAACCCCGACGGCGTCGAGATCAAGAAGGGTCCGAAGGGCAACCGCTGGGATCCGAACAAGCCGGCCGACGGCATCCCGTTCCATCCGTACTACACGGTGAAGGACCTGTTCGGCGTCGGCTTCTTCCTGATCATCTGCGCGTTCGTGATCTTCTTCGCGCCGGCCTTCGGCGGCTGGTTCCTGGAGCACGACAACTTCACCGAGGCCAACCGCCTGGTGACGCCGGAGCACATCAAGCCGGTGTGGTACTACACGCCGTACTACGCGATGCTGCGCGTGGTCCCGGACAAGCTGCTGGGCGTGATCGTGATGTTCGCGGCGATCGCCATCCTGTTCTTCGTGCCGTGGCTCGACCGCTCGCCGGTGAAGTCGCACCGCTACCGCGGCTGGATCACCAAGGTGATGCTCGCCATCCTCGCCATCTGCTTCCTGTGGCTGGGCAAGATCGGTGCCGGCCCGGGTACCGATCCGGTCGAAACGATCATCGGTCGCGTGCTGACGTTCCTGTACTTCGCCTTCTTCATCAGCATGCCGATCTGGACCAAGCTCGACAAAACCAAGCCGGTACCGCAACGGGTGACGATGCATGACTGAGATGACCGCTCACGCCATCCACCGCCCCGTCCAGAAGATGCGCATCGTGAACAAGTTCGCCACCTTTGCCGCCGGCCTGCTGGTGTCCTTCGCCGCGCTGACGACCAGTGCGTCGGCAGCCGAGGGCGGCCACCTGATGCAGTCGGGCACCGACCTGGGCGACCGCGCGTCGCTGCAGCGCGGCGCCCAGCTGTTCATGAATTACTGCTCCGGCTGCCACTCGCTGAAGTACCTGCGCTACTCGCGCATGGCCGAGGACCTGGGCCTGACCGAAGAAGAGGTGATGAACAACCTCAACTTCACCGGCGCCAAGTTCGGCGAGCAGATCCAGGTCAGCCTGACCCCGGACCACGCCAACCAGTGGTTCGGCAAGATGCCGCCGGACCTGAGCCTGATCTCCCGCGTCCGCGGCAGCGACTGGATCTACACCTACCTCAAGTCGTTCTACCTGGACGAATCGCGTCCGCTGGGCTGGAACAACAAGCTGTTCCCGAACGCCTCCATGCCGAACCCGCTGTGGGAGCTGCAGGGCCTGCAGCACGCCGAGTTCGGCGAGGCCGACAAGGCCACCGGCGAGCGGCCGGTGCTGGGCCTCAAGGTCACCCAGCCGGGTCACCAGGGCGCCGAGGAGTTCAACCAGTCGGTGCGCGACATCACGGCATTCCTCGAGTACGCCGGCGAACCGGCCGCCCTCAAGCGCCAGAGCATGGGCGTGTGGGTGATCCTGTTCCTGGCGATGTTCACCCTGCTGGCCTACCTGCTCAAGCACGAGTACTGGCGGGACGTGGACAAGCACTGATCGCATGCTGTATCCCTTGGAGCCCGTACAGGAATGTGCGGGCTCCTTGGTTTGCAGGCAGCAGCAGCTGATCGAGGCCGTGACGACCGTCCACACGGGGTGGACGGCGTCTAACCACCGGCGGAATCCGGTGGCCGGAGAGGTCGAATGGCGGCGAGTCCACGTATGCGCAATGCCCTGACGCTGTTTTCTTCCACCGACTGCGTGCTGTGCCATCGCGTGCGCCTGGTGCTGGCCGCGAAAGGCGTGACGTACGACCTGGTGCCGGTCGATCCGCAGAACCCGCCGGAAGACCTGGTCGACCTCAACCCGTACCACTCGGTGCCGACGCTGGTCGAGCGCGACCTGGTCCTCTACGCGGCCAGCGTGGTCAGCGAATACCTCGACGAACGCTATCCGCATCCGCCGCTGATGCCGGTCGATCCGCTCTCCCGCGCGCGCCTGCGCCTGGCGATGCTGCGGCTGGAGCACGACTGGGTGCCGCAGGTGCAGGCCATCCAGTTGGGCAACAAGGCCCAGGCCGAAGCCGGCCGCAAACGCCTGAAGGAATTGCTGACCGCATCGGTCCCGCTGTTCAAGGCGAGCAAGTTCTTCCTGAACCCCGAAATGAGCCTGGCCGACTGCGCGATGGCGCCGATCATCTGGCGCCTGGACGCGCTGGGCGTGCCGCTGCCGAAGGACGGCAAGGCCATCGAGGATTACGGCAACCGCATCTTCCGCAACCCCGGCTTCACCCGCAGCCTGACCGAACAGGAACGCAAGCTGCGCGAACTGCCAGCCTGAGGGGGCCTGATCGGGTGCGAGAACGACACGGGCCTTCGGGCCCGTTTTCGCTTCCCGCGCGTCCGTTTGGCCGACGCCGAGCACGCCGCGCGTGTACCTGGGGGCGACCCCGCGGCGCTACACTCCCGACATGAGTCAGGAAAGCACTTCTTCGATGACCAGCCATCGTCCGTACCTGCTGCGGGCGCTGTACGAGTGGATCGCCGACAACGGCATGACGCCACACCTGCTGGTCGATGCCACCCGCCACGGCGTGCAGGTGCCCACGCATGCGGTGAAGGACGGCAAGATCGTCCTCAACATCGCCGAGCGCGCGGTGTCGCGCCTGGAGATGGCCAACGACGCCATCCGCTTCAGTGCCCGCTTCGGCGGCGTGAGCTATCCGGTGACGGTGCCGGTGCAGGCGGTGCTGGCGATCTACGCGCGCGAAACGGGGCAGGGCATGGCGTTGCCCGAAGACATCCATGCGGCGGGAGAGGAAGGCGAGGTCGACATCGAACTGGCCGACGAAACGCCCGCAAGTCCGCTCAGCGCCGTGCCGAGCGAGCCGGCGCCCGACGGCGACGACGAGGGCCCGCAGACGCCGACGCCGACGCCGCGGCGCGGGGCGCACCTGCGCATCGTGAAGTGACGCATCGGCGCGTTCGCGCGAAGCGCGGGCGCGTCTGCCGATAGGTCATCCCCGCGAGGCGGGGAACCCGGCTTGTTCCCGCATCAGCGCGCCGGCGTTTGTAACGCGGGTAAGCGAAGCGCACCCAGGATGGGCGCCCGCGAACCCCGGTGCGCTTCGCTTGCCCGGGCTAATGCAAAGCCGAAGGCTCCCGCGTCACCGGCCCGGTGAACGCCACCAGCCGCTCGCCGCGCAGCACCAGCTTGCCGACGTGGCGGTCCTCGCCGTTGATCGAGTAATCGAAGCGGAACGTGCGCTCGAAGCCGAGCCAGCCGCTCTCCTGGCGATACAGCCGAATGCCGATCGCGTGCACGCTCTGGTCCAGCCACTGCACGCCGGCGGCGCGGCAGGCGTCGCGCCCGACGGCTTCGGCGCGTTCGGCGGCGGCACGGCTGGCGCTCCAGAATGCGAACGCCATCGCAGCGACGATCATCAAGATCAGTAGAGTCATGCCGATTACTGTGGCGACGTGCCGCGCCGCTCGCAAGTTCCGGAGCGCAGGCCTGTCGGCACAGTCGGACCAGGGAACCGCTGCAGGGGGCAGATCCCGCTTGAAACTCGTCTTTCCGGGTGGCGAACACCCGCAGGTACTGCTCGGTCACGGCGTAAACCGCGTCGGCTCCGATCCGGAATCCACCATCGTCATCGACCGTCCCGGCGTCATGCCGCAACACTGCCAACTGCACGTCACCGCGCAGGGCGTGATGCTCGACGTGCCGGCCGGCACCACGGTCAGCGTCAACGGACGGCAGGTGCAGGGCCTGATCGCGCTACGCCCAGGCGACAGCGTCGGCTTCGACCAGGTGCAGGCCAAGCTCGCCGCGCTCGGTCCGCCGCCGGTGGTCGCGCGCCAGTCGGTGCCCGGGCCGGATCTGGTGTCCGCCAACGACGACCCCGGCGTCACCGCCGTGCGTCCGGTGCTGCCGCGCTTCTTCCTGCGCAGCGTCTCGGCGGAGCTGGGCACGCGCAGCGATGCGATCGTCGGCGTGCTGACCGTCGGCCGCGGACCGGACTGCAACCTGCGTTTCGATGCGCCGGGTTTGTCGCGCATGCACGCGCGGCTCATTCCCACCGACGCCGGAGTGCAGGTCGAGGACCTTGGCTCCAGCAACGGCACCTTTCTCAACGGCAAGCGCGTCCTGCGCGGCGAGGCGAAGGTCGGCGACGAACTCGCCTTCGACGTGCTGCGTTTCCGCCTGGCCGGCGCGGCGGCGACGGAGCCGGTGCAGGTGGTGGCGACGTCGATGCGCAAGCCGCAGTCGCGGCGTTCGCCGTGGCCCTGGGTTGCGCTGGTGCTTGCGCTGGCCGCCGCGGGTGCCGCGGCCGTGGTGCTGATGCCCTGACGCGCCGCCGCCTCAGGCAGGCGGCGGACCGAGCTTGAGCGACAGGTCGATCGCGCGGACGTGCTTGGTCAGTCCGCCGATCGAGATGCAGTCCACGCCGTCTTCGGCGATCGCGCGCAGGGTCTGCATGTCGACCCCGCCGGATACCTCCAGCGGGATGCGCCGGGCGACCGGCGCCTCGTGCGCGATACGCACCGCCTCGCGCCGCATCGCCGCATCGAAATCGTCGATGAGGATGCGGTCGCAGCCTTCGTGCAGCGCTTCGCGCAGCTGCGCGATCGATTCGACTTCCACGATCAGCGGCAACGCCGGATGCATCGAGCGTGCGGCGCGGATCGCCGCGGCGATCGAGCCGGCCGCGCGCACGTGGTTTTCCTTGAGCATCACCGCGTCGAACAGGCCGATGCGATGGTTGACGCCGCCGCCGACGCGCACGGCGTACTTCTGCGCCTGGCGCAGGCCGGGCAGGGTCTTGCGCGTGTCGAGGATCTTCGCCGCCGTACCGCGCACCGCTTCGACGTAGGTCGCGGTGGTCGTGGCCGTGCCCGACAGCGTCTGCATGAAATTGAGCGATGCACGCTCGGCGCTCACCAGCGCACGCGCGCGGCCGTGCAGCGTCGCCAGCACCGTGCCGGCCTTCACGCGGTCGCCTTCGTCCACGCGCCAGTCGATGCGTACCAGCGGATCGAGTGCGCGATGGCAGGCATCGAACCACGGCCGCCCGCACACGACGGCGTCTTCCTTGCACAGCAGGTACGCGTCGTCGGCGACGTCCGGCAGCAGCGCCGCGGTGACGTCGCCGTCGCCCAGGTCCTCGGCGAGCGCGAGCGCGACGTCCTGCGCGACGGCCTCTGCCGGCGGCGGAGCGAAGGCGCTCATGCGCCGGGGAAGGCCGGGATCTGCGCGGTGGCGATGGCTTCCTCGGCCAGCAGCACCGGGATGCCGTCGTCGATGCGGTAGACGGTGCGGCGATCGCGCGTGACCAGCGCCTCGCGCAGCGGCTCGGTCTGGGCGCTGCCGTCGGCGCGCTGCAGCCCGCCGGACTCGATCGCGGCGTTCAGCGCCGTGAGGCCCCGGCCGTCCAGCATCTGCAGCGGCTGGCGGGTGGTGGGGCAGACGAGCAGGTCGAGCAGCTTGCGGTCCATGGAATGCGGTGCCGGGGGAAGACGGGGCGTTAGAATACGTCTTTGTCTCAGGACCCGCCCAATGTCCGGAACTGCCGCCGCCCCGCTCGTGGGCATCGTGATGGGATCGCGCTCCGACTGGGAGACGATGCAGCATGCCGCCGCGAAGCTGGAGGCGCTGGGCGTCCCGCACGAAGTGCGCGTGGTGTCCGCCCACCGCACGCCGGACGTGCTCTTCGAATACGCGGCCACGGCGAAGGCGCGCGGCCTGCGCGCGATCATCGCCGGCGCCGGCGGCGCGGCGCACCTGCCGGGCATGCTCGCGTCCAAGACCGCCGTTCCGGTGCTGGGTGTGCCGGTGCAGAGCAAGGCGCTCAACGGCATGGATTCGCTGCTGTCGATCGTGCAGATGCCGGCGGGCATTCCCGTTGCCACCTTCGCCATCGGCAACGCCGGCGCGGCCAACGCCGCGCTGTTCGCCGCCGCGCTGCTGGCGAACGAGCAGCCCGCGATCGGCGCGGCGCTCGACGCCTTCCGTACCCGCCAGACCGACGACGTGCTGGCCAACGACGATCCGCGCAAATGACCACGGTCGGCATCCTCGGCGGCGGCCAGCTCGCGCGCATGCTCGCGTTGTCTGGCGCGCCGCTCGGCCTGCGCTTCCTGGTGATGGACAACGTCGCCGACGCGTGCGCGGGGCAGTTCGCGCCGATGGTCGTGGGCGATTACCGCGACGAAACCACGCTGGCCGAATTCGCCTCGCGCGTGGACGTGGCGACGTTCGATTTCGAGAACGTGCCGGCCGAATCGGCGCAATGGTTGAGCGAGCGCGTGCCGGTGTTCCCGAATCCCGGCGCGCTCGCGACCGCGCAGGATCGCCTGGCCGAGAAGACGCTGTTCCGCGAACTGGGCATTCCGGTGCCGCCGTTCGCGGCGATCGACACGCGCGAGCAGCTCGATGCCGCACTCGCCGACATCGGCACGCCGTGCATCCTCAAGACGCGTCGGCTCGGTTACGACGGCAAGGGCCAGTTCCGCATCAAGACGCTCGCCGATGCCGATGCCGCGTGGGACGCGCTCGGTGCGCAGGCGCCGAAGGTCGGGCTGATCCTGGAAGGCTTCGTGCACTTCCAGCGCGAGCTGTCGGTGGTCGCCGTGCGCGGCCGCGATGGCGAATTCCGCGCATGGCCGCTTACCGAGAACTGGCACGTCGATGGCGTGCTCTCGGCGAGCCTCGCGCCGGCGCGCGTGGACACCGCGCTGGGTGAGATCGCCTACGACTACGCACGCCGCCTCGCCGAGGCGATGGATTACGTCGGCGTGTTCGCACTCGAATTGTTCTGCCGCGACGGCGAACTGCTCGCCAACGAGCTCGCGCCGCGCGTGCACAACTCCGGCCACTGGACGATCGAAGGCAGCGAGACCAGCCAGTTCCAGAACCACCTGCGCGCGGTGCTCGGCCTGCCGCTGGGCGACACGCGCATGGTCGGGCAGGCGTGCATGCTCAACTGGATCGGCGAGATGCCCGACGCGCTGCCGATGCTGCGCGAGCCCGGCGGCCACTGGCACGACTACGGCAAGCTGCCGCGCGCGGGCCGCAAGGTCGGCCACGCGACGTTGCGCGCGGACGATGCGAATGCGCTGGCGATGTCGCTGGAGCGCGTCGGTGCGGCGCTGGGGCGTGAGGCGCAGGTGGCGCCGGTGATCGGGGCGTTGCGCTGACGCGACGTCGTTCGCGCCTCCACGGGTTCGCGCCTTGGCGGAATGACGATCGCCTGCCGTTGCAGCCCGGGTCAGCCAAGCGCACCCGGGATCGACGTGCATCGACGCGGAGACGTCGCCCCGGGTGCGCTGCGCTTACCCGGGCTACAAAGGCATGGCTGGCGCGTGAAGCGCGGGTGGCGCCGGTGATCGGGGCGTTGCGCTGACGCGACGTTGTTCGCGCCCCCACGGATTCGCGCCTTGGCGGAATGAGGTTCGCCTGCGTGGCGCCGCGCGGAAAAGAAAACGGCCGGGTTTCCCCGGCCGTTCTCGCATCTCGAAACGCGACGCGAACTTACTTCAGGTTCGACGCCACGAAGTCCCAGTTGACCAGGTTCCAGAACGCCTCGACGTACTTCGGGCGGGCGTTGCGGTAGTCGATGTAGTACGCGTGTTCCCACACGTCGCAGGTCAGCAGCGGGGTGTCGTCGCCGGTGATCGGGGTGTTGGCGTTGGAGGTGCTCACCAGGCCCAGCGATCCGTCCGGACGCTGCACCAGCCAGCCCCAGCCCGAACCGAAGGTGGCGATGGAGAGCTTCGAGAACTCGTCCTTGAACTTGGCGAAGTCGCCGAAGGCCTTGTTGATCAGCTCGGCCAGCTTGCCGGTCGGCTCGCCGCCGCCGTTGGGCGAGAGGCAGTTCCAGTAGAAGGTGTGGTTCCATACCTGCGCGGCGTTGTTGAACATGCCGCCCTGCGCCTTGCGGATGATCTCCACCAGCGACAGCTGCTCGAACTCCGTGCCCTCGATCATCTTGTTGAGGTTGTCCACGTAGGTCTTGTGGTGCTTGCCGTGGTGGTAGTCGAGCGTCTCGGCCGAGATGTGCGGTTCCAGCGCGGTGCGGTCGTAGGGCAGGGGGGGCAGTTCGATGGCCATTGCGGGCTCCTGGGGGCTGGCTAGGGAATGCCGGGCGGCGCTGGTGAACTGCGCGCGTCCGCGGCTTGCGGAAGGCTTACAATTGGACATTCTATCCCCACGTTCCGTTGCCGTGCCGTCAACCGCCCGGCAACGCACCATTGCAGGAGTTGTCGCCATGTCCGTGATGGAGCGGATCCAGGCCGAGGTCGAAAGCCATCCCATCGTCCTTTTCATGAAGGGCACCGCGCAGTTCCCGATGTGCGGCTTTTCCAGCCGCGCGGTCCAGGCGCTCAAGGCCGCCGGCGCGACGCAGCTGCACACGGTCAACGTGCTGGAGGATCCGGAGATCCGCGCGAACCTGCCGCGCTATTCGAACTGGCCGACCTTCCCGCAGCTCTTCATCCACGGTGAGCTGATCGGCGGTTGCGACATCACGCTGGAGCTGTTCGAGTCGGGCGAACTGGCGCGCATGATCAGCGAGACGCAGCGCCAGTGAGTCCATCGGAAGGTCAGGGCGCCCGGGCCGGAGCGGCGCTCGAAGGACGCGTCGTCCTGGTCGCCGGCGCGCATGGGGGACTGGGCAGCGCGGCGGCGCAGGCCTGCGCACGCGCCGGGGCCACGGTCGTGCTGCTCGGCCGCAAGGTGCCGAAGTTGAATCGCGTGTACGACGCGCTGGCGCAGGTCGGGCCCGAGCCGCTGCTGTACCCGCTCGACCTCGAAGGCGCCAGCGCCGACGACTACGCCGAGCTCGCGCAGCGCATCGAAGCCGAACTTGGACGGCTCGACGGCGTGCTGCATTGCGCCGCCGATTTTGCCGGCCTCACGCCGCTGGCGCAGACCGATCCGGCGACGTTCGCGCGCGCCGTGCACGTGAACCTCACCGCGCCGTGGTGGCTCACGCAGGCGTGCCTGCCGTTGCTGGCGAAGGCGGAGGACCCAGCGGTGGTGTTCGTCGTCGACGACCTCGCGCGCGTCGGCCAGGCGTACTGGGGCGGATACGGCCTCGCGCAGCAGGGCCGCGAAGGCCTGGTGCGCATGCTGCATGCCGAACTCGCCAACTCGCCGATCCGAGTCGCCGGCCTGAGACCCGGCCCGATGCGCACGCCGCTGCGCGCGAAGGCCTACGTGGAAGAGAACGATCGCGCCGCCGTCGAACCGACGGCCTACGCCGCCGCCTGCGTGACGCTGCTGTCGTCCGCCGGTGCCGTCCATCGCGGACAGGTGTGGGCGCCGAAGCCCGCCGCGGTCGCGCTGACCCAGCTGCAATGACGGAACGTCCATGACCATCGCTTCCGCAGCGCTGCTGCTGTTCCTCATCCTCGACCCGCTCGGCAACGTGCCGGTCTTCCTGAGCCTGTTGCGCGGCCTGCCGCCGCAACGCCAGCGCATCGTGCTCGCGCGCGAGCTGCTGATCGCGCTCGCCGTGCTGATGATGTTCCTGTGGGGCGGCAAGTACGCGCTGGAACTGATGCACCTGCGTCAGGAGTCGGTGTCGATCGCCGGCGGCATCGTGCTGTTCCTGATCGGCATCCGCATGATCTTTCCGCCGCCGGAAGGCCTGATGGGCGAGATCCCCGACGGCGAGCCCTTCATCGTGCCGATGGCCATTCCGCTGGTCGCCGGCCCATCAGGCATGGCGGCGGTGATGCTGATGGGCAGCAACGAGCCCGAGCGCCTCAACGAATGGAGTCTCGCGCTGCTGATCGCCTGGGGCGCGACGGCGGCGATCCTGTTCTCGGCCACGCTGCTCTACAAGCTGCTCGGCCGCCGCGCGCTGACCGCCATCGAGCGCCTGATGGGCATGCTGCTGGTGGCGATCTCCGTGCAGATGCTGCTCGACGGACTGGGTACGTACCTCCAGATCTCGCCTCCATAACGCGCGCGAGTTGGCGACGCCCGATCCGGTTTTGCCGGGTCGGGCGTTTTCGCATCGGCGTTGACGCATGACGGCGGGAACCTGCGTCAGGGCAGGTTTACGGCGTGTGGCCGTTGGTGACCGCCGTCACGTCCCTGTCACACACCCCTCCTAGCCTGTTAAACTGACGTTAACCGGCGGGCTCCGGCCCGACGCCCCAGGGGGCGAAAACCATTTCCTGCTCAGGCGCGACCGGGGTCGCGCCTGACATCCCTCTTGTGAACCCTGTAATCGAGGCCATCGTAATGACCCATCCCAACCGCGTCCGCATGTCCAAGCTCACGCTTGGCCTGCTTGCCGCCCTGGCTGCCGCTCCCGTGTTCGCGCAGTCCACCTCCGCCGGTGTCGGCGGCATGGTGACGAGCAACGACGGCCAGCCGGTCGCCGGCGCCGAAGTCGTCATCACCCACGTCGAGTCGGGCACGGTGAGCCGCGCCACGACCGACGCGAGCGGTCGTTACGCCGCGCGCGGCCTGCGCGTCGGTGGTCCGTACACGGTGACCATCACCAAGTCGGGCGAAGGCACGAAGACGGAAGACAACGTCTACCTCGACCTCAACAAGATCAACACGATCAACGCCGCCCTCACCGGCGACGTGACCACGCTGGACTCGGTGACCGCGGTCGCCGTCGGCGGTTCGGATGTCTTCAGCGCGACCAAGATGGGCGCCGGCACCGCCGTCTCCCGCCAGACCATCGAAGCCCTGCCGACCAACGGCGGCAACATCCAGGACTACATGCGCCTGGATCCGCGCGTGGCGTTCATCGATCGCGCCTCGGGCAGCATCAGCGCCGGCGGCCAGAACCCGCGCTACAACGCCATCCGCATCGACGGCGTGTCGGCTTCCGACACCTTCGGCCTGGAAGGCAACAACATGCCGACCCGCCGCCAGCCGGTCTCGATGGAAGCCATCGAAGCGATCAACGTCGACCTGGCCAACTACGACGTGACCATCACCGGCGCCACCGGCGCGGTGGTCGACGCGGTGACCAAGTCGGGCACGAACGAATTCCACGGTTCGGTGTACGGCTACTACCGCGATGGCGACTGGTTCGGCGACGACCCGACCGGCGCGCCGTTCAACGGCTTCACCAAGGAAGAAACCTACGGCATGACCCTCGGCGGTCCGCTGGTCAAGGACAAGCTGTTCTTCTTCGCCAACTACGAGAAGTTCAAGCAGGCCGCGCCGGGCGCCGACATCGCCAACACGCCGCTGGGCCTGGGCATCATCCCGTCGGATGATCCGTCCGAAGCGCGCGACATCGCGCTGGCCGGCAACGGCAACTTCGCGCCGTTCGACGCGGGCGACCTGAGCAGCGACGGCGACACGGACCTCGAGGAATACGCGGTCAAGCTCGACTGGAACATCAGCGACAACCACCGCGCCGACTTCCGCTACAGCAAGCTGGAGCAGAGCAAGCTGCGCCTCAACGGCTTCTTCTCCGGCAGCACGGGCGCGGCCTCGCTGAGCTCGTACTGGTACCAGCACGACAAGACCATCGAGAACTACGTCGCCCAGCTCTTCAGCGACTGGACCGATACGTTCTCGACCGAGTTCAAGGTCTCGTACCGCGACTACTCCGCGATCCGCAACACCCCGACGCAGGGCACGCCGGCGATCGAACTCGCCTACGGCGACGCGAACGACGACGGCGTCGGCCAGCGTCCGCAGCTGTACCTGGGTACGGAAACGAACTCGCAGTACAACGACCTGTTCACCAAGACCTGGAACTACTTCGGCGCCGGTACGTTCACCCTGGGCGACCATGATCTGAAGTTCGGTGCGGACTACTCGACGAACGAGATCTTCAATCTCTACGCGCCGTACGTCGACGGTTACTACACCTACAACAGCATGGAAGACTTCCGTGCCGGCCTCTGGAGCTACCGCCAGTTCCGCACCCCGCTCGGCGGCGACGTCAACAACATGGCCTCCGACTACACCTACAAGGCGATGGGTGTGTTCGTGCAGGACCAGTGGTACGTCAGCCCGAACCTGACGCTGACCTTCGGCGTGCGCGGCGATCGCTTCAAGATCGACGAGAACCCGGCGCACAACGCGCTTGCGCAGGAAGTCTACGGCTACGACAACAGCGACGTGGGCGGCGACGAGTGGCTGTGGCAGCCGCGCTTCGGCTTCAACTACACCTTCGACACCGAGCGTCCGACGCAGCTGCGCGGCGGCCTGGGCCTGTTCCAGGGCGATTCGCCGCAGGTGTGGCTGTCCAACGCCTACAACACCACGGGCCTGACCTACACGCAGGTCGAAGAGTTCGCGCAGCCGGGCGTCACCCCGTCCACGCCGCGCCAGAACGTCAACTTCATCTCGCCGGACTTCGAAGCGCCGTCGGTGTGGAAGGCCAACCTGGCGTTCGATCATGAGCTGCCGTGGTACGGCCTGGTCGGTTCGGCCGAGCTGCTGCTGACCAGCGTCAACAGCGGCCTGTTCTACAAGCGCCTGGACATCGGCGAGTCGACCGCCGCCGGCCAGGACGGTCGCGCGCTGTACTGGCGCAACCCGAACACGTTCTCGTCGGCCCGCGCCAACCGCGATCCGCGCTTCGGCGACGTGCTGCTGCTCGACACCACCGACAAGGGCGAGAGCCAGCAGTTCACGGTCAGCCTGAGCAAGCCGTGGACCGAGGCGAGCGACTGGTCCTGGTCGCTGGGTTACACCTACACCAACGCCACCGAAGTCAGCGGCCTGACCAGCTCCACCGCGACCTCGGGCTGGAACTACAACTACGTGTTCCAGGCCAACGAGGAAGTCGCTTCGACGGCTCGCTACGAGATCAAGGACCGCATCTCCGGCCAGCTGAACTGGAAGCACAAGTTCTTCGGCGACAACACCACCAGCGTCGGCCTGTTCTACGAAGGCCGCAGCGGTCGTCCGTTCAGCTACGTCTTCACCAACGACATGAACGGCGACAGCCGCACGAACGACCTGTTCTACGTGCCGAACGGCCCGGGCGACGTGCTGTTCACCGGTGGCGCGGCGATGGAAGCGGAGTTCTTCGACTGGCTCGCGCGTAATCCGGAACTGGCCCGCTACGCCGGCCAGGTGGCTCCGGCCAACGCCGGTCGCGCGTCGTGGGTGAACACCTTCGACGTCCGCATCAGCCAGGAACTGCCGGGCTTCTTCGAGGGCCACAAATCCGAGATCTGGCTGGACATCATCAACGTCGGCAACCTGCTCAACAAGGATTGGGGCCACATCTACGACTACGGCTTCTTCGCCGACCAGACCGTGCTGCGCGCGGTGGGCATCGATCCGGCCACCGGCAAGTACATCTACAACTTCTCGCCGGACTCGGTGGAAGCTCCGGCGGTCGCCAACGCGGACGCCGACGGCTTCAACCAGGGCGTGTCGCAGTGGTCGCTGCAGCTGGGCTTCCGCTACAAGTTCTAAGTTCCAGGCGTCATCGCTGCACCGAAAACGGCCGGGTTTCCCCGGCCGTTTTCTTTTTATGGGGCAGGGGGCTAGAGTCGCAGGGCTGAAGAACGAGAACGAATGAAGAACCACATGAGCACCGCCATCCCGCTGGAAACCACCCTTCCCACCGTCAACGCCCGGATCTATCCGAAGGGCGGATTGGACGTCCTCTCGCACGCCGAGGTCGCGCGCCTGCGCGACGTCTCCACCGGCATGCACGACCTGCTGCGCCGCTGCGCGCTGGCCGTGCTGACCAGCGGCAGCGCGTCCGACGATCCGCGCGCCGCGCGCGAGCTGTATCCCGAATTCGACATCGAAGTGCACCAGCAGGATCGCGGCATGCGCATCGACCTGCACAACGCGCCGGCGATGGCGTTCGTCGATGGCGAGATCATCCGCGGCGTGGCCGAGCTGCTGTTCGCCGTGGTGCGCGATCTCGCCTACACGGCGATGGACCTCGGCCCCGATTGCGGTCGCGACCTGGAGAGCACCGAAGGCATCACCGACGCGGTGTTCGGCCTGCTGCGCAACGCGCGCATCCTGCATCCGACCGATCCGAACCTGGTCGTGTGCTGGGGCGGCCATTCGATCTCGCGCGACGAATACGTCTACACCAAGCAGGTCGGGTACGAACTGGGCCTGCGCGGACTGGACATCTGCACCGGCTGCGGCCCGGGCGCGATGAAGGGCCCGATGAAGGGCGCGACGATCGCGCACGCCAAGCAGCGCCGCTTCAAGACGCGCTACATCGGCATCACCGAGCCGGGCATCATCGCGGCCGAATCGCCGAACCCGATCGTCAACCACCTGGTGATCATGCCGGACATCGAGAAGCGCCTGGAGGCGTTCGTCCGCATCGGCCACGGCATCATCGTGTTCCCGGGCGGCGTCGGCACGGCGGAGGAAATCCTCTACCTGCTCGGCATCCTGCTGCGCGAGGAGAACGCGAACCTGCCGTTCCCACTGATCTTCACCGGCCCGGCATCGGCGGCGCCGTACTTCGAGCAGATCGACAGGTTCATCCGCCTCACGCTCGGCGAGGCGGCGACCTCGCGCTACGAGATCGTCATCGGCGATCCCGACCAAGTGGCCAGGCGCATGGCCACGGGCATCCGCAAGGTGCGCGAGCATCGCATCGCGCAGAAGGACTCGTTCTTCTTCAACTGGTCGATCGACATCCCGCTGACGTTCCAGCGTCCGTTCGTGCCGACGCACGAGGCGATGGCCGCGCTCGACCTGCACCACGGCCGCAAGCCGCATGAGCTCGCGGCCGATCTTCGCCGCGCGTTCTCGGGCATCGTCGCCGGCAACGTGAAGGAAGACGGCATGCGCCGCATCGAGCAGTTCGGACCGTTCGAGATCCACGGCGATCCGGACATGATGCAGTCGCTCGACGCGCTGCTGCGCGCGTTCGTCGAACAGCGCCGCATGAAGATCGCGGGCGAGTACAAGCCCTGCTATCGCGTGGTGGCGTAAGCGTCATCGAAGACCGGTGCGGTTCGCGCCGGCTTTCGTCATGCGGACGCACGTGGCCGGTGATCAGGCGTTCGTCGGCAACCGCACCGTCGCGATGAACCGCCGGCCTTCCTGCTGCGTCAGCACGCTGCCGCGACCGCCGGTCAGCGCTTCGATGCGCACCTGCGAGGCGTTCAATCCGACCTGATGGCCCGGCCGGTTCTCGCCGCCGGGCGCGAGCGGGTTGATGATCCGCACGATGACGGTCTCGGGCATCGTCGACACCGCGATCTCGATCTCGCCGCCTTCGGGGCGACGTTCGATGCCGTGGCGGATCGCGTTCTCCACCAGCGGCTGGATCGACAGCGCCGGCACCATCACGTGGGGGATCTCGCGCGGCAGCTTCCATTCGATGCGCAGGCGTTCGCCGAAGCGCAGCGATTCGATTTCCAGATAGCGTCGGGCGAGCGCCAGCTCGTCCTCCAGCGAAATGTCGCGCGGCCCCGCGAGCGCCGCGCGGAACAGGTCGGCCAGGTCCAACAGCAAACGCTCGACTTCCTCCGGCCGGCGATGCACCAGCGCCGCCCCGGTGTTGAGCGTGTTGAACAGGAAGTGCGGACGGATGCGGGCCTGCAGGGCTTCCAGCTCGGACTGCTTCGCATGCAGCGCGAGCTTCTGCGCGCGCCAGTGGCTCTGGAACGCGGCGAAACCGAGCACGCCCACCGTCAACGCGATGCCGGTGAGTTGCAGCAGCAGGGTCCGTACATCGGGGAACGTTTGCGAAAGCGCCGATCCCAGCAACTGGGTGATGGTGAATGCGGCCAGCCACGTGTTCAGCAGCAGCAGCACGAGGGCGACGAGGGCGATGTGGACCGGCCTGAGCCGTTCCAGGGGCACGCGCAACACGTACAGCATCGCCAGGCTCAACAGGCAAACCCACATCGCGCCGAACGACGCCAGGCCGAAGTACACCATGCGATCCAGCGTGAGTCCCGGCGCCAAGGCGAGGACGATGGCCAGTCCCTGGCCGCCCAGCAGCGTCCAGATGATCGCCGGCGGTTGCCAGAGCGGATCGAGCGGCCTGACGGAAGAGTCGGTCTTGCGCACGGCGATGAAGGCCTGATTCGAGACGGGCATCATGCCATTTGTGTCGGATTCCGCCGCGTCCTGCCACTCGCTCCGCCCGGCGGGCCGTCCGTCGCGGCGAGCTTGGCGGCGGGTCGGGCGCTCGCTAACGTATCGCCATCAATCCGCTAGGGGGCAGGCATGGGGAGCCTTGCGAGCCGGAGCGCTCGGTCGACGGCGGGGATGGGGAAGCAGTCCGGTGTATCGCTAATTGAGCTGATGGTCACACTTGCCGTGCTCGGCGTGCTGATCGGCCTTGCGGTGCCGTCGTTCTCGCAACTCATTGCCCGCAACCGGCTGACCGCTGCAGCCAACGAATACGTATCCGCGATCCAGACGGCGCGCATGGAAGCCGTGCGTCGCAACGGGCGGGTGGTCCTGTGCCCGAGCGCCAACGGCACCACGTGCTCCGGCGCCGACTGGCAGCGCGTGATCCTGTTCTTCGACGCCGACCGCAACAATGATGCCGGCGCGGGCGACACGTTGATCCGCGATGTGGTCGCGACACAGGGCGGCATCGTCGTGAAGGGGACGGCGCCGCTGGCGACCAACAACCGGATGTGGTTCAGCGCGGACGGTTTCGTGCGCATGGGCAATCCGGTCGTGCGCAGCGCGGACATCACGCTGTGCTCCAGCGCCGTTGACAGCGGGCCGAACCTGCGCAGCGTGAAGGTCAACGTCAGCCGCGTCCACGTCGAGCCGTCCGTCGTCGCCGGCTGCAACTAGCGGCACGTGGGAAACATCTGTTCGCGAACGCACAGGACGTGCGTTCCCGACAACCTGAAAGACATCCGGGAGTTCGCATGATCCATTCGCCACCTCCGCCCCGTCGGCGGTCGCAGCAGGGCGCCACCCTGCTCGAGGTGCTGATCGCCGTGCTGATCATGGCGATCGGCCTGCTCGGCATCGCCGCCCTGCAGGCCGTGACGTTGAAGAACACCAGCAGTTCGGCCGAGCGCACGCAGGCCATCATGCAGACCTACACCATCTTCGACGCGATGCGCACCAACCGCGAAACCGCGCGCAGTGGCGGCTACAACCGCGCCTGGACCTGCGAAGCGCCGGCCGCGGGCGACGACGACGACGCGCGCGCCATCGGCGAGATCGGCGCGTGGATCTCGCAGCTCCAGGCCAACATGGGCGAGACCGCATGCGGACGCATCCAGTGCGGCACGCAGAGCTGCACGGTCGGCGTGCGCTGGAGCGACAGCCGCGGCACCGGTGCCAAGGCCGACAGGCCGGTCCAGATCGAAATCCAGACCACGAGCAGGCTGTGATCATGAAACAGACTCCCACCTCACGCAGCCGCCAGTCGGGCCTGTCGCTCATCGAGCTGATGATCTCGCTCGTGCTGGGCCTGATCGTGGTCGGCGCGGCCAGCGCGGTGTTCCTGTCGAATCGTCGCGTATACGGCACCTCCGAAACGGTGAACCGCATCCAGGAGAGTTCGCGCGTCGCCTTCGAACTCATGTCGCGCGATGTGCGCGAGGCCGGCGGCAACCCGTGTTCCTCGTCCGCCACCCTCATCAACCAGCTGACCACCGCCGACGACAGCTGGTGGCAGTCGTTCGCGCAGGGAATCCGGGGATACAACGGCGCCACCGCGACGCCCGGCACCGTGTTCGGCTCGGCCGCCGCGAACCGCGTGAACGGCACCGACGCCATCGACCTGCATCTGGCGAACACCGGCGATTACCGCGTCACCGCCCACACCAACCCGAGCGCCGAACTCGATCTGAATACCAACGCCGGCGTCACCGAAGGCGAGATCCTGATGGTGTGCAACATGGATTTCGCCCTGATTTTCCAGGCGACCGGCTTGAGTTCCACCGACAAGGTGCAGCACAACGGCGGTGGCGGCGCCGCCACGCCAGGCAATACGTGCGCGGCGTTCAAGTTCGATCGCACCGGCACCTGCTCGGTGAACCGGTATTGCATGCTGGTCCCGACCGGCGGCGCCGCGAGCGCGGAGTGCGACCTGAAGAGCGACACGCCGGCGCGCATGGCGCGGGTGGTCTCGGTCCGCTGGTACATCGGCAACAACGGTCGCGGCAGCACGTCCCTCTACCGCGCCACGCTCACGACCAAGGACAACAACGCCACGCCGGATCCGCTGGAACCGCCGGTGGAAATCGCCGAAGGGGTCAGCGGCTTGAGCATCACCTACCTGTCGAACGGCGGTGCCGCCTATCAGGCGCCCGCGGCCGTCGCGAACTGGAGCAACGTCGTCTCCGCGCGTATTTCGCTCACCTTCTCCGGCGTCGAAGGCGGCCTCGCCGCGGGCGACATCCGCGGTACCGACGGCAACCTGCTGACCCGGACCGTCGTCAACACGGTTGCCCTGCGCAACCGGCAGGGGGTGCTGTGATGCGCTCGTATTCTCCCGCGCAGCGCGGTAGCGCGCTTCCTGTCGTGCTGCTGCTGTTGCTGCTGGTCACCGTGCTGGGGCTGGCCGCGATGCGCGGTTCGCTCATGCAGGAAAAGATGACCTCCAACGCCGTCGCGCGCAGTTACTCGTTCCAGGCCGCCGAGGCGGTGCTCCGCGAGGCGGAGTCGTTCGCCCAGGCCAAGCCGGCGATGCCGGCGGCGGGTTGCAACGGCGGCTTGTGCGCGCAGCCGCTGGACGGCGCCCAGTCCGCGTGGGAAGCCGCCGGATTCTGGGACGACGGCGGAGCGGGGTACCGCATCGCCACGACGGAGTTCAAGACCGGCGATCCCGATGATCCGGTCGTGATCCGGCCGAAGTACGTGGTGGAGGACTTCGGCCTTGGGTCGATCAACTCCAACTGCTCCACCGACCTGGACGTGTCCGCCGCGCCTTGCTCGACCAAGGTGCAGCGCTATCGCGTCACCGTCTACAGCCGCGCACCCAATGGCGCGGAAGTGATCCTGCAGTCCGCCTACGAAGTACCGTGACGGAGCCGCCCATGAAAACCAAGAACAAGATTGCATCCATGTCGAGCCGCGCTCCGCTGGCCGCGTTCATCGCCACCCTGCTGGCCTTGCCCGTGCACGCCGCGACGTTCCCGAACTACCCGCTGCAGACCGGCACGAACTCCGTGCCGCCGAACATCCTGTTCATCCTGGACGATTCAGGATCGATGGAATGGCGGTACATGTACAACCCGAGCGTCAGCAGGATCTACTACGGCTCCGATGAGGTAAGCAGGCCCACCGGCAACAACAGGAGCTCAGACAGCTCCTACGATCCGTTCGACAACGACATCCGCGCGGTGTACGACCAGTCGCCGGCCACCAACACGCTCTACTACAACCCGGAGATCACGTACGAGCCCTGGCTCGGCAGCGACGGCAAGCCGATCGCCGGCGGTACCACTTACGGCAGCGCTTACAGCAGTGCCCGGAGCGCCGGCCCCGGTTCCTCCACGATCAGCCTTTACAACCAGGGCACCGCGTACTTCTACGTGTTGAAGTCAAGCACGGCCGATGCGACAGACCTCGGCAACTACGACCGCTACACCATCTCGAACAAGGGTGTCATCACGCGCTGCACGACCGTCAGCCGCAGCAACTGGGGCGGCAATTACTCCTGGTCGAAGTGCGACCCGGCGACCCCGGTGCTGAAGGATGGCACCCAGCGCAGCGAAGAGGCCGAACGCAACAACTTCGCCACCTGGTATTCGTTCCACCGCACCCGCATGAAACTCGCCAAGGCAGGCGCGAGTCGCGCCTTCGACGCGGTGGACAACGTGCGCATGGGGTTCTGGTCGCTCCACAACAATGCCGATGGCGACTTCAACATCCCGGTCAAGACGAATGAGGGAAAGTTCGAAGGCGCCAACCGCGACAAGTGGTACGAGAGCCTGCTGGACGCCGACCCGAGCGACGGAACGCCGTTGCGAAGCACGCTCGACAAGGCGGGCAAGTACTTCTCGCGAGACGATGGCGATGGTCCGTACGGCCCCAACGAGGCCGCATCGGAGCAGCTCGCGTGCCGCCAGAACTTCACCGTGTTGACCACGGACGGTTACTGGAACGGCGACAGTGGTTTCAGCATGGCCAACTACGACGGCACGGATGCAACGGACACGATCACCAGTCCCAAGCTCGACGACGGAACCACCGCGCACTCGTACACGTACAAGGCCGTCGCTCCCTACACGGACGGCCAGAGCAACACCCTCGCCGACGTGGCCATGAAGTACTGGCGCACGGACCTGCGCACCGATCTGCCGAACGTGGTGCCGCGTCCGAAGACGGGCGACGCGTTCTGGCAGCACATGATCACGTTCGGTATTTCCATCGGCCTGAAAGGCACGCTGGACCAGTCCTCCGTGGAGGAGGTGCTGGCGCAGAAGGGTGTGACCAAGGATGGCAGGACCGTGGGCTGGCCGACGCCGAGTGCTGACAGCACCAACAACATCGACGACCTGCTGCATGCCGCCGTCAACGGCCACGGCGAGTTCATCGCCGCGACCGACTCTCAGAAGTTCTACGACGCGCTGAAGGACGTGCTGGGCAAGATCGACGCGAAGCGCGCGTCGGGCTCGAACGTTGCCACCAACAGCACCTCGTTCCAGTCGAACACCCGCGCCTACCAGGCGACCTACATGTCGGGCGAGTGGACGGGCGACATGCTGGCCTACGACGTGACTGCCAAGGGGATCTCCACCACGGCGGCCTGGACGCTGTCGAAGCAGGTGGCGTTGCCGGAGAACAAGTTCGCCGATCGCGGCGTGTTCACCTGGAGCGGTACCCAGGGCACGTCGTTCCCGACCGGCGACCAGGCTACCGCACTGACCCGCACCGGCTCCATCGCGCCGGTGGAGGGCGACGACAACGCCGCCTACATCAAGGGCGACCAGTCCCTGGAGCAGGCCAAGGGCGGCAAGCTGCGTACGCGCAGCGGCCTGATCGGCGACATCGTCAATTCCTCGCCGTTCTACGTGAAGGAATCGGAGAGCATCTTCATCGGCGCCAACGACGGCATGATGCACGCCATCGATGCGCTGACCGGCAAGGTCAACTTCTCCTATGTCCCGGCCGGCCTGGATTTTGCCGCGCTGTCGACGATCAGCAAGCCCGAGTACGAACACCACTTCTTCGTGGACGGTCCCATCTCGGTGTCGGCTTACCGCCAGACCGCCGACAAGAATTACCTGGTGGGCACCCTGGGGCGCGGCGGCAAGGGCGCGTACGCACTGGATGTCACCCGGCCGTCGAACTTCAGTGCCAGGAGCGTCCTGTGGGACCGCACGGCCGATGTCGACAATGACATGGGCTATGTCCTGGGCGCGCCGCTGATCACGCGCGGCAACAACAACGTGGACATCGCCATCGTCGCGAACGGTATCGACAGCGCGAACGGAAAGGCCGTGCTTTACGTCTACAACCTGACGACCGGCGCCGAGATCAAGCGCTTCGACACGGGCGTTGCCGGTGGCAACGGCTTGTCCGCTCCGCGCGGCGCCGATCTCAACGGCGACGGCAAGGTGGACTACGTCTATGCGGGCGACCTGAAGGGCAACGTCTGGAAGTTCGACATGACCGGGACCGGCGCCGGTTCCTGGACCATCTCGGGGAATGCGCCGTTCTTCACGACGGGCACCAACCAGCCGATCACCGGCGGCCTGGCGCTGGCGCGCGACCCGGTCAACCGCAACAACATCTGGGTCGCGTTCGGCACAGGCCGCCTGATCACGGATGGCGACATCGAAACGACCGACACGCAGCGCATCTATGGCCTGATGGACGACGGCACCGCTATCGTCAACCATTCCGCGCTGGTGCAGCGCTCGATCGCACTGGTGACCGACGACGGTAAGTACCGCGCGTTCGAGAAGTACTCGGCGCTCCCGACCGGCAAGCGTGGCTGGTACGTCAATCTTGGCGTTCCGACCGAAGGTGAGCGCGTCGTCAGCGGTCCACGCATCAACGGGCGTGCGCTCTGGGTCTCGAGCATCATTCCGGAAGCAGGCAAGGGGTGCGAGTCCGGCGGTACCGGCTACCTCAACGCCCTGGACCTGTTCACCGGCACCAGCGGCGGAGACGACTCCGGCTCGTCCACCTCGTACATCGACGTCAATGGCGACGGCAACGGCAAGAACGACAACATCGGAAGCGGCGATGGCGAGTTGCCGGTGGGTTCGGTGAACCTTGGCATCGGCATGCCGACCGAGTCGAACCAGATCGACAACCTGGTGCTGGTGTGCGGCTCGGATGGCAAGTGCGGTACGGTTCCGACGCCACCGGGTGGCGGTACGCCGAAGCGGCTGTCGTGGCGCGAGCTCTACAATCGGGAGTAGCAGGGGCTTTGGAACACCTCGCCGGCGCGGCGCAGGAGCGGGCGCGCCGGCGGAGCAGCGTCGAATCCGCCGTAAGCCAGGCCGGGCTTCCACCGGGCTGGCGATCTGGAGAACGCACAGGACGTGCGTTTTTCAACTATCTGACAGGGAACCTGACAATGCGTAACAAAGCCACCGGCTTCACGCTGATCGAGCTGATGATCGTGGTCGCGGTCATCGCCGTCCTGGCGGCGCTCGCCTACCCGAGCTATCAGGCACACATCGCCAAGACGCGCCGTGTCGCCGCAGGTGCGTGCCTGACCGAGCTTTCGCACTTCGCCGAACGCTACTACACCACCAAGATGACCTACGAGGGCGCGCAGAACGAGCTGCCTGCGACGACCTGCCGCACCGAACTGGCGAATCACTACGATTTCAGCTTCGCGGCCGATCCCACGGCGTCGACCTATCGGCTTATCGCACAACCCAAGGGCGTGCAGGCGTCGAAGGAGACCAAGTGCGGAACGCTGGGCGTCAATCAGTCCGGCACGAAGGACGTCAGTGTGAGCGGCGCCGTCGCGAGCGATTGCTTCTGAAATGCAAAGGCCTGCTTCGCGCAGGCCTTTCTCGGCAGCGGCGTGACGCCGGGAAACCAGACAAAGAAAAAGGCCTGCAGTATTCGCTGCAGGCCTTTTCGAATCTGGCGCCCGAAGTTGGACTCGAACCAACGCTCTCCGGATTGGCAGTCTCAGGTTGCCTGACAGCTACGCGCTTGTTGCGTATGGGCCGACGCTAGAGCGGCTGTGCAGGACTCCGACGAGTCGGTCCGAAGCAGGCAGCTTCTGACAGCAGATCTGCGGTGCACTCCGCAGCCGTCGGGTCGGAATGGTGGCATCCTTCCCACCCAGCGTGATGCTGGGAGAAGGGCGTGTCGGCAGGAGCAATCGTTCGGAAGATCGCGGGACCGCTAGAGCGCAAACTCTGCGCCGCCTATCGCGCCGTCTTCATCAATGTCCATCGGTGCACTGAGCAGATCGTCCAGGCGATTCCCGAGAACGCCTACCTGATCGACGTGGGCGGGGGCGACGGTGAGCCGCTGAACTACCTGCTGCGCATGCGGCCGGACGTCACGGTCGCCATGCTCGACCTCCGCGCCCAGATAGGCATGTTCCTGGACCCTGATGTCCGCGAGCGCGTCACGCTCCACCCCAGCACGTCGCTCGCCGCGTACCGCGCCCAGGCCGGCCGCCGCGCCGACGCGCTGCTGGTGAGCGATGTGATGCACCACGTGCCGTCGCAAGGACGCGCCGTGTTCATTCGCGACTGCCTCGCGCTGCTCAAGCCGAACGGCGTGCTGATCGTGAAGGATGTCGCCCCGGGCGGCCTGATCTCCCATCTCGGCGTTCTGGCCGACCGGTACATCACGGGCGACCGGCATGTGGCCCTGATGGAACCATCGGAGCTCGTCGCCCTCGTGGAGGGCTCCGGCGATCTGCGCATGAGTGGTGTACTCCTCGACCGCCGCGAGCATCCGAACTTCGCGATAGCCTTCCAAGGCCCCGCCGATCGCCTCGCATGATTCGGGACGGGTCGGCGTGCGATGCCGGGATGTCCGGTCTCGGCTACCTGATCACCACGGCCATTGATGAGCCACCAACGTCTACCAGCGGTGGTTCGCGGCCCTGGACATGGTCGGGTCGTCCGACGGCTTGAAGCTTGGCCGTGCCTTCGTCTGCAGCCGTGCCGGAACGAGTCCATCTGAAGACGATCCAGGTGAGCACAACTATGGCGACGACGGTTCCCTCCACGCGGCGACGTCGCCCCTGAATCGGATTTCGGACACGCCCCGTTTTCGCGACACAACAAAAAGGCCCGCATCGCTGCGAGCCTTGATGTGCTTGGCGCCCGAAGTTGGACTCGAACCAACGACCCCCTGATTAACAGTCAAGTGCTCTAACCGGCTGAGCTATTCGGGCGGGGAGCGACATTGTAATGCCTCCAGCAGTAGGGTCAAGCCTGCCCCTTACGGTTCTGGTGCGCATTCCTGGAGCCTGGTCGGGCGCTCGGAACGTGCTCGTCCGCCGTTGTTGACGACAACCCTGCCGAGTTCGCGATGGTCCCCGAGGCGACATATTCGCAGGGTGACATTGCTGCCGGCGCTGAAGCCGCTCGGCTGGTAGCGAACCAGGTGTCGGCCCACGGTACTGCGGACCGAAATGCCGGACAGATCCGGTGTCGCGTGCTGGAGGATTGCGTCCGTCCCCGCCGGCACGCCGTTCCGCGCGCGGTCGATGAAGGTGATCCAGCCCTGATCCCAGATCAGGTCCTTCCGGCATTGGCGTCCGTCGCGGCTCGGGCAGACGCCGACGGTGATGCGGCGGCTGACTGCCGAAAGCCGGGCGTGCGCCAGCGACGTGGTGAGGGCGCTGAATGCGCCATGCACCCGCACGCGCTCCAGCGCGCCCATGAAGGCGGGCACGCCCAGCGTCAGCAGCACGGCGGTGACGGCGACGACCACCAGCAATTCCAGCAGCGTGAGGCCGTTCGCGCGTGCTGCCATGGTTCAAATCCGTTCAGATAAACGGAAACCAGTATTCGTACGAGCCATCGCCGACGGCAGCGGGCGAGCGCCCGGCGAAGGGTAGGGAAACGCCGTTCCCGCCCCCATCCATAAAGCCCACTACACTGAGGAATTTTCCGGAGCCATGCCGATGAACGACAGCCTCCATCCCGCCGGATTCCAGCTCGTCTCGCCGTACCAGCCCGCCGGCGACCAGCCGCAGGCGATCGAGCGGCTGGTGGCGGGCTTCGAGAACGGGCTGGCGGCGCAGACGGTGCTGGGCGTGACCGGTTCGGGCAAGACGTTCACCGTCGCCAACGTCGTCCAGCAGGTGCAGAAGCCGACGATCGTGATGGCGCCCAACAAGACGCTCGCCGCGCAGCTGTACGGCGAGTTCAAGGCATTCTTCCCGAACAACGCGGTGGAGTATTTCGTCAGCTACTACGACTACTACCAGCCGGAAGCCTACGTGCCGTCCTCGGACACGTACATCGAGAAGGACAGCTCGGTGAACGAGCACATCGAGCAGATGCGTCTTTCGGCCACAAAGGCCCTGCTGGAGCGCCGCGACGCGTTGATCGTCTGCACCGTGTCGGCGATCTACGGCCTGGGCGATCCGAACGAATACTTCCGCATGGTGCTGCACATGGTGCGTGGCGAGCGCATCGACCAGCGTGAGCTGATCCGTCGCCTCACCGAGATGCAGTACACCCGCAACGACACCGAACTGCGTCGCGCGACCTACCGTGTGCGAGGCGAGGTGGTGGACGTGCATCCGGCCGAAAGCGATGCCGAGGCGTTGCGCATCGAGCTGTTCGACGGCGAGATCGAACGCCTCACGCTGTTCGATCCGCTCACCGGAGAGTCGCTGCGCACCGTGCCGCGCTACACCATCTACCCCGGTTCGCATTACGTGACCACGCGGCGCACCGTGCTCGACGCGATCGAAACCATCAAGGAAGAACTGCGCGAACGCCTGGAGCAGCTCTACGCGCAGAACAAGCTCGTCGAAGCGCAGCGCCTCGCGCAGCGCACGCAGTTCGACCTGGAGATGCTGGCCGAAGTGGGCTACTGCAACGGCATCGAGAACTACAGCCGCCACCTCACCGGCCACATGCCCGGCGAGCCCCCGCCGTGCCTGTTCGATTACCTGCCGCCGGACGCGTTGCTGGTGGTCGACGAATCGCACGTGACCGTCCCGCAGATCGGCGCGATGTACAAGGGCGACCGCTCGCGCAAGGAAACGCTGGTGGAATTCGGTTTCCGCATGCCGTCCGCGCTCGACAACCGCCCGCTGCGATTCGAGGAATGGGAAGGCCGTTCGCCGCGCGCGATCTACGTCTCCGCGACGCCCGGTCCGTACGAACTGCGCAAGTCGGAGGACCAGATCGTCGAATTGGTGGTACGGCCCACCGGCCTGATCGATCCGGAAGTGGAGATCCGCCCGGTCGCCACGCAGGTCGACGACGTGCTGGGCGAAATCAACGAACGCGTGAAGATGGGCGATCGCGTGCTGATCACCACGCTCACCAAGCGCATGGCGGAGAACCTCACCGAATACCTCGGCGAACATGGTGTGCGCGTGCGTTACCTGCACTCCGACGTGGACACGGTGGAGCGCGTGGAGATCATCCGCGACCTGCGCCTAGGCAAGTTCGACGTGCTGGTCGGCATCAACCTGCTGCGCGAGGGCCTGGACATGCCGGAGGTGTCGCTGGTGGCGATCCTCGACGCGGACAAGGAAGGCTTCCTGCGTTCGGCGGGCTCACTGATCCAGACCATCGGCCGCGCCGCGCGCAACGTGCGCGGCAAGGCGATCCTGTACGCCGACCGCATCACGAAGTCGATGCAGGCGGCGCTCGACGAGACCGATCGCCGTCGCCAGCGCCAGGTCCAGCACAACCTCGAGCACGGGATCACGCCGCGATCGGTCGCCAAGCCCATCGTCGACATCATGGAAGGCGCACGCGCCGAGCCCGGCGAGACCGCGAAGGGGCGCGGCAAGGGGAAGAAGGTCGCCGAAAGCATGGCCGACTACGCCAAGCTCACCCCGGCGCAGTTCGCCGCGCGCATCAAGGCGCTCGAGCAGCAGATGTACGAGCACGCGAAAAACCTGGAGTTCGAGGAGGCCGCGGCCGTGCGCGACCAGCTGCGGCAGCTGAAGGACGCCGGATTCGCCGCCTGAACCGGCCGCAGCGGTCCGGTGCCGCCGACCTGTTGCCGCAGCGGGGCCGACGGTTTACACTGCGCGCCCCTCGACGAGCGGTTCGCGGCGGGGGGGAATCCGGATGAAGTCCGGCGAAATTCCGGGCGGTTAGCTCAGCGGTAGAGCACTACCTTGACATGGTAGGGGTCACAGGTTCGAACCCTGTACCGCCCACCACTACACAGTGGTTCGAACGGCGCGATCCTCACGGGGCGCGCCGTTCTTCTTTTCCGGGCCAGCCAGCGATCGCCGGCGTTGACTTGGCCGCCAGCAGCCCCAACACTTCCCGCATTCCCGGGCGATCGCCCGAAACACGAAACGAAGGTGGCCCGCGGCAAACCGCCGGCCGAGCGTGCGACATGAGCACTACCATCGCCCACCGCTGAGCGCCCACGACGCCCTTCCAGACGGCGCCGCGGCGCCGTTTTTCGTTTTCCGGTTCCCCATATCAGCCAGCCGCGCACCGCGCGCCCGCATCCCATGATCGCCATCACGCTCCCCGACGGCAGCCGCCGCGAGTTCGAAAATCCCGTTTCCGTGGCCGAAGTGGCCGCCTCCATCGGCGCCGGCCTGGCGAAGGCCGCGCTCGCCGGCAAGGTCGACGGCAAGCTGGTCGACACCAGCTACCGCATCGCCAACGACGCCTCGCTCGAGATCGTCACCGACAAGCATCCCGACGCGCTCGACGTCCTGCGCCACTCCACCGCGCACCTGCTCGCGCAGGCCGTGCAGCGCCTGTACCCCGGCGCGCAGGTCACCATCGGTCCGGTGATCGACAACGGCTTCTACTACGACTTCGCCTACGAGCGCCCGTTCACGCCGGAAGACCTGCCGGCCATCGAGGCCGAGATGCAGAAGATCGTCAAGGAATCGCTGCCGGTCTCGCGCAGCGTGAAGTCGCGCGACGACGCGGTGGCGTTCTTTCGCGGCCTGGGCGAGGCGTACAAGGCGGAGATCATCGAATCGATCCCGGCGAGCGAAGACCTCTCGCTGTACAGCCAGGGCGAGTTCACCGATCTGTGCCGCGGCCCACACGTGCCGTCCACGGACAAGCTGCGCGCGTTCAAGCTGATGAAGGTGGCTGGCGCGTACTGGCGCGGCGACCACAACAACGAGATGCTCAGCCGCATCTACGGCACGGCGTGGCTCAACGACAAGGACCTCAAGGCGTATCTGACGCAGCTGGAGGAAGCCGAGAAGCGCGACCACCGGAAGATCGCCAAGGCACAGGACCTGTTCCACCTGCAGGAAGAAGGCCCCGGCCTGATCTTCTGGCATCCGAAGGGCTGGTCGATCTGGCAGGTCGTCGAGCAGTACATGCGTCGCGTGTACCGCGAGACGGGCTATGGCGAAGTGCGTTGCCCGCAGATCCTCGACGTGTCGCTGTGGCAGAAATCCGGCCACTGGGACAACTACAAGGACAACATGTTCTTCACCGAGTCCGAGAAGCGGACCTACGCGCTGAAGCCCATGAACTGCCCGGGCCACGTGCAGGTGTTCAACCAGGGCCTGCACAGCTACCGCGACCTGCCGATCCGCTACGGCGAGTTCGGCGCGTGCCATCGCAACGAGCCTTCGGGCGCGCTGCACGGCATCCTGCGCGTGCGCGGCTTCACGCAGGACGACGGCCACATCTTCTGCACCGAGGACCAGATCGAATCCGAAGTGCGCGCCTTCCACGAGCAGGCGTTGAAGGTCTACGGCGATTTCGGCTTCACCGACATCCAGATCAAGATCGCGCTGCGCCCGGACTCCCGCCTGGGCGACGACGCCACGTGGGACAAGGCCGAGAACGCGCTGCGTTCGGCGCTCAGTGCCGCCGGCGTGGAGTGGCAGGAGCTGCCGGGCGAGGGCGCCTTCTACGGCCCGAAGATCGAATACCACCTGCAGGACGCCATTGGCCGCACCTGGCAGCTGGGCACGATGCAGGTGGACTTCATGATGCCGGGCCGCCTCGGCGCCGAATACGTCGACGAACACAGCCAGCGCCGCCACCCGGTGATGCTGCACCGGGCCATCGTGGGCTCGATGGAGCGCTTCATCGGCATCCTGATCGAGCACCACGCCGGCCAGTTCCCCGCCTGGCTGGCCCCGGTCCAGGCCGTGGTCATGAACATCACCGACGCCCAGGCCGACTACGTCGACGAAGTCCGGAAAACCCTTGCAAATCAAGGCTTCCGGGTCCATTCCGATTTGCGCAACGAGAAGATCGGCTATAAGATCCGCGAGCACACGCTGCAGCGCGTGCCTTACCTGCTGGTAGTCGGCGACCGCGAGAAGGAAAACGGCCAGATCGCCGTCCGCACGCGGGGAGGGGAGGATCTGGGGACGATGACCGTCTCCGATTTCGCCTCGCGTTTGCGCAGTGAAGGCGTACAGTAGCGCCTGCAGCCAGACCTGACCCCGGCCGCCACGGCGGCCGGCACGTTCCATACCGGAGATTGCAACATCAGTACCCCCGAGAAGCCGAATCGCAAGAACCAGGAAATCCGCGTCCCGCGCGTGCGCGTGATCGGCAGCGATGGCGAGATGATCGGCGTGCTCACGCGCGACGAAGCGCTGCGCATGGCCGAGGACGAGGATCTGGATCTTGTGGAGATCCAGCCGAACGCCGATCCGCCGGTCTGCAAGATCATGGACTTCGGCAAGTTCCGCTTCGAGCAGCAGAAAAAGGCCAACGAGGCCAAGAAGAAGCAGAAGCAGGTCGAGATCAAGGAACTCAAGTTCCGTCCCGTGACCGACGAGGGCGACTACCAGATCAAGCTGCGCAACATGCGCCGCTTCCTGGAAGAGGGCGACAAGGTCAAGGTCAACATCCGCTTCCGTGGCCGCGAGATGAGCCACCAGGAACTGGGCCGCGAGATGGCCGCACGCATCGAGGCCGACCTCGGCGAGGACATCGTCATCGAGTCGCGCCCGCGCCTGGAAGGCCGCCAGATGGTCATGATGATCGCGCCGAAGAAGAAGTGAGCCTCGCGTCGGCTCCCGCCGGCGGGAGCGGGCCAGGCAATGAGAGAGGGGCGCCGGAAGGCGCCCTTCGCTTTGCAGGGGCGGGCTGCGGCCCCGGCCGGCAGGCGGATCGGACAGAATCGACCCGCAGCGCCGCCTTCGCGCCAAACCCGCTGATTTTCAAAGAAAAGATTTGCAACCCGCCCGTCGGCCCCGCATAATGTGCGGCCCGGTTCGCCGGGTTTGTTGTTGCTGTATCACGGAACCTGTCTTGATCCTCCGCGTATTTTCTTGAGGATCAATGACTTACAAGCCGGCAGGGCAGGACGGAAAGAGTGGCCATGCCACCGCCCACGCCAGTCATCGAAATCCGAAAGGACATCGCAATGCCCAAGATCAAGACCAATCGGGCGGCGGCCAAGCGCTTCCGGAAGACCGCTTCCGGCAAGTACAAGTGCGGCCACGCCAACAAGAGCCACATCCTCACCAAGAAGGCGACCAAGCGGAAGCGCAACCTGCGGCAGACGAACCACGTTCGTGCCGAAGACGCAGGCCGTCTCGATCGCATGCTGCCGTATCTCTGAGGAGGGCTGAACAATGGCACGAGTCAAGCGTGGCGTGCAGGCGCGCCGTCGTCACAAGAAGATCCTGAAGCAGGCCAAGGGCTACTACCACGCCCGTCGCAAGGTTTTCCGCGTCGCCAAGCAGGCGGTCACGAAGGCCCTGCAGTACGCCTACATCGGTCGCAAGCAGAAGAAGCGCAACTTCCGTTCGCTGTGGATCACCCGCATCAACGCAGCTGCCCGCATCAACGGCCTGAGCTACAGCCGTTTCATGAACGGCCTGATGAAGGCCGGCATCACCCTCGACCGCAAGGTGCTGGCGGACATCGCCGTGCACGACGCGCAGGGTTTTGCGGCGCTGGCAGAGAAGGCGAAGGGCGCGCTCGCAGCGTAAGTTGTTCGCTTCACCGCGCGCCGGCCACGGTCGGCGCCGGTCGAATGCACAACGCAATACACGCATGGGGAAGGGCGCAAGTCCTTCCCCATGTTTCGTTTTGGGCGCCCGCATCGCGAACTGCGCGCCGGTATCGTCAATGCCGCGCGCGCGGCCGATAGCGGTGAACGACGGGCTTCAACGCAACACAACGATCGAAAAGGTTCGGCAGCACATGACCGGAATCGAATCACTGACCCAGCAGGCGCTGGCCGACATCGCCGCGGCGGAAACGCCGGACGCGATCGAAGCCCTTCGTGTGTCGCTGCTGGGCAAGAACGGCAGCGTGACCGCGCAGCTCAAGCAGCTGGGCGCATTGCCGGCCGACCAGCGCAAGACCGCCGGCGAAGCGATCAACAAGGCGCGCGACGAGCTCACGGCCGCGCTGACGCAGCGCCGCACCGTGCTCGACGACGCCGCGCTCAATGCGCGCCTGGCGTCGGAAAGCATCGACGTCACGCTGCCCGGCATCGACTCCGCGCGCGGTGGCCTGCATCCGGTCAGCCGCACGATGGAGCGCATCGCCGACATCTTCGGCCGCCTGGGCTTCGAGCTCAGCAACGGGCCGGAGATCGAGGACGACTGGCACAACTTCGAAGCGCTGAACTTCCCGCCGCACCATCCGGCGCGCGCGATGCACGACACGTTCTACTTCGGCGACGGCCGCCTGCTGCGCACGCACACCTCCGGCGTGCAGGTGCGCTACATGCAGGAACACCAGCCGCCGCTGCGCATGATCGCGCTGGGCAAGGTGTACCGCAGCGACAGCGACCAGACGCACACCCCGATGTTCCACCAGTGCGAAGGCCTGCTGGTCGACGAGCACGCCAGCTTCGCCGACCTCAAGGGCACGCTCGCCGAATTCGTGCGCGCGTTCTTCGAGCGCGACTTCGAGATGCGCTTCCGTCCGAGTTATTTCCCCTTCACCGAGCCCTCGGCCGAAGTGGACATCGCCTGGCAGCAGCCCGACGGTTCCACGCGCTGGCTGGAAGTGCTCGGCTGCGGCATGGTGCATCCGAACGTGCTGCGCAACGTCGGCATCGATCCGGAGAAGTACACCGGCTACGCGTTCGGCCTCGGTGTCGAGCGTTTCGCGATGCTGCGTTACGGGGTCGACGACCTGCGCAGCTTCTTCGACAACGATGTGCGTTTTTTGAAGCAGTTCGCCTGAAGCGGGAACCGGGAATGGGGAATGGGGAATCGTAGAAGCGAAACCCATCACCGCATTCCGGTTCCCGATTCACCATTCCCGATTCCCGGCTTTCACCATGAAATTCTCCGAAAACTGGCTGCGCCACCACGTTCCGACCACCGCTTCGCGCGACGAACTCGCCGCGACGCTGACCGCGATCGGCCTGGAAGTCGAAGAGGTCACGCCGCTGGGCGACTCGCTCGACGGCGTGGTCGTGGCGCGCATCGTCAGCGCGAGCAGGCACCCCGAAGCCGACCGCCTGCAGGTGTGCGAAGTCGACACCGGCAACGGCACCGTGCAGATCGTCTGCGGCGCGCCGAACGCGCGCGCGGGCCTGGTGGCGCCGCTCGCCACCGTCGGTGCGAACCTGCCGGGCGGTATCGCGATCAAGGCGGCCAAACTGCGCGGCGTGGAATCGTTCGGCATGCTGTGCTCGGCGAAGGAGCTGGGCGTCGATCCGGACGCCTCGGGCCTGCTCGAACTGCCCGACGGCGCCCCGGTCGGCACGCCGCTCGCGCAGTACCTCGGCCTGCCTGATGCCAGCATCGAGATCAAGCTGACGCCCAACCGTGCCGACTGCTTCAGCGTGCGCGGCATCGCGTACGACGTGGCCGCCGCGCTCGGCAGTGAAGTGAAGCCACTCGACGCCACCGACGTTTCCGCGCAGAGCGGGGCGACGATCCGCGTCGAGCTCGACGCCGGACCGCGCGTGCCACGCTTTGCAGGCCGCGTGATCGACAACGTCGACGCCACCGTGTCCACGCCGGCATGGATGGCCGAGCGCCTGCGCCGTAGCGGCGTGCGGCCGATCAGCTTCCTCGTGGACGTCACGCAGTACGTGATGCTCGAACTCGGCCAGCCGATGCACGCCTTCGACAAGGACACGCTGGAAGGCGACGTCGTCGTGCGCCCGGCCCGTGCCGGCGAATCGCTCAAGCTGCTCGACGGGCGCACCGTCGAACTCGACGACGATTTCCTCGTCGTTTCCGACAGCACCGGTGGCAAGGGTGCGCGCGCCGTCGCACTGGGCGGCATCATGGGCGGCTACGACACGCGGGTGACCGACACCACGCGCAACGTGTTCCTCGAAGCCGCGCATTGGATTCCGTCGGCGATCATCGGCCGCAGCCGCAAGCTCGGCCTGCACACCGACGCCGGCCACCGATTCGAACGCGGCGTCGATCCGGAACTGCCGCGCATCGCGGTGGAATACGCGACGAAGCTGATCGTCGACATCGCAGGCGGCGTGCCGGGCCCGACGCTGGACGTGACGCTCACCGAACACCTGCGCAAGCCGCAGCCGATCGTACTGCGCCGTGCGCGCCTGGCACGCGTGCTGGGACTGACGGTCGCCGATGCCGAGGTCGAACGCATCCTGAGCGCGCTTGGCCTGCAGGTCGAAACCGTCGCCGACGGTTGGCGCGTGGTGCCGCCAACCCGTCGATTCGATCTGGAAATCGAAGAGGACCTGATCGAGGAAATCGCTCGCATCCACGGCTACGACACGATCCCGACGACGCTGCCCGCCGGCGCCGCGCGCCTGGTGGCGCCGAGCGAAACCCGCGTCGACGAATCCACCGCGCGCCGCCAGCTCGCCTCGCGCGATTACCTGGAAGCGGTGAACTACGCCTTCGTCGATGCCGACCTGCTCGCGACGTGGGGCCTCACCGACGGCAGCGTGCCGTTGGCCAATCCGCTCAGCGGCGAACTCGGTGTCATGCGCACCGCGCTGCTGCCGGGCCTGGTCGCCGCGCTCGCGCGCAACGCCGCGCGCCAGCAGCCGCGCGTGCGCCTGTTCGAGCTGGGCAATGTGTTCCGCGCCAACGCGGGCGATGCGCCGATCGAAACCGGCCGCATCGCCGCCGCCGCGTGCGGCGACGTGCATGCGGAGCAGTGGGGGGCCACGGCACGTACCATCGGCTTCCACGATCTGAAGGGCGACCTCGACAGCCTCGCCGCGCTTGCCGGTGCCTCGCTCGACTACCGCGCCTCCCAGCCCGCCTGGGCGCATCCGGGGCGTTCGGCCGACGTGTACCGCGACGGCGTGAAGCTCGGCTGGATCGGCCAGTTGCACCCGCGCCTGCAACGCGCGCTGGAACTGGACGTGGACGTGATCGCTTTCGAGCTCGACCTGTCGCCCCTGTTCAGCCGCGCCGTGCCACGCGCCGGTGCCCTGTCGAAATACCCGTCCGTCCGCCGGGACCTCGCGTTCGTCGTCCCGGAGAACGTCGAATGGGCCGCCATCGGCCAGGCCGTGAAGACCGCCGCGGGCCCGTTCCTGCGCGATCTGGTGCTGTTCGATCGCTACCAGGGCAAGGGCGTTGAACCGGGTTTCAAAAGTCTCGCTATGGGCTTGATTCTGCAGGATGAATCGCGCACCCTGACTGACCGTGACGTCGATTCCGCAGTGGCGTGCGTGACCGACGCGCTGCAGCGGGAGTACGGGGCAACGATCCGCGGCTGAGGTTGAGGAAAGCGACGATGGCATTGACCAAGGCCGAGATGGCCGAACGCCTGTTCGACGAAGTCGGGCTGAACAAGCGGGAGGCGAAGGAATTCGTGGACGCGTTCTTCGACGCGCTGCGCGAGGCGCTGGAGCACGGTCGCCAGGTGAAGCTTTCCGGGTTCGGCAACTTCGACCTGCGCCGCAAGAACCAGCGTCCGGGCCGCAACCCGAAGACCGGCGAGGAGATCCCGATCTCCGCCCGCACCGTGGTGACCTTCCGCCCCGGCCAGAAACTGAAGGAACGCGTGGAAGCCTATTCCGGAGCTGAGCATGCTTGACCCCGGCAGCAATCGCGAACTCCCGCCGATCCCGGCCAAGCGCTACTTCACCATCGGTGAGGTCAGCGAGCTGTGCGACGTGAAGCCGCACGTGCTGCGCTATTGGGAAACCGAGTTCCCGATGCTCAACCCGGTCAAACGTCGTGGCAACCGACGGTACTACCAGCGCCACGAGGTGCTGATGGTGCGCCAGATCCGCGGCCTGCTGTACGAGCAGGGCTACACCATCGGCGGCGCGCGTCTGCGCCTGGAAGGCGAGACGGCGAAGGACGAGTCCGCGCTGAGCTCGCAGATCATCCGCCAGGTGCGGATGGAGCTGGAAGAAGTCCTGCAGCTGCTGCGACGCTGAATCGCCGCGAGGAAACGCCGCGGTGGCCGCGGCGAGGGTTCAACCGTTATACTTGCCGCCCGCTCGCAAGGGCGGCACAAGCAACACGTCGGGGCGTAGCGCAGCCTGGTAGCGCATCTGCCTGGGGGGCAGAGGGTCGTCGGTTCGAATCCGGCCGTCCCGACCATCTTGCGGAATCGAATTTTTCTCCCGCTGCATGCGGGAGTGCAGTTTCCACTTTGTTCGCAAGGTGTTGCGCGAGTCGATGGGACTTCGCGCTTTCGGCCTGATGCCGATTTCTCCTCTTAATGCGCTCTCTCCTCCGCTGTTATCTCCGTGCGCGGGGACTTCGCCGTTCGCGGTCCCGTGGCGCAGTTGGTCGGTCACGGCGTGCAGGCCGGCGTGAATGCGCTGGTGAACGAGCCGGCGCCGAGCCTGTCCGGCCTGGTGACCGGAAGGGCTGCAGAGCCGCAGACCCTGCCGCAACGCCTGCGTCAGTACGTCAACGACACCGTGGCCGCCGACGATGCCGCGCTGCGTCAGCGCGAACTCGATTACCAGCAGCGCACGCAGGGCAGCTTCGGCGGCGATGTGGGTGGCGTGGTCGGCAGTGTGCTGCCGTACCTGGCACCGACGCGGGCGTTGCAGGCGCTGGGCACACGCGTCGCCGGTGCCGTGCTGCCTGCCACCCGCGCTGCGGGCGTGCTTGGACGCGCCGTGTCCGGTGCCACGCAGGGCGCGGTCACGGCCGCCACGCAGCCGGTGCTCGGTGAAGATTGCCGCTAGTGCTTCTGCTCTCAAAGTAGTCAACAACATTCTGAGCAGCATCCCTGACCACCCCGTCATCGCGGATCAGCAAGCGCGTTTGATCGACTTGGTCAGGGACAAGGGCATCAGTTATCTGGATCCCCTGGTGAGTCGCTGGGCCACCCAGTTGTATGAGCCCACGACCTCGATATCACTAAGCTAATCAATCTGCGATGGAAGACGGTTTATGAATGTTTTGCTGTTGGGCGGTGCAAGGCAGTGCCACGAAGGTTTGAGGGACATCAGTCAGCGAATCGTGCTCTTCACGAGGAAGAGCGCGTACGCATTCAATAGCTACATGGCTAAAGCAGACTTGGAGTTCCCCTACGAGAACGTTCACCTGTTCGCCGATGAAGAAGGTGTTGAGGACTACGTCAGGCTCGCGAAGCTGCTGCACGCAGAAAGGCCGTTTGACGCAATCTGCTGTTTCCATGATGGCTATCAAGAGATCGCGATAAACGTTGCAGAAGTTCTCGCGATCGATATGAAGTTGAGCTTAGAGACTCTGCGCAACATTATGGACAAGGACAGGGCGCGCGCAGTCCTGAGAGCGGCAGGACTAGACTCGACCGAATTCATGTTAGTCGACACCGAACAGCAGCTCCTTACAAAGGCTGAGCAGCTTGGCTTTCCGCTGGTGATGAAGCCGCATGATGCGACCGCGAGCTCGGGCGTCTCCATCATCATGAACGTCGCGGAGGTTGCGCTGGCCGCTGACTATTATAGGAGATCCAAGGGCGGCTACCCAGCAATGCTGGAGCGGTTCCATGAAGGCCCTGAGTTCAGCGTCGAGGGCTTCTCTGAAGGCGGTGTGCATCGCATCCTTGCTATTACCCGGAAGTATGTCCATCAAAGCTCGCGAGTGGAAATCGGGCACGTGATTCCGGCCCGCCTGAGTGTCGAGGATGAGGAGCAAGTCAAGAATTACGTCATTGATGTGATCGAGGCTCTCGGCATTACAGACGGCCCGACCCACACGGAGATCATCCTCACCAAGGATGGGCCTAGGTTCATCGAAACCCATACGAGGGGCGGCGGTGATTACATCTGGGAACTGGTGAGGTTGAGCACGGGCGTGAACCTCACTTCAATCACGGCTAGGCAATCAGTTGGCGAGCCTGTTCTAGATTCTGTGATTGCCAGTGATTCGCAAGCGAAATCCGCAGCGATCTGGTTTTTGTTCCCCGACGAGGGGGTCGAGGGACGCTTGTATGACGTGACCAATGTGCGCGCAGCCGAGGTTCTGGATGGCGTTTACGACGTCAGCATTCTGAAGGATCGCGGCGAGAAGGTCGGGCCCGTGCAAAACTCGTTCGATCGGATCGCAAAAGTGATCGCGCTTTCAGATGATCCGGATACGGCTATCGAGATTGCGAAGGCGGGCAGCGCCTTGCTGCGTCTCCAGTTGATGTCCGAGTGCTGAGCAGGTCCCGGCGGGCTTCATGTTTGGCGTGGCTGAACTGGGGGTGCGCGGAAGGGGCGCGAGAGTCGCGCACGCAGCCGACGTGCTTGGAGATGGCGCGTCGCCGCCACGTCCCGCCTCTGGCGAAAGCTAATCAGCAAGGTCTTGTCGATGTACCAGATAGCAATCGCCGAACTCGCCGTGAATGTCGCCCGAGGCCTGTTCACGCTGACGCTTGGCATGCTCTTGTACAAGCTCACGGGCGACCTGTGGGCCTTTACGTTTGTGTATGTCAGCGAGTTCCTGGCCTCATTCCTATTGCAGGGACTCGCAGGGGCTGCCGCCGACAGGTTCGGAGCGCGCAGAGTGTTGCTTGTTACGCTCTCGATTCTTGTGTCGGCATTGGTGATTCTGTGCGTATCAGTCGGGGGTAGGCCGCTCAGCGCCATCGCGCTGACGGTCGCTGCGCTGGCCATGAACTTGTCAAGGCCCTTCATCATCAACGCCGCGTTCGTCCTCATGGCGGAGATATCTGAAGTCAGGTCGGTCAGGATCGAACGAGTTACAGGGACACGAACCGGTCTTGCCGAGGACAGGCGGCCGAACAGCCCCGTGTCAACACTTCAACTCGCGCGCGTGTCGTTCTCTAGTGTGCATGGAACTGGTGCGGGATTAGAGCTCATCGGCGACTTGAATGCTTCGCGCGACTGAAGGCATGAATGTGTCGACTTCACCTGTACAGGAGTTGATGGATGGACACAATCGAAGCACAGCGCCGGCACGTCTCCCCGCTGGGACGAAAGTTCTGGACCTACGAGGGCATTGAGCCGCGCGATCACACGCTGGCAGCGCTGACCGGGATGCTGATGGGCGTGCATGCGCTGGCACGCGTACTGGCCAACAGCGACGCGTTCCGGGGGCAGCTCGAGAGCAGCCAAGAGCCACCCCTGAAGCAGCTACCCTTGGATGTGTCGATCACCGAGGGTTTGTTCGCGGCGCTCTATTTCCTCAGCGAGCATGCGCAGGAGACTGCTGAGGAACTACTGGGTCAACCCGGCGCCATCCCTTCGTCGCTGCAACCGAGATTGATCAAGCCCTGTAGCACGCCCTCCGTCCCGCTACCGGCTGATGCGGAGGGGACGAGGATAACGCGAACGGTTCGATTACCAGACCTCTCCACGACAGACTGGAAGGTGGGCATTCCTTCCTGGGGATCGAAGGGGGCGTATACCGTGTCTTGCCAGGAGACTCCGTAGGCGCAGAACGGCGAGTTGTCCAACTTGTACAGATCGTTGCCGAGTGGAACTGCCCACAGCGTCTCGACTGACGCGGATCCATCATCTTCAGGGATGCGGAATAGCACCTTGGCGGTGGGGTCATTGCTCATGCGTCACCAAACATGCGTATGTCCGCCATGGTTCGGAAGCGGACATTAGCACTCCCTCGGCCGACGCGACGCGCGCGGCCGTGTCACCCCCGTACCCGCCGGATGGAGCTCCTGAGGCGCCATCCACATGACATCGCGCTTGTTCCCCGCCCCTCAGGAAACGGCTGCTCGAGCACACGCTGCGCACGGGCGATGCCCTAGGACGACGATCGACGCGACCGCGGGCAGTACGCATTCGCCGGCTAACGTAGCGGAGCTACTGCCGGTTCATTGCGATGCCCCGTGCTCGCCGGATCTGCGCCTGAGCCAACATCAGGACATAACCGTCCGGGTCGCACAGCCGGAACTCGCCGCCGGGCATGTAGAACGGATGCCTGATTTCGCCCGGCTCGTGGCCGAGAGCCAGCAGCGTTGCATGCACCTGCCTGATGTCGCCGTAGTACAGATAGAAGAGCACCGCCTGCTGGCTCGCCTCCACGGGCGCGGATGCCGCGCCCACCATCAGGTTCGCCTTCCCGCTTTCAAGCCACGCCCATACGGGAACCGTGCTGCCTTCCTGCACGACGCTGTTCGCAACGTGGAAGCCCAGGTCGGAATAGAACCGGATGGTCCGTTCCACATCGGCCACGTGAGCGAACGCCACGAGATCCCTCGTTGAGACTTCCATGCGCGACTCCTTTCGTACCCGCCGCGTCGATCGCGATCGAGAGGCAGGCTGCCTTGCGTGAGGACGAAGGCGTGACATTACCATCCAACTGCACACGCTTCCTGCGCGCCGCCGGCATGGCCCACGGCGCGTCCGGAACATCGTCTGCCATCCCCAGGAACGTGCGGGGCGGCTGGCTGCATTGAAGCGTCAGTCGCCCCGGTCGTCGGTGCCGCGAGAGTGCATTCCCCTTGTTACTGCCAGGTGGAAACGTCCTGTCGATACCCCATCGCTTCCTGCAGTTGTTCGGTGAGTTTGCAGGCGCTTTCGTCGGGGCTGTGGACGAAGCGGATCTGCAGTCCGTGCGGGCTGGTGATGATGATGGTGCAGTTCGGCCATCCGCATGCGGGGCCGTGCACTTCCAGCCTCCAGTCGGGCGGCAACGTATGCAAGGGCTGTGTCATGGTGGGCTCCCTTCGATGTTGGCGTGGACGGAAACGGCTTCGTGTGTTCTCACTCGCAGCCGGCGATCCGCTGCAGTGAAGGGAAGCCGTCCTTCCCGATCTGTTCCGGTCGTGCGATGCGAAGCGATGGATCGGCCTGTTCGCAAGGCGATTGCAAAGCGCGAAGGTCGGCCTCGAACTCGCGCGTGATGTCGCAGGCGAACTGGAATGGCTTGTGGGTAAAGGTGATCTCCTGTCCGTGTGGGGTCGTAAGTCGAAGACAGCATTCCCGACGTTCGCGCGAAGGCGGCAATGCTTCGAGTCGCCAGCCTGGCGGCAGGCATTGGATGGCCAGATTCATTCGGACTGCTCCCTGTACAGTTCGCTATGACCCTATATGAACAAACGCGGCTTCCACGTGAAGCCAGCCACGCACGGCGCATGCGTTCACACGTGGTGCTCGAGTTCGGTTCGGTGGGGTGACTGGCGCTACACGCCGCTTCGACGCTTTTCCGACAACGGCGGGTTAGCATCGGTCCGCAGGGGGCTACATGACTGGGAGACGCCGATGCGCCGCTCGTGTTCCATGCTCTTCGTCGAGGACAGTTACCTGCTGGCGCAGACCGCCGTGCAGGCGTTGAGTGCGGCCGGACTCGACGTGCGCGCGGTGCCCGACGCGCAAGCCGCGCTGCAGTTGTTCCAGCAGGAAAACTTCGACTGCGCGGTGATCGACGTCGAACTGCCCGGCGGCATGGGCGGCGTTGAACTCGCGTGCGCGATGCAGCGGATCAGGCCGGGTTTTCCGGTGGTATTGGCGACGGGATACGACGCGCAAAGCAGCGGGGCGCCCGCGCATGTTCCCGTCCTGCAGAAGCCCTACCGCTTCGAGGACATCCTTTCCGCGATCTCCACGCCGGGCGCTTCCGGGGAATGCGCGCGCTGAAGGCGGGCTCCGCCCTGAAGAGTCCGCTTGTGCGACAGCGCCCTCAACGGCTGCGGAGGTATTCGCGTACCTCCGAGACCGACGCGCCGACCGCACGCACGGCCTCGCGCAGCTCCTCTTCGGTGACGTCGAGCGCCTGCGTCCAATAGCGCAGTTCGTGTTCCTGGTTGACGTTGATGCGCGAACGGTCGGGCTCGCCGCGGGTGTTCGGGTCGTCGCTCATGAGGGATCTCCGGAAACCGATCGCAAGCGTAGCCCGCGATGCGTGAGCGACCCCGTCATGCATGTGAAGAGCCAAGCGACTCCAATCCCGGGAACGGAAGAATCGCTCGCAGGCGCAGTCAGAAACGTGAAGAGGCAACGCGTCTGACCGATTCGCCCGATATTTCTTGAGCTAAACCACAAATACGCAAAGTCACGCACGCATGTTCATCTCCGTCAGCGTGGCGTGAGCTAAGGTGCGCACCAGTCACGAACATCATCGTGACGTGATGACCAGGCGAAGACGGTGTGAGCACACATGTTCTTCGCTTCGTCTCCGTGCCTGCCCAGCTCTCGCTGATTTTTACTCCGGAAACGAACGTGAACGATAACCGTGCGACCCGCGCGGCCGGTATGCCGCGCCGCGAATTCATCCAGAAGTCCCTCATCCTGTCGGTCCCGCCGGTGCTCGGCTTTGCCGGTATCGGCAAGGTGTTCGCGGCCGGTGCCACCACCGCCAACACCTACGCGCCGCCGGTGCGCGCGCGCGGCACCGCGGTGGTAAGCGTGAAGAACCATGGCGCCTATGGCGACGGCGTGCATGACGACACTGCCGCGTTCCAGAAGGCGATCAACGCGCTGCCGTCGACCGGCGGCACGGTGACGGTGCCGGCCGGCACCTACATCATCGATCCGACCGTCAACGTGCGCCTGCGCAGCAAGATGCGCCTGCAGATGGATCCCAATGCGATCCTGAAGGCCAAGAGCAACGCCGCCGAGCGCGCCTACGTGCTCATGGTCTACATGGTGAGCGACGTCGAGATCTCCGGCGGTCGCATCATCGGCGATCGCGACACGCACCTGGGCACGACCGGCGAATGGGGCCACGGCATCATGGTGCGCGGCGCCAACCGCGTGACCGTGCGCGACATCCACATCTCCAACTGCTGGGGCGACGGAATGTCGATCGGCGGCGCGATGCAGACCAATGCGCCGACGATTCCGTCGGTGGACGTGGTCGTCGCGAACATTGTCTCGACCAACAACCGCCGCCAGGCGCTGACGATCGGCTGCTCGCGCACCGTGAAGGTGTACGACAGCGAATTCAGCAACTCCAACGGCATCGCGCCGGAGTGCGGCATCGACATCGAGCCGGACATCAACGACCTGCGCACGACCGAAACCGTGCACATCCAGAACTGCCTGATCCGCAACAACAAGGGCAATGGCATCCTGGTGTACAAGCGCGTCAAGGGCGTGACGGTCAAGTCGTGCACGATGGAATACAACGGCGGCTACGGCCTGCTGACCGTCGGTGCGGTCTCCGGCTACATCGCGCAGAACCGCTTCCTGCACAACAACCTGTGCGGCCTGATGTTCAGCTCGACCACCAACGACTACCAGGCCAGCGGCAACGTGTTCCGCAACAACTACACGAAGATCTTCGGCCTCAACACCGTGGACAAGCCGCTGGTGACGATGACGGGGATCCTTCCCGGCCCGATGCCGAAGGGCAACGATCCGCACGTGCAGAAGTCCAGCACGACGACGAACATCCGCGTCACGACCAACCAGTATGCGATGTAAGCCGTGATGTGCGCCGTCGCCGGGGCGAGGGCGCACATGTTTTCCGGGAACGCCGCGGAACACCCGCGGCGTTTTTCTTCTGGGTGGTTACTTCGCTGCGGCCACGCTCTTCCTGCGTGTCTTCTTCGTCGCGTTCAACGCGACCGCGGCGCGGATCAGCGTCTTCAGTGCGTCCTCGTCGATCTCGTCGCCTTCGTGCAGGTCGATCGCGCGTCGCGTATTGCCGTCCAGGCTCGAATTGAACAGGCCGGCCGGATCGTCCAGCGACGCGCCTTTCGCGAAGGTCAGCTTGACGTGCTGCTTGTAGGTTTCGCCGGTGCAGAGGATGCCATCGTGCGACCACACCGGCACGCCGCGCCATTTCCATTCCTCGATCACGTCCGGGTCGGCCTGCCGGATGATCTTGCGCACGCGCGCGAGCGTCTTGCCGCGCCAGTCGCCGAGTTCTTCGATGCGCGCATCGATGAGGCGCGAGGCGTCCGCGTGCGCGTCCGTGCTGCCGTTGCCGTTCTGCTTCTTCATAAGATGGTCTCGTCGGATTGGTCGGCGATCGCGCCAGCCGCTACATTTTTTCGCCGGGCAGCTTGCTGGCCTGGCGGATCCACGTCGCGAACTGCACCTCGTCCACGGCGTCGTCCTCGTGGATGTCGAGGTAGCGCACGTGCGCCATCTTCGATTCGCCCGGCGGCACAGGCTTGAGCGACGCGCCGCGGAAGAAGGACACCTTGATGTAGCGCGTGAAGCAGTGCACGCCGAGGAACCAGCCTTCATCGCCAGGTGCGCCGTAGAGCGGCGAGTTCCACTTCACCGCCTTGCGCACGTCGGGGACGGTCTTCTCGATCAGCGCGTCGAGGCGGCGCCACGCATCGCGCTTCCAGCCCGGCATGGCCGCGATGTAGGCCTGCACGGGCTCATCGCCATGGCCCTTGGGTATCTGCGGATTGCCACCGGAAAGCAGTTTCGGCCCGTCCTGCTTCGTAGCCGCCGCCTTGCGCGGGGACGTGCTGCTGACCGCCTTCTTCGCGGTGGTTTTCGCGGCCGCCTTGCTGGCGGCCTTCTTCACGACGGAACTCGCTTTCCTGGAGGTCGTCTTGGCGGGCATCCGGGCTCATCCTTACAACGCGGGACGCGCCGGAGGATAGCACCGCCTGCGGGAGCGGCCAGCTGCACGCCGCCCCGGAACATGCCGCTCAGGAAAGCGCCAGCGCCTCTCTCCCTGCGACGGCGCTTTCCCGAGCCGGCTCGTCGGCGAAAGCTCCGATCACGAACGGCGCGTTGCAGGCATAGCCCTGCAGGATGCCGTCGTTGCTGACGACGTCGAATCCCACGGCCACGTGGTCCTGCCACAACGCGTTTCGTTCTGCCGACTTCTCCATCTCCTGCCCCTCATGCGGATGAGGTGCGCAATCTCCGCGATGCACGGTGAGGAGGTGGTGAAGTGGCCGACGCGTTCGCCGCGAGCGCGCCGGACCCTCAGACAGGATCGCGTGCGGCGCGAGGGACGGTTGCGGCATGCGCGGGTCTGGCTTGCCGGATCGCCTGGTTCCGCAGGTTTTTCGACTTGGAACGCGCGGCGGCCAGCGCGGCTACGATGGGGCCATGGACACCTCCGGACCGACCGCGCGCCGTCTCATCGCCGACCTGCAACTGGTCCCGCATCCCGAGGGCGGCCATTACCGCCGCGTGTACGAATCGGCGCTGCCGGTCGAACATGGCGGGTATCGGCGCCCGGCGCTGACGGCCATCCAGTTCCTGCTGGCGGAGGGCGAGGCGAGCCGCTGGCACCGGGTCGACGCCGACGAGACCTGGCACTGGCAGGACGGCGGGCCGCTGGAGTTGCAGGAATTCGACGCCGACGATGGCGTGCTTCGCACCATCCGGCTGGACAGCGCCGCGCGAGGCGGCCCGGCGATGCACGTCGTGCGCGCGGGGCGCTGGCAGGCCGCGCGCCCGCTGTCTGCGTATACGCTGGTCGCGTGCACGGTCGCGCCGGGATTCGTCTGGGACGGCTTCGCGTTGCTCGATCCGGCAAGTGCGGTCGCGCAGGCCCTGCGTGAGGCTGGCGCGTGGTCGCCGGCATGAACGGGAACTCGTGATCGCGGAGGCGGTCCATCCCGATCCGCGCGGGGCAGGAATGTCCGCGCATCGCCAGCCAAGGGAATGCCGAATGCTCCATCGAACCGCCATGCTGCTGTCCGCACTCCTGTTCGCCGCCGCGGGCGCGGCCCACGCGCAGGGTGCGCCGCCGGTCGAGCCGCCGATCCGCGACCTCGAACCGCTGGTGGTCAGCGGCGTCCAGCCCGGGCCCGGGCTGTGGAAAGTGCACAGGGGCGGGCACACGCTGTGGGTGCTCGGCACCGTGTCGCCGTTGCCGCGCCGCATGGACTGGGAATCGCGCGAGGTCGAGCAGGTCATCGCGCAGTCGCAGGAGGTGATCGAGCCGCCGGGCTTGCGCATCGACACCGACCTGGGTTTCTTCGGAACCCTGGCGCTCGCGCCCAAAGCCTTCGGCGCGCGCAAGAACCCGGACGGCCAGACACTGCAGCAGGTGGTGCCGCCGGACATGTACGCGCGCTGGCGCGTGCTGAAGGAGAAATACATCGGCCGCGACCAGGGCGTGGAGAGTTACCGGCCGATCCTCGCGGCGATGGAGCTGTACCAGGAAGCCATCGAGGACGTCGGCCTGCGACAGGGCGGGGTGGTGTGGCCGGTCGTGGAGAAGCTCGCCAAGCGCCACAAGGTGCCGCGCACGGACCCGATGGTGACGGTGATGATCGAGGATCCGAAGGTCGCGCTGAACGAGTTCCGCAGCTCGCGACTGGCGGATCTGGATTGCTTCGCCAAGACGCTGCAGCGGCTGGAATCCGACCTGGGCACGATGCGCGATCGCGCCAACGCGTGGGCCGTGGGCGACCTGGAAGCGCTCAAGGCACTCCCGTACACGGATCAGAACGAGGCGTGCCTGCGCGCCGCCGCGCAGTCGGGCGTACTGCGCAAGCGCACGGGCGACATCGAGGAACAGGTCGCCGCGCGGTGGCTCGGTGCGGCGGAGGCGGCGCTGGCGAAGAACGCGACGACGTTCGCGGTGTTGCCGATGCGCGAGCTGACGCGGGCGGATGGGTTTCTCGCGCGGTTGAAGGCGAAGGGGTATGTCGTGGAGGAGCCGGTGCCGGTTCCGTAGCGCCCATGACCCGTCATCCCGTCCTTCGCCGGGATGACGGTGATGTGGTTTTTCCGGGCGTCGCGGGACGAGGATGAAGCAGGCGTCGTGCGAGACGTCAACCCGCCGCGCTCACCGCCACATTCGCCCGTCCCAGATCCGGCCAGCGCCGCAGCACCGCCGCGCGGATGCCGGCGACATCCAGCCCGGATTCGGCCAGCAACTGCTCGCGGCTCGCGTGGTGCTGGAACTCGTCCGGCAGGCCCAGGTGCAGCATCGGCAGCGCGATGCCTTCGGCGTTCAACAGTTCCGCGACGCCAGAGCCCGCGCCACCCGCGACGACGTTGTCCTCGATCGTCGCGAAGCCCGCATGCGCATGCGCCAGCTCAAGGATCAGCGCACGATCCAGCGGCTTCACGAAGCGCATGTTGACCACCGTCAGGCCCAGCTCCGCGCCCACCGCTTCGGCGGCGGCGGTGACCGAACCGAACGCCAGCAGCACGATCTTCGAACCGCTGCGGCGCACTTCGGCGCGGCCGATCGGCAGCGTGTCGAGCGTCGGCTGCACGGCCACGCCCGGACCGGTACCGCGCGGATAACGTACGGCCGCCGGGCCTTCGTGGTGATACCCGGTGCTCAGCATCTGCCGGCACTCGTTCTCGTCGGCCGGCGCCATCACCACCATGTTCGGCACGCAGCGCAGGTAACTCAGGTCGAGGTTGCCCGCGTGCGTCGCACCGTCCGGGCCGACCACGCCGCCGCGATCGATCGCGAACAGCACGTCGAGGTTCTGGATCGCCACGTCATGCACGAGCTGGTCGTAGCCGCGCTGCAGGAACGTGGAATAGATGGCGACCACGGGCTTGGCGCCTTCGCACGCCATGCCGGCGGCGAGCGTCACCGCGTGCTGCTCGGCGATGGCGACGTCGAAATAGCGCTGCGGATATTCGCGGCTGAAGCGCACCAGGCCCGAACCTTCGCGCATCGCCGGCGTGATGCCCTGCAGGCGCGGCTCGGCGGCGGCCATGTCGCACAGCCAGTCGCCGAAGACGTCGGTGTACGTCGGCTTCTTCGCGCCGGGCTTGCTGATCAGGCCCTTCTCGGGATCGAACGGACCGACGGCGTGGTAGCCGATCTGGTCGCCCTCGGCGAGCTCGTAGCCCTTGCCCTTGGTCGTGATGATGTGCAGCAGCTGCGGACCCTTCAGGCCCTTGAGCGTCTTCAGCGCGGAGAGCAGGGCGGGCAGGTCGTGGCCGTCGATCGGGCCGGTGTAGTGGAAGCCCATTTCCTCGAACAGCGTGGACGGCACGAACATGCCCTTCCAGTGTTCTTCCCAGCGCTTGACGAACTTCGCCGCCGGCTTGTTCTTGTCGCCGAGCAGGCGCTTGCCGCCTTCGCGGATCGCGTTGAGCGTGCGGCTGCCGGTCAGGCGTCCGAGCATCTGCGTGAGGCCGCCGACGTTCTCGGAAATCGACATCTGATTGTCGTTGAGGATCACCAGCAGGTTCGGCTCCGGGTCCATGCCGCCGCCGTGGTTCAGCGCCTCGAACGCCATGCCCGCGGTCATCGCGCCATCGCCGATCACCGCCACGACCTTGCGGTCGTCGCCCTGCTGCTGCAGCGCGATCGCCATGCCCAATGCCGCCGAGATCGACGTGGACGAATGGCCCACGCCGAAGGTGTCGTACTCGCTTTCCTCGCGCTTCGGGAACGGCGCGACGCCGCCGGCCTGCTTCACCGTGTGGATGATGTCGCGGCGGCCGGTGAGGATCTTGTGCGGGTAGGTCTGGTGGCCGACGTCCCACACCAGACGATCCACCGGCGTTTCATACAGCCAGTGCAGCGCGACGGTGAGTTCGATCACGCCCAGGCCCGCACCGAAGTGGCCACCGACGAGGGCGACCTGTTCGATCAGGTAGGCGCGCAGCTCGTCGGCGATCGCGGGCAGTTCCTCTTCGGGGAACTGGCGCAGGTCGGCGGGAACCTCGATGCGGGACAGGCGCGGATAACGTTGCGGGTCGATCATCACGACGGTGTCAGACGGCAAGTTCGCCATTGTCCCGCCGTCGTCCGGGGTGGGCAAGGATCGAACCGGGCCGTATCACGACGCCCTGTTCAGATGCGGCCCGTCCGCCACGCCAGTGGCGGCGATCAGCGTCCGCGCAGGCGGCCGAACAGGCCGCTGCCGGTCTTGCCGGGATCGACCGGCTCGGGCTCGCGCTCGACCTCGGCGAAACCGGTGGCGAGGTTGGCGTTGATGAAGTCCGCCACTTCGGCCTGGGTGACGCCGCTGGCTTCGGCGATCTCCGACACCAGCGCCGGGCCCTTCATCATCACCGTCGCGATGCGGAAGTGCTTCGGATATTCGCGCTCGGTTTGCGGCCATTTGACCATCAGGTAGCGGCGCGACGGGTCGTGTTCGGACGCCAGCGCGCCCTTGCCGGCCAGCAGGTTGCCGAACCACACCAGTCGCGACAGGGGCATCGCGGCGCCCAGGCGCGCGCTTTCGCTGGCCCAGGTGGCCGCGTCGACGGGCACGAATTCGGCCGAGTCCAGCCGGCCTTCGAAATGCCGCGCCAGCGGCTTGAGCGCGGCCGGGCCGTGATAGACGCGCTGGTCGAGATCGAGCAGCAGGCCGTCGTCGGCGCCGCGCAGGCGCACGCGGCCCTTGAGGCGGTCGTTGGCGATCCAGTCGAGCAGCGAGCCTTCGACGATCGACGACGCAGGTGCGGCGGCGGCGACCGGCTCGGCGGCCACGGGCGTTTCGATGGCGGGCTTTTCGACGACAGGCGCCGCCTCGACGACGGGAGCCACGGGTGCGGGTTCCGGCGCGGATGCGGGCTCGGCAGCGACCGGCGCGGGTGCAGGTGCGACCGGCGCGGGCGCGGCAGGTGCCGGCGCGGGCTTCGGTTCCGGCGCGGCCGGCGCATCGAAGGTGATGCCCGCCTGCGACGCGATATCGCGCAGCAGGTTGCCCACGCTGTTCGCGTCGAACGGCTGGCCCAGGCGGAAATCGGCCTGTGTGCGCTGCGCGGCGGTCAGCGCCACCACGCTCTTGCCGGCGGCGTGCAGGCGCAACCAGCTCATCGGGCCGTACATGCTGTCCATGTCGACGATGACGTACTCGGCCTCGGTATCGGGCACCAGGCTCCAGGCGTTCCCCATGCGGCTGTTGGCCGCCTGGATCGCCGCCTGCAGGGCGGACTCCGTGGTCGGGTCCATGCCGGTCAGACCGAGGGTCAGGCGCATCGTGAATCCGTCGTGAATTTGCAATGGTTGGCGAGTGTTACGGACGCCCTTACGGTCGTCAACGCGCGCGGAGCGTCGCATCTGAACCTTTTAGGTCAGATGGCCCGGGGCGAGAAGTGCGATCCGATCAAATCGCGAACCGCGTCACGCGATGGCGGCTCACGCCTGCATGCGCGCGTTCTTCGGCAGGTGGCTGCGCAGGAACGCCATCTGGTCGGCGAGGATGTTGCGGTTGGACAGGATCAGGTGCTCGACCCAGCTTGGCCGGTACGGCACGGCCAGCAGCGGCATGCCCGCCTGCTGCGGCGTGCGGTTGCCCTTGCGCGAGTTGCAGTGGAAGCAGGCCGCGACCACGTTCTCCCAGAGGTCGCGACCGCCCTTGGACACCGGCACGACGTGATCGCGCGTGAGGTGCGGGCGGCTGAAGTCGTGGCCGCAGTACATGCACAGGTAACCGTCGCGCGCGAACAGCGCGGCGTTGGTCAGGGCGGGCGTGGGATCGAGCGCGTGCGTGCGCGCATGGCTGCGCGCGGCGACGATGGGATGCAGTTCGATCACGCTCCGCTCGCCGGTGAAGCGGCTGATGCCGCCATGCACCTGCAGGCAGGGATCGCCCAGCGTCCAGGCGACCGCACCGCGCACGTAGAGGCAGGTGGCGTCCTGCCAGCTCATCCAGTCGAGGACGCGACCATGCGCGTCCAGTGACAGTAATCGGACCGAATTGAGTCGGTCTATCGCGCCGCGTGGCACGAAGGGAGGCGACGCCGGATCCAGATCGGTTCCGGTTCGGACCAGGCGCAGGTTCGCTCTATCGGTCTCCATCGGGACACCAGCTTATACGCCATTGTTTACATTTTGTGTACTTGCGGCCCGCGGGGGTGTCCCGCCGCGGGCCGTCGCACTCAGCCGGCCTCGACGGCGAGCTCCGGCAACCCCGCAACGCCGCTGTCGATCGCCGCCGCGTGGGTGAGGGTGCGCGGCAGGATGCGCGCGAAGTAGAAGCGCGCGGTCGCACGCTTGTCGTCCTTGAACGACGCCGGATGCGACGACGCATCGGCCGCCGCCACCGCGCGCGCCCACCAGTAGGCGAGCACCGCGTAGCCGGAGTACATCAGGTAGTCGTACGATGCCGCGCCGATCTCGTCGGCATTGCCGGCCGCGCGCTGGCCGATCTGCTGGGTCAGCAGCTGCCAGCGCGACGCGGTCTCGCGCAGCGGGCCGACGAATTCGGCCAGGGCCTCGTTACCCGCGTTCTCCTCGCAGAACCGCTGCACGCGCGCGAGGAACGCCTTCAGTCCCACGCCCTGCATCGCCATGATCTTGCGGCCCAGCAGGTCCAGCGCCTGGATGCCGGTCGTGCCTTCGTACAGCGTGGTGATGCGGGCATCGCGCGCGAGCTGCTCCATTCCATGCTCGGCGATATAGCCGTGGCCGCCGAAGCATTGCAGCGCGTTGTACGTGCACTCCACGCCCCATTCGGTCAGGCACGCCTTCACGATCGGCGTGAGGAAACCCGCCTGCGCATCGGCCAGTTCGCGTTCGGCGGCATCATTCGAATTCGCCGCGATGTCGCCCTGCATTGCGGCGTCGTAACCCATCAGGCGACCGCCTTCGATCAGCGCCTTGCACGTCAGCAGCATGCGGCGCACGTCGGGATGCACGATGATCGGATCGGCCGGCTTGTCCGGGAACTTCACGCCCGACAGCGCGCGCATCTGCAGGCGTTCGCGCGAGTAACGCAGCGCGTTCTGCAGCGCACGTTCCGACAGCCCAAGCCCCTGCAACCCGACGCCCAGCCGCGCGGAGTTCATCATGGTGAACATCGCCATGAGACCCTTGTGCGGCGCGCCGACCAGATAGCCCTGCGCGCCGTCGAAATTCATCACGCACGTGGCCGAACCGTGGATGCCCATCTTGTGTTCCAGGCTGCCGCAGCGCACCGCGTTGCGTTCGCCGATCGACCCGTCCTGCGCCACGCGCTCGCGCGGCACCACGAACAGCGAAATGCCCTTGCTGCCGGCCGGTGCGTCGGGAAGCCGCGCCAGCACCAGGTGCACGATGTTGTCGGTGAAATCGTGCTCGCCGGCGGTGATGAAGATCTTCGTGCCGGTGATCGAATAGCTGCCGTCGCCGTTGGGTTCCGCGCGCGTCTTCAGCAGGCCCAGGTCGCTGCCGCAATGCGGTTCGGTCAGGCACATCGTGCCGGTCCAGCGGCCTTCGACCAGCGGCTTGAGGAACGCTTCCTGCTGCCAGCTCTCGCCGTGGTGCAGCAGCGCTTCGATGGCGCCGTGCGAGAGCAGCGGGAAGTTGCCCCACGCGAGATTCGCCGCGTCGATCATTTCCTTCAGCGGCACGCCGACCAACTGCGGCAGGCCCTGTCCGCCGAAATCGACCGGCGAGGTCAGCCCCGCCCAGCCGCCGTCGACGAACTGCGCGTACGCCTGCTTGAAGCCCGCTGGCGTGGTGACGGCGCCGGTCGCCGTGTCGAGTTTGCAGCCTTCGCGGTCGCCCACCGGATTGAGCGGCGCGAGCACGGTTTCGGTGAAACGCGCGGCCTCATCGAGCACGGCGTCGAGCACGTCGCGCGTGGCATCGGTGAATCCCAGCCGCTGGAACTGCGCTTCCGCGCCGAGGACGTCGAACAGCGCGAAGCGCATGTCACCAAGGGGTGCTTTGTAACTGCTCATGTGGAATTCCGTGCGGGACGCGCGCTGCGGCGGTCGTGGAGGGCGGTCGGTGGAAAGACGGGAGGGCGATCAGCGCAGCACGCCGGGCAGGCCCGGCGCGGGGCTGAGTACGCCGCTGCGGTCGAGGTCGAAACTGCGCTGCTTGCCTTCGTCCGGCGTCGCGTCGATGCGCCCGCTCAGCGAGTAGGACAGGCTGCGACCGGACGACAGCGCATCGGCCGCGGCGAACTTGCCGGCGGCGTCGGGCGTCATGTTGACGGTGATGACGTCGGCCGATTCCGGGCCGATCGACAGCGCGGGCTGCGCGCGAAGGCGGCCGGTTTCGGCATCGGCCACCTTGACCGCCAGGTCGACGTTCTCGAAGCGCATTGGGATGCTGCTGAAGTTTTCGATGCGAAGTTCCGCCGACCAGCTGCCATCGGCGCGGACGGTGAGCTGCTGGATGCGCGCGGACGGTTCGGAGACGCGCCGGACCGGCCCGCTGGAACAGCCGGCCAGCAACAACGCGGCCAGTGCCAATGCGGTCCAACGTGTCCAGTGCATCGCCTTCATGCCGCCGCTCCGTCGTGATGGGAGGGCGAGCATACTACGGCGCACGGTGGGCTCCGCCAGCGTGGCGGGGCCTGAAGAGGGAGCAGGTCGAAGCGAATCTCGCGGGCGGTCAGGTCGCCGCGGCCGGCGCGATGACCTGCGCGATCAGGGCGAGCGCCGCGACCGTGCTCCAGACGATGAGATAGCGCAACGCCGCCCGGCGCGCCGTGCGGCGGCGGACGAGTCGGGACGCATCGGGGCTGGCGGAGGGGAGGGCATCGGAATCGCGCACGGCGCGCGAATCCCGCGAGGAACCGCTGGCGTAAGTCGTTCCCACCCTGGTTCCCCTGAAGCCCTGCCAATGTCCCGCAAGAAAGAAGAAGCGCCCCGGCCCAGCAAGCTCACCCGCTCACGGTGACGGCCTGATTCCATTGCTGAGCAGCATCCATGCTTGCGCATTGACCGGGCTGCCGGGGCGGACGCCAGAATCGCGCCTGAACCTGCCGTGATGCCATCGGGCGATTGCGCTACTCGGGGTAAGAAAATTCCTACATCCGGAGCGCAACTCTGGTTTGGGGTGGTCGCGTGTGGGTGGGCGGACGGCCAGTGGTCCCGTCCAACGGAGTCTTCGCCTGGCTGCCCCTTGTCGTTGTGCGCCGCTGTTGCTGTGTTGCCGCCGCCGCCGTCGCTTCGCTTCGTCTATCAGCCTATCAACAGGCTTTCGAAGCGCTTCCTAGACAAAATCAAGGACGCCGAGGGTGCACGCATCACCTGGTCACCGCATGACCTGCGGCGCACCGCGCTTTCGCTGCTGGAAGCGATGGACGTGTCTGCGTATGCGCTCAAGGCCATTGCGGCGCACAGCCAGCTTGCTGACGTGACGGCTGGCTACCTCACGGACGACGTGGAGCGCCTACGGAGCCCGATGGAGCGTCTAGAGGAAAGGATTCTCGGCGGACAGGGCAGGAAGATCATTCCGCTCCGGCGTGGCTCGGCGAGCTGATCTACCGACAATAACCGTTACTGCTCGTGCCGACTAAGCTGGAAGCACCGCTCACAACTTTTCGACATGAGCACGAGCAGCATTGCGCCGTGGGGTAATGGCAGGGTCCCGCCGGAGGCGCCACCTCGATCGACGCCCTCGGCGGGTTTGTCAGACGAAACGGCGAATCGATTACTTTCTGCCGTAGTGCAATTCCTCTGGCACTGCGAAAGTATCGTGTCGCGAGTTATCAAGTCTCGGCGCGGCGAACTAGCACGGCACGCAACATGGTGGATGCCCAGACGCCTCGGGGCTGTTGGCAGATTTAGATCTGTCCCCAAGGCAGGATGAAGCGCCATCCCGGGCGTAGCGCTCGTAGTTCTTTCTGCCACCGGGCGAAGTTGGAGGCTGTCGTTTCGACAGGAACTTCCCTGGATGACGCAATCAAGTCGGTCACCTGTCGGACGATGATCAACAGTTTTTCTCCTGCACCACGATGCTTAAGGTGAAAGAGTTCTGAGGCGATCAAGTGCAGTTCCTTGACTCGCTCGGTGTGTTGAAAGTCCGTCCTTCGCTCGTCACCCATGTAGTCAATGACCCTGACGCATCTGAGTGCTTCGTGCTTTAGGGCGTTGAACTTTGCCTGCTTCGCCATGAGCAGGCCGAAGTAGTAGCCCGCTAATGCGCCTGGAACGAGGGCCATTGTGAGCTCGTAGATGAAGCTGTTCGCCATATCAATCCTTGTCGGCGGCTCCGGTCGCTACAGCGCGTCGAAGTTGATCCTCCCCTTCTCATCGCGCCCCAGCCCCGGGAACACGTAACGGTCCGATCGCCCGTCCTTCTGCCGCTGCTTAAGCATTGCCAGCATCTGCGGCCCCAACGGGAGCGAGTGCGCCACCTTGCCCTTCATGCGCTCCTTGGGAATGGTGATCGTCTTGGCCTTGAAGTCGATCTCTGACCATTCGAGTCCCGCGCCGGCCGTCCACCGAAGGGCGGTGCACAGCAGGAACAAGGTCAGGTCGCGCTGCGTCCCACTCAGGTCAGGCGGAAGATCCTCGGGCAGCGAGCGGACCGCAGCCACAAACTCAGGGAGGGTGTCGCCGATGAGGGCCCGCTTTCGACGGGCGACATTCCCCCACCCCTTCGTCGCTGTGATGCGCTTGGCTACGTCAGGGAGATCTAGGCCCCGCTCAGCCCTCAGATAGTTCACGACGGCCCGCAGCGCGCGTACAGCGCCGTCCGCGCGTGCAGGGCTGGCCTTGATGCGCTTCCGGGACAAAGCCGTCTCCACCTTCGCCTGGGCGCGTATATCGCGAGTCTTGCGATCACGGTGACGATCGCGGATGTAGCTGCAGTCCCCGCGCATCACGGAGGCTTTCGTGATCAGCACTCCGTCTCCAGATCTGCTGAGGGTGTGAAGATACTCGAGATGCCCTGAGCTGTTCTTTAGGAACGTGTAAACCTCTGCGGTCGTGCCTGGGTAAACGACAATGACGGAAAAGGCATTCTCTCCCTTGGTCAGGAGTGAAACGCGCCCGCCGTCGTCGCGAGCAGAAACGATATCCTTACGCGCGTCCACAAACAGGATGTCAAGGTCACTCTCTCCGGTCTTAACGAGCTTCGTGATGCCGCCAGTGATTCTCTCTTCTGACCAGCCGGCATCCTTCTTTCCTATAAGGCCGATCTCTGGGAAGTACCCTTGCCCAACTGGATCCGAACAAGAAGCGACGTCAGCCGCCTGCGCGGACCAGCTCACGGCTAGGGCGGCGGAGAGAATAGCTACCTTCATGGGCACTACCATGGCTAAGTTAGCGAGCAAGTTCAGTAGCACGCAGCCGGCGCTCTAGAGCAGATCACGTCAATTCTGGCCTCAAGTGCCTCCGCGTGGGCCGATGTCGCTTCCGCGGCAGCGAGTGCTGCGTCCGCCGCCTGCTTGGCTTCTTCGACCTCAGACGCCAACGTGTTCCCCGACGCAGTGCCATCATCTAAGGCTGATGCCGTACTTTGCGCAATACTCAGCGCTTCCTCGGCCGTGTGTTGGGCGTGTTCAACCTGATCCTTCAGGCTTGGGCCGCAGCCAGTCAGCAGCCAAGCCATGGCCGCAGCCATAGCTATCGCGCGCATCGATCACCTCCTCAGCCCTGATTGGGCTCCCCGGCCTTCTTCTTAACACGCTTGGCCTTCTCCAGAGCGGCCGTTCGGATGAATTCCGACACCTGCTCCCCTGACGCTTCTGCGCCCTCGTCCAAGTCCTTTCGCTCCCCCTTTGTCAGCCGGAGCTGGAGGACTTCCGTACGTCGTTCTGATTCGGGCAGGGGTGGTCTCGCCATAAAGTTCTTGCAATTGCAAAAAAGGAGATTTAGTGTAATTGCAGAAACGGCCCCGAGCAAGGCGGCCGTGGCCCTAAGGGGCAGGAGGTAGCCATGACCGTCTGGACTACAGCGAACCGGCAGGAAGAAGAACGACTTCTGAAGATCTATAGGGACCTTTCGACTAGGGACAAGTTGCGGGTCCGCGGGTATGCCGAGGCGATCGCGGCCGCGCCCGCCAAGCCGATCCAGTCTTCGCCCGTGACCCTTGTCGAGTTCCTCGCCGGTCTGATCGGGAGGGTCTCATGGGCACGCTAATCACCCTGACGGCAGACGAAGCCTCGTTCCTGGCCGCGTTTCTGGAGCTCAGCCCGGCCGAACAGGCCCTAGTGCGGACGGCGATGGCGCACTTGGCCGGCGCCCGTGCTGCGGGAGGTGGCCGATGACCGCCATCGTCGTCTCGTTTCCACCGGAACGCATCTACCGGAACCGTCAGGAGCAGACCGAGATGCGGAAGGCCTGCCAGTTCATTCGTCGAAAGTTCCCGAACATGGCTCCGCGCGATGTGTGGGATAGCGCGGCGACCGGGATACCACCCTGATGACCTTGACGCCTTCGAGGCGTCTTGTCGGGTGCAGCCCAAAGGCGGTGTCGAATGACTGCCTGTTGCGCTTCGTGCACCACTTTGGCGCTCGGTTTCGGAGTGAATGTCTCCGCCCACGTCGTGGGGCTGATCCTCCATTGCCAATCCCGCTACATCGTCGATCCGGCGCGCGGTCTCGTCTACGGTCGCCTCGCTAAGGTGATGGGCCGCAATTAAGGGGACGGCTACATCCGGCTGGGCTGGGGTGCTGGCCGCGCCGGTCACCAGTACGCGCACCGGCTGATCTGGGAGACGGTCCACGGGCCGATACCCGACGGGCACTATGTAGATCACGTCAACGGAAAGCGGGCGGACAACCGCGTCTCAAACCTGGAGGCGGTGACGCCGGCGGAAAACCTGCTTCGCGCTTTGGACAAGGGCCGTGTGCCCACGGGCGACCTTCGTTCCGACGCCAAGCTCACAGCGGAGCAGGTGTGCGAGATCCGCCGCACAGCGAAGCAGATCAGCACGCGGGCCTGGGCGAGGGAGCTCGGGCTCGATCCTCGCACCGTTCGCGATGCTCGGGCAGGGCGCAGTTGGCGGCACATCTGCTGCCATCGTGATGGCTCGGCTTCGGTTCGTCCTGCACGTCGCAGCGGTCGTCGCCCGCGGCGTCGTACCCCGAAGGAGGTGGGCTAATGGCTCACCCCAACCTGACCGGCCGCCGCTGCGAATGCACTGCCTGCGGTGACCTCTTCAACAGCGAATCAGCCTTTGATCGGCACAGGGTTGGCGCCTTCGCCGGCATCGGCGGGCTGAGTTCACGCCGGTGTCTGACCGAGCAGGAGTTGCTTGCTGCCGGCTGGAGTAGGAATGGTGCTGGCGCATGGATCACAAGGCCATTTCCAGCCATCACGGAGGGAGATAAACAGGGCTCGCAGGGTGGGGGCGCTACCTACCTAGCGGAGGTGCCACATGGCCCTTAATTCCGCAGATGGGAGGGCTTCCCTGGCCGAACTGGCTGACCGTACTCACGGTCAGCTCATGGACTTGTCCCGTGACCTCGGAGCCGGCCGCTGCGACCAGATGCTGGCCGCGCTGCGGGAGGTCTCCATGCATGTCGAACGGCTCCGGGCCGGACTGCTTCGAGGCAGTCCGTCGGCAGGTCGTTGAGCGCCGGGGGGCGGAATGCACACGAAGAAGGATCAGCGACGCCGGCAGCGCCAGCACGGCCGCAGGACGGAACACACGTTCCTTCGGCTGCCGCACTACGTCATCAAGTCCCCGCAGTGGGACGCGCTCTCTGGGAACGCGGTCAAGTTCCTGCTCGCCTTAGCTTCAGCATTCGACGGCTCCAACAACGGGGATCTCTCATTCACCCGCAGTCAGGCGAAGACGCGTGGTTGGCGGAGTGGCGGGACGCGTGACCGCGCCGCGGACGAGGCTGTGGAAGCCGGCTTTGCCGTGGTGACGCGTCATGGTGGTCGCCACCGTTGCAACTTGTACGCGATCACCTGGGAACCGATCGACGACGTAGGCAAGGACATCATGTACGCGCCCGAGCACAAGGCTTCGCGCCTTTGGGAAAAACGCGAACTGTTGCCCCATAAGGGGGCCAATGTGGCCCCACCAGAGGGCAAGCGATGATGCCGTTTGCCTTTAATTGGCCCCACTACAGGGCCTATCAGCCTCTTTTTGGCACTTTTGGTGGCCCCATAACAGGCCTCCTTTCTATATCTACCAAGGGCGAAGCCCTTGCGTGCTCTTGCGTGCTTCTCCTCGCTTCCGATGCTTGGTGGGGAAGGGAACTTCAAGGGGGCTTGGAAGGGGCTTCGAAGGGGCTTCCAACGAATCGACGCGTGCTCGACGCGTGCGGACGCGTCCTCTGCCGGCCCGGTGCTAGCACTCTGCTAGCAATTGCGCGCGGATGCGTACAGCAACACTCGGCCTATGTGTCTGATCTCCATGGAAACACCCGATGCCACTGGCATGCGCTCGGCAAGCGTTTGGCATGCGATCGCCTGGTGTCACGCTCGAACCGTTACATGAGCGTTACGTGTAACGCCACGCTATGGTGGTGCCCATGACGGCGCTGTCGGATGTCGCTCCGAAGCGCCGCGCTAGGCCTCGTCGGTCGCATGCCGAACCACGCCGTTCACGAGACCGCCGTGAGCGCTTTCAGCCTGCTGACGCAATGCGCCTGGAAAAGGCTGCGCGCCGTGTCCTTAGGTCGTACGGCTACGGCTCTGCATGGGCGCCGACCCTATATCAGGCTGACGCCGAACGGATGGAGTCGGAGGGTGAAGGCGCTGCATTTGTGGACGCGATGCGCATCGCTCGGCGCGGTAGGACAGAAGCGCTTGCGGTTCGGGACGAGAATGGGAGGGTCACTCAGCGCGCCTTTCGCCAATGGTCGGCAGTGGGCGGTGGCCGATGGTTGGCGATCGCCGCCACGAATACGGATCGCATTGGTCTGGCTGCGCTCACATGCCTAGAGAAGCCGCTGGATTCTCTCTTGGTAGCGTTCTCGGTCGAGTCGGCAGCCGAATGGCTGAAGGTGGAAGCCTACTTCGCTGCCTGCGCCGTGTCGCCGCATTGGCGGATCGCCCTGCGGGACGCCATGGCACGCGTCATGTTCGGCTCCCGTGCAGCCGGCATCGAGGCGCGTGCTCGATTGCTGTCCGTGAAAATCCAGACGTACCGAGAGGTAACGCGCGCTTACGAGCAGGCACTTCGGGACCAGCTGTCCATTGCGGGAGCCACTTACCTGGAGGCTGTCGCCGAGTTAGAGCGGGTCCACTGCGAGTGTCTTCGACTTCCGGCGGCAAGCGGCAGCCAGGGAAATGGCTTTCGGTCCGCGTCCTGGTGGGACGCCCGCGCCAATGGCAGGCAGTTGGCTAAGTGCGCTCCCTCCGACGCTCCTTAATGAATTCGAGAAGCCTGAACTTGCTGGCAATCAGTTCTGAAAATTCATCCTTCGTCAGTGGCCCAGCCTCCCAGCCGCCTGCTACATGATCGACTTCGCTGACCAAGCTGTCGTAGAACGCGTGGTTCCCACCACTCGCGGCGCGCAGCCGAATGTGGGCGAGTGCTTGTTGCTGGTCGCGATAGTACATGGCTCCGCTCCGATGCCTTCGGAGCAGCGAGTCTAGGCTTCCAATGAGTCGGTGGCGCTCCGTACGTCGGGACGGAATGCCACCCTGCCGCTGCCCTATATAGGGAGCAATCCGCTCCCCGCTGAAAGCTCCCGGAGTCGGCCAGTACGCCGTAGCCGCACGTCGCTACAGCCAAGTTGCTCCAAAAACTTCGTAGTCCATGGTGCGGTCGCCGATCCGATAAGTGACAGCCAGACCGATCGCCAAAGGCATCTCTGTGAGCACAAGGCCATCTGCACTCCGCGAAAAGCTCGGGTGAAGTGTCGCGACAGAGTTGCCGACGGGAAATTCGAGGTGCCGGTTGTCGTAACTAGCTGGAGTTACGTGACCTTCGCTCTGGCCTTCCATGGGGCCTCCCGCAATGGTCGCGTATCCGTGGGCAAACGAACTCAAGTATCTCGGAGCGAAATCTGATTCGATGGACAGAGTAATGAAGCAGTGGTGATCGGGGTAGTCCGAATCAGACTGGCGAAGAATCAGTTTGTTGATCATGTCTTTGGTGAGTACGTGTTGATTCGGACCCAAGTTCCACTACATCCACAACCTCAATATCCACCTCGGCGAATAGTTCAGTTCTTGTGTCGTAGATAGGTGGATTTCCCCAGAACTGATGAGCCAAGTACAGAGGGTTCGGATGGGGTTGCCACGCGGTGTAGCAGACGCGATGTAGTGCTGGCGGATCTTCTACGAACCGTACCCGGTAGATGGATGCCCCGGGCCGGAATCCGTCGCGAAAGAGAACGGCGTCTTCAATGTTCTCAAAAACAAAGCTGCTATTGAATCGACTCGGCAAGTGAGGGTAGTGCTCAAACCTGACCTCCTCCCGCAGGCGCTCGCCAAGCTCGTCGGCAACGTCCTCCTTCATAAGCGACTTTCCGAACGTCCCGCGCGGCTTAATTTCGCCAGGCGAGTGCGCCCGGTGAGTGACGTGGTAGTACAAACGATCAGTCGTCACTGGTTTCGTGCCTTAAGGATTCGTGCTGGCGCGCGAGTCTACTACGTCGGTGTTAGAAACTTAAAGCGAACGTAGTCCCGGCTTCTCCGTCCATGAGCCGCGGATTGCGTGCTGCCAGCAGATAGGTAGCCCGAAGGGGCCGACTCGAAAGGGTCGGCCCCTTCTTCATGGACGGAAGTACTCCACAGGACGTGGAGCCAGCAACAACCTCATGGACGAGACAGAAATGCCCGCAATCCTTAGCCCCAATGCAAAACAGCAGTTTCTCGACAACGCAGGCCAGCCCGCCGCCGGTTTCAAGCTCTACACCTATGCGGCCAACACGACCACGCCGCGGGCAACGTTCACCAACCGTGCCGGTTCCGTGCCGAACGCCAACCCGGTCATCCTCGATGCCCGAGGTGAGGCAGTCCTTTACCTCACGCCCGGGCAGGTCTACGACTACGTTCTGCGTGACTCGAATGATGCACTGATCTGGACCCGCTCTGGAGTCAGCGCCGAGTCAGAAGATACGGTGCTGCGCGGCGACCTTGAGGCGTCGGACGGCGGCTCCCGTGTGGGCGTCCTTCAGACCGGCAACGGTGCACTGGCCGAAGAGATCCTCACGGCTTACCGCCGAGTCGTCAGCCCCGAGCAGTCCGGGTGCCTTGGGGACGGCGTTACGGACGACGCAGCAAAGATGCAGTTGGCGCTTGATCGCGCCGAGGGTGGCGTCCTCCGTCTTACTCCTGGCCGGACGTATAGCGGCACTCTGCGGGTTTTCGTGAACAAGGCGTACTGACTCAGCTGGAGCCGGGGCCATTTCGCTTGCAATCGTGCGATGGCCCCGGTCCGGTGGCGCGGGCGCTCCCGGCGCTGCATGGCAGCTCGGGCAAGAGCCTTGGTTCTATAACAGAGCAAATTAGAGATGGCAGAGCGACACGAAGGGGCCAACACGTCCCAGCGCGCCAGGCGCGCCAGTAATCCGCGGATCGACTACTACCCCTGTCCGGAGTCCTTGGTTGCTATCGGCAACAAGCGGGGACGGTGCTACCCGCTGAACACCAACAGCGGGATCATCGACGCGATCATTGCCGAGTGGGCCGAGCTGACCGGAATAAACAATCAACGGAAATCAAACCCCATGGGTTCGGGGCGGGTGCCGGAGTTATTGGACGCTATGTGCGCGCGAATGACTTCGGTGGCGTCCGGGTCGCAGGGCAGGGCCAATCAGAAACGGGTGGTGTGCGGCGCCAAGACCCGGGCCGGTCATCCGTGCCGCGGGAAGAGCCTTCCAGGGAAGCGACGGTGTAAGTGGCACGGCGGGTGCAGCACTGGGCCTAGAACCACGGAGGGGCGGGCTAGGGCGCTGGCGAACCTGAGGCAATTCGCGCAGCAGGATCAAGGCGTTACGGATTGAGTCAACCAGCTTTGCGGGTTTGTTCGGTAAATTCCAAGCCGAGTCTTTGGCCTCAGATGCTGGGTGACTTCGTTTGACTTGCAGAGCTGTTGGAGATGCGCGTGTCAGCACTCGACAAACTGCCCTGGACAGAGCTCGCCTTGGCTGCGGATGAGTGTGCGCAGCTATTTGGCCTATCGAAGGACCGCTTTCTCCGAACGGTAGCCTGCCTCCCTACGTTTCCTCAGCGAATCAACTTGAAGCCGGCAGCGTGGAAGGCTGGCGAGATAGTCGAATGGCGTGACACGAATCGGTTCCATGTTCGCAGGAAGCGCGACCGATGACGGTGGCCGAGAAGGTTCCATGGACGGAGCTAGCCTTGTCCGCGGCCGAATGCGCCGAGCTCTGGGGAATCACCCCGGAGCATTTCTTGGCGACCGTAGCCTGCAAGCCGGGGTTCCCGGATCGGCTGACCTTCAAGCCGGCGACCTGGAGAGCCGGCGAGGTCGTGGAGTACCGGAACAGCAATCGCCAGAATGCGCGCAGGACGGCGCGCGCTGATGGCAAATGAGCGCCTTCACCTCGAAGGCAAGGATTGGTTTACCGAGGCTGAGGCCGCAGAGTATTGCGGCGTCGCCCTGTCCACTTTCCGCGAGGGATACCGCGAGCTTGGCATCGTGCCCCGGCGCTTCATGGGAAGGAAGCTCTATTCTCGTTCTGACCTGTTTCGAGCCATCGACAGTTCCCCGCACTGGGACCCGATCCAAGCTTCCAGCGTCGGAGTTCGCTCGATAACACTCGATGCGTATCCGAACCTCCGCGCCGGACGCTTGAGGCCGTACAAGCCGCGCAAGAAGAGAGGGGGCGATGTCTGAGACTTGGCTGACCCCTGATGAGGTAGAGGAGCTGACCGCGCGAAAGCGCTGGTCTGCACAGTGCCGCGCGCTTGCGGTGATGGGCGTGCCGTTCCGGCCGAACGCGGTGGGCCGGCCGCTCGTGGAACGAGTGGCTGTATTGAAGGGGGCTCAGAAGCCGGCAAAGCCGAAGGCCACGCCAAACTGGGATGCTCTGATCAAGCGGGCGCCTACAGGGACCACCGCTCGTAAGCCTTAGCACGGCGTACGCTCGCGGCATGTGGAAGTGCATCCGCTGCGGAACCGAGTTCGAGGCCGACGAAGCCGAGGCAAACGTCGATAGCTTCGGCCTGCACTTCATGTGCCCGGTGTGCGGTCGAAGGAACCGTCTGCGCAGCCACGGCGAGGAGGATGGGTTCCTCGTTCTGGAGCAGCCCAGAGAAGAGAACTAGCCGAGTCCGCGCAGATGGTAATGTCCGCTTCCGACCCGAAGCGGACATCAGCATTCGCGAATCAGGTTAGCGGCGATCCTTCAGAACGTTGTAGGTCAGTTCTGCAAAGCCGGTGCCAACCTGCGTTGCCGAGATCAGGGCAAGGCCGGGGCTGAGGAGTCGTCGCGGGAACAGCGGTTTCCCGCATCCAAGCGTCGCGGAGCCGATTTGCACCGTGATCTCGTCCAGCAATCCGGCGTCATGGAACTGCGCGGCGAGGCCGCCGCCGCCCATGACCCACACATTCTTACCGTTGGCAGCTGCGAGCATTTGAGAGTGAGCCGCGCGCACGTCGCCGTTGGCGAACGTTACGTTGGCACCTTCCATCGTGGGCAACTTGCGGCTTGTGAAGACCCAGGTCGGTTGAGTGTATGGCCACGCCGTTCCGGTCTGTTCGGAGACGGTGCCTGCATTGCGCAGGATCCATTCGTAGGTCGACGATCCCATCGCGATCGCGCCGACGCCCTCAATGAAGGACGGATAGCTGGTCTCGCTGATGTCGCCGAGCGGAAACAACCATTCCAGTGAATCGTCTTCAGTGGCAAGAAAGCCATCGAGGCTAGACGACGTGTAGTACTGGGTCTTCAAAGTTGTGTCCTCCTTGAGAAAGGGGTGGGGACGCTAAGGGGGCCCCGTCTCACAGTGTGAGACTGACCTCCGCTCATGGGCCGATAGCGGACATCACGGGCGGAGCACCGGAGAGACCAGTGCAAGGATCCGGCCAGACTCCCCCAGAGATCGCGCTATGCGTCTGCCTTCGCGCGAGGCTTCAATCGGAAGCTGATCCCCAAGCGGTTGATCGCATTCATCGCCGCAATAGTCAGTGTCAGCTCCACTAAGTCCTTCTCGGAGAATGCCGCTGCGGCCGCAGCGTACGCCGCGTCTGAGGCGTGCGTCTCGCTTACGCGCGTGACTTCTTCGGCCCACGCCAAGGCTGCCCGCTCCTGCTCCGAGAACAGGTACTCGGCTTCGTGCCAGACCGGAACAAGGACGACGGTGTCCACCGACATCCCTTCCTTGATGACATCGCGTGTATGAATGTCGATGCAGTGGGCACACCCGTTCAGCTGCGAGACCCGCAAGAACACCAAGTGGATAAGTTTGGCCGGCAGGGCCGTGCCCGTTGTGACGAAGTGGTGCAGGGCCCCAATTGCCTTGGCACCCTCGGGGGAAACCGTAAACCAGTTAGCGCGTTTCATGGTGTGGAAGTCCTTGTTGAAGTTGCTGAGCTGGCCCGTTGCCAGCCCATCAATCCTGTGGACGTCCAAGCCCCGCAATTCGTGACAGCCTGGCAGCTCAGCGGCCGCGCGTGCAGACGTCGGGTGTCGGTTGTCCTTAACGAACTATGTGAGTTGGAGGTGCCCAAGCGTGCTTTCCGCCAGGGTCCAGTGGCGCGCCTCAGATGGGGCTAGGCGTGCAAGGCGCGGGTGGTCACACTTTGCAGCGCCGTTACGTCCTGGGTAGGAGCAGGAGAACTACATGGACCAGTCCACCCTTGTGTTTCAGCGACATCGTGCTCGGCTGTTCGGCATCGCGTACCGGATGCTAGGGACGCTTGGGGATGCCGAGGATGTTCTGCACGATGCATGGCTCCGCCTTCAGGCCCATAGCCTGGAGGAGCTTGAAGACCCCGAAGGATGGCTTATTACTGTGACAAGCCGCCTATCCCTAGATCGCTTGAGGCGGGCGAAGGCGGAGAGGGAGCATTACGTGGGGCCATGGTTGCCGGAGCCCTTGGCGCCGGAGTCCGACCAGCCCGAGCTTGTCCACGAACGTGACGAGAGCCTGAGCCTTACTTTTCTACTGCTACTGGAGCGGCTGAGCCCCGATGAACGTGCGGCCTTTTTGCTGCATGACGTTTTCGAATACAGCCATGGTGAGGCCGCAAAGATTCTAGGCATTGCCGACGATGCTTGCCGGCAACGCGCCCACCGCGCCAAAGTCCGGCTACGCGATGGCCGACCGCGCTTCGAAGTCGACGCCGCGGTACACAGCCGCCTGCTGAATCGCTTCATCGACGCGATGGCGCGACCATCACTCGAAACTTTGCGAGCACTGTTTGCTGAGGACGCCATCCACATCAGCGATGGCGGAGGTATTGTCCGCGCCTCGCTGCATCCCTTGTGCGGCGCAGATCGTTTGGCGCGCCTGTACCTCCAGATCGCGCGTCACTTGCCCCCGGCTACCCGATACGAGGTCGGCACGCTCAACGGCCTGCCGGCCGTGTTCTGGCTCGAGCTGGGGGTAGTCACGGGCGCAATGTGGATTGATACCGATGGGGTGAAGATCACCGCGATATACTCTCTACGCCACCCGGGCAAGCTCGCAAGACTCGGATCCGTCGTGCCATCACGGATTCTGGGTCCGAAGTGATCCATCGCTAACGCGCTCAATTCTCGTGGGCGGAGATTGAGCTACGCCTGAGCAACTACGCCTGTGTGCAGACGATCTGAAGGCGCGGTTCCCGGAAGAGGATCAGATCTTCCCGCGGGTCGCCGACCTGGCCGATGCGGTCCGGGATGCGGCGAACGATGACTGCATTGATGACGCGAGCATCGAGATCACGGACATCCTGATTGACCTGGGTTATGTGCCGGAGGAGCATCGGCAAAACTGACGATTGGTGACAGCATTCTTCGTCGCGAAGATCTGTCACCGGAACTTGGTGAGGCTGCGTCCGCCGGGTACGGTCCGAACGGACTTTGACTTTTTCGGACGTGCCTTTTTGTCAGATTTCCGAGCTTCGCTAGGAGTGCTAGGTACTTCGTTCTTCAGTGGCCTCGAACGGATGCGGGTAAGTGCCTTAGGAGCAGTTGCTGCTCCGTGCATTTCGAACATGTGCAACTGCAGAAGGGCGGACGTAGCAAAGAGCTTCCCGCATCCATCACATGCCTGGGCCATTCCCCGTCCTCCGCGTACTACAGTTGTTGATAGAGAGGGGCCTAAGCCGCTACTTGATGCTCATAGAACGGATGCCGCTTGTCCTCAAGGATCTCGTCCATTGCGGCGAGGTTCTTCGGGTCCGGGTTGAGCCAGGCGTCTACATGCTCGGGCTTGATGTTGATGATCGTCCGATCGTGGCCAGTCATCGCTACCTCTGGTTCCGGGTTGTCGGTAATGGCCGCGCAGGAGAGCAGTTCTTCGATGCCATCCGTCCACGCGTACCAGAGCACGGGGATGTAAAGCGGCTCGCCGCTCTGCGGAGTGAACTCCAGTTCCAAACTCTGGGGGCGCTCGCCATACGTGGAGCGCCGACGCAGGTCTACCGCACCCAAACAACAGGGCACGCCCGCCTAGAGCTTTACGTGCGCCGCCTGCACACCTTCCACACGTACCACCTGCGCCCGTCCTGCGCCTGAGGTCGATGGACCTTCACGCGTGCGTCTCTCCTCGGTCACAGGCTCAAGGCGAGTAGACCGATACGGTTAGGCCAAGCCAAACAGGGATTGGCCGATGAAAGCGCAAGACGATCCGAGAGCCCGAAGGGCGTTCGCCACGTTCTTGGATGCGCGGGGCTACGACCGCCTCCCAGACCTGGAGAAGAGCCGCCTTTGGGAGGCCTTCGTCTGGGCGTGGGTTCCGGAGCAACCGGTGCTCCGCTTCGTCCTGGATGGTCCGCCCGCTGTGCCAGGTGAACGAGCAGGGCGCTTCGTCGAGGTTGAAGACGCGGCAGGTCGCAGTGTCAGGTCCGGGCGTTGGCGGGAAGACGTGAGGGGCCGCTGGGTGCTAGAAGTAGCGCCCTCACGTGGTGACCGATCAACTCCGATTTAGCGATTCGATAGGTGACGTGCCGCGTCCATGCCTTTGGCAGCGACGGATTCCTCGGCGAGCTTGCGCCAAACCGCCGCCTCCTCTTCATTTGGCGCATTCGCTTCGCAAATCGTTCCGAGGACAAGCCCGAGGGGAAGCTCAGCCAATTGCGCGAGCTTCATGCAGGTCATTGGACTCGGATGGCTATTCCCGCGGCGCCAGTTCGATAGGGCGGGCGATCCGACCTGAAGAGCGATCGCGAGCTCCCGATCTGACCTCATGTCCTGCCGGACACGGGCCAGGTCCAGGAAGTCGTTTACGCAGGACTCCTTTTCCGCTTGGGGCTTGACTCGCATGGAGGACCCTCGCGATGCGTGAGAGCTACTGAAGAAAGAGGTGCGCTCGGCGGCTCTCGATGTCCCGGATCACCGACCGGAACGCATTCGCCGCGGGCGACTCGTCGTCACGCGAGCGGAGCATCTCAAGTACCTCTGCCTCGTAGGCATCGAGCTGGCGAAGCGTCATCTGGGCGATCGCACGGGAGAGGCAGTTGGTGAGCGCCCCGAAGAGCTCAAGCATGGATTCGCCTTCATCGGACATGGTGTCGCCCTTCAACCGATTGATCCATGCTCGCATGCGGCAAGGATCGGTGGAATGGCATGTCCGGTCCTTGGGAAGCAGGGTGGACGTTTGTGGACATGTGTGACCGATTGGGCGCAGCGTTTTTTCAGGCCCCAAAGAGACCGCGCAACGCGGGCCAAGCTGCCACTGCTAACAACAGATATCAAGGAGACCCGGGCTCGTCTCTGTGGTGCTCGGCGCCGCTGAGAACAGGGGGTAACAGTGGCGATTCGCCTTGATTGGGCAACTTCACAATCTCATCCATCAACGCCTCAGCGGCTCTGCGCCAGGCGTAGCGGGCGAAATGACGGGAACGGGTCGCCCTACTCAGTCGCGTCACTTTCTCAAGTGTCGGCCATAGCGGGCCGGTCGCGTCTTGCAGGTCGTCAGCTTACGTCGGCGAATCGCCCAAGGCCAGGGGCCAGCCTCGATGATTTGCAGGCCGGTTGGGACCGGGTCGCAACCGGTGAGATCGGGGGCAGGTCTGATGCCACCTCCCCAACCTCAACGGAGTGAGCAATGGATTTCGAACGGTGGTATCGGAAGGCGCAGCGCAGGGCGACGGCCATGCAGTTGCAGGCAGGCGTGCTCGTGCTGGTCGCCATCATCCTCGGCGGCTTCCTGAAGAGCGTTGGCGCGTCCGCATCGGATCTCGCTCAGCCCATCTTCGAGACTTTCATGTGGGCGCCGCGCCTGTTCGCAGTTGCCGGGCTCGTGATGTTTGCAGTCGGCACATGGAACGCGTGGCGGCTCCGAAACGATCCGGTCGCGCTGTACGAAGGGCGCTGATCGTTCCGCCGTGCTACCCAGGTGCTACCCACGATCCGGGCCTAGCCTCAAAACAAAAGCCCAGTAGGGCCTGAGAGCCTTACTGGGCTTGCGTTTGATCATGGTGGCCGGGGAGGGAATCGAACCCCCGACACGGGGATTTTCAATCCCCTGCTCTACCAACTGAGCTACCCGGCCATTCCGCAACGGGCTGGCCGTGCGAGAAGCGGAATGATACGGATGGCCGTCGGGCTGCGCAAGCCGGATGTGTGCTGAACGGGTCGGGTGGGGCGGTCCGGCGGGTGCGGCGGGCGGGTGCATGATGGGGCGACGGTCCATGCCGCAGCCCGGTCGGCTGCAAGGAATCCTCGATGAAAGCCCTTCTCACAGCGCTGCTTTCGACCCTGGCCTTCACCGCTTGCGCGACGGATGCGCGCATCAGCGATGCCGACCGGCTCGCGCTCTATCGCGCCAACGCCGGCGCGCCGGTCGCCAACTTCCAGTACTTCGGCAGGCTCGACGGCTGGACGCCGCTGGGCGATTCCGCGCTCGCCGTGTGGACCAAGCCGAGCACCGCCTACCTGATCGAACTGAAGGGCCGCTGCCAGGACCTGGACTTCGCCAACGCCATCACCGTGACCAACCAGATGGGGCGCGTGTACGCCAACTTCGACAAGGTCATCGTGCTCGGCCGCGGGCCGAACCAGATGCCCTGCTGGATCCGCGAAATGCGCCCGATCAACGTGAAGTCGCTCAAGGCCGCCGAGCAGGAAAAGCGCGAGGCGCAGACGGCCGAGCGCGAGAAGACATCCTAGCTTTCCTGCTCCGGCGGCACGTAGCCGGCCGGTTTGGCCGCGTCGCCGCCGAAGAGGAACTTGGTCATTTCGCCTTCGAGGAAGGCGCGATGCTGCGGGTTCATCGGCGAGAGACGGTTCTCGTTGATGAGCATGGTCTGGTGCGCGAGCCACGCCGCCCACGCGCCCTTGCCGATGTGCGCGAACACGCGCTTGCCCAATTCGCCGGGCCAGGGCACGAAATCGAGCCCTTCGGTTTCGCGCTTCTCGTATTCGCAGTAGACGGTGCGGGGCATGTCAGGCGCCTTGGTTCGTGAGCAGTTTGCGGATCGGAGCGGGAATGCCGAGCGATGCCAATTCCTCGCGCGCGACCCAGCGCAGGTCGTCATTGTCGCCGATCCACGAACGCGCTTCGGCACGCAGGCGCAGCGGCTGCAATTGCAGCTTGTAGTGGCTGAAGGCGTGGTCGATCGGCGGCAGCGCGCGGGCGCTGGCGTAGTCGCCGGACAGGTGCTGATCGAACCATCCGCGCGCGGCGTCGGCGTCGTCGGCCTGCGGCAGCGTCCATAGCGAGGCCCAGATGCCGGTCGGCGGGCGGCGCAGCATCAGGATGCGGCCCTGCGCGTCCTCGGCCCACAGCACGTGCGCGTATTTCTGCGGCGGTGTTTTGCCGGGCTTGGGCGTGGGCAGTTCGGCGGTGCGGCCTTCGCGCCGCGCGACGCAGTCCTCCTGCAGCGGGCACAGCACGCAGGCAGGATCGGCGCGCGTGCACAGCGTCGCACCGAGGTCCATCTGCGCCTGCGTGTAATCGGCCATGCGCCTGCCGGGCAGCTGCGCGCTGGCGACGTGCGCCTCGGCGAGCGCCCACAGCTGCTTCTCGATCGCCGGCAGCCCCGGATATCCATCGATGCCGTGATAACGGCTCAGCACGCGCTTGACGTTGCCGTCGAGGATCGCGTGACGGTCGTTCCACGCCTGCGAGGCGATCGCCGCCGCCGTGCTGCGTCCCACGCCGGGCAGTGCGGTGAGCGCATCGAGATCGCGCGGCAAATCGCCGCCATGCCGTTCGACGCATTGCTTCGCGGCGGCATGCAGGTTGCGCGCGCGGGCGTAGTAGCCCAGCCCCGACCACAACGCGAGCACGTCGTCGAGCGGCGCGGCGGCGAGGTCGCGCAACGTCGGCAATGCATCGACGAAGCGCTGGAAATACGGCGCGGCGGTTTTCACCTGCGTCTGCTGCAGCATGATTTCCGACAGCCACACGCGATACGGCGTGCGCGGATGCTGCCAGGGCAGGTCGTGGCGACCGCTCACGTCGAACCAGGCGAGCAGGCGGGCGGCGAAATCGGGCGGGGTGGTGCGTGCGGTCATGGTGATGCGTCTTCGCCGAACTGGACGTCCACGCCTTCGAGCGTGGCGCCGGCGATTTCAAGTCGTGGGCTGCCGAGTCGGCCGTCCAGCGGCGGCAGCGGCGAACCGCCAGCCGATGCGTCGATCCACGCAAGGATGGCCGGCAGGCGGAAGGAACCGTCGAATCGCGTGTCGTCGCGCGCCAGGCGCAGCGCGGTGCGGTCCGACAGATCGGCGCGTCCGCGATAGTCGAGTTCGAAGGGGAGGGGCGTGGTCGATTCCGACAGGGGCGACGGCAACGCCGGCCACGCGCGTGGCCACGACGACAACGTGCCGTCGAGCCGCAGGCCCAGCGCATCGCCGAAAGTGAGCGCGCCGGAGGAATGCAGGCTCGGCACCACGCCGGTGCCGTACACCACCGCGCCCAGCGTCGCGATGCGCAACGTGCCTGCGCGCACGCGCAGCGGACCGGCGAGGCCGTAGGTGAACGCAAGATCGGTGTCGCCGTTGCGGTACGTCGCGTCGGCGCCCAGCCGCATGTCGTCCAGGCCGATGCCGTCGGCGCCGTTGTGCAGCCGTCCGGAAAGCTGCGTCCGCATCGGCATCGCCCACGGCGCCGACTGCACGGTGACGTTGCCGACCACCCCGAGTCCTGCGCGCGCGGCCGGGCGTGTCAGCGCCGCATGCACGTCGAACGGGACGCGCACCGCGCCGGTGGCGAAGCGTCCGAGCAGGCGGCCACGCACCGCGCGATCGGGCGCGAACGACGGCAGGTCGGCGTCGATCGCCTCCACGCGCCAGCCGTCGCCGATCACGCGACCGCGCACGATACGCAGGCCGTCGGTCAGCGTCGGCATGCGCGGCGGCTGCGTGGATGGCGGACGCGTCGCCATCCAGCGCTGCAGGGCGGGCAGGTCGAGTTCGGGCGCGTCCAGTTCGATGCGACGCACGGTGAGGTCGGCGCCGAGCGCGCGGATCGTCGACCACGGCAGTTCCAGCTGGATGCGTTCGGCGCGTAGCAGCGGCGTCGGATCGCCCGGCTTGCGCGCGACGACGTCGCGGATCGCCAGCATCGGCGTGCCTCGCAGGCGGTATTCGGCGGCGCCGCTGGCGGTGATTTCCAGGCCCAGCGCGCTGCCGACGCGCGCGAGGATCAACGCGGCGACGCGGTCCGGTCGCGACATCCAGTGCAGCGCGAAGGCGAGCAGCGCCAGTGCGACGGTCAGCACCAGCAGCGCGATGCGGCGCCGGCGCGGCGGGGAAGGTTGCGGTTCCGGCGCGGCCATGCGGTGCCGGCGCGGCGTCAGGCGCCGAGGGATTCGGGCAGCAGCGCGTCGACGAAGGCTTCGGCGTCGAACACGCGCAGATCTTCCGGGCGCTCGCCGATGCCGGCGAAGCGGATCGGAATGCCGAACTCGCGCGCGAGCGCGAACACCACGCCGCCCTTCGCCGTGCCGTCGAGCTTGGTGACCACCAGTCCCGTCACGCCCACCGCCGCATGGAACTGGCGCAGCTGCGAGAGCGCGTTCTGGCCGGTGGTGCCGTCGATCACCATCAGCACCTCATGCGGCGCGGACGCGTCGATCTTCTGCAGCACGCGCTTGATCTTGCCCAGCTCGGCCATCAGGCCCTGCTGCGTGTGCAGGCGGCCGGCGGTATCGGCGATCAGCACCTGCGTGCCGCGCGCCCGGGCGGCCTGCAAGGCGTCGAACGCGACGGAGGCGGCATCGGCATTCTGCCCCTGCGCGACGACCGGCACGCCGTTGCGCTCGCCCCACGCCTGCAGCTGCGCGACGGCAGCGGCGCGGAAGGTGTCGCCGGCGGCGAGCATCAGCGGGCGGTTCTCGTCCTTGAAGCGCTTGGCGAGCTTGCCGATGGTCGTGGTCTTGCCCACGCCGTTGACGCCGACGGTGAGCAGGACGAAGGGCTTCGCATTCGTGTCGATCTGCAGCGGCTGCGCGACGGGCTTGAGCATCGCGATCAGATCGGCGCGCAGCGCGGTGAGCAGCGCGTTGGCGTCGGCGAATTCGCGCGCCTTCATGCGCTTGCGCAGCGATTCGACCAGCTGCGTGGTCGCGCCCACGCCGACGTCGGCGGTGATCAGCGCGGTTTCGATTTCGTCGAGCAGGTCGTCGTCCAGGCGCGGATGACGCGAGATCAACCCACTGAAGCTGCGCGCGAAGGCCGAACCGCGCAGGCGTTCGCGCCAGCCGGTCTTCCCGGGGGCGGCGGGCTCGGCGACCGGAACCGTCGGCGTGATCGGTGCCGCGGCGGCGATGTCGGGATCGGCCGCGGCGGCAACCGGTTCGACGTCGAGCGCGGCGGCGATCACTTCGGCGGGAACGGGCTCGGGTTCGGCCGGCGCGGCGACCGGTTCCGCCGTGGACGGCGATGCGGGCGCGACATCCGCCGGGACCGCTTCCGTCTGCGGGGCGGGTTCGGGCTCGGCCTCGCGCGATGGGAACGCCGCGGCCAGTTCCTCGATGCTGTAGCGCTCCTGCGCGCCTTCGGGCTTTGCCGCATCGGCCGGGGTCTGGTCTTTCTTGCGACGGAAAAAGTCGAACATCGAGGCGGCGTGGGGGAATGCGCGAGAATGCGCACATGCTAGCACCGGCCCTCGAGAGCCCCCGATGAACAAAGCGCCCCGACGCCCACCCGCCGCGCCGTCCGGCGGAACCGGCAAGGTCCGCATCATCGGTGGTCGCTGGCGCGGCACGCGGCTGAGCGTGCCCGAGGTCGCCGGCCTCCGGCCGACCTCCGACCGCGTGCGCGAAACCTTGTTCAACTGGCTCATGCCGATGCTCCCCGGCGCGCGCGTGCTGGACCTGTTCGCCGGCAGCGGGGCGCTCGGGCTGGAAGCCCTGTCGCGCGGCGCGTCGGCGGCCGTCCTGGTCGAACGCGATCCGGCGCTGGCCGCGGCACTGCGCGCCACCGCCGCGCGCCTGCCGGGCGGTGACGCGGCGACGATCGCGCAGGCCGACGCGGTGGCGTGGCTCGCATCGCAGGCGACGGGTACGTTCGACCTGGCGTTCGTCGATCCGCCGTTCGCGGCGGGGTTGTGGGACGCGGTGCTGCCGGGTGTGGCGCGGGTCGTGAAGCCGGGGGGCTGGCTCTACGTCGAAGCCCCGCACGAGGCCGCGTTCGATCTGTCCGTCGACTGGCTCCCGCACCGCGAAGGCCGCACCCGTGACGTGCGCTACGGGCTCTACCGGCGGGGCGCTTCCGCCACTGCTACACTGCCGGCCGCGCCGGCCAGCCCGGATTCCGGCGCCCATGCCTGACCTTCGAATGACCGCGGCCCGAAACCGAATCGCCGTCTACCCCGGCACCTTCGACCCGATCACCAACGGCCATATCGATCTGGTCGACCGCGCCGCTCCGCTGTTCGAACGCCTGGTCATCGGCGTGGCCGAAAGCCCGGCCAAGGGGCCCGCGCTGCCGCTCGCGCTGCGCGTGGACCTGGCGAAGAAGGCCGTCGCCCACCATCCGAACGTGGAAGTGCGCGGCTTCGACTGCCTGCTCGCGCATTTCGTCGCGCAGGTCGGCGCGGGCGTGCTGCTGCGCGGCCTGCGCGCGGTGTCCGACTTCGAATACGAATTCCAGCTGGCCAGCATGAACCGCCATCTGATCCCGGACGTGGAGACGCTGTTCCTCACCCCCGCGGAACAGTACGGCTTCATTTCCTCCTCGCTGGTGCGCGAGATCTCCCGCCTCGGCGGCGATGTCTCCGGCTTCGTGCCGCCGGCGGTCGACGCCGCGTTGCAGGCGCAGTGGCAACGTGCTCCACGCTGATCCGGCGCCGCCGGATCGGACGCTCCATCACCACCAACACCCGGAACGAACCGAGGGGAATCCGATGAAGACCACCACCCGCCTGCTGCTGATCGCCTGCCTGTCGATGCCGCTCCTGGCCGCCTGCAACAAGCAGGAAGAAAAGACCGCCGCCGTCGCCGAGGCCCCGCTGGCCGCGCCGACCACCAACGACAGCGCGGCGTGGGACACGTACCTGACCGAAGTCGTCAAGCGCAACATCGAAGGCGCGACCAACGTCTACCTGTACACGCTGCCGGATCCGGCCGGCGCCGACTTCCAGGGCGAGTACGACCGCCAGCTGGAAAAGGCGACGGGCGACGTGGCCCGTGGCGGCGTGGACGGCACGCTGCTGGCGTTCGGCTCGCAGAACTCGGCCAAGTCGGCCGACCTTGCCATCGCCGCTTTCGCCCAGGCCCAGCCGGGCACGATGAAGGGCGTGCGTGTGATGTTCATCGGCGCGCCGGCCGACACCGACCGCGTCAAGGCCGCCGTCGAGCCGTCGGGCGCGAAGTTCGAGTTCATCGAAGCGAAGTGACGTTCCGGCCCGCGTCCGCTCGGCGGACGCGGCTTTGCCCGGACGTCATCCCGGCGAAAGCCGGGATCCAGCGGGCCCGCGAAAGCGGGCCCGTGCGTTTTGCGCTCCTGGCGCGCAACGACGCTCGCCAACGGGTTCCTGTTCAACTCCAGCGCCTCGCACATGCTGTTTGGGACGACGACATGGGCGTCGTCGCCGAAGACCTGGTGCGAATGTTCGATTACCCCCGGGCACGACGTGGTCGCCGCCTCTATCCATGCAAGCGCATCGACATGGGGCAGGTGAAGCAGGCCGTGCTCAACCGGCCCTCCGCGCTCACGGTGGCGGCGTCTGGGGCTGCCCCTGGTGCGCTCGGTGCACATGGGGCAGATCGAAGTGTTCGGCAACCCGAAGGCGGTGGCCGGGCTGGGCATCGGGCGCGGGTGACCGGCGGGCGTGCCGGGCATGAGACAATGTCCGCATGTCCCTCAAGATCAACGAGCTCTGCGTCAATTGCGACGTCTGTGAACCGGCTTGCCCGAACCAGGCGATCTCGCAGGGCGAAACGATCTACGTGATCGATCCGGCGCGCTGCACCGAATGCGTCGGCCATTTCGACGAGCCGCAATGCGTGGTCGTCTGTCCGGTCGAGTGCATCGACCCCGACCCGGACCATCCCGAAACCCAGGAACAGCTGCTGGCCAAACTGGCCGGACTGCGACAGGAGACCCCCTGATGCGAAAGACGTTGCGCGTGCTGGCCAGCCGAACCCTCCTGACCGCAAGCCTGTTGTTCCTCGCGACGTCTCCGCTGCAGGCCGCCCCCGCGCAAGCGCCGGCGAACAAGGCCACCACCACCCATCCGCCCGGTGCCGCGATCGCCAGCGCGCACGCGCTCGCCACCGACGCCGGCATGGAAATGATCCGCCAGGGCGGCAACGCGTTCGACGCGGCGGTGGCGGTGTCGGCGATGCTCTCGGTCGTGGAGCCGATCAGCTCCGGCGTCGGCGGTGGCGGTTTCTTCCTGCTGCACGATGCGAAGAGCGGGAAGGACGTGTTCGTCGACGCGCGCGAAACCGCGCCCGAATCGGCCACGCCGCAGGCCTATCTCACGCCAAACGGGGAGCTCGACAACGACCGCGCGACCAACGGCCCGTGGTCGGCGGGCATTCCGGGTTTGCCGGCCGCGCTCGTGCACGTCTCGGGCAAGTACGGCCGGCTGCCGCTGAAGACCGCGTTGGCGCCGGCGATCCGCGTCGCGCGCGAAGGTTTCGCGGTCTATCCGCGCCTGGAACGCGGCTACGCCAGCCGTCGCGAAGTGATGGAACGCTATCGCGGCACGCGCGAGGTGTTCCTCGCCGACGGCACGCCGCCGAAGGCGGGAGAGGTCCTCAGGCAGCCGGACCTCGCGCGCACGCTGGAACTGTTGGGCGAGAAGGGGTTCGACGGTTTCTACAAGGGCGAAGTGGCGAAGAAGCTGCTGGCCGCGGTGAAGGAGGAGGGCGGGCGCTGGCGCGCGGAGGAGCTCAGCGGTTACCGCGTCAAGGAACGCGAACCGCTGCATTTCAAGTACCGAGACTGGAGCATCACCACCGCGCCGCCGCCGTCGTCGGGTGGCGTGGCGATCGCGCAGATGCTGCAGATGCTGTCGGGCTGGGACCTCAAGTCGCTCGATGAAGCGCAGCGCACGCACCTGATCGCCGAATCGATGCGCCGCGCGTTCCGCGACCGCACGATCTACCTCGGCGATCCTGACTTCGTGAAGATGCCGCTCGCGCGCCTGACCAGCGCCGATTATGCCGCCGGCCAACGCGCCGGCATCCATCCGTCGAAAGCCACGCCGAGCGACCTGCTGCCCGGCCAGCCCGCGCCGCTGGAAGACGACGAGACCACGCACTTCTCCATTCTCGATGCCGAGGGAAATCGCGTCTCGACCACGCAGACGGTGAACCTGCTGTACGGCTCGGGCCTGGTCGCGCCCGGCACCGGCGTGCTGCTCAACGACGAAATGGATGATTTCGCGCTGCGTCCGGGCACGCCGAACGCGTTCGGCGTGATGGGTTTCGAGGCGAACGCGCCGGCGCCGGGCAAGCGCATGCTCAGCTCGATGACGCCGAGTTTCATCGAATCGAAGGATGAGCTCGCCATCCTCGGCGCGCCGGGTGGAAGCCGCATCATCACCGAGGTGCTGATCGGCATCCTCGCCTACGACGATGGCCTGACCGCGCAACAGGTCGCCGCGAAGCCGCGCATCCATCACCAGTGGATGCCCGACGTGATCTCGGCCGAACCCGATGCCCTGTCGCCGGAAACGGTGAAGGCGCTGGAAGCGATGGGCCACAAGGTCAATGACGGCGAACGCACCTGGGGCAACCTGCAGACGGTGTCGTGGGACAAGCGCGCCAACACGCTGGAAGGCGGCACGGATCCGCGCAATCCGGTGGGGAAGGCGGATGTGCTGGTGAAGTGACGATCTGGCCCGCGTTCGCAACGCGGACGCGGCTTTGCCGGAACGTCATCCCGGCGAAAGCCGGGATCCAGGCCGATGAGCGCCGGTTCTTGCGATGCTTTCGCTTCGCATGGCTCACGTCCTTCGCGCCTCACGAACCAGCAACATCGAGATGGGTTTCGGCTTTCGCTGGAATGACGGCGCTGTGGTTTGCCGATGTTGGAGCGTTCAGGCGTTACGGCCTGAATTCAAGCCTTCGCCGGGGTGCCGGAAAGTAGTGGCCGCTGCGACGCCGGCACCTGCCAACGACCCCTGAAGTGCCATTCGATTTCCCCGCCCGCAGCGCTAAAATCGAGCCGTAACGACGCAATGGTGACGCCATGAAACTCTGGTCCATCCTCGGCAACAGCCAGAAGCTCGACGGCGGTGCGATGTTCGGCAACGCGCCGCGCGCGATGTGGGCCCGCTGGGCATCGCCGGACGACGAGAACCGCATCGACCTCGCGTGTCGCGCGCTGCTCGCCACTCCGCTGAACGGAAAGACGGTGCTGTTCGAAACCGGCATCGGTGCGTTCTTCGAGCCGAAGCTGCGCGAACGCTACGGCGTGGTGGAAGACCGCCACGTGCTGGTCGATTCGCTCCATGACGCCGGCTTCAAGCCCGAGGACATCGACGTCGTCGTCCTCTCCCACCTGCATTTCGATCACGCCGGCGGCCTGCTCGCGCCGTGGAGCGAAGGGCAGGCGCCGAAGCTGCTGTTCCCGAACGCGACCTACGTCGTCGGTCGTCGCCATTACGAGCGCGCGCTGGAACCGCACCCGCGCGACCGCGCCAGTTTCATTCCCGAACTTCCCGCGCTGCTGGAAGCCACCGGCCGCCTGGAACTGGTCGATGGCGAATACTCGAACGCGCTCGGCGATACCGTGCGTTTCCACTACAGCGACGGGCACACGCCGGGGCTGATGCTGTCGGAAATCGTCGGCCCAGATCGCGTGGACGGCGAAACGCACGGCGGCGTGGTGTTCTGCGCAGATCTCATCCCGGGCCGTCCGTGGGTGCACGTGCCCATCACCATGGGCTACGACCGTAACGCGGAATTGTTGATCGACGAGAAGAAGGCGTTCCTCGCCGACAAGCTGCGCCGCAACGTGCATCTGTTCTTCACCCACGATCCGCAGTGCGCGCTGGCGCAGGTGGTGCGCGACGAGAAGGGCAAGTTCGGCACTGCGCATGAAGTGCCCGAGCTGCACGCGAGGGCGCTGGCGGCATGAGGTTTCCGCGCGCGGCGCTCGCGCTGTCGTTCTCGTGCGCGCTCGCGATGGGCGCCGTGGCGTTCGGGCAAACCGACGTGCGCGCAGATACGGGCGAGGAACCGTTGGGCACGCCGCAATCGGCCAAGGGCCTGCGCGATCGCGACTTCGGCGTGACCACGCGCCAGTTCGGCCTGGATCGCCAGGTCGAGATGTACCAGTGGCGCGCACGGGGCGACGGCTACACGCAGGTGTGGAACGCGGCGCGCATCGATTCGTCCGGCTTCGCGCCGGGCCACGAAAACCCGCGCAAGCCGATCGAGAACCGTCGCTGGTGGGCGATGGACGCGACGCTCGACGGCCATCCCATCGACGTGAACGTGTTGCGCACGCTCGGCCAATGGCGCGTGTTCCGGCCGAATTTCTCGCGGTTGCCGGCCAATCTCGCGGCATCGTTCCAGCCTGAAGGCGACGGCCTGGGCAGCGCCGAGAATCCGCTGGAACCGCGCGTGGGCGACCTGCGCATCCACTGGCGCGAACTCCATCTGCCGCCGCTGGAAGGCAAGGTCGAACTGCGCGAAGGGCGCTGGCATCTCACGCCGGACGCGGCGCAGGCGGCGCTCAGCGCGGCGAGCGCGTCCAACGCCGTCGAACTGCCGGCCGACCAGGATCGCGCGCTGCTGCCCTGGCTGCTTGGTGGCGCGACGGTCGTGGTCGTCGTCGGGCTCGTCTGGCGCCGCGTGCGTCGGCGCCGCGAAGCGGCTCGCTGATTCCCTGTCGTTGTAGCCCGGGTAAGCGAAGCGCACCCGGGGTGGGCGGCCGGATGCGTCAGCGCGTGCCCGTGCGCGGCACGTCGCCGTGCAGATGCATCAGCGATTCCATCAGCTGCTCGTCGGCGCTCGAACACACGCCCAGCAGCACCACTTCCTCGCAGCCGTCGGCGGCGATGTACGCGTGGCCCATGTTCGAATCGATGTACACCGACTGCCCTGCTTCCAGCACGATCGGATCGTAGAACTCGGTGTGCACCTCGGCGCGGCCTTCGAGCACGTGGATGTATTCCTCGCCCGAGTGGTGCACCAGTGCGCCGAACTCCTCGATGCTCTTCGCGCGCACGCGGGTGATCACCGGGATCATGCGCTTGCGGCGCAGTTCCGGGCACAGATAGAAGTAGTCGTAATTGGGCGTGGTGACGCGCACGGCGTCCTCGATCCGCCCGATGCTGCGCCGCGCGGTGACCGGCGGCTCGGGCGTGTTGTCGTCCTCGGCGAACAGTTCCGACATGCGGATGTTCAGGCGCTGGCTGATCTGCTGCAGCTTGTCGTAAGTCAGGGTGAGGCGGTCGTTCTCGACCTTGGACAGCGTCGACAGCGGAATGCCGCACCGCTGGCTCATTTCCTTGAGCGTCCATTCGTTGCGGGCGCGCAGGGCGCGCAGGAGGCTGCCGATGGTCGGGTGCTGCTGGGTCATGCCGATGAATGCTCCTGCATGGGCCGGCGGTGGGGCGGGGCCGGGACCCGGACGGCCTCGAACGGGCCGTTGGCCTGTAATTCTAGGTGACGTCCGGACCCGGTTGACAATTTTCCAATCAGGATCATTATCTCCAACGGGGTCAGTTGGTGTCAGGCCGTGCCTGCCGCACGGGGCTGTATTCACTGGTGGGGAGTGCGTTCCTTGAAGACGAGTCCGATTGCGCAGGATGCGAAGCGAGGTTTCCGCTGGCGCCCGATTACCGCGGCGCTGCTGTCGCTGACGCTGTTGTCCGCGTCGATGTCCGCCATCGCTGCCGCGCCCGCCGGGCAGGCGCCCACGCCGCCGCCGCCCAAGGAACCCGCGCCGCTCGCGGGCGACGCGTCCGCCGTCGCCGTGCCGGTGCCCGCCGCCGACGAACGCCTCACCGCCGCGGACCTGGAAGCCTGGGTCGACGGTTTCATGCCCTACGCGCTGGAACAGACCGACGTCGCCGGTTCCGTCGTCGTCGTGGTGAAGGACGGCAAGGTGCTGTTCCAGAAGGGCTACGGCTATTCCGACCTCGCCACGCGCAAGCCGGTCGATCCGGCGAAGACGCTGTTCCGCCCCGGCTCGGTGTCCAAGCTGTTCACCTGGACGGCGGTGATGCAGCTGGTCGAACAGGGCAAGCTCGATCTCGACAAGGACATCAACTCCTACCTCGACTTCGAGATCCCGCCGTTTCAAGGCAAGCCGGTCACGCTGCGCAACGTGATGACGCACACCGCCGGCATGGAGGAAGTGATCCGCGGGCTGATCGCCAACAGCGAGAAGGAGATCGCGCCGCTGGACTCCACGCTCAAGCACTGGATCCCCGAGCGCGTCTACGCACCGGGCACCACGCCCGCGTACTCGAACTACGCCACCGCGCTGGCCGGTTACGTCGTGCAGCGCGTGTCGGACGAGCCGTTCGAGGCCTACGTCGCCAACCACATCTTCAAGCCGCTGCAGATGCGGCATTCCAGCTTCTCGCAGCCGCTGGAGAAGCACCTGCAGCCGCTGGTGTCGAAGGGTTACAAGACCGCGTCCGACGGCAAGCCGCAGCCGTACGAGTACATCAACCTCGCGCCCGCCGGCAGCCTCGCATCGACCGCCGCGGACATGGGCAACTTCATGATCGCGCACCTGAACAACGGCGCCTTCGGCGAGTCGCGCATCCTGGGCGAAGCCACCGCGCGCGAGATGCACGAGACCGGCCAGGATTCGATCAAGCCGCTCAACCGCATGATGCTGGGCTTCTACGAGACCACGATGAACGGCCATCGCGCGATCGCCCACGGCGGCGACACGCAGTGGTTCCACAGCGACCTGCAGCTGTTCCCGGACGACGGCATCGGCATCTTCGTGTCGACCAACAGCGCCGGCAAGGACGGCAGCGCACGCCTGATCCGCGACGGACTGGTCACCGGTTTCGCCAACCGCTACCTGCCGGGCCCGTCGAACGTCGCCAAGGGCATCGACGAGGCCACCGCGAAGGAACACGCGCAGCTTATCGCCGGCGCGTACAACAGCAGCCGCCGCGCCGATTCCAACTTCATGAACCTGGTCTACATGCTGGGCCAGGCGAAGGTCGTCGCGAACGAGGACGGCACCATCAGCGTGCCGATGCTCGCAGGCTACAGCGGCGCGCCGAAGAAGTGGCGCGAGATCGCCCCCTTCGTGTGGCAGGACACCGGCAGCGGCGACCGCCTCGCGGCGGAAGTCGTCGACGGCCGCGTGGTGCGTTTCAGCGCCGAGCCGATCGCCGCGATCATGGTGTTCCAGCGCGCCGCGTGGTGGCAGACGCCGGGCGTGTTCCTGACCATGCTGGTCGGCAGCCTCGCCGCGCTGCTGTTCACGGTGATCGCATGGCCGGTGTCGGCGATGGTGCGCCGCCATTACGGTGCGCGTTATCCGCTGACCGGAACCGACGCGCGCGCGCACCGCTGGGTTCGCATCGCCTCGCTCGCCGTGCTCGCCTCGATGGGCGCGATGATCGGCATGGTCTTCGCGATGATGTCCGACCTGGCGATGATGTCGCCGGCCAGCGACGTCTACGTGATCGCACTGCGCGTGCTCGCGGCGATCGTGCTGCCGCTGGGCGCGGCGATCGCGCTGTGGAATGCGTGGGTCGTGCTGCGCAGCCCGCGCTCGTGGTGGGCGAAGCTGTGGAGCATCGTGCTTGCGGTTTCGTGCCTGGCGCTGCTGTGGATCGGCTTTGCCACGCACCTCATGGGCTTCAGCGCCAACTACTGATCGAACCCACCTGCGTGGCGGCATGAGCCGCCGCGCACTTCCGGGAGCATCGTCGTGACCAAGACCCACCGCGTCCAGCTCGGGCTGCGGAACGAGGACCTGCGCCTGTCCGCTCCGTTCCGCATCTCCGGACATGTCTTCGAAGTCTCGCCGGTGACGCTCGTCACCCTGCGCAAGAACGGGCGCACCGGGCGCGGCGAAGCGGCCGGCGTGTACTACACGCAGGACACCCCGGCGAAGATGCTGCCCGCCATCGAGTACCTGCGCGACGTCCTGCAGGACGGCGTCGGCCGGCACGAACTGCGCACGCTTCTGCCGTCCGGCGGCGCGCGCAACGCGGTGGACTGCGCGTTGTGGGAACTGGAGGCGGCGCTGGCCGACGTGCCCGCCTGGCAGCTCGCCAATATGGATCGGCCCCGGCCGTTGCTCACCACCTTCACCGTCGGCGCGGACGAGCCTGCGGTCATGGCCGATCGTGCCCGCGCGTACACGCATGCGCGGGCGATCAAGGTGAAGCTCACCGGCGAGGCGGATCTCGACATCGCGCGCCTTCGCGCGGTGCGGGCAGCGCGCCCGGACGTGTGGCTCGGCGTCGATGCGAACCAGGGCTACGTGCCCGACACGCTCTCGCAGTTGCTGCCGGTGCTGGCGGATGAAGGCGTGTCGCTGCTCGAACAACCCTGCCGACGCGGGCACGAGGCCGAACTCGACGGCGTGGATCGCACCGTGCCCATCGCCGCCGACGAAAGCATCCTCGACCTGGACGAACTGGAAGCACGCGCGCGCTGGTTCGACGTGGTCAACATCAAGCTCGACAAATGCGGCGGCCTGACCGAAGGCCTGATGATGGCGCAGCGCGCACGCGAACTCGGCAAGCGCGTGATGGTCGGCAACATGGTCGGCACGAGCCTGGCGATGGCGCCGGCGTTCCTGCTCGGCCAGTTCTGTGACATCGTCGATCTGGACGGCCCGCTGTTCCTCGACCGCGACCGCACGCCGGGCGTGGTCTACGCCGACGGCCACGTCGATTGCCCCGATGCGGTATGGGGCACGCCGGACGCGGTCGCGTGATCGCCGCCGCGCCGCGCGCCAGCGCCGGCACGCGCCGGTTCTTCGGGCAGCCGCCGGGGCTGGCGATCCTGTTCCTCACGCAGATGTGGGAGACGTTCTCCTACTTCGGCATGCGCGCGCTGCTGGTCTATTACATGACCAAGCAGTTGCTGATCGGCCAACAGCAGGCGTCGATGATCTACGGCCTGTACACCGCAACGGTGTACTTCACGCCGATCGTCGGCGGCGTCATCGCCGACCGCTGGCTGGGCCGGCGACGCGCGGTGATCATCGGCGGCACGATCATGGCGTTCGGTCATTTCCTGATGGCGTCCGAATCGCTGTTCTTCTTCGCGCTCGCCGCCATCGCGCTGGGCAACGGTTTGTTCCTGCCGAGCCTGCCGAGCCAGATCGACGGGCTGTATGCGAAGGACGATCCGCGGCGCGGATCGGCGTACAACTTCTACTACGTCGGCACGAACCTCGGCGGGCTGCTCGCGCCGCTGGTGTGCGGCACGCTCGGCGAGGTGTACGGCTGGCACTGGGGCTTCGGCGCGGCGGGCATCGGCATGCTCGGCGGACTGACGTTGTATGTGCTCGGCCAGCGCTGGCTGCCGGCGGAAACGGCGGCGCCCCGTTCGCAGGATGTCGAAACGAGCGGCGGCACGACGCCGCACCACGCGCTGCGTCAACGCGTGATCGCGCTGGTCGCGGTGGCGCTGTGCGTGATGCTGTTCCGCGGCGCGTACGAACAGACCGGCAACACGATCGCGTTGTGGGCCGATGCGGGCATCGATCGTCATCTGGCCGGCGACGTCGTCATTCCGATGACCTGGTTCCAGGCGCTGAATCCGCTGCTGGTGATCGCGCTGACGCCGTTGCTGGTCGCGCACTGGACACGGCAGGCACGGAGCGGTCGCGAACCGACCCCGGCGCGGAAGATGGCGATGGGCGCGTTCGGCGTCGGTGCGGCGTTCGCGATGCTCGCCTTCGTCGATGCGTCCGCGCACGGGCAGGCGAGCTGGATCTGGCTCGCGCTGTTCTTCCTCGTCCTCACCACGGGCGAGCTGTTCATCCTGCCGATCGGGCTGGGCCTGTTCGCGCGGCTGGCGCCGAAGGGGCATGGCGCGACGACGATCGCCGGCTGGTTCTTCGCTTCCTTCGGCGGAAACCTGCTGGCCGGCGTGCTGGGCATGTTGTGGACCGGCATCGGGCCGTCGGCGTTCTTCGGCGCGATGGCGATGGTGGCCGCGGCGGCCGGCACGCTGCTGCGCCTGCTGGACGGTGCGGTGCGCCGGGCCGAAGCCGGCAACGATCCCGACGCGAAGTTTGCGGCTGAACACGCCCGATTCGATTGACATGTTTCCAATCAGGATGTTTAGATCCTGATACGGAGTGAAGGAGCGCAGCATGACGACTGGCTTACCCTTCAGCGATCGACGGCAGCGGCCCCGCGTGGCGGGCCTCGCCGTGGACCTTCCGCATCCGGCGCCGCGATCCGACCGCACCACCGCCGCGCGTCCGAACGACTTCAACGATGCGACCGCGGCCTCGCACCGCGGTCGTTCCTGCATCGACATCGCACCCGCGACGGACGGCCCGGGCCGCCCGCGCCGCGACGTCCTGGGCTGACAGACCGGTCGCAACCGGCGAACTCTGGGGAGAGGGGAATGCACATGCACGACAAGCGCGACGACACCGCCATGCGGCGCCGCCCGCTGACGAAGGCGATCCACCGGTCGCTGGCGGTCACGCTGGCCTTCGCGCTGGCCGCGCCGGTCATGGCACAGGAGCAGGGCGCGTCGACGACGCCGGCGGACGACGTCGCCGCGCAATCGTCGATCACCACGCTCGACAACATGACGGTCACCGCGAACAAGCGCGAGGAGAACATCCGCGAGGTCGCCGCCGCGATCACCGTGCTCGGTGGCCAGCAGCTTGAGAACTTCAACGCCACGCAGATGTCCGACTACGCCAGCTACGTGCCCGGCCTGCAACTGCAGTCCAACGGCACGCCGGGCCAGACGCAGGTGTCGATGCGCGGCATCGCGGCGATGTCGCCCGGCTCGACCGTCGGCACCTACCTCGACGAAACGCCGGTCGGCTCCAACAGCCTCTACCAGCAGGCCACCCTGTTCTCGCTGGACCTGTTCCCGTACGACATCGAGCGCATCGAAGTGCTGCGCGGCCCGCAGGGCACGCTGTACGGTGCCGGTGCGATGGGCGGCCTGCTCAAGTACATGACGCGCAAGCCGGACACCTCCACCCGCGAGTTCCGCATCGGCGGCGGTGTGTCCGACACCGAGGGCGCGGGCGACCTGGGCACGAACTATCGCGTGGGCATGAACCTGCCGCTGGTGCAGGACGCCCTCGCGTTGCGCGTGAGCTACGCGCGCAACGACATCGCCGGTTACGTCGACAACCTCGTCGATGGCCGCAAGGACATCAACGAAGGCGAGCAGACCAGCGCACGCGCGGCGCTGCTGTGGGAAAGCGACGTCGTCAGCGCCCAGTTCGCGGTGATGCGGCAGGAGATCGACAGCGAGAACAACGGCACCATCGCGCTGGATCCGGAAACGCACGAGCCCATCGCCGGCCTGAGCAACTACATCTACGAGGACGAGCCGTTCATCAAGGAGCTCGACCATTACGCGCTCACGGTCGACTGGGACCTGGGCTTCGCCGATTTCGTCTCGGCGACGAGCTACTCCGACACGCACACCGTCATCACCAGCGACCAGACGTTGACCTACGGCCCGTTCACCGCGCTGTTCGGGCTTCCGCCGGGCCGGGCGTCGCTCACCTATGCGCTGGACCTCAACCAGATCACGCAGGAATTCCGCCTGACCTCCAAGTCCGGCCAGCCGTTCGAGTGGCTGGTGGGCACGTTCTATTCCGACGAGGACGGCGACAACGCGCAGACGGTGCCGATCACGCAGTTCGACGGATCGCCGATCCCGGGGCTGTCCACGCTCGGCGACCTGGCGATCCCGAGCACGTACGAGGAAACGGCGGTCTTCGCCAACGGTTCCTACAAGTTCAACGACTGGTTCAAGCTCGGCGCCGGCGTGCGTTTCTCGCGCAACGAGCAGGACTTCGCGCAGATCGTCAGCGACGGCATCCTGCTGCCGATCGGTACGAGCACCAACGACTCCAGCGAAGACGTCTTCACCTGGAGCGTCACGCCGCAGTTCCAGCTCAACGAGGACGTGATGCTCTATGCGAAGGCCGCCACCGGCTACCAGCCGGGCGGCCCGAACGTGCTCGCCCCCGGCCTGCCGCCGGTGGTGGATTCCTCGATGCTCACCAGCTACGAGATCGGCATGAAGTCGGCCTTCGCCGGCAACCGCGTCGTGCTGGACCTCACCGCCTACCAGATCGACTGGGAAGACATCCAGGTGGCGTCGCAGGTGAACGGCATCAGCGGCCTGGTCAACGGCGGCGAAGCGACCAGTCGCGGCATCGAGGCCTCGGCCGTGTTCCGTCCGGTGGACGGCCTCACGCTCGGCGTCAACGCAGCGTACAACGACGCGAAGATCGACGAGGATTTCCCGGCGATCATCGTCCCCGCCGGCCCCGCGCAGGTCGAGGTGAACACGGGCCTCAAGAACGACCGCATGCCGTATGTGCCCGACCTGACGTGGTCGATCACGGCCGACTGGTTCGTCCCGCTGGGCGGCAACTGGAGCGCCACCTTCGGCGGCGGCGTGCGCTGGGTCGACGACCGCACCAACGGCACGACCGAACGCCAGATCGTGCGCCTGCTCGATCCGCCGACCGTGCTGGACGAGCAGATCACCGAACCGCTGGTGATCGACAGCTACTACGCGTTCGACCTGTACGCCGCGTTCTCCAACACCAACTGGACGCTGCGCGCGTACCTGAAGAACGCCACCGACGAGCGCGCGTATTCGACGATGAACGACATCGTCGACCAGGTCACCGGCATCACGCACCACACCGCGGCCTCGCCGATCCAGCCGCGCACCTTCGGCGTGGAAGTCGACTACCGCTTCTGAACCGGCAGGACGCGGGCGGCCCGCGAGCCGCCCGCGCGTTGCGGCGCGCCTGTACCAGGATGAATCACTTGAAGTCCGACGTCGTTCTTCCGCAACCCTACCTGTTGTTCCTCGGCGACACGACCGAGCCCGGCTACGCGAAAACCGCCTTCGGCCTGCGCGACTGGGCCGGCGGGCGCTGCGTCGGCGAATACGCGATCGACGGCGCGACGGTCGTCACCGGCCTTGCGCGAATGACGCCGGAACAGGCGGCGGCGTCCGGTGCGAAGGCCATCGTGATCGGCGTGGCGAACTCCGGCGGCTTCATTCCCGCGACATGGTGGCCTGCGCTGGTGCGCGCGATGGAAGCGGGGCTCGACGTCGTCAGCGGCATGCACGCGCGGCTTCGCGACATCGACGTGCTGCGCGAAGCCGCAGCGCGCCTCGGGCGCCGGCTGATCGACGTGCGTGAACCGCCATCGGCCATTCCCATCGCCACCGGCAAACCGCGCACGGGCAAACGCCTGCTGACGCTCGGCACCGATTGCGCGCTCGGCAAGAAGTACACGGCGCTCGCGCTGACGCATGCCTTCGTCGCGCGCGGCATCGATGCGACGTTCCGCGCGACCGGCCAGACCGGCATCCTCATCGCAGGAGGCGGCATTCCGATGGACGCGGTGGTCGCGGATTTCGCGGCCGGTGCGGCGGAAATGCTCTCGCCCGATGCTGCCGAACACCATTGGGACGTGATCGAAGGGCAGGGCTCTCTGTTCCATCCGGCGTACGCGGGCGTGTCGCTCGCGTTGCTGCACGGCAGCCAGCCGGACGTCATCGTGGCTTGCCACGAAGCGGGGCGCGAACGCGTGCTGGGTCATCCCGCGTACGCATTGCCTTCCATCGAGGAGACGATCGATCTCGCCCTGCGGTTGGGCGCCCGCACGAATCCGCGTATCCGTTGCGGTGGCGTCGGGCTCAACACCTCGCGGCTCGAAGAAACCGCGGCGTTGCGGCTGCTCGCGTCCGAGTCCGACCGCCTCGGCCTGCCGGTCGCCGATCCGATGCGCGGCGGCGCGTCATTCGAACGCCTGGTCGATGCATGCCTGTCATGAGCCTCACGAGGACAATCCACATGAGTCCGATCGAATCCCTGCGACTGGCGTTGCTTGCGGCGGCGCTGCTCGCGATGCCCGCATTCGCCGCGCCTCCGGCGGACCTCGACGCGCGCGTCGACGCGGCGATGCGCGAACACGGCGTGCCCGGCATGGCCATCGCCATCGTCGAGAACGGCAAGCCCGTGCTGGCGAAAGGCTACGGCGTGCGCAGGCTGGGTTTGCCGGAACGCGTGGACGCCGACACGATCTTCCCGACCGGTTCGACCGGAAAGGCGATCACGGCGGCGGCACTCGCCGTGCTGGTCGACGACGGCAAGCTGCGCTGGGACGACAAGGTCATCGACCACATGCCGTGGTTCCGCATGCACGACCCGTGGGTGACGAACGAGATGACGGTGCGCGACCTGCTCGTGCATCGCAGCGGGCTCGGCCTGGGTGCGGGCGACCTGATGTTCGTGCCGGCGTCCTCGCGCAGTCGCGCCGACACGGTGCGTGCGCTGCGCCACATCAAGCCGGCGACGAGCTTCCGCAGCGGCTACGCCTACGACAACCTGCTGTACGCGGTGGCCGGTCAACTGATCGAGGAAGTGAGCGGGCAGACGTGGGAAGTCTTCACGCGTGAGCGCGTGCTCAAGCCGGCCGGCATGGACGACTCGGTGACGGAGCAGTCCGCGCGTTTCGCGAACCCGAACCGCGCCTGGCCGCATGCGCGCACCGGCGGCGCCGTGCGCGGCATCGGCGCGCAGGCGGTGCTCGACGAACGCAAGACGCTCGGCGACAACGGCGCACCGGCGGGCGGCCTGTCGTCCAGCGCGAACGACATGGGGCAGTGGTTGCAGGTGCAGCTCGGCAAGGGCACGTGGACGAACGACGCCGGCGCGCCGGTGAAGGTGTTCAGCGAGGCGCAGTCGAAGCAGATGTGGACGCCGGCCGTGCTCACGCCCACGCCGGCGTGGCCGGGCAAGCTGGCGTCGGCCGCGCCGAAGTTCTCGTCGTATGCATTGGGCTGGAACGTGCGCGATTACCGCGGCGAGAAGCTGCTCGACCACGGCGGCGCGGTGTTCGGCGTGCAGGCGTACGTGGCCATGATTCCGGATCGCGATTTCGGCATCGCCGTGCTGATGAATTCCGAGGACACGCAGGCGATGCGCGGCGTCGCGCTGGAGATCATCGACCATGCGATCGGCGCGCCGGAGACCGACTGGGTCGCGGCGTTCGACGAGTTCATGGATGCGCGCATCGAGGGCGGACTGAAGGCGCTGGCGGCGGCTGCGAAGTCGCGGCCGACGGGCGGCGGCAAGCCGTCGTTGCCGCTGGCGCAGTACGCGGGGCGTTACCGCGATCCGTGGTACGGACCGATCGACATCAAGGGCGGCAAGGGCGCATTGCGCATCGACTTCCTGCAGACGCCCGGCATGGCCGGCTCGCTGGAGCACGTGCAGCACGACACCTTCCGCACGGTGTGGGACGACGCGACGATCGAACCGGCGTACGTCACCTTCGCGCTGGGCGCGGACGGGAAGGTGGAGCGGATCACGATGAAGGCCGCCTCGCCCATCGCGGATTTCAGTTACGACTATCAGGACCTGTTGTTCACGCCGGACGCCGGGGCGTCGAAGTAGGGAGCGTGAGGGGATCCCGCGTGCGCTGGCTTGCCGGGCTACAACCGCCAGCCGCTTTTGTAGCCCGGGTAAGGCCGCAGGCCGCACCCGGGGACCGCGCCAGGAGATGCTGCCAACCCTGCTGCCAACCGCTGTCAGCAGCCCGTGCCATGATCGCGGCTCCAGAGGAAAGGAGCCGTGCCATGTCGATGATCGCGTCCTGCCATTGCGGCGCCACGAAGATCCAGGCCCCCGAAGCGCCGACTTCCGCCAAGGAATGCAACTGCAGCTTCTGCGCACGCACCGGCGCGGTCTGGGCGTACTACGCGCCGGACCAGTTGGCGTTCCTGTCGACGGAGGATGAACGCACGTATTCGGCGCGCGGGATGAACCAGCACCATTTCTGCGGTCGCTGCGGCATGCAGACCTGGGGCGACTCGCCGGACTGGGCCTCGGCCTACAACGCCGATGGCAGCGCGAAGGAAGGCTTCACCCCCGGCACCGTCCCGACGCAGCGGATCTATGGCATCAACCTGCGGCTGGTGGACGACCTGGACTGGTCGAAGATCACCGTCGAGAAGATGGACGGGCGGAACAACTGGTAAGCGAGGTCCGCATCTCCGACCGTCATTCGCGAAGGCGGGAATCCATGCGTGTTGCATGACGGTGGCGGGCGCGGCCCAGCCCTGCAGCCCGGCTTTCGCCGGGATGGCGCAGTGGGGATGGCCATCGGCGAGGGCGCATCCGAAGCAGCTCGGCCCCGCCTCCTCAGCCGTGCCGCGTCCCGAAGATCTTGTCGCCCGCGTCGCCGAGTCCCGGCAGGATGTAGCCCACATCGTTGAGCCGCTCGTCGACGGACGCCGTGTAGACCTCCACGTCCGGATGCTTCGCTTCCAGCACGCGAAGGCCTTCCGGCGCGGCGACCAGGAACAGGCCCTTGATGCGCTTGCAGCCGGCGGCCTTGAGCATGTCCACCGTCGCCACCAGCGTGCCGCCGGTGGCGAGCATCGGATCGAGGATGATCGCGGTGCGCTCGTCCATGCGGCCGGTCAGCTTCTCGTAGTAGCCCACCGGCTGCAGCGTCTTCTCGTCGCGCTGCAGGCCGACCACGCCGACCTTTGCCGCGGGGATCAGTTCGAGCACGCCCGGCAGCATCCCCAGGCCCGCCCGCAGGATCGGCACCAGCGTGACCTTCGCGCCCTTGATGCGGCGCGTCCTCACCGGGCCGGCCCAGCCCTCGACGATGGCTTCCTCGGTTTCCAGGTCCGCCGTCGCCTCGTAGGTCAGCAGCGTGGCGACTTCCGACGCCAGCTCGCGGAACGCCTTCGTGCTGATGTCGCCGACGCGCATCAGGCCGAGCTTGTGCTGGACGAGGGGATGGCGGACTTCGACGATCTTCATGGGCGATACCCCCGGCGCAGGAGGCCGCCAGTGTGCCTCACGCGCCGTGATCGCCGCAGCCCCTCCCGTGCGGAAGGGGCCGCGCCGCCCCAGGTCAGAACGAATACCGCATGATCAGCTGGTACACCGGCCCGGACGATTCGCTTTCCAGCTCGAACTCGTCGTAATCGCGATCGAGCTGGTCGGCGGCGTTGTCGAACTTGTGGAAGGCTTCGTCCTTGTTCGCATCGAGCAGGTTCGAGCCGGTCAGGCGCAGCGAGAGGTTGTCGCCGAAGCGCTTCTCGACGAACACTTCCAGGTCGCCGTCGTACGTCGTCGTCACTTCCTCGGCGAGCAGGCGCGCATACGCGTCGCCCTGGCGGCGATAGCTCGCACCGAACGACATGCCCCAGTCGCGCACGTCATGGATGAAGCCGACGTTGTAGACGTACTTCGCCTGGTTGTTGAAGCGGCGCTCGCCGAAATCGTCCTCGACGTCGCTGTCCAGCCACGAGTAATTCACGAACAGGCCCGTGTCCGGCAGGCCCAGCGCGGTGAGCGGCGTGGACAGGTCGAACTCGATGCCGTACACGCTGCCGTCGCCGACGTTGCGCGCGGTGTAGACGAAGCTGTCCGGATCGAACTCCGGATAGCCCGGCGTGGTCGGCGTCGCATCGGGATTTGCGTCGAGGAACTCCTCCACCTCGTCCTCGTAATCGCCCAGCGCGGTCGAACTCGGCTCGCCGGTGTTGACGATCTCGATCAGGTCCTTCACGGCGCGATAGAACACGTTCACGCCGAACACGCCGCGCGTGCCGAGGCGGCGCTCGTAGCCGAAATCCACGCCCCAGGCGCGCTCGGGATCGAGCGTGGGATTGCCGGTGAAGTCGTTGTCGCCGAACTCCTCCTCCAGCGTGAGCGGCAGGATCTGGTCGAAGTTCGGGCGACGCACCGTGCGGCCCACCGAGAACAGCAGGCGGTCGGCGCTGGTGAAATCCCACTTCAGGTGCGCCGACGGCAGCAGCGTGTTGTAGTCGTTGCTGGCCGCGTCGTCGTCGAAGGCGATGTCGACGTCGGTCGTCTCGTAACGCAGGCCCGCTTCCCATGCCAGCGCGCCGACCGTGCCGGTGAACATCAGGTACGGATCTACGCGGGTTTCGTCGATGCGGCTGTCGTTGCGGTCGAACTCGTCGTACGGCGGCAGCGCGGCGCCTTCCTCGTCGGTGTCGACCTCGCTGACCTGCAGCGTGGTCTCGCGGCGCTTGTCCATGAAATCCACGCCGAATTCCATCGTCGCACCGCCCACGCCGCGCTTGTGCGCGAGCTTGAACGTGCCTTCGCTGTCGCGCGTCCCGGTCAGCGTGCGCGTGCCTTCGCGTTCGTCGAACGAGGGCGGCGTGTCCTCGTCGTCGAAACCGCTTTCCTCCTCGGTCGAGCGCGTGTCGTCATCGAAGCGCGCGTAATCGATATCGAATTCCGTACGGCCGCCGGCCATGTCGAACGCGTATTCCACGCCGAGCGACCAGTTGTCCTGCCTGATTGTCTCGACCTGGTCGTTGATCGACAGCAGGTTGTCCCGGCTGGTGCTGCCCGGATCGTTGTACTCGACCGAATGCTCGGTTTCGGTGCGGTCGGTGCGCACGTAGAAGCCATCCACCGAAAGCCGGCCGGTGCCGATGTCGCGCGTGTACGACAGGTTTGCGGAGTAATCGTCGCCGTCGCGCGTGTCGTCCTGGTCCTCGCGATCGACGAACCCGCCGCCGGGTTCCTCGAAACGGTCGCTGCGCTTGCGCTTGGGGTTGTAGCGCCCCTGCACGTTGAAGCCGCCGAGCAGGCGCCCGCCGCCGACTTCGCCGCTGGCGACCGCGCCGTAGGTCGGCTTGACCTCGCCGTCGTCGAAGCGCAGCGCGCCCACGCGCACGTACTTGCCGTCGAACTCGTAGGCGTCGCGCAGCACGATGTTCAGCGCGCCGGCGACGGCGTCGCCGGAACGGTTCGCGCTGGTGCTGCGCACGATCTCGATGCGTTCGACCAGTTCGGCCGGGATGCGGTCGACGAAGAACGAGCGGTCGTTGCCCGCGCCGGGCACCTTCTTGCCGTTGATGAGGATCTGCGTGTAGCCCGGATCCAGGCCGCGCAGCTGCGCGCCGTCGTATTCGAGCACGTCGGACACGAACACCACGCTCGGCACGCGCTTGAGCATGTCGCCGACGGTGAGCGGTTCGAAGCGCTGGAAGTATTCCAGATCGTACGACAGCACCGGCGCGACCGAATCGGTGCGATTGCGGTAGGCGATGTCCGCCTGCACCACCACCGAGTCGAGCTGCTTCGGATCGGGCGAGGCATCGGCCGGCGCCTCGTTGGCCAGCGCGGTACCGAAGGAAGCGGCCAGGCCCACCGGTGCGACGAGCGCGCACCACAGCGCCCGCGACATCGTCGCGGCGAGCACGTTACGTTTCATCGAAGTTGCATCCCCATGCATGGCAAGCGAGTGCTTGAACGGCGCTTTGTACGCATGCGGCATGGCGGAAATATGACGACGCATGCCTGGCGCCGTGACACGCGACGGTCACAATCGGTGCGTACAAACTCGCGCTTTGTCGAACCGACTCCAGGGGAATCCATGTCGCTGCGATTGGCCACGCTCGCTTTCGCGTCCTGCCTTGCCGCCTGCTCGGCCACCGGGAACGCACCGGTCGCACCTGCAACGCAGCACGATCGCGAGCCCGACGAAACGATGGAAGTCGATCCGCTGCTCGCGCAGGCGAACATCGCGCATCAGGTGGTGGCCGAGGCGTTCCTCACCGCCGCGACGCCGGAGGACAACGTCGATTCGCCCGCCAGCTGGCGCACGTCCGATGGCAAGCGCTGGCTGATCGCGACCGGCAAGGCGAGCGACCGGCTGATCGTGTACGACGGCGACACCGGCGCGACGCTGCGCACCGTCGGTGGCCCCGGCACCGCGCTCGGCCAGCTGCAGCGTCCCAACGGCATCGCCGTGATCGGCGATCACGTGCTGGTGGTCGAACGCGACAACCATCGCGTGCAGATGTTCCAGTTGCCGGATTTCAAGCCGCTGCTCGTGTTCGGCGCGGAAGATCTGAAGCAGCCTTACGGCCTGTGGGTGCGTGCGCAGCGCGACAGTTATGAAGTGATCGTCAGCGACAACTACATGTCGCCGCAGAACGAGGACGTGCCGCCGCCGCTGGCCGAACTCGACAAGCGCTTCAAGCGTTACCAGCTGCGCCGGGCGGCGGAGGGCTGGGAAGCGCGCTTGATGGAAACCTTCGGCGACACCGGTGAGACGGGCGCGATCCGCATCGCCGAGTCGGTGTTCGGCGATGTCGATCACGACCGGCTGCTGCTCGCCGAGGAAGACGTCGCCACCGGTACGCGCCTGCGGGAGTACGGCCTGGACGGCAGGTATCGCGGTCGCGACATCGGCGCCGACCTGTTCAAGGCGCAGGCCGAAGGCATGGCGCTGTACCGCTGCGAGGGCGGCGCGGGTTACTGGATCGCGACGGATCAGTACAAGGACCGCAGCCTGTTCCACGTGTTCGATCGCGCGACGCTGAGGCACCTGGGCGCGTTCGCCGGCAACAAGACGGCGAACACCGACGGCGTGTGGCTCGACCAGACGGCCGGCAAACGCTTCCCGCAGGGCGTGTTCTACGCGGTGGACGACGATCAGGCGGTGGCGGCGTTCGACTGGCGCGACGTGGCGCGTGCGTTGTCGTTGCCGGCGTGCGAGGGAAAGTAACGCGTTAGTGCCTTTGTAGCCCGGGTAAGCGAAGCGCACCCGGGATCACGCGTGATCGGCCGTCAACCCCGGGTGCGGCCTCCGGCCTTACCCGGGCTATCAAGGCCATGCGCCGATCGGCGCGACAAGAAAATCAGGGGAGTGGCGTTACAGAAGGCGAAGACGGCGGGTGTGGGGGCACCCGTCGTCTTCGCGGCGGCGTCGGGGGAGGATCAGGCCGCCGCTGCCTGCTGCGCGCGCGGACCTTCGCGCAGCGCACGCGCGATCATCGCGACGAGCAGGTCGATTTCCTCGCTCGCGATGGTGAAGGTCGGGGTGAAGCGCAGCGAGTTCACGCCGCCGTGGATCACGCCGATGCCGTGCTCGCGCAGCCATTCCTCGGTGGAATTGGCGCCATAGCACTTGAACTGCGGCGAGAGTTCGCACGAGAACAGCAGCCCCGTGCCCTGCACCTTGGTGATCAGACCGCCGAGTTCGCCCTTGAGCTTCTCCAGCTTCTGGATCGCCTCGGCGCCGCGCGCGCGGATGTTCTCGCGAAGCTGCGGCGTCACCTGCGACAGCACCGCGCACGCGACGTCGAGCGCGCGCGGGTTGGTCGTCATCGTGTTGCCGTACAGGCCCTTCTTGTAGAGCTGCGCGGCCTGCGCGCCGACGGCGAGCACCGACAGCGGGTACTGGCCGGCGTTGAGCGCCTTCGAATAGGTTTCCATGTCCGGCGGATCGAGCTGCTCGAAGCCGGGGTAGTCGATGATCGACAGCACGCCGTGGGCGCGCAGGCCGGCCTGGATCGAGTCCACCAGCAGCAGCGCGCCATGCGAACGCGTCAGTTCGCGCGCGGCGGCGTAGAACGCCGGCGGCACGCTGCGGCCCGGATCGCCTTCGCCCATCACCGGCTCCAGGAACATCGCCTCGATGAACCAGCCGTTCGCGTCGGCATCGGCGAACACCTGCTTCAGCGCGTCGACGTCGTAGGGCTCGACGGTGAGCAGCGAATCCTCGCCGCGGAAGCTCGCCAGGTGCTGCAGGTAGGTCTTGCGCGAGGAATCCGAATACAGCGCCGGGCGTTCGGTGCGGCCGTGGAAGCTGCCCTTCACCACCACGCGCTTGATCGTGCGGCCGGCGTGGCGACCGCCGGTGTCGGTCATCAGCTTGGTGTTCGCATCGGCGATGCGCGCGGCGAGCGAGACCGATTCGGAACCCGAATTCAGGCAGAAGAACTTCTCGTACGGGCAGCCGCCGCGCTCGGCGCCGATCGCCGCGCGCAGGGCGCGGTCGAAGCGCAGCTGCGAGAGCGACGGGGTCATGATGTTGGCCATCGCCTGCGGGCGGGCCATCGCGGCGATCACGTGCTTGGGCGCGTGGCCGAAGCCGAGCATGCCGTAGCCGCCGGAATCGTGCAGCACGGCGCCCTTCAGCGTGACCACCCACGGGCCGCGCGCGGCGAGGGCGACGTACGGGTTCACCGCGTCGTCCGGATAGAAGTTCACGTAGCCGCCCTGCACGGCGTGCACCTGCGCGTCCTCGTCGAGGTCGAGCAGGTCGGCGAATTCGTCCTTCACGCGCTGGTATTCCTGCTCGGCGGCCTCGATGGCCTCGATCAGTTCGGCATGCGTGTGGGCGAAGCGCGCGATGGTCGCGTCGTCCAGTCCATGGGTACGGCGGCGGCCTCCGTGGGCACGCAGGGGGGCGAGACGGTCGATGACGGCCATGGGGTCCTCCGGGGTCGAATCTGGCGACAACCCGTCCATTATCTGGATTAATTCGTCGATCGACAGTGCGGATTTGTACGAAATTATGGATAATTTCGTCGTTTCGACGAAATCCGAGGGCGGAATGTGAAGATCACCGACGCCGACCAGCAGCTGCTCTCGGTCCTGCGCGAGAACGCCCGGGCCTCGACCGCCGACATCGCGCGACGCCTGAAGCTGTCGCGCACCACCGTGCACAGCCGGATCGAGCGCCTGGAGCGCGAGGGCGTCATCCAGGGCTACACGGTGCGCGTGCACGACGCCGCCGAACGCGGGCACATCCGCGCGCACATCATGATCACCGTGCTGCCGAAGCGGGCGCCGTCGGTCGCCGCCGCGCTGCACGCGATGCCGGAAGTGCGGGCGCTGCATTCGGTGAGCGGCCCGTTCGACCTGGTGGCGCTGGGCGTGGCGCCGTCCGTGGAGGCGATGGACGAGCTGACCGACCGCATCGGCGCCATCGACGGGGTGGAGCGGACGACGTCGGCGATTGTTCTTTCGGCGAAGTTCGAGCGGTGAGAGCCGGTTGAGCGCTCGTGCAGGAATGGCGTGGCGGTCGTGAGCCGGGCAGGGCGTGCGGCGTTGGCCCCTCTCCCACCGGGAGTGGGGTGAGGGTCGGGATGCGCGGCGACGCCGGCGCCCGCGGTATCCGCTCCTGCAGCCCGGACAGGCGAAGCGTGGCGGCTGAGGGTTCCTTCTACAATGTCGAATCCCGCCCGCACTCCGACCGGCCTGTCTCGCCGGCCTCACGCCTTGAAGAAATCCGATTTCCACTACCACCTGCCGCCCGAGCTGATCGCCCAGGCGCCGCTGCCGGAGCGTTCGGCCAGCCGGCTGCTGGTGGTTCCGCCGGCGCATGGCGACGCCTTCGATCGCGGCTTCCAGGATCGCGTCTTCCGCGAACTTCCCGAGCTGCTGCAACCCGGCGACCTGCTGGTGTTCAACGACACCCGCGTGATCCCGGCGCGCCTGTACGGACAGAAAAGCACCGGCGGGCGGGTGGAGATCCTGATCGAACGCCTGCTCGGCGGCCATGAGGTGCGCGCGCAGCTGGGCGTGAGCAAGTCGCCGAAGGAAGGCGCGCGCATCGCGCTCGACGCCGGCGGCGAGGCCGAAGTGCTCGGCCGCGAGGGCGAGTTCTACCGCCTGCACTTCCACGTCGCCGAATCGCTGGAGAAATACCTGCTGCACGCCGGCCGCCTGCCACTGCCGCCGTACATCCAGCGCGAAGCGGGCCACGACGACGACACGCGCTACCAGACCGTGTTCGCGCGCGAGGTCGGCGCCGTCGCCGCGCCCACCGCCGGGCTGCATTTCGACCAGGCGCTGCTGGATGCGTTGAAGGCGCGCGGCGTCGACTTCGGGCACGTGACGCTGCACGTCGGCGCCGGCACGTTCCAGCCGGTGCGCGTGGACGAACTGGACCAGCACGTCATGCACAGCGAATGGCTGAACGTGGGCGCCGCGCTGATCGAACAGATCCGCCGCACGCGCGCGGCCGGCGGGCGCGTGATCGCGGTCGGCACCACGGTCGTGCGCGCGCTGGAAAGCGCGATGCACGAAGGCGAACTCCATCCCTACGCCGGCGAAACCCGGCTGTTCATCCTGCCCGGTTACCGCATCCGTTCGGTGGACGCGCTGATCACCAACTTCCACCTGCCCGAGAGCACATTGCTGATGCTTGTTTCCGCCTTCGCCGGCAAGGCGCGCGTGTTCGCCGCCTACGACCACGCCATCGCGGAGCGCTACCGCTTCTTCTCCTACGGCGACGCGATGCTGCTGTTCCCGGCGAATCCAGGAGCGCACGCATGAGCCGCCTGTCCTTCGAACTGCTGCGCACCGACGGCGCCGCGCGCCGCGGCCGGCTGACCTTCCCGCGCGGCACGGTGGAAACGCCGACCTTCATGCCGGTGGGCACCTACGGCTCGGTGAAGGGCGTGTTGCCCGAGCAGGTCCGCGAACTCGGCGCGGAAATGATCCTGGGCAACACCTTCCACCTCTACCTGCGCCCGGGGCTGGACGTCATCGGCGACCACGGCGGCCTGCATGGTTTCACCCGGTGGAACGGGCCGATCCTCACCGATTCAGGCGGCTTCCAGGTGTTCTCGCTCGCGCACAAACGCAAGATCACCGAGCAGGGCGTGACCTTCGCCGCGCCCACCGACGGCAGCAAGGTGTTCCTCGGCCCCGAGGAAAGCATGCGCATCCAGAAGGTGCTGGATTCGGACGTCGTCATGATCTTCGACGAATGCACGCCGTACCCGGCCACCGAGGAGGTCGCGCGGCGCTCGATGGAACTGAGCCTGCGCTGGGCCGAACGCAGCCGGCGCGCGCACGAGGGCAACGACGCGGCGCTGTTCGGCATCGTCCAGGGGGGCGTGTATCCCGAACTGCGCACGCGTTCGGCCGGCGCGCTGATGGACATCGGCTTCGACGGCTACGCCATCGGCGGCCTGGCCGTGGGCGAACCGGAGGCCGAGCGTAACCACATGCTCGAACACACCTGCCCGCAGCTGCCCGCCGACCGCCCGCGCTACCTGATGGGCGTGGGCCGGCCGGAGGACCTGGTGGAAGGCGTCGCGCGCGGCATCGACATGTTCGATTGCGTGATGCCGACCCGCAACGCGCGCAACGGGCATTACTTCACCTCATTCGGCACAGTGCGCGTGCGCAACGCCAAATACGAGCGCGACCTGCGCCCGATCGAGGAAGGCTGCGACTGCTACACCTGCCGCAACGGCTTCAGCCGCAGCTACCTGCGCCACCTGGACCGCTGCAACGAAATGCTCGGGCCGATCATGGGCACCTTGCACAACCTGCGGTATTACCAGCGCCTGATGGCGCAGATGCGCGAGGCGATCGGGCAGGGAACCTTCGCCGCCTTCCGCGAGTCCTTCTACGCCGCGCGGGCGCCGGAATAGGCGATCCGCCCGGGCCCGGGCGGAGCGGCGCAGGGCAGGGGACGGGGCGGATCTGCCGGCCGGACCGGGCCCGGCTGCCGCCCCGTGGCATAATCCCCCGCTATTTTTCGATCAGGACGACCGTCATGAATCTGCTCGACCTCGTGATTTCCCCCGCCTACGCGCAGGCCGCCCCGCAACCCGGCGCCGGTGGCTTCGGCATGTCGCTGCTGTTCCCGATCCTGCTGATCGCGGTCATGTACTTCCTCATGATCCGCCCGCAGATGAAGCGCCAGAAGGAACACCGCGCGATGCTGGAGAAGCTCTCCAAGGGAGATGAAGTGATCACCAACGGCGGCATCGCCGGCGTGGTCAGCGACATCGGCGAGAACTTCATCACCGTGGAGATCGCCGACAACGTGCGCATCCGCGTGCAGAAGGGCGCCATCGCCAACGTGCTGCCCAAGGGCACCCTGAAGTCGGCCTGAGGCCGCTTTCCCGATCCCACCTGAGCGTGCGCCGGCCGGCGCGCGCGGAATGCCGCGATGCTTGAATTTCCTAAGTGGAAATATTTCCTGATCCTGCTCGTCCTGGGCCTGAGCGTGCTGTATGCACTGCCCAACGCCTACCAGAAGGATCCTTCCGTACAGATCACGGCCAACCGTAGCGGCCAGCTCGACGATGCCCTGCGCAGCCGCGTCAAGGCCGAGCTGGCCAAGGCCGGCGTCACGCCGCGCTCGGTGGAGATCGAGGGCGACAACCTGATGGTGCGCCTGACCTCGCTGGCCGAGCAGAGCAAGGCGAACAACGCCCTGCGCACCACGCTGGGCGAGAACTACACCGTCGCGCTGAACCTGGCCTCGACCGTGCCGGACTGGCTCGCCAACCTCGGCGGCAAGCCGATGGTGCTGGGCCTGGACCTGCAGGGCGGCGTGCACTTCGTCATGCAGGTCGACCAGCGCGCCGCGCTGGACAAGCGCATGGACGCCTACGCCGAGGACATGCGCGTCAGCCTGCGCGACGCGCGCATCGCCTACCAGTCGGTGGAGCGTCGCCCGAACAACACCATCGTCGCCACGCTGGCCGCCGAGGCCGGTGCGGACGCCGCCGGGCGCGCGCGCGACGAACTCGCCCGCCTGATGCCGACGCTCAGCTACGACGTCAGCGGCAACACGGTGGTGGTGACGATCCCGGAAGCCGAACTGCGCCTGATCGCCTCCAGCGCGATCGAGCAGAACATCACCACGCTGCGCAACCGCGTGAACGAGCTGGGCGTGGCCGAGCCGATCATCCAGCGCCAGGGCGAGGACCGCATCGTCGTGCAGCTGCCCGGCGTGCAGGACACCGCCGAGGCCAAGCGCCTGATCGGCGCCACCGCGACGCTGGAATTCCGCGCGGTCGTCGATGGCGACGCGATGGACGCCAAGACCACCGGCCGCGTGCCGCCGGGCGCCAAGCTGTTCACCATCCGCGACACCGGCGCCCCGGTGCTGCTGAGCAAGCGCGTGCTGGCCTCCGGCGACCAGATGGTCAACGCCAAGGTCGGCGTCGACCAGAACGGCCTGCCGGCGGTGGACATCACGCTGAACAGCATCGCGGGCCAGCGCATGTTCGACTTCACCAGCGAGAACGTCGGCAAGCTGATGTCGGTGGTCTACATCGAGCGCATCCCCACCGTGACCATGGTCGACGGCAAGGAAGTGCGCGGCGTGCGCGTGCGCGAGGAAGCGCTGTCGCCCACGCGCATCGCCGGCGTGTTCGGCAAGAACTTCCAGACCACGGGCCTGGAGAAGACCGAAGCCGACAACCTCGCCAAGCTGCTGCGCGCCGGCTCGCTGGCCGCGCCGATGGACTTCGTCGAGGAGCGCATCATCGGCCCGAGCCTGGGCGCGGAGAACGTCGAGCGCGGCATCACCGCGGTCGTCTACGCGTTCGTGTTCACCCTGGCCTTCTTCACCATCTACTACCGCATGTTCGGCGTGATCACCTCGGTCGCGCTGCTGATGAACCTGCTGATCGTGGTGGCGGTGATGTCGATGTTCGGCGCGACGATGACGCTGCCGGGCTTCGCCGGCCTGGCGTTGTCGGTCGGCCTGTCGGTCGACGCCAACGTGCTGATCAACGAGCGAATCCGCGAAGAGCTGCGCCACGGCGTACCGCCGAAGGCGGCGATCGCGGCCGGTTACGAGAAGGCGGGCGGCACGATCATGGACGCCAACCTCACCGGCCTGATCGTGGGCGTGGCGCTGTACGTGTTCGGCACCGGCCCGCTGAAGGGCTTCGCGCTGACGATGATCATCGGCATCTTCGCCTCGATGTTCACCGCGATCACCGTGTCGCGCGCGCTGGCGCAGCTGATCTACGGCAACCGCAAGAAGCTCAAGTCCGTGGCCATCTGACCGGGTGAGAACGAAACAATGAAACTTTTCCCGCTTCATCTCATCCCGAACGACACCAGGATCGACTTCCTGCGTACGCGCTACGTGTCGATGGCGATCACGGTGCTGCTGTTCGTCGCATCGCTGGTGATCATCGCCACGTTCGGCTTCCGCAAGGAGGCCTACGCGCTGGAGTTCACCGGCGGCACGCTGGTGGAAACCACGTTCGAGCGTCCGGCCGACGTCGACAGCGTCCGCGAGCAGCTGGCCACCGCCGGCTTCGATAACGCCCAGGTGCAGGCCTTCGGCGGCGGCAACGGCCTGATGATCCGCCTGCAGCCGCATGGCGAGAGCAACAACGCCACCGGCAGCAACTCGATCGCCAACCAGGTGGTCAAGGCCGTGTCCACCGCGGAGAACCCGGCGCGCGTGCTGCGCAGCGAGTTCGTCGGCCCGCAGGTCGGTGCCGACCTGGTGCGCGACGGCATCTACGCCACGCTGTTCATGCTGATCGGCTTCCTGATCTACATCGCGTTCCGCTTCGAATGGAAGTTCGCGGTGGTGGCGAGCCTGACGGCGTTCTTCGACCTGATCGTCACCGCCGCCTACGTCTACGGCACCGGCCGCGAGTTCGACCTGACCGTGCTGGCCGGCCTGCTGTCGGTGATGGGCTTCGCGATCAACGACATCATCGTGGTCTTCGACCGCGTGCGCGAGAACTTCCGCACGCTGCGCGTGGACTCGATGGAAGTGCTGAACCGTTCGATCAACCAGACGCTGTCGCGAACGGTGATCACGGCGGTGATGTTCTTCCTGTCGGCGTTCGCGCTGTACCTGTACGGCGGTTCGTCGATGGAAGGCCTGGCGCTGACGCACATGATCGGCGCGGTGGTCGTGGTGGTCTCCTCGATCTTCGTCGCGGTGCCAATGCTGTCGCTGGGGCCGTTCAAGGTCAGCAAGCAGGACCTCATGCCGAAGGCGAAGGACGAGGCGGCGCTGGCGCGCCGGCCGTAACGGATCCATCGCAACGTGGTTTTGGAAAGGGCCGCATCGCGGCCCTTTCTCTTTGGCGTGCCGGAGCCGGCTGGAAAGGCAAAGCGCGGCTGCGGGACAATCGGGCCATTCCCGCGACCGGAGCCCCCCGCATGGCCAACGACGACCTCGTCTTCTACGTGAAGCTGCACGTGAAGCCCGAATGCGTGGACGCATGGAGGCGCGCGTTCGACGACATCGCGCAGGCCATGGCGAAGGAGCCTGAATTCGTCTCCTGCCACCTGCACGTCGATGCGTCCGACCCGAACCAGTTCACGCTGTACGAGCGCTGGGCCGAGCCTGGTGTCGAGGCGTTCCTGCGCAACCAGATGAAGCCGTATCGCGTGCAGTACGACGCGCTCATCGAGCCGCTGCTGCAACGCCCGCGCGAGGCACAGGTGCTGGTGCCGCTGGGCGAATGGTTCGGCGCGCGCTCGTGACGCACGACGCGAACGAAGCGCTGTGAGCGGACCGCACCGCGACGTCCTGATCGACACGGGCGAAGGCCGCGTCTTCTGCCGTGGATGGGAACCCGAGACGGGCAGCGTCGAAGCGCGGCCGCCGATCGTGCTGCTGCACGATTCGCTGGGCTGCGTGGAGACCTGGCGCGATTTCCCGCGACGCCTGTGCGATGCCACGGGGCGGCGCGTGATCGCCTACGACCGCCTCGGTTTCGGGCGTTCGGATCCGCATCCGGGAACGCTCGCCGCCGACTTCATCGCGCGCGAGGCGACGACCACCTTCGCGCGCGTGCGCGAGAGCCTGGGGCTCGACCGCTTCATCGCCTTGGGCCACAGCGTCGGCGGCGGCATGGCCGTGGCGTGCGCGGCGGCGCATGCCTCGCACTGCGACGGTGTCGTCACCGAATCGGCGCAGGCCTTCGTCGAGGACCGCACGGTGCAGGGCATCGTCGCGGCGAAGGCGGATTTCGCGCAGCCAGGGCGCATCGAACGCCTGCGCCGTTACCACGGCGACAAGGCGGAGTGGGTGCTGCATGCGTGGACGGACACGTGGCTGGCCCCCGGCTTCGCGACGTGGACGCTGGACGGGGAACTGCGTCGCGTGCGCTGCCCGCTGCTCGCATTGCGCGGGGATCGCGACGAATTCGGTTCGATGCGACATCCGGAGCGTATCGTCGCGCTGTGCGGTGGGCCGTCGGAGATCGAAAAGCTCGAGGGCTGCGGCCATGTGCCGCACCGGGAACATGCCGATCGGGTCATCGCGCGGGTGCGGGAGTGGCTGGACGGAATCCGGCTTCGTGGCGTGCGGGTCGCCCCGTAACGCGTGCGCACTGCCTCCTCGCATTGGGCATCCCGTCTCCGGCGCAGTACTTCACCTTCGCCGGGATGACGGTTAAGCGAAGCGCACGCGGGGAGGCTGCCGCGCGTCCCGGGTACGCTTCGCTTACCCGCGCTACAACAGCAAGGCGCGGGTGTCGCAGGACGCAACGCGGCCATTCCCCCCGCACGAAACAGAAAAGCCGCGCATCGCGCGGCTTCTCCGTGACGCATGCGACACCGCGCGGCGATCAGGCCTGATCGAACGCCGCCGCATACCCCGTGTTGACGATCTTCTGCTGCAGGGCGTCGCACACCTTCAGGTTCGCGGCGACGATCTGGCGCGTCGCCAGGCCGCGGTTGTCCATCGGGCCGGTGCTCCGGCCGCGGAAGTCGGTGACCTTGCCGCCGGCCTCACGCACCAGCAGCACGCCGGCGGCGATGTCCCACGGCTTCACGCCGGCTTCGAAATACGCATCGGCGCGACCGCAGGCGACGTAGGCCAGGTCCAGCGCAGCCGAACCCGTGCGGCGGATGTCCTCCGCCTCCAGCAGCAGGTTGTCGATGGTCTTCAGCTGCGCGGACACGCGCGCGCGCTCGCGCGGCGGGAAGCCGGTCAGCACCATCGCGCCATTGAGGTCCTTGCGCTCGGTCACGCGGATGCGGCGCTCGTTGAGCGTCGCGCCGCTGCCGCGGCTGGCGGTGAACAGGTCGTTGCGCAGCGGGTCGAAGATCACCGCGTGGATCGGCTCGCCGTTCTCCACCAGCGCGATCGACACGCAGAAATGCGGAATGCCGTGCAGGTAGTTGCTGGTGCCGTCGAGCGGGTCGATCACCCAGGTGAAGCGGTTATGGCCGATCGAACCGCTTTCCTCGCCGAGGATCGCGTAGTCGGGCGTGGAGCGGCGGAATTCCCGGATGATCTCCTTCTCCGCCAGGCCGTCGACTTCGCTGGCGTAGTCCATCCGGTCCTTCTCGACGACGTTCAGCGCGTCGAGCTTGTTCATGTGGCGCAACAGGACGTTGCCGGCGGCACGGGCGGCCTTGACCATGAGGGTGACGGCGGGTTTCTGCATGGGCGAAGGGCCTCGTTCGGGGGACGGGGAGAGGATGGACTGGCGGGGGTGAAAGAGCGGCACCGGCGCTGCGGCCGGGGCGCGGAGTTTACCATTGCGCGCCATGAGTTCCGAATCCAGATCCGTGAATCCTTCCCATCCGGCCGCGCAGCGCCTGCGCATCGTCCTCGTCGGCACCCAGCACCCGGGGAACATGGGCTCGGCCGCCCGCGCCATGAAGACCATGGGCTTGGCGCGCCTGGTCCTGGTGGCGCCGGAAAGGCGCCCCAACGAGGAGTCCTACGCCCTGGCCGCGGGCGCCGACGACGTCCTGGGCGATGCCCTGATCTGCGAAACGCTGGCCGACGCCGTCGCCGATTGCCGCCTGGTCCTGGGCTGCACGGCACGCAGCCGGCGCGTCCAGCTGGAGGAACTGCTGCCCCGCGATGCGGCGGCCCGCAGCGTGACCGAGGCCGCGGCCGGCGCCGAGGTGGCGCTGGTGTTCGGCCGCGAGCGCACCGGCCTGACCAACGACGAGCTGCAGCTGTGCCATGCGTCGGTGCACATTCCGGCCAACCCGGACTACAGCTCGTTGAACCTCGCCGCCGCCGTGCAGGTGCTCAGCTACGAGTTGCGCCTGGCGCTGCTGGACGCGTCGTCGGGCGATGCCATGGACGCAGCCGGCGAACGCCGCGATCCGCCCGCCTCGCACGCCGAGATGGAAGGCTTCTTCGCGCAACTGGCGCAGACGCTCGACGCGATCGATTTCCACAAGGGCCGCGCGCCCGAATCGGCGATGCGCAAGCTGCGCCGGCTCTACCTGCGCGCCGGGCTGGACGCGCGCGAGGTGCGGATCCTGCGCGGCATCCTCGCCGACGCCCAGCGCATGGCGATGCTCGCCGGATCAAAACGCTGATCTGCGTGACGCCCGTCGGTTTGCCGTTCCGGCCCGGCGGGCTTTCGATTACGCTGCCCGGCGGCATCCCGATGGATCGTCGTTCTTGATCGCCAGCCTGCGCCGTAACGTCCTGCTGATCCTGTGCTTGCTGGCCACCGCCGCCGTCGCGCTTCCGGCGAAGGCGGCCGACGACGCGGGCGTGCTCGTGCTCGGCCGCATCAGCGACGATCCCAAGAAACACTACGAGCAGCTCAAGCCGCTGCTGGACTACGTGGTGCCGCGCCTGGCCGACGTCGGCATCCGCGAGGGCCGCATCCTCATGGCCAAGGACTCGCAGCAGATGGCCAGTTATCTGCGTCGCGGCCGGGTCGACTGGGTGACCGAAACCACCGGCACCGCGATGCTCCTCCGCCAGCGCGGCGGCGCGCGGACGCTGGCGCTGACCGAACGCGATGGCGTCAGCCACTACCACAGCATCTTCTTCGCGCGGCGCGACAGCGGGCTGTCCTCGCTGGACGACCTGCGCGGCCACAGCATCGCCTTCCAGCGCCCCAGTTCCACCAGCGCCTACTTCGTACCGGCGGCCGAACTGCTGCGGCGCGGCTTCGCGCTGGAGATCCTGCTCTCCCCGGAAGACCGCATCGAGCGCGACGCGGTCGGCTACCTGTTCGCCTGGTCGGAGCTGAACATCTCGACCTGGGTGCACAAGGGGCTGGCCGACGTCGGCGTCATGAGCAATCTCGACTGGGCGAACCCGCAGCGCATGCCGCCCGCGTTCCGCGACGACCTGACCGTGATCGGCGCGACCGCCGACTACCCGCGCGCGGTGGAGATGGTGCGCGACGGCCTCGATCCGCGCGTGGAAGCGCGCCTGCGCGAAGTGCTGCTGGACGCGGCGGGCGATCCGGACGCCGGCGACGCGCTGATGCGCTTTTTCAACACCACGCGCTTCATGCCGGTGGATGCCGAATCGCGCAGGGCGCTCGACCGCATCTCCGACGGCGTGGCCCGCGTGCGCGCGGAGGTCGAATGAAACTGCGCATGGGCCTGCAGGCGCGCTTCCTCGTCCTGATGGGCGTGGCGCTGCTGGTCGTGTTCGCGCTGGTCGCGCTGCTGCTCAACCGGCAGGAACAGATGCGCCGCGAGGTCGAGGGCGTCAGCCGGCAGGCGATGCGCACGATGATCGGCGAGAACCTGCGTCGCCATGGCGAGGTCGCGGTCGCGCAGCTCGCGAGCGCGCTGACCAATCCGCTGTATTACTCCGACCTGGACGCGGTCGGCGCGCTCGCGCGTTCCGCGCTGGCCGCGCCGGACGTGCGCTACGTCATCGTGTTCGACCGCGACGGCAAGGTCGTGCACGACGGCAGCGAGGACATCGCGCCGTACGGCCATCGCATGGACGATGCGATGGCGGACGAAGTCATCGCATCGCGCGCGCTTCACACGCAGTTCGACGACCAGGTCATGGATGTCTCGATGCCGATCCTGATCGGCCAGCAGCGTGTCGGCGGCGTGCGCATCGGTTACGACATGCAGGCGATGCGGCGCCTGCAGGACGATGCGGTCGGCACGCTGCGCGGGCGGCTGGACACGCTCGGCCAGCGGCACGTGATCTGGATCGGCCTGCTCGGCACCGGCCTGCTGGTGTTCGGCGCGCTGTCGCTATGGCTGATCCAGCGTCTGCTGGTGCGGCCGATCCGCCGCCTGGCCGAATCGGCGCAGGAAATCGAAGCCGGCCACTTCGACACCACCACGCCCGCCGACGGCCGCAACGACGAAGTCGGCGACCTGATGCGCGCGTTCGACCGCATGAGCCTGAGCCTGGCGCGGCACGATCGCGAGATCCGCCGCATGGCCTACACCGATGCGTTGACCGGACTGGCGAACCGCCTCGCGTTCCGCGAAACGCTGGACGAACGCCTGGGCCAGAGCAACAACCGCCAACTGGCGTTGCTGTTCGCCGACATCGATGACTTCAAGCGCGTCAACGACACGCTCGGCCACGACGCCGGCGACGAGGTGCTGCTGCAATGCGCGCACCGCATCGAGGACGCGGTCGCGCGCGTGGGCGGCGAGGGCGCGCTGCTGGCGCGCTTCGGCGGCGACGAGTTCGTGATCCTCGTGCAGGCCGCGGACGATCCGCACGATGAGGTGCGCACGCTGGCGACGAAGCTCGCCGAGGCGCTGGTGGTCGATCTGGGCAAACCGGTGGACGTGCAGGGGCGGCAGGTGTTCCTGGGCACGTCGATCGGCATCACGCTGTTCCCCGAGGACGCGGCCAGCGGCACTACGCTGATGAAGAACGGCGACATCGCGATGTACCAGGCGAAGGTCGCCGGCAAGAACTGCTTCCGCTTCTACAGTCGCGCGATGAACCAGGCGGTGGAACGGCGCGTGCACCTGGAGCAGGAACTGCGCGGCGCATGGGATCGCGGGGAACTGAGCCTGGTGTACCAGCCGGTGTTCCGCCTCGTCGACGGCGCGATGATCGGCGCCGAGGCGCTGCTGCGCTGGCGCCATCCGGAACTGGGCTTCGTCGCGCCGTCGGTGTTCATCGACGTGGCCGAGCAGAGCGGACTGATCGAAGCGCTCGGTCCGCAGGTGCTGCACGCCGCGTGCGCCGACGCGGTCGCGTGGCAAAAGACGCGCAGGGATCCGGAGCCGATGTTCGTCGCGGTGAACGTCTCACCGCGCCAGCTGCGCAGCGGCGACCTGCCGGAAGTGGTATCGGCCTGCCTGCGCGACACCGGCCTGGCCGCCGACCTGCTGCACCTGGAACTCACCGAGACGGCGGTGATCGGCGACGAGCTGCACGCGAGCGCGCTGCTGTCGGAACTGCGCGGCATGGGCGTGCGCGTGTGGCTGGACGATTTCGGCACCGGCTTCTCCGGCCTGAGTCATCTGCGCCGCGTGCCGGTGGACGGGGTGAAGATCGACCGCAGCTTCGTCGCCGACGTGCTGCGCGACCCGGACGACCTGGCGCTCACCACGGCGATCATCGCGATGGCGCATTCGCTGGGCATCCTGGTGGTGGCCGAGGGCGTGGAGAAGGAAGGCCAGTACGCGATCCTGCGCGAACGCGGGTGCGATTTCGCGCAGGGCTACTGGCTGGGCCATCCGGTGACGGCGGAGGAGTTCACGCAGCTGCGGGCGTGAGGTGCGCTCGCGTTTGTAGCGCAGCTCTTGTAGCCCGGGTAAGCGAAGCGCACCCGGGTCAGGCGTCACCGCAGCGTTGCCCGGGTGCGCTTCGCTTACCCGGGCTGCAACGGACAAGGCAACGGCATACGCGACCGCGACGCCTCGCGCCGCACCCGCTCAGAAATCGAACAACTCCCCAAGAAGGTTCTTCTTCTTGCGGTACTTGTAGTCCGACTTGTAATCGCTCTTGTAGCGATCGTCGTGATGGCCATGGCCGCGCGGGTCGTGCACCGGCGGCGGAGGCGGCGCGGCACGTGTTACCTGCGGAGCCGTATCGGCCGACGCACGCTCGATCAGCTTGTCGAGTTCGCCGCGATCGAGCCAGACGCCACGGCATTGCGGGCAGTAGTCGATCTCGATGCCTTGGCGATCGGTCATCGCCAGCTTCACGCCACGGCAGACGGGACAGTCCATGGTGGTTTCCTCGTTCGGGGGAAACCCATGTTCTCAGGGCGCCGGGCCGATGAGTCAAGTCGCTTCCGGAACGCCTCGTTCAGCATGGCGGGCGATGAAATCGCGCACCTGCGGGTACACCTGCGTGCGCCAGCGTCGGCCGCTGAAGATGCCGTAATGGCCGGCGCCCTGCACGGTGAGGTGTTCGCGATCGGCCTCGGCGATGCCCGTGCACAGCGTGTGCGCGGCGCGCGTCTGGCCCTGGCCGGAGATGTCGTCGAGTTCGCCCTCGATGGTGAGCAGCGCGGTCCGCCGGATCTTCGACGGGTCCACGCACTCGCCGTCCACGTCCCACTCGCCGCGCGGCAGCAGGTGGTCCTGGAAGACCACGCGCACGGTCTGCAGGTAGTACTCGGCCGGCATGTCGAGCACGGCGTTGTATTCGTCGTAGAAGCGGCGGTGCGCGGCGGCGTCTTCCAGGTCGCCCTTCACCAGGTGCATGTAGAAGTCCCAGTGCGACTGGAAATGCCGCTCGGGGTTCATCGCGAGGAAGCCGCCGTGCTGCAGGAAACGCGGATACACGCGACGCCCGTGGCCCGGATAGTTCGCCGGCACGTGCTGGATCAGGTTGTCCTCGAACCACGACAGCGGTTCGTGCGTGGCCAGGTCGTTGACCTTGGTCGGGTTCTGGCGCGTGTCGATCGGGCCGCCCATCATCACCATCGAACGCGGCGTGGTTTCGCCGCGCGCGGCCATCAGCGAGATCGCCGCGAGCACCGGCACCGTCGGCTGGCACACGCTCACCACGTGCAGCGTGTCGGCGCCGATCTGGCGGATGAAGTCCTGCACGTACGCGATGTAGTCGTCGAGCGAGAATTCGCCGTCGGCCACCGGGACCATGCGCGCGTCGATCCAGTCGGTGATGTAGACCTTGTGGTCGCGCAGCAGCGTGCGCACGGTGTCGCGCAGCAGCGTCGCGTGATGGCCCGACAGCGGCGCGACGACCAGCACCGGCGGCTGTTCCTTCAGGTCGCGCAGGTTGCCGGCATCGTCGGCGTAGCGCTTGAAGCGCAGCAGGCGGCAGAACGGCTTGCGCGCCATCTCGCGCTCGATCACCGGATACACGGTGCCGTCGATGTCGATGGAATGGATGCCGAACTCGGGCTTCTCGTAATCCTTGCCGATGCGGTACAGCAGCTCGCAGCCGGCCGCGGTCTGCGCGGCACCGGGCAGCGACGACAGCCAGCCGCCCTGCTGGCCGAACATCTTGGCGCAGGCTTCGGCCCAGTACGTCATCGGGGCCATCCACGCGCGGCCCAGTTCGTGCATCTGGTAGAGCATCGGTTCGAATCCGTGGCGGGCCCGGGCGGGCCGCATGCTGCGGCGCAGCATAGCGGAACGGCCGGCGCGGCGGGTTAACAGGCGGCGTCCGGCTCGGGCAGGGCGGTTCAGGCGGGTCGTTCCAGCGCGACCAGCCGGTCCGACAGCGCCGGGGAGAGCCACAGGTGCGACCCGAGCGGCACGAAGCCGGCCTTCGCGAAGCGCTGCCGGTAGAAGCGCGCCGGCCGGGGATGGAAGCCGACGTCGTCGCCGTCGGTCTCGTCCTCGCCGGTGAAGGTTTCCAGGAACGCGACGCCGCCACACAACTCGGCCACGCCCGGCAGGCCGCGATCGAGTTCGCGCGTGTCGAGGTAATGCATGACGTCGCTGCACACGAGCAGGTCGACCGGCGGGCAGGGGCGCAGCCGGGCGAAATCGGCGAAGCGCGCGAAATGCACGTTGCGCCGCGCACCGAAGCGACGCACCGCGTACTCGCTGCTGTCGAAGCCGAGGTAGGACGCCTTCGGCCGCAGTTTCAGCAGCGGCGCGCGCCATGCGCCTTCGCCGCAGCCGATGTCGAGGACGGTGCGGATCGGGCGTTCGAGATGGTATTCGGCGGTGGCCACGGCGAGCGCCACCTTGCGGGTGAGCCGCGCGGCGCTGCCGACGGCGTGGTCCTTCTTCGACGGATCGCGGTACCAGCGTTCGAAGTAGGCCTGGTCGTAGTGTTTGCTCATGGCCGGATTTTACCGTCCGACCACCGCGACGCCGGCGGCTCGAGCACCTCCACCCTGTGCAATCCTATGCGCCGTTCGCGAATCCGCTCCCGTCGAGGAACCCATGGCCTATTTCTGGATCAAGACCGCCCACCTCGTGTTCGTGATGGCCTGGATGGGCGGCGTGTTCTACCTCCCGCGCATCCTGGTCAACCTGGCCGAAGCCGGCGACGAACCGGCGGTGCGTGCGCGGCTGGTGCTGATGGGCCGGCGGCTGTACCGCTTCGGGCATATGATGTTCGGAATGGCCTTCGTGTTCGGCCTGGTGCTGTGGCTGGGCTACAGGGTGTTCCCGGGCTTTCCGACGATGGTCGGTCCCGGTGCCGGATGGCTGCACGCGAAGCTCGCGCTGGTGGTGCTGATGCTCGTGCATTTCACCGTCGCCGGGCGCTGGCTGAAGGGCGTCGACGCGGGCCGCGCGCTGCCGTCGTCCAGGGCGCTGCGCTGGTTCAACGAACTGCCGGTGCTGCTGCTGGTGGCGATCGTGTTCCTGGTGCTCGCCAAGCCGTTCTGACGGAAGGCCGCGGAAAAGCCCGCTTCTCACGCCCTCCACCCGCGCCTGCTACTGTTCGCCGCAATCCACCCGTAGACGTGGGAGCGCCATGGACGAGCGTTACTCGTTGATGCGCGGAGGGCTGCTGTACCGGCTCACGCATGCCGGCGGCGCGCCGTGGACCGAGCGCGCCTACGCGCCCTGGATCGCCTTCGCGCTGCTGATGGTCGTGCTGGTGCCGGTCGCGGTGCTGTCGGCGCTCGATGGGCGCCTGCTCGCCGGTGCGACCGTGCCGCTGGGGCGCGACTACAACGTCTGGGCACGCTTCGCCATCGCGATGCCGGCGCTGGTGCTCGCCGCGCCGCTCGCCGACGAACGCATGTGGCGCGCGCTGGACCATCTGCGCAGCCTGGTGGAACCCGGCGACCAGGCGAAGTTCGAGCGCGCGCTGGAACGCCTGCGCCGCTGGCGCGATGCGGTGTGGCCCGAACTGCTCCTGTTCGCCATCGCCGTCTCGGGTGCGTTCATCGCGCCGACGTTGCCGCTGTACGAACAGGTCACCAGCTGGCGCAACGACGGCGCGCAGCTCACGCCGGCGGGGCTGTGGCTGACGTGGGTCGGCTTCCCGGTGTTCCGCTTCCTCGTGCTGCTGTGGCTGTGGCGTTTCACGCTGTGGGTGTGCCTGCTGGCGCGGTTCTCGCGGCTCGAACTGGCGTTGCACGCGGCACATCCCGACGGCTGCGGCGGCGTCGGTTTCCTCGGTTACGCGCACGCGTCGTTCCTGGTGCTTCCGTTCGCGGGCGGGCTGCTCGTCGCCGGCAGTTGCGCGGTGGAGATGGACTACCTCGGCGTGCGCCTGAGCGCGCTGCACGTCGTGCTCGGCGCCTACGTGGTGATGGCGATCGCGCTCCTGCTCGCGCCGCTGCTGTTGCTCACGCCGAAACTCGCCGCGCTCAAGCGCAACAGCCTGCTGGCGTACGGCGCGCTCGGCACCGACACGGCAGAGGAATTCGAGAACCGCTGGCTGGGACGCGCGCGGCGCGATGCGGCGCCGATCCTCAACGCGGGCGATTCCTCCGCGCTGGCCGATCTCACCGCCGTCTACGCCACCGCCAACCGCATGGGCACGGTGCCGGTGCAGCGCTGGATCCTGCTGCAGTTCGTCGGCGCGACGGCGCTGCCGCTGTTGCCGCTCGTGTTGCTGGTCATGCCGATGGACGAGCTGCTGCAGAAGCTGCTTTCGATGCTCGTGTGAGTGGAGCAGGAGCGAGTGTGGAGGAGCGGGAAGCGAGGAGGAACAACTCGCTCACTTCTCACTTCTCGCTTCTCACGCCTGCACCACGCGGATTTCCACCTCGTCCACGACCACCACCTGGCCCGCGCGGATCTTGCAGGTCTTGCGCAGCTCGACTTCGCCGTCCACCGTCACCGCACCGCTGGCGACGATCGCCTTGCCCGCGCCGCCGCTGTCGCACAGGCCCACCAGCTTGAGCAGCTGGTTGAGTTCGACGTGGTCGCGGTCGAGTTCGAAATCGATGTGCTGCATGGATCGGGCCGGCGGGCGAGGGCGCTCAGGATACGCCGCTCATCCGCCCGCGCACAGCGCGCGCTTCTGCTCGGGCCGAAGCTGCTTGATCGCGTGTTCGGCGCGGCTGGCCGATGCGCGGTCCGGATGCGGGAACTGCCCCAGCAACCGCACCGGCGGACGCGATCGCGTGTATCGCGCGCCCTTGCCGGCCACGTGCTGCGCGTAGCGGCGCGCGACGTCGGTGGTGATGCCGGTGTACAGACTGCCGTCGCGGCATTCCAGCAGGTAGACGAACCAGGGCGCGGCGGTGTCGGTGGTCATGGCAGGTAATCGTACAGCCGGTAGATCCACGACAGCTCGTAGACGATCGCGAACGCCACGAACGCCCGGTGGAACCATTCGTTCGACACCTTCATCGCGACCAGGCACAGCACCACGAGCAACCCGTTGCGGATCGGGTATTCGATGCCGAAGTGCTCGTAATACGGCTTGCCCTTGATCAGCGTGTCGATGAAGTCGATCACGTACAGCGCGGCCATGATCCCGAAGAACCAGCTGCGCCGGGACTGGAAGTAATCGCGCCAGCCGCTGTAGTCGGCCAGGTCGTCGGGAAACAGCAGCGTGCACAGCAGGAACAGCACGACCACGTAGAGGATCAGGAACGCGTACGAGGTGAAGCTCCACGGGTGCACGCGCACCAGGCCGAATTCCCACCACCAGAAGTGCACCAGCAGGATGAACATCGACAGCGCCCATGCCAGGTGCACGCCGTAGATGCGTTCGCGCCCGGGATGCTGCACGAACTTCGCCATGCCCTTGAGCAGCGTGGTGAGCGCCAGGCCCAGCACGATGCCCAGCACGATGCGGATGTGCGCGAACTGCGGGTCGTTGGCGACGGCGGTCGTGTCCATGGCGCGCCCCGGAGAGCCTTCTGGCCGATGCCGCGAGCATAGTCATCGCCGCGGCGTGGCGCATTCACGCCGGCAGCTGCGATCATGGCGGCATGACCGAGTCTCCCCATTCCGCGGCCCCCGACGCCGCGTTCGACCGCCTCCCGCTGACGCCCGCGCTGCTGCAGGGCGTGCAGGCGCTGGGCTACGCGCGGATGACGCCGGTGCAGGCGCATGCGCTGCCGGCGATCCTCGACGGCCGCGACCTCATCGCGCAGGCGCCCACCGGCAGCGGCAAGACCGCCGCGTTCGGCCTGGGGCTGCTGCACCGGCTCGATCCGGCCGCGAACGCCACCCAGGCGCTGGTGCTGTGCCCGACGCGCGAACTCGCCGACCAGGTCGGCCGCCAGCTGCGCAAGCTCGCCTTCGCGATCCCCAACCTGAAGCTGTCGATCCTGTGCGGCGGCATGCCGCTGCAGCCGCAGCTGGATTCGCTGGCGCAGCACGCGCCGCAGATCGTGGTCGGCACGCCGGGCCGGTTGCAGGAGCTGCTGCGCAAGCGCGCGCTGGACCTGTCCGCGCTGCGCACGCTGGTGTTCGACGAAGCCGACCGCATGCTCGACATGGGCTTCGAGGAGCCGATCCGCGAGATCGTGCGCGCCACGCCCGCCTCGCGCCAGGGCCTGCTGTTCTCGGCGACCTTCCCCGATTCCGTGCGCGAAATCAGCCGCGCGATGCTGCGCGATCCGGCGGAAGTCACCGTGGAAGGCGGCGAACGTCACGCCGCGATCGAGCAGCGGTTTTACGAAGTGGACCCTTCGCGCAAGACGCAGCTGCTGGCCGCGCTCCTGCTGCAGGAGAAGCCCGAATCGTGCGTGGTCTTCTGCAACATGCGCCGCGACGTGGACGAGGTGGCCGGCTCGCTCTCGCACTACGGCTTCACCGCGCTGGCGCTGCATGGCGACATGGAGCAGCGCGATCGCGACGAGGTGCTGGTGCGTTTCGCGAACCGCAGTTGCAACGTGCTCGTCGCCAGCGACGTCGCCGCGCGCGGGCTCGACGTGAAGGAGCTGGCGATGGTGGTGAACTTCGACGTCCCCAGCGACGCGGACACCTACGTGCATCGCATCGGCCGTACCGGTCGCGCCGGCCGCGACGGCCTCGCACTGACCCTGGTGGGGCCGCGCGAGCAGGGACGCGTGTCCGCCATCGAGGAACGACAGGGCGCGCCGCTCGCCTGGTACAAGGCGACGCCGCTGTCGGGCAAGCCGTCGAACGTTCCTCCCGCGGCGATGGTGACGCTGCGCATCGACGCCGGCCGCACCGACAAGCTGCGCCCCGGCGACATCCTCGGCGCGCTGACCGGCGACGCCGGCTTGAAGGCCGATGCGGTCGGCAAGATCGATGTATTCCCGACGCGTTCGTACGTCGCGGTCGCACGCGCGCAGGCGGCGCAGGCGTTGACGCGCCTGCGCGAGGGGAAGATCAAGGGAAGGAAGTTCCGGGTGGGGCGGATGTAAGGCGAACCGCCGCCGTCATCCAGCTTTTGTAGCCCGGGTAAGCGAAGCGCACCCGGGAGCTCGCGGCTTCCCCCGACCCGGGTGCGCTTCGCTTACCCGGGCTACAAGAGCCCGGTGTTTTTCGGCCGACTATGCGGTGCGATCACCGCTGGTTGAACGCCCACCTTCCCGGTCCCAGCAGCGCGATCGCCGCCGCGGTCGCCAGGAACATCACCTGCAGTTCGATCGCCCAGCCGCCCTGTTCGTTGAGGTGGCCGATGTCGCCCAGGTGCACCAGGTACAGCGCGAACAGCATGTTGATGACGATCAGGATGCCGCCGATGCGCGAGAAGAAACCGGTGATGACCAGCAGCGGTGCGATCACCTCGCCGATGATCACGCCGTAGGCGAAGAACGCGGGGAAGCCCTGCGTTTCGACCAGCTTGAAGATGCCGTCGAGACCGCCTTCGAGCTTGCTCAGCCCATGCAGGAAAACCAGTACGCCGAGCGCGATGCGGAGGATCAGCTTGCCGATGTCTTGCTGGGTGCTGCTGTTCATGGCGGTACCCCGGGTTGGTCGGACAGGCGGATGGTCCGCTGCCGCCGCGCCCGGCGCAACCGTCAGCGCAGGGGCAGGGACAGGCGGCGGCCGTGCCAGTTGAGGACCACGCCATCGGGCGCGATCTCCTCCACCACCGCTTCGCCGACACGATCGCCCACTCCCACGCGCGCCCCGTCGATGATCGCGAAGCGCTGCGCCGGCGTCGGGCCGAACATGTGCATGCTGATCTTCAGCGCCGGCAACTGCTCGCGTTCGCCGGGCGACAGGTCCGACAGACCGACCGGCGCACCGGTGGCGGGCGGCGGCATGGGCATCGGCTCGACCGGTGCCGGCACGGCTGCGGGCGCGCGCGCCGGTTCCGAGGCCGGCGTCGCATTCGCGATGGCCTGCTCGTAGCGATCCACGGTCCCCGTGGGTGCGACCGGTTCCGGCGCGGAGGGTGTGGCCGGTGCGGTGGTCTGCGGCGGCGTCGGGCGGACCGTCGCGATGTCGGACGCGCCGGCATACACGTCGCCTTCGACGGGCTGCACCGGTTCCGGCGGAGCGCCCGGCACCGGGCGTCTGGGAAGCGGCGCCGGCGCGGGCGCGTTCGTTGGCGGCAGGGTGGCGACTTCCGGCGGCGCTACGTCCGTCATCGCCGTCGGCGCGGGCGCTTCGTCCTGCGTCACCGCGGGCGCGCTTTCGGGCGCGGACGCGGGGCGGTCCCACAACCACCACGCCACCGCGATCACCACGACAAGCGCCGCGATCCCGGCGAACCAGAACGGCCCGCGACCGCGCGGTCCACCTGGCGGCCGGCCCGGCGGCGGGAGTTCCGCGCGCAGGTCGGGGACTTCGCCGCGGCGGCGTTCGGCTTCGGATTTGCGCAGGGCATCGAGGATCAACGACATCGCGTCACTTCACTCCCTGCGCAGACGTGGTGTCGAGCGAGCCCAGCCGCTGCGGCGCGTCGTCCCGCGCCGCCAGCGCCATCAGCGTGGCGGGGCCGACCACGCCATCGGCGACCAGGCCGGCGTCGTGCTGGAAACGCCGCACCGCGTCCTGCATCGTCGTGTCGAACACCGCCGGCGCGGTCGAGGCCGGCAGGTACGCGGGCCGCAGGCGGCGTGCGATCCACTCCACCATCACGCCCGTCGCGCCCTGCCGCAGGGGCGCGTCTCGCAGCGCGGCGGCGAAGGTTTCGGCGTCCAGGCGCATGGTGGTGTCCGCAGGCGCCATCGCCGCGACCCTGACCGGCCTGGCGGGCGCGGGCGTGGGTTTCGCGACGGCGTCGGCGCGGACCGGCGCGCGCGTCCACCATCCGCCGGCGAAGGCGAACGCCGCCGCGGCCAGGACCGCCCCCGCCGGCAGCGCGAACATCCACGTCCAGCGCATGCGCGGCTTCGATGCCGGCAGCACTTCGGCCGCCGCGCGATCGACCCAGCGCGCATCCAGCATCGCCACGTCGTGCGCGTAACCGGCGAGCAGGCTGCGTTCGGCGATCACGTTGATCAGGCGCGGCACGCCGCCGGAATGCGCGTGGATGCGCTTCAGCGCCGAGCCGTCGAACGGAAACCGCGTGCCACCGGCGACGCGATAACGGTGGCGCAGGTAATCGCCGGTTTCCGACGCATCCAGCGGCGTGAGGTGGAAGCGCGCGGTGATGCGCTGCGCGAGTTGGCGCAGGTCCTCGCGCGCGAGCATGCGGCGCAGTTCCGGCTGCGCGAGCAGCACGATCTGCAGCAGCTTCTGCGTCGGGGTTTCCAGGTTGGTGAGCAGGCGCACCTGTTCGAGCGCCTCGACCGACAGGTTCTGCGCCTCGTCGATCACCAGCACCACGCGCAGCCCCTGCGCGTAGGCATCGAGCAGGTAGACGTTGAGCGCATCGACCAGCGCCTTCGTGCTGCCGCGCCGGCCGTCCAGGTCGATGTGCAGTTCCTCGCAGATCGATTCGAGCAGTTCCACCGGCGTGACGCGGGGATTGAGCACCAGCGCGACGCGCGCGTTCTCCGGCACCTGTTCCAGCAGCAACCGGCACAGCGTGGTCTTGCCGGTTCCGACCTCGCCGGTGAGTTGCACGAACCCGCCGCCGCCGCCCTGCGTGATGCCGAACAGCAGGTGCGCCAGCGCATCGCGGTGGCGTTCGCTGAGGAACACGAAGCGCGGGTCCGGCGTGATCGAGAACGGCGGCTCGGTCAGGCCGTAGTGCTCGAGGTACATGGGCGGCGGGCGACTGCGGAGTTCCGGGCAGGGTAAGCGAGAAACGGGCGGCGAGGAACGAGAAACGAGTTGCGGCCGGCGCCTTCACTCGTTTTTCGTTCCTGTTTCACTCGTTCCTAGCCCTTCGCCTCTGCCGTCCCCAGCACCTCCGGATCGACCGGGTGCGGCCGGCCCAGCAGCGGATGGATGAACACGGCGGCGAGGATGATCGCCACGCCCACGTAGAACAGCGTCGTCAGCTCGCGCTGTTCGCCCAGCAGCAGCGCGGCCAGGACGATGGCGTAGACCGGTTCCAGGTTCACCGCGAGCTGCTGCGCGAACGCGCTCATGTGGCGCAGCGCCACCAGCGACAGGCTGAACGGGAGCAGCGTGCACGCCAATGCGAGGCCGAGCAGCAGCGCGACGTCGTGCGCGCTGGGCGTCACCAGCAGCGGGCCGGCGAAGGCCGGGAACAACAGTGGCATCAGCGGCGCGAGCAGGGTCAGCATGAGCACGCCGGCGCCGAGTTCCAGCGCGGTGACGGTGAGCGGGTCGCCATGTTCGACCATGCGCTTGTTGAGCGAACCGAACACCGCCACCAGCAACGCCGACACCGCACCCACCGCGATGCCCGCGCGCATGCCCGCCGGCACGCCGCCGACCACCAGTACCACGCCCGGCAACACCATCAGGCCCAGCGCGAGTTCGCGCTTGGAGAACCGAGTGCGCGTCAGCCAAGGTTCGATCATCGCCACGAACACGGTGCCCAGCGCCATGCAGGTCGCGCCGACGGAGGCGTTCGACAGCTTGATCGCGCCGTAGAAGGTGAGCCAGTGCAGCGCGACGAGTGCGCCGATGCCGGCGTAGGCGAGCATCGTGCGCGGCGACATCGCGCGCAGTCCGCGCCACACGCGCGGCACCAGCGCGAGCGCGGCGACCACCAGCAACATCCGCCACCACACCAGCGGCAGCGCGGGCAGGGTGATGAGCTTGCCCAGGATCGCGGTGAACCCCCACAGCAGCACGCAGAAATGGATTTGCAGTTGCGCCTTGCGGGTCGGGGTCATGCGGGTGTGGCGATGGCGGCGGAGGGCCGGCCATTGTCGCCGGTGTCATGGGGCGGATGTCACGACGCGCGGTTGCCCTTGCAGCCCGGGTAAGCGACGCGCACCCGGGGCCCGATCGCGCATCCGGGTGCTTGTCCGGACACCGCGCTCCGCAAACCGACAAAACAAAATTGGCAAATTCTTAACATTTCGTTATAGGCTCAGGGCACGCCAACGCCGGGAGTGCCCATGAGCCAGCACCGCAGCCGTCTGTTCCGCGCAGTGACCACCGCACTCTGGCTGGGAGGCGGGCTGCTCGGCAGCAGCGCCGCGCTGGCCCAGCAGGCTCCGCCGGTCACCGGCGAGCCCGAAACCGCCGCCGAAGCGCGCGCCGAGGAAACCGGCCGCGCGACGACCCTCGAAACCGTCTCCGTCCTCGGCTCTCGCCGCGTGCAGCGCTCGTCCGACACGGCATCCATGTCGCCCGTGGACGTGTTGCCGATGGACCAGGCGGTCGAGGAAGGCGCGCAGTTCGACCTCGCGCAGACGCTGCAGTACGCCTCGCCCTCGTTCACCTCCACCCGCCAGACCGGCGCCGACGGCGCGGACCTGATCGACGGCGCCGCGCTGCGTGGCCTGGGCTCCGACCAGACCCTGGTGCTGGTGAACGGCAAGCGCCGCCATACCGTGTCGCTGGTGAACATCTACGGCGCGCGCAATCGCGGCAACACCGGCACCGACCTCAACTCGATCCCGCTGATGGCGGTCGATTCCGTCGAAGTCCTTCGCGATGGCGCCGCCGCGCAGTACGGTTCGGACGCCATCGCCGGCGTCATGAACATCTCGCTCAAGCGCGACAAGGGATGCGAAGCCGTCGCCGGCTACGGCGAATACACCCGGGGCGACGGCGAGAACTGGCTCGCCAGCGCGTACTGCGGCGCGGAACTCGCCACCGGTGGCATGTTCACCGTCACCGGCGAATGGCAGGACCGCGGCCGTTCCGACCGCTCCGTGCCCAAGGGCAGCCCGCGCATCATCGGCGACTCGGAAGTGACCAATCGCACGGTCTACCTCAACGGCGATTCGCCGCTCGGGGATGCGCCCGCCGAGGTGTACTTCACCGCCGGCATGCAGTCGCGCGATGCGTCCTCGGCCGCGTTCGCGCGCGAGGGCATCGGTTCGGAGGACATTCCCTCGCGCAACTCGGCGGCGATGTATCCCGACGGCTTCGTGCCCTTCATCGACGGCGAGCTGGAAGACCGCTACGGCATCATCGGCGCGCGCGGCGACATCGCGCAGTGGCATTGGGATCTGTCGCACACCTACGGCTACAACGAGCTGCGCTACACGATCAACAACACGTTGAACGCGTCGCTCGCGAACCTCGACCTGCTCAACGGCGGCGCCGGCATCAGCCCGGCGAGCTTCGACGCCGGCGGTTTCTCGTTCCAGCAGAACACCAGCAACTTCGACGTGTCGCGTTACTTCGACGGCCTGCTGGCCGGCGTCAACATCGCCTTCGGCCTGGAACAGCGCGAGGAACGCTACCGCATCCGCGAAGGCGAGGAAGGTTCGTACCTCGATTACGACGGCGCGGGCGAGGGCGGCAATCCGGGCAGCCAGGGTTTCCCGGGCTTCCAGCCGGGGGACGTCACCGACAAGTCGCGCGACAGCACTGCCGGTTACGTCGACGTGGAAGTGAACTACACCGACCGCTTCATGATGGGCTACGCGGTGCGCTACGAGGACTTCAGCGACTTCGGCAGCACGCTCGACGGCAAGATCGCCGCCGCCCTGCGCGCGACCGACACGGTGATGCTGCGCGGTTCGGTGAGCACCGGCTTCCGCGCGCCGTCGCTGCAGCAGAAGTACTTCTCCTCGACCATCACCGATTTCATCAGCGGCGAGCCGGTGGACGTGGTGATCGCCTCCAACGACAGCGAACTCGCGCGGCTTGCGGGCGTGCCGAACCTCACCGAGGAGACCTCGCAGAGCGCGACGCTCGGCCTGACCTGGACGCCGCGCGACAACGTGTCGATGACGCTGGACCTGTACCGCATCGACATCGACGACCGCGTCGTGCTCAGCGGCGATTTCGACACCAGCGACCCGTCGATCGGGCCGATCCTGGAAGCGATGGACGTGGGCCTGGCGCGCTTCTTCTTCAACGCGGTGGACACGCGCACCGAGGGCGCCGACCTCACGGTCAACTACGACTTCGACTGGGCCGACGCGAAGTGGAGCACGTACCTGGGCGCGAACTACAGCAAGACCGAGGTGACGCAGGTGAACACGCCGCCGGCGCTGGTGGGCCGCGAGGACGTGCTGCTGCCCGAACGCGACCGCCTGTTCATCGAGAACGGCGCGCCGCGCAGCAAGGCGGTACTGGGCGTGGATTACGCGCGCGGCGCGTGGGAGGCGAGCGTGAAGGGCATCTACTTCGGCGAGCAGGAGCTGGGCACCTTCTCCGGCACCGCCGCCGGCGTGCCGAACCAGCATTACGCGAGCAAGGCCTCGGCCGACGTCAGCCTCACCTATGCCTTCGCCGGGAACACCAAGCTGACCGTCGGCGGCGCGAACGTGTTCGACAAGTTCCCCACGCGCCAGAACCCGGATGAAACCGACAACGGCCACATCTACGAGAGCGTGCAGTTCGGCCTCAATGGCGCCTCGTGGTACGTGCGCCTGTGGCATCGGTTCTAGCAACGAGTGGACAGGAGCGGGAAACGGGTGGGACGGCTTGTTTCTCACTCCTCATTCCCGGTTCCTCGTTTCTCGTTTCTCGTTCTTAGCAACTTCCATGGCCAACGCACTGCTCGCCCACCTCCACGACCTGCTCGATCCACTCGGCAGCGTGACCTCGCGTGCGATGTTCGGGGGGCATGGCGTGTACCTCGACGGCGAGCTGATCGGCGTGGTGATGGAAGACGCGTTCTACCTGAAGGTGGATGCCGAGACGCGCCTGCATTTCGAAGCGGCCGGCAGCGAACCGTACGTCTACCTGGGGCAGGCGGAGCCGATCACGATGAGCTACTGGTCCGTGCCCGGGGAGGCGCTGGAATCCGCCGAGGCGATGCGCCCATGGGCGGAGCTGGCGCGCGCCGCGGCGCGCAGGGCGGGGCGGGGGAAATAGGCCGCAGCCTCGTGCTGCAACGACCGCCGTGCTTCGGGCGGCCATGTCGATTTCCCGATTCCTCATTCGTCGAACCCAAGAAGGCCGCCAGACCGCCGCGGCCACGACGACCCCGAGGAGCCACCCGATGTCCACCCGCCGCCCCCCGTTCCCGCGCGCGCTGCTCGCCGCCGCGCTGTCGCTCACCGCCGCCGTGGCGACCGCCGCGCCGGCCGTGTACGAGATCGACCCGGCCCACACGTTCCCCAGCTTCGAAGCCGACCACATGGGCATTTCCGTGTGGCGCGGCAAGTTCAACCGCAGCAGCGGGCAGATCACCCTCGATCGCCAGGCGCAGACCGGCACGGTCGATGTAGTCATCGACACCACGAGCATCGACTACGGCCTGGACGCGATGAACGAGCACGCGCGCAACGACACGCTGCTCGATACGGCGAAGTTCCCGCAGGCCACGTACAAGGGCACGCTCGCCGATTTCCGCGATGGCGCGCCCACGCGCGTGAAGGGCGAGCTGACGCTGCACGGCGTGACGAAGCCGGTGGACCTGACGATCGGGCGCTTCAAGTGCATCCCGCATCCGCTGAACAAGCGCGAGCTGTGCGGCGCCGATGCGTACGGCGATTTCCAGCGCGATGCGTTCGGCATCGATGCCGGCAAGGACTACGGGTTCGACATGACGGTCTCGCTGCGCATCCAGGTCGAAGCCACGCGCACGCCGTGAGGCTCGCCGCTTCGCGGCTTCGTACCGCTCCCCGACCCTCCCCTGCGAGCCGGGGGAGGGAGCAGAAGCAGAAAAACCTTCCGCTAACACGCCATTCCCCATCCTGCGGCTTCCCGCCGCCACCACAGGAGTGAACGCATGGCCTTCTATGTCGATGGATTCGTCCTTCCCGTCCCGCGCGACAACGTGGACGCCTACAAGAAGCTCGCGCGCATGGCGGGCAAGATCTGGCTCGAATACGGCGCGCTGGAATACCACGAGTGCGTCGCCGACGACGTGCAGCCCGGCAAGACCACCTCGTTCCCGCAGGCGGTGAAGCTCAAGCCGGACGAGGTCGTGGTGTTCTCGTGGATCGTCTACAAGTCGCGCAAGGCGCGCGACAAGATCAACGCGCAGGTGATGAAGGATCCGCGCCTGGCCGGGATGGATCCCAAGTCCCTGCCGTTCGATGGCCGCCGCATGTTCTGGGGCGGATTCAAGCCGATCGTTTCGATGACGGCCGAGTAACCGCCGTCGCATCGTCCGCACCGGCCGCCGCCGCGCATTCGGCGGCGCGCCGGTGCAGCAGCGCCTGTTCGCGCGCGTTGCGGGTCATCTGCGCGGCGCGTTGGAACTCGTCGCGCGCCTCGCTCCAGCGTTCCAGCTTCCTCAGCAGATCGCCGCGCACCGCCGGCAGCAGGTGGTAGTCCTTCAGTGCGGGCTCGCCGGTCAGCGCGTCGACCACCGCCAGGCCCGATTCAGGACCGAACAGCATCGACAGCGCGACGGCGCGATTGAGTTCGACGACCGGCGACGGCGTGATGCGTGCGAGTGCGCCATACAGGCCGACGATCGCCGCCCAGTCGGTGTCCTCCGCCGTGGCCGCGCGTGCATGGCAGGCCGCGATCGCCGCCTGCAGCGCATACGGCCCGCCGGGCGCGGTGCCGCGTGCGGAGCCGAGTTTCTGCGCGCGTTCCAGCGCGCCAAGGCCGCGATGGATCAGCAACTGGTCCCACCGCGCGCGGTTCTGTTCGAGCAGCAGCACCGGGTCGCCGTCGGGCCCGATGCGCGCGGCCGAGCGCGACGCCTGGATTTCCATCAACGCGACCAGCCCGTGCACTTCCGGCTCGTTCGGCATGAGTTCGGCGAGCATGCGGCCCAGCCGCTGCGCGTCCTCGCACAGGCCAGGGCGCATCCAGTCGTCGCCGGCGGTGGCCGCGTAGCCTTCGTTGAAGATCAGGTAGATCACCGCGAGCACCGAGGAAAGCCGCTCGTTCAGCTCCTCGCCGCGCGGCATTTCGTACGGCACCTGCTTCTCGGCCAGGGTGCGCTTGGCGCGCACGATGCGCTGGGCGATGGTCGGTTCGGGCACGAGGAAGGCGCGCGCGATCTCGTCCGTGGTGAGGCCGCCGAGCAGTCGCAACGTCAGCGCGACCTGCGCGTGCGTCGGCAGCACGGGATGGCATGCGGTGAACACCAGGCGCAGCAGGTCGTCGTTGAACGGATTGTCGAGCGCGTCCAGGTGCGCGTCGTCGGCGTGCGCCTGTTCGTCCTCCAGCTCGCGCGCGATCTCCTCGTGCTTGCGCTGCTGCAGCTTGCTGCGGCGCAGGCGGTCGATCGCGCGGTGCTTGGCGGTGGCCATCAGCCACGCGCCGGGCTGGTCGGGAACGCCGCTTTCGGGCCATTTCTCCAGCGCCGCGACCAGCGCGTCCTGGGCCAGTTCCTCGGCCAGCTCCACGTCGCGCAGCATGCGCGCGAGCGCGGCGATGAGCCGGGCGGATTCGATGCGCCAGACGGCATCGATGGTGCGATGGATGTCGGTCGCCGTCATGGCGACGGATGAGAGCATCGGTGCGACGACGGTGCAAGTGCGAAAGGCGTCGTCTAGGTTGCCCGGAGGGCGGATGAAGAGCACCGGAGCGATGGCGCGGGACCGGCAGTGCGGCTGTGCACGGGCGGTTTCTATTGACGCTTCGTTGCCCCTCGCCCCACCCCTCTCCCGTCGGGAGAGGGGCTCGACAGCCCATCGCGGGCTCAGCCCTTGCCCTCGGCCACGCTCTTCAAACTCACCAGCCCCCGCTCGAAATCCTTCCCGAGCATCCGGTCCATGCTGAACACGAGCGACATCAGCTTGCCGATGTAGGGCTGCGGGCCGTGCATCGCCCAGGTCACGCGGCTGGCGCCGTCGCCTTCGGGGGCGATGAGGAATTCGGCCGTGTTGTGCGCTTCCATCGGGCGGGTGAAATCCAGGCGGATGCGCACCGCCGAGGCGGGCACCGATTCCACGATTTCCATGCGCCCCGCGCCCGCCTTGGAATTGCCGTCCCACGAGTACACCGCGCCGACGCCCTGCGGATTGCCCGCGATCTCGCGCTTCATCGCCGGATCCAGCGTCTCGAACGGCGACCACGCGCGCCAGCGGTTGAAGTCGTTCAACTGCTCGAACACGCGTTGCGGTGGCGCGTTCACCACGATGCTGCGCTCGACGCGGAAGGTGTCGGGGCGCGTGGTCGCGTACAGCAGCGCGGCCACGATGACGATCACTACGATCAGTCCGATGATCTTGAACATGGTCTTCCTCAGTGGTTGGGCTTGTTGCTTTGGGATTGCAGCATCTGTTCGAAGCCGGCGGCGGCTTCCTGCACGTCGGCGGGGAAGTCGTCGAATTCCTGCACCTGGCGCACTTCGATCACTTCGTTTTCCGAGGCCGGGCAGCGCGAGGCCCATGCGATGGCGTCCTCGCGCGACTTCACCTGGATCATCCAGTAGCCGCCGAGCACTTCCTTCGCCTCGGCGAACGGGCCGTCGGTGACGTGCGGCCGGCGGCCCTCGAAGCTCACGCGCGCGCCCATCGACGGCGGGTGCAGGCCGTCGAGCGCGAGCAGCACGCCGGCCTTCTGCAGCGATTCGTTGTATTTCATCATCGCCGCCACGCGGTCGGCGGGCGGCATCGTGCCGGGCCTCGCGTCCTCGTAGCCCCTGGGGATCATCAGCATCATGAAACGCATGGCATGTCTCCTGTGCGGGTGGACGATCAGGCGGCGGCGTCGGGCATGCCGCTCATGTGCACGAATTCCCAATGGTGGCCGTCGAGGTCCTCGAACGCGCGCGAGTACATGAAACCGTGGTCCTGCGCGTCGCCGGCGGATTTAGCGCCGGCCTTCACCGCTTTGTCGTGGATCGCATCGACGGCCTCGCGGCTGTCCAGCGACATGCAGTTGATGGCGCCGACGACCGCGCGCGTGTCGGCGACCGGCTTGCTGACGAACGTGCCGAAGAACTCGCGCGTCAGCAGCATGACGTGGATGCTGTCGTTGACCACCATGCAGGCGGCCTTGTCGTCGGTGAACTGCGGGTTGTTCTGGTAGCCGATGGCTTCGAAGAACGCCTTGGAGCGGGGGAGGTCGTGGCAGGGAAGGTTGACGAAGATCTGGGTCGACATGTCCGGGTTCCTGGTGGGGTTCACTGTGCGCGGGCTTCGAGGTGCTCGCGGATGCGTTCGTTGCGTGCGTGCGATTCGGCCGGGAGTTCGCCGCCGCAGGTGCCGTCCTCGTATACCTGGCGGATCTCGATCTGGCTGGGACCGCAGCCCGGATTCGGACAGCGCTTCACCCATTCGATCGCTTCCTGCAGCGATGCGGTGCGGAACAGCCAGAAGCCGGCGACCAGCTCCTTGGATTCGGTGAAGGGGCCGTCGATCACGCTGCGGCGGTCGCCGTCGAAGCGCACGCGCGCGCCCTTCGCGCTGGCGTACAGCCCGGCCGCATCGAGCAGCACGCCGGCCTTGGCCAGTTCCTCGTTGTAGCGGCCCATCTGTTCGATCAGTTCCGCGCTCGGCGGGGCGCCCGCTTCGCTTTCGGGCGTGGCATGGACGATCACCATGAATTTCATCGTCGTCTCTCCATGTTCGCGCGCGGAATTGCGCGCTCTTGTGGAGACGACGAAGGAGCGCGGGGGAAATCGACACGGGGCCGGAAAAATTTTTCCGGGATTCGGGATCGGCGAAGCCGCACCCGGGATGCTCCTGCGCATCCACGCGGATACGCCCACCCGGGTGCGCTTCGCTTACCCGGGCTGCAAAGGCCTTGGGCGACTCACCGCGGCAGGCTTCCCAGCAGCCAGTCCACGAACGCCCGCGCCGCCGGCCGCAATCGCCGGTGCGCCGGATACACCACGTAATACCCCCAGCGCGCCGGCATCGCCGGCACGGGCAGGCGGACCAGCTGGGCGCGTTCGAGGTACGGCACGGCGATGCGCGACCGCGCCAATGCGATGCCGAGCCCTTCGGCGGCGGCCTTCATCGCGTCGGTGGTGTCGCTGAAGGTGTAGCGCTCCTCGAACTTCGCGCCGTGCACGTGCGCGGCACGGAACCAGTCGTGCCAGCCCTGGCGCGCGTGGTCGGCAATGAGCGGGTGCGCGGCGACGTCGCGCGCGGACGCGATCCCGGCCGCCGCCGCATACGCCGGCGAGGCCACGGGGAACAGCGATTCGTCCATCAGGAAATGCGCCGTCAGTCCGGGCCAGTGGCCGGGTCCGTGGCGGATGCCCAGGTCGGGGCCGCCGTCGTTGAAACGGGTCAGGGCGATTTCGGTATCGACGTTGAGCCGGACGCCCGGGTGCGCGTGCGCGAAGTCCGGCAGGCGCGGCAGCAGCCAGGTGTAGGCCAGCGAATGCAGCGTGGTGATGCGCACGCGGCCCTCGTCCTCGCGCGCGCCGCGCAGGCTGCGCAGCACGCCGTCCACGTCGGCCAGCGCGGTGCCGGCGGCGTCGGCGAGCTGGCGGCCTTCCACGGTCAACGAGACCCCGCGCGCATGGCGCTGGAACAACGCCACGCCCAGCCGCGCCTCGAGCTTGCGGACGTGGTGGCTGACCGCGCTCGCGGTGAGGTGCAGTTCCTCGGCGGCGTGGGCGAAGTTCTGGTGGCGGGCCGCCGATTCGAACGCCGTGAGGGCCGGCAGCCAGTCCGCGCGCAGGGCCATGTGAGCCTCAAATCCTGTTTGTGTCTGACCGCGAAAGTATGCGCTTGTAAGGCTTGGCGGCTGAACGAAAATAGCCGTTCCGGCAAAAGTCCTGCTTTCCCATCCGATCCCAGATCCCATCGCCCGCCCCCGCCCGGGCGATGCAGCGGAGCCCCCATGGACCGAAACGACATCGCCTTCGACGACACCGCGTATGAGGCCGAGGCCATCCAACGCGTCGCCGCGCCCGTGCCGATGCAGGCCTGGAACGTCGACGCGATCCCCGCGCTCGAAATAGGCGAAGGCTGCACGCGCCGCGACCTTCCCGCCGGCCCCGGCGTGCGCGTGTGGATCGTCGACATGGCGCCGGGCGCGCAGTGGCCGGTGTTCGACCACCACGAGACGGGCGAGTCGTATTACGTCATCGAAGGCGAGGTGATCGAAGGCGACGCGCGCTTCGGCCCGGGCACCTACGTGTACTTCGCGCCCGACAGCCGGCACCGCCCGCACACCGAAACCGGCGTGCGCCTGATCGGCCTGAACCTGGGCGACGCCGCGTTCCTGGCCGCCGGGGGCAGCCCGGAATCGATCGCGCACTGCTACCACCCCACGCAGGGTTGACCCCGCGTCCGACATCCTCACCCCACGAGGTTTTGCGATGAACACCGCTGTGACCGCTCCCGCACTGCCCGACTCGCGCGAACGCGGCTGGCTCACCCCGCTCGAACTGGCGCTGCTGGGCGCGATCTGGGGCGCCTCGTTCCTGTTCATGCGCGTGGCCGCCAAGGACTTCGGCGCGCTGGCGCTGGTGGAAGTGCGCCTGGCGCTGGGCTCGCTCGTGCTGCTGCCGTTCCTGTGGCGCGCACGCGCGCAGTTCCCGCTGCGGCTGTGGCCGAAGCTGGCGATCATCGGCGCGATCAACTCGGCCGTGCCGTTCCTGCTGTTCGCCTGGGCCGCGCAGCGTGCGCCGGCCGGCATCGGCGCGATCGCCAATGCGATGACCGTGCTGTTCACCGCGCTGGTGGGCTTCCTGTTCTTCCACGAGAAGATCGGCGCGCGTCGCGCGGTGGCGCTGGTGGCCGGTTTCCTCGGCGTGGTCGTGCTGGCCGGCGACAAGACCGCCGGCGGCGACCAGGTCGGCTGGGCGGTGGCGGCGGGCGCGACGGCGTCGTTCCTGTACGGCATCGGCATCAACCTGGTGCGGCGTCATCTGACCGGGCTGCCGCCGGCGGCGGTCGCGTCGGCGACGCTGGGCGCCTCGGCGCTGCTGACGCTGCCGTTCGCCATCGCGTACTGGCCGACGAACCCGATCCCGATGAAGTCATGGTTCTCCGCCGGCATGCTTGGCGTGGTCTGCACGGGATTGGCGTTCGTCATGTATTACCGGCTGATCGCCCGCATCGGCGCGAGCCGCGCGTCGACCGTGACGTACCTGATCCCGGTGTTCGGCGTCGCGTGGGCGTGGCTGCTGCTGGACGAGCCGCTGACGATCAAGATGGGCATCGCCGGGGCGATGATCCTGGGGAGCGTGGCGTTCAGCCAGCGTGCTTCCCGGTGAGCATGGTTCTGGCCCCTCTCCCGTCGGGAAAGGGGTTGGGTGAGGGTAGGGCGTGCGATGCAGCGATGCTGATGCTTGCGTCGAGGCACCCGCGCTGTGCATCCCTTCCCGGCCCCGCGGCCATCGGGCATGGTCCGATGGCCATCGTCGGGACGCGCGCCACTGGGGCGCAAACCTTCCTCCTCACCCCTGCATTCGCAGGAGTGGGAGTTCATTTCGCGGCGGTATGAGCCATGACCGAAAAACGCGTCGTCTTCGACTTCGAAATCGAGTTCACCAACGGCGGTGGCATCCAGGGGCAGGACTTCCGCCTGGACATCGACGGCGACGACATCGACGACGCCGCGCTCGTCGACTACATCGTGCGCGACCTGCGGCTGCTGATGGTCGGCCCCGCGCGCATCCTCAACAGGAAGATCATCGTCGAGCCGCACAAGCGCAAGGCGCAGGACGCGCCCGCGCGCCGTGGCTACTTCGAACTCAGCCACGTCATCGAGGATGGGCTGGTCACGTATCCCGGCCTGCCCGCGGCGCGCATCTGCGATTACCTCAGCCGCGGGAAGTCGCGTGAGGTGTACGAGGCGGGCACCGAATTCCAGATCGCCAGGATCGAGATGGTCGCCAACACCGGCACGTACCTGGATTGCCCGTTCCATCGTTACGAACACGGGCACGACCTGTCGCAGATCGGGCCGGAGGCGTTCTGCGATCTCGACGCGATCGTGATCCGCGCGGACCACCGGCAGGTGCGCGCGATCGACGCCTCCTGGTTCCGCGAGCGCGAGCTGCGCGGTCGCGCGGTGCTGGTGCACACCGGCTGGGACGCGTACTGGCGCGAGGCCTCGTACGCGGTGGAGCATCCGTTCCTCACGCAGGATGCTGCGGAGTACCTGCGCGATTGCGGCGTCCGGCTCGTCGGCATCGATTCGATGAACATCGACGACACCAGCGGCAAGTCGCGTCCGGTGCATTCGGTGCTGCTCGGCGCGGACATCCTGATCGTCGAGCATTTGTGCAACCTGGGCGCATTGCCCGACGAGGGCTTCGAGTTCAGCGCGATGCCGCCGAAGGTGCGCGGAGCGGGGACGTTTCCGGTGCGGGCGATGGCGCGGTTGCGGTGATGACGCGCGGGCACGCCCGCACCGGCCCGCTACCTCACCGTCATCCCGGCTGGAACGAAGCTCTGCGACAACGCAATCCTCAGCGCCGAATCCCCTCACCCGCCACATCGATCCCCTTCGGCAGCGCATCCTTCTCCGCAACGCGCGAATGCGCCCGCGCCAGCCCGGCACCCGTCAGCGCCCATGCCAGCGCGATCGCCGCACCCAGCAGCGCGGCGATCGCCGGCTGCTGCGCGAGCATGTCGATCAGCGCCTTCGCCCAGCCGCTCACCGCATCGGCGCCGCGATACACGACCGAATCGATGAAGTTCTTCGCCTTGTACTTCGCTTCGATCGGCACGACGGTGAACAGCATCTCGCGGCCCGGCCGCACGAAGGCGTATTCGCCGAATCGCCGCACCACCATCACCACCGCCAGCACCGCGAAGGTCGGCGCGAACGCCAGCCACACGAAGCCCAGCATCATCACCACCGGCACCATCACCAGCAGCGCCGCGAGGCCCAGGCGCTGCACCAGGCGGCCGGTGATGAACAACTGCGAGAGGATGGTCAGGCTCTGCACGATCGCGTCGATCGTGCCGAACACGCGCGTCTGATCCTCGCGATCGGGGAACTTCAGCTCCACCAGTCGCGCCTGTTCGAAGTACAGGAACGTGGTCACGCTCGCCAGCAGCAGCACGAACAGCGAGAGGGCGAGCAGGTACGGCGAATGCAGCACCGTCGTGACGCCGGCGAAGGGATGCCCGCCCAGCGGCCGGGCGCGCGCCTGCGCGGTGAGTTCGTCCCGTACCGGCTGCGCGTCGCGCCAGCGTTGCAGGTGGCGCGCGATGCCGATGCCCACCAGCAGCAGCGCCGCCGCGAGCCACAGCAGGCCGGCGTGTCCGATCGGGCCGACCAGCGCGATGCCCAGCAGCGGCCCGACCAGTCCGCCCAGGCTCGCGCCGGCGGCCATCAGCGCGAACAGGCGCTTGGCCTGCGCGCTGGGGAACAGGTCGACGCACACGCTCCAGATCACCGAGATCGCGATCAGGTTGAACACCGAGATCCAGATGTAGAACGTGCGCGCGATCCACGCGTTCTCCGGATCGCGCTGGAACGCGATCGCGAACAGCGCCAGGTTCACCGCGAAGAAGCCGAACGTCCACGGCAGGATGCGCCGGCGCGGCACTTTCGACGCGATCCAGCCGAACAGCGGCATCGCCGCGAGCGTCGCCAGGAACGTACCGGTGAACAGCCATTGCAGGTTGTCCACGCCGCCGGCGACGCCCATCGTTTCGCGCACCGGCCGCAACATGAAATAGCCGGCGAACATCACGAAGAACAGCGTGGCGCCGGTCAGCACCGGCTGTGCTTCGCCCTCGGCGATGCCGAAGGTGCGTGCGATGCGCGCTCGCCAGTCCATGCCGCCGCCGCGCTCAGGCCAGCGCCGCGATCAGCGCCTGGCGCTGCTTCGCGTCCAGCAGCGCGCCCGTGCCCGCACGCAGGTTGTCGACCTGGTGCTTCACCTTCGACGTCGCGGGAATCACCACCGTCACCGCCGGATGGCTCAGCACGAACTTCAGGAACAGCTGCGCCCACGAATCCGCGCCAACCTCATTCGCCCACGGCGGCAGCGGTTTGTCGCGCACCTGCGAGATCAGCCGGCCGTCCTCGAAGGCGCGGTTGATCATCACCGCGCAGCCCAGATCCTGCGCGAGCGGGAACACCGTCTGCTCGGCGCCGCGCGACACGGGCGAATAGTTGATCTGGATGAAATCGGGCTTGTGTTTGCGCATCTCGTCGGCGAGCTGCGCCTGGCCGTCCTCGCGGTAATGCGTGAGGCCGGTGTATTTCGTCTTTCCCTGCTGCTTGAGTTCGCGGATCAACGCCATCTGCGTCGCGGTGTCGCGCAGGTTGTGCACCTGCAGCAGCTCGACCTGGTCGGTGCGCAGGCGGCGCAGCGTGTCGTTGAACTGCGCGAGCCCTTCATCGCGCCCGGTGACGCCGGAAAGCTTGGTCGCGATGAACAGCTTCCCGCGCGTGTTCGTCTGCGCGATGAGATCGCCCAGCACGTCCTCGGCGGTGGAGTAGGTGGGTGCGGTGTCGATGAGTTTTCCGCCCGCGCCGACGAAGGCTTCCAGCACGTCGCGCAGCGGTGCGCGCTCGCCGGCGTCGGCGCCGACCTCGAAGCTTCCCGACGTGCCCATGCCGATGACGGGGATCTTCTCGCCGCTGGAGGGAATCGGCCGCGTGATCAGCGTGCCGCTGAACGGCTTCGCAGGCGCGGTGTTCGCGGCGGCCGGGGCGGCGCGCTCCTGGCTGCACGCGGCGAGCGGCGCCAGTGCGACGCCGGCGGCGGCCAGGGTGGCGGTGGAGATGAACTCGCGACGGCTGGTCATGGCGGTCTCTCTCTTCACGGCGAAGGGGAAGCACGATTCTGACGTTGATAGTGTCGAGAGCGCGCGCAGGGGAGTGCCATCCGACATGGTCCCCTGTCGGGGTTTGCGGTGAAGCGCGGGGTTTGTGCGGCGAAGCGTGGCGCGGGGCGATCCGCGTCCGGGCGTTACAGGAGCCGCAGGATCGTCACAGCCGCCCGATCAGCTCCATCGCCGCCGCCGGGTTGCGCTCCTTCGCCGCGCTGATGAAGAACACGTACACGTCGCGCCTGCGCTTCGGCGCGGCCTCCTTCGACAGCGTCGGCAGCGCATCGGGTTGCCCGCCCTCGGCCCATTCGTGCGCGCGCCTGGCCCACATCGACAGCTCGCTGTCCGTGTAGCCGGTCGGCACGTCGCTGCGCGAACGCATCAGCCGCGCATAGACGAAATCGGCGGTGACGTCGGCGAAGGACGGGTGTTCGTCCGAATCGGTGAACACCGTCGCCATGCCGTGCCTTCGCGCGAGCGCGACGTAATCGGCATCGACGAAGTCCGGATCGCGTACGTCCAGCACGTGGCGCAGCGGGCGGCCCTCGACGCTCGACGGCAGCAGCGAGAGGAACGCGGTGAAGCTCTCGCGCTGGATCCTCTGGTTGGCATCGAACTGCCACACGATCGGCCCGAGCCGGTCCCCGAGCGAGGCGATGCCGCCGAGGAAATCCTCGATCTGCGGGCCGGTCTTCGCGAGCGCGCGCGACTGCATGATCCGCATCGGCGCCTTTGCCGAGAACACGAATCCCTCCGGCGTTTCGGCGGCCCATTTGGCGTACGTCGCCGGCTTCTGCGCGCCGTAGTAGGTGCCGTTGACCTCGATGGCGGTGAGCCTGCGGCTGGCGTATTCCAGCTCGCGGCGCTGCACCAGGCCCTTGGGATAGAAGTTGTCGCGCCACGGCGCGAAGGTCCATCCGCCGATGCCGACGCGGATGCCATCGACGGGGCGCGGGTGCTCTTCGAACAGTTCCATGGATCGTCCAGGTGCAGGTGCGGTGGCGAAGCATAGCGCCGACGGGTTAAGCCGATGTCGCCCCGCGCACGACGGACGGACGGGGAGTGGGGCACAATCGGCGCTTTCCGACGGAGGACAGCGCATGGCCCGTTACAGCGGAGGTTGTCATTGCGGCGCGATCGACTACGAGGTCGAAGGCGAGATCGAGCAGGTCCTGGACTGCAACTGCTCGCTGTGCGGCAAGCGCGGCGGCCTGCTGTGGTTCGTGCCGCGCACGGCGTTCGAGCTGAAGACGCCCGAGTCGAACTACCGCACCTACACCTTCAACACGCACAAACTTCAGCACCACTTCTGCCCGGAGTGCGGGATCTCGCCGTTCACCGAAGGGCAGATGCCGGATGGCACGCCGATGGTGGCGATCAATGCGCGTTGCCTGGAAGGCGTGGAGCCGGCGTCGCTGAAGGTGGTGCATTTCGATGGGCGGTCGCGCTGAGCTTTTGTAGCCCGATAAGCGAAGCGCATCCGGGGTTTGTCTCGCGATCCGGTCGCCGCGTCGTTGATCGCTGAAGACCCCGGGTGCGGCTTCGCCTTGCCCGGGCTACAAGAGCGGCATGCGGGATTACGCGGACGACAGCATCGACTCGGATGCACCGACGGCCTGGGTGCCGGCTTTCGCCAATGTCGCAATAAAGAGCCGCGACTGCAAGCAGCCGCGGCCCTGAACGCGATTACGTCGAACGGTTGGGTCCCCGCCTTCGCGGGGATGACGGTCCGGCAAAGGCGTGGCCGCAAGAGCGGCCACGCGCCGGCACGTCACTTGATCGGCTCGTCCAGCATCATCTCGCGCACGAACCGCACCGGCGGGGCGCCGTAGCTCAGCACCTGGTCGTGGTAGGCCTTGGCGTTGAACGTGTCGCCGAGCCTGGCTTCCACCGCCTTGCGCATGTCGAAGTGTTCCTGCGCGCCGACGAAGTACGTCGGCAGCTGCGCGCTGGTCAGCTGCGCGCGCACCCACTTGCCGGCCGCCTCGCGCTCCTGCTGGAACGCCTGCGTGGTCATCAGCTCCATCGCCTGCTCGCGGGTCCAGTTGTCCACGTGCACGCCCTGGTCGAGGATCGCGTTGGCGATCGTGCGCAGGTAGAACTTCAGCTGCACCAGGCGGAACAGCGGATCGTTATCGAGATATCCGGCGTCGGCGATCATGTCCTCGGTGTACACCGCCCAGCCCTCGGCGAACAGGCCCGAGCGCAGCACCGAGCGCAGCGTGGAATGCGACTTCACCGAATGCGCGCCTTCCAGGTAATGGCCCGGCATCGCCTCGTGGATCGACAGCAGGTGGATCATGCGGCTGTTGTATTCGCGCAGGAACGAATCGACCTGCTCGGCGCTCCAGTCGTCCGGGATCGGCGAGATCGCGTAGTAGGTGTCCAGGCCCTTGTCGAGCGGGCCCGGCGAATCGCAGTACGCCACCGCGACCCCGCGCTGGAATTCCGGCATCAGGATGATCTTCACCGGGTCGTTCGGCACGGTGACCAGGTCGTGCTTGCGCGTGAAATCGGTCGCCTGCTCAAGCGTCTTCTTCGCGAAATCCACCACCTGGTCGCGCGCGGGCTTGTCGGCGTAGGCCAGTTCCAGCGCCGCCTCGATCGCCTTCTGCTGCTGATCCGGCGACGGATTGGCCGGCATCTCCGGCGCGTTCGGCTTGTCCTTCAGCACCGTCTGCGCGATGGCGTACATCTCGCCGCGCACGCGGGTGAGTTCGGCTTCGGCGCGCTGCTTGATCTCCGCGCGCGACAGCGAGGAATTCAGCGAGAACTGCAGCTTCTCGTCGTACAGCTTCTGGCCGATGCGGAAGTCGCCCTTCGCGTTCGGCACCAGCGTCCTGTCGAGCCAGGTCTGCTGTTCGGCGACGGCCTTGCGCAGGTTCGCGACGGCGTCGTCGAGCGCCTTGCGGTCCTCGCCCTGCAGCTGGTCGGCGTTGGGGGTGATGAAGGTGTCGATCAGGCTGAGGATGCCGGCGTTCTGCTTGGCGACGGTTTCGGCGTGGATCTTCGGCACGCGCGCCGGATCGATGTTCTCGCGCATCTGCGCGTAGATCGCCGGGATCTTCTGCATGCGCGCGGTCGCCGACTTCAGGCGCTGCGGCATCGGCGCGAATTCGCGCGCCATCAGGTTGTAGATCGCGCCGCCGGCGAGGCCGCTGTACACCTGCGGATCCCACGCCCAGCTCTGCAGCGTCTCGATGTTCCAGATGTCGCCGCGCACCTGGTTGCGCAGGATCAGCGCGTCGATCTGGTTCTCGCGCGACAGCTTCGCGGTATCGATGCCGTCGAGCTGCGCCAGGATCTTCTTCGAGAAGTCCACCTGCGCCTGGCGGCCGGCGGCGCTCAGGTCGTCGACCTCGCCGTCGAAATCGTGCTTGCCGATCTGCGTGGCGGCCACCGGGTTCAGGCGCAGCCAGCCGTCGAGCCATTGCTGGGAAACTTCGGCGAAGCGCGCATCGAGCGCGGCATCGGAGGCCGGTGCGGCGGCCGTGGTCTTCGAATCGGCGGGCGCGGTCTGCGGCTGGCAGGCGGCGAGGCCGACGCTCAGGATGGCGGCGGCAAGCAGATGGGGACGCAACGAGGGCATGGACTTCTCTTCGGCTCGGATCAGGCGGCAGGACCGCGGTCGGCCGAGGATATCGCCTGCGCGGCCCGCTCCGCATGGGCCTTTGGGTGGGCGGCGGCTTGCCGGATCTGGCTGGTGGCCGGCCTAGCGCGAGGCCGCGATCCGTTCCGGATGCGCGTACACGTTCAATGAATCCCCGCGCGCGAACGCGGCCAGCGTCATCCCCGCCGCGTCGGCGGTGCGGATGGCCAGGTCCGTCGGTGCGGAGATCGCCACGACCAGGCCGATGCCGGCGGTCGCCGCCTTGTGCACGATCTCGTACGAGGCGCGCGAGGTGATGACCACGAATCCCGCATCGGGCGCGATCGCCTCGCGTGCCATCGCGCCAATGAGCTTGTCGAGCGCGTTGTGGCGGCCGACGTCCTCGCGCACCAGCAGGCCGCCGTCGTGCGCGAAGCCGGCCGCATGCACGCCGCCGCTGAGCGCGTTCAGCGGCTGCTGCATGGCGAGCGCATCGAGGACGAGGCGGATCGTCTGCACGTCCACGCGCTTCGTCGAGCTCACGCGCGGCACGGGACGCAGCGCCGCCTGCAGGCTTTCCACGCCGCACAGGCCGCAGCCGCTACGGCCTTCGAGCGCGCGGCGCCGTTCGCCGAGCGCATCGAAACGCGCCTGCGGAATGGCCGCGTGCAGCGCGATGCCCTGCGCGTGCCGCACCACGTCGACGAGGCGGAACTCCGAAGCGTTCGCGACGATGCCTTCGCCCAGCGCGAACCCCAGCGCGAAATCCTCCAGCGATCCCGGCGTCGCCATCATCACGGCGAACGGCTCGCCGTTGTAGAGCAGCGCGATGGGCGCTTCGACGATCACGCGATCCTCGTGCGGCGCGCGATCATCGGCGCGCAAACGCAGGGCCTGCACCGGTTGCAGCGGTTCGTTCATGCCGCGTCCACCAGCCGGCGGCCCTTCTGCGTGAGCCACAGCAACGTGCGTTCGCCGTCCTGCCGGCGTTCGACCAGATCGAGCCCGAAGCGCGGATCGTCGCCCAGCGCGGCGAGGACGCGCTGCAGCTCGCTCAATCCGAGCTGCAGCCGCTTGGCGACGCGATGGATCGACTGCCCGTCTTCCTCGCGCAGCAGGCGCAGCACCGCGAGCGCCGCGTCCTCGCTCATGCGGGCGCGCTCCGGTGCAGGCGCACGGGGATCGACTTCGACGCCGGCGTGCGCGCGCGTTCGGCGTGATGGTCGAGCGGGACGAGCGGGTTGGTCTCGGGAAAATACGCGGCGAGGCAGCCGGCCGGAATGTCGTACTCGACCAGCCTGAAATCGCGCACCACGCGATGGCTGCCGTCGTGCCAGACGGTACCGATGTCGACGTGTTCGCCGTCGCGAAGCCCGAGGCGCTCGAGGTCGGCGCGCGAGATGAACACCACGCGGCGCAGCCCGTGCACGCCGCGATAGCGGTCGTCGAGGCCGTATACCGTCGTGTTGTACTGATCGTGCGAACGCACGGTCATCAGCTGCAGCACGTCGCTGCGTTCGTCGCGTTCGTCCAGCGCGTGCGGATAAAAGCCGGCCTTGCCGCTGCTCGTCGGGAACACGCGCTCGCGTCCGGGATGGTGCAGGTGGAACCCGCCGTCGGTGCGCACGCGCGCGTTGAAATCGGCGAAGCCGTCGATCACCTTCGCGATGCGGTCGCGGATGCGGTCGTAGTCCTCCACCAGCCACGGCCACGGCGTGCGGCTGCCGGGCAGGGTCGCGGCGGCGAGGTGCGCGACGATCGCCGGCTCCGACATCAGGCGGTCCGACGCGGGCGGATTCATGCCCGACGACAGATGCACCATGCTCATCGAATCCTCGACCGTCACCGCCTGCGGGCCCGCGGCCTGCAGGTCGATCTCGGTGCGGCCCAGGCACGGCAGGATCAGCGCATCGCGCCCGTGGACCAGGTGCGAGCGGTTGAGCTTGGTGCTCACGTGCACGGTGAGTTCGCAACGCCGCAGCGCCTCGTGCGTGCGCGCGGTGTCGGGCGTGGCCGCGGCGAAATTGCCGCCCATCGCGAAGAACACCTTCGCGCGACGCTCGAACATCGCCTCGATCGCGGCGACCGTGTCGTAGCCGTGCGCGCGCGGCGGGGCGAAGTCGAACACGGCGCCGAGCCGGTCGAGGAACGCGGGCGAAGGTTGTTCGTAAATGCCCATCGTGCGGTCGCCCTGCACGTTGGAGTGCCCGCGCACCGGGCACGGCCCCGCGCCGGGCTTGCCGATGTTGCCGCGCAACAGCAGCAGGTTCGCCAGCATCTGGATCGTCGCCACGCTGCGCGGATGCTGGGTGATGCCCATGCCCCAGCAGACGATGGTCGCGTCGCTGTCGATGTAGGTGCGCGCGGCGTGTTCGAGATCGGCGCGCGACAGGCCCGATTCGCGTTCCAGCGCATCCCACGACGTCGCGAGTACGCTCCGCACGAAGTCGTCGTGGCCGTGCGTGTGCGAGGCGATGAAATCCCGATCCACCGCGCCGCTTTCGATGACCACCTTGCACAGTGCGGTGGCGACGGCGAGGTCGCCGCCGATGCGCGGCTGGTAGTACTCCGAGGCGAGCTGCGTGCTGCCGCCGGCGAGCATCTCCGTCGGCGATTGCGGGTTCGCGAAACGCTCGAGCCCGCGCTCGCGCAGCGGATTGAACGCGACGATGCGGCAGCCGCGCTTCGCCGCGGTGCGCAGTTCGCCGAGCATGCGCGGATGGTTGGTGCCGGGGTTCTGGCCGAAGATGAAGATCGCCTGCGCGTGTTCGAAATCGGCCAGCGTCACCGAACCCTTGCCGCTGCCGAGCTGCTCGGTGAGCGCGACGCCGGAGGCTTCGTGGCACATGTTCGAGCAGTCGGGCAGGTTGTTGGTGCCGTACTCGCGCACGAACAGCTGGTACAGGAACGCCGCTTCGTTCGACGTGCGGCCGGAGGTGTAGAAAATCGCCTCGTCCGGCGAGGCCAACGCGTTCAGCGCCCGTGCGATCGTCGCGAACGCCTCGCTCCAGCCGATCGGGCGATAGCGGTCGCTCGTCGCGTCGTAGGCCACCGGCTCGGTCAGCCGGCCCTGCGCTTCGAGGAAACGGTCGTCCTGTTCGTCCAGCCACGCGACGGTGTGCTGTTCGAAGAACCCGCGCGTGACGCGCTTCGAGGTCGCCTCGTTGGCGACGGCCTTGACGCCGTTCTCGCAGAATTCGAAGGTCGAATGCGGATTGCGGTCGGGCCACGCGCAGCCGGGGCAGTCGAAGCCGTGCGGCTGGTTGGCGCGCAGCAGCGTGCCGGCGCCCTTCATCACGACCTGCTGCTCGCGAAGCGCCTGCCAGGAACTGCGCAGCGCGTCCCAGCCGCCGGCGGGCTTCACGTAGAGTTCGATGGATTTCTTTTCGGACATCGGGGAATTGCAGGTCGGCCGACGGCCGCGTGAGCGCATCATAGGCCCGCGCGGGTGCGACGGCGATGACGTTCGGCGGGTGCGGGCGGGCGCGGTGCGATGGCATAGTCGCAGGCCCCGGACGGTCGCACCGTCCGCGCGGATGCACCCCGCCACGGAACCCAAGCCATGCGCCTTTCGTCGCTGCGTTGCCTGACGCTGCTTTTCGCCCTTGCAACCACCGCGCCCGCGTTCGCGGCGCCCGCGTGCCCGCCGGACGGCTGGCCGGTCGAACGCCTGGATGCATTGCGCCAGGGCGGTTTCGTCGTGCCCGATGCAGGCGAGCGCGCGACGCTGGCGTATGCGCTGGGCAACTGCCTCGCCGCGGCCGATCCGCACCTGCGCGACGAACTGGCCTTCGAGGCGCTGGCGAACTGGATGCGCAAGGGCGAGCTCGCACCGGCCACGCTGCGCGCGGTGCGCGATCGCCTGTACGCCATGCTCGGCGAGCCGGATCCGCAAGGCTATGCGTGGCCGTTCGCGGCGCTGGCGCTGGCGGAAGTGGCGCGCACCGACCGCGTATCGCCCTGGATGACGCCCGCCGAGCGCACGGCGATGGTGCTGCGCGCGCTGACCTATCTGGAATCGGTGCGCGACTACCGCGGCTTCGAACCCGGCGAAGGCTGGCGGCATGGCGTCGCGAACGGCGCGGACTGGCTGATGCAGCTCACGCTGAATCCGGCGCTGGATGCGCCGCAGCTGCACCGCATCGTGGATGCGATCGCGACGCAGGCGGTGCCGGTCGCGGGCGTGGCCTACGTGTTCGGCGAGCCGCAGCGGCTGGCCGCGCCGGTGCTCAACGCCGCGCAGCGCGGTGTGCGCGACGAGGCCGGCTGGAAGGAATGGTTCACCGCGCTCGTGCCGCGACTGGGCGATCCGTCGCTGGCGTGGAAGGATCCGCAGTGGCTGGCGCGGCGGCACGATCTGGTCGCGTTCCTGCAGGCGGTGTACGTCGAGGCCGACCGCTCCAGCGACAAACGCATGCGCATGGTCCTGCCGGGCGTGGTCGCCGCGTTGGAGGCGATGCCCTGACGGAGCCGATCGGCACGGACGCCGCACAATTCGGACCCGTCCGATTCAAGCGCCCCCGCGTTCTGCCGACCATGCCTTCTTTTCCGACAGGGACGACGGCCGGCATGCGGTACACCCAACATCGCGAGTACTGTCCGCGCTGCGGCGCGTCCGTGCGCAGCCTGCGCCTTGCCGACACTCCGGTGCGCCATCACCAGTGCACCGGCTGCGGCTATCGCTACGAGAACGTGCCCGAGGGCTACGACGAGAACGGGGAATTCGACGGCCTCGCCGGCCTGGACGCGTTGCCGGAGGACGACATCGAGCCGATGGAAGCGCTGGTGCTGCTGCTGCTCGGCGGCGGCACGATGATCGGCGGCGTCGAACTCACCTCGCGCACCATCGCCGAACTGGTCGCCGAGCATGGCGCGCCGCAATCGACCTCGCGCGCGTTCGCCTGGCCGACGCACCGGTGGCTGGTCCGGGAAGCGCGGCGGTTCTCGTCGTATTTCGTGGCGATCGACCAGGGGCAGTGGCGGGTGTGCTTCAACCTGCGGCGGCTGCGGCCGGTGCCCCTGGCCTGACGCGCGTGCGGTTGGGACGTGGCGGATGCGCCGGTTCAGGAAGCCGCGGCTTCAAGCTTCGTCGTTGTCGAATTCCACCAGCACGTCCAGGTCGAACGCGAGCGCTTCGACCGCATCGCGGATGCGGTTGGCGGTGGACTGGTTCGGCGCTTCGATCTCCAGCGCGTGTTGCCCCGGGCCCTGGTCGTCGGGCAGGCCCGCGGAGCTGGAATCGTCGTCGTCCATGTGCGGCATCAGGTCGTCGACTTCCTCGATGTGCTCCACGCCGTCGAGGCTGGTGAGCAGGTTGCTGATGGCGCGGACGTCGTCGTCGCTGCCGGTCACGCGCAGGCGCAGCAGGGGCATGGCATGGAACCTTCTATCACTGGACCGGTTGCAGGCAGGCTATTGAGCGGCCGGGCAAGGCCGTGTGATGGCGCGGCGTGCGGCCGTCATGTGCGTGGAGTAGGGTGGCGGTCATGAATGCGAAGCTCCCGGTGCCCGGCGTCACCCTTCGCCCGCTCGAGCGCGGCGACCTGCATTTCGTCCACGTGCTGAACAACAACCGCAGCGTGATGGGCTACTGGTTCGAGGAACCGTACGAGTCGTTCGTCGAACTGGAGGAGCTGTACCGCAAGCACATCCACGACCAGTCCGAGCGCCGTTTCATCGTCGAGGACGCGGCGCACGAACGGGTGGGGCTGGTGGAGCTGGTGGAGATCGACCACCTGCACCGGCGCGCGGAATTCCTGATCATGATCTCGCCCGACCAGCAGGGTCGCGGTTATGCGCGCGCGGCGACGCGGCTGGCGATCAACTACGCGTTCCGCGTGCTCAATCTCTACAAGCTGTACCTGCTGGTGGACGTGGACAACACGCGGGCGATCCGCATCTACGAGGACGCGGGCTTCCGCCGCGAAGGCGTGCTGGCGGAGGAGTTCTTCAGCGATGGCCGCTACCACGACGTGGTGCGGATGTGCCTGTTCCAGCGCGATGCGCTGCGGGAGGGTGGGGAGCGCGTCGGGAGCGGGGAGGATGTGGTGGAGCGGACGGCGCCGCCTTGAGCGGTGGTGTGGATGAGTGAGCGGTGTGGGTGAGTGGGGATGTGGAGTTGTCGGCGAGCCGATTCATCGTGGCCCGGCGAGGTCGAGATGCAAGCTCGTGACTCATGGGCACTCCTTCATCGGTGAACCACCCGTCATTCACGCGAAGGCGCGCGCCTTCGCCATCCATGGTTCAGTGCCACCGCCCGCACATTCTGTGCGGCGTGCTTTGGCGCTGGTGGCTGTTGGGCTGTTCGAAAGCAGCAGCAACAGCCTTTGTAGCCCGGGTAAGCGAAGCTCACCCGGGTTGGAGAAGCGGTCGCGTCCCAGGGTGCGCTTCGCTTGCCCGGGCTACAACGCCGACGCAACTTCAGCCGCAACCTCGATCGCGACGTCAACCGCAGGTCGATGTCAACGTCAACCGCAACAACTACCACCTCGGTTCTTACAACGCCGACCGCAATCGCACGACCACCGCAATGGCGAACGACACCGCGAGGCCCTACGCCTTCCCGCCCCCACGCGCAGCCGAAGTCCGCGTCCTCTTCTTCGCCTTCGACTTCGCCTTCTTCTCCGCCACCGGCTTCGGCGGCGGCGCGCGGGTGGGCAAGGGGACGTTGCACAGGTCGATGTGGCCGGCCATGTGCTTGTACCACTCGTCGCGGCGGTTGCGGCGCGCTTCGACGAGTTCGGCGAACAGCGGCGTGTCGGTGCGCAGGACTTCGATGCCGACGCGTTCCTTCTTCGGCACGTCCGACGCCAGGCGGATCGCCTTGATCGGCGTGCGCTGCGACGGCTGTTCGTAGAAACCGAGCGGACCGGTGCCGCGCGGCAGCACCGAGAGCAGTTCCATGCCCTGCAGCACGCGGCCGACGACGGTGATGTTGCGGTCGAGCTGGCGCGGCGACTGGCCGATCACGACGTACAGTTCGGTGCCGTTGCTGGAATCGGCGGCCATGTCGCGGCCGGCGCCGACGGTGCCGTAGCAGTGCGCCATCCATGCGGTGTCCGCGGTCTGATCGCGGCCGGCCGGGAAGCCGCCGGAAAAGCCGACTTCCGGCGCCCAACCATCCACGTCGGGCAGGCGGTCGAACGGCAGGCCCTTGGCCTTGCGCGCGAATTCCGCCGGCAGCTTCGCCTTCGCGCCGCGGCCGAGCGGCTTGCGGTCCTTCTCCTCCTGCGCCGGATCGCCCCACTGCACGACGAAGTTGTCCTGCGAGCGGTTGATGCTCATGCCGCTCCAGTAGCCGTTCTTCGCGAGCGCGCGGATGTTCGCCACGTGCGCGGGCGCGAAGCCGGGAGCGAGTTCGATCAGGACGCGGCCGGATTCGAGTTCCAGGTACAGCAGGTTCTTGTTCTCGGGCGTGCGCCAGTCGGACGGCCGCGAGGCGTCGAGGATCTCCTGCATCGAGCGCGGCTTCGCCGGTGTCGCATCCTCGGCGGCGGCCTGCGCGAGGGGCAGGGCGGCGAGCAGGGCGCACAGCAACGTGCGGCGCAGGCGATTCGCGCCGGATTCGAACGCGGGCTTCGACAGGACGGACTTCGGCACGACGGACTCCCCATTGATCCGGATCGCTTGAGGCGCAGATTCTGGCCCACCGCGCGCGGGCGCGGCCAGCCCCATGCCGTGGGAACGTGATGGCGGTTGCGCGACCGGACACCGCGATCCGCCCGAAGGCGGGCCGCGGCGCCCTGTCAGGACGACGCGCTCAGCGCGAGGCGCTCACGGCGAGGCGCCATTGCCCGCGCGCTTGCGGGCGCGCGTGCGTGCGGCCTTCTTCGCCGCGGCGCTGCGCGAGGCCGAGGTGCGACCCGACTTCTTCGCGGCCTTCTTCGCGGTCTTGCGTCCGCCGGTGGATGTCTTCGTCGCCTTCTTCGTGGCCTTCCTTGCGGTCTTCTTCGCGGTCTTGCGGCCAGCGGTCTTCTTCGTGGCTTTCTTCGTGGCCTTCTTCGTCGTCTTGCGACCGGTCGTCTTCTTCGTGGCCTTCTTCGCCGCGCTCTTGCGGCCGCCCTTCTTCGCCGCCTTCTTCGTGGCCTTCTTCGCCGATTTCCTCGCGGTCTTCTTCGCGCTCTTGCGGCCCGAACCGCTGCGCTTGCCGCCGCCACTGTGCTTGTTCACCGTGGCCCAGGCGATGCGCTCGGCGGCCTCCTCGGAACGGCCCTGATCGCGCTCGCTTTCCTCGATGTGTTCGGCCTGGCGCTGCTGCTTGTCGGTGTACGCGGATTTGTCGCCTCTGGGCATCGCTGCACTCCTCGCCGCGGGACCCGTGCGGCGTCGAGGCCCGTGATAGCAGCCGCACGGTGGAGATGCCGGCAAGGCGCGTGACTAATGGCAGGTTCGGTATATGGAACTTCACAGTAGTGTTGAGTCCAGCCTACCGGCCCGACCGACATGACCGACCCCGACGTCCAGCTGCGGAAATTCCAGAAGGAGCTCAGCGCCGGCACCGTGTCGCTGGCGCTGCTGGCGGTGCTCGCTTCGGCGGGCGAGCCGCTGTACGGATACCAGATCGCCAAGCAGCTCGAACGCATCGGCGGCGGCGTGCTCGCCGGCAAGCAGAGCGCGCTGTATCCGGTGCTGCGCAACCTCGAAGGGGCGGGGTTGCTGGACAGCCATGTCGAGCCGTCGATGACCGGCCCGCCGCGGCGTTATTACCGCATCACCGATGCCGGCCGCACGGTGCTGCACGAATGGGCCGCCGCCTGGCGCGCGACCCGCGACAGTGTCGATTCCGTCCTGGGGGGACTTGAGCCATGAACGCCTTCAATCCGAGCATCGATGCCCGTCCCGGCGGACTGCCGACGACGATCCCCGAATACCTCGAACACCTGCGCCGCTCGCTCGCCGGCGCCGATCCCGCGCTGGTGCAGGACGCGCTGTACGACGCCGAGGAATACCTGCGTTCGGAACTTGCGGAAAACCCCGGGAAAAGCGAGGCGGACGTGATCGTCGCCGTCGCCGGCAGCTACGGCGCGCCGGACGAAGTGGCCGACATCTACCGCGATACCGAAGTGAAGGTGCAGACCGCGCTGCGTCCGCCGGCGCCGAAGCCGCGCCGCTCGTGGATGGGCCATTTCTTCGGCGTGATCGCCGAACCGCGCACGTACGGCGCGCTGTTCTACATGCTGCTCTCGCTGGCGATCGGCATCTTTTACTTCACCTGGGTGGTGACCGGGCTGTCGCTGTCGGCGGGCCTGGCGGTGCTGATCATCGGCGTGCCGTTCGTGATCCTGTACTTCGGTTCGATCCGCGTGCTGTCGCTGGTGGAAGGCCGCATCGTCGAGGCGATGCTCGGCGAACGCATGCCGCGACGTCCGCTCTACAGCAGCCGCGGACAGCCGTTGCTCAAGCGCATCGGCGAGCTGTTCACCGATCCGCGCATCTGGGCGACGCAGCTGTATTTCCTGTTCATGCTGCCGCTGGGCGTGGCGTACTTCACCATCGCGGTGACCTGCCTGGCCGTGTCGCTGTCGCTGATCGCCGCGCCGGTGGGGCTGATGCTCGGCCTGGGCAGCGACCTGGTGGTCGACAACTGGTATCTCGCCGTCGACGGCGAACCGTGGATGTGGCCCTTCGTAATGCTGGCCGGCGTGCTGCTGCTGTTCGTCACGCTGCACGTCGCGCGCGGCGTGGGCTACCTGCACGCGCTGCTCGCCAAGCACATGCTGGTGAAGACGGCGCAGTACGACTGAAAGCGCTTGCCATGTGAAGAAGCATTCACGCGCGGACTGCGGGCTGGTTAACAAAACCGGCCCGCGTCATCGCCTACGGTGCGCGGGCGGAACCTTGCCGCGACATCAAAGGAGATGAGCATGCGTCGTTTCAGGATCCTCGCGTTGGCTGCGCTGGTGGGCCTCACCTCGTTCGGCGCCAGCGCGAACTGGCAGGGCACATGGCTGTATTACGACGACGAGGGCGTCCTCGTCGGCTCATGGACCGCCGGCTGCCGCGAGATGGACGGCCGCTGGGGCATCGAGACGGACAACAAGGTGTTCGTGCAGGGCTGCCGCGTTTCGAGTTGAGTCGAAGACGAGCGACCTGCCGGTTCGATCGGAACACGAAGAAGCCCCGCGATGCGGGGCTTCTTCTTGCGCGCGTCACGCCTTCTTCCGCGCCCTCGGCCTGCCGCCCTTCGACACATGCGGATCGGCCGCCACGTGCCATCGCCAAGGCTCGTCCACCGCCTTGCTGATCCCGATGCGCGGCGACGCCACCGGCTCGCGCGGCGGCGGCGTGCCGTCGTCGCCGAACCACACCGGCGAGGAAACGTCGGTGATGTCCACGCCGTTATGCACGCCGCTCAGGCCCATCGCCTGCGCGAGGCGGCCGGGGCCGCTGGCGAGCAGGCGGACGTCGTCCATCCCGCGCGCGCGACGCATGCGGTCGACGCCTTCCAGCGGCGACAACGCACGGATCAGCACCGCATGCCCGGCCGGGCCGCCGCAGACGGCGTTGATCGCCCAATGCATGCCGTAGATGAAATACACGTACAGATGCCCGGGCGGGCCGAACATCACCTGCGTGCGCTTCGTCGGGCCACGGAACGAATGCGCGGCCGGGTCCTCGCCGCCGCGGTAGGCCTCGACTTCGACGATGCGTCCGATGCGGCCGTCGGCGGTGACGATCACCTTGTTGAGCAGTTGCGGGGCGACATCGCGGGAGTCGTGGGCGTAGAAGCGGCGGGGCAGGGGTTCGATGGGCATGAGGGCATCGTAGCGGCGGTCGCGTCGCTGCCTGATCGCGGCGCGTTCTTGTCGCCCGGGCAAGGGCGAAGGCCGCCCCCGGGGACACGCGAGATCCCCCGGGTGCGCTTCGCTTACCCGGGCTACAACGGCCGGAGCGTCCTTACGGTAAACACACCGGTCGGCATACGGACTTCACGCCCGCCGCGCTATTCCTCCCGTGATGGCAGAAAACACCGAGAAGACCCCGGTCGAGACCACCGCCGAAAAGCTCGACCCCACCGCGCCGCGACGCACCGAGCCCGACCGCGGGCAGTCCTTCCGCCGGCCCGCGATGCAGGCGCTGGTGCGGCGCGCGCAGGGCAGCCTGCCGGCCGACCTCATCCGCCGATTCGTCGACACCGAACTGATGGCGCAGGCCGCCGCGCTCGCGTTGTACGCGATGCTGTCGCTGGCGCCGCTGCTGCTGATCCTGGTGTGGCTCACCAGCGCGCTGCTGCCGGGGGCGCAGGAATCGCTGATGCAGCAGATCGGCCTGCTCGCCGGCGGCGAGGCGGAGCGGGTGGCGCGCACCGTCGTCGACAATGCGCGCGATCGCCCCGACACCGGTTCGATCGCCGGCTGGTGGAGCGTCGCGTTGCTGTTCATCGGCGCGACCGCGGTGTTCGCGCAGTTGCAGGACGTGCTCAACAAGATCTTCCGCACCGATGCGACGCGGCTCGCCGGTGCGATGGCGTGGCTGCGCAAGCGCGTGTTCTCGATGGGCCTGGTGCTGGCGATGGGCTTCCTGCTGCTGGTGTCGATGACGGTTTCGACGCTGGTGCAGCTGGCGTTCTCGCGGGTGGAGTGGGCGCTGCCGATCGTGATGAATGCGGCGACGTGGTGCGTCTACGCGCTCAGCTTCGCATTGATGTACCACTACCTGCCGGACCGCTCGGTCGGCTGGAAGCGCGCGTTCGGCGGCGGCGCGATCACCGCGCTGCTGTTCGTGTTGGGACGCTGGCTGATCGGCTGGTACCTGGAACGGTCGAACCCCGGTTCGGCCTACGGCTCTATGGGCGCGCTGGTGCTGGCGCTGGTGTGGGTGTACTACGCGGCGCTGATCGTGTTCGTGGGGGCGCTGATCACCGCGGTGATCGATGAACGGCGGAAGGGGAGGGTGAAGCCGAAGCCGCTCAACCAGCCTTCGTCGCCCTTGTAGAAGCGGTATCGTGAGCGCGAACGTGATCGGACGTCCCCTCTCAGCTCTGCACTCCCTCCGGTCGCCGGAGGGAGAGGGGCTCAACGCCCCGCCGCGGCGAACCGTGCCCCACCGCCGACGAGCCGTTCCCTCGCGCGCCCGCCGACCGGCTAGGATCGCCTGACGCGTCCCAAGTTCCTGCGGCACCCATGGCCATCACCGCGACCCATCCGCTGGACCTGCCCCGCCAGCACCTGTTCTGGATCTTCCACGGCGCCGGCTGGCTCGGTTATTTCGGCCAGAGCTGGCTGGCGGCGATCGCCTACGGGAAACCGTCCGGCTACTGGATCGTCCCCTTCACCGCCGCCTGCACCGGCTTCGTCGTCACGCTCGGCCTGCGCTACCTGCTGCGCGCGTGCTGGGGGCTGTCGCCGAGCAAGCTGCTGATGACGATGATCGTGCCGATCCTCGCCTGCTCGGCGGTGATGGACCTGACCACGCGCGCGATGCTGGTGCGCTTCTGCGACACCTGCGCGCCGACCAGCCGCGTCGCCTACATCGCCTATTCGCTGACCTACATCTACGTGGTGCTGGCGTGGGTCGGGCTGTACCTGGGCATCAAGTACTACCGCCAGCTGCAGGACGAAACGCAACGCGCGCTCGCCGCACGCACGATGGCGCACCAGGCGCAGCTGAAGATGCTGCGTTACCAGCTCAATCCGCATTTCCTGTTCAACACGCTCAACGCGATCTCCACGCTGGTGCTCGATCGCGACAACGCCACCGCGAACCGGATGGTGCAGGGACTTTCGGCGTTCCTGCGGCATTCGCTCGACAACGATCCCATGCAGCGCGTCACCCTGCGACAGGAACTGGACGCGCTCACGCTCTACCTGGACATCGAGAAGATCCGCTTCGCCGAGCGCCTGCGCATCGAGACCGACATCGACGAGGACTGCTGGCGCGCGCTGCTTCCCAGTCTGCTGATGCAGCCGCTGGTGGAGAACGCGATCAAGTACGCCGTCGCCAAGCAGGTCGCCGGCGGGCTGCTTCGCATCGAGGCCGAACGCGATGGCGACCAGCTGGTGCTGCGCGTGATCGACGATGGCCCCGGGTGCTCCAGCCTGGAAGGCAACCAGCTGCCGCCCGGCAAGGGCGTCGGCCTGCGCAACACGCGCGAGCGTCTGAACGTGCTGTACGGCGACGCCAGCAGCTTCGCCGTGCGCAATCGCGAACGCGGCATCGAAGTCGAACTGCGGCTGCCGTTCGACACCCGCGAACTGGGCGGAGAATGAATATGGACCGGGCCGTTCATGGTCGTGCCGCAGGCGGTCGTGTCGCCGAACGCGAACACCCGCTCGATCCCGCGCAGCGCACGCCGCTGCGCGCCTTGATCGTCGACGACGAACCGCTGGCGCGACGCGGGCTGGAAATCCGCCTGCAGGCGCATCCGGAAGTGGAGATCGTCGGCCAGTACGGCGACGGCCACGCCGCGATCGCCGGCCTGCGCGAGCATCGTCCCGACCTCGTCTTCCTCGACGTGCAGATGCCGGGCATGGACGGCTTCGAGACGCTGCGCAGCATCCCGGCGCACGAGATGCCGCTGGTGGTGTTCGTCACCGCGTACGACCACTACGCGATCCGGGCGTTCGAGGCCTCGGCGACCGACTACCTGCTCAAGCCCGTCGAGGAAACGCGCCTGGCGCAGGCGCTGGCGCGCGTGCAGCAGGCGCGTTCGCAACGCGAGGCGAGCGGTCATTGCGCGCACCTGCTGGGATTGCTGGGCGAGTTGAGCGGCCGGCCGCTGCTCGACCTGGACGAAGCGCTGAAGCCCGATGCGCTGGAACAGCTGCGTCGCGACGACAAGCTCGCCGTGCGCGACGGCGGTCGCACGGTGCGCGTGGACCTGGCGAGCATCCGCTGGATCGACGCGGCCGGGGATTACATGTGCATCCACACCGACGCCCCGGCGGACCGCAACGCACAACAGGGCGAAACGCTGGTGCTGCGCGCGACGATGCGCGAGCTGGAGAAACAGCTGGACCCGCAGCGGTTCCCGCGCATCCATCGTTCGACCATCGTGAACGCACGCCGCGTGGTCGAGCTGCGACCGCATACGAACGGCGAGGGCTTCCTGCGGCTGGATTGCGGACAGGAGCTGAAGCTGTCGCGGACGCACCGGGACAAGCTGGCGTTGTTGATCTGAGCGGGGCTTGTGTTTCCGGCTCGCGTTGTTCGCCTGATGTTGTAGCCCGGGTAAGCGCAGCGCACCCGGGAACGCGGTTGCTTCTCCGCCCCGGGTGCGCTGCGCTTACCCGGGCTACGGAACAATCGCCATCGTCGCGAGAAGATCGTCATCCGGGCCTCCGCCGGGATGACGACGAGCGTGGGGTGCCGCCATGGACTACCCACGCGCAGCGCACCGTGCCATTGGTTGGGTTCCCCCCAACGCACGCACGTTGCACCAACGAAACGCCCCACCGCACGCCCAACGCTTCACCGCGACCACTCAACCACTGATCGCAAACCTCCCGCACGCGTGACTTCCGGACCATCCCGGCAAAGTCCGGCGGGCGCATCGTGCGGCGGCATTCGACTGGAGCCGCGCCATGAACCTCACGCAAGCCTCGCTGCGCAATCCCGCCGCCGTCGCGGTGGCGGTCGCGATGGTCTGCGCGTTCGGGCTCATGAGCCTGCTCAAGCTGCCGTTGCAACTGTTTCCCGACATCGAACGCCCGCAGATGTCGATCCAGACCGGCTGGCGCGCCGCGTCGCCGCAGGAGATGGAATCGGAAATCGTCGAGCCCATCGAAGCGGTGATGCAGGGCCTGCCGGGGCTGGAGGAAATCGAGTCGAACATCAACGCCGGCAACAGTTTCATCAACCTGACCTTCGCCGTCGGCAGCGACATGGACGCGATGCTGGTGGAAGTGCTCTCGCGCATGAACCGCCTGCAGCCGCTGCCGCGCGACGCCACGCCGCCGGTCGTGCAGGCCGGCGCAGACAACGCGAACAACTCGCTCACCTATTTCTTCGTGCAGAAACTGCCGGACACGCCCGGCGACATCCTCGATCGACGGCAGATGATCGAAGACCGCATCGTGCCGCGCCTGTCCGCGGTGGAAGGCGTCGCCGGCGTGGAGATCAACGGCGGCGCGCCGGAAGAACTCACCATCACCATGAACCTGGAACGCGCCGCCGCGCTGGGCATCCAGGTGCCGCAGGTCGCCGACGTCGCCGCGCGCGCGACCGACGTCTCCGGCGGCGTCGTCGAGGCCGGCCGTCGCGAATACGTTCTGAGGTTCGCCGGGCGCTATTCCCCCGAAGCGCTCGGCAACCTCATCCTCGCCTGGCGCGACGGCCGGCCGGTGCGGCTGGGCGATGTCGCCACCGTCGAAGTGAAACGCCCCGAGCAGCGTTTCTTCGCCTACCAGAACGGCAATCCCGCGATCGGCCTGCGCATCCTGCGCGAGAGCGGCGCGAACGTGCTCGACACGCTCGATCGCGTGAAGGCCGTGGTCGAGGAAATCCGCGTGAAGGAACTCGCGCCGCAGGGCCTGGACATCCGCCAGAGCTTCGATGCGTCGGTGTTCATCAATCGCGCGATCGGCCTGTTGTCGGGCAGCCTCGGTGCCGGCGTGATGCTCGCGGTGGGCTGCCTGTGGTGGTTCCTGCGCGACGTGCGCGCCACCGCGCTGATCGCGTGCGCCATTCCCATCTCGCTGCTCGCCACGTTCATCGTGCTGCAGCTCACCGGCCGCAGCCTCAACGTGATCTCGCTCGCGGGCCTCGCGTTCGCGGTGGGCATGGTGATGGACGCGGCCGTTGTCGTCGCCGAGAACATCGTGCGATTGCGCGAGGAGGGCATGTCCGCCACGCAGGCGGCGCTGGAAGGCACGCGCCAGGTCGGCGGTGCGCTGGTCGCCTCCACGCTCACCACCATCGCCGTGTTCCTGCCGGTGATCTTCATGGACGACGTCGAAGGCCAGCTGTTCGCCGACCTGGCGCTGACGATCTCGATCGCGGTCGGCATCTCGCTGCTCATCGCGATCACCGTGCTGCCGGCCGCCGCGAGCTCGTGGCTGCGCAAGCGCGAGGACGCGCACGAGCAACAGCAGCACCGTTTCTGGGTCGGCGTCAGCGACTGGGCGATGCGCGTGACGAGCGGGCGCCGCAACCAGCTGGCGTGGATCGGCGCGCTGGTCGTCGCGCCCATCGTGCTCACCCTCGTGTTGATGCCGAAGATCGACTACCTGCCGCCGGTGAAGCGCGCGGCGGTGGACGCGTTCTTCAATTTCCCGCCCGGCATGAGTCCCGAGCGCGTCAACGCCGAGATCGCGCCGACGCTGCTCGCGCGCATGCGGCCGTACATGGACGGCGAGAAGGGCCCGCAACTGAGCAACTGGTACCTCAACCTGTGGCCCGGCGGCGGCACGCTCGGCGCGCGCGTGGTCGATCCGGACGACATCGGCGAACTCGAACGCATCGTGCGCGACGAAGTGTCCGTCGGCTTTCCCGACACGCGCGCGTTCGCCAGCGAAGGCGAGCTGTTCGGCAGCTTCGGCGGTTCGGCGCGCGCGATCGCGATCCACCTGCAGCACGCCGATGGCGACGCGCTCACGCGCGCGGCCGAAACCGGACGCAAGCTTCTGACCGAAAAGTTCGCCGGCGCGAACGTGCAGGCGTGGCCGAACGCCGACGCCGGCACGCCGGAGCTGCGCATCAATCCCGACGATCGCCGCCTCGCCGAGGTGGGCTGGCGCCGGCCGGATCTCGCCACCGTCGTGCGCGCGCTCGGCGATGGCCAATGGCTGGGCGAATACTTCGATGGCGATCGTCGTCTTGCGATCATCCTTCGCAGCGATCGCGAGGACGACGTGGAGCGCCTCGGCGCCGCGCCGCTGGCCACGCCGAACGGCGGCGTGCTCAGCCTCGCCGAACTCGCGCAGGTCGACACCGTGCTCGCGCCGAACCAGGTGCGGCGTGTCGATCGCCGCCGCACGGTGACGCTCACCGTCGATCCGCCGCCGGCGATGTCGCTGGAGGAAGCGCTCGGCATCGTCGAGGACGACGTCGTGCCGGTGCTGCGCGATGCATTGCCGGACGATGCGGCGATCCGCGTGTCGGGCAGCGCCGACCGCCTCGGCGAAGTCGTGCGCAGCATGGGCACCAACTTCGCGATGGCGCTGGTGGTGCTGTTCCTGCTGATGGCGGCGATGTTCAAGTCGCTGCGCGATTCGGCCTACGTGATGGCGACGTTGCCGATGGCGGTGCTCGGCGGCGTGATCGGCCTGCGCGTGCTGGACCTGTTCGCGGGACAGACGCTCGACCTGTTGTCGATGATCGGTTTCATCATGCTGCTGGGCATGGTGATCAACAACGCGATCCTGCTGGTCGCGCAGGCGCGCGAAGGACAGGCGGCGGGCGCGACGCTCGAGGATGCGCTGAAGCAGGCGCTCGACCAGCGGCTTCGGCCGATCCTCATCGGCGCGCTCACCGGCGTGCTCGGCGCGCTGCCGATGGCGATCAACCCCGGCCCCGGCGCGGTGATCTATCGCGGCCTCGCGGCGGTGTCGGTCGGCGGCGTCGCGTTGAGCCTGGTGTTCATCGTCGTGCTGGTGCCGGCGCTGCTGCGGTTGCTCGAAGGCGCGGTGCGAGGAACGAGCGCAGAGGAACCGGAAACGGGTGACGCTGCGGCGTCCCGGTCCGCGCCTCCGCTTACCCGCTCCTGACGCCCCGCTTCTTCTCCTTCCTCTCCACTCGTTCCTCGTCCTTCCCCCGGAGGCATGCAATGAAGACCCCGTCCCGACTGCCCGGCAGGATCATCCTGCTGCTCGCGCTGGTTCCCGTGCTGCTCGTGCCGCTGATCCGGTGGGACGCCGACGCGACGCCGCCGGAAAAGCCCGACGAACCGCCCGCCGTGGTCGGCGTGGCGAACGCGGTGACCACCGAGCTCGCGCCGGTGCACTGGGCGCCAGGCAGCGTGATCAGCCGGCGCGACGCGAAGGTCGCCAGCGAACAGGACGGCCGCGTCGTGCGCGTGGTCGAAGTCGGGCAGAAGGTGCGTGCGGGCGAGCCGCTGGCGGTGCTCGACGACACCGCGCTGCGCCTGCAGGAGCAGCAGGGCGAGGCGGACCTGGCGCGCATCCAGGCGCAGCTGGACCTGGCTGCGCGGCAGGAGCAGCGTTACGCGCAGCTCGCCGCGCAGCAGAACATCGCGCGTGCGCAGTACGAACAACTCCGCGCCGACCGCGACATGCTGGCGCAGGAACGCGCGCGTGCGCAGGCGCTGCTCGCGCAGACGCGCCACAAGCGCACGCAGATGGTGGTGCGCGCGCCGTTCGACGGCGTGGTCGCCGAGCGTTCGGTGCAGCTGGGCGAATACGTCGAGACCGGCGCCGCCGTCGCGCGCCTCGTCGACACCGGCGCGCAGGAGGTGCGCGTGCGTGCGCCGGTCGATCTGGCCGAGCACCTCGCCGTTGGCACGCCGGTGCAGGTGCGCGCCGGTGCGAAGACGCGCGACGCCGACGTCCGCACGCATCCGGTGAGCGCGCTGGTGCCGGTCGGCGACGAGGCTTCGCGCCAGCTGGAACTGCGCATCGCGATGGACGTCGGCGAGCTTCCCGTCGGCAGCGCGGTGGACGTCGGCATGCCGGGCGCGCGCAAGCGCTCGGTCGTCGCGGTGCCGCGCGATGCGGTGATCCTGCGTCGCGAAGGCGATTACGTGCTGCGCGTGGCGGCCGACAACAAGGCCGAACGTCTGCCGGTGTCCACCGGGACCGAAGTCGATGGCCTGGTCGAAGTGGCCGGCGCGGTGAAGCCGGGCGACCGGCTGATCGTGCGCGGCGGCGAGCGGATCGAGGCGGGACAGGCGGTGACGGTGCAGCAGGATCTGTCGCGGGCGACGGCGTTGCGATGAGTCTGCACGCACGGCTCTTGTAGCCCGGGTAAGCGCAGCGCACCCGGGTTGCCTGTGCTCGCATTCGCGAAGGGTCGATGCAAGGATTCGCTGCGCTCATCCCCGGGTGCGCTGCGCTTACCCGGGCTACAACGGCAGGGGGATTACCGCTCCGTTGCCGACGCCACCCAGGGTCCGTCCAGCCATTCGCGCATCTGGCGCAACTGCTCGATCGTCTGCACCAGCGGCGCCGGACGGTGGATGCCGAAACCCTGCACCTGGTTGCAGCCGTGCATGGCGAGCCATTCGTATTGCGCCTGGGTTTCCACGCCTTCGCCCACGACCTTCAGGCCCAGGCCGTGACCCAGCGCCAGCAGCGCCTGGCAGATCGACGCGCTGCGTTCGTCGCGATGCACGTCGTGCACGAAGGACTGGTCGATCTTGATCGCGTCCAGCGGCAGCTGCTTGAGGTACGACATGCTCGAATACCCCGTGCCGAAGTCGTCCAGCGACAGGCACACGCCGAACGATCGCAGCCGCCGCAGCGTGTCCAGCGCCTGCTCCGGGCGCGTCATCAGCACGCTTTCGGTCAGCTCGATGTGCAGCGCACCGCGCGGCAGTGCGTATTCGCGCAGCACGTCCTCGATGTCGTGCGCGATGTCGCCGTCGAGGAACTGCATCAGCGACACGTTCACCGCCACCGGCAGGCCGGCGAAGCCCGCGCGTTCGAGCAGGCGCTGCGCGGCGGCGGCCTCGCGCAGGGCCCAGCGGCCCAGCGGCACGATCAGGCCGGTGTCCTCGCAAAGACCGATGAATTGCGACGGCGGCAGGTAGTCGCCGGCGCCCTGCGGCCAGCGGATCAGCGTTTCCAGCCCGGCCGGACGCGAATACGCCACGTCCCACAGGATCTGGAAGTGCAGCTCGAATTCGCCCGCGTCGATCGCGCGATGGATGCGTCCGGCCAGGCGCAGGCGGTCGCTCGCGTGGCGCGCCATGCCCGGTTCGAACACCACCAGCGGACGATGCTCGGTGCGCGCCACGTGCGCGGCGAGTCCGGCGTTGGCGATGGCCTGCGAGGCGTCGCCTTCGCCGATGCGCAGGTCGGCCACGCCGATCCACGATTCCAGCCGGTGCAGCGTGTCCTCGCCGGGGATCGGGCGCACCAGTTCCTGCAGCAGGCATTCCAGCGCTTCGTCCCATGACGACGCCGGGCATACGACGAGCGCGAACTCGTCGCCGCGCACGTGGCCGGCGGCGCCGAAGCGTTCGCCCAGCCGCGCGATGCGCGTGGCCATCACGCGCAGCGTGTCGTGGCCGGCTTCGCGGCCGAGGCTGTCCTCGATCAGCTCCAGCCCGCGCAACTGCACGCACGCGATGCGGCAGGGGCCGGCGGGCATGGCGCCGACGCGACCGGCCAGCGCCTCGGCATTGAGCAGGCCGCTGGTCATGTCGTGGCTGGCGCGGTAGGCCAGTTCGCGCTGCTGCGCCATGCGGTCGGTGACGTCCTCCGACAGCACCAGGCGGCAGGGCCGCCCGCGGAAATCGATGTCGCTGGCGTGCACGCGCACTTCCAGCAGCCGGCCGTCCTTGCGCCGGTGCACCCACAGCCGCACTTCGTCGCGCTCGCCGGCGTGGTGGCGGGCGAGGTCGGCGACGACTTCCTGGCGATGCTCCTCGGGACGGATGTCGAAGATGGTCATGGCGAGGAATTCCTCGCGCGTGTAGCCGTACTGCTCGATCGCCGCCTGGTTCACCTCGACGAAGCGCAGCGTCTGCACGTCGAACACCCAGAATGGCAGCGGGTTGCGCTGGAACAGCATGCGGAACTGGCGTTCGGTCTCGGCCAGCGCCGCCTGCGCCTCGATGCGGTCGGTGACGTCGGCAACGGTGCCGGCCATCTCCAACGTGCCGTCGGCATCGAGGGTGGCCGCGCCGCGCGCCGACATCCAGCGCACCCGGCCGTCGTCGGCGCGGATGATGCGGTAATCCAGCGAATACGGCTGGCCGTCGCGCCAGGCCCGGTTGAACTGCTCGCGCACGTGCTCGCGGTCGTCGGGATGCACGATCCGGTAGAACTCCTCGACCGTCGCCGCCGATTGCCCCGCCGGCAGGCCGAGCAGGTCGGCGATGGCTTCGGACCAGCACACCGTGCCGCTGCGATCGGCGATCCACGTGCCGGTGCGGCCGAGCTGCTGCGCGCGACGCAGGCCCTCGGCGGCTTCGGTCAGGCGCTGCACCATCTGCGCGTTGGCGCGCGCGTTCCGCCGGACCATGCGGACCAGGTAGACGAGCCCGACCAGGTACAGCGCGTACAGCACGACGCCCGTCGCGACCAGCCACCACCACGGCGCGAGCACGCGGGCGCGCGCGATCGCCACGTCCACGTGCAGCGGATAGTCCGGCACCGCGCCGGCGACGGTGATGCGTTCGATGCCGTCGCGACGGTCGTCGTCGTCGACTTCCATCGGCATCGGCTCGACCTGCGTCGGCACGGCGGTGTCGTCGGGCTCGCCGATGTAACGATCGCCGCGGCTGTCGGCGACCAGCCGGCCATCGTTGCCGGCGACCTGGATCAGGCGCGTGCGGTCGGTGTCCAGCAGCAGGATCATCCGCTGCAGCTCGCTGGTGCGCAGGCGCGCGACGATCCAGCGGTCCTGGTCCATCGGCACGGCCAGCGGCAGCAGCCACTGCCCGCCGCGTCGTTCCAGGGGACCGACGAACATCGTCTGCGGATGGGGCTGCGCGTTGCGGCGATCGGGCCACCGCGGCAGGCCGGGCTCGCCGCGTCCGCCGCTGAGCGGACGGCCCTGCGCGTCGGTGAGCTCCAGGCTTTCCAGTTCCCGCTGGCGCTGCGCGACGCCTTCGAAGAACGGGCCGATCAGTTCCGGCACGTGCTCCGGCGCCGCCTCGCTCACGCGTGCAACGTCGCCGGCGATGCCGCGCATGGCGCGTTCGAGGTTGCGCAGTTGCAGCCATACCAGCCGTTCGGCGCCGGAGGCGAGGGCGACGTTCTGCCGCTGCGCGGCTTCGAGCCGGTGGCCGCGATCGGCCACGACCACCGCGAACAGCGTCGCGGCGAGCACCACGGCCAGGCCGAGTCCGAAGGCCAGCACGGCCGCGGCGGACTGCGTGCGGCGACGGGCGGGACGGGAACGTTCGCTTGTGGGCATCGCGTCGCGGTCGGCGTGTCCGGAATCGATCCTATTCAGTGCGCCCCCCGGTGACAACGTTGTGAGCGCACGGCGCAGGCGACGTCCGCGCCCTGTTCCGGTATCGGCCGCGACGGCCCGACCTTCAGCTTCCGGCCAATGCCGCCTCGTCGCCCGATGCGGCCCGCTGCGGAAGCAGCGCCAGCAGTTGCGGGATGCGGTAGGGCTTGGGCAGGAAGATCACGTTCGAGGGCAGCACCGGCAACTGCGCGCGGGCGAAACCGGACGCGAGGATCACCCGCGCGTGCGGCTGCAGGCGCGCGGCATGGCCGGACAGTTCGATCCCCGACATGCCCCTGGGCATGCTCACGTCGCTGACCACCACGTCGAAGCGCTCGCGCTCCATCGCCTCGACCGCTTCCGGCCCGTCGGCCGCGGTGCTCACGCTGTAGCCGGTGATGCGCAGCGCCTCGCCGACGAGCAGGCGCAGGTCGGCCTCGTCGTCCACCAGCAGGACGCGCACGTCACACATCGCCGCGATCTCCGCCATCGGCGTTGCGTGCCAGGCGGGCGGGCAGGTGGATGGCCACCTTCGTGCCCACGCCGGGCTCGCTGTGCAACTGCACGAAGCCGCCCGACTGCGCGGCGAAACCGAACACCTGGCTCAGGCCGAGGCCGCTGCCCTTGCCGACTTCCTTGGTGGTGAAGAACGGCTCGGCGGCGCGCTCGACGACCTCCGCGCTCATCCCCGATCCCTGGTCGACCACTTCCACCACCACGTAATCATGCTCGCCCTCGTCCAGCGCTTCCGGCACCGGACAGCGCGCCCGGCGCGTGCGCACGGTGATCGTACCGCCGGCGGGCATGGCGTCGCGGCTGTTGGCGACGAGGTTCAGCACCGCCGCCTCGAATTGGGTGGCGTCCACGTCCAGCATCGGCGCGTCGTCGCCGAATTCGAATTCCACCTGGATCGTCGCGCCGCACGCGCGGCGGTAGATCTCCGCCGAGCGCCCCAGCAGCGTATTGATGTCGTGCGGTTCCGGCACGACGTGCTGCCCGCGCGCGAAGGTCAGCAGCTGGCGGGTGAGCAGCGTGCCGCGATCGGCGGCGCGCTGCGCGGCCTCGATCCATTCCAGCGTGCGCGTGTCCTGCGCGCTGGTCAGGCCGATCAGGTCCAGGCTGTTGACGATCACGGTGAGCAGGTTGTTGAAGTCGTGGGCCAGGCCGAGGGTCAGCTTGCCGATCGCCTCCAGCTTCTGCGACTGCGCCAGCGCCTTCTGCGCGGCCTGCAGGCGCACCTGCGCCTCGTAGCGCTCGGTCACGTCGCGCGTGATCTTGGCGTAGCCGATCAGTTCGCCGTCCTGCCAGATCGGATCGATCACCACGCTGGCGCGGAAACGCGTGCCGTCCTTGCGCAGCCGCCAGCCCTCGGCTTCGAACTTGCCCTGCGTGCGCGCGCATTGCAGGCCGCGCTGCGGTTCGCCGCGGACCACGTCCTCGGGCGTGTAGAAGCGCGAGAAATGCTGGCCGACGATCTCCAGGTCCGTGTAGCCCTTGATCCGCTCGCCGCCGGGATTCCAGCTGCGGATGAAGCCGTTGGCATCGAGCATGTAGATCGCGTAGTCGGTGACGCTGCCGATGAGCAGCGCCAGCTGGCGGGCCTCGTCATCGAGCCTGCGCACGGTCGGATCGTCCGCCGGACCACCCATGCCGCCTTGCCGCGGCGGGCGCGCGGGAATTGCGTCAACCAATGTCACTCCCTCTTTCGGCCGACGAGCCTAGTGGGCCCGCCGTTAAGTTAGCGTGCAACGCGGCGCCGTGGGATTCAGCGCGGCGCCTGCGTATCGGGCGATTCATGGCCCGCATCGCGTGCGGTGTCGCGCAGCGGCGGCGTCAGGTCCGCGCCCTGGCCGGGCTGGTCGTCGCGGTCGTCGGGCTTGCGCAGCTCGCCCTTGCGGGTGTCGGCCTCGTCCAGGCCGGGGTGGTCGCGATGGAGTTTGCTCATGGCGTGCGTCCACGGTGTGCAGGGAGGAAGGGGACCACACGTCGCGGCCACGAAAAGTGAAGCACCGGCGTCCCGACCTGCGATCGGCCTGATCGCGCCGGTTCCGCAAGATCCCGTCGCCTTCACCCGGCGCACGCAAACCCATCGGGTAGCATCGGCCGCTGCCGCCGGCCCGCACCGCCGGCACCGGGGACGAATGGAACCAGACACGACTCGCTTCAGGTGGGGACGATGGGGGCTGGCGCCGGTGGCGTCCGGCCCATCCGGTCACGGGCCCGTGGACGCGGCGGGACCGCGGTCCGTCGCCGCTGTCGGGGAGATCGCCTGACATGCAGCCCAACGGCGCGGCCTCGCTGGGGCCCTTGAACGTGCTCATGGTCGAGGACTCCCCCGACGATGCGGAGCTGCTCCGCGAGCACCTGCTGGCGTCCGGGCTGGAAGCGCGGTTCCAGCGCGTCGACAGCGAGCACGGCCTGCTCGAGGCGCTCGAACGCGAGCGCTTCGACCTGGTGCTCTCCGACCTGTCGCTGCCGGGGTTCTCGGGCATGGAGGCGCTGCGCATCCTGCGCGAGCGCGACGCGGAGCTCCCCTTCATCCTCGTGTCCGGCACGATCGGCGAGGAAACCGCGGTGGATGCGCTGCATCGCGGCGCGAACGACTGCGTCCTCAAGCAGAACCCCGCGCGCCTGCCCAACGCGGTGGTGCGCGCCGTGCGCGAGGCCCGCAACGCGCGCGAGCGCGAACGCGCCGAGCAGGAACTGATGCGCTCGCAGCGGCTCGACTGCCTGGCGATGCTCGCCGCCGGACTCAGCCACGACCTGCGCAACGTGCTGCAGCCGCTGCTGATCGTGCCGGACCTGCTCAACGCCTACAGCGACGATCCGAACGTCCGCCGGCTGTCGTCGCTCATCGCCGAGAGCGGCCGGCGCGGGCACGAGATGGCCGAATCGATGCTCGCCTTCGTGCGCGGCACGCATCGCGCGAGCGAGGACGTGCCGGTGGCGCAGCTGTTCCAGGCGGTCGCGCTGCTGTTGCAGGGCACCCTGCCGCGCAACGTCGTGCTGGTGTGCGAGCAGCTGGAGGAGGAACTCGTCGTCCACTGCAACCACATCGAGTTCCAGCAGTGCCTGGTCAACCTCGCGCTCAACGGCGTGCAGGCGATGGACGAGCGCGGCGGCGAGCTGCGCCTGTCCGCGCGCCGCATCGCGCACGACGACGGCGACCGGGTGTGCGTGCGCGTGTCCGACGACGGCTGCGGCATGGACGAGCACACGCGCGCGCAGCTGTTCACGCCGTTCTTCACCACCAAGCCGGAAGGCACCGGGCTGGGCCTGCTGTCGTGCAGGCGCTTCGTCGACGGCCTGCACGGGCACATCGTGGTGGAAAGCGAGCCGGGGCAGGGCACCACGTTCGAACTGCACCTGCCGCTGAGCACCGCGGTCGAGCCAGGCGATGCGCCTGGCGAGCGTTTCGCGGTGGGCAATGGGCAGCGCATCCTGCTGGTGGACGGCGATGGCACGCGCTTGTCGCTGCTGGCGAACGCGCTCGACAGCCAGGGCTTCGATCCGCGCGTCGCCGTGGACGGTGCCGCCGCGCTGCGCCTGATCGCGCGCGAGGGGCTGCCGAAGCTCGCGATCATCGACAGCGAGATCCTGATGCTGTCGGCGGTGAGCCTGTTGCTGGCGCTGCGCGATGCGGGCTTCGATGGGCCGGTGATCACCCTGGGCGACCCGACCGACCCGCTGCGCCACGACGCCCTGCCGCCCGACGCGGTGGCGGCGGTGTTGCGCAAGCCGTTGCAGATGAGTGCGGTGTTCCGGGCGGTGGAGGGGGCGTTGGGGATTGGGGGATAGTCGCGCGTGCGGTGAGTCGCAGCGGTTGCAGCTCTTGTGGCCGTTGTAGCCCGGGTAAGCGCAGCGCACGGGTGACGCCGCTGGGCCCACGAACGCTGCGGAGCACTCCAGCGCAACCCCCGGGTGCGCTGCGCTTACCCGGGCTACAGAAGCGGCGGATCTGCCGTTCGCGAGAAGCGACAGCCTGCTTCCGACGCGATACCGCCGCCCTCCACGGCGCAGCCTACGCGACAGTGTCGCGGGAGCAGGCTGCCTCACCCCCTGACCCTGGCCACCACCCCTTCCGAATCCGGCCCCTCCACGAACACCGCCACCCGCTCGCCCAGCCGCTTGAGCACCAGGTGCGCGCGTCGCTCGCCAAGGGTGAGGTTGCGGATCGACAGCTCCTCCACGCCGATCGGCAGGCGCGGATGGTCCAGCACGATCTCCGCCGCCGGGCCGTCGATGTCGATGCCCAGGCACGCCTGCAGCGACATGAACGCCGAACCCGCCGCCCACGCCTGCGGCAGGCACGCGACCGGATACGCCACCGGTGCGCCGCCGGGCACGCGCGGGAAGCCGCAGAACAGCTCCGGCAGGCGCATGTCGAACGCGACCGCCGCTTCGAAGGCGCTGCGCAGCAGGCGCATCGATGCCTGGCGATGGCCGTAGCGCGCCAACCCGGCCGCGCACAGCGCGCTGTCGTGCGGCCACACCGACCCGTTGTGGTACGACATCGGGTTGTAGCGCGCCTCGCCGACGGCGAGCGTGCGGATGCCCCAGCCGCTGAAGAAATCCTGCGACATCAGCTGTTCGGCGACGGCCTGCGCGCGCGGATGCTTCGGCAAGCCCATGTAGAGCAGGTGGCCGGGATTGCTCGCGCGCACCGCGCACAACGCGTTCTCGCCATCCACGGCGATTCCGTAGAAGCCCGACTCCATCCAGAAGTGCGTCTCCACCGCTTCGGCGATGCGCTCCGAACGCAACAGCCATTGCCGCGAGGAATCGTCCTCGCCCAGCGCCAGCGCGAGCCGCGCCATGCCGCGCATCGCGGCGAACACATAACCCTGCACTTCGACCAGCGCGATCGGTCCCTGCGGCGAACGTCCGTCGGCATGGAACACCGAATCGAAGCTGTCCTTCCAGCCCTGGTTCGCTAGCCCCGTCGCTTCGCCGCGCGCGTAGTCGAGCAGGCCGAGCGGATTGGCGTCGCACACGCGTTCGATCCACGCCGCCGCGGCCTTCAGCTCGGGCCAGATGCGGCGGATGAATTCGACATCGCCGGTGCGCCGCGCGTACTCGGCGGCGAGCACCAGGAACAGCGGCGTCGTGTCCACGCCGCCGTAATACAGGCCGAACGGAAGCTCGCGCAGGCGCGCCATCTCGCCCTTGCGCGTCTCGTGCATGATCTTGCCCGGCGATGCGTCCATGAAGGACGATTCTTCCTTCGCCTGGTTGCGCGCGAGGAAGGCGAGCACGCCGCGCGCGAGCGCCGGATCGAGCCACAGCGTCTGCAACGCGGTGATCACCGCATCGCGACCGAACGGCGTGGAGAACCACGGAATGCCCGCGTACGGATACGGCCCCGTGTCGAGTTCGCTGGTCAGCAGCGCGAGGTCCGCGCGCGAGCGTTCCATCCACGAATTGAACAGCGGCGCCTCGCTGCGCACGCGCGAAAGCCGCCGCTGCCGGCGGCGCATGCGTGTGCGCGCGACGCTCGCCGCGGCGCGATAACGCGAGCGCGTGGCCGGCGGCGGATCGTCGTCGGCGCTGACTTCCAGGTGCATCTCTTCGCGCGCACGCGGTTCCAGTGCGATGTCGAATGCGAGGCGTCCGTCGTCCATCCTGCGCGGCGCGCGCGAGAACACGATCGATGCGCGGCACGGCGCGCCATCCAGGCCGACGTAGCCGAAGGTGAGGCCGTCCTCGCGCGGATGCGGCGGCAACTGCTGCCCGCGCGCCGCGCGATGCGTTCCGCGCACTTCGAACATGTCGCGGAAGTCGGCGTCGCAATCGAACACCAGCGTCAGGCGGACCGCTTCGGTGCCGTAGTTGGTCAGCGCCACGCGCTCGAACAGCCGGTCCGCGCACAGGAAGCGCGTGCGCTTCACATGCACCAGCCCGTGCGGCGTGGCGTCGCCACCGAGCGGCGGGAGCGCGCGGTTGGTCAGGTGCGCGACGAAGAACACGTTGTCGCGCGAGACCATCGAACTGAGCAGCGCGGGCGTGGAATCGCCCAGCGTCATGCGGTAACGCGAGAGGATCCGCGTGTCGTTGTGGAACTGGCCATCGCCCTCGCCGACGATGTCGCCGGAACCGTTGGCGATGAGGAAAGTGTCGCCGTCCTTGAGGACGTAGCTGGAGAACAGCGTCGCGGCAGCAGCCGGATCCATGTGTCAACGCCCGGTGGTGGAAGGCTTCAAGCGGTGAGGCGGATGCGCGTGCCTCCCTGTTCCAGCACGCGCCAGTACAACTCGACGTAACGGCGCGCCATGGCGCTGGCGGAGAAACGCTGCTCGAAGCGCGCGCGGATGCGGCCACGGTCGTAGCGCGCCACCGACTGCACGGCCTGCACCGCCTCGTCCATGCCGTCGACGATGAGGCCCGTCGCGCCATGGTCGAGCACTTCCGGCACCGAGCCGCAGTTCCATGCGATCACCGGCGTGCCGCAGGCCATCGCCTCGATCATCACCAGCCCGAACGGCTCGGGCCAGTCGATCGGGAACAGCAGCGCGACCGCGCCGCCGAGGAACTCGCTCTTCTGTTCGTCGTTGATCTCGCCGATGTATTCCACGCCGGGGCCTTGCAGGAGCGGTTCGATCTCGTCGTGGAAATACGCACGGTCGACCGTGTCGATCTTCGCCGCGATGCGCAGCGGCAGGCCGGCGCGGCGCGCGATCTCGATGGCGCGATCCACGCGTTTTTCGGGCGATATCCGCCCCAGGAAAGCGAGGTACCCGCCACGTGGCGTCGGGCTGAACTGGTACAGGTCCGACGGCAGCCCGTGATGGACCGTGCCGGCCCAGTTCGCCGACGGCAGCGGCCGGCGCTGGTGGTCGGAGATCGACGCCAGCGGGAACTGCGGCCAGCACGCGTAGGCCTGCGGCAGGTCCTTCAGGTCGAGCCGTCCGTGCAGCGTGGTCAGCGTGCGCCACGGCATGTCCTGGAAGAACGGGAAATGCAGCAGGTCGATGTGGAAGTGGATGATGTCGAACTCGTCCGCGCGCTGGCGCACTTCGTCGAGCATCGCCAGGTGCGCGGCGAGGTCGCTCTTCAGCGGCGCCGGATCCAGGCGGATGGCCTGGTCGCGCATCGGCGCGAGCGTGGCGGTGGTCTGCGCGTCGCCGCTGGCGAACAGCGTGACGTCGTGGCCGGCCTGCACCAGCGCATCGCACAGGTGCGCGACGACGCGTTCGGTTCCCCCGTACAGCTTCGGCGGAACCGCTTCATACAGCGGGGAAATCTGGGCGATTTTCATGCGTGCGGGTTTTCTTCGGGGACGCCTCGAGCGGGCGGGGCGCGCATGAACGGGCGCTCCGGCCACCGGCTCCAGCTGGCGATGGATCGACCTTATGGCAGGGTTCTTCAAGGCGGCGTGATGCGTGCGCGGGCACGGCGCGGCGCGCCGACGAGGCGATCACGCGCGGCTGGCGAGGATCGGCGCATGAAGGAAGCAGCGGGCACGGACAGGCGTGGCGGGGCGGCGTTCGCCAGCGGCGTTTCGCCGGTGGAAGCGCGCGTGGAATCGCTGCGCCTGCCGGTCGCGGACGACCATTTCTGCGCGACGTTCGCCACGCCCTTGCCGGCATTGCCCGCGGTCATCTTCGTGCACGGATGGAACGGGACGCAGGAATTCGACCTGGGCCATCTGCGCGATGCAGTGGCGGTGGGCTGCGCGGTGCTCACGGTGGACCTGCGCGGCCATGATCGCGACGACCCGCGCCATGACCACGTCAGTCGTGAAGACAACCTGCGCGACCTGCTCGCCGCGTACGACTGGCTGGTCGCCCGCGACGACGTGGACGAGCGCGCGATCGCGGTGGTCGGCTTCAGTTATGGCGCGTACCTGGCGACGCTGCTGACGGAGCGGCGTCGCGTGCAGTGGCTCGCGCTGCGTTCGCCGGCGCTGTATCCGGACGAGGGCTGGGACGTTTCCAAGCACGCGCTCGAAGAACGGGTCGAACTGGCCGAATACCGCCGCCACGTGCAGGCGCCCGGTGGCAATCGCGCGCTGACCGCGCTGGCGGAATTCCGCGGCGACGTGCTGCTGGTGTGCTCGCAGGACGACCAGGTCCTGCCCGCTGCGGTCGCCGAAAGCTTCCGCGGCGCGCTGGTGCGTGCGTCGTCGATCACGACGCGCACGATTTCAGGCGCGGACCATGAACTGTCGCATCCCGACGCGAAGCGCGCGTGGGCCGACCTGCTGCAGGACTGGCTCGCCGCGATGATCGGCGGCGCGCGCCGGCAGGCGGTGGTGTCGGCGCTGGAGGCGCGGCATGAGGAGGTGGATGGCGCGGGGGATCCGCATGAGCGGGCTTGACGGGGCGTGGGCTCCTAGTGCGCTTCCTGGGACCATTTCACCGTCATCCGTCATCCGGCCTTCGCCGGGATGCCGGCCTTCCTGGTGAGATGACGATCCTTTCGGAAGCCATGCTGCTCTTGTAGCCCGGGTAAGCGAAGCGCACCCGGGTCGGAGAAGCGACCGCGCCCCGGGTGCGCTTCGCTTACCCGGGCTACAAAAACGCCGGAACATCCCAAAAATCCGACGCGCCCACCCGCATCACGGCATCTCAAACCCCACCGCATCCATCTCCATCGCACTCAACCGGGACAGATGCAGCAGCAGTTCCGCCAGCGTGGCCACGTCGCGATCGTTGTGCGCGAGCACGCGGCGCAGGTTGAACGCCGATCCGCCGCGCAGGTACGACAACCATGCCGCCGGCGCTTCCGAACCTGGCAGGTCGTCCTCGCGCACGACGTTCAACGCGCGGCGCTCGATCGTCGCCAGCCGGCAGTTCTCCCAACGCCCGCGATAACGCCGCCGCGTGGGATACAGCAGGTCCACGTGCACCAGGTCCGCCAGCGGCGTGCCCATGCGGTTGAGGCGGTAGCGTGTCGCGAGCAGCGGCGCGTCGTAGCACTTGCCGTTGTAGCTGACCAGCACCGTGTCCGGGCGCAGCCACTGGCGGAACACGTCGAGCATCGCCGCTTCGCCCGACATCGTGGTGATCAGCAACTGCCGCACGCGCAGCGCACCCTCGAACCAGTCGGCGGCGCCGATCATGAAGGCGCGCGTGCCGCTGCCGCCGGCCAGGCCCGTGGTTTCCGTATCGAAGAACATCAGCCGTTGCGCATCCAGCGCATCGCGGCGATCGAAACGCCCATCGATCCATGCCTGCGGCGGCGCGAACGGCAATCGTGCTTCGACCAGGCGCAGACCGCGTGCGATCTCCACGCCCGGCACGTGGCGATCGTCGGATGCGATGCGCAATACCGGATCCGGCGCACGCCGCCGCAGATGACGTCGCAGGTCGTCGATGCTCGGCGTGCGCGCAACCTCGACCGGTTTGGAAGGCACCGCCGCGCCGGCCTGGCGCTTGAGCTGTTGCAGACGCGCGAGGGTCAGGCTCATGCGGGCGCCAACGCCTTGAGCACGCGCAACGCGAGCGCGCGTGGCGCGATGCTGGCATCTTCATCGATCGCCAGCACCGGCCCCACGCACGCCGGGCAACCGGCCTTGCAGTCGCAACGTTCGACCAGTTCCACCGCGCGCTGCACGAGTTCGCGCTGGCGGAAATGCAGCGGCTCGCTCAGGCCGACGCCGCCGGGATAGTTGTCGTAGAGGTAGACGGTTGGTACGAAACGTTCGCCGTCTTCCAGCGACACGGCGTCGTCGCCCGCGCCGCGCAACTGCCCGCGCCCGCGCCCGTCCGCGCTGGCGAACCATGCGCCGTTGCCATCGCCGACGGCCTTCTGCAGATCGACGCCTTCGGCCATCACCGCGAGCTTGGCGACGACATGCAGCGCGTAACCGGCACCGAGGAAGCCGTCGAGCGCTTCCTGCCGCGATGCGAATTCCGACTCCAGCACCGCCGGCGGAAGCTGCCACCACACGCTCGTCGTATGCAGTTCCTGGTCGGGCAAGGTTACCGGGCCGTAGCCGATGTTCTCGTGCGTGTAGTAGCGGATCTTCTTGTAGCCGGCGACGCGCCGCACCACGTGCACTTCGCCGTGGTGGCAGGTGCCGCGGCCGGCGGGCGAACCGTCGAAACGTTCGAGCACCTTCAGCTTGGTGTAGTCGATCGCGTCGGTGTAGTAATCCACGTGCGTGCGCGTGACGAACGCCTTGCGGCCGTCCCAGTCGAGTTTCTCCACCTGGTAGGGCGTGGCCTGCACCATGTAGATCGCGCCTTCGTACAGCGTGAGCGGCGCGGAGGAGAAATCGACTTCGGCGATGATCGTCTGCCGGCCTTCGGTGCGATCGACCACGACGAAGTTACCGTCGGCCACCGAACGCAGGCTTACGGCATTGGCAGGATAGCTGTCGGCGATCCACTCCCAGCGGTCGTTCTCGTTGTGCACCACGCCATCTTCGGAAAGCAGTTGCAGGTAGACCTGCGGATCGACCGGGCCGAACAGCTCGCGCGCCTGGAACGGCAGTTCGAACGCCGCGCAGCGGATGTGGTCGAGCAGGATCACCGGCTGGTCGGCGTGGATGCGCGCGTGCTCCGGCGAAGCGTTGGCGAAGAACTCCGGATGCCGGATGACGTACTGGTCCAGCGGATCGGAACTGGCGACCAGCACGCCGACCGACGCCTGCTTTCGCCGGCCCGCGCGGCCGAAGCGCTGCCACGTCGCGGCGATCGATCCGGGATAGCCGTTGAGCACCACCGCGTCGAGCGCGCCGATGTCCACGCCGAGCTCCAGCGCGGACGTCGAGACGATGCCGTCGATGGTGCCGGCCCGCATGGCGCGTTCGGTCTCGCGGCGTTCGGTCGGCAGATAGCCGCCGCGGTAGCTGCGGATGCGCGCCGGCTTGCGCGGATCGTTGTCGAAGACATCCTTGAGGTACTTGGTCAGCACTTCCACCATCAATCGCGACTGCGCGAACACCAGCGTCTTCAACCCGGCCTTGATGGTCAGGCGCGCGATGAGGTTGCTCTGCGACCGCGCAGAGGCGCGCAGGCCGAGGTCGGGATTGACCACCGGCGGGTTCCACAGCAGCACGTGCTTGTCGCCGCTGGGCGCGCCGGATTCGGTGACGGCGGTGACGTCGCGCTCGGTCAGCGCTTCGGCGTGTGCCTTCGGATTGCCTATCGTCGCCGAGCACAAAATGAACTGCGGCTTCGAACCGTAGAACGCGCAGATGCGCTGCAGGCGGCGGATCACATTCGCCACGTGCGAACCGAACACGCCGCGGTAGCTGTGTACTTCGTCGATCACCACATAGCGCAGGTTCTCGAAGAACTGCGCCCATTTGGTGTGGTGCGGCAGGATGCCCTGGTGGAGCATGTCGGGATTGCTCACCACGATGTCGCCGTGCAGGCGGATCGCCTGTCGCGCATCGCCGGGCGTGTCGCCGTCGAAGGTGAAGGTGCGCACGCCGAGATTGCCGGCGGCGTTGAGTTCGAGCAGTTCGGCGACCTGGTCCTGCGCGAGGGCTTTGGTCGGGAACAGGAACAACGCCTTCGAACGCTGCGTCGACGCGGCGGCCAGCACCGGCAGCAGATAGCACAGGCTCTTGCCCGACGCGGTGGCGGTGGCGATCACCACGTCCTCGCCGCGCCGCACCGCGTGCCACGCCTCGGCCTGGTGCGAATACAGGCGGTCGATGCCGCGCGCGGCGAGCGCATGCACGACGCCGGCAGGGACGTCGTCGGGCATCGGCACGCTGCGCTCGGGGCGCCCGGGCACGGTGTGCACGCCGGTGATGCGCGAGAGGTACTTGTTCTCCAGCCGCTGCGCGAGCGCGCGGCCATCGGCGGCGGGCCGCGGTCGTGCGACCTCGGGAAAGACGGAGAGGTCGGTCGGACTGCGCGCCGGCTGGCTCATGCGGGTTCGTTTGGCGGGAGGGCAGGGCGTTGTAGGGGAGGGGCGTCTCAGGGTTTGAGATTGGGGATGGGGGATGCGGATTCGGCAAAGGCAAAACCTTCATCCCGGCGAAGGCCGGGCTCCAGGCCCGCAGTGCACGGGCACTCGTTCCGGCGAACCACACGCCTTCGCGCGAGTGACGGGCAGGCGCAGAAAGGCGAAGGAGAACGGCAATGCCAAACCAGTCGCAACCACAGCCGCCACCACACACCATCCCAACCGTTGTCCTCCCGCGCGTCATCCGTCGCGCGCTAAGCTCTCGCGCGCCAGCGTGGTCGCCGGTCCTTCCACTGGAGTACGCCATGACCCGCAGTCCTCTCGCCCTTGCGGTTTCCCTGCTGCTCGCCGGCACGATGCTCGCCGGTTGCGCGAAGAAGCCCGCTTCCGAAGAACAGGCGGCAGCGCCGGCGGCTCCGGCCCCGGCGGCACCCGCGCCCGCATCGCAGGAGCAGGCCGATATCCACCGCTTCCGCATCGGCACGCTCGACGCGGTCGCGTTGCGCGACGGCACCATCGACACGCCCAACGACGGCAAGACCTTCGGCGTCGGCCAGAAGACCGAAGACGTCGCCGCGCTGCTGTCCGCCAACGGGCAGCCGACCGACACGCTGCAGTTGAGCATCCAGCCGCTGCTGCTGCGCGATGGCGACCGCACGGTGCTGTTCGATACGGGCGCGGGCGGCGAGACGTGGGCGAAGGCCGGAAAGCTGCAGGCTTCGCTGCGCGCGGCGGGCGTGGAGCCCGCGCAGGTCACCGACGTGCTGCTTTCGCATGGGCATCCCGACCACGTCGCCGGCCTGCTCGCGAAGGACGGCACGCTCGCGTTCCCGAATGCCACCGTGCGCATGTCCGCGCCGGAGTGGGCGGCGATGCAGGAGAATCCGAATGCGGCGAAGCTGGTGGCTGCGATCGGCCGGAAGGTCGCGACCTTCGAGCCGGGTGCTCCGGTGCTGCCGGGCGTCACCGCTGTCGCGCTGGAAGGTCACACGCCGGGTCACAGCGCCTACGAGATCGCGTCCGGCGACGAGCGACTGCTGTACATCGGCGATGCGGCGCACCATTACATCGTGTCGGTGCAGCGTCCCGACTGGACCGTCGAGTACGACCAGGATGCACCCAGGGCGCAGGCGGCGCGTCGCGCGCTGCTCAAGCGAGCGGCCGATGGAAACCTGCGGGTGTATGCGGTGCACTTTCCGTTCCCGGGGCTCGGTCACGTGAAGGCACAGGGAGATGCGTACGTGTGGGTGCCGGAGGGGTGACGGCTGCGGCGGTTTGCGTTGGCGGGACGTAGCAAACGCGGGCTGGTTTCGGACGCGGTGATGCTGCGATTTGCTCGTCAGCGTTACGGCGCTGTGCACGGTCACCTGCCCAACCCGCGCAGCCATCGGGCATGGCCCGATGGCGTTCGTCGGGACGCGCGACAGTGGCGCGCAAGCGTCCCGCCTCACCCCCGCAAGCAGGGAGAGGCTTTCAGAGGAGAGGGCTTTCAGGCCCCTCTTCCTCAGGGAGAGGGGTGGGGGTGAAGGTCGGGACGAGCGATGCAGTGATGCGGCGATGGTGCGCTGCTTTGGTCGACGCCACGGCGCCATGCGCGTGGGCTCCCGTAAGCAGGAGGGAGGTCAACCGTCGCTCCGCGCCGGCCAGCGCCACAAACACCGCCGCGCCGTCCCGTGATTGCCGATCTGATACACGCCTACCGCCACCGGCGCGAAGGCAAAAGCGGTGAACGCAGCCGCTTCCAGCTCGCGCAGGAATCCCGCGCGCGCATGCCCCAGCGTCAGGTGCGGCGAGAAGTTCGCGCCGCTGTGATCGGGAACGAAACGTTCGACGTACCGGATCGTGGATTCGCGGATCGGCGAGCCGTCGTCGTCCGGAACGAAGGCCACCGCCGTGCCGCCAGCCACTGCCAGCGCCTGCGCCGTGCCGAGGCAGTCGTCGGCCAGCGCCTGCAACGCAGGCGAATCGGCGATGCGCCATGACGCGCTGCCGGTGTCGCCGTCGATGCGAACCTGCACGCCGGTCACCTCCAGCGACAGCGCGAGCGGATTGTGCGCGGCGGCGACGCGGCCGATCGCGGCCAGCAGCGCAGGCAGATCGTGTTCGTAGAGGTAGCGCTGGACCAGCGTGACGTGGGGCAGGTGGGTGTCGTCGAAGGGGAATCCCGCCGGATGGTCGCGACGCAGCGCGGCGTTGGTGCGACGCGCACGTTCCTGCGTGGCTTCGTCGGGTTCGAGCAGGATGTCGATGGCGATCATGGGACTCGGGATTGGGGGCTGGAGATTCGGGATTCCCTGGAGCCGTCGCAGGCGCCTGGGGAGTTTCGCTCCATCGCCGTCATCCGGGCGAAAAGCAGGACGACGGAGAAGGCCTCCCGCTCCCGAGTCCCGAGTCCCGAATCCACGGACGCCGTCTCAGGAATCCCCACCCTCCGCCGATAGAATGCGCGACAAATCCGGTGCGGCCCGTCGCCGTGCCGCCACCATCACGGCAGGGAAGCCACACGCGCGTCGCGACGCGCCGGACGTCTGTCTACCCGATGATTTCCCGCCGATTCTCGCCGCTGCGTGTGTTCCTGGCGGCCACGGCGATCCTGGTCGCGCTGGGCCTGTACGTGGTCGCCAACGCCAGCCAGTTCGCCTCCGACTACCGTGCGGTGACGCACACCTACACCGTGCTGCGGCATGTGGACCGGATCGAATCGCTCCGCCACCAGGCGGTGGCCGAGGCCCGGGGTTTCCTGCTCGGCGGGCGCGCAGAGAACCGCGACAGCTTCTGGCGCGTCGGCGGCGAACTCCAGCGCGAGGCCGACGTGCTGGTCGAACTGGTCGGCGAGGACGCGGCGCAGGGCGCGCGCGCGACCGAACTGGGCCGCGCGCTCGAGGCGCGCCTGCGCATGAGTGCCGAAGCGATGCAGTCCACGCGAACCGGTGCGCGCGCCGGCGCGGATGCATCGCTGCTCGCCAGAACGCGCGCCATCGACCTCGACGTGACGCGGCGCATCGGCGAACTGCGCGCATCCGGGACCACGCACCTGGCCACGCACGCGCGGCGCGCCGAACGTTCGGCGTGGATGACGCTGCTCGCCGCCGGCATCGGCATTCCGCTGAGCCTGCTGCTGATCGGCCACGCGCAGCGGCTGCTTTCGCGCGAGAACCGCGTGCGCGAGCAGGCCGAAGCGGCGGCGTCGGCCTCGAACGCCGAACTCAACGCGACCGTCCAGCAGCTCGCGCGCCTGTCCGACAGCATGGCCGCGCTCAGCCAGTACTCGGGCATGCTGCAGGGCGCGTCCGATGCGCAGGAGCTCTACGAGATCACCGCGGCGACCTTCCGCCGCCTGCTGCCGGGGCTGGCGGGGCTGCTGTACGTGATCCGCGCGTCGCGCGATCACGCCGAACTCGTCGCGCAATGGGGCGGAGCGGTCGCGCCGAACGATCACGCGCCGGCGTCGCAGGCGTGCTGGTCGGTGCGCCGCTATGCGCCGTTCGCGATGGAGGATCTGCGCCACGGGCTGCGCTGCTCGCACATCGGCCGGCCGCACGGCGCGGAGGACGTGCATGGCCTGTGCGTGCCGCTGAGCGCGCACGGCGAAGTGGTCGGCTGGCTGTCGTTGCAGGGCGAAGGACGCGGCCGCATCCCGGACGAATCGCTGGCGATCCGCCTGTGCGAACAGCTGTCGCTCGCCCTCGCCAACATCCGCCTGCGCGAAAGCCTGCGCCACCAGGCGGTGCGCGATCCGCTCACCGGCTTGTTCAACCGCCGCTACCTGGAGGAATCGCTGGCGCGCGAGATCGCCCACTGCCAGCGCCGCGCGCAGCCGCTGGCGGTGCTGATGCTGGACATCGACCACTTCAAGAGCTTCAACGACCGCCACGGCCACGCGATGGGCGATGCGGCGCTGTCGGCGTTCGCGCGCATGCTCAAGACACGCTGCCGCCCGGAGGACATCGCCTGCCGGTACGGCGGCGAGGAATTCACCCTGATCCTGCCCGAAACCGACCTGCCGACCGCGCTGGAACGCGCCGAGGACATCCGCGCCGGCGCCGCGCTGCTGCGCATCGGCGAGCCGGGCGGGGCGATGCTGCGCATCACCGTGTCGATCGGCGTGGCGCTGATGCCGGAGCACGGCGACGTCGGCCTGGAGCTGATGCGGGCGGGCGATCGCGCGCTGTATCGCGCCAAGCACGAAGGGCGCGACCGGGTGGCGGTGGCGGACGGGCGCGTGGAGGAAGCGATGGAGATGGCGCGAGGGTAACCATCGCCCGCAAAGCAGAACCCCTCTCCCGATGGAAGAGGGGTTCGGTCTTTCAGGCCATGTCGGGGGAGTCACTCCCCGCGATCCGCCGTACGCATCTCCTTCTCGTGCCCCGCCTTCATCTCGGCAGCGCTGAGGTTGCCATCGCGGTTGGTGTCCATCTTGGTGAACATCTGCGCCGAACCGGCGTCGTGCTCGGCGGCCGAGACCACGCCGTCGCCGTTGGTGTCGATCTTCCGGATCTTGTCGGCCGACGACATCTTCATCTTGCCGCCCTTGTCGGCCTTCGCGGCACGATGGGCGTCCATCTCGGTGGCGGTGACGTTGCCGTCGCTGTCGGTGTCCATCTTCGTGAACATCTGCTTGGCGCCCGCCGCATGTTCGGCCGAGCTGACCATGCCGTCGTTGTTGGTGTCCATCATTTTGGCCTTGTCGTCGCCGGCCATGACGGCCGCCGGCGCGGCGAGCAGGATGCCCAGCCACAAGGCCCTAGAGGTACCTGATTTCATCGCGCCCTCCCAGGGTTGTTGTCAGGTAGCGCGAGGGTGCGCGCGGCGCCGTTCCGTGCCCGTCAACGCGGCGCGAAATCTTCCGGCGACGTTGAACTACGTGAACGCGAAGGCCGGCGGCAAGTCTTTACTGCCGGCGGAAAACCCTGCGCGCCTCGCACGACGCGTCGAGCCCGCCGCGCGGTGGACCGCCGCCCGCACGGGTGGCACGTCTCTTGCGGCACTCCTTCCATGGAGGCCGCCGCCGGGCGCCTTGTCGCGGGGGCGCAGCGATGCGTTCCCGGCCCGGTGAGGCGGCCTCCTTCCTTCCCCACCCATTCGCGACCTGTGATCCCCGCCGCATCCGCAGCGGGCAGGACCGGCACACTGCGCCTCTGGCACTGTGCCTTTCTCCACGATCACGAGGTTGTCGAACGATGCGCCGTACCCTGGTAACCGCCGTCGCGCTGGCCCTGACCACCGCGTGTGCCGCCGCGAACGCGGCGCCCGCCGCACCGGACGCTCCCATGGCCCGAAGCCAGACCACGACGCAGCTTCCGCGCAACGTGCTCCCGACGCACTACGACGTGTCGATCACGCCGAACGCTGGGGACCTGACCCTCGCCGGCACGGCGACGATCGCGCTGCAGGTGACGCAGTCCACGCCCGGCATCACGCTCAACGCGCTCGACATGACCTTCACTTCGGCGACGCTCACGCCCGCCGACGGCAAGGGGCGCGCGCTCACCCCGAAGATCGCCGTCGACAACGCCGCGCAGACCGCGACCTTCACCTTCGACCGGCCGCTCGCGCCGGGCGCGTATCGTCTTGCGCTGGAATACACCGGGAAGATCGGCACGCAGGCCAATGGCCTGTTCGCCATCGACTACGACACGAAGGACGGCCGCAAGCGCGCACTGTTCACGCAGTTCGAGAACTCCGATGCGCGCCGCATGATCCCGTCGTGGGACGAGCCCGCGCACAAGGCGACCTTCACCCTGACCGCGACCGTGCCGACCGGGCAGATGGCGGTGAGCAACATGCCGGCCACGTCCACGAAGGACCTCGGCAACGGCACCACGCGCGTGGAATTCGCGCCGTCGCCGAAGATGTCGACGTACCTGCTGTTCCTGTCGGTCGGCGATTTCGAACGCGCCACCACGCAGGCCGAAGGTGTGGAGATCGGCGTGGTCACGCAGCGCGGCTCGCTCGACCAGGCGCGGTTCGCGCTGGATTCCTCGGCCGACGTGCTGCGCGAATACAACCAGTACTTCGGAACGAAGTATCCGCTGCCCAAGCTCGACAACGTGGCCTCGCCCGGCGCGAGCCAGTTCTTCAGCGCGATGGAGAACTGGGGCGCGATCTTCACCTTCGAGCACACGCTGCTGCTGGACCCGAGCATTTCCACGCAGTCCGACAAGCAGCGCGTGTTCGCCGTGGCCGCGCACGAAATCGCGCACCAGTGGTTCGGCGACCTGGTGACGATGAGCTGGTGGGACGACCTGTGGCTCAACGAAGGCTTCGCGACGTGGATGGCGTCGCGCACCACGCAGAAGCTGCATCCGGAATGGAACACGCAGCTGGAAGCGGTCGGCTCGCGCGAATCGGCGATGGCGCTGGATGCGGTCGCGTCGACGCATCCGGTGGTGCAGCACGTGGAGACCGTCGAACAGGCGAGCCAGGCGTTCGATTCCATCACGTACGAGAAGGGCAGCGCGGTGATCCGCATGCTCGAAGGCTACGTCGGCGGTGACGCGTGGCGCGAAGGCGTGCGCCGCTACATGAAGAAGCATGCGTACGCGAACACGGTGTCCGACGATCTGTGGCGCGAGATCCAGGCCGCCGCGGGCAAGCCGGTGCTCGACATCGCGCATGACTTCACGTTGCAACCGGGCATCCCGATGCTGCGCGTGGCGGCCGGTGCGTGCGAAGGCGGCAAGACGACGCTGACCCTCGCGCAGGACGAGTTCACGCGCGATCGCCCCGGCAAGGCGCCGTTGCGCTGGCGCGTGCCGGTGATCGCCAAGTCGGCCGGCGGCGAGCCCGTGCGCACGGTGGTCGAAGGCGGGCACGCGCGGCTCGACGTGCCCGGTTGCGGCCCGGTGATCGTCAATGCCGGGCAGACCGGCTACTACCGCACGTTGTACGCGCCGGCACAGTTCGCGGGCGTGCGCGAGGGCTTCGCGAAGCTCGAGGCGATCGACCAGCTCGGCGTGATGAACGATGTGTGGGCACTGGGCATGGCGGGCCTGCAATCGCCGTCGGATTACCTGGACCTGGTGACGGCGACGCCGCGCGACGCCGATCCGCAGATCTGGGGCGACATCGCCGGCACGCTGCGCGCGCTGGATGCGTACTACCGCGGCGACGCCGCGCGCCAGGCGAAGTTCCGCGCGTTCGCCGTCGCGCAGCTGGCGCCGGTGTTCGCGCGCGTGGGCTGGGACGCGAAGCCGGACGAGGCCGATCCGGTGAAGGTGCTGCGCACGGACCTGATCGAAGCGCTGGGCGCGCTGGGCGATCGCATGGTGGTGGAGGAAGCGCGCCATCGCTACGCCGCCGGTGAACTGCCGGGCGAGCTGCGTCGCAGCGTGCTCGCCGTGATCGCGCGCCACGCCGACGCGGAAACGTGGGAGCGCCTGCACGCCGCCGCGAAGGCCGAGAAGACGCCGCTGGTGAAGGACGAGCTGTACATGCTGCTGTCGTCCACGCAGGACGCGGCGCTCGCGCAGCGTGCGCTGGACCTCGCGCTCACCGACGAGCCGGGCGCGACCAACAGCGCGGGCATGATCCGCACCGTCGCCGGCCTGCATCCGGACCTCGCGTTCGACTTCGCCGTCGCGCATCGCGAGCAGATCGACACGAAGGTCGATTCCACCTCGCGCTCGCGCTACTACCCGCGCCTGGCGAACAATTCACTGGACCCGGCGATGGCCGGCAAGGTGCACGCGTACGCGCAGGCGTACGTCGCACCGGGTTCGCGTCGCGCGTCGGAGAATGCGATCGCGAACATCAAGTATCGCGTGGGGGTGAAGAAGGATCGTTTGCCGGCGATCGATGCGTGGTTGACTGGGTGGGGTGGGTGAGCTTGGTGCGATTGAGTCTGGGCGAGTGAGTCAGGGCGGCAATCCCCTCTCGTCCGCCCGCCCGTCCCATTCCCGTCATCCCAGCGAACGCCGGGCTCCGGGCCATTGGCGTTCGGGCACTCCTTCGAGAAGCAAGGACTCACCGGACAAGCTTCCGATCGCCCGCGGCGCCCGGAGGCACTTCTCTTTGCTCGCACAAGAAAAATAACCAAAGCAACAGCAACTGCTTTTGTAGCCCGGGTAAGCGAAGCGCACCCGGGATGCGCGTCAGAAGCAACAGCAAATGGGTTCCAGCTTTCGCTGGAATGGCGGTGATATCGGTTCGCCGCTAACGGAGTGTCCGCACATTGCAGGCCTGGATTCCGGCCTTCGCCGGGGTGACGATCCTCTCGGGATCACGGTGTTCCCGGACGACGATGGCTTCTGTAGCCCGGGTAAGCGCACCCGGGGAGGAGAGGCGGCCGGCCCGCCCCGGGTGCGCTTCGCTTACCCGGGCTACAAAGGCCACAAGGCTACGAGCCTACAAAGGCTGCAATGACGGTGAGAGTGGTCCACCGACGAGGAGGCGTGCGTTGCCAGCATCGCTCCGCCTCAATGCGGTCGCGCCCGCTCCACCATCGACTCCACCGCCTCGATGATGCGCTCCGAGGTATACGGCTTGCGCACGAGTTCGCAGTCGTGGAAATCCTGCGGGAGCTTGTCCTTCGAATACGCGGTGGCGAACGCAAACGGAACGCCGCACTCGCGCAGGCGGTTCGCCAGCGGATACACCGCCTCGCCATGCAGGTTCACATCGAGCAGCGCGACGTCGACGCGTTCGTGGTCGGCGATCTCCAGCGCATCGGACAGCCGCGCGGCACCGAGGACGCGGTAGCCGGCGTCGGTGAGCAGGTCCTCCAGCGCCATCGCCAGGTACGCCTCGTCCTCGACCATCAACACACTGGGTTTCATGAACGCGGGCGCCGAGCCGGACCAGCGCGCATCGTGCCGCACGACGGCGTAACGGCAGTGTCATTTTTTGATGTCGCTGCGCGTTGGAAGGCGCCACGGTTCATCGCAAGGTCACCCGGCGCGCGGCGCCGCACGCGGAAAACGATCAAGCCGCTCTATGGCGCCGCGCGATCCGCAGCGCGATGTTCCACGAGCACGTCGTTCACGATGCGCGACAGCTGCCCGTGGTCGATCGGCTTGCGCAGCACGGTGCGCAGCATGTTCGCGGGCAGCGAGGTTTCGCGGATGCGATCGGCCAGCCCCGTGTACAGCAGCACGGGAAGACGCGGCGCGACCGGCTCCAGCGCCTGCGCGAGCTGCACGCCCGTCATCGACGGCATCGAATGATCGGTGATGAGCAGGCGGTAGTGCTGCGGCGATTCGCGTACGCGGGCTAGCGCGAGTTCGGGCGTTGATACGAAGTCCGCTTCCAGGCCCCAGTTCGACAGCAGTTCGCACATGAACTCGCCGACGCTGTGCTCGTCGTCGACCACCAGCACGCGTCCTTCGCGTCGCGTCGCGCCGGGGCGGTCGGAACGCCGCCGCGACGGCGTCGGCCGCGCCGCTTCCGCGCAGGCGGGCAACAGCACGCGGAACGACGTGCCGCGTCCGGGCGCCGTGTCCACCAGCAGATGGCCACCGTGCTCGTGCACGATGCCGTGCACCGTCGCCAGGCCCATGCCGGCGCCTTTTCCGGGCGGTTTCGTGGAGAAGAACGGGTCGAACATGCGTTCGAGCACCGCCGGCTCGATCCCCGGCCCGGTGTCGGCGATGCGCAGTTCCACGAACGCGCCGTCCACCGGCTGCCGGCAGGCGGCGCATTCAGCCGCGTCGATGCGCGTCTCGCGCAGCGCAAGACGAAGACGACCTTCGCCCTGCATCGCGTCGCACGCATTCACGCACAGGTTCAGCAGCACCTGTCCGAGTTGCACCGGATCGAACTGCACCGCGCACGTGCCGGACTGAACCTCCTGTTCGATGGCGACGCCGTCGGCGAGCGTCGGGCGCAGCACCGCGAGGTTCTGCTCGATGCAGGCGGCCACGTCGATCGCCTGCGCCTGGCCCTTCTGGCCCCGGCTGAACATCAGCATCTGCTGGATGAGATCGCGCGCGCGCTCGCACGATTGCAGTGCCTGGTCGAGATAGCCGGACAGACGCTCGTCGCCACGGTCGTCGCTGCGCTCATGCGCGAGCGCGACGTAGCCCATGATGCTCGCCAGCAGGTTGTTGAAGTCGTGCGCGATGCCGCCGGTCAGATGGCCCAGCGCCTCCATCTTCTTCGCCTGCAGCAGTTGCGCTTCCAGGCGCCGGCGGCGCTGCTCGGCTTCGGTGCGCTCGGTGATGTCGCGCAGGTAGCCGATGAAGACCTTGCCGGACGGACTGTCGTCCACGCCGACGGCGAGCTCGGCCGGGAATTCGGTGCCGTCGGCGCGCTGCGCGGTGACTTCGAGCCGCTTCTTCAGCACGGGCCCCGGGCCGCCTTCGAGGTACAGCTTCAACCCGAACTGATGCCGCTCGCGGAAACGTTCGGGGATGATCGTGTCGGCGAGCGATCGTCCGAGCGCATCGCCTTCGCGAATGCCGAAGCAGGCTTCCGCGGCCGGGTTGAACTTCACGATGGTGCCGTGTTCGTCCATCGCGATGATGCAGTCCAGCGCCGCGTTCACGGTCGCGCGCAGGTGCTCGGCGTTGCGATGCGCGGCGTCCTCGGCGCGCTGGCGTTCGATCTCGGCGGCGGCGCGCACGGCGAAGATCTTCATCACCGACTCGATGAATTCCGGCTGCTCCAGCGGACGGCGCGAGACGATCGAGATGATCCCCAGCGGACGGCCCTGCGCATCGTTGAGCGGAAAGCCGGCATAGCTTTCGGCGCCCATCTCGATGAAGTCGTCGTCCAGCGGGAACAGCGAGCTCAGGCCGGCGGGATACAGGCGAAAGCCATGTCCCACCACGGTGTCGCAGGCGGTGTTGGCGATCGCGTAATCGAAATGCTCGCGCGGTTTGTCGTCGGCGACGAAGGCGAGGATGTGCATCATCGTCGGCTGGTCCTCGCGGATCTGCGCGATGAACGCGACGTCCACGTCGAGGATGGCCGCCAGGTAACGCGACAGTTCGACGAACAGATCGCGGCCGTACGCGCGCGACACGGCGAGCGCGGAGCTGCTCAGCGCGGTTTCCACCTGCTTGCGCAGCGTGATGTCGGTGGCGATGCCGCACACCGCGTAGGGCACCTGGTCGATGTCGAGCAGCGGGAACTTCGCCGACAGGAACGTGCGTTGTTCGCCGGCGAAGACGCCGCTCTCCTCGAACTCCATCGCGCGCGCCTCCAGCAGCACGCGCATGTCGTTGCGGCGCAGCGCGGCGGCCATGTCGGGCGGGAAGATGTCGCGGTCGTTGCGGCCGATGAGCGCGTCGGCGTCGCGGCCGGTGAGGCGTTCGAACTCGCGGTTGACGAACAGGTAGCGCCCGGCCCGGTCCTTCGCGAACACCGCCGCAGAGGTGTTGTCGAGCACCTGTTGCAGGCGAAGTTCGCTTTCGCGCAGTGCGCGCTCGCGGTCGTCGACGGGGGAGGGGTCGACCTGCGGCGTGGCGTTGCCGGTGTTCATCGGCGAATCCCGTGGGGGCGGGTGGGGCGAGTATAGGTGGGCGTTTCCCGGTGGGGAGGCGGTGTTACAGGGTTGAAACAAAAAGGTCGGGAACGTCGGAACTTGTGCTCCTCTTCCTGCGCTTTGCGCCCCTCTCCGGAAGGAGAGGGGCTTGAATGCTTCGCTGCCTTCAAGGCACGAACATGTATCCCACGCCCCGCACCGTCCTGATCGCCCGCGGATTGTCCGGGTCCGCTTCCACCTTCCGCCGCAACCGCGCGATGCGGATGTCGATCGAGCGGTCGAACGGCTCCCACTCACGGTTCTTCGTCAACGTGAGGATCTGGTCGCGCGAGAGCGCCTTCCCCGCGTGTTCGTGCAGCACGCGCAGCAGGTCGAATTCCATGTGCGTGACCATCACTTCGGTGCCGTCGGCGTCGAACAGCTGGTGCGCGTCGAGGTCGAGCGTGCAGCGTCCGAACGGAACCCGTCGCGCATTGCGCTCGCCCGTCGGCGCGGCGTCTGGACGCGCCTGGATGCGGCGCAGCACGCTTTTCACGCGTGCCAGCAGTTCGCGTGGATCGAACGGTTTGGCGACGTAATCGTCGGCGCCGATCTCCAGGCCGACGATGCGGTCGATCACATCGCCCGAGCCGGTCACCATGATGATGCCGACGTCGTAGCGTTCGCGCAGGTAACGCGCCAGGGTGAGGCCGTCCTCGCCGGGAAGGCGCAGGTCGAGCAGCACCAGGTCCGGCGCCTCGCGCTGGAGTTCGCGACGCATGTCCTCGCCGTCGGCGGCCTCAAGCGCGCGGAAGCCGTGGGTGGCGAGCGCCTCCAGCAGCATCTCCCGCGTGGAACGGTCGTCGTCGACCACCAGGACACAGGGCGTGTGGGCCATGGCTTCACCTCCGGAAACGAGGGGGGAGCGTGGGCGCGCGACGCGGCCATGGCTCCCCTCCGGTAGTTTCCCGCGCTGTTACCAACCGATACAAATCCATCATCACGCGACATCGGGCCGTTACCGGCCGTCATTAGATTGGCCCCATGCCGGCGGTGCGCCGGCGAAGAGAGGCCAAGATGAGCCGTTGCCCGCTCGTGCTGGACACGATCCACCTGAACCGGCAGGTGCGTGCGACGTACGAGCGCGTCGCGAGGGCGCCTGCGAGCGGTTTCCACTTCCGCACCGGCGCGGCCTACGCGGTCGAACAGCTCCGTTACGACGCGGCTGAACTCGCGGCGCTGCCCGCCGCGTGCACCGAGCGTTTCTCGGGCGTGGGCAATCCGCTGCGCATCGGCACGATTCCTGCCGGGGCGGTGATCCTCGACCACGCCTGCGGCGCCGGCATGGACCTGCTGCTGGCGGCGAAGGCCGCCGGTCCGCAGGGCCGGGCGACCGGCGTCGACCTCACGCCGGGCATGCGCGCCAGCGCGCTGCGTGCCGCCGCGCAGGCGGGCCTGCTCGATCGCGTGCGCCTGCACGAAGGCACGTTCGAGGACCTGCCGGCGGATGACGCCAGCGTCGACGTGGTGATCTCCAACGGCGTGCTGAACCTCGCGCCCGACAAGCCGCGCGTGATCGGCGAGATCGTCCGCGTGCTGCGGCCCGGCGGCCGCCTGTTCCTGGCCGACGTGGTGCTCGATCGCGAACTGGCGCAGGCCGCGCGCGCGAGCGCCGACCTGTGGGCCTCGTGCATCGGCGGTGCGCTGACCGAAGGCGCGCTGGTCGACCTGCTCACCGGTTGTGGCCTGCACGACGCGCGGATCACCGAACGCTTCGAGTGCTTCGCGGGTACCGACCTGGCCCGCAAGTTCCACGGCCAGCTGCATGCCTACGGCGCGAACGTGCTCGCGTCGAGGCCCTGAGTTTCGCCGGCATCGCGCCGGCATCCCGCGCCCGCGAACGGGCGCACGCAACGGAGGGAATCGTCATGTTCAAGAAATACGTGATCGAACGCGAGATCCAGGGCATCGGTGCGCAACCGGTGGAGGCGCTGTGCGGCGTGGCGCTGCAATCCAACGGCGTGCTCGACGAACTCGGCACCGACATCCAGTGGCTGCATTCCTACGTCACCGCCGACAAGACCTACTGCGTGTACCTGGCGCGCGACGAATCGCTCATCCATGAACACGCGAAGCGTTCCGGCTTCCCCGCCAACCGCGTCGCCGAAGTGAAGTCGGTCCTCGATCCCACCATGGCGCCGGCGTGACGCCGCCATGACGCATCACCGGAGTCCTGCATGAACCTCGCAACTGCCCCGAGCCGAGCCCCGCAATGGAATGCCAACGTCGCGTCCGGCGAAAGCGCCCGATACGCGCGCTGCGTCGAAGTGTCCAGGCGCGTGCGCTGGGAGATCGACGCCGACGTGATCCGCGGTCGCGAGTTCGATTTCGACCGCACGTTCCTGCCGGCCGGGCTGTCGCTCGTGGAACGCATCGACTTCCTCGACGAGGCCGAACGCCGGCTCTTCAGCCAGGTGCAGGGACGCACGTATGCGTGGATGTTCGGCCTGTGCGAGCGCTTCATCGGCGCGAAGATGCTGCAGACCTCGGGGCAGCACTGGCTCGGCGACCAGAACGCGCTGGAAGCGCTGGTGCGCTTCTCGGACGAGGAGATCAAGCACCAGGAACTGTTCCGTCGGCTGGAAGCGATGCTCGACGCGCGCATGCCCGCCGGCCACGCGAAGATGGCCGAGGCGAACGCGGTGGCGATGTTCGTGCTGGAACGCCGCAGCTGGGCGGTGCTGGCGCTGATCTTCATGATCGAGCTGTTCGTGCAGCGCCATTACGAGGAAAGCATCGCGCCCAGCCAGGAGCTGTGCCCGTTGTGGAAGGACGTGTTCCTGTTCCACTTCCGCGAAGAGTGCCAGCACTCCGTCGTCGACGAGCTGGAGTGGCGCGCGGAGAACGCACGCGTCGATGGCGGCGAACGCGACGCGGCGGTGGACGACGTGATCGCGCTGCTGGGCGCGGTGGACGACATCCTGCGCGCGCAGGCCGATGCGGACGCGGCGTACTTCGTCGCCGCGTGCGGACGTCCGTTCGGGATGCGCCAGCAGCGGGTCGTGCTCGATGTGCTGCGGCGCGCGTACCGCTGGCAGTACATCGCGTCCGGCGCGCGGCATCCGCGCTTCGTGCAGGTGCTGTCCGAACTGGCGACGCCGGCGCAACGGATGCGCTTCGATGCCGCGCTGATGTCGATCGTGCCCGACGACTGATTCGATAGCCCCATTCCCCGATTGATCCGAATGCCCCACACGGCGACCGCATGCGGCCCGCCGCACTACAGGACTTGCCCAGATGAGAACGATGACCCTGATGGCCGCGCTGGCGATGGTCGCGGCGACCCATTCCATCGCCACGCGTACCGCCGCTGCGAGCGACGCGACGATCACGACTGCACCCGCGATCCGCACCTTCGACCTGCCCACCGTGCGCGTGTACGCCACGGTCGAACGCGACGGCGGCGATGCCGTCGCGATGCAGGCGCCGCGCATCCACGACCTCCCCCCGGTGCGCGTGCATGCGGTTCGCGACGAGCGCGACGTGGCCGACGCCCGCGAGACGGCGATCGCGATGCGCACGCCGGCCGCGCGGCGTGCCTCGCTGGCCATCCCGCGCGGTTCCTCGCGGCGCGGCATCTCGCCGGAACGCGGCGCGGCATCGCACGCGGAAGCGCGGTTCGACCGCTGGATCGCGCTGGGTTGCGTGATCCGCATGCGCCTGGCGCGCGTGTGGCCGATGCAGCACTGCAACGACGGCGCGCAAGGGGCCGGTGCCATGTCGGGCGCAGGTGCATCGCTGCCGGTGTCGCTGGTGGAACGACGACGATGACGCGACCGTTCCGGTGGGTTCGTCGAAAAGCCGCGCAACGCGCGGCTTTTTGATGCGTACGCGCCGGTGGAACGCCCACTTCGTTAACCGGCCCTATTTATTCAGAAGAATCTCATGGTTCGTGGGTAGGGGCGCACCTACATTCGCCCGCCGGCTCCGCAAAACCGAGTTGCACCATCGGTCGCGCGCTTCCGGGAACCGCGGCCGGGCCGCGGATCATCCGCCCGGAAACTGCCCGGCATCGAACGATGCCGGGTTGCAACACCCCACAAAGTAAAGAGAGTTCGCATGAACCAATTCGAAGCACGATACGAAGCCGGCACCCTGTCGGCGTCGCAACAGGCGCTGCGCGTCCTCAAGCCGACCGTCCTCGCCGTGGCGATGGGCTGCGTCGGCAGCGCATGGGCCGCGGACGGCGGCGTCGTCGTCAACGGCACCGGCCGCATCGCCACCTCCGGCGCCGCGACCACCGTCACCCAGTCCAGCGACAAGATGGTCGTGAACTGGAACAACTTCGACATCGCCCAGGGCCAGTCGGTCACCTTCAACCAGCCGACCGCTTCGTCGGCCGTGCTCAACCGCGTCGTCGGCCCGGTCAAGGCCACCGACATCCAGGGCGCGCTGAACGCCAACGGCCGCGTGTACGTCGTCAACCCGGCGGGCGTGATGTTCGGTTCCTCGGCCGTCGTCAACGCCGACAGCCTGGTCGCCTCCACGCTCGACATCAACGCGCAGCAGTTCATGGCCGGCGGTCGTCTGGCCGGCACGCAGCGCGTGCTGGACCTGACCTCGAACGCGGCGAACGCCTCGGTCGTCAACCAGGGCAAGATCAACGCCCGCCAGGTCGCCCTGCTGGGCAGCCAGGTGCTGAACAAGGGCACGATCAACGCCACCGGCGACGTGACGCTCGGCGCCGCCGACACCGCGACCGTCACGCTGACCAACTCCGGCTTCTCGGTCGCCCTGGGCGCACCGGAAGTGAACGCGCTGATCGACAACGGCGGCGTGATCGTCTCCAGGGGCGGCGACGTCCGCCTGACCGCCGCCGCGACGGGCGACGTCCTGCGCAACGCCGTGCGCAGCACCGGCACCATCGAAGCGCGTCGCGCCACCACGGGCGCCGGCGGTTCGATCGAGCTGCGTTCGGATGCCGACGGCCAGGTCAGCCTGGGCGGGAAGATGACCGCCGACAACCGCATCAACATCGAGACCATGCCGCGCATCTCGGGCAGCAAGGGCGGCAACATCGTCGTCGAGCCGCTGACCCAGCTGCAGGCCTCGGACGTCGCGCTCAACGCGGTCGGCAAGACCGTCACCTCCAACGCCGCCTACACCGCCAACACGGTCACGCTGGCCGGCGACAAGGTCGTGGTGAACGCGCCGGTCGTCGCCGCGCGCGACGTCAACGTGTACGGCAACAGCAGCGTCGTGCAGAACGCGAACGTGTCCGGCACCGGCCGCGTGTCCATCAACGGTGCCAGCATCCAGCAGGCCGCCGGCGTGGTCACCAGCGGTGGCGCGGTCGAACTGACGGCGAACCAGGACACCGGTTCGGTCGCCGCTTCGACGATCGATGCCCAGCAGGTCCGCATCGTGGGCAAGACCGTCGCGCTGAACGGCGACGTCAAGGGCAAGTACGGCGTCGACGTGACCACCGGTCGCGGTGGCGCCATTACCGCTGCCAAGTCGGTCGCTTCCGAAGCCGGCGCCGTCAACCTCACCGCCACCGGCGCTGCCTACGGCAGCACCGGCGCGTCGAGGGTCGTCACGCGCGGTGCGGTCAACGGCAACAGCGTCACCTTCAGCGCCGATGCGGTCGAAGTCTACGCGCCGGTCACCGGCAAGTACGACGTCGTGCTGGGCGGTGGCAAGACCGGCGTCCGCCAGGAAGCCAACGTCGCCAGCCAGATGGGCAACGTGATGGAAACCGGCGGCGCGATCTACCACGCCGCCGGCGTCGGCACGACGGCCGCGCAGCGCGCCGAGTTCCGCGCTCCGGCGCAGGGCGTGCCGCTCGCGTTCAACCTGGGCGACATCAAGGCCTCGCAGGTCGTCGTCGACAACGCCGCGGGCAGCGTGAACCTCAACGGTGCGGTCTCGGGCGACGGCCTGGTCCAGGTCAACGTGGGCAAGGGCAACCTGACCACGTCGAAGCTGGTGCAGTCGAAGTACGGCACGGTCGACCTCAACGCGACCAACGTCACCGCCAACGGCGCCATCGACGCACACTCCGTGCGCGTGAACGCCAACGGCGGTGCCGTCGCGCTGGCCGCTCCGGTGACCTCGGTCGGCAGCATCGACGCGCAGGCCACCACCACGCTGACGCAGAAGGGCAACCTGTCCAGCACGCAGGGAAGCGTCACGCTGAACGCCGCGACCATCGACCAGACCACGTCGACCACGACGGCGGCGGGCGACGTGCGCATGTCCGGCACGACGATCAAGTCGGCCACCAACACGGCCGGCAACGAGATCGTGCTCAACGGCGGCGACGTCACCCTGAACGGCAAGCTGACCGCGCGTCGCGTCAGCGTTCCGGCCAATGCGAAGAACACGGCTGGCAACATCGTGATGACGCAGCCGGAGCCGGTCTACCCGCAGCCGCAGCCCGCTCCGCAGCCGGCCCCGCAGCCGGCTCCGCAGCCGACCGGCGAGTACGTGACGCTGGCGCAGATGGTGCCGGGCGTGCCGTACACGAGCGTGTGGGTCAACGGCGAAATGATGTTCGTCGCCGTGAAGTAATGCGCATCGCCGGCGGTTCATCGCCAGCGTTTGCGTGACGCCCGCGCTTCGTGCGTGGGCGGATGGGAGGAGGGCGTTCGCGCCTTCCTCCCTTTTTTCGTGTCATGGGCCGGCCTCGTGCCGCGCCAACTCCCCCACTTTTTCGCGGCCCGGCGCATCGCGCCCGGGCTGAAGGTTCGATCCAGTCGTGAATAGTTCCTCCGCTTCCGCGTTCCCGCGTCCGGCCATTTCCTGTCTGTCGTTGCTGACCCTCGCCGTGCTGCACTCGCATGCGCAGGCTGCCGAGCATGGCGTCACCTCGGGCGGACTGCTGCGCCAGAATCCCGGCCTCACGCGCACGTTCGGAACGTCCGGGGAGAACGCGCCGCCCAGCACGACGAACAGCGAAGCCGGGCAGGCGGACGATGAGGGTGAACTCCGTTTCCCGGTGCGCGACTTCGCGTTCGACGGCGGGATGACGCCAGAGGAACGCGCGCGCGTGGACGCGTACATCGCGCCGCTGCGCGGTCGCGAGACGACCATGAGCGCGCTGCAGGTCATGCGCGCCGAGTTGACCGAACTGCTGTATCACGACGGCGAATCGCTGGTACGCGTGCTGCTTCCGCAACAGACGATCGAGAAGAACGGCGTCGTGCGATTCCAGATCGTGCGCGGCCGCGTGGAACGCGTCGTCGTCGAGAACGCTTCGCAGGTGGATACCGCGCGCATCGAGGCGATCCTGCGCGGCACGGGCGTGGCCGATCCCAGGCTGCGCGACATCGACGCGCGCATTCGCCTGCTACGCGAGCTGCCGGGCGTCGGTCGCGTCGATGCGACGCTCGCGCCGGGCAAGTATCCCGGCGGCACGCTCGTCACCGTGACCGTCGCGGGCGGACCGTCGCTCTACGGCATGGTCACCGGCGACAACGCCGGGTCGGTCGAAGCGGGCGAGCGCCGCATCGGGCTGGTCGGCGGCATCAACAACCCGTTCGGTCGCGGCGATCGTCTCGAGGCGATGGTCTACGTCACGCCCACGGCATTGCAGACGCATGCGTCCGACGGCGGCCAACCGCAACAACACGGTTTCGGTGGGCAAGTCGGGCGGCGAACGCCAGATCATCAACATGGCCAAGGGCACGGCCGACACCGACGCGGTGAACGTCAGCCAGCTCAAGGGCGTGACGACGGCGCTGGGCGGCGGCGCTGCGGTCAACACCGACGGCACCATCAAGGCCCCGAGCTACGACGTGGGCAGCACCACCGGCATCGCGACGGTGGGCGGCGCGATCAACGCGCTGGACGACCGCATCGACGGCGTGAACAGCACCGTCACCAACATCACCAACGGTGGTGGCATCAAGTACTTCCACACCAACTCCACTGCCGCCGATTCGTCGGCGAGCGGCAGCGAGTCCGTCGCCATCGGCGGTGGTGCGAAGGCCGTGGGCGCCGCCAGCATCGCGATGGGCAACAACGCGCAGAACGTCACCGGTTCGAACAACTCCATCGCCATCGGCGGCGACTCGAAGTCGTCCGACAAGTCGGTGGCCATCGGTAACGGTGCCGATACCTCGACCGTCACCTACGCCACGGCAATGGGTATCTCGTCGAAGGTGACCGGTACGGCCGGCACGGCGCTGGGCGAGAACTCGCTCGCCAGCGGCGCGTACGGCGTTGCGCTGGGCAGCCATGCCACGGCGAGCGCGTCGGAGAGCGTCGCCCTGGGCCACAACTCCGTGGCCGACCGCGCCAACAGCGTGTCGGTGGGCAAGGTCGGCGGCGAGCGCCAGATCATCAACCTGGCCAAGGGCACGGCCGACACCGATGCGGTGAACGTCAGCCAGCTCAAGGGCATCACCACCGCGATGGGCGGCGGCGCTGCGGTCAACACCGACGGCACGATCAAGGCTCCGAGCTACGACGTGGGCAGCACCACGGGCATCGCGACCGTGGGCGGCGCGATCAACGCGCTGGACGACCGCATCGATGGCGTTGCCGCCAACCCGCTGAAGTTCTCCGGCAACAGCGGCACGGACGTGTCGCGCAAGCTCGGCGACACGCTGAAGATCTCGGGCCTGGCTTCGACGGCCGGCACGTTCTCGGGCAACAACATCAAGACCGTTGCCGATGCGACGACCGGTGAAATCAAGATCCAGATGGCCGATGCGCCGAAGTTCGGCAACATCGTCGCATCGTCCACGTTGCGGACGGCGTGGACGACAGCGACGCCGCCACGGTTGGCCAGTTGAAGGCGAAGTTCGCCGAGGCGGTCAACGCGGCTTCGACGGTCCAGAGCGGCGGCATGCTGAAGTCCTCCGCCATGCTTGGCGCCGGCTTGCCTTCTACCGACCTGATCAAGTCTGGCGAGACCATCAAGGGCGGTGCGACGGCTTCGGGTGCGGATTCGCTGGCTGCCGGCCTGGAAGCCCGGGCCATGAAGGACCGCGCGACCGCGATCGGCAACGTCGCCAACGCGGCGGAAGTGGACAGCGTGGCCATCGGCCAGAACGTGGTCTCCAACGGCGTGCAGGCCGTGGCCATCGGCTCGCAGGTGCAGGCGTTCGGCGCCAGCGCCATCGCCATTGGTATCCTGTGCGCCCGTTCGCAGGATGCCGCCGATGCCGACACCGCCCTTCCAGTTGCAGCAGATCGACCACGTCGTGCTGCGGGTCCGCGACGTCGCCGGGATGGTGGCGTTCTACTGCGACGTGCTGGGCTGCACGGTCGAACGCCGGCAGGAGGCCATCGGCCTGATCCAGCTCCGCGCCGGCGCCAGCCTGATCGACCTGGTCGACGTGGACGGCACGCTGGGCCGCAAGGGCGGTGCCGCGCCGGGACGCGAAGGCCACAACATGGACCACCTCTGCCTGCGTGCCGAACCGTTCGACGTGGATGCGATCGTCGCGCACCTCACCGCGCACGGCGTGCGCGTCGCGGAGTTCGGCTCGCGCTACGGCGCGCAAGGCGAGGGCCCGTCGCAATACCTGTACGACCCCGAAGGCAACCTCGTGGAGCTGAAAGGTCCGCCCGACGCCTGACGATCAATCGCGCCGGGCGCAGGCGCGTCCGTGTTCGCAGAATCGAAACCAACCCGAGCCGATGCCCGCACAACCCGCCACGCTGTCCATCCCCGTCCGCCGCCTCGCCCTGCTGCTCGGTGGGCTGGCGATGTTCGGGCCGTTCTCGATCGACACGATCTTTCCTGCGTTTCCGGCCATCGGCGCGCAGTTCGGCGCCGACAAGCTGGCGATGCAGCAGACGATCAGCGTCTACCTCATCGCCTACGCGGTGATGAGCATCGTGCACGGACCGCTGTCGGACGCGATCGGTCGCCGGCGCGTGATCCTCGGCGGATTGATCGTGTTCGCCATCGCTTCGGTCGGCTGCGCGCTGTCGAAGGATCTGCCGACACTGCTGGCGTTCCGCGCGTTGCAGGGGCTCTCGTCCGGCGTCGGCCTGATCGTCGGCCGCGCGGTGATCCGCGACGTGCTGCACGGCGACGACGCGCAACGCCTGATGAGCCAGGTGTCGATGATCTTCGGTGTCGCCCCCGCGCTGGCGCCGGTGATCGGCGGCTGGATCCTCGGCGTCGCGCACTGGCCGGCGATCTTCTGGTTCCTGGTGGCGTTCTCGGTCGTGCTGCTGGTGGCGACCTGGCGCATGCTGCCGGAAACGCATCCGGCCGACGCGCGCCTGCCGCTCGGCCCGCGCCGCCTGCTGCGCGATTACGCGGCCATCGTGATCAACCCGCGCTTCCAGCGCCTGGCCGCGGCCAGCGCGTTCAACTTCGCCGCGTTGTGGGTGTACATCGCCTCGGCGCCGGCGTTCGTGCTGGACATCCTCAAGCTCAACGAACGCCAGTTCGGCTGGTTCTTCGTGCCGATGATCAGCGGCATGATCCTGGGCGCGTTCGTGTCCGGACGCAGCGCGGGGAAGATCAGCGGCGCGAAGCTGGTGTCGATCGGCTTCGCGTGCTCGGCCATCGCGATGGCGCTGAACCTCGGCTACAACCTGTGGACCGACGTGCCCGTCGTGCCGTGGGCGGTGCTGCCGATGATGCTCAACGCGTTCGGCATCGCGCTGGTGTTCCCGATCGTCACGCTCGCGATCCTCGACATGTACCCGCGCCAGCGCGGCTCGGCGTCGTCGTTGCAGGCGTTCACGAGCCTGGTGCTCAACGCGGTGATCGCCGGCGTGCTATCGCCGTGGATCAGCGACCACACGCTGTGGCTGGTCGCGACCTCCATCGCGTTCCTGGCCGTCGCGTACGGCTTCTGGCGCTGGGAAGCGCGTGTGTCGCGGATGCGCGACGGCCGCGGCGCGGCGTCGGCCGTGCCCGGGGAAACGCTCTAGTCAGGGCTGCGTCGCGACGCGGCGACGCCGCATCCACGCATACAGCGGCAGGCCCGAAAGGATCAGCACCGCGCCCCACGCGAGCGCTTCGGTGCCGATGCCGGACAGCGCGTAGAGGCTGTACGCCAGCGCGAGCGCGGCGATGGCGCGGCTCACCGCACCGGTGCCGCGCACCAGCCACGCGGCGCTGCTCACCACGTACGGCAACAGCGTGGCGGCGGTGGAGAGCAGGATCGAGAAGGTGAACACCTGCACCAGCGAGCGGCTGTAGTTCGCCGCGACCAGCGCGCTGGCGAGCAGGCTGCTGACGATCACGCCGACCACCGGCGTGCCGCCCTTGTCGAGTTTGGTGAACGGCGCCGGGAACATGCCGTCGCGAGCCGCGGCGAGCGGCAGCTGCGCCGACAGCAGGATCCAGCCGTTGAGCGCGCCGAAGCAGGAGATCGCCATGACCACCGCGAGCGTCACGCCCGCCGCCGGGCCCCACAGCGCACGCGCGGCTTCGGCCATCGGCGCCTGCGACTGCGCCAGCACGTCGCGCGGCAGCAGCCCGAGCACGGCGGTGCAGGCGAGGATCGTCGCCACGCCGGCCAGCAATGTGCCCAGCACCGTCGCGCGCGGCACCGTGGATTGCGCGTTCTCGGTGGAGCCGGCGGGCACGGTCGCTGCTTCCAGCCCGAGCATCGCCCACAATGTGAGCGCCACGGCCGCGTTGGCGACCTTCGGCAGCGAATCGGCGGTCGGGTTGAACGGCGTGTAGTGCTTCGCATCGACGAACCACAGCGCGACCAGCCCGAACAGCAGCAGCGGCAGCAGCTTCAGCGCAGTGGTGACCAGCTGCAGCCGGCCCGCTTCGCGCAGGCCGATCAGGTTCACGCCGCTGCACAGCCACAACGCGCCCAGCGCGCACGCCGCCGCGCGCAGCGGCGTGGCGGTGAGCGCAGGGAAGATCGCGCCGACGCTGCCGGCGAAGGCGACCGCGATCGCCGCCGTGGCGCACCAGATCGAGATCCAGTAGCTCCACGCGATCACGAACCCCGGCACGTCGCCGAACGCATTGCGCGCGAACACGTACGGCCCGCCGGTCTGGGGCCAGCGCGTCGCCAGTCGCGCGAAGGTGATCGCCAGCAGCATCGCGCCGGCCAGCGTGATGCCCCAGCCAAGCAGGCTCGCCGCACCGAACGGCGCCAGCGCCGCCGGCAACAGGAACGCGCCGGAGCCGATCATGCTGCCGACCACGAGCGCGGTGGCGGACCAGAAGCCAAGGGGGCGGTTGGGCGTCATTGGGTGGGATCGTTGTCGAGGGTGCGGAGATTACCGGTGCGGGCGTCGCTCTTGAGCCGCCATCGCCGCGAAGGCGGGGATCCATCTGTCCGGGATGATCCTGCCTTCCGGAGAGCGTGATGCACTCACGGCTGGATTCCGCCTTCGCGGGAATGACGGCTAGGAAGCATCGGCCCGATACACCGCCCGCAGCAGCTCATGGAAATGATGCACCGCGTTCTCGCGCAGCGGATTCAGCCGCCCCGGTTCGTACGAGCCCGACGCGAGCCCGCGCTGCACGTCCTCGCAGATCGTCAGGTCTTCCAACTGCACTTCGTCGCTGAAATCGCGATCGGCTTCGCGGCGCTGGTGTGCTTCGTCGCTTTCGTCCACCGCGTAATAGAAGTCGAACTCCACGCGGCAACGGTCCACGCCCTTGGGCACGACGCGGTTGGTCTGCAGGCGGCCGGGCAGGATGTTGAGCATCGTGTTCGGCCACAGCCAGTAGTACAGCGCGTCGCCGTCGCCGTAGAGGCCTTCGCCGCTCTCCAGCGGACTGAACTGGTACGAATACCACTGCGCGGTCTCGGTGATGTAGCTGCGGTAATCGAGCAGCTTGTTCAATCCCGGATGGATGTGCGGGACGTGGTAGCCCTCGAGGTAGTTGTCGACGTAGACCTTCCAGTTGCACGCGACGTCGTAGCCCACGCGGCGATGGTGGCCGTAGCGTTCCAGGTGGCGGTTCGCGCCGAGGCGCGCGTCGATGCCCTCGACGAACGCATCGAAGTCCGGCGCGCGCGCTTCGTCGACGGCCGCGAACACCATCCCCTGCCACACGCGCACGGCGAGCTGCGGAAGGCGGATGTCGCCGGGCACGAAATCGGGCGCGGTGCCCATCTCGGGTGCGGAGCGCAGCACGCCGTCGAGCGTGTACGTCCAGCCGTGATAGCGGCAACGCAGCGATCTGGCGGCGAGGCCGTCGCAGCTGGCGATCGGACCGGCGCGATGGCGGCAGACGTTGTGGAACACGCGGATCGCGCCATCCGCACCGCGCACGGCGATCACCGGCAGGCCGGCGAAGTCGCCGACCACGTGATCGCCTGCGTCCTTCAACTGGCACACGTGCGCGAGCAGCTGCCAGCCCGCGTCGAAGATCGCCCGCCGATCCAGCGCCGCCATCGCCGCATCCGCGTAGAAGCGGGCGGGCAGGGCGGTGGCGCGATCGAGCGGTTGGCTGGAAAGCGCGGCGGGGTCGAGCAGGTCCGGACGATTCATCAGGGCAGCCTACCGCGCGTGCAGGGCAAAGTCGCGGTTCGGGTGGGTTGCCAGATGTTCCGACGAACCCGCCTGGCACGACCTGTTCCCGCGAATGGTTTCATTTGTAACATTAGCCTTGCCGGGCTGGCGGTTCCGGAAATCGTCGTTCCGGCGAACACGGAGAACAGGGAAGGCAACATCCCATCACGCTCTGATCGGGCGTGTCGCGCGGCGCGTCGATCGGCGTGTCGCGCAGCAAAAAGAAAGGCCGGCATTCGCCGGCCTTTCCTTCATCCACGAACCAGGCGAGCGCGTATCAGCCCTGCGTCGCCGGCTTTGGCGTTTCCGCCGCCGGCGTCGCCGGAGCGGCGGGCGCCGGCGTGGCGTCGGCCTGCCAGCCGCAGGTCTTGCCTTCGTTCTGCTGCTTCAACCACGTCTGCAGCGGGCCGAAGTATTCCAGCACCGCCGAGGCGTCCATCTTCTCGCCGCCGGTGAGTTCCTTCAGCGTCTTCTGCCACGGCTGGCTCGCACCCTTGCTCAGCATCGCCTGGAAGCGCGCGCCGGCTTCCTTGCTGCCGTAGAAGCTGCACTCGTACAGCGGACCCTGGTGGCCCGACGCGTCGCACAGCGCCTTGTAGAACTGGAACTGCAGCACGTGCGAGAGGAAGTAACGCGTGTACGGCGTGTTGCCCGGCACGTGGTACTTCGCGCCCGGATCGAAGAACTCCTCGCCGCGCGCGGTGGACGGCGCGACGCCCTGGTACTTCGCCTTCAGTTCCCACCACGCCTTGTTGTAGTCGGCCGGCTTGATCGAGCCGTCGAACACGCCCCAGCGCCAGCGGTCGATCATCAGGCCGAACGGCAGGAACGCCACCTTCGCCAGCGCCATGCGCATCTGCGCGTTCACCAGCGCTTCCTCGCTGACCTGCTGCTCGCCGGCCAGGCCGATCGACTGCAGGTACTTGGGCGTCATCGCCAGCACGATCGTGTCGCCGATGGCCTCGTGGAAGCCGTCGTGCGCGCCCTGCTGGAACAGCGGCGGCAGCTTGTTGTAGGCCAGGTAGTAATAGACGTGGCCGAGCTCGTGGTAGATCGTGGTGAAATCTTCCTCGTTCGGCTTGATGCACATCTTCGTGCGCACGTCGCCGGACATGTTCATGTCCCACGCACTGGCGTGGCAGACCACGTCGCGATCGCGCGGCTTGATGAACTGCGTGCGGCCCCAGTAGCTCTCCGGCAGCTTCTGCATGCCCAGCGAGGTGTAGAAGTCCTGCGCGCGCTCGGTCATCAGCTTGGCCGAGGCGAGGCGGGCGTCCTGTTCGATCTGCGCCAGTTCGGCGGTCGAACGCTTGCCCGGGTTCTTCGCCAGTTGCGCTTCCTGGGTGGCGCGGTACTGCGATTCCAGCGCGCTGGTGATTTCCGGAACGCTGGCGTTCGGATACGGCGCCAGGATGTCCCACAGGTTGCCCCAGTCCTGCTGCCACATGTTGCCCATCAGGTGCGCGGGCAGCATGTTGCCGGCGACGTGGCCGCGATCGGCGCCGTACTTCGCCTCGAGGCGCGTGCGCGCGTAGCAGTGCAACTGTTCGTACAGCGGCTTGACCTGGCCCCACAGGCGGTCGGTTTCGGTGGCCATTTCGGCCGGCGTCATGTCGTAGCCGGAACGCCACATCTCGCCGGTGTCGGCGAAGCCCATGTCGCGCGCGCCCTGGTTCACCAGTTCGACGAAGCGCGTGTAGTCCTGGCGCATCGGCTTGGAAATCGTGTGCCAGCCCTGCCAGGCCTGCAGCTGTTCGTCGTAGTCGCGGCTGTTGCGCAGCACGTCTTCCAGGTCGCCCAGCTGGCGGCACTGCTTCGCGTCGCCTTCGCCGGTGCAGTACGTGCCGGCGCCGTACATGCCTTCCATGCGCGTGGCGATCTTGGTGAGTTCCTCGAGCTTGGCCGGATCCTTCGGCGGCGGCATCGCGGTGCCGAGCTTGAGCAGCTGGATCGCGCGCGCGGTCTCGGGCGACATCTGCTGGCCTTCGAAGCGCTTGGCCTGTTCGATCCAGGCGTTGAGCTGGGCGAGGTAGCGCTCGTTGGCCTTGGCCGACAGCAGCTGGCTGTCGTCGTTGATGTAGGTGGACGACAGCCACTGCGCGGCGGTCATCTCCGGATACATCCTGCGGTATTCCTCGTTCACCCGGGCGATGAACTGGTCGGCGGTCTCGCCGGCCGGCGCGGCAGGCGCTCCGGTGCTCGTGGTGGCGGGGGTCGGTTCCTTCTTGCAACCGCCCAGGCCGAGCACGGCCGCGGTGATGCTGAGCGCGAGCAGCGCGCGTACGTGTTTCATGATGGCTCTCTCCGGGATTGAACTGCCCGCCATGGATGGCGGCTCCGGAAGGCTAGAGGCCACGCAGGATGCGCGCAAGGGAAGGAAGTTTGGTGCGGTGCAGCGCGGCGCTGTTTCGCGGCGTCACCGTGCTCTTGTAGCCCGGGTAAGCGAAGCGCACCCGGGTCGAGCGTGACAGATCCCGGGTGCGCTTCGCTTACCCGGGCTACAACACCGGGGCGGGATCAGGCATCACCAGTGAACGCGTTGCCGAATCGGCCAGACCGCGTACGTCGAGCCATTCCCACGCGCTGTCCGAATCCCGCTCGAAATACGCCTTCGCCGAGCCCAGCCGGAACGTGTAGCCCCAGCCGTCCATGTCCGCGAGCACGCGTTCGCGTCCGACGCCCGGCAGGGCATCGCCGAGCAGCGCCTGCAGCACGCAGACGGCGTCTTCTTCCTCGATGGAATCGGTCGCGTCGGTGTGCACCTGCTCGCGACGTTCCGGCGGCAGGACGATCAGGTGCGCGGCCTCGTGCAGCAGCGAATGCACCGGCGTGTCGCCACGCGCGTAGACGTTGGTGCCGATCAGTCCCGCTTCGCATTCGCCCCAGTAGCTGCCTGGGATCGGCTCGCCGTCCGCCACGCGATGCAGTGCCAGGCCGTAGCGGGCGAGGAGTGCGGCGGTGGTGGCGAAGTCGATGTCGGCGAGCGTGAGCATGGAGCTGGGAACGAGGAACGAATGGAAGCAGGAACGACAACCTGGAGAAAGCGGAAGCGAGAAACGACGACTCGTTTCTCGCGCCTCGCCCCTCGTTCCTCGTCTTCACGCCTGCGCCGGGTTCTCCGGCAACGCGACCGAAATATCCAGCACCTTGCTGTCGCCTTCGCCGATCAGGTCGACCTTGACCGCTTCGGCGTCGACATTGATGTACTTGCGGATCACCTCGAGCAGTTCGCGCTGCAGCATCGGCAGGTAGTCCGGGCTGCTGCCGCCGCGGCCGGCGCGCTCGTGCGCGACGATGATGCGCAGGCGGTCCTTGGCGATCGTGGCGGTCTGCTTCTTGGCGAGCAGGAAATCGAACAGGCCCATTCCTCAACCTCCGAAGATCTTGCTGAAGAATCCCTTCTTCTCTGCGGTGATGAAACGCATCGGCCGGGTATCGCCCAGCAGGCGCGCGACGGCGTCGTCATAGGCCTGGGCCGCGTTGGACTCGGTTTCCAGGATGACCGGTTCGCCCTTGTTCGACGCATTGAGCACGTCGGGCGATTCGGGGATCACGCCGATGGTCTTGAGGCCGAGGATCTCCTCGACGTCGCCGACCGACAGCATCTCGCCCGTTTCCACGCGGTTCGGGCTGTAGCGGGTGAGCAGCAGGTGTTCCTTGATGCGCTCGCCGTTCTCGGCGCGGCGCGTCTTGGACGACAGCAGGCCGAGGATGCGGTCGGAGTCGCGCACCGAAGACACCTCCGGGTTCACCACGACCAGCGCCTGGTCGGCGAAGTACATGGCCAGGTAGGCGCCCTTCTCGATGCCGGCCGGCGAGTCGCACACGATGTAGTCGAAGCCGTCGGCGACGAGGTCGTCGAGCACCTTCTGCACGCCTTCCTTGGTCAGCGCGTCCTTGTCGCGCGTCTGCGAGGCGGCGAGCACGTACAGGTTCTCGAAACGCTTGTCCTTGATCAGCGCCTGCTTCAGGTTCGCCTCGCCGTTGACGACGTTGACGAAGTCGTACACCACGCGACGCTCGCAGCCCATGATCAGGTCGAGGTTGCGCAGGCCCACGTCGAAGTCGATGACCGCCACCTTGTGGCCGCGGCGCGCGAGGCCGCACGCGAGGCTGGCGCTGGTCGTGGTCTTGCCGACGCCGCCCTTGCCCGAGGTGACTACGATGATTTCGGCCACTAACGAATCCTCCGGTAATGCGGTCTCAATCCAGAGCCGCGATCTTTAGTTGTTGGTCTTCGAGCCAGATCTGCACGGCCTTGCCGCGCAGTTCCTTCGGAATTTCTTCCATCACTTTGTAGTGGCCCGCGACGGCGACGAGTTCGGCATGGAACTCGCGGCAGAAGATGCGGGCCTGTTCGTTGCCCTTCGCGCCTGCGAGCGCGCGACCACGCAACGGCCCGTAAATATGCACCGAGCCGTCGGAGATCACCTCCGCGCCGGCGCCCACCGTTGTAAGAACGGTCAGGTCGCGGTTCTCGGCGTAGATCTGCTGGCCCGAACGCACGGGGGCGGACTGGATCATGCCTGGCGCGACGTTCGCGGCGGGCGTCGGCGAAGGCGCCGGCGCGGGCGCGCTCTTCGCGGCCTTCGGTGCGGGCTCCGGCTCGCGGCGCGCCGGGGCCGGCGCGTCCGGCTGCGGCGCCTGCTCGTCGCGCTCGTACGAGGCGCGGAACTTCGCCAGCAGCGGCAGGCCCAGCGCTTCGGACAGGCGCTCGATCTCGCTGGTGCCGTACGCGAGCGCCACCGGCAGCACGCCGGCCGCGCGCAGGCCGTCGATCAGCGCACGCGCGGTGGCTTCGTCGGGCGTGCGCGTGAGGCCGCCGAAATCGATCACCACCGCCGCGCGGGCGAACAGCTTCGGCGCGCGCTGCACCCGGCCGCGCATCTCTTCGACGAGCTTGGCCACGTCGAGGGTGCGGATGCGCAGGTTCGCGATGCCGACCTGGCCGATCTTGAGCTCGCCGGCCAGTTCGAAGTCCATCGCGGCGCTCACAGGGCGGTACCCGTCGGGCGGTGCTTGGCCACCGGCGTGCGCGGACGGGTGATCCACGGCACCTGCGGCAGCGCGTCGCCGTAGGTCTCGCGAACCCAGCCGAAGCTGCACAGCGGCTTCATGAGCATCGCCGCGCGTACGTCGGCTTCGTCCATCACGTGCTGGCCGACTTCGTGGAAACCGAAACTGCCGTGGAAGAGCAGGGCGGGGTCGTTGGAACCTTCCAGGAACACCTCGCACGCCATCTGCGGGTAGCGCAGTTCGGCATAGCTCTGCGCATCGGCGTAGAAGGCGCGGCCGACGCCGCCGCCGCGACGGCGGCTGGCCACCACGATGCGGTCGATGTAGAAGAAATCCGGGTAACGCTCGCGGAACCAGCGGAAATTGCTGCTGTCGTGGTCCGCATGGCTGCTCACGCCGATCAGGAAGCCGGCGATGGCCCCGTCGCGCTCGGCGACGCGGAAGTACTCGGCGGTATCGAAGAAGTGACGCAGTCTGGCCGCATCCAGCGGCAGGATCGCAGGGCCGGCGGCGTTGTTGAGGGCAAGGACGGAATCCAGCTCGTGCTCACGCACGTCGCGGACGACGATCGACATTCCAGGCTCCAGCTGATGCATCGGGCCGGGCGCGAGGGCACGGCGGGCCGGGCGATTATCGCATGGCTGCCTCCCCCGGGCGACCCGTCACGGCAGCGATTCCGAAGGCGTGCGAGGATGCGCGTAGCCGCTCAGACATGACTTTCGGACGGCTCCCCAGGCCCTTGATGCGTTTAGCATGCCGGCATGTTGGCCCGCCTCAATCACACCCGACTGCTGCGCTACACGGGCCTGTTCACCTGGGGCGCGGTGGGCCTGTGGCTGCTCAGCGTCTGGTTCGACCCGACCATCCTGAGTCCCGACACCGAGGGCCCGCCGGCGCTGCAGATCCTGCGCTGGCTGGTGGTTTACCTCGCGTTCGGGCTGATCTACTGGTGGATCAGCCGCCAGCTCGGCCGCACCAGCGGGGCGCTCGACAAGGTCCTGTTGCTGGTGCTCACCGGCTGCGCGATCGGCGTGGGCTACTTCTCGCGCACCGGCCTGGGCTCGATCCTGCTGATGGTGGTCGCCGGCCTGCTGCCGTGGCTCATGCCGGTGCGCTGGGGCCTGGCGCTGCTGGTCGGCGGCAACGTGGCGATCATCCCGCTGTTCGTCGAAGCGCTGGATTTCCCGCCGATGGTGGCGGTGCTGCAGTCGGTGACCTACATGGGCTTCTCCAGCCTGGTCTTCGTCACCGCGCTGGTGGCGCGCCAGCAGGCCGAAGCCCGCGAGGAGCAGCGCCGCCTCAACGCCGAACTGCGCGCCACGCGCGCGCTGCTGGGCGAGAGCGTGCGCGTGAACGAACGCACGCGCATCTCGCGCGAACTGCACGACCTGCTCGGCCACCACCTCACCGCGCTGAGCCTCAACCTGGAAGTCGCCGGGCATCTGTCCGAGGGCCGGGTGAAGGAGCACGTCCAGCAGGCGCACACGCTCGCGCGCCTGCTGCTGACCGACGTGCGCGAAGCGGTCAGCCAGCTGCGCGAGGGTGGGGCGATCGACCTCTCCGCCGCGCTGCTGCCGCTGGCCGAGAACGTGCCGGCGCTGGAGATCCACATGGACATCCAGGCGCCGCTGACCCTGGACGACCCCGAGCGCGCGCACGTGCTGCTGCGCTGCACGCAGGAAATCATCACCAACGCCGTGCGCCACGCCGGCGCGCGCAACCTGTGGATCAACGCCGGAAGGCGTTCGGACTGCATCGTCATGAGCGCGCGCGACGACGGCCACGGAAGCGACAATCTCGTCGCCGGCAACGGCCTGCGCGGCATGCGCGAGCGCCTGCAGGCCCACGGCGGGGACCTCAAGATCGAAACCCGGCTGGGTGCGGGCTTCTGCCTGCATCTGACGCTGCCGGCCTCGGCGGCTGCTGCCGCTGCCTGCGAAGGAGCCATCGCATGATCCGTGTGTTGATAGTCGACGACCAGACGCTGGTCCGGCAGGGTGTCCGCTCCCTGCTGGCGCTGGCCGAAGGCATCGAGGTAATCGGCGAAGCCGGCGACGGCCGCCAGGCGGTGGAACTGGTCCCGCAGCTCAATCCCGACGTGGTGCTGATGGACATGCGCATGCCGGTGATGTCGGGGCTGGAAGCGCTGCAGACGATGGCGCGCAACAACACGTTGCCGCCGACGATCATCCTGACCACCTTCGACGACGACCAGCTGGTGCTGGCCGGCCTGAAGGCGGGCGCGAAGGGCTACCTGCTCAAGGACGTCACGCTGGAGAAGCTGGTCAGCGCGATCCAGGCCGTCGCCGAAGGCGGCTCGCTGGTGCAGCCGGCGGTGACCCAGCGCCTGCTCTCGGGCCTGGAAAACGTGCGCAACGAGTTCGTCAGCCTCGATCGCCCCGACCCGCTGACCGAGCGCGAAACCGAGATCCTGCGCCTGATGGCCGGCGGCTTTTCCAACAAGGAAATCGCCAATTCGCTGGGCGTGGCCGAGGGCACGATCAAGAACCACGTGTCGAACATCCTGTCCAAGCTGGGCGTGCGCGATCGCACCCGCGCGGTGCTGAAGGCGTTCGAATTGCAACTGGTCTGACCTCGCCCCGATGCATCCACGAGGCGCCTTCTCCCGCGATGGGAGAAGGCGCCTTCGCAGGTGAGCGGGCATTGCCGCAGGGAAACCGGCTCCCGGCTCAAGCGTCGGGCACCGGCCCACGGGAACGGGAACGAATACCGGGTCGATGTGGTCCGACAGGCCGGCACGAACCCTGTGCCGATCCTGCTCTCCCATGTCTCGCGACCCCACTTTTCTTGCCCAGGACAGCTGCCCCGGCCGCGGCTTCCTTGATACGATTGCCGGTCTGTGTCCCGGTCCGACCGGGTCCCGGCCCTCGGAGAAACCTGAATGACCCGCCTGATCGAGATTTTGATTTCCCTGGCCATCGTGGCCGCGCTTTTCCTCATCGTAGGCATCGCGCTGCCGTCGAGCCGTCACCTCGAGCACTCGGTTGAAACCAACCGCAAGCTCACCATCGTGTTCGACAGCCTCAACAGCCTCAAGCGCTTCAAGGACTGGAACCCGCTCGTCCTGCGCGATCCGCGCATCCAGCTGAAGCTCTCCGGTCCGGAATCCGGCGTCGGCGCCCGCCTGGATTACGACTCCCAGGAAAAGGGCCTGCGCCAGGGCAGCTGGGAAATCACCGCCAGCGAACCGGGCAAGCGCGTCGCCTATGCGCTGACCGACATCGAGCCGGGTCGCAACAAGCGCACCGAATTCACCCTGAAGCCGACCGGCCGCGGTGGTCGTAACGTCGAGATCACCCAGACCTACGACGTCGACTACGGCTGGAACCTGATCGGCCGCTACGCCGGCCTGTACGTCAGCAGCAACGTGGGCGAGGACATGAAGCTCGGTCTGTCGCGCCTGAGCAACATGCTGGCCGCCGTGCCGAACTACGACTACGCGGAGCTGAGCAAGGACGATCCGGCCAAGGCGCCGAAGATCGTCGAGCGTCCGGCCGAGAACCTGCTGGTCGTCACCGCCGCGGTGGAGCGCACCAACGACAAGGTCATGGGCCAGATCAACTCCAACATGGAGTGGATCAAGAAGGTCATGGCCGCCAACGGCCTGGAGCCGGCCGGTCCGGTCCGCATCGTGACCAACGAGTTCGGTTCGGAAATGTATTCGTTCGACGTCGCCCAGCCGGTCAAGAAGACGGGCGCCGCCGACGGCGCGCAGAAGCTGGACATCAAGGTCGAGGGCCCGGTGCAGGCCGTGTTCGTCGAGCCGGCGCGCGTGGCGATGGTGCCGGGCTTCAAGGGCCACATGGCCAACCTGCCGAAGGTGCGCGATGCACTGCGCGGCTGGGCGCTGACCCACGGCTACGAGACGGTCGACCGTCCGTACGAAGCCTGGACCGGCGGCATCCCGGCGGGCTTCACCGAGGAAGGAACCTACGACGTGTTCTGGGCCGTCAAGTAAGACGCCCGGCCCACGCCGAAGACGTTTCACCGAACGCGCCGCGGACTCCGCGGCGCGTTTGTGTTTGGGCCGATGCATCGCTCCTGCGAAAAGCGTCGAGGCCGCCGAAACACGGATGACGCCACGACGAAGCGGCGGTTCGAATACGCCCGCCTTGCGCGTGTCGATCCGCGTTGTTCATCCGCAGCACCGTGTCGTTCGCGGGCACGACCGTTTGGCGATGCCACGATCAGGCGCTATCGTGCTCCCTTCGCGCAGCGCCATCGACGCAAAGGGACGATCCGCATGGGCCTCTACCCGAGCACGCACCACCTGCCGCTGTCGGCGCGGCTGATCGCCGCGGCCGGCGCGCTGCTCGCTGCGGCGGCTGTCGCGTTGTCGGCGTATGCCTCGCATGCCGCGCAGGCGGAAGACGTGCAACGGCTGCACAGCGCCGCGCTGTTCGCCTTCGGCCACGGCATCGCGCTCGCCGCGCTGGTGCCGCGCCGGCCGCGTGCGTTTCGCACCGTCGCGCTCGTGCTGTTGCTGCTGGGCACGCTGGTGTTTTCCGGCAGTCTCGCCGGCGCCGTGCTCGCCGGCCTGCCGACGCGGTTCGCGCCCATCGGCGGCAGCATGATGATCCTGGCGTGGGTGCTCTACGCCGTCGATGCACTGAGGCGCTGACGTGCCGCGTTTCTCGCGAGGATTCGACACCGGCGCCGCGCACGCGCACCTGGTCAGACGCGACCGCAGGCTCGCGCGCTGGATGAAGAAGATCGGCCCGATCGAGCCCGATCCGCGTTGGCGCAAGCCATTCGATCCGGTCGATGCGCTCGCGCGCGCGATCCTCTACCAGCAGCTCAGCGGCAAGGCGGCGGCGACGATCGTCGGCCGCGTCGAAACGGCGATCGGCGCCACGCGTTTCCACGCCGACACGCTCGCGCGCATCGACGACGCGGGCCTGCGCGCGTGTGGTGTGTCCGGCAACAAGACGCTCGCGCTGCGCGACCTCGCCGCGCGCGAGGCGAGGGGCGAGATCCCCGACCTTCGCCGCATGAGCGTCATGGACAACGACGCCATCGTGCAGGCGCTGGTGCCGGTGCGGGGCATCGGCCGCTGGACGGTCGAGATGATGCTGATGTTCCGCCTCGGCCGGCCCGACGTGCTGCCCACCGACGACCTCGGCATCCGCAAGGGCGCCCAGCGCGTGGACGCCCTGGAGGACATGCCCACCCCCAGGGCGCTGGCCGAAGCCGGCGAGCGCTGGGGCCCGTACCGGACCTACGCCAGCCTGTACCTGTGGCGGATCGCGGACTTCGCGGCGGCGGCGAAGGAGTCGACGAAGCGTTCCCAGGACTGATGTCCGGCCGGCCGCGACGCCGGCGTGACGCGCCCCGTGCCTAGATTCGCGACGTGGACGGCCGCCGCGCCGTCGCTCCGAGGAGGTTCGTCATGCGATCGCTCCAACGCTCCGGCTTCATCCGCGCCCTGTCGCTCGCCGTGTTGATCCTGGCGTGCCCCGCGCTCGCGCTGGCGGCACCGTCGAACAAGTGGCGCATCCAGGTCAGCAGCGACGCCGACAGCGACGGCGTCGTGGTCTTCCGCGTCGCACCGACCGACGCCGCGCCGGTCGACATCGCCGTGCAGGTGCCCAAGGACGCCCGCGAGAACCACATCGCCCGCCTGATCCGCGACACCCTGCGCGCGCGCCTCGGCGACAGATACAGGATCGAGATCGACGACGGCGAGGACGTGCTGCTGAAGAAGCACTACGGTGGCGCCGACTTCGACCTGACGATCACGCAGAAGACCGCCGCGGGCGTGCGCATCACGCTGGATCGCGAATAGCGGTGTGGGCCGCGCGCAGGCGCCGGAAAACGATCAGCGTCCGCGATACGCCCAATGCCACGGCTCGTACACGATGCCGTGCGGGTTGTCGCGCGGATAGCTCATGACGAAGCCGTAGCCGGCGGCGTTGTCGCGCAGCCAGGCGAAGGCGTGCGTGCGTTCGAAGGACTCCTCGGCGGGCGGTTCGTCCGGCGCGCCGATGTCGAGCGCGAGGCCGGAATGGTGCTCGCTGTAGCCAGGGGCGGCGTTGACGGTGAGGATCTCCTCCACCCCCAGTCCGCGCGCGCGCTTGCGTTCGAAAATGCCGAGCTGGTAATCGTGGCTGCGATAACCGGAGATCGCCTCCAGCACCACGCCGTCGCGCAGCGCGCCTTCGCGCAGGTGCGACCACGCGCGCGCCGCATCCACGTGCAGCCACAGCGGACGGCCGTAGCGATCGAAGCCGGCGAAGGCGAGCCAGTCGGGCTCGGCGACGAGCGACAGGCCGGTGCGCTTGGCGTAGGCGTGGTCGAGGCCGAGCTGCTCGAGCCGTTCCTCGAGCCGGTCGAGCGGGAGTTCGTGGACGTGTTCGAGCCCGGCGCGGCGATGCGCCGGCGCGGCGTCGAGACGGTCGAGGGCGTCGTCCAGGCCCGGCTCGCCGCGCAGCCTGGGCACCAGCGCGAGCAGGCCTTCGGGCAGATCCGCGGCGAGGTATTGGCCGTCGCGCTTGCGCCGCAGCACGTGGCGGGCGCGCGCGAGCGCGCGTGCGTCGAAGTTGCTGCGTGCGCGCAGCAGGCCGCCCGGCCAGATCTCGATCCGGGAGGTGTTGATCAACGCCGTTTTGTGGGGGACGAGGCCGCGCATGCGGGACAGGTTAGCCGGGAGGCGGCGGCGATGCAGCCGCGCCGATCACGCCGGCCGCTTCAGCACCGCGCGCAGATGGTCGAACGGCGTTATCGGCATCACGCTGACCAGCTCCCAGCCCTCCTCGCCGAGGCGGTTGAGTTCCTCCTGCAGCCGTTCGCTGACGGCCGGGCCGATCATGCGCGGCACGATTTCCAACACCTGGTACGTCCACTGGGTCACGTCGATTCCTCGTCGGATGCGGGATGTGGAGTATGCCCCGGCAACCGCCCGGCCTTGCGCAGCGCGTCGCGCAGCACGTATTCGATCTGCGCGTTGAGGCTGCGCAGTTCGTCGTCGGCCCAGCGCTGCGCGGCGGACAGCACCTCGGCGTTGATGCGCAGCGGATAGCCTTTCTTCTCGCTCACCCGGCCTCCGTCAGCGCGGCCCGGGGCGACCGCGGCCGAGCTTGAACAGCAGCACCAGCCCGAGCCCGTTGACGGCCACCACCATCGCCACGATCACCGCCAGTCGCCGCGTTTCGTTGTCGCCCGCCCACACCAGGCCGAGCGCGCCGGCGAGGATCGCCACGCCGACCAGGCGCATCACCCGCGCCAGCGGCGGCGCCGGCGCGCCGCGCGGACGGCCGCGCGACATGAGTGCGGCGGCGACGAACGCGGGCAGGCTGCTGATCGCGAGGATCACCGCAATGACGTAATCGCCCATCGTCGCCTCAGTACAGCGTGCCGGCGTTGACGATCGGCTGGGTCGAGCGCTCGCCGCACAGCACCACCAGCAGGTTGCTGACCATGTGCGCCTTGCGCTCCTCGTCCAGGTTCACCACGCCGTTCTTCTGCAGTTCCGCCAACGCCATCTCGACCATGCCGACCGCACCGGCGACGATCCGCGTGCGCGCGGCGATGATCGCATTCGCCTGCTGGCGCTGCAGCATCGCCTGGGCGATTTCCGGTGCGTAGGCGAGATGGCTGATGCGCGCGTCGATCACGCGCACGCCGGCGTCGGCGAGGCGTTCGGCCAGTTCGTCCTGCAGGTGCTGGCTGATTTCCGCCGCATGGCTGCGCAGCGCGAGCTGGCCTTCCTCGTGCTGGTCGTACGGATAGCTGGTGGCCATCGCCCGCAGCGCCGATTCGGACTGGATGTGCACGAAGCTTTCGTAATCGTCGACGTTGTAGACGGCCTCGGCGCTGTCCACGACCTGCCAGACGATGACCGCGGCGATTTCGATCGGGCTGCCGTCGAGCTCGTTGACCTTCAGCTTGCCGCTTTCGAAGTTGCGCACGCGCTGGCTCACCTTCTTCTTGGCGAGAAAGGGGTTGTTCCAGCGCAGGCCGTTCTCCTTGACCGTGCCGACGTACTTGCCGAACAGGCTCAGCACCGCGGCCTTGTTCGGCTCGACCATGTACAGGCCGAACAGCGCGACGAAGCTCGCCAGTCCCAGCGCGAGCGCGCCGGCAACGCGCGCGCCCGAACCGTCGCCGCTGGCGACGCCCAGGCCGGACAGCAGCAACCAGCCGGCGACCAGGATCAGTGCGAGCAGCACCAGCAGGATCGGGATCCCGGGCAGGGAGTGGAGCGGATTCTCTTTCATCGCGGCGACCTCCATTCGTCGGTGGAGGTTTGATATCAGAAAGATATCAGGTTGCGCAATCGGGACGCGGAGCCGGCCGATGAGCGGCCTGAAAGAAGAGGAACTTGGAGAGAGGAACGGGAAACCAGTCCGCGGAATCCGGCCTCCAGGCGCTGCCGGAGGGGCGGCGACAGGGAAGAGGGTTGCTCCCGCTCGTTTCCCGTTCCGCCCGACGCGTTCCTCGCTTCAGGGCACGATCCGGTAAAGCGGCGCCGGAATGAATTCGCCCGTGGCGTACAGCGCGGTGCCGTCGGCGCTCCAGCCGAGCGCCTCGGCCTGCGGCAACCAGGGCAGGGGGGCGAAGCGCGGCGCGCGCGACACGGCGTCGCCCCAGCCTTCCTCGCCCAGGCGCGGGTAGAGCAGCAGCCAGCGGTAGGTCATGACGGCCATCGTGCGATGGTCGGGCGAGATGTCGGCCGCCGTGACCTGGCTGTCCAGCCGCGCGCGCTGCGGATTGCGGCGCAGTGCTTCGGGCGATGCGCGCGGCACGCCGGCCAGCGCGCCGAGCCGCTGCGCCGTCTGCAACGCGGTGCCGGACGGTTGCAGCGGCAGCGAGAACAGCTCCGGCGGCTGGCGCTTCTTCGACACCAGCAGCACCTGCCCGCGTTCGGCATCGACGGCGACGGCCTCGCAGTCGCGCGGGCCGTCGGGCCAGCGGAAGGCGATCGACCACGCCGGGCGCAGGCGCGCGTTCTCGAGCTTCTCCGGCTCCTCGATCACGTGCAGTTGCAGGCTGCGCCGCAGACCGCCGTTGTCGCCGGTGTCGGCGATCAGCAGGTACGCCTTGCCGTCCAGTTCGAAGGCGGCGATGTCTTCCCAGTCGGTCTTGGTGACGCCTTCCACGCGCAACGTCGCCAGGCGCGTGCCGTTGGTGCTGACCGCGAACAGGCGTTCGGGGTTGCCGCCGTCGTCGTGCATCCACAGCACGTCACGATGGCGGCGCGAGGCGGCCAGGCCGCTGATCTCGTCCATCTGCGGGTCGAGGAGCACACCGGCCAGGCGCGTGCCGTGTTCGGGTGCGGGCGGCGGCTGCGCTTCGCGCGAACACGCCGAAACGGCCATCGCGAGCGCGACGACCATCCATTGGATCAGCAGGCGCGGGTGGGGGCCGGGCATCGGGGCAAGGATCGCATGCCGATACCGCGCGCCGACAGCCCGCATCGGTCGCATCGGCCCGCACGATGTGCGGCCCGCAGGCCGGCGACGAGCCGCCGCCGGTACACTGGCGGTCTTCTTCCCCACGTTCCAGGATCGCGCATGGTCACGCTCGGCACGCCCTTGTCCCCGCACGGTTTCCGCGTGCTCCTGCTCGGCTCGGGCGAACTGGGCAAGGAAGTGGCGATCGAGCTGCAGCGCTTCGGCGCCGAGGTCATCGCCGCCGACCGTTACGCCGACGCGCCGGCGATGCAGGTCGCGCATCGCAGCCACGTGCTGGACATGCTCGACGGCGCCGCCGTGCGCGCGCTGGTCGCGCTGGAACGCCCGCACCTGATCGTGCCGGAGATCGAGGCGATCCACACGCAGACGCTGGTCGAGCTGGAACGCGAATTCGAAGCGCGCGGCAGCGACGTGCGCGTGATTCCGACCGCCCGCGCGGCGCGCCTCACGATGGACCGCGAGGGCATCCGCCGCCTCGCCGCCGAAACGCTGGGCCTGCCGACGTCGAAGTACCGCTTCGTCGACACGCTGGAGGACTACCGCGCCGCCGTGGCCGACGTCGGCATTCCCTGCGTGGTGAAGCCGGTGATGTCGTCCTCCGGCAAGGGCCAGAGCCTGGTGCGTTCGGAGGCCGACATCGATGCTGCATGGAACTACGCGCAGACCGGCGGTCGCGCCGGCGCGGGGCGCGTGATCGTGGAAGGTTTCATCGACTTCGATTACGAAATCACCCTGCTGACCGTGCGCCACGCCGGCGGCACCACGTTCTGCGCGCCGATCGGCCACCTGCAGCGCGACGGCGACTATCGCGAAAGCTGGCAGCCGCAGGCGATGTCGCCGCGCGCGCTGGAGCGTTCGCAGGAGATCGCGCGTGCGATCACCGAGGACCTCGGCGGCTGGGGCGTGTTCGGCGTCGAACTGTTCGTGAAGGGCGACGAGGTGTGGTTCAGCGAAGTCTCGCCGCGACCGCACGACACCGGGCTGGTCACGCTGATCTCGCAGGACCTGAGCGAATTCGCGCTGCACGCGCGCGCGATCCTCGGCCTGCCGATCCCGTCGGTCCGGCAGTACGGGCCGGCCGCGTCGTGCGCGGTGCTCGCGCAGGGGCATGGCGTGCCGGTGTTCTCCGGCGTGGATGCCGCGCTGGCGCAGGCCGACACGCAGCTTCGCCTGTTCGGCAAGCCGCGCGTGGAAGGACATCGCCGGGTCGCCGTGACGCTCGCGCTGGGCGGGGACATCGACGCGGCGCGCGAACGCGCCCGCGATGCCGCCGCCGCGCTCACCATCGAACTGCGCTGAGGTCGCCATGGTCGAGGACGCCAAGCACGATCGTTTCCTGGGTTACGCGGTGTTCCTGTACCCGCAGGCGCTGGAGATCCTGGGCGAAGCCATTCGCCCCTACCTGCACGACGGCCCGCACGGCCCGCACGTGTTGTGCGGCGCGATCGACACCGGCGGCGCGCTGATCGAGATGACGCTGCAGGGCCGCACCGCGGAGGGCCAGGATGTCGAGATCGAGCTGATGATTCCGACAGGCATGGTCCGCATGATCGTGTCGGCGCGCAGCGATGCGGTGTTCGGTTTCGGTCCGCGCGTGTACGCACCGGAGCCGGGCACGTCCGCGCTGCCACCCGCGCCGCTGGCATCGGCGCAGCCGGTGTCGATGCCGGTGGAGTTCGCCAGGCCGGTGGCGGATGCGGTGCCGCCGGTGACCGGGAAGCTGCCGGGGACGCCGGAAGGGTGAGGTTGTTGCTCGTCATCGCGACGATGGCGATGCTCTTGTAGCCCGGGTAAGCGAAGCGCAGCCGGGTTCCGACGCGACCAAGCCAAAAGGAAGGTTGCAGTTTGAGGATGCAGCGCGCTGCGGCGCGTTCATCGTAATCGGACGCCGATTGCACCGGGGCGCGGTGCGCTTCGCTTACCCGGGCTACAACAGCCGGGCCAGCAACACCCGCGCGAACCAACGAACAGATCGCGTGATTACTCCGCCGCCCGCGACGCCGCCAGATCCACCCACACCAGGTGATGGTCGCTGCCATCGGCGATCGCCGCGTCCGCCGACGAAGATGCCGGCCAGAACACGCCGCTGTCCTTCCACGCGAAGCCCACCGACGGCAGCACGTAATCCAGCCGCATCGTGCCCGCCTTCGGGCCGAAGTCGCCGGTCGCGTGCGCGGGCGCGCCGCGATGCGCGAGGCCGGATGCGGTGTACTTCGCCGTCGTCTCCACCGCGCCGTCGCTGCGCGGCGTCGGATGGCGCAGCACGCGCGGGTGCTCGAGCAGTTCGACGATCGCTTCATGACGACCGTCGCCGTCGACCGGGTCGTTGTTCAGATCGCCCGCGATCACGAAGCGCGCATCCCCGGCGAGACCGCCGCAACGGCCGCGGTCGTCGCACAGCCAGGGCTTGTCGCCGGGCGAAAGGTATTCCGACCACAACCGGATTTCGTCCGCATTGCGCGCACCGTTGCGATCCTCGGGGCCGTCGAACACCGGCGGCGTCGGATGCGAGACGAGGAAGTGCACCACGCCCGCCGGCGTGCGCACCGGCACGTCCCAGTGCGATTTCGACGAGAGCCGCAACTGCGACCAGATCTCCGCCGGATACCACGGCGCGTTCGTCCGCGGATCGATCGGCTGGCGCGCGCCGGGCAGGGCGCTCCACTTGAGCAGTTGGAACGTGCGCACCTGCCCGGCGTCGATCGGGAACTTCGACAGCACCAGCATCCCGTACTGGCCGGGATGCAGGCCATAACCCCACGCGTCGTTGCCGCGATCGCGGCCGTCGCCGCCGGCCGTGCCGTTGCGGTCGAGGTCCAGGCCGCTCGGCACCCCGGTGTTCACCGGCGCGAAGTAGCGATACGGATAGCGCAGCGGATCGCCGCCGCCGGGCTGCGCGATTTCCAGGTAATGCCGCTGGAACAGATCGGCCGCGCGGCCGTCGGGATCGAAATCGAATTCGTTGAGCAGCACCAGGTCCGGACGCACGCGCTGCAGCACGGCGGCGATCTTGCGCGCGCCGCCGTCGCCCGATTCGAGGCGGCGGACGAGTCCGCCGGTGTCGTCGTCGTAGAGCGAGGTGTTGTACGTCGCCACGCGCAGCGTCGCGTCGTCGCTCATCGCACGCGCCCACGCATCGGGATCGCCCTTGACGTTGACCTGCACGCAGGCGGTGAGGAGAAGCGCCAGCGGCGCGGCGAGGAAGAGGGGGAGTCTGGACATCGCGCGATTCTGTCACGCGTGCGCGCCAGCCGGATGACAGCGCGTGGCGACGCGATGCGGGCGATCGGGTGCGTGGCGCTCAGGGCAGGTCGTGCCATTGGCGGCCGTCGAAGGCTTCCAGCGGACGGAAGCGCCGCTTGTAGTCCATCTTCGGGTGGCCGTCGATCCAGTAGCCCAGGTACACGTGGCGGCGGCGTTCGCGGCGCGCCCATTCGATCTGCCGGAGGATCGCCAGCGTGCCCAGCCCGCGCCCGGCTTCGTCGGGATCGTAGAAGGTGTAGACGGCCGACAGCGACACATCGGTGCAATCGGTGACCGCGACCGCGAGCAGCTTGCCGGGGCCCTGCTGCGAGGGATCGCGCAGTTCGAGGAAACGGCCTTCGCTCCAGCTGCCGATCAGGAACTGGTCGAACTCCGCCGCGCCGTGGCCGTCCATGCCGCCGCCGGCGTGGCGCGAGGCGAGGTAACGCCGGTACAGCGCGAGCTGTTCGCCGGTGCGATGCGCCGGCAGCACGCGCATTTCGACCGATGCGTTGCGCGCCAGGCAGCGGCGCTGGCTGCGGTCGGGCACGAAGCGGTCCACCGGGATGCGCACCGCCACGCAGGCGCGGCAGCCGGCGCAATGCGGGCGGTAGACGATGTCGCCGGAGCGGCGGAAGCCCCAGCTCAGCGCGTGCGGATACCAGTGGCGCAGGCGCGGATCGCGCGGGTCGAGCACCAGGTCGCGCGCGGCACGCTCCGGCCAGTAGCCGCATGCGTGTTCGCCCGTGTGGAACAGGCGCAGGTCGTCGCTGTCCTGCGGTTCGGTGCCCATGCACGCAGCATAGCGCTGCCGCACGTGAGGGCAACGCTGTCGCCCGACTGAACGCGGCCGGCACGACGTCAACCGGGCGATGCGGTGCGCGTTGACTGGACATCGGCGCCGCCCGGTGCCGCTCCCAGGAGCCATTCCATGACTCGCACCACCCTGTCCGTCCTGCTCGCCACCGCCGTCGCCGCGACCGTCGCCGGCGCTGCCATCGCCGCACCGCAGGGCGGCGCCACGCGCGTGAAGATCGACGCCAACAACGATGGCGTCATCGACCGCACCGAAGCCGCCGCGCATCCGCGCCTGGCGTCGTCCTTCGACCAGCTCGACAAGAACCGCGACGGCAAGCTCGACCAATCCGAACGCCCGCATCGCAAGGGCCATGGCGGCCGTCATGGCGGCCACGGCGGCGGTTACGGCCACATCGTGAAGGCCGACGCCGATGGCGACGGCCGCATCAGCCGCACCGAAGCGGGCTCGCTGCGCTTCATCAACGAGAAGTTCGCCGACATCGACGCGAACCGCGACGGCTACATCGTCCGCAGCGAGCTGACGAAGTACCACGAGCGCATGCGTCCGCAGCACGAAGCCGAACGCGCCAAGCGCGCGGAAGAGCGTTTCGCGAGCGCCGACCTCAACAAGGACGGCAAGCTCAGCCGCGTGGAAGTCAGCGAGAAGATGCCGCGCCTGGAGAAGGCGTTCGCCTTCATGGACGAAGATCGCGACGGCTTCCTCACCCGTGCGGATCTGGCGCCGCGCAAGCGCTGAGTCGTTCTGTTGCAGGCGGCGCGAGCGACCACGCTCGCGTCCGCAATGCGCTTATGCCTTCAAACGCCGAGAACAGCCCAACTCCCGCGTTCGCCGAAGCATCACATGGCCACGTGCTTCAACGTCCGCGCCACCTGCCACCCGCTTTCCGCCTGCTTCACTTCCAGCGTCTTGTACGACCCCGACAGCCGGTGGTGGTACGCGGTGAATTCCAGCACGCCGGTCACGCGGCCCTGGTCGTCGCGCGACTGCGGGCGGAACGCGTGCACGTCCGCGAGCAGCGCGGGCTTGCCGCTCGCACGGTGGCGGCTGCCGACCTCGTCATCCGGATTGCGCACGCATTGCGAAGCCGGCACCAGTTCGCGCCGCCGCGGTTCCAGCACCAGCGGCTGCATCGCCTGGATCAGTTCCGGCGACGCATCCTGGCCGTCGATCGACAGGCACACCACGCCGATGCGCGTCTTCGGCAGTTCCTGCGCGAACACCGCCGCCGCCAGCGGCTGCGGGATCTGCGCGGGCGTGCCGTCGAGCGGATGCGTCTTCAGCGCTTCGGTCGGAATGTCGGTCTTCAGCGCGTTCATGATCGCCAGCCCGCCGACGACCACGATGCCCGCCATCAGCACCAGCTTGATGCGCAGCGCGCGCGACTGGGCCTTCCTGCGTGCCGGCGTCTCGTCGGAATTCAGGCGGAAACTCGGCCCGGCGAAACTCTCGCGCGTGGTTTCCAGCAGCCCGGCCTCGCGCAGGATCTCGCGCGCCTTGACCGTGTCGTCCGAGCGCACCACCCACACCGCCGGCTTCGGACCGCCTTCGTCGCTGTAGCTGAAGGTGCCGCGGCGTCCGCCCTTGTACGAACGCCCGTTGGTGATGCGCACCTCGATGTCCGCATCGCGCAGCATCTGCGCGACGGATTCGACGTTTTCGAGGCGCTGGCTGGAGAAGACCTGTCTCATGGGCGCGGGATTCGGGATTCGGGATGGGGGATTCGCAAGAGCATGGCGTGGGTCCTACGTGCGTTGTCGCCGGTGCGGAAGCGAGGCGTCGTGGCGTTCACGAATCCCGGCGCCGATCACTCCTTCGCCGGCACGTGCCCCGCCGCGGCCGCGTCCTTCACCACGCGGATCAGGCCTTCCTGCGCGGTGCTGGCGACCAGGTGCCCGGCGCGGTCGAAGATCTGCCCGCGCGCCAGGCCGCGGCTGCCCTGCACGCTGGGGCTGTCGATGGAGTAGAGCAGCCAGTCGTCGGCGCGGAAGGGACGATGGAACCACAGCGCATGGTCCAGCGAAGCCATCTGCACGTTCGGCTGGTAATAGCTGATGCCGTGCGGGAAGGTCGCCGTGCCCAGCAGGTGGAAATCCGACGCGTAGGCGAGCAGGGCACGGTGCAGTTCCGGTGCATCGCCGACGCGTTCGGTCAGGCGGAACCAGAACTGCTGGTACGGCGGGCGCTTGGGCGGGTTGAGTTCGTCGCGCGGGTAGACGTGGCGGAACTCGAACGGCCCCCTGCGCGAAAGCCAGCGCTGGATCTTGATCGGCAGCGTCGCCATCACGTGCTCCGGCACGGCCGGCGCGGGATCGATGTCCTCGGGCTTGGGCACCTCGGGCATGGAGAGCTGGTGCTCGCCGCCGTCCTCGTCCTGCTGGAACGAGGCGGCCATGAAGAAGATCACCTCGCCGTGCTGGATCGCGGTGATGCGCCGCACCGAGAAGCTGCCGCCGTCGCGGGTGCGGTCGATCTGGTAGACGATCGGCGCGGCGATGTCGCCGGCGCGCAGGAAATAGGCGTGCAGCGAATGCGCCGCGCGCGGGACCTGCATCGTCGCCTGCGCGGCCGAGAGCGCCTGCCCGAGCACCTGCCCGCCGAACACGTACTTGGTGCCGATGTCGCGGCTCTGCCCGCGGAAGAGGTTGTCCTCCAGCCGCTCCAGCGAGAGCAGTTCGACCAGTTCGTGAACGACTTGCTCGTTGGCGGGCGAGGTCATGCGCAGGCTTTGTCGGAGGCGGGACGGAAGTATACCCGGGGGGGTTGGTCGGCTTTTTTGCGGGTGCCTGGGCCCCTCTCCGCCGCGAGAGGGGTTGGGGTGAGGGCCGGGGCGTGCGATCACGCGCGCACCCGCGGTGGCTTGACGACTCGCGCGCAGGGGGAAAGTCAAAACGGGTTCGAGCCCCCGCTGCAATGACGGGCAACGCCAGCGGGTTGTCGCCGGGGTAAGCGAAGCACGCCCGGGAGGCGCTGCGGTTCCCCGGGTGCGCTTCGCTTACCCGGGCTACAAAGGCTGCTTACCCGGGCGACAAAGGCTCCGTCATTCGCAGCGAAGGATCGCTACGGCACCCGTCGCAACCCCACCGCCCCCATCACCCGCTCCCACGGAAACATCGGCCCCGGATCGCGCTTGCGATGCACCAGCACATCCGGATCGTCGGTCGCGCGCACCTGCGTCGTATCCAAGTCCTCGTGCCCCGCGATCGAGCGCAGCGACGGCAGCTCGCCTTCCAGCCAACGCAGCAGCGCGATCAGTGCTTCGATCTGCGCGGCCGTATACGCCTCGTCCATCGCCTGGCGCGATGCCGCCAGCCAGTCCGGATACCGCCCGCGGTTCACCAGCTCGATGCCGACCGCCCGCGTGTTGTGCCCGCGCACGTGATGGGCGATGCGGTCGAGCGCGACGTACTGGTGCACGCTGCCGTCGCGATCGATGTAGTAGTGGCCGCTGTTGCCGGTGCGCGAACCTTCGTACAGCTCTTCCTCGCCGAAGCGCCGCGCCATCGCGAGGTCGGGAAGTTCCGTGCAGTGGATGACGACGAGGTCGATCTGGTCCAGCGATCGCGCCTCCAGCCGTTCCTGGTAGGGCAGCGGATCGAAGGCGATGGGCGGGGCAGAAGGGGCGGGCGACATGGGGCCGGATGCTACCATTCGCCTCCCGCGCGCCATGCGCGGCGCCCCAGCCTCCGCTGGGCAACTTCCCGCCCGCGCCCGTCGCGGTCCGACCCCCGGACGGAACCGCCCATGAAACTCCCGCCGCCCGACTCCGAGCTGGGCAAGCTGATGGCCACGCTGCCGCAAACCGGCGCGGTGGAATGGATCGGCCTGCGACCGAAACGCGACGTCGCGATGGACGAAGTGACGGAAGTGGTGGCTGAAACCGGCGCCGGCCTCGTCGGCGACCGCTACGCCGGCGGCAGCGGCAAGCGCGGCATCACGCTGATCCAGGCCGAACACCTGCCGGTGATCGCCGCGTTGTCGGGCCACACGTCCGTGCCGCCGGCGATGCTGCGCCGGAACCTCGTCGTCTCCGGCATCCCGCTGGTGGCGTTGAAGGGCCGGCGGTTCCGCGTCGGCGAGGTCGTGCTGGAAGGCACCGACCCATGCGATCCATGCTCGCGCATGGAAGCCGCGCTCGGCCCCGGCGGTTTCAATGCGATGCGTGGGCACGGTGGCCTGTGCGCGCGCATCCTGCAGGGCGGCACGATCCGCCGCGGCGACGCGGTCGTCGCGATCCACGAACCAGACTCCAACGAATGAACGCACCCGGACACTGCATCCTTTCCCACGGCTTCGAGAGCGGCCCGGACGCCACCAAGGTCGCCGCGCTCGCCGACGCGGCGCAGCGGCTGGGCTGGACCCACGAGCGCCCCGACTACACCGACCTGGATGCGAAGCGCGAAGTGAGCGAACTCGGCGACGTGCCCGCGCGCGTCGAACGCCTCCTCCGCCTGGCGCAGGCCGCCGCGACGCGTGGGCCGGTGGTGCTGGCCGGTTCGAGCCTGGGCGCGTACATCTCCGGCCTCGTGTCGCTGAAGGTGCCCACGCTCGGCCTGTTCCTGATGGCACCGCCGGTACGCATGGGCGAGGCGCCGCGCCTGACCGCCGCGAACGTGCCGACCTCGATCATCCACGGGTGGAACGACGAACTCATCGCGCCGGCCGAAGTCGTCGCCTGGGCGTACGCGCGCAGTGCACGGCTGCTGCTGGTGGACGACAGTCACCGCCTTTCCAACCATGTCGAAGCGAGCGCCGAGGCCTTCGCCGCGCTGCTCGCCTCGCTCTGAGCAACATGCACATGAAGTTCTTCGCCAGCTGCGGCAAAGGCCTGGAATACCTGCTCGCCGACGAGCTGGCCGCGCTCGGCTGCGCGCGCGCCACCGCGGCCATCGCCGGCGTCAACGCCGAGGGCACGCTCGCCGACGCGCAGCGCGCCGTGCTGTGGTCGCGCCTGGCCAGCCGCGTGCTGTGGCCCATCGGCGAGTTCGACTGCCCCGACGAACACGCGCTCTACGCCGGCGTCGCCGCGATCGACTGGACGCGGCACCTCGCGCAGGGCGACACGGTCGCGGTGGACGCGCACGTCTCGGGCGAGGCGATCACGCACGCACGCTACGCCGCGCAGCGCGTCAAGGACGCCATCGTCGACGTGATGCGCGGCAAGACCGGCACGCGTCCGGACGTCGACGTCGAATCGCCCGGCCTGCGCGTGAACCTCGTGCTGCGCAAGGGTCGCGCGATCGTGTCGATCGACCTGTCCGGCGGTCCGATGCACCGTCGTGGCTGGCGCACGAAGCAGGGCGAGGCACCGCTGAAGGAGAACCTCGCCGCCGCCGTGCTGATGCGCGGGCAGTGGACGAAGGTGTACGCAGAAGGTGGATCGCTGCTGGATCCGATGTGCGGCAGCGGCACGCTGCTGATCGAAGGCGCGCTGATGGCCGCCGACGTCGCACCGGGATTGCAGCGACACGGCCACGATGTGCCGACGCGCTGGCCAGGTTTCGACACCGCTGCGTGGAGCACGATGCTGGACGACGCGCGCAAGCGCGAAGCGGCCGGCATGAATTCGCTGCGCGGGGCGTTCTTCGGCCGCGACACCGACCCGCACGCGATCCGCGCGGCACAGGACAACGCGGTGCTGGCCGGTCTGGCCGGGCTCATCGATTTCCACGTCGGCGACATCCGTTCGCTGGACCATGCGCCGGGCGCGCAAGGCGAAGACGCACGCAACGGCCTGGTCGTCTGCAATCCGCCTTACGACGCGCGCCTCGCCGCCGATCCCGCGCTGTATCGGGCGCTCGGCGATGCGCTGAAGCGCGCGACGCCGCAGTGGCGCGCGAGCCTGTTGTGCGGCGATGCGGAACTCGCGTTCGCCACCGGGCTGCGCGCGCAGAAGAAGTACCAGGTGTTCAACGGCGCGATCGAATGCACGCTGATCGTGTGCGATCCCATCGCGCCGGCGCAGCGTCGTCGTACCGACGACACCGGCGCGGAAGTGGCGCCCACGCTGTCGGAAGGCGCACAGATGGTCGCCAACCGCCTGCGCAAGAACCTGCACAAGCTCAAGCGCTGGCGCGAACGCGAAGGCGTCACGTGCTATCGCGCGTACGATGCCGACATTCCCGAATACGCTGCGGCGATCGACGTCTACACGACCCACGAGCAGACCCCGCGCACCTTCCTGCACGTGCAGGAATACGCCGCGCCGCAGGAGATTCCGGAGAACGTCCAGCGTCGTCGCCTCAACGAACTGCTGGCCGCCGCGCGCAACGTATTCAACGTGCCGCGCGAGAACGTGGCGCTGAAGACGCGGGCACGCGGCAAGGGCGGCAGCAAGTACGGCGCGATGGATTCGCGCGGCGAATTCGTCACCGTGCGCGAAGGCGACGTCCTGCTGCGCGTGAACCTGTTCGATTACCTCGACACCGGCCTGTTCCTCGACCATCGCCCGATGCGCCTGCGCATCGCTGAGGAAGCGCACGACACGCGTTTCCTCAACCTGTTCGGTTACACGGGCGCGGCGACCGTGCACGCGGCCGTCGGCGGCGCGCGACTGACCACGACGGTCGACCTGTCGGCCACGTACCTGGAATGGTGCGCCGACAACCTGCGCGAGAACGACATCGGCGGCACGCGCCATCGGCTCGTGCAGGCCGACGCGCTGACGTGGCTGGAAGCGGACACGCACCAGTACGACCTGATCTTCTGCGACCCGCCGACGTTCTCCAACTCCAAGCGCGCGCAGGACTTCGACGTGCAGGGGCAGCACGTGCGCCTGCTGCGCGCGGCGGTGGAGCGCCTGGCCGACGGCGGCGTGCTGTATTTCTCGAACAACTTCCGCCGGTTCCGCCTCGACGAGGCGAGCGTTGAAACCTTTGCGAAGGTCGAGGACGTCAGCGCCCGCACGATCCCGCCGGATTTCGAACGCGACGCGCGCATTCATCGTTGCTGGCGCATTACCCGTAGATAAGCTGACCCACGAACGGGCTCGCGTCGCGGCGATGACACGAGCTGGGCGAGCGTCCTTCATCGGCATTGAACGGGCGCAGGCGTAAAGCTCAGCCCGCTCGAACGTCAGGCGCGTGATCGCGTGGTGATGCGCGCGCGCAGGGGTTCGGCGACGCCGCCATCCGTCGGCGCCGATTGCCTCGGGAGCGCGCCATGATCCGCCTTCGAACCGCATCGCCGCGTCCACTGCGACCGGCCGTGAAGTGCCTCGTCCTGCTTGCGGCCTGCGCCGGAACCTGCCTCCCGGACCGCGTCCGGGCGCAGGAAGCGTGCAACGGTCCTACCGGACAGACGGTGATTGCCGTCGGCACCGGCGCGTTCGTCTGCGGCACCGGCGCGACCGCCGGCGCGGACAACGCCGTGGCGCTCGGCACGCAGGCGCAGGCGCTGGCGACGCTCTCGCTTGCCGCGGGTTTCAACGCCATCGCCAACGCGGGCGGCGCGAGCGCGCTTGGGGCGAACACGCTGGCCTCCGGCGCCAGTTCCGTCGCAGTGGGGCACGTGGCGATCGCCAACGGCGACGACAGCGTCGCCATGGGGCACGAGGCGATCGCCGTGGCGGACCAGGGCATCGCCGTCGGCCTGCGTTCGCGCGTCGGCCTGGACGCCTTCGCTGGCGTGGCGATCGGGCGCGATGCCTTCGCGGACCAGGAATCGGCGATCGCGCTGGGGTCTGCCGCGCAGGCGTTGGGCATCGGCAGCCTGGCGCTCGGCGCGAGCGCGCAGGTCGTGCACGACGGATCGGTCGCGCTCGGACTGGCGTCGATGACCAGCGTCGGCGCGCAGACCGGATACGCCGCGTTCGCGCTGGCCGCGCCGCAGACCTCCGTCGGCGAAGTGTCGATCGGCAATCCGTCGGGCAGTCGCAAGCTGACGCACGTCGCCGCCGGCAGTGCGGACACCGATGCGGTCAACGTCGCGCAACTTCGTGCGGTCCAGGTGTCCGCGGGCGATGCGTTGCTGTGGGACGCGGGCGCCGGAGCGTTCAGTGCGAACCATCTGGGCGCGGGACCAAACCGCATCGTGAACCTGGGCGCCGGGCTTGTCGCCGCGGGCAGCACCGAGGCGATCAACGGCGGCCAGCTGTACGGCGCACTTTCCAGCGTGAGCGGCGCGCTCGTCGGCGACAGTTCGCTGGTGAACGGCGGCGTGCTGCTGGCGCCTCAGTTCGTGCTCGGCGGCAACGTGTTCAACGACGTCGCATCGGCCCTGCAGTTCCTCGACGCGCAGGGTGGCGCCAGTGATGCGCGCTTCACCGCGCAGGACGCCGCGCCGGCGAGCGCGAGCGGCAGCAATTCGGTAGCCGCCGGCAGCAACGCGCAGGCGAATGCGCCCAACAGCGTCGCGCTCGGTGCCAACTCGGTGGCCGATCGCGCGAACACGGTGTCCGTCGGCGCGGCCGGTGCGGAGCGCCAGGTGGCGAACGTCGCCGATGGCGCGTCCGGCACCGACGCGGTGAACGTGCGGCAGATGCAGGCGCAGTCCGTGACGACGCTCAACCAGGCAAACGCCTACACCGACCAGCGCGTCACCGAAATCGTCGCGGTGCCGATGCAGGCCATCGAGGACCTGCGCGGCCAGGTGGACGACCAGTTCCGCCAGACCGACCGTCGCATCAACCGCCACGGCGCGATGAACGCCGCGATGGTCCACATGGCGTCCAGCGCGGCGAACATCCAGACGACGAACCGCGTGTCCGTGGGCGCCGGCTATGCGGAGGGGCAGGAGGCGCTCGCGGTCGGCTACCAGCGCCAGCTGAAGCCAAACGTGTCGGTCTCGCTGGGCGCGGCGTTCAGCGGGAGCGAGCAGTCGGCCGGCGCGGGCATCGGCATCGGGTGGTGATGGATGACGTCGCTTCCTTCTCCTTCCCCTGCGCGCAGGGGAGGGTTGGGGAGGGTGAAGCTGCGAAGCAGCGAGCTCGGCGCGTCGAGCAAAAAGCCTCGCGTCCCGAGCTCCGAGTTCGGCGCTTCGATCAAAAAGCTCCGCGTTCCGAGCTCCGGGCTCGGCGTGCCGGGCAAAAAGCTCCGCGTCCCGAGCTGCGAGCTCGGCGTTTCGAGCAAAAAGCTCCACGTCCCGAGCTCTTGGCTCGGCGCGTCGAGCAAAAAGCCTCGCGGCCCGAGCTCCGGGCTCGGCGTGTTGAGCAAGAAACCTCGGGCCCCGAGCTCCGAGCTCCGCCTGTCGGGCACGGCGCTTGGAACATGGACCGTTCCACCCACGGCACTGGCCGCGGGGCGCCTGCGGCACGACATTGTGGTGAGCAGTTACCGGAGGTTCCCCATGAATAGCCCCGACTTCGCCCACATCGGCCGCACCCTGCGCGGCATGCCCGCCTCCGACGGCGCCGGCGTGCGCCTGACGCGCGTGATCGGCACGCCGCAGTTGGAGATGCTCGATCCGTTCCTGATGCTGGACGAGTTCGGCACCGACCAGCCCGAGGATTACCTCGCCGGCTTCCCGGACCATCCGCATCGCGGCTTCGAGACCGTCACCTACATGCTCGACGGCCGCATGCGCCACAAGGACAACCACGGCAACGAAGGCGTGCTCGTGCCCGGCAGCGTGCAGTGGATGACCGCCGGCCGTGGCCTGGTGCATTCGGAAATGCCCGAACAGCAGGAAGGCCGCATGCGCGGTTTCCAGCTGTGGGTGAACCTGCCCGCGGCGGAGAAGATGAGCCAGCCGCAGTACCAGGAATTCGCGCCCGACCGCATCCCGCAGCTGCAGCCAGCCGACGGCGTGCGCGTGAAGGTGATCGCCGGGCGCGTCGGCGACGTGGCCGGGCCGATCCGCCAGCCGGCGACCGATCCGGTGTACCTCGACATCGAACTCGCACCCGGCGTGGAGTGGGACGTCGACCTGCCCGAAGGCCACAACGCCTTCGCGTATGCCTTCGAAGGCGCCGGTTCCATCGGCGAGGGCGATGCGACGCGGGCGATCGTGTCGCAGGAGATCGCCGTGCTCGTCGGTGGGCGCACGGTGCGCTTTCGTGCGGGCGAGGGCGGACTTCGCGCGATCCTCGTCGCCGGGCGTCCGCTGCGCGAACCGGTCGCGCGTTACGGTCCGTTCGTGATGAACACGAAGGAGCAGATCATGCAGGCCTTCGTCGATTTCCAGGAAGGCCGCTTCTAGGCAGAGCCCGTTCAATAGCACGCAGTTGGGAGTACATGACCGATGGCAGTACGCGAACACCGTTACCGCATCACCGTCGAGCACCTCGCCACGCCGCGCGAGGACCAGCCGCTGCGCGGCACGCTGACGTTCGAGGACGGCAACCACGACGACCTGTTCCGCATCGTCGAGCTGCAGCGCGCCAGCGGCCGTTTCGGCAGCGACGACGAGGCGGCGGCGTTCGCCATCGGCCTGAAGCTGCTGGGCGAAGCGGTGCTGCGCAATCGCGACGACGCGCTGCTGCAGCAGTTGAAGCGGCCGATCGGCGATTTCATCAGGCAGTTGAAGGCGGAGAACGCGGCGCGTTCGAATCCGGAGCCCTGACATCGGCCTTCGCGTTTGTAGCCCGGGTAAGCGAAGCGCACCCGGGAACGCGTGACGTGGACGGTGAACCCGGGTGCGGCCTGCGGCCTTACCCGGGCTACAAACGCCGGACAGTGGAACGACCAATGAAAAGGCCACGCATTGCGTGGCCTTTTCTCGTTGCGGCGAACGCGACGATCAGCGCGGCGTGCCCGTCACATCCGGGCCGTACTGGCCGAGCCAGCGGTAGATCACGCCACCGAGCAGGCCGCCGGCGATCGGCGCGACCCAGAACAGCCACAGCTGCGACATCGCCACCTGGCCCGCGAACAGGCCCACGCCGGTGGAACGCGCCGGGTTCACCGAGGTGTTCGTCACCGGGATGCTGATGAGGTGGATCAGGGTGAGCGCCAGGCCGATCGCGATCGGCGCGAAGCCGACCGGTGCGCGTGCGTGCGTGGCGCCGAGGATCACGATCAGGAACATCGCGGTCATCACGATTTCCGTCAGGAACGCCGCGTTGACCCCGTACCCACCCGGCGAATGCGCGCCGTAGCCGTTGCTGGCGAACGCGCCCGCCGCATTGGGATCGATCGCGAAGCCCGGCGCGCCGTGGGCGATCATGGACAGGATGAAGCCGGCGAAGATGCCGCCGAGCACCTGCGCGACGATGTACGGCACCAGCTCGCGCGCCGGGAAACGGCCGCCGGCCCACAGGCCGAAGCTCACCGCCGGATTGAAGTGGCCGCCGGAAATGTGGCCCAGCGCGTACGCGCCGGTGAGCACCGTCAGGCCGAACGCCAGCGAGACGCCGAGCAGACCGATGCCGAGTGGATTGCCGTCGCCGCCGAAGTTGGCCGCCAGCACCGCACTGCCGCAGCCGCCGAGGACCAACCAGAACGTGCCGATGAACTCGGCCGCAAGCTTCCTGATCATGTTGTTCTCCTGCCCAGGGATTGAGGGATACCGTTTGCCCGGCGACTTCCGCAGGCAAAACGGGCACGGATCTTAGGTGCGGCAGGAGCGACGGTAACTGCGAAAGAAGCTGATTGCACGCGCAAGCCGATCAAAGGCCGGCCGGCGGCCGATCGGGATCAAAGCGCGGGATGGGCGTGCCACGGCGATCCGCCCGGACTTGCGGGCGGATTCGGACGTGCCGCGTGCGGGATCAGTTGCTGCTCAGGCGCGTGGCGGGGAAGCGGATCGACTGCACCTGGCCGAGCATCGGCGCGAGTTGCGGCGCCTGCGCCTGGAGCCAGATGTGGGCGACGCGTCCGTCCGGCAGTTCGACCAGTGTCTCGCGGACTTCCACGTCCGGCTTCGTCGCCAGCTCGCCCTTGTACCAGTAGACGTTCTGCCCATCGATCACGCCTTCCTCGGCGCGGTTGCCGCGCTTGGGCTCGAAATTCGCCTTGCGCGAGATGTACAGGCCGAACGCTTCCGAACCGTCCGCGCGCAGTGCGCGGCAGAAGTCGGAACCGCCGGTGGCCTTGTACTCCCACGTCAGCTCCGAGCCCGTGGGCAGCTGCGGGCAGTTGCCCCCGTCCTGAGAATCCTGCGCGTGCGCGTTCGCCATGCCGAACCCGGCGAGCACGAGCAGGGCCGACATACGCCATGCCGTCGTATTCACGACTAACCCCCTGTGGTCGTAACCCCTAGCAACGAAACAGCCCATCACCCCCGGGCTGCAGGCGATCGTCGAACCGTGACCGGTTCGGCCGAACCGGGTCGAACATAGTCCAGAAAGCGGCACTTGACAAATAACCAGACTTAATAGGCGGTGCGTCCGGCTTATGGGTCGGCGTCGGGGACGGTTGGGGGCCTCATCCAACGCATCGATGCACGCATGGTGGTTTCGCGCGAAACCAATCGATCGTGCCGCGAGCGAGCAACGGCTTGCGAAGCCCGGACGCTCACCGCTCCGGCAACGGAATGAACTCGTCGTCCCCCGGCACGCGGCCGAAGCGTCCTTCCAGCCAGTCCTGCTTCGCCTGTTCGATGCGCTCCTTCGAACTGGACACGAAGTTCCACCACAGGTGTCGCGGGCCGTCGAGCGGTTCGCCACCCAGCAGCATCGCCTTCACCGGCGTGCGCGCGCGGAGCTTCGGGCGGGTGCCGGGATCCAGCACCACCAGGTGCATCGCCGGAATGTCCGCGCCATCCAACTGCGCGTCGCCTTCCAGAATGTAGAGCGCTCGTTGCGGATGGCTGTCGTCGATCGCGAGCTCCGCGTCGGCGTCGAGGTCGATCGCGACGTACAGCGTGTCGGCGTACACGCGCACCGGCGATTCCTCGCCGTAGCCGCGGCCGGCGACCACGCGCAGCCAGCTGCCGTCGCGCTGCTGCTGCGGCAGGCTCGCGGCGGGATGGTGGAAGAAGCCCGGTTCGGCTTCCTCGGCGCTGCGCGGCAGCGCGACCCAGGTCTGCATGCCGTGCAGCGGATGCTCGTGCTCGCGCAGCGTCGTCGGCGTGCGCTCGGAATGCGCGATGCCGCGGCCGGCGGTCATCCAGTTCACGTCGCCCGGGTTGATGTCCTGCAGGCTGCCGAGCGTGTCGCGATGCGTGATCGTGCCCGACCACAGGAAGGTCACCGTCGCCAGGCCGATGTGCGGATGCGGGCGCACGTCGATGCCGCGGCCGATCTCGAACACCGCCGGCCCCATGTGGTCGACGAACACGAACGGGCCGACCGAGCGCGCCTGGAGACTCGGCACGGCGCGGCGCACCTGGAAACCGCCGAGGTCGTGCACGCGCGGGGAAACGAGGAGGGTCATGGCCGGGCTCCGGAAAGGGCGTCCACCGAGCGTGTCACATCCGCCGGGCGACGGCACGTCCGGCCGTGGCACGGTCCGTTCGGCTCAGCGGTCGGCGCCGTCCACGCGCAGTGTCGCCGGCGGGCGCGGTCCGGGGCCCAGACCCAGCAGCGTGACGTGCCAGGCGCCGATCGGGCGCGGCGTGCCCTGTTCGGACGCCTTGAGCACCACGTCGAGCATCGCGCCGGGCTTGTGGAAGCGCAGCCGCACGTCGGCATCGCCGGCGTGGACGCACGTAACCTCCGGCGGGCAGCGCGAATCGTTGGCGGTTTCGACGTAGACCAGCCGCGCGCCCTCGGGCAGCGACATGCGCTGGCCCGGATGCAGGCGCGCTTCGACTGGCAGCGCCACCTTCGGCGCGCTGGCGCAGCCGGCGAGGATCAGCACCGAAAGGAGCGGGACGGACAGGACGGGCGCGGGGCGGAACGGCATCGAATCGGATTCGTCGGCGACGGGACCGGCGCGAGTCTAGCCGCTGCGTGCATCGATGCGGTGATCGCCGGGCGTGAATGAGTCGTTGCGGCGCCCGTCGCTAGAATCGATGCAATGCACAACGCGGGATCCACATGACCCGGAAGCTGCGGTGGATTGGCCTGGCCGTGCTGCTGCTGGCGACGGCGTCGCTGCTGTCGGTCTACAGCTACGGGCGTTTCGCCCAGCGTGCGCGCGGCGCGCCGTCGCAGGCGATTCCCGCCGCCGTGGTGGAGACGCCGCTGGACCGCTCCATCGCACCGATGGAGCAGGCGCATCCCGGCCAGGCCGGGCTGTCGCTGATCGCCGACAACCTCGACGCCTTCACCGTGCGCGCGCTGACCGCACGCGAGGCCGGGCGCAGCCTCGACCTGCAGTACTACATCTGGAAGCCCGACCTCACCGGCAGCCTGATCGTGCACGAGGTGGTGCGCGCGGCCGATCGCGGCGTGCGCGTGCGCTTGCTGCTGGACGACCTGAACTCGCACGCGAAAGATTCCGTGCTCGCCGCGCTGGCGCGTCATCCGAACATCGAGGTGCGCCTGTTCAATCCCTCGCGCGCGCGGCAATCGTATTTCCTGCGCGGCGTGGAACTGCTGCTGCGGGTGTTCAGCCTCAACCGGCGCATGCACAACAAGGCGTGGATCGCCGACGGCCGCATCGCGGTGGTCGGCGGACGCAACATCGGCGACGAGTATTTCGGCGCGGCGGAGGCGTCGAACTTCCTCGACGCCGATCTCGCCGTTATCGGCGAACCGGTGCGCGAAACCGCGCGCATCTTCGACGCGTACTGGAACAGCCCGGCGGCGATTCCGCTGGACCAGCTGGTCGACGCGGACGAGCTCTCGCTGCCGCGTCTGCGGCGCGTGGGTGCGCTGGAATACCGCTCGGAAGACGCCAGACCCTACGTCGAACAGCTGCGCCGTTCGCCCAGCGTGCAGGCGCTGCTGCGCGGCAGCCGCGGGCTGCGCTGGACGCCGGACGCGCACGTGGTGTCCGATCCGCCGCAGAAGGCCGAAGGTGCACCGCGTCGCGGCGACTGGCTGATCGATGCGATCACGCCGGCGTTCGTCGACACCCGACGCGAGATGTTCATCAGTTCGCCGTACTTCGTGCCGGGCGACGACGGCGTGGCGTCGCTGCTGCGCATGCGCGATCGAGGCGTGCGCATCGGCATCCTGACCAATTCGCTGGCCGCCACGGACGTCGCGGCGGTGCATGGCGGTTATGCGCCGTATCGCGTGCCGCTGCTGCGGGGCGGCATCGAACTGTACGAACTGAAGGCGCGTGGGTCGCCGAGCGGAGGCGGCAGCGGGCTGCTCGGTTCCTCGTCGAGCGAGGCGAGCCTGCACACCAAGGCGTTCATGTCCGACGGCGACGTGGGGTTCGTCGGTTCGGTGAACTTCGATCCGCGCTCGATCAATCTCAACACCGAGATGGGCATCCTGTTCACCGACACGCAGCTCACACGCGATCTGCTGCGCCTGTACGAATGGAAGGTCGGCCACGAGAACAGTTACCGGCTGTGGCTGGAAAACGGCGAACTGCGCTGGGAAGACGCGGGCGCCGATCCCCCGCGCATGTGGACGCGCGAGCCGGACGCCGACTGGAAGCGCCGCGCGATGGCGGCGGTGGTGCGGTGGTTGCCGGTGGAGTCGCAGCTGTGAGGTGGGCGCTTCGCTGAAACACGGCCGCATGGCGCCAGCGCTTGAGCCCCTCTCCCTCCCGGCGAGGGGGTGGGGTGAGGGGTGACGGTAGAGCGAGGGGAGAGGAGTGAGCAGTGAGTAAAAGCGTCAGTGCGGCGCGGTTTGGGTCGGCGCGGAGGGAAGGGGCCGGCCCCGCCTGGTTGCTCCGTTGCCCCTCATCCGCCCTGCGGGCGCCTTCTCCCGAAAGGGGGAAGGGAGCGGCACCGCCGCCCGGCCTATCGCCGCCGCAAGGCTACTGCCGCCCAACTTCAAACGAAGCACGCCCCGACCCATCGACCCGCACCGTCATGAGCCGGTCGTACTCCGCCTCGCTCATCGGCGCGACTTCGCACGAACACAGCGCCGACGCGATATCCGGCACGGTGTTGCTATGACCCACGACCAGCACCGTCTGTCCCGCGTGCCGTTGCCGCAACCGCGTGGCGAAATCGGCGGCCGGCAGCTTCGCGTCGTAGGTGATCAGGGGCAGTCCATGTTCCTGCGCGGTCGGCGTCGCGGTCTGGCGGGTGCGCTGCAGCGGCGTGGTGTACACCGCGATCACCGGCACCGATGACAACCGCTGCGCCAGGGCCTGCGCGCGTGCGCGTCCCGCTTCGGTCAGCGGCGGATCCTTCGAACCGTCCGCGACCTTCTCCGCGTGGCGCACGATCACGAACGTCATCGACGCATCGTTGGGCGTCGCGGGCCCATCGCGATGCGCGCTCGCATCCGGCGCGGACGCACAGCCGGACAGCAGCGACAGGCACGAGGAAAGAACCAGGGCGGTGAGCGGCATCTTCATGCCGCCCACCATAGCCGACCTCACGCGGCCGGCTGAAGTGCCGTCAGGATGCCCTTGGCCGCGAGCACGCGCGACGAACCGTCCGGCAGGTCGAGCGTCATGCGCAGCTTGTCCGGCCCTTCCATCTTGTAGAGCTTCGGCTGGCCCTGGATCAGGCGGATGATCGCCATCGGATCGACGTTGGGCTTCTCGACGAAATGCACGCGACCACCGGCCTCGCCCAGGTCGAGCTTGCGGATGCCCAGTCCGGTTGCGCGCAGCTTCAGGTCGGCGACCGCGAACATGAACTTCGCCGCGTCCGGCAACAGGCCGAAGCGGTCGATCATCTCCACCTGCAACTCGCGCAGTTCGTCCGCATCGCGCGCGCCGCTGATGCGCTTGTAGAGCGTCAGGCGCGTGTGCACGTCGGGCAGGTAATCGTCGGGGATGAGCGCCGGCACGCGCAGCTCCACTTCCGCGCCGCGCGCTTCCACCGCGTCCACGTCCGGCAGCTTGCCCTGGCGGATCGAACGCACCGCGCGCTCCAGCAGTTCGGTGTACAGGCTGAAACCGACTTCCGCCATCTGGCCGCTCTGTTCCTCGCCGAGCAGTTCGCCCGCGCCGCGGATTTCCAGGTCGTGCGTGGCCAGGGTGAAGCCTGCGCCGAGTTCGTCCATCGCCGCGATCGCATCGAGGCGCTTGCGCGCGTCCTCGGTCATTGCCTTGCGATCGGGCACGACGAGATAGGCGTAGGCGCGGTGATGCGAACGACCGACGCGCCCGCGCAGCTGGTGCAGCTGCGCCAGGCCGAAGCGGTCGGCGCGGTGGATGATGATGGTGTTCGCGTTGGGAATGTCGATGCCCGACTCGATGATCGTCGTCGACAGCAGCACGTTGTAGCGCTGCTTGTGGAAGTCGAGCATCACGCGCTCCAGCTCGCGCTCCGGCATCTGGCCGTGCGCGACGCCAATGCGCGCCTCGGGCACCAGTTCGACCAGCTGGCGCTGCATGCGCCCGATGCTCTCCACGTCGTTGTGCAGGAAATACACCTGGCCGCCGCGCGACAGCTCGCGCTGGAACGCCTCGCGCAGCTGCATGTCGTCCCACGGCACGACGAAGGTCTGCACGGCGAGGCGATGCGCCGGCGGAGTCGCGATGATCGACAGATCGCGCAGGCCCGCCATCGCCATGTTGAGCGTGCGCGGAATCGGCGTGGCCGTCAGCGTGAGCAGGTGCACGTTCGCGCGCAGCGCCTTCAGCGCTTCCTTCTGGCGCACGCCGAAACGCTGTTCCTCGTCGACGATCACCGCGCCCAGATCCTTGAAGCGCACGTCCTTCTGCAGCAGGCGATGCGTGCCGACGATCACGTCGATGGTGCCTTCGGCGACCTTGGCCAGTTCCGTCTCGATCTCCTTCTTGGTCTTGAAGCGCGACAGCACTTCGACCCTGATCGGCCAATCGGCGAAACGGTCGCGGAAATTACGGTAGTGCTGTTCGGCCAGCAGCGTCGTCGGCACCAGCACCGCGACCTGCTTGCCGCCCATGGCGGTGGCGAACGCGGCGCGCACGGCGACCTCGGTCTTGCCGAAACCGACGTCGCCGCAGACCACGCGGTCCATCGGCTGGCTCGATGAAAGATCGCGCAGCACCGCTTCGATGGCCGCGTGCTGGTCGGGCGTTTCCTCGAACGGGAACGCCGCCGCGAACGGCTCGTACACCGCGCGGTCCACGTCGATCGCCAGTCCCGCGCGCGCCTGCCGCTTGGCCTGGATTTCCAGCAGTTCGGCGGCGACGTCGCGCACCTTTTCGGCAGCCTTGCGCTTGGCCTTCGTCCACTGCTCGCCGCCGAGCGAATGCAGCGGCGCGGTTTCTTCCGACGCGCCGGAATAGCGGTTGATCAGGTGGAGCTGCGCGACCGGCACGTACAACCGGTCGCCCTTCGCGTATTCGATTTCCAGGTATTCGGCCGGCATGCCGCCGGCTTCCAGCGTCACCAGGCCGCGATAACGGCCGACGCCGTGGTCTTCGTGGACGATCGGCGCGCCTTCGGTGAGTTCACCCAGGTCCTTGATGATCGCTTCCGGCTCGCGGCCGACGCGACGTCGGCGACGCGGCTGGCTCGCGCGTTCGGGGAACAGCTGGCGTTCGGTGAGGACGACGAAGGCGGGATCGGTGATCGCGAAGCCGTCCTCGAGCGGCGCGACGGCGATGGCGAACTTGGCGCCGTCCTCACGCTGGAATGCCGCGAAATCGGCGACGACGTCCGGCTTCAATGCGCCCGACTGCAGTATTTCCAGCAGCGCCTCGCGCCGGCCCGGCGAATCCGCCGCGATCAGCACGCGGCCGGGATAGCTCGACAGGAACGATTTGAGCGCATCGGCCGGCGCGTGATCGCGCGCGGCGACGGGCAATGCCGGTGCGGGCTGGTCGCCGAGCGCGCTCGCGCGTTCGCGCTGCGCATGGCCTTCGCCGCAGACCTCCACGCGTGCGCCGGCGTTGAGGCGCTCGCGCAGCGTGTCCGGCGGCAGGTACAGCGCGTCGGGCGGGAGCAGCGGGCGTTCCAGATCGTGACGACGCTGTTCGTAGCGCTCGCCGGTGTGCGTCCAGAACTGGCCGGCCGCCTCCATCGCGCCATCGGCGATCACCGGGAGCGTGTTCGCGTCGAGGTAATCGAACAGCGTTGACGTTGTATCGAAGAACAGCGGCAGGTAGTACTCGATGCCCGGAGGCGCCAGGCCGGCCTTCAGGTCCTGGTAGAGCGCACTACGGCGCGTATCGAGGTCGAACCGGTCGCGCAACGCATCGAGCGCGCGCTTGAGCGCGACATCGCTCAGCGGCACTTCGCGGCCGGGCAGCAGGTGCACCGCGTCGATTTTCTCCAGGGAACGCTGCGATTCTGGATCGAACGCGCGGATCGTCTCGATCTCGTCGTCCAGCAGCTCGACTCGGAACGGCTGGTCGGCGCCCATCGGATACACATCGAGCAACCCGCCGCGCACGGCGAAATCGCCCGGATCGAGCACCTGCGGCACGTGGCGGTAGCCGGCGGATTCCAGACGGCGTTTTTCCGCGTCGAGGTCCAGCCGCTGGCCGGTCTTCACGTCGAAACTGCCGCCGACCACGTGCTTGAGCGGTGCCAGGCGCTGCAGCAGCGTCTGCACGGGCACGATCACGATGCCGCGCTTGAGCGTGGGCAGGCGGTGCAGCGCGGCCAGTCGCTGGCTGACGATGTCCGGATGCGGGCTGAAGACGTCGTAGGGCAGGGTTTCCCAGTCGGGGAAACCGATCACCGGCAGGTCCGACTGCTGCGCGCCGAGCAGCGTGTGCAGGTCGGATTCGAGCTGGTGCGCGCCGTGGTTGTCGCGCGCGACCACCAGCAGCGGGGCGTCGTGCGCGGCAGCGGCGGCGGCGATGTGGAAGGCCAGCGCGGACGGCGAGGCCGGGGCGCGCCACCAGGCGCGCTGCTGGCCGGCGCGGGGCAGGGGGGGCGTCGGGAGTGCGGACTTCGGCATCGGAAGGATGTGGGGCGCGTGGGGCGGTGAAAACAAGGGCAGCGCCGGAAGCCGTCGCTCCCAGCGCAAAGAGCCCGCATTTTACGGAATCCCCCGATGAAGGCCGCGCCGCTGGAGGCGGTTGTGGCCCAGCTCCCGCGAGCAGGCGCGAAGTAGAAGCGCGCCGCTGACATTCCGCCCGCGGCGCGCGTGCCCCCTCGCTACTGGAAAAACGAGTGATCGGGAACGGGAAACGAGCAGGCGTAGCCACTCGTTTCCCGTTCCTCTTCCCTCAAGGCCTGGCCTCGAACACCAGGTTGAACGGCGTCTGCGTCGCCCGCCGGAACCGCGTGAAGCCCGCGTCCAGCATCACCTGCCGCAGCCGCGCCTCGCCGGCCTGCGCACCGAGGGCCGGGCCGTTGCGCGCGAGCGACACCGGCACGCAGATCTGCGAGGACGCACCGTAATACACGCGACCGACCGGATTGAGGTTCTCCGCCACGCTGTCGCCGGCGAAGGGTTCGACCAGCATGCACGTGCCATCGGGCTTGAGCGCCTGCAACGCGTGCCGCGCCGCGCCGACGGGGTCGGCCATGTCGTGCAGGCAATCGAAGAAGCAGATCAGGTCGAAGTCCTTCTCCATGTAGCCGGTCGCGTCGGCCGCTTCGAACCGCGCGTTCTCCACGCCGGCCTGCCGCGCGCGCTCGCGGGCGACGTCGATCGACGGGCCGTGGTAGTCGAAGCCGTAGAACGTCGATTGCGGAAACGCACGCGCCATCAGCGAGGTGCTCGCGCCGTGGCCGCAGCCGACGTCGGCGGCCTTGGCGCCCGCGCGCAGCTTGTCGACCACGCCCTCCAGCGCGGGCAGCCACTCGGTCACCAGGTGCGCGTTGTAGCCGGCGCGGAAGAAGCGTTCGGTGCCATGGAACAGGCAGGGATGGTGCTCGCCCCATTCCATGCCCTGGCCGGTGCGGAAGTTGTCCTTGGTCTTTTCCAGCGCGTGGAAGGTCGCCTCGACGATCGAATACGCGCCGGGCAGGTCGACCGGCCCGCCGGGATCGGCCAGGCACAGCGCCTGTTCGGCGCTGAGCGAGTAGGTGTCGCTGGCGCGGTCGTACTCGACGTAGCCGCCGGCGGCCTGGTTGCCCAGCCATTCGCGGATGTAGCGCTCGTTGGTGCCGGTACGGCGGGCCAGGTCGGCCGCGCCCATCGGCTCGTCGGCGAGCGCGCGGTACAAGCCGAGCTGGTCGCCCACCAGCATGAGGGTGGCGCTGATCGCCGCGCCGAGGTCGCCCACGGCATGGCCGAGGAACTGGTTGAGGCGCTCTTCGTTGATGTTCATGGCGGGGATGTCCGGAAGCTGTCCGTTCGTGGACGCGCGCGGCTGTGCCTGCCGCGAGGCCCCCTGTCATCCCGTTCCAACGCGGCGGCCCTACGCGGCCGGCCACCCGGGGTCGCTCAGGCGGCCCTGGGCTTCAGATCGAGCCGCACGCGCACCAGCCCGGTGGCGTCCTGCCGGTTGCTGCGCTCGAAACCCAGCGACTCGGCCAGCGACAGCATCGCCTGGTTGTGCTCGAACACGTCGCCGTAGACGCAGTCCAGCTTCTTGCCGCGCGCCCATTTCACCAGCCGGGTCATCAGGTACCGGCCCAGGCCCATGTTGGCGACGTAGTGGCTGACCAGGATGGCGAATTCGGCGTCGCGGCCGTTGTCGTCCACCGCGATGCGCGCGACCGCGCCGACCAGCGCCTCGCCCGGCGGCAGCGGCTCGGCCGCGACCAGCGCGAATTCGTTCTTGGGGTTGATGCGGGTCATCCGCTCGGCGGCTTCGGGCGTCATCTCCGACAACGCGTCGCGCTGGATGTCGGAAGAAAAGCGCTGTCGCACCTCCTCCGGCTGGAGCAGGGAAAAGCTGGCGCGGATCGGTTCTGCGTCTTCGGGGCGGATCGGACGAATCAATACTTCGCGTCCGTTGGGAAGACGCATCCGTTCGTGCCAGGGCGGGAGTCGTTCGCGCGCGGCCATGGGCGGATATTGGCACACTGCCCGTATTCACATTCTTCACGGGGCGGGCAGGCGATGGACGGCGCGAAGTTGCGGGAATGGGTGGGCGGCTGGCCGGGCGTGGAGTCCTCGATCAAGTGGGGCGAGGACCTGGTGTTCTCGGTCGCCGGGAAGATGTTCTGCGTCACCCGCGTGCACGGCACCGGCAGCCTGAGCTTCAAGGTCGAGGACGAGCGCTTCCTGGAACTGACCGGCCGCCCCGGCTTCGAACCGGCCCCGTACCTGGCGCGTGCGCACTGGGTGATGGTGGCCGATCCCGGGCGCGTGCCGGCGAAGGAACTGCAGGCGCTGCTGCGCCGCAGCTACGAGCTGGTCCGCGCGAAACTGCCGAAGAAGACGCAGCGAGAACTCGCCGATTGACGCCACCGGAAGCCGCCCGCGCGTGCCGGTTTGACGCAACCCACACGCGACGCCCGCATCGGCGCTACATGGGGCGATGCTAGACTCGCGCCGCTTTCGCAAATACCACGGCGCCACTCCCGGCGCGGCAAGGCTGGCTGGTTCAGCCCTGGTCTCACCCAACTCTTTAAGGACGACGCATGGCTGGTGGTGGTGATTCGACCCGCGCGATCTTGTTCGCGCTCGGTGCCAATTTCGCGATCGCGGTGGCCAAGGGCCTGGCCGCGTTCTTCACCGGCTCCAGCGCGATGCTGGCCGAGACCGTGCACTCGCTGGCCGACTGCGGCAACCAGTTGCTGTTGCTGCTGGGCATGCGCCAGGCCAAGGCACCGCCGTCGCCGGAATATCCGCTGGGATACGGCAAGGCGATCTACTTCTGGTCGTTCCTGGTGGCGGTGATGCTGTTCACCGTCGGCGGCATGTTCTCGCTGTACGAAGGCATCCACAAACTCCAGCATCCCGAGCAGTTGCAGGACTGGTGGTGGGCGGTCGGCGTGCTGGTGTTCGCCATCGCGGCCGAATCGGTATCGATGCGCGCATGCCTGCAGGAGGTCAACAAGGCGCGCGGCGACCGCAACCTGTGGCAGTGGTTCCGCGAAAGCCGCCAGGCCGAGCTGGTCGTCATCTTCGGCGAGGACCTCGCCGCGCTGCTGGGCCTGGTGTTCGCGCTGATCGCGGTGGTCATGGCGGTGGTCACCGGCAATCCGCTGTGGGATGCGGTGGGCACCATCGCCATCGGCGCGCTGCTGATCGTGGTGGCGGTGTTCGTCGCGATCGAAGTGAAGGCGATGCTGATCGGCCAGAGCGTGGATCCGGCGCGGCAGAAGCAGATGCGCGAATTCCTGGAGGCGCGCCCGGAAGTGCAGCGCGTGATCAGCCTGATCACGCTGCAGCTGGGCAACGAGGTGCTGGTGTCGGTGCAGGCGCAACTGCACGAGCGGCGCGACGTGGAGACGCTGGTGGACCAGATCAACGTGATCGAGCGCGCGCTGAAGCAGAGTTTCCCGGAAGTGCGCTGGAGTTTCTTCGAACCGGATTGCAAGGCGGTTTGAGGGTTCGAGGCGGGGGCGATTGGAGTCGTCGCCCCCAGGCATTCGCCGCATGACGGAGTTCTTCGTCCCCCGGGTAAGCGAAGCGCGCCCGGGGACGCGGTCGCCTCTCCAACCCGGGTGCGCTTCGCTTACCCGGGTTACAAAACCGACATGAACGCAACCTACGCCGCGCGCACCAGCCACTCCAGCCGGCTTTCCGCGTGCGCCCCTTCGCCCAGCACCTTCGCCAGCAGCGGCAGCACGCCGGCGAGCGTCTGGTCGAGCTGCCACGGCGGGTTGAGGATCAACAGCCCGCTGCCGTTCATGCGCAGCGGGGAGTCGTCGGCGCGCACCAGCAGTTCGGCGACGAACGAGGACTTCGCCGGCAGCGTCGCCGCACGGCGGTAGAACGGCTGCAGCGAGCGCCGCAGCTTGATCGGATACCACAGCGCGTAGATGCCCTGCGGCCAGCGCGTCAGCGCGTCGCGCAGCGCGGCCAGTGCGGTGTCGAACTCCTCCAGCTGCGCCTCGAACGGCGGATCGATCAGCACCAGCCCACGGTTGTAGCGCGTGGCACCGATGCGCGGCGGCAGCAGCGCCTTCATCGCCGCGTAGCCGTCGCGTTCGTGCACGGCGACGCGCGGGTCGCGCTCGAACACATGCCGAAGCTGTCCCGCTTCCTCCGGATGGAGTTCGCAGGCGGCGATACGGTCCTGCTCGCGCAGCGCGTGCGTGAGCAGCCAGGGGGAACCGGGGTAGGCCGTCGGCCCGTGCTCGTGACGGCACGCGCGCACCGCGGCGAGGTAGCGCGCGATGGCCGGGTGCTTCGGCGCCTCGGCCACCAGCCGCCCGATTCCACCCTCGGCCTCGCCGGTGCGCTGGGCCGAATTGCTGTCCAGCGCGTAAAGCCCGCGCCCGGCGTGCGTGTCCAGTGCGAACGCCGCCGCGGGCTTGGCGGTCAGGGCGTCGCACAGCGCGAGCACGGCGATGTGCTTGAGCACGTCGGCGTGGTTGCCGGCATGGAAGGCGTGGCGGTAGTTCATCGGGGATCGGGATTCGGGATTCGAAAAGAGCCAGTATGCTCTTGCCTTCGATTTTACGAATCCCCGATACCGAATCCCCAATCCCGGCCCATGCGCATCCTCCTGGTGGAAGACGAACCCGCCATCGCCCAGGTCGTGCTGCACGCGTTGCGCGCGGACGGCTTCGAGGCGGTGCACTGCCTGACCGGCGGCGAGGCGCTGGCCGCGGCGCGCGGGCAGGCGTTCGACCTGGCGGTGCTCGACGTGGGGCTGCCGGACATCGGCGGCTTCGCGCTGTGCCGCGAATTGCGCCGCGAGCGCGACCTGCCCGTGATCTTCCTCACCGCGCAGGACGCCGAGGCCGACCGCATCCTCGGCCTGGAAATCGGCGCGGACGACTACGTGACCAAGCCGTTCTCGCCGCGCGAGCTGGTCGCGCGCGTGCGCGTCGTGCTGCGCCGGTTGCATGCGCCAGCGGCGCGTGAGGATGGCGGCTTCGTGCACGACGCGGACGGTCATCGCATCCGCTACCGGGGCCGCACGCTCGACCTCACGCGCTACGAATACGGCCTGCTCGCCGCGCTGCTGCAACGCCCGGGCGCGGTGCTGTCGCGTGCGCAGTTGATGGACCGCGTGTGGGGCGATGCGCTGGAGAGCGGCGACCGCACCGTGGACACGCACATCAAGACCCTGCGCGCGAAGCTGCGCGAGGTCGCGCCCGACGCCGATCCGATCCGCACGCATCGCGGCCTGGGCTATTCGCTGGACGGTGGCGCATGAAGATCGGGCTGCGCATCTTCCTGGGCTATTTCCTGATCGTCGCGATCACCGGATTCCTGCTGGCGCAGGTGTTCGTCGCGCAGGTGAAGCCCGGCGTGCGCCAGGCGATGGAGGACACGCTGGTCGATACGGCGAACGTGCTCGCCGAACTGGCCACCGACGACTTTCTCGCCGGCCGCATCGACGACGGCGCCTTCGCCCGGCGCGTGCGCGCGATGGCCGGGCGCGATTACGGCGCGCAGATCTGGGGCTTCGGGAAGCGCACCTCGCAATATCGCATCTACGTCACCGACGCGCGCGGCATCGTCGTGTTCGACAGCGCCGGGCGCGACGTCGGGCGCGACTATTCGCGCTGGAACGACGTGTACCTGACGCTGCGCGGCCGTTACGGTGCGCGCTCCACGCGCAGCGAATACGCCGATCCGAATTCGACCGTCATGCACGTGGCGGCGCCGATCCGCGACGCGGGCGGACGCATCGCCGGCGTGCTGACCGTTGCCAAGCCGAACCGCGCCATCGCGCCGTTCATCGAACGCAGCCAGCGCGCCGTGTGGCGCTGGGGCGCGCTGCTGCTGGGCGTGTCGCTGGCGACCGGGTTGCTCGCGGCGTGGTGGCTGTCGCGCCAGCTCGGCGCGCTGCGTCGCTATGCGAACGCGGTGACCGCGGGCGAACGCGCGCCATTGCCGCGCACGACCGGCGAGTTCGGCGAGCTCGGCCACGCGCTCGAAACCATGCGCACGCAGCTGGAAGGCAAGCAGTACGTCGAGCAGTACGTGCACACGCTCACGCACGAGATGAAGAGCCCGCTGGCGGCGATCCGCGGCAGCGCGGAGCTGCTGGAAGGTCCGCTGGACGAGGCCGATCGCACGCGTTTCGCCGCGACGATCCGCGCGCAGAGCGAGCGGCTGGCGCAGATGATCGACAAGATGCTGGCGCTGGCGGCGGTGGAGCATCGGCGCCGGCTCGAGCATCCCGAAGCGTTGTCGCTCGCGGAGGTCGTCGCCGATGCGGCGGCGCAGTGCGATACGCGCCTGTCGCAGGCGGGATTGCGCCTGTCGCTTGATCTGGCGCCGGGATTGCCGCCGGTGCACGGCGATCGCTTCCTGTTGCGGCAGGCGGTGGTCAACCTGATCGGGAACGCGATGGATTTCTCGCCGCCCGGCGAGGCGATCGAAGTCGTGCTGCACGCGCAGGACGGCCGCCAGCGCGTGGAAGTGCGCGATCGCGGGCCGGGCGTTCCGGAGTACGCGCTGGGCCGCGTGTTCGAGCGGTTCTATTCGTTGCCGCGACCGGGGAATGGAAGCCGCAGCAGCGGGCTCGGGTTGCCCTTCGTGGCGGAAGTGGCCGCGCTGCATGGAGGCGAGGCGTCGCTGGTCAATCGCGACGGGGGTGGGGCGGTGGCGGTGCTGGTGGTGCGGGGTTGAAGCCAACAGCCTTGTGGCTTTTGTAGCCCGGGTAAGCGAAGCGCACCCGGTTGGAGAGGCGACCGCGCCCCGGGTGCGCTTCGCTTACCCGGGCTACAAGGACTGCAAGAGCCTTGCGGCGTGACCGCATGTCCCGACTCTCACCCCAATCCCTCTCCCGGGTGGGAGAGGGGCTCAAACCCCGGCCACGCAGGACTTCACCCCCGCTTCACCGTCCCGCCATCGTTGCCCCACGCATCGCGCCCAAGCTCCCTGCGTCACATTCCACGGAGCTGGACCATGCGGTTGTTCCTGAAGATCGGTTTCGTCGTCGCGATGACCCTCGCGATCCTCATTCCCCTGCTGATGATCCGCGGTGTCATCCAGGACCGGCAGATGTACCGCGCGCAGGCGGTGTCCGACATCGCGCGCAGTTACGCCGGGGCGCAGTCGTTCGCCGGGCCGGTGCTGGTGGTGCCGTATACCGAAGAGGTCGAAGTCGAGGAGCCCGACCGCTTCAACGTCATCCGCAAGGTGCGCCGCGCCAAGACCTCGCAGTGGATCTTCTTCCCGACCGCGCTCGACGTGCGCGGGACGCTCGCGCCGGACACGCGCAAGCGGGGGCTGCACGAGGTGCGCGTGTACGAGTGGAAGGGCAAGGCGACGGCGAGCTTCAACGCGGTGATCCCCAGCGACGGCGATCCGGCCGCGCGCCGCATCGGCCGGCCGTGGCTGAGCTACGGCATCGCCGACGTGCGCGGCCTGCGTTCGACGCCGGTGCTACGCGTGGACGGCCGCGACGTGCCGCTGCTGGAAGGGCAGGGCGCGCGCGACGGTTCCGGCCTGCACGCGCGGCTCGACGTGCCGCGACCGGGCGAGACGCTCGCGCTGTCCACCGAACTGGACCTGGTGCTGGGCGGTACCGAAACGCTCTCGCTGGTGCCGCTGGGACGCAAGAACCGCTTCGCGCTGGATTCCAAGTGGCCGCATCCGAGCTTCGCCGGCACCTCGCCGCGCCAGGAGACCGACGCGTCCGGCTTCCGCGCCGACTGGGACATCGCGTCCGTCGCCAGCAACGCGCAGGGCCGGTTCCTGGGTGGCGCGGCGCTGGGCGAACTCGCGCGGGAGGAAGGCGTGAGCGTGTCGCTGATCGACCCGGTCGACATCTACACCCAGGCCGATCGCGCGACGAAGTACGGATTGCTGTTCGTCGTGCTCACCTTCGTCGGGTTCTTCCTGTTCGAACTCATCAAGCAGCTGCCGATCCACCCGATCCAGTACGGCCTGGTGGGCCTCGCGCTGGCGATCTTCTTCCTGCTGCTGGTGAGCCTGAGCGAACACATCCGCTTCCCGATCGCCTACCTCGTCGCCAGCGTGGCCTGCATCGGGCTGCTCGGCTTCTACCTGAGCGCCGTGCTGCGCAGCACCGCGCGCGGCATGGGCTTCGCCGCGATGCTCGCCACGCTGTACGCCGCGCTGTACGGATTGCTGGTGTCGGAGGACAACGCGCTCGTGCTCGGCGCCGGCCTGCTGTTCCTCGTGCTGGCGACGGTGATGGTGGTGACGCGCAAGGTCGACTGGTACCAGCTGGCCGGTGCGCGCCCGGCGGTGCGTCAGGCATGAGTGAACGCGACCGTGGAGCGGGCAGCTCCGCGGTCGCTTTCGTCGCGCCTGCTTCCGTCCTTCGCCCAACCACCGGGGTCGCCTAACATGTACGTCATGGACGCAAAACCTGTCGAAACGCAGCGCCCGCTGCAGGTCCGCTGCTACAACGGCCTGGCGATCGAGCCATGGCTGGGCCACCTGGCCGCGCTGCGCATCGCGGTGTTCCGCGACTGGCCGTACCTCTACGACGGCGACGAGGACTACGAAGCGGAGTACCTGCACACCTACCTGCGCTCGCCGCGCAGCGTGGCGGTGCTCGCGTTCGACGGCGATCTCGTCGTCGGCGCCTCCACCGGGCTTCCGCTGGCGGACGAATCTGAGGCCTTCACCGCGGCCTTCGCGAACATTTCGATCCCGCCGACGGACGTGTTCTATTGCGGCGAATCGGTGCTGCTGCCGCAGTATCGCGGGCGCGGCATCGGCCACCGTTTCTTCGACGAGCGCGAGGCGCACGCGCGCAGCTACGGCGAGTACGGCTGGACGGCGTTCTGTTCGGTGGACCGCGAAGCGACGCATCCGCGCAGGCCGGCCTTCCATCGCGGCAACGAGGCCTTCTGGCAAAAACGCGGCTATCGCCCGCGCCCGGAGCTGCGTGCGCACCTGCCGTGGCGCGAAGTCGGGCAGCGCGACGAGATCGACCACACCCTCACGTTCTGGCTGCGACCCCTGGAGCGCACCCGATGACCCAATCGCACGAACGCCCGGCCGCGCTGAAGGTGGCGGTGGCGAAGTACACGATCGACGCGCCGGCGGATTTCGACGCCTTCGCGCGCAAGCAGGCGCAGTGGCTGGACGAGGCGCAGGCGCTCGGCGCGCGCATCGCGGTGCTGCCCGAATATCTGTCGCTGGAGCTTGCGGCGACCTTCGACGATGCGATCCGCGCCGACCTGCACGCCTCGCTCGCGGCGACGCAGCGGTATCACGGCGCGTTCGTCGAGCTGTTCTCGCGCCTGGCACGTGAGCGTGCGATGCACGTGGTCGCGGGCACCTTCCTGCTCGACACCGGGCGCGGGCGGTATCGCAACCGCAGTTACGCCTTCGCGCCCGACGGCGCGCACGTGTGGCAGGACAAGCTGCGCCTGACCGGCTTCGAGAAGCATACGGGCGTGATCGAATCGGGCGACGAGCTGAAGGTGTTCGAGACCGACGGCGTGCGCGGCGCCATCGCGGTCTGCTACGACAGCGAATTCCCGCTGCCGGTGCGCGCGCAATGCGAGGCGGGCGCGCGGTTGCTGATCGTGCCCAGTTGCACGGACACCGACGCGGGCGCGACGCGCGTGCGCGTGGGCTGCCTGGCGCGGGCGCTGGAGAACCGGTGTTTCGTCGCGCAGTCGGTGACCGCCGGCGAGGCGCCGTGGAATCCGGCGCTGGACGTCAACACGGGCGAGGCGGCGCTGATCGCACCGATGGACGTGGGCCTGCCGCACGACGGGATGGTCGTGCAGACGCGCGGCGAACAGCATTGGGCGGTGGCGACGCTGGATTTCGGCGCGCTGGAAGCCAGTCGCGCGCACGCGCAGGTGTCCAACGATCGCGACTGGGCGGCGCAGTATTTCCCGAGCGTGGCGCGGGCGAAGGTGGTGCGCGCGGCGGCTTAGGGGCTCGCTCTTGGTAGCTTTTGCAGCCCGGGTAAGCGAAGCGCACCCGGGGCACGGTCGCCTCTCCAACCCGGGTGCGCTTCGCTCACCCGGGCTACGAACGCCCGCGCATCAGAACAGCGAAACGCCCGGCACCAGCCACAGCGAGAAGCCCGCCAGCGTCGTGCCGATCGCCGTCGCGGCCAGCACGTCGCTGGGGTAATGCAGGCCGAGCACCACGCGCGAGGCCGCCACGCTCGCGGTGAACGGCACCAGCACCCACGCCAGCACCGGGTAATGCGCCATGCCGACGAGGCTGAAGGCCACCGCATGCAGCGTGTGACCCGAAGGGAAGGAGAACTCGTCCAGCGGCGCGACCCACGCGTGGATGCGGCGGTCGGACGCGAACGGGCGCGGCCGGCGGGTCCAGCGCTTGAGCAGCTTGTAGAGCGTCAGCGCGATCACGCCCGTGGCCGCCAGGTGCGCCGACGCCGCCAGACCGTCCAGGCCGTCCACGACGATCAGCACGCCCATCAGCACGTACCAGAACACGCCGTCGCCCAGGCGGCTCACCGCCGCGAAGTACGAACGCGAACGGCCGCGTTCGCCCCAGCGGTTCGCGCGCAGGCACCAGCCGGAATCGCCGGCAGCGAAACGCTTCTGCAGGGACTGACGGTTCATGACGCCTCCCGTTCGGCCGTCGTGGTCATCGTGTCGGTCGCACCGCTGCGGCGCGCTTCGGACAGTAGCTGGAGCAGCGCGTCGAAGTCGGCGCTCACCTGTTCCGGGCGCAGCAGGCTCACTGCCTGCCGAGAGGCATCGCGCATCGATTCGCGGATCGTGTCGTCCGCGGCGATGCGCACGCATTGCGTGATGAATCCCCCTTCCTCGTTCGGCGCGATCGCCGCGCCGTGCACGCCGTCGCGAAGGTATTCGCGCGCGGCGCCGTAATCGAACGCGACGGTCGGCACGCCGCTGGCGAGCGCTTCCAGGGTCACGTTGCCGAAGGTTTCGCTCAGGCTCGGGAAGACGAACAGGTCGCCGCTGGCGAAGTGACGCGCCAGCGCCTCCCCGCGCTGCACGCCGCAGAAGATGAAGTCGGGGTTGTCGTGCTCGAGTTTCGCGCGCGCCGGACCATCGCCGACCCAGACGAAGCGCGCGTCCGGACGCACATGCCGGATCTGCCGGAACGCGCGCACCGCGAGATCGAGGTTTTTCTCGGCAGCGATGCGGCCGACGTAGATCGCCACCAGCGTCTTCGGTCCGACGCCCCATTGCGCGCGCAACGCGTCGTCGCGGCGCGCCGGATCGAACAGCGCGGTGTCGACCGCGCGCGGCAGGCGCACGACATTCGCGAATCGCCGCGACTGCAGGAAATCCGCCAGCTCGCGCGTGGGCACCAGCGTGGCATCGGCATGGTTGTGGAAGCGTCGCATCCACGCCAGCGCGGTCCCGGTGAGGAAGGGCAGGCCGTAGTCGCGCATGTATTCGTCGAAACGGGTGTGGAAGCCGCTCGCCGCGGGAATGCCCAGCCGTCGGGCCGCGCGCAGCGCCGACCAGCCGAGCGGGCCTTCGGTGGCGACGTAGACGGCGTCCGGCCGCGCCTGCTTCCAGGCGTCGATCAGGCGCGAGGTGGCCGGCAGGCCCAGTCGCAGTCCGGGATAGCGTGGCAACGGCGCGCCACGGACCAGCATTTCGTGCGGGGCGGCCGTGTCCTGCGCGGACTGCCGGGGACGGACCAGCTGGACCTCGTGCCCACGCGAGCGCAGGCCCTGCTCCAGTCCCTGCACGGTCAGGGCGACGCCGTTGATTTCCGGCGGGTAGGTTTCGCTGACGATCGCGTAGCGCATGCGCCGGTCCCCGGCCTGGGCAAGCCCGTTGCGCAATCGTGGTCGGCGGCGGTGAACCGGCGATGGCAGCGGCATGACGCGTGGATGACGCGAGGTTCGAAAAACCGCGACTGAAAACGGTTACCCGTTGCGATGCACGTGAAAGGTTCGTGTCGCCTACCACGCATGTCGATCCGATTAACAAATCCCTGCCTAGAATTAACCGCTTTGACATCCCCGAGGAGAGCGCGTGCACCGACGCGAAGTGTTGCTGGCCGGCCTGTCCTGGCCCGTCTGGGAATTGTTGGGGAGCGCGCCCGCGCGCGCATGGGCGCCGGCTGGCGCTCCCGTGGCATTCGATGCGGAATCCGTGGCGAAGATGGCCCAGGCGCTGGCCGCCAGGCCGTTCATGCCGCAGAACAAACAACTGCCGGCCTCGCTGGAACGCATCGGCTACGACGAGTACCGCAGCATCCGCTTCAATCCGGCGCAGGCCTTGTGGCGCGCCGAAGGGCTGCCGTTCCAGGCGCAGTTCTTCCACCGCGGCTTTTTCTTCCGCGATCGCGTAGACATCTACCAGGTGAGCGAGGGCAAGGCGACGCCGGTCGTCTACAAGCCGTCGCAGTTCACCTTCCAGGGCGTGAAGGCGCCCACCGAAACCGACCTGGGCTATGCCGGCTTCCGCCTGCACGCGCCGATCAACACGCCCGAGTACTTCGACGAGGTCGCCGCGTTCCTCGGCGCCAGCTACTTCCGCGCCGTCGCGAAGGGCCAGGCGTACGGGTTGTCCGCGCGCGGGCTGGCGCTGAAGACCGGCGGCCCGCAGGAGGAATTCCCGGTGTTCCGCGCGTTCTGGCTGGAGCGTCCGGCCAAGGGCGCGAAGCAGATCACCGTGCATGCGCTGCTCGACAGCCCCAGCGTGGCGGGCGCGTATCGCTTCACGATCACGCCGGGCGTGGAGACCGTGTTCGATGCGTCGGCACGGCTGTTCCCGCGCGTGGCGCTCGACCAGGTCGGCATCGCGCCGCTGACGAGCATGTTCCAGTTCGATTCCAACGATCGCGTCGGCATCGACGACTATCGCCCCGCCGTGCACGATTCCGACGGCCTGGGCATGGTCAACGGCCGCGGCGAGCAGATCTGGCGTCCGCTTTCGAATCCTTCGACGATCCAGGAAAGCGGCTTCGAGGACACCAACCCGCGCGGCTTCGGCCTGATGCAGCGCAAGCGCGCGTTCGCCGACTACGCCGACAGCGAGGCGCATTACGAGAAGCGCCCGAGCCTGTGGATCGAACCGCAGGGCGAGTGGGGCGAGGGCGCGGTGCACCTGTTCGAACTGCCGACGGCCGATGAATTCCACGACAACATCGTCGCCTTCTGGCGACCGAAGCAGCCGCTGGCCGCCGGCCGCGAGCACCGCTTCGACTACCGCATGCACTGGTGCGACCGGCACAGCTGGAAGCCGGAGCTTGCGATCGTCGCGCGCACGCGCATCGGCGGGCTGACCTTCGGCGAGAACGCGGGCAAGGCGCGGCTGGTGGTGGTCGATTTCGACGGCGGGCGCCTGGAGGGGCTGGGCGACAACGCGAAGGTCAAGGCCGACGTGTCCGCATCGAAGGGACGCATCGCCAACGTCACCGCGCATCCGAATCCCGGCGCGGGCGGCTGGCGCCTGGGCTTCGAACTCGTGCCCGGCAACGAACGCAGCATCGAACTGCGCGCGGTGCTCGGCGACGAGCGCGGGCCGCTCACCGAAACCTGGCTCTACCGGTGGACGCTGTGACCGAAGTGCGCGTGCCGACGATGGTGGACCTTCCGATGGGCGAGGCCGCGCCGCTGCTTCCGCCCGAATCCCCGCTGGCGATGCCGGTGCAGACCCTGCGCGAAGGCGCGCTGCGCAACGGAAGGCTCCCGACCACGCCGCGCGGCATGGCGATGCGGCGGCTGGCCGTGATCGGCGGCGCCGCGCTGCTGACGCTGATCGCCACCTACCAGATCTGGTGGGTGCTGCGCGGCGGCGGCATCGACGTGCTCGAAGGCGTCCTGCTGGTGCTCTTCGTCGGGCTGTTCGCGTGGATCGCGCAGGCGTTCGTGGGCTCGCTCGCGGGCTTCGTGCTGATCGTCGGACGGCATCGCGCGCGCCTCGGGCTGGATTCGGCGACCGAGCTGCCGCAACTGGAATCGCGCACGGCCCTGCTGATGCCGACCTACAACGAAGATCCCGAGCGCCTGCTCGCGGGCCTGCAGGCGATCTTCGAATCGCTGCAGGCCACCGGGCAGATGGAGCGTTTCGATTTCTTCGTGCTCAGCGACACCACCCGGCCCGCCATCCAGGCGCATGAGGAGCGCGCGTTCCACAAACTGCGCGAGCGCACCGGCGGGCAGGCGAACCTGTTCTACCGTCATCGCAAGGACAATCGCGAACGCAAGGCCGGCAACGTCGCCGAATGGGTGCGGCGTTTCGGCGGCGCATACCCGCAGATGCTGATCCTGGACGCCGACAGCCTGATGACCGGCGACACCATCGTGCGCCTCGTCGGCGCGATGGAGCGCAACCCCGACGTCGCGCTGGTGCAGACGCTGCCGATGATCGTCAACGGCAACACGCTGTTCGCGCGCATGCAGCAGTTCGCCGGGCGCGTGTACGGGCCGGTGATCGCGCACGGCATCGCGTGGTGGCACGGCGCGGAAAGCAATTACTGGGGCCACAACGCGATCATCCGCACGCGCGCGTTCGCGGAAGAGGGCGGCCTGCCCGAGCTGCGCGGGCCCAAGCCGTTCCGCGGCACGGTGCTGAGCCACGACTTCGTCGAAGCGGCGCTGATGCGTCGCGGCGGCTGGGCGCTGCACATGGTGCCCAACCTCGGTGGCAGCTACGAGGAAGGCCCGCCGTCGCTCACCGACATGCTGGTGCGCGACCGCCGCTGGTGCCAGGGCAACCTGCAGCACGGCGCGGTGCTGCCGGCGAAGGGACTGCACTGGGTGAGCCGCTGGCACCTGATGATGGGCATCGGCCATTACTTCACCTCGCCGATGTGGGCGATGCTGATGCTGGTCGGCCTGGCGATCCCGCTGGTCAACGCGGGGCTGGGAAGCGATGCGTTCTCGCTGCCTGGCTTCTCGCCTTCGACCTACTGGCGCGAACAGGACCCGGAGCGGTTCCTGTGGGTGTTCATCCTGACGATGTCGGTGCTGCTGGCGCCGAAGTTCATGGGCTGGCTCACGCTGTTCTTCGACCGCGAAACGCGGCGCGGCTGCGGCGGGATCGTGCGGTCGTTCCTGAGCATGCTGCTGGAAACGCTGCTGGCTGCGTTGATGGCGCCGGTGACGATGTACGTGCAGTCGCGCGGCGTCGCCGAAGTGCTGGCCGGCAAGGACTCGGGCTGGGACGCGCAGCGTCGCGACGACGGCACGCTGCCGCTGTCCGGACTGGTGCGCAGCTACGGCGGCGTCACGTTGCTCGGCGTGATCGCCGGCGTGGGCGCGTACCTCGTCTCGCCGTCGCTGGCGGCGTGGATGGCGCCGGTGATCCTGGGTTTGCTGCTGTCGATTCCCATCGTGGCGTTCACCTCGTCGCGCGGACCGGGCATGTTCCTGCGGCGCATGAAGATCTTCTCGATCCCGGAAGAGCACACGCCGCCGACGGTGCTGGTGCGCGCGGCCGAGCTGCGCGCGCAGGTGGCCGAACATGTGGAGCCGCCCGAGCCGCACCTGTAGTTGATGTCGGCCCCTCTTCCGTCGGAAGAGGGGGGGGTGGTCGGTAGAGAGTCAACGCACGCGATCGCGGTGCGCGCGGCGCCTTCGGCAAAAGCGAAATGGGTTCCAGCTTTCGCTGGAATGACGAGATGAGGCGGATGGCGTGGCAGCCTGGATCCCGGCCTTCGCCGCGATGACGGCCAGGCTTTTGTAGCCCGGGTAAGCGCAGCGCACCCGGGTGAACGTGACAGCTCCCGGGTGCGCTGCGCTTACCCGGGCTACAAGAGCAACAGCGGATGAGGCGGAATCACACCGCTTCGAGCTTCAAGATGATCCCCAGCCCCGCGATATCGTCCGGCTCGCCTTCCAGGTCCGCGCGCACGAGCGGGCGCGCGTCGAGCCAGCGGCGCGAGACGCACAGGGTCAGCGTGTTGCCGTCGGCCTTCGCATCCAGTTGCGGGATCGGATCGGCCTCGTGCGCGCGATGCAGCAACACGGCCAGGCGCAGCAGGCAGGCGAGGCGTCGCGCCGACATCAACAGGCGGTCTGGCAGGGCGTCGAAGGCGGATTTCGGAATGTTGCGCCGATGCGTGCGCACCAGTGCGGCGAGGAACTGCTGCTGCTGGCGCGAGAAACCGGCGATATCGGAATGCTCGACGATGTACGCGCCATGCACGTGGTATTGGCTGTGCGCGATGGCGAGGCCGAGTTCGTGCAGGCGCGCGGCGCGTTGCAGCATCAGGCTGTCGTCCGCGTCCAGCGACCACGCCTGCGCGACCTGTTCGAACAGCCGCAGCGCGGTGCCGACCACGCGCCTCGCCTGGCCGTCGTCGACGCCGTAACGCTGCATCAGCGCGGCCACCGATGCATCGCGCGGATCGTCCGCGCCACCGCGGCCGAGCATGTCGTACAGCACGCCTTCGCGCATCGCCGCCTTGCTCACGGCCATGCGCTTGAGGCCGAGCGCGTCGAACGCGGCCTCCAGGATCAGCACGCCGCCGGCGATCACCGGGCGACGATCGGACGACAGGCCGGGCAGGTCGATGGCGTCGATGCGATCGGCCTGCAAAAGCCTGTCCCGTAACACGGGCAGCGCTTCGGCGGTCACCGCGCCCTTGGTCAGCTTCATCGCCGCGCAGATGTCGCCGATGGCCTTGTTGGTGCCGGACGCGCCCAGCGCCTCGTTCCAGCCGAGCGCGCGATAGGTGCCGGCGAACTGCTGGAACTCGGCGGTGACTTCGGTCAGCGCGTCCTTCCATTTCCTGCGCGAGAGCTTGCCGCTCTCGAAGAAACGCCGGGTGGTGGCGATGCAGCCCAACTGCAGGCTCTCGCGTTCGATCGCCTCGAAGCCGGAGCCGATGATGCATTCGGTCGAACCGCCGCCGATGTCGATCACCAGGCGCAGCTCGCCCGGGCGCGCGGGCTGCGCGTGGGCGACGCCAAGGTAGATCAGGCGCGCCTCCTCGCGGCCGGCGACGACTTCGATGGCGTGGCCCAGCGCGGTTTCGGCCGGCATCAGGAACGCCTGCGGCATGGCGAGCCGACGCACGGTGTTGGTGGCGATGGCACGAACGCGCTGCGGCGGGATGTCGCGGATGCGCTGGCCGAAGCGGGCCAGGCATTCCAGCGCGCGCTGGCGCACGTCGGGCGACAGGCCGCCTTTGCGATCGAGGCCTTCGGCCAGGCGGACGGTCTCGCGCAGGCGGTCGACGATGCGCAGCTGGCCGAGCACGTAACGCGCGACGACCATGTGGAAGCTGTTGGATCCAAGGTCGACGGCGGCGAGGAGGTCGCCATCGACGAGCGGCAGTTTGCTGGTGGGGAAGGCGTCGCTCATGCGCACATGATCCCCGGTCGGCCCCGCAGCCGTAAATGGGGACGAAGTTCACGCATTGGCGCGCGCCGCCGGTCCATGGCCGCGGTGCGTCAGGCGCCCACGTTCCCGAGCAGCGACAGCTGGGCCGAATGCGGCGTCTCGCCCGGTGCGGGCGACAGGCGCACGTAGCTGCCGTCGGACTGCAGCGTCCACGCGCTGCAGTTGTCGGCGAGGTAGTTCGCCAGCGCTTCCTCGTACACGCGCTGCGCCAGTTCCGGCGCGAGGACCGGGAAGCCGGTCTCGATGCGGCGGAGCAGGTTGCGTTCGAGCCAGTCGGCGCTTGAGCAGAACAGGTCCGGATCGCCGTCGTTGGCGAACCAGTAGACGCGATGGTGTTCGAGGAAGCGCCCGATTATCGAACGCACGCGGATGTTCTCCGAAATGCCGGGCAAACCCGGCCGCAGCGTGCACGCGCCGCGCACGATCAGGTCGATCTGCACGCCCGCCTGCGAGGCCATGTACAACGCGCGCACGACCTGCGGCTCGTTGAGGGCGTTCATCTTGGCGATGATGCGCGCCGGCTTGCCGGCCTTCGCGTGGCGGGTTTCGCGATCGATCCGCTTGAGCACGCCCGCGTGCAGCGTGAAGGGCGATTGCAGCAGGCGCTTGAGCTTGATCGTCGGCGCCAGGCCCGACAGCTGCTGGAAGATCAGGTGCACGTCGTTGCCGATGTCCGGATCGGCGGTGAACAGGCCGAAGTCGGTGTAAACGCGCGCCGTGCCGCTGTGGTAATTGCCGGTGCCCAGGTGCACGTAACGGCGCAGCTTGCGGCCTTCGCGACGCACGATGAGCATCATCTTCGCGTGCGTCTTGTAGCCGACGACGCCATACACGACCTGCACGCCCGCGTCCTGCAGGCGGTCGGCGAGGCCGAGGTTGGCTTCTTCGTCGAAACGCGCGCGCAATTCGACCACCACCGTCACGTCCTTGCCGTTGCGCGCGGCCTGCACGAGGCTGTCGACGATCGGCGAATCCTTGCCCGTGCGGTACAGCGTCTGCTTGATCGCCAGCACGTTGGGATCTTCCGACGCCTGCTTGAGCAGTTCCAGCACCGGCGTGAAGGCATCGAAGGGATGGTGCAGCAGCACGTCGCCTTCGGCGATCTTGTCGAACATCGCTTCCACGCCACCGAGCAGGCGCGGCTGGAACGGCATGAACTTCAGGTCCGGACGCTGCACCAGGTCGTACACCTGGATCACGCGGTTGAGGTTCACCGGACCGTTGATCCGGTAGACGGCGTTCTCGGTGAGGTCGAAGTTCTCCAGCAGCGTGCGCACGATGTCGTCGGGGCACTGCTCGGCGATCTCCAGCCGCACCGCGCGCAGGTAGCCGCGACCGACGAGTTCGTCGCGCAGCGCGAGTGCGAGGTTCTCGACCTCGTCCTCGTCGACGATGAGCTCGGAATTTCGCGTGACGCGGAACTGGTACGCGCCCTTCACCTGCATGCCGGGGAAGAGTTCGTCGACGAACGCCGACAGCACGGCGGACAGGAACACGAAATCGTGCTTGCCGCCGGAGACTTCGTCGGGAATCTGGATGATGCGCGGCAGCGAACGCGGCGCGCGCACGATGGCCAGGTGACCCTCGCGGCCGAACGCGTCCTTGCCCTTGAGCACGACGACGATGTTCAGCGACTTGTTGAGGATCTTCGGAAACGGATGCGCCGGGTCCAGGCCGAGCGGCGACAGCACCGGCATGATCTCGTCGCGGAAGTACTCGCGCAGCCACTGCGTCTGCTGCTCGCTCCAGCCGTCGCGATGCATCACGCGCACGCCGGCCTCGGCCAGCGCCGGGCGCAGTACGTGGTTCCAGCATTCGTACTGCGACTGCACCAGTTCCGCGGCGCGATCGTGGATGCGCGCGAGCACGGTCGCCGGCGAGAGTCCGTCCGGGCCCGGCGGCACGCCCAGGTCCTGCGCGTGGCGCAGGGTGCCGGCGCGGATCTCGAAGAATTCGTCGAGGTTGGTGCAGGAAATGCACAGGTAGCGAAGCCGTTCGAGCAGCGGGACCTGCGGGTCCTGCGCCTGCGCCAGCACGCGGAAATTGAAGTCCAGCGCGGACAGTTCGCGGTTGAAGTACAGCTCGCTGTCGCGCAGCGGATCGGTGTCGAGCGGGCTGGTGTCGACCGCGGCAATGTTCATGGCACAACCTCCGACAGCGCGAATTCATCGCGCGGGCGCACGCGTTCGGCGCCGAAATGGCAGGAGAACGTGCTGCCGCGCCCGACTTCGCTGGCGATTTCCAGCCGCGCCTGGTGCAGGTTCAGCACGTGCTTGACGATGGAAAGCCCGAGCCCCGTGCCGCCGCTTTCGCGCGAGCGGCTGGTGGAGACGCGGTAGAAGCGTTCGGTGATGCGCGGCAGGTGCGCGGCCGGAATGCCGTAGCCGCTGTCGATCACCTCCAGCACCGCGCCCTTGTCCTCGCGGCGGAACTGGATGCGGATCGCGCCGCCGGCCGGCGTGTAGCGCACCGCATTGCTGACCAGGTTGGAGAACGCGCTGTGCAGTTCCTTGTTCGAACCCCACAGGTCCACGCCCGCGCTGTCCTCGACGATGACCTCGTGGCGGCCCTGGCTCAGCGCCGCGGCTTCGCGCCGCAACGTCGCCAGCATCGGCGCCATCGACACGGTTTCCTCGCCCGGCAGGCTGTCCTGCGATTCAAGGCGCGAGAGCATCAGCAGGTCCTCGACCAGCTGGGTCATGCGCTGCGACTGGCGCTGCATCTCGGCGAGCATCGGCGCCCAGTCGGGATGTTCGTCCGGATCGAGCATGTCGAGGTAGCCGTGCACGACGGTGAGCGGCGTGCGCAGTTCGTGCGAGACGTTGGCGACGAAATCGCGGCGCATCTGTTCCAGTTGCAGCAGGCGGCTGACGTCGCGCGCGACCAGCATCCACAGGTCGTCGGAGTAGGGGATCAGGCGCAGGCTGAGCGTGACGGCCGGATTCCACGGCGAGGCGATTTCCAGCGTCTCGGCGTTGCGGCCCGAGGCCAGCCAGTGCGACAGCTGCAACGGTTGCAGGCGGTTCGCGAGCGGCGCGCCGATGTCGCGCGGATAGCGCAGCTGCAGCAGGCTGTTGGCCGAATGGTTGAACCACTGGATGCGCTGGCTGTTGCGTTCGACCACGACGATGGCGTCGGGCATCGCGGCGGCGGCGGCGCGATAGGCGCGCAGCATTTCGATCAGGCGTTTCTTGCGTGCGCGCATTTCGGACTGGCTGCGGTGCAGCAGGCGGTCGAGTTCGTTCCAGATGCCATCGCCCGTCGGCGGCTTCAGGCGCTGGCGGGCGGTCAGGCGCAGCAGCACGCCGCGGAGGCGCCAGTAATGCCAGGCGACCACGCCGAGCGCGGCGATGGTGATCACCGGCCAGGGATGTCCGATCAGCAATCCCGCCACCGCCGCGCCCGCCAGGATCAGGGCGAGCTGGCCGAGGGTGCGTAGCCAGGCGGAGTGGGATCGGGGAGGCATGGTCGAGAAGTGAGTCTAGAGGAGTGAGCAGTGAGCCGGGCGTTTGTTACGGAACGACGATGGCAGGCCTTTCCTCACGTCCCACTCCTTCCTCCCCACTCCTGCGCCTCAAGCTTCCACCGACGCCGAGAACCGGTACCCCGCGCCGCGCACCGTCTGCACCATGCCGTCGAGCTGGTGCGGTTCCAGCGTCTTGCGCAGGCGGCGGATGTGCACGTCGACCGTGCGTTCCTCCACGTACACGCTGCCGCCCCAGACGTGGTCCAGCAGCTGCGTTCGGGTGTACACGCGCTCGGGGTGGGTCATGAAGAAGTGCAGCAGGCGGTATTCGGTCGGGCCGATCTGCACCGGCTGGTCGCCGTCGCCGCCGTGGGCGAAGACGCGGTGCGCGGCGCCGTCGATGCGCAGCGGGCCGACGGCCACGCTGCCGTCCTCGTCGTCCTCGCGGGAACGCCGCAGCACCGCACGGATGCGGGCCAGCAGTTCGCGCGCGGAGAAGGGTTTGACGACGTAGTCGTCGACGCCGGCTTCGAGCCCGCCGACGCGGTCGTTCTCCTCGCCGCGGGCGGTGAGCATGATGATCGGGATCTCGCGCGTCAGCTGGTCCTTGCGCCAGCGGCGGGCGAGTTCCAGGCCGCTGGTGCCGGGCAGCATCCAGTCCAGCAGGATCAGGTCGGGCACCCGGTCGGCGATCGCGGCCTGCGCTTCGCGCGCGTCGCCGGCGTGGACCGGTTCGTATTCGCCCTTGCGCAGGGCGAAGGACACCATGTCGCGGATGGCGGGTTCGTCTTCGACGATCAGGATGCGCTTCTGCACGCGGTCACCGGGGGAGCGTAGGGGGCTTAAGCAAGCCGCGTCAGTACACTACCGTTTTATGACGGGCGCATGACACCGTCATCCGGGCCGCTCCGGCAAAGGGTTACTGCCGTCGCAGATCCTCGTCGCGGATGCCCTGGCGTTTCAATTCCAGCACCGTGGGCGTGATCGCCGCGATGCGGGCTTCGATCCGCGCACGCGCGTAATAATCCAGGTCGGAGCGGCGCTTGAGCGTGTTCAGCTGCACCAGCGCCTGTTCGGGCCGGCCGTTCAGATACGCCGCTTCCGCGTAGGCTTCGCCGGCGCGGACCGGATCGCCGGCCATCTCGCAGGCCCGCGCGAACACGCGCTGGAAGGTCGCGTCGTTGGCCGAGTTGCCCAGCAGCGGACGCAGGATCTCCTGGGCCCGCTTGCCCGCCTCGGCGTTGCCGCGCTCGGCGAGCACGTCGGCGTAGCTCAGCACGACGGCGCGATTGCGCGGCGTCTGGCGCAGCAGGGCTTCGAAGCGCGCGTCGGCGGACGCGGTCTTGCCGGTCTTCGATTCGGCTTCGGCCAGGGCGAGGGTGATCCAGACGTCGCCCGGGTTCTTCTGCAGCAGCGCGCCCAGCGTCGTGGCCGCCGCGGCGGGCTGGTTGGCGCGCAGCTGCGCGAACGCCAGACCGTAGCGCTGCGCGTCGGTGCGCTTGCCGGCGTCGCCCAATTGCTCGTATTCGCGGATCGCATCGCGCGGCGTGTTCGCGCTGAGCACACGCAGGCGTTCGCGCGCGTAATCGAAGCGGCCGGTGCCGCCGGCGCCGAACGCGGTGCCGAGATTGGCCTGCAGCGTCGGCGGCAACAGCGGATTGACCGCACCATCGCTGGGGAACTGCGGGCGCGGCGCGGTTTCCTTCTCGCACTGCGCCGGGCCGTCGGGATCGCGCACGCACACCTCGCTGGTGCCGCGCTCGCGACGGATGCGCGCGGCGCGATCCTTGGCCTCGGTGATGCGGGTGATGGTGACCGGGTGGGTCATCAGCCAGTCCGGCGATTCGCCCCAGTAATTGGCGCCGTTGCTGCGCGAGCGCGCCTGCATGATCGCGAAGAAATCCGCCATGGCCTCGGGGTCGTAGTCGCTGCGGGCGAGGGTCTGGATGCCCAGGCGGTCGGCTTCGGATTCGTTGGCGCGCGTGTAGTTGATCTGGCGCTGCTGCATCAGGCCCATCGCGCCGGCCATCGCGGCCTGCGCGGCGTCGTCGGAGGAATTGCCGTTGGACGCCTGCGCGGCGACGATCGCGCCGAGCATCGCCAGCAGGATCGGCAACTGGTCGCGCTGCGCGCGCTCGGCGCCGCGCAGCACGTGCTGCTGGGTGACGTGGGCGATTTCGTGGGAGAGCACGCCGGCGACCTCGTCTTCCTTGTCGGCGGCGAGGATCAGGCCGGAATTGACGCCGATGTAGCCGCCCAGCGTGGCGAAGGCGTTGATCTGCCGCTCGCGCAGCATGAAAAAGGTGAAAGGCTGCTTCGGCTGGTCGCTGTTGGCGGCCAGGCGCGTACCTAGGGTGTCGAGCCAGCTGTCGATCAGCGGGTCTTCGAGCAGGTAGTCGTAATGGCGCAGCTGCGCCAGCATCATCGCGCCGTATTCCTCCTGCTGGCGCGGGCTCAGCAGTTCGCCCGCCGACGAGCCGATGTCGGGCAGGTTCGATTCCTGCGCCGGCGCGCACAGGCTGGCGACGGCGAAGGTCAGGGCGGCGACGGGCAGGACGATGCGGCGCAATGGGGTTCCCTCTGGACCGGCGGTTCGTGGGCTCGGGGTCGTCGACTCAGGATCGCCGGACCGGTCGCCCGCAGGATGCGGCGGCGCCACGACACCGGGATGAATCGCCAGTTAATCCTTTCACATGGCTGTCCGGATGCATGCTCCGGGCGTCAGTGTTCCGTACGTGGGGTGGAAATGCCTCCGGGCCAAGCCCATATTCGACCACAGCCCCCTCCGCGAGTTCACTGGAGATTGTCTTGACCGCTTCAAACGTTGCGTCCGGCACCGCCAAGGCCCCCGAAATCGTCATCTACACCACCGCGATCTGCCCGTACTGCGTGGCGGCCAAGAACTTCCTGAAGAGCCGCGGCCAGTCGTGGACCGAGATCCGCATCGACCTGGACCCGGCGCAGCGCGACACCATGCTGGCCCGCGCGCGCCGCACCAGCGTGCCGCAGATCTTCATCGGCGACACCCACGTGGGTGGGTACGACGACATGATCGCGCTGCATCGCGCCGGCGGCCTGGAGCCGCTGCTCTCCCCGCAGTAAACCGGTCCGCACCGCGACGTCCGGCCACGACCGCCTGGCGCCCTGCCTGGCGGGCGTGGCCGTCCCGTTCCAGACTTCATCCATCCGTCCGAACCTTCGATTCCGGGATCCACATGAGCAACGACAGCAGCACCCAGGACCGCGTCGCCGAATTCACCGCGTTCCGCAAGCGCATGAACGAGCGCATCCTCGCCGAGCCGAACCAGGTCGTGCGCCGCTTCTTCGCGCTGGACACGCAGACCTACCAGGCCGGCGCGCTGGACGTGAAGACGAAGGAGCTGCTGGGACTGGTCGCCTCGCTCGTGCTGCGTTGCGACGACTGCATCAGCTACCACGTCGCGCAGTGCAAGGAAGCCGGCGTGAGCCGGGACGAGATGTTCGAGACCTTCTCGGTCGGGCTGGTCGTCGGCGGTTCCATCGTGATTCCGCACCTGCGTCGCGCCGTGGACTTCCTCGACCGCCTGGAGCAGGGCGAGGCCGCCGCGCCGGCCGGGCACGACCACGGCTGAACGGGTCCGCGGCATCCGCCGCCTCGGCTCCACGCACCGCAAAAGCCCGCTCCGGCGGGCTTTTTGCCGTTTCGGGCCGCCGGTCCCGGACCATGGTCGAATTCGTCCCGCCTGCAGGGGCGGGCCGCTTCCGGCATAATTCCGGGGCTCACCATCCGGCGCCGTACTTCCCCGTCGCGCGCCCATAAGTCGGAAGAAATCCCCTATGACGCAGACTATTACGGTCATCCGTGGCGACGGCATCGGCCCGGAAATCATGGACGCCACCTTGCACGTGCTCGACTCGATGAACCTCGGGTTGCAGTACGAATTCGCCGATGCCGGCCTGGTCGCGCTGGAAAAGCACGGCGAGCTGCTGCCGCAGGCGACGCTGGACTCCATCCGCAAGAACCGCATCGCGCTCAAGTCGCCGCTGACCACGCCGGTCGGCGAGGGTTTCAGCTCGATCAACGTCGAGCTGCGCAAGCGCTTCGACCTGTACGCCAACGTGCGTCCGGCGAAGTCGTTCCCGAACACCAAGTCGCGCTTCGCTTCGGGCGTGGACCTGATCACGGTGCGCGAGAACACCGAAGGCGCGTACATCGGCGAAGGCCAGGCGCTGTCGGAAGACGGCGAGACCGCCGTGCTCACGCAGAAGGTCACTCGCCGCGGCTCAGAGCGCATCGTGCGCTACGCCTTCGAACTGGCCCGTCGCACCGGCCGCAAGAAGGTCACCGTGGTGCACAAGGCCAACATCCTGAAGTCGACCTCGGGCCTGTTCCTCAAGACCGCGCGTGCGGTCGCCGCGGAATACCCGGACATCGAGTGCAACGAGATGATCGTGGACAACACCTGCATGCAGCTGGTGATGCGTCCGGAGCAGTTCGACATCATCGTGACCACCAACCTGTTCGGCGACATCATCTCCGACCTGTGCGCCGGCCTCGTCGGCGGCCTGGGCCTGGCGCCGGGCGCGAACATCGGCACGGACGCCGCGATCTTCGAAGCCGTGCACGGCACCGCGCCGGACATCGCGGGGCAGGGCAAGGCCAACCCGTGCGCGCTGCTGCTGGGCGCCGCGCAGATGCTCGACCACCTGGGCGAGTGCGAGAAGGCCGAGCGCCTCCGCGCGGCGATCATCGCCACGCTGGAAGCCAAGGATTCGCTGACCCCGGACCTGGGCGGCACCGGCAACACGATGTCGTTCGCGAAGGCGATCGCCAGCCGGATCTGATCCGGTTGGACACATCGGCCGCGCGGTTGCCGGCCTTCGACGAGGCGCCTCCGGGCGCCTCGTTGCGTTTGGGCAGATCGTCGGCGGGAGCCCTCCTGGGCGTTTGTAGCCGGGGTAAGCGAAGCGCACCGGGGAGGTTATCGACGCGGCGACGCACAGCCCGGGTGCGCTTCGCTTACCCGGGCTACAACGGCTTGATCCTGCTCCATACGTCCGACGGATCCGCGCTTTCGGGCGTCCCGTTGCGTTCTGTAGCCGGGATGACGGCGCAGGTCGCACACAAGGGCCCCGCTTCCGCGCATGCTGGCGCAGTGTTCCGCCGGTGCACTCGACACCGCCCGCCGCCGGCCTCAGAATGCGCCGCCTTTTCGCTCCATTCGGATAAAGAGATGAACGAGCCCGTCCGGCCGAGCGCCCTTGCGCTCACGCCGCTGCTGGTGTTCCTCGCGCTGTTCTTCGGCGCCGGGCTGTATTTCACCAGCCACGGCGAGGCCATGGGCTTCTACCAGCTGCGCGCGCCGGTGGCGATCCTGCCGGCGCTGGCGCTGGCGGCGTTCATCGCGTGGCGGCGCGGGCTGAAGCCGCTGGAGACGCTGCTGTCGGGCATGGGCGACCACAACGTCGTGCTGATGTGCCTGATCTTCCTGCTGGCCGGCGGCTTCGTGGAGGTGTCCAAGGCCATCGGCGCGGTCGATGCGATCGTCGCGCTCGGCATCGGCCACCTGCACCCGGCGCTGCTGCTGCCGGGGCTCTTCGTCGTGGCGGGCTTCATCTCGCTCTCGCTGGGGACCTCGATGGGGACCATCGCAGCGGTGGCGCCGATCGCGCTGGGCGTGTCGGACGCATCCGGCCTGGATCGCGCGCTGGTGCTCGGCGCGGTGATCGGCGGCGCGACCTTCGGCGACAACCTGTCGGTGATCTCCGACACCGCGATCGTCGCCAGCCGCACGCAGGGCTGCACGATGCGCGAGAAATTCCGCGCGAACCTCAAGCTCGCGCTACCCGCCGCGCTGCTCACCGTGGTGCTGCTGGGCTTTATCGGCGATACCGCGCCGACGCAAACGCTGGAACCGGTCTCGCCGTGGCTGATCGTGCCCTACGTGATCGTGCTCGGCCTGGCGATGGCGGGCGTGGACGTGATCATCGTGCTGAGCCTCGGCCTGGTGATCGCCGGCCTGTTCGGCGCGTTCTTCGCCGACGAATTCGGCGTCGCCGCCTACGCCACGCACATATGGGAAGGCTTCGAAAGCATGGTGGAAATCACCCTGCTGTCGCTGCTCGTGGGCGGCCTGGGCGCGCTGATGAAGGCGACCGGCGGACTGGCGTGGCTGGCGCAGGCGATCGGCCGCTTTGCGCGCGGGCATCGCAGCCGTCGCGCGGGCGAGGTGAGCATCGCCACGCTGTCCGCCGCGACCGACGTGTTCACCGCGAACAACACCGTCGCGATCCTGATCAGCGGCGGGCTCGCGCGCGACATCGCGCAGGAACACGGCGTGCCGCCGGCGCGCGCGGCGAGCGTGCTCGACATCTTCGCGTGCGTGACGCAGGGCGTGCTGCCTTACGGCGCGCAGATCCTGCTGGCCGCTTCGCTCGGCGCGGTGTCGCCGCTGGCGCTCGCGGGCAACGTGCATTACAGCTGGCTGCTGGGCGCCATCACCATCGGCGCGATGCTGTGGCCGGTACGCAGGACCGCGCCGCAGCCGGCCTGAGCGAACCACCACAAAAGGGAAGGGCGCGGATCGCTCCGCGCCCTTCGCGTTTCGGGCTCGTGGGAACCGTCGCGTCAGTCGCGCGACTGCAGCTTCGACAGCAGGCGCAGGAATTCCACGTACAGCCACACCAGCGTGACCATCAGGCCGAACGCGCCGTACCACTCCATGTACTTCGGCGCGTTCTGCTCGACGCCGCTTTCGATGAAGTCGAAATCCAGCACCAGGTTCAGCGCCGCGATCACCACCACGAACAGGCTGAAGCCGATGCCGATCAGGCCGGATTCGTGGATGAACGGAACGCGCACGTCGAAGAACGACAGCACGAACGAGGCGAGGTACACCAGCGCGATGCCGCCGGTCGCGGCGACCACGCCGAGCTTGAAGTTCTCCGTCGCGCGGATCAGCCCCGAGCGGTACGCGAACAGCAGCGCGAACAGCGTGCCGAAGGTCAGCATCACCGCCTGCATCACGATGCCGGGGAAGCGGTGCTCGAAGATCGCGGAGATCGCGCCGAGGAAGAAGCCCTCGGTCAGCGCGTACATCGGCGCGGTGACCGGCGCCCACTCCTTCTTGAAGATGGTGGCGATGGCGAACACCAGGCCGCCGATCGCGCCGCCGATGACGTAGGGCATCGCGCCGACCGGGCCGGCTTCGGTGAACGTGACCTGGCTCCATGCGAAGGCCGCGGTGATCACGCAAAACAGCAGCAGCATGCCGGTCTTGTGGACTGTGCCGTTGAGCGTCATCGCGTCGCTGTCGCGCTGGACCACCGCGCCGCTGGAAAGATCGAGGAAGGTGCCTTCCTTCAATGCGGGATTGCCGCTGCGTCCGATCATGGGGTGCCCCTGTTCCGTGGTGAATGGATGAGCGGGAGCATACAACGCCCGCCCGCGTGGCCCGGGATCCGTTGACAGCGGCAGTCGCGCCAGCCAGACTATCCGGCCTTTCGCGGCGTTGGCGCGCAACGGAAGTCCCGGCCTCGGGGTATAGCTCAGCCTGGTAGAGCGCCAGCTTTGGGAGCTGGATGTCGTGGGTTCGAATCCCTCTGCCCCGACCATCCAGGACCGAGTGGGAAGTTCGACCGGCGGTTGCGGTTGCAGTGTCAGTTAAGATGCAAGGCTGGCGCCCGTAGCTCAACCGGATAGAGCACCGGCCTTCTAAGCCGGTGGTTGTGGGTTCGAGTCCCGCCGGGCGCGCCACGCAATGCGGTGAATGCCGCGAAAACAAGCTTTATGGTGGCTGTAGCTCAGTTGGTTAGAGTACTGGATTGTGATTCCAGTTGTCGGGGGTTCGAGTCCCCTCAGCCACCCCAGATCGTGTGACAGGTTGTTGGCGAAACCGGTTTTTGTTGTTATAGTTTCGCTTCTGGTTTTTCCGGGCCGTTAGCTCAGTTGGTAGAGCAGTTGACTCTTAATCAATAGGTCCAAGGTTCGAATCCTTGACGGCCCACCAAAAACGGGACTTGGCGGCGACGCCAGGTCCCTTTTTCTTTGCCCCGGAGCGGCTTCAGGGCGTTCGCGTGGGCATCCGCCCGCTGCGATTCCATGCGACGCGCCCGGGCAGAAGTCGCGATGAACCTGGGTCCGATCAATGCAGGGCGCACCTTCGCGCATCTCGTGGTTCATGACGCACTAATCAGGGGCGCTTGATCAGCGGCGGCGGGAAGTAGCTGCCGTCGGCCACGCCGCCTGACGGGCCGTAGAAGCGGAAGGTCAACCGATAGTCCTGGCCGGCCGGAGTCGGCAGCCAGTTGTTCGCGGGCGCATCGGCCGGCTTCTCCGGGCCGAAGAACAGGGTCAGCGAACCATCCGGGTTGTACTGGAGGTTGGACTCGCGGTTGAGCAGGAACCGGTTCTGCGCATTGGGGAGCACGCGCATGTGGCGCGTGTCCACCGCGATCACCGACCAGAAGTACTTGGCGTACTTCGAAGGAAGGTCGTCCTTCGGGAACGTCACCGTGTACGTGTGCGTGCCGTTGACCTGCGTTCCGGTGCTGTCCAGGTTGCCCTTGTAGTAGACGACCTCGTCCATCGTGTTCGCCCAGATGCCGGCGAAGTTCACCAGCGTGCGTCCCAGCCAGTCGTCGCGATAGGCGCCGGAGACCGCCGGACGCGCCCAACCCTGCTTCAGGGTGCCGTGGCCGATGGTGGGCGACGCCTTGGCGAAATCGGTCAGCGCCTTCTCGCGGATCACCTGGTCCACGCGTGCGCGTTCGGCCGGATCGCGTATTCCTTCGGCGATCGCGCGCACCTTGGCCGCAACGGCCTCCATCCCGGGATTGATGTCGGCTTCGCTGTCCAGCACGGCCGGCGCGACCTCGAACGCTTTCGCGTCCGGCAGCGAATCCATGTCGAACGCGGGAATGGCGGGCAGCTGCGGAAGCGCCGGATTCCCCGTGGCCTTCAGCGCGAACCTGCGTTGCAGCGCGACGGCGTCGTCCCAGTTGTCGCCGAGTTCGACGCGCGTGAGCACGCGGGTGTACTTCACCGGCAGGTCGATGCGCGTGACGCCGGCGGGAAGCTCCACGTTCGCGCCTTTCAGGCACACGGCGAACTCGCCCGACGGCTGGTCCGGATGCGTGCGCTCGTTGATGTTGGCCAGCGTCTCGCCCCAACCGTTGAGGAACTGCACGGTGTAGTAGCGACCGGTGACCCTGGGCACGGTTACCTGGGTGCAACTGTTCTCGTCGGTGGCCACCCACGCCTCGGAGTAGGCGACATCGAGGTTCGGATTGGGCCAGTCCACGGCGCCGGGCTTGCGGTGCACAAGCTCGTTCCACTTGAAGCCTTCCTCGAAGTCGAGTTGCTGCTGCCGCAGCACCAGCAGCCGCGCGAGCAGGTAGATGTACGCGTCGCTGATGTCCTGATCGGTGTAGGGCCGGCTGCTGGCCTGGGATGCGGGGGCGGACCCCGGTTCCGTGTCGGGCGCCTGCGTCGAGGGACGGTTGCAGCCGGCCAGGGCAGCCAGCGCGACGGACGTCAGAAGCGCTAACGCAGTGCGCATGGCTCACCTCCGTTTCACCGGATCGGGTCTTTGACAGCGCGGCTGTGAGGCCGGCGTGAATGTCCGGCTGTGGCCGCTTCGGGACGGACGCCGCCGCCGATCGATCAGGCATGGCAGGGCGGGATACCCGCAGGGCTGCGCAGCTCAAGTAACTGATTGGATGGCAAATTCCAGTTCCTGGGGCGGCGAGCTCAAGGCTCGACTCCCTGAAGGCCCGTCCATCCAGAACGCCCGCGGCTTTCCCCCGGTGTCTTTTTCTCTTCCGACCCGGGAAATCCCGAAGAACATTTCCCCTCGCCGGAGCCGCGGCCTAGAATGCCGCCGCGTCGGCATCCGCCGGCCGGCAAGCGAAAGTGGCGGAATTGGTAGACGCCCTGGATTTAGGTTCCAGTGCCGCAAGGCGTGCGGGTTCGAGTCCCGCCTTTCGCACCAACTTCCTCGGTATGCGGCGGCCGGCAAGCCCGAGCGAGCGTTCGCGAGTGATGCATTCGGCGGCCGGACTGTGCTTCCGCACGGGCCCCCTGCCCGAGCGAGCGCTGCTCCCGACGCCCGGGCAGAGCCCCCCGGGCGCCCCATCCGCGCCAAGGCTCGGAAACAACGCCATCATGGCCCCGCAGCCCCGTCCAGCGCTGGCACGACGGCCCGCAATCGGCCAAACTACCGCGTTCCGCCGGCCGCGAAGCATTCCGCCCGGGCCGCGGGCAGGATCAGGACCATCAACATCGTGCCGCGGCAGATCGCCGCGGTAGCAGGAGTGGATATGCAAGTTTCGGTCGAATCGCTCGGCAGCCTCGAACGCCGCATGACTTTCAGCCTTCCGGCGGACCGGCTGGAAGCCCAGGTCGGCGGTCGCCTGCGCGAGATCTCGCGCGGCGCCAAGATCAAGGGTTTCCGCCCCGGCAAGGTGCCCGCCAAGGTGATCGAGCAGCGCTTCGGCGCGCAGGTCCGCGCCGACGTCCTCAACGACCTCCTGCGCGAGGGCTTCAGCAACGCGGTGCGCGAGCAGTCGCTGCAGATCGCCGGCAGCCCGCAGATCGTGCCGGCCGGTGCCGAGGACCAGCTCTCGTACGTGGCGACGTTCGAAGTCGTGCCGGATTTCGGCGACATCGACGTGGCCAAGCTCAACGTCGTGCGCCACACCGCTGAAGTGACCGACGCCGACATCGACGCGATGATCGAGAACCTGCGCCTGCAGCGCCGCACCTGGAACCCGGTGGAGCGCGAAGCCGCCGCCGGCGACGCGGTCGAGATCGAAACGTACTCGCAGGTGGGCGATGAGCGCCTGCCCGCCGAGGGCGTCGAGCGCGGCGCGACCATCATCGGTTCGGCCGCCATGTTCCCGGCTATCGAATCGGCACTTGTCGGCATGAAGGCCGGCGACGAGAAGGATGTCGACGTCGACTTCCCGGCCGACTGGCGCGTGCCGGCCTTCGCCGGCAAGACCGTCAAGGTCCACCTGAAGGCGACCAAGGTGTCCGAGCCGGTGCTGCCGGACGTCGATGCCCCCTTCATCAAGAGCTTCGGCGTGCGCAGCGGCGATGCCGAGCAGTTCCGCATGGACATCCGCAGCAACCTGGAGCGCGAGCTCAAGGGTGCGCTGATGACCCGCCTGCGTCGCGAAGTCGGCGAGCAGCTGATCGCGTCGTACTCGCACGTCGAGATGCCGCCGAAGCTGGTCGAGGCGGAGGCCCGCGACATGGCCCGCCAGACCATCGAGGCCGCGCGCCGCCAGGGTCGCGCCATCGGCGAGATCCCGGCCGACGCGCACGTGGGCTTCATGGACGCTGCGCGCAAGCGCGTGCTGGTCGGCCTGCTGGTGGGCGAGATCGCCCGTCGCAACGAGCTGCGCCTGGAGCCCAAGCGCGTGACCGAGACGTTGAACCTGATCGCCTCGACCTACGAGGAGCCGCAGCAGGTCGTCGAGCTGTACCGCAACGACGCGCAGCTCATGAACGGCCTGCAGGCCCGCGTGATGGAAGAGCAGGTGATCGACTGGATCGCCGAACGCGCGCAGCACACCGAGCAGGCGCTCTCGTTCAACGAGGCGATCCGCCAGTAAGCATGCGTGACGGTCGCGGCGTCGTGCCGCGGCCGGTTCCGTAGAAAGGACGCGCCCCTTGCGCTCTGGTCCGGTTGGCCCCAAGTTGACCGGACCGCGCTTCCGCAAGCGCCCCATATCCGATCCAAGGTGCCGTCGAACATGGACAACCTGACCAAAGCCCTGAATCTCGTGCCGATGGTGGTCGAACAGACCAGCCGGGGCGAGCGCGCCTACGACATCTATTCGCGCCTGCTCAAGGAGCGCGTGATCTTCCTGGTCGGCGGCGTGGACGACCACGTGGCGAACGTGATCGTCGCCCAGATGCTCTTCCTCGAGGCCGAGAACCCCGAGAAGGACATCAGCCTGTACATCAACTCGCCCGGTGGCGTGGTCACGGCGGGCCTGGCGATCTACGACACCATGCAGTACATCAAGCCGGACGTGAGCACGATCTGCGTCGGCCAGGCGGCCTCGATGGGCGCGCTGCTGCTGGCGGCCGGTGCGAAGGGCAAGCGTTACGCGCTGCCGAACTCGCGCGTGATGATCCACCAGCCGCTGGGCGGGTTCCAGGGGCAGGCGACGGACATCGACATCCACGCCCGCGAGATCCTGACGTTGCGCCAGCGCCTGAACGAAATCCTGGCCAAGCACACGGGCCAGGCGCTGGAGACCATCGCCCGCGACACCGAGCGCGACAACTTCAAGAGCGCCGAGGCGGCCCGCGAGTACGGCCTGGTCGACCAGGTCCTGGAGCGCCGCCCGGAAGAGTCGATCCAGGCAGGCTGACCGCCGTCACGGCATTGATCCAACCTTTTTTCCGGCCCGTGATCCGGCCCGCGAGGCGGGCCGGAGCGCTGTGTTATCCTCGGGCCGCAGCACCTGAACGCGTCATGCCACGGCGAGCTTTCGGCCGGCGCGTTCGAGACACCAGCACCATTTGGGCACAGGCATGAGCGACGACCGACAGGGCCGCAGCACCGGCGACAGCAACAAGATCCTTTACTGCTCGTTCTGCGGGAAAAGCCAGCACGAGGTCCGCAAGCTCATCGCGGGCCCGAGCGTGTTCATCTGCGACGAATGCGTCGAGCTGTGCAACGACATCATCCGCGAGGAGCTCGAGGAAAAGGCCCAGTCGGCCCGCAGCCACCTGCCCAAGCCGCGCGAGATCCTCGAGGTACTGGACCAGTACGTGATCGGCCAGCAGCGCGCCAAGCGCACGCTCGCGGTGGCCGTGTACAACCATTACAAGCGCATCGAGAGCCGCCAGAAGAACGACGACGTCGAACTGGCGAAGTCGAACATCCTGCTGGTCGGACCGACCGGCTCGGGCAAGACGCTGCTGGCCGAAACGCTGGCGCGCCTGCTCAACGTGCCGTTCACCATCGCCGATGCGACCACGCTGACCGAAGCCGGCTACGTCGGCGAGGACGTGGAAAACATCATCCAGAAGCTGCTGCAGAAGTGCGACTACGACGTCGAGAAGGCGCAGCAGGGCATCGTCTACATCGACGAAATCGACAAGATCTCGCGCAAGAGCGACAACCCGTCGATCACCCGCGACGTGTCGGGCGAGGGCGTGCAGCAGGCGCTGCTGAAGCTCATCGAAGGCACCGTCGCCAGCGTCCCGCCGCAGGGCGGTCGCAAGCACCCGCAGCAGGAATTCCTGCAGGTCGACACGCGCAACATCCTGTTCGTCGTCGGCGGTGCGTTCGCCGGGCTCGACAAGATCATCCAGCAGCGCAGCACCGAGGCCGGCGGCATCGGCTTCGGCGCCAAGGTGAAGAGCAGCGAGCGCAAGAACGACATCGGCAAGCTCCTGGCCGACGTCGAGCCGGAAGACCTGATCAAGTTCGGCCTGATCCCCGAGTTCGTCGGCCGCCTGCCGGTGGTTGCCACGCTCGAGGAGCTGGACGAGCCAGCGCTGGTGAAGATCCTCACCGAGCCGAAGAACGCCATCACCAAGCAGTTCAAGAAGCTGTTCGAGATGGAGAGCGTCGAGCTGGAGTTCCGCCCGGACGCACTCTCGGCGATCGCCCGCAAGGCGCTCAAGCGCAAGACCGGTGCGCGCGGCCTGCGCACCATCGTCGAGTCGGTCCTGCTGGACACGATGTACGAGCTGCCGTCGCTGGAGAACGTCTCCAAGGTGGTCGTGGACGAGTCGGTGATCGATCACAAGACCGAGCCGTACCTGATCTACCAGACCCCACCGGCCGCCCCCAAGGTGGCCTCCGCCGACTGACGGCGACGTGACCGCCGTCGCGCCTCCGGCATGTCGGAGGCGTCTCTAAACGGCTGATTCACAACGGATAAATGCCTCCGGCCCGCAGCATAGCCTGCGGGCCGCTTGCATCCGTTCGCGCCGGACCCCATAACCGTCGCCATGGGCGAAGCGCGCCCACGAAGTCCCCGGGCGGCTCTCGCCCGCACCCGTATTCCGGAGTCCCTCCATGGCCGTATCAACCGAGCACGAGACGCTCACCCTCCCGGTCCTGCCGCTGCGCGACGTCGTCGTGTTCCCGCACATGGTGATCCCGCTGTTCGTCGGCCGGGACAAGTCGATCCACGCGCTCGACCTCGCCATGGAGAGCGACAAGCGCATCCTGCTGGTCGCCCAGAAGTCCGCCGAGACCGACGATCCGGGCGCCGAGGACCTCTACCAGGTCGGTACGCTCGCCCAGGTCCTGCAACTGCTGAAGCTCCCCGACGGCACCATCAAGGTGCTGGTCGAGGGCGTGTCGCGCGTGAACGTCCATGACGTGACCGAGCGCGGCGGCGCACTGAGCGGCCAGGCAGAAGTCGTCGAGCCCGAGAGCGATCGCGAGGAGCGCGAGATCGAGGCAATCGCGCGCTCGCTGATGGGCCTGTTCGAGCAGTACGTGAAGACCAACCGGAAGCTTCCGCCGGAACTGATGCAGACGCTGTCCGGCATCGACGAGCCCGGTCGCCTCGCCGACACCATCGCCGCGCACCTGGGCGTGCGCATCGGCGACAAGCAGAAGCTGCTGGAGACGCACGGCGTCGGTTCGCGCCTGGAACTGCTCGTCGGCCTGGTCGACGGCGAAATCGACGTGCAGCAGCTGGAAAAGCGCATCCGCGGACGCGTGAAGTCGCAGATGGAGAAGAGCCAGCGCGAGTACTACCTCAACGAGCAGATGAAGGCGATCCAGAAGGAGCTCGGCGAGATCGACGATGCGCCCAACGACATCGACGAGCTGACCCGCAAGATCGCCGAGGCCGGCATGCCCAAGCCGGTCGAAGCCAAGGCCAAGGCCGAGCTCAACAAGCTCAAGCAGATGTCGCCGATGTCGGCCGAAGCGGCGGTCGTGCGAAATTATCTCGACTGGCTGCTGGGCGTGCCGTGGAAGAAGCGCACCAAGGTGCGCAAGGACCTCAAGGCCGCGCAGGACGTGCTCGATGCCGACCACTTCGGCCTGGAGAAGGTCAAGGACCGCATCCTCGAATACCTCGCCGTTCAGTCGCGCGTGAAGCAGATGAAGGGCCCGATCCTGTGCCTGGTCGGACCGCCGGGCGTGGGCAAGACCTCGCTGGGCCAGTCGATCGCCAAGGCGACGAATCGCAAGTTCGTTCGCATGTCGCTGGGCGGCGTGCGCGACGAGGCCGAGATCCGTGGCCATCGCCGCACCTACGTCGGTTCGATGCCGGGTCGCATCGTGCAGAACCTCAACAAGGTCGGCAGCAAGAACCCGCTGTTCGTGCTCGACGAGATCGACAAGATGTCGATGGACTTCCGCGGCGATCCGTCCTCGGCGCTGCTGGAAGTGCTCGACCCCGAGCAGAACAACGCCTTCAACGACCATTACCTGGAGGTCGACCTCGACCTGTCCGAAGTGATGTTCGTCGCGACCTCCAACTCGCTCAACATCCCCGGCCCGCTGCTGGACCGCATGGAAGTGATCCGCATCCCGGGTTACACCGAGGAGGAGAAGCTCAACATCGCGATGCGTTACCTGCTGCCCAAGCAGATCAAGGGCAACGGCCTGAAGCCGGAAGAGCTGAAGGTCGCCGAGAGCGCCGTGCGCGACATCGTTCGCTATTACACGCGCGAGTCGGGCGTGCGTTCGCTCGAGCGCGAGATCGCCAAGATCTGCCGCAAGGTGGTGAAGGAAATCGCGCTGGCTGGCCCGTCGAAGAAGGGCGCGAAGAAGAACGTCGTCAACGTCACCTCCAAGAACCTCGACAAGTACCTGGGGGTGCGTCGCTACGATTTCGGTCGTGCGGAAGAGCAGAACGAAGTCGGCCTCGTCACGGGCCTGGCGTGGACGGAGGTCGGCGGCGACCTGCTGCAGATCGAATCCACGCTGGTGCCGGGCAAGGGCCAGCTGCTGCTCACCGGCCAGCTGGGCGACGTGATGAAGGAATCGGCATCGGCCGCGCTGTCGGTCGTGCGTGCGCGCACGGAGCAGCTCGGCATCGACCTCGACTTCCTGCAGAAGCACGACGTGCACGTGCACGTGCCCGAAGGCGCCACGCCGAAGGATGGCCCGAGCGCCGGCATCGCGATGGCGACCGCGCTGGTGTCGATGCTCACGCGCAACCCGGTGAAGGCCGACGTGGCGATGACGGGCGAGATCACCCTGCGTGGCCGCGTCCTGCCGATCGGCGGCCTGAAGGAAAAGCTGCTGGCGGCGCTGCGTGGCGGCATCCGCACCGTGATCATCCCGGAGGAGAACCGCAAGGATCTCGCCGACCTTCCGAAGACCGTGACGCAGGGATTGAAGATCATCCCGGTGAAGTGGATCGACGAAGTGCTCGGCCTCGCGCTCGAACGCGCACCGACGCCGGCGCCCGCATCGGCGCCGAGCGAAGGCGAAGTGGCGGTGCGCGATGGTTCGAAAACGATCGCGCAGACCGACGTCAAGCACTGATCCGCACCGCTCATCGGACGATGCGTAAAACCGCTGGAAGCCGCGCCACGCTTGGCTTTCACGCTTGCGACCCCAAAATGCCGCTGGTATAACGGCTGCGGACCGCGCACGCCATTGCGATGCAATGGCGGTGCGGCGAAAGACGATCGGGGGAATCGCCTTCGATTACATGCTGCTCTTACAACATGCGGCATTCATCCGCAGAGGGAGTCAATCCGAATGAACAAGGCTGAGTTTGTCGGCGCCGTCGCCGAAGCTGCCGAGCTGTCCAAGACCGACGCCGCGAACGCCGTCGACGCCATGATCAACGTGGTCACCAAGGCGCTGAAGAAGGGCGACACGGTGACGCTGGTCGGCTTCGGCACCTTCCAGGTCCGCAAGCGCGCCGCCCGCCAGGGCCGCAATCCGAAGACCGGCGAGACCATCAAGATCAAGGCGTCGAAGAATCCTTCGTTCAAGGCTGGCAAGGCGCTGAAGGATGCCGTAAACTAATCAACTCGCCGCCGATGTCTGAACGAATCGGTTAGCACCGCCGGGGTTTCGGCCCTCAGGCAGCAGTGCAAACGGGTGCTTAGCTCAGCGGTAGAGCGTCTCCTTTACACGGAGAGGGTCGGGGGTTCGAAACCCTCAGCACCCACCATCAAGCATCCAGCGGTGGTTGTAACGAGTTTTGAAGCATGCGGAGTGGTAGTTCAGTCGGTTAGAATGCTGGCCTGTCACGCCGGAGGTCGCGGGTTCGAGTCCCGTCCACTCCGCCAGTCTTCACAAGGGCGCCGGAAACGGCGCCTTTGTTTTATAATAGTGAGAGGATCGAAAACGCGGCTCGCCGCGTCAGGATCCGGGGGCGAAAGCCCGAAGGTTCAAGAAGCGGAGTGGTAGTTCAGTCGGTTAGAATGCTGGCCTGTCACGCCGGAGGTCGCGGGTTCGAGTCCCGTCCACTCCGCCAGTTTTGAGTCGAAAGGCGCCGGAAACGGCGCCTTTTGTTTTTTCTCCGCCTCCGCGTTTGCTCCTCCCCTTCGGGCAGGGAGGCTGGAGGGCCGCCGCTTCCGGTAGCCATCGAATTTCCGCGCCCCCGCCCCGAGAAGCCCCCGGGCCGCGCTAAACTGTCCGGCTTACGACTGAACGCGTCCCGGACATGCTGCAGAAACTTCGCGAAAAGACCTCGGGCTGGATCGCCACCGTGATCCTGGGCCTGTTGATCATTCCCTTCGCCTTCGTCGGCATCGAGCAGTACCTCGGCCAGCGCACCGACAACTCGGTCGCGCGCATCGACGCACCGCCGACCTGGTGGCCGTCCGCGCCGGCGTGGTGGCCGGTGTCGGTGTTCTGGACGCACGAGAAGATCACCTCCGACGAGTTCCGCGCCCGTTTCGAACAGGAACGCATGCAGCGCCGCGCGCAGCAGGGCGAAGCCTTCGACGCGCGCGCCTTCGAGAGCGTGGACAACAAGCGCGCCGTGCTGGAAACGCTGATCGACGCGCGCGTGCAGCAGATCGCCGCGCAGCGCCACGGCCTCGCGGTGAGCGATGCGATGGTGCAGAAGGCGCTCATGGAAGTGCCCGGCTTCCAGGTGGACGGCAAGTTCAACTACGACCGCTACAAGCTCGCGCTCGCCTCGCTGACGCCGCCGCAGAGCGAGCGCCAGTTCGAAGCGACCGTGCGCGACGACCTGCAGCGTTCGATGCTCGCGGTGGGCGTGGGCAGCAGCAACTTCGTCACCAGCGCCGAGATGGATCGCCTGCTGCGCCTGATGGGCGAACGCCGCGACGTGTCGCTGGTGCTGCTCCCGCCGCCAGCGCCGGACACCGCCGAGGTGAGCGCCGCCGAAATCCAGAAGTGGTACGACGAACACGCCGCGCAGTTCCGCGCGCCGGAGACGGTCGAGATCGAATACGTCGAAGTCGACGCGAGCAAGCTCCCCGCCGCCGCACCGGCCGACGACGCCACGCTTCGCCAGCGCTACGAGCAGGAAAAGAACCGCTTCGTCGAAGCCGAGCAGCGCCTGGCTTCGCACATCCTGGTGCGCGTGGCCGAGAACGCCGACGCCGCCACGCAGAAGGCCGCCGAAGACAAGGCCAAGCGTCTGGCCGAACAGGCCAAGGCACCGGGCGCCGATTTCGCCGCGCTGGCCCGCGCCAACAGTGACGACACCGGTTCGCAGGCCACCGGCGGCGACCTGGGCTGGGTGGCGAAGGGCATGATGGTCGCGCCGTTCGAGGACGCGCTGTTCGCGATGAAGGCCGGTGACGTCAGCGGCCCGGTGAAGAGCGAGTTCGGCTGGCACGTGATCCAGCTGCGCGAAGTGCAGTCGGGTGCGCAACAGACCTTCGAGCAGGTGCGCGATGCGCTCGCCGCAGAGCAGGCCGAAGTCGATCGCGAGCGCACGGTGAGCGATTTCACCAGCCGCCTGGTCGACCTGACCCTGAAGAATCCGTCCTCGCTTGCGCCGGCCGCGCGCGAGATGAACCTGCCGCTGCAGAAGCTCGGCCCGTTCGCGCGCACCAACGCGCAGGGCATCGGCGCCAACCCGGCCGTGCAGCGCGTGGCGTTCTCGGAAGAAGCGATCCAGAGCGGCGCCATCAGCGATCCGATCGAACTCGAGCCCGGCCACACCGTGCTGATCCGCGTCACCGCGCATGCGCCGGAACGCGCCCAGCCGCTGGCGCAGGTGCGCGATCAGGTCATCGCCGCCGTGCGCGCCGATCGTGCCGCCAAGGCCGCCCGCAAGGAAGCCGAAGCGCTGGTCGCCCGCGTGAACAAGGGCGAGACGCTGGAAGCGATCGCCGCGTCGAAGCAGCTGCCGCCGCCGCAGGTCCTGCCGGGTGTGCCGCGCGGCGCGCCGGTACCGGAAGCTGCGGTGTCCGACGCGATCTTCGCCGTGCCGGCGCCGGGCGAGGGCAAGCTGTCGGCCGGCCAGGCCACGCTGTCGAACGGCGGCATCGCGTTGTTCGCGGTCAGCAAGGTCACGCCGGGCGACATCGCCAGCCTGCCGGCCGAACAGCGCACGATGCTGCAGCAGCAGGTCGCGCAGATCGGCGGCGGCGACGACGTGCGCGCGCTGGTCGACGCGCTGCGCAAGCGCGTGCGGATCAATGTGGTGGAACAGAATCTTTGAAGCTCGGGAACGAGCGAGAGGAGTGAGGAACGAGTAACGGTGTGAAGCGCTGGTTGTTCCTCCAACGAAAAAGCCCGGCGATTGCCGGGCTTTTTCGTTGCCGTTGAGGCGTCGTCTACCACAACGTCATCCGCCTTTGTAGCCCGGGTAAGCGAAGCGCACCCGGGTTGGAGAGGTGACCGCGTCCCCGGGTGCGCTTCGCTTACCCGGGCTACAACAACGGTGGTGTTTGACGTTCGAAACGTGCGAGTCCTTCGCCGTGCCTCAGGCCGCTTTCGGATCAACAACCACCGTCGCCAATGCATCGTCCACATAAGCGGCCGTGCGTTCGAACAGCCCGGACAACGCACCGGGGTGGACGTAGACGTGCTCGGGCGATTCGCTTCGTGCCCTTGCGAGCCGCGCCAGCAATCGAAGCTGATCGCGCGTGTGGATAAGCGATTCGTGCGCGGAACGGGGCTGCAGGTAGCCGCGGAACACGGCGGGGATGGAGCGAGCATCTGTAGCCCGGGTAAGCGAAGCGCACCCGGGAACGCGACGGGCTCCCGGGTGCGCCTCGCTTACCCGGACTACAACCGTTGGGACCTGCGATCAGCAGGATGTGCTCAGGGACGGCAATAATCCGTTCGACCAGCGGAAGGCGTTCACAGCATGCATCGCATGCGCGAGCGTAATCGCACGCCCGGACCTTCAACAACCCTCTCCCGGCGGGAGAGGGGCTGAACGCGACAATGACACGGCTCAGCAGCGTGCCTGCCAAAAGGAAAAGCCCGGCGCGTGCCGGGCTTTCTCAGTCTCAACGGCGCGAACACATCACTCGCCGTGAATCCCCGTCATGCCGAGAATGTTGTAGCCCGCATCGACATACGTCACTTCACCCGTCACGCCCGCAGCCAGATCCGAGCACAGGAACGCCGCGACGTTGCCCACGTCCTCGATCGTGACCGTGCGGCGCAGCGGGGCGTTCTCTTCGACGTGGCCGAGGATCTTGCGGAAGCCCGCGATGCCGGCCGCAGCCAACGTCTTGATCGGGCCGGCGGAGATCGCGTTGACGCGCGTGCCTTCCGGGCCGAGGTTCAGCGCGAGGTAGCGCACCGACGCTTCCAGGCTCGCCTTCGCCACGCCCATGAGGTTGTAGTTGGCGAGCGCGCGCTCGGCGCCGAGGTAGCTCAGCGTGACGATCGAACCGTTGCGGCCCTTCATCATCGGGCGCGCGGCCTTGGCGAGCGCCGACAGCGAATACGCCGACACGTCGTGCGCGATGGCGAAGTTCTCGCGCGTCATGCCGTCGAGGAATTCACCGGCGATCGCTTCCCGCGGCGCGAAGGCGATGGCGTGCACGAGGATGTCGAAACCGTCGTTCCAGCGCTGGCCGAGCTGTTCGAAGCAGGCGGCGATCTGCGCGTCGTCGCTCACGTCCAGCGGGATCACGATGTCGCTGCCGTACTCGGCCGCCGCCGACTGCACGCGCGATTTCAGCTTCTCGTTCTGGTAGGTGAACGCCAGTTCCGCGCCCTCGCGGTGCATGGCCTCGGCGATGCCGCTGGCGATCGAGCGCTCGCTGGCGATGCCGGTGATCAGTGCACGCTTGCCTTGCAGAAAACCCATGAGCCGATTCCTTCTGTGATGCCGATACGGTGGGGACGACCGGTGTGCGGTCGCGCAAAGACGCAGTTTAGCCGCAGCCGGCGCCGCGTTGCCGCGATGCGGCGGCGTATGTCAGGGCGAGCCGGCCGCGGCTGGAAGCGCGGCGGACGTGCCGTCCAGCGCGTCGACGATCAGCGACTGGCCCGGGCGCAGTACCGACTTGAGCCCCAGGCCGTTGCGCTGCATCAGGTCGGCGACGGTGATGCGGTAACGACGCGCGATCGTCCACGCGCTCTCGCCCTTGGCCACGGTGTGGCGGCGCGGCGATGGCTTGGCTGCGGGCGCGGATTCGGTCTGCGTGGATTCGGCTGCAGCGACGGACTCGGCGTCGTCGCGCTCCATCGCGGATGACTGCGAAGCGGGCGAATCGACCTCGGCCACGCGCGCGTCGCCCACGTCGGCCACCGCGAGCAGGCGCGCCGGACGTCCGGCAGCCGCGCCGATGCGGCCGTCCGCGTACACCGGATTCCAGCGGCGGATCTGCTCGGCGCTCACGCCGGTGCGCGCCGCCCACTGATCCAGACGCTGCACGTCCTTCGGCAACGTCACCGCCTGCAGGCGCGGCACGGGGCGGTCGATCGCGCGCATCCATTCCTCGCGATCGTCGGCCTGCTCGATCAGGCACGACAGCGCATGCAGCTTGCGCACGTAGGCGGTGGTGATGTCGGACAGGCCGACGAGTTTCTCCGGCCGGGCGTTGCGGGCGGTCTGCCCGCTGCGCTTGAGCGCGCCCAGCACGCGGTATTCGCCCGCGTTGTAGGCCATCACCGCCAGTCGCCAGTCGCCGGCGAACATGCCGTGCAGCGTTTTCAGGTAGCGAACGGCGGCTTGCGTGGAATCGACGGGCGACAAGCGCCCGTCGTAGCCCTTGCGGATGGGCACGCCGTGGTTGCGCGCGGTGATCGCGATCATCTGCCACAGGCCGGCCGGACCGGCGGGGCTGCGCGCGTCCGGGCGATAGCCGCTTTCCACGAACGGGATCAGCGCGAACTCGGTCGGGATGTGGCTCTCGCGCAGCGCATCGACCACGTAGCCGAACAGCGGGAGCACGTCATCGTCGCGGGAGGCGAGCCTCCGCGGCACGTGGGCGAAGTGCTGGCGCCAGCGCGGCGAGGTCGCATCGGCGTCGCATTCGGGTTCGGCCAGGCCATCGCGGAAGCTGCGGTAGATCTCCAGGCCGTTGCGGACCGTCGGATCGGCCGGGGCGTCCTGCGGTTCGGGCGCCTTCGGGCCAGCGGAGGTTTCCTGCCCGGAAGCGGGCAGGGCGGTCATCAGGGCCAGGCAGCACAGGCCCAGCCGGCGGCGCCATCGATGGGCGGCCGTCACGCGACGAATCCGTCCTTCCAGCGCCGCAATGCGGCGAATGCGTCCACGTCGTCGGCCGGGTCGCGGCCGGTCTCGCGCGCCAGCGAGGCGCGCACCTCCGGGCTGGCGACCCGCAGGAACGGATTGGCGGCGGTTTCCTCGGCCAGGGTACTGGGCAAGGTCGGGCGTCCGGTCGCGCGCATGGCCTGGGCCTCCTCAAAGCGGCGCCGCAGCGCCGGGTTGCCGGGTTCTACCACGCGGGCGAAGGCGGCGTTTGCGAGCGTGTACTCATGTCCGCAACATACCCGGGTCCCGGGGGGCAGGCCGGCCAATCGGGACAAGGAGGCGTGCATCTGCTCCGGCGTGCCTTCGAACATCCGTCCGCAGCCCAGGCTGAACAGGGTGTCGCCGCAGAACAGCAGGTCGTGCCCGTGGTAGGCGACGTGGCTGCGGGTGTGGCCCGGCACGGCGAGGACGTCGAAGCGCCAGCCGGCCAGTTCGACCACTTCGCCATCGGCCACGCGCCGATAGCCGGAAGGAATGCGCTCGTCGTCCGGCGCGAACACCGGCAGCCCCGGCCAGCGCGCCAACAGGTCGGGCACGCCGCCGATGTGGTCGCCGTGGTGATGGGTGAGCAGGATGCCGGCCGGCTGCAGGCCGGCGTCGGCCGCCGCCAGGACCGGGCCGGCCTCGCTCGGATCGACGATCAGCGCTCGCGAGCCGTCGTCCGCGGCGAGGGTCCAGATGTAGTTGTCGCTCAGCGCGGGCAGTGGGGTGAGTTGCATGGTCTGTCCGGGGATGCACCCGAATGGCGAAGCGCTGTCGCACAATCGGGGTGTCGGCGCCCTCGGGGGCGCCCAGGAAACCGGCCCGACCATGCCCGCCGCCCACCCCCCGCGTCAATCAGAGATGTCCGGATCTGCGCTCGGCTGGTTCAGCAGCGAGGCAGGGCAGGGACTGCTCGCCGTGGAGGAAGCGGCGATGCTGCGCGTCCTCGCCGGCTGCCCGGCGGCGCCCTGGGCCTGGCTCGGCGTGGACGGCGCGCCCGCGCCGGAAGTCGGCGGACGCGGCCTTTTGTTGCGGCGGTTCGGCCTCGGGTTCCACGGTGCGGTGCGTTGCCGCCTGCCGCTGCCGGTGGCGAGCGAGGCGCTGGGCGCGGTGCTGCTCCAGCATGCGCTGGACGACGAGGTGCCGATCGACCCGCTGCTCGACGAATGCGCGCGCGTCCTCGCGCCGGGCGGAACGTTGTGGCTGGCGGTGCTCAACCCGTGGAGTCCGTACCGCCTGCGCTGGGCGCGCACCGGCCTGCGCGCGCGCGATCCGGGCGTGTGGCAGTCGGCGCTGCGGCGCGTGGGATTCGCGGCCGACACGGTGAGCCTGCAATGGCTCGGCCCGCACTGGCGCGTGGCGCATGGCGAAGTCGGCGTCGGTGCGTCCGATCGGTTGCGCGCCGGCGTGGCGCTCACGGTCAACAAGCGCGTGCATGCGTTGATCCCGCCCAAGCCGCTGCGCGGGTTGCGTTGGCAGGCGGGCAGCACGCGATCCCACCTCGTGCGACGGCAGCCGGCGATAATGGATGTATGAATCGCGCCGATCCGACGTCTTCCGAACCTTCCCGCAAACAGATCGAAGCCCACACCGACGGCGCCTGCCTGGGCAATCCCGGTCCGGGCGGCTGGGCCGCGCTGCTGCGCTATCGCGGCCACGAGCGCGAACTCGCCGGCGGCGAGGCCGACACCACCAACAACCGCATGGAGCTGATGGCCGCGATCATGGCGCTGGAAGCGCTGAGCGAGCCGTGCACCGTCGTGCTGCACACCGACTCGCAGTACGTGCGCCAGGGCATCACCGAGTGGATCAACAACTGGGTGCGCCGCGGCTGGAAGACCGCCGGCGGCGACCCGGTGAAGAACCGCGACCTGTGGGAGCGCCTGCACAAGGCGACGCTCCGCCATAGCATCGAGTGGAAGTGGGTGAAGGGCCATTCCGGCGATCCCGACAACGAACGCGTCGACGTCCTCGCTCGCGCCCAGGCGCAACTGCTGCGCGCGGCGGCGGCCGTACGCTGACCTCCACGGACGAACATGTGAGAATGCAGCCGATGCGGCAGATCATCCTCGACACCGAAACCACCGGCCTGAGTTGGGAACGCGGCAACCGCGTGGTCGAAATCGGCTGCGTCGAATACATCGAACGCCGTCCCAGCGGTCGCACCTTCCACGTCTACCTCAAGCCCGACTGCGATTTCGAGCAGGGCGCGCAGGAAGTGACGGGGCTGACGCTGGAATTCCTCGCCGACAAGCCGGAGTTCGCGCAGGTCGCCGAGGAATTCCTCGCCTTCATCGGCGGCGCCGAGCTGATCATCCACAACGCGGCGTTCGACCTGGGCTTCCTCGACAACGAACTGCGCCTGCTGGGCGAGCAGTACGGCCGCATCACCGACCGCTGTCGCGTCGAGGACACGCTGCTGCTCGCGCGCCAGCGGTTCCCCGGCCAGCGCAATTCGCTCGACGCGCTGTGCAAGCGCCTGGGCGTGGACAACTCGCACCGCCAGCTGCACGGCGCACTGCTCGACGCGCAGATCCTGGGCGACGTGTACCTGGCGCTGACCTCGGGTCAGGAGGAAATCGGCTTCGCGGTCGAGGCGTCGGCGAGCGCGGTGCAGACCGTGCATTTCCGCACCGATCCGGCCGCCGCGCGCCCGCGCGTGCAGGTCGGCGCGGAGGAACTTGCCGCCCACGAGGCGCGGCTGGAGAAGCTGCGCAAGAAGGCCGGCAAGGCGGTGTGGGATCAGTTCAACGTGGTCGAAGCGGTGGCGGAGCAGGAGCTGGCGACGGCGTAGCAAGCCCCGTCATTCCAGCGAAAGCTGGAACCCGTTTTGACTCTGGTATCGCCATCGATCCGCAGCGCGCGAGTGCATCGCGAACGCCGGCCGCATCGCACGCCCCGACCCTCACCCCAACCCTCTTCCGTAGGGAGGGCGGGTCGAAGCAGGGCTCAACGGCCTCAGTGATTCCGAACCAGGATCACCGTGACGTTGTCCGACCCGCCACCATCCAGCGCGGCGGCGACCAGCGTGTCGACGCATTCCTGCGCGCTGCAGTCGGACTGGCCGAGCACGCGCGCGATGCCGCGATCGTCGACTTCCTCGGTCAGCCCATCGCTGCACAGCAGCAGCTGCATGCCCGGCTTGAGTTCGCCGGTCATGGTTTCGACGTTGAGGTTGCGCGGATCGGTCACGCCCAGCGCCTGGGTGACGACATTGCGATGGGGATGGCTGCGCGCCTGTTCCTGCGTGATCGCGCCGTTGGCGATCAGCTCCTGCACGTAGCTGTGATCCTGCGACAGTTGCGCCAGATGGCCGTCGCGCCACAGATAGACGCGGCTGTCGCCCACCCAGGCCACTTCGAACCGGTTGCCGGTGATTCGCGCGGCGACCACGGTCGTGCCCATCGGCAGCGCGTCGTTGCGGCGCTTGGACGTGCGGATGATTTCCTCGTCGGCGATGCGGATCGCCTGCGCGAGCGGCGTGCCGTCGCGGATCTCGCGGACGATGGTTTCGCGGGCCAGCGCACTGGCGACCTCGCCGTATTCGTGCCCCCCCATGCCATCGGCCACCAGCCATAGGCCGAGCTCGCCGTCACCGTAGTAGGTGTCTTCGTTCAGCTCGCGGCGCAGGCCGACGTGCGTGAGGTGTCCGAATTCGATCATGCGTCCGTGGATTCGGTCGTCGGGGGTCTTTCAGGCGGTAACGGAATGATCGGGGCGCGGCGGCCGGGTGGCAAGGCGCGAGGTTAAGGTTCTCGTTGTGGCGGGAACAGGCAAAGCCGGAAGCGCCGGCGGATTTTCTTCGTGCGGTGGGACCGCTTGCCGGCCGCACCTCGCCCCCGTAGAATGACCGGCTCACTGCACCCGGAGAGGTGGCAGAGTGGTTGAATGTACCTGACTCGAAATCAGGCGTACGTTTATAGCGTACCGAGGGTTCGAATCCCTCCCTCTCCGCCAGATACGAAGACGACGCCCCCGCAAGGGGGCGTTTTCTTTTGTGCGTCGCGAAGGCGGCGAGTCGCATGGACAGGCCGGCTACACTGTAGGCCCCTGAATGAACGGCCTCGTCATGTCCGAAATCCTCGTCCCGGTCTCCTTTGGCGAACTGCTCGACAAGATCGCGATCCTGCAGATCAAGTCCGAGCGGATGACCGATCCGGCCAAGCTGGAGAACGTCCGCAACGAGTTGTCCGCGCTGGAGAAGACGTGGATGGCGCATCCGGCCGCCGGCAACGACATCGCCCGCCTGCGCGCCGACCTGAAGGCCGTCAACGAGCGTCTGTGGGTGATCGAGGACGACATCCGCATCAAGGAGAAGGCGCAGGCCTTCGACGAGGAATTCGTCCGACTGGCGCGCAGCGTGTACTTCGAGAACGACGAGCGCGCGCGCATCAAGAAGGAAATCAACCTGGCGCTGGGCTCGGCGTATGTCGAGGAGAAGTCGTACCAGGATTACAGGACGGGCAATACGCCGTAAGACGGCGTCGTCGCATTTCCGATCGGTCTCCCGGCGTTCGCCGGGATGACGGACACGAGGCGGCAGCGCCGCTCAAACTTGCCGAAGTGGGTCGCGCGGACGCGGTTCGAACCTGCGTCTCGCTTATCTCGTCAACGCGTAAACCGCCACCCCGAATCCCAGCACCGCCGCCGTCGCCGCCACGCCCGCCACCCACTGCATCACGTGCAGGTGTCGCTCGTGTTCGGCCTGCTGCCGTCGCAGCTCGACCAGCGTGGACTCCAGCTGCGCGGACGCCTGCTTCAGCGCCGACAGCGTCTGCTCCATCTCGCCGGCGAGCGTCTTGATCGCCTGGTCGTTGTGATCGACCGCGTCCTGCAGTTCGCGGATCTGCTGCGGGATCTGCGACGGCTCGCGACTGCGGGTGAACATGGGGCGCGCGGCGCGGATGAGTTCCGGCAGCAGCGGCGCGACGACGGTGAACCAGGCGGCCATCAAACGTTCTCCTGCGATGACGGTGTCGGGTGATCGGCGCAGTAACGCTCGAACGCGGCGATGGCGTCGTCGACGGTGATCAGGTCCATCACGCCGGCATGCTCGATCTTCGTGCCCCAGCGCAATTCGGATGCGGGTTTCCCCAGGTATTTGCGCGCGGCATCGTCGTAGCGGTCCACGCAGTAGCGGCGATCGCTGTACGGACCGCTGCGCGCGGGATTGCTCGCCGCGTGCAGCCCCAGCACCTTGGTGCCCATCGCATTGGCGATGTGCATCGGGCCGGAGTCGGGCGTCATCAGCAGTTGTCCGCGTTCGAGCAGCGCGGGCAGTTGCTTGAGCGTGTCCTTGCCGATGAGGTCCAGCGCCGGATGCGTCATCGAAGCGAGGATCGCATCGCCGGTGGCGCGTTCGAGTTCGCTGCGACCGCCGCACAACACGACGCGCCAGCCGCGCCCGGCGGCGTGATCGGCAAGCACCGCGAGCCGCTCGGCCGGCCAGTTGCGCAGCTCATGGCTCGAACACGGGGAAATGAGCAAAGTCGGCACAGCGGCCTGCGGCCACTGGGCACGTGCCCATTCGCGGGCGTCGTCGGGCACCGGAAGATCCCATCGCACATTGTCCTGACGCAGGCCCAGCGGCTCGCAGAAGCTGCCGATGGCATCGAGCACGTGGATGCCCGGACGATCGGGAATGCGCTCGTTGACGAACACCCCGTGCAGATCCTTCGAACGTGAGCGGTCGTAGCCCACGCGCCGGCGCGCCGGGATGAAGGCCGACAGCAGGTTCGCGCGCGCGGCGACCTGCATCTGCAGCAGCACGTCGAAGCGGCGTGCCGCGCCCAGGCGTTCGCGCAATTCGCCGCGCAGCGCGCGCATGCCGGCCAGGCCGGTCTTCTTGTCGTACTCGACGAACTCCACGCCGGGCAGGCCGGCGAGCAGGCGGTGCTCGCCCTTGCCGATCACCCAGGTCAGGGACACCTGCGGCCACGCGGCCTGCAGCGTGCGCACGAGGGGCACGACGTGGGTCACGTCGCCCAGGGCGGACAGGCGCAACAGGCAGATCGAAGCGGGCGCCGGGGGTGCATTGGAGGAGGCAGCGGACACGTGAATTGCTAGACTCGCGCGAATGACGGGGTTCGATGCTGCCGAAGAGTTGACGCCGTTCCGCGACGACAGCGGGTACGGAGCCATTCTGTTCGACCGAAACCGGGTGCGGCAAGCGAGCCCGGAATGGTTCATGCCGTCGTTCTGGCAGCAACGCGCACGTCCGGTGGAAAGCGGCGGCCGGGGCGGCGCATGGTTCGTCGACGCCCCGTTCGGCCCGGCCCTGTTGCGCCGCTACCTGCGCGGCGGGCTGGTGGCGAAGGTGAGCCGCGACCGCTACTGGTGGCGCGGCGCGGCCAGCACGCGTAGCTTCGCCGAGTTCCGCCTGACCCGCGCCATGGCCGACAAGGGCGTGCCCGTGCCCCGGCCCATCGCGGCCTGCTACCGCCGCGACGGCCTGTTCTATCGCTGCGCGATCCTGCTCGAACGCCTCGACGACGTGCGCTCGCTCGCCGATCGCGCCGCCGTGGCCGGCGACGGCGCGCCCTGGGAAGAGGCCGGCCGGCTGATCGCCCGCGCCCATCGCGCGGGGCTGGATCACGCCGACCTCAACGCCCACAACCTGTTGTTCACCACGACCGGGCGAGGCTGGATCATCGACCTCGACCGCGGTCGCGTCCGCATCCCCGCCACCGGCTGGCGCGAGCGCAATCTCGCGCGACTCAAGCGCTCGCTGCTGAAGCTGCGCGGGAAGCGCGCCACCGCGGACGTCGAGCGCGATTACTCCCGCCTGCGCGCGGCGTACGATCGGGCCTGGGAACGAGGCTACTGAGATGACGTGGCAACTGCGTCTGCATGGCGTCGGCAATGCGTCGGCGGTCGAGCTCGGTTCGGCGATGGCGACCATCGAGCGCGACGGCGCGCCGTGGCTGACCATCGACTGCGGCGGCGAAGGCCTCACCGCGTACCAGGCGTATTACGGCGACATGCCGCACGCGCTGTTCGTCACGCATACGCACCTGGACCATGTGGCGGGGTTCGAGCGTCTGTTCGTGTCCAGCTATTTCGACGATGCTCGCCGTGGCCGCGTGCGTCTGTACGTGCCGGCGCCCGTGGTGCCGCTGCTGCACCAGCGCGTGGGCGATTACCCGAACGCGCTGGCCGAAGGCGGGGTGAATTTCTGGGACGCCTTCCAGGTGATCCCGGTCGGCGGCTCGTTCTGGCACGACGGCGTGCGGCTGGAAGTATTCCCCACGCGGCACCACTGGCCCGAAACCGCGTTCGGCCTGCGCCTGCACGGCAGCATGGTATGGACCGGCGACACGCGGCCGATCCCCGAAATGCTCGCGCGCTATGCCGACGCCGGCGAGCTCATCGCGCACGACTGCGCGCTGCACGGCAATCCGTCGCACAGCGGCATCGACGACCTGGAGCGCGAATACGCCGCCGCGCTGCTCGACCGCTGCCTGCTGTACCACTACGGCAACCGCGAGGAAGGCGAGATCCTCGCCGCGCGCGGTTATCGCGTGGCCCATCCGGGCCAGCTGGTCACGCTGCGCGAACCTTCGGCGGTACGCCCGGAAACGGCATGAACGCTGCCGCGCCAAGCCGCATCGAGCCCGCCGCGCACCCGCTGGACGTACGCGGCAGGCCCCTGCGCGACCTGCGGCTGTCGGTGATCGAAGCCTGCAATTTCCGCTGTCCGTACTGCATGCCGGCCGATCGCGTGGCGGACGATTACGGCTTTGATTCCGCCACGCGCCTGTCGTTCGATGAAATCGAGACACTGGTGCGCGGGTTTGCACAACTCGGCGTGCACAAGTTGCGCCTCACCGGCGGCGAACCGCTGCTGCGCAAGGGATTGCCGCAGCTGATCGAACGGCTGGCGCGCATTCCCGGGCTGGACGACATCGCATTGACGACGAATGGATCGCTGCTCGCCTCGCAGGCGCGCGCGCTTCGCGAGGCGGGGCTTGGACGCATCACGGTGAGCCTGGACGCGATGGACCCGGCGCGGTTCCGCGACATGACCGGCGGCCGCGGCGAACTCGCCGACGTCCTGGCTGGGCTGGAAGCGGCTCGCGCGGCCGGCTTCGAATCGATCAAGATCAACTGCGTCGTCGAGCGGGGCATCAACGACGACCAGGTGCTGCCGCTGGTTTCGCATTTCCGCGGCACGGGCCACGTCGTGCGCTTCATCGAATTCATGGACGTGGGCACCTGCAACGACTGGTCGCGCGAGCGCGTCGTACCGTCGGCCGAACTGCGCGATCGCATCGCCGCACGCTGGCCGCTGCGCGCGCTGGAGGCGAATTACCGGGGCGAAGTCGCGTCGCGTTACGCGTTCGAGGACGGGCAGGGCGAGGTGGGCTTCGTCAGCTCGGTAAGCGAGCCGTTCTGCGGCGACTGCCACCGCGCGCGCGTGTCCGCCGACGGGCGCCTGTACACGTGCCTGTTCGCGGGCGACGGGCAGGATCTGCGGCCCGCGCTGTCGCAGGGCGTGGATGCGTTGCGCGACCGTGTCGCGAACGTATGGACGCGCCGCGGCGACCGGTACAGCGAGATGCGGGGCGGTGCGGGGGCGTCGCGCAGGCATGTCGAGATGTTCCTCATCGGCGGGTGATCGAACGCGCTTGCGGACCATCGGTCCGCGCGGTCGCGAACGCGCGGCCACGGAGGGTCGGGCAGGGCGATCCGGAGCGGGGAGGTGTCGCCCTGGATGGCCTCTGCCCGCCATGCGAGGTCGTCAGTGACGGCACCGGCGTGCATCCCGCCGCTCCGGCCGCCACAATGCCCGCATGAAGAAGTCGGCGAAAACCCTTACGCACATCGACCCCAGGGGGCGCCCCGCGATGGTCGACGTCTCGGCCAAAGCGGTCACCGAACGCGAGGCGCGGGCCGAATGCCGCGTCCGCTTTCCGGCCGACGTCGCGCGGCAGCTGCGCGCGAGCGGCCTGAAGAGCGCGAAGGGCGGCATCGTCGAGACCGCGATCGTCGCCGGCACGATGGCGGTGAAGCGCACGCATGAACTGATTCCGTTCTGCCATCCGCTGCCCATCGACGGCTGTCGCATCGCCATCGACTGGGACGGCGACGCATCACTGCGCATCGAATGCGCGGTGAAGACGACGCATCGCACCGGCGTGGAAATGGAAGCGCTGACCGGCGCCACCGTCGCCGCGCTCACCGTCTACGACATGTGCAAGGCGCTGTCGCACCGCATCGTGCTGGGCCCGGCGAAACTGCTCGGAAAGCGCGGCGGCAAACACGATTTCGGAGCGATGTGATGGCGAAGGTGACCGTGCTGTATTTCGCCAGCCTGCGCGATGCGGCGGGCATGTCGTCGGAAGTCGTCGATTGCGAGGGCGACCTGCGCGCGCTCTATGGCGAACTGCGCGAACGCCACGGCTTCGCGCTGCCGGTCGAACGCCTGCGCGTCGCGGTGGACGGCGCGTTCGCGCGCTGGAGCGATGAGGCGCGCGACGGCAGCGAAGTCGCCTTCATTCCCCCGGTAAGCGGCGGGTGAGCGCACGTTCGCATCCGTCCCGCTGCAACGTGCAGCGCCTGCACACTCCAAGTGCCACACTCCCGACATGACCCGTTTTTTACTCGCGCAAACCCCCATCGACACCGCGACGCTGCGTGCCGAACTGCTCGACGATCGCGTCGGCGGTTACGCCAGCTTCGAAGGCTGGGTGCGCAACCACAACGAAGGGCGCGACGTGCTCGGCCTTCGCTACGAAGCCTATGCATCGCTCGCGCAGGCGGAAGGCGAGAAGGTGCTCGACGAGGCCTGCGCGAAGTTCGACATCCTCGACGTGCGCTGCGTGCATCGCGTCGGCGACCTCGTCATCGGCGAGATGGCCGTCTGGGTGGGCGTGAGCGCCGCCCATCGCGATGCCGCCTTCGCCGCCTGCCGCTACGTCATCGATGAAGTGAAGGCGCGCGTGCCGATCTGGAAACACGAGCGCTACGCCGAAGGCGACGCCGGCTGGCTGCATCCCGACACGAAACCCTGATCCCATTCTGGAGACCACCGTGATCCGCGATCTCGTGCTCCCGCTTGCCATTGCCGCCACGTTCGTCATGGCGCCCGCATCCGCCACCGATCTGCTGGTGGGCAACAAATCCGCTGACAACGTCTGGCGCCTGTCGACGAAGAACGGCGAGCGCGTGGCCGAGTTCGCGACGGGCCAGGGCCCGCACGAGATCGTCGTCAGCGGCGACAACCGCTTCGCGCTCGTCAGCAATTACGGCGGCGCGACGCCGGGCCACAGCATCACCGTGCTCGAGCTCGGAACCCCCGGCGGCACGCGCACGATCGATCTGGGCGGAAACGCCAAGCCGCACGGCATGCGCCTGCTGCCCGACGGCAAGCGCGCGGTCGTGACGACCGAAGGCTCGCGCAAGTTGCTGCTGGTCGACGTGGCGAACGGGCGTGTCGAACACGCGATCGACCTGGGCGACGGCCGCGGCCACATGGTCGCGCTGTCGCGCGATGGCGCGACTGCATTCGTCACCAAGATCGACACTGGCACCGTGAGCCGCGTCGATCTGTCCACGCGCGCGAAGACGCACGAAGTCCCCGCCGGCGCGGGCGCGGAAGGCGTGGCCGTGCATCCGTCGACCGGCGAGGTGTGGGTGAGCAATCGCGAAGCCGGCACGGTGACCGTGCATGATCCGAAGACGCTTGCGATCCAGCGCACGATCAAGAGCGAGGGTTTCCCGATCCGCGTCGTCTTCACGGCCGATGGCCGTCACGCGCTGGTGACGAATGCACGCGCGGCGACGCTGTCGGTGATCGATACGGACAAGTACGAAGTCGTGCACACCGTCGCCCTGTCGCGCCCTGGCGTCGAGTATCGCGAAACCATGCTGGGTAGCGCCGCGTTGCCGATCGGCGTCATCGCCGACCCGAAGCAACCGCGTGTCTATGCGGCGATCAGTGGCGGCGACGAGATCGCGGTGATCGATACGAAGCAGTGGAAGGTGGTCGACCACTGGAAGACCGGGCGTGAGCCGGACGCGTTGGGGATCGTCGAATAAGGGCGTTCGCGCGCTCGCAATTACGTCCACCGTCGCGAACATCAAAATGGGTTCCAGCTTTCGCTGGAATGACGGCTGCTTTCCGGACGGCGTTTTACCGAGGCGTGGTCAGCCTGGATCCCGGCCTTCGCCGGGATGACGGCTCCATGGAGTCGCCGTGCAGCCCACTGGAGCACCAGCCCCCTTGGTAAGGGGGCGCGCGGCAGCGCGGGGATCGGAAGCACATAGCCGGGGCCCAGGATTTTGCGAAGGCAAAATCCTGGGGTCGCAGATGCGCAGCATCCAGACGGGCGATGACCCCGCCGGCTGACCTCGGCGCCCGCGTCAGTCGATACCGTTGCTGCCTTCCGGCCCTGGCGGGGTTTTCGACCTAGCGTCGCGAGGGGCCGACGGGGCCACCATAGAGACGTTTCATTCAAAAGCCCCGCGATCGGCGGGGCTTTCGGGAATCTGGCGGAGAGAGGGGGATTCGAACCCCCGAAGCGCGGTTTAGACGCTTACACACTTTCCAGGCGTGCTCCTTCAACCACTCGGACACCTCTCCGTTTTTCCGGGAGAGGCCTGAACGCGGCGCGGGGCCAGGTCAGGGGTGCACTCCAGGGCCGTGAATTCTAGCTGCCAGGCCCGGCATGGACAAGCGACGCCTTCACGGTCGCAGTCGATGCGATGCGGCGTGGCAGAATGAGGGCATGTCCTATCTTGTCCTCGCCCGTAAGTGGCGTCCGAAGCGCTTCGCCGAGCTGGTCGGGCAGGAGCACGTGGTCCGCGCGCTCAGCAACGCGCTCGACACGGGCCGCGTCCACCACGCGTTCCTGTTCACCGGAACGCGCGGCGTCGGCAAGACCACCATCGCCCGCATCTTCGCCAAGTCGCTCAACTGCGAACGCGGCACCTCGGCCGAACCCTGCGGCGAATGCGCGGCCTGCCGCGACATCGACGCCGGCCGGTTCATCGACCTGCTCGAAATCGACGCGGCCAGCAACACCGGCGTGGACGACGTGCGCGAGGTCATCGACAACGCGCAGTACATGCCCAGCCGCGGCCGGGTGAAGGTCTACCTGATCGACGAAGTCCACATGCTGTCCAAGTCGGCGTTCAACGCGCTGCTGAAGACGCTGGAGGAGCCGCCGGGGCACGTGAAGTTCCTGCTGGCCACGACCGACCCGCAGAAGCTGCCGGTTACCGTGCTGTCGCGCTGCCTGCAGTTCAACCTGAAACGGCTCGATGAGCAGCAGATCAACGGCCAGATGACGCGGATCCTCGAAGCCGAGGGCATTCCCGCCGAGCCGGGCGCGATCCGCCAGCTCGCCAAGGCCGCCGACGGCAGCCTGCGTGACGGCCTGTCGCTGCTGGATCAAGCCATCGCCTACACGGGCGCGAGCGCGGGCGCCGACGGCGGCGTGCTCGCCGACGCCGGCGTGGCGGCGATGCTGGGCACGGTCGACCGCACCCGTGTCGGCGCGCTGCTCTCGGCGCTGGCCGAAGGCGACGGCGAGCGCCTGCTGGCCGAAGTCGCGACGCTCGCCGAATTCTCGCCCGACTGGGGCAGCGTGCTGGATGCGTTCAGCGACGCGCTGCACCGCGTGCAGGTGCGCCAGCTGGTGCCGGAAGCGCAGGTCGAGGCCGACGGTGTCGATCTCGATGCGCTGGCGGGCCGACTGCGCCCGGAGGTCGTGCAACTGTGGTACCAGATGGCCCTCAACGGCCGGCGCGACCTGCCGCTGGCGCCGAGCCCGCGTGCCGGCTTCGAGATGAGCCTGCTGCGCATGCTGGCGTTCCGTCCGACCGACGGCGAGGGTGCCCGTGCGGCCGCGCCGTCCTCGGGCGCCGCCCGCGAGCCGGTGCGCAGTGCGGCGTCGGCCGCGCCGCCGGCCTCGTCGCCCACGCCGCGCATGCCGCCGCCGAATCCCTTCGCCGATGCGGCTCCGCCTGCGCGCACCGCGCCGCCGCAGCGCGAAGCGCCGCGTCCCGCGCTGCAGCCGCAGCCGGCGGACGACTCACCGCCGTGGGAGGTCCCGCGCGAATCCGCACCGCGCGACATCCCGCGCGAGCCGGTCCGCGAACCCGTCCGCACTCCCGCTCCCGTCGCCGCACTGGCGCCGGCCGCGCCCACCGCGGTCAGCGCGCCACCACCGTCGCGCCCCGGCTTCGTCCACGACGCGGGCATCGCCGACGCGGATGCGTGGCATTCGCTGGTGGCCAACTCCACCTTGCGCGGCCCGGCGCGCGTGCTCGCCGAACACGCCGGCTTCGTCGGTTACGCGGACGGTGTGCTGAGCCTGTCGCTGTCGGCCGACGACGACCTGCTGCGCAGCAACCAGATGACCGTGAATCTGGTCGCCGAGGCGCTCGCGCCGGCGCTGGGCGTCACGCCGCAGATCCGTTTCGTCGAGGCCGCGCGCCCGGCCGAGTCGCTGCGCGAGCGCAACGAGCGCGCGCGCGATGAGCGCCAGGCCAATGCCGAAACCGCCTTCATGAACGATCCCGACGTGCAGCGGTTGATTTCACAGCACGGCGCGAAGGTCGTGCCGGACTCGATCCGTCCCTACGACGAGAACTGACCCGCCGCGCCCGCTCGCGCGGGCCGCGGCCATAACGCCCCCACAGGAACACGAGAACGAACATGCGTGGAAACATCGCCCAACTGATGCAGCAGGCGCAGCGGATGCAGGAAAACGTGCAGCGCGCGCAGGAAGAACTCGCCAAGCTGGAAGTCACCGGCAACGCCGGCGGCGGCATGGTCAGCGTGACCATCTCCGGGCGCATGGAGTGCCGCAAGGTGCGCATCGATCCCAGCGTGCTGGGCGACCAGGAAATGGTCGAGGACCTCATCGCCGCCGCGTTCAACGACGCGGTCAACAAGGTCAACCAGGAATCGCAGGCGAAGATGTCGGCCGCCACCGCCGGCATGCCGATCCCGCCCGGCATGAAGATGCCGTTCTGATGATCGCGACCGCCGCCGCGCCGGCCCGCGCCGGCGCGAACGGCCGCGTGCGCACCGCATGACGTCCTCCCTGCTCGAACAACTGATCGACGCGCTGCGCGTGCTGCCCGGCGTCGGCCAGAAATCCGCGCAGCGCATGGCCTACCACCTGCTCGAACGCGAACGCGCCGGCGGCCAGCGCTTGGCCGCCGCGCTCGCCGACGCGGTGGAGAAGATCGGCCATTGCGCGCGCTGCCGCGACTTCAGCGAAACGCCGGTGTGCGCCACCTGCGCCAGCGCCGCGCGCGACGCGCACCAGCTGTGCGCGGTGGAATCGCCGGCGGACCGGCTGGCGATCGAGCAGGCCACGGGCTATCGCGGCCTGTATTTCGTGCTGCAGGGGCGGTTGTCGCCGCTGGATGGCATCGGCCCGCGCGAACTCGGCCTGGACACGCTCGCCGCGCGACTGGCCGAAGGCGAGGTGCAGGAACTGATCATCGCCACCAATCCGACGGTCGAAGGCGAGGCGACCGCGCATTACCTCGCGCAGCTCGCGCGCAAGCACGACGTGCGGCCGAGTCGCCTCGCGCACGGCGTGCCGCTGGGCGGGGAGCTGGAGTATGTCGATCGCGGCACGTTGTCGCATGCGTTCGGCAGCCGCAGCGAGATGGAGTAGGGCGTTCGGGGCCGGGGTTCGAGCAGGCGGTGCGTCGGGCGTATGCTGCGCATCGAACCCCGAACATTCATTGCGAACGCCCATGTCCGAGACCATCTTCCACAAGATCATCCGCCGCGAGATTCCGGCCGACGTCGTCTTCGAAGACGACCACCTCATCGCGTTCCGCGACATCGCGCCGCAGGCGCCGGTGCACGTGCTGTTCGTGCCGAAGACCGACATCGCCACGCTCAACGACCTGAAGGAAGACCAGGCCGCGGTCGTTGGCCGCCTCGCGCACGCTGCGGCGGAATACGCGAAGCGCGAAGGCTTTGCCGAAGACGGGTACCGCATCGTCATGAACTGCAATGGGCATGGCGGGCAGACGGTGTTCCAGATCCACCTGCATCTGCTGGCAGGCGCGCCTTTGGGGCGGTTCGGGACGTCGCGGTAAGCGGTCGGGGTCGCGCCCGAGACTCCCTACGCTGCGAATGCAGGGGTGGGGAGGGATGTTTGCGAGACACCGGCGCGCATCCCGACGAACGCTATCGGGCTAGCCCCGATGGCCGCGGGGGAGGGTGAAGTGGCGCGTTGCTCTCGCCTGATTCGAGCGTGACAGCTCCCGGGTGCGCTTCGCTTACCCGGGCTACAAGAACTGCGGGGTTCGTGTGGCGAAATCACGCATTGCAAGCGTCGACGTGGCCGCACGTTCCGACCTCAACCCAACTCGCCGCAAATCCGGGTTGTAACGAGCACAGAGAAGGCCCGCTTTGGCGGGCCTTCCTGTGTATGCAACCGGGTTCCAGCTTTCGCTGGAATGACGGCGGTGTAGTTCGATGCGCCGCGGATGGCGGCCTCACCGGGATCACGCTTTTTCTCGACTCCCGAATCAACTCACCACCAACCCCACCACGGCCACGGCGCCGGGTACTGCACCACGTCCACGGTCTCGCGCACAGGCCACAGGTAGACCACGTCGGCTTCCACGCGCGGGAAGCGGTAGTCGTATTCGCCGATGCGGCGGTTCTCGTAGCCGGCGATGCGGCCGACGAAGGTCACTTCGCGGTTCTTCTCGAACACCGCCGGATCGTAGAACCCGGTGCGGCAGGCGAGGAAGCGGCCGCCGGTGTCGTCGCTGCCCCAGTACGGACGCGCCGAGTCGTTGAGGAGCGTGGAGATCATCTCGAAGCAGGTGCGGTTCGGCTGCGGCTCGACGCTGACGATGCGCCCGCCCCAGCGCACCGTCGCGCCGGTGCTGTCGGTCGCCGCCGCTTCGCGCGGGGTGATCGGGTTATAGGCGCCTTGCAGCGGCTGCGGCGCCGACACGCACGCGGTCAGCAGCGTGGCGCCAAGGGCGAGTAGGGCGAGACGGACGTTCATCGGCGTTCTCCTGGAGAATTCGCGGGCGGTCGATGCGCGCGCAACGCCTTGGCCAAGGCGCGGGCCGAACGTCCCCCCGGTTCGGCATCAGCGTACCGCCAATCGCTGAAACGTTGGCTGAGCATGCCCAGTTCCGCGGCAAGGTCCGGACGCGCGCCGGCCACGCGGGACACCCACGCCGACGCCGGCTCGCTCGGCTCGCGCTCCAGCCCGAAGCGGCGATAGCGGCGGCCCAGTCGATGCCACGCGCGCAACACCGGGTCGCGTTCGCGCTCGCTGCGCCGGCTGAACCACACCATCCACAACACGCCCAGCACCATCGTGCCGACCAGCAGGGCGGTGAGCGTTCCCCAGTCCAGCCGATCCACGCCGAGCGGGCTGAGCAGGCGTTGCTGGCGCTGTGCGTCGAAGGAGACGACGAAGTCGTTCCAGCCGCGCCGCACCCAGTCGCTCACGTCGAACAGCGAACGCACGCCCTGCAATCCGGTGCCGCCGAGCGCGCGCGAATCCAGGGTGTCGTAGATGCGTTCCGGCGCGACCGCCGCGGTCGGATCCACCCGCACCCAGCCGCGACCGCGCAGCCACACCTCGGCCCAGGCGTGCGCGTCGGAGCGACGCACGAGCCAGTAGTCGCCGAGCGGATTCCGATATCCGCCGGTATAGCCGGTGACCACGCGCGCCGGAATTCCCGCCGCGCGCATCAGCACGACGAAGGACGAACTGAAGTGCTCGCAGAAACCGGCCTTCTGGTCGAACAGGAATTCGTCCACCGAATGCCGGCCGAGCAGCGGCGTTTCCAGCGTGTAGGCGAAGTCGCGACGGATCCACAACAGCGCGCGTTCGACGATCGCCGCGTCATTGCCGCCGCCCGCCTCGGTGCGCCATTGGCGGGCGAGGGCGAGCGTGCGCGGGTTGAAGCCCGCCGGCAGGCCCAGCGCGAACTGGCGCACGGCGGGCGAGAGGTCGGCCTCGTACCGCGCGGGCGGCGCCGACTGCACGCGCCAGCGGCTGATCGCGCCGAGTGGCCGGAAGGTCTGCAGCGCGTGGTCGGGATTGAGGTAGGAGCCCGACGGCGCATCCAGCGGCAGGTCGAGCGCGACGAGCTGCCGGTTGTCGGTGGGCTCGACTTCCATCTCGTAGTCCCAGCGCTCGCGGCCCGGCTCGGCGAGCGTTTGCGGCTGGCCGGGGCGCCAACGCGGCTGCGTCCAGGTGCGTCCGTCGAATTCCCACAGCACCGGCCCGCGCCAGTACATCTGCGAGGTCGGCGGCGTCGAGCCGAAGAAACGCACGCGCAGCGCGGGCGTGTCGTCGGTCATCAGATCGATCCACTCGCCCGGGCTCATCCGGTCCGACAAACCGGTGCGCGCCATGGCGCGCTCGGGGATGCCCCACATCGGAGACGACACGCGCGGGAACAGCCAGAACGCCGCCAGCGCGATCGGCAGGCCGAGGCCGACCAGTCGCCCGATGCCCGCGAGACGCCGGCGGGGACCCACGGGCGCGAGATCGCCGGATTCCAGTTCCGCCATGCGTTGCAGCGTCGCCAGCACCAGCAGCGCGGCGACGAGACCGAATGTCAGCGACAACGGCCCCTGGTCGAGCAGGAAGGTCGCGAACGGCGCGAACAGCGCGAAGCCCATGAGGCTGCGGCCATCGCGCAGGGTGAAGGTTTCCGCCGGCTTGATCGCGAGCATCGCCGCGAGCAGCGCGCAGCCGGTGTCGCGACCGATCGAGAAACGGCTGAGCGTGATGACCAGCGCGATCAGCGCGAGCGCTATCAGCAACCGCAGCAATCCCGGGAGTGGTCGACGCCAGGACAGCGCGGCCACGCCCACCGCGCTTGCGGCGATGCCGCCGGCCAGCTGCGGCGGCAGTTGCAGCAACAGCGGCAGCAGGCAGACACCGGTGGTCCACAGCGCCCAGCGCCGCGTGCGGTCGTCCAGCGGGAGCGGTGCGTGTCTAGGCATGCGGCATCAGCGCGAGCGCGCGCAGGCAGGCGTGGCGGTGGAGCGGCCCGCGATCCGGGCCGAGTGGCGACTGGCCCGGCAGGCGCAGCCGGTAACGACGACCTTCGCGTTCGGCCTCGTCGATCCAGCGTGCCAGCCGCGAGATGCGCGCCTCGTACGCGATGCCGGTCGTCGCCTGCCAGTCGAGCACGATTTCGGCGCCGAGCGGTTGTTCGAACTCGCGCACCATCAGCGCATCGCGGCGTGCGGAGGACTTCCATGCGATCGCGCGCGGCGCGTCGCCCGCGCGATAGGCGCGCAGGTGATGCACGTCGTCGCCGGCGGGATGCAGCCGCGCCTGCGCGCTTTCGCCGCGACCGCCGGGCAGCGGCGGGCCGTGCGGTTCTGGCGTGGGATAGACCAGCAGCGGCGTTTCCGGCCACACATAGGCCCATGCGCGCGCAAGACCCAGCGGACGCGTGGTGGACAACCGCAGCTTGGGCACGTCGAACCAGCCGCGGCGCTCGGTCGGCAGCAGCAGTTGCGCTTCGCCCGCGCCCTTGTCGAGGTTGAGCACGGCCGGCTCCGCGTCGAACAGGCCGTCGTCGTCCACGCGCAGGCCGCGTCGCGTGCGGCCGGGATCGGCACGCGCATGCAGGCGCAATTCCAGCGGCGAGCCGGCGGCGACCGGTTCGGCATCGGCGGCGACGAGTTGCAGGTCCGACAGTTGCATCTGCGCGCCGACCAGGCTCGCCAGGCCCGCGCCGCCCAGCAGCAGGCCGAGCAGCAGCGCCGGGTTGTTGTTGTAGTTGAGCGCGCCCAGCAGCATCGTCATCAGCGCGACCCCGTAGAACAGGCCGAACGACGTGGGCAGCACGTAGATGCGACGCCGGTGCAGGCGCGCGGGCAGGGCTTCGGGATCGCGCGGTCGCGTGAACACCATCGCGATCGCGTGGGCGCGCAGGTACAGGCGCCGTGCAGCGGCGATGGGCACGGATCAGTCCACCGGCACCGCGTGCAGGATCGCCTTCGCCAGCGCCGCGTCCTTGCCGGCATCGACCTCGGCCACCAGGCGATGCGCCGCCACCGCCGGGAACAGCGCCTGCACGTCTTCCGGCAGCACGTGCGCGCGGCCGAGCAGCAACGCATACGCGCGCGCCGCACGCAGCAGCGCGAGTCCCGCGCGCGGCGAAAGCCCCACGCGCACGCCCGGATGGCGCCGGCTGCGCGCGAGCAGCGCCTGCACGTAATGGATGAGCGCATCGCTGGCGTGCACGTCCTGCACGGCGCGACGCGCGGCGAGCACGTCTTCCGCGCGCAGTTGCGGCGCCGCACGCGCGATGAGGTCGCGACGGTCGGTGCCGGCGAGCAGGTCGCGTTCGGCGGCTTCGCCCGGGTAACCCAGGCTCAGGCGCAGCAGGAAGCGGTCGAGCTGCGAGTCCGGCAGCGGATACGTGCCCGACAGATCCACCGGATTCTGCGTGGCGATCACGAAGAACGGCTCGGGCAGCGCGTGCGTCGTGCCGTCGACGGTGACCTGGTACTCGGCCATCGCTTCCAGCAGCGCGCTCTGCGTGCGCGGCGGCGCGCGGTTGATCTCATCCGCCAGCAGCACCTGGGCGAACACCGGGCCGGGGTGGAACTGGAACTGGCGCGATTGCGGATCGAACACCGACACGCCGACCACATCCGCCGGCAGCAGGTCGGAGGTGAACTGCACGCGCTGGAATTCCAGCCCCAGCGTCGCGGCGAGCGCGTGCGCCAGCGTGGTCTTGCCCAGGCCGGGCAGGTCCTCGATCAGCACGTGCCCGCCGGCGAGCAGCGCGACGAACGCCAGGCGTACTTCGTGCGGTTTGCCCAGCACGAGCTCGTTGACCTGTGTCTGCGCGCGGTCGAGGGATGCGCGGAGGCCATCGGTTAGCATGGCCGCCGTCGAAAGGGATACCGCCATCGTGCGTGTCTCCTGGAATGTTTCAGTGGTGCGCCGCGCGGGCCGGCGGATCGCCGGCGGACTCCCCTCCGCGTGGCGGCCGGCCATCGAATCCTGCCGGCCCACCGATCTCCCCCGAGTGTAGCGAGGTCACGAACGGATGCGGGATGCAGTGCAGGCGCGACGTGCCTTTTGGGTGCTGTGGGTCTCGGTTCTGGCGGTGAAGCTGCTCATCGCCGCGCGTCTGCCGCTGTTCGTCGACGAAGCCTTCTACTGGCAGGAAGGCCAGCACCTGGCCGCCGCGTACTCGGACCTGCCGGGCCTGACGGCGTGGTTGACCCGCCTGGGCATGGCCTTCGGCGAGGGCACCTTCGCGCTGCGTTTGCCGTTTGTGCTGATTGGCGCGTGCGTGCCGCTGCTGATGGTGCACGTGACATCGCGCGAGTTCGGCGCGAAGGCCGGCTGGGAGGCGGGCACGCTGACGCTGTTGCTGCCGCTGGCGGGCGCGCTCGGCCTGATGGCGCTGCCCGATGCCGCGATGGCGCTGGCGACGCTGTTGTGCATGGACGCCGGCGCGCGCCTGCTGCGCCAGGTCACGCCGCAGGCGGCGCTCGAACTGGCGGCCGGACTCGCGCTCGGCGCGCTGTGCCATTACCGGTTCATCGCGGTGATCGTGGTCGGCTTCGTCGCGTTGCTGATGCTGGCCGATGGCCGCCGCGCGCTGCGCGACGTGCGCGTGATGGTCGCCATCGCCTTCGGCGCATCGGCGTGGGCGCCGCTGGTGGCCTGGAATCTCGACAACGCCGATGCCGGCCTGCGCTTCCAGCTCGTCGATCGCCACCCGTGGGCGTTCCACGCGGACGGCATCGCGTTCATCGGCATCCAGGCGCTGCTGGTCACGCCACTGCTGTTCGCGGCGATGGCGGTGGCGGCGCGGCGCGGGCTGGTCTGCGGGTCCACGGTGTCGCGCTACTTCGCGCTGCTGGGCACGGGCGTGGTGGCCGGTTTCTTCGCGCTGGGATTCTTCGCCGACACCGAGCGCGTCAGCTTCCACTGGCCCCTGCCGGGCTACCTCGCGCTGCTGCCGCTGGTGCCGGCGGTGCTGGCCTCCTGGCCGCGCGCGTGGCGCCTGGCGACGATGGCGCTGGCGGGCATCGGTCTGATGGCGAACCTGGGCTACTACGTCGCCGTATCGAGCGCGCACTCGCGCGAGGCGAGCGCGGCGGAGAAGTGGTATCCCTCGAACTTCGCCGGCTGGGAAACGCTGGCCGACGCCGTGCGCGGGAAGTTGCGCGCCATGCCCGAGGGCACGCGCGTGGTCGCCGACAACTTCAAGATCGGCGCCGAGCTCGGCTTCGCGATGGGCGATCCGCGCATCCCGGTGCTCGATCATCCGATCAACCTCAAGCATGGCCGCGCGCCGCAGTTGCGCCTGTGGGGCCTGCATACGCCGGGACGTGCCGAATGGGGCGCCGCGCCCGTGCTGCTGGTGGTCGGCGCCACCGAAGTGAAGTACCGCGATCTCCCCGATCGCTACCACGCGCTGTGCCGGATGGTCGGCCCGCTGCCGCCGCCGGAGGTGCTCAACATCGATCACGGGCGCCAGCGTTTCATGCTGTTCGCGCTGACCGGCAAACCCGCCGCGGGCCCGTGCGTCACGCCGTCGATGGCATGGATCGACGCGCCCGCCGCCGACGCGCGCGTGGGCCGGCGCTTCGACGTGCAGGGCTGGGCGTTCAAGGACGGCGTGGGGCTGTCCGCGATGGACGTCACCCTCGACGGCGAGGTCGTCGCGCGGGCGCGATACGGGCGAGCGTTCCCCGGCCTGCAGCGCGTGTGGAAGGTGTCGAACGATCCGCAGCATCCGAAGGTGGGTTTCGATGCGACGGTCGACCTGAGCGATCGCGACATCGCGCCCGGCACGCACTGGCTCGGCCTGCGCCTGCACGGCCACGACGGCAGCGTCGAGACCTGGGCGGAGCAGCCGGTTGAAGTGACGCGCTGAGACGCGTCAGGGCAGGCGGAAGCCGGCCTGGCGCAGCAGGCGGGCGGTGGCGATCAGCGGCAAACCGATGAGCGCGGTCGGATCGCGGTTCTCGATGGCCTCGAACAGGCCGATCCCGAGCCCTTCGGATTTGAAGCTGCCGGCGCAATCGTAGGGCTGCTCGGCGCGCAGGTAGCGTTCGATCTCGTCCGGCCCGAGTGCGCGGAACCGCACGACGGTGCAGTCCATCGCTTCCAGCGGCGGCTCGCCGTCGCGCGCCAGGCACAAGCCCGTGTGGAAGCGCACGGCCTGGCCGGACATCGAGGCCAGCTGCACCGCGGCGGCCTCGTGCCCGCCGGGCTTGCCGAGCGCCCGGCCGCCGCATTCGGCGACCTGGTCGGAGCCGATCACCCACGCGCCCGGGTGCCGGGCCGCCACGTCGGCGGCCTTTGACCGCGCGAGCCGACGGGCCAGCGCTTCCGGCGCTTCGCCGGGCAGCGGGGTTTCGTCGGTGCCCGGACGTTCGGTGTCGAACGGCAGGCGCAGCCGGCCGAGGAGTTCGCGCCGGTACATCGAAGTGGAGGCCAGGATCAGCCGCGTCGGCGCGTTCATGCGAGGGGGGCGCGGGCCTGGGCGATCCGCGACAATTGCTGGTCGATGCGGCCACGTGCGGCATCGATCGAGCTTCGCACCTCGTCCAGCTGGGCCAGGCTGGCGTCCGGGCCATGGTCGCGCAGCCACAGTCGCTGGCGCAGCATCTCGCGCATGGCCTCGCCGACCGGATCGTCGCCGTCGCCGCCGGTGACCGCCTCGATTTCGGCGCGGGCCACGCGGAGCTGGGCCTCCAGCGCGTCGGCGGCGTCCAGGACGTCGCGCATGGCGCGCTCGCGCCGGCTCGGGCGGGAGCGGGAGTAGGCCAGCGCCGCGACCGCCAGGGCGGACAGCAGCAGGAGCAGGGCGATGGTCACGATCGTCGGCGCGGGAGGCGTGAATGGAAGGCTTCCAGTCTGAAGCCCCGCCCGGCGACCGGCAAATCCGGCGCGGCGAAACCGTGAACTGCACCGCTCCGGAAAGGCATGTTCAGGTTTGACAGAATGGCGCGCGATCCCTAACATTCCGCAGCTTATGTCAGCGGACCTGCCCGAGATTCTTGATGCTTGGCGCATGGTGGCGGCACGGCGCGGCGTAGAAGGCCGCCTGCCGTTGTCGGCGCTGACGCGGCTGCGGGACAGCCTGGTCGACACCCAGGGCGAGGTGCGGTTCGCGCTCGATTTCGATCGCGATTCGCTGAAGGTGCCTTATGTCGAACTGCGTATCGATGCCGAGCTGCCGCTGACCTGTCAGCGCAGCCTGCAGCGGTTCCTGTTGCCGGTGAACATCGTGCAGCGGCTCGGCCTCATCCGCGACGAAGCGGACGAAGCCGCGCTGCCGCCCGGATACGAGCCGCTGCTGGTGCCCGAAAACGGCCAGCTGCGGACCGTCGAACTGGTCGAGGACGAACTCATCCTCGCCGTTCCGGTCGTGCCGATCATGCCCGGCACGGAGGCGGTGGAAGGCGACTGGCCCGCACCCGAAGAAGGTCCGGAGCCGGAACGCGCGAACCCATTCGCTGCGTTGTCGGCATTGAAGAAACATTCGAACTAGTTTTTTTTGGAGCAAGACCATGGCTGTCCAGAAGTCCCGCGTTTCCCCGTCCAAGCGTGGCATGCGTCGTTCGCACGATGCGCTGTCCGCCAAGCAGCTGGCCACCGACCCGACCACGGGCGAGACCCACCTGCGTCACCACGTCACCGCGGACGGCTACTACCGCGGCAAGAAGGTGATCGACACCAAGTCCAAGGTCGTCGACGAAGAGTAATCTCTTCGCCCACCGCCGCTCCGCGCCCGTGATCCACGTGCGCGGATGCCGCCGGGCCGGCTGTCCGCCGCCGCAAGGCCCCGCGAGGCAGCGGTGGCCCGTGGCAGCGACCCCGATGCATTAGGGTAGCGGCGGTACGCTTCCGTCGGCTCCGCCGACGGTCCCCGGCAAGTGCCCGACAGGGCCATCACGGCTGTGCAGCGGAGTGGCGATGACGCAACAGATTTATTCCCGCATCGCGGGAACCGGCAGCTACCTTCCCGAGAAGGTGCTGACCAACGACGACCTGGCGAAGATCGTCGACACCAGCGACGAGTGGATCGCGGCCCGTACCGGCATCCGCGAGCGCCACATCGCCGCGGAAGGCGAGACCACGAGCGATCTGGCCTATCACGCCGCCATGCGCGCGCTGGAAGCGGCCGGCATCGATGCGACCGAGCTCGACCTGATCGTCGTCGGCACCACCACGCCCGACCTCATTTTTCCGTCCACCGCCTGTCTGCTGCAGCATCGCCTCGGGGCGAACGGCTGCCCGGCGTTCGACGTCAACGCCGCCTGCACGGGCTTCGTCTACGCGCTGACGGTGGCCGACAAGTTCATCCGTTCCGGCGCGGCGAAGACCGTGCTCGTGGTCGGTTCGGAAACGCTCACCCGCATGCTCGACTGGAGCGACCGCTCCACCTGCGTGCTGTTCGGCGACGGCGCCGGCGCGGTGGTGCTCAAGGCCGACACCGAAACCGGCATCCTCAGCACCCACATGCACGCCGATGGCGGCAAGAAGGAACTGCTGTGGAATCCGGTCGGCGTCTCGGTCGGCTTCAAGCCGGAAGAGCACAACGCCGGCGTGCGCGTGCTGATGACCGGCAACGAAGTCTTCAAGCATGCGGTGAAGGCGCTGGATTCGGTCGTGGAGGAAACGCTCGAGGCCAACGGCCTGGATCGTCACGACATCGACTGGCTGATTCCGCACCAGGCCAACCTGCGCATCATCGAAGCCACGGCCAAGCGCCTGGACATGCCGATGGAGCGCGTGATCGTCACCGTCGACAAGCACGGCAACACCTCGTCGGGCTCGGTGCCGCTGGCGCTGGACGAAGCGGTGCGCTCGGGCAAGGTTCAGCGCGGCCAGCTGGTGCTGCTGGAAGCCTTCGGTGGCGGTTTCACCTGGGGCTCGGCGCTGCTGCGCTACTGAGTTTCCGCGTTCGCGAAGAACATGGCGCCTCCGCTTGATGCGGAGGCGTTTTCGTTTGGGGTTCGCGTATCGCGTTCCTCACGTTGGCGACGTGGCGCGATCTGCCACGGAACAACGTCGGCTGGCGCATGCCGTGTCGGACGCTTAGCGTCTGACTGCGCGTCGGGAGAAATCCCTACTTCAGATCGAGTGTTGACGCGATTCGGCTGCGCCGGCTCGCGCGTCATGCTGTGTGCCGTAGCAAGGGACGGGGGAGGGCAGACGCGTGGCATCAACGAGAACAGGAGCAGGCCGCGTGCCCGTGAACAGCGCCGCCAGCCTTCACGGGGCGAAGCCGCCATGCCATGCAAACCGCGCGCCTTCACAGTTCCGGCACGTGGCCGGGTTCAGTACGACCCGGTACAGACGCACTAGAGCAAAGGCTCGTATCATGCGCACTCTTTTCGCAGGGACCCCGCCGAGTGACCGATTCCAACGCCCACGACGCTTCGCTCGCCTTCGTCTTCCCGGGCCAGGGCTCGCAGTCGGTCGGCATGCTTGCCGAGCTGTCCGAACTGCACCCGGTCGTGCGCGAGACGTTCGCGGAAGCCAGCGAGGGCGCGGACGCGGATCTGTGGGCGCTGAGCCAGGGCGGTCCCGAGGAAATGCTCAACCGCACCGAATACACCCAGCCGGCGCTGCTCGCCGCGGGCGTGGCGGTGTGGCGTGCGTGGCAGCAGCAGGGCGGTCGCTCGCCGGCGTTCCTCGCCGGCCACAGCCTGGGCGAGTACACGGCGCTGGTCGCCGCCGGCGCGTTGTCGCTGAAGGACGGCGCCCACCTGGTGCGATTGCGCGGGCAGCTGATGCAGGACGCCGCCCCGGCTGGAGTCGGCGCAATGGCGGCCGTGCTCGGCGCCGAGGACGCGCTGGTGCAGGAGGTCTGCGACGCCGTCTCCGGCAGCGAGGTCGTCGTTCCGGCCAATTTCAATTCGCCCGGCCAGATCGTCATCGGCGGCCATGCGGGCGCGGTAGACAAGGCGCTGGCGATGCTCGGCGAACGCGGAGTGCGCAAGGCGGTGAAGCTGGCCGTCAGCGTGCCCTCCCATACGCCGCTGATGCGCGAGGCCGCCAACCGTCTGGCCGAAGCGATGGCCGGCCTGTCCTGGCGCATGCCCGACCGGCCGGTCGTGCAGAACGTCGATGCACGCGTGCACGAAAGCGTGGACTACATTCGCGACGCGCTCGTGCGCCAGCTCTACCTGCCGGTACAGTGGACCGGTTGCGTGCAGGCGCTGGCAGGCAAGGGCGTCACGCGCATGGCCGAATGCGGCCCGGGCAAAGTGCTTGCCGGACTCGTCAAGCGCATCGACAAGGGCATCGACGCACGTGCGATCGGGGCGGTGGGCGAGCTCGAATCCGCGCGTGGCGACTGGGCCTGATGCGTAACGCGGATGGTGCGGCCGAAAACGGATCGACCCTGATCGACCGGTTCGCGCTTCCGTGCGATCGGTGTCGAAAGAACTGGAGAATTTCATGACCGAACTGTTGAAAGGTGAAATCGCCCTCGTGACCGGTGCCAGCCGTGGCATCGGCGCGGCGATCGCCGACGAACTGGCCGCGCAGGGCGCGACGGTGATCGGCACGGCCACGTCCGAATCCGGTGCGAAGGCGATCGGCGAGCGCCTCGCCGCGCACGGCGGTCATGGCCGTGTGCTCGACGTGAGCGATGCCGAGTCCATCGAAGCGCTGATCGACGGCATCGCCAAGGACATCGGCGCCATCTCGATCCTCGTCAACAACGCCGGCATCACGCGCGACAACCTGTTGATGCGCATGAAGGACGAGGACTGGCAGGCGATCCTCGACACCAATCTCACCAGCGTCTACCGCACCAGCAAGGCGGTGATGCGTTCGATGATGAAGGCGCGCAAGGGCCGCATCATCAACATCGCCTCGGTGATCGGCGTGACCGGCAACGCCGGCCAAGCCAACTACGCGGCGGCCAAGGCCGGCATCATCGCCTTCAGCAAGTCGCTGGCGAAGGAGATCGGCAGCCGCAACATTACCGTTAACGTGGTGGCGCCGGGTTTCATCGATACCGACATGACCAAGGCGCTGCCCGAGGACGCCAAGAACGCCATGCTGGGGCAGATCGCGCTGGGCCGTTTCGGCGAGCCGGCGGACATCGCCCGTGCCGTCGCCTTCCTGGCGGGCCCGTCGGCGGCCTATATCACCGGTGAAACCCTGCACGTCAACGGCGGCATGTACATGCCGTGAAGCGGGCCCGGCAGGGCAATGTTTCAGCTGTAACCGCTTGAACCCCAAGGGCTTTCGCGTATGCTCGCGAACGCCTTCGATTCAATTAGACTATTCCGTCGAATATCCCGTCCCGGGAGGAGTGAGAACCCATGAGCAGCATCGAAGAACGCGTCAAGAAGATCGTGGTCGAACAGCTTGGCGTTAAGGAAGAAGAAGTCACCAACAACGCTTCGTTCGTCGACGACCTCGGCGCGGACTCGCTCGATACCGTCGAGCTGGTGATGGCGCTCGAAGAAGAGTTCGAGTGCGAGATCCCGGACGAAGAAGCCGAGAAGATCACCTCGGTGCAGCAGGCCATCGACTACGTGAAGGCTCACGTCAAGTCGTAAGTTCATCCTGCGCGCGGGCCGGCCATCCGGCGGGACCGCGCGAGAACGCCATCGCCATCTCTGGCGCCTGGTATGTCAGGAAAATCAGACCGGGGCCGCACATCGCGGCCCCGTGTCTTATCAGCCGGTCTATACGCCGGCGTAGTGTCAGACGGAGTGTTTCATGTCCAACAACCGACGCGTAGTCGTGACCGGCCTCGGCGCGGTGTCGCCGCTGGGCAACGACGTCGCCAGCACCTGGGACGGCATCGTCAACGGTCGCTCCGGCATCGGCCCGATCACCCATTTCGACGCCTCCGCCTTCACCACCCGTATCGCGGGTGAAGTGCGCGACTTCGACATCACCCAGTGGGTGAATCCGAAGGACGCCAAGAAGATGGAGGAGTTCATCCATTACGGCGTCGCCGCTTCGCTGATGGCGATGAAGGACGCCGGCCTCAACGTCGATGAATCCAATGCCGAGCGCATCGGTGCGCTGATCGGCTCCGGCATCGGCGGCCTGCTCGGCATCGAAGAGCAGACCGTGAAGTACCACGACGGCGGCCCGCGCAAGGTCTCGCCGTTCTACGTGCCCAGCACGATCATCAACATGCTGCCGGGCCAGGTCTCGCTGCTGACCGGCATCAAGGGTCCGAACTTCTCGGCCGTCTCGGCCTGCGCCACCGCCAACCATTCTATCGGCATGGCGATGCGCATGATCCAGTACGGCGATGCCGACGTGATGGTCGCCGGCGGCGCCGAACGCGGTTCCTCGCCGACTTCGGTCGCGGGCTTCTGCTCGATGAAGGCGATGTCCACCCGCAATGACGATCCGACGCACGCGTCGCGTCCGTGGGACAAGGACCGCGACGGCTTCGTGCTCGGCGACGGCGCCGGCATCCTGATCCTGGAAGAGTACGAACACGCCAAGGCCCGCGGCGCGCGCATTTACTGCGAGCTCGCCGGCTTCGGCGCCAGTTCCGACGCCTTCCACATGACCGCCCCCAGCGAGAACGGCGAAGGCCCGGCGCGCTGCATGGTCGCGGCCATGAAGGACGCGCGCATCAATCCGGAAGAGGTGGCCTACCTCAACGCGCACGGCACCTCGACGCCGCTGGGCGATCTGGCCGAAACGCTCGCGATCAAGCGCGCACTCGGCGACCATGCCTACAAGACGATGGTCAGCTCGACCAAGTCGATGACCGGTCACCTGCTCGGCGCGGCCGGCGGCGTGGAAGCCATCTTCTCGGTGCTGGCGCTGCATCACGGCATCATCCCGCCGACGATCAACCTGTTCGAAGCGGGCGAGGGCTGCGATCTGGACTACGTGCCGAACGTGGCGCGCGAGAAGAAGATCGACGTCGCGATGTCGAACGGCTTCGGCTTCGGCGGCACGAACGGCACGCTGGTGTTCAAGCGCGTCTGATCGGGCCGCGTGATGCGATCCTGGAAATCCCCGCTTCGGCGGGGATTTTTCTTTTGGCCGACTTCGACCATTCCTGAAGCCGCATCCACACCCTCGGCAGGGCGCTCAAGCGAAGTCGTCTGCCAAGTCCACCAACGACGTTCCTAACCGACGCTCCCAACCAACGATCCCGAAGCGAAGTCCTCAACCGAAAGTCTTCAACTGAAGTCTTCAACCGTAACGGTCAACCGTAGCCGTCATCCCGGCGAAGGCCGGAATCCAGGCCGACACACGTTCCGTCGCAAGGGCCTTCGCTCGGTCAATGATCCGGCTGCCTCGGCCTGCCTTGGCCGCTTCGAACGGCAAGCACCGCCGACGTCGAACGTGAAGGCCCTGGATCCGCCCTTCGCCGGGATGACGGGCGGTTGCGCCAAACGCCTGGGGAACCCGTTCTTGCCTCCCCATCCCAGCCGCGAAGCCTCACCAATAGCGGACAATGTCGCCATGCTCCTGACCCATCCGCTGCCCGGCTCCTTCGACCTGCTCGCGCTGCAACGCCTGGCGCCCACGCGCTACCCGCTGCTGCTGGAATCCAGCGCGCACGGCACCGCGCAGGGACGTTGGGACCTGCTGCTCGTGGCCGGCGAAGGACAGCTTCGTCTCGACGCCGACGGAACGGTGCGCGACGAACGCGGCGCCGACGTCGGCACCGACTTCTTCGCCGCCCTCGATACCCGCTGGCAGCACGAACGCGTGCCGCGCGACGAACCGCGCTGGCCGTTCCGCGGCGGTTGGGCGCTGCTGTTCGGTTACGAGGCCGCGGCGCAGGTCGAGCCGATCCTGCAACTTCCGCGCGCCGAAGGCCGGCTGCCCGTCGCACTCGCGCTGCGCTGCCCGGCGGCCGTGCTGCGCGACCACACCAGCGGCGAGTGTGTGCTCGTCGTGGAAACCGGACACGACGCCCTGCGCGATGGCGTGCTCGACGACATCGCCCGGCTCGCCGCGCTGCCGCCGTTGCCGACGTGGCGAACGCCACACGCACTCGAAGAAGACGAGCCCGAACGCTTCACCGATGGCGTGCGCCGCGTGCTCGACTATCTCGCCGCGGGCGACGTATTCCAGGCCAACCTCTCGCGCGGCTGGCGCGCCCGCTTCGGTCGAAAGGTCGAGGCCGCCGAGCTCTTCCAGCGCCTGCGCGACAACAACCCCGCGCCGTTCGCCGGCGTGTTCGCGGGCGAGGACTGGGCCGTGGTCAGCGCCTCGCCGGAACGTCTGGTGTCGGTGCGCGGCGACGTCGTCGAGACGCGGCCCATCGCCGGCACGCGCCCACGCTTCGCCGGCGACGACGATGCCGCACGCATCCAGGAACTCGTCGGCCATCCGAAGGAACGCGCCGAACACGTGATGCTGATCGATCTGGAGCGCAACGACCTCGGCCGCGTCTGCACGCCGGGCAGCGTCGAAGTGGATGAGCTGATGACGGTCGAGAGCTACGCGCACGTGCACCACATCGTCAGCAACGTGCGCGGTCGCCTGCGCGCGGAGGCGACGCCGGGGCAGGTGATCCGCGCGGTGTTCCCGGGCGGCACGATCACCGGTTGCCCGAAGGTGCGCTGCATGCAGATCATCGCCGAGCTCGAAGGCGTCGGCCGCGGCGCGTACACCGGCGCGATGGGCTGGCTCAACCGCGACGGCGACATGGACCTGAACATCCTGATCCGCAGCGCCGAACTGGAATCCGCGCAAGGCGGTGCGACGCTGCGCTTCCGCACCGGCGCCGGCATCGTCGCCGACTCCGATCCGCGCAAGGAACTCGACGAAACCCGCGCCAAGGCGCGCGGCATGCTGCGCGCGCTGGGAGTCGCCGGGTGAGCGTGCGGCACTTCATCGGCGCCGCCGCCGCCGCGGGCACCCCCGATCACGATCGGGGCCTCGCCTACGGCGACGGCCTGTTCGAAACGATGCGCGCCCATCAAGGCGAAGTGCACTGGTGGCCCGCGCATTGGCGCCGGTTGCAGCGCGGCGCGCAGGCGCTCGGCCTTGCTCTGCCGGATGAATCGCGCGTCCAGCGCGAGGCGCGAGCGCTGCTCGAGGGCACCGGCGGCGTGCTGAAACTGATCGTCACGCGCGGCACGGGCGGTCGCGGCTACGCACCGCCGGAAAGCCCGACGCCACACTGGATCCTCTCGCGTCACGACGTACCACCTGCCGCGCCTGCCGAAGGCCTCACGCTCCGCTGGTGCGACATGCGACTGGCGCTGCAACCGGCGCTGGCCGGAATCAAGCACTGCAACCGGCTCGAACAGGTGCTGGCGCGCGCCGAATGGCGCGATCCGGACATCCACGACGGCCTCGTGCGCAGCACCGATGGCGACGTCGTCTGCGCCACCGCCGCCAATCTCTTCGTGGTCCACGGTGACCGCTGGACGACCCCGGCCGTGGACCGCTGCGGCATCGCCGGCGTGTGCCGCGAATGGGCGATCGGCGCGCTCGCAGCCCGGGAAGCGCGCCTGGCTGTGACGGACGTCGAAGCGGCCGACGCGGTTTTCCTGTGCAATGCCGCGCGCGGTATCCTGCCCGTGGCGCGGCTCGGCGCTCGCTCATGGCGACCGCATCCGCAGGTGGCGCAACTCCGCCGCCGCCTGGCCGCCGAGCATCCCGCATTCGCCACGGAGGTTGCGTGAGTCGCAAATCTGGACGCCGCCTGGGCGGCTTCTTGTTCGTGCTGCTGTTGATCGCCGCAGGCGTCGGCGCGTATCTGTGGCACCGTTATACGAGCTTCGCCGACGCCCCGCTGGCGGGGTTGGAACCCGGAGAGAGCCTGGTCGTCGAACGCGGCGATTCGCTGCCCTCGGTCGTGCGCAAGCTGCGCGAGGCCGGCGTGCATCAGGGCGACCTGATCGAATGGCGCGCGCTGGCGCGCCAACTCGGCGCCGCCGGCAAGCTGCAGGTCGGCGAGTACGCGCTGGAGCCCGGCACCTCGCCGCGCGACCTGCTCACCGCCATGCGCGACGGCAAGGTCGTGCGCCGCCGCTTCACCATCGTCGAAGGCTGGAACATCCGCGAACTGCGCGCGGCGCTGGCGCGGACGAAGGAACTGGAGCAGGAAACCGCGGGTCTCGACGACGCCGCGCTGATGAAGGCGCTCGGCCATCCGGGCCAGCATCCGGAGGGCCGCTTCCTGCCGGAAACGTATCTGTTCACCCGTGGCGACAGCGACCTGGACGTGCTCCGCCGTGCGCACGAATCGATGGAAAAGGCGCTCGCCGCCGCGTGGGAGCGCCGCGTGCCGGACAGCGTGCTGAACACCCCGGAGGAAATGCTGATCCTCGCGTCCATCGTCGAGAAGGAAACCGGCATCGCCGAGGAACGCCCGCGCATCGCCGGCCTGTTCGAGCGTCGCCTGAAGATCGGCATGCGCCTGCAGACCGACCCGACGGTGATCTACGGACTGGGAACGAGCTACGCCGGCAACATCCGCAAGGCCGATCTCACCAGCGACACGCCGTACAACACCTACACGCGCGCTGGCCTGCCGCCGACGCCGATCGCGATGCCCGGCGCCGATGCACTGCAGGCCGTCGCGCGTCCGCAGCGCGGCGAGGAGCTGTACTTCGTCGCGGTCGGCGACGGCAGCGGACGCCATCTGTTCGCGCGCACGCTGGCCGAACACGAGGCGAACGTGCAGCGATACCTGGCCAAGTATCGCCAGGCGCGCGCGGCCGAACGTGCCATCGAATCCGGCGCGAAGACGCAGGAGCGGCAATGACGCTGCGTTCGTATCCACGCTTCATCACGCTGGAAGGCAGCGAGGGCGCCGGCAAGTCGACCGTGCTCGCGGCATTGCGCGACGTGCTGTCGAACGACTCGCGCGCGACCGTGGTCACGCGCGAGCCCGGCGGCACGCCGCTGGCCGAACAGATCCGCGGCCTGCTGCTCGACACGCACCATGAAACGCCCACGTCCGAAGCCGAGCTGCTGCTGGTCTTCGCGGCGCGCGCGCAGCACGTGCGCGAAACCATCGTGCCGGCGCTGGAGCGCGGCGCGTGGGTGATCAGCGATCGTTTCACCGACGCCAGTTACGCCTACCAGGGCGCGGCGCGCGGCGGCGATGCGGCGTTCATCGGCGAACTGGAACGGCGCGTGGTCGGCATCGCGCCCGGCATGACGCTGCTGCTCGACGTGCCGGTGGCCATCGGTCTGCAACGCGCGCGCGGACGCGGCGCCGCCGATCGCATCGAGGCCGAACGCGAGGACTTCTTCGAACGCGTGCGCGAAGGCTACCTCGCGCGCGCCGCGGCCGAACCGGCGCGGTTCCGCGTGATCGACGCCACGCAGCCGGCCGACATCGTCGCCGCGCAGGCGGTCGCGCACCTGCGCGCATGGATGGAAGCGAACGCATGATCGCCGCGATCCCGAACTTCGCGCCGTGGCAGCAGCGCGTGTACGAACAGGCCGTGACGGCGCTCGACGCGGGACGGCTCGCGCACGGGCTGTTGTTCTGCGGCCCGGCGAAACTGGGCAAGCGCGCCGTGGCCGAACGCGTCGCGCGACGCGTGCTGTGCCAGCAGCCGGTCGCCGGCGGCGAGCCCTGCGGCGCCTGCCGGAGCTGCCACCTGATCGACGCCGGCACGCATCCGGATTACCACGTCGTCTCGTTCGTTCCGAACAAGGAAGGCACGCGGCTGCGCACCGAGATCGTGATCGAGCAGATCCGCCAGCTGTCCGAGCAGCTCGCGCTGACGCCGCAATACGGTGGCGCGCAGGTGGCGATCCTCGACCCGGCCGAAGCCATCAACAACGCCGCGTGCAACGCGTTGCTGAAGACGCTGGAGGAACCGGTGCCGGGTCGCTACCTGTGGCTGGTGAGCGCGCATCCGGCGCGATTGACGGCGACGATCCGCAGCCGCTGCCAGCGTTACGAATTCAGGTTGCCGCCGCACGACGACGCGCTGGCGTGGCTGCGCGCGTGCGGGCACGCCGAGGCCGCCGCGCGCGAAGCGCTCGACGCCGCGCGCGGGCATCCGGGCCTGGCGCACGAATGGCTGGAGAACGACGGCCTCAAGCTGCGCCGCGACGTCGCCGCCGATCTGGCGAAGCTGGGTCGCGGCGACGAGGGGGCCGTGGAAATCGCCCAGCGCTGGGTCGGGGATGAACAGGCGGCGCTGCGTCTGCGGCACGCCGCGGACCTCGCGCTGGCCGAGGCATCCGGCTTGACCGACCCTGTGCGAACGCGCAGTCTGGCCGCGTGGTTCGACCAGGCGAACCGGACCCGGGATCTGCTGCGCACGACCGTGCGGGCGGACCTCGCGGTCACCGAATTGTTGCTGGCCTGGCGCGGCGCGAGCGGCGCCCGGGCGTCAGGGGGAAGCAGGAGATGAGCGGTATGAACGCAGCGGGCGGCGCGCGCCAGGGCATCCTGTCGTGCGCGATCAAGGACAAGGCGCAGCTCTACAGCGCCTACATGCCGTTCCTCAAGAGCGGCGGCATCTTCGTGCCCACGCCCAAGCGCTACTTCCTCGGCGACGAGGTCTTCCTGCTGCTCACGCTGCCCGAATCGAGCGAACGCCTGCCGGTCGCCGGCAAGGTCGTCTGGGTGACGCCGGTGGGCGCGCAGGGCAACCGCCCGGCCGGCATCGGCGTGCAGTTCGCCGACACCGCCGAAGGCGAAACCGTGAAGGGCAAGATCGAAGCGCTGCTGGCCGGCACGCTTACCGCCGAGCGGCCGACGCATACGATGTGAGCCGCGCGCGGCTGGATCAACGCGGCGCGCCGTCGAGGAAATCCAGCAGCTGCCCGGCGATGACCGGATAGCTGAAACGCTTCGCCACGAATTCGCGGGCCCTCACGCCGAGCGCATCACGCAACTTCGCAGCCGCAGGATCGCGTCATCCCGGCGAAAGCCGGGATGACGATCTTCTTGGGATGACGATCTTCCCGGTACGACAATCCTTCGCGGGACACGGCTTGCTCCTGTAGCCCGGGTAAGCGAAGCGCACCCGGGTTGGAGAGGCGACCGCGCTCCCGGGTGCGCTTCGCTTACCCGGGCTACAAAAGCGGCTGCTCTTTGCTCGTCATCCCCGCTTGCAACGTGATGAGCGACAAAAACGCCGCGCTCCACGCACGGAGCAGTTATTGCCGGCCCGCACCACGAGCCGCCGAGCCAGGCGCGTCAGGCCGCCCGCGAAACCGCAGCCTGCCCGCGCAGCGTCGGATTGTCCCAGCCCGGTCGCGGCTTGAAACGATCGCCGTAGCGCTGCTGGAGGATCTCCAGTCGCGCCACCAGGTTGTCGACGCCCGTTTCGCGCACGTACTGGATCGGGCCGCCGCGGAACGGGGCGAAGCCGGTGCCGAAGATCACGCCGGCGTCGAGCAGTTCCGCATCGTCCACCACGCCTTCGTGCAGGCACGCCACCGCTTCGTTGATCAGCGGCATGATCAGGCGGTCCTCCAGATCGGAGGGGATCTGGTAATCCTTCGGCAGCGCGGGCTTCACCGGTTTGCCGTTCTCCCATTTGTACAGGCCCTGGCCGTCCTTCTTGCCTCGCTTTCCGGCTTGCGGCGGCGTGGAGAGCGACGCCGGGATCGGCAGGCCGAGGAACGGCGCGAGCTCCGCGCCCACGCCCGCCGCGACGTCCAGGCCCACCGTGTCGATCAGTTCGATCGGGCCCATCGGCATGCCGAACTTCACCGCGGCCTTGTCGATCGCCGCGCCCGGAATGCCATCGGCGTAGGCGGTCGCCGCCTCGAGCATGTACGGGAACAGCACGCGGTTGACGAGGAAGCCCGGCGTGCCCGCGACCGGCACCGGCAGTTTGTCGATCGCCTTGCAGAACGCCGCCAGGCGCTGCTCCGTCTGCGGCGCGACGCGATCGTGGTGGATGATTTCCACCAGCGGCATCAGCGCCACCGGGTTGAAGTAGTGCAGGCCGGCGAAATGCACGGGACGCGCGATGTGTTCGCGCAGTTCGGTCAGCGGGATCGACGAGGTGTTGGTCGTCAGCAGCGCGTCGAACTTCATGCGCGGCTCGAGCGAGGCGTACAACTCGCGCTTGGCTTCGGCGTTCTCGATGATCGCCTCGATGACGAGGTCCGCATCGGCCACGCCGTCGCCGGCGAGGTCGCCCTTCAACCGCGCCGCGACCGAGGCTCGCTTGCCTTCGTCCTTCACCTTCTTCTCGAACAGGGCCTGCGCGCGGGTCAGCGCGGCATCGATGAAGCGCTGTTCGCGATCCTGCAGCGTGACGTCGAACCCCTTGCACGCCGACCATGCGGCGATGTCGCCGCCCATCACGCCGGCGCCGACCAAGTGGACATGGCGGATGCCGTGATCCTTTCCGCCCAGGCCCTTCAGCCGTTCCTGCAGGAAGAACACGCGGATGAGATTGCGCGCGGTCGGCGTGGACGCGAGCTTCACCACCGCCTTGCGTTCGGCCGAGAGCTGCTGCTGGATGCCGCCGCCCACGTTCGCCCAGCTGTTGATCAGTGCGTACGGCGCGGGGTAGTGCTCCCTGCGCGCCTTGCGTGCGACCTGCTTGGTCAGCATCGGCGCGAGCAGCTTGCGGGCGGGCAGGGTGTTCGTCGCCCAGCCGAGGAAGCGCTGCTTGAACGGACGCTGCGCGCCGGCCCTCAGCGCGAAGGCGACCGCAACGTCGACCAGCGTGGCGGGATCGGTGACCTTGTCCACCAGCCCGTTCGCGCGCGCGGCCGAGGCCGAGAGCGTGCGGCCGGTCAGCATCATGTCGAACGCCGCCGGCGCGCCGATCAGGCGCGGCAGGCGCACGCTGCCGCCCCAGCCCGGGAAAATGCCGAGCTTCACTTCCGGCAGGCCGATGCGCGTGGACGGATCGTTGCTGGCGACGCGGTAGCGGCACGCCAGCGAGATCTCGGTGCCGCCGCCCATGCAGAAGCCGTGGATCGCCGCGACCGTTGGGCAGGGCAGTTCGGCCAGGCGCTGGAAGGTCTGCTGGCCGCGACGGATCGCGTCGCCGACCGTGCCCTTTTCGTCGAAGGCCTGGAATTCCCGGATGTCGGCGCCGGCGATGAAGCCCGAGGTCTTGGCCGAGCGCAGCACCACGCCCTTGGGCGGATCCAGCGCGAGGCGTTCGATCAGGGTGTCCAGTTCGATCAGCACGTCCTGCGAGAACGTGTTCACCGGCGTGCCGGCCTTGTCGAAGGACAGCAGCAGCACGCCGTCGGGGCGCAGCTCGGTCTGCCAGTGCTGGAAGCGAAGACCGTCGAAGCCAGCCGTCATGGGAGGCACCATCCGTTCAGGTATGGAGAGACCGCTATCATCCCGAGGATGTTTCGCCGGCGTCAATCGCCGCGTCTTCCGCACCTCCCGCCGGACCCCTGACGGCCGGCGCTTGCGGGCCATCGGCGCATCCCCATTAATGATCGTGATTCAGTCTTCGCCCCGTTGAACGTCGCGTTGAACCCGCCGTTGAACTTTCGTCCTCCGGGGTTGTCCATTCGTTCGGCCATGGCCGAGCTGACAGGAGCGCCGGCGCGGTATGGCCGAAACGACGTTGCACAAAGATGCTGAGTTGGACCAGGAGCTGGTCGCGCGCGTGCAGCGAGGCGACGGCGCGGCCTTCGATGCGCTGGTGCGCAAGTACCAGCACCGGATCACCGCGCTGATCGGCCGCTACGTCGCCGACTGGAGCGAATGCCAGGACGTGGCCCAGGAAACCTTCATCCGCGCCTACCGGGCGCTGCCGAACTTCCGGGGCGACGCGCAGTTCTATACATGGTTGCACCGTATCGCCGTGAATACCGCCAAGAACCACCTGGTCGCACAGAACCGCCGCCCCCCGACGGACGACGTCGACGCCGGCGAGGCGGAACTGTTCGACACCGGCACGCGGCTGCGCGACACCGACACGCCGGAACATGAACTGTTGCGGCAGGAAATCGAACGCACGGTGATGCGTGTGGTCGAAGGACTGCCGGAGGAACTGAGGGCCGCGATCACCCTGCGCGAGGTGGACGGCCTGAGCTACGAGGACATCGCGCAGAAGATGGGGTGCCCCATCGGTACGGTCCGCTCGCGCATCTTCCGCGCGCGCGAGGCGATCGATACCGAACTGCGGCCCCTGCTGGACCACGACACTGCGAAAGCCACCAAGCGATGACTTCCAACCAACGTTCCATCGACGATCGACCCACCCAGGACCGCGAGACGCTGTGCGCGCTGTTCGACGGCGAGTTGCGCGGCGACGAAGCGCGCTTCGCGTTGAAGCGGCTGGGCCACGACGTGCAGTGGCGCGACACCGTCGGCCGCTGGCAGTTGTACGGCGACGCGTTGCGCGGACAGGCGCAGGGCATCGCAGGGAGCGGTTTCGCCGATCGCGTGGCGCTGGCGATCCGCGAAGAGGAATCGCTGCATGTCGCGATGCCGGCGAAAGCCGCCGGCGGACGGCGCGCCTGGGCCGGCGGCTGGATGGGCGGTGCGCTCGCGGCATCGGTCGCGGTCGCGGCGTTGTTCGTGACGCGACCGTTCACCGACGACGCGCCTTCGACGGGCGATCGCGTTTCTCCCCAGGTCGCCAGCGCGCCGGGCGCCGCCGCGGTGTCGCGCATCGCCGCCGGTGCGGCCTCGCGCGCGCCGGTCGCACCGGCCGCCACGCCCGCGACGCCGGGCACGACCGATCCGCAGTCGCCGGGCGCCACGCTCGCCGCGAGCGCGGCGGCCGTGGCCGCGATCGAGGCCCCGCGTCGCGCCAGCCGCGCCGCGCGCAACACGAATCCACGCGTGCCACGCGTCACGCGTGCGATCGAGCAACCCACCGTCGCGAGTGCCGACATCGCCCGCACCGCCGTCGCCGATGCGACCCCGGCGATTGTCGCGCCGACTCCGGCGAAGCCGTTCCAGCCCGAACACATGGAGCCGGCTTCGCGTCCTTGGCCGCGCGCGGTGTTGCCGCAGTACGGCGGCAGCGGCGCGCTGACCGCCAGCTTCGGCGGAAACAGCGCCGCCTCGCCTTCGTTCTATCCGTTCGAGCCGCAGACCGCGATGCCCGCCGCCGAAGAAAGCCCGGCGCCACGCGAGTCCCAGGACTGACCCCACGGACGGGCCCGCTCCCGCGATCGGGCCCGCAGCGATCCCCCCTTCCTCGCGCCGTGAAAACGGCGTACCGCCCACACTCATCCCAACGTTTTCCCGAGGCCCGATGCCGATGAACCGCACGCCCCGTTCCTCCCTGCGCAGCATCTTCCTGGTCGCCGCGATCGCCGCGGCGCTCCCGGTCGCCTGCACGGCGCAGCCGCCCGCGAATCCGATCGCACAGCCGCCTGCCGCGACGCCGGCGCCGCCGCTGGTCTCGGGCCTGCCGGACTTCACCAACCTGGTGCAGCGTGTCGGCCCGGCCGTGGTCAACATCCGCGCCGAAGTCGCGCCGCGTCGCACCGCGCGCGGGCAGATGCCGGACGAGGAGCAGATTCCCGAAATCTTCCGCCGCTTCTTCGGCGATGAGCTGCCGTTCCCCGGCGGTCCCGGCGGCCCGGGTCCGCGCGGCCCGCGCGGCGGCGGCACCTCGCTGGGCAGCGGCTTCCTGATGTCGGCCGACGGCTACGTCATGACCAACCACCACGTGGTCGATGGCGCGGACAGCGTGACGGTCACGCTGTCGGATCGTCGCGAGTTCCCGGCCAAGGTCGTCGGCAGCGACGAGCAGTCGGACGTCGCGCTGCTGAAGATCGACGCCAAGGGCCTGCCGTTCCTGCGCATGGCGCCAGCGAATGCGACGAAGGCCGGTCAGTGGGTGATCGCCATCGGTTCGCCGTTCGGCCTGGATCATTCGGTGACCGCCGGCATCGTCAGCGCGGTCGGCCGCGCCAACCCGTACGCGAACCAGCGCTACGTGCCCTTCATCCAGACCGACGTGGCCATCAACCAGGGCAACTCGGGCGGCCCGCTGCTCAACACCAGCGGCGAAGTGGTCGGCATCAATTCGCAGATCTTCAGCAACTCCGGCGGCTACATGGGCGTGAGCTTCGCGATCCCGATCGACGTCGCGATGAGCGCGGCCGAACAGCTGCGCGCGACCGGCAAGGTCAGCCGCGGCCAGTTGGGCGTGCAGGTGCAGGCGCTGACCAGCGAATCGGCGAAGGCGCTCGGCCTGCCCGACAGCAGCGGCGCGCTGATCGCCGACGTGCTGCCCGGCAGCCCGGCGGAAAAGGCCGGCATCGAACGCGGCGACGTGATCCGCGCCGTCGACGGCCGCACCATCGACGATTCGGCCGACCTGCCGCCGATCATCGGCAACATGGCGCCGGGCACGAAGGCGAAGGTCACGCTGATCCGCGACGGGCGCACGATCGACAAGACCGTGACCGTCAACGAACTGGACGAGCTGGCCGGCAACGGTCGGGCGACCCCGCGGCCGGCCACCGATGGCGGTTCCGCCAAGCCGTCGTCCGGCAACGCACTGGGCCTGGTCGGTCAGGACCTGTCGGCGGGCGAACGCCAGCGCCTGGGCCTGCGGTCGGGCGAGGGCGTGCTGATCCGCAACCCGGGCGACTCCGGCGCCGAAGCCGGCCTGCGTCCGGGCGATGTGGTCCTGCAGGTCGGCCGCAGCGCGGTCGGCTCCGCCGCCGCGCTCGACAAGGAGCTGGGCTCGGTGAAGTCCGGCGACACCGTGATGCTGCTGGTCCGCCGCCAGGGTTCCACGCAGTTCATCGCCGTCACCGCGCAGGACGACGCCCAGACCGGCTGAGGTCCATCACCGCCATCCCGGCGCCCGCCATGGCGTGGCGCCGGGACCGGCTGCGGCGGGGCCTGTGCGATAATCGCGCGTTGATTTCAAGGAACGGCCAGCCTCGCGCGCCCCCGCATGCAGCAGATCAGAAACTTCTCCATCATCGCCCACGTCGACCACGGCAAGTCGACGTTGGCCGACCGCATCATCCAGCTCTGTGGCGGCCTCGAAGCCCGCGAGATGGAAGCGCAGGTCCTCGATTCGAACCCGATCGAGCGCGAACGCGGCATCACCATCAAGGCCCAGTCCGTGTCGCTGCCATACAAGGCGCGCGACGGCCAGACCTACTTCCTCAACTTCATCGACACGCCCGGCCACGTCGACTTCAGCTATGAAGTCAGCCGTTCGCTGGCCGCGTGCGAAGGCGCGCTGCTGGTGGTCGACGCCGCGCAGGGCGTCGAGGCGCAGTCGGTCGCCAACTGCTACACCGCGGTGGAGCAGGGGCTGGAGGTCGTGCCGGTCCTCAACAAGATCGACCTGCCGACCGCGGACATCGAGCGCGCCAAGGCCGAGATCGAGGCCGTCATCGGCATCGACGCCGAGGACGCGGTCGCCATCAGCGCCAAGACCGGCCTGAACGTCGTGGACGTGCTGGAGGCGATCGTGCATCGCATCCCGCCGCCGAAGCCGCGCGACACCGACAAGCTGCAGGCGCTGATCATCGACTCGTGGTTCGACAACTACCTGGGCGTGGTCTCGCTGGTGCGCGTGATGCAGGGCGAGATCCGCGCGGGCAGCAAGATCCTGGTGATGTCGACCGGTCGCACGCACCAGGTCGACCAGGTCGGCGTCTTCACCCCCAAGCGCAAGGTGCTCGACAAGCTCGGCGCCGGCGAGGTGGGCTGGATCACGGCGTCGATCAAGGACGTGCACGGCGCGCCGGTCGGCGACACGCTCACGCTGGCGGGCGATCCCGCGCCCAAACCGCTGCCGGGCTTCCAGGAAATGCAGCCGCGCGTGTTCGCCGGCCTGTTCCCGGTGGATGCCGAGGACTATCCGGACCTGCGCGAAGCGCTCGAAAAACTGCGCCTCAACGACGCCGCGCTGCGTTTCGAACCGGAAAGCTCCGAGGCGATGGGCTTCGGCTTCCGCTGCGGCTTCCTTGGCATGCTGCACATGGAAATCGTGCAGGAGCGCCTTGAGCGCGAGTACAACCTCAACCTGATCACCACCGCGCCGACGGTGATCTATGAGGTGCTGCGCACCGACGGCGAGATCGTCCCCATGGACAACCCGGCCAAGCTGCCGCCGGTGAACATGGTCGAGGAGATCCGCGAGCCGATCATCCGCGCCAACATCCTCACGCCCGAGGCGTACATCGGCAACATCATCAAGCTGTGCGAGGAAAAGCGCGGCGTGCAGCTGGGCATCCAGTACCTGGCCAGCCAGGTGCAGATCAGCTACGAGCTGCCGATGGCCGAAGTGGTGCTGGACTTCTTCGACAAGCTCAAGTCGGTCAGCCGCGGCTACGCTTCGCTGGACTACCACTTCCTGCGCTTCGACGCCGGCCCGTTCGTGCGCGTGGACACGCTCATCAACGGCGACAAGGTCGACGCGCTCTCCATCATCTGCCATCGCAGCCATGCCGACCGCCGCGGTCGCGAGCTGTGCGAGAAGATGAAGGAACTGATCCCGCGCCAGATGTTCGACGTGGCGATCCAGGCGGCGATCGGCTCGCAGATCATCGCCCGCACCACGGTCAAGGCGCTGCGCAAGAACGTGCTGGCCAAGTGCTACGGCGGCGACATCACCCGCAAGAAGAAGCTCCTCGAGAAGCAGAAAGAGGGCAAGAAGCGGATGAAGCAGGTCGGCCGCGTCGAGATCCCGCAGGAGGCGTTCCTGGCCGTCCTGCAGGTGGACAAGTAATAAAGGCGATGCCGCGGCGTTTTCCTACGTCCGGGCGGGGAGTTCCCGCCAGCTTCGGGAAGGGTTCGCCCATGACGGACGGCACGCACGCGGCTATCCTCGCCATGGCAGGTTGCCGGGGGGCGACCTGCGCGGTCCCCGGGCCTTCCTGCCCGGCCTCGGTCCACTCGTCCGTATTCCCGTTCCCCGCTCTGCCAAGGAGCATGCATGCGCTGGTTTGAAATCGCCCTGGTCGTCCTGACCCTGTTCACCGGCCTGGTGTGGCTGCTCGACAAGCTGGTGCTCGCCAAGCGCCGCGAAGCGCGACAGGGCCTGCTGGACGACGGCAAGGAGCCGATCGTCGTCGACTATTCCAAGGCCTTCTTCCCGGTGCTGGCGGTGGTGCTGATCCTGCGCAGCTTCGTGGCCGAGCCGTTCCGCATCCCGTCCAACTCGATGATGCCGACGCTGCTGACCGGCGACTTCATCCTCGTCAACAAGTTCACCTACGGCCTGCGCCTGCCGATCAACAACCACAAGTTCCTCGGCATCGGCGAACCGGAGCGCGGCGACGTGGTGGTGTTCCGCCCGCCTCACCATCCCGACCAGGACTGGATCAAGCGCGTCGTCGGCCTGCCGGGCGATCGCGTGGGCTACCACGACAACCAGGTCAGCGTGAACGGCAAGGTGCTCGGCTACGCGCCGGTGGGCGTGTACCAGGGCAAGGGCAACGGCACCGAGATGACCGGCGCCGAGGAACTGCAGGAAAACCTGCTGGGCCGAGAGCATCGCGTGCTCGAACGCACCAACCTGCCGTTCATCGACCAGGGCGAAGGCGACTGGATCGTGCCGCCGGGTCACTATTTCGTGATGGGCGACAACCGCGACAACAGCGAGGACAGCCGATACTGGGGCTTCCTGCCGGAGCAGAACCTGCGCGGCAAGGCGTTCCTGATCTGGATGAACTTCGACGGTGGCGTGGACACCTCGCGCATCGGCAACAGAATCCAGTAAGACACTGCCTGCGGCGGCGGGGGAGCGCGCCGCTCGCGGGTTCGAAGCTGACTCATGGGGGATAGAAAAAATGAAGCGTACGCAGAGCGGCATCACGCTGATCGGGTTCATCGTGGTGCTGGCCGTGGTCGGTGTGTTCGTCTACATGGGCATCAAGGTGGTGCCGATGTACACCGAGTTCTTCGCGGTGAAGAAGGCGTTGAGCCAGCTTTCCGAGGAACCGGGCATCACGCGAGAAGACCCCGCGCGCATCAAGGAGCTGTTCTTCCGCCGCCTGGACATCAGCTACGCCGACAGCGTGAAGAAGAACAACGTGAACGTGCTGCGCCGCGACGCGGGGTTCCTCGTCACGGTCAACTATGAAGTCCGCCGTCCCCTCATCTCCAACATCGACGTGGTCGGGCGCTTCAACGCCGAGCAGAGCCTGAGCCGTAGTGAGTGATGCGATCGGCCACCGCTTCGCGCGCCCGGAACTGCTGCAGCAGGCGCTGACGCACCGCAGTGCCGGTGCGCCACACAACGAGCGGCTGGAGTTCCTCGGCGACGCACTGGTGAACCTGATCGTTGCCGAGGCGCTGTACACGCACTGGCCGCGCGCCGATGAAGGCGCGCTCACGCGCGCGCGCGCCGAGCTGGTGCGCGAATCCGCGCTGGCGCCGATCGCGCGCACGCTCGAGTTGGGCCCGCGCCTCACGCTGGGACCGGGCGAGATGAAGTCCGGGGGGCATCGGCGCGATTCCATCCTGGCCGACGCGCTGGAGGCGGTGATCGCCGCCATCTACCTGGATTCGGATTTCCCGACCTGCCGGGCCGTGGTGATGCCGTGGTTCGAGGCGGCCATCGCCGCGCTGCCGCCGCCGCACAAGGTGGGGAAGGACGCCAAGACCCGCCTGCAGGAATGGTTGCAGGCCCGGCAGAAGCCGCTGCCGGTCTACGCGCTGCTCGCCGAATCCGGCGAGGACCATGCCAAGAGCTTCCAGGTCAGCTGCACGCTCGGCCAGCCGTCGCTGGTCGCCGAGGGCGTCGGCAACTCGCGACGCGCGGCCGAGCAGGCCGCCGCCGAGGCCGTGCTGGAATTGCTGCAGGAGCGCTGAGCGCCCGCTTTCGCCGCACGCTCCCGGGCGGCGCCTTACAATTCCCAGCATGAATACCCCCGCCCATCGCGCCGGCCACGTGGCCGTCATCGGCCGTCCGAACGTCGGCAAATCCACCCTGGTCAACGCCCTGGTCGGCGCGAAGGTCAGCATCACCTCCAGCCGCCCGCAGACCACGCGCCACCAGTTGCTCGGCATCGCCACCTTCCCGGAGGGCCAGCTGCTGCTGGTCGACACCCCGGGCATCCACCGCGAGCAGAAGCGCGCGATGAACCGTTGGATGAACCGCGCCGCCCGCGGCGCCCTGGAAGGGGTGGACGCGGCCGTGCTCGTGGTGCGCGCCGGGCAATGGGACGACGAGGACGCGCTCGCCTACGACGCCCTGACGAAGGCGGGCGTCCCGGTGGTGCTCGTGGTCAACCAGGTCGATCGCATCAAGGACAAGGCGGCGCTGCTGCCGTACCTGGCCAAGGTCAGCGAAGGCCGCGACTTCGCCGGCGTGCATCCGGTTTCCGCGCTCAAGCGAACCGGTCTGGACCCGCTGGTGAAGACCATCCTCGCGCAGCTTCCCGAACAACCCGCGCTCTATGGCGAGGACGAGATCACCGACAAGAGCCAGCGCTTCCTCGCCGGGGAGATGGTCCGCGAACAGCTCATGCGCCAGCTCGGCGAGGAACTGCCGTACGCGACGACAGTGGAGATCGAGAAGTTCGAAGTCGACGGCAACCTGTTGCGCATCGGCGCGGTGATCTGGGTCGAACGCGACGGCCAGAAGGCCATCGTCATCGGCAAGGGCGGCGAACGCCTGCGCGAGATCGGTGCCCGCGCGCGCCAGCAGATGGAACGCCTGTTCGGCAACAAGGTGTTCCTGGAAACCTGGGTCCGCGTCCGCGAAGGCTGGTCGGACGACGAGGCGGCGCTGCGGGCATTCGGCTACCACGATTGAGGCAGGAACGAGTGGAGAGGAACGAGGAACGAGTGTCGCGCTCACGACTAACCCGTTTCCCCGTCGGTCGTTCCTAGCATCATGCGTCTCAGCGCCGAACCCGCCTTCGTCCTGCACGCGCGCCCCTGGCGCGAGACCAGCCTGCTGGTCGAAGTGCTGAGCGAACACCACGGCCGGCTCGGCCTGGTCGCGCGCGGCGTGCAGGGGCCGAAAAAGCAGGCGCTGCGTGCGGCGTTGCAGCCGCTGCAGTGGATCCGGCTGGATGCGGTGCAGGTCGGCGAGCTGGCACGGTTGAACACCGCGGAGGCGCTCGATGTCGCGCCACGTCTGTCCGGCGAGGCGATGCTCTCGGGTTTCTATCTCAACGAACTCACTCTGCGCCTTGCGCCGCGCCAGGACCCCGCGCCGGAACTCTACGAAGCCTACGGTCGCGCCCGCGCACGACTCGGCGCCGCCGAGCCGCTCGCATGGACGCTGCGCCGTTACGAGCGCGACCTGCTCGACGCCCTGGGCTTCGGCTTCGACTGGGCCAACGACGGCGACGGCGTACCGATCGATCCGGCGGCACGCTACCGGCTCGATCCCGAATACGGTCCGCGCCGGGTGCTGAGCGATCGCGGGCACGGCGATCGCAGCCAGGCCGCCACCGGCCGCGGGCTGCTCGCGCTGGCCGACGACCGGTTGCCGGAATCCGACGACCTGCCGGGTCTTCGCCGCGCCATGCGCGACGTCCTCGCGCATTATCTCGGCCCGCGCGGGCTCAAGTCGTGGGACATGCTTGCCGAGTTGAACCGCGTTTCGCGCGCCCCGGATCAAAGCGCGGCCGACTGAGCCTCGGTGAGCGGTGCCCGGAACGACGGGACGTCGGCGTGCGCGAGCGTTTCGTTTGCGACGTGTTCCAGCGCCGCCAGCCGGGCCGTCGACGAGGGTTCCTCCTGCAACGTCTGCACGGCCGCGGCGAGGCGTTGCGCCCCGACGAAGCCGCAACTGGCGCGCAGCCGATGCAGGTCGCCACGCACCGAGTCCAGGTCGCCGCGTTCGGCCGCGGTGGAAATCGCATAGACCGACTTCGCCAGCTCCTGCACGAACAGATCGCGCAGCGTGTCCACGTGCGTGCGGTTGCCGTTGAGCGCGAGCGTCGCCGCGTCGTCGTCCCATAGCGGCAGCTCGTCGCCGGCCACCGCGAGGGCCACCGGTGCGCTGTCCGACGCGACGCCGAGCACGCGACGCAGCGCGGATTGCACGGTGATGGCGGGCATCGGCTTGACCAGCGCCTCTGCGAAGCCGGCGGCGACCAGCGCGTCCAGCACCTGCGCCTCGTGCGCGGCGGTGTGCGCGATGGCCGGCGTGCGCGGATCGCGTTCGCGCAGTCGGGCCAGCAGTTCCTCGCCGCTGCCGTCGGGCAGGCGCGCATCGATCATCCACGCCGAATACGCCTGCGAGGACGCAAGCGCCAACGCCGCGGCCATGGTGTCGACGGCGTCGACGTCGGCCGGCGTCGCGCGCAGCGCGGCGGTGAGGAAGGTACGGCTGGTCGGATCGTCCTCGACCAGCAGGATGCGGGGGAGCATGTCGGGCATCATCGGCATTTCGCGTCCTGTCGGTATGCTGATCGGATGTCGCGTTCGATCTTACGCCTCCTGCTGGCCATGACGGCCATCGCGTTCGCCGCATGCAGCGGCGTCGCCGCCGCCGCGACCGCGCAGGCGAGGATCGCCCGGGTGAGCACCGCGGTGGCGACGCTGGAAAACGTCCGCGTGCAGCTCGACTGGCCCGATGCCGCGCCGCAGGGCGTCCTGCGCCTGCAGGCCGCGCGCATCGACGCGCCCGGGCTCGGCTACCGCTTCGGCGACGTCGCCTGGCAATGTCCGCTCTCGCGTGCAGGAAACCGGTGGCGGTGTGAAGGCGCCGTGCGCGAGGGGCGCGGGCCGGTACTGACGCTGGCCATCGACCTGGACGACGCGCGCACCGACGCGCGTCTTTTTCGTGGGCGAAGCAGCATCGCCCTGCATCGCGACGCACGCACGCCGGACCTCACCCGCATCGACCTGACGCAGGTGCCGATCGTCTGGGCGCAGGCGCTGGTCGCGCGCGCCTGGGAGGCCGGACGGCTCGGCAAGGGCACCCTGGAAGGCCGGATCGACGTGCGTGCACCGGCCGATGCGCCGTTGCAGGTGAGCGGCCCGCTGCGCCTGTCCGGTGTGGCCTTCGATACCGCCGATGGCCTGATCGCGGGAGAAAATGTCTCGGCGCAGGCACGCCTGGACATGCGCGTCGGCCCGGATACCTCGGTCGCGATCGACGGCGCGCTGCACGGCGGCGACCTGCTGTTCGGCAACGCATACCTGGCCCTGGAGCAGCGTCGCGTCGCCGTCGATCTGCTGGCGACGCAGCACGGCGCCGACGGCTGGCACCTGCCGCGGATGCGCTGGAACGACACCGGCATCCTCAGCGCCGAGGGCAGCGCGGCACTGGGCGCAGGCGGTGCCCTGCGTTCGCTCGACGTGCGTGCGCGCAGCGAGGACCTCGCGCCGTTGCGCGACGGCTATCTCACGGGCTTCCTCGGCATCGCGGGCCTGGCGGACCTGCAACTGCGCGGCGCGGCCGACGCCCATCTGCGCATGCACGAAGGCACCGTGCTTGACGCGTCCTTCGTGCCGCACGGCGTGTCGATCGACGATCCGCGCGGGCGCTTCGACTTCGCCGGGCTCGAAGGCGACGTGCGCTTTTCCTCCACGAAGCCGCTCGACAGCGAACTGCGATGGAGCGGCGGCCGGCTGCACGGGCTCGCGTTCGGCGAAGCGACGCTGCCGTTCGCCAGCAGCGCGGGCGAATTGCGCCTGCGCGCGGCGTCGCGGATGCCGATGCTCGGCGGCACCGTCACGTTCAACCATCTGCACCTGCGGCCACCTGCGGGCAGGCAGGGACTGGAGATCCGGTTCGGCATGGACCTGGACCGCCTGGACATCGCGCAACTGTCGCAGGCGCTGGGCTGGCCGCCGTTCACGGGCGAACTCACCGGCCGCATCCCCGAAGCGCGCTATGCGGACGAACGGCTCGATTTCGAAGGCGGGCTTTCGGTCGAACTGTTCGGCGGCACGGTGCAGGTGTCGTCGCTGGCGATGGAGCGGCCGTTCGGCGTCGCGCCGACGTTGTCGTCGGACATCGCCTTCGAGGACATCGACCTGCAATCGCTCACCAGCGTGCTCGGTTTCGGCGAGATCACCGGCAAGCTCGATGGCCGCTTCGACCGGCTGCGCCTGGTGGACTGGCAGCCGGTGGCGTTCGAGGCGGCGATCGCCACCGATGCGCAGGCCGCACGCCGCGCGCGTGTCCGCCAGCGCATCAGCCAGCGCGCGGTGCAGGATCTGTCGAGCGTGTCCGACGCGTCGTTCGTGGGCAGCCTGCAGGCGCAGCTGATCGGGCTGTTCGACGATTTCGGCTATCGGCGGCTCGGCCTGTCGTGCTATCTCGACGACGAGGTGTGCCGGATGAGCGGTCTGGGTTCAGCCGGCAACGGCTTCACTATCGTCGAAGGGTCCGGCCTGCCGCGGCTGACGGTGGTGGGATTCAATCGCGACGTGGACTGGCCGACCCTGCTGGAACGCCTGAAGGCCGCCAGCACGGGCGACGTGAAGCCGGTCTTCGAGTAAGTTTCGCGGCATCCCGGCGCACGCTGCATGCCGGTCAACGGATCAACAGGAGAAATCGTCATGCGTCGTTGGATGGGCATTCCGCTGGCGGCGGTCGCGTTGACCGCCTGCGTCACGATCAACGTGTACTTCCCGGCGGCCGAGGCCAAGGAAGCGGCGCGCGAGTTCGTCGAGAAGGTCATCGGCGACGAAGCGCAGCCCGCACCGCAGCCGCAGGACAAGCCCGGCGGGCAGAGCGCGTTCGTGCCGTCCGCGCAGCGTTCGCTGGCCGCGCGCATCGACTGGCTGTCGCTGGTCGGTATCGGCAGCGCGCATGCGCAGGGACAGCCGGACATCACGATCAGGACGCCGGCGATCCAGGCGATCCAGTCGCGCATGTCGCAGCGGTTCGATGGCCAGCTGAAGGCGCATTTCGGATCCGGCGCGCTGGGCATCGCCAACGACGGCACCATCACCGTGCGCGACGCGGCGAAGATCCCGCTGCCGCAGCGCGTGGCGGTGAACCAGGCCGTCGCCGACCAGAACCGCGACGCACGCGCCGTGTATCGCGAGATCGCCGTGGCCAACGACCATCCCGAGTGGGAGCAGCAGATCCGCGCGGTGTTCGCGCGCCAGTGGATCGACAGCGCGCGCCCGGGCTGGTGGGTGCAGGATGCGGGTGGGGGCTGGCGGCAGAAGTGATCGGGTAGCGCCGACAGCGCGCCCCGTCCGACTCACCCGACGGCGCCCTCACCGCCACCGCCGATGGCTCCCTCCCCTGCGTGCAGGGGAGGGTTGGGGAGGCGCAGCGGGCCACGCAGCGGCGAACTGGCCTGGCACGCGTCCATGAAGACCGGGAGCCTCCGCCGGAATGCCGGTGACATCGTTCGCCGGTAAGGGACTGCCCGAACATTCCGCGCCTGGATCCCGGCCTTCTCCGGAATGACGGATCCCGAGTACCGAATCCCGGCCCCCCAGCCGCGATCTGCGACAATACGCGGCCCTGTTGAGCAGTATCGCCAGCCGCTGTGGCCCGCATCGATCAGACCCCCTTCGAAGTTTCCATCACCGACCTGACCCACGACGGACGCGGCGTTGCCCGCCGTCCCGACGGCAAGGCCGTGTTCGTCGCCGGCGCGCTGCCGGGCGAACGCGTCATGGCCTCCCAGACCGGCCGCCACCGCAGTTTCGATGAAGCCCGGACCGTCGAGGTCCTGGACGCCGCGCCCGAACGCGTCGCGCCACGCTGCGCGCATTTCGGCGTGTGCAGCGGCTGCGCGTTGCAGCACTACGACGAGGGCAGGCAGATCCTCGCCAAGCAGCGCGTGCTCATGGAGAACTTCGAGCGCATCGGCCACGTCGAGCCCGAACGCATCCTGGCGCCGCTCGTCGACGGCGCATGGGGCTATCGCCGCAAGGGCCGGTTCTCGGTGCGTCGCGTGGAGAAGAAGGACAAGACGCTGGTCGGTTTCCGCGAGACCGATCCGCGTTTCGTCGCCGACATCCGCGAATGCCACACGGTGATGCCGCAGATCGCGTCGAAGCTGCCGGAACTGGCCGCGCTCATCGACGGCATGCAGGCGCGCCGCGAGATCCCGCAGATCGAGTTCATCGCGGGCGACGCGCAGGACGATTTCAGCGGCGTCGCGTTGACCATTCGCCATCTGGCGCCGTTGTCCGACGGCGATCGCGATGCGCTGGTCGCCTTCGGAAAGACGCACGGCTTCGCCATCTTCCTGCAGCCTGGCGGCGTGGACAGCGTGCATCCGCTGTGGCCGGAATCGCCGAAGCTGGCGTTCTCGCTGCCGCAATGGAACCTGGAATTCCTGTTCCGCCCGCTGGATTTCATCCAGGTCAACGCCGGCCTCAACGGCAAGATGATCCAGCTGGCGATCGACCTGCTCGATCCCAGGCCCGAAGACCGCGTGCTCGACCTGTTCGCCGGCCTGGGCAATTTCACCTTGCCGCTGGCGCGCCAGGTGCGCGAAGTGGTGGGCGTGGAAGGCGAGGCGGGCCTCGTCCGCCGCGCGCGCGAGAACGCCGCGCACAACGGCATCGCGAACGCCGAGTTCCACGCGGCGGACCTGGCGAAGGACCTGTCGAGCGAATACTGGATGAAGCAGCCCTTCGACAAGCTGCTGCTCGACCCGCCGCGTTCCGGCGCCGACGTCGTGCTCGCGCAGCTTCCGCTGAAACAGTTCGACCGTATCGTCTACGTCAGCTGCCACCCGGCATCGCTGGCGCGCGATGCGGGTTTCCTGGTGAAAGAGCGCGGCTGGAAGCTGAAGGCGGCCGGCGTGATGGACATGTTCCCGCATACGGCGCATGTCGAATCCATTGCGTTGTTCGAGCGCTGACCGCTTTCGTCCTGCAGGAATCACGAAGATGGCCCTCGAAATCGAACGCAAATTCCTGGTCACCGGCGACGGCTGGCGCGCAGCCGCGCGCGACGTGGTGCCGATGGCGCAGGGCTACATCAACGACCAGAAGGCGATGGACGAAGGCGCGATGAAGGCGTCGGTGCGCGTGCGCATCGCCGGCGACGAGGCCTTCCTCAACCTCAAGTCGCGCGAACTCGGCCATACGCGGCAGGAATTCGACTACGCCATTCCGGTCGCCGATGCACGCGCGCTGCTCGCGCTGTGCGTCGGAGGACTCGTCGACAAGCGCCGCCATTACGTGCGGCACGAAGGCCATCTGTGGGAGGTCGACGAGTTCCTCGGCGACAACGCCGGGCTGGTGGTGGCGGAGATCGAACTGTCCAGCGCCGACGAGGCATTCGCGCGTCCGGAGTGGATCGGCGCGGAGGTCACCGACGCCTCGCGCTACTACAACCTCGCGCTCGCCACGCGCCCGTACAGCCAGTGGAGCGCCGACGAGCGCGCCGGCGTGGTTGCGTAAGGCCGGCCCGGCCCCACTTCAATTCAATGGACAACACTCCCTTGCGCATCGACATCTGGTCCGACGTGGTCTGCCCCTGGTGCTGGATCGGCAAGCACCGGCTGCGCGAAGCGCTGGCGCAGCTGGGCGACAAGGGCCGCACGGCCGAGATCCACTGGCACGCATTCCAGCTCGATCCCGAATCCGACGACACGCCCGTGCCCTTGCGCGAGGCGTACGAAAAGAAGTTCGGCGGCGCGCAGCGCACCGAACAGATCCTGTCGCAGACCCAGGCCACCGGCCTTGCCGAAGGCCTGCCGTTCGATTTCGATCGCGGACAGGTGCGCGTGAGCACGCTCAAGGCGCATCGGCTGATCTGGCTCGCCGGTCGCGAAGGCGATGCGGACAAGGTCGGCGAGGCGCTGTTCCGCGTGCATTTCGCCGAAGGGCGGAATCTCGCCGACGTGCAGACGCTGGTCGAGGCCGGTGCCGCAGGCGGACTCACCGAGGCGCGCGTGCGGGCGATGCTCGACTCCGACGAAGGCGTGGCCGAAGTCCGCGCCCAGCTCGCCCAGGCGCAGGCGCTGGGCATCCAGGCCGTGCCGACGTTCGTGTTCGACGGCCGCCTGGCGGTGCAGGGCGCGCAGACGCCGGCGGTGTTCGCGCAGGTATTCGAGCGCCTGGGGCTCGAATCGCGGCCCACCGACGAGCGCGCCGGCGGCGACGCCTGCGGTCCGGGCGGTTGCGCGGTCTGAGCACCGCGCGTTCACACTGGTCCCATGCGTGCGGATGCCCCGCCAGGGCATCTGCGCGACAATGCGGCTCCGCGCGTACGGCGCGGTCCGCCCTGACGAAGTGTCCACTGGAGTCTTCCGCATGCTCGTGATCGGCGTCGCCGGTACCGAACTCACCACGCAGGAGCGCGACTGGCTGCAGCACGACGCGTGCGCCGGCGTGATCCTGTTCAGCCGCAACTTCGCATCGAAGGCGCAGGTGACCGAACTGTCGGCCGCCATCCGCGAGGCCGCGCCGCGCCCGCAGCTGGTCTGCGTCGACCAGGAAGGCGGGCGCGTGCAGCGCTTCCGCGAGGGCTACAGCGCGCTGCCGCCGCTCGACGGTTTCGGCCGCCGCTATGCCGCCGATCCCGAGGCCGCGCTCAAGCTCGCGGAGGAACACGCCTGGCTGATGGCGAAGGAAGTGCTCGCCAGCGGCGTGGACCTGAGCTTCGCGCCGGTGGTCGACCTGGGACGCGGCAACCTCGCCATCGGCAATCGCGCGTTCTCCGGGGATCCGGCGGTCGTCGCCGACTTCACCCGCGCCTACATCCGCGGCATGCACGCCGCCGGCATGCCGGCGACGCTGAAGCATTTCCCCGGCCATGGCTCGGTGCAGGCCGACACGCACTTCGGCGAGGCGGTCGACCCGCGTTCGCTCGACGAACTGCGTGCGAACGACCTCATCCCGTTCATCGCCGGCATCGACGCCAAGGCCGACGCGGTGATGATGGCGCACGTGAAGTACCCGGCCATCGCGCCGGAACCGGCCGGCTATTCCAGGCGCTGGATCGAGGAGATCCTGCGCGGCGAGCTGCATTTCCGTGGCGTCGTCTTCAGCGACGACATCGGCATGAAGGCCGGTGAACACGCCGGTGGCGTGAAGGGCCGCATCGACGCGCACTACGACGCGGGCTGCGACGCGGTGCTCGTCTGCCACCCGCAGCTGGTGGAGGAATCGCTGGCGGCCGTCGAAGGCCGCAAGCTCAACACGATGGCGCTGACCGGCCTGATCGGCCGCGGCGCCCTGGGATGGGACGGGTTGCTCGCGGACGCCCGCTACGGCGTGGCGCGCAACCGGCAGGAAGGACTGGCTTGATGGAAACCATTGCGAACACGCACGACCTGGCCGCGGCGCTGGCCAATTCCGATCTTCTGCTCGACCGCGCCACGCTGGAGCAGGCCATCGCGCGCATGGCACGCGACATCGATGCCGATTACACCGCCGCCGATGTGCCGGTGTATCTGACGATCATGCACGGCGGCCTGCCGTTCGCCGCGCAACTGGCGATGGAACTGGGCGCGCTGGGCCAGGACCTGGAATTCGATTACCTGCACGCCACGCGCTATCGCGGCGAGACCTCCGGCGGCGAGCTGGTGTGGAAGCACCGTCCGGCCACGCCGCTGAAGGGGCGCCGCGTGCTGCTCGTCGACGACATCCTCGACGAGGGCCACACGCTGGCGGCGATCCGCGACTGGTGCCAGGAGCAGGGCGCGCGCGACGTGCGCATCGCCGCGCTGGCGGTGAAGAAGCACGACCGTTGTGTCGAAGGCATCTGCGCGGACTACGTCGGCGTCGAAGTGCCGGACCGCTACGTCTTCGGTTACGGCATGGACTACCACGAGCAGGGCCGCAACCTGCCGGCGATCTACGCGCTGAAGGACTGAGCCTCCGGCCCCTCCCCATTCGAAGGAACCGCGCAAAGCCCTCCCGTTCAATGGGAGGTTGGGTGGGATGGTGTCGAGCCGACACGCAAACCAGAGAAACCGAATGAGCAACATCGAACTCGCCGTCATCGGCGGCACCGGCCTGTACATGCTGGCCGACCTGCAGGACGTGGAGACGCAGCAGCCCGACACGCGCTTCGGCGCGCCGTCCGGGCCCATCCGCATCGGCACGCTCGACGGCCACCGCGTCGCGTTCCTGGCGCGCCACGGCGAAGGCCATTCACTGCCGCCGCACAAGATCAACTACCGCGCCAACCTCGCCGCGCTGCAGGCGCTCGGCGCCACGCGCGTGCTCGCGATGAACACCGTCGGCGGCATCACCGAACGCTTCGGCCCGCGCGTGCTGGCGTGCCCGGACCAGCTGATCGACTACACCTGGGGCCGCATCTCGACGATCTGCGAGGAGCCCGGCACCGACGTGCTGCACGTGGATTTCGGCGAGCCGTACACGCGCTCGCTGCGCGAGGCGGTCATCGAGGCCGCCCAGCGGGCCGGCGTCGAACTGGTCGCCGACGGCTGCTACGGCGCCACCCAGGGCCCGCGCCTGGAAACCCGCGCGGAGATCGCCCGCATGCGGCGCGACGGCTGCGACCTGGTCGGCATGACCGGCATGCCCGAGGCCGGACTCGCCCGCGAACTGGGGCTGGAGTACGCCTGCCTGGCCATCGTCGCCAATTGGGCGGCGGGGGCGGGGCCGGACGTCGACGAGGTCATCACGCTGCAGGATGTCCTGGACAATGTCGCCGCCGCTTCGTCCGGTCTGCCGCGCCTCCTGTCGGCCCTGCTCGGCGCCCCTGTCAAAAGGTGATTGTCAAGCCGGCATTCAGTTTGCATACTCGCCGGGCGCTCCGGATCGCATCCGCGTCGGTGCGCGACTCGCATCCAGCATGAGGTTGACAAGGACATGCAGTACGGCACCGTGAAGTGGTTCAACGACGCCAAGGGCTTCGGGTTCATTTCCCCCGAAGATGGCAGCGCAGATGTGTTCGCGCACTTCTCCGCGATCAACGCCAAGGGCTTCCGCAGCCTGCAGGAAGGCCAGCGCGTGAGCTACGAGCTGACGCAGGGCCCGAAGGGCGCCCAGGCGTCCAACATCAACGTGGTCGCGTGATCCCTCGGGAACCACGCCACATCGCGTTCGAAGGCCCCGCTCTCGCGGGGCCTTTTTTTCGCCCCGACCGCGGGCACTGACCGAAGGCACGATCGGTTCAAGGATGGAACTTCCAGCTTCGCCCCTGCGCATCGGCATCGTCGGCTATGGCACGGCCGGGCAGGCGGCTGCATTGTTGTTCACGCGCGACGGGCATGACGTCGAGGTCTTCGAACGCGCACCGGTACTCGGCCCCGTCGGCGCCGGCTTCCTGCTGCAGCCGACCGGACTGGCGGTGCTGTGGGAGCTCGGCCTTCTCGACGCGGCGCTGGCGCACGGCGCGCGCATCGGCCGCCTGTTCGGCGAGACCACCGCCGGGCGCGCGGTGATGGACATGCGCTACCACGAGCTGGAGCCGCGCTTCTTCGGCCTGGGCATGCAGCGCGGCGCGCTGTTCGGGCTGCTGGACGACGCATGGCGCGAAGGCCGCCGCGTGCATTGCGGCCGGCGCATCGTCGAGGTGGACGCCGATCGTGGCGTGCTGCGCGACGAACATGGCGCCGAACACGGCGCGTTCGACGTGGTGATCGTCGCCGACGGCTCGGCCTCGGCGCTGCGCGGCGCGGTCGCCGCGCCGGCACTCGATCGGCCGTACCCGTGGGGCGCGCAGTGGTGCCTGGTCGCGCAGGAGGCGTGGGCGTTCCCCGACGAGCTGCGCCAGCGCTACGTCGGCGCCCGCCGCATGGCCGGCATGCTGCCGGTCGGCACGCGGCCTGGCGATTCCGTGCCGCGCTTGAGTTTCTTCTGGAGCCTGCCTGCCGCCGCGCTGCCGAGCGCTGGCACGGATGAGGCCGCCTGGCGCGACGACGTCGCCGCCGTGTGGCCCGAAGCCGCCGAACGCCTGCGCGATACCGCGGTTCCGGCCGGCCTCGCGCAGGCGCGCTATCGCGACACCGTGCAGCGTCGCTGGCATCGTGGTCGCGCGGTGCTGATGGGCGATGCCGCGCATGCGATGAGCCCGCAGCTCGGGCAGGGCGTGAACATGGCGCTGGTCGACGCGCTGGCGCTGCGCGACGCGTTGCGGACGCACGGCCGCACCGCCGATGCTTTCGCCGATTACGAGCGCCGCCGCCGCGATCATCTGTCGGCGTATCACTTCTGGAGCCGCTGGCTGACGCCGCTGTTCCAGTCCGAACGCGATCGCCTGGCGGCGATGCGCGACCTCGTCTTCCATCCGCTCTCACGCGTGCCGGGCGGGCGCGGGCAGATGCTGCGCGTGCTCACCGGGACGCGCCGCGGCTGGCTGGGCACGTTCGCGCTCGACCCCGGCTTCCTCGATGCATTGGCCGAGCGCAGCTTCCTCGCGTTGGGCCGTCCCGCCGGCGAGGCGCCGTAGCGAACGAAAAGCCCCGCCGGAGCGGGGCTTCCCTCACGAGCGAATCGCGGCGCGCGCGTCAGAAGCTGGCGCGAATGCCGACGCGGTATTCGCTGATCGTGCCGCCGAGGTTGGCTTCGCCGACCAGGCCCCAGGTCTCGTTGAGCTTCAGCTGGCCGCCGAGCGTGGCGCCGAAATCGCGGTCGTAGGCATCGCCACCGATGTAGTTCGCCAGCGCCCAGCCTTCGACATGCTTGCCCATGCGGCTGCGCACGCCGACCGACAACCGGGCGTCGCTCGCGCCGGCATCGCTCGTGTTGAGGCTGTGGCGGCCGTCGACACGGACGTCGTACACCTTGGCGTGCGTCCACAGGTAGGCGACTTCGCCGATGAGGTCGGTGCGTTCGGAGATCCCGCGGCGGAAGCCCAGGCCGATCGAGCCCTGCTCGACGTCCGCTTCGAACGAGCCGTCCGAGGACGTCACGGCGTTGCCGATGCCGAAACCGGTAGTGTCCTTGCCCTGGCGGTAATCGGCGAGCACGTACAGCGTTTCGCCGGCCGCCACGGAGCCGCGCACGTAGGCGCCCCTGGGCTTCATGTCGTCGATGTGGGCCCACTGGTCCTGGCCGAGGGCCTGGTCGCTGCCGGAGTCGATCTTCGCCTGCGCATAACCGGCCTCGACGAAGCTGTAGCGCAGGCCGGCGGCGTTCGCCGAAAAAGCCGTCGTGGACAGCAGGAGCAGGGGGAGGAGCTTGTTCATGTACGTTCCTTGAGAGTCGGTGCCGTCCTGGCGATGTGCCGGCCGGGCGCGCACCTTAATGGCGGCCCGTTCCGGCGGACATGCGGTTTTTTCCCGGCGGCAGCGGCCGCCGACCGGGCCGGCCTACGTAGCGTTCCGGAGGCCCCCTGTGTCCTCCTAGAATCGTTTCATCGGTGCCCCTCCATCCCCGCAGGAGCCGCAGTGGACCCTCTGCCGCCGTTCGCCACGCATCGCGTCGAGAACCAGCCGCCGGAATTCGCCCCGCGCGACCTGTGGAAGGACGACGTCGCGCTGCGCGAGGCGGTGGTTCGCGAGGGCGGCGGCGATTTCGCCGAGTCGCTGGCCACCTACGGCGCGCTCGCCGGCGACGAGCTGTACCGGCTCAGTTTCGACGCGCATCGCGACCGGCCGCGGCTGCGCACGCACGATCGTTTCGGCCAGCGCATCGACCTGGTCGAGTTCCATCCGAACTACCACCGCATCATGCAGGCGGCGATCGAGCACGGCGTCGCGGGGTTGTCGTGGGCGCAGCCGCGTCCGGGCGCGCACGTCGCGCGCGCGGCGCTGAGCTACCTGCACCATCAGGTCGAACCGGGCACGAGCTGTCCGTTGACGATGACGCACGCCGCCGTGCCGGTGCTGCGCCACGCACCGCGGCTGGCCGGTTGGGAAGGCAAGGCGACGTCGCCGTTCTACGACCCGCGCGACATCGTGTGCGAGCAGAAGCTGGGCATCACCCTCGGCATGGGCATGACCGAGAAGCAGGGCGGCAGCGACGTACGCGCCAACACGACCGTCGCGATGCCGCTGTCCGGCGAGGGCGAATACCGGCTGGTCGGCCACAAGTGGTTTTTCTCCGCGCCGATGTCCGACGCGTTCCTCGTGCTCGCGCAGGCGCCCGCCGGGCTCAGCTGCTTCCTGATGCCGCGATGGACGCCCGACGGCGTCAAGAACGCCTTCGCGCTGATGCGGCTGAAGGACAAGCTCGGCGACTGGTCGAACGCGTCATCGGAAGTCGAGTTCATGGACGCGTGGGCGTACCGCATCGGCGAGGAAGGGCGCGGCGTGGCGACCATCATCGAGATGGTGATGCTCACGCGGCTGGACTGCATGCTCGGCGCCGCCGCGGAAATGCGCATGGCGCTGGCGCAGGCGATGCATCACACGCATCACCGCGCGAGCTTCGGCAAGCGCCTGGCCGATCACGCGTTGATGCGCAACGTGCTGGCGGACCTGGCGATCGAGGCCGAGGCGTCGATCGCCTTGGCGATGCGCGTGGCGCGTGCGGTCGACCGCGCTCCGTACGATCCACAGGAAGCCGCGTTCGCACGCATCGCCACGGCCGCCGGCAAGTACTGGATATGCCGCCGCGCGCCGGGCTTCGTCAACGAGGCGCAGGAATGCCTGGGTGGCGCGGGTTACATCGAGGAATCGATGCTGCCGCGCCTCTATCGGCAGGCGCCGCTGAATTCGATCTGGGAAGGCAGCGGCAACATCCAGTGCCTGGACGTGCTGCGAGCGCTGCAACGCGAGCCGCAGACCGGACGCGCGCTGCTGGCCGAACTCGAGGTGGCGGGTCAGCTCGATCCGGATTTCGACGCGGAACTCGCCGAGCTGCGGCCGGTGCTGGAAGGCCGGAGCGTGCCGGGTGAAGTCGAGGCTCGACGCTGGGTGGAAGCACTGGCGATCGCGTTGCAGGCGAGCCTGCTGCTGCGCAACGGCAGCCCGATGGCGGCGGCGTTCTGCGCCACGCGCATCGGCGGCGATCATGGCAATGCGTACGGGACGTTGCCGCGGGATTTCGAGCTGGGCACGTTGATTGGACGGGCGTGGTCTGCGGGATAGCGCCTGCGGCTGTGATGGTCGGATGCGAGAGGTGCAGCTACCTGACCGCCAGCAGGAACGTTTCAGACACGTGCCACTGGGCATTCCGGTGATCCAATGCGAATAGCGTGACGCTTCCGCAGAGACCGTCGCACGAGTGGTCGACGAGGATCAGCGCGCGCGCCCCATCGGGACTGACAACTGGTCGCGCGATCCGCACCATGCCGGCTGACTGGCCGACCTTGCGATAGAACGCTGCCCACCAGCCGGGCTGCTGGAGCACGCGGTCGATATCGGCTTGCGCTACCACGCGTGTTCCCGGGATGCCATCGAGCGACAACGGTTGCGTTTGCCGGTTTGCCATCACCAGTTCGGTGCGCAGCTTGAGTGGTGCGACAGAGTCCAGTTCGGAGTACAGGACGAGGGCATCTCCATCGCTGCAGCCCACGCGTGGTGTCTTTCGGTACAGGCACAGGGACCGATCGGAGACGATGAGCGTGCGCGGCGAGTCTTCGCGCGGCGGATCCCCCTGTGCTGGCGGCCGAAGCGGGACGCCCTCGTAGACGTGATGCGCCAACACTGCGGTCAGGATGGCGCGAGTTTCGTCCGTGGTAGCGACCACCGGGTCGGGCGCCTCGGCACGGCGTTTCAGTTCGATCTCGCCCCAACGGTAGGCCGGGCCCATGAATAGTCCGGCGAACAGCACCGCGGTCAGCATGGCGGAAAGCATCGCGATCTTCTTCCAGTGCATCCTTGCTCCTCGGCGAAGGGTTACAAGCGTCAGGCTCGGCAGTATTCCTTGAAGGCAACGGATCAACCGTCGCGGCAACGACTTGGGCGGGATCAATCCAGGAACTGCAACTTGGCCAGTTCCGAATACAGCCCGCCCTGCGCCAGCAGTTGCTCGTGCGTGCCCTCGGCGATGATGCGGCCGTGATCCATCACGACGATGCGGTCGGCCTTGAGCACGGTGGCGAGCCGGTGCGCGATCACCAGCGTGGTCCGGCCTTCCATCAGCGTTTCCAGCGCCTGCTGCACGGCACGTTCGCTCTGCGCGTCCAGCGCGCTGGTGGCCTCGTCGAGCAGCAGGATCGGCGCGTCCTTCAACAGCGCACGAGCGATGGCGATGCGCTGCTGCTGGCCGCCGGAGAGGCGCGCGCCGCGTTCGCCGAGCTCGGTGTCCAGCCGCTGCGGCAGGGCGGCGATGAAGTCCGACGCATGCGCGGCCTTGACGGCGTGCTCGACGTCCGCGTCGCTCGCGTCGAGGCGCCCGTAACGAATGTTGTCGCGCGCGCTTGCCGCGAAGATCGTCGGCTGTTGCGGCACGAGCGCGATCGACTCGCGCAGTTCGGCCGGATCGAGCTGGCGTACGTCGGCGCCGTCCACGCGCACCGCGCCGGACTGCGGATCGTGGAAGCGCAACAGCATCGAGAACACGGTGCTCTTGCCCGCGCCCGATGGACCCACCAGCGCGACCGTCTCACCGGGCCGCACGCGCAGGTCGAAATCCTCCAAGGCTGGCGCATCGGGTCGGAGCGGGTAGTGGAAGCTCACGCGTTCGAACGCCAGCTCGCCTCGCACGGGCTTCGGCAGCGCAACCGGATGCGCGGGCGGTTTCACGGAGGCGGTTTCCACCAGCAGTTCGCTGATGCGCCCCATGCCGCCGGCCGCGCGTTGCAGTTCGTTCCAGACTTCGGCCAACGCGCCGACCGAACCGCCGCCGATCAACGCGTAGAGCACGAACTGGCCCAGCGTGCCCGCACTCATGCGGCCGGCGACGACATCGTGCGCGCCGGACCACAGCACCAGGGTGATCGCGCCGAAGATCAGCACGATGGCGATGGCGGTGACCCAGGCCTGCGCCTGGATGCGGCGACGCGCGGTGTCGACGGCCTCGCGCAGCGCGGTGCCGAAGCGGTCGCGTTCGTACGGCTCGCGCGCGTGCGCCTGCACGGTGCGGATCGCGCCGAGGGTTTCGTTGGCCAGCGTGTTGGCGTCGGCGATGCGGTCCTGGCTGGCGCGCGAGATCTTCTTCAACCGTCGCCCGCCGACGACGATCGGCAATACCGCCAGCGGGATGCCTACCAGCGCGAACGCCGCCAGCCGCGGCGCGGTGACGAACAGCATCGCCAGGCTGCCTACGACGGTCACGAGACTTCGCAGCGCGACCGACATGCTCGATCCCACCACGCTGCGCAGCAGTTCGGCGTCCGCGGTGAGGCGCGAGACGAGTTCGCCGCTGCGGTTCCGGTCGTGGAAACCGGCATCGAGTGCGATGAGATGCGAATAGAGGCGTTCGCGCAGGTCGGCCACCACGCGTTCGCCCAGGAGCGAGACGAAGAAGAAGCGCGCGGCGGTCGCCAGCGCGAGCGCCACCGCCACGGCGAACAGCAGCAGGAATGCCCGATCGATCGCCGCGCCGCCGCCCTGCGCGAAGCCCTGGTCGATCATCGTGCGGAACGCGACCGGCAGGCTGAGCGTGGCCGCGCTGGATCCTGCCAGCGCGACGAGCCAGGCGACGAACAGTGCGCGGTGGCGGCGCACGAACGGCCACAGCGTGCGCAAACTGCCGATCGGAGCGTTGGCGGAAGGGGCGTCGGTCATCGGATGGCCAGTATGGAGGCGGCGGTGGAACCGCGGAACGCGGAACGGACCGCGCGCGAGTGTCGGAAGTTTCCGCGTTTCGGCCTCGGCGGGAGAACCGCCTACGCCTCGGAGAAACGCACCCGATCACGGGTGGCGTCGCGCAGGCGGGCTTTCAAGGTGTCGGCACGATCGGCCGGCAGGCGCAAGAGCAGGTGGACGCCGTCCGTCTCGAAGCGTTCGTCGAGTTTTTCCGCCTCGAATTGCGCGATCAGTGCGTGCACCGTGCCGGTTTCGGCGAACGGGTAGGCGAGGCGGAATTCGGCGAACACCACCAGCGGGCGACGCGGCGCGATGCGCAGGCATTCGGCCGCGCTGCCGCCGTAGGCGCGAACGAGGCCGCCCGCGCCGAGCTTGATGCCGCCAAACCAGCGCGTCACCACCGCGACCACGCGGTCCAGGCCCTGGCCGTCGATGGCGGCGAGGATCGGGCGTCCGGCGGTACCGGCCGGTTCGCCGTCGTCGTTGAAGCGGTATTCGCCGCCGATGCGGTAGGCCCAGCAGTTGTGCGTGGCGTCGGGATCGCCGACGCGCGCGACGAATGCCAGCGCGTCCTCCGGCGTCTCGACCGGCGCGGCGTTCACCAGGAAACGGCTGTGCTTGACCTCCAGTACATGCGAGGTCGGGCCGGCGAGCGTGCTGCTCATCGCGTCGTGGCGGGCTGCGCGAGCGCGCGCAGGTCGCGCGGCAGGCGCACGCGCGGATACGCCTTGCGGAACTGCGCGAGGCTTTCGCGCGCGTCCTCGACGTTGCCGGCGTCGCGGCGCTCGCGGATGCGTTCGAGCCATGCGGCCGGCTCCAGGCGCGCGTCCTCGACGACGGGCGTGGCGGCGATCCCGCCCTCCGAAGCGAGCCGGCTGCCGGTGACTTCGACGCGATCGAGCGTGGACGGCGGTTCGGCACTGGCCGGGGCGGCGACGGAAGCTGCGGCAGGCACGGAGGCCGCGACGTCGCGTTCGGCGGCGACCGTCTGCTCGTCGCTGCGTTGCTGGCGTGCGCGGGCGAGCTGGAAAGCCTCGCTCCGTTCGGCGTCGGAGTACGCCTGCACTTCGCGCGGCGCCACGGGAGCCGCCGCCGGGGCGGCGAAGGCATCCCGGCTTCGCGCATCCGCGGCGTCCTTGCGGAACGCGGCGGGATGCTCGTCCGGACCGACCGTCGCGATGCGGGGTGCCGCGCCGGCCGGCGCTTCCTCCGGCAAGGGCGCCGGAGCAGCGGCCGGAGCCGCTGCGGTCGCCTTTCGCTGCGCCACCACCGCAGCCCGGTCGACAGGCGGCGGGTTCAACGCCTTCGCCGTCGCGGGCGCTTCCGCGGCAGGCGGCGGCGGAGCCACCACCTGCTGGCGTCGTTCGATGATTTCCGCGCTGACATAGGCACCATCGCCCTCGCCGCGCGCCGGCCGCGGCGCCGGATCGGACGGCCGCAACTGCCACACGGTGCCGATAACCAGCACCAGCGCGGCGGCCATGCCGGCGCCGGTGATCAGTCCGCCGGGAATCGCGGTGAGTCCCAGCCGGCGGCGACGGCGCGCGGGTCCCGCCACGGCGGCGTGGGCCGCGGCGAGGATCTTCGCGTCCAGCGCCGCCGACGGGCCGTCGTGCGGGCCCAGCCGCGCCAGGCGGTCGGCCAGCGCGCGTTCTTCCGGGCTCAGCGGTTCGTCGTCGAAGCGGCTCATTCGTTCAATCTCGCGCGCAGCTTGCCCATCGCATAGCGAAGCCGCGACTTGACGGTTTCCCGGCCGGCGCCGGTGATCGCGCCGATCTCCTCCAGGCTCAGTTCCTGCTCCAGCCGCAGCAGCACGGCTTCGCGCTGCTCGTCCGGAAGTTCCTCGATCGCCAGCTGCAGGCGACGGCGCTGTTCGAACTCCGACAGCTCGCGCTCCGGGCTGCTCGGGTCGGGCACTCGGGCAGCGCGCTCGTCGGCGTCGTCGGGCGCGGCGGGGCGATGCTTCAGGCCGCGCCAGTAATCGTTGAGGCGATTGTGGGCGATGCGGAACAGCCAGGTCCTGAACGCGGCCTCGGGTTTCCAGCCCTGGCGCGCGGCGATCACGCGCTGCCAGACGTCCTGGAAGAACTCGTCCGCAAGCGCCGGATCGCGCACCTGCCGCAGCAGGAAACGGTACAGCGGTCCGCGATGGCGCGCGTAGAGCAGCTCGAACGACGCGGCGTCGCCGGCCGCCCAGGCCAGCATCAGCACGTCGTCGTCGGTGTCCGCTCCCGCATTCATGCGCGGCAGGGTACGGGGTGAGGGCGCCGGCGGGAAGTCGCGGGAGTCGCGGGCCGGTCCGGCGACCGCATGCGCTGCGAGGTTCATATTCAGACGAACGGGTCGCAGTTCCGGATGGGGTTGAGCACGCGGGCGAATTGCCGCGTTATCCTGCCCCGTCCGCCCAGGGGTTTCTTCCGCAGTGTCCACTCGTCCCAGGCCCAAGGCCGTGAGAATCGTCGACGCCCGCAGCGGGCGGGACGCGCTCGCGGACACGCTGCAGGAAGCCCTGCCGGCCGGGTCGGAAGTCGCCGTGCTGTGGCGCGACGGCTACGGCGGTGTGGCCGGATCGGCTTCGCCCGGCGCGAGCTCGTCGCTGGCCCACCGCGCCGAGTCGCTGCTCACCCGCGATCCGCTGACCCAGCATTCCCAGCGCATCGAGGCGAGCTGGACCACCTCCGAAGGCGTGCGCGTCGGCCTCGCCGCGCAACTGCCGGCGGCGCTGTCGTCGGAAACGCGCGAGATGTGGCTGGCGCTGGCGCGCATCGTCATCGGCGCGCACCTGGTGGCGCTGCGCACGCTGGCGCGCGCGGAGTCGCTGGAGAAATCCGAACGGCTGCAGCAGGCGCTGTTCGAGATCGCGGATCTTGCCGGCTCGGACCTCGAACTGGCCGACATGCTGCGCCGGATCCACACCGTCGTCGCCGGCCTGATGTATGCGGCGAACCTGTACATCGTGCTGTACGACGACGTGCGCGATTCGATGCGCTTCCTGTACTTCGCCGACCAGCGCGACACCTACGTGGCCGAGCCCGAGCGCGACATCCCCGTGGACGAGATGCCGAATTCGGTGACGGTCGCGCTGCTGCGCCATGGCGAGCCGCTGCAGGGGCCGTCGGCCGCGATCCGCGAACGCCTCGGCGTCGCGCGCGACATCCGCCACGGTCCGGACAGCGAGGACTGGCTCGGCGTGCCGATGCGTCGCGACGACCGCATCTGCGGTGCGATCGTGGTGCAGAGCTACGACCGCCCCGATGTCTATGGCGAAGAGGAACGCGCGCTGCTCGCCTTCGTCGCGCAGCACATCCTGACCGCGCTCGACCGCTTCCATGCGCGCGAGGAACTCGAACGCCGCGTCGAGGAGCGCACGCAGGCGCTGCAGCTGAGCAACCGCGACCTGCAGGCGGAGATCATCGAGCGCCAGCGCGCCGAACGCCTGCAACGCGCGCTGTTCCGCATCGCCGAGCTGTCGATCACCTCCGAGACGCTGGAGCGCTTCTACACGCAGGTGCACGACGTCGTCAGCGACCTGCTGTACGCGCGCAACTTCTACATCGCACTGCTCACCGACGACGGCGAGCGGCTGGAATTCCCGTACTCGATCGACGAACGCGATGCCGTGCGCGAAACGCGCAAGCTCACCTCGGGCCTGACCGAGTACGTGATCGCACGCGGCCGGCCGCTGCTGGCCGACCGCAAGCGCATCGCCGCGCTGGAAACGCAGGGCGTGCTGCGCAGCCGTGGTTCGCTGGCGCATTGCTGGCTGGGCGTGCCGCTGTTCCGCAACGAGGCGGTGGTCGGCGTGATCACCGTGCAGAGCTATTCGCCGGCGATCAACTTCAGCGTGCGGGACCAGGAGCTGCTGACGTTCGTCGCGCACCACATCTCGATTGGCCTGGCGCGCAAGCAGTCGCAGGATCGCCTGGTCGCCGCGCATGCGGAACTCGAACAGCGCGTGGAATCGCGCACGCGCGAACTGGCGCAGGCGAATGCGGAACTGCTTTCGCAGATCGGCGAGCGTTTGCGCGTGGAGCAGCAGCTCACGCACCAGGCCACGCACGACGCGCTCACCGGGTTGCCCAACCGCAGCCAACTGCTCGATCGCCTGTCGCACGCCATCGCGCGTGCGCAGGGCGATTCGCAGCGCACGTTCGCGGTGCTGTTCCTCGACCTTGACCGCTTCAAGCTGGTCAACGATTCCGTCGGTCATTCCGCGGGCGACGAACTGCTGATCGAAACCGGCCGGCGCATCGTCGATGCGGTGCGCACCGACGATACCGTCGCGCGCCTGGGCGGCGACGAGTACGCGATCCTCATCGAGGACATCGACGGCCCGCAGGTCGCCGAGGAACTCGCGCAGCGCGTGCTGCGCGCGCTGGGTGAACCGTGCTGGATCGCCGGTCGCGAAGTCTTCCCGTCGGCGAGCCTGGGCATCGCGCTGTGGCATCCGCGCTATCGCACCGGCGCCGAACTGCTGCGCGATGCGGACGCGGCGATGTATCGCGCCAAGTCGGCCGGCCGCGATCGCTGCGCCGTGTTCGACGAGGCGATGCGCGAGGAGGCCGTGCGCATCCTCGACCTGGAAGCCGACCTGCGCCGCGCGATCAACGGCGATGGTTTCGTCGCGTTCTACCAGCCGATCGTGCGCCTGGACGACCAGCGCGTGATCGGCCACGAAGCGCTGCTGCGCTGGCGCCACGAACGCCGTGGCCTGCTCACGCCGAGCGAATTCATCGGCGTGGGCGAGGACAGCGGGCTGATCGAGGAGGTCGACTGGATCCTGTATCGGCAGGTGATGGACGAACTCGCGCGCGGCGGCGAGGGCTACATCTCGGTGAACGTGTCGCCGCGGCACTTCCGCTCGTCGGACTTCGCCGACCGGCTGCTGCGGATGATCGACCAGGCCGGCGCGGACCCGCATCGCCTGCGCATCGAGATCACCGAGGTCGCGCTGCTCGACGACGTGCCGCGCGCGCTGCGCATGCTGCGCACGCTGCGCAGCCACGGCGTGCTGGCGCAACTGGACGACTTCGGCACCGGTTTCTCGGCGCTGTCGTACCTGCACCGCTTCCCGATCGAATGCCTGAAGATCGACCAGAGTTTCGTCTCCGGCCTGGTCGGCGACACGCAGCCGGAAAGCGTGGCGGTGGTGCGCGCGATCCAGGCGCTGGCCGGCACGCTGGGCATCCACACAATCGGCGAAGGCGTTGAAAACGAAGCCCAGCGCGCGACCTTGCGCGAACTGGGCTGCACGTACGGACAGGGCTATCTGTTCGGCTATCCGGCCGAACGCCTGCGCGTGGCGCCGCTGAAGGTTGCCGTCACCAGCTGATCCGGCGCCGCAGCGCCTCGGTCACTCCACCGGATCGCGGATCACCAGCAGCCGCTGTTCGGTCATGTCCTCCATCGCGTAACGCACGCCCTCGCGCCCGAGACCCGAGTGCTTCACGCCGCCGTAGGGCATGTTGTCGACGCGGAAGCTCGGCACGTCGCCGACGATCACGCCGCCGACGTCCAGCCGGTCCCACGCGCGCATCGCGTGTTCCAGCCGGCCGGTGAACACGCCGGCCTGCAGGCCGAAATCGCTGTCGTTGACCTGGTCGAGCGCCCGTTCGAAGTCCTCGAAGGGTTCGATCAATGCGACCGGCGCGAAGGCTTCCTTGCGGTACAGGTCGCTGTCGTGCGGCACGTTTTCCAGCAGCGCCGCCGGCACCATGTTGCCGTTGCGTTCGCCGCCGGCCAGCCGTTTCGCGCCGCCCTTGCGCGCGGCGGCGATCCACGACTCGATGCGTTGCGCGGCCTTCTCGTCGATCATCGGACCGATGAAGGTGGACTCTTCGCGCGGATCGCCCATGCGCAGCTTCGCCACCGCGGCCTTGAGCTTCTTGCGCAGCTTGTCGTACACCGCCGCGTGCGCGTGGATGCGCTGCACGCTGATGCAGCTTTGGCCGCTCTGGTAGTACGCGCCGAAGACGAGGCGCTCGACGACGTGATCCAGCGCTGCGCCCGGCTCGTCATCGACGATGCATGCCGCGTTGCCGCCGAGTTCCAGCGTCACCTTCTTGCGACCGGCGCGCGCCTTCAGGTCCCAGCCGACAAGGCCGCCGGTGAAACTCAACAGCGCGACGCGCTCGTCCTCGACCAGTTGCGCGGCGTCGTCGTTGCTGCAGGCGAGGATGGAGAACGCGCCTTTCGGCAGGTCGGTCTCGGCCAGGATCTCGCCGATGATCAGCGCGCCGATCGGGGTTTTTTCCGAAGGTTTCAGCACGAACGGGCAGCCGGCGGCGATCGCCGGCGCGACCTTGTGCGCGACCAGGTTCAGCGGGAAATTGAACGGTGTGATGAACCCGCACAGGCCGATCGGCACGCGCTTCGTCATCCCGCGATAACCGCGGGTGCGTGGCGAGATCTGCAGCTCGATCACCTCGCCACCGATGCGCGTGGCTTCACCGGCGGCGATGCGGAAGGTGTCGATCAGTCGCGTGACTTCGCCGCGCGCGTCGCGGATGGGCTTGCCGGCTTCGATGCACAGCGCGAGCGCGAGTTCCTCGAAGCGCTCGGTGAAGCGCCGCACGCAATGTTCGAGCACGTCGCGGCGCGCGTCCGGCGGGAATGCCGCCATCGACTCGCGCGCCTGGTAACCGGCGACGATCGCCTTGCGCACGGCCGCCGCGTCCGCCAGCGCCACGCGCGTCGCGCGCTGGCCGCTGTATTTGTCGAGCACGTCGAGGCCGGTGTTGGCCGCGACCGGCGCGTTGGCGAGGTAGTAGGGATAGCTCGACTTCAATCCCTTGCCGGCGCGCGTCTTCTTCTTGTCCTTGGGCATGATGGACTCCCCGGAAAAGCCGGCAGTGTAGGCGAGCGGCCGTTAGTGCGCGGTGGTCTGCGCGGGAGACGCGGACATGTTCGCGACGACGTCGAGCCCGGCGACCGGCGGGCGGTAATGGCCGATGATCGCGTGGCCGAACAGGATGTCGTCCTCGCGCGTGCCCCAGCCGATGTTGTGCAGGATCAACGGCACGCCTTCGCGCGAGGTGAGGTCGGACACGATGCCGATGTGCAGCAACCCGCTGCCCTGCAGGCGCCAGGCGACGATGTCCTGCGGCTGGTAATCCGCGGCGTTTCCGGACGACGGCAGCTCCCAGCCCTGTCGCGCGAACCAGCGCATCAGGTTCGGCACGCGACGATGGTCGATGTTTCGGTCCGGCGCGCGTGCGCCCCACATGCGCGGATACGCGGCGAAATTCCGGCGCATGTCCTCGTGCACGGCACGTTGCAGGTCGAGCCCTTGCCGGCGCAGGGCGCGGACCACCACGTCGGTGCACACGCCGCGATCGACCGGCACGTCGCCGTTGGGGTAAGCGATCGCGGTGTATTCCGGGTCGTAACGCACGGTCACGCCGATCTGTTCGCGCGCGGCGGCGACGAGTGGCGGCGACGGCGGCCTCGTGGGCGGCGCGGCGCGCTGTGGCGTGGTTGGCGCGGGCGCCGGGGCCACCGGAGTACGTTCACAGGCGATCAGGCAGAAGGACAGCGATACCAGCAGGAGCGGACGGGCCGGTCTGGATGGACGCATGCGATGCCCGTAGGCGGTGGCGTTGCGGCGATTCTATGCGCGATCCGGCGCGCGATCCCGGCCACTCAGTCGCGCGTGTCCTTCGCTTCCACCCGGACGGCCAGTTCGCCATCAGACAGCCGTGCCGACAGCCGATCGCCCGGCGCCGCATCCAGCACGCTGCGGACGATCCGGCCGTCGTCGTGGCGCAGGATCGAATACCCGCGCGCGACCGTCGCCAGCGGGCTCACCGCTTCGAGCGAGCGCGCGAGTCCGCGCAGGTGCAGTGCTTCCTTCGACAGCCGGCGCACGATGGCCGACTGCGGTCGTTGCGCCATCGCGGCCAGGCGTTCGCGCAGGCGGTTGATGCGACGCTGCGGATGCGCGGCGCGCAGCACCGCGTCGGCGTGGCGAAGGTGGGCGCGTTCGCGTTCGATGCGGCGTTTCCATGCGGCGTCGAGGCGACGCAGCGCATCGGCCTGCCGCCGGCACAACATGTCCAGCCGGGCGCGGGGACGCAGCGCGTTGAGGCGCAGCGCCGCGCGATCGGCGCGCTGCATTGCCTGGCGCAACCGCTGCAATTGCAGGTTGCGCAGGCGCGCGTCGAGCACGCGCAGCCGGTGCAGCAGGTCCTCTCGATTGGGCACCAGCAGTTCGGCGGCGACCGACGGCGTCGGCGCGCGCACGTCGGCGGCGAAATCGCTGAGGCTGAAGTCGGTTTCGTGGCCGACGGCGGAGACGATAGGCACGGGCGAGGCGGCGATCGTGCGCGCCAGCCGTTCATCGTTGAACGCCCACAGGTCTTCCAGCGAACCGCCCCCGCGCGCGAGCACGATCACGTCATAGCGCTGCGCGGCGATCGCCTTGAGCAGCATCGTGGTGATCTGCGCCGCCGCGCTTTCGCCCTGCACGGGCACCGGCAGCACGTCGGCCCGCACCAGCGGGAAACGGCGCGACAACACGCTCAGCACGTCGCGCACGGCAGCGCCGCTGGGCGAGGTGATCACGCCGATGCGCCGCGCGAAGCGCGGCAGCGGGCGCTTGCGTTCGGCGTCGAACAGGCCCTCGGCGGCGAGCTTCGCCTTGAGTTCCTCGAACGCGCGGCGTAGCGCACCTTCGCCGGCTTCCTCCAGGTGGTCGAACACCATCTGGTACTCGCCGCGCGCTTCGTACAGCGTGAGCCGGCCCCGGCCGAGCACGCGCAGCCCTTCGCGCGGAGTGAAGCGCAGCCAGCTGCTCTTGGGCCGGAACATCGCACAGCGCACCTGCGCGCGCGCGTCCTTGATCGTGAAGTACAGATGGCCCGACGAGGGGCGCGAGACGTTGCCCAGCTCGCCCTCGACCCAGATCGAGGGAAAGGCGCCTTCCAGCAGGTCGCGCGCCAGCGTGTTCAGCTGGCTGGGCGTGAGCACCGTGTCGGGGCGGCTGGCGTCGGCGAAGGAGGGCATGGCGGGGCCGTTCGATGGCCGGCCACGGTACCTCAGGAGGGGGCGTCGGTCACGTGATCGTTCGCACGCCCGGCCGCGTGAAGACGCGCGGTCGCCACGGCCGCGTGGCCTACAATAGGCGCATGAATTCGCACGCCCAGGCGCCCTGCGCCCATCCCGGTTTCGGACCCCTGCCACGCCGCCTGACGACGGCGGTGCGCATCGGCGGCGTCGACGTCGGCGGCGGCCATCCGGTCGTCGTGCAGTCGATGACGAACACCGACACGGCCGACGTCGCCTCCACCACGAAGCAGGTCGCCGAACTGTGGCGCGCCGGCTCGGAAATGGTCCGCGTCACCGTCAACACGCTTGAAGCCGCCGCCGCCGTGCCGCGCATCGTCGACAAGCTGGCGATGATGGGCGTCAACGTGCCGATCATCGGCGACTTCCACTACAACGGGCATCAGCTGCTCACCGCCGAGCCGGCCTGTGCCGAAGCGCTGGCGAAGTACCGCATCAACCCGGGCAACGTCGGCTTCGGCAAGAAGAAGGACAGCCAGTTCGCGACGCTGATCGAACTGGCGATCCGTTACGGCAAGCCGGTGCGCATCGGCGCGAACTGGGGCTCGCTCGACCAAGCGCTGGCCGCGCAGCTGATGGACGAGAACCACACGCTCGCCGAGCCGCGCGAGGCCGGCGAAGTGCTGCGCGAGGCGCTGATCCGCTCGGCGCTGGATTCGGCGGCGCGCGCGGAGGAACTCGGCCTGCCGGCGGACCGCATCGTGCTCAGTGCGAAGGTCAGCGGCGTGCAGGAACTCATCGCGGTGTATCGCGAACTCGCGCGCCGCGGCAAGTACGCGCTGCACCTGGGCCTGACCGAGGCCGGCATCGGCAGCAAGGGCATCGTCGCCTCCAGCGCGGCGTTGGGCGTGCTGCTGCAGGAGGGCATCGGCGACACGATCCGCATCTCGCTCACGCCGGAGCCGGGCCAGCCGCGCACGAACGAGGTCGTCGTCGCGCAGGAACTGCTGCAGACCATGGGCCTGCGCGCGTTCACGCCGATGGTCACCGCGTGCCCGGGCTGCGGTCGCACCACCAGCACGTTCTTCCAGGAGCTGGCCAAGACCGTGCAGGAACACGTGCGCGCGAAGATGCCGGAGTGGAAGGTGACGCATCCGGGCGCGGAAAACCTGACGCTCGCGGTGATGGGCTGCGTCGTGAACGGCCCGGGCGAATCGCGCCACGCGAACATCGGCATCTCGCTGCCGGGCACGGGCGAGGCGCCGTCCGCGCCGGTGTTCGAGGACGGCGAGAAGACCGTGACCCTGCGCGGCGAGAACATCGCGCACGAGTTCGTGGCGCTGATCGACCATTACGTCGAGCGCAAGTTCGGGGCCGGCGCGGCACGTGGCGGCTGACGCGGGCGGCGGCGCGCTGGCGAGCGTCCTGCGTTTCGGCGCGGGCCTGCTGCGCCGGCACGGCCTGCGTCTGGCGGTGGTGTTCGTCGGGTTGCTGCTGCCGCTGTGGGTGTTCGGCGAACTCGCCGACGAGATCCACGAGCAGGAAGCCATCGCCTTCGACGAGCCGATCCTGCGTTTCGCCCACGCGATGGCGCGCGAGGGCTTCGATACGTTCTTCGTGTTCATCTCGAAGGTCGGCTACGCCTGGGGTGTGGTGCCGTTCGACGTCGCGTTCGTGCTCGTGCTGGCGCTGCTGCGCCGTTATCGCGAGGCGGTGTTCGCGGCGATCGCGCTGGGTGGCTCGGCGCTGCTCAACATCGGTGCGAAGCTGTTCTTCGCGCGCGATCGCCCGGCGCTGTGGGATTCGGTCGCGCCGGAAACCACCTACAGCTTCCCCAGCGGCCACGCGATGGGCTCGATGACGCTCGCATGCGTGCTGGTGCTGCTGGCCTGGCACACGCGCTGGCGCTGGCCGGTCGCACTGTCGATGGCGGCGTTCGTGGTCCTCGTCGGCCTGTCGCGCGTGTACCTGGGCGTGCATTACCCGTCCGACATCCTCGCCGGCTGGGCCGTGGCGATGGCGTGGGTCGCGGCGGTGTTCCTTTCGGTGTATCGCGTGCACGGCCGGCCCTGGGCGCGGCCGGTCATCGATCCCGCGGCCGACTGACGCGGGCGCTCATTCGCCGGGCTTGGCGGCTTCCGTGGGTGCGGTCGTCGCGTGCCGGCGCAGGAGCACGGCTTCGCGGTGCGCGATGTAGGCGACCGACGAAAGGATGATGCCGGCGCCGATCCAGGTCCACAGGTCTACCGTTTCGTCGAACCAGAGCCAGCCCACCAGCGCCACCAGCGGCAGCTGGATGAAGCTGATCGGCGTCAGCGCGGAGACCTCGCCGAGCTTGAGCGCGTGCGTCCACAGCACCTGGCCGCCCGTGCCGAACAGGCCGGCGGCGATCACCCACAGCCAGGTGATGCCCTGCGGCCATTCCCACACGAACAGCGCCGGCACCAGCGAGATCGGCACCCAGAACAGGTACGTGTAGAGCACGATCGTGTTGGCGGCATCCACGCGCGAGAGCTGCTTGATCTGGATCGCCACCACCGCGCTCAGCACCGCGGCGAGCAGCGCGATCAGCGTGCCGCCGGTGAACTCGTGCGAGAACGGCCGCACGATCACCAGCACGCCGATGAAGCCGGCCGCGACCGCGGCCCAGCGCCGGCCGCGCACGTGTTCGCCCAGCAGCAGCGCCGCGAGGATCGTCACGAACACCGGCGAGGAATACGACAGCGAAATCGCCTGCGCGAGCGGCAGATGGCCGATCGCCCAGAAGCCGCACAGCATCGAGAAGATGCCGATCACGCATCGCACGAAATAGCGCGGCAGCTGCCGCGTGCGGAGCGAGGCCGGGTCGACGCGCATCACCAGCGGCAGCACGGTGAGCAGGCCGAACAGGTTGCGGAAAAATGCGATCTCCAGCGTGTTCAGCGACTGCGAGGCCAGGCGGATGGCGATGGCCATCACGCCGAAGCAGAGCGTGCTGGCGAGCATGAAGCCCGCGGCGCGAAGCGGATGGGGCAGGGCTTCGCTCACCGTGGAGGCTCCTTACCAGCTCGCGCCGACGATGCGCGGTTCGGGTTCGATGGATACCGAAAAGCGCGTGTGCACCGAGTCGGCGATGCGTCGCGCCAATGTGAGCAGGTCCTGTCCGGTCGCGCGGCCGTGGTTCACCAGCACCAGCGCGTGCGTGGGCGCGACGCCGGCGTCGCCGTCGCGGTGGCCCTTCCAGCCACAGGCGTCGATGAACCATGCGGCCGAGAGCTTGCGCGTGTCCGGACCGTTGCCCCGGAACACGGGCATGCCCGGATGTTCCGCCGCCAACGCTTCGGCTTGCGCGTGCATGACGATGGGATTCTTGAAGAAACTGCCCGCATTGCCGAGCACGGCCGGGTCCGGCAGCTTGCGCCGGCGGATCGCGATGACCGCCTGCGCGACGTCGCGCGGCGTGGGCGAGGCGATGCCCATGGCGACGAGCTCGTCGCCGATGCCGGCGTAGTCGAGTTTGAGCGCCGGCGTGCGCGGCAGCGCGAATTCCACGGCGGTGACGATGTAGCGATCGGGCTCGTGCTTGAACACGCTGTCGCGATACGCGAACGCACACTGCGTCGCGTCGAAGCGGTGCACGCGACCGGTGGCGGGCTCGAAGCTTTCCACCGCGTGGATGAACTCGCGCACCTCGATGCCGTACGCGCCGATGTTCTGGATCGGCGCGGCGCCGACGGTGCCGGGTATCAGCGCGAGGTTCTCCAGCCCGGCGAAGCCTTCGTCCAGCATGCGCAGGACGAAGCCGTGCCAGGTCACTCCGGCATCGGCGCGCACGATCGCGATGTCGCCTTCGTCGCGGACCACGCAAACGTCCTGCCCGGTGAGCGCGAGCAGCGGGACGGCCGGATCGCCGGCGAACAGCAGGTTGCTGCCGCCGCCGAGCACGAGCGGCGTGTGCGTGTCGAATTCGGGCCGTGCGAGCAGGTCGGGCAGGGCGCGGGCGTCGGCGACTTCGGCCAGGAGGGGCGCGGTCGCCGCGACGCCGAACGTGTTGCGCGAGTGCAGCGGCGCGTCGCGCAGTACGCGGATGGCGTCGGTCATCGGGATTCGCACTCGTCGTTCACGCGGCTGCGAGTCGCCTTCGTGTTGCGGAAGCGGGCGGTTGGACGGGACATCGGTCGTACTGTCAGGGAACCTTGCGGCCCCGCAACCGGGGGAACGGCGATCGAAGGCCTCATACGATCGGCGGCATGTTGCCGCGGCTCGGCGCTTCCTTGCGGCGACGCATGGCTTCGACGCATTCCTTGATCAGCGCGGGGCCGCGATAGACCAGGCCGGTGTAGCACTGCACCAGCGTCGCGCCCGCGGCCATCTTCGCCGCGGCGTCGGGACCGGAGAGGATGCCGCCGACGCCGATCATCGGGATCGATTCGGGCAGGCGCGTGCGCATCATGCGCAGCACCGCGGTCGCCTGGCCGAGCAGCGGCCGGCCGGAGAGCCCGCCGGTTTCCTGCGCCAGGGGCGAGCCTTCGATGCCCACGCGCGAAACGGTGGTGTTCGTCGCGATGACGCCGTCCACGTGCAGATCGCCAAGTACGCGGGCGGCGGCCTCGACGTCGTTGTCGGTGAGGTCCGGCGCGATCTTCACCAGCATCGGCACGCGCCGGCCGTGCACGCCGGCCAGCCGTTCCTGCGCGTCGCGCAACGTGCCGACGAGACGGCGCAGCGCCTGCTCTTCCTGCAGTTCACGCAGACCGGCCGTGTTGGGCGAGGAGATGTTCACCGTCACATAGTCGGCGAGCGGGTACACGCGCTCCAGGCAGAACAGGTAGTCGTTCTCGGCCGACTCGTTCGGCGTGTCCTTGTTCTTGCCGATGTTGATGCCGAGCAGGCCGTGCCGGCGCTTCGCGCGTTCGACATTGCGCACCAGCGCATCCACGCCGCCGTTGTTGAAGCCCAGGCGGTTGATGACCGCTTCGTGCTCCGGAAGCCGGAACATGCGCGGCTTCGGATTGCCTTCCTGCGCGCGTGGCGTGACCGTGCCGATCTCGATGAACCCGAAGCCGAGCGCGAGCAGCGCGTCGATGTGCGCGCCGTTCTTGTCCAGCCCCGCCGCGAGGCCGACCGGATTCGGGAACGTCAGCCCGAACGCGCGCGTCGGCAGCGGAGCCGGCCGGCGCGAGAGCAGCGCGCCCGCGCCGGTGCGGTAGGCCACTTCCAGCGCGTTGAGCGCCGCGCCGTGCGCGGCTTCGGCGTCCAGGCCGAACAGGAAGGGGCGGGCGAGTCCGTACATGTCTTTTCGGGATTCGGGATTCGGATTTGAGATTTGGGGATTCGAGAGGTCGGACGTGGTGGATCAGCGGTCGCAAGGACGGGCTTGCCGCGATTCGTCGGCGGCTGGCGCCGCCGCCTTTGCGCATCCAGAATCCCGAATCACGGCGTCACAGATCGAACTTGATGCCCTGCGCCAGCGGCAGCGCGTCGGAGTAGTTGATGGTGTTGGTCTGGCGGCGCATGTAGGCCTTCCAGGCGTCGGAGCCGGACTCCCGGCCGCCGCCGGTTTCCTTCTCACCGCCGAACGCGCCGCCGATCTCCGCACCCGAGGTGCCGATGTTGACGTTGGCGATGCCGCAGTCCGAACCGGACGCCGACAGGAACGCCTCGGCCGCCTTCAGGTTCTGCGTGAAGATCGCCGACGACAGGCCCTGCGGCACGTCGTTCTGCATGTGGATGGCGTCGCCGAGGTCGCTGTACTTCATGACGTACAGGATCGGGGCGAAGGTCTCGTGCTGGACGATGTCGACGTCGTTCGACAGGCCGGTCACGATGGTCGGCAGCACGAAGTTGCCGGCGCGATCGATCGCCGCACCGCCGGTCTCGACCTTGCCGCCGGCGGCCTTGGCCCGTTCGACCGCTTCGAGGTACGCCTGCACCGCGTCGCGGCTGTTGAGCGGGCCCATCAGGTTGGCCGGATCGGTCGGATCGCCGATCTTCTTCTCCACCTGCTTGTAGGCGGTGACGAGCTTGGCCAGCACGTCGTCGTAGATGGATTCGTGCACGAACAGGCGGCGCGTGGTGGTGCAGCGCTGGCCGGCGGTGCCGACGGCGCCGAACACGATGGCGGGAATCGCCAGCTTCAGGTCCGCCGACGGGTCGACGATGATCGCGTTGTTGCCGCCCAGTTCCAGCAGCGAACGGCCCATGCGGCGCGCGACGCGCTCGCCGACGATGCGGCCGACCCGGGTCGAACCGGTGAAGCTGATCAGCGGGACGCGCTTGTCGTCGACGAAGGTCGAGGCGAGTTCGGTGCCGGCGTCGTTGAACAGGAAGAAGATGTCGGGGAAGCCGCCGGCCTTCAGCGCTTCGTTGCAGATCTTCATCGAGGCGATGGCCGACAGCGGAGTCTTCGGCGACGGCTTCCAGATCGTGATGTCGCCGCAGATCGCAGCGATGAACGAGTTCCACGCCCACACCGCGACCGGGAAGTTGAACGCCGAGATCACGCCGACCAGGCCGATCGGATGCCACTGCTCGTACATGCGATGGCCGGGGCGCTCGGAGTGCATGGTCAGGCCGTACAGCTGGCGCGACAGGCCGACCGCGAAGTCGCCGATGTCGATCATTTCCTGCACTTCGCCGTCGCCTTCGGGCTTGGACTTGCCCATCTCCAGCGCGACCAGCGAACCCAGCGCGTCCTTGTGCCTGCGCAGCGCGTCGGCACACAGGCGGATCGCCTCGCCGCGGCGCGGGGCCGGCGTGGTGCGCCACACCTTGTAGGCCGCCTGGGCGCGCTCGACGATGGTGTCGTAGTCGGCCTGCGACGACGCGTGGACCTTCGCCAGCACCTCACCGTTGGTCGGGTTGACGGACTCCAGCACGCCGGCGTCGCGGGTGGCGGACCACTCGCCGTTGCCGAGGTAGGTGCCGGATTCGGCGTCGTTCAGGCCGAGGGCGGTGAGGACGGGGTGGGTCATGGCGGCTCCCTTTACTGCGAGAAACGAGTGGAGAGGAACGAGAAACGAGTCGCGGGCGGAGAAACCGTTCGTTTCTCGTCCGGGCACTCGCTGCTGCTTCATGGCGGCCCCGACACGATTCGAACGTGCGACCTGTCCCTTAGGAGGGGACCGCTCTATCCAGCTGAGCTACGGGGCCATGCGGCGGGCATTTTCGCATGAACGCGTGCGGATCGGGCCGGCCCGCGGGCCGAAGTGGTGTCGGAAAAGTCTGCGGATTCGCGTCAGGACGCGGGCCGGCGCGCCTTTCGCGGGTATGCGTCGCGCGGCCCGGCCGCGCGATCAGCCGTCCGACGGCCCTTCGCCGAGCCCCAGATCGACCGGATCGCGTTGTCCCTTCGCCACCACCGTCGTCGCGGTGAGGTCGCCGGTGACGTTGCCGAGCGTGGCGAACACGTCGGGAATGGTGTCCAGCGCAAGCAGCAGGCCGAGCGGCTCGACCGGCAGTCCCAGCGCCTGCGTCACCGGCATGTTGGTGGCCATGAAGCTGACCTGGCCGGGCAGGCCGACGGAGCCCATGCTGATCACCACCGCCAGCGCCGCCGCGGCGGCCCACTGGGCGATGGTCAGGTCCACGCCGTAGGCCCAGGCGATGAACGCGGCCACGCCCAGGTACTGGATCGGGCTGGTGATGCGGAACAGCGACACCGCCATCGGCAGCACCAGCGAGGTCACGCTGAGCGGATGGCCGAGGCGTTCGCGTGAGGACTCGATCATCGCCGGCAGCGACGCCAGCGAGGACTGCGTGCTGGCGGCCACCACCTGTGCCGGCGCGATGGCCGAGGCGAAGCGGCGCAGGCGTTCGCGGCCGGCGATCGCGGCGATGGGATACATCAGTGCCGTCGCCAGCAGGTACATCGTGCACAGGATCGCGATGTACCAGCCGAACGCGCCGATCATGCCGTGACCCACGCGCGCGCACACGGCCAGCACCAGCGCGAACACGCCGACCGGCGCGACCCACAGCACCCAGTGCACGATCACGATCATCACGTCGGCGATGCCCTGCACCAGGTCGAGCAGGCGCGCGCGGCGCCCGGCTTCGATCCTCGTCAGCGCGAAGCCGAAGAACAGCGCGAACACCACCAGCGGCAGCATCGCGCTCGCCGCGGCGGCGGCCAGCGCGTTGGCGGGGATGATGCCGGCGAACCATTCGGACAACGAACCGGGAAGCGAGAGTTGCGCCGCGCCCGCGGTGGCCGCGCGCAGCGAATCGGCCAGGCCTTCCTGGCGCGGCACGAACGAGAACAGCACCGGCGCGACGATCGCCGCGAACGCCGCGCACACCGAAAGGATCACCACGAAGGTGACGATCGCCTTGCGCGCGGTACGGCCGGATGCCGCCGCATCGGTGGCGTTGTTCACGCCGATCACCACCAGCGCCGCGACCAGCGGCACCACCGTCATCTGCAGTGCGTTGAGCCAGAGCCGGCCGACGGGCTGGACGAAGTCGGCGACCTTGACCGCGAGGTCCGGCGCCAGCCACGCGAGCAGCAGGCCGATGACGGCGCCGAGGACGAGTCCGAGCAGTACGCGGGCGGTGTTCGACATCGGGCGTCAGTTCCGGTTGTGCGGTGGAGCCATCCTCGCGCAGCGGCGGGGGCGTGGGTCGCGAGGCGCGATATTTTCAGCGGGACGATGCCGGAGCCGGCAAACGCCAGGTTGCGTGCAGCCGTTCGAGTTCATCCTCGGGCAGCAGCGCGAACACGGGCCTGCGGCGCGGATCCAGCCACGCGAGCAGTGCGCGCATCGCCGGTTCCGGCATGGCGGTGCAACCGGCGGTGGGCTCGCCCGGCGCGCGCCACAGGTGCGCGAAGATGCAGCTGCCCGCGCCGCTGCGATGGCCTGCGTTGTGTTCGATGACGAATCCGAGCTTGTAGCGCACGTCGCCGTCGGCGTGCAGGTCGCGGCGCATCGGCTCGGTGGAGCCTTCGACCGGGGCATCGCCCACCGCCTTCGCATCGACGATGCGGTTGTAGAGCGGGGACGCGGGCACGTCGATGCACCAGTCCGAGGCGGACATGCCCTGGTACGGCCACGCCGTCGCGGCGCTGTCGGCGTAACCGAACGCCGTGCCGATGCGGAACACGCCCGCCGGCGCGCGGCCGTCGCCTTCCTGTTTCTGCGGGCCGTCGGATTGCGCCGGATTCAGGCCCAGGCCCCATGCCGAACCGCTACGGCCCACCGTGATCGGCGTCGCGCTGCCAACCTCGCGCCATGACGCGCCATCGCGCTCGTAGCGACGCAGCGTGCCGGTCGTCGCGTTCCAGTCGGCGGTGGTGACCAGCACGAGTTGTTGCGCGTCGCTCCACGGCACCGTGGCATCGGTTTTCGAGGCCATCCCGGCGCAGCCGGCGAGCAGCGCGAGCGATGCGGCGGCCAGGCCCCGGACGAATGCAGCGGTCGAACGCATGGAGAACCCCGGTCAGTGGTCGAGCAGATCCTGCATGCGCTCGAAGTTGAAGTCGAGTTGCAGCCGGCGTTCCTCGCTGGCATCGCATAGCAGGATGAAGATCAGGTCGAGCAGGTGCTGCAGCGCCGACTGGTACAGCAGCGGCTCGATGTGCCGGCGCTCGTCGTGCGCCGATACCAGCAGCGCGGCATCGGCGTGCGCGCGCAGCGGATTGGGCGTGTGCCGCGTGACGGTCACCACGCGACCCACGCGCTCGCGGAACAGATGGCTGATCTGGCACAGGGTCGGTTGGCGGCCGTGTTCGGAGAACACCAGCAGCACATCGCCGGGCGCGGCGCTGGAGACGCCGGCCTGCATCAGGATCGCGTCGACGTAGTGCACCGTGAGGATGCCCAGCATCGACAGCCGCGTGGCGAACGCGCGCGCCGGGATGCCGTCCTCGCCCAGGCCGATGATGAACACCTTGCCGGCCTGCGCGATGGCGTGCGCGATCGCGTCGATGTTTTCCGGCGGATTGATCAGGCGCGTTTCGGCTTCGGCCATCGCCTTCAGGTGCCAGAGGTCTTCGGCCAGCGCCGCGTGCGGATCGCCCGCGCGCGCTTCGCGACCATTGCCGCCTTCCTCGCCGCCATCGCCACGCGCCACGGCCTGACCGATGGAGTACTTCAGGTCCGGATAGCCCTTGTAGCCGAGCTTCTGGCTGAACTTCACCACGCTCGACTGGCTGATGCCGAGCGCGTTGGCGAGCTGCTGCGAGGAGTAGTCGCGCAGCAGGTGCGCGTTTTCCAGCAGGAAATCCGCGATGCGCCGCTCGATGGCGGACATCTGGTCGCGCTCGGAGCGGATCTTCAGCAGCGGCGACATGGGGCCCGCAACGAGTGGGAAGGAGTGAGAAACGGGTGGGCAGCCTCGCACACCTGACGGGCCAAGAACGAGAAACGGGGACGGCGGAACCGGGAACGAGCGGGCGCGTTCCTTCGCTGCATGCGCGGGAAACGGCGATGGCCTTTGCTTTTCACTCGGTTCTCCCTCCTCGTCACTCGTTTTCCGCCTCCCCGTCACCCGTCCCTGCGCTTCAAAGAAGCTCCAGCCCCCGAATCTCCCGAATGCCCAGCCCCGGCGCATCGGTCACCGAGATCTCCGATTCGTTGAAGATCACGCCGCCATCGACCGGATTGAACGCGGAAAGCGAGGGGCCGTCGAGGTCCACCTTGGTGATCGCATTGGACTTGGCCACCGCCAGGTGCACGGCCGCGGCCACGCTGATGCTGCTTTCGAGCATGCAGCCGATCATGCATTCCACTTCGTACAACGCCGCGATATCGGCGATGCGGATCGCGTTGCTCAGGCCGCCGGTCTTCATCAGCTTGATATTGATGATGTCGGCCGCGCGCATGCGGATCAGGTCGATCACTTCCTTCGGCCCGAACACGCTTTCGTCGGCCATGATCGGCGTGTGCACGCGCTCGGTGACGTACTTCATGCCATCCAGGTCCTGCGCCTTCACCGGCTGCTCGACCAGTTCCAGGCGCACGCCGGCGTCTTCGAGCATGTTGATCGCATGCACGGCCTGCTTCGCGGTCCAGCCCTGGTTGGCGTCGAGGCGGAGCAGGGCGCGGCCTTCGACGGCGGCGTAGATCGCCTTGACGCGCTCGATGTCCACGCCGATGTCCTTGCCGACCTTGATCTTCAGCGACTCGAAACCGCGATCCACGGCGCTGAGCGAGTCGGCGACCATCTTCTCGATGTAGTCGACGCTGATGGTGATGTCGGTGGTGATCACCGGATCGCCGCCGCCGAGCATCTTGTACAGCGGCACGCCGTACAACTGCCCGAACAGATCGTAGACGGCGATTTCGACCGCGGCCTTCGCGCTGGTGTTCTTCTCCAGCGCGGTCTGGATGAGCTGCGTGATGCGGTTGAGGTTGGCGATTTCCTGTCCGATCAGGCGCGGCGCGATGAACTTGCGGATCGCCTCGACGATCGAGCCGTGCGTGTCGCCGGTGATGACCGCCGTCGCCGGCGCTTCGCCGTAACCGACCTGCCCGGTGTCGGTGTGCACGCAGACGATGATGTCCTCCACCGCCTCGACCGTGCGCAGGGCGGTCTTGAACGGCGTTTTCAGCGGAACGCGCAGCATGCCGAACCGGATGTCGGTGATTTTCATTCGTGTGGTTCTGGGATGTGGGGTGCGGGCGGGAGTGGGTGCCGGCGCTTACGGCCGGATCCGCTGGATGTTGGTGATGCGGTCCACGAAGCTGGTCTTGCCGTTGAACAGCAGCGGCGTGAGCGGCGAGACGGTGACGCCGTTGGTCCTGGCACGCACGATCCCGCCGTCGGGGCCGGCGAAGCTCAGGCCGGTGGTGTCGTGGATCACGTACGGTTCGCCGTCGATCCGGTCGATCACCATCATCACGTGGCCGGGAATGTAGACCAGATCGCCGACCTGCAATTCGCGCACGACGGCCATCCGCTTTGCGTGGCTGTCCTTTTCGGCGAACGCGATGCGGTTGAGCGCGGGGCTCACCGCCTGGTCGCTGGTGTTGCGCGGCAGTTGCACGCCCATGCTGCGGTAGATCTCGGATACGAAACCGCTGCAGTCGCGCGCGTTGTAGCTGTGGCCCCAGCCATAGCGTTCGCCGAGGAACTTGAAGCCCTGCTGGATCAGGTTGCGCGGGGTGAGCGCGAGCGGCGCTTCGGCGGTCGGTTCGCGGCGCGGGAGCAGCGCCGGCGCGAAACGCAGCGAACCGTCGTCATTGCGCACCGGTAGCTGGATGACATGCGAGGTGTAGCCATGCTGACCGTTCACGGCGGTGCCGACCGGCCAGTCGGCGAGTACCGGCACGCGCACGCCCATGTCGAGCTGCACTTCGGAAACGCCCGGTTCCTCCGGCGTGTAGACGGTGGTGGCGCGCGCGCCGGTGACGATGCGGAACGGCGTCTTGCGGCCGTAGCCCAACACCGCGTCGCGGCTGCCTTCGGCGACGTACTGCTTCTCGATCCACGCCGCATAACGCGTGTTGACGATGAAGAACCAGTTGCCGTCGCGGCTCTCGTGCACGATCGCCACCGGATCGCCAGGGAAAAGCCCGCTTTCCTGGAAACGGTCGATGTCGTGGTCGTCGTTCGAACTGAACACGCGCGTCCGCGTCGGGAACGAGCGCAACGCGGCGCGATGCACGACCAGACCGAAGCGCGTGGCCTGCGTCGCGGGCACCGCGGCGAGGTTGGCGTTGTCGACGATCGAGTCGAGATCGGCAGCCGGCACGACTTCGCCGCGTTCGTCGTAGAGCGTGCGCGTGGGACGCTTCGACAGGCCCTCGATCCAGCCGGCCACGCGCGCACGTTCGAGCGAGGACGGCAACGCATCCAGGTCGTGCATGCTGCGATCGAGCTGCATCAGCTTCGCGTTCTGCGCGGCGATGGCCTGCGCGTCGAGGATCACGCGGTCCGGTTCGGTCTGCCTTTCGACCCACCACGCGGGATCGAGCTGCGCCTGTTCGACACCGACCACGCCGGTATCGGCGGGAATGGTCCATCCGTGCTCGTAGGCGTTGGCCGACGAGAGTAGGCCCGTTGAAAACAGGGCGGTGGAAAGCAGGCAGGCGGCGAGGATGGGGCGAAGGCGCATGGAGCGGAATCCGTGAACGGCGGCGCGAGGGCCGGAAGACTGGACCGTGGCGTCGCGGCGCGGTTCCGGCAACCCGCGAACAGCGGCGCACGCCTGCGCGGCGTTCGCCGTGCGGCGGCCGAAGGCCGAAGCGTCCTCGATCATCGCGTCCCCTCCTGGACCGCCTTGCGGGAGGCGGCGGCCGGCTGGGACAGAATAGATACTTCTTTCTGCCGGATAGTCAAGAATAAATTATTGACCGGGTACTCCACTCATGTTACACAGCGGTGAACGGCCCATCTAACGGCCGCCCAGTGAGTGGTCTGCGTGGACGATCTACGGTTACCGCTTCGATCGCCGATGCCCCGGACGCGCCGCCGGCACGTCCTGTTCGCCGCCATTCTCGCCCTTGGGGCGATGGCCGCGACGGACGCCGCCCTGTCCGCCACGGACCCGCTGCCCGACGTGATCGCCCGTATCGACAGCGGTGATTTCCGCGAAGCGACCGTCCGCATCGATGCGGCCCTGGCGCAACCCGGACTCGACGCGCGAACCCGCGCGGACCTCGAATTCCAGCGCGAACGCATGCGCCGCATCCGCCTGGATTTCACCCTCACCGCCGACCAGGCGCGCGCGAAGTTGCGCGAATCCATTCCCGACCTGCGCGAGGACGAATTCCAGCGCTGGACGCAGGCGGATCTGCTCGAGCACATGGTGATCGACGGGACGCCGTGGTACTTCAACCGGTCCATCTCGAATCTGTTCCGCGTGAGCCCGGAGGCGATGGCGCGACGCGCGACGCCGTTCCAGCGCAACGACGGGCCGATGGAAAACGCCAACGCCTACCACGACGAGGCGGTGGCCGATGCGCGACGGACCGGCAACAGCAGCGTCGCGCCGCGCCGCGTGCGGGTGAAGCAGTCGATCACCGTCGACGCCGACGCGGTGCCCGCGGGCGAGACCGTGCGCGCGTGGATCCCGTATCCGCGCGCGATACCGGGGCGACAGGAAGACATCCGTTTCCTCGCGAGCCTGCCTGCGAAGCAGCGCATCGCGCCGGAGTCGACTATGCAACGCACTGTCTATCTCGAACAGCCGGCGGTGGCGGGCAAGCCGACCACGTTCTCGATCAACTACGAACTCACCATCTTCGGCGAGCACCACCTCATCGATCCCGACAAGGTGACGTCGCTGGGCGACCGGCCCGACCTCGCGCCGTACCTGGCGGAGCGTCCGCCGCACATCGTCTTCACCGACGAGATGCGCGCGTTCTCGAAGAAGGCCGTCGGCGACGAGACGAATCCGTACCGCATCGCGAAGAAGCTGTTCCAGGCCGTGGACGCCATTCCGTGGGGCGGCGCGCGCGAATACTCGACCATCACCAACATCAGCGATTACGCGCTGCGCGGCAACCACGCCGACTGCGGCCAGCAGACGCTGCTGCTGATGACGTTGCTGCGCCTGAACGGCATTCCGTCGCGCTGGCAGTCGGGCATGGTCTATTCCGATGGCACGTACGACAACCTGCACGACTGGGGCGCGCTGTACCTCGCCCCGTACGGCTGGGTGCCGATGGACGTGACGACCGGCCAGTTCAACGGCACACGCGATCCGGAAGTGGAGTGGTTCTATCTCGGCGGCCTGGATGCGTACCGGATCGCCTTCAATGACGATTTCGGCACGGATTTCATGCCGGCCAAGCAGCACGTCCGGTCGGAGACCGTGGATTCGCAACGCGGCGAAGTGGAGTGGGCAGGGGGCAACCTCTACTTCGACCAGTGGGATTACAGCTTCGAAGCGCAGGTGCTGCCCGTCGCCGGGACGGGACGGTAGCGCCTTCCGCATCACTTTCACCGTGGAGAGGGGACATGAAGAGCATGGGGTTTCGTAGGACCGCGTTGTGCATGGCGCTGGGCGTTTGCCTGACATCCGCGCTGTCGTTGCATCAGGCGCACGCCGCCAACACGGACGGTTCGCTGGTCGGCCGCACCACGCCGAACGCCGAGGTGACGGTGCGCAATCCCGCCACCGGCTTCACCCGCACGGTGCGCGCGGACGGGCAGGGCAACTACCGCTTTCCGTTCCTTCCGGTAGGCAACTACCAGGTCGAGGTGAGCCGCGACGGCCAGCCCGTGGCGGAACCGTTCGCGACGTCCATCAGCCTCGGCAACGCGACCACGTTGAACATCGCCGAAGGCGGCGCGGCGACGGAGCTCGCCGCGGTGCAGGTCGTCGGTTCGCGCGTGATCTCGCCGGTGGACGTGACCTCCACCGAATCGGCCACCAACATCAGCCGCGAGGAAGTGGCGCGCCTGCCGGTGCAGCGCGACATTCTCGACGTCGCCACGCTGGCGCCCGGCGTGAACCGTGGTGAGTTCGGCGGCCTGTCGTTCGGCGGTTCGTCCGTGGCGGAAAACACCGTCTACATCAACGGCCTGAACGTCACCGACTTCTACAACCGCGTGGGCTTTTCCTCGCTGCCGTTCTCGTTCCTGGAAGAGTTCCAGATCAAGACCGGTGGCTACTCGGTGGAGTACGGCCGCAGCACCGGCGGCGTGATCAACGCCGTGACGCGTCGCGGTACGAACGAGTTCCAGGCCGGCGCGGACATCGTGATCGACGGCCTGTGGCAGGGCAAGGGCAGGAACTACGCACCGACGCTGTACACCCGCTGGGACGATTCGGACGAGAACAACTATTCGATCTGGGGCTCCGGCGCGCTGGTGAAGGACCGCCTGTTCTTCTTCGGTATCTACGAGAAGCGCGACCTCGAGGCGCAGAACACCGACGACGGCGGCGGGAACTTCTTCGAGAACCAGGGCGACAACGACTTCTGGGGCGCGAAGATCGACTGGCAGATCAACGACGCCAACCTGCTGGAGGTGTTCGGCTTCTCCGACAAGAACGACACGACGCAGGACGTCTACGGGTTCGACGCCGACACCGGCACGCGCGAGGAATTCCGCAACCGCATCGTCAACAAGTCCGGCGGCGACAACTGGGCGCTCACCTACACCAGCTATTTCACCGATACGTTCTCGATGAAGGCCATGTACGGCGAGAACGAGCGCAACGCGTCGTCCATCGGCGTCAACGACGACCGCTGCAGCCTGGTGCAGGACCAGCGCGTGAACACCTCGTTCATCGGCTGCACCAGCAACACCGCGGTGATCGACCGCACCGATACGCGCGAGGCCGCGCGCCTGGACTTCGAATGGAGCCTGGGCGACCACCTGCTGCGTTTCGGCGCCGACCACGAGAACAACACGTCCGACTACAGCAGCCGTTATCCAGGCGATGGCCTGCGTTACGAGGTCAACAACGCCGGCGCGCGTGTCAACGGCGTCGACGTGCCGGAAGGCACGGTGTACGTGCGTACGCGCCAGGTCGCCAACCAGGGCACGTTCGAGACGGAGAACCAGGCCTTGTACATCGAGGACAACTGGAACGTCACGCCGAACCTGCTGCTGAACCTGGGCGTTCGCATCGAGAGCTTCGACAATAAGGACGCGGCCGGCAACAGCTACATCAAGCTCGACGACATGATCGCGCCGCGCTTCGGCTTCTCGTGGGACATGAACGGCGACGGGCGCTCGAAGGTGTTCGGCAACGTCGGCCGCTACTTCCTGCCGGTGGCGAACGTCATCAACATCAAGCAGGCCGGTCCGTTCCTGGATGCACGCCGCTTCTACTTCTGGGACGGCACCTTCGCCGAGGGCGACAACCCGATTCCGGGCCTCGGCGCGGAAATCGGCACCGTGGACGACTCGCAGGGCGATGGCAGCGTCGCCGACTTCCGTGGCGAAGTCGACAAGGACATGGATCCGGTCTACCAGGACGAGTTCATCCTCGGCTTCCAGCAGATGCTGGGCGAGAAGTGGTCGTGGGGCGTGAGCGGCACGTACCGCAAGATGCACAACGCCATCGACGACATCGAAGTGGTCAACAGCTGCGGCGACAGCGGCTTCGTCATGGCGAACCCGGGCAAGAACCTGACCTACTACACCGACACCGACTGCGACGGCGAGAACGACGGCTTCGTCACCATCGACACCGGCGTGACGGGCTGGGAACTGCGCGACGGCACGATGATCGGCTGGGAGAACCCCAAGCGCACCTATCGCGCCATCGAGCTGCAGCTCGACCGCGCGTGGGACGACAAGTGGGCGTTCAATGCCACCTACGTCTGGTCGGCGAGCAAGGGCAACTACGAAGGTCCGGTGAATTCGGATACCGACTTCTCCGACTCGGGCCGTACCGAAGCCTTCGATAATCCGTTCGTGGAAATCGGCGGCTACGGCTTCCTGCCCAACGACCACCGCCACCAGATCAAGCTGCGCGGCAACTACGCCATCACCGACAACTGGACCATCGGCGCGACGCTGGATGCGCGCTCGGGCCGTCCGATGAGTGAATACGGTGCGGGCAATCCGTACGACGACAACGAGTTCCTCACGCACTACATCTGCGAAAGCGATCCGAGCCTGTGCTACACGGACGAGGGCCAGTGGCGGCTGTCGCGCCGCGGTGCGTATGACACCCTGCCGTGGACCTACAACCTCGGCCTGAGCGTGGCGTACAACACCGACCTGGGCCCGGTGAAGCTCAATGCGAAGTTCGCCGTCTACAACGTGCTCAACGAGCAGACGGTGATCGAACGCAACGAGACGCTGCAGGAAGAGGAAGGCGTGGGCCTGATGAATCCGTTCTTCGGCAACCCCACCGCGTTCCAGGCGCCCCGCAACGCACAGTTCATCCTTTCGCTGAGCTATTGATCTCCCTCGAGCGGCGGACGGCCAGGTGCCGTCCGCCGCCTTTTTTCTTCCACAGGGACGGGCCTTGTCGAACTTCCATCCCGGCGAACTGGACGCGATCGCGCGTCACGTCCACACGCCGTTCTACGCATACTCGGCCGACATGATCCGCGCGCGGATCGCCGGCCTGCAGAACGCCTTCCGCGGCCTCGACATCCGCATCTGCTACGCGGTCAAGGCCAACCCCAATCTCGCGATATTGCAGCTGATGGCCGGCCACGGCGTCGGCGCGGACATCGTCTCGCTCGGCGAGATGCAGCGCAGCCTGAAGGCAGGCATCGCCGCGGACCGCATCGTGTTCTCCGGCGTCGGCAAGACGGCGGAGGAAATCGACGCCGCGCTGGCCGCGGGCGTGTGGCGGTTCAACGTCGAATCCGCCGACGAACTGCAGCTGCTGCAGCACGTCGCGCAGGCACGCGGCGCGTCTGCGCGCGCGGCGGTGCGCATCAACCCCGACGTGGATGCGCGCACGCACGCCAAGATTTCCACCGGCAAGGCCGAGGACAAGTTCGGCGTGTCCATCGACGAAGCGCGCCGCTGGTTCTCGCGGGGGGCATCGCTGAACCACGTGCGGCTCGATGGGCTGCACGCGCACATCGGTTCGCAGATCCTCGACCTCGAACCCTTCCGCATGGCGCTGCAACGCGTGGAAGCGTTCCGCCGCGAACTGGTCGAAGCCGGCCATGCCATCGCCAGCGTCGACATCGGCGGCGGCCTCGGCGTGGTCTATCGGCCCGGCATCGACCGGCCCATCGACATCGCCGACTACGCCGCGCTGGTGCGCGAGACGTTCGCCGGTTTCCAGGGCACGCTCGCGCTCGAGCCCGGCCGTTATCTCGTCGGCGAGGCCGGCGTGCTGGTGACGCGGGCGATCCGCGTGAAGCATGGAACCGATCGCCATTTCCTCGTCGTGGATGCGGCGATGAACGACCTGCTGCGGCCTTCGCTCTACGACGCGTGGCACGAGATCGTCCCGCTCCACGGCCGCGCCGAGGCCGAGGTGGCGTACGACGTAGTCGGCCCGGTGTGCGAAACCGGAGACACCTTCGCGCAGGGCCGCACGATGGCGCGCTGCGAGGCCGGCGACCTGTTGATGATCGGCGGCGCCGGCGCGTACGGTGCGTCCATGGGGTCCACCTACAACTCCCGGCCGCTGCCCGCGGAAGTGCTGCTGGACGATGGCCGCTACGCCATCGTGCGCCGGCGCCAGACGCTCGCGGAGATGATGGCCGGCGAACAACTCGCGCAGGCATGGCATGAAACCTGACCGGATCGTCGCGTTCGCGCTTTCGTTGTGGCTGGCGTGCCTGCCGGCCGTCTGCGGCGCGGCGTCATCGGCCTCGGACCGCGAGGCGGTCGATGCGATCTTCGAGGACGTGTTCGCGCGCTACCGCCTGCCAGGGCTTGCGCTGGGGATCGTCGAGGATGGGCGCGTGGTGTATTCGCGCACCGCCGGCGAACTCGTGGAGGGCGAGGGCGACAGGATCGACTCGCAGACCCTCTTCAAGGTCGCCTCCAATACGAAGTCGATGACGACGGCGACGCTCGCGCGCCTGGTCGATGCCGGCAAGCTGCGCTGGGACGACCGGGTGGTGAAGTGGCTTCCGGACTTCCGCATGCATGACGCATGGGTCGGTCGCGAAATGCAGGTGCGCGACCTGCTGATCCACAACAGCGGCCTGCGCGCAGGTGCCGGCGACCTGATGCTGTGGCCGGAGCCGAACACGTTCACGCGCGCGGACATCATCCATGGGCTCGGGCATCTCAAGCCGTACCGGAGTTTCCGTTCCGGTTACGACTACGACAACCTGATGTACATCGTCGCGGGCGAAGTCGCCGCTGCGGCGGGCGGTGCGCCGTATGAAACGCTGGTGCGTCGCGAAGTGTTCGAACCCCTGGGCATGTCGCGTTGCCAGGTCGGGCAGTGGAATCGCATCGAGGTTGGCAACGTCGCCCAGCCGCATCGCCGCGAAGGCCAGCGCAACGTGCCCGTGCGCAGCGGTGGCGATATCGTTTCCGCGACGACGATGGACCCCGCCGGCGGCGTGCGCTGCAGCCTCGACGACATGCTCCGCTGGACCGCGAACTGGCTGAAGCCCGAACCCGCCAACGCGGGCTGGCTTTCGCAGGAGCAGCGCCAGGCATTGTGGGCGCCGCAGATGCCGATGCCGGTCTCCAGACGCATGCGCGAATGGGATCGCAGCCATTTCGCCGCCTATGGTTACGGCTGGCGCCTCGCCGACGTCGATGGCGTGTTCAAGGTCGCGCACACCGGCACGTTGATGGGCATGTACTCGGCCGTGACGATGCTGCCCGACAAGGGCGCGGGCTTCGTCATCCTGATCAACGGCGAAGGCGACGAAGCGCGCACCGTGCTGACCCAGGTGCTGGTGAAGCGCTACACGTCCAACGATCCGGCATTGTCTGTCGCGCATTACGCGCGGTTGCTGGACGAGGAGGACGCCGCGCGACCGGCCGCCGAAAAGGCGCCGGACACGTCGCGTCGCCGGCGCGCCACCGCGAAGGAGTTGTCGCCGCGACTCGGCGCGTATCGCGATCCGTGGTTCGGCGAAGCGACGCTGTGCCGCGATGGCGATGGCGATGGCGATGCCGTGCGGTTCCGCGCGCGCAAGTCGCCGCTGCTCGATGGCGTGGTGCAGCGCGTCGGCGATCGCTGGCTCATCGACTGGAACGAACCGAGCGTCGATGCGGAAGCGTGGCTCGACTTCAACGAGGGTGGCATGCGCCTGGCGAAGGTCGATCCGCAGGCCGATTTCAGCTACGACTACGAGGACCTTGCGTTCGAACGGGTGGGGGATTGCCCCTGATGCGGCACGTTGCATGCCTGGCGATCGCGTTCGCCACGCTCGCATTGGCGGCATGCGCGTCGACGCCGCGGATGGAGATCGATCCCGCGACCACGCCCGAAGCCGCCGGACTCGTCGATATCCGCACGCTCGTGCCCGACATCGACCTGGACATGCGCTACGCCGGCAGCAACAACTTCACCGGCGCGACGGTGGACGGCTACGGCGCACCGCGTTGCTACCTGCTGGAACCGGCGGCGAAGGCGATCCAGCGCGCCGAAACCGCGCTGCGCGCGGAAGGTTTCCGCCTTCGCATCTTCGACTGCTACCGTCCCGCGCGTGCGGTGCGTTCGTTCGTGGCATGGGCGAACAATGCGGATGAACACACGAAGGCGCGCTTCTATCCCGCGCTGGAGAAGCCCGATCTGCTGGGCGGCTACATCTCGCCGACCTCCGGGCACAGCCGTGGCGCGACGATCGATCTGACGCTGATGCGTTGCGACGCCGCTGGCGCATGTACGCCGCTCGACATGGGCACCGGGTTCGATTTCTTCGATCCGCTCGCCAATACCGATTCGCCGCACGCGACGCCGGAGCAGCGCGCCAACCGCGATCGCCTGCGTGCTGCGATGGCGCGTGCGGGACTGAAGAATTACCCGAGGGAGTGGTGGCACTTCACGCTCGATCCGGAGCCGGCGCTGAAGCGATTCTTCGACGTGCCGATCGAATGAGTTCCTGCTCTTGTAGTCCGGGTAAGCGAAGCGCATCCGGGAACGCCGCCGTCTCTGCGCCCCGGGTGCGCTTCGCTTGCCTGCGCTACAACGACACGCGTCAATTCGTCGCGGTTTCGCCCATCGCCAGTGCGCCGATCTTCTTCGCAAGCTCGTAAGGCTCCGGATCGTCGCGATTGGTCAGCATCACCACGGTCAGGCGCCGCTGCGGCCAGCGCACGATGACGTTGCGAAAGCCGATGGACTCGCCCGAATGCCACAGCGAATCGCCTGTGATGCGCCAGCCGAAGCCGTATTCCACCTGCGGATCGTCGGTCGGCGTGGCCGGCGTGAAGGCCTGCCGCAGCGATTGCTCGGACAGCAGGCGCCCGTCGTAAAGCGCGGCGTCCCACTTCGCCAGGTCGTCGATGGACGAATAGATGCCACCATCGCCCAGCACCGCGCTGGTCGTGCTCTGGTCGGTGCGCGTCCACGCGCCGTTCTCGAAACTGTAGCCGTACGCGCGATGCGCGACTTCGGACACGCCGGCCTCGTGGGCGACGGTATCGCGCATGCCCAGCGGCTGGAAGATGCGATCGTGCAGGAACCGCGCGTAGCGCTGGTTCGATGCGCGTTCGACGATCAGCGCCAGCAGCGCATAACCGCTGTTGCTGTAGCGGTATCCGGTGCCGGGCGCGAAGTAGGTGCGGTCCTGCGACTGCAGCAACGTGAGGACATCGGCATCGTGCACCTGCCGCGTGTCGGCGGGGTCCATCACGTCCTCGTAATCGATCAGGCCGGACGTGTGCGTGAGCAGGTGGCGGAGGGTGATGGCGTTCGTTGCGGCGGGCAGGCCGGGCAGGTACTGGCCGATGCGGTCGTCCAGCTTCAGCCGCCCATCCTCGATCAGCAGCAGCACCGCGGCGGCGGTGAACTGCTTGCTCACCGAAGCCAGGCGGTAGTTCGTCTGCGGCGTGGCCGCGATGCCTTCCTCCAGATCCGCCATGCCGTGGGCGCGCCGCACCAGCGGCTGACCGTCGCGCAGCACGAGCACGCTCGCGCCGGGCACGCGGCCCTGGTAATCGCGCATGAGCGCGTCGATGTCGTGCTGCATTCGCGTCCCTCCGCCCGCGCAACCGGCGAGCAGCAGGGCGGCGCCCGTAAGCCAGTGATGGATGCGCATCGACGCATGGTAGCCGGCGCGGGTCCGGGTATGCGAGGCTGCCGTCACGAAGGGGGCGGCGTCGTGCCGCGCAGGGAAGATCGCGGCTGCACACGCCGCACATTCGCGAGGGGAACGGGATGAACGCAGTGAAGGCATGCGTCGGCGCGCTGGTGCTGGTGGCGGGCGTGGGCGTGTGGAAAACCTACATCGACAGCGGACGCGTGGACCCGAAGGCGTGGGTTGCCGAGCGCGTCGGCTCGTCCGCTGCGGGCGACGCGAGCGCGCAGGGCTTCCAGGCGATGCCCATGCCCGATGGCGTGCCGTCGCGGGGCGTCATCGTGTTCGCGCCGAAGCACTGCACCTCCGACGCCGCGCGTCGCACCGAGCAACTGGTCAGCCATCTTTCGAAGCAGCGCATCGCCTACGTCCGCACCGACCAGGCGAGCTACAACAGCCTCACCTCGCCCGAGGAAGCCTCGCGCGTGATGTCGGTGATGAACGGCCCGGTGCCCATCGTCTACGTCAACGGCCGCGCGAAGGCGAACCCGACGCCGGAGGAAGTGGTCGCCGAGTTCCGCGGGAAGTCGGCGGGCTGAAGGACGGGCATTCCCGGGTCTCGTGCATTCCGGAGCCCCATGGCAAAACAGCGCGTAACGCCCGAGGCGTAACGCGCTGTCCTGGCTGGATGAGTGGTGGAGCGGAGGAGGATCGAACTCCCGACCTTCGCATTGCGAACGCGACGCTCTCCCAGCTGAGCTACCGCCCCACGAAGGTGCAAATTCTAGCGGGCCATGCGGCGGTGCGCTAGCCCCCGGGCGGGTTCGGAATTCCGGGAGCCGTAGAGCCGGCCTGGGTCCGCGCTTTTCGGGCGCCCCAATGCGGATGATCCGCGTCCGAACACCGCTTTCGGGCCCGTCCTAACGTGGCACTTACAGCCACTTACGGACCACACCCCCCAAATGAGGACCGTCCTCACCAAGCGCATCGTCGAAGCCGCTGAGCCCCGGGATCGCCCCTATGAGCTTCGGGATATCCGGGTGCGGGGTCTGATCCTTCGCGTCCAGCCGTCGGGATACAAAGCCTGGATCATCGAATGGACGCGAGGGAAGCGTCGCACCCTTGGGGCCTTCGGGCACCTGACGCTTGAGCAGGCCCGGGCACACGCTCAGCAGACCGCAGCCGAATACATTCAGCAGGGCTTACCCAGGATCGCGAAGACCAAACCCACGAGTTGCACGCTGGACGTGTTCCTGACCGATCGCTATGCCCCCTGGGCTCGGGTCGAGCTCAAGGGTGGGCAGGGATACGTCGAGCGCATCCGCGCCGTCTTTACTGGCATGCTCGATACGCTCCTGACTGACTTCAATGCCGCCCTGATCGACACCTGGTGGCGGGACCGGCTTACCTCCGACACGGCCAAAACCGGCAAACCTCCGACCAAGGCCACCGCAGCGCGCGATCTAGCGTGTCTGCGATCAGCCCTCACGAAGGCTGTGGACTGGGGGTTGTTGGAGCGAAATCCGCTGCTCGGGCTGCGGCAGAAGTCTGTGCAGTCCCGCAAGGTCATCCGTTACCTGTCACCGGATGAAGAAACCCGGCTCCGGGCAGCCCTGCAGCGTCGGGATGGTTACATGGTCGCAGCGCGCGCGTCGGGCAATCATTGGCGGACCATTAGGGGTGAGCCGTTGTATCCGGATCTGCCTTTGGGCAGCTACGGGGATCACTTGACCCCGGTAGTGCTACTGGCGATGAACACTGGGCTGCGCAGGGGCGAACTACTGTCGCTGACGTGGGCCGACGTCGACCTAGAAGGCCGAATGCTGACCATCCGCGCCGAGAACGCCAAAAGCGGGCGTCAGCGTCACGTGCCCCTGAACACCGAAGGCCAAGCTGTGCTTGCGCAGTGGGGCTCACAGATGGGTCGGGTGGGACGGGTGTTCGACGTGGCGGACGTTAAGACCGCTTGGGGCGGGTTACTGGAGTCCGCATGCATCAGTGGATTCCGCTTTCATGACCTGCGTCACCACTTCGCGAGCAAGCTGGTGCGGGCTGGTGTGGATTTGAACACCGTTCGTGAACTACTGGGGCATGCAGATATCACCATGACGCTGAGGTATTCGCATCTGTCGCCCGATGGGCTTGCTGCGGCAGTGGCGAAGCTGACAGCCTGATGCAGTAAGCGGCAGTCGTTGCACTAGGCATAGCTCCGACCCGGCCAACAGCTGTAGGTGTGCATCCTATGCACTGACAGCTACACCCCTATCTGATCGATCCGGGGCCCGCCAAGGGCGCGCAGGTTTCGGCCTGATGGGACTGCAGCGCGCGCTGTGAGTGGGGTGCGTGCTGCGCGCGCCTCTCGGGATGGGATGGAAGTCCTAGGTGGTGGCTAGAACCCATGATCCAGTCGGGCCGAAGTGGACGATATTGCGATGGCACTCCATACAGGCGAGGCGTGGTGGTCGCCGACTTCGAGTCCCGTGACTGTCATACCCAGCCTGACTTGCGGCCGGGATGTGATTCGATTCTTTCGGATAGTTCCCTTACCATTTCACGATAGCCATAGGACAAGTCCGGACTCTGAATCGAGGCAGCCACCTCGTTGCCGCAAACGTGAAGCGCAGCCAGTACGTCATCCCAGGATAGATTCGGAAAGGTGTCCAGCGCGCGTGACTCTGGTAGTAGGGTGACTAAGACGGTCGGCCTGTCGGGCATTAGCACGGACATCGAAGATTCTTGCTGCTGCAACTGCGCGCGTAAATCCGATTCCTTGAACTTTGCGGTCTTCGCTTCGATCCAGACAGTGGGTTGGCCGTTCTGTCCGAGCCCGATGTCAGACTTGCAGTTTCGCTTTCCGCCGGATAAACCTAGGCTCGGGTACGGTGTGACTTCTACTCTATCCCTCCCGAGCAGAGGGGTGATCGCCACTTGGGCCCTTGTGCTGCGGGTGGCAATCCGCTCGAGCAGAGGCTGAAGGAAAATGCTCTGGGGAAGGATCTCGAATGCGCGAATCAACTCCCATGTCAAAACCTCTTCCTGCTTCCAAGAAGCCCGTAACCTTGTGGGTCGGTAGTGGAACCAATGCAACACCTGGACCACAAACGACTTCTGGCGGGTATCCGCCTCTGCCCAAAGTTTGAACTCAGTTTCGTCCTTTGCGTTGCTCATATAGGGCGACGGCTGATGTGCCTTACGCAGTAAAAGGGGGGGCGGTTCGAGAGCGGCGGACTGGCTTAGGGGTTCATAGGCTGCTTTGACGAACGCCTCATCCAATGCTCTGTACATGGTCAGTGACTTCTCAGCTTCGCCCTTGATATTGGTGTGAGATTCGGCGATCACCCGAATCGCATGCCGTTCTTGGATGGTCAGGCGAGGATACTGATACCGCTCGATGTGAGCGAGGATCTTGGCTCGACGTTCTTGGCGTGCAATCAACGATTCAATACATTTTGCCGAAAGTTGTTCTTCCCAGGAAACGAACTGGCCATCGCCGTGCTTTCCACGCTTATTGCATGCTGATACTGATGTGATGGTCGCTTGCTTTCGTCCAATTCCCCAATACGGACTAGAATGGCGCTCAGCGAGGGTTCGTGCCGGGCCATCGTGGCAACGTGGTGGACAGTCGAGAGCAGCTCCAACCCGAATGGGGTTTCGAAACCGTCGACAAGCTTGGAGAGGCGGTCGATGATCTTCTCGTCGCGCTGATTTGCCTTCAGATAGTCGTCAGCAGCAGCATATCCGGCGCTAGTTACGTGTACGCTCCTGTCCGCCGATTGGAGGCCCGCGATCAGCTTGTGCTTTTCAAGGGTTATGAGAGCCTTCTTTAAGACATCTGAGTACGGGCCGTGCAGATTGCGCGAGAAGTCTAGATTGAGGGGAGCGCCCATTGCCTGAAGCAGATAGGCGACCTTCCCGTGTCCGCTACGAGCGCGAGAAGCGCGGGCTGCAGATCGAACTGCTGAAATGGCAGGCGTGGGTGAAAGGCTCCGGACAGCGGGTGGTCATCCTGTTCGAGGGACGCGACGCGGCCGGCAAGGGTGGGGCGATCAAGCGCTTCATGGAGCACCTGAACCCGCGCGGCGCGCGCGTGGTCGCGCTGGAGAAACCCAGCGATACCGAGCGCTCGCAGTGGTATTTCCAGCGTTACGTCGAACACCTGCCGGCGGCGGGCGAGATCGTGCTGTTCGACCGCTCCTGGTACAACCGCGCCGGCGTGGAGCGGGTGATGGGGTTCTGCTCGACCGACGAGTACCTGGAGTTCATCCACCAGTGCCCGAACTTCGAACGCATGCTCGTGCGCAGCGGCGTGCGGCTGTTCAAGTTCTGGTTCTCGGTGAGCCGCGCCGAGCAGCACCGCCGTTTCGCGCAGCGCAGGAAGGATCCGCTGAAGCAGTGGAAGCTCTCGCCGGTCGACCTGGCCTCGCTCGACAAATGGGACGAATACACGCGCGCGAAGGAGGCGATGTTCGTCGCGACCGACACGCCGGATGCACCATGGACGGTGATCCGTTCCGACGACAAGAAGCGCGCGCGGATCAACGCGATGCGCGTGGTACTGGACGCGTTCGACTACACCGCCAGGGATCGCGACGCGATCGGCGAGCCGGATCCGTTCATCGTCAGCCCGGCCTCGCGCGCGTACGAGGACGGCGACGGCCCGCTTGCGGGCGATCGCTTACGTCGATTCGCACAACTGGCGGCGGTGTAGGGCTTCAGCGCGCCTGCGCGAGCAGCGGCGCCAGTCCAGGCTCCAGCGCCCGGCGGCGCCAGCCAGCCAGCGCTTCGGGCCATTCGCCCTGGTCCATCAGCACTTCCAGCCAGCGGCGCGAGGCGAGCACGCCGTCGGGCAGGCCGAGTTCGGCGCTGCGCGCGGCGACGGCGTCCTGCAGTTTGCGCAGGCGCTGCTTGTCGCGCTGTTCGGACTGCACGGCGTCGGGCGCGTCGCCTTCGTCGGACAGTGGCGTGTTCAGCGCGGACCAGATCGCATCGGTGAGGCGGCGCGGCGACTTGGGAATCGCGTCGAGCGTGCGCTGCAGTCCGGCGCGATCGATCGGCGGCGTGCGCGCGAGCGTGACCGCCAGTTCGTTGTCGAGGATCCAGGTGCGCGGGCGGTCGTTCTGGCGCGCGTACACGTCGCGCCAGCGCAGCAGCCGCAGCAGGCGCAACTGGGCGTCGCGGTCGAGGAACTGCGCGCTGCGCATCGACGCGTGCGGCCAGCGTTCGGGCGCTTCGTGCTCGGCGTTGAACACGGTGCGCGCGGCGTCCTCGGCCAGCCATTCGCGACGATCGAGTTCGCCCAGACGATGGTCCAGCTGGTCGTGCAGTTCGAACAGGTGGCGGACGTCGTCGGCGGCGTATTCCAGCTGCGATGGCGAGAGCGGGCGACGCAGCCAGTCCGACCGCGTCTCACCCTTGGGCAGCACCACGCCCGTGAGCTGCTCGACCAGCTTCTGGTAGCCCAGGCCGCCGCCGACCCCGGTCAGCGCCGCGGCGAGTTGCGTGTCGAACAGCGGCTTGGGCACGACGTCGCACGCATGCCTGAACGCCACCAGGTCCTCGCTCGGGCTGTGCATGACCTTGACGATCGCCTCGTCGGCGAGGATCGGCGTCATCGCCTGCAGCATGCCGGGCACCAGCGGATCGATCAGCAGGATGTCCGGCTCGCCGCCCGCATCGCCCAGCGCGATCTGCACCAGCGCCAGTTGCGGCCAATAGGTGCGTTCGCGGATGAATTCGGTGTCCAGGCCGATGCGCGCCGGCTTTGATGCGAAGCGGGCCCGCAGTTCGGCGGGGTCGTTGATCCAGGCGACGGGCATGTCAGCGGTGAACGGACGATTCGGCGGCGGTTGCCGGGGCGGGCGACAATAGCCTACTTTCGGGGCTCCCGGCATCGCGGTCCGTGAAGGCCGGACCCATGACACCCGCATGATCTGCCCAGGAGGCGAGGAGGACGTTTGCGCGCATTGCCTTTGACCGCCGGCATCGCGGTGATGGCACTGGTGGCGGCGGGATGCTCGCGCGATGCGTCCTCGCCTGCGCGCGACGGCGCGGGCGCACGCACGCCGATCGTCACCATCAGCGCCGACCAGGCGGTGTCGCCGGTGCCGCCGTGGCGCGTGCCGGCCGTGCAGGTGACGGACGAAAACGTCGCAGAGCTGAAGGAAAAAGCCTCACAGGCGCTGTCGCGCGGCCGGCTGTTCGGCGGGGCGGAGGATGCGATCCCGCTGTATTACGCGCTGCGCCGTTTCGATCCGGAAGACGCTACGGCCAACGCCGGGTTCGATCGCTCGCTGAAGCGGCTGATCGCCAGCGGCGACGAGGCGCTGGCCGCGCTCGACCGCGATCCGCTCTCGCTGCGCCGCGCGCACGAGATCGCCGCCGTCGCGCGCGCCGTCGCGCCGGGCAACGTCGACATCGTCGAATACCTCGCGCGACTGGATCGCGCCGACGAAGCGCAGGAAGCCAACCGCCTGGGCGAGGAAGCGCTCAACGCCGGTCGCCTCGGCGTCGGCGGCGAGGCGGGGCATGCGCTGACGCATTTCCGCCAGGCGCTCGAACTCCGGCCGGGCGACATGCGCGCCAACCAGGGCATCGCCGCCGTCGAGAGCGCGCTGATCCGCCGCGCCGAGCTCGCGGCCGATCGCGACGATTACGTTACGGCCGAACGCGAACTCGACATCGCCGCGAAGGTGCGTCCCGACGCGCCCAGCGTGGAGGACGCGCGCGGGCGGATGGCGATGCAGCGCATCGTGCGCGTCAACGCGTTGCGCGACGCCGGCATGGCGGCGCTGATGCGGCAGGGCGGCATCGACGAAGCGCGGCGCCATCTCGCGGTGATGCTGCGCATCGCGCCGGCCGGCGATCCGGCCACGCGCGAGTTGCGCGAGCGCATCGACCTGGCGACGCATTACGGCCTGTTCCGCCCGGGGCAGGTGTTCACCGACGCGATGCAGGGCGGCGGGCGCGGGCCGCAGATGGTGGTGATTCCCCACGGCGCGTTCCGCATGGGCTCGGAGGAGAACGAAGGGCAGGAATCCGAGCGTCCGGCGCGCAACATCCGTTTCGAGCGCGGCCTGGCGATGTCGCGGACCGAGATCACCGTGGGCGAGTTCCGCCGCTTCATGCAGGCCACCAAGCATCGCGCGCGCGCCAGCCGGCGCGGCTATTCGACCGCCTACGACGAACGCAGCGGCAACCTGGTGCGTCGCGGCAACGTGGACTGGCAGTCGGACTACGTCGGCCAGCCCGCGCGCGACGACATGCCGGTGCTCCACGTCAGCGCGAAGGACGCGCTGGCCTACGCCGAATGGCTGTCGGCGCAGACCGGCGAGCGCTACCGGCTGCCGAGCGAGGCGGAATTCGAATACGCACTGCGGGCCGGCAATCGCGGACGTTACCCGTGGGGCGAAGGCCCGCCGCCGCTGCGGATCGGCAACTTCACCGGCGGCGCGGACGTCTCCCCGAGCGGTCGGCGCTGGCGCAATGCGTTCCCGGGGTATGGCGATGGAGCGTGGGGGCCGGCGCCGGTCGGAACCTACCAGCCCAACGCCTGGGGACTGCACGACATGGTCGGCAACGTCAGCGAATGGGTCGCCGACTGCTGGCACGACAGCTTCCGTCGCGCCCCGCGCGGCGGCGAGGCCTGGCTCAATCCCGGCTGCCGTTCCCGTGTGGTACGGGGCGGCTCGTGGACCAGCGCGCCGGAGGAAATGCGTTCGGCCTGGCGACAGGGCAGTGACGCCAACAACACGACCGCGCGGATAGGGTTCCGCGTGGTGCGCGACATCTGAGCATCGATCCGGCCGCGACGCGGCCGCACACTGACCAGGGACGGAAGAGGAGGCGCAGATGAGGATCGACCCGTTTGGCGGGGCTCGGCAGCAACAGGGCCGTCCACGCCGTGGCTTTGGCGGGATCCGCTGGTGGATCCTGATCCTGTTCGCCGGTTACGCGGCGTGGCAGTGGTTCGGCAATGCGCGAGTGGATCCGTACACGGGCGAGAAGGCCCACTACGGCACCACCGCCGACGAGGAAGTGCAGCTGGGCGCGCAGGCGTTCCAGCAGGTGCTGGGCGATGCCAACGCGCAGGGCGCGCTGTTGCCGGCCGATTCGCAGGCGAGCGTGCAGATCCGCCAGATCGCGCAGCGGCTGATCCAGCGCGTGCCCGAGGTGACCGCGACGCTGGCCGCGCAGAACCAGCAGCAGGTGCCGACCGAGCACCAGCAGTTCCAGTGGGACGTGGCGGTGATCCAGTCCGACCAGGCGAACGCGTTCTGCCTGCCGGGCGGGAAGATGGCCGTCTATACCGGGCTGATCCCGATCGCGCAGAACGCCGATGCGATGGCGGTGGTGATGGGCCACGAGATCGCCCACGCACTGCTGCGCCACGGCAGCCAGCGAATGGCCCAGCAGAAGCTGGTGCAGATGGGACAGATGGCGGCCGGCATGGCGATCGGCGGCATGGACCCGCAACAGCAGCAGGCGGTGATGGCGGCGCTCGGCGCCGGCGCGCAGTACGGTTTCATCCTGCCGTACGGGCGCAACCACGAGACGCAGGCGGACAAGGTCGGGCTGATGCTCGCCGCGGCGGCGTGCTACGACCCGAATGCGGCGATCCCGCTGTGGGAGCGCATGTCCGAACTCGGCGGCGGCGAACGCCCGCCGGAATTCGCCTCCACCCATCCGGACCCGGCCAACCGCATCCAGGTGCTGCAATCGCTGATGCCGCAGGCGGAGCAGTTCCGGGCGCAGTATTGCGGGGCGGGGGCGAAGACGGCGGTGGCGGCGACGGCGGTGCGCTGAGGCGCGCCGGCGCGAAGGCAAGGCACCGCGTCGGTGAACCCGGGTGCGCTTCGCCTACCCGGGCTACAAAAGCTCGCTACAAACGCTCGCGTCGTCATTCCGCGACATCTTCGCCCTCGGTCCGTCATGCGCCAGGACGACGGGCGAACTCAGCGCTTCTGCTCGCCGCCCTTGGCCTTGTTCGGCGGCGGCGTGGTGCTCTGGCCGACGCTGCCGGACAGGTTGCGCTGGAACTCGTTCCACATCTGCAGATTGCGCTCGGTGAGCTGGTTCATCAGCGCCCACGGGGTCTGGCCGAGGATGCCGCCCATCTGGTTGCGGAACTGCTGCTGCTGGTCGAGGAAGACCTGCATCGACCGCTCCAGGTAGCTGCCCATGAAGCCCTGCAGCGAGTCGCCGTAGAAGCGGATGATCTGGCTCAGCAGCTGGGTCGAGAGGACCGGTTCGCCGTCCTGTTCGTGCTCGGCGATGATCTGCAGCAGCACCTGGCGGGTCAGGTCGTCGCCGGTGCGGGCGTCGCGCACCTCGAACTCCTCGCCGTCGACGATGAGCTGTCGAACGTCCTCGATGGTGATGTAACTCGAAATCTCGGTGTCGTAGAGCCGGCGGTTCGGATACTTCTTGATGACGCGCATCGAGGCCATGGAGCATCGGCTCTAAATCGTGATGCTTCGCAGCATGGCGCAGCCCGGCGGGCCTTGCAACTGCCGCCGGGCACGGTCGGCAGGCGCGGTCGGGTGAATGGGGAAGGCGCCGTCGCGACCGGCAACGCAGGCTGAAAGCGCTTGAAAACGTTCCCGGAAACGACACGCCGGCGGCGCGAACACCGGACGCGCGCCTCACCAGCCCATGTGGTGGCCGCCGTTGATGTCGAGGTTCGAGCCGGTGATCCACGCCGCTTCCTCGGCGACCAGGAACGACACCGCATAGGCGATCTCGTCCGGCGTGCCCAGGCGCCCGGTGGGGATCTCGGCGACGATCTTCGCCCGCACGTCCTCCGGCACCGCCATCACCATGTCGGTGGCCACGTAGCCGGGCGAAACGGTGTTCACGGTGATGCCGAAGCGGGCGTTCTCGCGCGCCAGGGAAATCGTGAAGCCGTGCATGCCGGCCTTGGCGGCGGCGTAGTTCGCCTGGCCATACTGGCCCTTGAGGCCGTTGATGGAGCTGATCTGCACGATCCGCCCCCACTTGCGCTCGCGCATGCCCTCGATGACCGGACGGGTCACGTTGAAGCAGGAATTGAGATTGGTGCCGATCACCTCGTTCCACTGCACCGGCGTCATGCGGTGGAAGGTGGAATCGCGGGTGATGCCGGCGTTGTTCACCAGGATCTCGATCGGCCCGAGCTGGCGTTCGATGTCGTCGACCAGCGCCTGCGCCTCGTCGGGCGAGGACACGTCGCCGCGCGCCAGCACCACCTCGACGCCGCGCTCGCGCATCTTCGCCTGCCAGGCGAGGGCACGCGCCTCGTCGCGGTAGTTCGTGGCGACGCGATGCCCCATGGCCGAAAGGCGCTGGACGATCGAGCTGCCGATACCGCCGGTACCGCCGGTGACGAGGGCGACGCGAGACTGCATGGGGGATCTCCTGGACGGGTCCGCACGACGCGCGACCCATGACGATTCTATGGTCAAGGCAATCGCCGGATCGTGCGCGACGCTCATGACATTTCGTGCGGTGCGCCGTCGCGTGGCGGAATGCGCGACGAGTCGAACGCCGTCGTCGCGCGGGCCAGCAGGTCGGGCACGTCGCGGGCCTCGGCCAGCGCCTGCGGTGCCTGCCCGAGCCGGAGCCATGCCGCGCGCAAGGTCGTGAGCGGATCGGCCGGATCCACCGGCTGCGCCGCATCCGACTTGGACAGCTTGCGCCCGTCCGGCCCCAGCACCAGCGGCAGGTGCGCGTAGCGCGGCGTCGGCAGGCCGAGCGCGCGCTGCAGCAGGATCTGTCGCGGCGTCGAATCGAGCAGGTCGGCGCCGCGCACCACGTCGGTGATGTCCTGATCGGCGTCGTCCACCACCACCGCCAGCTGGTAGGCCCAGAACCCGTCGGCGCGCCTGAGCACGAAATCGCCGACCTCGCGCGATACGTCCTGTTCGACATGTCCGCGGATCGCGTCGTCGAACGCCACCACGCTGCCATCCTCCACGCGCAGGCGCACCGCCGGATCGGGCCGCGTGTGGCGCGCGACGCACCTGCGATGGATCCCTGACACGGTGGCAAGGTCGGTCCGGCTGCAATGGCAATGGAAGGCGCGGCCTTCGTCGAGCAGCCGCTGCAGCGCCGCCTCGTACAGCGTCGGGCGCCGGCTCTGCCAGACGATCTCCTCGTCCGGTTCCAGGCCGAACGCGTGCAGCGCGTCGAGTTGCCGACGAGCGGCGCCTTCGACTTCACGCGGCGGATCCAGGTCCTCCACGCGCACCAGCCAGCGCCCGCCGGCGCGGCGCGCCAGCAGCCAGCTGCCGAAGGCGGCGAGCAGGGAACCGAAATGCAGATCGCCGGTCGGAGAAGGGGCGAATCGCCCGCGATAGCCGGAAGGGCCAGGGGAAGTCGTCACGGCGGGTCGTCGGCGGGTCGCGGTTTCACTTGAATTCAACGCGAGCGTGCCACATTTTTCCGACATGCCGCGCGTGGTGCGCGGAAGGTTCCCATCATGTTCAAGCGTCTGTTCCTGTTCCTTGCCACCAATTTCGCGGTCCTGATCCTGCTGAGCATCGTCATGTCGATCCTCGGCGTCGATCCGCGCACGTTCTCCGGCCTGCTGGTGATGGCGACGGTGTTCGGCTTCGGCGGTTCGCTGTTCTCGCTGATGATCTCCAAGTGGGTCGCCAAGCGCTCCACCGGCGCGCACGTGATCGAGCAGCCGCGCAACGAGTCCGAACAGTGGCTGGTCAGCACCGTGCGCCGCCAGGCCGAAGCGGCGGGCATCAAGATGCCCGAAGTCGCCATCTACGACGCGCCGGAAATCAACGCCTTCGCCACCGGCCCGAGCCGCAACAACTCGCTGGTCGCCGTGTCCACCGGCCTGCTGCGCGCGATGAACCGCGACGAAGCCGAAGCCGTGCTCGGCCACGAAGTCAGCCACGTCGCCAACGGCGACATGGTGACGATGGCGCTGATCCAGGGTGTGCTGAACACGTTCGTGATCGTGCTGGCGCGCGTGGTCGGCCGCGTGATCGACAGCTACCTCAGCGGCAACCGCGAAGGCGGCCCGGGCCTGGGCTACTTCGCCATCGTGTTCGTGCTCGACATGGTGTTCGGCCTGTTTGCGAGCATGATCGCGATGTGGTTCTCGCGTCACCGCGAGTTCCGCGCCGACGCCGGCGGCGCCCGACTGGCCGGCCGCGAGAAGATGATCGCCGCGCTGCAGCGCCTGTCGATGACCTACGGCGAAAGCACGCTGCCCAAGACGGTGCAGGCGTTCGGCATCAGCGGCGCCGTGGGCCACGGCCTGCGTCGCCTGTTCCTGAGCCACCCGCCGCTGGAAGAGCGCATCCTGGCCCTGCGCAATGCGCCGATGGAGCAGGTGCGGGGGACGGTGGTGGGCTGACGGCCCGCATAAGTCAGCAAGCAAGCCCGCCTTCCGGCGGGCTTTTTGTTTCAGGAGTTATCTGGTGCGCGCCGATGCTGCGGTCGTCATGCGCCGCTCGACCAAACCGGCGATCAGGAACCCGGCCGCGCAGGCGATGAAGAACACGCCCGGGGCATGTCCGGCGGGCTGGGCACGAGGCTGGACGTCATACAACTGGCTCAGTCCGAGCGACATCAGCGTCCAGAACAGGAACTGATGGAAATCGAGGTATGGCGCGATGGCGCGCTGCCATCGCGATGGGCGGCCTCGTCGCGACCGGATGCCGAGTAATGTTGCGAGGGGCGGAAAGATCAGCCAGACGGCAGCGATCAGCGGCCAGTGCGCATCGGCACCGGGATGTGCGAATGCCGCCGTGCGGTCCGCGTCCAGCCCGCCCGAGAGGCCAGGGGCACGCCGATCAAAAGAGCATTGAGCCTGGGATGGCGCAATCTTTCGAACACGTCGACGCCATCAGAACTCGTAATCCATCGCCGCACCCGGCGGCGCGAGGAAATTGCCCTGCGCGTAGTCGATGCCCGCGCCGAACAGCGTGCTCATGCTGGCCGCGTCCTGCACGAATTCGGCGATGGTCGTCTTGCCGAGTTCGCGCGCCTTCTCGGCGATCTCGCGCAACCGCGCCTGGTGGTCGGGATTGCTGGACAGGTCTTCCATGAAGCTGCGGTCGATCTTGAGCAGCGCGGCGTTGAAGTGGGCCAGCAGCTGGAACGAATTCAGGCCCACGCCGAACTGCTCCAGTCCGACGCGCACGCCGTACTGCGCGACCTGCGCCTGGAAGTCCTGGGCCGCGCGCAGGTGCGTGAACACCTTCGATTCGGGCAGCTGCAGCACCAGCAGGTGGCCGTCGGCGCCGTGCTTGGCGAGCTTTTCCTGGATGAACTGCGCCAGCGTGTTGTCCTGCAGCGAGGCCTGGGTGATCTTCACCAGCACCGTCGTCGGGCGGCCGGCGCGCGAACGCTCGCCGATGACCGAGATCGCCTTGCCGACGACCCAGCGGTCGATTTCCCACAACAGCCCGTGTTCCTCGGCGATCTGCAGGAACGCCAGCGGCGGCACCAGCTCGCCGTGTTCGCCCTGCAGGCGCAGGTAGGCCTCGTACATCTCCAGCGGTTCGCCGTGCAGGCCGATGAGGGGCTGGTATTCCATGACGAAACGGTCGGCGTCGAGCGCGTCGCGGATGCGCTGCACCCACGCTTCGACGCGTTCTTCCTCGGCGCGGTCGGCCGCGCCGGGGTCGAACAGTTCGGTGCGGTTGCCGCCCACGCCGCTGGCCGATTGCAGGCACTGGCTGGCCTTGCCGAGCACGGCGGTGATGCTGGCGATCTTCTCGCCGATGAGCACGCCGCCGATGCTGACGGTGGTGCTGAGCGAACGGTCCGGCGTTTCCAGCACGTGGTCGGCGAACGCCGCGCGGAGCTTTTCGGCAAGGCCGGTGACCATGCGGTGGTCGGCGTTGGGCACGAGCACGGCGAACTGGTGTTCGCCGAATCGCGCCGCGACGTGGTCGGTGCCGAGCACGGTGCGCAGGCGGTCGCCCATCGCGGACACCAGTGCGTCGGCGGCATCCAGGCCGATGTCCTGCAGCAGGCGGTTGAAGTGGTCCGGCTCGATCAGCAGCAGGCCGTGGTGTGAGGCGTTCTGCGCGGCATCGCCGACGGTGTCCTCCAGCGAACGCAGGAAGGTCGCGCGGTTGAGCAGGCCGGTGACCTGGTCGCGCTGGCGCAGTTCCTCGACTTCGCGCGCGAGTTCCGGATCGACTTCCTGCCGGCGCAGGATCACCTGCAGGCAATGCTCGCCTTCGTACGTCGCCGTGGTGAACTCCATCACCGCCGGGAACGCGCTGCCGTCGAGCGCGCGCGCCTCGGTCTCATGGCGCGGCGGCGCCTCGCCCTTGGCGATCTGCTTGAGCAGCGTCTTGAAGCCCTCGACCTTCGACGGAGCGATCAGGTCGAGCAGCGACATGCCTTCGATGTCCTCGAAGGACTCGAAGCCGAAGATTTCCAGGTACGCCGGATTGGCGCGGATGTGCATGCCTTCGTGGATGTAGGCGATCGGCTCGCGCGAGGAGTCGATCAGCGCGTCGCAGCGGCGCTCGGTCTCGCGGATCTGCGCCTCCAGGCGGCGCTGCGAACGGCGCGCCTCCAGGTCCGCCCATTCCTGACGGACGCGGACCTGCAGGTGTTCGCCGCTGCGGCGCAGGACGATGCCGCGGGCGCCGAGGGTCACCATCTCCAGCACGCGCGAGTCGTCCACGGTGTCCAGCAGCATCAGCACGGGCAGGTCCTTGCCGCTGGCGTCCACCGCCTGCATGACCCTGGTGATCGGAACCAGCGTCGCTTCGCGGGCCGCGAGGACGAGGTCCGGCGACTGGCTCGCGATGAGCGTGGCCAGTTCGTTCTCGTTCTCCGGTCGCGACGGGCGCACGGCGATGCCGCTGTTGCGCAGTCCGCTGACGATGGCCTCCGCCGCCTCGACGCTGTCGTCGACGATCAGCAGCCGCAGCGCCGTGTCTTTGCCGAATTGCATTGCGTCACCTCCCCGAACGCGAGTTATGACATGAACGGGAGTGTTCAGTCCATTCACGCACGCCGGAACTGGGGGATATGACGGTTTAGCGACCGGAGCGGAACGAACTTGAGACGGACGTCGCGCGCGGCTTGCCGATTGCGGCGGATCGGAGGTGTCGACTACAGCGGGCGCTTGCCCGGATCGCCGGCGACTTCGCGCACCAGCTTCGGCACGAGATAGCCGGACACGCGCGCGGCCAGCTCGCGGTGCAGGCGCAGGGCGACCTCGTCGGGGACTTCGAAGTGCGCCGAGCCCTGCACGCGATCGAGCTGGTGCAGGTAGTAGGGCAGTACGCCGGCCGCGTGTCCGCGCTCGCCGAGGGCGGCGAGCGCATCGACCGAATCGTTGACCCCGCGCAGCAGCACGGCCTGGTTGAGCAGCATCGCGCCGGTGCCGCGCAGGCGGGCCAGTGCGGCGTCGACGTGGGTGTCGAACTCGTTGGCGTGGTTGGCGTGGAGCACCACGGTGACCGGCCAGGGCAGGGCGGCGAGCCAGTCGGCGAGCGCATCGTCGACGCGCTCGGGCAGCACCACCGGCAGGCGCGTGTGGACGCGCAGGCGCCTGAGGTGCGGGATCCGGGCCAGCGCATCGGTCAGTTCGGCCAGCTTCGGCGTGGCCAGCGACCACGGGTCGCCGCCGGAGAGGATCACCTCGTCGATCGAGGCGTCGTTCCGGATCGCCGCGACCGCCTCGCGCCAGCCGGCCGCCGCCGCGGTTTCCCCGGCGTAGGGGAAGTGGCGGCGGAAGCAGTAGCGGCAGTGGATCGCGCACGAACCGGTGGCGATCAGCAGTGCCCGGCCGCGGTACTTCCGGATCACGCCATGGCCGGCCTTCGCCGCGCCGTCGCCGACGGCGTCGAGGGCGAAGCCGGGCATCGGGCGCATCTCGTCGTCCAGCGGCAGCACCTGGCGCAGCAGCGGATCGTGCGGATCGCCACGGCGCATCCGCGCCACGAACCCGTGCGGCACGCGCAGCGGGAACTGCGCCGCCGCCTCGTCCGAAACGCCCAGCCCGGACGCGTCCAGCCCCAGCATCGCCAGCAGCTCGCGCGGGTCGCGCACGGCGTCGCGCCACAGCTGTTGCCAGCGCGGCGGGGCGGCAGGGGACGAAGCGGGGTGAAGAGGGGCGGGGGCAGCAGGTATCATGGCGGACCGGTTTTCCTTGCGCCGCGGCCATCCGGCCGGGCACAACAGCCCGACATTCTAGCCTCCCGCCCGCATCCGGGCGGGCCGGCGACACCTATTCACCTACGCAGGAGTTCCACTCATGGCCAGCCTGGGCATGAACGACGTCAAGACCGGACAGAAGATCCTGGTCAACAACGACCCGTGCATCATCACCGAAACCGAGTACGTCAAGCCGGGCAAGGGCCAGGCCTTCACGCGCGTGAAGTACCGCAGCATCAAGTCGGGCCGCGTGGTCGAAATGACCATGAAGGCGACCGACAGCGTGGAGCAGGCGGACGTCGTCGACACCGACATGCAGTACCTGTATTCGGACGGCGAGTACTGGCACTTCATGAACCAGGAGTCCTTCGAGCAGGTGCAGGCCGACAAGGCCGGCATGGGCGGCGCCGAAAAGTGGCTCAAGGGCGAGGAAGAGTGCGTGGTCACGCTGTGGAACGGCACGCCGATCGCCGTGCAGCCGCCGAACTTCGTCGAACTGAAGATCGTCGAGACCGACCCGGGCCTGCGCGGCGACACCTCGGGCGGTGGCGGCAAGCCGGCGACGCTGGAAACCGGCGCCGTGGTCCGCGTGCCGCTGTTCGTGAACCAGGAAGAAGTGATCAAGGTCGACACCCGCTCGGGCGAGTACGTCAGCCGGGTGAAGTGACGCACCGGCGCGTTCGCGCGTAGCGCGAACGCCTTTGCCGATGCGTCATCCTCGCGAAAGCGAGGATCCAGGCCGTCACGCGACCCGGAGGAAACCGGGCCGTGACCTTCCCGGAACACCGGCAAGCCACCCTGGATCAAAGCGAGCCGCGACGCGGCTCGCCCCCCTCCCCAACCCTCCCTGCAGGCAGGGGAGGGAGTAGCCAGAAACGAGGCCGCATGACCCACGATCGAGCCCCCGAATCCTGCGATCTGCTGATCGAAGCCGGCTGGGTCGTGCCGGTCGTCCCGCACGGCGTGGTGCTCGAAGCCCACGCCGTCGCCGTGCGCGACGGCGCCATCGTCGCGGTGCTGCCGGTCCGCGAGGCCCGCGAGCGTTTCTCCGCGAAGGAAACCGTCTCGCGCCCCGACGCCGCGCTCATTCCCGGCCTGGTCAACGCGCACACGCACAACCCGATGACCCTGCTGCGCGGCATCGCCGACGACCTGCCGCTGATGGAATGGCTGCAGGGCCACATCTGGCCGGTCGAAGGCGCGGTGATGGGGCCTGAGTTCATCGAGGACGGCATCGCGCTCGCCATCGCCGAGATGCTGCGCGGCGGCACCACCTGCGCCAACGAGAACTACTTCTTCCCCGACGTGCAGGCCGCCGTCTACAAGCAGCACGGCTTCCGCGCGCGCGTCGGCCTGCCGGTGATCGATTTCCCCACCGCGTGGGCGAAGACATCCGAGGAATACTTCGAACGCGCCGGCGAAGTGCACGACCAGTGGCGCGACGATCCGCTGGTGGCGACCGCCTTCGCGCCGCACGCGCCGTACACGGTGTCGGACGAGAACTTCGAGCGCATCCGCATGCTGTCGGACCAGCTCGACATTCCCGTGCACCTGCACACGCACGAGACCGCGCATGAAGTCGTCGAATCGCACGCGAAGCTCGGCCAGCGGCCGATCGCGCGCCTGGACCGCCTCGGCCTGGTCAACGACCGCCTCATCGCCGTGCACATGACCCAGCTCACCGACGCGGAAATCGCGCTGTGCGCGCAGCGCGGCGTGAGCGTGGTGCATTGCCCGGAATCCAACCTCAAGCTGGCCTCGGGCTTCTGTCCCGTCGGCAAGCTGGTGAAGGCCGGCGTGAACGTCGCCATCGGCACCGACGGCTGCGCCAGCAACAACGACCTGGACATGTTCGGCGAGGCGCGCACCGCCGCGCTGCTGGCCAAGGCCGTGGCGGAAGACGCGTCGGCGTTCGATGCCGCGACGGCGCTGCATGCGGCCACGCTGGGCGGCGCACGCGCGCTGGGCTTCGACGCGCTGGTCGGTTCGATCGAACCGGGCAAGCAGGCCGACCTGGTCTGCGTGGACCTGGGCCAGATCGAAACCCAGCCGCTGCACCACGTGGTCTCGCAACTGATCTACGCGACCGGCCGCCACCAGGTGAGCGACGTATGGATCGCCGGCCGCGCGAAGCTGCGCGAGCGCATGCTGGTCGACATGGATGCCGCGGCGCTGGTCGCCAACGCACGGCAGTGGCGCGAGCGGATCGCGGCGATAAGACTCACCTGACACCACGGCCGGTGCCCGTCGTTCCCGCGCAGGCGGAAATCCAGCGACTCGCGCGCGACGCGGCAAAGCACCGATTCCCGCATCGCGGGGACGAAGAAACGGAGCGCCAATGACGACCAACGCATCCACCGACGGCAACTTCACCCAGTCCGAGCTCGACAAGTTCGGCGCGCTCGCGCAGCGCTGGTGGGATCCGGACGGCCCGCAGAAGGCGCTGCACGCGCTCAATCCCGCGCGGTTGGGCTACGTCGCCGATCGCACGCCGTTGCGCGGCGCGCGCGTGCTCGACGTCGGCTGCGGCGCGGGCCTGCTGAGCGAAGCGATGGCGCGCGAAGGCGCGCAGGTCACCGCGCTCGACCTCGCGCCGGAACTGGTCAAGGTCGCGCGCCTGCACGGCCTGGAATCGGGGGTGAAGGTCGATTACCGCCTGCAGTCGGTCGAATCGCTCGCCGACGAAATGGCGGGCCAGTTCGATGCGATCACCTGCATGGAGATGCTCGAGCACGTGCCCGATCCGGGTTCGATCATCCGCGCGTGCGCGACGCTGCTTCGTCCGGGCGGGAAGCTGTTCCTGTCGACGTTGAACCGCACGCCGGCGGCGTTCGCGCTCGCCATCGTCGGCGCCGAATACATCGCCCGGCTGCTGCCGCGCGGCACGCACCAGTACCGCGATTTCATCAAGCCGCACGAACTCGGCGCCTGGTTGCGCGACGCGGGCCTGGCGCCGGAGGACGTCAGCGGCCTGATGTACGAACCGTGGCGCAACGGCGCGCGCATCATCCCGCGCACCGACGTGAACTACCTGGCCTGCGCGGCCAAGCCGGACGCGGCGTGATGCCGGCGGTGGAAGCGGTGAAGTTCCCGAAGGCGGTGCTGTTCGACCTCGACGGCACGCTGCTCGACAGCGCGCCGGACATGGTCGCGGCGATCGACGCGATGCGCGCCGAACGCGGCCAGCCGCCGATGCCGCTGGAAGCGCTGCGTCCCCACGTTTCGAAAGGCGCGCGCGCGATGGTCGCGGCGGCGTTTCCCGACGTCGCCGAAGACGAGCGCGAGCGCTGGATTCCGGAATTCCTCGATTGCTACCAGCGCGCGCTAGGGCAGTACGGCGTGCCGTTCGACGGCATCGAAGCGATGCTCGCGGCGCTGGAAAACGCCGGCTGCGCGTGGGGCATCGTCACCAACAAGCCCGAATACCTCGCGCGCCAGCTGATGCCCGTGCTCGGCTGGGAGCATCGCTGCGCGGTGCTCATCGGTGGCGACACGCTCAAGGCGCGCAAGCCCGATCCTCTGCCGTTGATCGTCGCCGCGGAGCGCATCGGCGTGGCGCCGGAACAGTGCGTCTACGTCGGCGACGACGAACGCGACATCGTCGCCGCGCGCGCGGCCGGCATGCCGTCGGTGGTCGCGCTGTGGGGCTATCGCCTCGACGAGGACGATCCGATCGCGTGGCAGGGCGACGCGATGATCGACCTGCCGTCGCAACTGATCGCCGCCGAGGCCTGGCCGGGCACGCGATGAACACGATCGGGCCCGCACGCGACGAAGCGCTCGACAGCTTCCTCGACAAATGGCGCACGCGCTGGCCGGAATGGGCCGTCGCGCAGGCGTTCGTGCCGCCGGCGCAACGCGACATCGCGCTCGCCTGGGCCGCGTTGCAGCAGGAGCTCACCGACGCCGCCTGGGGCGGCAGCGATCCGCGTCCGGGCGAGGCGAAGCTCGCGTGGTGGATGGAGGAACTGCAGGGCTGGTCGCGCGGCCTGCGCCGGCATCCGCTCGGCATCGCGCTGCAGAAGCTGCCGGCGCCCTGGACGGCCCTCGCGGCGGCGATTCCCGCGCTGCGCGAGAGCCGCGAACGTCCGCGCGATCGCGACGAGGCCTTCGCCGCGTTGGCGCCGTTCGCGCAGGCGGTGGCGGAGATCGAAGCGGTGCTGTTCGACGCATCGCCGGGCGCGGCGTCCGCCGTGCAGGCGGGCCTGCTGCACACGCGGCTCGCGCATGCAGGCGAGGCGTCGGTGCCGATGAGCGTCATCGCCCGTGCGGGCGAGGGCGCGACGACGCGCGCCTGGGCGGCGGAACTGCTCGGACACTGGCCGGAGGACGCGGCCAATCGCCCGCGTCGCGTCTGGAACGCGCTGGCCCGCCAGCGCCTGCGCCGCGGCGATGCGTCGCAGCCGCTGCCGCCGTGGTCGGCGCTGTGGACCGCCTGGCGGGGCGCTCGCGGGTGAACGCGCCGCGGCTATCGGTCCGATAGCCGTCTTCACGCCCCGTAACTGACTGTTGCAGCCTGTCCGGCTGGCCGTCCGGATACGGCCGCTACAATGGCCCGGCTTGCGCTCCCCCGCGCCAACCCCACATCGTCCGCCGTGACCACGACTTCCAACACCCCGCGCCGTCTGCCCGATGTCGCCTTCGATGCCGCCGCCGCGGCGCGACCGCTCGACTGGGTCGGCATGTCCAACATCGCCCTGCCGCTGCGCGTGGCCGGACCCGAGGGCGAGGCGATCACCGTCGCCGCCTCGGTCGATGTCAGCGTCGACCTGAAGGACGCCAACGCGCGCGGCATCCACATGTCGCGCATGTACCTGCAGTTGCAGGACGCCTTCGCCAGCGAGACGGTGACGCCCGCCGGCCTGCGCCGCGTGCTGCAGACGCTCATCGAGAAGCAGGGCGGCATTTCCAGCGCCGCGCGGCTGGTGCTGCGCTACGAACAACTGCTGCTGCGTCCCGCGCTCGCCAGCAACAACGCGGGCTGGAAGCGCTATCCGGTCGAGATCGATGCGACCCTGCGCGACGGCCATCTGCATCTGGCGCTGGCGTTTTCGGTCGAATACTCCAGCACCTGCCCGGCGTCGGCGGCGCTGTCGCGCCAGCTCAACGCCGAGCGCTTCGCCGAGGATTTCGCCGCCGCGCGCCCGTTGTCGGCGGCGGTGGTCGGCGAATGGCTTGCCTCCGAACGCGGGCTGGCCGCCACGCCGCACGCGCAGCGCAGCCGCGCCGATGTTCGTGTCGAACTGCGTCCGGCGTTCGACGAGGTGCCGCTGTCGGCGCTGATCGACGCATTGGAAACCGCCGTGGCCACGCCCGTGCAGACCGCGGTGAAGCGCGAGGACGAGCAGGCCTTCGCACGCCTCAACGCCGAGAACCTGATGTTCTGCGAGGACGCCGCGCGTCGCGTCGCCGCCGCGCTGTCGGCCGATCCGCGCATCGAGCGCTTCGACGCCCGGGTGTCCCATTTCGAAAGCCTGCACGCCCACGACGCGGTGGCTCGGGTGACGGGGCAGGGCGCCCCGGCCTGACCTTCCGGGGCACCGCCGGCCCCGGCCGGCTTGCCCTTCGTCGGACGGTTCCGCGACGGCCGTCTCATTACGGTATGCTCCCCGGCCTTGCTCGGGGGCCAGACGGGTCATGGGGAAACCCTTTCGTCGGTGGTGGCAGGCCGCATTGGCCGGGTTCGGCATGCTCGTGGCGACGTCCGCGTCGGCGCAGCTGTTCGACGTGTCCCGCCTCGACGGAGATCCGGTGCCGCTGGAAGTCCTCTCCGGCCGGCACCAGGGCGAATTCGCCAGCGTGGAAGGCCAGGCCATCCACGAGACCAGCCGCCGCCCGCGCTGGTGGCGGCTGACCGCCCGGGAAGCCGTGCAGCCGGCCGATGCGCCGAACCTGATCCTGCGCTTTCCCTATCTCAACCACGTCGAAGTCTGGCGTCCGGGCGACGCGATCCCGGTGCGCAGGGGGCTGGTCGGCGACGACGCCGACCTCGAATTCTCCACCCGCGCGCTGGTCGTCCCGCTGCCGCAGGGGCTGGCCACCGGCGAGTCGATCTACCTGCGCGTGAGCGCGTTGTCGCCCACGCCGATGGCGGTGGACATCGAACCGCTCGCCGCCGTGCACCGGCACGACCTGCGCCACGTCGCGCTGCGCACCTTCGTGCTCGGCACGCTGGTGGTGTTGGCGCTGCTGGCGGTGGGTTTCTGGGTGGGCATCGGCGAGCGCAGTTACGCCTATCTGTCGTTGACGCTCGCCGCGCAGGCGTTCTACCTGGCCTGCATGGGCGGCGAGATCCGCGCCGTGCCCTGGCTGGCCGAACTGGTCGGCTCCGATCCGCGCGTCGGACGCATGTTCGGATTGCTGGGCGTGCTGGCGAGCAACAGTTTCGTCGCGCTCTACCTCAACCTGCCCGAACGGCACGTGCGTTTCATGCGTGCGCTGCACGGCTGCAACGCGGTGCTGCTGGCGCTGCTGCTGGCGAACATCGGCAGCGCGGCAGGCTGGCTGGGCTGGGTGGCGAACGTGGTGTTCCTGCTCTCGGCGGTGATGACCTTCGCCGCCAGCGTGACCGGCGCCTGGGCCCGCCAGCGCGAGGCGTACTTCATGGTGCTCTCGTGGGCGCCGATGGTCGCGCTGGTGATGCTGCGCATGGGCGAACTGCTGGGCGGCTGGCGCAATCCGGAGTGGATGGAGTACGCGTTCCCGATCGGCCTGGCGATGGGCGGCCTGGTGCTCACCATCGGCCTGACCGATCACATGCACCAGATGCGCCGCGACCGCGACCATGCCAGCCGTCTGGCGACCTACGACGTGCTGACCGGCGCGCTGACGCGTTCGGCCATCAACGAGCGGCTGGAAGCGCTCGCCGAGGCGGCGCAGCGCGGGCGGCGTCCGTTGTCGGTGGTGTTCTTCGACATCGACCATTTCAAGCGCATCAACGATGCGCACGGCCATCGCGTGGGCGACCAGACATTGCGCATCGTCGCGCTGCGCACGCGCAACCGGCTGCGCACGTACGACCTGTTCGGACGTTACGGCGGCGACGAGATCCTCGTCGTCCTTCCCGACACGCAGTTGCGCGAAGCGCTGTGCGTCGCCGAGAACCTGCGCGCGGCGGTGAACTGCCGGCCGCTGTCGATCGACAACCGTTTGTTCACCACGACGTTGAGCCTGGGCGTGGCGGAACTCCACCACGGCGAAACCGTGGAGAAACTGCTCGAACGCGCCGACGCCGCGCTGTACGCCAGCAAGGCCGCCGGCCGCGACCGCGTCACCGGCTACACCGCCTCGCGCCTGCGCACCACGTCGGCGACGCCGGTGGCGAATACGGCCGATTCGGTGGTGTGAGGCGTGAGGTGGGAGAAGTGAGAAGTGAGAAGTAGGAAGTGAGAAGGCGGCTGTACTCGCTGCCCGCTCCCCTTCACCCACTCCTGCACTACTGCGTGCGCTCCAGCACCAGCAACGGATCCACGCGCACCTCGAACCAGTTCATCCCCCAATGCAGATGCGGCCCGGTCGCGCGTCCCGTCGCGCCCACCGCGCCGATCACCTGGCCCTGCTGCACGCGATCGCCCACCTTCACGTCGATCCGCGACAGGTGCAGGAAATTCGAACTCACGCCATGCCCGTGATCGAGCAGCAGCGTGCCGCCGGTGAGGTACAGGTTCGGCGCGGCGAAGGTGACCACGCCCGCGGCCGGCGCCAGCACCGGCGTGCCGTTGGGCGCGGCGATGTCCATGCCCGAATGCGGCGATTTCGGCACGCCGTTGTACACGCGCTGGTTGCCGAAGCGCCCGCTGATGCGGCCCTGCAGCGGCCAGATGAACGCCTGCGCGAAATCGACCCGATCGTCGTCGCGGGCACGCGTCGCGGTGACCTGCGCCTGCTCGCGTTCGATGCGCGCGGCGATGTCCGGCGGTGGTGCCACCGTCTTCGGCGGGACGCCGCGCACGTTCTCGACCGGCCAGTCGCGCGGCGTCACGTCGACACTCGCGACCTGCGTGCGGCCGTCGGCGGTCAGGATGTCGACGCTGACCGGCCCCGCCTCGTCGCGCCCGACGCCGAACACGACCGTGCCGTAGTTTGTCGGCCGCAGCACGCGGGTGCCGTAGCGCACGGTCGCGTTCGCCGGCACCTTGCCGAACACGAGCGAGCCCTGCTGCACGGACGCGGGAAACACCACGCGCGTATCGACCGGCGCGGTCGCGGCGGCCGAAACCTGCGCAATCGCCTGCGATACCGGAGCCGCCGCACAACCCGCCGACGCCATCGCCAGCAGCGACAGCGCGAACGCCTGCGCGAACCTCATCGATCGAACGCCAGTCGCTGGCCGCGCGGTTGTCCGACCAGTTGCCGGCCGTCCCACGCGAGCTCGCCGTTGACCCAGGTCGAGGCGATGCGCGAACGGAACGTCGTGCCTTCGAACGGCGACCAGCCGCACTTCGACAGCACGTCCTCGCGCTGCACGGTGAAGGGCGTGTCGTCGATGAGCACGAGGTCCGCCGCGTAGCCTTCGCGCAGGAAACCGCGCTGCTTCACGTCGAACAGCTGCGCCGGCGCATGCGCGAACTTCTGCACGACCTGCGCCGTGGTCAGGCGACCTTCGTGCACGAGTTCGAGCGCCGCGACCAGCGCGTACTGCACCAGCGGCAGCCCGCTCGGCGCGCCGGTGTACGGACGCGCCTTTTCCTCCAGCGTGTGCGGCGCGTGGTCGGTGGCGAGCACGTCGAGCACGTCGTCGGCCAGCGCCTGGATCAGCGCCTCGCGGTCGCCGGCGTCCTTGATCGCCGGGTTGCACTTGATCAGGTGTCCCAGCCGCGCGTAGTCGTCGCGGTCGAAGCGCAGGAAGTGGATGCAGGTCTCGGCGGTGATGCGCTTGCGGCTGCCGTCGGCGCGGACCAGCGGACCGGCTTCGAACAGCGCCAGTTCGTCCGCCGTGCTGATGTGCAGCACGTGCAGGCGCGCATCGTGCTTGCGGGCCAGCGACAGCGCCAGCTGGGTGGACTTCATGCACGCTTCGCGCGAACGGATGTCCGGATGGCACGCGGCCGGGATGTCGTCGCCGTACTTCGCCTTGTAGCGGGCGAGTTCGGCGTCGATCATCGGCGTGTCCTCGCAATGCGTGATGATCGGCGTGGGCGCATCGCGGAAGATGCCGTCGAGGATCTCCGGGTTGTCGACCAGCATGTTGCCGGTGGAGGCGCCCATGAACACCTTGATGCCCGGCGCGGCGAGCGGATCCAGCGACTGGATCGCGGCGAGGTTGTCGTTGCTCGCGCCCATGTAGAAGCCGTAGTTGCCCCATGCCCGGCCGGCGGCGCGGCGGTATTTGTTTTCCAGCGCTTCGGCGTCGAGCGTGGGCGGGTTGGTGTTGGGCATGTCCATGAAGGACGTCAGCCCGCCCGCGACGGCGGCGGCCGATTCGGTCGCGATGTCCGCCTTGTATTCCAGGCCCGGTTCGCGGAAGTGCACCTGGTCGTCGATCATGCCCGGCAGCAGGCGACGGCCACCGGCATCGATCACCGATTCGTTCGCGCGCGCCGACAGGCCTGTGCCGATCTGGGCGATCCGCCCGTCCTCGAAGCGCAGGTCGCCGTCGAATTCGCGGCCTTCGTTGACCAGGCGGGCGTTGACGATCAGTGTCGATGGCATGAGTGTTTCCCAGAGGGTGGTTCCGGAACGGGATCGATCCCGCCCGGGTGAAGGGGATGGCAACGCAGGATCCGGCGCAGCGCCAGCCAACTGCCCTTGAAGGCGCCGAAACGGGCGATGGCCTGCATGGCGTATTCCGAGCACGTCGGATGGAAACGGCAGCGCGGACCAAGCAGCGGACTGATCCAGCGCTTGTAACCGCGCAGCAGGATGATGAGCAGACGGTCGATCACGGTTCCTTAATGCGGACAGGCATCTGAATATGCGGTTGCCGCAGGTGCCGGGGCAGGGTATAACAGCGCGCTTTCCCGTCACAAGGCTCCAGTTTTCGGCCGATCCACGGATCGACCGACCATCGCGGAACCGGCACGATCGATGGCTTCCGCGGACGGTGTCCGGCACATGCATGCGATGTCATGCAGCGCGGACACGAAGTGGGGCATGCTGTGCTCCACACCGCCTTCGGACCGTCGTCCGGAGGTCCTCAGGGAACAGAAGGACACGTCGCTCGTGGCAGTGAAAAAAACCGCGAAGAAGGCCGCCAAGGCCATCAAGAAGACCGTCAAGCCGGCCGCCAAGAAGGCCGCGTCCAGCAAACCCGCAGCGAAGAAGACCGCGGTGAAGAAGCCGGCCGCGAAGAAGGCGGCTCCGGCGAAGAAGCCGGTGGCCAAGAAGGCCGCTCCGGCCAGGAAGACTCCCGCCACCAGGCCGGTCGCCAAGAAGGCTCCGGTGGCGAAGAAGGTGCCGGCCAAGCCGGCCGCCAGCACGAAGAAGCCCGTCGTCGCCAAGAAGGCGGCTCCGGCGGGCAAGCCGGTCGCCAAGCAGGCGCCGGCCCCCGCGAAAAAGGCCGCGCCGGTGAAGTCCACGCCGGTGAAGGCCGCCCCTCCCCAGGAAGGCAAGTCCACGGCCGCAAAGCCGGCGGGCAAGCCTGTCGTCAAGAAACCCGCAGTGCAGCCGGCCGCCGAATCCCAAGCAGCCAAGCCGGTCGCCAGCAAGCCAGAAGTCGCCAAGAATCCAGTGACACAACCCGCATCCAACAAGGCGCCTGCAACCAAAGCGGCGGCAGCAAGCAACCCCGCGACCAAGACCGCTCCGCGCCCGGCCGGCAAGGTCGCCGTGGCCGTCGTCGCCAAGCCGCAGGCTCCCGCGCCGAAAGGCAAGGTCAAAGTCGTGCCGTACCAGACAGATGAGGCCACCGGCCGTCCGCTCGTCCCGCAGGGCTACAAGCCCACGGTGGACGAGGAATACATGAACCCGCTGCAACTGGAGTACTTCCGCCAGCGCCTGCTGCAATGGCGTGCGGACCTGGTCGAGGAATCCAAGCAGACCATCGAGAACCTCAAGGACGAAGTCCGCGACGTCGGCGACGAAGCCGAGCGCGCGACCCGCGAAACCGAGAACTCGCTGGAACTTCGCACCCGCGACCGCTATCGCAAGCTGATCAGCAAGATCGACAGCACGCTCAAGCGCGTGGATTCGGGCGATTACGGTTACTGCGTCGACACCGGCGAGGAAATCGGCCTGGAGCGCCTGGAAGCCCGCCTCACCGCCGAGCGCACGATCGACGCGCAGGAGCGGTGGGAACATCTGCAGAAGCAGATGGGCGACTGATCCAGCGTCGCTTGTACAGCCACGAAAGCCCGGCGCATGCCGGGCTTTTCGTTTCGGTTTCCTTCCGTCGGTGGAGCCTTCCTCTGCGAAACATTGCCGGTTTGCTGCTGGTCGTGATTGCGGGTTGTGGCAGCGGTGCTCCGCCGGTGTACCGCAATCTCCATGTGCTTCCGGACGGCAGCCTTGAACTGGATGGCATGACGGGCGAGCTGGGCCGCCTGCAAAACCACCTGGGCGATCCGGAGTCGATACGGGTCAATATCGTGGGCTGCCCGCAAACCCCGTACCGTGCGGTCGCGCGCATCGCGAGCGCGCTCGAATCGGCGGGCTACCGGCGGGTGGGCTTCGTGGAAGGCGATTCGCCGCGAGCGAAACGGCTCTGCTCGCAAGCGCATCCGGTCGGCGACATCGTCGCTCCGTAACGGCCCGATCCAGTCCATGCGCCGCGCCCGCCGCCGGTGCATGCTGCTGCTTCCGAACGAAGCCCGCAGCCGTCATGTCCGAACCCACCGATTTCATGCGAGAAGCCATCGCGCTGGCGCGTGCGAACGTCGCCGAAGGCGGGCGTCCGTTCGGCGCGGTGCTCGTGCGCGATGGCGAAGTGCTCGCGCGTGCCGCCAATCGCATCCATGCGACCCACGATCCCACCGCGCATGCGGAACTGCTCGCGATCCGCGAGGCCGCGCAGCGTTCGGGTTCGCCGCGCCTCGATGGAGCGGTGATCTATGCGAGCGGGCATCCGTGTCCGATGTGCCTGGCCGCGATGCACCTGTGCGGCGTGACGCGCGCGTACTACGCGTATTCGAACGAGGACGGCGAGCCGTTCGGTCTCTCCACCTCGGCCGTGTATGCGCAGATGGCGCTGCCGCCGGATCGGCAATCGCTGTCGTTGGAGCCCCTGCGTCCCGAAGGCGAGCGCGGACTCTACGAGGCGTGGTCGGCGGTGCGCGGCCAGGGTTTCAGCCGCTTGCGCATGAAGATGCGCTCGTGCGCGTCCGGGTAATCCTCCAGCACCGCGAACCGCTCGTAACCCTGGCGCCGGTAGAACGCCTCGGCCTGCCAGTCGAACGTGTCCAGCCGTGCGTGAAGCGCGCCCAGTGCGAGCGCCCGCTGCTCGCAGGCGTGCAGCAGCGCGGCGCCGTGGCCCTGCCCGCGGACGCGTTCGTGAAGCCACAACACGTGGATTTCCAGCCAGCCGAGCAGCACTTCGGCGACGATGCCGCCGATCAGTTCGCCGTTGTCGTCCTTTGCCGCGAGCTGGATCGCAATGCAGTCGATACCGCCCGCCGCCGCGCGATTGAACGCCTGCAGCCCCAGGCAGATGCGCTGCGTTTCCGCGGCGGTCGCGTCGGTGATGGCGGACATCAGTGCAGGTCGCGCAGATCGAGCCGGCGCAGTTTCGGCGCCAGCTTCGCGGTCGCGCCCACCACGGCCAGGGTCATGCAGCCGCCGAAGATCACCGACGGCACCAGGCCCAGCAGTTTCGCCGCGACGCCCGATTCGAACGCGCCCAGCTCGTTCGACGAGCCGATGAAGATGCCGTTGATCGACGACACGCGCCCGCGCATGTGGTCCGGCGTCGCCAGCTGCAGGATGGTCGAGCGCAGCACCACCGACACGCCGTCGCACATGCCGGAGAACACCAGCATCAGCGACGACAGCCACAGATGCCGCGACATCGCGAAGCCGATGATCGACAGGCCGAAGCCCGCCACCGCGATCAGCAGCACGCGTCCCGCGTGGCGTTGCAGCGGCCGTCGCGCCAGGTAGATGCCCATCAGCACCGCGCCCACCGCCGGCGAGGCGCGCAGCAGGCCCAGCGCTTCGGGGCCGTAATGCAGGATCTCGTTGATGAACGCCGGCAGCAGCGCGACCGCGCCGCCGAACAGCACCGAGAACATGTCCAGCGCCTGCGCGCCCAGCACGACCTGCGTGTTGAGGACGAAACGCAGCCCTTCGCCGATGCTCTTGAACACCGGCGCGCGTTCGCTCGGCAGCGGCGGCTCGGTCACGCGAAGCGTGATCACCGCGATCGCCGCCGCCGCCGCGAAGGCAGCCGCGACGAGGTAGGCGGCGCTCTTGCCGCCCCAGGCCACCAGCAGGCCGCCGGCGGCGGGGCCGAAGACCAGGCCGGTCTGCATCACCACGCTGCTCACGCCCGCGCCGCGGACGAATTCCTCGCGCTTGAGCACGCGCGCGAACAGCGACATGTACACCGGCGCCAGGAACGCACGCACCACGCCGTTCACCGCGATCGCCGCGTAGATCGTGAGCGTGCCGAACCAGGAGGTGCCCGCCGGCAAAACGCCCGACGCGACGCCGGCGAGCGTCAGTGTCGTGAGCAGCAAACCGATGCACGCCGCCATGCCGAGCCTGCGACGTGGCAGGTGGTCCACCGCGTATCCGGCGAACAGCGCGAAGCAGAAATACGGAATGACTTCGGCCAGGCCGATCAGGCCGAGCGCGAACGCGTCGCGCGTGAGTTCGTACACATGCCACCCGACCGTCACCGCGACGATCTGGTAGGACAGCATCGCCAGCAGGCGATAGGTCAGCAGGCCGGTGAAGCCGCGGTTGCGCAGGAGTTCGCCGACCCCGGGGTGGGCGGGACTTTCGCTCTCAGCAGCTTCGCTCACCGGTCAGGACTCACAGCGCCTGGCGCGCTCGCTCGCGGATGAAGCCGAGCAGGGCCGCCAGGCCGTTGCTGCGGGTGGGCGAGAGGTGCTTCGCCAACCCGATCTCGGCGATGTAGTCCGCGTCGGTTTCGGAGATCTCCTTCGCGCTGCGGCCCGAATAGACGCGCAGGGCGAGGTAGATCAGGCCCGAGACGATGGCCGAGTCGCTTATGGCATGGAAATCGAGCCGGTCGGCATCGCCCTCGGCGACGATCCAGACCATCGACTGGCAGCCGTGCAGGCGGTGTTCCTCGGTCTTCCAGTCCGCCGGCAGGTCCGGCAGCTTGCGGCCGAGGTCGATCAGATACTGATAACGCTCGGACCAGTCGCCGAAGAAGGCGAACTCATCGCGGATGGCCTGCTGCGCCTCGCGCGCAGTGGCTTCGAGCGGGAACGGGCTGGTGGGGGCGGCGATGGCGTTCATTGCGTGTGATTTTACGCGTGCGAGCGGAATGCACGGTGAGGTTTGTTGTTGCGCCGCAGGCTGTCTCGCGGGGCCGTCTTGTTTGCTCCTCCCCCTGCTTGCAGACGGAGGTTGGGAGGGGGTAGGCGGCGCGAAGCGCCGGGTGCAGCGACCAGATCAAACGTGGCCGCAGTTCACTTCACCTCCCCCAAAGCAGGGGAGGGAGCAAAAAAGCATCAACCGCGCTTCCAGCGCACGCCCTGCGGCGTGTCTTCCAGCAGGATGCCTTCGCCGGCGAGCTGGTCGCGGATCGCGTCCGCACGCGCGAAATCACGGGCCTTCTTCGCCGCGACACGCTCGTCGATGAGCGCCTGGATCCGCGCGTCGTCGTCATCGTCGGTGCCGCGCGCGAACCACGCCGCCGGTTCCTGCTGGAGCAGACCGAGCGCCAGACCCGCGCCGAGCAGTTCCGACTTCAGTCGCGCCTTCTCGTCGACCGACCCGGCCTTGCGCGCCTCGCCGGCGATGCGCGCGATTTCCGCCATCACCTGCGGCGTGTTGAGGTCGTCGTCCAGCGCGGCTTCCACGGTGTCCGGAATCGCGGCATCGGCGGAGACATCCGCCAGATCGCGCAAGGTTCCGTACAGCCGGTCCAGGGTGCGCACGCTCTGTTCGATCAGCCCGTCGGACCACTCCAGCGGCTGGCGGTAATGCGCCGACAGCAGCGCGAAACGCAGCGCCTCCGGCGGGTACTGCCGGACCAGATCGTGCACGCGCTGGATGTTGCCGACCGACTTGGCCATCTTGGCGCCGCCGAAATTCAGCATGCCGTTGTGCAGCCAGTAGCGGGCGAAGATCCTGCCGCCGTGGGCGCACTCGCTCTGCGCGATCTCGTTCTCGTGGTGCGGGAACTGCAGGTCGACGCCGCCAGCGTGGATGTCGATGGTCTCGCCCAGATGCGCGGCGGCCATGGCAGAGCACTCGATATGCCAGCCTGGACGGCCGCGGCCCCAGGGCGATTCCCAGCCGGGGAGATCGTCGGTGGACGGCTTCCACAGCACGAAATCGCCCGCATCGCGCTTGTACGGCGCCACGTCGATGCGCGCGCCGGCGAGCAGTTCCTCCGGATCGCGGCGCGACAGCTTGCCGTAGCCGGCGAAGGTGCCGACGGCGAACAGCACGTGGCCTTCGGCCTCGTAGGCGTGGCCGGCGTCGATCAGGCGCTGGATCATCGCGATGATCTGCGGCACGTGCGCCGTCGCCTCGGGCTGGATGTCCTGCGGCTTCACGCCCAGCGCGGCCATGTCGTCCAGGTACGCGGCGGTGAAGCGGGTGGTGATCTCCGAGATCGGCACGCCGCGCTCGCGGGCGGCGTTGTTGATCTTGTCGTCGATGTCGGTGATGTTGCGGGCGTAGGCCAGGCCGCCGAATCGGCGGCGCAGCACCTCGGCCAGCACGCCGAACACCACCGGCCCGCGCGCGTTGCCGATGTGGACGAAGTTGTAGACCGTGGGCCCGCACAGGTACATGGTCGGGCGGGCGGGATTGAGGGGCGCGAACGGCTCGACCCGACGCGTCAGGCTGTTGAAAAGGTGCAGGCTCATGGGGTTACCGCCGGAAGTGCCGGCCATTCTAGCGGCAGCGCCGGGCTCGCGACCCGGTTCCGCGCGTCCGCCACCCCGGGCAACCTAAAGGCGGGGTTCAGACCCCGGCCACCGTATCCGCTTACACTTTCTGAACATTTCCCTACCTTGCGAGAGTGATGGCCCGTCGAGTCACGTTCCTGCCGGCGACAGCAGCCGCCCTGTCCGGGCCCGTCGCCGCGGTGGCCATCGCGATGCTGTGGGTGGGGGCGGCGCAGGCGCAGCAGGCGCCGACGCAGAACACGGTCATCCAGGCGGAGAACGTCCGCTTCGACTACGCGCAGGTGCTGCGCGTGACGCCGGTCTACCAGACCCTCAAGGCGAGCTCGGTCGAGGAGCAGTGCGAGGAACCCAAGGGCGATTCCAAGCTCTCGCGCGCGATCGGCGCCGTGAAGGAAGCCCTCGGCCGCGAGGAGAAGGACAAGCAGGCGGCGGCGGTGGACTGCAAGCCGGTCACCGTCGAACGCGAGTTCCGTCGGCCGATCGCCTACGACGTCGACTACACCTACAAGGGCGCCAAGTACCGCTCGCGCCTGCCGGAGGATCCGGGCAACCGGCTGCGGATCCGGGTTTCCGTGACGCCGGTCGTGCAGCCGCCGCGCAGCCGGTAGATCCGGGCCGCGTCCGCCAAGCCAGCTGCGTGCAGCGGCTTTGCCGGATCACCATGCCGGCAGGCGCGACCCATCCGTTCCCAACCCCGGGCACAAATGTGTTGCGCCGGCCCCCCTCGCATGCGAGCATTCGCCCCCTCATGAACGCCCTTTACGCCGACGCCGACGTGCTCACCTCCGCCTGGATGGCGGCGGGGATGACCTCGCGCGCGCGCCGACCGTACACCCGCCAATCCGCTGGGTAGACGGTCGCACGCGCCATTCGCAACAGGCGAAGTGACACACGGAAAGCCCAGCCTACGCGCTGGGCTTTTCTGCTTTTCGGCCCAGCGATCCACTCCCCACCGGAACGCAGTCGATGACCCACAGGCACTTCCTCAACACCCAGGACTGGTCGCGCGACGACCTCGACGCGCTGCTCGCGCAGGCCGCGCGGTTCAAACGCAGCAAGCTCGGCGACCAGCTGAAGGGCAAGTCGATCGCGCTGGTGTTCTTCAACCCCTCGATGCGCACGCGCACCAGCTTCGAACTGGGCGCCTTCCAGCTCGGCGGCCATGCCGTGGTGCTGCAGCCGGGCAAGGACGCATGGCCGATCGAATTCAACCTCGGCACGGTCATGGACGGCGACACCGAGGAGCACATCGCCGAAGTCGCGCGCGTGCTGGGCCGTTACGTCGACCTGATCGGCGTGCGCGCGTTCCCGAAGTTCGTCGACTGGCAGCTCGACCGCCAGGACATCGTGCTCAACAGCTTCGCGAAGTACTCGCCGGTGCCGGTGATCAACATGGAGACGATCACGCACCCGTGCCAGGAACTCGCGCACATCCTCGCGCTGCAGGAGCACTTCGGCACCTCCGACCTGCGCGGCAGGAAGTACGTGCTGACCTGGACCTACCATCCCAAGCCGCTCAACACCGCGGTGGCGAACTCCGCGCTGACGATCGCCACGCGCATGGGCATGGACGTCACGCTGCTGTGCCCGACGCCGCAGTACGTGCTGGATGAGCGCTACATCGGCTGGGCCGAGCAGAACGTCGCCGAAAGCGGCGGCTCCTTCGCCATCAGCCACGACATCGAAAGCGCCTATCGCGGCGCCGACGTCGTCTACGCCAAGAGCTGGGGCGCGCTGCCGTTCTTCGGCAACTGGGAACCGGAAAAGCCCATCCGCGATGAGTACAAGCACTTCATCGTCGACGAGGCGAAGATGGCGCTGACCAACAACGGCGTCTTCAGCCACTGCCTGCCGCTGCGCCGCAACGTGAAAGCCACCGACGCGGTGATGGATTCGCCGCAGTGCATCGCCATCGACGAAGCCGAGAACCGGCTGCATGTGCAGAAGGCCATCATGGCCGCGCTCGTGCAGAAACCGTGATTCGTGATTCGGGATTCGTGATTCGCAAAAGCACTCGCCTTCCCGGTTCTTCCTCCCCTTAACATCGAAATAGAGCCTCCCATGTCCCAGCAGAACGCTACATCGAATCACGAATCACGAATCACGAATCCCGGCTTCAAGGACATCGTCCTCGCCTTCTCCGGCGGCCTCGACACCAGCTTCTGCGTTCCCTACCTGAAGGAGCGCGGCTGGAACGTGCACACCGTGTTCGCCGACACCGGCGGCGTGGATGCGGAAGAGCGCGCCTTCATCGAGCAGCGCGCCGCGGAACTGGGCGTCGCCTCGCACGTCACCGTCGATGGCGGCCCGGCGATCTGGGCCGGCTTCGTCAAGCCGTTCGTGTGGGCGGGCGAGGGCTACCAGTCGCAGTATCCGCTGCTGGTGTCCGACCGTTACCTCATCGTCGAAGCGGCGCTGAAGCGTTGCGCCGAGCTGGGGACGAAGGCGATCGCGCATGGCTGCACCGGCATGGGCAACGACCAGGTGCGTTTCGACCTGGCGGTGAAGGCGCTGGGCGATTACGAGATCGTGGCGCCGATCCGCGAGATCCAGAAGGAACACACCGAAGTCCGCGCCTACGAGCAGAAGTACCTGGAAGACCGCGGCTTCGGCGTGCGCGCGAAGCAGAAGGCATACACGATCAACGAGAACCTGCTGGGCGTGACGATGTCCGGCGGCGAGATCGATCGCTGGCAGACGCCGGGCGAGGGCGCACGTGGCTGGTGCAAGCCGCGCGCCGAGTGGCCGGCCGACACGCTGCGCGTGAAGATCGGTTTCGTGAACGGCGAAGCGGTGACGCTCGATGGCCAGAAGATCGAAGGGCACACGATGCTCGCCAAGCTCAACGGTCTGTTCGCGCAGTACGGTGTGGGTCGCGGCCTGTACACGGGCGACACGACGATCGGCCTGAAGGGCCGCATCATCTTCGAAGCGCCGGGCCTGACCGCGCTGCTCACCGCGCATCGCGCGCTGGAGGAAGCGGTGCTGAGCAAGCAGCAGAACCGCTTCAAGCCCGAGGTCGCGCGCAAGTGGGTGGAACTGGTCTACGAAGGCTTCTTCCACGATCCGCTGAAGACCGACCTGGAGGCGTTCCTGCAGTCGAGCCAGTCCACCGTGAACGGCGAAGTCACGCTGGAAACGCAAGGTGGCATCGTCAACGCGGTCGCCATCGAATCCAGGCACATCCTCAACGCCAAGGGCGCGACCTACGCGCAGGCGGCGGACTGGGGCGTGGCCGAGGCCGAAGGCTTCATCAAGCTGTTCGGAATGAGCAGCACGCTGTGGGCCGAGGTCAACCGGAAGGGCTGAGAAGCGAGAAACAGCAGCAGCGGGAAGTGAGCGAAGCGATGCTCACTCCTCACTCCTTTCCACGCACTCCTGCGCAAACGACATGCTCGACCAGACCCTCCAACACCTCGAAGCCCTGGTGTCCTTCGACACCCGCAATCCGCCACGCGCCATCGGCACCGGCGGCATCTTCGATTACCTGCGCACGCAGCTTCGTGGCTTCCGCATCGACGTGACGGACCACGGCGACGGCGCCGTGTCGATGCTGGCCGTGCGCGGCAATCCACGCCGCCTGTTCAACGTGCATCTCGACACCGTTCCGTCATCGGAAGCGTGGAGCGCCGATCCGCACGTGCTGCGCGTCACCGGCGACCGCGCCATCGGTCTGGGCGCGTGCGACATCAAGGGCGCCGCCGCCGGATTGCTCACCGCCGCTGCGGCGACGAAGGGCGATGCCGCGTTCCTGTTCTCCACCGACGAGGAAGCGAACGACGCGCGCTGCATCGCGGCGTTCCTCGCGACCGCGCATGCGTTCCAGGACGTCATCGTCGCCGAACCCACGCAATGCGAAGCGGTACTCGCGCATCGCGGCATCAGCTCGGTGCTGATGCGCTTCCGCGGCGTTGCAGGTCACGCATCGGGCGCGAACGCGATGCAGGCCAGCGCGCTGCACCAGGCGATCCGCTGGGGCGGTCATGCGCTCGACTTCGTCGAAAGCCAGGCGCACCAGCGTTTCGGCGGGCTGACCGGCCTGCGCTTCAACATCGGCCGCGTCGAAGGCGGGATCAAGGCGAACATGATCGCGCCGAGCGCCGAGTTGCGTTTCGGCTTCCGCCCGCTGCCGTCGATGTCGATCGATGCGCTGCACGAGCGCTTCGGCACGCTTATCGAGGCCGGCGCGGTGGAGCGTTACGAAGAAACCTTCCGCGGTCCGTCGCTGCCGTCGGGCGACATCGCGGATGCGGAGAACCGGCGCCTGGAAGCGCGCGACCTCGCCGATGCGCTGGGCCTGCCGATCGGCAACGCGGTGGATTTCTGGACGGAAGCGTCGCTGTTCTCCGCCGCCGGCCTCACCGCGATCGTGTATGGCCCCGGCGACATCGCCCAGGCGCATACCGCCGACGAATGGGTCGCGCTGGAGCAACTGCAGCGCTACACCGAATCGGTAACCCGCATCCTCGAACATTGATGTAGCCCGGGTAGGCCGCAGGCCGCACCCGGGATCGATGCATACCCGGGTGCGCCGCGCTTACCCGGGCTACAGAGACCAACGGAACGCAATACGTGAACGACACCCGTGACATCCAGACGAGACAGACCATCGTGCGCCTGCTTTCGAGCATGGCCAGCGCGAAGGAGATCTCGCAGTACCTCAAGCGCTTCTCGCAACTGGACGCCAAGCGCTTCGCCGTGGTGAAGGTCGGCGGCGCGGTGCTGCGCGACGATCTGGAAGCGCTGACGTCCTCGCTCGCGTTCCTGCAGGACGTGGGGCTCACGCCGATCGTGATCCACGGCGCCGGCCCGCAACTGGACGAGGAGCTTTCCGCTGCCGGCATCGCCAAGCAGACGGTGAACGGCCTGCGCGTCACCTCGCCCGAAGCGCTCGCCATCGTGCGTCGCGTGTTCCAGTCGCAGAACCTCAAGCTGGTGGAAGCGCTGCAGGCGTTCGACGCGCGCGCGACGTCGATCGTCTCGGGCGTGTTCGAATCCGACTACCTCGACCGCGACACCTACGGCCTGGTCGGCGAAGTGAAGCGCGTGAACCTCGCGCCGATCGAGGCGAGCCTGCGCGCCGGTTCCATTCCGGTGATCGCGAGCCTCGGCGAAACCGCGTCCGGCCAGATCCTCAACGTCAATGCCGACTTCGCCGCGAACGAACTCGTGCAGAAGCTGCAGCCGTACAAGATCGTCTTCCTCACCGGCACCGGCGGCCTGCTCGACGACAACGGCAAGGTCATCGACTCGATCAACCTGTCCACCGAGTACGACCACCTGATGTCGCAGCCGTGGATCAACGGCGGCATGCGCGTGAAGATCGAGCAGATCAAGGATCTGCTCGACAAGCTGCCGCTGACCTCTTCGGTGTCGATCACCAAGCCAAGCGAGCTGGCCAAGGAGCTGTTCACCCACAAGGGCTCGGGCACGCTGGTGCGTCGCGGCGAGCGCGTGCTGCAGGTGTCGCAGTGGAACGAGCTCGACCTGGAACGCCTGCGCGGGCTCATCGAATCGGCGTTCGGTCGCCGCCTGCTGCCGGACTACTTCGAGCGCACCAGGCTGCATCGCGCGTACGTCAGCGAAAACTATCGCGCGGCGGTGATCCTGACGAGCGAGGAAGCCGGCATCTACCTCGACAAGTTCGCCGTGCTCGACGAAGCGCAGGGCGAGGGCCTCGGCCGCGCGGTGTGGCTGGTGATGCGCGAGCAGAATCCGCGCCTGTTCTGGCGTTCGCGCCACGGAAATCCGGTGAATCCGTTCTATTACGCCGAATCCGACGGCTGCCTGAAGCAGGAGAAGTGGAAGGTGTTCTGGTACGGCATGGACACGTTCGACGAGATCGCCCGCTGCGTGGCGCACTGCGCGGGACGGACCGCCACGCTGAAGGACTGAGGGGAAACGAATGAGCGCGCAAGTCGATCACTGGACCCGTGTCCCCAGCCTTCGCGGCGAGCATGTCGCGCTCGAACCGCTGCGTCCGGCGCATGCCGCCGGGCTGCGCATCGCGCTGGGCGACGGCGAACTCTCGCGCCTGTGGTACACCAACGTGCCCGAGCCGAAGGACATCGAAAGCCATATCGCCGCCGCGCTGGAGATGCAGTCGCAGGGCAAGGCGCTCGCGTTCGCGGTGCATGACGCGAATGGCGAGCTCGTGGGTTGCACGCGTTTCTACGATCTCGATCCGGCCGTGCCGCGCGTCCAGATCGGCTACACCTGGTACGCGTCGCGCGTGCAGCGCACGGGCCTGAACACGCAGGCCAAGCTGCTGCTGCTCACGCATGCGTTCGAATCGATGGGCTGCATGTGCGTGGGTTTCGAAACCAGCTGGTTCAATCACGCCTCGCGCACGGCGATCGCGCGGCTCGGGGCGAAGCAGGACGGCGTGCTGCGCAGCCATCGTCGCCATGCCGACGGCAGCGTGCGCGACACCGTCGCGTTCTCGATCATCCAATCCGAATGGCCAGCGGTGAAGCGCAACCTGCTCCATCGCCTGGAACGACACGAGCAAGGGAGCGACCGGACATGAGCAGGTCCGTCAAGAGCAGGTCCGTGGGCATCGTCGGCGCGCGTGGTTACGTCGGCGCCGAACTCATCCGGCTGATCGCCGGCCATCCGGACTTCGAACTCGCGTTCGTCTCGTCGCGCGAGCTCGTCGGCCAGCGGGTCGCCGACCACTTCGAAGGCGTCGCGGGCATCGATTCCGGGCTGCGCTACGTCGCGCCGGCGAACGATGAGTTGCCGGCGCTTGGCGCCGACGCGGTCGTGCTCGCCCTTCCGAACGGCAAGGCCGCCGCATGCGTGGCGGCCTTCGATGCGGCGGGCGTGGATCCGGTGATCGTCGATCTGTCCGCCGATTACCGTTTCGACGATACGTGGTACTACGGCCTGCCCGAACTCACGCGCGCGAAGTACGCCGGACAGCGCCGCATCAGCAATCCCGGCTGTTATGCGACCGCGATGCAGCTGGCGGTCGCGCCCATGCTCGATGCGCTGGGAGGGCCGGTGCAGTGCTTTGGTGTGTCGGGCTATTCCGGCGCGGGAACGTCGCCGTCGGACAGGAACGATCCGGAAAAGCTGCGCGACAACCTGATGCCGTACGCGCTGACCAACCACGTGCACGAGCGCGAGGTCACGCGCCAGCTCGGCCACGAAGTGCAGTTCCTGCCGCACGTCGCGCCGCACTTCCGTGGCTTGACGATCACGGCGAACCTGCCGCTTTCGACCTCGTTCGATCGCGAGGCCGTCGTCGCGCGTTATCGCGAACGCTACGCGGGCGAGGCGCTGGTGGACGTGCTCGACGAGGCGCCGTGGGTGAGCCGCATCGCCGGCAAACATCACGTCGAACTCGGCGGTTTCACGCTTTCGCCGGATGGTCGTCGCCTGGTCGTGGTCGCGACGGAGGACAACCTGCTGAAGGGTGCGGCGACGCAGGCGCTGCAGAATCTCAATCTCGCGTTCGGCTTCGACGAGAAGCTGGGCATTGCACGATAAAGCGCTACGAGACCGCGCCAAGATCGCTGGAAGGTGACCCCCATGTCCGAACTGTTGTGGCAGAAACCCGGCGTCAAGGTCGACGCGCGCATCCAGAAATTCCTCGCCGGCGAGGACGTGATCCTGGATCGCGAGTTCTTCGTGTTCGACATCGAAGCCAGCCGCGCGCACGCGCAGGGATTGCAGCAGATCGGCATTCTCACCGCCGCCGAGCTCGCCGGGCTGGAACGCGAACTGTCGACCCTTGCCGATGACTTCAAGGCGCGGCGTTTCGTGCTCGACGAGCAGTACGAGGACGGGCATTCGGCGATCGAAGCCCGACTGGTCGAACGCCTCGGCGATGCGGGCAAGAAGATCCACACCGGCCGCAGCCGCAACGACCAGATCCTCGTCGCGACGCGCCTGTGGCTGAAGGATCGCCTGACGCGCCTCGTCGCCACATGTCGCGAAAGCGCGCAGGTCGCACTCGCTCGCGCGGAGGCCGAACAGGCCGTGCCGCTGCCGGGCTACACGCATCTGCAACGTGCCGTCGTGTCGTCGCTCGGCATGTGGTGGGCCGCGTGGGCGGAAGGCTTCATCGACGACGCGCAGCGCGCCGCCGACACGCTGGCGTGGGTCGACGCGAATCCGCTCGGCAGTGCTGCCGGCTACGGCGTGAACCTGCCGCTCGCGCGCGACCACACCACGCAGGCGCTGGGCTTCGGACGAATGCAGGTATCGGCCGCGTACGCGCAGCTGTCGCGTGGCAAGTTCGAGATGGCGGCGATCGAAGCGTTGACGTCGGCGCTGCTCGACCTGCGTCGTCTCGCCTGGGACCTGAGCCTGTTCACCAGCGCCGAGTTCGGCTTCGTCGCGCTGCCGTCGCAGTACACGACCGGCAGTTCGATCATGCCGAACAAGCGCAATCCCGATGTGATCGAACTGATGCGCGCCAGCTATTCCGCCGCCGCCGCTGCGCGCACCGAGATCGAACAACTGCTCTCGTTGCCGTCGGGCTATCACCGCGACCTGCAGTTCTCGAAGGGCGCGATCTTCCACGCGTTCGGTCGTGGACTGGATGCGCTGGAGTTGCTGCCGGACCTGCTGCGCAACCTCGAATGGAAGACCGACCGCATGCGCGAAGCGCTGGACCCGTCGATGTACGCGACGGATCTCGCGGTCGACATGGCGCGCCAGGGCCTGCCGTTCCGCGAGGCGTACCGGCTCGCGGCCGATCCCGCACGCTGGGCCGGGGGCGATCCGGATACGAGCCTGCGCGCGCGCGTGTCGCCGGGCGCATCCGCCGACCTTCGCCTGGATGCATTGAAGGAACGTCTCGGCGGTTAGCAGCACCAGGGCAGTTGCAGTCGCAGTTCCGCATCACACGGTTCGACCATGATGAAGGGGAGCTCCACATGCGCCGTTGGTTCATCGCAATGCTCGCGGTCGCGCCCGCCCTGGCGGCGGCGCACGCGATTCCCGCACCCGCCGCCATCGAGGCCGAAGTCGCGCGCGTGATGCGCGACACCGGCGCGAAGGGGCTGGCGATCGCGATCATCGACGGCGGCAAGCCGGTCCACGTCGCCGCGCACGGCGTTCGCAACGCGGCGGGCGATCCGCTGCAGACCGACACGATCATGTACGGCGCGTCGCTGACCAAGGCGGTGTTCGCATACACCGTGATGCGGCAGGTCGATGCGGGGCGTTTCACGCTCGACACTCCGCTCGCGGACCTGCTGCCGAAGCCGTTGCCATCGTATGCATCGGCCGACATCACGAACCGCTATGCCGACTGGACCGCGCTGGACCCGCGCTGGCGCAAGCTCACGCCACGCATCGTGCTGACGCATTCGACGGGGTTCGCGAACTTCGGATTCCTGGAACCCGACGAGAAGCTGCATTTCCACTTCGACCCCGGCGCGCGCTACGCGTACTCGGGCGATGGCCTGAACACGCTGCAGTTCGCGCTGGAAACCGGAAAGGGCATCGACGTCGGCGCGGAAACGGCGCGTGTCTTCAAGGAGTTCGGCATGTCGCGAACAAGCCTGATCTGGCGCGACGACTTCGCCGGCAACCTCGCCGATGGCTGGGACGAGAACGGCAGGATCGAGCCGCACGACGAGCGATCGAAGGTGCGCGCGGCCGGTTCGATGGACACCACCATCGCCGATTTCGCGGAGTTCGCCGCCGCCTTCGTGCGTGGCGACGGGCTCACGCGCGAGAGCCGCGCGGAGATCGTGAAGCCGCAGTTGGCGATCACCACGAAGTCGCAGTTCCCGACGCTGCAGCCGGAGCTTCCGGTCGAACAGCGCCGCAAGGATCTTGCGGCCGGCCTCGGCGTGGTGGTGTTCGACGGCCCGCAAGGCCGGGGTTTCTTCAAGGGCGGGCACAACGAAACGACCGGCAATACCTGGGTCTGCGTCGAACAGCACGAACGCTGCGTGGTCATCCTGTCGAACGACGTGCGCAGTGAAGCGGGCTTCCCGCAACTGGTGCGTTTCGTGCTGGGCGAAACCGGCGTGCCGTTCGACTGGGAATACGGCACGCGATAGCGCGCGGAGAACCTTGCGATGAACGCCACCGATTTCCCCGCGCAACCGCTGCCGGACTGGCGGCGCGCCGTGCTCAAGGTGGGCAGCAGCCTGCTGTCGGGCGAAGGCGGGCTCGATCCGCGTCATGCCGGCGCACTGGCGCGCTTCATCGAACACGCACGAACGCGGCAGCGCGATGTCGTCCTTGTGTCGTCGGGCGCGGTCGCGGCGGGGCGGCATCGCGTCGCTGCGGGCGGCGACGGGCTCGTATTGCGACAGGCGCTTGCGTCGCTCGGGCAGGCGTCGCTGGTGACGTTCTGGCAGCGATTGATCGATCGCCCGGTCGCGCAGGTGCTGCTCACGCATGACGACCTGCGCAACCGCCGCCGCTATCTCAACGCGCGCGCCACCCTGCGCGAACTGTTGCGCCTGGGCGCGCTGCCGGTCATCAACGAGAACGATGCGGTGGCGGTGGACGAACTCAAGCTCGGCGACAACGACAACCTCGCCGCCGCGGTCGCATCGCTGGTCGATGCGGACCTGCTGCTGATCGCCACCGACATCGGTGGGCTCTACAGCGCGCATCCGGCCGATCCGTCGGCGCGGCCGATCGCGCGCGTTGAGGCGATCACGCCGGAACTGTTGCAGGCCGCGAGCGGTGGCGCCGGCGCGCTCGGCACCGGCGGCATGCGCACCAAGCTCGATGCCGCCGCGAAGGCCGGCGCGGCGGGTATCGCGACCGCGCTGTTCTGCGGTCGCGATGGGGACGTGGTGCGTGCGCTTCACGACGATCGCCTGCACGGCACGCTGGTGCTCGCGCAGGGTGACCGCCTGCGCGCGCGGAAGCAATGGCTGCGGCATGCGCCGTCTTCCGGTCGCCTGTTCGTCGATGCGGGTGCAGTCGCGGCGCTGCATCGCCAGGGCGCGTCGCTGCTGCCCGGCGGCGTGCTTTCGGCCGAGGGCGAGTTCCGTCGCGGCGACGTGGTGGAAGTCGCGAGCGGGCGGGGCGACGCGTTCGCACGCGGCATCGCGCAGTACAGCGCGGGCGAGATCCGGCGCATCGCGCGCCGGCACAGCAACGAGATCGAAACCATCCTCGGTTTCCGCTACGGCGAATCGGTGGTGCATCGCGACGATCTGGTGCTGCTCGATTCGAGTGCCCACAAGGAGGCCACGCCATGAGCGGTTACGTGCGTCATCTCGCCGAGCGCGCGCGCGAAGCGGCGATGCGGATCGCGCGCCTGGATGGCGCCGCGCGCCAGCGCCTGATCGAACGCATGGCCGACGTGCTTTCGCAGCGTCGCGCGGAGGTGCTTGCCGCGAACGCCGAAGACATGGAGCGCGGTCGCGCCAGCGGCCTGAACGACGCGGTGCTCGATCGCCTGAAGCTCGACGACGCGCGCATCGACGCGATCGCGCAGGGCCTGCGCGAGGTCGCCGTGCAGGCCGATCCGCTTGCAGGCATCGTGCGGCGCGAGGTGCGTCCGAACGGCGTGATCGTCGAGCGCCAGCGCATTCCGCTGGGCCTGATCGCGATGATCTACGAGGCGCGCCCGAACGTGACCGCCGATGCCGCCGCGCTATGCCTGAAGGCCGGCAACGCGGTGCTGTTGCGTGGCGGCTCGGAAGCGCGCGCGAGCAACGCCGCCATCGCCGCCTGCCTGCACGCGGCGCTGCGCGCGGAAGGATTGCCGGAAGCGGCGGTGTCGCTGGTCAGCGATCCCGCGCGCGAGCACGTGCTGGAGCTGCTGCAACTGTCGGACCTGATCGACCTGGCGATCCCGCGCGGCGGCGAAAGCCTGATCCGCTTCGTGGCCGAGCATGCGCGCGTGCCGGTCATCAAGCACTACAAGGGCGTGTGCCATCTCTACGTCGATCGCGCGGCGGACCTGGCGCTCGCGCTGGACCTGCTCGTCGACGGCAAGGCGTCGCGGCCGGGCGTGTGCAATGCGCTGGAAACACTGCTGGTGCATCGCGATGTCGCGGCGGATTTCCTGCCGTCCGCGCTGGCGCGCCTGGCTGCGCGTGGCGTCGAAGTGCGTGGCTGCGAACGCACGCGCGCGATCCTGCCGCAGGTGCGCGAGGCGGACGAGGGGGATTACGCGGCCGAATACCTCGATCTGGTGATCGCGGTGCGGGTGGTGGACGACCTCGACGCGGCGCTGTCGCACATCGCACGGTTCGGCTCGGACCACACCGAGGTGATCGCGACGCGGGATGAGGCCGCGGCCGAGGCTTTCGTGCGCGGTACGCGCAGTTCGGCGGTGATGGTGAATGCGTCGTCGCGATTCAACGACGGCGGGCAGCTGGGGCTCGGCGCGGAGATCGGCATCTCGACCACGCGCCTGCATGCGTACGGGCCGATGGGCGCGGAGTCGCTGACGGTCGAGCGCTTCGTGGTGCGCGGGGAAGGGCAGGTGCGGCATGAGGAGTCGCGGGATGCTTGAGGCGCTCTCTCTTCGGGGTCATCCCTCATCCGCCCTCCGGGCACCTGGTCCGCAGGGAGAAGCAAGAGCCGCCGGCATTCACTCCCGCAATCGCTGCACGCCCAGCCACCGCTCCCCTGGCGCGAGCGGGACCGGCTCCACGACAGCCGCCGCTTCCACGCAGACGAAGCGCAGGTGCTCGCCGGCGCCGAGGTCGCCCATCGACGCCGCCAGCGTCGCGCCGGGATTCCACACGACCGCGTCGCGGAAACCTTCGGCGTCGATGTGCAGTGTCGAGTCGCCTTCGCGCAGCCGCAGCGCGCTCGGCGCGCCTGCATAGATCCGGTCCAGTTCGCCTTCGAAACGCACCGGCGCGCCGGACGCCGGCATCGCCGCGCCCTTGCGTGCGCTGTCCTCGTACGGCGTGGATTGCAGGCCGTCGAGCTCGACCGCCGCGAGGCGCCCCACGCGCAGGTAGGTGTGCAGCGCGGCGGTGAAGGCGAACGGCGTCTCGTCGCGATTGAGCACTTCCAGGCCCACGTCGAGCGCGCCCGGCGACAGCGTCACGTGCAGCCGTGCACCGAAGCGGAACGGCCACAGCGCACGGGTGTGTTCGCTGTCGTCCAGTTCGAACACCGCCGCCTCGCCGAACGGGGTCGCGTCCTGCAGGCCGGCGAAGCGCCATTCCAGCAGCCGCGCGAAGCCGTGCTTCACCAGCGGGCCACGCCCGGCGAACTGCGGGAAGACCACGGGAATCCCGCCGCGGATCGCACTGCCGGGCGCGTGGCTGGCGTTCGGGCTCAGGTACAGGCGCTCGCGACCGGGCGCCGGCATCCACGACAGCACGTGCGCGCCGTGCAGGCTGATGGCGACGCTCGCGCCGGCGGAATGGCGCAGGCGCACGCAGGGGCGGCCGTGCTGTTCGAAGGACTCGATGGAAAGGGGCATGGGCGGTCGGACGGGGAACTGCGCCGCATGATGCCGCAGCGCGCGTCGATGCGCGCATGCGTGGATCGGGACGAAGCCGGGGCGGCCGACGCCCCAAACGAAAAACGCCGGCATCGGCCGGCGTTTTCTGGGTCAGCAACCGCATCGCTGCGGAGTTGGTCGGGGAGACAGGATTTGAACCTGCGACTTCTACGTCCCGAACGTAGCGCTCTACCAGGCTGAGCTACACCCCGACTGCTGAGCCGCAAATTCTAGTCAGTCCGACGGGGGCGAGGCAAGGGGTCGGATGCAATTTCTTCAGGTCGGCCCGATCCACGCGTCCGGCTCGCTGGGGGAAGACCGGGCGCAACCGCTAAACTGTGGCGGTTTCCACCCCTCGCGACGCGCCGCACAGGCGCGCCCGCCCGATCCACTGGAGTCCCGCTTGATCAAGCCGCGCACCCCGCCCGGGGTCATGGAGCTGCTGCCTCCTGACCAGATCGCCTTCCAGCGCATGCTGGACGCGATCCGCCGAAATTTCGAACGCTTCGGCTTCCTGCCGGTGGAAACGCCGGTGATGGAGCTGTCGGAGGTGCTGCTGACCAAATCCGGCGGCGAAACCGAACGCCAGGTGTATTTCGTGCAGTCCACCGGCGCGCTGGGCAAGTCGTCCGAAGGCGGGGCCGGCGAGGGCCTCCCCGAACTCGCCCTGCGCTTCGACCTGACCGTGCCGCTGGCGCGTTTCGTCGCCGAGCACGAACACGAACTCGCGTTCCCGTTCCGTCGTTACCAGATGCAGCGCGTGTACCGCGGCGAACGCGCCCAGCGCGGCCGTTTCCGCGAGTTCTACCAGTGCGACATCGACGTGATCGGCAAGGACGCGCTGAGCGTGCGTTTCGATGCCGAACTGCCCGCGGTCATCTACTCGGTGTTCAACGAGCTGGACATCGGCGCGTTCACCATCCAGCTCAACAACCGCAAGCTGATGCGCGGCTTCTTCGAGGCGCAGGGCGTCGCCGACGGCGAACTGCAGGCGCTGGTGTTGCGCGAAGTCGACAAGCTCGACAAGCGCGGCGAGGACTACGTGCGCGAGACGCTGACCGGCGAAGGCTTCAACCTGCCGGCCGGAGGCGTGGAGAAGATCCTGGATTTCGTGAAGGTGCGTTCGACCTCGCACGCCGATGCCATGGCGAAGCTGGACGCGCTGGGCGAGGGTAGCGAGTCGCTGCGCGAGGGCGTGGCCGAACTGCGCGAGGTGCTGGAGCTGGTGCGCGCGCTCGGCGTTCCCGAAACGCATTACGCACTGAACTTCTCCATCGCGCGCGGGCTGGATTACTACACCGGCACGGTCTACGAGACCACGCTCAACGATTACCCGCAGATCGGTTCGATCTGCTCGGGCGGTCGGTACGAGAACCTTGCCAGCCATTACACCAGGTCGAAGCTGCCCGGCGTCGGTATCTCGATCGGCCTGACGCGCCTGTTCTGGCAGCTGCGCGAGGCGGGCCTGCTCGGCAAGGCGACCGGCAGCACGGTGCAGGCGATGGTCGCGCTGATGGACAACGCGTCGCTGGACGACGCGCTCGACATCGCGCGCCGCCTGCGTGCGGCCGGCATCAACACCGAGATGCAGATGGAAGCGCGCAAGATCGGCAAGCAGTTCCAGTACGCATCGCGCGCGGGCATCCGCTTCGTCGTGCTGACCGGCGAGGACGAGCGCGCGCGCGGCGTGGTCGCGGTGAAGGATCTGTTGCGCGAGGAGCAGTTCGAAGTCGCGCGCGAGGAGCTGGCGAGCACGTTGCGCGTGGAGCTGGAGCAGGCGCAAGTTCTGGCGCGACGCTGAGCTGCCTTTCTCCTCCCCCCTGTTACAGGGGAGGTGGGGAGGGACGAGGCGCGAAGCGCCGGACGCCGAGGCGACGGACTTCACCCTCCCCAACCCTCTCCTGCATTCGCAGGGGAGGGAGCTGAAACCACAAACGGAACATCCATGAAACCCATCCGACTCGACGGCCGCTCCCTCACCCGCGCACAGCTGGTCGACGTGGCCTATGGCGCGCACGTCGAACTGGCGCAGGAGCAGCTTCCGGCCGTCGCGCGCGCCGCCGAATTCCTGGCCGAACAGGTCAGCCGCGAGGAGCCGATCTACGGCGTTTCCACCGGCTTCGGCAGCAACGCCGACCGCCTGCTCGGCAACCATCGCCTGCGCGATGAGCTGCCTGGCAGTTTGCGTTCGAACGAGACGCTGCACGAGGAACTGCAGCGCAACCTCATCGTGACGCACGCGGTGTGCGTGGGCGAGGCGTTCGCGCCGGACGTCGTCCGCGCGATGCTGTGCATCCGCATCAACACGCTGATGCGCGGACATTCGGGCATCCGCGTGGAAACGCTGCAGGCGCTGACGGCGATGCTCAACGCCGGCATCGTGCCGGTGGTGCCGCAGCTGGGTTCGGTCGGCGCTTCGGGCGATCTGGCGCCGCTGTCGCATCTGGCGATCGTGCTGCTCGGCGGTGGCGAGGCGTTCTTCGAAGGCCAGCGCATGCCGGGCGCGCAGGCGCTGAAGCGCGCGGGCCTGTCGCCGATCACTTTGTCGTACAAGGAAGGCCTCGCGCTCAACAACGGCACCGCGCAGATGCTCGCCTGCGGCGTGCTCGCGCTGGACAAGCTGGAGGACCTGCTCGACACGGCGGATCTCGCGGCGGCGATGACCATCGACGCTTTCGCCGGCCGCCTCGGCGCGTTCGCCGAGGAAGTGCATGCGCTGCGTCCGCATCCGGGCCAGGTGCACAGCGCGGCGAACCTGCGCATCCTGCTGGAAGGCTCGACGCTGGCCGACATCCCGTACCATCTCGTGCCGAAGTTCCGCGCATGGCAGCCGGGCAGCTGGGACACGGAGCAGGCGCAGCAGTTGCGCTTCGACATCGGCTGGGACTGGGTGCCGCTGGCGCAGCGTCACGGCCGCGAGAAGTTCTACCGCCGCTTCCGCCCGTTCCGCGGCGGCAAGAAGCACCAGCCGCAGGACAGCTACTCGCTGCGCTGCATCCCGCAGGTGCACGGCGCGGTGCGCGATGCCATCGCGCAGGCCGCGCGCGTGCTCGACATCGAACTCAATGCGCTGACCGACAACCCCATCGTGTTCCCGGACGCGAAGGCGGAGTTCGTCGAACAGCAGGTGATTTCCGCCGGCCACTTCCACGGCATGCCGCTCGCGTTGGCGATGAGCTACGTGAAGGCCGCGATCCCGGTGCTGGCGAGCATTTCCGAGCGCCGCCTCAACAAGCTGGTCGATCCGGCGACGAACGACGGCCTGCCGGGATTCCTCATCGGCAATGAGGATTCCACCGAATCCGGCCACATGATCGTGCAGTACACGGCCGCCGCGATCGTCAACGACCTGGCGAGCCGCGCGCATCCGGCGTCGGTGTATTCGATTCCGACCAGCGCGAACGCCGAGGACCACGTCTCGATGGGCGCGAACGAAGCGCGCCACGTGCTGGCGATGGCCGACGACCTGGGCAAGGTGATCGCGCTGGAGCTGTACACCGCCGCGCAGGCGCTGGATCTTCGTCGCGACATGATCAACGCCGCCCGCGATCTCGCCAGCCGCGCCGACGCGGCCGCACTGGCCGCGAAGATCGCCGGTGGCCCGACGCCGGGAACGCTGGAGTACGACGCGTTTCTGGACGAAGTGGAATCGCTGCGCGTGGAGCTCGCGATGGCCGATGAGTTCCAGCCTGGCCGCGCGGTCGCTGCCGCGCACGCCGCGATCCGTCGCGAGATCCCGTTCCTCGATCGCGATCGCGCGCTCGACGGCGAAGTCGCGACGGCGGTGCGGCTGGTGAAGGACGGGACGATCCTGGGGGCGGCGCGGGGCTGATGGCAGTCGCGTTGCAGTCGCGCTGATCATTCCCGCGCAGCGGATGAAGTGACGGAGGTCAGCGCGCCCTCACGCCATCTCCCCCTGCGACGTCCGCACGCAATCGCGTCCATCCGCCTTCGCGCGGTACAGCGCCTGGTCGGCCAGCTGCAACAGCGGGTCGATCCCGCCGACGGTCGCAGGATCGACCGCGTGCACGCCGATGCTCGCCGTCACCGGGATCTCGTACGTGCCGCTGCTGCGGAACGGGGCTTCGCGCAGGTGCTGCCTCAGGTCTTCGGCGACGCGCGCCGCCGCGACGAGGTCGAGCCCGGGCAGCACCACCACGAATTCCTCGCCGCCGAAGCGCGCCAGCAACGCGTCGTGATGCGGGCGCAATGCGTGGCCCAGCGTGCGCGCGGCCCAGCGCAGGCATTCGTCGCCGATCAGGTGGCCGTAGCGATCGTTGATCGTCTTGAAGTTGTCCAGGTCGATCATCAGCAGCGACAGCGGGCGGCGATGCTCGCGCGCCTGCCGCAGCAGCGCATCGAACCGGTCGCGGAAATGGCTGCGGTTGTGCAGGCCGGTGAGCGCGTCGCGCTGGCTGGATTCGCGCAATCGCGCGTGGGCGTCCTCCAACTGCACCAGTGCGCTGCGCAGCTCGGTGGTGCGCTGTTCGACCTTGTGTTCCAGCAGTTCCTTCGCTTCGCGCGCGATGCGTTCGTTCTCGCCGCGAAGCCGCGCGTAGCGGTGCCCCAGCGCGACCGACAGCAGCAGCATCTCCAGCGCCGAGCCGATCTGCACACCGTATTCGGTCAGGAAATTCTTCGGCGCCATGCCGAAGGCGACACCGACGAACAGTCCCGTGCCGAGCAGGAACATCGCCCACGCGATCAGGAACAGCCGCGCCGGCGCGTAACCACGGCGAACCATCGTCACCGTGACGATCGCGATCCACGCGATGCTCGCCAGTACCGCGGCGGCAGCCAGTGGCGTCGCGATGCGATACGGCAACCACGTGGAGGCGATGCCGAGCAGCGCGAAGAAGGCGATCAGCGCCAGTCCAGCGCGATCGCCGGGCGGCCAGCGCTGGCGCAGTTCGAGGAACACGCGCGTGAACTGCTGCATGCCGATCTGCGCAAGACACACCGACAGCGGCACCATGCGGTCGTTCAACGTCGATGAGCCCGGCCACAGGTACTCGAACCCCAGGCCGTTGAGCGTGAACAGCACCAGTCCGAACGCCGACAGGTGGAACAGGTACCAGAAGTAGCCGGCATCACGCAGGCTCAGCCACAGCGCGAGGTTGTAGAAGAACAGCGCCAGCAGGATGCCGTAGTACGCACCGATGACGAACTGCGCGTCGCGCGTGGTTTCGGCGAAGGCGGGCAGGGTGAGCAGGGACAGCGGCACCTGCATCGAGCTCTCGCTGCGCACGCGGACGAACAGGTCCACCGGCTCGCCCCGAGGCAACGTCAGCAGGAAGTTCGGATGCCGGTAGCGGATGCTGCGCGCGCCGAAGGGGCGGTGATCGCCGCCGGCCTGGAACGCGACGCGGCCATCGGCATGTCGCGCGTAGACGTCGATGCGGTCGCTGAGCGCGAAGCGCTGGACCAGCAGCCAGCGGGTTTCGGGGCTGTCGCGGTTGAGCACGCGAGTGTGGAACCAGAAGGCGCCGTCCTGGAAACCGAGCGACGTCCGTCCGCGCGGCAGGGGCCGGAACCGGCCTTCGTCGAGCCAGCGTGTCGCCGCCGCCAGATCGCCCTGCGCCGTGGCGTCGTGGACATGGCGCATCGCCGGGCCGAGCGCCACCTCGGCGGTGTCCCGGCGCAGCTCGATCGTCTCCCCGGGCGGGCCTGCCGCCATCGCCGCGGACGCGAGCAGGACGACCCCCGCGAGGCAGAGCCGGAGCCAGGCAGGCGCACATCCCATGTCGTCCCCTTCGGCACCGGCGGTCGGCCGGCGTCCGGTCGTTGGTTCCAGTGACGGGCATCGGGCCACGGGCAGTGCGGGGCGATGCAGTCGCGTCGTGACGCGGCCGTCACTATCGCCGTGGACGGTGTGAACGCGGCGTTCAGACAAGCGGGGCCGAAGGACCTCGGACCCGATCGCGGAAGCCGTTCCGGGTTGACGCGCGTCCTTGTCGGATGGTCCAATGTATTAACGCGTTAATACATTCATTCGCACGTAATGAAACGACGACCCACCGAAAACGAGCGCAGCGCCGAGAACCTCGCGTTCCTCGCGACCGCGCTGGCCAGCCTGCGCACGGTCGAGGAGGTCCAGGCCTTCCTCGAGGACCTGTGCACGCCGGCCGAACTGGAAGCGATGGGCGACCGCTGGCGCGTCGTCCCGCTGCTGCAGGAAAACGTGCCGTACCGCGAAATCCACGAGCGCACCCAGGTCAGCGTGACCACCATCGGCCGCGTCGCGCGCACGCTCGAACGCGGCGCCGGCGGCTACGGCATCGCGGCATCCCGTCTTTCCACGCCTCCCGCCGCCGTCAACGCCGGCTGATCCGAGAACCCCATGAGTCCGTCCCCCAACACGCCGGCGCGCGACCGCCTGCGCATCGCGATCCAGAAGTCCGGCCGGCTGGCCGACCCGGCGCGCGCCCTGCTGACCTCCTGCGGCCTGAGCTGGCGCGAGAGCCGCGACCGCCTGTTCTGCTACGGCGAATCGCTACCCGTCGACCTGCTGCTGGTGCGCGACGACGACATTCCCGGCCTGATCGCCGAAGGCGTGTGCGACCTCGGCATCGTCGGCCGCAATGTGCTGCTTGAGCAGGGCTGCGACCGCGAGGCGAACGGCGCCAAGCCCACGTTCCGCGAATGGCGCGCGCTCGGCTTCGGCGGCTGCCGCCTGTCGCTCGCCATTCCCGATGGCTGGGACTGGCAGGGCCCGGAGCAACTCGCCGGCAAGCGCATCGCCACCAGCTACCCGGCGCTGCTCTCGCGATGGCTTGCCGACCGGGGCATCGACGCGAAGGTGGTGCTGCTGTCGGGCTCGGTCGAAATCGCACCGCGCCTCGGCCAGGCCGATGCGATCTGCGACCTGGTGTCGAGCGGCGCGACGCTCGCGGCGAACCAGCTCAAGCCGGTGACCACCCTGCTGGAAAGCGAAGCCGTGCTCGCCGGCCCGGCCGATGCGCTGGACGCCACGCGCGGCGAACTCGCCGACCTGCTGCTGCGTCGCCTCGACGGCGCGCTGCGCATCCGTCACAGCAAGCTGCTGCTGTTCCAGGCGCCACGCCGCGTGCTGCCCGATCTGCTGCCGCTGCTGCCGGATGCGGAAGCGCCGACGGTAATGCGCCTGGACGATGGCGAAGACCTCGCGTTGCAGGCGCTCTGCCACGGCGCGGTGACCTGGCAGCGGCTGGAGGAACTCAAGCGTGCCGGCGCGCGCGGCCTGATGGTGCTGCCGGTGGAGGGCATGCTGGCATGAACGCCGCCGTCTCCACCGAATCGCTGATGCGCCGCGTCGACTGGCGCGTGCTCGATGCGCGCACGCAATCGCAGTTGCTGCGCCGTCCCGCGCAGATGGCGTCCAGCACGACGGCGAGTGCCGTCGCGGCGATCATCAACGAGGTCCGCGACAACGGCGATGCCGCACTGCGCGCCTTCGGCGAACGCTTCGACGGCGTGGAACTGGCCGGCTTCACGGTGAGCGATGCGGAATTCGCCGAGGCCGAATCCGCGCTGCCGCCGGACCTTCGCGCCGCGATAGACGAAGCCGCCGAACGCATCGCCGTCTTCCACGAAGCCGGCATGACCGCGCCGTACGCGGTCGACACCGCGCCCGGCGTGCGTTGCGAACGCGTGCTGCGACCCATCCAGCGCGTCGGCCTGTACGTGCCGGCGGGCTCGGCGCCGCTGCCGTCGACCGCGCTGATGCTCGGCGTGCCGGCGCGGCTGGCCGGCTGCCCGGACATCGTGCTGTGCACGCCGCCGCGTCGCGACGGCAGCGCCGATCCCGCCGTGCTGTACGCGGCCAGGCGCTGCGGCGTGACGCGCGTGTTCAAGGTCGGCGGCGCGCAGGCCATCGCCGCGATGGCCTACGGCACGGCGACCATCCCGCGCTGCGACAAGCTGTTCGGCCCCGGCAACGCGTACGTGACCGAGGCCAAGCGCCAGGTCGCGATGGACGTCGACGGCGCCGCGATCGACATGCCCGCCGGCCCGTCGGAAGTGCTCGTGATCGCCGATGCCGGTGCGAACCCGGCCTTCGTCGCCGCGGACCTGCTCTCCCAGGCCGAGCACGGGCCCGACTCGCAGGTGCTGCTGCTCAGCGACGATGATGCGTTGATCGAAGCGGTGGCCGGCCAGCTCGCGCTGCAACTCGCGCTGCCGCGTGCGGACATCGCACGACGCGCGCTGCAATCCTCCAGCGCGATCCGCGTGGAATCGATCGAGCAGGCGCTGGAAGTCAGCAACCGATACGCGCCCGAACACCTCATCCTCGCGCTGCGCGACGCGCGCCAGTGGTTGCCGCGCGTGACGGCGGCGGGTTCGGTGTTCCTCGGGGACTGGGCGCCCGAAGCGCTGGGCGATTACTGCAGCGGCACCAACCACGTGCTGCCGACCAGCGGCGCGGCGCGCTTTGCCGGTGGCCTGAATGTCGCGAGCTTCCAGCTGGCGATCACCGTGCAGGAAGTGCAGCCGCGCGGCATCGAGGCGATCGGCCCGTGCGCGGTGGAACTCGCACGCGCCGAAGGCCTCGACGCGCATCTGCAAGCGGTCGCGCTGCGCTTGCAGGCGGTGGCGTCGTGAACGCGGTCGTGAACGAGAACATCGCCACGGGTCCGCTCGCGCTGGTGCGCGAAGACCTGCGCGATTTCGGCGGCTACCGCTCGGCGCGCAGCGATCGCCTGCAGGGCGAGATCTGGCTCAATGCCAACGAATCCCCATGGCCGAATCCCTCGGACGCCGACGGCATGCTGCGCCGCTATCCCGATCCGCAACCGCAGGCGCTGCGAGAAGCGCTCGCCGCACTCTACGACTGCGCGCCGGAGCAGCTGCTCGCCGGTCGCGGCAGCGATGAAGGCATCGACCTGCTGGTGCGCGCCGTGTGCCGGCCAGGCGGCGATGCCATCGTCGTCAGCACGCCGACCTTCGGCATGTATGCGGTGAGCGCGCGCCTGCACGGCACGCGCGTGATCGACGTGCCGCTGCGCGAGAACGACCGCGAGTGGCGCTGCGATTTCGCTGCCATCGGCGATGCCGCGCTCGCGCAGGGCGCGCGCATCGTGTTCCTGTGTTCGCCCGGGAATCCGACCGGCGCGCTGCTTCCGCTCGACGCGATCGCCGCGCTCGCCCGTCGCCTTGAAGACCAGGCGCTGGTCGTGGTCGACGAGGCCTACATCGAGTTCGCCGACGCACCCTCCGCAACGCAACTGATCGCCACCTGCCGCAACGTGGCCGTGCTGCGCACGCTGTCGAAGGCGCACGCGCTGGCCGCGGCGCGCATCGGTGTCGTCGTCGCCGATGCCGCACTGATCGAAGTGCTGCGCCGTTGCCAGGCGCCGTATCCGTTGCCTGCGGCGTGCACGGACGAGGCGCTGCGTGCACTCGCGACGGAAGCGGCATCGCGGACGCGATCGCGCATCGGCATCGTGCGCGCCGAACGCGACGCGCTTGAGGAGAAACTCGCGGAACTGCCCGGCGTTCGACGCGTGTACGCCTCGCGGGCGAACTTCGTGCTGGCGCGCTTCGACGATGCGCAGTCCGCATTCGATCGCCTCCTCGACGCAGGCATCGTCGTGCGCGACATGCGCGCCGCGCCGGGCCTCGGCGACGCGCTGCGCATCAGCGTGGGAACGCCGCAGCAGAATGCGACGGTGCTGTCGGTGCTGGAGTCGCGCGCATGAACACGACGCCCATCCTGTTCGTCGATCGCGATGGGACGCTGATCGAGGAACCGTCCGACTTCCAGATCGACCGCTTCGACAAGCTGCGTTTCGTGCCGGGCGTGATCCCGGCGATGCTGCGCCTGCGCGATGCCGGCTACCAGTTCGTGATGGTCACCAACCAGGATGGCCTGGGCACCGACGCCTTCCCGCGGGCCGATTTCGATGGCCCGCATGGCTTGATGATGCAGGTGTTCGAGAGCCAGGGCATCGTGTTCCGCGACGTGCTCATCGACACGAGCCTGCCGGCGGAGAACGCGGCCACGCGCAAGCCGGGCATCGCGCTCGCACTTCCGCTGCTGCGCGATCGCGGGATCGACTGGACGCGTTCGGCCATGGTGGGCGATCGCGAGACCGACAACGCCTTCGCCCGCAACCTCGGGATCCGCGCGTTCCAGCTGCGCACGCCACAATTCGGCGGCGAGTGGGACTGGAGCGGCATCGCACATGCGCTGGCCGATGCGCCGCGAACCGCGCGCGTGACGCGCAACACGCGCGAGACACGCATCGAGGTCGCGGTCGATCTCGACCGCAACGCGGACCCGAAGGTGTCGACCGGGCTCGGTTTCTTCGACCACATGCTCGAACAGATCGGCAAGCATGGCGGCATCGCGCTGGAGCTTCGCTGCGACGGCGACCTGCACATCGACGAACACCACACGGTCGAGGACAGCGCGCTCGCGCTCGGCCAGGCCCTGCGCGAAGCGCTGGGCGACAAGCGCGGCATCGGTCGCTACGGTTTCACGCTGCCGATGGACGAATCGCTGGCGAGCGCGGCGCTGGACTTCTCCGGCCGCCCGTACTTCGTATTCGAAGGCGCGTTCGCGCGCGAACGCGTGGGCGGGCTGCCGACCGAACTCGTCCCGCATTTCTTCCGCTCGCTGTGCGAAACCGCTGGACTCAACCTCAACCTGCGCGTGGACGGCGACAACGATCACCACAAGGTCGAAGCCTGCTTCAAGGCGGTCGCGCGCGCGTTGCGCCAGGCCGTCAAACGCGAGGGGCGCGAGCTGCCGAGCACCAAGGGCACGCTCTGAGGGGCGGAATTCGCATGAGCTTCAACGTGACATTCAAGAGCTGGCAATCATGACCGACGTCGTTCTCATCGACTGGGGCGGCGGCAACATCGGTTCGGTGCGTTATGCGCTGGAGCGCGTGGGCGCACGTGCGGTGTTGAGCGCCGACGCGGACACCATCGCCAACGCGCCGCGCGTCATCCTGCCGGGCGTCGGCGCCGCCGCGCCGGCAATGCGGCGCCTGCACGAACTCGGCCTGGTGGAGACGATCCGGTCGCTCGAAGCGCCGCTGCTCGGCATCTGCCTGGGCATGCAACTGCTGTACGAATCCTCGGAGGAAGGCGACGTGGAAGGGCTTGGCGTGCTGCGTGGACGCATTGGACGCATGCCGCCGCGCCCCGGCCTGCGCGTGCCGCACATGGGCTGGAACCGCTTGCGATGCGAGCGCGCCTCGCCGCTGCTCGATGGCATCGCGAACGGCGAATGGGCGTACTTCGTGCATGGCTTCGCCGCGCCGCCCAACGAGGACACGCTTGCGAGCAGCGAGTACGGCAGTGCATTCACCGCCGTCGCCGGACGTGGTCTCCGCTTCGGTGCGCAATTCCATCCGGAACGTTCGGCCGCGACCGGGCAGCGCCTGCTCGCGAACTTCCTCGCGATGGAGGCGGCATGAACGTGCCTTCGCCAGCGATGCGGGACATCGCCTTCGAACTGTATCCCGCCATCGACGTGCGCGACGGCCGAGTCGTGCGATTGCACCAGGGCGACTACGCGCGCGAGACGCGCTATGCGCCGTCGCCGATCGAGCTCGCATCGCAGTATGCGGCCGCCGGTGCGCGGTGGTTGCATCTGGTCGACCTGGACGCCGCGCGTGAAGGCGGTTACACGCTGCACCCGCTGGTGCGCGAGGTGGTCGCGCGAACCGGATTGCGCGTGCAGACCGGCGGTGGCGTGCGCAGCGAGGACGACGTCGCGATGATCCTCGATGCCGGCGCCGAACGCGTCGTGGTCGGATCGCTTGCGGTGCGCGAACCGGAACGCGTGCTGCGCTGGGTCGAACGCTTCGGAGCGGATCGCATCACGGTTGCGCTCGATGCGCGGCAGGACGCGTCCGGCGCGTGGCGCCTGCCGACCGCGGGCTGGACGCAGGACAGCGGCGTCGAACTCGATGCACTGGTGCAGCGCGTCGCGGACGGCGGTGTGCGCAACGTGCTGTGCACCGACATCGCGCGCGACGGCATGCTCGCGGGCCCGGGCATCGCGCTGTATCGGCATCTGTCCGCGCTGGCGCCAAACCTGCGCGTGCAGGCGTCCGGCGGCGTGCGCGGTGTCGACGACATCGAAGACGCGCGCAGCGCCGGCTGCGCGGGGGCGGTGCTGGGCAAGGCGCTGATCGAAGGACGCTTCGCGCTCGATGAAGCGCTGAAGAGGACACAGGCATGCTGAGCCGCCGGATCGTGCCGTGCCTGGATGTTCGCGATGGCCGCGTCGTGAAGGGCGTGCGCTTCCGCGATCACGTGGACATGGGCGATATCGTCGAGCTCGCATTGCGTTATCGCGATGAGGGCGCCGACGAACTCGTGTTCTACGACATCACCGCGAGCCCCGAAGGCCGCAGCGTGGACCGGCAGTGGGTGGAGCGCGTCGCACGCGTGATCGACATTCCGTTCTGCGTGGCGGGCGGCATCCGCACGGTCGAGGATGCGCGTGCGGTGCTGCACGCGGGTGCGGACAAGGTGTCGATCAACACGCCGGCGCTGGAACGGCCCGCGCTGATTGGCGAGATCGCCGACGTGTTCGGTGTGCAGTGCGTTGTGGTGGGCATCGACAGCCTGCGCGACGCGGACGGCGAATGGCGCGTGCGCCAGTACACCGGCGATCCCTCACGCACGCGCGCGTTGCCGAAGCGCACGCTCGACTGGGTCGTCGAAGCGCAGGAGCGTGGCGCGGGCGAGATCGTGCTCAACTGCATGGGCAGCGATGGCGTGCGGCAGGGCTACGACATCGAACAGTTGCGCGCCGTGCGCGAGCGCTGTGCGGTGCCGCTGGTGGCGTCCGGCGGCGCGGGGACGATCGCGCATTTCGCGCAGGCGTTCGCGCAGGCCGATGTCGATGCGGCGCTTGCGGCGAGCGTGTTCCACTCCGGGGCGGTGCGGATTCCCGAACTCAAACGGTACCTGCGCGGGCAGGGCATCGAGGTGCGCGATGTCGGTTGAACGTTCGTCCATCGCGATCGAAACGCTCGCATGGGACAAGCAGGGCGGCATGCTGCCCGCGATCGTGCAGGATGCGGACACCTTGCGCGTGCTGATGCTCGGCTACATGGATGCCACCGCGCTGCGCACCACGCTCGACAGCGGGCACGTCACGTTCTTCAGCCGCAGCCGCAACGCGCAATGGACGAAGGGCGAAACCTCCGGCCATTACCTCGATCTCGTTGCCATCGACGTGGATTGCGATCGCGACACGCTGCTGGTGACGGCGCGACCGCATGGGCCGACCTGCCACCTTGGACGCGAAAGCTGTTTCGCGCAGGCGCCGGGCGGGGCGCAGCCGTTCCTGCACGAACTCGACGTCCTCATAGCGCAGCGCGAACGCGAGCGCCCCGCCGACAGCTACACCACGCGGCTGTTCGACGGTGGCATCCGCCGGATCGCGCAGAAGGTGGGCGAGGAGGGTGTCGAGACCGCGCTGGCCGCGGTGGCGCAGGGCGACGAGGAACTGATGGACGAAGCGGGCGATCTGCTGTACCACCTGCTGGTACTGCTGCGCGCGCGCGGGCTCGGGCTGGCCGACGTCGAGGCGCTGCTGAAGGCGCGTCACGCCCGCTGAGGCAAGCCGCGCGACTTCCGGCGGACACGGGCGCGGACGATAATCCCGCGATCCCGGTGCCGAGTCCCGCCATGCCGCACGTTCTTCCCGTCGTCCTCATCGCCCTGTTGACTGTGTCGGGCCACGCGGCGGCGCAATCCAGCGTTGCCGGCATCGTGTTCGACGATGCGAATGCAAACGGCCGGCGCGATGCGCGCGAGCGCGGCATCGAGGGCGTGAAGGTCTCCAACGGCCGCGAGCTCGCGATCACCGACGCGCAGGGCGCTTACACGCTGCCGATGCGTGAAGGCAGCACCTTGTTCGTCGTCAAGCCGCCGCGACATGCCGTCGCCACCGGTGCGAACGGACTGCCGCTGTTCTGGCATCACCTGTTTCCGCTGGGCTCGCCGTCGCTGCGCCATGGCGGCATTCCCGCGACCACGCCGCAGGCGTCCTACGACTTCGCACTGCATCGTCTCCCGCGTCGGCCCGGCGAGTTGAAGATGCTGGTGTTCGGCGATCCGCAGGCCAAGAGCATGGTGGACGTGGGCTACTACGAACGCGACATCGTCGATCCGCTCGTCGGCCGACACGACGCGCAGCTCGGCATCAGCATGGGCGACATCGTCAACGACGATCTGTCGCTGTATCCGGCGATGAACCGCGTGACGGCGAAGCTCGGCGTGCCGTGGCTTCATGTGGCGGGCAATCATGATCTGGATTTCGACGCCACGCGCGACGAGGACGCGCTGCTCGGCTTCCGCAACGTGTTCGGACCGGATACGTACGCGTGGGAGGAGCCGCAGGCCAGCTTCATCGTGATGGACGACGTGGTGTACATGCCGGGGAAGAAGCCGTCCTACGTCGGCGGATTGCGCGAGGACCAGTTCGCGTTCCTGGAGGCGTACCTGGCGACGTTGCCGAAGGAGCGGCGCGTGGTGATCTCGGTGCACATCCCGCTCTTCGATCCGGTGCCGGGCGTCGAGACGTTCCGTCGTGCCGATCGCGAGCGGTTGTTCGCGCTGCTGGCCGATCGCCCGAACGTGTTGCTGCTCAGCGCGCACACGCACAACCAGCGGCACTATTTCCATGATGCTTCCACCGGATGGCACGGCGCAAAGCCGCTGCACGAATACAACGTCGGTGCGACCTGCGGCGCGTTCTGGTCGGGCGTGAAGGATGCGCAGGGCATTCCCGACACGATGATGAGCGACGGCACGCCGAACGGCCATGCGTGGGCAACGTTCCGGCCGGATGGTTCGTACTCGCTGCGCTACGTGGTCGCGCGTGGTGCGAAGGATGAGGCGATCGGCCTGCATGCGCCGAAGGTGCTGCGTCGCGGCGCGTATCCGGCGTTCGGCGTGTTCGCGAACGTGTACATGGGCGACGCCGAAACCCGCGTCGAGTACCGTATCGACGATGGTGCGTGGAAGCCGATGAAGCGCGTCGAGCAGCCGGACCCGAAGCTGCTTGCGGAGAACGTTGCCGACGATACGGCGGCGTCGCTGCGCGGCTACGACCGGTCGCCCGAAGCCGACCCGTCGACGCACCTGTGGCGTGGTGCGTTGCCGACGGATCTTGCGGTGGGCGAGCATCGCATCGAGGTGCGCGCGTTCGATCGCTGGCAGGGCGAGCAGCGTGCGCAGGGAAGCTATCGTCTGGACGATGCAGGGGAGTAGGCGCGATGAGTGTGCAACCGCCGACGGATCTGCCGATCAAGCTGTTCAGGACCGAAGCGGCGTGGGAGCAGTGGCTCGGCGCGCACGGCGATGACGCGGGCGTGTGGCTGAAGATCGCGAAGAAGGACACGGGCGCGACGTCGGTGAGCTATTCGCAGGCGCTGGACGTGGCGCTGTGCCATGGCTGGATCGACGGGCTCAAGCGCAGCTGCGATGCGCAGTACTTCCTGCAGCGCTTCACGCCGCGCAAGGCGAAGAGCCTGTGGTCGAAACTCAACGTGGCGCGGGTGGAGAGACTGGTCGCGGCCGGACGCATGCAGCCGGCCGGATTGCGCGAGGTCCACGCGGCGAAGGCGGATGGTCGCTGGGACGCCGCGTACCAGGCGGCGAGCGTCATGGACATCCCGCCGGAACTCGCCGCGGCACTGGCGAAGAACGCGAAGGCGCGCAAGGCCTTCGACGCGCTGGATCGCACCAACCGTTACGCGTTCTGCTGGCGCGTGCACACGGCGAAGAAGCCGGAAACGAAATCTGCGCGCGTGGAGAAGTTCGTCGGGATGCTGGAGCGCGGGGAGAAGATCCACGGGTGATCGCGCATGTCGCGATCACCGTCGTCGGGAGCATGCTCCCGTAGCGGCGAAAGGCGATCGTGGGCGGCGCTATCGGCCGATCGAAATGTCCGCGAACGTCTCGACTCGCGTGTGTCCGTGCGTACCTTCGCCGGTGCGCGGCGTTGCGTAATCCTCGAGCCGGTCGATCAGCACCGTCTGCAATCCTGCCTCGCGCGCGGCGTCGAGCTCTTCCACGACGTCGGACAGGAACAGGATCTCGCCGGCCGGGAGGCCGATGGATTCGACGATGTTGCGATAGCTCCGCGCCTCGCGCTTGCCGCCAACTTCGGTGTCGTACCAGCCGGAGAACAGCGTGGTCAGGTCGCCGGCATCGCTATGGCCGAAGAACAGCCGCTGCGCGGGCACGCTGCCGGAGGAGTACACGTACAGCGGCAGGCCGGCCGCATGCCATGCGCGCAGGGCCTTGGCCGCGTCGGGATAGATGTGCGCGGTGAAGTCGACGTTGCGGTAGCCGTCGGCCCAGATCATGCCCTGCAGCGCCTTGAGCGCGGTGTGCTTGCGGTCCTCGTCGATCCAGCCCTGCAGCACCTCCACGATCATCTCGTCCTGGCACATGCCGCCGTTTTCGGTCGCCACGGCGTCGAGCCACTTGCGCACCCCCGGCTCCCTGCCGCGCGCGGCGACGAAGCGGGGCAGGGCGCGTCGTGCGTACGGGAACAGCACATCCTTCACGAACGAGATGCTGCTGGTGGTGCCTTCGATGTCGGTGAGGATGGCTTTTACGGTCATGAAGTAAGTGGGAGCTGAGGTGTGATCGGAAGTCGGGAACGAGTGCGCAGGAACGACAAACGCGAGGAAGGGAGCGAAACGCGAGCGACGCTCGTTGCTCGTTCCCCCCCGCTCGTTTCTCGCCGTATCACCCCGCCTGGCCTTTCTCGAAGCGCGGGAAGCGCTGCGCGATGTCGGTGCCGGTGAAATGACCGACCCAGCCGTCCGGTTCGGTGAAGAAGCGGATGGCGATGAAGCTCGGTTCCGGGCCCATGTCGAACCAGTGCTTCGTGCTGTCGGGCACGGCGATCAGGTCGCCCTGCTCGCACTTCACCTCGTACACCTCGTCGTTGACGTGCAGGGTGAACAAGCCCGAGCCCGCGACGAAGAAGCGCACTTCGTCTTCCTTGTGGAAGTGCTCGTCGAGGAACTTGGTGCGCATCGCCTCGCGCTGCGGGTTGTCCGGCGCGATGCTCACCACGTCGACGGTCTTGAAGCCGCGCTCGCGGACGAGCCGGTCGATGTCGGCGCGATAGGCGTCCATGATCGTCTCGGGCGCATCGCCCGGCGCGACCGGCGCGGTCGCCTGCCACTGTTCGAAGGCCACGCCGATCTTCTCCAGTTCCTTCGCCATCTCGGCGTGGTCGGAGGTGGACAGGCGCGGGTTGGACGGGTCGTTCTCGGAAAAGATGCGCAGGCGGCTCATCGCTGCAGTCTCCTCAGTTCAAGCTCGCAGCCGAGCAGGAATTCGAATGCTTCAAGGTGGCGCCGGGCTTCCGGCATGTCCCGGCCCCAGGCGTAGAGGCCGTGGCCGTCGATCAGGTAGCCCCACATCTGCTGGCGGTCGAGCAGGCAATCGACCTGCGCGGCCAGCGTGTGCATGTCCTGGCTGTTGGGCAGCACGGGGAGCTCGACGCTGATCTCGTGGGTGGTGTTGCCGGTGAAGGCTTTCAAGAGCTCGTAGCCTTCCAGGTGGACGTGCCCCGGGCCGGCGTACAGGCGCGAGGCGACGGTCTGCACCTTCGAATGCGTGTGCAGGACGCAGCCGATGTCGGGGAAGCGCTTGTACAGCTGCGTGTGGAGCAGCGTTTCGGCGGAGGATTTCTGGGTGGTGGCGACCGGCCGGCCTTCGAGGTCGACCACCATGATGTCCGACTCGGTGAGCTTGCCCTTGTCGCGGCCGGAGACGGTGATCGCGATGTGCTGCTCGTCCATGCGGCGCGAGAAGTTGCTGCTGGTCGCCGGCGTCCAGCCCAGCGCCGACAGCTCGCGCACGTTCACGATGATTTCCCCGGCGCAATGCGCCAGGCGCTGGGAGTCGTAGGGAAGGGGGGCGTTCATGCCGGCAAGTGTAGCGGACCGGTGGTAAGGGACCGTTCCGGAAGGGGAAATCCGGCATCCCGTGGGCGGAAAGACGCGCCTTTCGTGCCGGCTCGCCCGTGCGTTCGGCGGTCGCCTGGAAACGACGAAGGCGCCACGTGGGCGCCTTCGTGCGTGGGCCGGAACGGGCGTCAGCCGCGCCGCAGGCGGCTGTGGCGGTAGCCGTAGAGGAAGTAGATCAGGAAGCCGGCGGCGGTCCACAGGATCATCAGGAACCAGTTGTGGGCCGTCATCGTCGAGAGCAGGGCGAGGCAGCTGAGGATGCCGGCGCCGCAGATCAGCCATGCCGCCGGGATGCGGAACGGCCGCGGCAGGTCGGGCTGCGTGCGGCGCAGGATCAGCACGCCGCCGCAGACCGCGGCGAAGGCGATCAGCGTGCCCATCGAGGTCAGTTCGCCCAGCACGTCCAGTGGGAACAGCGCCGCCAGCAATGCGATGCCGATGCCGGTGATCACCGTGTTGATGTGCGGCGTGCGGTACTCGGGATGGATCTTGGTGAACACCGGCGGCAGCAGGCCGTCGCGCGCGATGATCATGAAGATGCGCGGCTGGCCGATGATCATCACCAGCACCACCGACGACAGGCCGATCAGCGCGCCGATCTCCACCACCACGCGCAACCAGCCCAGCTCGGGATGCGCGGCAACGGCGGTCACGACCGGCTCGTCCGTGCCCAGCAGGTTGAAGGGGACAAGACCGGTCATCACCGCGGCCATCGCGATGTACAGCACGGTGCAGATGGCGAGCGAGGCGAGCATGCCGATGGGCAGGTCGCGCTGCGGCTTGTGCGATTCCTGCGCGGCGACGGAGACGGCCTCGAAACCGATGTAGGCGAAGAACACCATCGACGCGCCGCGCAGCACGCCTTCCCAGCCGTACTTGCCGGGACCTTCGTTGGCGGGAATGAAGGGGTGCCAGTAGTCCGGATTCACGTACTTCCAACCGACGAAGATCACCAGCAGGATCAGGCCCGTCTTGAGCACGACCATCGCCATGTTCATGGCCGACGACTTGCGGATGCCAACGTAGCACAGCCACGTCAGCAGCAGCACGATCGCCGCCGCGGGAATGTTGGCGATCGCGCCGGTGGGGCGCAGCTGGCCATCGAGCGGGGCGCTGACGAGTTCCCTTGGCAGGGTGATGTCGAAGTGTTGCAGGAGGCTGAGGAAATAGCCGGTCCAGCTCACCGCCACCGCCGACGCCGATACGCCGTATTCGAGTACCAGCATCCAGCCGATGAACCACGCGGCCAGTTCGCCGAGCGTCGCGTAGGTGTAGGTGTAGGCGCTGCCGGACACCGGCACCATCGCCGCGAATTCGGCGTAGGCCAGGGCGCAGAAGGTGCAGCAGATCGCCGCGAGGACGAACGACAGCATGATCGCCGGGCCGGCGTGGTTCGCCGCGGCCTGGCCGGTGATGACGAAGATGCCGCCGCCGATGACCGCGCCGATGCCCAGCGCGGTCAGGCCCCAGGGCCCGAGCGTGCGGTGCAGGCTCAGTCCTTCGGCGTCGGTGTGGCTGGCGTGGGGATGCTTGGTCGCCCAGAGTTGTTGAAGCATCGTGATTCCCGAAAGCCGGCGCATGCGATGGCCGGCGAAGTGGAGCCGAAAGGAACGAGGCCGGCGGGAATGCCGCCGGCCTCGTGATCGTCAGGGGATCAGCGCGCCGCCTGGCGCACCTTGCTGTTGCGATAGCCGTAGAGGAAGTAGATCAGCAGGCCGATCGCGGTCCAGCCGGTCATCAGGTGCCAATGCTCGGAGAACGGCTGCCAGAACAGGTACAGGCACGCCGCCATGCCCAGCGGGCACACGATCCACACGGCCGGGACGCGGAACGGACGCGCGAGGTCCGGACGCTTGTAGCGCAGCACCAGCACGCCGACGCACACGGTCGCGAAGGCGAGCAGCGTGCCCATCGACACCAGGTCGCCCAGCAGGTTGATCGGCAGCAGGCCGGCGAGCAGGCAGGCGCACACGCCGACGATGATCGTGCCGACGTACGGGGTCTGGTGCTTCGGGTGGACCTTGGCGAACAGCTTCGGCAGCAGGCCGTCCTTCGCCATCGAGTAGAAGATGCGTGGCTGGCCCATCAGCATGACCAGGATCACCGAGCTCAGGCCCGCGATGGCGCCGATCTCGACGATCTTCTTCAGCCACAGCAGCGACGGGTAGGCTTCCAGCGCGGTGGCGACCGGCTTGGGGGTGGAGAGCTCGTAGTAGGGCAGCAGGCCCGTCAGCACCAGCGCGACGATGATGTAGATGACCGTGCAGATGACCAGCGAGCCGAGGATGCCGATCGGCATGTCGCGCTGCGGGTTCTTCGCTTCGCCCGCTGCCGTGGATACGGCGTCGAAGCCGATGTAGGCGAAGAACACGGTCGCCGCGCCACGGATGATGCCCTGCGTTCCGTAATGGCCGATGCCGTTGGCGTCGGTCACGCGGTCGGGAACGAACGGCGTCCAGTGGTCGGGATTGACGTACTGCGCGGCGAAGGCCACGAACATCACGATCACGATCACCTTGATGGCGACGATGACCGAGTTGACGATCGCCGACTGCGTGATGCCGACGTAGCACAGGCCGCTGAGCGCGGCGACGATGACCACCGCCGGCAGGTTGACCAGCCCGCCGGTGTAGACGACGGAACCATTGATGACGTTGAGCGGCGCGGCGGCGAGCGAAGCCGGCAAGGCCATGCCGAGGTCGCCGAGGAAGCTGTTGAGGTAGCCCGACCAGCCCACCGCGACGGTGGAGGCGGCGAACATGTATTCCAGCACCAGGTTCCAGCCGATGAACCAGGCGACGAATTCGCCGAGCGTGGCATACGAATAGGAATAGGCGCTGCCCGACACCGGCAGCATCGCCGCGAATTCGGCGTAGCACAGGCCCGCGAGCGCGCAGGCGAAACCGGCGATGACGAAGCTCAACACGATGGCCGGGCCGGCGTGTTCCGCAGCGGCGTGGCCGGAAAGTACGAAGATGCCCGCGCCGATGACGGCGCCGATGCCCAGCATCACCAGCTGTGTGGCGGTGAGGGACCGCTTGAGGGTGGCCTCACCCTGGAGGCTGCCTTCTACGGGCTCACCGGCGTCGACGTGCCCTGCGGGTTCGACCGGCTTGGTGAGGAACAGGTTTTTGAACATCGAAGTCCCCTGGGGATGTGAGATCTGCGCCCGTTCAGGCGGGCGATGAAACGTATGGCCGTGGGGGGCGGGCCACCATAACCCACGCGGGAAAGCAGCGGCAAGCGCGCAAGGTCACGGTCGAAACCACGTGTGCGAGCCCTCGCGCCACGGTGTCGCGAGGGCTCGCGTTGGATCAGAACGCCATGTTCAACGCGACCTGCGGCGCGAAAATCGCGGCGGCGTTGCGGCCATCCAGCGACACCTGCGCGCCGGCGATCAGGCCGATGTTGTCGGTGAAGTTGTATTCGACCGCGGGGGCGAGGGACAGGCGCCAGGACGACGGCAGTTCGCGATCCCAGTCGGCCCGACGGCCGTCCGTACCGGTCCACGTGCCGCGCACGTGCGCGCCGCGATCCTGTTCGTAGATGAGGTCCGTCGCCAGCACCCATTGCGGATTGAAGCTGTACTCCAGCGCGATCGACGCCTGCGATGCGGCGTGGAGTTCGGCGCGTCCGCGGAACGAGTCGGGCGTGCCGTACGCGCTGTCGTCGTCGATCGACGCGTGCGCGCCGGGCAGGCGCCAGGCGACGTTGAAACGGCCGCGCAGGTTGCGGCCCTCGAGGAAGTACGCCTGCCCGGAGAGCGACAGCTGCGTCGTCGACGCACCGCTGCCGGTGGCTTCGGCGAGGTTGTGGCGCGACAGCACATCGGCCTGCCCGCTCGGCAGGGTCTGCCTGAGCGTTCCGAACAGCGTGGAGTTGTGCTTCTCGCCGCTCGCCAGCACGTACGCCGCGGACACGTTGGTGTCGCCGAGTTCCCACGTGCGATCGCCGGACAGCGTCGAGGCATAGCCCGCCGAGAACGTGGCGCCGACGCCGAGGCGGTCGGTGAGGCCGTAGCTCATCGGCACGACCACGGCCCAGCTGTCGGGGACGCCATCGACGTCGTGGCGATTGCCGCGGTCGTCGTACACGCCGCGGACCTGGGTGTCGATCAGGTAGGGCTCGATGTTGAACATACCTTTCGGCAGCGGCGGGCCGCCCGTGGCGAGCGAACCGGTGAAGCGGATGTCCGGCTCGGCGGACACGCCGGTATCGGCATGCGCGAGGGAGACGGCGAACAGGCCCAGTGCGAGGCCGGCGAAGGCCGGGGCCACGCGCGCGGACAGGGCGCGGGCGTGGAAGGAGCGGGATGCTGGCATGAGGACCTTCTTGCGTTGAGGACACCCAGACGGTGCCGCTTCGTGTCGCTCACTGGCATCGGACGATTCCGAAATTCATCACCCGATGATTGCGCGGATATGCAAGCAGGAGTTGGCAGCTCCCTCGAGGTCGGCCAGGAAGCCGAAGTACACTGTCGCGCCCGACCCGCAGGCCCGTTCCTTGGATTCTTCAGCCTCGCCTTCGCAGACCGCTTCGCTGCACGACGCGCTGGTCCGTTATGCGCAACGCTGGCCGGAAGAAGCACACCTCGCGCGTGAGTTCGCCGCGTTCCTGGACGAGGCGTCGACGGTGTTCGAACGCATCCATCTGGCGGGGCATTTCACCGCGTCGTCGTGGCTGGTCGACCGCGGCGGCACGCGCGTGCTGCTCACGCACCATCGCAAGCTCGAACGCTGGTTGCAGTTGGGCGGCCACGCCGATGGCGACCGCGATCTCGCGCGCGTCGCGCTACGTGAGGCGGAAGAGGAGTCGGGCCTGACCGGCCTGCGCGTGGAGCCGGAGATCTTCGACCTGGACCGCCACTGGATTCCCGAACGCGGCGACGTGCCCGGTCACTGGCATTGGGACGTGCGCTACGTGGTGCATGCCGAAGGCGGCGAGGCGTACGTCGTCAGCGAGGAGTCGCACGATCTGGCGTGGCGCGGGATCGAGGAAATCGCGAACGACCCGACAAGCGATGAATCGATGCGGCGGATGGCGGGAAAGTGGAAGACGCGGTCGTAACCGCTCCGACTGGATGAGAGCCGCGCCTGTGTAGCCCGGGTAAGCGAAGCGCACCCGGGTTCGCAACGTTCGCGATCGGGTCGGCTCCTTGTGGGCGCGGGGCTCAGCGGTTGCGCTGAGCGGTGCCTTCAGTCGAAACGACTCAATACAGAACGCGCGTCCGCAGCGTCCCCGGAATCCGCGCCAGTGCCTCGCGCACCTGCGCGGCCTGTTCCTGCGTCGCGGTGACGTCGATGACGACGTAGCCCACTTTCGGATGCGTGCGCAGGAACTGGCCGTCGATGTTCACGCCCAGGCGCGAGAACACGTCGTTCACCTGCGACAGCACGCCCGGCACGTTGCGGTGGATGTGCAGCAGGCGCGTGCTGCCGGTGTGCTCGGGCAGCGTCACTTCGGGGAAGTTCACCGCCGACAGCGTCGAGCCGTTGTCGCTGTAGCGGATCAGCTTGGCCGCCACTTCCAGCCCGATGTTTTCCTGCGCTTCCAGCGTGCTGCCGCCGATGTGCGGGGTGAGGATCACGTTGTCCAGGCCGATCAGCGGCGAGACGAACGGATCGGCATTGCCCTGCGGCTCGACCGGGAACACGTCGATCGCCGCGCCACCGACCGCGCCGGAGGCCAGTGCGCCGGCGAGCGCGTCGATGTCCACCACCGTTCCGCGCGAGGCGTTGATCAGGTGCGCGCCCGGCTTCATCTTCGCCACCTGTGCCGCGCCGAACATGCCCTGCGTCGCCGGCGTCTCCGGCACGTGCAGGGTGACGATGTCGCTGCGTTCGAGCAGGTCGTCCAGCCCCATCGCCATGCGCGCGTTGCCGAGCGCAAGCTTGGTTTCGATGTCGTGGAAGATCACCTGCATGCCCAGCGCTTCGGCGATCACGCCGACCTGCGTGCCGATGTGGCCGTAGCCGACGATGCCCAGCGTCTTGCCGCGCACTTCGTGACTGCCGGCGGCGGACTTCGACCAGCCGCCGCGATGGCACTGCGCGCTCTTCTGCGGGATGCCGCGCATCAGCATGATCGCCTCGGCGACGACGAGTTCGGCGACGCTGCGCGTGTTGGAGTAGGGCGCGTTGAACACCGGGATGCCCGCCAGCTCGGCTTCGTCCAGGTCGATCTGGTTGGTGCCGATGCAGAACGCGCCGATCGCCATCAGCCGCCGCGCGTGCGAGAGCACTTCGGCGGTCAGCTGCGTGCGCGAGCGGATGCCGACGATGTGCGCCTGCGCGATTTCCTGCTGCAGCAGGTCGGCCGGCAGCGATTTGTCGTAGAGCTGGATGTTCGAATAGCCGGCGTTGCGGAAGCTTTCCACGGCGGTGGGCGCGACGCCTTCCAGCAGCAGGACGCGGATGTCGGACTTCGGAAACGAGGTCGTCGGGCTCACGACGGTGACGGGCTGGGGAGGGAAACCGACTATGTCAGAAATCCGGCCCGGTTGCTGCGGTGCATCACTGGACGCCGGCGCGGGGCCGGTGGCAGGCTGGCCGTCCCGTCCGGCCGTGTTGTCCGCCCGCCTGCCATGACCGATCCGAGCCCGTTCGAACCCCGCCTGCAACGCCTGCTCGCACGGGCGCCGGGCCTTCGCCTGACCACCGATCCGGCCGACGCCGAGCACTACGGTCGCGACTGGACCCGCCGCTGGACGCCCGCGCCGCTGGCCATCGCGTTGCCGTCGTCGGTGGACGAGGTCGCCGAAGTCGTGCGCTGGGCCGTCGGGGAAGGCGTGGCGGTGGTGCCTTCCGGCGGTCGCACCGGGCTGTCGGGCGGCGCGGTCGCGGCGAACGGCGAACTGGTGCTGAGCCTGGAACGCATGAACCGCGTGCTCGACTTCGACATGATCGACCGCACGCTCACCGTCCAGGCGGGCATCGCACTGGAGGCCGTGCACAACGCGGCGCGCGAACACGGCCTGGTCTACCCGGTCGATTTCGCCGCACGCGGTTCGTGTTCGATCGGCGGCAACATCGCGACCAACGCTGGCGGCATCCGCGTGATCCGGTACGGCAACACGCGCGAATGGATCGCCGGGCTGAAGGTCGTCACCGGGACGGGCGAGGTGCTGGAGCTCAATCGCGCGCTGATCAAGAACTCCAGCGGCTACGACCTGCGCCAGCTGATGATCGGCTCGGAAGGCACGCTCGCCATCGTGGTCGAGGCGACGCTGCGCCTGACCGATCCGCCGCCGCCGACCAACGTCATGCTGCTGGCGCTGCCGTCGTTCGAATCGCTGATGCAGGTGTTCGCCGCGTTCCGCGAACGCCTCACGCTGGAGGCCTTCGAGTTCTTCACCGACCGCGCGCTGCATCACGTGCTCGCGCATGGCGCGCAGAAGCCGTTCGACGAGGTCCATCCGTTCTACGTCGTCACCGAGTTCGCGGCGGGCGACGACGCGGAAGCCGCCGCCGCGATGGCCGCCTTCGAACACTGCCTGGACAACGGGCTGGTCAGCGATGGCGTGATCAGCCAGAGCGACGCGCAGGCCGCGCAGCTGTGGCGCCTGCGCGAGGGCATCACCGAGAGCCTGGCGAAGTACAAGCCGTACAAGAACGACGTGTCGGTGCGGATCTCGGCGATGCCGGCGTTCCTCGCCGAGACGCAGGCGCTGCTGGCGCGCGAGTACCCGAAGTTCGACGTGGTCTGGTTCGGCCATATCGGCGACGGCAACCTGCACATCAACGTGCTCAAGCCGGACGATGCGGAGTACACGGCGTTCGTCGGCCAGTGCGAGCACGTCACGCAGCTGCTGTCGGATGCGCTTGCGCGCCACGGCGGGAGCATCTCGGCCGAGCACGGCATCGGGCTGGTCAAGAAGCCCTACCTGGCGGGCACCCGCTCGGCGGCGGAGATCGAGCTGATGCGCGGGATCAAGCGGGTGCTCGATCCGGCGGGGGTGTTGAATCCGGGGAAGGTGTTCGACCCGTGACCGCGCCCCGCGCGCAACCGGGCGGCAGATGAACATGCCTGCGATACGCGGCCCCGCGCACCGATTTTCCGCCCGCAACCCGGTACCCTTCACGCGCCGGCCGCGCCCTGCGGCCTTCCATCGAACCGGGAAATCCTGATGAAGCGTTCCACCCTGCTGCTCACCCTTGCCCTGATGGCCGCCACGCCGGCCGCCTTCGCCTCCAGCTTCGCCGGCACCAGCGCCGGTACGTCCGCCGGCGGCAGCTCGGCGTCCAGCGACGCCAGCTCCGATTCGAGCTCGGGCGGCGACGACAAGGTGGTGCTGGCGGCGCGCGACGACGCGGCGGGCTTCGTCGCCACCGACGGCGCGATCCGCGGCGCGCAGCTGGAAGCGGCGCTGCGCCACCTGCGCGACCACGTGCCGCAGGCGCGCGACGCGAGCGACCTGGAACTCGCGCAGGCCATCCTCGCGAAGTGAGCAGGTTCGCCGGCCGTCGCGGAGCGATCCGCGGCGGCCTTCTTTCGACGGGATGGGCGTCGGCGGTACTGGTATCGACGCTCTGGGCCGGTGGCGCACAGGCGGCGCTGCGGCTCGACACCACCGGGCTGACCCCGGACGAAACCGCCGCCACGCAGCGCCTCCTCGACGAGGCGCGGTCGCGCCTTCCCGGCGCCCTGCGCGCGGCGTCGGGCCCCGACATCATCGTCCGCTGGACATCGGCGCTCGATGCCCGGGTGCACGGCCGCGCCAGGCGGTCGGAGCTGCTGCTCAACCGCACGCTGCTGCCGCCGCTGCTCCAGCCACACGACGAACCGGCCAGGCGCGACGCGCTCGCGACGGTGCTGCACGAACTGGCGCATTTCCACGATCGCGCGCACGGCATCTCGCGCGATCCGCGTTTCCTCGATCTCGCCGGCTGGCAGGTCCGCGCGACGCGGCTGACCACGCGCGTGGCCGGACGGGTGCACGAAAACCGCTTCGTGGACCGCACGCCGGATGCCTACGAACTGCACGCGCCGTCCGAATACTTCGCAGTGAACCTGGAGCATTACGCGCTCGATCCGCAGTACGCCTGCCGACGTCCGGCGATGGCGCGCTACCTGCGCGAACGCGTCGGCGCTTCGACGGCCGCACCGGACGCCTGCGCGGACGACCTGGTCTACGTGGACGCGGGCGAACGCCAGGGCGGCGCGCTGGCGACGCTGGATCCCGCGCGCGTCTACGCCATCGACTACCTGCTCGCCGAAGGCAATGCGCAGCCGATGAGCCGCTGGGGCCACAGCATGCTGCGCCTGGTGGTGTGCGCGCCCGGCCGCGCGCCGGGGCCGGATTGCCGGCTCGATCTGGCGCACCATCGCGTGCTCTCGTTCCGCGCGTTCGTCGACGACGTGCAGATTTCCACCTGGCGCGGGCTCAGCGGTCGCTATCCCTCGCGGTTGTTCGTGCTGCCGATGGAGCAGGTGATCGACGAATACACCCGGGTCGAACTGCGCGGCCTCCGCTCGGTGCCGCTGCGGCTTTCGCGCGACGAGATCGCGACGGTGCTCGAACGCACGGCGCAGCTGCACTGGAGTTACGACGGTCGCTATTACTTCCTCGGCAACAACTGCGCCGCGGAAACCTGGAAGCTGCTGCACGACGGCGTGCCCAGGCTCGCCGGGCAGGGCATCGGCAGCATCACGCCTACCGGCTTGTTGCGACGGTTGGAGAATGCCGGCGTGGCGGACGCGTCGGTGCTGGAGGATCGTGCGGAAGCGCTGCGGCTGGGCTATCGCTTCCAATCGCAAGGCGCGTATTTCGGGCAGGTTTATGCGACCGCCAAGGCGTCGTTGTCGCTGCCGTACCGCTCCGTCGAACAATGGATGGATCTTTCGCCCGGACAACGCCGGCCGTGGATCGAACGCGCCGATCTGCGCGCGAGCGCCGCGCTGCTGCTGCTCGAACAGGCGGCGCAGCGGCGCGCGCTGGCGCAGGTGCGCGAGACGCTCAAGCGGCGGTATCTCGCATCGAACCGCGACGAGGGCGATGCACCGGACGCCGTGCGTCGCCTGCTGGAGGAAAGCGTGTACCTCGGCCGGCCTTCGCGCCTGCTGGACGATGCCGGTTACGGCGTGCCACAGGCGGACGAACGCGCGGCGCTGGAAGATCGCAGCGCATCGCTGGTATCGGAACTGAAGACGGTGCGTGCGGAACTGGAACGGGGCGCGCGCGAGTGGATGGGCGCGGATCAGCGCGATCGTCTCGACGCGATCGCCGACAACGCGGAGCGGCTTGGCTCGCGCCTGCGCGCGCTGCATGCGGAGCAGGGCGGACTGCGGTTGCCCTGAAGGGCAGGGGCACGAGGAAACAGGAACCAGGAACAGAAAAAACAGGAACGAAAAACGAGTGAGGCGACGCCTAGTCACTCGTTACTCGTTCCTCAGCACTCGTTGATCAGAGCGCCGCGCACATCCTCGATGAGCCGCTTGCGGCTGCTGCGCGCGTATTCGGCCGGCGAGAACGGCATCGACAGGGTTTCGTAACGCGCGATGAGATCGCGCACGCGCGCCTTCTCGTCGCCGGCGTAATCGCGCCGCGTGCCGTTCGCGGTGAGGCGGGTGAGGCGCGCCTGCGCGGCTTCCTTCGCGACGATGTGCGCTTCGTCCTGCGGATCGGCGACGCACAGGCCGTAGGTGCCTTCGAGGAAATGGCGCCAGATCGATGCGAACTCCGCATCGAAGGACGCTTCGTCGAAGTGGCCTGCGCCGTCGACGAAGCCGGGGATGGGGCCGTCGATCGCATGCGATTCGCGCAGCGCTTGCAGGTATGCCCCACGAAACCGGGCCCGCAACGCATCCGAAGCCGCGTTGGCATCGCCGTCGTGCGCCGCCAGCGCGTCGCGCGCGCGTGCGACCCAATGCGTACTGCGCCGGTTGAACCAGCGACCTGCGGGCGCGCCCGGCGATTCGATCTCGCCGAATACGAACGAGCGCATGCGCCCGGCCTCATCGATCACATACGCCGGGCGGGGCGCCAGGCCTCGTTCGATCAGCGCCGACAGTTCGTCGGCGCCGATGCCGCACGCCGCGGCGAACGCATCGGCGTCGAGGAAGCGTTCGCGCAGGTAGCGCTCCACGCCCATCAGTCGGCGCGGCCGGCGAACTCGCCCGTGGTCGTGTTCACCAGCACGCGTTCGCCGTTGCCGATGTACTCGGGGACCATGATCTCGATGCCGGTCGACAGCTTCGCCGGCTTCGGTCGCTTGGTGGCGGTGCCGCCCTTGAGTTCCGGCGGCGTCTCGACGACTTCGATCGCCACGCTCTGAGGCAGCTGCAGCGCGACCGGCGCGTCGTCGATGATCTGCACGTAGCAGCCGGTGAGGTCGGCCACGATGTAGCCGGCCAGGTCGCCCACGACGTCGGCATCGAGCGTGTACGGCGTGTAGTCCTCGTCGTCGAGGAACACGAACGCGTCGCCGTCCTTGTACGAGAACGTCGCCTGGCGGCGGCTGAGCTCGACTTCCTTCAGTTCGTCCTCCGCGCCCATGCTCACGTCGAGCTTGGTGCCGCCCGGCACGCTGTACATGGTGAAACGGAACTTGACGTTGCCGCCGCGACCCTGCGGCGAGCTGCGTTCGATGTCGCGGATCTGGTAGACCGCGTTGTTGTACTCGACAACGTTACCTTTCTTTACGTCGTAGGCTTTCATGGCTTTTTTCGGGAATGGGGAATCGGGAACAGGGAATGGGTAAAGCGGGCTGCATCGAATGGGGAGGCGCTTTCGCTTTCACGATTCACCATTCCCCACTGCCGATTCCCGGCTTACTTCGGCGCCAGCCGCGTCGCGCCGTCCAGGCGGATCGTCTCGCCGTTGAGGTAGGTGTTGCCGAGGATGTAGGCGACCAGGTCGGCGAATTCCTTCGGCTGGCCCAGGCGCGAGGGGAAGGGGATCGAGGCGGCGAGCGACTGCTGCACGGAGTCGGGCATGCCGTCGACCATCGGCGTCCAGAACACGCCCGGCGCGATGGTCATGACGCGGATGCCGAAGCGCGCCAGTTCGCGCGCCATCGGCAGGGTCATGCCGACCACGCCGCCCTTCGACGCCGAGTACGCGGCCTGGCCGATCTGGCCCTCGTATGCGGCGACGGATGCCGTGTTGACGATGACGCCACGCTCGCCGTCGGTGCCGGCTTCGTTGTGCTGCATCAGTTCGGCGGCGGCCTTGGCGACGTTGAAGCTGCCGACCAGGTTCACCATCACCGTGGACTGGAACTGCGACAGCGGCATCGCGCCTTCCTTGCCCAGCACGCGGCCGGCGCCGAGGATGCCGGCGCAGTTCATGACGACGTTGAGGCCGCCGAGGAACTCGCGGGCGGCCTTCACGTTCGCGACGACGCCGGCTTCGCTGGTGACGTCGGTCTTGAAGTAGCGCGCGTTGGCTTCGCCCAGTTCGGCGACGGCGGCAGCGCCCTTCTCGTCGTTCACGTCGAACAGGGCCACCTTGCCTCCGCTGGCGACGAGGTGCTGGGCGACGGCGAGGCCGAGGCCGGAAACACCGCCGGTGACGATGGCGCGGACGGAATCGAGTTGCATGGGCGTGGGTCCTGGGACGCGGAAAGGCGGGATTTTAGCGTTTGAATACCCGTCCCCGCAGCGCGCTTCCTCCCCTGCGGATGCGGGGAGGGTCGGGGAGGGGAAGTGGCCGGCCAATTGCGCCCGATCGGAGCGCAGCGATCGCCCAGCGCGCACGCCGCCATCGGAAACGCAGCGGGTCCCCGGGTGCGCTTCGCGTACCCGGGCTGCAGAAACTCAGGCCACCCCCACCGTCGGATACCGCTCCCGCACTTCCTCCGGCGTCAGCCCCGGCGCGAACAGGAACCCCTGTCCGACCTCGACGCCCAGGTCCAGCAGGAAGTCGCGGTGGTGTCCGGCCTCCACGCCCTCGGCGACCAGCGCCAGCCCAAGGCTCCGCGCGATGCCGGCGACGGCCTGGCAGACCGCCACGTCGGACTGGTTGTCCGGCACGCCCTGCACGAACAGCTGGCTGAGCTTGAGCCCGTGGATCGGCAAGCGGCGCAGATAGTTCAGCGCGCTGTAGCCCTCGCCGAAATCGTCGATCGTCAGGATCACGCCCAGCTGGCGAAGCGCCGCGAACGTGCGCAGCGTGTCCGGCGCGTCCTCGATCAGCACGCGCTCGGTGAACTCCAGTTCCAGCGCATGGCCGGGCAGGCCGTATTCGGCGAGCACCGCGCCCACGGTGCTGGCGAGGTCCTCGCCGAGGAACTGCCGGTACGAGACGTTCACCGCGACGCGCGGGATCTTCAGCCCCGCGTCCTGCCATTCGCGCATCTGCCGGCAGGCCTCGTTGAGCACCCAGTCGCCGATGCCGACGATGTCGCCGGTGGTCTCGGCGTGGTCGATGAACCGGTCGGGGCGGATCTCGCCCAGCGAATGGTTGCGCCAGCGGATCAGCGCCTCCACCGCGACCACTTCACCGCTGCGCATCTCCACCTGCGGCTGGTAGACGAGATGGAATTCCTCGTTGTTCACCGCGCGGCGCAGGTGGGTTTCCAGTTGCAGGCGATGCAGCTGCTGCTCGGCCAGTTCCGGGGTGAAGGTCTGCCAGCCGTTGCGACCGCGACGCTTGCTGTCGTACATCGCCACGTCGGCGCTCTGGATCAGCTGCTGCGAACGCACGCCGTCCAGCGGCGCCTGCGCGATGCCGATGCTCGCGGTGATGCTGAATTCCTCGCCGTCCAGGCGGAAGCTGTCGCCGAAGATTTCCAGGATCGCATCCGCCAGCCGTTCCGGGCGCGAGGGATCGCTGCCGGTGTCGCACAGGATCAGGAACTCGTCGCCGCCGAAACGCGCGATCAGGCCTTCGTTGCCGATCGCGCGCTGGATGCGACGCGCGGCCGATGCGAGCAGGCGATCGCCCGCCGCGTGCCCGAGCACGTCGTTGACGACCTTGAAGCGATCCAGATCGACATACAGCACCGCCAGCTGCGAGCGCAGCGGATCGTCGAGCCTGCTTTCCAGTTCGGCCAGCACCGCGTCGCGATTGAGCAGTCCGGTGAGCGGATCGCTGCGCGCCTGCACGCGCAGGGTTTCCTCGTCGTGCTTGCGTTCGGTGATGTCCTGCAGCGTGCCGGTCAGGCGCGAGTTGAGCGGATCGCCGGCTTCGGCCTCGCCGATCACCCGCACCCAGAACGAACGTCCGTCGGCGCGATGGCCCTGGACTTCCAGGTCGAGGTTGCGGCCGAAGGAGATCGCCTGGCCGAGCGCCGCGCGCAGGCGGTCGCGGTCGTCGCCACGCAGGCACGCGAGCATGCCTTCGATGGTTTCGGGCGCGGGCCGGTGGCCGAGGATGCGCTGCGCTTCCTCGGTGAGGTACAGCCGGTCCGGCGCGACGTCCCATTCCCAGCCGCCGATGTGCGCCATGCTCTGCGCGCGGTCGAACAGCGTGCTGTCGCGCTTGAGCGTGGTGACGTCGGAGAACATCGACAGCACCTGCTGCGGCTTGTCGCCGCCCGGCGGGAACTGCGGCACGGCCGTCACCGACAGCCACATCAGCTGCTGGCGCGTGCGGTGGTACAGGCCGAGCAGGGTGCTCTCGATGATGCGGCCGGTCTGCAACGCGCGCGTGGACGGATAGCGTTCGCGTGGCAGTTCGCGCCCGCGTTCGTCCACGACCAGCCACTGGTCGGTGCGCAGCGCGTCGTTCACCAGTTCGTCCTCGCCGACGCCGAGGATCTTCATCGCCGCGACGTTGGCGTAGGTGATCTGCAGGTCCGCGTCCTGCACGAGGATGCCGCGGTCCACCGCTTCCATCAGCTCGCGGTAGCGTAGTTCGGCGGTGTGGCGGCTGCTGAGGTCGCGCGCGACGGCGACCATCGCCTTGCGGCCGTCGAACGTGAGCCCGGCGGTGTGCACCTCCACCGGGAAGCGCGTGCCGTCGCCGCGCATGTTGGTGACTTCCACCACGTAGGTGCCGCCGCGGTTGAGCGTCTCCCACACCGGGACCATGTGGTCCTGCGGCAGGTCGGGATTGAGCGTCTCGATCGGCTTGCCGACGATTTCCTCGCGCGGACGGCGATAGGCGTCCATGCCGGCCTTGTTGAGATCGAGCACCGTGCCGTCCCACGCGATGATGCTGACCGGATCGGGCACGGCATCGAACAGCGTGCGATAGCGGGCGCGTTCGGCCTCGCATTCGGCCAGCGCTCGCGACAGCGACTCATGCGCCTGCAGCAGCAGTTCGCGCGTCTGCGCGGGAAGCGTGCGATCGCGCGCGGCTTCCTCCAGCGCCGCCAGCGTGGTCTTCGCATCCGCCGGTTGGGGCGGGGCGGTGTCCTGCGCGGGCGTGCGTCGCGTCATTTGGGCGGGCCGTCAGGTGCTTGCGATCGCCTTGCCCACCTTGCTGCCGGTCTCGCGCCCCAGGAGCTGCGCGAGCCAGCGGCCGGTGTCGGCCAGCTTCGGAAGATCGATGCCGGTCTCGATGCCGAGGCCGTGCAGCATGTACACCACGTCCTCGGTCGCCACGTTGCCGCTGGCGCCCTTCGCGTACGGGCAACCGCCCGTCCCGGACACCGCGGCGTCGACGACGGCGACGCCTTCCTCCAGGCACGCCAGAACGTTCGCCAGCGCCTGTCCGTAGGTGTCGTGGAAATGCACGGCCAGCGCGTTGATGGGCACTTCGGACGCGACCGCCAGCAGCATCGCGCGCGCCTTGCCGGGCGTGCCGACGCCGATGGTGTCGCCGAGCGAGATCTCGTAGCAGCCCATTTCGTGGAGCGCACGCGCCACGCGCACCACATCGCTCAGTGGCACCTCGCCCTGGTACGGGCAGCCGAGCACGGTCGATACGTAACCGCGCACGGCGACGCCGTCGGCGCGCGCGCGTTCCATCACCGGCGCGAAGCGCTGCAGCGATTCGTCGATGGACGCGTTGATGTTCTTACGGTTGAACGCTTCGGACGCCGCGGTGAACACCGCGATCTCCTCCACGCCCACGGCGCGGGCGCGTTCGTAACCCTGTTCGTTCGGCACCAGCACGGGATAGCGCACGCCAGGCTTGCGGTGGATGCCGGTGAACACCTCCGCCGCATCGGCCAGCTGCGGCACCCACTTCGGGCTGACGAAGCTGGTCGCCTCGATGCTGCGAAGGCCGGTGTCGGACAGGCGATCGATCAGCGCGATCTTGTCGGCCGTGGCGATCGTCGCCTTCTCGTTCTGCAGCCCGTCGCGCGGGCCGACTTCGACGATGCGGACGGTCGACTTCATCGCGGACGGCCTCATTCGTCCTGCGCCAGCGCGACGAGCACGGCGTCGGCCTCGACGAAATCGCCCGCGGCGGCGCGCACCTGCGCGACGGTGCCGGCGCGCGGCGCCTTCAGGCTGAGCTCCATCTTCATCGCTTCGATCACCATCAGCTCCTGACCGGACTCCACCGTATCGCCTTCGGCGGCCTTCACCAGCACCACGCGGCCGGGCATCGGCGCGAGCACGTGGTGGCCGGCGTTGCCGCCTCCGCTGCGCTCGTGACGATACATCGGCACCCCCAGCAGGCGCAGGCGGCGTTCGCCGTCGTGCACCACCAGACGCTGGCGTCCTTCGGCCAGCGTATCCAGTTCGAACGTAAATCGGCGTCCATGTCCGCCAATGCGCAGGCTCAGCGTGCTGTCGGCGCCGATGCGGGCGCCTTCGACCGCATGGGACTGGCCGCCCAGCTCGATCCGGTATTCGCCGGCCGCGCCCTGCGCGTGCAGCTCATGGCGGATGTCGCCCTGCAGGAAGGCGAGGCTGCGATGGCCCCCATGCCCCAGGCGCCAGCCATCGGCGATGGCCCAGGGCGAGGTCGGATCGCCCGATGCCGCCGCGCGCTGGCGCGTGTCGCGCTCCTGCGCGAGCAGCACGACGGTCGCGGCGGCGAGCAGGCGCTCGATGGCATCCTCAGCGGCGGGGGCCAGGAATTCGTCGAGATGGCGGTCGAGATAGCCGGTGTCGATGGTTCCATCCACCACGGCGGGGTGACGTGCGAGGCGTTCGAGGAATTCGACGTTCGACTTCGGTCCGGCGATGTCGCACGCCGCCAGCGCCGCGCGCAGCCGCGCCAGGGTGGCGGGACGGTCGGCGGCGTGGACGATGAGCTTGGCGATCATCGGGTCGTAGAAGATCGTGACGGTGTCGCCCTCGATCACGCCCGAATCGATGCGCACGCCTTCGCCGGGACGCGGCAGGCGCAGGCGTTCCAGCGTGCCGGAGCCCGGCAGGAAACCGGCATCGGGATCCTCGGCGTACAGGCGCACTTCGATCGCGTGGCCGTCCTGTGCGATGGCGTCCTGCGCGAGCGGCAGCGCTTCTCCGGCAGCCACGCGCAGCTGCCATTCGACCAGATCGAGTCCGGTCACCATTTCGGTGACGGGATGCTCCACCTGCAGGCGCGTATTGATTTCCATGAAGTAGAAACCGCCGTCCTGCCCGACGATGAATTCGACGGTGCCGGCGTTCACGTAGTCGATCGCGCGCGCGGCGAGCACGGCGGCGTCGCCCATCGCGCGGCGCAGTTGCGGCGAGAGGAACGGCGAGGGCGATTCCTCCAGCACCTTCTGGTAACGGCGCTGCGCCGAGCACTCGCGCTCGTTGAGGTGGATCGCATGGCCGTGCGTGTCGGCGAAGACCTGGATCTCGATGTGGCGCGGCTTCTCGACATAGCGTTCGAGCAGGACGCGGTCGCGCCCGAACGCGTTGGCCGCTTCGCGCTGGCAGCTTTGCAGGTTCGCGGCGAATTCGGCGCTTTCGCGCACGATGCGCATGCCTTTGCCGCCGCCGCCGTGCGCGGCCTTGATCATCAGCGGGTAGCCGATGGCGTCGGCCTCGCGTTGCAGGCGTTCGGGCGACTGGTCCTCACCGGTGTAGCCCGGGACGACCGGCACGCCGGCGGCCTGCATCAGTTCCTTCGCGCCGGCCTTGCTGCCCATCTTGCGCATGGACGCCGCTTTCGGACCGATGAACGCGATGCCCGCCGCTTCGACGGCATCGGCGAAATCGGCGTTCTCGCTGAGGAAGCCGTAGCCCGGATGCACCGCCTGCGCGCCGGACTTCAGTGCGACTTCGATGATCGCATCGCCACGCAGGTAGCTGTCCTGCGGACGCGGGCCGCCGATGGCGTAGGCCTCGTCGGCCTGGCGCACGTGCTGCGCGTCGGCGTCGGCTTGCGAATACACCGCGACGGTGCGGATGCCGAGGCGCCGGCAGGTGCGGATGACGCGGCAGGCGATTTCGCCGCGGTTGGCGATGAGGATCTTTTCGAACTGGCGCTGTTGGGGCATGAGGTCACTCGGGACGATGGCACACGGCTTCGATGTTGTTGCCATCGAAGTCGATGACGAAGGCGCCGTAATAGTTCGGGTGGTAATGCGGGCGCAGGCCGGGCGCGCCGTTGTCGCGCGCGCCATGCTGCAGGGCGATGGCGTGGAACTCGTCGACGGCCGCGCGCGAGGCGGCGACGAAGGCGATGTGCACGCCAGTGCTTGGTGTCTGTCCGGTGCCTATCCAGAAGGCGGGCTTGCCTTCGGGGCCGAAGCCACACCCTTCGTAGCCTCCGGTCTGCTCTTTCGTGACGTCCATGACGACGCCGTAGTCGAGTACGCCGAGGACACGTTCGTAGAAGGCGCGGGAATGCGCGTAGTCGGAAACGGTGATGCCGGTGTGGTCGAGCATGATCGCGGTCCTCCCGTTTTTATTGGCACCAGCGCGGCTTGCGCTTGTCGAGGAAAGCGGTGAGGCCTTCCTGCCCTTCGTCCGAAACGCGCAGGCGCGCGATCAGCGCGGCGTTGTCGTGATCCAGACGATCGCGGTCGCGTTCGAACGCAACGCGGCGCACCAGCGCCTTCGCCTGCGCGCTGGCGTGCGGGCCGGCTTTCAGCAGCAGGTCGATCTGGCGCTGCACGGCCGCATCGAGCGCCTCGCCCGCGACGACCTGGTGCAGCAGGCCGATCTCGAGCGCGGTGGCGGCATCGAAGATTTCGGCGGTGGCGAACCAGCGCCGCGCCTGGCGCGGGCCGATCGCGTCGATGACATAGGGTGAGATCACCGCCGGCAGCAGGCCCAGCTTGCTCTCGGTCAGGCCGAATTTCGCGTCGGCCGAGGCGATGGCGATGTCGCAGCAGGCCACCAGCCCGACGCCACCGCCGAAGGCCGCGCCCTGGACGCGGGCGATGGTCGGGCGGGGGAGTTCGTCCAGGGTCCGCATCAGGCGGGCGAGGGCGAGGGAATCGGTGCGGTTGGCTTCCTCGCTGGCGGCGGCCATGTTGCGCATCCAGTTGAGGTCCGCGCCGGCGGAGAACGAGAGACCTTCGCCTTCCAGCACCACCACGCGGACACTATCGTCCTCGGCTACGGCCTCCAGGGCCCCGGTCAGGGCCGCGATCAGCATGGCATCGAAGGCGTTGTGCAGCTCCGGGCGATTCAGGCGCAGGCGGGCGACGGGCCCTTCGCGCAGGTTCAACAGCGGATTGGTCATCGGCCGGGATGCTTGTTGGAGTCTGGCGAATGATAGCCGCTGCCCTCCGGCCGCCGTGCCGCGACCGGCCGCGGCCGCATCCGGGTGCTACAATTGAGAACGATTCCCATCTTGCCGCCTCGTCGCTCCCGCGCCGGATCGGCCCACAGGTGAACCTTGAAGCTGTCCGAACTGCCACGCCGTACCGCCGCCACTGTCGATGCCGTCGAGGACCAGTCGCCCAACGACGCGATCGCCCGCCGCCTGCGCGAGCTGGGCTTCGTGCGCGGTGAGCGCGTGGAAGTGATGGCCGCGGGTCCCGTCGCCAGGGAGCCGCTGCTGGTGCAGGTCGGCTTCACCCGCTTCGCGCTGCGCCGCACCGAGGCCGCGCGGGTGCAGGTGCTGCTCGACGACGCCGTCGCCGGAGCGGTCGCATGAGCGCCGTCGACAGCGTCGTCCCGGGCGCGGCAGTCAGGAGCGAGGCGACGCAGAGCGTGCGCGTCGCGCTGATCGGCAACCCCAATTGCGGCAAGACCGCGCTGTTCAACCAGCTCACCGGCAGCCGGCAGAAGGTCGCCAACTACGCCGGCGTCACGGTCGAGCGCAAGGAAGGCCGCTTCCATGCGCCGTCGGGCCGCAGCTACGCGGTGCTCGACCTGCCCGGCGCGTACAGCCTGCACGCGGCGAGCCTGGACGAGGCCGTCGCGCGCGACGTGTGCCGCGGCTTCTATCCGGGCGAACCCGCGCCCGACGTGCTGGTGTGCGTGGTCGATGCGACCAACCTGCGCCTGCATCTGCGTTTCGCGCTCGAGGTGCGAGAGCTGGGCCGACCGATGGTGCTGGCCGTCAACATGATGGATGCCGCCAAGCGTCGCGGCATCGAAGTCGATCTGGCCGCGCTGGAACGCGAACTCGGCGTGCCGGTGGTTCCGACGGTCGCCGTGCGCAACGGCGGCGCGCGCGAGCTGGTGGCGATGCTCGACCGCGTCGCGCAGAAGCTGCACGAACCCACGACGCACCTGCCGGCCGAACTCGTCCACGATCCCGACGCGCTGCACGCCGAAACGCGCCGCCTGCTGTCGCTCGCGGTGACCATGCCGCGCCGCACCGCCGAGGTGGACGACGCGCTCGACCGCTGGCTGCTGCATCCGGTGCTGGGCCTGCTGTCGCTGGCGGTGGTGATGTTCCTGATCTTCCAGGCCGTGTACGCCTGGGCGACGCCGCTGATGGACCTGATCGAAGCGGGCACCGGTGCGCTCGGCGAAACGCTCGGCAACGCGATGCCGGACGGTCCGCTGCGCAGCCTGCTGGTCGACGGCATCATCGCCGGCCTTGGCAGCGTGGTCGTGTTCCTGCCGCAGATCCTGATCCTGTTCGCCTTCATCCTCGCGCTGGAGGAATCGGGTTACCTGCCGCGCGCGGCGTTCCTGCTCGACCGGCTCATGTCGCAGGCGGGCCTGTCCGGGCGCTCGTTCATCCCGCTGCTGTCGAGCTTCGCCTGCGCCGTGCCGGGCATCATGGCGACGCGTTCGATCCAGGATCCGCGCGACCGTCTCGCCACCATCCTGGTCGCGCCGCTGATGACATGTTCGGCGCGCCTGCCGGTGTACGCGCTGCTGATCGGTGCGTTCATCCCGCAGCGGCAGGTCGGCGGCGGCCTGCTCAACCTGCAGGGCCTCGTGCTGTTCGCGCTGTACGCGGCGGGCATCGCCAGCGCGCTGGCGGTCGCATGGATCATGAAGAAGTGGCGCCGCGACAAGAGCGAGCATGCGCTGCTGCTCGAACTGCCGTCGTACCGCATCCCGCATCCGCGCGACCTGCTGATCGGCTTGTGGGAACGCGCGTGGATCTTCCTGCGCCGCGTCGGCGGCATCATCCTCGCGCTGACGATCCTGCTGTGGTTCCTGCTGACGTTCCCGGCGCCCCCGGCCGGCGCCACGGGCCCGGCGATCGACTACAGCTTCGCCGGCCGCATCGGCCACGCGCTCACGGCGGTGTTCGCGCCGATCGGCTTCAACTGGCAGATCTGCATCGCGCTGATCCCCGGCCTGGCCGCGCGCGAAGTCGCGGTGTCCTCGCTGGCGACGGTGTACGCGCTGTCGGCCGCCAACGACGAAGCCGCCGCGCAGGCGCTGTCGCCGATCATCACCGGCTCGTGGTCGCTGGCCACCGCGCTGTCGTTGCTGGTGTGGTTCATCTACGCGCCGCAGTGCATCTCGACGCTGGCGACGATCAAGCGCGAGACCAACTCGTGGAAGCAGGTGACGATCGCCACCGGCTACCTGTTCGGACTGGCGTACCTGGCGTCGTTCGTGACGTACCACGTCGCCGTGGCGCTGGGCGCGGGCTGACGATGGACGCGGGCCTGCTCGTGCAGTACGCGATCATCGCCGTGGCGGTGATCGCCAGCGCATGGTTCGTCGCGAAGCGCCAGTTCCCGAACGCGGTGCGCCGGTTGCGCGTGGCGGTCGCGGTTCCGATGGTGCGCGATGGGCGCGCGTCGTGGTTGCAGAAGCTCGGACGGCGGATCGCGCCGGCGGCCATGTCGAACGATGGTGCGTGCGGGGGATGTAACAGCTGCGGGCCGTCGGAGCCCAAGCGGCACTGATCGGTAGGGGCGTTACGCCGCCACGCCGGGCGCTCCTGGTGCGCACTTCCCCCCAACCCTCCCCTGCACCGCAGGGGAGGGGGTAGAAGCACTCAGTGCCTCCGCCGAGCCCGATAGCCGCGCACTTCCACCGCCTCGACCTCGAGCGTGAACGAGCGCTCCTCGTCGCTGAAGAGCGCGCCCACGCCCATCACCTGGCGATCGATTTCCTCGCCATCGGCGTTGCGGATCGTGAGCACCACCGAGTACTCCAGCGCGTTGTCGCCAGGCGGCGGCTTGATCGTGCCCTCCACGCGCAGCGGCACCGACCGCAGTTGCGCGGACTGTACGGCGTCCGGATCGAAACGCAGGTGGTGCCGGCACGACGGACAGACGTTGGCGCTTTCCAGGATCGTCGTCTTGCAGTGCGGGCACGTCCGCGTCGCGCCGGGCGTACCGGGGCGCGCCAGGCTCATGACGCGGCGGACGCCTCGGCCTTCGCTTCGCCCTTGTCGGACTTGTCGGCCTTCTCGCCCTTGTCGGGCTTGCCGGCGGTGCGGGTGTCGCGATCGTCGAAGCCGAAGTCGACCTGGCCGCGCATGCGCGAACCCGGGGCGATGCTCACCACGCCGGCCTTGACGTCGCCGATCACCACGCCGCCTTCCAGCAGTTCCACGCGCTGCGCGGATTCGACGTTGCCTTCGAGCTCGCCGGCGATCACGACCTTGCGCGCACGCACGCCGCCGTTGACCTTCGCGCCGACTTCGATGGTGAGGTCGCCTTCGACGTGCACGTCGCCCTTGAAGCGGCCGGCGATGCGGATGTGGCCGGCGCCGTTGATCTTGCCTTCGATCGACAGGTCGGCGGCGATCACCGACTCCTTGCCTTCGCGCTCGACCGGACGCGGGCTCGACGACGGCGTCGGCGCAGGCGCGGGGGCCGTGGCGGCCGCGGGCTTCGGCGCGCCGAAGGAAAACTCGTCGCGTGCCGGTTCCTTCGGCAGCGCGGATTCGGGCGGAGTGTTCGGCGCGGCGGCGTTGTCGCGCTTCGGGGCGGAGGGCTGTGGGGAATTGAAGATCGCCATGACGCACTTCCTCGATTGGCAGGGGCGGGGCAATGCACGGGGGTGCAATGAGTGGGGTGCAACCCACCCGAGGCTACGCCCGTCGATCCACCCCCGGTGTGACACTTCTCACCCAATCGTCGGCGTGAACGCACCGTTCATGTGCCGATCACGTGCCTGAATCCGCCGCAGCGCGGGCGAAGCGCGAACGCGCGTCGTTCCACAGCACGCGCGCATGGCGGATCGCGTCGATCAGCCAGAACGTCGTGCCGAGTCCCGCGCTCACGAACGGGTACACGATCGCCAGCGCGCCGAGCCCGAAGATGCCCTTGAGGAACGGAAGCACGAAGAGGATCCGCCAGCCGACGAAGCTCAGGCGCAGGTTCGCGCGCCCGCCCAGACGCAACAGGCCCGTCACGCACGCGAGCAGCCCCAACCACGCAGCGGCGGCCGTGTACCCCAACTGGTAGTCGACCACGGCCAGGCCCGCGAGCAGCGGCACCCACAGCAGCCGCAACATCGGCCAGCGCACGGGAGTGCCTTCCGGCGCGCATTGCCAGCGCACGTACGCCCGGACCGCGTGCCAGGCCTCCCATAGCGCGTAGGCGAGGACCGGCCCACCGGCGAGCAGCAGCGCCGCCTGCAGCGCCTCGGCGCCGCGTTCTTGCGGCGCGATGTCGGCCACGAGCCAGCGGACCGCCAGCGCCATCAGCCCGACCGCCCAGACCACCGCGGCGCAGCGCGCCATGACGACCGCGCGTCGCGCCGTCGACATGCGCGAGGTGTCGCCCGCATCGAGCCAGAACTGCGCCTGCCGCACGTCGATGGTCTCGCCGAGCCGATCGATCCGGCCATCGTCGAGGTTGTTCACGATGCGGAGCATCTGCGGCGCGCGCCCGTAGGGGAGGGCGAACCACAGTGCGCCGTCCCACGAGAACGGCTTGCGCAGCTGGCGCATCGCCCGGCGCACGAGCGGAAGCCGTTCGTGGTACGCCGTGCCCGCGGCCACGCGGTTGGCCAGATCGTATTCGTGGCCCGGCAGCAGTTCGTGCCTGAGTCGCAGCTGCGCGCGCAGGCTGTGCAGGAACCACGCGTCCACCCCGCTGAGCACGTGGTCCATGTCGAAGAAGCGCAGCATCTCGTCGAAGTTGGCGGCCGGCATCGCCGGCGCGCGTTCGTCGAGCGCCTGCAGCAGCCAGCGGCCGATGTGCGGCTTCATCTGCAGCGACCACAACACCGGCTGCGCTTCGAGCCAGCGGCGCAGCGAGGCCGGATCATCCTGCGTGAGGTGCGCGATGCAGTCGTCGAGGAAGGCGGGAAGATCGAGCGCCTCGCCTTCGTCCGCGACCTCCGATGCGGCGTGCGCCGGCGGTTCGACGGCGGGTTCGGTGGGCACGACAGAAGGCGTCGGGATTTCGATGTGCGACGCGAGCGGCGGTTCGTCGTCGACGATCGAAGGCGCCTGGAGCTCGGCCGACACCTGCGCGGTCTCGGCCAACGGTTCCTCGTGCGTTCGGTCCGTCTCGACGTCGTCCTGCCACGCACGATCGCGCGAGTGGTCCAGTGCGTAGCGATACGCGTCGTGCAGTCGCTGGAAGCCTTCCGGATCGACGTCCGGCCGCGTCTGCTTCAGCTGCCGTGCGTAGGCGCGCTTGATCGCGCGCTCGTCGGCATCGCCCGGAAGCCCGAGCACGTCGAGCGCCCACATCAGGCGTTCGCCTCCAGCGAGTCGAGGGCTTCGTGCAGCTGTCGTCGGTGGTCGGTGACCAGGTCCGTGTCCTGCGTTTCCAGCACGCCGCGGAAGCGGCCGATCCACTCCTGCAGCATCGCGCGCTGGTCGATGTATTCCTCGTACAGCCGCTCGGCGCGCGCGAGGACGGACAGGTTCTCGTGCTGATCGCGTGGATGGATCTTCAGCTCCGCGAGCGCCGCCAGTCGCCGGCGGACTTCGTCCGCATCGAGCAGTCCCGGATTCTGCTGCAGCACCAGTTCGTGCACCTTGCCGGTGGAATGCTCCTTCACTTCCACCTGCAGCAGGCCGTTGACGTCGTAGGTGAAGCGCACGGTCACGCCGTTCTCGGCCGCGCCGCGCTTGCCGTCGAGCGCGACCTCGATCTCGCCGAGCTTGATGTTGTTCGCCACCATCGGGCTTTCGCCCTGGTAGATGTCGATCAGCAGGCGCTTCTGCGCGTCGTCGATCGGATAGAACGAATCCTCGCGGCTGATCGGCACCGTGCTGTTGCGCTGGATGATCGGATGGAAGAAGCCCGCACGCACCTGGCCGTCGCCATCGCGGCGCGAGACCTGCGTGCCCAGCGTGTACGGGCACACGTCGGTGAGGATGATTTCCTCCAGCCGTTCGTCGCGCGATTTCAACCCGGCCGCGACGGCCGCGCCGAGCGCGATCGTCTGGTCCGGATTGACGTGCCGCAGAGGCAGGCGGCCGAACATGCGCGAGACCAGCCGCGCGACCTGCGGCATCCGGCTCGCGCCGCCGACCAGCACGATCTCGTCCAGTTGCGTGGGTTGCAGGCGCGCGTCACGCATCGCGCGTTCCAACGGACCGCGCATGCGTTGCAGCAGCGGTTCGCACAGTGTGGCGAAGCGGCCTTCGTCCACGCTCCAGTCCAGCGTGCGCCCGGCGATCTGCACCTGCACGGCTGCATCCGCGCGGTTGCTCAGCTCGCGCTTGGCCTGCTCCAGGCGACGGCGCAGCTGCGCGATCTCGTGGGCGGGCAGCTCGCGCGAGCGCAGTCCGTGGTCGGTGCAGAACGCTTCGACGAGCGCGTCGAGGAAATCCTCGCCGCCGAGGAAGTTGTCGCCCGCGCTCGCATGGACTTCGACCACGCCTTCGAACACTTCCAGTATCGACACGTCAAACGTGCCGCCGCCCAGGTCGAACACGAGGAAGCGTCCTTCGCCCTCGCGGTCCTGCAGCCCGTAGGCGAGGGCGGCGGCGGTGGGTTCGTTGATCAGCCGTTCGACCTTGATGCCGGCCAGCTCGCCGGCCGTGCGCGTGGCCTTGCGCTGCGCGTCGGAGAAATACGCAGGCACGCTGATCACCGCCTCGCGCACGCGTTCGCCCAGTTCGGCTTCGGCATCGGCGATCAGCGAACGCAGCACCATCGCCGAGAGTTCCTCCGGGCGGAACGTGCGCTCGCCCAGTCGCGTCTCGCGGGAGGAACCCATCCAGCGCTTGAAGTTCGACACGGTGCGCTGCGGGTGGCTCACCAGCCGTTCGCGCGCGGCCTGGCCGACCAGCACGCCGGAATCGTCCAGGCTCACCACCGATGGCGTGAGGACATCGCCCAGCGCATTGCGGAACAGGCGGCTCCCCGTCGCCCCATACGCGCCGATCAGCGAATGGGTCGTCCCCAAATCGATACCCACGATCATCTGCTGCAACTCCCCCGGTTGCGTCACGTTCCAATGTGCGTTGCGCGCGCCCGCCTTACATGCGGAACACGCCGAAGCGCGTACTGCCGTCGCCCGGCGCGCTTTCGATCGGCGCGTTGAAGCTCGCCGACAGCGCCAGGCCGAGCACGCGACGCGTGTCGGCCGGGTCGATGATGCCGTCGTCCCACAGGCGCGCGGTCGCGTAGTACGGGTTGCCCTGCGATTCGTACTGCTCGCGGATCGGCGCCTTGAACGCGTCTTCCTCTTCGCGCGACCACGACTTGCCGGCCGCTTCGATGCCGTCGCGCTTCACCGTCGCCAGCACGCTGGCGGCCTGTTCGCCGCCCATCACGCTGATGCGCGCGTTCGGCCACATCCACAGGAAACGCGCGCCGTACGCACGGCCGCACATCGCGTAGTTGCCGGCGCCGAAACTGCCGCCGATGACGACGGTGAACTTCGGCACGTGCGAGCACGCCACGGCCGTCACCATCTTCGCGCCGTCCTTCGCGATGCCGGCATTCTCGTACTTGCGGCCGACCATGAAGCCGGTGATGTTCTGCAGGAACACCAGCGGGATGCCGCGCTGGTTGCACAGTTCGATGAAATGCGCGCCCTTGAGCGCGCTCTCGGCGAACAGGATGCCGTTGTTGGCGACGATGCCCACCGGATAGCCGTGCACGTGCGCGAAGCCGGTGACCAGCGTCTTGCCGTAGCGCGCCTTGAATTCCTGGAACTCGCTGCCGTCGACGACGCGCGCGATCACTTCGCGGATGTCGAACGGGCGACGCGTGTCCTTCGGCACGATGCCGTACAACTCGCTGGTGGGGAACGCCGGATCGCGCGACTCGCGCACCGCGACTGGCAGCGTCTTGCGACGATTGAACGTGCCGACGATGTCGCGCGCGATCTGCAACGCATGGCGGTCGTCCTCGGCGAAATGGTCCGCCACGCCCGACACGCTGGTATGCACGTCGGCACCGCCGAGCGCTTCGGCGTCGACCACTTCGCCGGTCGCGGCTTTCACCAGCGGCGGGCCGCCGAGGAAGATCGTGCCCTGTTCCTTGACGATGACCGATTCGTCGCACATCGCCGGCACGTACGCGCCGCCGGCGGTGCACGAGCCCATGACGACGGCGACCTGCGGGATGTTTTCCGCGCTCAACCGCGCCTGGTTGTAGAAGATGCGGCCGAAGTGTTCCTTGTCGGGGAAGACCTCGTCCTGCAGCGGCAGGAACGCGCCGCCGGAATCGACGAGGTACACGCAGGGCAGGCGGTTCTCGCGTGCGATCTCCTGCGCGCGCAGGTGCTTCTTCACCGTCATGGGGAAGTAGGTGCCGCCCTTGACGGTGGCGTCGTTCGCGACGATCACGACTTCCTGCCCCATGACGCGACCGATGCCGCAGACCATGCCCGCCGCGGGCGCCGCATCGTCGTACATGCCTTCGGCGGCGAGCGGCGCGATTTCGAGGAAGGGCGAACCCGGATCGAGCAGGGCGGTGATGCGATCGCGCGCGAGCAGCTTGCCGCGTTCGGTGTGCTTCGCACGCGCCTTTTCGCCGCCGCCGCCGGCCGCGCGGGCGAGGCGGGCATCCAGTTCGTCGACCAGCGCGCGATGGTAGGCGACGTTGTCCTGGAATTCCTGCGAACGGGGATCGATGTGGGAAGTCAGCGCGGGCATCGATGCGACAGCGTGCGGAAGATGCGGCATCAGACCACAAAGGGCGGGGTGCGGCCAACCGTGCGATGTTCCAGACGCGCTGACATGGGACGTTTGCGCGCCACCTGTGCAAAGAAAAGGCCCGCGCGGGGCGGGCCTTTCGAAAGCGACGCGTTGCGTGCGTTACTTGCGTTCGGCGGCTTCCTGGTCGGCCTTCTCCGCGGCGGCATCGGCCTTCTCGGCGACCTTGCTCGCCGCATCGGCGGTGGCCTGCGCGGCGTCGGCCGTGGCGGCAGCGGCACCGGCGGCGGCATCGTTGGCGACTTCGCGCGACTGCTCGGCGGCATTGTCCACGGCGACGCTTGCGCGCTGCGCGGCTTCGTCGGTGGCGGCGGCTGCGGCCTCGGCGGATTCCTGGGCGGCGTTGGCGGTCGCGTCGGCCGCCTGGTCGGTGGCCGCTGCGGCTTCGGCGGCTTCGCTCTGCGTGTCGGCGCGATTGCAGGCCGACAGCGACAGCGCGGCGGCGGTCATGGCGATGGCGACGTAAAGCTTGGTGTTCATCGGGGTTCTCCGTGTGACGGGGTGGGTTCCCAGCCGGGGCGGACGATGACAGCGCGGGCGCGAAGAAAAAGTCATTGCCGACGACGCGCGCGGCGTTCGACATGAATCGTCAGGAAACGCGTGCGTGGCGATGCCCGGAGCGGGCGCTTTCGAAACGGCGCATGACCGGCGAGGGTCGAAAGCGGGGCGTCATCTCGATGCACAACGACTGCTTTCGACTGCATGCGAATGCAGTCGCGACAAATGAAAAAGCCGCCGGAGATCCGGCGGCTTTTTCGAGAGGAAGTCACCTGGGCAATCGCTTGCCCGGAGTGATTACTTCTTCTCTTCTTCCTTCGAAGAATCGGCAGCCTGCGTGGCGGCGTCAGCAGCCTGGCCGGCAGCGTCGGCAGCCTGCGAAGCGGCGTCGGCAGCAGCGTCGGCAGCGGCCGGAGCAGCAGCGGCGGCGGTGGCGTCGGCCGAAGCGGCGGCGGCGTCAGCAGCCTGGGCAGCGGTGTCGGCAGCGGCCTGGGCAGCGTCGGCAGCAGCGGCGTCGCCAGCAGCAGCGGCGTCGGTGGCGGCAGCAGCGGCTTCGGTCGAAGCAGCGGCGGCGTCGGCAGCGGCTTCGTCAGCCTGCTTCTGGTTCGAGCAGGCGGCCAGAGCGGCAACCATAGCCAGGGCGATCAGCGCCTTGTTGAAGGTCATGATTTTTATCCTCGTCGTTAGTTAGGCAACGCGCAATTGCGCGTCAATAACATGATGACAAGCCGGTGACGCGTGTCAAGCGGCTTGGCCGGTTTTTTTTGAGTAATGCGTTTTTAACGCCTTATAGCAGCTCGATGGCGACAGCGGTAGCTTCGCCACCCCCGATGCACAGGGACGCCACACCCTTCTTGACGCCACGTGCACGCAACGCGTGCAGCAACGTCACCACCAGGCGGGCGCCACTGGCGCCGATCGGATGCCCCAGGGCAACAGCGCCGCCGTTGACGTTGAGCTTCTCGTGCGAGATGCCCAGGTCCTTCATCGGCGCCATGGCCACACAGGAAAACGCCTCATTGACCTCGAACAGGTCAACGTCCTCGACCGACCAGCCGGCCTTGGCCAACACGTTTGAAATCGCTTTCACCGGTGCGGTGGTGAACCACTCCGGCGCCTGCGCGTGGCCCGCATGCGCCACGATGCGCGCGAGCGGCTGCAGGCCGCGCTTGCCGGCTTCCTCGGCGCTCATCAGCACCGTCGCCGCGGCGCCGTCGGAAATCTTGGAGGACGAGGCGGCGGTCAGCACGCCTTCCTTGCCGAACGCCGCGCGCAGCGTCGGGATCTTGGCCAGGTCGATCTTGCCCGGCTCCTCGTCGGTGTCGACGACGACGTCGCCCTTGCGACCCTTGACCGTCACCGGCACGACTTCGTCCTTGAACGCACCGCCGCTCACCGCGGCCTGCGCACGACGCGCGCTTTCGGCCGAGTACGCGTCGAGCGCTTCGCGATCGAAGCCGTACTTCTCGCACGCCATGTCGCCGAACACGCCCATCGCCTTGCCGTCGTACGGATTGGTCAGGCCGTCCCACGCCATGTGGTCGAGGAACTCCGCGCTGCCATAGCGGATGCCGGTGCGCGAGTTGTTGAGCAGGTGCGGCGCGTTGGTCATCGACTCCATGCCACCGGCGACGACGACACTGGCCGAACCGGCCTTGATCAGGTCGTGCGCGAGCATGATCGACTTCATGCCCGAACCGCACACCTTGTTGACGGTGGTGCAACCGGCGGAGGTGGGAAGGCCGGCGCCCAGCGCGGCCTGGCGGGCCGGCGCCTGGCCGAGACCGGCCGGCAGCACGCAACCCATGATGACCTCGTCCACCTGGTCGGCGGCGACGCCGGCGTGCTCCAGCGCCCCCTTGATGGCGGCCGTGCCCAGCGCCGGTGTCGGGACGCCGGTGAACTGGCCGAGGAAGGAACCGATGGCGGTGCGCTTGGCACCGACGATGACGACGTCGCTCATGGGGACTCCAGCAGAACTTGGACGGCAGACCGGCGCGCGGCCGGAACCTCCCGATTATGCGGGGCCGTGCTGCGCCGCGGCAAACGGCTGGCGGGCGAGTTCCAGCAGATGCAGGGCCCGGCCGCGTCCCGGCGGGCCCAGGCGGCGAAACCCCAACGGCTCATAAAGGGACGGCACGCCGGTCCAGACGAATGCTCCGGCCTGGCGCTCGCCGGGGGCGAGCGATTGCGGGTAGGCCTCGATCTCGGTCGCGCCGCCGTGTCGCGCAAGTTCGACCGCGGCGGCGACCAGTGCCCGTGCCACGCCCTGGCCGCGCCATGGTGCCGGTACGAAGAGGCAATTGAGCGACCACGTCGTGGCGGTCCAGTCGCGTACCAGTGGACGGCTTCGATCCACGCGCGGGAAGTCGGCGCGTGGACCGATGGCGCACCAGCCCACGGGCTCGCCTTCCACGAACGCCAGCACGCCCGAGGCCTCGCCAGCCTTGACGATTCCGCGAAACGCGCGGCGATTGGGCTCGCCTTTCGCGGCGTCCCATGTCCGGCCGCCCTCGGGCACGCGCCACCACATGCACCAGCAGCCGCCGCACGCGCCGCGCGGGCCGAACAGCGTTTCGACGACCGGCCAGTCGTCGCTTCGCAAAGGTCGTGTGTCGATGCGGTGCATGGCGTTCACCGATGTGGTTGCGACGTGCGTGCGATGTGGATTTCGTCACCCAATCGTTCATGCCGATTGTGGACGATCCGGCTTGGGTCAATACTCGGTGCGCGCCGCTGGGGAGCGACGCGATCTTTTCGGGGGAATCACATGTATTGCAGGCAAAAGGGACTTGTGACGGCGATGCGCAGCGTGCTGCTGTGCTCGGGGCTGATCGGACTGGCCGCGTGCGGCGGAGGCGGGGGCGGAGGCAACGTCCGCGACGAACCTCCGCTCTTCGCGCCACCGCCGGCCGAGCCGACGCCTCCACCGAGCACGCCGACGACCCCGGTCGTCAGTACGCCCAATCCGGCTTACAGCCAACACATCGCGCTGACCAACACCGCCGTCGCGCACCAGGCCGGCATCACCGGCACCGGCCTGCGCATCGGCATCGTCGACAGCGGCGTGATGCGCGACCACCCGGCGCTGGCGCCGCGTGTGGTCGCCAACTTCAACTACGTGCCGTCGCCGCCCAACAACCTGCAGGTGGACGACGTGCTCGGCCATGGCACGAGCGTCGCGCAGCTCGCCGCGGGCACGCCGTTCGGCGCGTGGCCGGGCGGCATCGCGCCGGGCGCGCAGATCGTCTCGGCGCGCATCCTGGCCGACGAGGACCCGGTCGACGACGGCAGCGGGCAGGGCAACGAGGTCACCGGCGAACTCGGCCTGCGCCAGATCCACCAGCAGTTGATCAGCAGCGGCGTGCGCATCATGAACAACTCGTGGGGCGGCCTGTACTGGACCGACCCGGCCGCGACCAATCCCATCGCCGACGAATACCGTCCCTTCATCCTCAGCAACAACGGCCTGGTGGTGTTCGCCACCGGCAACGACGGCAGGCCCAACCCCGACAGCATGGGCGCGCTGCCGAGCCAGCCCGGCCCGAACGGCACGCTGCCGGCGGCGGACCTGGAGCGCGGCTGGCTCGCGGTGACGGCGGTCAATCCGAACAACGTGCAGCAGCTCGACGTCGACTCCGACGGCGTCGTCTACGCGAACGCCTGCGGCGTGGCGCTGCGCTACTGCATGGCCGCGCCGGGAACGGCGGTGTTCACCGGCACCGACGACGGTCCGACCGCGCCGACGTACTGGCGCGGCTCGGGCACCTCGTATGCCGCGCCGCAGGTGTCGGGTGCGGCGGCGCTGGTGTGGCAGGCCTTCCCGTACTTCAGCAACGACCTGGTGCGGCAGACGCTGCTGGGCACGGCGACCGACCTCGGCACGCCGGGCGTGGACATCACCTTCGGCTACGGCCTGCTCAACGTGGCGCGTGCGATCAACGGCCCCGGGCGTTTCGACTGGGGCGTGACCACGGCCAGCGTCTCCGGCACCAGCCGCCCATGGAGCAACGACATCGCCGGCAGCGGTGGCCTGCGCAAGCTGGGCTCCGGCACGCTCGCGCTCACCGGCGCGAACACCTACACCGGCCGCACCACCGTCGAGCAGGGCACGCTGGAAGTGCAGCGCGCGATGCCCGGCGGCGCCACCGTGCTGTCTGGCGGACGGCTGCGGCTTAGCGCCGGCCTGCAGGGCAATCCGGTGGCGGCGAACGTCGGCTCGCTCGACAACACCGGCACGATCGAATTCCTTGGCGGCGCCACGTCGCAGGGCGCGACGTACACGATGTCGTCGTTCCGCAACAATGCCGGCGGCGCGATGGAACTGCAGATCGGCGCGCACCTGGATGTATCGGGTACGGCGACGCTCGGCGGCGAACTGCGACTGACCGGCCGCGCGCCGAACTACGTCATCGCCACGCCCAGCATCACCTCGCCCACGCGCGAGACCTTCCTCGAAGCGGGCACGGTCAGCGGTACCTTCGCGACCGTGACGTGGTCGCCGTTCGTCACCGGTTCGGTCGAGTACGCCGCCACCGACGTGTCGTTGCTGCTCTCGCGCGCCGACGTCGCCACGACCGCCACGTCGATGGGCCTGACCGCGACCTCGCTGTCCAGCGCGGAGCGCATGGAAGGCGCGATGGACCAGATCGACGCCGGCCTCGAAAGCGGCGCGGGCGCCGACGCCAGCGTGCTCGCCGGTGCGACCGCCTTCCAGGGCACGCCCGATGCCGCCGCGGCCGAACGTTCGCTGTCGAGCCTTTCGGGCGAACTGCACGTGGCGGACGCGGCGTTCGCGATGATGGCGATCGAAGGCAACCGTCGCGCATTGGAATCGCGCATCGATGCGTTGCAGGTCGCGCCGGCCGGCGGCGCGTGGTTCGACAACCTGGATTCGCAGCGTGCGCTCGCGCGTTTCGACATGCAGGCCGACGGCTGGATGGCCGGACAGGACCATCGCTTCGGCGCGCTCACCCTCGGCGCCGCGCTCGCGCAGACCGAAGGCTACGCGCACCACGAACAACGCTTCGATCGCGAACACAATCGCCAGCTCGAAGCGCAGTTCTACGCGAGCTACGACCTCGGGCAGGGCTACCTGCTCGGCAGCCTCGCCGTCGGACGGATGCAGCGCTGGACCCGCCGCGACGTGCTGCTCGGCGTGGATGCATTCCGCGTCGGCACCGATTACGCGCAGCGTTACGCGAGCCTCGGCATGCAGGCCGGCTTGCCGATGCGGGTGGGCGAGGGGCGCATCACGCCGTATGTCGGCGTGCAGAACCTCCAGCTCGAACGCGATGGCTTCAGCGAAGCGGGTGCGGTCGGCTTCGGCCTGAGCTCGGACGCGTCGTCCATGCGCGTCAGCCAGGCGCTGCTCGGCGCGCGTTACGCGACGCAGTGGAGCCTCGGTTCGGCCCAGTGGGACTTGCAGGCGCGTGCGGAATGGCAGCGTTTGCTGTCGCAGTCCGGCGGCGACATCCAGGCGCGCTTCACCGCGCTGGACGTGTGGTCGCCGATCCTCGGCGGCACGCTGGACCGCGACGTCGGTGTACTGGGTTTCGGCATCGGCACGTGGTTGCGCCACAACAGCCGCCTGAGCCTGGACCTCGACGCCCGCCGCGATCAGGGCGAAACCTGGACGCAGGCGATGGTCAACTGGACGACGGCGTTCTGATTCGCGCGGCCACGCCTCGCAAAGGCGAGGCCGTCGTGATTCACTAGCGCGAGCGTGCGGGGAGGTCGCCGGGGGGCGGCTCCGTCCGCAGGGGAGAAGACATGGAACGTGTGCCGAATCGCGCGCCGCTGGCGCGCGGCGTGATGCTGGGACTTTGCATCACGGGACTGGTGGGGTGTGGGGGTGGTGGCGGTGGCGGGAACGTGCGCAGCGATCCGCCTCCGGCGCCGAGTGCGCCCGATCCGGTCACGCCGACCGACCCCACAACGCCCACGACGCCTCCGGTCGCACCCGCGCCCAATGCGATCGACGCGCATCTGTACTTGACGAACACGTACGACGCGCAGCGGGCGGGACTCACCGGAGCCGGGCAGGGGATCGTGTTCTTCGATTCCGGGTTGAAACGCAACGACCTTGCGCTGGCCGGGCGGGTGAAGGATTCGATGGTGGCGGTGGATGCCGCACGCAACGACCTGAGCGTCGATGATGCGATCGGCCACGGCACCTCGGTCGCGCAGATTGCCGCGGGCAGCCCGGTTGGCGGATGGCCGCGCGGCATCGCGCCCCGCGCCGACCTGTACTCGGTACGCACGTACGAGGACGCACTTACCGATCAGGACGCGCGACAGTCGTTCGCCGTGAACGATGCATGGCGCCAGGCCATGGCATGGAGCGCCGACAAAGGGCGCATCGTCGATATCTCCGGCAGCCGGCTCCACTGGTCCGATCCGCGGACATCCACGGACCTGGTCGCTTCGTTTGATGTCCTCGACCAGCATCTGATCGTCGCTCCGACCGGCGACGACCAGAAGGCGGAGCCGTCGCAGTTCGCATCGTTGCCGCAGCTGGCTGCCCGACCGGACCTCGGGCTCGATCCTGCTGCGCTGCAAAAGCACTGGATCAACGTGGCGGCGGTCGACTCAACCGCTCCTTCGCAACTGGCGACCTATTCGAACGCATGCGGTGCGACGATGGCGTACTGCATGACGGCGCCAGGCGACGTCATGGTGCCTGCCGAGGGTCATACCGCCGAGACGACCAGGCTGCGCACCGTACGCGGCACTGATTACGCCGCGGCGCAGGTGGCCGGTGCGGCGGCGTTGGTGTGGGAGCGCTTCCCCGGCTTTACCGAGGAACAGGTGCAGCAGGTCCTGCTGACGACCGCGAAGGACCTGGGAGACCGTGGCGTCGATCCGGTCTTTGGCTGGGGCCTGCTGGATGTCGCCAAGGCTGTGGCCGGACCGACTCGATTCGAGGAAGACTGGCTGGTCCAGATGGCGACGACCGATTACTACAGTTTCGCCAATCCCATTTCCGGGCCGGGCGGCCTCACCGTCCGTGGAGGCGTTTCAGGAAACCACGCGCATCTGGATCTGTTCGGTGAAATGACCTATGAAGGTCCCACGCGTGTGGTTGCCGCGGCGCTCACGGTGGAAAAATCGCTGAAGTCCTCCTCGATCACGATCGAGAGCGGGGGCTCGGTGCAGATCATGGGGGGCACGATCGCGGGCGATCTGAACATCGATAACGGCTGGCTCTATGTCACCCCGACCACCTTCAACCCTCCGACCGTCATCCAGGGCGATATCCGCAACCGCTCCTTCTTCCAGTACATGGACTATGGCAATACGGTTTCGTTCGAGGGCAACTACACGCAGGAAAGCGGGGGTGCGCTGGTCTACATACTGGGCGAGCCGCCGGCGCACTTCGCCGGCACCGCGACGATCCAGGGCCCCATCCTGCTGGCCGGATACAAGGAAGGCTACGTCGCACCCGGACGAAGCACGGTGCTCATCGCCGATGGCGGCATCACGGGCGCCTTCAGCAGCGCGTACCCCTATGCCGGCAATCTGCTGATCGAGGCGAACATCGGGCAGAACGCCACCACGGTCTGGCTCGACGTGATCCGCGCGCAGACCACCAGCGTAGCAACCGCGACGGGGCTGGAAGCGACGGCGCTGGGCAGCGCGCAACGCATCGACGACGCGCTCGGCGCGCTGGATCGCGAACTCGCCGACGGTGAAGCCGTAGCCGCGGCAACGCTTGAGGGCGCGGCTGCATTCCAGTCGGTCAGGTCGGTGGCGCAGCTGGACCGCTCGCTGTCCAGCCTTTCCGGCGAGCTCCACGACATGGACACCGCATTTGCGATGATGGCCATCGACGGGAACCACCAAGCGCTCGAATCGCGTCTGGATGCACTCGATTCAGGCGCGCAGCCCGGTGCGTGGTCGCATCGCATGGATGGCATGCGTGGCTGGTCCTCCTTCGACGTGAACACCCATGGCTGGACGCTCGGCTTCGACCAGCCCGGTCGCGACGGCATGACCATCGGCGCGTCGCTCGCGCAGACCGACGGCGACGCCTGGCATTCGCAGCGGTTCGATCGCGAACGCAACCGTCAGGTCGACGCGCAGGTGTACGCCTCGTGGACGCTGGGCGAGGGCGGTTACCTGCTCGGTTCGGCCGCGTTCGGCCACATGCAGCGCTGGTTGCAGCGCGAAGTGTGGCTGGGCGATGCGTCGTATCGCGTGTCCAGCGATTACGCGCACCGTTACGGCGCACTCGCGTTGCAGTCCGGACGACGCATCCCGTTCGGCGCAAGCGTGATCACGCCCTACCTCGGCGTGCAGGCCTTGCAGCTGGCGCGCGAAGGTTTCAGCGAGGAAGGCGCGTCGGGCTTCGGCCTGACATCGGACGATGCCTCGATGTCCGCGTTGCAGGCGCTGGCGGGCGCGCGCTGGAGCCATGCGTGGGGAACGCGCTCCAACCGCTGGACGCTCAGTGGCCGGCTCGAGTGGCAGCGCCTGCTGTCGCAATCCGACGCCTCGATCCATGCGCGTTTCACCGGCATGGATGCGTGGGCGCCGATCGTCGCCGACGGGCTGGATCGCGATGTGGGCCTGTTCGGCCTCGGACTGGAAGCCGGCTTCGGCGCGCGCGGCACGGTGCGACTCGATCTCGACAGCCGCTACGGCGACGGCGAGCAGTGGACCGGCGCGATGGCGACATGGATCACGGCGTTCTGACCGCGCAAGGCGAAACGGCCGTCTTCCGGCGGCCGTTTCGTTGCGACAGTAAAGACGTTGCGGCTCAGTGCCGCTCTTCGAACAACTCGCGCCCGATCAGCATCCGGCGGATTTCGTTCGTGCCCGCGCCGATCGCATAGAGCTTCGCGTCGCGCAGGATGCGGCCGGTCGGGAATTCGTTGATGTAGCCGTTGCCGCCCAGCGCCTGGATGCCTTCCAGCGCGACCTGCACCGCCGCTTCGGAGGCATGCAGCAGGCACGATGCGGCATCGACGCGGCTGCTGTGGCCGGCATCGAAATCGCGCGCCACCTGGTAGGCGAACGCACGGCTGGACTGCAGCGCGGTGTACATGTCTGCGATCTTGCCCTGCATCAGCCCGAACGTGCCGATGGCCGCGTTGAACTGCTTGCGTTCGCGCACATAGGGCAGGGCGATGTCGAGCGCCGCCTGCATCAGGCCGATCGGCCCGCCGGTCAGCACCAGGCGCTCGGTGTTGAGGCCGCGCATCAGCACCTTCACGCCGCGGTTCACTTCGCCCAGCACGTTTTCGGCGGGAATCTCGCAGTTGTCGAACACCAGCTCGCAGGTGTTCGAACCGCGCATGCCGAGCTTGTCGAGCTTCTGCGCGGTGGAGAACCCCTTCATGCCCTTCTCGACGATGAAGGCCGTCATGCACTGGCTGCCCGCGTCCTTGCCGGCGGTGCGCATGTAGACGATCAGCACGTCGGCCTCGGGGCCGTTGGTGATCCACATCTTGTTGCCGTTGGCGATCCACACGCCGTCGCGAAGTTCGGCGCGGCAACTCATCGAGCCGACCACGTCCGAACCCGCCCCCGGTTCGCTCATCGCCAGCGCGCCCTTCCATTCGCCGCTGCACAGCTTCGGCAGGTATTTCCGCCGCTGCGCATCGTTGCCGTTGGCGTACAGGTTGCTGACGCACAGGTTCGAATGCGCGCCGTAGCTCAGGCCGACGGAACCGGACGCGCGCGAGATCTCCTCCATCGCGACCAGATGCGCGAGGTAGCCCATCTCGCTGCCGCCGTACTCGCCCGGAACGGTCATGCCGAGCAGGCCCATCTCGCCGAGCTTCGGCCACAGGTCCTGCGGGAACCAGTTCTCCTCGTCGATCTGCGCCGCGCGCGGTGCGATCTCGGCCTCGGCGAAACGTCGCACGGCGTCGCGCAGGGCATCGATTTCGTCACCGAGAGGGAAAGGGCGCATGGGAATCCTTGAGTTCGAAAGGGTGGCGCGGTCGCAGCCCGCGCGAGATACGCCAATTCTAGTGGTGCGCGGTGAAACGGTCGTCGTGCGGTGCAATAAAAACAGGCTGCCCCGCAACCGTACGCAACGGTGCGGGGCGCCGGACGCGCGATGGAAGCGGCGATCAGCCCCGGAAATGCACCACCGGCCGGCCGTTGCGCGGCTGCACGTTGCGGTTGTTGTGGCGGTAATGCGCCAGGAACGCATCCATCTGCTTTTGCGACATCGTCACCGGCGCGGGCAGCACGTACCACTCCACGTTCTCGGTCAGCGGCGGCGTGGTCAGCGAGCCCAGGTAATGGTAGTAGCCACGCGGCTTCGGCAGCAGCGCGTCGATGTCGACCTCGTGCGGCGCGTTCTGCCTGTGCGCCAGGCTGTCCAGCACGGCCTGCGCCTGCGCGTTCGGCCTGCCCACCTCGTACATCACGCCGACGACGGCCAGGCGCCCGTCCTGCGCCTTGAAGACGTAATGGCCTTCCAGCGGGTAATGCCTGCCGTCGATGGTGTGTTCGCTGGCGGCGTGGAAATGGAACTGCGTCAGCGTGAAGTGCCGGCCGCGGATGGTGGCGTCGGTGGAATGGGTTTCCACTTCCACCGCGTGGCCGTTGTCGACCGCCTCCATCGGCGCGCGCGTATGCGTGAACACCAGCGTTTGCGGTTCGTCGGCCTGCGCGTCGATGGCGTCGTGCGTGACGATGTCGATGGGCGACTGCGACATGTCGTGCGCGGCCTGCCATTTTTCCTGGTGGTCGTAATCGATGCGGCCGTCGCCGGCATGGGCCGCGAATGCGGCGGCGAAGCAAAGCGCGGCGAGGGGCTTGGCGAGGCGCATGGGAGCACTCCAGTGTGGGGAGTGCCACTGTGCGCCGAGCGCAATGCGGCGTCTTTCGGAATTGCCTGAAAAAGGCCGTGGGTCGCAATCGGTCCTCATCCAGGCGAAAGCCGGGATTCAGGCCGTCACGGCAAGACGTGAGCGACATGCGCGACCCGCGACGCAACGAGCCTGGGTCCCGGCTTCCGCCGGAATGACGACGGGAGACGGTACGACCCGGTGAAATGGCCGGAAGAATGCACCGCACAATCGCCGCACAAAAGAAAACGCCCGGACAAGCCGGGCGTTTCTCGAAGCATTGCGATGCGGCTCCTGCACCCCGTCGGAAGCGATAGCCCCCTTTGGTAAAGGGGGCGCCGCGGCAGCGGCAGGGATTTGGAGGAAGACTGCTGGGGCCCGAAGTTTGCGAATGCAAACTTTGGGGATTTTCCAGTCTCGACTGGAAAATCAGTGCCCGCCGCGAATGCGACCCTGGAACCGCGGCGCCGAACGCCCCAGCGGCAGCTTCAGCTTGCCGATGGCCGTGATGCGCTCTTCGGCCAGACGATCGGCCGCGCGGTAGGTCGGGATCGCGTCACGCTCGGCGATCTCGAAGATGCGCGCGAGGTTGTGGTAAATCGTGCGCATCATGCGCATGGCGCGCTCGCGGTTGTAGCCGTCGAGTTCCAGCGCCACGTTCATCACGCCGCCCGCGTTCACCGCGTAGTCCGGCGCGTACAGGATGCCGCGCTTGGCCACTTCGTCGCCGATGGCGTTGTTGGCCAGCTGGTTGTTGGCCGCGCCGCAGATCACCTTCGCCTTCAGGCGCGGCAGGGTGTTCTCGTTGACGGTGCCGCCCAGCGCGCACGGCGAGTACACGTCGGCCGGGACGTCGTAGATCTCGTCCAGGCCCACGGCCTCGGCGCCGTACTCGGACACGGCCTTGTCGACCAGGCCCTTGTTGATGTCGGTGACGAAGATCTTCGCGCCGCGCTCCTTGAGCAGCTTCACGAACTCCATGCCGACATGGCCCAGGCCCTGCACGGCGTAGGAGTACTTGCCGACTTCCTCGTCGCCGAAACGCTTGTTCAGCGTGGCCATCAGGCCCTGCAGCGTGCCGTACGCGGTGAACGGCGACGGATCGCCCGAACCGCCGTGGACCTGGTGCACGCCGGTGACGTACTCGGTCTCGCGGTACACGTATTCCATGTCGTTGACGTCGATGCCGACGTCTTCGGCCGTGATGTAACGGCCGCCCAGCGATTCGACGAACTGGCCGAACGCGCGGAACAGCGCCTCGGACTTGTCGGCGGCCGGATCGCCGATGATCACCGCCTTGCCGCCGCCGATGTTCAGGCCGGCGACCGCGTTCTTGTAGGTCATGCCGCGCGAGAGGCGGAGCACGTCGTTGAGCGCATCCTGCTCGGTCTTGTACGGCCACATGCGCGTACCGCCGAGGGCCGGACCGAGCACGGTGTTATGGATCGCGATGATGGCCTTCAGGCCCGCGTCCTTGTTGTGGCAAAACACGACCTGCTCGTGGCCGAAGGTGTCCAGGGTTTCGAAAATCATCGGGTGCTCCGCGTTGGCGCGAGGAGTTGCGCATCGCGCTTTACGCCAACTGTGATGGGTAAGTCGTTGAATCGAAATGGAATCGCCTCTGCGACTTTGGGTCATGACCCCGCCGCAGGCGCGACAGTCTAATCCAATCGGCGAAGTGGGACAGGCATGCCGACGGACGGCTTGCCGGGCGCCGCCCATTCAGCAGCCGTCGTTCAGAAGTCGCGGTACGGCGCCTGGCGCAGCCACAGCGTGGCCAGCCACTTCTCGCCGCGTTCGACCGGAAGCCCCGCGTGCAGCGAATCCGCATCCGGCGTGCCGTCCGCGTGCAGGTTGTCGAACACCACCGCGCGTCCCGGCCGCGGTTCCACCTTCAACGCGGCGATCGGGAATTCGGTCTGCCCGCCGGCTTCGACGTCGTTGAGGTACACGCAGATCGTGCGCAGGCGATTGCCGGCCTGCGGACGGTCGCGCTCGATCGAACTCGGCGGCCGGTAATCGCGATGCGGGCGGTATTCCTGGCCGGGTTCGTAGCGCAGCACGACGAGATGTTCGGCGTGATCCAGCGGCACGCCGGCCGCGCTCGCCATGCGCAGTTGCACGGCGCGCAGCGCGAGATCCTCGAGGATCGCGTCGAACGCCGCATCGCTGCTGGTGCGGATTTCCTGCTCAATCGGCAATCCGGTTTCCGGATCGACCGTGCGCGAGCGTTGCAGGTGCACTTCGGCGTTTGCGATCAGCAGCCGGCATTCCTCCGCACTGAGCAGGCCGTCCACGGTGGAAACGCGCGGGCGCGTGGCGCGCGATGCCAGCGCGACCGGCTCCAGCACGTCTTCCATCGACAGCACGCCGGGCGCGGAGACGTTCGGTGCGTACTCCGGCACCGCGATGTCGGGCAGCGCCTTGATGCCTCGCGCGCGCAGCTGCACGCGCAGTTCGTGCGCGGCGTCGGGTTGCGGCTTGTCGCCTTCGCCGCGCGCGAGGCGTTCGAGGAACAGCCTGGCCGCGATCACGTCGCCCAGCGACGTCGCGCGTTCCAGCAACTGCAGGCAGCGCAGCTGGTCGGCCGGATGCGCCTTGCGGCCGAAATGCACCGCCGCCGCACGCAGCGCGGGCGGATAGTCGGCGCGCACCGCGCGAAGCACGCGCTCGTTGATGCGTCCATCGCGCGGCAGCGTGCGCCCGCCGAGCGACATCAGGGCAAGGAAATAGGACGCGATCGGGCTGCCCGATGCTTCCGCGCGCAGCAGCCATTCGGCGGCGCGCACCGGTTCGGCATCGCAGCCCACGCCGTACATCAGCATGCGCGCGTATTCGATCTGCGCGTTCGCCAGCCCCGCTTCCGCCGCGCGGCGGTGCAGGGTGAGCGCCTCGTCCAGCTCGTGTCGCGCGACCAGCGCGGAAGCGAGCTGGTACAACGCCTGCGGCGCCCCGTCGTGTGCGCGCCGGCGAAGGTCGAGCAGGGCGGCGTCCTGGTTCATGGCGGCTCGCGAGGTGGGAGGGCGAGTGTAGCCAGAAAGGGAGTTCGACTTTGCCGAACGGGTCGGTTGCTGCGGTGATTCGTATGCACGCGTGACAGCCTTGCCCCCAGCCTTCCCCGGGATGACGAGCTCCTGTAGCCCGGGTAAGCGAAGCGCACCCGGGGAGGCGGCCGGCGGCTCCCGGGTGCGCTGGCGCTTCCCCGGGCTGCAAAGGCCAAAGGCCACGCCGGTCGATCCCGCGCCGCACAACAAGCCCCTAATCCCCCTCGGGCTACAATACGGATTCGATCGTTTCCGTATCTGAGCGCAATGAGCACCCCCGCCAGCAACCTGCCCGAAACCGCCCCCGAGACCAGCCCGCTGCGGTTCGTCACCGCCGCCAGCCTGTTCGACGGGCACGACGCCGCCATCAACATCATGCGGCGCCTGATCCAGGGGCAGGGGGCGGAAGTCATCCACCTGGGCCACAACCGCTCGGTGGAAGACGTCGTCCGCGCCGCGCTGCAGGAGGATGCCGACGGCATCGCGCTGTCGTCCTACCAGGGCGGCCACGTTGAGTACTTCAAGTACATGGTCGACATGCTCAAAGAGCGCGGTGCCGGCCACATCCGCGTCTTCGGCGGCGGCGGCGGCACGATCACGCCGGAAGAAATCCGCGAACTCCAGGCCTACGGCGTCGAGCGCATCTACCACCCCAACGACGGCATGCACATGGGCCTCGTTGCGATGATCGAGGACGTCATCCGCCGCGCCGGCGATGCGCGCAAGTCCGCGCAGCATCCCGACAAGACCGCCGACATCGACGACGAAATCAGCATCGGCCACACCCTCAGCGCCATCGAGGAGGGCATCTTCGACGACGCCCAGCTCGCGCACCTTCGCAAGCAGTGGCAGCTGGCCGGCGGCAAGACGCCCGTCATCGGCATCACCGGCACCGGAGGCGCCGGCAAGTCGTCCGTCACCGACGAACTGCTCAACCGTTTCCTCGCCGCGTTCCCGGAGATGCGCATCGCCGTGATCTCCGTCGACCCCACGCGTCGCCGCACCGGTGGCGCGCTGCTGGGCGACCGCATCCGCATGAACTCGCTGCGCAGCAAGCGCGTCTACATGCGTTCGATGGCCACGCGCCGCCAGCACGCCGCCACCAACACCGTGCTGAAGGACTGCATCGGGTTCCTCAAGGGCCTGGGCTATGACCTGGTCATCGTCGAAACCGCCGGCATCGGCCAGTCGGATTCTGAAATCGTCGATCTCGTCGATTTCCCGATGTACGTCATGACCAGCGACTTCGGCGCGCCGAGCCAGCTGGAGAAGATCGACATGCTCGACTTCGCCGAGCTCGTGGTGCTCAACAAGTTCGACAAGCGCGGCGCCGAAGACGCCCTGCGCGACGTGCGCAAGCAGTGGAAGCGCAACCGCGTCGCCTTCCAGACGAAGGACGAGGACGTGCCGGTCTATCCGACCATCGCCTCGCAGTTCAACGACCCCGGCATCAGCTGGATGTTCGCCAACCTGTGCCGCCTGCTGCGCGACAAGCTCCAGCTGCCGGCCGAGAAGTGGACGCCGGAGATCGACACCTCGCTGAAGGAGCCGCGCGCCACCGTGCTGATTCCGGGCGCCCGCGTGCGGTATCTGGCCGAGATCGCCGAGCAGGGCCGCAGCATCAACGCGAAGATCGAGACGCAGGCGGAAGTCGCCGATCGCGCGCAGAGTTACTGGCAGTCGCTGAACGATCTGGGCGACGAAAGCCTGCCGAAGGCGCTCGACCTGTACGCCGGCGACGCCCTCACCAGCGGCGGCGACAAGACGCTCCTCACCCTGCGCCAGCGCTACAACGACGCCGTGCAGTCGCTCACGTCCGAGGCGCTGAAGCTGCTGCGCGACTGGCCCGCGCGCCTGAAGTCGATCACCGACGAAGTCAACGAATACAAGGTCCGCGACAAGACGATCCGCGTCGAGAACTACCGCGAATCGCTGAGCCATCAGAAGATCCCGAAGATCGCCGCGCCCACCTACAAGAGCTGGGGCGAGCTGCTGACCTTCCTGCAGAAGGAAAACCTGCCGGGCTACTACCCGTACACCGGCGGCGTGTATCCGTACCGCCGCACCGGCGAGGATCCCATCCGCATGTTCGCCGGCGAAGGCACGCCGGAGCGCACCAACCGCCGCTTCCATTACCTGTCCGTCGGCCAGCCGGCCGCGCGCCTGTCCACCGCGTTCGACAGCGTCACGCTCTACGGCGAAGACCCCGCCGTACGCCCGGACATCTTCGGCAAGATCGGCAACTCCGGCGTCAACATCGCCACGCTGGACGACATGAAGAAGCTGTACTCCGGCTTCGACCTGTGCGCGCCGAGCACCTCGGTGTCGATGACCATCAACGGCCCGGCGCCGATCATCCTGGCGATGTTCATGAACACCGCCATCGACCAGCAGGTCGAGAAGTACCTGCGAAGCGATGACGCGCGCTGGAATGAGGCGCACGACAAGATCGAAAAACTGTTCGAAGGCAAGAAACGCCCCGAATACAGCGGCATGCTCCCCGAAGGCAACGACGGCCTCGGCCTGGGCCTGCTCGGCGTGACCGGCGACCAGATCATCGACGCCGAAACCTACGCCAACATCAAGGCGCAGACGCTGGCCACCGTGCGCGGCACCGTGCAGGCCGACATCCTGAAAGAGGACCAGGCGCAGAACACCTGCATCTTCAGCACCGAGTTCGCCCTGCGCATGATGGGCGACATCCAGCAGTACTTCGTGGACAAGAATGTCCGCAATTTCTACTCGGTGTCCATCAGCGGTTATCACATCGCCGAGGCCGGGGCGAACCCGATCAGCCAGCTGGCTTTCACGCTCAGCAACGGCTTCACGATCGTGGAGTACTACCTCGCGCGCGGCATGAAGATCGACGACTTCGCGCCCAACCTGTCGTTCTTCTTCAGTAACGGCATGGACCCGGAATACACCGTCATCGGCCGCGTTGCCCGCCGCATCTGGGCGCGTGCCATGCGCGAGCGCTACGGCGCTTCCGCGCGCAGCCAGATGATGAAGTACCACATCCAGACCAGCGGCCGGTCGCTGCACGCGCAGGAAATCCAGTTCAACGACATCCGCACCACGTTGCAGGCGCTGTACGCGCTGTTCGACAACTGCAACAGCCTGCACACCAACGCGTACGACGAAGCCATCACCACGCCGACCGAAGAAAGCGTGCGTCGCGCCGTCGCCATCCAGATGATCATCAACAAGGAACTGGGGCTCAACTTCAACGAGAACCCCTGGCAGGGCAGCTTCATCGTCGACAAGCTCACCGACATCGTCGAAGAGGCCGTCTACAAGGAATTCGAAGCCATCAGCGAGCGCGGCGGCGTGCTGGGCGCCATGGACACCATGTACCAGCGCGGCAAGATCCAGGAAGAAAGCCTGTACTACGAGCACAAGAAGCACGATGGCACCCTGCCGCTGATCGGCGTGAACACCTTCCTGCCGAAGAACCACGGCGGCGACATCGTCACCGAGATCGAACTGATCCGCTCCACCGAAAGCGAAAAGGGCCAGCAGATCGATAACGTCGCCGGCTACCAGGGCAACCGCAACGGTTACGCGCCCGAGGGCTTGAAGGCGCTACAGGCGACGGCGCGGGAGCGGCGGAATGTGTTTGCCAGTTTGATGGAGGCGGTTAAGACGCATAGCCTTGGGCAGATCAGCCATGCGCTTTATGACGTCGGTGGAGAATACCGGCGGAATATGTAAGTCAGTCTCACGACCTTGGAGGGCCCGCGAACACGCGGGCCTTTCGCTATAAGTGATGTGACAAGTGGTTAGGTGCACGAGTCGAGACGGAAGGTTGCAGGTGATGCGGCCGAGACAGCAAGGACAAGGGAGGCGCTATGTTGATTTGGGAAAAGCTTTTGAATGGATCAAGGCGGAAGGCAATCGCTGGTAAGACCAGGTCCCTCGGGACGGCCGTCGGGCGCGAAGAGTTTGAGCGCGACTACGACCGCATTCTCTTTGCTGCTCCCACGAGGAGGCTCGCTGACAAAACGCAAGTCTTCCCAATGGAGGAGCATGATTCCGTCAGGACGCGCCTGACTCACTCGCATGAAGTCAGCAATCTGGCGAGAAGTATCGGCATGAGATTGGCGTTTGATCACGCCGAAGAAGTGTTCGGTCCTGATCATGAGCGTCTAAAGGTAAAGCGGAACGTGCCGGCGCTACTCGCGGCCGTGGGTTTGGCCCATGATCTGGGAAATCCGCCTTTCGGTCATCAGGGTGAGGCGTCGATGCAGGATTGGTTCCGCGCCTTGGCTGAGCGCGATGGTATGGAAATCGAGGCGGACTTCCTGAAGTTTGACGGAAATGCTCAGACATTCAGACTGCTCACCCGCTTGCAGGTTCTGAATGACGATTTCGGGCTGAATCTGACTGTCGGCACGCTTGCGGCTTTGATCAAGTATCCAGTCGTCTACGGCGAGGATCGAATGGGCTACAAGAAGTGGGGCGTGTTCAGTAGCGAAAAAGCAATAGCGGATGAAGTCTGGACCCACACAGGGCTGTTGCCGGGAGTGCGCCATCCGCTGACAGTTGTTATGGAGGCATGCGATGACATTGCTTACTCAGTGATTGACGCTGAGGACACAGTGAAGAAGGCCTGCGCCTCATTCTACGACCTCATGGATTTCATCGAGAGTGAGGCGGACGATCCTGTATCAAAGGACATTATCAGTCGTGCGAGAGCAGAGAACCTCTCCTTCAAGCAGGCCTCATTGAGTTCTCGCGAACTCAACGATGTCTCAATGCAGGTTTTCAGGGCGATCGCTATATCTAGGATGGTGCAGGCTGCGACGGAGGCCTTCGTCGCTAACCTGGGGAGGATCATGTCGGGCGAGCCGGATCCTGGGTTCGAGTTGATCAAAGCCTCAGACGTAGGCCAGTTCTGCAAGGTTGTTAAGACGTTCGATCGTCGCTATGGATTTCAGCATCGCGAAGTGCTGCGTCTGGAGCTCCAGGGGCACAACTACATCCAGTCGACGATGGATATGCTATGGGACTCGTTGGATGATGGCGATAAAGGAACGTGTCCGTTTGGACGCTACGTCTACGGCTCCGTGTCGGAGAACTATCGGCGTGTTTACGAGTCATCAGCGAAGTCGGATTTCGACAAGCGGCAGCTGATCTGTGACACGGTTTCTGGCATGACGGAAAGTTATCTTCTAAAGAGGCATAGGGAACTTAAGAGCTTAGCCAATGCAAGTTGAAACCGTGAAATCGGCTGGGTCGCTGGAAATCTTGCGCGCGCGAGTTCGGCGTCTATTTAGCAGTGCAAAGCTGGCGCGCGATCCAAAGCAGCAGGAGTTGCCTCTTCAGTTAGAGATGGGAAGGTCTGATGTTCCAATTCCCCAGTCAACCCTTACGGGATTCATCGACTTTCTCGCGGCGTCCCTTCCCGTTGGAGAGATCTATCTCTTCGGCGGGATGCTGCGTGACTTGGCGCTGTTTGGGAGAAAGGGATTCAACTCGGACGTTGACATTGTCGTTGAAGGTGACTGGAAGTACTTTGCCGCTTACCTCGAGCACCTTGGTGCACGCAAGAACAAGTTCGGGGGATACCGGCTCTATGCAGGTGAGTGGCCAATAGATATCTGGAATGCTGAGGAAACTTGGGCAATCAGACAGGGGCTGGTTGCTTACTCGGGAGTCGAATCGTTAACAAAGACAACGGTCCTGAACTGGGACGCAATCCTTATGGATTGGAGGACGAAGCGCTTCATATGCGGGCCGACGTACTTAGAAGAGCTACGTGATCGATCACTCGACATCGTTCTCGAGCAGAATCCAAACCCACTTGGGATGGCTGTTCGGGTTTTTAGACATCTTTCGTCTAAAGATGCAAAGAGTGTGGGGCGCACTGCGGTTGCCTATCTTGAACGATGCACAACCCTGTACTCCCTTGAAGAACTCCAGAAGGCGGAGCTCGGTAGCTACGGAAATACCGTGATAGAGCCCGTTGTCTATCGTCTTTTTGCTTTGTCAGGAATGCGTCAAGAAGCAACGGTGGATCAGCGCTTTGCGGCGGCAACTTCGGAGCTGGCCCATCGTGGGGATGGGGCTTCGTGGAAACAGCTGGATCTCGCATTGCAAAGGCAGCTACGTGCGTCTTAGTTGGGTGGTGCAGGGTGTGACGGAGGTCTGCTCGGCGTTTCTCTTTAGGGTGTGAGGATGAAGTTCAAGAGCCGAAACCTGCGAGAGCTGGCCGAGATGGTCATCGGCGACGCCGAGCATTTTGAGTACAGGTCTAACCAAGCTTTGATGATGCTGGGGCACGAGGTGTTCGATCCCGAGACAAGCAGGCGCGTGCTTGTCGATCATGCTTTCATCGTGGCGGGAGGGGTGATTACTAAGCAGGCGAGAAACTGGTTGGGCGGAAAGCTTGATGCGTCCAAAAGGAGCCAAGTGATGTTTATGGATCGTGATGACATCCTCAATCTATTCATTGTCTGCAATCTTCCGTTACCTGAGTCGGTTCGCCAATCTGTGTTAAGGCGCGAAGACGATGACATCCCTTTCTGAGCGAATCAGCGCGTAGGATGGGTTGAGCAAAGCGAAACCCATCGACAGCAGACGTGCCCACTGCCAGACGCGGGGCTTGAACAAACCGCCCCTGTTCGCCTCCACCTGATCGCCGCCCCGCGCCCCCGACTTCTTCTGATACCGCAGCACCCCACAAACGCACTACTTGAGACACATCTGCGCGATCCTGCGGGTGACCTACGGACGGTCCGTAGGCATGACAAGGAGGCAGGTATGACCAAGAAGGACATCCACGTGGTTCCGCACGCGGGCGGCTGGGCGGTCCAGCGGGAAGGCGGCGAGCGCGCCAGCTCGCTCCACTCGACCAAGGAAGCGGCGATGCACGAGGCCCGCGACATGGGCCGCCGCGACAAGGTGGAAGTCGTGGAGCACGGCAGGGACGGGAAGATCCAGGGCAGCAACAGCTACGGGAACGACCCAAACCCGCCGAAGGACGCCAAGCCGTAACCCGGTGTTCCGCGCCACTACGGTTCGAATCAAAGGCCCGCTTCGGCGGGCCTTTTCTTTGCGCGCATCTCAACCCGACTTTTTCACCCCCGACTCGGAATTTCCGTACCCCTCCACGCGTTCTTCGCTGACGGCGACGGAAGGAGTCGGGCGATGACGATTCAATCGCCCGATCCGGGCGAACTTTTGGAATCCACCATGTCGCAGAACCTCATTTCCCTCACGCTTTCCGATGAACAACTGGCCGCCGTGGACCAGGCGCTGTCCTCGCTGGAAGCCGCGCTCACCGGCCTGATCGCGCTGGACCCCGACGCGCGCAAAGGCCTCAGCCGCATGGGGCCGAAGTCGGAGCAGTTCTGTCGGCAGACGCTCAGCGTGCTGACCGACAACCCGCAGGTGGTGCCGGCCAGCATCGGGCTGGCCGAGGCGCTGGTCGATCTGCAAACGCTCGACCGCCTGCGTCCGCGCCTGAACCGCCTGCGCAAGCTGGCCGAGCGTGCGGATGACTCTGAGGTCGCGCTGGGCAGCGATGTGATGTCGCTGGCACTGGAAGGCTACGCACTGCTCAAGGTGGCCGGCCGCAATCAGGGACTGGAAGCGCTGCGGCGCGAACTGTCCGGGCGTTTCAGCAAGATGACGTATACGTAGGGAACTTTCGTATCGGAGCGGGTAATGATCCTGCGTGCGCCGCGGCCGACCATTCGCGATCGGAATCGAAGCGCGATGCTACGCAACGGAACCTCCAGGCACTGGCGGGACGCAGTCAGCTGACGGGGAAGGAAGCGTGCCTGAAGACGCACCTTGAGTATCAGAAGGCGTGGTACGAGTATCTCGACCGGCTGCCGACGTCCAGTTTTCCACCCCTCCAGCCGCCACCGCTTCCCACCTGCAACCCGCGATCCAGCGGTCCTCGTGGACCGCACTTCGAGATGGATGCGGTTCCAGACATCCCCGCGCCGGCGCTTGAGTAGCCACTCGGCGTTTGTAGCCCGGGTAAGCGAAGCGCACCCGGGTCAACGTCGCCGCCGCCTTATCGCTCGGCGCATCCCGGGTGCGGGCTTCGCCCTTACCCGGGCAAAAAGGGCGGTGACTTTCAGCCAGTTTGTAGCCCGGGTAGGCGAAGCGCACCCGGGTTGGCCTTCCCGCAAGCATCGACGTTGAGTGCACCCGGCTGCGGGCTTCGCCCTTACCCGGGCTACAACCGCGGCGGCCGTGACTATCGACATTCCCGCCCACCCGGCGCGCGCCTCTAGAGTGGCCCCGTTTGGATCAGGAAGACGCCAGGCGAGGGGCAGGGCGTTGGACGGTCCGCCCGCCCTGCATGGAGACGTCCCGATGACCACCCGCCGTGACCTGCTCAAGTTCAGCGCGCTCGCCGCCGCTGCCGCGACGCTGCCGTCGTTCGCGTTCGCCGACGAGAAGGCAAAGCCCGTCGGCCGGGCGAAGAAGCCGCTCAACATCCTCATCCTCGGCGGCACCGGGTTCACCGGACCGTTCCAGGTGAACTACGCACTGGCGCGCGGGCACAAGGTCACGCTGTTCAATCGCGGCAAGAAGCCGTCGCCGGAATGGCCGGGCGAGGTGGAGCAGTTGTTCGGCGATCGCAACACGGGCGATCTGAAATCGCTGCAGGGCCGCAAGTGGGACGTGTGCCTCGACAACCCGACCAGCCTGCCGTTCTGGGTGCGCGACGCCGGCAAGGTACTGGCCGGTAACGTGGGGCATTACCTCTTCATCTCGACCATTTCGGTGTATGCCGACGGCAGCAGACCGGGCATCGACGAGAACGCGCCGCTGGCCGTCTACAAGGGCAAGGATGCGATGGCCGAAACGCAGGAATCGCTGCGCGCCGACATCGAAAACCTCTACGGCCCGCTGAAGGCGCTGAGCGAGGCCGAGGCGCGCAAGCAGTTCGGCGAGCGCGTGACCATCGTGCGTCCGGGTTACATCGTGGGCCCGCGCGATGAGACCGATCGCTTCACGTATTGGCCGCACCGCGTCGCGCAGGGCGGCGAAATGCTGGTGCCTGGCGACGGTCTCGACCCCGTGCAGATCATCGACGGCCGCGACCTGGGCGAATGGATGATCCGGTTGGCGGAAGCGGGCACGATCGGCACCTTCAATGCCGTCGGCCCGGAAACGCCGATGACGATGGACGAGATGCTGCGCGTCTGCCAGAAGGCCACCGGCGGCAAGCCGACGTATACGCATGTCACGCCCGAGTTCCTCGAAGCACAGAAGGTGGCCGAACTGCCGATCTGGGTGTCACGCAAGAACGGCGAATTCGCGGGGTATGGCGCGGTCAGCAATGCGCGGGCCATCAAGGCGGGGCTCACCTGTCGCCCGCTGGAAACCACCGTGACGGAGCTGATGGCCTGGTTCCGCAGCCAGCCCGCCGAACGGCAGGCCCAACTGCGCGCGGGCATCACGCGCGAGAAGGAAGCCGAACTGCTGAAGGCGTGGCATGCACAGCAGGGTGCGTAGGCGGGTGACGCGGAAGGGGCGACCCGGGTGCGGGCTTTGCCCTTACCCGGGCTACAAAAGCCCGGCTTGATCGCGGTCGTGCCGACGGCGGCGTTGTGGCTCTGCGCGGGGCGGGTCCAGCCGATCCTGCATGAGTGGCCCCTTCATGCCCGATCGTGCATAGTCCTCGCGCCGCGCGTGGCGCAAGCTCGCGGCAGGCCGGAAGACGATGCGGCCCGCCCATCACCACTGGCTCAAGGAGAACCGAGATGGTCAGCAAGAACACGGTGTGTCTGTGGTACGACGGCACCGCGCTGGACGCTGCGACGTTCTACGCGAACACCTTTCCCGACACCGCAGTCACCGCGGTGCATCACGCGCCGGGCGACTATCCGGACGGCAAGCAGGGTGATGTGCTCACCGTGGAGTTCACGGTCATGGGCATTCCCTGCATCGGCCTGAATGGCGGGCCGGCGTTCAAGCATGACGAGGCGTTCTCGTTCCAGGTCGCGACCGACGACCAGGAGGAAACGGATCGCCTGTGGAACGCCATCGTCGGCAACGGCGGCCAGGAAAGCGCCTGCGGCTGGTGCAAGGACAAGTGGGGCCTGTCCTGGCAGATCACGCCGCGCGCCCTCATCGCCGCGTTCACCAATCCCGACCGCGCGGCAGCCAAGCGCGCGTTCGACGCGATGATGACGATGACGAAGATCGACGTTGCGACGATTGAACGCGCGGTGAGGGGCTGACTCGCCGGTCGCCTGCGTTCGCCGCCTTCTGTCGTCCATCTTCACCGGAGTCCCGCCACACGCAGGCCCTCACGTTGCCTGCGCCGCGAGTCCAATAGCATTCGCTCGTTGGCTCGTGCCCGGATGCGGGCATGGAGGTGATGCATGGCATCGGTCAGGTACATCGCCGACGAGATCGACCGCTGCGTCGACTTCTATCGGGATCTGCTCGGCTTTTCGGTCGAAAAGCACAACCCGGGCAAATTCGCCGAACTGGTGCGTGAGGATCTGCATCTGTTCCTCAATGCGCCGGGAGCCGGCAGCGCAGGGAAAGCCGGTGGAGATCCACGGCCTGGCGGATGGAGCCGGTTCATGGTCGTGACCGGGGACCTGGACGGCATGATCGACCGGCTCCGCAAAGCGGGCGCGCGCTTCCGTGGCGAGGTGGCGGAGGCCGGGGCCGGGCGTCAGATCCTGCTCGAAGACCCCTCCGGAAACGCCGTGGAGTTGTTCGAGTACGCAGGTCGCTGAACCGCTGCAGCCCGCGACGCCGAGGCCGACGGCCGGTACGCTTGCGCACCCGGTTTCTGCCACGCGCACCCATGTCCATCGTCCTCACCGAATTCGCCCGCCCACGCCTGTTCCCGCGCGAGCCGCGCCGCAACACCATCCAGGACTGCACGCCGGAGGCGTTCGAGCGGCATCTCAATGAGGTACCGCCGCTGGAGGTGCTCGAAGGCTACGCGCCGTTCTGCAAGCTGCACGTGCATCGCAACTGGACGTCGACGAAATGCCTGGCGGTGCCGATCACCGAGCAGAACCGCCACCTGCTGCGCTCCGATTACGACGCGCGCACGCGCGACGAACTGCCGGTGCTGGTGCGCTGGTTCGAAGGGCTGGAACCGCCGGTGGCGAACTACCTCATCGTCATCCTCTACAGCCGCGAGCAGCTGGCGAAGGAAGGCACGCGCATCGACGCGGACTGGGGCGTGGTGGGCTGCATGTACACGGCCGAGCCGGTGGAAACGCCGATGGCGCCGATCACCATCATGCGCAACGCGCTGGGCGTGGAAGAGGGCGGTTCCGGCGTGCCGCTGGATCGCGAGGCGTATCTGCGCAGCGTGGAGTTCTGGCGGACGCATGCGAACTGGCGGGGGTAATCCGCCAGCGCTCTTGTAGCCCGGGTAAGCGAAGCGCGCCCGGGACGGTCGGCGGCGCGTCATCCCGGGTGCGGCCTGCGGCCTTACCCGGGCTACAAGGGCTACAAGGGCTACAAGGGCTACAAGGGCTACAAGGGCTACAAGGGCTACAAGGGCTACAAGGGCGCAAGGCACCGTTGCGACGCGCGTCACGCTGCACGACATCCACGTCCGCGTTTTACGCATCGCTTACCGCATCTTCACCGATGAAACATCGCCGCCTGCTTCGAATGCCTGCGTTCACCACGAACGCAGGAGATCGAGCATGAGCAAGACGTTCAGCGGCATCGCGATGGCGCTCGCGCTGTTCGCATCGGGCACGGCGCTGGCCGCCATCACGCACGTGAGCGGCACCGGGATCAGCTACGACCCCGGCATCGCGCTGGAAGCCGCGCGCGCCGACGCGGTGGCGCAATGCACCGCGCAGGGCGGCGAGCCGATCGAGGAGGTCTACAACCACCTCACCCGCGCGAACCAGTGGATCGCCAGTTCGATCTGGTCGTGCGAGGTGCCCGACGCGCGGTGATGCGCGGGTCATGGGCGACAAGTCGCCCGATGCGATGGCCGAAACGCCCGCCGTGATGGCGGGCGTTCCGTCATGCGGACCGCAGATGCCGCGCGGGAGACAGCGGACGGTGCGAGCCCCGGTGAAGTCCACGGCGTGATCGGCGCAACGTGATCGCATCCGGGCCCTCGCATGCGGGGCGATGCTAGAGTCGCGCTTCCTGCAACGCACGAGCCCGCATCATGAACGACACCGCCCCGTATCCCATCGGCACGCCCGGAACGCCCTGGGGCGCGGCGGAACGGGCGCAGTGGCTTTCGCGGCAGGTGCGCCATCGCAGTTATGCGGACGAAGTGGTGGGCGCGATCGAAGCGCTGCGCTCGCGGTTCGACGTGGTCGAATACGGACGCCTCGAATATGGCGATGAGCGCTTCCCGTTGCTGGCGATCCGCAGCCGCGACTGGAACGACGACCTGCCCGTCGCGCTGGTCACCGGCGGCGTGCACGGGTACGAGACCAGCGGCGTGCACGGCGCGCTGCAATTCGTGCGCGAGCATGCGGCCGATTTCGCCGGGCGCGTGAACCTGCTGGTCGCGCCGTGCGTCAGCCCGTGGGCGTACGAGCGCATCCATCGCTGGAATCCCGATGCGATCGATCCGAACCGCTCCTTCCGCGAGAACAGCCCCGCGCAGGAATCCGCCGCGCTCATGCGCCTGGTCGAGCCGGTGCGCGATCGCGTGCTGCTGCACATCGACCTGCACGAGACCACCGACACGGACGAAACCGAATTCCGTCCCGCGCTTGCCGCACGCGACGGCAAGCCGTTCGAAGCCGACGGCGTGCCGGATGGGTTCTACCTCGTCGGCGACAGCGAGCATCCGCAGCCGACGTTCCAGCAGGCGGTGATCGAAGCCGTCGCGAAGGTCACGCACATCGCGCCGGCGGACGCACAGGGCCGCATCATCGGCTCGCCGGTGGTCGCGCATGGCGTCATCGAATATCCGCTGCGCAAGCTCGGCCTGTGCGCGGGTATCACCGACGCGCGCTACAAGACCACGACCGAGGTGTATCCCGACAGCCCGCGCGCGACGCCCGAACAGTGCAACGCCGCGCAGGCCGCCGCCGTGTGCGCCGCGCTGGAGTACGCGCTGGCGCACGGCTGAGCCTGGAAACCGCTGCATCCCGCGACCGAACGCTTCCTTCGAGACGCCGCCATGCCCAACGAGCACCGCCGCAGGTTCCTCGCCGAGACCGCCATCGCACTGGCCGCCGCGCCGTTCATCAGCACGGCCGCCACGCGCGAGAAGTCCCGGCAATCGCGAAAGCTCGGCGTGGCGGTCTGCGGGCTGGGGCGGTTGAGCGAGCATCAGATCGCGCCCGCGCTGATGAAGACGAAGCACTGCCGGCTCGCGGGCATCGTCACCGGAACGCCGGCGAAAGCCGCGGCGTGGCAGGCGAAGTACGGCATTCCCGATGGCGGTGTGTACTCGTACGACACCCTGCATCGCATGGCCGACAACCCGGACATCGACATCGTCTACGTCGTGACGCCGAACGCGCTGCACGCCGATCACACGATCGCCGCCGCGCGCGCCGGCAAACACGTGTTCTGCGAGAAGCCGCTGGAGATTTCGGTCGAACGCTGCCAGGCGATGATCGATGCCTGCCGCGATGCGCGCCGGCTGCTCGGCACCGCGTACCGATGCCAGTACGACCCGCATCACCTGGAATGCATCCGCCTGGTGCGCGAGGAAGTGTTCGGCAAGCCGACCATCGTGCAGGCGGGATTCGCGATCGACGTGGGCGATCCGGGGCAATGGCGGCTCAAGCGCGCGCTCGCAGGCGGCGGCGCGCTCATGGACGTGGGCATCTATGCGCTGCAGGCCACGCGCTATCTGACCGGCGAGGAGCCGGTGCTGGTGTCGGCGATCGAGACGAAGACCGATCCGGTGAAGTTCGCCGAGGTGGACGAAACCATCGCGTGGACGACGAGATTCCCCAGCGGCGTGGTCGCGTACTGCAGCACCAGCTACAAGGCCGGGCGCATCCAGAACCTGCGCGTGAACGCCGAACGCGGGTGGTTCGAACTGGACCCGGCGTTCTTCTACGACGGCAATCATGGCCGGCGCAGCGATGGCAAGGAGATCCGGTTTCCCGAGATCGACCTGTTCGCTGCGGAAATGGACGACTTCGCGCGGTGCATCCTGGAGAACCGGCCGACGAAGGTGCCGGGCGAGGAGGGGCTGCGCGATGTGCGGATCATGCAGGCGATTTATGAGTCGGCAAGGACGGGTAGGGCTGTTTCGTTGGCCTAGTGGGGGAATTGAAGGTTCCTCCCCCGCGAATGCATGGGAGGGCAGAGGGGCTCACGCCAGAGAGAGAGCGAGCTAAAACCACCAGCGAGCTCGAGCTCCACTTCCACCGCTTCCGGTTATCGTGTCCCGCACCCCAGCCAAGAGACGTCCGCATGCTCCGCCAGCGCCTGGCCGCCGTCGCCATCGTCCTTTCCGCACTCACCGCGCCGGCGATCGCCGCCGAGCCCATCGTCGGCGCGTACTACCCCGGCGGTTCCTTCGAACGCTATCCCGTGTCGAACATCCCCGCCGACACCGTCACGCACCTGTTCTACGCCTTCGCGCGCATCGAGGACGGCCGCTGCGTCGTGGCGAACGACGCGCCGGCGCACTTCAAGGCCTTGGCGCGACTGAAGCAGCAGCACCCGGAACTGCGCACGCTGATCTCGATAGGAGGCTGGGAAGCCGGCGGTTTCTCCGATGCCGCGCTGACCGACGAAAGCCGCAAGCGCCTGGTGTCCTCGTGCGTGGCGATGTTCTTCGACACGCATCGCGGCAGTTTCGACGGCGTGGACATCGATTGGGAATTCCCGGTGTACGGCGGTCCGAAGCACCTCCCGGCGCGGCCCGAGGATCGCGCGAACATGACGCTGCTGGCGAAGGAATTCCGCCGCCAGCTCGACGCGAAGGCGAAGGCGCGCGGGCAGGCGTACCTGCTCACCGCGGCGTTGCCGGCGGGCCGCATGCAGTCGGCGGGGCCGTACGATCCGGCGCGCAGTTTCGATCTGGCCGCGCTGGGCGAAACGCTCGATTTCATCAATCTGATGACCTACGACATGGGCACCGCGTTCTCCACCGTGTCCACGTTCAACGCGCCGCTGCGCGAGGTCGCCGACGATCCGCTGGCGCCGGAGCTGCGCCGCACCAACAACGTCGAAGGCGCGGTGGATTTCTACCTGGAACACGGCGTGCCCGCCGACAAGCTCGTGCTGGGCGTGCCGTTCTACGGTCGCGGCTTCCGCGTGGACAGTGCCGCCAACGACGGCCTGTACCAGCGCTACCGCGAACCGTATGCCGCCGGCGACTGGCGCGACATCCAGTCGAAACTGCTGAAGGACGGCAAGTGGACGCAGCACTGGCATCCCGTCGCGCAGACGCCGTACCTGTTCAACGCCGACGAGCGCGTGTTCGTGAGCTACGAGGATCCCAGGTCCATCGCGCTGCGCGCGCAGCTGGCGAAGGAGCGCGGCCTGCGGGGCGTCTTCATGTGGGAACTCACCGGCGACGACGACCAGCGCAGCCTGCTGAAGGCGATGGCGGCGCCGTTCGCGCCGGGCGCCACGCGGTGAATCGCATGTGAAGCCGTGCGCCCCCGCGCGGGCGCACAATGGCCGCCTCCCGCGCGAGGCGGCCACCCATGTCAGGACCGACCGACGATACGGCGACGTTGCAGGCACTGCTCGATCGCCTGTTGAAGTTCCGGCTGCCGCGCGCGATGGCGCTGAAGGAGCGCGTCGATGCCGGCGAGCGCATGACCGATGCCGACATCGCCTTCATGAAGGAATCGCTGGAGGACGCGCAGGATGGGCAGCATTTCGTCGCGCGCAATCCCGAGTTCCACAAGCTCGGCGCGCAGCTGGCGCAGCTCTACGAGGAGATCGTGGAGAAGGCCACCCAGAACGAGAAGGACGCCGCCGGCGAGTGACCGGCGCTACTCGGCAGGCGCGCGCGGAAGCGAGGCGAGCGTCTGCGTGGCGATCGCGTCGAGGTTCACGTGGCCGGTGTCCTTCGCCTTCATCGAGCCGCGATAGAGCGCGCGCCACAGCACGCGGATGTCCGACGGCTGGATCACCTCGACCTGCAACCCGCCTTCGACGGTATCGACCGTGTGTACCTTGAACGTGGGCACGCCGCCCGCGCCCTGGCTGACGATCTGCGAACAGCCGCCGGGCCCGCATTCGACCGCGCTCTCGCGCAGGCTGCCGCCCTGCGTGGCGCGCTCGGTGACGCTGGTCTGCTGCACGTCGCGCACGCCGACGCGATAGGCGACGGCGAGGTCGGCCTTGCGCACGTCCTCGATGCGGCGATAGCCCTTGGCCTGCAGCGCCTTGTCGAGCGAGGCCTGAAGTCGCGTGCGGAAGGCGGGATCCTGTGCGCGCTGGTCGAGTTCCGCTTCCAGCCGTGCCGGCATCGGCACCCAGGCGTAGGTCGGGCCGGGCAGGGAGGTGGCGCCTTTCGACACGTCCACCTGCGCGACCGGCTGCTTGCGCGACTGGGCGACGGCGGCGGGCATGAGCGTGGCGAGCAGCGTGCCGACAACGAGCGCGAAGGCGGGCGTTCTCATGGTGCGTCCTTGGCCGGAGGGTGGCGCCACTGTGGTTGCGGGCGCATTAGGGTGGTGTGAGGTTGCGGGCTCGCTGCCGCGCTTGCAGCGAGGATGGAGGGGACGTGCGCGGCGCCGTATCGCCAATGGAAGCATCGGCACATCACTGCACTGCTCGCCCCGACGACCCTCACCCCAACCCCTCTCGGCTCTGCACGCCCTTCGGTCGCCGGTGCGAGAGGGCTGGATCGACAACACCCCCGCGGCCGATGCGTTACGTTCCCCGCATCCGTGAAGGAGGTTCCATGCGCAATCTGGATTTCAGTTCCTGGCAGGCCGTGCTCTCGACGCTGATCGGGCTGGCGGTGATCACGCTGATCGGGGTGGGCATCCGGCTGATCGTGATGCAGACCGTGCAGGCGCGACGCGAGCGCGAGAACCGGCAGATCAACGAACGCCTGCGCACGCTCATCGCGGCGTACAAGACGCTCGGCGGCTCGTTCACCGGCAACCTCGCCGTCGATCCCACCCACCTGCGCGACCTGCAACGCCGCGACGGCGAAGCCGCGGGTATCGAACCGGGCAGCGCGGAGTTGGCGTGGCCGAGTTCCGACCGCTCGCGCCGCATCCGCGACGCGGTGGAGGGCGCGCTGTCGGACATCCTGCTGCTCGGCACGGACGAACAGGTGAGGCTGGCCGCACGTGCGGCGTCGGAGCTCGCCGCGGGGCGGCCCGTGCATACGGCGGAACTCGTGGTGTCGCTGCGCGATTTCATCCGCGGCGTGCTCGACCTGGAGCCGGTGCCGCGCAACCTCGAGATTCCGAGGCAGGGGCCGAGCCGGCCTTCGTCCGGTTCCAAGGGGAAGGGCGAGGGCGGGCGCGAGGAAGGGAAGCAGGGCGGCCGTGGTGGCGGAATGGGCGGCGGCGGAATGGGAGGCGGGCTTGCCGCGGGCGGCGTCGGGATGGGATTGGGCGCGGGGTTGAGCGACGAGGCGGGGCAGGAGGGGCGTTAGCCGGACGCTGTTTACCTCTACCGTCGTCCCGGCGAAGGTCGGGATCCAGGCTGTCACGCCATCAGTCCCTTTTCGTCATTCCAGCGAAAGCCGGAACCCATTCTGCTCTTGAGGTTGGTGGTCGCCGAGAGATCAAGCAACAGCACAGCGTTGTGCGACAACTGCTATTCGCCGCTTCCGCTTCGTTATCCCTCACCCCAACCCCTCTCCCGTCGGGAGAGGGGTTCAACGCTCGCGACCTTCCCGCGAGCCGTGGCAACAGGCGTTACTTCGCCTGCTTCTCCATCCCCGCCACCGCATCCAGCGTTTCCTTCACGTGCTTCTGCGGATTGAGGTCGGAGTACACGTGGGCGATGGTGCCGTCCGGGGCGATCACGTACGAGGTGCGGTCCGACCACTCGGGCTTCTTGGCGAGGATCGCGTCGTACTGCTTCGCGATCTTCGCGCCGCTGTCGGCCGCGACCGGGAACTTGCCGCCGCAGTGTTCGGTGGACTTGGAGAACGCGGCCAGCTGGTCGGTGTTGCCGGCGGTCACGCCGATGACGGTGGCTTTTCCGGCCTTGAACCTGTCGATGGCCTCGGAGAACAGGTGCGCCTCCAGGTTGCAGCCCGGAGTGAACGCGGCGGGGAAGAAATAGACCACGACCGGACCCTTCTTCAGCGCATCGGACAGTTTGAAGGTGAACGGCTCGCCGGCCAGGTACGCCGGGGCACTGAAATCGGGCGCCTTCGCGCCGGTCTTCAGCGCCGCCAGCGCCGGCGTGGCCAGCGCGGCGGTCACCAGGACGCCGGCGATCGATCGCTTCAGGAATGCACGCTTGAACATCGCAGGCTTCGACAGGGATTCCATGACGCGCTCCACTTCGGACGGGTGCGCATACGATAAGGATTTCCGGCCCCGCGCACGAGGATCGACCGCCACGGCGCGACGCGCGGTTGACGCGCCATCCCCGACAGTCGCTCCATGGCGAAGGCGAACCCGCTGGTGCGGATGGCGTGGCTGCTGCCCGTGGTGGTCGCGCTCGGCCTGGCATGGGCGGTGTGGACCGGGCGGCTCCGCATTCCCGAAGCGTGGAATCCCTGGGCGCCGCTGCGCATCGACGCGCCGCCGAACCTGTTCACGCGGTTCAAGCTCGACCGCGCGTCGAACGATCGCGCCGCGTGCCAGGCCGCGCTGGCGCAGGCGGACATGCGGCTCACGCCACTGGACGACCGCGTCACCGGTGAGCATTGCGGCTTCACCAACGCGGTGCGCATCGAGCGGACCAGCGTCGCGGTCGGTTCGCCGTTCTCGCTGAGCTGCCGCGCGGCGCTGTCGCTGGCGATGTGGGAACGCCACGTGCTGCAGCAGGCCGCACGCGAACACCTCGGCGCGCGCGTGGTGCGGATCGAACACCTGGGTTCCTACGCCTGCCGCAATCTCTACGGCGAACAGGGACGCCGTCGCAGCCAGCACGCGACGGCAGACGCATTCGACGTGGCGGGCTTCGTGCTCGATGACGGGCGGCGCGTGCGGGTGCTGGCGGATTGGCAGTCGCTTCGGACTGAGGAGCCGGTGCCCATGCAAGCTGCGTCGCAGGAAGCTGCGCCGCAGGAAGCGCGCTTCCTCCGCGCCGTGCACGATGGCGCATGCGACTACTTCGACGTGGTGCTCGGACCGGATTACAACCGCGCGCACGCGGATCACTTCCACTTCGATCGTGGGGCGGCGCGGGTGTGCCGGTGACCCGGCCCGGTCCATGACGTCGATCCATCACGTCTCGCCGCTCACGCCAGAACGACAACCCCGCGACTACCGTCTTCGCAACGAAGTTCCACGGAGTCCGGCCATGTTCAAGTGGGCCATCATCTTCGCCGTCATCGGCCTGATCGCCGGCGCGCTCGGCTTCACCGGTGCGGCGGGTGCGGCGATGGGCATCGCCAAGCTGCTGTTCTGGGTGGGCCTGATCATCGCGATCGTGCTTTTCATTCTGGGCGTGACCATCGCCAAGAAGGTGACGTAAGTCGCCACCGCCGCCGATGCGTGGGGCGTCGGCGGCGGTTTTTTTCTTCGGAGTCCGGGGGCGCGACGCGCCTCGACCGCATCCATCGACACCGCCCGTCGCGCCATGGCATCGGGTCGTCGCGACGCGTGAACGCCGACGGCGGCGCACCGGCTATCCTCGCCGGCACGTGCCACCACCGCCGCGGAGGTTCCCATGGCCGACACGCCCCGTCGCAAGGCCAGCGACTTCGATCCGGAAGTGCTGAAACTGTTCGACCAGTACGTGCACGGCATCATCGACCGGCGCGGCTTCCTCACCGGCGCTGCGCGTTTCGCGGTCGGTGCGGCCGGCGCATCGGGCCTGCTGGCAGCGCTCGCGCCCAACTTCGCCGCAGCGCAGCAGATCAAGCCGGACGACAAGCGGCTGAGCGCGAAATACCTCGACTTCCCCTCGCCGCAGGGCTACGGCACCGGGCGCGGTTACCTGGTGCGTCCGGCGAAAAAGAGCGGCCCGCTGCCGGTCGTGCTGGTGGTTCACGAGAACCGCGGCCTCAACCCGCACATCGAGGACGTGACGCGACGCCTCGCGCTGGAGGGCTACATCGCCTTCGCGCCGGACGCGCTGTTCCCGCTGGGCGGGTATCCGGGCGACGAGGACAAGGCGCGCGCCGAATTCGGCAAGCTCGACCAGGCCAAGACCCGGCAGGATTTCCTCGCCGCCGCGAAGATGCTGCGCACGATCGAAGGCGGCAACGGACGGCTGGGCGTGGTCGGGTTCTGCTACGGCGGGGGCATGTCGAACTTCCTCGCCACGCAGCTGCCGGACCTCGACGCCGCCGCGCCGTTCTATGGTCCGCCGCCGGAGCTGGCCGAGGTGCCGAACATCAAGGCACGCATGCTGGTTGTGCTGGCCGCCAACGACGAACGCGTCAATGCGGGCTGGCCTTCGTACGAAACCGCGCTGAAACAGGCCGGCGTGAAGTACGAACTGTTCCAGCCGCCCGGCACGCAGCACGGCTTCAACAACGACACCACGCCGCGTTACGACGAAGCCGCCGCGCGCGAAGCGTGGAAGAAGACGCTGGCGCTGTTCGACCAGACGCTGCGCAAGCCGTCGGCGTGAAGCGAACGCCCGTGCGCCGCCAGCGATGGCGGCGCACGGTGCGCCGTCAGGGCGTCGCGGTCGCGATGGTCGGTGCCGCCGCTGCGACCGGTGCGTCCTCGAACCACGACGCGTACGCCGGCGCGACCAACGCCTTGAGCTCGCCGCCCGGCACTTCGATCTCGTCGCCGTTGTCGGTGCGGAAGCGCAGGCCGGCGATGCGGCCGGCGGAGTTGAAACGCGGCACGAACACGCGCTGCATCGCGCGTTCGTTCGCCGGCGCGCTGAGCGAAGCGGATTCCTCGCGATGCGACTGGCGGATCTGCTCGTGCAGGCGCGACCACGCGGCGGGATTGGGGATCATTTCCTCCGGCGTGAGCAGGCGGTTCTCCGCCGGCAGCCAGAGGAATACCGTACGGCCCGGGCGACTGGCCGTGCCACCGGTGTAGAGCTCCTCGTCGGCGGTCACCGCGAACATGCGCGGCGCATCGGCGACCGTGCTGAAGCGCAGCGTCAGCTCGAACGGCACCGCCGGGCGCGGCGTTTTCTCCAGCGCGGCGGCGAGCGCGGCGCGACGTTCCTGCGCATGCGCGACGAGGATCCTGGCGAGCGCCGGGAAACGCTCCAGCCCCGGCGGATAGCTGATGCCGACCATGGCGCGCGCGTCGCGTTGGAACACGTCCTGCGGCGGGCTGAACGTCTCGACTGGAGCGGGTTTGGCTTCGGCCTGGACGGACGCGGCCGGGCGCTCGCACGAGGCCAGCGTGAAGACGGCGACGCAGGCGAGCGTGGCGATGGACAGGCGCGACGCGGCGCGCGGAAGAAGGTTCGACACGGCGGCGAATGGAGCGGCGGAGGCGCGGAACGTTAGCAACGCGATCCCGCGCGATCTCTCGGAATCCTCCGAAAAAACCGGCGGCTTTTGCGCATCCCCGTTAAGGAAACGGCGGGCGGGCCTTCGCGCGGCGTTTCCCCGCGTTCTGGCAGGGTGGGGCTCCCGCGAGCCGATTGGAGGTGGACCCATGCATGATCGATCCGCGCGAAGTGCCCTGGGCACGCTGTGCAACGTCGCGCTGGCCTTCGCGGCCGGTGCTCTGGCGATGTACCTGATGGATCCCAATACCGGCCGTCGCCGTCGCGCCATGATGCGCGACCGCGGCGTTTCGATGCGCCACGATGCCGAGCGCTACGTGCGCGGCAAATCCAAACGTGCCGCCGACCGCCTGCGCGGCGTCGCCGCGCGCACGCGTGCGAGCCTGGCGTCCGAGCCGGTCGACGACGATCTGCTGCACGAGCGCATCCGTTCGCGCCTGGGCCGGCTGGTCGAGCGCCCGCACGACGTGGAGGTGCGCGTGCACGGCGGCCACGTGCAGCTGAAAGGCCACGTGTCGGAGGACGAATTCCACGAGCTGCTGCATACCGTCTCGTCGATGCGCGGCGTGCAGAACCTGGAAAGCCTGCTGCGCACGCATCCGGCGCACTCCATGCAGACCTCCGCGCCGCACTGAGCGCGCCACGACACAGGGACGACACGATGGAAACCCAGGAACTCCACCGCGGCCGGCTGATCGACCACGTCCAGTTGGTCGTGCGCGACCTGCCGGCGAGCCGCCGCTTCTACGACGCCGTGTTCGACGTGTTGCAGGTGCCGCTCGGCGGCACGCTCGACGATGGCGCGTTCTGGTACGACGAGCTGTTCGTGTCGAACGCCGAAAGCGAAGCCGCGTTGGGCCAGCTGACCGGGCGGCATCACCTGGCCTTCCAGGCGAAGGATCGCGCGATGGTCGATGCCTTCCACAAGGCGGCGCTGGCCAGCGGCGGCATCGACAACGGCGCGCCGGGCGAGCGGGCTTACCACCCGGGCTACTACGCGGCGTTCGTGCTCGATCCCGACGGGAACAACATCGAGGCGGTGTATCACGGCGAGCACACGCGCAGCGCGGCGTCGGTGAAAGTGACGTTCTGAGGGTCGTGCTGGGAACGACGGAAGTGGGCTGATGACGTGACAGCCTGGATCCCGACCTTCGCCGGGACGACGGTTTCAAGCCCCTCTCCCCACGGAGAGGGGTTCGGGTGAGGAGCAACGAAGCGGAGGCGGCGAACCGCGATTGCGGCACAGCGCCGCGCAATCGTGCGCAACTGATTGATCGCAGCAGCGCCTACTTCACCCGCGCCGCCAACACCTTCCCGATGAACGTATCCAGCGCATCGCCACGATCGATCCACCGCACCACGATCAGCAGATCGTTGTCGTGATCGATGTACACGATGTTCTGCCCGTTGCCGCGGAAGGTCACGCTGCTTTCCGGTGCCGACGGCAGCGACTTGCGGCCGGTGTTGAGGAACCAGTTGCAGTAGCCGTATTCGGGGTTGTCCGCGCCGGGCGTGCGCGCCTTGGCGATCCATTCGCGCGAGACGATCTGCGTCCCATCCCATTGCCCGTCGCGCAGGAAGAGGTAGCCGAAGCGCGCCAGGTCCCAGGCATCGATGAACATGCCGCCGCCCCAGTGGCCGCCGCCGGACACCGACTGCATCTTCTGCCCGTCCAGTTCGACCCACGAATTGCGGTAGCCATGCCAGCGCCAGCGCGTGCTCGCGCCGATGGGTTCCATCACGTGTTCGCGCAGCACGTCCGGCAGCGGGCGACGCCACACCTGCAACGCGGCCAGCGCGAGCACGTTCACGCGCACGTCGTTGTACATGTAGTGGGTGCCGGGCGCGTGGCGTTCGCGGTTGGGCCATTGTTCCGGCGGACCGGACGGACGATCGCCCCAGTCCGGCTTGCCCCACAGCGTGCCCTGCCAGTCGCTGGTCTGGCGCAGCAGGTGCTCCCAGGTGATCGGCGCGTTGTGCGCGGAGGCGAACAGATCCACGTCGCGCGGCATGTACTCGGCGGCACGATCGTGGGTGTCGCGGATCAGCCCGCGCTGCCACGCCACGCCGACCACCGTGCTGAGGAAGGTCTTGGTGACGCTGTGGCTCATGTCGACGCTGCGGGTATCGCCGAACTCGGCGACCACCTTGCCGCGATGGATGATGATTCCGTTGAGCCCGGCGCGAACGGCCGTCGGGCCGATCTGGCCTTCGAAGAACGGCTCCTTCGCGCCGAAGCTCCGCGCCAGCGAGATCGACTGGTCGCGCGGCTCCTTCGCTTCGTGGGCGAGGGCGTAGTCGACCGCCTCCTGCAACCGCTTCGGATCGAACCCGCCCTGAGTCGGCGCCACGCGCGCCCACGCTCCGCGCGGCGGGAAATAGCCGCCCTGGGCCCAGGCGGTGCTGGCGAGCAGCAGCCAGAGCAGGACCAAGGCGCGGGCGTGGAGGGCGGCGGGTCGGGTCATCGGGCGCGTCGCAGGGCGGGCGGAAGGGATCGCCGCAGCATACCGGCCCGTGCCGCGCGCCATTGCGCACGGTTTGTCGATTCCGCGCGTGGCCGCTCGTCGATCCCATCGAAGGCACGCTTCCACGCCGGCATCGACGGCGGGCGCGCCCTCCCACCCAAGGAGCTCCCATGCGATTCCTGTCCCTGATCCGCGTCGACGAGAACACCGGCCAGGTGCCCAGCCAGCGGCTGATCGACGAAATGACCGTGCTGATCGAGCAGATGCGCGCCGCCGGCAAGCTCGTCGACACCGGCGGCCTGCAGCCGACCGCGAAGGGTCGCCGCGTGCGGCTGCACAACGGCAAGCTGTCCAGCATCGACGGCCCGTTCACCGAATCCAAGGAAGTGATCGGCGGTTACGCGATCCTGGAAGCGGCCGACCTGGACGAGGCCACCGAGCTCACGCGCCGCTTCGCCGCGCTGCACGGCGACGAGTGGAACATCGAATGCGAGGTTCGGCAGATCGAGGAGGCGTAGGAGCCGTGGAGTCCCGGGCGCCCCGCTACGGCGTGCGCGTCCCGGATTCCGCGTTCCTGCCCGCGCGTTTCTCGATCAGGTCCAGCAGCGGGCCGGTCATGGCGGTGGTCACCAGCGCCATGACCACGAGCACGGCGAACAGGCGGTCGCCGATCAGGCCGAGCTCGTAGCCCAGGTTCAGCACGATCAGCTCCATCAGGCCGCGCGTGTTCATCAGCGCGCCCAGCCGCATCGCGTCGATGTTCGGCATGCCGGCGCTGCGTGCGGCCAGCCACGTGCCCGCGCCCTTGCCGATCGTCGCCACCGCGATCACGCCCAGGCCGAGCAGCACGTCGGCGGCCCGCCACCCGTCCACGCGCAGGCGCAGGCCGGTCATGGCGAAGAACAGCGGCAGCAGCAGGGAGATCGCGAACGGCTCCACGCGTTCGACCAGCAGATGGCGCAGGCGCGCGTTGCCCGACACCGCGATGCCGGCCAGGAACGCGCCGAACAGCGCGTGGATGCCCAGCGCCTCGGTCGCCAGCGCGCACGCCAGGGCGAGCAGCAGCAGGCCGATGAGCGCGCGGCCTTCGCGTTCGGCGGGGATCTCGCGTCGCGCGATCCACGGCCGCGCCAGCGCGAGCACCGCGGTGGCGAACAGCAGCGTGCCGGCCAGGCTCACCGCCGCCATCGTCCACCCGCTGGCCTGCACGGTCGCGACGATCACCGCCAGCAGGCACCACGCGCTGGCATCGCCGAGCGCGGCGCAGGCGATCGCGATGCGCCCCATGTCGCTGCGCGCGATGCCGCGGTCGGACAGGATCCGCAACAGCACGGGAAAGGCGGTGATGCTCAGCGACACGCCCAGGAACAGGGCGAAGCTCGCGAAGCCCACGCCCTGCGGCGCGTGATCGGCGAACAGCGCGAAGGCCAGCAGCACGCCGCCCAGGAAGGGCAGCGCGATGCCCGCATGGCTGACCAGCAGCGCGAAGCCGCGCCGCCCGTTGAGGCTGGCCATGTCCAGCTCCGCACCGGCGACGAACAGGAACATCAGCACGCCCAGCTGGCTCACCATGCCGAGCGCGCCCAGGCTCTCCGGCGCGAACAGCCAGCCCTGCGCCTGCGGCGCGACGGCGCCGAACAGCAGCGGCCCGAGCAGCAGCCCGGCGGCCATCTCGCCGATCACCGCCGGCTGCCCGAACCGCCGCAGCAGCCAGCCGGCGCTCTTGGCCACGCACAGCACGACCAGCAGCTGCAGGAGGAAGCGCGAGAGCGGGGAGGTCAGCGGACCATGCGTGGTGCCTGGCGTCGTCGATGGCGCGGCGGTCGATACATCCGGCATCGGCAGTCCGTTGCGCGCGACCACCACCGCCACCACCAGCGGCACCACGACCAGCAACAGGTAACGCCATGGGAACTTGGGCTGCATGCGGTGCGGGTGCGGCAGGTCCATCAGGCGCTCCGTCGGCCGTTCGAGGGACTATAGCGGTTCATGCCGTCCGCTTCCCCTTCGTCATTCCCATCCTTTCGTCATTCCAGCGAAAGCCCATTCTGCTTTTCCGGTTTCGCGTCACGCTGACGGTGACGAAGCAACAGCGCAGCGTCCTGTGGCAATGGCGGTTCACCGCTCTCCGCTTCGTTGCCCCTCACCCCGATCCTCTCCAGAAGGGAGAGGGGTCGAAGCTACCTCCGATCCACCACCAGCCGCGCAAGCTTCCTCGGCGCAAGCGCGCAATAGCTGTCAATGACATGCCGCTCCACGTCGTCCCACTCGGTGCGATCGTCCAGCGTCATCCCCGCGATGTCCGGCCACCAGCGCGGAAGGAAATACGGGGCGCGCGCCAAACGTCCGATCTGCGCCGCCGCGCGCGGCGTGCGGAAGGTCAGCACGCAGAGCGGGCCGTCCGATGCGGTGGCCTTCGCGTAGGCCGGGGGCCAGCCATCGGCGATCATCACCACGTGCGCGAAGTTCTTGTGCGCCACGCACCAGCGCGTGCCGGTCCACGCGGCTTCCTCCACCGCCTCGGGCAGGTCCAGGCAGATCGCCCGCAGGCGGTCGACCAGCGCCTGCGGCGGTGAGGGATGCCTGGCCATTCGTCCGATGCCCGCGTGCGTCACGCGAAGGGTACGCCCCACCGGCGCCGCGGCACGACGCGGATTTAACGGTCCCGTCCGCCAGCGCGCCCTATGCTGCGGCCTCGCCCCGAGGAGCCGCGTGCCATGGCCACCGATCCGCTTCCGTCCAGCGATCCGCTCGCGTCGAGCGCCTTCCAGTCGGCCGTCTTCGACGAATACCTCGACAACGCCCGCGCCCATGCCGCGCAGTACCTGCGCCGGCTGCCCGATCGCCACGTCGGCGCGCGCGCCTCCCGCGAGGAACTGCTGTCCGCGCTGCGCATCGCGCTGCCCCGGCAGGGCGACGAAGGCGGCGACGTGATCGACCTGCTCGCGGGCCAGGCCGAACGCGGCGCGGTCGCGTGCAGTTCGCCGCGCTATTTCGGCTTCGTGATCGGCGGTGCGTATCCGGTCGCGCTGGCGGCGGACTGGCTGGTGTCGACCTGGGACCAGAACGCTGGCATCTACGCGATCTCGCCGCTGGTGTCGGTGCTGGAGGAAGTGGCCGCGCAGTGGCTGCTGGACCTGTTCGACCTGCCGCGCGAGGCCGGCGTGGGCTTCGTCACCGGCTGCCAGATGGCGAACTTCACCTGCCTGGCCGCCGCGCGCCATCACCTGCTGCGCCGCGAAGGCTGGGACGTGGAAGCCGACGGCCTGCAGGGTGCGCCCCGGCTGCACGTGGTCGCCTCGGCCGAATCGCACGTCACCATCGACGTCGCGCTGCGTTACCTCGGACTGGGCACGCGTTCGGTGCATCGCGTGGAAACCGACGCGCAGGGACGCATGAACGCCGAGCGCCTGCGCAAGGTGGTCGCGTCGATCGAAGGGCCGATGGTCGTCTGCGCGCAGGCGGGCAACGTGAACACCGGTGCGTTCGATCCGCTGCGCGAGATCGCCGACGTGGTGCGCCAGCGCGGCGCGTGGCTGCACGTGGATGGCGCGTTCGGATTGTGGGCACGCGCGAGCGCGTCGTTGCGCGTGCTGGCCGACGGCATCGAACTGGCCGATTCCTGGGCCACCGACGCGCACAAATGGCTCAATGTGCCTTACGACTGCGGCGTGGCGATCGTCCGCCATGCGCAGGACCATCGCGATGCGATGACCTCCGCCGCGCCGTACCTGATCCAGACACGCGGCGAGGAGCGCGACGCGGTCGACTGGGTGCCGGAGTTCTCGCGCCGCGCGCGCGGCGTGCCGGTGTACGCGACGCTGCGCGCGCTCGGGCGCGACGGCGTGCAGGACCTGATCGACGGCAACTGCGCACGCGCGCGGCAGATGGCCGACGCGCTGCGCCAGGTCGAGGGCGTGCGTGTGCTCAACGACGTCGTGCTCAACCAGGTGCTGGTGCGCTTCGGCGACGACGACGAGCTCACCCGCGCGGTGATCGACGGCGTGCAGCGCGACGGCACCTGCTGGCTCGGCGGCACGACGTGGCAGGGGCAGGGCGCCATGCGCATCAGCGTGTGCAATTGGGCGACCAGCGAGGTGGATGCGGAGCGCAGCGTGGCGGCGATCCTGCGGGTGTTCCATTCGCTGCGTACGAGCGTGGCGGGGTGAGGCGGGAAACGCGCCAGCTTCCGTAGCCCGGGTAAGCGAAGCGCACCCGGGGTGAGACGTGGCCAGCTCCCCGGGTGCGCTTCGCTTACCCGGGCTACCAATGCCGGGTGAGGAAGGAGTGAGGGGAACGAGAAACGAGCAAAGCCCCTCTTCCTCGTTTCCCGTTCCTCTCCACTCGCTCCCGGGCCTAATCCACCCGCGCCACGTGCGAGTTCAACTCCCGCACCAGCTCCGCCAATCCCACCGGTTTGCGGCAGCGCGGAATGTCGATGTACGCGGCCGGCAGCGCGCTGTCGTCGTAGCCGGTGAGGAAGAGCATGGGGACGCCCCGGCTGCGCAGGGCTTCGACCACGGCGAATGAGGTTTCGTCGCCGAGGTTCACGTCGAGCAGGGCGCCGTCGAGCGCGCCGGCCTGGGAGATCCCGTGCAGGGCGCCCTGCACGTCGGGGTAGGGGCCGACGATGGTCGCGCCCTCCAGTTCCAGCGCCTCCTGCAAGCCCGAGGCGAGGAGGTAGTCGTCCTCCACCAGCAGCAGGTGGAGGCCGCGGAGACCTGCATGGCGCATGGGTGCTCTCCTCGGACGCCCGGGCATTGTTCGCGAGCAAAAGTTAATGCGGCGAGAGGACACCGCATTCACGCAGCGCCACGGTACAGGAGCGGAAGGTGTCCGGATCCCGCCCGGAGCGCTCCCGTGACCGTCCAGCCCGTCCCGACGCGGGGCACGGAAGCCTCGGGGTTCCTCGGCGTCGCGCTGGCCGACGCCGGCGACCGCCGCCGCGCTGCGTGCGTCGCCGGCGTGCTGCTGCTGGCGTTCGCGGCGACCGCGCCGTTCGCGCGCATCGCGCTGCCGGCGGTGCCGACCTTCGTGCCCGCCTACGACGCGGCGGTCATGGTGCTGGCGTCCATCGCCGCGGTGATGCTGCACGCGCAATACCGCGACCTGCACCAGCGCGGCTTCCTCTGGCTCGCGTGCGGCTATCTGCTGAGCGCGATGTTCGCGCTGCTCCACGGGCTGAGCTTTCCGGACGCGTTCGTCAGCGGCAGCCTGCTCGGCGGCGCGGAGACCGCGCCGTGGCTGTGGATCTTCTGGCACGGCGCGATGCCGCTGTTCGTCATCGCCTACGCCTTCGCGGGCCCGGCGCGCGAGGACGACGTCGGAAAGCCGCTGCACCGCATCGCGTACCCGGCCACGGTCGGGATCATCGCGACCATCGCGCTCGCGCTGGTGTGGATGGACGACCAGTTGCCGAAGCTGCTGCTGAAGACCCGGTACCGCGCCCCCACCACGCCGTGGATCGGCGGCACGGTGTGGGCCGTGCACCTCGCCGCGATCGCGCTGCTGGTCTGGCGCACGCGGCTGCGCCGGCTGCTCGACCTGTGGCTGTGCGTGACACTGGTGGCGGCGGTGATCGAACTCGCGCTCAGCGGCATGATGATCAGCGCCCGTTACCAGCTGGGCTTCTACGTCGGCCGCGTGTACGGGCTGATCGGCACGCTGGTGATGCTCGCGCTGCTGCTGCGCCACGCGCTGCTGCTGCAGGCGCGGATGGTGCGCGCGGCGCAGGCGCTGCACGACAGCGAGCGCCGCTATCGCGACCTGTTCGACAGCATGGGCGAGGCGTTCTACATCGGCGAGGCGCTGACGGACGAGCAGGGCACCGTGGTCGACCTGCTGTTCCTGCAGGAAAACCCGATGGCGCGGCGTTACGTCGGGCGCGATATCGCCGGGCGGCGGGTGTCGGAGATCGCGCCGGACTTCGGCCGCGAATGGCTGCCCGTCGTCGATGAAGTGGTGCGCACCGGCCGCGAACGCACGCTCGAACGTCCCTCGCCGCGCACGCAGCGCCATTTCCGCTACCGCGTCTTCCGCCTGAAGGGGCAGCAGAAGCAGGTCGGCATCCTGTTCCAGGACATCAAGCCGCATCGCGACGCGGAGAAGGCGCTGCGCGACAGCGAGGAACGCTTCCGCCAGTTCGGCCAGGCGGCCTCCAGCATCCTGTGGATCCGCAACGCCGACACGCTGGAGATGGAATACGTCAGCCCGGCGTTCGAAACCACCTCCGGACGCCGCTGCGAGGACGTGGTCGGCCACGGCTTCAAGGCGTGGCTGGCGATGGTGCACCCGGACGATCGCCATGCCGTGTGCAGCACGGTCAGGCGCGTGCAGCAGGGCGAGCGCGTGGAGCACGAGTTCCGCATCCTGCACGGCGAGAGCCGCGAGGAGCTGTGGATCCAGAGCACCGAGTTCCCGATGCGCGATGCCGCGTGCCGGCTCAACCGCATCGGCGGCATCGCCCAGGACGCCACGCTGCTGAAGAAGGCGCAGTTCCGCCTGCGCGAGAGCGAGGACCGGCTGCGCAGCGCGATCGAGGTGGGCCGACTGGCGACGTGGGACTGGAACCTCGCGACGGGCGAGGTCGCCTGGTCGGACGAGCACTACCGCATCGAAGGCTATGCGCCGGGCGAGGTCGTGCCCAGCTATGAGGCGTGGATCGCCCGCGTCCATCCGGAAGACCGCGAATCCGCCGAGGCGGCGGTGCGGCAGGCGATGCTCACTGGCGGCGAATACGCGCGCGAGGTGCGTTTCCTGCACCCGGACGGTTCGGTCCACTGGGCCAACGCGCGCGGGCGCTTCTTCTACGACGTGGCGGGCAAGCCGGTCCGCATGGTCGGTTCGATGCTCGACACCACGCATCGGCGCGAGTTCGAGGAAGCCCAGCGCGTGCTGGTGGCCGAACTCCAGCACCGCACGCGCAACCTCATCGCGGTGGTGCGCGCGATCGCCGACCGCACGCTGCGCGAGAGCACGGACATGGACCAGTTCTCCACCGCCTTCAGCGAACGGCTGGGCGCGCTGGCGCGCGTGCAGGGCCTGCTGTCGCGGCTGAAGGAGGGCCAGCGCGTGACCTTCGACGAACTGCTGCGCATGGAACTGGCCGCGCACCTGGATGCGCAGGACGGCTCGCGTTTCGAGCTGTCCGGGCCGGACGGCGTGTCGTTGCGGTCCTCCAGCGTGCAGCCGCTGGCGCTGGCGATCCACGAGCTGATCACCAACGCGGTGAAGTACGGCGCGCTGAAGGACCCCGGCGGCTGCCTGCGCATCGCCTGGCATGTGGAACTGGAGGACGGCCGCCCGTGGCTCCACGTGGACTGGCGCGAGGGCGGCGTGGTCAGTTTCGCCACCGGCGCGACATCGCCCGGCGGCGGCGCGGGCCGCGAGCTGATCGAGCGTGCGCTGCCGTACCAGTTCGGCGCGCGCACGCATTACGAGCTCACCGAAGCCGGCGTGCACTGCACGATCGCCATGCCGATATCGCGGCGCGAAGCGACGTCATGGCACGGTCATGACGGGCGGTTATGAAGTCATTAGCACGCGCCGCCACGGTGACGGCGCGGCGAATGATTGCTTCGCCACGGCTTAACCTCCCTGCCGTGATCCTGTGCCTCCGAAACGACAGGTTCTTCCCCCATGGCCACCCGCAAGCCGCCGACTCCTTCCCAGGTGCCGGGCGCGACCCCGTCGCCCCGTCCACGCGCGCGGGTCGTGCGCCTGCCATGGCGGGAGGAAGTGCGCAAGCCGACGCGCGCCGATCGCGCGGAGCATCAATTGCGCTTGCGTCGGCTGAGTGCCGGGCAGGCGTGACGGCCTGGGAACGAGCAGAGAGGAACGAGAAACGAGGGCGCCGTTTCGTCGCCGCATGAACAGGAGCGCGAAACGAGAGCGAGGTGCTCCACTCGTTTCTCGTTCCTCTTCCCTCGTTGCTCGTGTCTCCGTTCCCCTGCTACGATCGGCCCGGAAGGGGAGTAGCTCCATCGTGCTGTAGCCGTCATTACGGGAGGTTCCGCAAGGGAATCGTCCCCGGCGCAGCAGCAGGCCACGCGGCCTGCGGGCAAGACCTTCGCCGTAACACCCACGGCGAAGGTGCGTCCGCAGCGGACTGGTCCGGTGACCCGACCAGCCGCCGATCCAGCGGATGCGTTCGCGTCGTGGGCCCCGCCCACCGAACCGAACGTATCCGATGGAAACCCTCCTGAATCCCGAAATCTGGATCGCCCTGGCCACGTTGACGGCGCTCGAGCTCGTGCTCGGCATCGACAACATCATCTTCATCTCCATCCTCTCCGGGAAACTTCCGCCGCACCAGCGCGACAAGGCGCGCAGGCTCGGCATCGCGCTCGCCGCGATCACGCGCCTGGGCCTGCTTCTGACCATCGCGTGGATCGTCGGCCTCACCGCGCCGCTGTTCTCGGTGTGGGGCCATGAGTTCTCGTGGCGCGACCTGATCCTGATCGGCGGCGGCCTGTTCCTGATCGCCAAGGCCACGCACGAAATCCACCAGAAACTCGAAGGCGCCGGCCAGCACGCCACGCCCGGCGGCGCGCTCGGCGCCAGCTTCATGGGCGTGATCGCGCAGATCATGGTGCTGGACATCGTCTTCTCGCTGGACTCGATCATCACCGCCGTGGGCATGGTCGACGAGCGCTGGGTGATGGTGGCCGCGATCCTGATCTCGATCGTCTTCATGCTGGCCTTCGCCAAGCCGATCGGCGATTTCGTCGAACGCCATCCGACGGTAAAGATCCTCGCGCTGAGCTTCCTGATCATGATCGGCCTGGTGCTGATCGCCGACGGCTTCGGCCAGCACATCAGCAAGGGCTACATCTACACGGCGATGGCCTTCTCGGTGTTCGTCGAGATGATCAACCTGTGGATCCGCAGGCGCGAAGCGCGGAAGGTCGAACCGGTGAAGCTGCGCGAGCGGTTCGAGCAAGCGCAGCAGGAATAAGCGCGTTTGCCTACTTCCTCCCCTGCGATGCAGGGGAGGGTTGGGGTGGGGTGAAGTGACGCCGTATCGACTGGTGCAGGAACAATGCGCGCCCTATTTCGGCACCGCGCCGCATGTCGCGCCCTCACCCCAATCCCTCTCCCGAAGGGAGAACGGCCAACAGCTCACCCTGCCTCCCGCCACCGCCGGATCGACCGCTGGAAAAACTGGCTGTTCGGAATCTGCAGCGTCGTATCCGGCGCGTCCTCGCGGATTTCCTGCAGCGTGGTGTAGATGAGGTTGATGTCCACCACGCGGCCCTTCAGCCCCGGCTTCTCGCCGTTTTCCAGCAGCTCGATCACGTCGTGCAACCGGAACGGGCGCGCGGTGAGGATCAGGAACGTGCAGAAGATGTTCGACAGCACGCTCCACGCCGCGAAGAACGCCACCGCCGCCACCGCGGCGAAACCGGTCAGCGCCGTCCACAGCACGCCGGCCGAGACGCCCAGCCGTTGCAGGATCAACAGCGTCGCCGCGACATAGATCACCGTGCCGACCAGGCGTCGCGCGCCGATGGTCATTTCCGGCGGCAACTCGTAGCGCGTGCACACGCGGTTGAGCAGCTTGCGCAGCGACAGCCGCAGCAGCCACGCGGCGGCGAGGATCAACGCCGCTTCGCCGAGCGGCACGATCAGGTCCGCCCATTCGCGCACCCACGGCGTGCTGGAGAAATGCCCGGCGGGCGAGAAGACGTTCATCGCGCGCCTCCCGCGCGCGCTGCGCCGGCAACGGTCAGAACATCGGCGCCCCGCCGGCCACGGTCAGCAGCGCGCCGGAGGTGTAGCTGGCCGAATCGGCGGCCAGCATCACGTAGGCCGACGCGAGTTCCGCCGGCTGGCCCGGCCGCTTGAACGGCACCGATTCGCCGAAGTGCTTCACTTCCTCCTCGTCCATGCCGGCGGGAATGAACGGCGTCCAGATCGGCCCCGGCAGCACCGCGTTGACGCGGATCTTCTTCTCCGCGAGCAGGCCCGCCAGGCCCAGCGTCATGTTCGCCAGCGCGCCCTTGGTGGACGCGTACGGCAGGATGTTCGGCGAAGGCTTTTTCGACTGCACGGAAGCGGTGTTGATGATCGATGCGCCCTCGCGCATGTGCGGCAGTGCGAGGCGCACCAGGTTGAACGGCGCGTGCACGTTCGTGTCGAAATGTCTGGTCCATTCCTCCAGCGTAATCTCTTCCAGCGACTGGTAGTAGCGCTGGTACGCGGCGTTGTTGACGAGCACGTCGATGCCGCCCAGCGCCCCGGCGGCCTGTTCGATCATCGCCTCGGCCTGCGCCGGGTCGCTGATGTCGCACGCGTAGGCCGTGCCTTTCGTGCCGGCCTTCTCGATCAGTCCAAGCACGTGCCCCGCGTCGTGCTCCTCGCTGGGCAGGTGCACGATGGCGACGTCCGCGCCCTCGCGCGCGAAGGCGATCGCCACCGCGGCGCCGATGCCGCTGTCGCCGCCGGTGATCAGCGCCTTCTTGCCCTTGAGCAGGCCGTGGCCGACGTAGCTTTCCTCGCCGTGATCGGGTTCCGGCTCCATCCTCGCGGTCTTGCCCGGAAACGACTGCTGCTGCGGCTTGAACGGCGGACGGGGGTAATCGGGCACGGCCATGGCATCCTCGCGTGGGTGTGGAGGGATGCAGTGTCGGGAGATCGCCGTAAGCGGCCCGAGAAGGCGGACGGGGCGGCCGGCGACGCGACCTTTACGAGCGGAAGGAGCGAGCGGAGAGTAACGAGAAACGAGTCCGCGCCTTTACTCGTTTCCCACTCCTCGTTTCGCACGCCTGTCTTCGTCACTCGTTACCGCTCCACCGCCGCGCCCATTCCTCGCCACGACGCCGCATCTCGTCCTCGTCCACATCCTCGACGTGCGTGCCGAGCATCCAACGGTGCCCGAACGGATCCACCACGGTGCCCATGCGGTCGCCCCAGAACTGGTTCTCCACCGCCTGCAGCACGCTCGCGCCGGCCTTGATCGCGCGCTCGAACGCGGCGTCCACGTCATCCACGTAGACCAGCAGGCTGCCCGTGGTGCCACCGCGCGATTCAGGACCCAGCGCGTCCCATTCGGGGAATTCGTCCGAGAGCATGAAACGCGCATCGCCGATGCGCATCTCCGCATGCGCGACCTTGCCGCCGGCTTCCAGGCGGTAGGTTTCCTTCGCGCCGAAGGCCTTCTCGTAGAAGGCGATCGCATCGCGCGCATCGCCGACGACGATGCCGGGCGTGATGCGCTGGTAACCGGGCGGAATCGGATCGACGGCCATGACGCGCGCTCCCGGACGGGGAGCGCCAGCATGCGCGCGCCCGCGTGAAGGCGCGAACGACGCCTCAGTAGAACGCGATGCCCGGCCGCAGCACCAGCTGGAACACCAGCAGCAGCGCGGCGGCCGACAGCAGCGGCGCCGCGATCGCACGGAGCCGCGTTCCGCCCACGCGCACATCGCGCACGCGCCATGCGCCGGCAAGCATCCACAGCGCGCCCGGCACGCCGACCAGCAGCGGCAGCAGCACGACTTCCAGCGCCTCGCGCGGCACGCGGAAGGGAATCACCAGCGCGGTGCCCACCAGCGTCGGCAACGCGATCGTCTGCGCGACGAAGCGCGTGCGCGCGCCTGGCGTGGCGACGGCCGCCGGATCGTCCGCCAGTTCGAGCGCCGGCCGCAGCAGCGCGAGCGCGACGGCGACGATCGCCAGCAACGCGAGCACCGCCGCGACGGTCTTCGTCGCCGGCGAAAGACCGAAGTACACCATCGCCATGCCCACGTCGCTGCCGGTGCTCAGCGCGCCGATCACCACCTGCGGCAGGGCCATCAGCAATCCGCAGTACGCCATCCACAGCGCGAACAACCGCCACGCGGTCGCACGCGGACGGCCCGCGCGCACCGCGATCAGGCACGCGATGCCGACGAGCGCGGTCGCGAGCGCGCCGGTGCCCTGGAACAGGCTCGCCAGCGGGTTCGCGCCGGTCCAGCCGTGGTTGTTGTGGAACAGCGTGGGCTGCAGTCCCGGCGTCAGCGCCTTGGGCACCACGAGGAACAGCTCCTGCACGAAGAACGTCAGGTTGAAGGCCACCGTGTAGAGCAGCGCCGATACGGCGACCGTGCGCCAGCGCCAGCGCGACGACGCGGCGACGGCGGGCTTCGACGACGATACGCGCCAGCCGGCCAGCGCCATCAGCGCGGGACCGGCCAGCAGGATCAAGGCGGTGACGATCAACAGCATGCGCGTTCCCCTGGCGAGCAGCGCGCATCATCCCGTCAGACGGCGGCAAACGGAAGCGCTAATCGCGATCCGGCGCCCCCAGCGGGAAGTAGGGCCGATACGGACGCGCCTCGTCCACCGCGCGCGCGAACGCGCGCCGCGCGAGCAATCGCGCCCGGTACGCGCGCACGTTGGCGTAGCGCGCATCGATGCGGTGCGTCCAGTCGGCGTAGAACAGGAACGGTCCGGCGCCACAATCGGCAAGGCTGAAACGCGCACCGGCCGCCCATTCGCGATCGCGCATCACGCCGTCGAGCCAGGCGTAGGCGGTTTCCAGCATCGCGCGCGCTTCCTCCACGCCGTACCGGTCGCGGTCGGCTTCCGGGCGCAGCGCGTCGTACACGAACTTCTGCTGCGGCGTGGAAATGTAGTGGTCGAAGAAACGGTCCATCATCCGCACTTCGAGCGCCTCGTCGGCATCGTCGGGAAGCAGCTTCACCGGCCCGGGATGATGCAGGTGCAGGTACTCGATGATGCAACTGGCCTCGGTGACCATGCGGTCGCCTTCCACCAGCACCGGGAAACGCCTGACCGGCCAGATCGCGGCGAGTTCGTTCCAGGCTTCGGGCGATTCGAGCAGTTTCCACTCGAACGGCGTGCCGTTCTCGTACAGCGCGGTCAGGACCTTCTGCGAATACGACGAGAACGGGTGGGCGTACAGCTGCAGCATGGCGGCTCCGGGAAAGGCGGGGCGGACTGCCCCGATCTTCCCCGACGAGCGGGGGATTGGCGAATCGACATCCGCGCCGGCCCAAAAAACGCGAAACGAGGAAGGAGCGCGCGCTCCTCCCTCGTTCCCCGTTCCTCCCACTCGTTCCCGGGCTTACCGCTCGATGTCGTACTGCGCCGAAGCGGCGTTCGTCACGAGCGAGGACAACGGCAGCAGCTGCGACAGGAAGCGGTTCCAGCGCGTGATGCCGGCCGGGCCGACCCACACCACGTCGCCTGGCTGCAGGCGGAACCGGTCGCCCAGCGCGAAGGCCACGGGCGATTTCGCGTCGAGGTGGTACACCGTCGCCGCCGACTGCATCGCCTGCATCGACTGCGCCGACTGCCCCGGCTGCGGCATGTCCTCCAGGCCGCGGATCACGTACACCGCCTCGCCCTTGGACGTGATCGGGTTGAGGCCGCCGCTGCGGCCGATCGCCTGCGTCAGCGTCAGGTCGGTGGTCTTGAAGGTCAGCGCCTGCGGGCGCATCACCTCGCCGATCACGTAGACCTCCTTGCGATCGTTGAACGGCAGGTACAGGCGATCGCCCGGACGCAGGAAGATGTCCTGCGCGACGTTGCCGTCGCGGTTGAGCGCGTCGAGATCGAGGTTGTAGTTGCGCCCGTCGCGGGTAAGCACCAGGCCGGACAGGTCGGCCTGCGGCACGTCGATGCGCGCGCGGCCGATCGCCTGCGACAGCGTCAGCGGAACGGTGGTGACTTCCTGCGGCGTGGTGTCCACGAACGCGCCCTGCAGCGCCACGCGGCTGCCGAAACCGACCACGTTGACGTCCAGCTGCGGATTGGTGAGGTACTTCGCCAGGCGGCTGGTGAGCGTGCTGCGCAGGTCCTCGATCGTCATGCCGGTGACGTTGAGCTTGCCGGCATACGGGAAGTAGAACGTGCCGTCGGGCTGCACCAGGCGTCCGTTGGTCACCGCCTGCTGCTGGTTGCCGGCCGGCGTGGTGAGTTCGGGGTGGTCCCAGACCGTGACGATGAGCGTGTCGCCGGGCTGGATCTTGTAGGTTTCGCCCTGGTAGGCGAGCAGTTCCTGCGGCACCACCGCCTTCGGCGCGGGCGCGGACACCACATCGGAGGTGATCGGAACCATCTTCACCTCGCCGCCGACGAAGCGCGCGTCCTGCACGTCCCCGCGCGTCATCTGCTGGCCGGTGCACCCGGAAAGCACGGTCGCGACGGCGACCGAGCAGGCAAGAGTGAGCGTCTTCAATGCATGGCCCTCGAGTTGATGGCGCGGCAATGCGTGCATGCCTTCGTCACGCTTTCCCTGCTGGACGTGCCGGATTGGTGGATCGACGGAGCTGCAGGCAACGCCTGAGTTGCAACAACACCGTGAACGATGCGATGTCCTTTGGTTCGCGCATCGAGCCTAAATCGCGCACGGCGCACGCGGCGTGATCGGATCGGCGAGCGGTGCAGTTACATTCAGTGTTGCGAATGCCGACGTGAACGCGCGTCACGTTCGTTCAGTTGCGTGTACGCGCCATCACCATCGCTCCCATTTCCTTGATGGCGCGTCCACTCCGCCATAACGCACGGCGTGATGGAACCCAGCGCCTCCAGCCTTCGCGATGGCCGTTCTCGGGCACGGGAACGGGAACGACGTGGACGTTCTCCTCCGCGAACTCCAGCACCGCGCGCGGCATGTGCAGCGACGAGGTCACCAGCAGGATGCGGTCGAAGCCGTGCTGCTGCGCAAGTTCGGCGGTGTAACGCGCGTTGTCGCGCGTGTTGCGGCTCCGGGTTTCCAGCAGCAGCACGTCCTGCGGTACGCCGAGCCGCTGGATCGCGTTCGCCATCAGGCGCGCTTCGCTCGCGGCCTCGTTGCCGCCGTTGTCGCCGCCGCCGGAGAGCACCACCACGGGCGCCTTTCCCGCGAGCCAAGCGCGTGCGCCGGCGGCGAGGCGGCTGTTCTCCAGTTCGTACGGCGAGACGTTCTTGCGTTCCATCCAGTAGAAGTGCGACGCACCGCCGAGCACGACGATGGCATCGCCTTGCGGAAGCGTGGTTTCGTCCACCGGCGGATATTGCTGCTCGATGCGACCGCGCACCCAGTCGGAGATGCTGGGGATCGCGAGCAGGCCGGACCACGCGATCGCCAGGACGGCGGTCGCCAACGCGAGCCGGCGCCAGCGGGTAAGCGCAAGCAGCGCCGCGGCGACGAGCAGCGCGGCAGTGAGGGCGGGAGGATAGGTGAGGGCGACGAGCAGCGAGTGCAGGGACTGCATTTCCGGGCGGGTGTCCTCAGATCAGGATCTCGTTGGTGACGTAGTAATAGAACACCGCGCACGACAACAGCAAGCCGAAACGCAGCAGCAGCGGATTGCGCAGCGGCGCAAGGCGGCTGTGCACGAGCATCGCCGCGAGGATCAGCGACACGCTCAGCCACGCGGGCAGCAGGTAGCGGTTGGAGAAGTAGCCCCAGCCCACGCCGAAGAACGGCAGCGTCATCACCAGGTAGACCGCCGCGCTTTCCTTGATCCTGTCGCGGTACTCCGCGCGCACCAGCGGGCCGAGGACGTAGGGCAGGCAGTACCAGAAGAACGAGAACACCGCGAAATCGATGCGCACGCCGGCGCGGTAGTACTGCGTGGCGGTGTAGGTCATCACCAGCTCGTACAGCGACGGCACGAGCATCCGCACCGCCTGCATCGAGATCCCGCTGACGTACGCGGCGAACGCGATCACCGCGATCAGGCGTTGCATCTTCGTGCCGAACAGCAGCACCGGCGCGAACACCAGGTACAGCAGCGAGGACAGGTGCAAACTGCTGGCCAGCGCGCCCAGCAGCACGAAGCTCGCCCATCGCTTGCGCTGGAACGACAGCAGCGAGGAAAACACCAGCAGCGCGGCGAGGCCCTGTCGCACCGCGTTGATCGTCGCATTGACGAACATCGGCGAGACGTACAGCAGCATCAGCGCCGCGCCGAGGAAGGTGAGATACCCCCGCGTTTCGCCGAGGTAATCCTGGTAGCGGCGCGTGGCGATCACGATCGTGCCGAGCATGAAGGCGAACAGCGCGGTCTGGTAGCCGGTGACGCCGACGCCGAGTTTCCACAGTGCGTAGGTGAGCCAGACGAAGCCGGGCTCCAGCCGCGTTTCCACGCCGCTGGAATTCAGGCCCTGGAAGAAGCCGGCGTAGGTCTGCGTGTCGGTGCCGATGTCCGGCGAGCGCGTGCCCACCAGCCAGCACCCGAATGCCGCGACGGCGAACAGCAGCAACAGGCTCAGCGTGGTCGCCGCCGGCACGTAGGTCGAACGCCGCTGTCCCATGGCGTACTCGGGAATCGCGTTCACGGCGTCGCGCCTCCCTCGGTGGCGCGGCGCAGCGCCAGCAGCATGCGCTGCCGCGCCTTGCGCACCATGCCGATCCCGCGCGCGAAGCAGTGTTCGGGATAGCTCACCAGCCCCTGGCGCAGCAGTTCGCGACGCACTTCACGGCCGGCGCGATGCATCGCCTTCAGGTCCTCGCTCAGGCCGCCCGCGCCGTAGTTCGCCTTGTGCCAGTACGCGAGCACCTGGTCGAGCTTGGCGCAGCGATAACCGGAGAAGCCGATCTGGCCCCACAGCAGGAAATCCTCGACACGCCGGTAGTTCTCGTCGAAACGGAACGGAAGGTCGCGCCGCAGCACCACCGAGGCGGTCGGGAACGGATTGTTGAACAGCAGCCGACGCCTCGGCACGATGCGCGTGCGCGCCGCGTGCGGCGCGGGAGGAGCAGGGCGTTCGCGATCGCGCACGCGCATGCGATGCGCGATCAGCGCGATGTCCGGATCGGCGGTGAGCGCGCGCATCTGCAGTTCCAGCTTGGTCGGTACCCAGGTGTCGTCCGCATCGAGGAAGGCGACGTACGGCTGCGTCGCGCGCTCCCAGCCGGCGTTGCGCGCGCGCGACGGACCGCCGTTCTTGGGCAGCACGACCACTTCGATCCAGCCTGGCGCGTAGCGCGCGGCGACCGCATGCAGCGCATCGGCGGTGTCGTCGGGACTCGCGTCGTCGACCAGCAGGACCTGCGCCGGCCGCAGCGTCTGCGCGTGGACGGACGCGACCGCCTCGCCGATCGTCGCCCCGCAGCGGAAGCACGGAACGACGACGGACACCGGCGCAGTGGCGGCCTGCGCCGGTGCGGCCGTGGACGGATCGGAGGTGCGCGAATCGTCGTTCATGAGCCGCATTGGAAACCGTTCCCGTCGGGTTTTGCGTATACGCGGAGTGAAGCCCGGGTGGGCTTCAAACCTGTGTTCAGACTCGCGCGCGCGGAACGGCGCGCCATTCATCGGGAATGCTCCGGCATGAAGCCGCGCACGCCCAGCCAGCGTGCGACGAGCAGCACGATTTCCGACGCGACCGTCGCCCAGGCCGCGCCCATCACGCCGAAGCGCGGGATCGCGATCCAGTTCAGCAAGACCGCGACGACGGCGGCGAACAGCATCGATACCACGCGATAGCGCATGTGGCTTTCGGTGAGCAGCGCGGCTTCCACGGCGGTGGAGAGGAAGCGCACCGGCACGCACAGCGCGAGCACCGCGAGCAGGGCGGCGACGTCGGCGAACGCGTGCCCGAACGCGAGCGGCACCAGCCACGGCGCGGCCAGCGCGAGCAGCAGGCCGACCACCACGCCCGCGCCGAGCATCGACAGGTTGCCGATGCGGTACACGCGCCAGAAACGCGGGCGATCGTGCACGGCCCAGCGATGCAGTCGCGACAGCAGGAACTTGTGGTAGACGGTCGCGGGGAAGAGATAGATCGCCGTCATCACGCCGAGCGCGACGCCGTAATGGCCGGCTTCGGCGTTGCTGCCGAGGTATTTCAGCAGCACCGTGCTCACCTGGAAGAACACCGGATACAGGATCGCGGCGACGCCGTACGCCCAGGCCTGGTTCCACAACTGCGCGACGCCTGGCGTCTGCAACGGCTCCAGCGTGGTCGGGCGTGGCCCGTGGCCCTGCAGTTCCATGCGGCCGTGCCACATCGCGTTGAGTTGCGGGATCGCCAGCGCGGCGACCAGCAGCGCGACCACGCCGTAGCCGAGCGCGGCGCCCAGCGCGTTCGCGAACGGCAACGCCATCAGCGTCGCGGCGACCGCGAGGCGCCCGGCGGACATCAGCATCTGCCAGCCGGCGAGGGCGCCGTGACGTTCTTCCAGGCGCAACTTGCTGCCGACCAGATCGACCGCGAACAAGCCGGCGATCACCGGCGTGAGCAGCAGCAGCGTATCGCGCGTGTCGGCGTCGACCACCGGTCCGAACAGCGCCCACGCGACGACGCCACCGACCGCGAGCGCGCAGGTCCACGCGGAAAAGCGGAACGACGGCCGCAGCCAGCGGTCGCCCGCCCAGCCCTCGGCGCCGTACACGCGCAGGCGGAACTGCGAGAGTCCGAAGCCCGCGAGCGGCGCGACCACCGTCACCGTCGCCAGCGACGAGGCGAACAGTCCGAATTCCGCCGGCCCGAGCCTGCGCGCGAGCAGCACCTGCGCGAGGAACACCATGCCCGCGCCGGCCATCGTCGCCAGCCACAACAGGCTGATCGCCGTTGCCGCCGGCCGCCAGGCGCTGGCGTTCATTCGCGCGCGCATCCGAGCGCCGGAGCGCGCGCCGCCGGAAGCGGCGAGGCCAGCAGCTCCTGATACACCTCCAGCGTGCGGCCGATCACCAGCCGTTCATCGAAATGCGCGAGCGCGCGCTCGCGCGCCTTCGCGCCGAGGCGCCGGACCTGCGCGCGATCGTCGTCGAGCTGCATGATCAGTGCGGCCAGCGAGGCCGCATCGCGCGGCGGCACCTGCAATCCGTCCTCGCCGTGCGAGGTGACGACCTCGCGGCATCCCGGAAGGTCCGTGGTGACGATGCACAGGCCGCTCGCGGCGCCCTCGATCAGGCAGCGCGGCACGCCTTCGCGGTAGTAGCTCGGCAGCGTCATCACGTCGACGGAGGCCATAAGCGCCGGCATGTCGTCGACGTGGCCGAGCCACTGCACGAGGCCGGCGTCGTGCCAGCCCTGGACTTCCTCGTGCTGGAACGAACTCGGATTGCCCGGGTCGGGCTTTCCGGCGAGCAGGAATTCCACGGTGCGACCGCGTTCCTTCAACATGCGCGCGGCTTCGACGAACTCGCCCACGCCCTTCTCGCGCAACAGTCGCGCGGCGAGCAGCACGCGCAGCGGCGCGTCGGTCGCGCGGTCGGTGCAGGGCTGGAAGCGCTCGACGTTCACACCCGAACTGCGGATCACGCGGATGCGATCCTGCGATACCAGGCGCAGCCGGGTGAGGGCGTCGGCGTCGTCGGGATTCTGCAGGATCACGCGCGAATTGCCGCTGCCCAGCGTGCTGCGCATCAGCGTGCTGACGACGGGGCGCAGCATGCGCGCCTTCAGGCCGTTGCTCGCGTAGACGTAGCCGAGTCCGGCGACGGCGTTGACCACCGCCGGCACGCCGGACAGGCGCGCGGCCATCGCCCCGTACACGGCGCACTTCACCGTGAAATTGTGGATGAGGTCGGGGCGCTCGCGCCGCAGCAGCGTCGCGAGATGCTTGATCGTGAACGCCTCGCGCAGCGGATTGAGGCTGGCGCGATCCATCGGCAGCGTGAGCCAGCGGATGCCGTGTCGGGCGAAGCGTTCGCCGAACGGACCCTCGGGCGAAACCATGACGACTTCAGCGCCATGGGCCTGCAGGTGTGCTGCGGTGGAAAGGCGGAAGTTGTAGAGATACCAGTCGGTGTTGGCGAAGAAGACGATGCGCATCGGGTTGTGTGCACGTGGGCAGCGCTCCTTCCTGGTGCGATGCTTCGGCAAGGCGTCCGGTTCGGGGTTGCCCCGATTCTAGCCATGCCGATTTTCCGTCCCGTGCACGGTCCGCTCACGTTCGCATCGTGACGTGAACGGCGCGATGCCATTGTCGTCACGCCGTCGCAATACGGTCTTGCATTTCCGCAAAAACGAAGGCCGGCATCGCTGCCGGCCTTCGCCTTCATCCCTTGGCGAACGCTCCTTCCGGAGGTCGCGCCGCGGTCTTACTTCGCGTACTGGTTCGACGTGACGCGGATGTTGGTGCAGGTGCTCGACTTCTGGATGTGCGGGTCGTTGCCCTTCGGCGGCGGGCCCGCGAGGATGCCGGTCATCGACACCAGCGGGTAGTTGGTGCTGTGCGTGCCGAAGATCCGCGTGTAGTTGTTGCGGAACACGTTGCTGCTGGCCTGGTAGCCGGTCGACGACGCGGAGAACATCACGCCGCACAGGTAGTTGCGGTTCAGGCGGTTCAGGGCGATGTAGCCCGAGTTGGCGCCGATGGTCAGGATGCCGTAGCCGCCGTTGTACTCGACGGTGTTGCTCTTGATCGTCACGCCCTTCACGCGCTTGTAGACCTGGATGCCGTTGCCCTTGTTGTTGCGGATCAGGCAGTTCTGGATGTGCACGGTTTCGGTCGTGCGCAGGTCGTTGATGTCCGGCTCGATGTCGATGCCGCACTGCGGCGCGGCGCCGTTGGACTTGCTGAACTCGCTGTCGTACACGCGCACGTTGCGCGAGCAGCCGATCGTCAGGCCCTGGCGGCGGTTGTTGGTGCACACCACGTTGGAGATGACGACGTCGTTGCACGGCACGACCGAGCCGCTGGCCTGCGCCGCACCGCCGATCGAGATGCCGTCGCCCCAGCAGTCGGCGATGTACATGTCGCGCACGGTCACGCGGGTGGAGCCGCGGATCATGATGCCGTGGCCCCACTCGCCGGTGCTGCCGAGGTGGCGGTAACGGTCGCCGCGGATCTTGCCGCCGGAGATCAGCACGTCGCTGACCTGCATCGCCATCAGCACGTACGCGCGATCGGCGTTGTTGCTCTTGGCCCACAGTTCGGCGCCCGATTCCAGCTTCAGGTGCATCCTGCTGCGCAGGCGCACGTTGCGCTTGGGATCGATCACGTAGTTGCCCGCCGGGACGACGACCGTGCCGCCGGTGGAGGGCAGGGAGTCGATGGCCTTCTGGAACGCGGTGGTATCGTCGTACGAACCGTTGCCGCGTGCGCCGAAGTTGCGGACGTTCACCGAGGCGGAGCCACGTGCGCGCGTCGGCGGAGTGTAGGTGTTGGCGGTGGTCGCACCAGCGGCGATCGCCTTGCCGATGCCGGCGATGCCGAGCATGGGCGGAATGGAAAGCAGCAGGGTCTTGCGCAGGAATTCGCGACGTTCGGCGGTCGCGGGCGCCTTCACTTCGATTTCGTTCACAGTAGGGTTCCGGTAGTAAGGAACGCCCCCGGGGTGAGCAGTCCGGCTCGATTGGGGCTTGGTTACGTGCAGCGCGCCCCCCGCGGCTCACGTCATCACGCCACGATCATCTTCGTGACTTGCCGTGCACCCTACCGGAACAATCGTGAATCGAAACCCCAATCTTCACTAATTGTGCACGCGGGCAAACAAATCGACCCGCGACGTTCAGATTCCTCCGTATTCAAGTTCATGACTGCGTTTTGCGAAACGACCTGATCGGCACGGTTGCGCAGAATGAACCGGGCTCGGCCTGATTTGTCGTGGATGAGGCTGGTGTTTCGGCGTGAAGTCTTCTTCACTGCGAGCTTTGTTGCTTGCAGGGGTTTTCACGCGTTTGGTGGGCCGTGTCGATGTGTCCGCTGGTCCAGCGCTCCGCCGCCTGGACGCAGCGGGCTCATCCATTCGCGAAAGCGCACGGCGCTGCGTGTGCGCAATGGATCACCCCGTCGGGAGAGGGGCTTCTTTCGCTTTGGTAGCCCGGGTAAGCGAAGCGCACCCGGAGTAGCGGCTCAGTCGAGGTAGCGGTTATCCGCATCCACCCGGATGCCATCCGTCCGTTCGCCGATCGTCACGTGACGCTTCCCCGGACGCCGCTTCCCGTCGGCATTCGTGCCCGACGGCCCGTTATCGGCGAACTCGTTGCGCGCCACGATCAGCCCGCGCGTGCCCGGTCGCACGGCGACGCCGCCCAGGGCGTTGTGGCGGATGCGGTTGTCCTCGATGCGGCAATCGGTCGCCGCCAGGGTGAAGATGCCGGCGCCCCGGTTGTGTTCGATCAGGCACTCGCGCACCGTCGCACCCGACACGCGCTTGTACAGCTGGATCCCCGCGCCGCGGTTGCCGCGCATCGTGCAGCGGGCAATCACGATGTCGTCGGCGATGTCGCCTTCGTCCGGCTCCACGTCGATGCCCGCCCCCGGCAGCGTGCCGCCGGTGTCGATGAATTCCGAGTCGTACACGCGCACGCGCCGCGAGCGGCCGATGGTCAGGCCCTGGCGGCGATTGTCGGCGCAGACGACGCGCTCGATCGTCACGTCGCGGCTCGGCACGAAGCGACCCGCGACCTTGGCGCCGCCGATCGAAATGCCATCGCCCCAGCAGTGCGAGAAGTGCACGTCGCGCACCGTCACGCGCTCCGACGCGCGGATCATCAGGCCGTGGCCCCATTCGCCGGTCGTGCCCTTGTGCTTTGAACGTTCGCCGATCACCCGGCCACCGGAGATCGTCACGTCGCTCACGCGGTGCGCGTTGAGCACGTACGCGCGTTCGGCGGCGTTCGGCCTGGCGAGCAGGCGCGTGCCCGGCGACATCGCCAGGTGCATGCGGCTGCGCAGCTGCATGCCGACGACGGGGTCGATGAGGTAATCGCCCGGCGGCACCCGCACGGTTCCGCCCGGCTGCGGCAGCGAATCGATCGCCGCCTGGAACGCGCGCGTGTCGTTGTCCACGCCGTTGCCGCGCGCGCCGAAACGACGCACGTCGACGATGGCGCTGCCGATGGGAGACGCCGCCCGCGACACGATCGGCGCCGCGGGCAACAGGACGAAGGATGCGGCGATGCGCCGCCGCTGCAGATCAGGCATAGGCGGGTTCGCGTGTCGGGTCGGCGGGCTGCACGGCGCGTTCCCGCCGCGAGGCCAGCCACGGCAGCACCACCGCGAGCAGGTAGAACTTCGAGGCGTGGTACTTGTTGTCGAGGCGGCGGCGGTTGCGGTCGAGCCACGCGACCGCGCCGGGAAGTTCGGGCGAATCGACCGCGAACCCGCGTACGCGGTCGAACCGCGCCTTGGCCAGGCCGCGCACGTCGAAGCGGAAGCTGCCCTTGCCCCTGACGTAAGGCAACTCGCCGAAGCGCGTGGCGATGTGCTCGCGGATCAGCAGCTTGTTGAGCTTCGTCGTCGGATCGACCTTCTGGTAACGCGGCACTTCGCGATGGATCCATTCGCGCAACGTCAGGTCGCAGAAGGGATAGGCGACCTTCAGCGACAGCGCCGCGCTCGCGTACAGGCCCTTGGCGAACGCGCCCGCGGAGCCGGCGATGGAGGTGGACATGTCGCGCCATTCCCACAGGCTGGTCGCGGTGCCGATTTCTTCCTTGAACAGTTCCAGGCGACGGCGCGACTGCTGCGAGACCGGTTGGCCGAACAGCGCGTCCACCTCGTCGTCGGTGAAGCGCGAACCCGGGAACACGCGCTCGATCTCGTTCATGCGCAGCGTGCTCAGCAGGTAGCAGAGCTTGAAACTCCTATCCACGCCGGGCAGCTCGGACAGCCGGCCGGGCAGGGGCAGATCGCGCGAGAGACGCTTGAGCACTTCCTGCCGCTTGCTCATCGGCGTGCCGAAATAGCTGTCGGCACCGAGCCCGTCGATCAGGCCGTCGCCGCCGTTGGCCGCCACCTCGGTGCCCAGGTCGATGCACGAGAGCAGCGCGAAATCCGCGGTCAGCAGCGGCATGCGATGCACGACGTCGAGGTAGCGGTCGTACGCGCGCGCCGGATCGCATTGCAGCGTTTCGTGGCGCAGGCCGAGCGTGCGCGCGACGTGCGTGGCCGATTCGACTTCGTCTTCCTCCTGTCCACCGAGGTAGGTGATGCAGGTGGTGTCGGGCCGCGCGTCGGCGATGGCGATGGCGAGCGTGGTCGAATCCTTGCCGCCGCTCTGCAGCAGCCACGGCGAACGCATGCCGGCGCAGCTGCGCTGGATCGCGTCGCACAGGCGGCGGTGGTAGCCGGCCACCCAGTCCTGTTCGCTCGCCGCGTATTCGGGCACCTCGCCCGCATTGCGGAACTTGAAGCGGAACTTGGGTTCGGTGTGCATGTCGTCGTGCGGACAGAACCCGAACGTGACCAGGCGAACGCCTTCGTAGATCGAGTAGGGCGGATACACGAACGCATTGCGCAGCAGGTCGGCGACCGACACCGTATCGACCGGCGGCAGCGGCGCGTCATCGCGCATCAGGCGCGAGAAATCCGGCGTGCCGTAGTAGGGCGACATCGTGATCTGTGTTCGCATGCGCATCACCTCGCCGGCGCCGGATCGCGGAACGGCGCGTCCTTGATGGGGCCGTCCTTCATGGGCTGGTAGTCGTAGTACGTGTAGGCGTACTGGCCCGAGCCCTTCTTCTGCACCGCGTTGAAGATCGCGCCGCGCACTTCCACGCCGTTCTGTTCCAGGCGCTGCTTGGCGAGCGCGATCTCGCGCTGCTGGTTCAGGCCCCAGCGCACCACCATCAGGCAGGTGCCGACGTGATGGCCGATCACCGCCGCATCGGTCACCGCCAGGATCGGCGGCGTATCGATCACCACGATGTCGTACTGCTGCGAGAGCTTGTCGAGCAGCGCGCCGAAGCGCGGATGCATCAGCAGCTCCGACGGATTCGGCGGCACGGCGCCGCGCGAGATGAACGACAGGTTGTCGGTGCCGCCGACCTTGCGCACCGCCTGCACGTCGTCGATGTGGCCCGACAGCAGCTCGGAAAGCCCGCCGTCGGCGCGGGTCCCCAGCGCCAGGTGCGCGGTGCCGCGACGCATGTCGGCGTCGATCAGCAACACGCGCTGGCCGGCCTGCGCGATGGTTACCGCGAGGTTCGCGCAGACGAAGGTCTTGCCGACGCCGGGGCTCGGCGCGGCGATCATCAGCATGTTGTTCTTCATCTCGAACCGCGAGAAATGCAGGCTCGTGCGCAGCGTGCGCAGCGCTTCCATCGCCAGGTCCGACGGCGAGCGGAACGCCAGCAGCCGCTGCTTGCCGTCGCGGCGGTGCGTGCCCGGCTGCGTGGCGATCTGCTTGCCCTTCGGGCTGAACGGGATCGACGCGTACACCGGCAGGCCGAGCAGCTCGATGTCCACCGGATCCTCCACGCCGCGGCGGAACATCTGCCGCGTGAGCACGAAGGCGATCATGAACATCGCGCCGATCAGCGTGCCCGCGCCAATCACGATCAACGGCTTCGGCCACGACGGGCTGTCCATGTTGACGTCGGCCGGGTCGATCACGCGCGCGTTGCCGACCGCGCTGGCGGCGGCGATGTTCAGCTGCTGCGCCTGGTCGAGCAGGTTCGCGTAGGTCTGGTTGATGACCTCCACGTCGCGGTTGAGCCGGAACAGCCCCTGCTGCGTGTCGGGGAGGTTGCCGATCTGGCTCATGATCTGGTTCTTCTTCGACTCGAACTGGCCGATCTGCCGCATCAGCGACTGGTAGACCGGATGTTCGGGCGTGTAGCGGCTGGCGATGTCGGCGCGCTGCACCTGCAACTGCTGGATGCTCTGGTCCAGCGCGACGGTCTGGTCGAGCAGCGCCTTGTTCGACACGCCCACGTCCATCGTGCGGGTGCGCGACTGGAACGTGTTCAGGCGCTGCTGCGCATCGGCGAGTTCGCGTCGCACCTTCGGCAACTGCTCGGTGACGAACTGCAACCGCTTGGCCGCCTCGGCCGAATTGCGCGCGACGTTCTGCCGCACGTACGCCTGGGTGATCTGGTCGAGCACCTGCTTGGCGCGCAGCGCATCCGGATGCGGATAGGTGAGGTTGATGATGCCCGAGTTGCGGCCCTGCTCGCTGACGGTGATGTCCTTCTTCAGCTGGGTCATCAGTGCCATCGTGTTCAACCGCGTCATCTCGAAGCGCGTGCCGGCGTTGGCGGCGAGGCGGTCGATCTGCAGCGACAGACCGCGGCCGTTGCTGGCCTTCTGGCCGACGCGGCCTTCCAGCAGCAGGTTGCCGTCCGGGTCGAGCAGCTTGTACTGGCCGCGCTCGCCGGCGATCAACTGCAGCGGAATGCCGACCAGCTGTTCGGGCACGATGAACTGGCCGATGTCGACCTGCTCGCCGCCCCACGCGTAACTGTTCAGGCCGAACCACGGTTCGCCCACTTCGCCCGGATGCAGGCGCTGCTGCATGCGCGCGAGCGTGTCGCCGAGCACCGGCATGCGCACCGGCTCGATGACCGTGTCCAGGTCGAGGCGCTCGATCGCTTCACCGAGCACGCGGCGCGAGGTCAGCAGCTGGGTTTCGGTCGCGGCCGGCGAGTCGACGATCGGCGGGGTCGGCGCGGTGTTGGGCTGGTTGAGGCCCGGCACCGTTGGCGGGCGCGATTCCACCTGCACCACGGCGTTGGCTTCGTACTGCGGCGTCGCCAGCAGCACGTAGGCGACCGCGACGAGGAAGAACGCCAGCGTGCCGAGCAGGATCGGCCATTTGTTGTCGGTCAGCGTCGAGACGATGGTGGGGATGTCGATGTCGTCCTCGCGCGCGTTCGCGGCGGGAGGGACGGCGTAGGGGGCATCGGCCCGGGAGATCACGTGAGTGGCCATGTTTCGTCACCTGGTGAAGAGCGGGGCATGCGACAGCGCACGCAGGAGGAACGCGGCGTGCCGCGCGTATGTCGCCCACGACCGGCCGGTCCTGGGATGGAGGCGCGCGCCGCGCGCGGGCAGGGCGTTCACGACGCCCCCCACGCGTTGCGGACCGCGACCTGGTTTGGCGAACCTGGGACCCGCGACGGGTTCGTGTGTGCGTGAGCTGCGGGGCGCAGGCTCGCCAATGCGTCGGCGACGCGCGCATCGGCGTCGCCCGGTTCGGGAATGCGTTCGGTCGTGTGCGACGCGCGCAGCGGCAGCGTCCACGCTTCATCCAGCAGGCGCGACACGTGGCCGGCGATCGCCTCCGCGTCGTGCACCATCAGGTGCACGCGGCCCTGCGCTTCGGCCTGCGGCGGATCCAGGGCGATCAGCGGGACGTCCAGCGCCAGCGCTTCGGCGTGCAGCGACGGGCTGACGAACGCCAGGCGCGCGCGGCGCAGCAGGAACAGCGCGGCGAGATAGTCGGGGGCGTCGATGCGATGCAGGTTCGCCGGGCCCTCGTCGAGGAACACCGGGCCGATCGCGCAGACCACGTCGACGCCGGGGTGTTCGTGCGCGATGCGCGTGAACGCCTCGCACATCAGCGCGGCCTGCGAGGGGTCGCATTCGTGTCCGAGCATCAGCACCAGCGGCGCGTCGTCGCGCAGGACGGCGAAGCGTTGGGCCAGCGCCAGGCCGACGCCGATGTCGGGCCGCAGGCGTTCGAGCGCGATACGCAACGCATCCGGCGCGGCATTGCCGCTGACCAGCACGCGATGCGCGGGCACGCCCTCGGCGACGAGCTGGCGTCCGGTCGACTGGCTCGAGGCGACGTGCAGCGCCGCGAGCGCGCGCGCGATGCGGCGCCCGGGGTCGCCGGCCGCGCGCGGCGCGGCGGTGTTCGCCGGGCCGCCGTCGATGCACACCACCGGGACCTGGTGGTAGTGCGCGGCGAGCGTCGTCGCCAGCGTGGCGGGCGCATCGCCGGGCACCACCACCAGGTCCGGCCGCACCTGGGTCATCACGCGCTTGATGCCGCCCAGCGCGGTGGAGGTGATCTCCGCGGGATCCTCGCCGGCCGACGGCACGTCGACCTGCACGTCGGGCGAGAGATCGAACAGTTCGAGCACGCGCGCCGATTCCTGCTCGGATTCGGTCGCCAGGCACACCGTCGTCTCGAAGCGTTCGTCGCGCGCGAGCTGCTGCGCGATCGGCGCCATGCGCACGGCATCGGGGGAATCGCTCAGCACGCACAACGCGCGCACCGGCGGCTTCGGATTGATGTCGGATGCCGCCTCCGCCGCGGCGTCGGCCAGGTGCAGCACGTCCGGCAGCGCGATGCCGGCGCGCGCGGGCGCGGTGGTGCCGGCGTTGACGCGCGCCCCATCGATGCGCTCGCCGTCGTGGTCGTCGAAGCCCGCCAGCGACGTGAGGAAGTTCATGCCGTGGTTGTTCGGCACCGCATGCAGCGGCGCCGGCGCAGGGCGGGGCGCGCTGTTCGGCCAGCGCCCGCGCAGCTTCGTGAGCACTTTCGGCACCCACCACACGTGCAGCGCCATCACCAGCATGAAGGCGGCGAACGCGAGCGACTGCGGCATGTCGCGCAGCGACCAGCCCAGCAGCACGAGCAGGCCCGCGACGGCGACCATCGTCAGCAGCACCAGGCGCGGCGGCATGCCGGTGTCGCACAGCAGGTGGTGCAGGTGCTGGCGATCGGCCTTGAACGGCGATCCGCCGGCGCGGATGCGGCGATACATCACCGCCAGCGTGTCCATCACCGGCAGCGCGACGCACCACAGCACGTCCGGTGGATTGAGGCGGCCGACCTTCGCATGGCTCATGTAGATCAGCGCCCACGCCAGGATGAAACCGATCAGCGTGCTGCCGGCGTCGCCCATGAAGACCTTGCGCCCGTCGGGCCAGCCCAGGTTGACGAACAGGTAGGGGATCAGCGCCGCGAACAGCACCTGCAGCATCAGCAGCACGCCCGGCACCGACCACGACGACTCGTCGAACAGCAGGATCGCGCCGATGCACACCATCGCCATCGACGCGGCCAGGCCGTCGATGCCGTCCATCATGTTGAAGGCGTTGATCAGGCCGATGACGGCGATGATCGTGAAGGGAATGCCGAACAGGCCGATGTCGATGTGGCGCGTGCCGATGATCTCGCCCAGGTCGTGCACGTAGAAGCCCGACATGAAGATGACGAGGCCGGCGGCGCCGGCCTCGACCAGAAGGCGTGAAGTCACGCTGAGGTTGCTTGCGTCGTCCAGCGCGCCGGCCGCGACGATCATCACGCCGCCGGCGAGCAGGCTGGTCACGAAACCGTCGATGTAGCCCAGGTAACTCAGCCCCACCAGGGTGCCAAGGAAGAAGCACAGCCCGCCGATCAGCGGAATGCTGCCTCGGTGCTGTTTCCGCGCATCGGGCCGGTCGACGAGTCCGATCTTCCTCGCCCACGGTCGCATGGCGAAGATGGCGAACAGCGTCACGGCCAACGCGATGGCGCTGGCAGCCACCAGCTTGGGGTCCCTCATGCATGCACCTCGGATCAGAACACGAATGACAAAGGGCAAGGCGTGTTGCGTTCCGTGTGCGTACGCACTCAATGGTCGATCGGCACCGCCGACCGCCCGCTTCATCGGGTGAAATTCATCGCGATGAAAACGACGCGGTGCCTCCGTGCTCGAAGGAGCCTATGGAGGGCGGGTTGATGAAAGGATGAAAAAGACACGTTCACCCTGATTAACCTGCAAGCGGCGATAGCTCAGGTTCAGATGGATGAATCACTTCACGACGCCGGCACGACGCTGAAGCGTTTGGAATGAACGTGTCACAGTTTCGTTCTCCAATCGCGGATACAAGACTCGATGCGATCGAATGCGAGATCGAACGCGTTCTGGTCGCGACCGTAGGGATCGTCGATGTCGGTGCCGTCGTCCCAGTGCGTGAGCATGCACACGCGCCCGCGCAGCGTCGGGCACAGTGCGAGCACCGCGGCGACCTGGCGTTGCTCCATCGCCAGCACGAGGTCGGATTGCAGCATCAGCGGCTTGGTGGCCTGCCGCGCGATGTGCCCGGAGCCGTCGTAACCGTGCGCGGCCAGCACCGACTGCGCCTTCGGATCGATCGGAAACCCGCGCATCGCCGCCAGCCCGGCGGACGCGACCTGCATGCCCGGACGAAGCAGCCGCGCGCGCACGATGGCCTCGGCCATCGGACTTCGGCAGATGTTGCCTTTGCAGACGATGAGTACCCGTAGCGACATGGCGATGACGCTAGCAGACGGGGGTGGAGGGGCTGTTCATGTTCGCGGACGCTCGCCTGGCGTTCACGCGCAGGCGTTCGCGCCTTCCGGGAATGATTAACGGTGGAGTGGTTCGTCGGCACGAGTGCCGGCTGCGGCTTTCGCCGGGATCGCGGGAGGAGCGTCAAACCCGATCCGGCAACCCCTGCCGGGCCCGATGCATCGCATGCCACGGATCCCGCTTGAGGTTGCGCGAGCGGCGCAGCGCCCGGGGGAGATCGAACGCGCCGGCCTGGCGGACGCGGCCGAGCTCCTCCCACGTCAGCGGCATCGCCACGGTCGCCCCCGGTTTCGCGCGCAGCGACCAGCTGGCGACGCTGGTGGCGCCGCGCGAGTTGCGCAGCCAGTCGATGAAGATCAGGCCCTCGCGCTTGGCCTTCGATGCGGTGGCGATGTAGCGCTCGGGCGCCTTGGCGACCATCGAATCGGCGAAGGCCTCGCAGAACGCCTTCACCTGCGACCAGTCCGGGCCGGGCCGGATCGGCACCACCACGTGCACGCCCTTGCCGCCGGACAGGCGCACCCAGCTGCGCAGGCGCAGTTCGGCGAGGCGGTCGCGGATCTCGCGCGCGGCGGCCTTCAGCGCGTTCCATTCGATGCCTTCGTCCGGATCGAGGTCGAACACCACCCGGTCGGGCTTCTCGACGTGGTCGATGTGCGAGCCCCACACGTGGAATTCCAGCGAGTTCATCTGCACCAGTTCGAGCACGCCGTCGAGGTCCTCGACATAGAGGTACTCGCCACGTCCTTCCACTTCGCGCAGCGTGATCGAACCCACGTGCTCGCCGAGCGAATCGGCATGGTGCTTCTGGAAGAAGCAAGAGCCCGCCAGGCCATCGGGGCAACGCACCAGCGAGAGCGGGCGGCGCACGAGTTCCGGCAGCATCCATCGCGACACCGCGCGGTAGTAATCGGCGACGTCGGCCTTGGTGATCGCCGCGTCGGGATAGACCACGCGATCGGGACTGGTGAGCCGGGGCGTCGTGGACATGCGTCAGCACCGCATGCGGGCGGCCCCGTCAGGCCGACTTGCGCCCCGTGCGCTTGCGCGCGGTGGTCTTCTTCGCCGCGGTTTTCTTCGCCGCCTTCTTGGCCGGCGCGGGCTTTCCGCCGCCCTTCTTTTCCAGGCTGCGCTTGAGCAGGTCGGCGAAGTCGATGACGTTGGTGGCGGCGTTCTCGGGCAGGTTGTCCTCGTCGGTCGCGGCCTTGCGCACGACGTTCTTGGACTTCACCCGATCCTCGATCACCTTCGACAGCCGTTCGCGGAAATCGTCCTTGTAGTCCTCCGGCTTCCAGTCCGAACTCATCGACTCGATGAGCTGCTTGGCCATGTCGATCTCGCGCGTGGTGATCTTCCATTTCTCCAGGCTGCCCTCGGGCAGCTTGTAGTCGGCCGGATCGACGAGTTCCTGCGCGAACCGCAGGATCAGCAGCATCAGCGCTTCGTCCTTCGGCACCACGGCGGCGAGGTATTCGCGCGTGCGGATCACCACGCGGCCCACGCCCGCCTGGCCGGTGCGCTTGAGCACCTCACGCAGCAGCACGTAGCCCTTCTCGGCTTTCTTGCCCGGTTCGAGGATGTAGGGCTTCTCGAAATACTCCGGACCGATCGCCTCCAGGTCGACGAAGGTGTCGATGTCCACCGACTCCTTGTGGTCGGGCGCGGCGTTGGCGATGTCGGATTCCTCCAGCACGACGTAGCTGCCCTTGTCGTACTCGAAGGCCTTCACGATTTCCTTCCACGGCACTTCCTCGCCGGTCTCGGCGTTGACGCGCTCGTAGCGGATCGGCGCGTTGTTGCGGCTGTCGAGCATGCGGAAGGACAGATCGACGCGGCGCTCGCCGGTCATCAGTTTCACGGGGATGTTGAGCAGACCGAACGACAGCGTGCCGGTCCAGATGGGGCGGGCCATGGGACACCTCTATCTACCGGATGGATCAGGCCGGAGGACTAAGGACTTTCCGGGGAACGGCGTTGGCGGGCGGTGAAAGCCCCCGCCGCCGGGACGTTCACCCCTCGCGCTGCGCCCGCAGGGACGGCGCCAGCCGCCGGGCCGCCCCGCGCACCCGCCATGCCTGCCACGCGACGGCCACCAGGTAGGCCACGAAGGCGCTGCCGATGGGCCCGAACAGGCGCGGGTCCTCGGGCCCTGCGGCGTAGGGGGCGCCGAGCGGGAGGCGGGTCAGCGTCTCGACGAACGCCGGGATGAAGTGGAAGAACAGCGCGGTGACGTAGAGCAGCGGTGCCGCATACGCGGAAAGACCGCCCAGGGCCCGGCGGCGTTCCGCGAACCAGCCCAGCGCGAGCACCACCAGCGTGAGCACGCTGAGCACGTGCGGCGCGCCGAATCCGTCGCGCCGGAAGATGAAGAGCCCGGTGACCGCGGCGCCGATCGTGAACCAGAAGAACACCGCGCCAGAGCGCGAGGCGACGCGGATTTCGCGATGCAGGACGAGCGCGGTGAAGCCGGCAAGGGCGCCGACGATCGCGATTGCGGTGTGCAGCGCACCGAAGGCGGTAATGTCGAGCAGCTCGAGCATGACGTTTACCTCGCGGGGAAGGGGCCGCCGGCGGCGGTTCCTCGGAGGAGAACGCGAAAGCGCGGATGGAACGGCACGAAAGCGGTCGAACGGGCCGGAAAACGCGAAAGGCCCCTCTCCGGAGGGAGAGGGCCCCGGTGCTCATCTTGCGACCGGCGGCGCTTACGGCGCCGAGTCCACCAGCACGACTTCGGCGTCGTCCAGCGCCTTCACGGTGATCGCGCCTTCGTTGCGGATCGCCGCGCCGTCGCGGGCTTCGAGCCGCACGCCGTTCACCTCGATCGCGCCCTTGGCCGGCACGAGGTAGCCGTAACGGTTCTCGCCGAACGCGTATTCGGCCGTTTCGCCGGCGCCCAGGGTCAGGCCGAGCACCCGTGCCTGCGCGCGGATCGGCAGCGCGTCCTCGTCGCCGGCGATGCCGCTGGCCAGCGTCACGAAGCGCCCGGAACGCTCGCCCTTCGGGAACGGCTTGCTGCCCCAGGTCGGTGCGCCGCCGCGCGCGTCGGGGATGATCCAGATCTGGAAGATCCGCGTGGTGTCCGGTTCCAGGTTGTATTCGGCGTGCTGGATGCCGGTACCCGCGCTCATCACCTGCACGTCGCCGGCGATGGTGCGGCCCTTGTTGCCCAGGTTGTCCTGGTGGGTGATCGCGCCGTCGCGGACGTAGGTGATGATCTCCATGTCCGAATGCGGATGCGGCGGGAAGCCCGTGTTCGCGGCGATGGTGTCGTCGTTCCACACGCGCAGCGCGCCCCAGCCCATGCGGGCGGCATCGTGGTAGCTGGCGAAGGAGAAGTGGTGCTTGGCATCGAGCCAACCGTGGTTGGCTCCGCCGAGGGAGTTGAACGGGCGACGCTCGATCATGACCTTGCTCCGGAGTGGGTGGATTGCGTGGGGCAAACGATAGGCGTCCGACGGCCTGCTGGGAATGGAACGAATCGAATATGATCGTTTCCGTTTTCTGCATGATGGGCGCCACCATGAAACTGCCCGACCTGGAAGCCTGGGCGATCTTCGCCAAGGTCGCCGAAACCGGCTCCTTCGCCCGCGCCGCGAACGAGCTCAACCTCTCGCAGGCCACCGTCTCCAAGGCGATCACGCGGCTGGAAACGCGCCTGAAGACGGTGCTGTTCCATCGCACCTCGCGGCGCATGTCGCTGACCGAAAGCGGGCGCGGCGCGCTGGAACGCGCCAGCCGCATCCTCGCCGAAGGCGAGGCCGTGGAGGCCGAAATCACCGCGCAGGCGGCCAGTCCGCGCGGCACCGTGCGCATGGCGGTGCCGATGTCGTTCGGCATCGAACACCTCGCGCCGGTGCTGCCGGAATTCATGGCGCGCTATCCGGACGTCTCGCTCGACGTGGATTTCGACGACGGCCTGGTGGATCTGGTCGGCGGCGGTTTCGATCTGGCGCTGCGCATCTCGACGCTGGCCGATTCGAGCCTGCTCGCGCGACGGCTGTGCGGCGTGCGCATCGTGCTGGTCGCGTCGCCCGCCTATCTGGATGCGCATGGACGTCCGCGTCATCCGCGCGAACTGGCGCAGCACAGCGCGCTGTTCTACACGCTCTCGCGCTTCGGCGGTGCATGGCGGTTCCATCACAAGCGGCACGGCGATTTCTCGATCAGCGTCAACGCGCCGCTGCGCGTGAACAACGCCGAGGCGCTCAATCCGGCGTTACTGGCGGGATTGGGTCTCGCGCTGCAGCCGGAGTTCCTGGTGTGGCGCGAACTGAAGGCGGGCAAGCTGGAAGTCGTGATGCCCGAGTGGTCGCCGCCGCCGATCGCGCTGCACGTGGTCACGCCACCCGGTCGGGTGCGTCCGGCGCGCGTGCAGTTGCTGATCGAGCACCTGCTGCGGAAATTCGAGAAGGCGCCGTGGGCGGAGCGTCCGTCGTGAGCTTCTGTAGTCCGGGTAAGCGAAGCGCAGCCGGGAGCTGTCACGCTCGACCCGGGTGCGCTTCGCTTACCCGCGCTACAAACGCGGCATCGCGGGTGCGTGCGTGATCGCACGCCCGGCCCCTCTCCCGACGGGAGAGGGGCCTTGGAGCCTCACGTCACGGCGTGAGCGACAACGCATTCGTCGCGGTGATCAGGCCCGAGCCCGTCGCGTTCGCGCCCCAGCATTCGTTCACCGGCGGGCCCGAAGGCTGCGAGAGCAGGGCGCATCCCGGCGCCAGCGGGATGGCGGCGGTCGTGAGGATGTCCTCGACGTCGGCCTGCTCCAGGTTCGGATTCTTCTGCAACATCAGCGCGGCGATGCCGGCCACGTGCGGGGAGGCCATCGATGTGCCGCTCAGGTAGAAGTACGACGTCTTGCCGCTCTGCAACTGGTACGGGCCGACCACCCACGAGCCCGGCGCGGCCACGTCGAGATCCTGTCCGGCGAGCGCGCGGCTGGAGAAATCGGCGATGTGGAAATCCGTCGACGTGGTCGGATCGGCCACGTCGTCCGCGTTCCACCAGTTGCCCGGATTGCCGTCGGCACCCGGTTTCCACTGGCCGTTCCAGCCCGACGCGGCGACCGAGATGACCGGCGCGTACGCGCCCGGATAGCCCATGCCCGCGTCGCCCTCGTTGCCGGCGGAGGCGACGATGACGACGCCCTGCGCGATCGCGTAGTCGATCGCCGCCTTCTCGGCCGCATCGAGCACCGAACCGCCCAGGCTCATGTTGATCACCACCGGCGAGGAGCCGAGCGCGCCGCTGGCCTTCAGGTTGGCGACGTAGACGATGCCCGCGGCGACCACCGACGACCAGCCCGAACCGTTCTGGTTCAACACCTTCACCGGGATGACCGTCGCGCGCGGCGCGGTGCCGTTGATCGGCGTGCCGTTGAGGCTGTAGCCGAGGATGGTGCTGGTGACGTGCGTGCCGTGCGAGTTCTGGTCGTGTTCCCACTTGTTCGGCGGTTCCGACACGCTGCCCTGTTCGCCGCCGCCGCCGTTGAAGGCCGTGGCGAACTGCGTGGCGATACGTTCCTGCGGGAAGTACTGGCGCCAGGTATCCAGAAGGCCGGTGTCGAGCACCGCGACGTACACGCCGGCACCGTCGTAGGCGGCGGTGCGTCCCATGCCGAAGTTGGTGACGTCGACCGCGTCCTGGTCCCAGGTGCTCAGGCCGTTGGCGAAGTTGGTTGCGCTGACCGTGTCCACCGGGCTGCCCTTGCGCTCGGCATCGGGATTGGCGGCGAGGACGAAGGGCAGGGCGCGGATCGCGGCGAGCTGGCTTTCGGTGGTCTTGAGCGTGACCAGGTCGATCTCGGCCACCACTTCGCGAACGGTGCCGTACGTGCCGAGCCTGGACAGGGTGGCGGCGGTGGGATCGCCATTCAGGAGGACGTTGACGCCGATCTGGCGCGAACCGGAGGCGGCGTGCGCGGCGGCGGGCAGGGCGCAGGCCAGGGCGAGGACGCTCAGGGCTTTGTTGATCACGGGTGGATCTCCTCGGAGTGGGCCCGCGGAAGCGGGCCGGAACAGGGTTGCCCGGAGCAAACGCGACGACGACGGCCGACAGGCCGTCCGCATCCCTGTGGAGTTCCCCCTCCGAAAGCGTGCGCATCCGGACGGCGGAGGATGCGCGCGGGTTTGTGAGGGATGTGTGGAGTGGCGGTTGGAATGGCGTGAAAGGGCTTGGTGAATCGGGGCTCGATGGCTGAGCGCCGGCGATGGTGCTGCTTCGGTAGCCCGGGTAAGCGAAGCGCACCCGGGTTGGAGAAACGACCACGCCCCGGGTGCGCTTCGCTCACCCGGGCTACAAAGGCAACCAGCACCTCCCCTGGAGACCTAACCCCTCGCCGAAAACCTCGAAAGATTCTGTTTCACCCGCTCGATCCCCGCCCACGGATCCTTCCTGCGCCGCTTCAACCGCGCGGGCACGTCGGCGATCGTGAACGCGTCGCCGCGCTTGAGTTTCGACAGTTCGCTCCAGGCCAGCGGCATTGACACCGGCGCGCGTGGGCGCGCGCGCAGGGAGTACGACGCCACCGCCGTCGCGCCCCGGCCGTTGCGCAGGTAGTCGACGAAGATGCGCTTGTTGCGCAGGCGTTTGGTGGAGACCGAGAGGAACCGGTCCGGCTCCGATTGCGACATGACTTCCGCGAAACTCTGCGCGAACGGCTTCACCAGCGACCATTCGCAGCCGGGATTCAGCGGCACCACCACGTGCAGGCCCTTGCCGCCGGTGGTGCGCAGGAAGGATTCCAGCTCCAGTTCCGCCAGTCGCTTGCGCACGTCCACGGCGGCGCGCTTGACCTCGGCGAAGGGCACGTCGGGGCCGGGATCGAGGTCGAACACGATGCGGTCGGCGCGGTCGGGATCGTCCGCGTGCGAACCCCACGGATGGAATTCGAGCGCGTTGAACTGCACCAGTTCCATCAGCGCAGCCTCGTCGTTCACCACCAGGTAGTTCGCGTTGTTGCCGGCTTCCTCCTTCAGGCGCACGAACTCGACCAGTTCCAGCCCGGGCGTGTGGTGTTTCTGGAAGAAGCACGGTTTGTCGGTGCCGGCCGGGCAACGGATGATCGACAGTGGACGCCCGGCGATTTCCGCCAGCAGGTGGTCGCGCACGGCGGCGTAGTAGTTGGCGACGTCGAGTTTGGTGTAGCCGTCGTCCGGATAGAGCACCTTCGTCGGGCTGCTGAGCTTCGGCGGCGTGCGTGCGCTTTTCGCCGTCTTCCTCGCTGTTTTTCCTGCGCGGGCTTTGGTGGCCTTCGCCGCTTTCGACGGAGAGGTTTTCGACGAACCCCGATCGCTGTCCGCAAGATCCTCGACGCTCTTGTCGTCGCGCACCGATTTCAGCGACGGCTGCCGCAGCAGTCCCTGGCCGCCGATGCCGCGGAAATTCACCTCCACCACGAAGCGCGGTTCGAACCATTTCGCGCTGCGCAGGTCGGTGTCGTTCTCGGGCACGTGCACGGTCGGTTCCTTCGAGCCGCCGCGCCCCAGGCGTTTGCTGATGTCCTTGATCAGCGTGTCGGAAAAACCGCTGCCGACGCGACCGACGTAGGCCCACCCGTGGCGTTTGTCCGGCGTGGCGAGCAGCAGCGAGCCGAAGCCGCTGCGGCTGCCCTTCGGCGAGGTCCAGCCGACCACGGCGTACTCGTCGCTGTGCAGCGCCTTCGTCTTGCGCCAGTCGTCGCCACGGCCGGAATGGTAGGGACGATCGACGCGCTTGGAGATGATGCCTTCGAAGTCCTGCTGGCCCGCGAGTTCGAACGCCTGCTCGCCATCGCCCACCGCGTGCGAGCTGTAGGAAAGATGGCGCGTGCCTTCGCCCAGCAGTTCCTCCAGCAGCGCCTTGCGTTCGATCAGCGGCGCGCGCGAGATGTCCACGCCGTCGATGTGCAGCAGGTCGAACAGCGCGTACGACAACAGGCCCTGGCGTTCGCCCGACAGCGTCGCCTGCAAGAGGTTGAAGTCGTCGCGCGTGCCGCTACCGGCGATGAGTTCGCCGTCGAGCGCAGCGGATTTCACGCCCAGCGCTTCGATCGCGCCGGTGATTTCCGGCACCTTCCCGGTCCAGTCCAGCGCGTTGCGCGACCAGAGCTTCGCCTTTCCTTTCGCGACGGTCGCGACGATGCGGTAGCCGTCCCATTTGATTTCGTGCAGCCACTGGTCGCCGGCCGGCGGCGCGTCGCCGAGCCTGGCCAGTTGCGGCGCGAAGAACTCGGTCGGCGCGACGCCCTTGCGCGCGCCGGTGAGCTTCATCGCGGCTTTCGCCCAGTCGCGGCGACGGCTCGCAGTGTGCACGGGCACTTCGGTTTCGCGCTTGCGCCTGGTCTTGCCGCGACCGGCGCGCTTGGCGTCTTCCTCCGGCGGCGGCGTGACGTCGGCGAGCAGGTCGTCGGCTTCCAGCGTGCCGGCGTATTCGTCCTTGTCCTTGAACAGCAGCCACTGCGGCTGTCGCGCCGGCTTGCCCGAGCGCACCAGGTGCCAGCCGCCCTTGAGCTTGTCGCCGAACAGTTCGAAGCGCAGGTGGCCCTTGGCGAGCTGTTCCTCGGGATCGAACTGCGTCGCCCACACGCCATGGTCGAACTGCGCGACGTGTCCGCCGCCGTAGTGGCCCTTCGGGATCTCGCCTTCGAATTGCGCGTAATCGACCGGATGGTCCTCCACCTCGACCGCCATGCGCTTCACGTTCGGGTCGTAGCTCGGCCCCTTCGGCACGGCCCAGCTTTTCAGCGCGTCGCCGATCTGCAGGCGGAAGTCGTAATGCCGCCGGCTCGCGTGGTGCAGTTGCACGACGAAGATGGCGCGTTTCCCCTGCGGCAGGCGCTTGCCGGGTTCGGGCTCGCGGGTCTTGGTGAACTGCCGTTTGCGGCGGTATTCCGTCAGGCTCATTGCATGGCACGCGGCACGTGGAGCGTTCACCTTCCGCCCGCGCGGGTGGACGTGGCGCGAAAGGCGGTGAGCGGGGCGCCGTGATGCCCTGCTCACTTCCCGCTCCTGCGAACGCACCTGCTCCACGCCCATGCGATCATTTCGGCTCATTCGGGGGAATGCCGCATGTACCGTCTCTACTACTCGCCGGGAGCGGCGAGCCTGGTCGTCCATTGGCTGCTGATCGAGCTGGACGTCGTGCACGAACTGGCGCTGGTCGACACGAGCGCCGGGCAGCAGAAGAGCGCCGACTACCTCGCGCTCAATCCCAACGGCGTGGTGCCCACGCTGGTCGCAGACGGCCAGCCGCTCTACGAGGCCGCCGCGCTGGTGCTGCACCTGGCCGACCGCCATCCGCATGCGGGGCTTGCGCCGGCGCCGGGCGATCCGAAGCGCGGCGCGTACCTGCAATGGGTGCTCAACCTCGCCAACACGCTGCAGTCGCCGCTGCGGCTGTGGTGGTATCCGCAGGACATCGACGCCGAGCACACCGACCGCGTGCAGGACGGCGCGCGTCGCCGCATCGAGGCGACGTGGGACCGGCTCGACGCGCATCTGGCCGCGAACGGACCGTACCTGCTCGGCGATGGCCCGAGCGCGGCCGACTTCTACCTGACGATGCTGATGCGCTGGACGCGCAACATGCCGCGCCCGGGCCACGCGTGGCCGCATCTGGCGAAGCTGGCCGAACGCATGAAGGCGCGGCCGTCGTTCCGCACGCTGTACGAACGCGAGGGGCTGACCGAATGGGCATGAGGATTCGCGCCGCATCGCGCGCGGCGTTGGCGACGATGTGCGCGATGGGTGCGCTGCTCGCCGCCGGTTGCAAGGAAGCGCAGGACATCCGCGAGGAACTGGGCTGGAGCAAGCAGCCCGACGCCCCGCCGCCCGCGCCGGTGGTGAGCCTGGAGGATCGGTGGGTGCCGGCCGATGCGGCCGTCGCCGACGCCTCGCAGGCGACGTGGGCGACGCGCTGGTGGCAATGGACCGGCCGCTTCGACGGGCAGCCGCCGTACGCCGACCGGGACGGCAGCCGCTGCGCGCAGCACCAGGACGGACCGGTGTGGTTCCTCGCCGGGACCGACGGGACGTTCGATGCGGTGCGCACCTGCGCGATCCCCGCCGACCGGCACGTGTTCGTTCCGCTGATCGCCTGGGCCGTCGCCGATGCAGGGTCCGGAAGCGCGGCGCCGTGCACGCAGAAGCAGCAGCGCGCGGCGAATTTCGTCGAGCACGTATTCACCGGGCTGGTGTTGCTGGACGGTCGTCCGGTCGGCCAGTACCAGCGGATGCGCGTGGCGGGCGGAGAGTGCTTCACGGCGACGACAGGCGAGGCCGCCGTGGCGACCGACGGTTACTGGCTGATGCTCAAGCCGCTGCCGGCGGGGCAGCACACGCTGGCGATCGCCGCCGGGTATCGCGAAGGGCCGCGCCAATCGCTGCAGAACTTCCAGTACACGCTGGAGGTGCAGGGCGTCGATGCGCCCGATGCGGACGCGGTCGCGCAGGAGGACGGCGAAGGCGGGTTCGACGATGCGGCGGATCTGGCCGATGAGGTGGAGGCGGTGGAGTAGGGGCCGGATCGCCGCCAGGCAAGAGCGGCTGCAGTCGCGTCGAGGCTTGGCCCCGCCCGCGCGGAGGCGACGAACAGGATCAGCACTTCGCTTGCCGCGCCCCCCTTGCTACTCTCCGGGCACGGCGGAGTGTGAGCTCCGCCTGTTTTTTGCCCGTCGCCGGGCGATCGCGTGGTGGGCGCCGTCCCGCCGGGGCGAACCGGGCGCGGCGATCACGAGCACAGGCAGAACCGGATGACGATTCCCGCGACCGCAGCCCCGGCCGAAAGCAGCTCCAGGCTTCCGCGCCAGATTCCCTACATCATCGGCAACGAAGGCTGCGAGCGCTTCAGCTTCTACGGGATGCGCAACATCCTGGTGCAGTTCCTGGCGAGCAGCGTGCTGTTGGCCTACCTGCCCGAGGCCGAGCGCGCGGGCATGGCGAAGGAGGTCTTCCACACCTTCGTCATCGGCGTGTACTTCTTCCCGCTGCTGGGCGGCTGGCTGGCCGACCGCTTCTTCGGCAAATACCGCACGGTGCTGTGGTTCTCGCTGATCTACTGCGCCGGCCATGCGTGCCTGGCGCTGTTCGAGAACCACCGCACCGGCTTCTACACCGGCCTGTTCCTGATCGCGCTGGGCTCGGGCGGCATCAAGCCGCTGGTGGTGTCGTTCGTGGGCGACCAGTTCGACCAGACCAACAAGCACCTGGCGCGCAAGGTCTTCGACGCCTTCTACTGGATCATCAACTTCGGCAGCTTCTTCGCCTCGCTGCTGATGCCGATCTTCCTGCGCGAGCTGGGACCGGCGGTGGCGTTCGGCATCCCGGGCGCGCTGATGTTCATCGCGACCTTCATCTTCTGGCTGGGCCGCGGGCAGTACGTCAACGTGCCGCCGGCCTCGTCCGATCCGGACTCGTTCCTGCACGTGGCGCGCACCGCGCTGATGAAGCAGGCGCCGGGGCAGGGGCGCGGGGGCTACCTGGTGGCGATGGCCGGCTTCGCGCTCGCGGTGGGGCTGCTGCTGGGCTGGGCGGTCCACGCGACGGTCGGGCTGTCGTGGTGGCCGGAATCGTTCGGCTTCGTCATCTCGGCCTGCCTCGCGCTGGGCGTGATCATCGCTTTCGGCGGCATCGGCACCTCGATGCAGCTCGACCGCGCCCGCGGCACGCATCCCGACGCCGCCGTGGACGGCGTGCGCGCGGTGCTGCGCATCCTGATCGTGTTCGCGCTGACCACGCCGTTCTGGTCTCTGTTCGACCAGAAGGCCTCGACCTGGGTGCTGCAGGGCAACCAGATGGCGATGCCGCATGACGCCTGGTGGTGGCCGAGCTTCATCGTGCGGGACGCCGCGCAGATGCAGGCGCTCAACCCGGCGCTGGTGATGCTGCTGATCCCGTTCAACAACCTGGTGCTGTACCCGGCGCTGCAGCGGATGGGCTTCAGCCCCACGCCGCTGCGCCGCATGGGCGCGGGCATCGCATTCTCCGGTGCGGCCTGGATCATCGCCGGCATCCTGCAGCTGTGGATCGACGGCGGCGACCCGGTCTCGCTGGCATGGCAGATCCTGCCGTACGCGCTGCTGACCCTCGGCGAGGTGCTGGTGTCGGCCACCGCGCTGGAATTCGCCTACAGCCAGGCGCCGCAGGCCATGAAGGGCGTGATCATGGCCTTCTGGTACCTCGCCAGTACGTTCGGCAGCCTGTGGGTGCTGCTGACCAACGCGGGCGTGCGCAACGAGGCGGTGATGTCGCACATCGACGCCACCGGCCTGAGCGAGAACGCCTTCCTGATGTTCTTCTTCGCCGGCTTCGCCTTCCTCGCGGCGGCGGCGTTCGCGCTCTACGCGCGGCGCTACCCGATGCAGGACAACTACCGCCGCACCTGACGCAGACCGGAACCCGAACCGATGCTGACCTTCGCCCTGATCGCCGTGACCGTGCTGGTGTCGTGGCTCGCCTTCCAGCGGCCGGCGCTGCTGGACCGCCTGATCCTGTGGCCGCCGGCGATCGACCGTAAGAAGCAGTACGACCGCCTGGTGACCCACGGCTTCATCCACGCCGACTGGTCGCACCTGCTGTTCAACATGATCACGCTGTACTTCTTCGGCCGGCAGATCGAGGAGGTGATGGCGAAGCTGATCGGGCCGCTGGGCTTCGTGCTGTTCTACCTGTCGGCGATAGTCATCGCGATCCTGCCGACGTACCTGCGCCACCGGCACGACGCGCACTACCGCAGCCTGGGCGCCTCCGGTGCGGTGTCGGCGGTGCTGTTCGCCTTCATCCTGCTGTCGCCGTGGTCGCTGATCATCGTGTTCTTCCTGCCGATGCCGGCCATCCTGTACGCGGTGGCGTACGTGGCCTATTCGATCTGGATGGACAAGCGCGGCGGCGACAACATCAACCACAGCGCGCACCTGTCGGGCGCGCTGTACGGCGTGCTGTTCATGCTGCTGATGGAGCCGCGCATCGGCCCGTATTTCCTGCAGCGGTTGATGAGCCCCTCGTTCGGGGGCTGATGCCGGGGCGGCTCCAAGTCACGGGTTCGGCCGAGCGCGGATCGACCGGTTTCGATCGCCTGCATTCGAACCGTGTCGGAGGGCTCCTCGCCGGAGCCCGGAGTGCGGCGGTCAGGCCGCGACGCGCGCGGTGTCGGCCTCGGCGTCGCCGTAGGTCTGCAGCAGCCGCGAATAGACTTCGGCGTCGATCTGGGCGGTTTCCGTCGTCTGACGGCCGCTGCGTGCGAGCTCGTACAGGCGGGACATCAGGGCGTCGTCGCTGAGGTGGTTCGTCGTCAGGTGATGCACGGTCATGGGGTGTCCTCCGTGGCGCATTTCCGGTAATCGATCACGCAGATTCCGTGCCATACGTCTGCAAGCGGGTTTGCGCGCCCGAAGGTGACGCAGTCCGTCATAAGCCGCCGCCGTGCGTTGGCCGGGGCTGACGCGGGGCGGCGCTCACCCGGCATGAATGCCGCCCGTGGTAAGCCGGACCTCCCGATGACGCCAGGAGTCCAGGCATGGCGATGAGGAAGGCCGGCAAGAAGACCACGGCCCGCAAGGCGGCCGGCAAGACGGCGAAGAAGACCGCGCGCAAGACCGCCGCGAAGAAGGCGACCGCGAAGAAGGCGAGCGCCAGGAAGGCGGTGAAGAAGACCGCGAAGAAGACCACGACTACAGCCGCGCCGAAGAAGGCCGCGACGCGGAAGACCGCAACGAAGAAGGCCGCAGCGAAGAAGGTCCCGGCGAAGAAGGCTGCCGCGACCCGCAAGTCGGCCGCGAAGAAGGTCGCTGCGAAGAAGGCCTCCGCCCGCAAGGCCACCGCGAAGCAGGCCGCGAGTGCCCGCAAGGCGCCGGCCCGCAAGACCGCCGCCGAAGGCACCGCACGCCGAACGCCGCGTCGCGCCGCCGGCGCCGGGCGTCGGCAGAAGATCACCCCCGAGCAGGCGCTGGCCAACACCCGCGAGCTGCTCGCCGCCAAGCAGGAACGCGAGCAGCAGGCGCCGCCGTGGCAGCAGTTCGAGGCGAACCACGGCCATGGCGGGCACCCGGGCGCGATGTCCGACAGCGCGGCCGAGAAAGCCCAGGAGCTGCACAACGCCGAGATCCGCCTGGAGGGCAACCAGGGTCACATCAGCGCCCAGGACCGGCGCAACCAGGGCAAACGCGACGCGCGCTGAGGCGCGCGTCCGTGCCCATGCGGCGAGCGCGCACCTCCGTGGACGCCACGCTTCCGCGCCACGCGCCTGCACGCGATGATGGCGCTTCCTTTCCGCGGGCCACGCCATGACCACGCACGAAATCGCGCACGATCCGGCTTCCGGTGTTTTCTCCACCAACGTCGACGGCGAGGTCGCGCTGCTCGAATACCGCCGCGAAGGCAACCGCATGGAGATCATGCACACCGGCGTGCCGGACGCGATCGGTGGTCGCGGCATCGCCGGGCAACTGGTGCGCGCGGCGTTCGAATACGCCAAGGCGCAGGGCTGGCACGTGCATCCGCGCTGCAGCTACGCGGCGGCGTGGGTGGAGCGGCATCCGGAATACAACCAGTTGCTGGTCTAGAGGCCAGGAACGGGAAAAGAGGAACGAGAAACGAGGAGAAACGAGCGGTCGTTCCTGCCCGTTTCTGACTCTTCCGCGCTCGTTCCTGCGCTCCCAGGGCCGGAAGCGGCGCTTCCGCGGCGGCAGGCGCCGGTTTTCGACAGCCCGCCGGGAACGCCGCTCTTCCGGCCCTTTCACGCCCGGCGCCCGTTGCGGCGTGCGCGAGAGGCCAAGGTGTGACAGCATTCGCGCCCCGTCCCCCGACACCCGCGCCGCCCAGGCGCCAACGCGCATGCGCCTGAACAAGCACATCAGCGACACCGGCTTCTGCTCGCGGCGCGAGGCCGATCGCCTCATCGCCGAAGGCCGCGTCACCGTCAACGGCCTGCGCGCCCGCGTCGGCGCCGAGGTGGGCGAGGGCGACGAGGTGCTGGTCGACGGCCAGTCTCTGAAGGTGCGCGTCGCGGCCAAGGGCAAGCGCCAGCACGTCTACATCGCGCTGCACAAGCCGGTCGGCGTCACCTGCACGACCGAGTCGACGGTGAAGGGAAACATCGTCGATTTCGTCGGCCACGAACGCCGCATCTTCCCGATCGGCCGCCTCGACAAGGATTCCGAAGGCCTGATCCTGCTCACCAGCAACGGCGACATCGTCAACGAGATCCTGCGCGCCGAGAACAAGCTCGAGAAGGAATACCTGGTCGCGGTGAACCACGCGGTGACCGACGAATTCCTGCGCGGCATGGCGCGCGGTGTGCCGGTGCACGGCCAGACCACGCTGCCGTGCAAAACCGGACGCCTGAACAAGTTCGGTTTCCGCATCGTGCTGGTGCAGGGCCTGAACCGGCAGATCCGCCTGATGGCCGCGCATTTCGGCTTCCGCGTGAAGCAGTTGCTGCGCGTGCGGATCGGCAACGTGAAGCTCGGGCACCTCAAGCCCGGCCAGTGGCGCAACCTCACGGACGCCGAACTGCGCGGACTGCTGCCGCAGCGCGAGAACTGGTGATCGTCGACGGCGATCGTTAGCCGGGCGTGATTCGAACATCACGCCGCCGCCGCTAACCTGCGGCGCATGACAAGGGATTGCCCATGAAGCGACTGCTCCTGTTGTGTGCTCTGGCCGCGGCGCTCGCCGCGTGCAAGCGGGAACCCCAGCCCGCCACTCCTGCCGCCACCCCCGGCGCGCCTGCCCAGGCGCCCGGCGAGCCCGCGATCGTCGCGCCGGCCGGCGTGAAGCTGGAAGACGTGTCCGAATCCACGTCGGACTACATCGTCGGCATCAGCTACCAGGTGTCCGCCGAGCAGTACCCGGGCCTCGCCGCCGAACTGAAGAAGTACGCCGACACCGCGCGCAACGATCTGGTCGAAGCCGCCAAGGCGCGCAGCCAACCGGGCGGCGCGACCAGCGCGCCGTACGACCTGTCGCTCAGCTTCACCGAACTGATGCACACGCCGGACGTCGTCGCCGTCGCCGCCGACGGCAGCAGCTACACCGGCGGCGCGCACGGAGCGCCGCTGATCGCGCGCTTCGTGTGGCTGCCGAAGCAGAACCGCATGCTCACGGCGCAGCAGCTGATCCCGTCCTCCGAAGGCTGGACCGCCATTTCCGACCACGTGCGCGAACAGCTCCACGCCGCGCTCTCGCAGCGCGTGGACGCCGACGACCTGCCGCCGGAGGAACGCGCCCAGGTCGTGCAGAACGCCTCGAAGATGATCGACGACGGAACCCAGCCCGACCCCTCGGACTTCGCGCTGTTCGAACCGATCGCGGCGCCGGACGGGCGCCTGGCCGGGCTGCGCTTCGTGTTCGCGCCCTACCAGGTCGGGCCGTATTCGGACGGCACGCAGACGGTCGAGGTGCCGGTGGACGTGCTCGCGCCGCATCTGGCCCCGGAATACCGGCCGCTGTTCGCCGTGCCGCCCGCCGCGCCGGCGCCCCCCGTCTCGAACCCGCCGCCCCCGGCGCGTTAGCGGGGCGGCTCCTGCTCCCTGCTAGGATCGTCACCGTCCGGCCTCGGCGCCGGACGCACATCGACGTCCACCCCGCCGGAGCCGCCATGTCCGCATTGCGCAGTCGGGTCGAAGCCCTGTTGTCGCTGGCCGATGTCCGCCTCGATGGCGACCGGCCATGGGATCTCCACGTCGAAGACGATCGCCTCTACGCGCGCGTGCTCGCACAGGGCTCGCTCGGGCTGGGCGAGTCGTACATGGACGGCTGGTGGCGCGTGCCGTCTCTCGACGGGCTGCTGTACCGGCTGCTCGCCGCGAACCTGGACCAGAAGGTGCGCGGGCTCGGCGTCATGATCGACGCGCTGCGCGCGCGCCTGACCAACCTGCAGAGCCGCCGGCGCAGCTTCGAAGTGGGCGAGCGCCATTACGACCTGGGCAACGACCTGTACCGCGCGATGCTCGGCAAGCGCCTGGTCTACAGCTGCGGCTACTGGCGCGACCGCGAAGGCCGGCGGCTGGAGGACCTCGACGACGCGCAGGAAGCCAAGCTCGATCTGGTCTGCCGCAAGCTCGGGCTGCAGCCGGGCATGAAGGTGCTCGACATCGGCTGCGGCTGGGGCGAGGCGCTGAAGTTCGCGGCCGAGCGCTATGGTGTCAGCGGCGTGGGCGTCACCGTCTCGCGCGAGCAGGCGGCCTTTGCGCGCGAGTTGTGCAAGGGGTTGCCGATCGAGATCCGCCTGCAGGATTACCGGGAACTCGACGAGCGTTTCGATCGCGCGTTCTCGCTGGGCATGTTCGAACACGTCGGCGTGAAGAACTACCGCACGTACTTCAAACTCGCGCATCGCTGCCTCGGCGACGACGGCATCTTCCTGCTGCACACCATCGGCACGAACCGCTCGGTGAGCCATACCGATCCGTGGATCGGCAAGTACATTTTCCCGAACTCGATGCTGCCGTCGGCCGCGCAGATCGCGCAGGCGAGCGAGGGGCTGTTCGTGCTGGAGGACTGGCACAACTTCGGTGCCGACTACGACCGCACGTTGCAGGCGTGGCGCGCGAACGTCGAACGCGCATGGCCCCAGCTGGACGCCCGCTACGACGAGCGCTTCCGCCGGATGTGGCGGTTCTATCTGTCCGCGTCGATGGCGACGTTCCGCAGCCGGCATTCGCAGCTGTGGCAGCTGGTGCTGTCGCCGAAAGGCGTTCCGGGCGGATATGTGGCGCCCAGGTAATTAGCTGTAGCTCTTGTAGCCCGGGTAAGCGAAGCGCACCCGGGGAGGCATCGGGTGTGGCAGCGTTCCCCGGGTGCGCTGCGCTTACCCGGGCTACAACACCGGGGTCACCACCGCGCTAGAACTCAAGATCCAGCGCCGCGCACAGGTAGTCGACGAACTTCGCCATCCCGCCCAGATCCGTCTCGAGCGTCTTCAACAACCGCGGCCCCATCATCGTGGCGTCCTCGATCATCCGATATGCCACGAAGTTCTTGCGCTTGAGGTCGCCGGCGAACTCGAAGTCGTCGGGGAATCCGCGCGGCATGCGCGTGAGCACCTCGCTGTCGTCCAGGTCGAAGCGGCGACGGAACTTCGCATCGTGCGCGGCGGCCTTCCAGCTGCCTGGATTGTCGAGGATGAAATGGCGCACGCGACGCAGCGTGTCCGGCTGCGGATGCCACAGGCCCGCGCCGACGAAGCAGTTGCCCGGCTGGATCTGCACGTAGAACGACGGCGCCTCGATCTGGCGCCCGCGCTCGTGGAACAGCCGCGCGCCCTGCCAGGTCTTGTAGGGCGTTTTGTCGTTGGCGAAGCGTGTATCGCGCTGGATGCGGAACAGCGAACCGCCCAGCCCCTTGGGCTCGGCGCGATAGTGCGGGCTCACGCCGGCGAGCACCGGCTGGAGATCGGTCAGCAGCCGCTGGAACGGCTCGCGCACGTGCGCGTCGTAGTCCGCCTTGTGCGCCTGGAACCAGACGCGATCGTTGTTGCGCGCGATGCCGCGCAGGAACTTGAAACTTGCTTCGCTGAAATAGGTGGCCATGGTGCGTTGTTCCGGGAATCTCGGATCTGTCTGGGGTGCTCGGCTGGGGGGCTTGAAGCGAGGGACGGGAATGGAGGAACGAGAAACGAGACAGGCGAGGAGCGCCTCCTGGCTTCGTTCCTTGGCACTCGTTCCTGCGCGTCCCTCGGCTATCGCAGGCTCGCCGCGATCTCCCGGCCCCATGCCTCCAGCTGATCGAGCAATACCTGTTTCGCCGTGTCCTGCGCGTGGAGGGCCCGCAGCATGCCGATCTCCTCCGCATAGCGCGCGAAGCTGTATTCCGACGCGCCCGATTCGTCGTACAGCCGCCAGCGGCGGTAATCGTTCCAGCGCGCCCATTCTTCCGCGTCCAGCGTTTCCGGCCAGTTGCGTGCGCGGTAGCGGAACAGCATCTCCGGCAGGCGCGCGTCGCGGAAGGGGAATTCCGCCAGCCCCAGCGCTTCCGGCGGCGTCGTGCGCACCTGCGGGAGCAGGCGCTTGTCGCCATCGCCGATGAAGCCGTCGTACAGCGAGGCATCGACGTCGGACGGCAGGCGCTCGCGCTCGACGGCGAAGACCTGTCGCACCTTTTCCACCAGCGCCGGGCCGGCCTCGCGGATGCGCGCGGCGCGTTCCTCCGCGAGCAGCGGATCGATGCACAGGCGATCGAAATCGGGGCCGCGCAGGTGATCCCACGCGACCAGCGCCGGGCAGCGGTTGGTGTGCACTTCCTTCAAGGCGATGCGCGATTCGCCTTCGGGCAGGTCGATCGCGCGCACGTACAGGCGTTCGGCGATGCCTTCCGCGCTGAGGTGCAACAGCGGTTCGGGATCCTGTTCCAGATCGAACACGATCACGCGGCTGTCGATGCGCGGATGCCACGCCACCGGCAGCACCGGCGCGGCGCACAGCCGGCTCGCCGGGAAGCGCTGCGAGACGTGCAGCACGGGCTTCATCGCGATCGTGTCGAGCAGGCTCGACGCATAGCGCTTGTCGCGCAGGCGCAGCGCGTAATCCCACAGGCGCGGCTGCGCGGTCTTGAGCGCGCGCGCCAGGCCGATCAACGCACGCACGTCCGACAGCGCCTCGTGCGCGTCGCCGATGCGAACGCCGTTGGCTTCGGCCAGATGCTCCAGCTTGAACGAGGTCGCGCCGTCCTCGCGTCTGGGCCACGCCACGCCGTCGGGCCGGATGGCATGCGCGAGCCGCAGCACGTCGAGCAGGTCCCAACGCGAATTGCCGCCGCGCCACTCGCGTTCGTACGCATCGAAGAAGTTGCGGAACAGACCGTGGCGCACGAACTCGTCGTCGAAGCGCAGCGAGTTGTAGCCGACCGAGCACGTTTCCGGCCGCGCCATTTCCTCGAAGATCAACGCGAACGCCGCCGCCTCGCCCATGCCTTCGCGCAATGCGTGCTGCGGCGTGATGCCGGTGACCATGGTCGCGCCGGGCGAGGGCAGCAGGTCGTCGGCGGGACGCACGAAGACGCTGATCGGCGTCTCGATCGGGTTCAGGTCGCAATCGGTGCGGATCGCCGCGAACTGCGCGATGCGGCTGGTGCGCGGATCGGCGCCGAAGGTTTCCAGGTCGTAGAAAAGAAAACTGCCCGCCACGTCACGCGTCCACGGGCAGCGGCGACAGGCGTTCGCGCACGACCGCATCGACCGCAGTCCAGTCGAGCGTGTCGAGGGAATCGTGACCGCGCGTGAGTTCGACCAGCAGCTCGCGCTGCTGCCGCCCGCGCTCGAACGCCACCGCGTACGGGATGCGGTGGAACGTCACCATCGCGTAGCGCGGCATGAAGCGTTCGGGATGACGTTCGGCGAGGGCGCGTTCGAGCGCGCGCTGCAGCAGGTAATCGTCGTCGTCGACGCGATCGCGCATTTCCAGGTAGTTCTCCAGCGCCATCTGCTGGATCGCGCGCGCATTGGGCAGTCGGTCGGCCTGGAACGCGGCGAACGCCGCCGCGCGATCGGTGTGCGCGTCGAGCTGTTCGGCGAGCGCGACGCAGTCCTCGAACGCGCAGTTCATGCCTTGCCCATGGAACGGCACCATCGCGTGCGCGGCGTCGCCGAGCAGCACGGCGCGGCCGTCGAGATGCCAGCGGTCGAGGTAAAGCGTCGCGAGGATGCCGGTGGGATTGCGTTCGAAATCGCGCTCGAGATCGGGAATCAGCGGCAGCGCGTCGACGAAATCGCGCTGGAACAACGCGCGTGCGTCTTTGCCGTCGTGCACGTTCGCGAAACTCGGGTCGCCTTCGTTCGGCAGGAACAGGGTGACGGTGAAGGTGCGTTCGTCGTTCGGCAGCGCGATGCACATGTAGCGGCCACGCGGCCAGATGTGCAGTGCGTTGGGTTCGATGCTGAAGCCGCCGTCCGGCGCGGGTGGGATCTCCAGTTCCTTGTACGAATGCCCGAGCGACTCAGTACGTTCGCCAAGACCGACCTGCTTCGCCATCGCCGCGCGCAGCGCCGAGCCCGCACCGTCGGCGCCGACCAGCGATTCGAACGTCGCGCGGTGCGTGCTGCCGTCGCGCGGGTCGGTGAAGGTCGCGATTCGCGCGTCGAAGTCGACGTCAGACAGTCCGCGATCGAAATGCAATCGCGCGCCGGCGCGTTCGGCGATGTCGAGCAGGACAACGTTGAGTTCGCCGCGGTGCACTGACCAGATCACTTCGCTGTCGTCGCGGCCGTAACGCTGCAGGTCGGTGCGTCCGTCGAGGAAATGCACCATGCGCCCGCGCATCATCACCGCGTGCTCCATCACGGCGTCGTCGGCGCCCGCGAGTCGCAGCGCGTGGCGGCCGCGTTCGGCCAGCGCGAGGTTGATCGAGCGCCCGCCGCCGTAGCCCTGAACGCGCGGATCGCCTCGCTTCTCGTACACGTCCACGCGCCAGCCGCGCTGCACGAGCAACGTGGCGAGGACCGCGCCCGCGAGGCCGGCTCCGATGAGGGTGATGTGGCGGTTGTCGGATGTCGTCACGTTCCATTCCTAATGCTGTCACTCCCGCGCAGGCGGGAATCCAACTGCCAGCCCACCGCAGGATCGTACGAAGGCAAAGCGCTCAACGATCGTCCCGCCAGCTTTCGACCGCCCGCACGAACCGCAACACATCCGCATGCGTGTTGTAGAGCGGCGCCGGCGAGATGCGGATCACGTCGGGTTCGCGCCAGTCGCCGAGCACGCCCCTGGTGGCGATGTAATCGAACAGTGCGCGCCCCGCGTCGCGGCCGGTGAGACCGCGTCCGCCGATCACGCGCAGCGACAGCTGGCAGCCGCGTTGCGCGGGATCCGCGGGCGTGATGATCTGCAGCGTGCCGTCCAGGCGCTGGCGGATCAGCGCTTCGAGATATCCCGTAAGGCGCAGCGACTTCGCGCGCAGCGCCGGCATGCCGGCGGCGTCGAACAGCTCCAGCGACGCGCGCAGCGGCGCCATGCCGAGGATCGGCGGATTGCTCAGCTGCCAGCCGTCGGCGCCCGGCGTCGGCACGAAGTGCGGGCCCATGCGGAAGCGCGTGCCCTGTTCATGCCCCCACCAACCGGCGAAGCGCGGAACGTCGCTGTGCGCGTGACGCTCGTGCACGAAGCAGCCCGCGACCGCGCCCGGCCCGCTGTTGACGTACTTGTAGTGGCACCACACGGCGAAGTCCGCGTCGCTGTCGTGCAGCGCGAGTTCGAGATTGCCGACCGCGTGGGCGAGATCGAAACCGCACACCCCGCCGTGCTCGTGCGCCAGTCGTGCGATGCGCGCCAGATCGAACGCCTGTCCGGTGCGGTACTGCACGCCCGGCCACAGCACGAGGGCGACGCGTGCAGCGTTCGACGCGATTGCGTGTTCGATCGCCTCCATCGATGTCGTGCCGTCCTCGCGATCGGGCTGCACTTCGATCAGGTCGGTCGCCGGGTCGAAGCCGTGGAAGCGGATCTGCGATTCCACCGCGTAACGATCGGACGGGAACGCGCCGGCCTCGATCAGGATCGCGGGCCGTTCGCGCGTGGGGCGGTAGAAGCTGACCATCATCAGGTGCAGGTTCACCGTGAGCGTGTTCATCGCGACCACTTCCAGCGGCTTCGCGCCGACCAGTCGCGCCAGCGATTCGCGTACCAGCTCGTGATACGGCATCCACTGCGCCTGTCCGGTGAAGTGGCCTTCGACCGCTTCGTGCGCCCACTTGTCCAGCACCTCCTCGACGTGCGCTCGCGCGCCGCGCGGCTGCAATCCAAGGGAATTGCCGACGAAATACGCCTGGTCGGCGCCGTCGTGTCGTGGAATGAGGAACTGCGTGCGCATCGAACGCAACGGGTCGGCGGCGTCCTGCGCGAGGGCGTGGGAATCGGAGTACAGGTCGGTCATCGGGTCAGTCGTTGGGCGCGTCGATCACGCGCTTGGTGTAGGTGCGCGCGTCGAGTTCGTCGACCTCGACGCACAGTTGCGTGGACGGCGGGCAGTCCGTGAGCACGGACGAGAGCGCGGCGATGATGGTCTCGGCGAACGCCTTGCGCGTGGCATCGTCGCGACCGGGGAGCACCTTCAGCTGCACGTGGATGAACGCACGGCCGGTATCGGCGGTGCCGACGCGGTAATCGTCGAGGCGCAATGCGCGGCTCTTGATGGCGTGCTCGTCGAAATGCCCGCTGTCGGCGAGGCCCTGGTTGATCGCGCGCAGCGCCGCGGTCGGATTGAATTCCGCGAGGTTCACCGTGTACTGCAGCGTGACATGCGGCATATGCGTGGCCTCAGGCGAACCGCGCCATCGAGAGTCCCAGCCATTCCAGCGCGGTGCCGTGGTACAGGCGCGCGCGCTCGGCATCGGTCAGCTCGAGCGCGGCGATGCCGGCGCCGGGTTCCTGTTCGCCGAGCGGGAAGGGGTAGTCGGTGCCGAGCATCACGCGATCCACGCCGCAGGTATCGAGCAGGTACCGCAACGCGCGCGGATCGGCGACCCACGAATCGAAGAACAGCTGGTCGAGGTATTCGCGCGGATTGCGCGGATTGTCGGTGGCGACGAGGTCCGGCCGCATGTTGAAGCCGTGTTCGATGCGGCCGATCGTGTACGGGAAACTGCCGCCGCCGTGCGCCATGCAGACCTTCAGGTTCGGCACGCGTTCGAGCACGCCGCCGAAGATCAGGCAGCATGCGGCGCGCGACTGCTCCGCCGGCATGCCGACCAGCCACGGCAGCCAGTACTTCGGCATCGTCGCCGCGCCCATCATGTCCCACGGATGCACGAGGATCGCGGCGCCGAGTTCGCCGGCCGCCTGAAAAAAATCGAACAGCTCCGGCGCGTCGAGGTTCCAGTCGTTGATGTGGCTGCCGATCTGCACGCCCTGCAGGCCGAGCTGGTCCATGCAGCGTTCCAGTTCCTGGATCGCCAGTCGGGGCGATTGCAGTGGCACCGTGCCGATGCCCGCGTAATGGCGCGGGTATTCGCGGCAGGCTTCAGCCATGTGCTCGTTGAGCGCCTGGTGCAGCTCCAGCGCATGGTGCGGCTTGGCCCAGTAGCTGAACATCACGGGCACGGTGCTGATCACCTGCACCTGCACGCCGAAGCGCGCGTAATCGTCGATGCGTTCCTGCGGGTCCCAGGTCTTCGACCAGATCTCGCGGAAGAACTTGCCGTCCTTGTAGATGCGGTGGCGCCCGTCCTCGGTGTGGTGGATCACCGGGAAACGGTCGTCGCCGTACTTGCGCGCCAGGTTGGGCCAGTCGCGCGGAAGGTAATGGGCGTGGGTGTCGATCTTCAGCATGCGCGATGGTGCGTCCTCAGGTATCCGGCATCACGTACTTCGACGGCGCCGGGTTCAGGTGCCCGCACTCACGGCACGTGCGATGTTCGCGCGAGGCGTAGAAGCGGTCGAACACCGGCGGGAAATCCGTTTCGATGTTGCGCAACGGGAAGAACTCCTCGTACAGCTTGTGGTTGCAGCGTTCGCAGAACCACATCAGGCCGTCGAGTTCTTCGGGGCGGCGGCGCCGTTCGATCACCAGTCCGATCGACTCCGGCATGCGCTGCGGCGAATGCGGCACGCGCGGCGGCAGCAGGAAGATCTCGCCGGCCTTAATCGGAATGTCGCGCGCCTTTCCGTCCTCCTGGATGCGCAACACCATCTCGCCTTCGAGCTGGTAGAACCACTCGGCGCCTTCGTCGAAGTGGTAGTCGGTGCGCTGGTTCGGGCCGCCGACGACCATCACGATGAAGTCGCCGACGTAGATCACCTTGTTGCCCACCGGCGGCTTGAGCAGATGGCGGTGTTCCTCGATCCAGGCGTGCAGGTTGATCGGGCCGGGCAGCATGGTTACTCCGATGCTCCAGAGGAGGACGGCGCGCCGCGCACGACGGCGGTGCACTTGAGTTCGATCGCGATCGGCGTCGGCAACGCGGTGATGCCGAGCGTGGTGCGGCACGGCGCGGTGTCGATGTCGGGGAAATACTCGGCCCACACTGCGTTGTAGGCCTTGAAGTCGCGCGCCATGTCGGTGAGGTAGACGGTCACGTCGACCAGGTCCTCCCAGCGCGCACCGCTGGCTTCGAGAACCGTGCGCACGTTGGCGAAGACCGCGCGCGTCTGCGCGTCGATGTCGTACGCGATCAGCCGGCCGTCCGCGTCGTGCACGTTGCCGACGATCGCGTTGCTGGCGGGATCGCGCGGGCCGATGCCCGACAGGAACAGCAGCTCGCCCACGCGCCGCGCATGCGGATACTGGCCCACGGGCCTCGGTGCGGCGTCGGCGCGGATGACGTCGTTCATCGCGGCGAATCCCCGCGGAAGCCGTTCACGCGCTCGATCGCGCCCTTGTACAGCGCGTCGAGCGAGTCGTACGAATCGACGTTGATGCCCATGTCGTGCACCAGGCCGTTGCGCAGGCTGTAGACCCAGCCGTGCACCGACAGCTCCTGGCCGCGCGTCCATGCGTCGCGGACGATCGTGGTCAGGCACACGTTCTGCACCTGTTCGATCACGTTGAGTTCGCACAGACGGTCGTGGCGTTCGCTTTCGTGCGCGTGTCCGATGCAGCCGTTGTGCTTGTCGGCCACGTCGGACACGTGGCGCAGCCAGTTGTCCGCAAGCCCGACGCGATGGCCATGCAAGGCCGCATGCACGCCGCCGCAACCGTAATGGCCGACGACGAGGATGCGCTTGACCTTCAGTACGTCCACCGCGAACTGGATCACCGACAAGCAGTTCAGGTCGGTGTGCACGACGACGTTGGCGATGTTGCGATGGACGAACACCTCGCCCGGCGCCATGTCGATGATCTGGTTGGCGGGCACGCGCGAGTCGGAGCAGCCGATCCACAGGTATTCCGGCGCCTGCTGCAGCGAAAGGCGCTGGAAGAAGCCGGGGTCTTCGCGCTGGATCCGTTCGGACCATTCGCGGTTCTTCTCGATGAGTTCGGACAGCGGGTTGGTTGTCATCCAATTCAATCCAGTTGCAGGCCGACGTTCTTGGCGTCGGTGAAAAACCGCATGGCCTCGAAGCCGCCTTCGCGGCCGAGACCGGACGCGCCCGAGCCGCCGAACGGCGTGCGCAGGTCGCGTTGCAGCCAGGTGTTGATCCAGACCATGCCGGCGCGCAGCTGCGCGGCCAGGCGATGCGCGCGGCGCAGGTCGCGCGTCCATATGGACGCTGCGAGGCCGTAGTCGCCCGCGTTGGCGAGCGCGAGCGCGTGGGTGTCGGTGTCGAACGGTTGCAAGGTCACGACGGGGCCGAAGATTTCCTCGCGATTGCTCGCGCAGTCCGGGCCGAGGTTCTCGATGACGGTCGGCGCGACGAACCAGCCGGGGCGATCGAGCGCCGCGCCGCCGCACAGCACCTTGCCGCCTTCCTCGCGCGCACGCTGCAACGCGTTCATCACCTTGTCGAAGTGCGCGCGGGACACGAGCGGGCCGAGCTGGTTGTCCTCGTCGATCGGATCGCCCACGCGCAGCTGCTGCGCGCGTTCGACCAGCGTGTCGCGGAACTCGGTGTAGATGCCGCGTTCGACCAGCATGCGCGAACCGCACAGGCAGATCTGCCCGGAATTCTGGAACGCCGAACGGACCAGCGTGTCGAGGTGATCGCGCCAATCGCTGTCGGCGAAGACGAGCGTCGGATTCTTGCCGCCGAGTTCGAGCGACACCTTTTTCAGCAGCGGACCCGCGATGCCGGCGATGCGGCGGCCCACGGCCGTGCTGCCGGTGAAGGAGATCGCCTTCACGCGTGCATCCGTGACCAGCGGTTCGCCGACGTCTGGACCCAAGCCGTGCACGATGTTGAGTACGCCTTTGGGAAAGCCGATTTCCGCCGCGAGTTCGCCCAGCATCGTCGCCGTTACCGGCGTCACTTCCGACGGCTTGGCGACCACCGTGTTGCCGGCCGCGAGCGCCGGCGCGATCTTCCACGTGAACAGGTACAGCGGCAGATTCCACGGCGAAATGGTGCCGACCACGCCGAGCGGCTGGCGCAGCGTGTAATTCAGGCCGGCCTGGCCGTGGTGCGATTCGCTGGCGAACTGCGTGGCCGCGTGCGCGAAGAAGCGCAGGTTGCTGATCGCGCGCGGGATCTCGGCTTCACGGGCGAGCTTGATGGGTTTGCCGCCGTCGCGCGATTCGGCGTGGGCGAAGTCGTCGAGCTTGGCTTCCAGCGCGTCGGCGAGTTTCTCCAGCCAACGCGAGCGTTCGCTGTGGGGCAGGGCGGACCAGGCGGGGAAGGCGGCTTCGGCGGCGCCGATCGCGGCGTCGACATCGGCGGCATCGCCGAGCGCGACGTCTGCGTAGGCCTTGCCGTTCGCCGGATCGAACACTTCGCCCCACCGACCCGACGTCGGCTCGCGTGGTTCACCGGCGATGAAGTGGCGAAGGCGCATGGGGCTAGCTTAACAGTGCGGGTGGGACGTGCTGATCAGTATGGTGGTGTCCCGCACTTTGCCGCCGGTCCGGAACACCATCCGCCCCGACCCTTCGCTTGAAGGGAAGGGCTTTCACGTCACAGCGACCGGGTCCGTCCGCCGTCCACCGGCAGGTTCACGCCAGTGATGTACGAGGCCGCCGGCGAACACAGGAAAGCGATCGCCGCGGCGGTTTCCTCCGGCCTCGCGAAGCGGCGCATCGGGATTTCCGACACCATCTTCTCGAACACGTCCTCGCGGCTGCGGCCGGTCTTGGCCGACGTGTTGTCGATGATCTGCTCGATGCGCGGCGTTTCGGTCGAACCCGGCAGCACATTGTTGACGGTGATGCCCCTGGGCGCGAGTTCCGTCGCCAGCGTCTTGGCCCAGCTCGCCACCGCCCAGCGCGTGGTGTTGGACACGCCCAGGCCTTGCAGCGGTTCCTTCACCGACGTCGAGATGACGTTGACGATGCGGCCGTAGCCATCGCGCTCCATGCCGGGCACGACGGTTTCGGCGAGCACGTGGTTGGCGATGAGGTGCTGGCGATAGGCCGCTTCGAACGCAGCGATCTCGGCGCCGTGCACCGGGCCGGGCGGCGGGCCGCCGCTGTTGTTGACCAGCACGTGCACCGGCGTGGCGGACACCATCGCCTGCACTTTCGTGCGCAAGGTATCGGTGTCGGCGCTGTCGACGGCGATCCAGCCGTGTGTCTGGCCCTTGTCGGACGCGAGCGTGCCGACGAGTTCGCGAAGGCGCTCTTCGCGGCGCGCGAGCAGGGTGACGTTCGCGCCGAGTTCGGACAGCGCCCGCGCCGCCGCGAGGCCGATGCCCTGGCTGGCGCCGCAGACCAGCGCGTGCTTTCCGGTGAGGTCGAGGTCCACGTCAGTCTCCCTTGGATTCGATGGCCATGCGGTCGCGCATCAATGCCGCGGTCTCGCGGCTGGCTTCGCGCGATTGCGCTGCCAGCTGCGAAGCCACCGATTCGCGATTGCCCATGGGGTGGTTCTGGCTGAGCTTGAACTTCAGCGCGATCTCGTCCGCGACGAAGCGGAAACCGACGATGCCGCGCAGTTGCCGGCGAAGATCGTCACGTTCGAATTCGAAACGCCAGTCGCCGCCGACGGTGGCTTCGTGGTCGATGCTCAGTCCGTCGACGACGTCGGCCAGCGCGCGCTCGTCGTCGAACGTCGACAAGGTGCCGCGCAGGTGCGCGACCGCGTAATTCCACGTCGGTACGCGGGCGGCGGCTTCCTTGTCGGGATACCAGCCGGGCGAGACGTAGGCGTGCGGGCCGTGGAAGATCGCCAGCGCGGGGCCGGCGTGCGTCGCCTGCGGATTGGAGCGCGCCCAGTGGCCGTTCAGTTCGACGCCGTTCCCGTTGCGTCGATACAGCACGGGAAGGTGGCTGACGGTCGGCTCGCCATCGCGCACGGTGATCAGGGTGATGAAGCGATCGCGTCGCGCCAGTCGGTCCAGCGCTTCGAGATCGTGTTCGGCGAAGGCGCGGGGCAGGTACATGCGGTCGCTCAGTGGCGCAAGGGAAGCTGCTGGACCATCTGCGGGCGCAGCACCTCGAGGCCTTCGCCGCTGGGCGGCGCGAGTTCGTCGAGCGAGAAGCCGCGTTCGCGCGCATCGTCCTCATCGAGGCCGTCGAGCGCGACGAACTCCGCATCCATCAGTGCGGCGCGCGCACTGTCCTCGCTGTCGTACGGCTGGCTGATGCCGTCGCTGTCGAGCACCTCGGCGGTGCCCGCATCGAGCACGCGCAGGCGCGCCCAGATCACGGTGCGGCCGATGGTCGCGATCCACCACTGGTCGTTGACGTTGTCGTTCATCCGATCACCACCGCGAGCAGCCAGAGCAGGGCGGCGCACACCAGGCCGCCGATGATGGTCAGCAGCGAGATCCGCGCCGGACTCGCCAGACCGTTGAGGTTGCCGTCGTTCGCCGTCAGGTAACCGCGACGCAGCAGCCAGCGCCAAGCCGACGGCCGTGCGAACGCGCCTTCGCCCAGCTGCGATTGCAGCTGCGGATGGCGGTCGCGGATGTGCACCAGCGACAGCGGCCAGAAGATCACGAACGCGCAGAAGCCGGCGATGGCGATGGCGACGAAGAGCAGGGAGAAGAAGAGGATCATTGATTGCCGTGATTCGTAATTCGTGATTCGTGATTCGAAAGGCGGGCGGTGTGCTGTTACGAATCACCCATCCCGAATCACGAATCACGGCTTCGATCAGAACTCCGCATGCCCCGGCGCACGCGGGTACGGGATCGCGTCGCGGATGTTGGAAAGTCCGCACACGTACACGACCAGGCGCTCGAAACCGAGGCCGAAACCGGCGTGCGGCACGGTGCCGTAGCGGCGGAAATCGCGATACCAGGCGTAGTGCGCCGGGTCCAGGCCGAACTGCGCCATGCGCGCGTCCAGCATGTCCAGGCGCTCCTCGCGCTGGCTGCCGCCGATGATCTCGCCGATGCCCGGCGCCAGCACGTCCATCGCGGCGACGGTCTTGCCGTCGTCGTTCAGGCGCATGTAGAAGGCCTTGATGTGCTCGGGGTAGTTGGTGACCACGACCGGGCGGCCGACGTGTTCCTCGGTGAGCCAGCGTTCGTGTTCGGTCTGCAGGTCCAGGCCCCATTCGACCGGGAAGTCGAACTTCCGGTCGGCCTTCTGCAGCAGCTTGATCGCGTCGGTGTATTCGATGCGCTCGAACGGCGCGTTGACGAACGACTCCAGGCGCGTGATCGCGTCCTTCTGCACGCGCTCGGCGATGAAGGCCATGTCGTCGGCGCGCTCGGCGAGCACGGCGCGGAACATGTACTTCAGGAATTCCTCGGCGACGCGCGCGTCCTCGGCCAGGTCGGCGAAGGCGATTTCCGGCTCGATCATCCAGAATTCGGCCAGGTGGCGCGTGGTGTTGCTGTTCTCGGCGCGGAAGGTCGGACCGAAGGTGTAGACCTTGCTCAGCGACAGCGCGTACGCCTCGACGTTGAGCTGGCCGGACACGGTCAGGAAGGTTTCCTTGCCGAAGAAGTCGCGACTGAAATCGATCTCGCCCTTCTCATCGCGCGGCAGGTTCGCCATGTCGAGCGTGGAGACGCGGAACATCTGGCCGGCGCCCTCGGCGTCGGACGTGGTCACGATCGGCGTGGAGATCCAGTAGAAGCCGTTCTCGTGGAAGTAGCGGTGCGCGGCCTTGGCCAGGCAGTCGCGGATGCGCGTGACGGCGCCGAACAGGTTCGTGCGCGGGCGCAGGTGGGCGACTTCGCGCAGGAATTCCAGCGAGTGCGCCTTGGGCTGGATGGGGTAGGTCTCCGGGTCCTCGACCCAGCCGACGACCTCCAGCCGGCTGGCCTGGATCTCGAACGCCTGGCCCTGGCCCTGCGAGGCCACCAGCGTGCCGGTGGCGACCACCGCGCAGCCGGCGGTGAGGCGCTTCACCTCGGATTCGTAGTTGGCCAGCTCGGCCGGCACGACGACCTGGATCGGCGCGAAGCACGAGCCGTCGCTGACGTTGACGAAGCTGAGCCCGGCCTTGGAATCGCGCCGGGTGCGTACCCAGCCGCGGACCGTGACTTCGCCACCCGCCGGGATCTTGCCCGCGAGCGCCTGTTCGACGCTGACCACCGTCATGCCTTGAATCCTGCCCGTTCCGGGCCAATGTGGGGAAAGGCCGGAGTTTACCGAACGTCCGGCATCGCGTCGCTATAATCCCTTGTCGTAACTCATTGATGTAGCCGGAGTCCCCGAATGGCCGTCACCCTCGCTCCCGCCGCTCTCGACCGTGTCCAGCGCTATCTCGTCGAATCCCCCGACGCGATCGGCCTGCGCTTCGGCGTGACCCGCACGGGCTGTTCGGGCTGGCAGTACAAGGCCGACCTGGCGCGCTCGCAGGGCGCCGACGACACGATCTTCGAGCAGGACGGCGTGCGCATCTACGTCGACGCGCTGAGCTTGCCTCTGGTCGACGGCACGCAGATCGACCTGGTGAAGCAGCGCCTGGGCGAGCAATTCCTGTTCCGCAACCCGAACGTCACCGCCGAATGCGGCTGCGGCGAGAGCTTCACCACCAAGGCCGACGCGGCCTGATCCAGCGGTCCCGGAGCCCCGGGACGTCCGGCCGGACGCAGCGTTCCGGCCGCGCGGACGCATCCACGACGGGGGCCGCCGGGCCCGACGGGCCCGACGGGCTAGAATGGCGGTTCCGCCGCCAGCAAGCCCGCCGAGAGCACGCCCGCCGTGAGCAACACCGCAACGCAGCCGTTCGCCGCCAGCCAGCCCGTCTCGATCCGCCAGGAAGACCTGATCCAGTCGATCGCCGACGGCCTGCAGTACATCAGCTACTACCACCCCGTCGATTACATCAAGAACCTCGCTGCCGCCTACGAGCGCGAGGAATCGCCGGCGGCGAAGGACGCCATCGCCCAGATCCTGATCAACTCGCGCATGTGCGCCGAGGGCCATCGCCCGATCTGCCAGGACACCGGCATCGTCACCGTGTTCCTCGAGATCGGCATGAACGTGCGCTGGGACGACGCCACGATGTCCGTCGAGGACATGGTCCACGAAGGCGTGCGCCGCGCGTACAACCACCCGGACAACAAGCTGCGCGCCTCCGTGCTGGCCGATCCGGCCGGCAAGCGCACCAACACGAAGGACAACACGCCGGGCGTGGTCAACGTGAAGGTCGTGCCGGGCAACAAGGTCGACGTGATCGTCGCGGCGAAGGGCGGCGGTTCGGAAGCCAAGTCCAAGTTCGCCATGCTCAACCCGTCCGACTCCATCGTCGACTGGGTGCTGAAGACCGTGCCGACGATGGGCGCCGGCTGGTGCCCGCCGGGCATGCTTGGCATCGGCATCGGCGGCACCGCCGAGAAGGCGATGCTGTTGGCGAAGGAATCGCTGATGGAGCCGATCGACATCACCGACCTGCAGGCGCGCGGCCCGTCCAACCGCGCTGAGGAACTGCGCCTGGAGCTGTACGAGAAGGTCAACGCGCTCGGCATCGGCGCGCAGGGCCTGGGCGGCCTGACGACCGTGCTCGACATCAAGGTCAAGGATTACCCGACGCACGCGGCCAACCTGCCGGTGGCGATGATCCCGAACTGTGCCGCCACGCGCCACGCGCACTTCACGCTGGATGGCAGCGGCCCGGTGATGCTCGATCCGCCGTCGCTGGCCGACTGGCCGGAGCTCACCTACGACGCGTCGAAGGGCCGTCGCGTGAACCTGGACACGCTGACGAAAGAAGACGTCGCCAGCTGGAAGCCGGGCGAAGTGCTGCTGCTCAACGGCAAGCTGCTGACCGGCCGCGACGCCGCGCACAAGCGCATGGTCGACATGCTCAACAAGGGCGAGCCGCTGCCGGTCGATCTGCGCGGCCGTTTCATCTATTACGTCGGCCCGGTCGATCCGGTGCGCGATGAAGTCGTCGGCCCCGCCGGGCCGACCACCGCCACCCGCATGGACAAGTTCACCGAGCAGGTACTCGCCCAGACCGGCCTGCTCGGAATGGTCGGCAAGGCCGAGCGCGGCCCGGCCGCGATCGAGGCTATCCGCAAGCACCACTCGGCCTACCTGATGGCGGTCGGCGGCGCGGCGTACCTGGTGTCCAAGGCGATCAAGGCGGCGAAGGTCGTCGGCTTCGGGGACCTGGGCATGGAAGCGATCTACGAGTTCGAAGTGCAGGACATGCCGGTGACGGTCGCCGTGGATTCGACCGGCGAATCGGTGCACAAGACGGGGCCGCGCGAGTGGCAGGCGCGGATCGGGAAGATTCCGGTGGTGGTGGAGTAATCCCGCCCGAGCGGACGCTTGAGCCCTCTCCCCCGGGAGAGGGCTGGGGTGAGGGTAGGGGCGCGCGATGCGGGCGCACTCGCGATGTGCAGTTTCCCGCGGCGGAGACCAAGCTGGACTCCAGCTTTCGCTGGAATGACGAATGTTGCGGATCGCGCGACAGCCTGGATCCCGGCCTTCGCCGGAATGACGGCTACTTCGGGGTTTTGTAGCCCGGGTAAGCGAAGCGCACCCGGGTCAAGCGTGACAGCTCCCGGGTGCGCTTCGCTTACCCGGGCTACAAGAGCTGGAGCCCGGCCTTGCCGGGATAACGGTTCCCCAAGCGGAATGACGGTTCCTCGTGCGCGGAACAGCGCCCGTGAACGCGAAGCAGCCCTGACCGCTACACCCGCGCCACCAGCCCCGCCAGCGTCTTCCGCGTCTCCTCGCGCAGCAGGTAATCCGTCGCCATCGCCTCCAGCGCCGCGACGTTCGTCTCGCTCACGTCGTCCAGGTCGTCCAGGCCGGTGAGCAGCTCCGCCTGGAGACGGAAATAGCCATCGCCGATGAGATGCCGTGCGATGTAGTCCACCGCATCGGTGTTGCCGTCGAACAGCACGTCGATGATCGGGATCGCCCATTCCACCGCGCCCCATTCCTGCGCGGATTTCAGGTCGATCGGACGGCTGCGTTCGCCGGTGCCGACCGACAGCACGACGAGGTTCTGCGCACTGTCCACGCGCGCGTCCTTGCGCATCGCCTCGGCGATCGCGCATGCGGTCGGATTGTTGGCGACCACGCCGCCGTCGATCATCGCGCGCTTGCGTCCTTCCACCGTCATCGCGTGCGCGGGGAAGTACGTCGGAGCCGCCGACGAGGCGCGGCAGACCTCCCACATCCGCAGGTCCGCGTGTTCGGGCTTGAAGCTCTTGAACACGATCGGCTTGCGCGCGATGGTGTCGTAACTGGTGATCAGCAGCGGGATCTTCGACTGCCCCAGCCGCGTGTCGCCGAACACCGCCTGCAACACGTCCTCGAGCCCCTTCGCGTCGTAGCGCGGTGCCGACACGCCCTGCGTGAACATGCGCCCGGCGCGCGACCACAGCCGCTGCGCCATGCCGGGAAAGATCATGTGCCGGTGCTGACGGTACAGCTGGGCGAGCTGCGCCGGCGACAGGCCGACCGCCAGCCCGCAGCCGACGATCGCGCCGGTCGAACTGCCGGCGAGCAGGTCGAACGACTTCAGCAGTCCGGGCTTGCCCGCGCGGACCAGTGCGTCCTCGACGCCGGCCAGCCAGAGGCAGCTGACCAGCCCGCGAATGCCGCCGCCGTCGAGCGACAGGATGCGTCGCATGTCCATCGTGGCTTCTCCCTGCACGCGATCTCCAAGGATCGCCATGATGGGACAGCCCGTTCGCCCAGATTGCGACAAGGCGCACGCCACGTGCGATCAGGCGCGCGCGATGCGGGTTCCGTTCAGTACCACTCCAGCAGCGAAATCCCCAGGCCGATGTACGTCGCGCGATGGTTGTAGTCGATCAGGCTCTCGCCGTAGCCGTCGAACACCTGCACGTGGCCGCGCAGGCTGCGGCTGATCGGGAAACCCCAGTCGAACTGCACCGCACCGTGCGAGCGGTCGCCGCCGCGCAGCGAATGCCGGCCCATCAGCGAGAACTGGTGCCCGCCGTGCACGTACACCAGCGTTGCGTCGCCGCGGCCGACGTAGTCCTCGATGTCGCGGTTGTTGTCCTCGCTGGCGCTTTCGTCGACGCGCCACCACGGGCGCACGGTCAGCGCCCAGTTCTCGCGATCCAGGCCGATCATGCCGATCACGCGGTTCCAGCTGCGCGAAAGCGGATCGGCGCGGCCGTTGGACTGGTGGTTCACGCCGATGCCGAGCAGCCGGCCGTTCCAGCCGCCGAGGCGGTAATTGTTGCGGAAGGTCAGCATGACCTCCGGCTCGTAGTTCGTCTCACGGAACGGGCGCGAGGTTTCCGGGCTGTAGACCTGCCAGCGCGAAGACTGCGTGTAGGCCAGCCACAGGTCGCCGTTGTCTCCGAAGATGTTCTCCCACGCCTTGGTCTTGAAGCTGAGCTGGAACTTGGATTCGAGCGCATCGACTTCCAGCGGCGTGGTCACCGTGTTGTTCGGATTGGGCGAGGTCGGCGTCTGGTTCGTGTCGGTGGTCCAGAAGGCCGGCAGCAGGTACACCGGCTTGTAGGCGCGGAAGTTGAAGACGCCGAGCTTGGAGTCCTTGGCGAGTTCCCACCGGCTGTCGAGCAGCGAACCCTTGCCGGCGTTGGCGATGGCGCGCTGGAGCGTGTCCTCCATCGGATACAGGTCGCCGCCGGCCGCGGGCGGTGCGGTGCCGGGCACCACTTCCTCGGCCAGTTCGAGGTTCTGCTGGATCGCCCTGGCTTCCTTCGCCGCGATGTCCGCGCCACGGGTGTCCCGACCGGCGCGGCCGAGCGCGGCGTCGTAGCAGGCCAGCCGGTCGGAATCGACGTTGATCGACACGCAGGCCTCCGGCGTGGCCGGCGTGGCGGGTGCCTGCGCCAGCGCCGCGGCGGGCGAGGCGGCGGCGATCAGGAGCAGGCTGTGGCGGACGAGGGAAGGGCGATCGCGCGGGGCTTCGTGCCAGTGCATCGGCATGGGGGACTCGCTGGGGGAGGAATGCCGGCCAGTGTCGCATCGCAACACGGCGGAAGATGAAGGGTCAGAGAATCCAGGCCAGCGCGAACAGTCCGACCATTGCGAATGCCAGGCCGAGCTTGAGCACCACGCCCAGCACGATGCCCAGCCAGGTCCCGAAGCCGACCTTCGCCGCCTTGCGCACTTCACGACCGTGAAGGAGTTCGCCGCCCAGCGCCCCGAGGAACGGCCCGGTGAACAGGCCGATGGGTCCGAAGAACAGGCCCGCGAAGGTGCCGACCATCGCGCCCGCGACGGCGAGCCGGCTCGCGCCGACGCGTTTGGCGCCGACGGCGGTGGCGAGGAAATCGATGACCACCGACACGGCCGTCAACAACCCCAGGATCACCAGCGGGAACCAGCCCACGTGCTGGAAATTTCCGGCCCAGGCGGCCAGCAGCATGCCGCCGAATACCAGCGGCAGGCCGGGCAGGGCGGGCAGCACGGTACCGGCCACGCCGACCAGTACCAGCACCCCCGCCAGGACGTACCAGAGCACCTGAAAATCCATCGTTCTATACCCCTTGCCGACACCCACTTTGCCCGGATTGCATTTTCACCAGACCCGGGTTACGTTGCGGACGCTGTGTTTGCCATGGTCACCGTGAATCGTGGCCCGATGCGGTTGATCTTCGATCCGCTACATCGTTGCACCTCGCTTCCTCCTTGCAACCAGCACGTGGCGTGCCACGTTTTCAACCCGCAACGTTCCAAGGAGTAAGTGCCAATGTCAGGTCGTGAAACCGGTACCGTCAAGTGGTTCAACGATGCCAAGGGCTTCGGCTTCATCAGCCGCGAGAATGGCGAGGATGTGTTCGTGCACTTCCGCGCGATCCAGACCCAGGGCTTCAAGAGCCTGAAGGAAGGCCAGAAGGTTTCCTTCACCGTCGTGCAGGGCCAGAAGGGCCTGCAGGCCGACGCCGTCCAGCCGCTCTGATCGCAGCTGCTCCGATGGTGGAGCGCCGCGGTCGCGCCTCGACGCGACAGCCATGAAAAACCCGGCGCAAGCCGGGTTTTTCTTTTTCGGACCTTGCCGGTGAATCCGCAGCGCGCCGTCCGAAGACGCGATGCGGCGGCAGCGGTTACTGCGCCCAGGCCTTGCCGTCGTGCACGCGCACGTAGGAACCCTCGCGGATGTTGCCCAGGTCGCGCTGCGTGACCACGGTGGTGCGCCCATCGTTCATGCGCACGTAGACGTTGTACGACGCGCCGGTGGTGTTCTTCTGGATCGCGTTGCCCGCGAGCGCGCCGCCGACCGCACCGGCTGCCGCGGCGACGTTCTGGTTGCCCTTGCTGCCGCCGGTGTGGCGGGAGATCTCGTGGCCGGCGACCGCGCCGACGATGCCGCCGAGCACCGCGCCGGTGGCGTTGGGCGCGCTGCTGCCGGTGGTGACCTGTTCGATGCGCGTCACGGTGCCGCAGTCGTAGCACTGCGCGGGCGCGGAGCTGTAACCGCCGCCATAGCTCGGCGAAGTGCTGTAGCCCGGCGACGACGTGGCGCAGCCGGCGAGGGCGATCGTGGCGGCAGCGGCAACGCCGAGCAGACGGACGTTCTGGATATTCATGCGCGACTCCTTTCTGGAGGTGGGATGGCCGGGCGTGACAGCCCCGTCGCCATGGCGGTCACGCTAGACGCGGCGCGGTGAACTGCCGATCAATGTCGACACCACGCGCGCCGCGGCTTTCCGGATCGTTCAGCCACTGCAAAGCGTCAGCGGAAATCCTGATGGCACGCCTTGCAGGATTCGCCGACGTCGGCGGTCGTGGTCGCGACGCCCGCGCAGTTGAGCGGCGGACTCGCCAGTGCGGCGTCCAGTCGTGCCCGCATGCGGCTGGCGTGCTGGGCGAAGCGCTGGTCGTCGGCAAGGTCGGGGAACGCCGGCTCCAGGTCGTCGGCCATCGTGCGCAGCGCCTTGATGTGCGGCAGCACGTCGGTGGCGGCGCAGCGGTTCTGCTCGACCTTCTGCTTCAGCTGGCCAAGGTGCCACTGCTGCACGTGCATCACGCTGCCATGGAAATGGTCCCTGCGCGCATCGATGGCGCGCATCGCCATCACCGTGGCGACCACGCCGACCACCAGGCCGACGAGGAACAGGAACAGATATCGCGATGCATGGCTGCGCGTACCGCTGGGCTGGGTATTCATGCCTGGCTCCTTGGAAAATCGCGGCACGATACCACGCGCGGCGAACGGCCCCGGCGCGTGCGGCGCTTACAATGTCGCCATGACGACGTCCACCGCCCTCGAGCAGACCATTCCCGAACACGCGCTCGATCCCGCATGGCTCGAACGCTTCGCCGGCGTGGATCGCCTGTACGGCAGCGGCACCGTCGCGCACCTGGCCGGCTGCCGCGTCGCGGTGATCGGCATGGGCGGCGTGGGCTCGTGGGTGGCCGAGGCCCTGGCGCGCACCGGCGTGGGGCACCTGACGCTGATCGATGCGGACGACCTGTGCGTCTCCAACACCAATCGCCAGTTGCCGGCGCTGGCCGGCCAATACGGACGCGTGAAGGTGGAGGCGATGGCCGAACGCAGCCGCGCCATCAACCCGCAGATCACGGTGGAGGCCATCGCCAGTTTCGTCACGCCGTCGAATCTGGAGGAAATGCTCGATCGCGGCTTCGATCTGGTGATCGACGCCTGCGACAGCTTCCGCACGAAAGTGGTGATGGCGGCCTGGTGCCGGCGCCGCAAGCTGCCGCTGATCGTGGTCGGCTCGGCGGGCGGGCGCACCGATCCGACGCTGGTGCGCGTGCGCGATCTCTCGCGTACCGAGCACGACGCGATGCTCGCGCTGGTGCGCAAGAAGCTGCGCGGCGAATTCAATTTTCCGAAGAACGCCGACCGTTACTTCGGTATCTCGGCGATCTACTCGCTGGAGAACGTCAAATACCCGCAGCCCGACGGCACGGTGTGCGGCATCCGCCCGCAGGTGTCGGGCGATGCGGCGTTGAAGCTCGATTGCGGCGCGGGGCTCGGCGCGGCCACGCACATCACCGGCACGTTCGCGTTCGCGGCGGTGGGGCGCGCGCTGGAACTGCTGCTCAAGCGCAAGGGTGCATCGAAGGGTTAGGAGATCGCGAACAGCCGCATGGCGTTGGCGGTCGTCGTTCGCGCCACTTCCTCCGCGTCGATGCCGCGCAGTTCGGCGATCGTCTGCGCGACCCGGGTGATCCGCGCCGGTTCGTTGCGCTGGCCGCGGTGCTGCGAATCGGGCTGGTCCGGGGCATCGGTCTCCAGCAGCAGGAATTCCAGCGGCATGCTCGCGGCCAGCTTGCGTAGGCGGTTGGCGCGCTCGTACGTCACCGGACCGCCGAGGCCGAGCAGGAAGCCCAGTTTCCACAACTGCTTCGCCTCCTCCTGGCTCCCGGAGAAGCTGTGCACCACGCCGCGCAGCCCGCCCACGCGACGGATCGAGGCGATCACCGCGTCCACCGCGCGGCGCGCGTGCACGATCACCGGCAGGTCGAACCCGCGCGCGAGTTCCAGCTGGCGTTCGAAAACCTGTTGCTGGCGCTCGCGATCGAGCCCTTCGACGAAGTAATCGAGTCCACATTCGCCGACCGCGACGGGGCGTTCGCGCTCGAGCCAGCCGCGCAGTTCGTCCAGGTGTGCATCCTCGTGCCGGTCGAGCAGCAGCGGATGCAGGCCGTAGGCGGCATGCAGGCCGTCGTCCCGTGCGCAGACCTCGCGCAGCTTCGGCCAGCCGGCGGCATCGATGGCCGGTACGATCTGGTGCCGCACGCCAACCTCGTGCGCGCGCGCGATCACTTCATGGCGATCGCGGTCGAACTCGTCGACATCGAGATGGCAGTGGGTGTCGATCAGCAACGGCATGCGCGCTCAGCGCTGCGCCGGCGGGGGCAGCGGTTCCTTGCGCTTCTTCCAGCTCGCCAGCAGCAGGGTGCCCAGGCCGAGCAGCAGCTCGTCGGCGAGCGGGATGAGGTCGGGCACGACCAGGTCCACCAGGAACAGCGCCGCCGTGACCAGGAACAGGCGGGGGAAGCTGAGCTTCGACAGGAAGGCGAGCAGCGGCGGCGTGAGTGGGGACGGCATGGCAGATACAGTTTGACGGCGGTCTCAATGACGCTAACACGGCCGCCCGGACCGGTTCACAATTTCGACAGCTTGATGTTAAAAAATCGGCGGCCGTTCAGCTTTCCAGTGGTCGAATGGCGCCATCCAACAACGCGGGCACGCCCCGCCGCAGAGGCCTGAGATGAACAAGAACATGCTCGCCGTCGCCCTGGCTTCGCTGCTCGTCGGCGGTGTCGCAGTGGCCGCATTCAACAGTTTCGGCAACAAGGACGCCGCCCCGGCCGCGACCGCCGATGGCCAGCTCCTGCCGGGCCAGGAAGGCGATGTCGCCGCAGACGGCGCCATCGGCTCCAACCAGGTCGAATACGCCGACGTCACCAACGTCCAGTCGATCACCGAGAAGGAAAAGCTCTACGCGACGGTGATCGGCACCGACGCCATCCGCGAGACCAGCACCACCTCCACGCCGCGCGAAGTCTGCGAGGACGTGGTCGTGCAGGAACGCGCCCCGGAACGCGACGGCAACGTCGGCGGCACCGTGGCTGGCGCGGTGATCGGCGGCCTGCTGGGCAACCAGGTCGGCGGCGGCAACGGCAAGAAGGCCGCGACCGTCGGCGGCGCGGTGGCCGGTGGCTTCATCGGCAACCAGATCGACAAGCGTCACGTCGGCGGCAAGGTCACCAGCCGCACCGAGCGCCAGTGCCACACCGTTTCGTCCACGTCCGAATCCTCGCGCGTGGTCGGCTACAACGTGACCTACCGCAATCCGGACGGCACCACCGGCACGATGCGCACCGACAGCAAGCCGGGCAGCCGCATCCTGCTGGGCGACGAGGACAAGGTCGTCGGCTACGACGTGACCTACCGCTACAACGGCGCCGAGCAGACCATCCGCATGGACGAGCGCCCGGTCGGCGGTCGCCTGCCGGTCATCGATGGCCAGGTGGTCACGCAGACCGCCTCCGCCGCGGGCCCGACGCGCGGCTGACCCACACCGCATGCAAGACCCGAAGGGGCCGGAGCGATCCGGCCCCTTTTTCTTGCCCGACGGGAAAATCCCCGGCGCTGCAAGCGTTTACGTGGCCTTACCCGCATCGCGGGGCGCCCGTACAATGGCGGTCTTTCCCAAGTCGAGTGCGCCATGGCCCTGCATCCGTACGACCTTTACGACGTTCGCTCGCTGCTCACCGAAGAGGAGCGCGCCGTACAGGACACGGTGGCCCGGTTCACCGACGAGCGCGTGATCCCGATCATCGGCGACGCCTTCGACCAGGGCCGCTTTCCGAAGGAACTGGTCGGCGAGATCGCCGAACTCGGCCTGCTGGGTTCCTCGCTGCCCGAGAAGTACGGCTGCGCCGGCCTCAACGCGGTCAGCTACGGCCTGATCTGCCAGGAACTGGAACGCGGCGACAGCGGCATCCGCAGCTTCGTCAGCGTGCAGTCGTCGCTGTGCATGTACCCGATCTACGCCTACGGCAGCGAAGAGCAGCGCCAGCGCTGGCTGCCCGACATGGCCGCCGGCAAGGTCATCGGCTGCTTCGGCCTGACCGAGCCGCACGGCGGTTCCGACCCGGCCAACATGAAGACCAACGCGCGCCGCGACGGCGGCGACTGGATCCTCAACGGCTCCAAGATGTGGATCACCAACGGCAACCTGGCCGACATCGCCATCGTCTGGGCGCAGACCGATGAGGGCATCCAGGGCTTCATCGTCGAGAAGGGCATGCCCGGTTCCGCCGCGCAGGAAATCAAGCACAAGATGAGCCTGCGCGCGTCGGTCACCAGCTCGCTGTTCTTCGACAACGTGCGCGTGCCGGACAGCAACCGCCTGCCGAACGTGAAGGGCCTCAAGGGTCCGCTGGGCTGCCTGACGCAGGCGCGTTACGGCATCACCTGGGGCCCGATCGGCGCGGCCATCGCGTGCCTGGACGAGGCGCTGAACTATACGAAGGAACGCATCCTGTTCGACCGCCCGGTCGCGGCGACGCAGAGCGCGCAGATCAAGATGGCCGAGATGGCGCGTCGCATCACGCTGGCGCAACTGCTGGTCGTGCAGTTGGGTCGCCTGAAGGACGCGGGCACGATGCAGCCGGCGCAGGTTTCGCTGGCGAAGTGGAACAACTGCCGCATGGCCATCGACATCGCGCGCGAATGCCGCGACCTGCTCGGCGGCGCGGGCATCACCACCGAGCACGCCGCGATCCGCCATGCGCTGAACCTCGAATCGGTCATCACCTACGAAGGCACGGAAACCGTGCACCAGCTGGTGATCGGCCGCGAGCTCACCGGCATCAACGCGTTCTGATCCGGAGCCGGCGATGCAGCTGGGTCCGACACTGGAAACGCAACGCCTGATCCTCCGCCCGCCGCAGGCGGAGGATTTCGAGGCATGGGCCGCCTTCAAGGCCGACGAGGAAACCTGCCGCCACATCGGCGGCACCGAACCGCGCCCGGCCGCGTGGCGCAGCTTCGCGGCGATGATCGGCGTGTGGCACCTGAAGGGCTTCGCGATGTTCTCGGTGATCGAGAAGGCGAGCGGGCAGTGGATCGGCCGCGTCGGCCCGTGGCAGCCGGAAGGCTGGCCGGGCACGGAAGTCGGCTGGAGCATCGTGCGCGATCGCTGGGGCCGCGGGTACGGTCCGGAAGCGGCGATCGCCACCATCGACTGGGCCTTCGACACGCTCGGCTGGGACGAGGTGATCCACACCATCGCCCCCGAAAACACCAACTCGAAAGTCGTCGCCGCCAAGCTCGGTTCGACGCTCCTGCGCATGGGCCGCCTGCCGGCGCCGTACGACACGAAGGACATCGAAGTCTGGGGCCAGTCGCGCGAACAGTGGTTCGCACGACGCGAACGCGAGGGGATGAAGCGATGATCACCGTCTACGGCTATTCCAGTTCCGGCAACTGCCACAAGCTGCGCCTGCTGCTCACCCAGCTCGAACGCGAGTTCAAATGGGTCGAGGTCGACAGCACCGTCGGCGAAACGCGCACGCCCGGCTACCTCGCGAAGAACCCGAACGGCAAGGTGCCGATGATCGAAACCGACGACGGTCGCATCCTGACCGAGTCGAACGCGATCCTGTGCTGGCTCGCCGAAGGCACGCCGTTCTGGGCCGGCGACGCGTTCGCGCGCGCGCAGGTGCTGAGCTGGCTGTTCTTCGAGCAGTACAGCCATGAGCCGTACATCGCGGTGGCGCGTTTCATTCGCGGCTGGACGCAGCTGGAGTCCCCGCGTCGCGCGGCACTGCCGCAACTGCGCGAACGCGGCAACCAGGCGCTCGCCGTGATGGAACAGCATCTGAAGTCGAACGAATGGTTCAGCGGCGAGGCCTATGGCATCGCCGACATCGCGCTGTTCGCCTACACCGCCGTCGCCGATGAAGGCGGCTTCGACCTGTCCGCATATCCCGGCGTGCAGGCGTGGATCGAACGCGTGCGCCAGACGCCGCGTTTCGTCGCCATGCCGACGCCGCCGGTGGAAGTCCTCTCGCGCCTGGCGCTGCCGGACTGATCGCACGCACACGCATTTCGCCCGCGCATTCTCGGCGCGGGCCCTCCGGAACCGACCATGTCCCTGATCCCCAATCCCATCCCCGCGCGCATGAAAGGCCTCAACCGGGCCGAGATCTGCGACGTCAACTTCAGCGAGTTCGTGAAGGCCTGGAGCGGCGACGTCCACGCACGTCCCGCCGCCGGCGCGCCGATCCTGCCGGGCAGCGAACTCGATGCGCAGGGTTTCCGCGAACTCTTCGAATCGCAGCTGATCAGCCGCCACCTCGACCTGATGGCGCGCGTGCTGCGCGTGCAGAACAAGGTCTTCTACACGATCGGTTCCAGCGGACATGAAGGCAACGCGATGGTTGCGCGCCTGACGCGCCATACCGATCCGGCGTTCCTGCATTACCGCTCAGGCGGCTTCATGGCCGAGCGCTTCCGCAAGCTGCCGGGCATGGATCCGGTGATGGATTCGGCGCTGAGCTTCGCCGCGAGCGCGGAAGATCCCGCCTCCGGCGGCCGCCACAAGGTGTGGGGCAGCAAGCCGTTGTGGGTGTTGCCGCAGACGTCGACGATCGCTTCGCACCTGCCGAAGGCGCTGGGCACGGCGGTGGCGATCGAAGCGGGCAAGCGACTCAACCACGCGTTGCCGATTCCCGCCGACAGCATCGCGATCTGCTCCTTCGGCGACGCCTCCGCGAACCACGCCACCGCGCAGACCGCGTTCAACGCCGCCGCATGGACCGCCTACCAGAAGCTGCCCGCGCCCGTGCTGTTCGTGTGCGAGGACAACGGCATCGGCATCTCGGTGAAGACGCCGGGCGGCTGGATCGCCAACCGCTTCCGCAACATGGACGGGCTCGATTATTTCGCCGCCGACGGTCTCGATCTCGCGAACGGTTATGCCGACGTGCAGCGCGCCGTCGAACACTGCCGCACGACGCGCCGCCCGACGTTCCTGCACCTGCGCACCACGCGCATCATGGGCCACGCGGGCACGGATTTCGAAATCGAGTGGCGTTCGATCGAGGAACTGTGCGCGGTGGAAGCGACCGATCCGCTGCTGCGTTCGGCGGCGATCGTGCTGGAATCGGGCCTGATGTCGAAGGACGAGGTGCTGGCGCTGTACGAAGCCACGCGCAGGAAATGCTTCGCGGCGGCCGAGGAAGCCGATCGTCGCCCGAAGCTCGACAAGCTCGAGGACGTGATCGCGCCGCTCGCGCCGTACACGCCGGCGAGAGTGCGGGCCGAAGCGCAGCGAGCCGATTACGCGGAGCGCCGCCTCGAAGTGTTCGGCAGCGAAGCGAAACTGCCGGAGAACCAGCCGCCGCGCCATCTCGCGATCCAGATCAACAACGCGCTGCACGACATCTTTGCGAAGTACCCGGACACGCTGCTGTTCGGCGAGGACGTCGCGCAGAAGGGCGGCGTCTACACGGTGACCAAGGGCCTGCAGAAGGCCTTCGGCCCGCGCCGCGTGTTCAACACGCTGCTCGACGAGACGATGATCCTGGGCATGGCGCAGGGCTTCGCCAACGTCGGCATGCTGCCGATCCCGGAAATCCAGTACCTCGCGTACTTCCACAACGCCTGCGACCAGATCCGCGGCGAAGCGGCGTCGCTGCAGTTCTTCAGCAACAACCAGTATGCGAACCCGATGGTCGTGCGCATCGCGGGCCTGGGTTACCAGCGCGGTTTCGGCGGGCATTTCCACAACGACAACTCGATCACCGCGTTGCGCGACATCCCCGGCCTCGTCGTCGGCTGCCCCTCGCGCGGCGACGACGCGGCGACGATGCTGCGCACGCTCACCGCGCTGGCGAAGGTGGACGGGCGCGTCAGCGTGTTCCTCGAGCCCATCGCGCTGTACATGACCAAGGATCTGTACGAGCCTGGCGACGGCCAGTGGCTGACGTCGTATCCGAAGCCCGACGAAGCGATGCCGCTCGGCGAAGGCCGCGTGTACGGCGAAGGCAACAACGATCTTGTGATCTTCACCTACGGCAACGGCGTGCCGATGAGCCTGCGTGCGGCGCGGGCGATCGAGGCCAAGCACGGCTGGAAGGCGCGCGTCGTCGATCTGCGCTGGCTGGTGCCGCTCAACGAGACGTACATCCGCGAACAGGCGAAGACCGCCAAGCGCATCCTGATCGTCGACGAAGGCCGCCACAGCGCCGGCGTCGGCGAGGGCGTGCTCACCGCGATCGCCGAAGGCGGGTACGGTGCGCGCCCGTTCCAGCGCGTGGTCGGCGTGGATACGTACACACCGCTCGCGGGCGCGGCGTTCCTGGTGATTCCGTCGGACGACGACATCGTCGCCGCCGCGGACCGGCTGGCCTGACCCATGTGCGGACTCGCCGGCCTGCTGCGCCCGACCGCGGATCTCGATGCCGCGCGTCTGGACGCGCTCGCCGGCGCGATGGGCGATGCGCTCGAGCATCGCGGGCCCGACGACCGTGGCGTGTGGGTCGACGACACCGCGGGCATCGCGCTCGCGCATCGCCGCCTGAGCATCCTCGACCTGTCGCCGCTCGGCCACCAGCCGATGGCGTCGGAGAACCACCGCTTCGTCGCCGTCTACAACGGCGAGATCTACAACTTCGCCGAGCTGCGCGAAGTGCTGGTCGCACGCGGACACGTGTTCCGCGGCCATTCCGATACCGAAGTGCTGCTGGCCGCGGTGATGGAGTGGGGCGTGGAGGAGGCCGTGTCGCGTTGCAACGGCATGTTCGCGATCGCCCTGTGGGATCGCGAACAACGCTGCCTGTGGCTCGCACGCGACCGCGTGGGCAAGAAGCCGCTCTATTACGGCTGGGCCGGCGACACGTTCGTGTTCGGCTCGGAATTGAAGGCGCTGTGGCGGCATCCGGAGTTCGACAACGGCGTCGATCCGGATGCGCTGGCGCTGCTGCTGCGGCTGGATTACATCCCGGCGCCGCATGCGATCCACGTCGATACGTTCAAGCTGCTGCCCGGCTCGCTGCTGCGCATCGATGCGGCGGAGGTCGCGCGTGGGCCGCGCGAACACGATCCCTCCCGCGATCAACGCCGTTACTGGGATCCGCGCAACCGCATGCTCGCCGCGCTGGCGCAGCCGTTCGCCGGCGACGCGTTGGAAGCGGAGAACCGCCTCGACGAAGTGCTGCGCGACGCCGTGGCGCTGCGCATGGTCGCGGACGTGCCGGTCGGTGTGTTCCTGTCGGGGGGTACGGATTCCTCCGTCGTCACCGCACTCATGCAGGCGCAGAGCCGGCATCCGGTGCGCAGCTTCACCATCGGATTCGAGCGCTCGCACCACGACGAAGCCCACCTGGCGCGCGAAGTCGCCGAGCACCTGCACACGCAGCACACCGAGCTGTACGTCAGCGGCGCTGATGCGCTCGGCGTCGTGCCGACGCTGCCGGCGATGTTCGATGAACCGTTCGCCGATGCCTCGCAGGTGCCCACCGCGCTGGTCGCGCGCCTGGCGCGGACGGCGGTGACGGTCGCGCTCTCGGGCGATGGCGGCGACGAGCTGTTCTTCGGCTACAAGCGTTACGAGCGGGCGCTGCGCAACTGGCGCTGGCACAGCCGGGTGCCCGGTTTCCTTCGGCACGCGCTGGCGCGCAGCGCGAAGACCCACGGCGAAGCCTCGCGCACCGGCGGTTTTGCAGCGCTGGCCGCGGAAATGGGCGCGCGTGGCATCGGCGACGTGTACCGGCAGCGCGTGATGCGATGGCGCGATCCGGAGGCGGTCGTGCCCGGCGCGAGGCTGCCGGAGATCTTCTACGACGAGCCCGATCCGTTGCGCGGCAAAGGCACGCCGGCCGACGCGATGATGCTCGCCGACTTCAGCGTGTACCTGCCCGAAGACCTGCTGTGCAAGGTCGATCGCACCAGCATGGCGGTGAGCCTGGAGGCGAGGGCGCCGCTGCTGGACTGGCGCGTGGCGGAGTTCGCGTGGTCGCTGCCGCTGGACTTCAAGCGGCACGCCTCTGGCAACAAGCACCTGCTCAAGCGCGTGCTGCGGCGGTATCTGCCCGACTCGATGGTCGATCGCGGCAAGCGCGGTTTCGGCGCGCCGGTGAGCGATTGGCTCAAGGGCGATCTGCGCCAATGGGCGGCGACGCTGCTCGATCCGGCGCGCCTGCGTGCCGAAGGGCATTTCGATGCCGATGCCGTGCACGCGCTGTGGCAGCAGTTCCTCGAAGGCGAGCGCAAATGGCATACGCACCTTTGGAACGTGCTGATGTTCCAGGCATGGCATGAGCATTGGCAGGCGCAGCGCCGCGCCATCCGCGCAGCCTGATCGCCCTTGTAGCCCGGGTAAGGCCGAAGGCCGCACCCGGCATCACCGTTCCGATCGCCGCACACCGCGGGTCCGCTTCGCTTACCCGAGCCACCAACGCGCGCTAGCGCGCCAATCCCTCGCGTAACGCCCGCTCGGTGACCGGCGCGCCGTTGACTCCAAGCGCAACCGCGTCGCGTTCCAGTGGCATCACCGCCAGCGCGAGATGACGCGCGCCGTCGACCGCCGAGGCCACGACTTTGCCCATCGCGACGGAACCCGCCGTCACGTCCTGGCCCGGCTCCAGCGCCGCATCGGCCGCCAACAACACGAGCCCGCGCTTCGCCTGCCCGAGAAAATGCGTGCGCGCGACGATCTCCTGGCCCGGATAGCAGCCCTTCTTCACGCTGAAAGCACGCAGGCGATCGAGCGACAACTGCTGCGGCGTCCAATGTTCGACCTGGGACGCTGGCAACCGCGGCAGGCCGTGTTCGAGGTCGTACGCGTGCCACGTCGCGGCGGCGGCCTCGTCGTGCGACACCGTCGCACGCGAAAGGCTCAAGGTGCGCGGAGCATTGATCGAGCCGACATCGAGCTCGAAGCCCGCGTCCTCGTCGCCGGTGAAGTTCGCGCCCGAGGCCGCCACCGGCGCGCCGAACCGCCCACTGGCATAAAGGTCTTCGCGCACCTGGATCCGTACCTTGCTGCGGAACACGAACCGCTGCAGCGCGGCTGCGAGTGCCGCCGCATCCGCGTCGGGCAGCACCAGCCAGACGGCCTCATCCGACCGCTTGAGCAAAGCGAACAGCGCGATCACGCGACCTTTGGGGGTCAACCAGCCGCTCCACTGCCACTGGCCGGGCTCCAGCAGCGCCACGTCGTTCATGAACTGCGCCTGCGCGAAGGCGGCCGCATCGCGACCTTCGAGCGTGATCAGGCGGTAGCCGGGCAGGGCGAAAACCGTGTCCGCCGTGGGCTGCGGGTTGTCATGCATGGGGGGCGGGACTTAACATTTGGCGCTGTGATGATAGGCCAAACCCCTCCCGGAACACTGCCGCCGCCTCCGGAACCGGAGCCGTCCAAGGACGACACGCAGGCAAAGGAACACGGCGGGCGCGAAGGGCCGGAACCGACCCGCTACGGCGACTGGGAAAAGAACGGCCGCTGCATCGACTTCTGACGCGACCGCCCGGCCTTCATCACTGACACCGCTGCAAACGCCTTCCCGCCACGCGGCACCGCCGCCCAGCCGAGAGACCGCCACGCTCATGGCGAACGAACCCCGCGTCCGCGAACGCCCCCTCTCACCCCACCTGCAGGTTTACCGCTGGCAGGTGCAGATGGTGACCTCGATCCTCCACCGCGCGACCGGCATCGTCCTCGTCGTGGGCAGCCTCATCGTCACCTGGGGCCTGCTCGCGCTGGCGTCCGGTCCGGAGTCCTGGTCGACCTTCACCGCCTTCAACCGCTCGGCGATTGGGTTCCTGATCCTGTTCGGCTGGAGCTGGTCGCTGGCCTACCACCTGCTCAACGGTATCCGCCACCTGGTGCAGGACGCCGGCTACGCCTACAGGATCGAATCCTTCGTGCGCAACAGCTGGTTCTCGATCTTCGGCAGCCTGGTGCTGACGGTGCTGATCTGGATCGTCGCGATGATGCAGCGGGGTGCCGCATGATCAAGCCGCACAAGCCCCACCTGCGCAATCCGCTGAAGAACGCCCGCGGCCTCGGCTCGGCGAAGGACGGCACGGGCCACTTCATCGTCCAGCGCGTCACCGCGATCGCGCTGATCTTCCTGGCGATCTACGCGGTCGGCCTGATCATCTCGATGATCGGCGACGACTACGCGACCGTGCGCGCCACCGTGGCCCATCCGTGCCACGCGATCCTGCTGACCGCCTTCAGCATCGCCACCTTCTGGCACGCCAAGCTCGGCGTGCAGGTGATCATCGAGGACTACGTGCACACGCCGTTCTCCGCGACCGCGCTGCACCTTCTGAACATCTTCGTGTGCGCACTCGCCGGCATCGCCAGCGTGCTCGCCATCGTCCGCATCGCGCTGGGAGCCTGACGCCGTGCCCGCTTACAAGATCCACGAACACACCTTCGACATGGTGGTGGTCGGCGCCGGCGGCGCCGGCCTGCGCGCCACCTTCGGCCTGGCCCAGAAGGGCCTGAAGACGGCCTGCATCACCAAGGTCTTCCCGACGCGCTCGCACACCGTCGCCGCGCAGGGTGGCGTTGCTGCCGCTCTGGCGAACATGGGCGAGGACGACTGGCGCTATCACTTCTTCGACACCGTGAAGGGTTCGGACTGGCTGGGCGACCAGGACGCCATCGAGTACATGTGCCGCGAGGCCATCCCGGCCATCATCGAACTGGAGCACTACGGCGTTCCGTTCTCGCGCACCGACGACGGCAAGATCTACCAGCGTCCGTTCGGCGGCATGACCACGCGTTACGGCGAAGGTCCGCCGGCGCAGCGCACCTGCGCCGCGGCCGACCGCACCGGCCACGCGATCCTGCACACGCTGTACCAGCAGTCGCTCGCGCACGACGCGCAGTTCTTCATCGAGTACTTCGCGCTCGACCTGATCATGGACGCCAACGGCGCCTGCCGCGGCGTGCTCGCGCTCGACATGGCCGAAGGCACGCTGCACCTGTTCAAGGCGCAGGGCACGGTGCTGGCCACCGGCGGCTACGGTCGCGCGTACTTCTCCGCGACCTCGGCCCATACCTGCACCGGCGACGGCGGCGGCATGGTGCTGCGCGCCGGCCTGTCGATGCAGGACATGGAATTCGTGCAGTTCCACCCGACCGGCATCTACGGCGCGGGCTGCCTGATCACCGAAGGCGTGCGCGGCGAAGGCGGCATCCTGCGCAACAGCAACGGCGAGCGCTTCATGGAGCGCTACGCGCCGAGCGTGAAGGACCTCGCCCCGCGCGACATGGTCAGCCGAGCGATGACGATGGAGATCCGCGAAGGCCGCGGCGTCGGCGACCACAAGGACCACATCCTGCTCGACCTGACGCACCTGGGGCCGGAAGTGATCCACGAGAAGCTGCCGGGCATCGCCGAGTCGGCCCGCATCTTCGCCAACGTGGACGTCGAGAAGCAGCCGATCCCGGTGATCCCGACCGTGCACTACAACATGGGCGGCATCCCGACCAACTACCACGGCGAAGTCGTGCAGTTGAAGAACGGCAACCCGGACGAAGTCGTCCCGGGCCTGTACGCCATCGGCGAAGCGGCGTGCGTTTCGGTCCACGGCGCCAACCGCCTGGGTTCGAACTCGCTGCTCGACCTGGTCGTGTTCGGCCGCGCCGTCGCCAACCGTGCGGCGGAAACGGTCAAGCGCGACGGCAAGCAGGCGACGCTCGCTTCCGATGCCTGCGACCAGGCGCTCGCCCGTTTGGACAAGCTGCGCAACGCCAACGGCGGTACGCCGACGGCGGTCATCCGCGACAAGATGCAGCGCACGATGCAGGCCGACGCGGCGGTGTTCCGCACCGGCGACACGCTGCGCGACGGTGTGACGAAGATGCGCGAGATCCATGCGTCCTTCGCGGACGTGAAGGTGAGCGACCGCTCGCTGATCTGGAACTCGGACCTGATCGAGACCTACGAGCTGTCGAACCTGCTCGACCAGGCGCTGGTGACGATCGTTTCCGCGGAAAACCGCACCGAGTCGCGCGGCGCGCACGCCCGCGAGGACTTCCCGGACCGCGACGACGCCAACTGGCAGAAGCACACGCTGTGCTCGGTCAACGAGCGTGGCGAAACCAGCATCGACTACCGCCCGGTGCACATGTACACGTTGAGCGACGACGTGTCCGTGGTGCCGCCGAAGAAGCGCGTGTACTGACCGGAGCGAGCAACCGTGGCCGAATTTACCCTCCCGAAGAACTCGCAGATCCAGAAGGGCCGCCACTGGCCGGCGCAGGGCGCCAAACAGGCGCGCACCTTCAAGGTCTACCGCTGGAATCCCGACGACGGCATGAACCCGCGCGTGGACACCTACGAGGTGGACATGGCGACGTGCGGTCCGATGGTTCTGGACGCGCTGATCAAGATCAAGAACGAGATCGATCCGACGCTGACGTTCCGCCGCTCCTGCCGCGAAGGCATCTGCGGTTCGTGCGCCATGAACATCGACGGCACCAACACGCTGGCCTGCACCAAGGCCATCGAGGACTGCAGCGCGGGCGAAGTGCCGATCTACCCGCTGCCGCACATGCCGGTGGTGAAGGACCTCGTGCCGGACCTGACGCACTTCTATGCGCAGTACGCGTCGATCCGCCCGTGGCTGCGCACGCAGAGCCCGTCGCCGTCGGATCGTGAGCGCCTGCAGTCGCCGGAAGACCGCAAGAAGCTCGACGGCCTGTACGAGTGCATCCTGTGCGCGTGCTGCTCGACCAGCTGCCCGAGCTACTGGTGGAACGGCGACCGCTACCTCGGTCCGGCGATCCTGCTGCAGGCCTACCGCTGGATCGTCGACTCGCGCGACGAAGACACCGGCGAACGTTTGGACGACCTGGAAGACCCGTTCAAGCTGTACCGCTGCCACACCATCATGAACTGCGCCCGCACCTGCCCGAAGGGACTGAACCCGGCGCAGGCGATCGGCGAGATCAAGAAGCTGATGCTGGCGCGCCGCGCCTGATCGCGGCCGCGGTGGAGTCGATACGGAAGAAGGCGCACGCAAGTGCGCCTTTTTTCCAGGAGCGATGGGGGTGAATGGATGGATGCAAAACTGATCTTCATGCCCGCGGCGGCGATGGTCGCGCTGACCTTCGCGGTGTGGTGCCGCATGTACGTCACGCGTATCGGGCAGATGAAGCGCGAGCGCATCCACCCGCAGGCCGTCGCGACCTCGGCGCAGGCCGCAGCAAGGCTGACCGACAGCTGCGCGGCCGACAACTTCCGCAACCTGTTCGAACTGCCGGTGCTGTTCTACGTCGGGCTCGTCGTGGCGGCCCTGACGCAGCAGGTGAACGTCGCGACGATCGGGCTGGCCTGGCTGTTCGTGCTGCTGCGCGTGGTCCACAGCGCGATCCACTGCACCTACAACAAGGTCATGCACCGCTTCTACGCCTACGTCGCCGGCGGCGTGGCGCTGTGGCTGCTGTGGGGCGCGATCGCGCTGGGATGGTGGCGCGCATGACGCAGGACCTGGAACGCGAGCTCAGCCGCCTGCGCTGGCGCAGCCGACGCGGCATGCGGGAACTCGACCGTCTTTTCGAGCGATATCTTGACCGTGCATGGCGGCAAGCTCCGGAGTCGGAACGGGTGGTTTTCCTACGTTTGCTGGAAATCGAGGACGATAAGCTCTGGCACTGGTTCATGGGACACGACACCCCCGCCGATGCCGAACTCGCCCAGCTCGTCGAACGCATCCGCAGCCTGCCGGCTTGAATGGCGGCCTTCGCGATGGCTCGCCTTGGCGCTGTGCGCCATTGGCGTGCTGGCCGCCCTGAGCGTGCTGTCGAGCGGAATGCCGGTGACGTTCGCCGTTCCGCTCGCGCTGACCGCAGCGGGGCAGGGCGTCCGTCTGGGGCGGCGCGAGGCGCGTCGACCGTCGCATCTCCTGACGATCGCCCCGGACGGGCGCGCCGCGCTGGACGGCATCGACATCTCCGATCTGCGCCTGCACTGGCGCGGCCCTTGGGCCTTCCTGCATTTCCGTGGCGCCGACGGGCGGTCCCGCCGGCTCGCCTGGTGGACCGATACGCTGGCGCCGCGCGATCGCCGTGAACTGCGGCTGGCCGTTCCGGTCCAACCGGCTGCGCAGTCCCGGCCTTCGATGGCATCCTAGCCCGCTATGTTCAAACCCATCCCCGTCGCCATCGGTCTGCGCTACCTGCGCGCCAAACGGCGTAATGGCTTCATCTCCTTCATTTCGCTGGCCTCCATCGCGGGCATCGCGCTCGGGGTGACGGCCCTCATCACCACGCTGGCGGTGATGAGCGGCTTCCAGCGCGAGATCCGCGACCGCATGCTGCAGATGGCCGCGCACGCGACCGTCAGCGCCTACGGCGAACCCCTGACCGACTGGCAGACCGCGGTCAGGCAGGCCGTCGCCGACAAGCGCGTGGCCGGTGCGGCACCCTACATCGAGAAGGAGGCGCTGCTCTCCGGCGCGCGCAACCAGCCGGCGCTGGTTCGCGGCGTACTGCCGGACCAGGAGGGCAAGGTCTCGGTGCTCGCCGACAAGATGGTGCAGGGCAGGCTCGATTCGCTCGCGCCGGGCAGCTTCAACATCGTGCTCGGCAAGGAGTTGGCGCTGTGGCTCGGCGTCGGCATCGGCGACAGCGTGGTGATGACCACGACCGACTTCCGCAGCACGCCCCTGGGGGCGGTGCCGCAGCTCAAGCGCTTCACCGTCAGCGGCATCTTCGAGGCCGGCTACAACGACTTCGACAAGGGCCTGGCCGTCACCAACATGCACGACATGCAGCGCCTGCTGCGCATGGGCGAGGGCGTCACCGGCGTGCGCCTGCGCCTGCACGACATGGACCTGGCGTGGGACGTGGCGCGCGACCTGGCCGTATCGCTCGGTGGACCGTACCGTGTCAGCGACTGGACCAGCGAGAACGCCAACATGTTCCGCGCGCTCAAGATGGAAAAGACCATCATGGCGATCCTGCTGTCGCTGATCATCGCGATGGGCGCGTTCAACCTGGTCTCCTCGCAGGTGATGCTGGTCACCGACAAGCAGGCCGACATCGCGATCCTGCGCACGCTCGGCCTCACGCCGGGCGGCGTCATGCAGGTGTTCGTCGTGCAGGGCACCCTGATCGGCGTGATCGGCACCGTCCTCGGCGTGATCGGCGGCATCGTGCTCACGCTCAACCTCGAACATATCCTCAAGGCGATCGAGGCCGTGCTAGGCGTGCAGTTGCTGCCCGAGGACGTCTACTACATCACCGGCCTGCCCACCGACCTGCAGGCCAGCGACGTGGCGATCATCGCCGCCGTCGCGCTCGTCATGGCGTTCTTCGCCACCATCTATCCCGCCTGGCGCGCCGCGCGCACGGCGCCGGCGGAGGCGCTGCGCTATGAGTGACACCATGCAGTCGACCAAGCACCAGGGCGAGGCGATCCGCGCCGAAGGCCTCGCGATGACCTACGCCGAGGGCAAGCTGCGCACGCCGGTGTTCGCGGGGCTGGACCTGGCCGTGCAGTCGGGCGAGACCGTCGCGATCCTCGGCGCGTCCGGCGCCGGCAAGAGCACGCTGCTGCACCTGCTCGGCGGACTGGACACGCCGACGGCAGGCGAGGTGTTCGTTGCCGGGCAGAGGATGAGTTCGCTCTCCGACGCGGACCGCGGCGCGTTGCGCAATCGCTCGCTCGGTTTTGTCTACCAGTTCCACCACCTGTTGCCGGAATTCACCGCGCTCGAGAACGTGATGCTCCCCGTGCTGCTGTCCGGCGCGCACGTTCCCGACGCGAACCGCCGGGCGAAGGCGCTGCTGGAGTCGGTCGGCCTCGGCCATCGTCTCGATCACAAGCCGGGTGAATTGTCGGGTGGCGAGCGCCAGCGCGCCGCGGTGGCGCGTGCGCTGGTCAACCGCCCCGCGTGCGTGCTCGGCGACGAGCCCACCGGTAACCTCGACGAGAAGACCGCCGAAACCGTGTTCGAACTGATGCTCGCGCTCAATCGCGAACAGCACACGGCGCTGGTGCTGGTGACGCACGATCGCCGCCTCGCGCGCCGCCTCGATCGCGTGCTCGAACTGCACGAAGGCAAGCTGCGCCAACTTGCACCGGACGAGGTCTAGTCCGTGGCGGCAGCGGCAGGGATGCCGCCTTTCGGAATCGCCGCCGCGCTCGGCCTGCTCGCCGGCGTATGCACCTGCCTGTGGTCGCCCTGGCTGTTGCCGTGGTGGGTGTCGGCGTTCCTGCTGGTGCTGGCCGCAGGGTGCTTGTGGCGTTCGATCAGGACGCCTTCGTCGCGCGCGTTGCTGTCCGGCTGGTGGCTGGCGGGCGTGGCGCTCGCCGGGTTGCACGCCGCACACGCGCTCTCGCTGCAACTTCCGTCCGAGCCCACGCGCCATGACGCGGTGGTCACAGGACGCATCCTTGACCTGCCCGAACACGAGCCGCGGCGCACGCGCTTCCTGTTCCGCGTCGACGATGACGTGAACGACGCACGCCTGCGTGGACGCGATCTGCGCCTGGCGTGGTACGAGGACGATCCCGCCCGACGCAGCACGCTGCGCGCCGGCCAGCACTGGCGTTTCGACGTGCGCCTGCGTGCGCCGCGTGGCCTGCGCAATCCCGGTGGCGCCGACGCGGAGAAGTACGCGATGGCGCAGCGGATCGCCGCCATGGGCTACGTGCGTTCGCCCGGAACCGCGAAGCTGCTCGCGCCGGCACACGGGATCGATGCGTGGCGCGATGGCATGTCCGAACGGATCGCGCACGGCGTGGATCGTCCATCGGCGCGCTTCATCCGCGCGCTCGCACTTGGAGATGTGCGTGGCCTGGACGACCCGGACTGGACGGTACTGCGCGCGAATGGGTTGACGCACCTGATCGCGATTTCCGGCTTCCACGTCGGCCTCGTCGCGGGCTTCTTCGCGCTGCTTGTGCGGGCCGTCTGGTGGCTGTGGCCGACGTTGGCCCGGCGTGTGCCGGCGCCGATCGCCGCAGCGGCGGGCAGCGTCATCGGCGCCGGCCTGTACACCGCCGTCGCCGGCTTCGCGCTGCCGACGGTGCGGACCGCGCTGATGATCGCCATCGTCGCCGGTCTGCGCGGATTGCGACGGCGCATGTCGGGCGGCGAGTGCCTCGCGCTCGCCGCGTTCGCGATGTTGCTCATCGATCCGCTGGCCGCACTGTCGGCGGGTTTCTGGCTGAGTTTCGCCGGCGTGGCGTGGCTGCTGTGGTGCCTGCCCGACAGCGCCGGACATGCCGTGCGCGATTTCCTGTCGGCGCAGGGCGTCGCGTCGGTCGGCCTGCTCCCGGTGGCCGCGATCCTGTTCGGGCAGGCTTCGCTCGCCGGCCCGCTGGCGAACCTCGTGGCGGTGCCGTGGTGGAGTCTCGCGGTCGTGCCGCTCGCGCTGTTCGGGCTGGGAATGGAGACGCTGCACGCCGGCGCGGGCGAATGGGCCTGGCAGCTCGCGGCGTGGTGTTTCGATCTCAGCTGGCCGCTGTTCGAATGGCTCGCCGCGAGCCCGCTGTCGGTGTGGTGGCTCCCCGAGCCGCGCTGGTTCGCCTTGCCGCTCGCGCTGCTCGGCGCGTTCTGGTTGCTGCTGCCGCGTGGCACGCCGGGGAAAGCGCTGGCCGCGCTGCTGTGGCTGCCCCTGTTGTGGCCGGACCGTCGCCTGCCCGCCACCGGCGAGGCCGAACTCGTGATGATCGACGTCGGGCAGGGCCAGTCGGTCCTGGTGCGCACGGCGCGCCATGCGCTGCTGGTGGACATGGGGCCGGCGGTGCCGGACGGCTTCGATGCCGGCGAGCGGGCGGTCGTTCCCGTGCTGCATGCGCTCGGGGTGTCGCGGCTGGATGCGGCCGTCGTGAGCCATGGCGACAACGACCACGCCGGCGGTTGGCCGGCCGTTTCGACGCTGTTTCCGGCCCAGGCGCTGTTCGCTCCCGAAGGCGTGCGCATCCAGGGGGGGCGCCCGTGCCTGGCCGGCGAGGGCTGGACCTGGGACGCCGTCCGCTTCCGCTTCCTGCATCCGCCGGCCGATTTCCCGGATCTGGGCAACGAGTCCAGCTGCGTGCTGCGGATCGAGGCCGGCGCGCGTTCGGCCCTGATCGCCGGCGACATCGGCGAGGTCATCGAACGACGGCTCGCGCGCGAGTCGCCCGCCGACGTCCGGGCCGACGTCGTGGTCGTCGCCCATCACGGCAGCGGTGGCTCGTCCGATCCCGCCTTCGTCGCCGCGACCGGCGCCTCGCAGGCGCTGGTGTCGGCCGGGCACGGCAACCGGTTCGGCCATCCGCGGCCGTTCGTGGTCGAGCGTTGGCGCCACGCCGGGGCCGTCGTGCACGACACCGCGGGCGAGGGCGCCGTGCGCGTCCGGCTGCAGGAACGTGGCGTCGAGGTGGAAGCGCGACGGCAGGCACATCCGCGCCTGTGGGATGCCGCGCGGCGCGGGGACTCGCGTTCGGCTGGGCTATCCTATCGGGAAGATCGAGACGGCCGAGGGCCGGAGGGGTAGTTCGCGTGCTGGAACTGGTCAAGGCCGGCGGTTGGCCGATGATTCCGCTGTTGTTGCTGTCGGTACTGGCCCTGACGCTGATCGTCGAGCGCGCCTGGACGCTGCGCCGCAGCGCGGTCCTGCCGGCGAACCTTGGCAAGGAAGTCCGCACCTGGGCGGGCAGCGGCAAGCTGGACCCGGCCCATATCGAATCCCTGCGCCGCACCTCGCCTCTGGGCGAACTGCTGGCCGCCGCGCTCGACGTGCGCCTGCGCCCGCGCGACCAGATCCGCGAGCGCATCGAGGACGTCGGCCGCCATCTCGTCCACAAGATGGAGCGCTACCTGAACACGCTGGGCACCATCGCCGCCGCCGGCCCGCTGTTGGGTCTGTTCGGCACGGTGGTTGGCATGATCCAGATGTTCCTGGGCATCCTCGACCACGGCATCGGCGACGTGAACCAGTTGGCCGGCGGCATCGGCAAGGCGCTGGTGTGCACCGCGACCGGCATGATCGTCGCGATCCCGGCGCTGGCCGCGCATCGCTGGTTCCGCGGCCGGATCTCCGAATACATCGTCGCGATGGAGCACGAAGCCATCGCGCTGATGGACACGCTCGATACGCGCCCGGCCACCGCCGTGCGCGCGCCGCAGGCCGCCTGAGGCACGCCGTACAATGCGTATCCGCGACCACCGCGCCGACGACGAGCCGCACATCGATCTGGTGCCGCTCATCGACGTGATCCTGGTGCTTATCATCTTCTTCGTCGTCACCGCCACGTTCGACGCGCGATCGGTGCTCAAGCTCGAACTGCCGCGCGCGACCGGCGAAGCCGCCAACGACACGTCCAAGGCGTTGATCGTGCTGGTGAACGCCGACGGCCGCTATTTCGTCGACGATCGCGAAGTGCTGCGCAGCGATGTCGAATCGCTCAAGAGCACGATCGCGGAGGTCGCCGGCAGCGACCGCGATCGCCCTGTCATGCTGCGCGCCGACGCGCGCACGCCGTACCAGGCCGTCGTCACCGTGTACGACGCACTCGGCCAGCTCGGCTTCCGAAAGGTGATGAACGCAACCGCGCCGCAGACGCGCGAAGCCGCCGCGGAGGCTTCGAGGTGAGCGACGACGTGTCGCCATGGAAGACGTATCGCCGGCTGCTGCATTTCGTCACGCCGTACCGCGGCGTGCTCGTGATCGCGCTGTTCGGCATGCTGATTGAGGCGGCGGCCGCGGGCGCGTTCACCAAGCTGATGAACCCGATCGTCGACGAGACGTTCGTCACCCGCAATCCGAGCGTCAACCTCCTGCTGCCCCTGGCGATCGTCGGCATCTTCATCGCACGCGGCGTGGCGGGCTACCTCACCGATACGTTCATGGCGCGCGCCGGTCGCAGCATCGCGCGTGACCTGCGCGTGCAGGTCCTTGGCAAGTACCTGCGCCTGCCGGGCCTGCGCTTCGACACCGAGCCGGTGTCCTCGATGCTCACGCGCCTGGGCTCGGACAGCGACCAGGTCGCTCAGGCCGCGATCGACGCGGCCAAGGTGATGCTGCAGCAATCGCTGCAGGTGCTGGTGATGCTGGGCGTCATGCTCTACACGAGCTGGCGCGTGACGCTCGCGGTACTCCTGCTCGGTCCGTTGCTGGCGTGGACGATGGACAAGGTCGGTCGCCGTTACCGCCGCATCGGCCATCGCATCCAGGAGAGCGGTGCGCAACTGCTGCAATCGGCCGACCAGGCGCTGTCGAATCACCAGGAAGTAAAGATCTATGGCGCGCAGGCCACCGAGCTGTCGCGTTACAGCGGCCAGGCAAACCACCACCTGCGCCTGAGCCTGAAGGTCGAATCCACGCGCAGCATCTCCTCGGCGATGGTGCAGCTGATGGGCGCCATCGGGCTGGCGATGCTGCTGTTCTTTGCCGGGCGCGAAGCCATGCAGGGCCGCCTGACCGCCGGTGAATTCGTGAGCCTCATGGTCGCGATGCTCGCCGTGATTCCCGCGCTGAAACAGCTCACCAACGTGCAGGGCATGCTGCAGCGTGGCGTCGCGTCGGCCGAGCGCCTGTTCGACGTGATCGACACGCCGGACGAGATCGACACCGGAACGCTCCCGCTCGAACGCGCACAGGGCCTGCTCGAATTCCGCCACGTCACCGCGCGCTATCCCGGCCAGGCCGAGCCCGCGTTGTCTGACATCACGTTCGAGGCGCGCCCCGGCACGGTCACCGCGATCGTCGGCCGTTCCGGCAGCGGCAAGTCGACGCTGATCAAGCTGATTCCGCGCTTCTACGACGTCGAGAGCGGGGAGATCCTGCTCGACGGCCATCCGCTGCAGGATTATCGGCTCGCCGACCTGCGCCGCCAGGTCGCACTCGTCGGACAGCAGGTGATGCTGTTCGACGGCACCATCGCGGCGAACGTCGCGTACGGCGAGATGCAGACGGCCGATGCCGCGACGCTCGAACGCGCGGTGCGCGGCGCCAATGCGATGGAGTTCGTCGAACGCCTTCCCGAAGGTTTGCAGACCGACATCGGCGCCAAGGGCGGCCGGCTGTCGGGCGGTCAGCGGCAGCGCCTGGCGATCGCGCGCGCGATGCTGAAGGACGCGCCGATCCTGATCCTCGACGAAGCCACCGCGGCGCTCGACACCGAATCCGAGCGCCTCGTGCAGGGCGCGCTCGAGACGCTGATGCCCAACCGCACCACGCTGGTGATCGCGCATCGGTTGTCGACGATCGAACATGCCGACCAGGTGCTGGTGCTGGACCAGGGCCGCATCGTCGAACGCGGGACGCACGCGCAGCTGCTCGCGATGGGCGGGCTCTACGCGCACCTGCATCGCATGCAGTTCCGGGAAGCCGAATGAACACGGGTTCGATGAAGACCGGCGCGGTGACGAATCAGAAGGGCAGGGCACGGTGAGCAAAGGCCCGGTGAATCCTCCGGCGTACTGGTACGGCGACCTGCCGGTGCCGGTCGGCGCGCGCCTGCTGTCGGGCGTGTACGCCGCGCTCAGCGGCTTGCGTCGTGGCGCGTATCGCAAGGGCTGGTTCAAGCGCCGCCATCCGGGCGTGCCGGTGCTGGTCGTCGGCAATCTCACCGCCGGTGGCGCGGGCAAGACGCCGCTGACGATCGCCCTGGTCGAACGCCTGCGCGCGGAAGGCTGGAACCCCGGCGTCGCCAGTCGTGGCTACGGCCGCAGCGATGCCGGGACCGCGCGATGGGTCGACACGCGCAGCGACGCCTCGGAGTCCGGCGACGAACCGGTGCTGATCGCGCAGCGCACCGGCGCACCCGTGCGCGTGGACAAGGACCGCGCCGCTGCCGCGAAGGCGCTGGCGGACGCGGGTTGCGATCTGGTCATCTGCGACGACGGCCTGCAGCACTACCGCCTCGCACGCGACATCGAGATCGAAGTCGTCGACGGCCGCCGCCGTTACGGCAACGGCCGCCTGCTACCCGCCGGCCCGTTGCGCGAACTCCCCGAGCGCGCGCAGGACTGCGATTTCCGCGTAGTGAACGTGGGCACCGGCGGCGCCGACACCGGCTTCGGCGAATGGTCGATGCGGCTGCTCGCCGACGCGGCCGATCCCATGCTGGGCGGACGCGCGCGCAAGCTTGGTTCGTTCTCCGGCCAGCGCGTGCATGCGGTCGCCGGCATCGGCGATCCGGAGCGTTTCTTCGCGACGCTGCGCGACTTCGGCATCGCCGTCGTGCCGCATGCATTTTCGGATCACCACCAGTACCAGGCCGAGGATTTCGAATTCGGCAGCCGCGAACTGCCGGTGCTCATGACCGAGAAGGACGCGGTCAAGTGCGCCGCCTTCGCCGACGACCGTTTTTTCAGCGTGCCGGTGCGCGCGGAGCTGCCGGAGGCCTTCTGGGTAAGCCTGCTCGACCGCGTCGCGGCGAAGGCATCGCACTACCGTGGCGCACCAGGAAACACGACCGCATGAACACGCCCGATTTCGTCGTCGCGATTCCGGCGCGCTACGCCGCCAGCCGCCTGCCGGGCAAGCCGCTGCGCGCACTGGCGGGCGAGCCGCTGGTTCTGCACGTCGCGCGGCGTGGGCTCGCGGCCGGTGCGCGCGAGGTGTGGATCGCCACCGACGACGACCGCATCGCCCGCGCGCTGGACGGCGCGGGGGTGCGTGTGGCGATGACCTCGCCCGATCATGCTTCCGGCACAGACCGCCTCGCCGAATGCGCCCGCCTCGCCGGCTGGAGCGACGAGACGATCGTGGTGAACCTGCAGGGCGACGAACCCTTCGCGCCGGCGGCCGGCATCCGCGCGGTCGCCGAGCTCATGCGCGCGGGCGATACCGAGATGGCGACGCTGGCCGCGCCAGTGAACGACGTCGAAACCCTGTTCGATCCGAACGCGGTCAAGCTCGTCCGCGGCGAGGACGGCCGCGCGCTGTATTTCAGCCGCGCGCCGATCCCGTGGCCGCGAGACGCCTTCGCGCGCGATCGCAGCCGCATGCCGGAAGGCGGGCCGTGGCTGCGCCATATCGGCATCTACGGCTATCGCGCCGGCTTCCTGCAGCGCTTCGCGGCGCTGCCGCCGGGGCGGCTGGAGGCGATCGAATCGCTGGAGCAACTGCGCGTGCTCGAGGCCGGGTTCCGCATCGCCGTGGGCATCACGCCGGCGCCATTCCCGCCCGGCGTCGACACGCCCGAAGACCTCGCCCGCGCCGAAGCCTGGATTTCCGCCGGCCATGGCTGAGCCCGTCCGACTTCTCGTCGTCTGCCTGGGCAACATCTGCCGCTCGCCGGTCGCCGAGGGCGTATTGCGCGCACGCATCGCCACCTCGACCCTGGCCGGGCGCGTGGAGCTGGATTCTGCCGGGACCGGCGACTGGCACGTCGGCGAGCCGCCGGACCGGCGGGCGATCGCGAATGCCGCCGGCCACGGCGTCGACATCGCCGGCCTGCGTGCGCGCCAGTTGTCCGCATCGGATTACCGCCGCTTCGACTGGCTGCTCTGCGCCGATCGCGCCAACCTGCGCGACGTGCGGGCGCGCGCGCCGGCCGATTCGCACGCGCGCATCGCGCTGCTGCTGGACTGGGCGGGCGTGGAGGACGAAGGCGAGATTCCCGACCCGTACACCGGCGGTGCGTCGCAGTTCGAGCATGTCTACCAGCTGTTGGATCGCGCCGCCGACGGGGTCATCGCGCGATTGCGCCATGAATACCCGTCGCGCCTGGGCTGAACGCGCGTTTCCAGTCGCCTGTGACCGACACGGACACGTCCGGAACGGCCTTTCGCCTTGCCCTGTCGCATAATCGGCCCCATTCCTGAGCCGATGTTCATGACCGCCATTCCCGCCATCGTCCCGTCCCACGCCGCCACCGCGCGACGCGTCCGGGCGTGCCCCGGCCCGGGCTGTGCAGGGCCCGCGCATTCATGAGTCGTGACGCCGCACCGGCCTTCGACGGCAAGGCCTTCGTCAAGCACCTGAGCACCGCGCCCGGCGTCTACCGGATGATCGCGGCGGACGACAGCGTGCTCTACGTCGGCAAGGCCGGCGCGCTGAAGAACCGCGTTTCCAGTTATTTCAACGCGACGCCGAAGTCGGCCCGCATCATGGCGATGCTGGCGCAGACCGCGCGCATGGAAGTCACGGTGACGCGCACCGAGGCCGAAGCGCTGATCCTGGAAAACCAGCTCATCAAGTCGCTCAAGCCGCGCTACAACGTGCTGCTGCGCGACGACAAGAGTTACCCCTACGTGCTGATGACGCAGGAAGCGTGGCCGCGCATGGCCATGCATCGCGGGCCGCGTGCGATTCCCGGCCGCTATTTCGGCCCGTACGCGAGCGTTGGCGCCGTGCGCGACACGCTCAACCTGATGCACAAACTGTTCAAGCTGCGCAGCTGCGAGGACAGCGTGTTCCGCAACCGTTCGCGGCCGTGCCTGCAGCACCAGATCGGACGCTGCAGCGCGCCGTGCGTCGGCCTCGTCGCCGCGCGCGATTACGCCGAAAGCGTGCGACGTTCCGGACTGTTCCTCGAAGGCCGCAGTGATGAGCTCAGCGAGGAACTCGTCAAGTCGATGGAAGCGGCGAGCGTGCGGCTCGACTTCGAGGAAGCCGCACGTCTGCGCGATCTGGTGCAGTCGATCCGCAGCCTTCAGGCGCGGCAATACGTCGACGGCCGCGCGGCCGATCTCGACGTGCTGGCGATCGCGACGCACGGCGTCACCGCGTGCGTGCTGCTGCTCGCGTTCCGCGACGGTCGCAATCTCGGCACGCGCGCGTTCTTCCCGAAGACCAACGGCAGCGAGAACGCCGAGGAAGTGCTGGCCGCATTCGTTTCGCAGTACTACGGCGAGCAGACGCCGCCGCGCGAGATCGTGCTCGATCGCGACATTCCCGATCGCGAACTGATCGAACATGCGTTGTCGAGCACGTCCGATCGCCGCGTGCAGATCAAATGCAACGTGCGCGCCGAACGCGCCGGTTACGTCGATCTGGCCCGTCGCAACGCGGAACTGGCGCTCGCCGCCGAACGCACCAGCCACGCCGCGCAGCACGCGCGCGCGGACGGACTGCGCGACCTGCTCGGCCTGCAGGCGCTGCCTTCGCGCATCGAATGCTTCGACATCAGCCACACCATGGGCGAGGCGACCGTGGCCTCGTGCGTGGTGTTCGACGCGCAGGGGCCGGTGCGCTCGCAGTACCGCCGTTTCAACATCGCCGGCATCGAACCGGGCGACGATTACGCCGCGATGCACCAGGCGATCGAGCGCCGCTTCCGCCGCGCGGTGGAGGAGGGCGGCGTGACGCCGGACATCCTGCTGATCGACGGCGGTGCCGGCCAGGTGGCACAGGCGAGGGCGGTGCTGGACGACCTGGGCGTGGAAGGCGTCGCGCTCGTCGGCGTGGCGAAGGGCCCCGAGCGCCGCCCGGGCGAGGAGGAACTCCTGCTTCCCGACGGACGGACCGTGCGTCCGGGCGCCGAGTCGCCCGCCCTCCAGCTGGTGCAGCAGGTCCGCGACGAAGCGCACCGTTTCGCCATCACCGGCCACCGTGGCCGCCGCCAGAAGGCGCGCAACACCAGCCGGCTGGAAGACATCGCCGGCATCGGCCCGCGCCGGCGCGCTAACCTGTTGCGGCATTTCGGCGGACTGGGCGGGCTGAAGGCGGCGGGAATCGAGGAAATCGCACGCGTGGACGGCATCAACGAAGCGCTCGCCGAGCGCATCTATGCGACCCTTCATGGCCTGGACGTGCCCGATAAACCTCTCGAACGGCCCACGCAACCGGAAGCACCCGAACCCACCAGCAACGCACGGAGCGAAGGATGAAGTTGACCGTACCCACCATGCTGACCTTGCTCCGGATCATGCTGATCCCGGTGCTCGTGCTGGTCTTTTACCTGCCCTACAAGTGGACGAGCTTCGCGGCCGCTTTCATCTTCGCGTTCGCGTCCATCACCGACTGGCTCGATGGCTGGATCGCGCGCCGCTACAACCAGTTCTCGGCGTTCGGCGCGTTCCTCGACCCGGTGGCCGACAAGCTGATGGTCGCCATCGCGCTGCTGCTCACCGTGCAGAAGCATCCGACCGTGTGGATGGCGTTGTGGGCGGCGGTGATCATCGGTCGCGAAATCGCGGTATCGGCGCTGCGCGAGTGGATGGCCGAACTCGGCCAGCGCGCCACCGTGAAGGTCGCGACAATCGGCAAGATCAAGACCATCGTGCAGATGGTGGCGCTGGTGTGCCTGCTGTACCAGGAACCGTTCCTCGGACTGAACATTTTCCTGATCGGTGAATGGTTGCTGGCTGCTGCGGCATTGCTGACGCTGTGGTCGGGATTTGCCTACCTTCGTGCAGCGTGGCCGGTATTGCGCGAAGACGCGCGTTCATAGAGAATATGCGCATCGCGAACGCCGACGCGTTCGACGATCCGACCGGGAGATGGCAGCCCGATCGGCGGTTCGGGAAGCCCGGTGACGGGGCCTCCCACGGAGTGAAAAAGGTGTTGACACTTTTCATTCCATGCCTAAAATGTCGCTTCCTCAGCGGGAATAGCTCAGTTGGTAGAGCACGACCTTGCCAAGGTCGGGGTCGCGAGTTCGAGTCTCGTTTCCCGCTCCAGTTTCTGACAAGGCCCCGTTCTCGGGGCCTTGTCGTTTCAGGCCCCCATGCGTGAACGGGGCTGGAATATGAAAGAATCCGGCCAGCGGATTCGAGTCACCGGCCTGGTGGCAGAGTGGTTATGCAGCGGACTGCAAATCCGCGTACGCCGGTTCAATTCCGACCCAGGCCTCCAGCAAGACGAGCCCGACCGAAAGGTCGGGCTTTTTCTTTGGCGCCGTCCATGCAGCCGACGCATCGCCGTCGCGTAAGCTACGCACGCGCTCCAGCCCGGATGGCGGAACAGGTAGACGCAGCGGACTTAAAATCCGCCGGCCTCGCGGCCGTCCCGGTTCGATTCCGGGTCCGGGCACCAGTCGAAAGAGGCGCATCAGGATTTTCCGACGCGGAATCGGACAATTCCCATGGCTGTGGCGAACGCCGCTTCCTACCATTTCGACATCGCGAGCGACTCCGCCTGCGTGTCCGTACCGCAGGAACTTCCCGGCGGGTTCCCATCGATCGTTCCGGCGCTCCCATCCGGCGTGCCGAGCATGCATTGCCGATGCTCACACTCCTTCGTACACGACGCCTACGCGCGGAGCGCGAATCCGCGGCACGATACCTCGGCCCCATCCGACGGCAGATCCGCACGACACCGCTGGCGGCGCCGCCGTCTCCTTGGCGCGTGTCGGGCGTGTTCGCGGTGCCGCAATTGGATGCCATCGGGTTCGATCGCGACAGCGAACTGCTGCTGGTTCTTTCGCGTGACGGCCGGGGCGTGATCGATTGCGCCACGGGCGAAAAGATCGCACGCAAGAGCGGCACGCAGCACGATGCCAAGCCGACGCACCTGCTCCAGGCGAAGGGCATCGGTCCGCTCGAACACACCGATATCGTCATCGCAGGCCGAAAGGGCGGCGGTTTGCCGCGCGCCACGCACGATGGCTGGTCGCTGGAACTGGTCACGCTCGAATGGCCGACGCAGGAAGTGCTGCTGGTGCCGCCCGGGAGCGCGTTGTTCGTGTGCCATGAAGACGAAGACGCACGGTTCGTGCGCATCGAGAGCGACCCGGAAATCCACGCGTGCGGATTCTCATACTCCGGGGACAGTCTGGTGATCGCCGCCGGCGACGATCTGACGATCTACCACCGCGGTTGATCGGCGTCGCATCGCAGCTGGCTGATACTTTCTCGCGCACCGCCGATCGCATCGCGGATCCATCGCTAGACTCCGGTTCAGCCACAGGATCCACGCGATGTACGACCTGCACTGCCATCTCCTTCCAGCGATAGACGACGGTCCGGTCGATCTCGACACCGCACTGGAAATGGCGCGGCTAGCCGTCGCCGACGGCATCACGACGATCGCGTGCACGCCGCACATCTACCCGGGCGTCTACGAGAACACGGCGGACGGGATCCGCAGCGCGATCGAACTGTTTCGGAGCGAGCTTGCCGGGCACGGCATCGCCCTGACCCTGGTGGAAGGCGCGGACGTTCATCTCGCGCCCGATCTTGCCGATGGCATTCGCAATGGACGCATTCCCACGCTCGCAGCCTCGCGCTATCTGCTGCTCGAGCCTCCCCATCACGTCGCCCCGCCTCGCTTCGAGGAAGCGGTCTTCCAGCTCATGTCGCAGGGCATCGTGCCCGTCATTACCCATCCCGAGCGATTGAGCTGGGTGGATTCGCACTTCGACGTGTTCGCGCGGCTCGCCGAACACGGTGCGTGGATGCAGATCACCGCGGGTGCGCTGACGGGGCGCTTCGGTTCGCGGCCGCGGACCGCCGCCGAGCGCTTCGTGGGCGAAGGGTTGTGCATGATCCTCGCTACCGACGCGCATCATCCGCGACGACGCCCGCCGTTCCTCATGGAAGCGCGCGAAGCGGCGACGCGTCTGGTCGGGCGGGAAGAGGCCGAGCACCTGGTGGTGACGCGGCCGGCGGGAATCGTGCAGAACCTTCCGCCTGGCGATCTCCCGCCCGCGCCGTCCATCAACCTTGCCACTGCGAGGCGCGCGAGTGGAGGCGGTTCGCAAGGCGGATTGATCTCGCGGATGCTCGGTCGCTGGTCGCGCGTCTAACGGGCACGCGTAGAAAGAGTCTCGGTCCCGGTACGGCGGTGCGTCAGGAGCGAACACGATAATAGCTGGCTGCCTTCAGTCAGTTCAGGTGTCGGGTGTCGAGCTCAATGTTCCGCGCAGGTGTCGTGTGCCTGCTTCTGTTGTTATCCGCATGCGCCGCGAACGGAACGACCGGTGCGGCTTCATCGCTGCCCGAAGCCGACCCGGTCACCGAGGCCCTGGGCCACAGCGAGTACCGCATCGGGCCGAGCGATCTCCTCGCCGTGACGGTCTTCCAGGTGCAGGACCTCAATCGCGAAGTCCGCGTGAACAACGCCGGCCAGATTTCGCTGCCGCTGATCGGCGGCGTGGAAGTGGCCGGACGCACCGTTGGCGACGCGGAGCAGGAGATAGCGGGTCGCTATCGCGACCGCTATCTGCAGAACCCGCAGGTGAGTGTTTTCGTCAAGGAATTCTCCAGCCAGCGCGTAACCGTCAGCGGCGCGGTGAAGAAACCGGGGATCTATCCGATGAGTTCGCGGTTGACGTTGCTGCAGTCGCTGGCGCTCGCCGAAGGTTTGAATGATGTCGGCAGCGAGAAAAACGTCCTGGTGTTCCGAACGGTCGATGGCGAACGTCAGTTCGCACGCTTCGACATCGCAGCGATCAGCCGCGGGGAGGATGCGGACCCGGCCGTCTACGGCGACGACCTGATCATCGTGGACACGTCGACGGGAAAGCAGACCTTGAAGACGCTGATCCAGTTGGCGCCCTTCGTGGCCGTTTGGAGGGCATACCAATGAGCACGATCGTCGAATACTCCACGCCTGCGGAGGGCCAGGAGGACCACATCGACCTCCTCGAATACTGGGGCATCCTGCGCCGGCGTTGGCGCCTGTTCGCCGGGACTGCGATCGCGACTGTGTTCCTGGCGCTGGTGTTCACTCTGCTAGCGACGCCGTCGTACCGCGCCGGAACGACGTTGCAGATCGAGCGCGACACGATGAAGGTGGTTTCGTTCGAGGCGATCGAGCCCACCGAATCACCGCTCGACCGCGACTTCTATCAGACGCAGTACGAATTGCTGAAGAGCGAGTCGTTGGCCAAGCGGGTCATCGAGGACCTCAGGATGATCGCCGAACCCACGTACGAGAAGTACGTCGAGGCAGCAGACGAGGATGCGGAGGAGCGAGCCGACGGCAAACCCGTGAACAACAGTCTGCGCCGGCAGCTTCGTGAGGACGCGGTCGTGAAGCCCGTGCTAGAAGCGCTTTCCATCGAACCCATCCGGAACTCGCGTCTGGTGCGCGTGAACTTCGATTCGCCCGATCCGGGCTTGTCGGCCAAAGTCGCCAATGCGTACGCCACCGCATTCATCGCCAGCAACCTGGAGCGAAGATTCCAGGCGTCCTCGTATGCGAAGAAGTACCTGGAAGAGCGCCTCGCGCAGCTCAAGGACCGGCTGGAAGATTCAGAGCGGCAGGTCGTGGCGTTCTCCGCGCAGGAGCATATCGTCTCGGTCAGCGACGACAAGCCATCGCTCGATGCACAAAGCCTGAGCGACCTCAATGCGGCGCTCGCCACGGCCCAAGGCGCGCGGATGAAGGCGGAGGCACTCTGGCAACGGGCCAGCGAAGGCGACGGCATGGCGTTGCCGCAGGTGGTCGGTAACCTGCTGATCCAGAAGTTGCGCGAACAGAAGGCAGCGATGGAGGCGAACTACCAGAACTCGTTGGCGACGTTCAAACCCGGCTATCCGAACATGAGGCAGCTGCAACAGCAGATCGCCGAGGCGAACCGGCAGGGTACGGCAACCATGCCTCGCCGAAGGCGAGATAACGGCGCACGTGCAGGGGCGTCGCCGGGCCGGATTCTCCTTGGCTTGGCGGCGTCTGCTCTGCTGGCGTTCGGCGGTTGGTGCCTGCTCCGCGTCGATACGCAGTATGGACCGGCGCTCGGTCCGGATCGGATACTTGCCGATGCTGGCAACCTCCGGCCGACCATGATGGAGGCGCGTGCGCATGCGGCGCTTCGCGATCGTCCCGTCGACGGCACCGCCTTCCGCATGCTCGGCATTGCCGCCGCCCGACGCGGTGCAAGCGAACGCGCACAGGAGCTGTATCGCATCGCCGTCCGGCGGGATCCGCGCGATTGGCAGGCGCACGCGTTCCTGATGGACGAGGCTTTCAGGCGCGGTGCGGCGGGTGAGGGTATCGAGCATCTCGATGCCATCCTGCGCGTCGAACCCGGCCTGGGCGAAGCCCTGTTGCAGGCACTCGCGCCGGACCTTGACGACGTCTCACTCAGAACCGCTCTCGTCGACAGTCTTGTAGCCGATCCACCATGGACGGGACGCATGATGTCGATCCTGATGGCTCCTTCGACCGATCCGGCCATTGCGGCCGAGGTGATCGAGGATCTGTCCACACGTCGGCCGCTGGCCCCTCTCGAGCGTTCCGCGCTGATCGATACATTGGCGCGCGCTGGCCGGCCGGGCGCGGCACGCACCACCTGGCTGCAGAGCCTCGGGCCTCGCGAGCGTGCGCTGGCCGGAAGCGTGCGATCGTCGTGACGGCGTTCGTAACCTTCGTGGCCGCAGGCATGATCTCGATCTATGCCTGGAGCGGCCTTAGTACGCGACTAGAGCTGGACCCGCTACAGGATCTACGCTGGCAATACCTGCAGTACGGCTGGGATGCCGCAAAGGCGTACTTCCCATGGGGCAGTGGCCCCGGCTCGTTCCGTTATGCATACGCCCCATTCGAGCCGCTCTCGAAGATGGGCGACGTCTATGCATTGCACGCGCATGATGACCATTCTGTCGTCTGGCGCCCTCCATCGGCCGCGAGTCCAGTTCTCTCGTAAGAGAGATGGATGCCGGTGACTAACGTCTTGCGTCCGATCAGGCTAATTGGGATGATTCTGGCGAGTTGGCATCGCGGCCTGGTGCGGGCCGCGTGCGCGCTATCGAGCGAGAGGAGGCGGGGTGCGTATCGCAATCGTTGGCTTGGGATACGTAGGACTTCCTCTCGCGCTTGAACTGGGTCGTATGTACGACACGGTGGGATACGACATCGATTCCGTGCGTGTAGGCCAGTTGAAGTTGGGAGCCGATGCCAAGAATGAGGCGAGTTCTGACGAGATCGCGGCTGCCGTACGACTTCGCTTCGTCGCAGAAGCGAGCGACCTAAGCACCTGCAACGTCTTCATCGTCACAGTCCCCACCCCCGTAGACGAACACAAACGCCCCGACTTCCGCCCCCTGATCGAGGCCAGCCGCACCATCGGCACCGTGCTGAAGAAGGGCGATACGGTGATATACGAGTCCACCGTCTATCCGGGCGCGACCGAGGAGATCTGCGTGCCGGAACTCGAGCGCGCGTCGGGGCTGGTGTTCAACCAGGATTTCTTCGTCGGCTACAGCCCGGAGCGCATCAATCCGGGGGACAAGCAGCGCAAGCTGGTCGACATTCCGAAGGTGACGTCGGGGTCCACGCCGGAGACGGCTGCGTTCGTCGATGCGCTGTACCGCAGCATCATCAAGGCCGGGACGCACAAGGTGTCCAGCCTGCGCGTGGCAGAGGCGTCCAAGGTCATCGAGAATACTCAGCGCGATGCGAACATCGCGCTGGTCAACGAGTTCGCGCTGATCTTCCAGCGGCTCGGGATCGATACGACCGAGGTGCTGGAAGCGGCCGGGACCAAGTGGAACTTCCTGCCGTTCCGGCCCGGACTGGTGGGCGGGCACTGCATCGGCGTGGATCCGTATTACCTGATCCAGAAGGCGCAGGCCGCGGGGTATTACCCGGACATCCTGCTGGCGTGCCGGCGCATCAACGACGCGATGGGCGAGCATGTCGCGACCGATGTGGTGAAGCTGATGATCCAGCGCGACATCGCCGTCGCGGGGGCGCGCATCCTCATCCTGGGTCTCACGTTCAAGGAGAACTGCGCCGACCTTCGCAACACGCGCGTGGTGGAGCTGGCGCAGAAGTTCGGCGAATACCGCGCGAAGGTGGACATCCACGATCCTTGGGCCGACGCGGACGAGGCGCGCGCCGCCTATGGGATCGAGCTGGTCGCCGAGCCCGAGCGCGGCGTGTACGACGCCATCGTCCTGGCCGTCGCGCACGACGAATTCCGGAAGCTCGGCGCGACCGGCGCCCGTGCCTACGGTCGGCCGCAGGCGCTGCTTTACGACATCAAGAGCCTGTATCCGCGCGACGAGGTCGACGCCCGGCTCTGACCGGAGCGCGCTAGTCGAGCAGCTCCAGCACGCGTTCCGGCGGGCGGCCGATGATGGCGCGCCCGCCGTGCATGAAGATCGGACGTTCGATGAGGCGCGGATGGGTACTCATCGCCTCGATCAGCGCCGACTCCGGCAGGGATTCATCGGCGAGGCCGAGCGCCCGGTATTCGTCCTCGCCGGTGCGCAGCAGGGCGCGGGCGGGGACGCCCAGCATGTCGAGCAGGCTCCGCAACTCGGCCGGGGAGGGCGGGGTTTCCAGATAGGACACGATCCCGGGCTCGATGCCGCGTTCGCGCAGGAGTTCGAGAGCGCCGCGCGATTTCGAGCAGCGCGGATTGTGGTACAGGCGCGTTCCGTTCATCTGGGCCTCCGGTTCGCATCGGGAGCGGGTCGGATCGGAAAAAGCAAAAGGCCGGCTTTCGCCGGCCTTTGCCTGAAACTGGTGGGCGGTACAAGTTTCGAACTTGTGACCCCTGCCGTGTGAAAGCAGTGCTCTACCGCTGAGCTAACCGCCCGTAAGGGCTGCGCAGTATAGCGCAAAGAGGCGGGAGGTTGGCAACACCCCTGTCCGATTGGGACTCTTCCTCATCACAATCAGAATATTCCGCTTACACCGGCCCTTGCGGTCAAGGAAACTCGCGGAATGATCCGCACACTCCTTGTGGACGACCACGCGATCGTCCGGGAAGGCTTCAAACGCCTTTTCCACAATACGGGCCGCTATGAAGTGGTCGCCGAAGCCGCCGACGCTGCGCAGGCGCTCGAGATCGTCCGCATCCGTCCCATCGACGTGGCGGTCATCGACCTCAGCCTGACGACCGCCGAAGGCGGCCTCGTCCTGCTGCGCACGCTCGGGAAGAAGTTGCCGCAGGTGCGTCGGGTCGTCGTCAGCATGCACAGCGATCCGGGCGTGGTGCTACGGGCGCTGGACGAAGGCGCCCACGGGTACGTGACCAAGACCGCCGCGATCGCGGAACTCGTGACGGTGCTCGACCGTGTGATGAAGGGCGACGTGGCGCTGAGCAGCGACGTCGGGCAGGCGGTGGACCGCTCGCGCGATTTCGGCCTGACCCCGCGCGAACTGGAAACCCTGCGCGGCCTGCTGTCCGAGCTGCCGCCGAAGGCGATCGCCGCCGACCTCGGCATCAGCGTGAAGACCCTGTACCGGCACCGCACGAGCCTGATGGTGAAGCTGGGGGTGCGCACCTTGCCGGCGCTCGCCCGCGTGGCGCGGGAGCGGGGCTACCTCGGGATGCTGCATCCGGAGCTCTGACTCCGGCACCCAAGCTATTCCAGCTGCGATGCCGCGTAGTCCGCATCCAGCGCTTCCATCGCGTCGAGCGGCTTGAGCCTGGCCGCTTTCTCGTATTCGGCGGCGGCTGCATCTTCCTTCTTGTCGCCGTGCAGCAGCATCAACACGTTGCCGTGTTCGATGTGGGCGATCGGCGAGTCGGGCGTGAGCTTGAGCGCCGTGGCGATGTGTTTCTCCGCTTCCCCGGCTTTCGCGCCGTAGGTCAGGCCGCCGATCATCGCGCCGACCTTGCCGATGATTTCGGCGTGGTAGAGCGCCATCGCGGTGTGCGCCTCGGCGTGCTTGGGGGAAAGATCCAGCGTGGCTTCCAGCGCCCCGCGGACCTTGCCCGCGATCCCGGCCTTCAGCGCCTTGGCGATGCTCAGTCCCTGGCTGTAACGGCCCAGCGCGAAGGCGTAGCGGTAGTGGCTGTTCGCTTCATCGGGCAGCGCCTTGATGGCCGCTTCGGCCAGCTTCGCGCCCTGTTCGAACCGCCGCAGGCGCTCCTCGTCCGCGTGGACCAGGTACGTCGTGTGGATGCCGAGTGCCTTCACCGCCACCGAGGCGCCGATCGGCCCTAGCGCCACCCCCGCGTCGTAAGCGACCTGGAAATCGCCGCGATGGAAGGCCCGCCAGGCGTCCTGCAACGCCGCAGCAAGCGAATCGGCTTCCATGCCTTTTGGCGCCGCCTTGCCAGCGGCGGCCAGGAGGGTGGCCGCGCGTCGCGCGTCGGGGTAGGGCTCCGCGTCGCCGGCATGCAGCTTCGACCAGGCTTTTTTCAGGCCCTCGCCGGCGTAGGCGAAGCTCCTGGCATCGTGCGGAAAGGCGGCCCAACTGGACTTCGCGGCCATCGGCGGTGCCTCGGTGCGGGTCGAGCGCGCAGCATCCCGCCTGCGCCCGGGGGCTGGCAAGGGGGGCAAGGGGCGGGACGGGTGTTCCTGCGGGTGGAGTGGGCAGTGAGACGAGGTGTCTTTCAGTCCAGATACGCCCGCGTCAGCGTATTGAGATGCACCCGTTCCGCATCGCGAAGGAACGGCGCCAGCAGCATCATCACCTGCACGATGCCGTCGCGGATCGCCGCGTGTTCGTCCTTGTCGCCGCGCGCGGCGGCGTAGTTCAGCCAGAAGGTGGCGATGACCAGCACGTTCGTCGCCGTGGCGGCGAGTTCGTCCTTCGACGCGCGCATGATTCCCGCCTGCACCAGCCCGCGCATCACCGTATGCGCCTGGTCGTTGGCGCGTCGCAGGATGCGCGCGAAGCGCAGCCGCAGGCGACGGTTGCGGCTGAGGATCTCCACCAGGTCGCGATGCAGGAAGCGGTAATCCCAGATGCATTCGAACACCAGGTGCAGCTGCAGCCAGATGTCCTCCAGCCCCGGCAGCCGTCCCTCCGGCGCGGCGAGCGCGGCGTCCATGCGCTCCTCGAAGCGCGCGAACAACTGCTCGATGATGTCGTCCTTGTTGCGGAAGTGGTAGTACAGGTTGCCCGGGCTGATCTCCAGCTCGTCGGCGATGTGGTTGGTGGTGACGTTCGGTTCGCCCAGGGCGTTGAACATCGTCAATGCGCTGTCGAGGATGCGCTGGCGTGTCTGTTTCGCCATCGGTCGTGTCGGGCGGCTGCGGCGCGTGTCAGGCGCGCAGCTTTTTCACCAGGTCGATGTACTTCTGCTTGGCATCGTCGCTGCACATGCCCTTGAGCTTCGCCCAGGCCTCGTACTTGGCGGTGCCGACGAAATCGAAGAACCCCGGCTTCGGCCCGGCGACGTCGCCTTCGGAGCCCTGCTTGTAGAGCGCGTACAGGCGCAGCAGGGTGTCGTTGTCAGGGCGCTCGGGCAGGCCCTGGACGTCCTTCGCGGCTTGTTCGAAAGCGGACTGCAGGTCGGCCATGGCGGCGGCCCTCCGGCGAGGCGGGATCGTGGCCGGAATTACCTCACGCACCGTCGGGGTGGTCAATACGGCGGGGAATTGTGACGGAGCGGGGCCTCTGGCAACGTAGGAGCCACGCCGCGCGGCGGACACAAGGTCGGGGAGAGGGCAATGAGCTACTTCGTCACCGGTGCCACGGGTTTCATCGGCCGCTTCCTGGTCGACCGGCTGCTCCGCCAGCGCAAGGGCACGGTCTACGTGCTGGTGCGGAAGGATTCGCGCAGGAAGCTCGACGCCGTCGCGAAGAAGATGGCCTGGGACATGAAGCGCGTGGTCCCGGTCGAAGGCGACATGACGCAGGAAACGTGCGGCGTCTCCGCCGCACAGGTGCGTGCGCTGAAGGGCAAGGTGAAGCACTTCTTCCACCTCGCGGCGATCTACGACCTCACCGCCAAGCCGGAGGCCCAGTACGCGGCCAACGTCGACGGCACTCGGCATGCGCTGGATCTCGCGGCGGCGCTGGAAGCCGGCGTGTTCCACCACACCAGTTCGATCGCCGCCGCCGGCCTGTATCCGGGCGTGTTCCGCGAGGACATGTTCGACGAAGCCGAGGGACTGGACGATCCCTACCTTCGCACCAAGCACGACTCCGAAGGGCTGGTCCGGCGGGAAACGCGCGTGAAATGGCGCATCTATCGTCCCGGCATGGTGGTCGGCCACTCGCGCACCGGCGAGATGGACAAGATCGACGGCCCGTATTTCTTCTTCACCTTCCTCAAGAAACTGCGCGAGATGCTGCCGCCGTGGATGCCGATGCTCGGCCTGGAAGGCGGTCGCATCAACATCGTGCCCGTGGATTACGTGGTCGACGCGATGGACCACATCGCACACAAGCCGCGCCTGGACGGCCACTGTTTCCACCTGACCGACCCCGAGCCGTTGCGCGTGGGCGAGGTGCTCAACACCTTCGCGCGCGCCGGGCATTCGCCGGAGATGACCATGCGCATCGACGCGCGCATGTTCGCCTTCATCCCCGGCAGCGTGCGCGGTGCGGTGGCGAACCTGCCGCCGGTGCGGCGTTTCGTCGGCATGCTGCTGCGCGATTTCAAGATCCCCAAGCAGGTGTTGAAGTTCCTCGCCTACCCGACTCGCTTCGACAATCGCGAGGCCGAGCGTGCGCTCAAGGGAAGCGGCATCCACGTGCCGGCGCTGGACACCTACGCGTGGCGGCTGTGGGATTACTGGGAACGCCACCTCGACCCGGACCTGTTCGTCGACCGCAGCCTCAAGGGCAAGGTGCGCAACAAGGTCGTGGTGATCACCGGCGGTTCGTCGGGCATCGGCCTGGCGACCGCGCAGCGCGTGGCCGAAGCCGGCGCGATCACGATCATCGTCGCGCGTGGCGAGGAGGAACTGTTCAAGGCCCGCGACGACATGAACGCTGCCGGCGGCAAGGTGTTCGCCTACACCGCCGACCTGGCGGACATGGACGACTGCGACCGCCTGGTGAAAACCGTGCTGGAAGAGCACGGCCGTTGCGACGTGCTGGTGAACAACGCCGGACGCTCGATCCGTCGTTCGATCGAGCTCAGCTACGACCGCTTCCACGATTTCGAACGCACGATGCAACTGAATTATTTCGGCAGCCTGCGCCTGATCATGGGTTTCCTGCCCGGCATGACGCAGCGCCGGAAGGGCCACATCATCAACATCAGCTCGATCGGCGTGCTCGCCAATTCGCCGCGTTTTTCGGCCTACGTGGCGTCGAAAGCCGCGCTGGACGCGTGGAGCCGATGCGCGCAGGGCGAACTGTCGGGCAAGGGCATCTGCTTCACCACGATCAACATGCCGCTGGTGAAGACGCCAATGATCGCTCCGACCCGGATGTACGACAGCGTGCCGACGCTGACGCCGGAAGAGGCGGCGGACCTGGTGATCAAGGGCATCATCGAACGCCCCAGCCGCATTGCGACGCGCCTGGGCATCTTCGCTTCGGTGGTGAACGCACTGGCCCCGAAGGCTTACGAAGTGATCATGAGCACCGCCTTCGAATTGTTCCCCGATTCCGCCGCCGCGCGCGGCGACAAGCAGGCGCTGAAGGGCGAAGTCGCGCCGAGCAGCGAGCAGATCGCGTTCGCGGCGCTGATGCGTGGGGTGCATTGGTAGCGCGGTCGATCGACGGACCAACTGACCATCGTCATCCCGGCGAAGGCCGGGATCCAGGCTGAGGGCACCTCAGCATCGTTGCCGGTCTTGTGGCTCTTGTAGCCTTTGTAGCTCTTGTAGCCCGGGTAAGCGAAGCGCACCCGGGTAGTGCGCGAAATCCCCGGGTGCGCTTCGCTTACCCGGGCTACAAAAGCCTTGTCACACCGGCGATCGGGTCGCATCCCCCACCGCCGACCCTCACCCCGACCGCTCTTCCGGAGGAGAGGGGCTTCAAGGCCTCAGTACGCCCGGCACTGCAGGAACCGCACCTTCCGCTCGCTCGCCGCCGGCGGCTGCAGCTGCAGGCGCGAGGCGCGCAGCGCGTCGTAACGCGCGAGGACGTTGCAGACCTCGTGCACGTCGTGCTGGTCCACGTCTTCGCGCTGCTGGATCACCAGCGTCGAACTGGTCGACCACATCACGCGTTCGACCCACGGCAGCGCGGCGATCGCGTGGATCACTTCGCCGCGTTCGAACTGCTCGCGGTTCGGGTCGGCGGGAGCGGCGAGCGACGGATCCGCAACGGGAACCTGTGGCCCAGTCGAAGCCGGTTGCGCCGGCGTGGGCGCGGCGGGTGCCTCGACCGGCGTCGCCGCCGCCGGGTCGTCCTGCATCAGCGCCGGCACGAACCCCGCCGCGACGCCCAGCACCAGTGCCCCGACCCACGCCAGCGCGGTCTCGCGCACGCTGCGCCGGCGTGCATTGGCGGTGAGGTCGTCACGCAGCGAGGCCGGCAGCATCGGGCCGACCAGCGCCCACAGCGCGTTGCCGTCGAACAGTTCCAGGCCATCGGCTGCCTTGCGTGCGTCCGCGTCGATGCGCGCCGGTGTGGCGAGCAGGCCGCCGGCGGCTCCGTTGAAACGTACCGAGTCGGTCAGTTCGCGCACCGTCGCCACGCCCAGACGCGAACGCGCGGCGGCCAGCTTGCATGCCAGCAGCCAGGTGCGGCCATCGCGTCGCAGGCGCAGTTCGGCCTGCGGGCCGCGTTCGAGCGTCTGTTCGATCGATTCGGCTTCGAAGCCCCGTGTCTGCAAGGCTTCCACCACCAGTCGCGAGAACTCGCGCCAGCGCATGTCGGCCAACGCGCCGATGCCGGCGGCGGTCTCCTCCTGCCTTCGACGCACCAGCCACAGCCACGCCGTCGCGGCGGCGCCCAGCAGGACGGTGATGAGGAGCGCGATCGTCAGGGAAAAGCCAGCCAGCATGCACAGCCCGGAGATGTCGGAGGCTGGCGACTATACGACAGCGGCGTGGCGCCCCGTGTGGCGCGGATCACGTGCGCCGGTTGGCTGCGCGCAAGAGAAAGCCCGCCAGTCCGAAACCGTAAGGGGAGGGGAGCATACGGAAGACGCGGACTGGCGGGCTTGTCGGTGTCCGGCGAGAGGGCCGGGCGTTGAAGCGGTAGGGATCAGGTCGTCGCGCTGGATCGCGCGCGCGTCGCCTTGCGTGGCGACTTGCGCGCGGCCGGCGCCTGCGTCGCCTGCCGGCTGGCGGTGGCCTTCCGGGCCGGCGACTTGCCGGCGGGCGACTTGCGTGCAGCGGCGGTGCCGCCCTGGCGGCGCAGTTCGCTCGTGAGCGCATCGACGCGGCGACTGAGTTCGTTGAGATCGTCGCGACCGGGCACGCCCAGCTTCACCAGCGCACGCTGCACGCGATCCTCGAACACCTTTTCCAGTCGATCCCAGGTGTCCGCCGCGCGTTCGCGCGCCTGGCCCACCTTCGAGCCGACCGCGTCGCGCATCGCGTCGGCCTGGCCGCCGGCGAGGCGGCGCGCGGTTTGTTCCAGTGTAGTGCCTTCCTTGATCAGCGCATCGAACAGCTTCGTGCCTTCGGCCTGCGCGCGCGAGAACGCGCCCACGCCGGCCAGCCAGATCTGCTGCGCCGATTCGCTCAGGCTGCGCGAGAGCTGGTCGGCCTGCTGCTGTTCAGTCCGCGTGCCGGTCTTTTTGCGCGGGCGTGCGCCCTGTGCCGTGCTGGTGCCGGCCGCTTTCTTGAACTTCGCCATGCGGGGTCCCTCGATGGGAGTGGCTGGGGTCCGGTCACCTTCGCGCCCGGCTCTAGAGCTTTCACACCAAGCCCGCGCGGGAGTTCAGACCCACTCGCGCGAAGGCAGCGTGATCCGCCGCTGCGGCCGGCCGACCAGATCGAGGAAGCGGTTGAACACCTCGTCCGCCCGCGCCTGCATGCCGGCGATGTGCTCGTGCGTGTGGCGCCGGATCGCCTCGACATCGGCACGCGCCGGATCGAGCCCGCCCAGTTCCGCCAGTTCCTCGCGATACGCCGGATTGCGCAGCCAGCGTTCGATCAGCGCCTCGTCCATCTCCAGGTGGAACTGGAAGCCGTACGCGTTCTCGCCATGGCGGAAGGCCTGGTGCTCGCAGCTGGAGGTGCTGGCCAGGTGCGTGGCCTCGCGCGGCACCTCGAAGCTGTAGCGATGCCACTGGAACACCGGCGCCATGTCGCCCAGCGGCGAAAGCACCGGATCCTCGCGGCCGGCGTCCGTCGTTCGCAGCGGATACCAGCCGATCTCGGGCGCCTCGTGCCGCCGCACCGGCGCGCCGAGCACGTGCGCGAGCAGCTGCGCGCCCAGGCAGATGCCGAGCACGGGCTTGCCCTGTTCGAGCATGCGTTCGATCGCGCGCAGTTCGGTCTTCAGGTGCGGTCGCCGCGCCTGGTCCTCGACGTTCATCGGCCCGCCGAGCACGATCAGGCCGCGATAACGGTCCACGTTCGGCTCGAAATCCGGCTGCCGCTCGAAATTGGCGAACCGGATGCGGTGCCCGCGCCGGCGGATCAGCGGATCGAGCGTGCCCAGCGGTTCGGCGGCGACGTGCTGGAAGACGAGCAGGCGGGGCATGGTGGAGCGGGGCGGCGGGCGGCGTTCGACTATGCCAAATCCGCCGCCGCTACGCGCGCGACGCCATCGCGATGAGCGCGATGGCGACCAGCGCCAGGACGATCGCCGCGCGGTTCCATCGGCTGGTCTTCTCGCCGAACGCGAACACGCCCACCAGCGTGCCCAGCACGACCACGCCGATGTTCATGGCCGCGAACACGACCGACGGGCTGTCCGGCAGCGCCTGGTGCGCGCGCACGTAGAAGATGATGTTGCCGAAATTCAGCAGTCCGAGCAGCAGCCCGCCGCCGAAGTTGCGCCATGACAACCGCGTGCGCCCGCGCAACTGGCGCACGAGTTGCGTGGCGAACATCAGCGCGAAGGCGATGGCGAACGCGGCCTGCAACGCCGCCATCGACGGCGTGCCCGCCAGGGCGATGCGCTTGAGCATCACGTCCACCAGCGCGAAGCCGATCCAGACGGTGAGCAGCAGGAGCCAGCTCCGTCGTTCCGCGCCGACAGGCGCGGGTTCGGGCCGCGCGACGATGCCGGCGACGGCCACCAGCCCCAGCGCGAGGCCGAGCAGCCGCAGCCCGTCGGCCCGTTCGCCGAACAGCGTGAACGCTGCCAGCAGCGACAGCAGCAACGACAGTCGCTGCGCCACGTCGGTACGCACGATGCCTGCCGCGCGCACCGACGCGCCGAGCACGAGGAACAGCGACGGCAGCACCACCGCGAGCCCCAGCAGCGCGGCCCACGGCGTGTCGGGATGGGTGAGGCTGTGCAGCGGCGGCCGCAGCAGCCACGCGCACAGCGCGCCGGCGGCGAGGTAGTTCCAGGTGACCAGCTGTCCGACATCGAGCCGCGTCCGCGGCGCGAGCTTGAGCAGCACCGAAACGAGGACGCTGCACAGGGCGCTGAGGAGGATCAGGTGCATCGGCGCTTCGGAGGTTCCGTGATCGACGGCGGGCGAAGGATGATGCCATCGAAGGAATGAGGGGCTGAGAGGTGTGCGGACATCGCCATCAGGGAAGCGTCAGAAGCCGCCCATCCCAGATGGACTCGTCCCCACATCGGCCGTCATCCCGGGCTTCGCCGGGATGACGTGTGTGTGCGCCGGGATGATGTGCGTGAGGGCGATGCAGCCCACCGGCGGACAAGCGCCCGCCAAACCCTGCGTCAGGACGGATCGCGCCGCCTACGCGCCACGCACCCGCAGGAACCTCAGCGCCGGAACCCACCCGGCTTCCGCGGCCCCGCCCCGTGCGGCGGACGCGGCCCGCGCGGCGGACGGCGCTCGCCGTCGAACTCGCGCGCATGACGGCCGTGCGGACGCTGGGCGCCATGGCCGCCGCCTTCGCCGGCGCGGCTGATGCGCAGCTGCTGGCCGGCCACGCGCACGCGCTTGAGGTGGTCCATGACCTCGCGCGGCATGCCTTCGGGCAGGTCGATCAGGCTGTGGTCGTCGCGGATGTCGATGCGGCCGATGTAGCGGCTTTCCAGTTCGGCCTCGTTGGCGATCGCGCCAACGATGTTGCCCGGCTTCACGCCATGCACGTGGCCGACCTCGATGCGGAAGGTTTCCATCCCGACCTCGGGCTCGCGCGATTCGCGCGGCTCGCGAGGTTCGCGGCGCGGTGCCGGCGCGTCGTCGTCGAACATCGATTCGCCCGCGTTGAACGAACGCTCGTTCTGCGGACGCTCGGAGCGGGGCTGTTCGAACTGCGGTCGTTCGATCGCCGGACGCTCGTAACGCTCCGCCGGAGCGCCCGCCGTTTCGCTGCGCTGCGGACGCTCGAACCGTTCGCCGCGATCATGGCGAGGTTCGTGGCGCGGCTCATGACGGGACTCCTGACGCGGCTCGCGCGCCGCGCGCGACCCGCCGTCGCGTTCGAAACGCGCATCCCGATCGCGGCCGAAGCGCGAATCGCGCCCCTGTTCGCGCGGGCCTCGCTGTTCGAAACCGACCTGCGCATGCGGTCGCAGCTTCTCCGCGGTGGCGTCGAGCAGCAGCGGCATGTCGCCCTGCACGAGCTTCGCCAGCGCCGCGGCGATCTCCACCGCAGGCACGTCCTGCTCGCGCTCGTAGCGCTCGACCAGGTCGCGGAACTGCGCCAGGTCGTCGCTGTCGAGCGCGCCGGTGATGCGGCCGAGGAAGCGGTTCACGCGCTGCTCGTTCACCGTTTCGATGGTGGGCAGCGCCATCGGCTCGATCGGCTGGCGCGTGGCGCGCTCGATCGCGCGCAGCATGCCGCGCTCGCGCGGCGTGACGAACAGGATCGCCTCGCCCTTGCGACCCGCGCGGCCGGTGCGGCCGATGCGGTGCACATAGCTTTCGGTGTCGTACGGAATGTCGAAGTTCAGCACGTGGCTGATGCGCTCAACGTCCAGGCCGCGCGCGGCCACGTCGGTGGCGACCAGCACGTCGATCTTGCCGTCCTTGAGGTTCTGGATGGTCTTCTCGCGCTGCGCCTGCTGCACGTCGCCGTTGATGGCGGCAGCGGCAATCCCGCGCGCGGCGAGCTTGTCGGCCAGCTCCTCGGTCGCCTGCTTGGTGCGCGCGAACACGATCATCGCGTCGAACGGCTCGGCTTCCAGGATGCGCGTGATCGCATCGAGCTTGTGCACGCCGCTCACCGCCCAGTAGCGCTGGCGGATGTTGGCGGCGGTGGTGGTCTTGGCCTTGATCGAGATCTCGACCGGGTCCTTCAGGTACGTCTGCGCGATGCGCTTGATCGGCGGCGGCATCGTCGCCGAGAACAGCGCGACCTGACGCGTTTCCGGCGTCTTCTTCAGCACCGCCTCGACGTCGTCGATGAAGCCCATGCGCAGCATTTCGTCGGCTTCGTCGAGCACCAGGCAGCGCAGTTCCGACAAGTCGAGAGAGCCGCGTTCCAGATGGTCGATCACGCGGCCGGGCGTGCCGACCACGACCTGCACGCCGCGCTTGAGCGCCTGCAACTGCGGGTAGTAGCTCTGGCCGCCGTAGATCGGCAGCACGTGGAAGCCGGGCAGGTGGTGGGCGTACTTCTGGAACGCCTCGGCGACCTGGATCGCCAGCTCGCGCGTCGGTGCCAGCACCAGCGCCTGCGGCTTGTGCTGGCCCGGCTCGATCCGCGCCAGGATCGGCAGCGCGAACGCGGCGGTCTTGCCGGTGCCGGTCTGCGCCTGGCCGAGCACGTCGCGGCCTTGCAGCAGCGGCGGGATCGTGGCGGCCTGGATGGGCGAGGGCGACTCGTAGCCGACGTCGGCCAGTGCCTTGAGCAGGGGCTCGGGCAGGTCGAGATCGGTGAATTTCAGGGACGGGGCATCGTTCGAGCTTTGCGACTCGGCGCTCATGGGGGAGGACTCGGCAGCGCCGGCGAACGCCGGTCGGAAGACTGAACAGTGTAACCGAGGGGCGTGGTGGGGCTGTGTAGCGATGCGCGAGTGCGGGGAAAAATGCGCCCGCGCGCGTGCAAACCGCTCTACAACGACGGGGTCACGTCGAGTGGACGCGCGATCGCGCCTGCCGGCTCAATCGGCCGCCCCGAGGCCCGAATCCTTCTCCACCCGCCCGTCCTTCATCACGAACGCCACGCGCCTGAGCACCGTCACGTCCGACAACGGATCGCCGCTCACCGCGATCAGGTCCGCGCGCTTGCCCGGCTCCAGCGTGCCCACCTGATCCGAAAGCCCCAGCAGGTCGGCCGCGTTCACCGTGGCCGCCTGGATCGCCGTCGCGGGCGTCATCCCGTGCGCGACCATCAGCTCGAACTCGTCCGCGTTGCGCCCGTGCAGGCTCACGCCCGCATCCGTGCCGAAGGCGATCTTCACGCCCGCCGGCACCGCGCGTTCCAGCGCCTTGCCGGTGATGCCGATGCGCCACTGGATCTTGGCCAGCACCTCGCCGGTGTAGGCGTCGGGATTCTTCGCAAGCCGCTCCTTGTAGCCGTTCACCGTGGAAAGCGTCGGCACGTAATACGCGCCGGTCTGGCGCAGCAGCTTGATGTCCGCCTCGTCCATCAGCGTGCCGTGTTCGATGGAATCCGCGCCGGCACGCAGTGCGAGCGCGATGCCGTCCGCGCCGTGCGCGTGCACGGCCACCTTCTTGTCGTACAGGTGCGCGGTTTCGACGATGGCCTTCGCCTCGTCGTCGAACATCTGCTGGCCCAGCCCCGCGCCGATGCGGCTGTTCACGCCGCCGGTGGTGGCGATCTTGATCACGTCCGCGCCGCGCGCGACCTGGCGGCGCACGGCCTTGCGGCAGGCTTCGGCGCCGTCGCAGGTGTTGCCGTGCACGTCGAGCGCGGCGTGCAGTTCGTCGCGGAAGCCCAGCGTCGGGTCCATGTGGCCGGCGGTGGCGGAAATCGCCATGCCCGCATCGACGATGCGCGGCCCCGGCAGCTTGCCCGCGGCCACCGCGTCGCGCAGCGCGAGCGTCACGCCGTCCTCGTCGCCGAGGTTGCGCACGGTGGTGAAACCCGCGTGCAGCGTCTTGCGCGCATTCACCGCGGCCTCGTACGCGTGGTCGGCCACGCCCTTGGAAATGCCTTCCAGCTGACCTTCCACGCCTGCCTTGTCGGAGGTGAGGTGCACGTGGCTGTCGATCAGGCCCGGCAGCACGAAGCGCTGGCGCAGGTCGATCACGGCCGCGCCGGTGGCGTTCGGGAAGACCGACGGCTCGACGAAGCCGTCGCGCACCGCTTCGATACGGGCGTTGCACACCAGCAGCGTGCTCGCGCCGCGCGCCGGATGGCCGGGGCGGTCGAGCAACTGGCCGGCCTGGACGAGCCGGCACGACGACGTCGCCGCGGGCGCCTGCGCGCCGGCGGGCACGGCCGACGCCAGCAGCATCGCGGCGGCGAGCATCGGCCCGGATGAACGAACCTGGTGGCGGGCGATGTGCTTGCGTGCTCGGTCGGTCATCCGGTCGTCTCCCCATTCGACGTGAACGGCCAGCATAGCCGCCCGGCCGCCCGCGGACTGCCAACCGCGTCGATGTGCCGCGCCTGCCGGCTCGACCGATGCCGCAGGTTCACCGCTTGTACCCGCACGGCGCGGCACCATCTCGGCAGGCGTCCCGCCGCGCCCGCCTGCTGAACGCGCCCATGTTGAGTCCGCATTTCGACAACACCTTCGTCCGCGATCTGCCGGGCGATCCCGACACCTCACCCGGCGTGCGCCAGGTGCACGGCGCGGCGTACTCGCGCGTGGAGCCCACGCCGGTGGCGCAGCCGCGCCTGCTGGCGGTGTCGGAAGACATGGCGCGGCGGCTCGGCTTCAGCGAGGCCGACATCTCCTCCGACGACTTCGCCCGCGTCTTCGGCGGCAACGCGCTGTTGCCGGGCATGCAGCCGTTCGCGGCGAACTACGGCGGCCACCAGTTCGGCCAGTGGGCCGGGCAGCTCGGCGACGGTCGCGCGATCACGCTGGGCGAGATGATCAACGCCGACGGCGAACGCTGGGAACTGCAGCTCAAGGGCGCCGGGCCGACGCCGTACTCGCGCAGCGCCGATGGCCGCGCGGTGCTGCGCTCGTCGATCCGGGAATTCCTGTGCAGCGAGGCGATGCACCACCTCGGCGTGCCGACCACGCGCGCGCTCAGCCTGGTCGGCACCGGCGAGCGTGTCGAACGCGACATGTTCTACGACGGCCATCCGCAGATGGAGCCCGGCGCGGTGGTGTGCCGCGTCGCGCCGTCGTTCATCCGCTTCGGCAATTTCGAACTGCCGGCCTCGCGCAACGACACCGAACTGCTGCGCCAGCTCGCGGATTTCTGCATCCGCCGCGATTTCCCCGAACTGCGCGGCCTCGGCCGCGGCCAGCCGGTGTACGCCGAATGGTTCGCACAGGTGTGCGAGCGCACCGCCGTGCTGATGGCGCACTGGATCCGCGTCGGTTTCGTGCACGGGGTGATGAACACCGACAACATGTCGATCCTCGGCCTCACCATCGATTACGGCCCCTACGGCTGGGTCGACAACTTCGACCCGGGCTGGACGCCGAACACCACCGACCGCTACCAGCGTCGTTATCGCTTCGGCCAGCAGCCGCAGGTCGCCTACTGGAACCTCGGGCGCCTCGCCGGTTCGCTGTCGCTGCTGTTCGACGACACAGAGCCATTGCAGGCGGGCCTGCGCCGTTTCGTCTCGACCTACCTCGACGCCGATCGCGAGAACACCGCGCGCAAGCTCGGCCTGGACGAATGCCGCGAGGAGGACACCGCGCTGATGCAGCAGTTGCAGGACCTGCTGACGGAAGGCGAGATCGACATGACGCTGTTCTTCCGCGGCCTCGCCGACCTCGACGTGGACGCGCCGGAACTGGCGCCGATGGAAGACGCGTTCTACGACCCGATGCGCCGCGAGGCCGTCGAGCCGGCGTTGCGCGAATGGCTGTCGCGCTACGTCGCGCGGCTCTCGCGCCAGTCGCTGCCGGCCGGCGAGCGCCGCGCGCGCATGAACGCCGCCAACCCGCGCTACGTGCTGCGCAATTACCTGGCGCAGCAGGCGATCGATCGCGCCACCGAGGGCGACATCGGAGGCGTCACGGAACTGCTCGAGGTGATGCGCCGCCCGTACGACGACCAGCCCGGCCACGAGGCCTACGCACGCCGCCGCCCCGACTGGGCGCGTGAGCGCGCGGGCTGCTCGATGCTGTCCTGCAGTTCCTGACGCGGCCTACACGCCGGCGGCGCATGATGCCGCCGGGCATCGTGGAGTCGCGGCCATGGGCAACGGAACGTTCGGGAATGTCGGCTGGATCCATCGCGCGCTGCTGGCGTGCGTCGCGTTCGGCATGGCGGCGGCCATCGCGCAGGTGCAGGGCCGCACGGTCGGCACGCTGCAACGGCACGATCCGGCGCAGCACCGGATCGTGCTCAGTCCCGACGCGCGCACCGGCAGCGAGCTGGGGCAGGGCGCTCCGATCAACCTCTATTACGACGAGGCGACGGCCGAGCGCGATCGCGCCACACGGCCGCAACTGCAACCGGGCGACCGCGTGATGCTCGATACGGTCAAGACCGGCAACCGCGTCGAAGCGACGTCGGTGCGCCTGCTGCCGGACACCACGCGCGGACAGGGCTGGGGCCAGTACCTGCACGGCACCGTGGCCGAATTCGTCCCGCGCACCAACGTGCTGATGGTCGACCAGGCTGAGACGCGCATCCGCAACCGCATCGCGATCGACGCGCAGACGCAGGTGTTCGCGCTGGACGGATCGCCGATGCGGCTCGACCAGCTCAAGCCCGGCGACGAGATCGACATGGCGTTCCACCTCGCCGGCCGCGTGCGCACGGCATCGAAGATCGTGCTGTTGCGCCCTGCGGGCGGCGGCTGACTCAGGGCCAGCGTTCAAGGATCGACGGATCGGCGCCCACGCGCCGGCACGCGCGCGGCGCCACGCCGTCGTTGAGCGCGACGCGGAACAGCGGCGCGATCGCGTGCAGCGTGCGCGAGGCGACGGCCGCACGCGCGCGTTCGAAGCGTCCCAGCGCGAGCATGCGCGCGGCCCAGTCCGGCAGCAGCGCCGTGCCCGCGCCGAGGAACAGATCGCGCGATAGCCCCGCCGCCGGCACCGGCAGGCGGATGCGGGCGAGCACGGCCAGCACCTCGCGCGAACGCTCGTCCAGGCGCAGTTCGCCCTGCACGCGCGCGAAGTACGCGGCGACTTCGGCTTCGGACTTCGGTACGTCGCGCGCGCCGAGCGCCTCGGCGACGCGGCGCACTTCGTCGTAGTAGGCATCGGCGGCGCCGGCGGGCAACGAAAGCGGCGAATAGCGGCGGAACCCTTCAAGGAAGCCGAAACTCTCGGTGACGTGCACCCAGGTCAGCAGGTCGGGATCGTCGGCGCGATACGCGCGGCCGTCGGCGGTGGTCCCGCGCACCTGCTCGTGGATGCCGGCGACGCGGTCGATCAGCTTTCGCGCTTCCGGCTTCGATGCGTAGGTCGTGCCCGCGACGAAGTTGGTCGTGCGACGCAGCCGGCCGACGAGGTCGGTGCGGAAGTTCGAGTGGTCCCATACGCCGGCGAGCGCGCGCGGATGCAGGGTCTGGAGCATGAGCGCGCACAGGCCCCCGGCGAGCATGCCGGGGAAGTCGGAATGCACGCGCCAGGTGACGGTGTCGGGGCCGAACAGGCCGGGATCGCCGGGCGGCTGGTCGTAGTCGATACCGCTCTGGCCGCGCGGGAAGGCGGAGAGCACCCAGTGGCGGATGCGGGCGGCGGCGAGGGAGGTGGGGGAGGGCATGGCGTCATGATCCCATGCTGTTGCTCCTCCCCCTGCTTGCAGCGGGAGGATGGGAGGGGCGTGAGGCGCGCGGCGCCGAGCCGCATTCCGACGAATTCCATCGGGCTGGTCGGAGAGCACTAAGGCGCAGGCGGGCGAGCCGGTAGAATCCCCCCATGCCCCTGATCACCCTGAACAACGTCGACTACGGCGTCGGCGGCCCCTTGCTGCTTTCCGACGTCGTCCTGTCCATCGAACCCGGCGAGCGCATCGCGCTCATCGGCCGCAACGGCGCCGGCAAATCCACGCTGATGAAGCTCATCGCCGGCGACCTCCACGCCGACGACGGCGAGGTCCGCCGCGAGGGCGGCGTCCGCATCGCCCGCCTGGAGCAGGAAGTGCCGCCCGGCGCCGACGGCGATGTCTGGGACGTGGTCGCCGGCGGGCTGGGCGAGCTCGGCAGCTGGCTCGCGCAGTTCCATCACCTCAGCCACGCCGAGCACGTCGACACCGATGCACTGGCGAAGGTGCAGCAGAAGATCGAGGACGCCAACGGCTGGTCGCTCGACCAGCGCGTGACCGAGACCCTGCAGCGCCTGGAACTGGACGGCGACGCCGTGTTCGCGCGTCTGTCCGGCGGCATGAAGCGCCGCGTGCTGCTCGCCCGCGCGCTGGTGTCATCGCCCGACGTGCTGCTGCTGGACGAGCCGACCAACCACCTGGACATCGAGGCCATCGACTGGCTCGAAGGTTTCCTGAAGGCCTGGCAGGGCGCGCTGGTGTTCGTCACCCACGATCGCCGCTTCCTGCGTTCGCTCGCCACGCGCATCGTCGAGATCGACCGCGGCCAGGTCACCAGCTGGCCCGGCGACTGGGACAATTACCTGCGCCGCCGCGAGGAGCGCCTGAACGCCGAAGCGCAGGAAAACGCGCGTTTCGACAAGCTGCTGGCGCAGGAGGAAGTGTGGATCCGGCAGGGCATCAAGGCCCGCCGCACGCGCGACGAGGGCCGCGTCACGCGCCTGAAGCAGATGCGCGTGGAGCGATCGCAGCGGCGCGAGTTGCAGGGCAACGTGAAGATGGACTTCGCGCAGTCCGAGTCCTCCGGCAAGAAGGTCGTCGAAGCCAAGGACGTGACGTTCGCCTACGGCGACCGCGTGCTGGTCGATCGCCTGTCGACCACGATCTTCCGCGGCGACCGCATCGGCCTGATCGGCCCCAACGGCAGCGGCAAGACCACGCTGCTGAAGCTGCTGCTCGGTGAGCTGAAGCCGCAATCGGGCGAGGTGAAACTCGGCAGCAACCTGCAGATCGCGTACTTCGACCAGTACCGCGCCACGCTGCGCGAGGACTGGAACGCGCTGGAGAACGTCGCCGAAGGGCGCGAGTTCGTCGAAGTCGGCGGCAAGTCCAAGCACGTCATCGGCTACCTGCAGGATTTCCTGTTCACGCCCGAACGCGCCCGCGCGCCGATCACCCGCCTGTCCGGCGGCGAACGCAACCGGTTGCTGCTCGCCAAGCTCTTCGCGCAACCGTCCAACCTGCTGGTGATGGACGAACCGACCAACGATCTGGACGTCGAAACGCTGGAGCTGCTGGAAGAACTGCTCGGCGACTATCCCGGTACGCTGCTGCTGGTCAGCCACGATCGCGATTTCCTCGACAACGTGGTGACCTCCACGCTGGTGATGGAAGGCGAGGGTGTCGTCGGCGAGTACGTCGGCGGCTACACCGACTGGCTGCGGCAGCGGCCGGTGAAGTCGGTGCCGGCCGCTTCGTCGGCGAAGGCCGCCGCTGCCGCCGCGCCGGCGGCTGCAGTTGCGACGCCGGCGCCCGCTCCGGCGAAGAAGAAGCTCAGCTACAAGGACGCGCGCGAGCTGGAGCAGTTGCCGCTGCGCATCGAAACGCTGGAATCCCGTGTCGCCGACCTCACCGCCCGGATGAACGAGGCCGCGTTCTACCAGCGCGATGCGGCGGCCATCACCGCGCATACCGACGAACTGGCGAAGACGCAGGCGGAACTGGACGCGGCGTATGAGCGGTGGAATGAGCTGGAAGGCTGAGACTCGCTGACGCCGGAGCCTCGCTTCCGACGAAGGGCGATGCCGTGAGCCCCTCTCCCCATCGGGAGAGGGGTTGGGGTGAGGGGCGGCGGAGTATCAGCGCGCGCACTCGCAACTGGGGAAAAGGCTCAAAAGCGAGCGGGCCAAGCCCAGTCTCACCCCACGAGACGCCCACCCCCCACACTCGCGCGATGCCGCGCGCCACCGCCTCAACCCCCGACCTTTTCGCTTCCGACCTGTTCCCACCGGCACGGGCAAACACCCCGCGCACGCTCGTCGAAGACGCCCAGGGCGGCATCCGCTATTTCCCCGGCTTCCTCCCGGATGAGCTCGCCTCAGCCTGGTTCGCCGAGCTGAAAACCGCCGTCGCCTGGGAAGCCCAGCGCCGCCCGATGTACGACCGCATCGTCGACGTCCCGCGCCTGGTCGCTTCCTACCGCTTCGAGGACGACGGCATCCCCGCGCCGCTGATCGACGGCGTGCAGCGCGTGCGCAGGCACCTGAACGAGCCCTTCAACGCCGTCGGCCTGAACTTCTACCGCGATGGCAACGACAGCGTGGCCCCGCACGGCGACAAGCTGCACATGCTCAAGGAAGGCCATCCGATCGCGCTGGTCTCGCTCGGTTCGCCGCGCCGCATGACCATCCGCGACAACGCCTCGCGCAAGGCGCTGCACATCGACCTGGAACCCGGCAGCCTGCTGGTGATGAGCCACGCCAGCCAGCTCACCCACGAACACGGCGTTCCGAAGACGAAGGCGCCGGTCGGCCCGCGCATCAGCCTCGCGTATCGCGTGCGCCCGCCGAAACAGGGCGCGCGCTGAGGTTCACTCCAGCCGCACCGGCAGGTCGCGTCCGACGCCGGCCACGTTGCCGCTGTAATCGCGCGCGGTGATGCGCAGCACGTAGTCGCCCGCGGGCAGTTCGGCCGGTCGCCACAGGCCCGACTCCAGCACGCCGTCGCGCACCGTGTTCGTCACCAGGTACTGGAAGCGGGTGATCGCGCTCCCGTGCACGGTGATGCCGCTCGCCGGGCCGTAGGCGACCTTCACCGCGTCCGGATCGACCGGCATGCGGTTGAACTCGATCGTCATGCGCGGCTGTTCGAAGCCCGGCAGCGGCATGCCCGCCGCATCGAGCCACTGATAGCCCAGCGCGTGCAGCCCGAGCCGCCGCCGCGGCAGGTTGCGGTCCACCTGGTCCCACGCGTCCACCGCGATCTGCACGCCCGGCGTCGCGCGCGAAAGCACGAGCCGCCCGTCACGCCGCACCGTCAGAGGCTGGTCCTGCGCGTCGAGCAGTTCGATGCGGTCGATGCGCGGCGCATGACGGTCGGCGTAATTCGCGAAGCCCAGCGCGACTGCGTTGCGCTCGTAGCCGCTGGAACCGACGCTCAGGTGCACGTGCGCCATGCCGTTGATCGTGCCCAGCACGTCGCCTGCGGCAAAGCGCGTGCCGCGACGCACGCGGATGCGTTCGGGCTTGCCGTCCTCGTCGTCCACCCGGATGAAACGCGATGGATCGATCGCCTCGCCGTGCGGCGTGCGGCCCGCGCGCATGTGGACGTAGCCGAGCGTGTCGATCGCCATGCCTTCGCCCAGCTCGCCGAAGCCCCACGCCGCGTGCGGGCTGCTCACCTTGCCGTCGGCGATCGCGAGCACCTCCTGGCCGACGTCGCCGCGGATGTCGAAGCCGCTGTGCAGATGGTCGCGGTTCTCGTGCTGGTAATTGCCGCGCACCTCGCCGAGCGTGCCGACCACTTCATGCCAGCCGTCCTGCGGACGCAGTGGCCAGCGTCCGGCGGTGGCGGGCAGCGGGTTGGCCGGCGAAGGGCCGACGATCTGCGGCGCGTCCGGCGCTTCGCTGGCCGGACGGATGCGGTGCACGCGATACGCGCCGGCATCGGCGACGCGCAGCGTGCCGTCGTCCGCCACCGCGAGTCCCGCCGCGCGCGACAACCGTTGCGCCTGCGTCTGTCCGGTGATCTGGTGCGCGCTGCCGTCGCGGGCGATCTGCACGATGCCGCGGTACATCTCGCCGACATAGAGCACGCCGTCGTGCGCGATCGCCAGGGCAAGCGGGCGATGCACCGGCGGATGTTCGTCGCCGCGCACCGCGCGGACGAGCGTGGAGACCTCGCCGCCCGGCGTGACGCGGCGGATCGCGTTGTTGCGCAGGTCGGCCACGTACACGCGGTTCATCGCATCGACCGCCACTGCGGTGGGTGTATCGAAACGCGCCAGCGTGCCCGGCCCATCGACGTCGCCCGGCCGTTCGCCGCCGGCGAGCGTGCCGACGGTGCCGTCGGCGGCGATGATGCGGATGCGGTCGTTGTAGGTATCGGCGACGTACACGCGGCCGTCGGCGCCGACCGCGATGCCGGTCGGCCCGTCGAAACGCGCCTGCGCGCCCGGCCCATCGGCGAACCCCGGCGTGCCGCCGCCGGCAAGCGTGCTCACCATGCCCCGCGGCGTGATCCGGCGGATGGCGTGGTTGCCCGTGTCGGCGACGTAGAGATTGCCCTCGGGGTCGAAGGCGAGGCCCGACGGCGTGTCGAACGCCGCCGCCGCGCCGAGGCCATCGGCGAACCCTTCGACGGAGCCCGCGAACGTGGTGACCGTTCCGTCCGGCGCGATCCGGCGGATGCGGTTGTTGTCGCCCGCATCGCTCACGAACACCGCGCCGTCCTTCGCCACCGCCACGCCGTAGGGGTCGGCGAATCGCGCCTGCATCGCACCGCCGTCGCGCAGGCCCGCCACGCCGTCGCCGGCGACCAGGTCGATGCGGCCCGCCCAGCCGATCGCGGTCGGCACGGGACCAAGCACCGCGCGTGTGGCCGGCGGACGGCGCTCGTAAACGTAGGTCGCGGCGAGCGCCGCCCCGGTCGCGATCACCACCAGCACCAGCCAGACGTTGCGGGACATGCGCATCCTTTCGTATGGGGGAACCGCGATTATTGCCCGCGTCGCCCATCGCGTGCGCGCTTGCATGGCCGGCGTCGCGCGCGCCTAATCTCGGCTGTTTCGGACAGGAGCGCGTGCGATGCGTTGGATTCCATTGGCGGGCGCGATGGCGCTGGCATCGATGTACCACCCGGCGGACGCGGCGGTGAAGGATGCGATCGCGAGCGGATTCACCGTGGAGAACGCAGAACTCGTGCAGGTGGATGCAGACGCGGCGTGGAAGGCGCTGGTGCACGACGTCGACCGCTGGTGGCCGAAGGACCACAGCTGGTGGGGCACGGAATCGATGCTGTCCATCGATGCGCGCGCCGGCGGTTGTTTCTGCGAGATCGCCGGTGCGCGCCAGGCGCGGCACATGGCGGTGGTGTTCGTCGATCCCGGCAGGACGCTGCGCATGACCGGCGGTCTCGGTCCGTTGCAGGGCATGGGCCTGGACGGCGCGCTGGAATTCCGCCTCGCGCCGGCCGACGGCGGCGGCACGCGCATCACGATGTCCTATCGCGCCGGCGGCTATACGCCGGACGATCTCTCGAAGCTCGCACCGGTCGTGGACAAGGTCCAGGCGCAGCAGCTGCGCGGGCTCGCGGATTTCCTGCGCAAGCCGGTGAAGTGACGATGCAGATGGGACTGGGATTCGGCGACGCCCCGGATGAACGCATGCACCGGCTGTTCTTCGCGCTGTGGCCGGACGATGCGCTGCGCGCGCGCATCGCCGCGACGGCGGCGTCGGTGGTGGCCGAACATGCGCCGGGCGGGCGTTCGCTCAAACCGGCGCGCTATCACGTGACGATGCAGTTCCTCGGCGATTTCCGGCCGCTGCCGCCGTCGCTGCTGGACGATGCGCGCGCCGCCGCCGCGTCGGTGCGTTCGCCGGCGTTCGAGCTTTCACTGGACGAAGTCGGCAGCTTCCGCGGCGCCAACGTGTGGTGGCTGGGGTCGCATCACGTGCCCGATGCGTTGCGTGCGCTGCACGACGCGCTGGGGCGATCGCTGTTGCGGCATCGGGTTCCGGTGAAGCCGGCGCCGGCTTTCGTCCCGCACCTGACCGTGCAGCGCGACGTGCGCCGGCACATCGCGCCGGCGCCGGTGCCGGCGCTGGCGTGGCCGGTGCGCGAGTTCGTGCTGATCGACAGCGATCCCGGGCGCGGCACGCCGTACGAGGTGGTCGGGCGCTGGGCGCTGGATTAGCGTTCGAAACGTCCTTGCCTTCTTCGTCGACCGGAGCCGCGCATGCCCACCACCGATCCGCGTGTGGACGCCTACATCGCCAAATCGGCCGACTTCGCCCGGCCGCTGCTCGCGCAGGTGCGCGAGGTGGTGCACGCCGCGTGTCCGGACGTCGAGGAAACGCTGAAGTGGGGCATGCCCAGTTTCACCTGGCACGGGAAGATCCTGTGCGGCATGGCGGCGTTCAAGCAGCACATGACGCTGTGGTTCTGGGAAGGCCGTGCGATTGTCGATAGCGACAAGGGTGACAAGGGCGACGAGGCGATGGGACAGTTCGGCCGCATCACCCGGAAGGCCGATCTCCCCGGCAAGCGCGAACTGGCCGGCTACGTGAAGCAGGCGATGGCGCGCGTCGCGAACGCGGCGATCCAGCCGCCGAAGAAGAAGCCCGCGCCGAAGGCGGAGCTGCCGGTGCCGGAGGACCTCACCGCGGCGCTGCGCCGCAACGCGAAGGCGCGCGCGACGTTCGAGGCCTTGGCGCCGGGATACCGACGCGATTACGTCGAATGGATCGTCGAGGCCAAACGCGAGGACACGCGGCAGCGGCGCATCGCGCAGGCGGTGGAGTGGCTTGCGGAGGGGAAGTCGCGGAACTGGAAGTACATGAAGTAGGGCGTCGATGCCGAACTGCGATGCTCTTGGCAATTCGGCGCCTCCCCGGGTGCGCTGCGCTTACCCGGACTACAAACGCCCGCCTATGCCAGCGGTTCGATCTGCGACGCCCACGCCAGCGCCGCGTCGTGGTCCTCCGGCTCGAACGCGCGGATTTCCGTGTTCGGGAAGAAGCGGCCGGCGAACTCGGAAATGCCGGCCAGCCAGCGCTTGTCGGTCACGATCGCGCCACGCGCGAAGCGGCGGTACTGGCCGAACTTGTCGAGCGCGTAACGCAGGTCCTTCGCCAGCGCTTCGGGCGTGAGGCCGGTGAAACCGGTCATGTCGCAATACAGTCCGACGCGTTCGTGCAGGCGCAGGCGGGCTTCGATGTCGGCGATGCAGCGGTCGTAGTCCGCGCCGTCCAGCGTGCCGCTGAAACGGTAGGCGCCGACGTGCGAGGGCGAGGGCAGGATGTCGATCATGGATCGTCCACGGTGCAGGCTCGCCGGCCAGCGTGCAGCGTGCCGGGTTCAGGACGCGTCAAGGCCAGGAAGGAGTGTCGGGGAACGAGGAACGAGGAACGAGTGGGCCCGCTCGGTTACCCGCCTTCCGGTTCCAGGAACGCGCCGCAGCCCGAATACGTCTTGCCGCCGGCGCGCAGTTGCGCGGTGATGTCGAACGTCGCGCCGGCGGGGTCCTGGCAGGGCTTGCGCTGCGTGGTGAGTTCCACCTGCATGCCGTTCGCGGTCCTGCCGGTCCAGCCGGTGCCGTCCGCGCGCGGCTGCACCTGCGCGACGTCGAGCTTGCGCGAGCCGAAATCCAGCTGCGCATGCAGCGAAGGCGCCTCGCCACGGCCGACCTCGACCAGCCATCCCGGCTCGTTGCCCACCGCACGGAACGCGACGCCACGCGCGCGTGCCTCGTCCCACGGCGAGGCGAGGTTCGTGCGCGTGCATTCGTGCTTCTCGCCGTCGAGCGTCAACGTCCCGCTGTCGCCCTTGGTCCAGAACTCGTCGCCGGCATCATCCGCATAACGCGCGCCCGACGCCGACACCGCCAGCGGCAGCGATCGGCTGCGACCGCTGTATGTCAGCGTCACGCGCCGGGCGACGTTGTCGAATGCCGCACCCACGCGCAGGTCGCCGCATTGCCAGTGCGTCGGCTCGGGCGCGTCGGCGCTCGCGGACGCGCCGCCCACGCGCACCATCGCGATCTCCACCGGCACGTTCGCCGACGGATCCACCGGCACGCGCGTGTCGCTGACGAACCATGGCGCGCCGTCCGGACCGGCGAGCGTGGCGTGCAGGCCGTATTGGCCGTTGGGGCGCAGCTTCGTCGGATCGAACGGCAGGGTGAAGGCGATCGGCGATGCGGCGGCGTCCTTCACCGTGGTCTGCGCGATGACCGCCTTGGGCGTGTCGGCCAGCAGGTTGTCGAGCAACTGCACGCGCAGGCTCGAACCGGGCGGGGGGACGATCCGCTCCCGATACGTCGCCGTGCCGGTGACGGCGTGCGCGCCCTGCGTCATCGGCGGCAGCGGCGCGCTCTCCTGCGGCTTGCAGGCGGCGATCAGCACCGCCACCGCGAGCGCCACGAGAACCGGCGTAGCGGCGCGGTACGGGGAGTTCCGGAACACGGTCATGGCGCGTCCTCCTGGAGTGGCGGCAGCCTAGCGGGCCGTTCGTTGCGACGGCGTCAGCGCGGCGCGCGGTTCACGCGCACCACCGGGTAGCGGCGGTACTGGTCGTCCCAGGACGAATGCCGGCGCGCGAAGAACTCCAGCCGCTGCTGCGGGCTGTCGGCGAAGGCCTGGTCGTCCTTCAGGCGCTGCTCGAAGGCGGCCTTCACCTTCGGATTCTTCAGCATCTCGCGCGCGACTTCCTCGGCGACGTAGTCCTCCATGTACTCCTTGCGCTCGAAATAATTGTTGAATTCGCCCCACGCGACGAGCGCATCCGGCGCCTGCGGTTCCAGCAGCGCCATCACCAGGCGCGCCTTGGGCTGGGCGATCGGCACGAACAGCGCGCCGGCGCCGATGTCCTGTTTTTCGTCGTTCCACTCGCCTTCCAGGGTGGCGCGCTGGTGGCCCTCGACCGATTGCGCGGCAAGCGTCGCCTTGTCGGCGCGGAACGCCTGCACCGCGGTCTTGCCCATCGGTTTGTCGAGGAGGCGATACGTCACGCCGTGCTGGTCGAGCTTCGCGCCGACCCATGCCGCATGCGCGGCCGGAACGATGTAGCCGGCCTTCGGCGCAGCGACGACGTGCGCCGGCACCAGTTCGTCGCGCATCGGCAACTGCCACACCTGCGGCCTGGTTTCGTCGTAGCGCGTCATGAGCGCGCCGGACACCTCCGACGGCGTGCGCGTGTATTCGTAGCCGCGGAAGTCGATCGTGCGGACCTTGTCGGTGGCCTTGTAGTCCAGCGCCACCGGCTTGCCGCCCAGCAGCTGCGCGCGCACGTCGGCGGCCAGCGCGTCCTGGCGCCACTGCGCGCCGTGCTGCGCGACCAGGTCCAGCAGCGACACGATCGTGTCGTGCGTGACCTTCACCCGGTGCGGGTAATCACGCCAGGAATGCGTTTCCACCAGCATGGCCAGACGGTTGCGCAGCTGGAAATAGCCGTGCGAGAAGCGCGGCGTGGCGACGCCGTCCTCGAAGCCGGACGACGGGTCGTCGTTCACCACGAACGAGGGATAGAACGGCAGCGGCAGCGAACCCTGCTCGGCGAGATAGGCGATCACGCCGTCGCGCAGCGCGGTGCCGGCCTTGCGCAGGTTGTCGTCGCCGCTGTGCACGGGCTCGACCTGGATGGAGACGTCGTGCTCGAACTTCGCGCCGTCGGTGACGTGCAGGTCGACGTAGGCCAGCGGGTCCCACGCGTTGACCAGGCGCAGCATCGCCTGCATTTCCGGCGTGTCGGCCTTCACGTAGTCGCGGTTGAGGTTGTAGTTCTGCGCGGTGGTGCGCCAGCCCATTTCCTCCGGGCCGCGCTGGTTCGGGCGATTCCATGCGGCGAAGCGCTCATGGCCGTCCACGTTGAACACCGGCACGAACAGCAGCACCTGTTTTTCGAGCGCGCCGACCGCGGTCTCGCCATCGAGCGCCTGACGCAGCGCGAGAAAGCCCGCGTCCTTGCCGTCGATCTCGCCGGCATGGATGCCGCCCTGGATCAGCATCACCGGCAGGCCCTTCGCGATGGCCTCCTCGGGCGTGAATGCGCCGGCCTTCGAAACGACCAGCACCTTCATCGGACGGCCTTCCGGCGTGGTGCCGAAGTCCTGGCAGCGAACGGCGTCGGGATAACGCGCGGCGAAGGCGTCGCACAGCGCGATCACTTCGTCGTAGCGGCCGGTTTTCACGAAGCCGCTGCGTTCGGAGACGGTGGTCAGCGTGGTGTCCGACGGTGCGGCGAAGGCGGGCAGGGCGGTGAGCAGGGCAACGAGGAGCAGCGGGGTGCGGGTCATCGAGCAGCGTTCCGGATGCGAGGACGTCGCATGGTAACGAGCGGCCGGCGGCGATCGCCATGCCGATGGGCACATTGCTGCCAGTGGGTGTCAGCAGATAGGGATGCCGCCGGTCAGAGGGCGATGGCGCTCCAACTCCCTCCCCTGCGAATGCAGGAGAGGGTTGGGGCGGGGAAGTGCGGGCGACAACGTCGGATTGTCGCGTGACAGGCCCCGGGTGCGCTTCGCTTACCCGGGCTACAAAGGCCGGCACCGCGTCACATCTCGCCGCCCGCCTCGACACCGAACTGCGCCGCGTCTGTTTCGAAATGCGCGGAGAACGCGACCGCGCACACCAGTACGAGCACGGCCATAAGAACGTGTTTCATCCGAGATCCAGGGGCGATGGGGCTGAGGAAGGCTTTGCGGCGATCCATGCCTGGTGACGCACCGCCTGGCTGTCGATTCCCGTGAGCGCACGCCCGGGGCGTGTCGTTCATTGAGATGTTTCCAAGTCGTGGACGGCCGGCATCTGGGTGCCCCATGCGATGGGACTGCGGTTGGCTTCCGTGTGAAAACTTTGCGCAGGAGCGAAGGTGCTTGCTCGATGTGTCCGGGCGGTGCGTGTCGCGATCGCGGCAGCCCCGCCCATGAGGGCGGTCGAGCGCACGGTTCGAACGAGGACTCGTGAACCCCGGCTTCGCGAATAACTCTCATGGACACCGAATGTCAACTTCGCCACGTTGGCCAGCCCATGCAATGGACTGAGCCATGGCGCATCGTTCTGACGTGAGATTCAAGTTCGAAGCCGCGGGTCGCGCCTTCGATGTCGTTCGCTTCGAGCTGTCGGAGGGCATCTCGCAGCCGTTCCGCCTGGAACTGGATTTGTCCGGTTTCGACGATACGGTCGATGCCGCTGCGCTGCTGGACACTCAGGCGCGCTTTACCATCGAGCGGGATGGTGTGGTGCACCGGGCGGTGTTCGGGCTTGTGTGTGCGTTCGAGCAGGGCGGGACCGGATTCCATAGAACCCGCTATCGCGCTGTCGTGGAATCCCCGCTTGCACGCCTGGGATTGCGCCACAACAGCCGCATCTTCCAGCGGATCGCTGCGCCGGGAATCCTGGAGACGCTCCTCAAGGAGCATCGCCTCGTTGCGCGTAGCGTGTATGGAGGCAATCACGAACTGCGTGAGTACTGCACCCAGTACCGGCAATCCGACGCCACGTTCTTCCATCAGCTCGCCACCGAGGAAGGCATCGTCCAACCGCAACCCGCCCTTGAACACTCCAGCGGCTTGCCGCACAGCGGCGTTTCTGCTTCCCTCGGCGAAGCCGGCGGCAATGCCACCCAGTTCGAGCCCCGCCGCGCCCAGCCCCATCATTGCTGCGCCCAGTTCCCACCATTCGCGGCTGCCCTTGTCCAGCTTCTCGGACTTGATCTTCGTGTTCCAGGCTTCCAGCGCCGTGAGCAACGCACCCAGGCGCACTTCCGCCATCGGGCCGCGCAGGCCGGCCCTCAGTGCGTCGGTGAAGCTCCGCGCCGCGGCGCGATTGATGCGCGCGGCGGCGCCCCCGCCGAGCGCGCTCCCCCGCTCTTCAAGCCGGAACTGCTGCGCCAGACGGCCGAGGCGCGCAGCCAGGATCGCCGCCAGAGTCCGGTTCGCCAGCGTGTCCGTCAGCGCGGCAGCCCGCGTACGCAGGAGTCGGTTGCCGAGCACGTTGATGAGCAATGCGCTCTCGCCGACCCGAACCGGAGCCACGCCGATATGCACGCTGTTCGCGACTTCATCCACCAGCGCGTGCGCCTTGTCGAAGATGTCGCTAAGCGCCTTGGTCATTTCACGGGTCCGGTCCTCGGTCATGTCCGTGACGAGGTCCCGCTGCGCCAGGATCTTCCCGATCTCGTCCTCGGCGTCCTGCTGGTTCGCCGCGACACAGCGCCAGAACAGGTTCTCCAGCGTGGGCACGGACTCATCCGACCAGTCGTCCAGCAGCTTGCGGCCCGCCGCCGCGCTGTCCATGCCGATCAGCGCCTTGCCCATCTGGCCTTCGAACGCGATGCCGTTGCGCATGTCGGTGCGGTCGTAGACGTTGCACGCCTGCACCAGCTGCGCGCTCCTGCACCACACAGCGTGATCGAACGCGCGAAGCTCCTTCACGGCGTCGGCCGAGTCCATGACGCGCTGGCACCGATCGAGGAACGTCGTCCGTGCCTGGTCGTCCAGTTTGGGCTGGTAGCGTTTCTCCCAGCTTTCCGCTCGAACGCGATCGATTTCCGCCTTTCGCCAGCGTTCCATCTCGGCCGGGTTCCTGAAGCGCTTGACGTTGCCGCTGGACATCAGCACCGCCTGCGCGTTGCCGGCGCTGTACGGAGCCTCATCGAAGGTCGGCGCGATGTTGTTGAAATTCTCGGTGAAGGCCAGTTCGGCCTGCTCGGCTCGCTTCCCCCCGGCACGAAAGCGCCCCATTTGGTCTCGATTCGGTTTATGACGTGATGCTGCCGAACGGCCGCATGTCTTCGAGATCAACAACCTGTTCAAGGCTTTATGTCGGAAGCACCGGCAATGCGTACCAGTTGCCACGTCACATCACGACCGTTCACCTGCGGCATCGGCACGCCGTGCATTACGGTCTGCGGTCCGACGGGAATGTCCAGGCACTCCCATACAGCGGGATATGGGCAGGGCTGGCCGGAGCGGATGCGTACACCCGTCGATGCGCTTGGCGTTGGAGAGCGGGCGCGGGTGGCGGCGTCGGGCCAGTCGCTATCCCGGTCGAAGCGGCCCATCCAGCGCCGGGTGTCTTCGCGATTGAAGCGCACGTTCGGATCGCCGTCCCATTCGCCGAAGCCCAGCAGATCCAGGTCCGGATGCCGGACCGGTTTGAGCAGCGCGTTCAGCATCACCGGCAGCAACGGCACGCCGTTCTCCACCGGATACAGATCGGGCTGTTCACCCAGTTCGATCCATTGGCCGCAACTCAAGTCATCGATGCGGATACGCGGGTGGTCGAGCGCGGCGTGAACTTCCTCTCGGCTCTTGTCGAGCTTTTCGCGCCAGATGTCGGAAAGGAAGAAGGCCCAGGTGGGTGGGCGGATGCCTTTGCGCAGGTCATGCCGATCGGCCATGCCGAAGGGATAATCCGTGTCAAGCCCGTAGAAGTACGGAGCCAGCGCCCGATCCCACACGGTCACTTCCGAGCGCGTTCCGAACTCCAGCGGGTTGGCCATGGCGAATCCGCTATAGACCTGCTCTGGCTTCAGCCGTTCGATGGTCGCATGCACGAAGCGGCGCCATGCGTCACGGTTGTCCAGCCACCATTGCCAGCGATAGTAGAACTGCGCGTAGGAGTAATACAGTTCCTTGTCGCGCTCGAAGAATATTCCGGAAGATCTCCAATAGTATGCGGCCGTGGTTGGAGAGCTACGATGATTCTCCTCGTCGGTAGCCTTGAAGACAAAGGACTCATCGAACTTCGCTTTCCGGGCCCAGGCCCGGCGATCTCCAAGGCGTGTTGAGCCGTAGGGATGAGGCCGTTCCGACCTCGGATGTGTTGCGATTATGTACGGCCTTCCGGCCAGCGTCTCGAAGTCCTCGTGTACATCGATCAATGCGAGTGAGGCTTCCAGATATCGCTCCGGCTCAAAATCGAAATAGAACGTCAGGAACGGGCTTATCGCAAGCTCAAAATCGCCATTGTCATGAGCGACATTCGGCCATTTCTTCAGACCTCCCACCATACCATCGATATCTTCGTCGCTCATGAGTCGTTGCGTGGTGCTCATTTGCTCTTCCTTCGTCCAGGCTTTCTAGAATCATCTTCCTTGGTAGCGTCGGGAGTTGTGCCGGTGCAATCCTCCGGAACGCGCAACAGCGCAACCTTCTTCTGGTGTTTTCCTCCCATGATGGCGTCGTAATCTCGCATTTGCTGATCCCTCACCCAATCCCCCGGAAACTTGATTTCCACCGCCGCGAACACGTTCTCCACAGCGAACGGCCGCTGCCGGTATTCCACGATCACCAGATCCGGTGCGATGCAGCCGCGCGGTCGCGGCCAGAACGGAAAGATCTCGCTGACGCGGTAGGGCTTTGTGTTGATGTTGCTGTCTAGCGCAGGCTTGCCGTTTCCCTTGTAATAATTCGGCTCGGCCTTCAGCGGGCTCTTCCAGTCCAGCATGTTGTCGATGGTCTCGAAGATTAGCGAGGCCGTGGTCTGCTTCAGCGCCACCTCGATCGTGGTTTCCACCACTTCGCCCGGGATCTTCCTGCGTACGCGGCGTGGCATCGATGGGGCCGGCCTGATCGACCCAGCCCAGCCGAGATTCCCAGTCCTCGGTGATGCACTGGTCCTCGCGCATGACGGTCTTGTAGGCCTGCACGCGCTGCGACTTCGGGGTGTCGATCCAGGCCGTTCCGCCCTCCTCGTCCGTCTTCCCTTCGGCCAGCAGGCGGTCGTCTTCGACCACCCTGTAGCCGTAGCCCACGAAGGAGCGGTCGTCGTCCTTGATCATCAGATAGCGTCCACTGAAGGGACCTTTGGGCTCTTCGATCGGAGCATTGACGAATCCGTGGATCGTCAGTGCGTTCCCGCTCCCGGCGGGGTCGTACTCCACCGGCCCCTTCATCTGAATTGCGAAGCCCTCGATGGTCACGCCGGCGTCGTCCAGGGTGATCGACCCTCCCGGCCCATGTATCTCCAGGCGCTCGGCAACGTACAGCTCGTACATGCGTGTGCGCTGGGTGATTCGCTCACCCGCTTCGGTGTCATGCCGCCCTTCGATGCGATGGGTGTAATGTCCACCCGTTGTCACGTTGCGATCCGACGCGGTTCTTTCGATACGGACGTTGCCGACGTCCTCGACCAGGTCCTTGCCGACGGTGACCCAATGTTCCTTCGTGGGACTGCCTGATGCATTCCCACTCTGGTACACGGTGCGCGCGTGCTGCGCCCGCTGGGCAAAACAGGACGGAAGCGGCACGTCGGCGCTGCGCAGAGCGCTGGATCAGATCCGGTGGAACGGCCCTTATGAGCACGTCAACAAGGCACGCTGGGATGAACGCGACCTCCAGCGACTGCACCGCAAGGCGATCGAACCAGGCGGCGTGTGTCTCACCAACGAAGTCCTGCGGAGAAAGAGCAACTATCGCTTCCGCTGCCGCGAGGGGCGCCCAGAACGTCCTCACCAGGGGATGCTGGTGTCCGGTTTGCAGCCTCGAGAACCGACGGCATGGCATCGGTGCCATGCGGGAGCTGGCCGCATCGCGAGGCGGGCGCTGCCTGTCGGACGTATACCTGCGCGAACACGACAAGCAGGCATGGCAGTGCGGGCGAGGGCACGTATGGCGGGCGAGGGCGATCGGCGTGCTGAGCGGCTCATGGTGCCCGAGCTGCGCGATACTGGACCGCACGTTCGATCCGAAGCGTCGCCGGCGCTACGAGGCTCCCCGCTCGTGTGAACGCAGCGACTGAGCGCTGAGGCGGACGGCATCCCTTTGCCGTCGCTGATTTGTCGCCCGCTTGTGCGCGCGGCGCCCGATGGCGGGGTTCCGCCGCGCCGCTGCTGTCCGCGTTGGAGCCGGCAGTCCGTCCTTGGGCGTTGGCCGGTTCCGGCCTTCATCTCCAAGTCGTGACGCCGATCCGGAAAAGGCACGTGCGCGGGCGGCGAAGTTGGCCAGAATGCAAGCCACGTGCCGGCGCTTCCGCGGAGGTCATGAACGTCCTTTACCGCTTCGACGACTGCGTCCTCGACATCGCCAGACGGGAACTGCGGCGCAACGACGAAGTCGTGGCGCTGCCGGGCAAGGTGTTCGAGTGCCTGCGTCACCTCATCGAGCATCGCGACCGCGCCGTCGGCCGCGACGAGCTGGGACACGCCGCGTTCGGCCGCATCGACGTCACCGACGCGCATCTGGGGCAGGTGATCCTCCGCGCGCGGCGCGCCGTCGGCGACGACGGCCACGAGCAGCGCCTGATCCGCACGATCCCGCGTTACGGCTTCCGCTGGACCGCGCCGACCGAAGTGCGCAGCGCGCCGCTGCTTGGCGACGATGCCGCGCCGGTCGGCAGCCCGCACGCCGAGCCGGCGCATGTCGAACGCGACGCCGCCAACGATCCGCCTGATCCTACGGCGCACGCGTTGCCGGCAGCGCCTGCCATCGCGTCGATCGCCGATTCGATGTGCGCCGGCGCGGACACGATCGCGATGTCCGCCCCCCCGGCGAACACACCACGCCGCGCCTTTCGCACGCGCCCACGGCTGTGGTGGGCCGTGCCGCTGTCGGCGGCGCTCGCCATCGGCGGCGCGGGCGTGGTGGTCACGCGCGGCACCGCGCCGGCAACCGCGTCCGCCCTGTCGCGCGCGCCGTCCTCGGCGCTGGTGATGCCCGTGGACGTGCGCGGGCCGGAAGACGCGGCCTGGGCGCGACTCGGGTTGATGGCCTTCGTCGCCGAACGCCTGCGTCGCGGCGGCCTCACCGTGGTGCCGAACGAAAGCACGCTCGGCCTGCTCGGCCGCGCGGGCCCCGCGCCGCCGGACGCGCACTGGCTGCGGCAGGCCGCGAACGTGGACCTCGTGGTGGACGGCCACATCGTGCGCGATGGCGGCAACTGGCGGTTGTCGGTCGGCGCCGTCGACGGCCACGGCATCCGCCGGCACGGCGAGGCGCGCGACGCCGATCTGCTGCGCGCCGCGCGCATCGCCAGCGACCGCCTGCTCGCCGCGCTGGGCCGCCACGCGCCGGTCACCGGCGAGGCCGACCTCGACCTCGCCGAACGCACGCAGCGCGCCGAGGCCGCGCGTCTGGCCAACGAACTCGCCACCGCGCGCGACATCCTGCTGTCGGCGCCGCCCGCGCAGCGCGAAAGCCCGCGCCTGCGCTACGAGTTGGCGCAGGTCTACACGCGCGCGGGCGACTTCGCCGGCGCGATGGCGCTGCTCACGCCGCTGCTCGCCGACGCATCGGTGGACGCCGATCCGGCCTTCGTCGCCCGCGTGCTCGTCGCCCGCGGGCAGGTGCGCATGCGGCAGGCGCAGATCGGCGAGGCGATGCGCGACTTCGACGCCGCCGTGCACCTGCTCGATCCGGATCGCCACCACGCCGAACTCGGCCGCGCGCTGACCTATCGTGGCGTCACCCGCAGCGGCCTGCGCGAGTTCGACGCGGCGCTCGCCGACCTCGGCCAGGCGCGCATCCACCTGCTGCGCGCGCACGACGCGCTCGCCGTCGCCCGCGTGGACGCGAACCTGGGCGTGCTCGAACTCAACCGCGGCCGGCCCGCGTACGCCATCGACTACCTGCGCAAGGCGGCGGCGGTGTTCGAGTCCTACGGGGCGGTGCAGGAATTGCTGATCACCCGCTCGCACGTGCTGCAGGTGCACCTGATGCAACTGCAGTACGACCAGGCATGGGCCGCGAGCGAGCGCGACTGGGCGATGCGCGACCGCGTGCGCGATCCGGGCCAGCGGCTGTCGCTCGCGCTGGACCGCGCCGAGATCCTCATCCGCCAGGGGCAGTTCCAGCGCGCGCGGATGCTGCTGGACGATCCCGCGCTCGCCGACGCCGGCGCGCTCGTCAACGAACGCCGCCGCGCCTGGGTGAACATCGAACTGGCCTGGCGCCGGGGCGACGCCCGCGATGCCTTGCGGCGGGCCGACGCGATCCTCCTGGGCTGGTCCGAGGAAAGCTGGGACAACACGCGCGCCTGGGTGCTGCTCCGACGCCAGCAGGCCGCGCTGGCGCTGGGCGCCACGCCGCTGGCGATGCCGCCGACGACCCTCGATGCCAGCGCCGAGGCCGGCATCGACCGCGGCAGCGCCGTGCCCGAATGGCTCGCCCGGGCGATCGCACTGCGTGCCGCCGGCGACGTGGCCGGTGCCGACGCGCTCTACGCGCGGGCGCTGTCGCTGGCCGAGCGGCGCGGCATTCCGTCGGAAATCGCCGACGCCGTGTCGGCCTACACGCCGTGGCTGATCGCGCGCGGCCGTCTGGCGGTGGCCGGATCGCTGGTCGGGCGCGTCGGCCTGTGGGCCGATCGCGACTACGAATGCGCGCTTCTGCAGGCGCAGCTGTACCACGCGCTCGGCCATCGCGACCTGTGGCTGTCGGCGCTGGAGACCGCCCGGCACATGGCCGGCGAGCGTTCGATCCCCGCCGCACTGACCGCGATCCCGCGCCCGCGGGTGGTCGAAATGCCGGACGACCTGGCCGTAACCCACGGAAACACAAGGCGAAAATAAAACTGTAACGAAACGGTTGCGCGGTTGGAGTGCGGCCCGGCGAGGGGCGTGTGAAGGATCTGGCGATCCATCCACCCCTGGAGTTGGTACGCATGAAGAGAGTGCAGTTGACCGTCGCCGTGCTCGCCGTCCTGGCCTGCGCCGGCGTCGCGCAGGCGGCGTCGCCCGGGAAGGCAGAGGCCGCCGAGCAGCGTCGTGGGGTCGGGATCGGGAACCCGGGACCCGGGACCCGTGAACAAGGCCAGACCGAAGCCGATGTCTGGGCGACCACGCGGGTCCCCGGTCCCTGGTCACCGGTCCCGGCGTCAGGCCTCCGTTCCATCCTCGACGACATCGCCGGCACGCTGAGCTACTTCCGCGCCACCGGCGACGGCAGCGACAGCGCGCAGGCCACCGGCGGACGGTCCGTCGCCGCCGGTTCGGGCAGCCGCGCCGAAGGCCAGCTCTCGTCCGCGTACGGCGCGGGCAGCCGGGCGGCCGCTTATGGAAGCCTCGCCGCGGGCGCGAACGCGCGCTCCATCGGCGAATACGCCACCGCCGTCGGCAACGACGCGCAGGCGCAGCGGTTGGGCTCGACCGCGGTCGGCGCCGGCGCGCGGGCCGACGGCGATTCGTCCGTGGCGATCGGCGGCCAGTACAACTCCTTCCTCGGCTGGATCCGCACCACCGCGGCCGGCACGCATGCGGTCGCCCTCGGCGCGGGCGCGCGGGCCGATGCCGATTTCTCCGCGGCGCTGGGTCCCAACGCCGTCGCGAGCGGCGAGTTCGCTGCCGCCGTCGGCCCGGGCAGCCATGCCGCCGGCGCGCAGAGCAACGCGATCGGCCTCAACAGCGAGGCGCTCGCCGAAGGCGCGCTGGCGGCCGGCGCGAACAGCGTCGCGAGCGGCGTCATCGGCACCGCGCTCGGCTTCAACGCCGGCAGCGACGGCGAAGGCGCCCTCGCCGCCGGCGCGTACGCCGACGCTTCGGGAGTCGGCGCGGCTGCGATGGGTGCCGGCAGCGACGCGCAGGGCGCGTTCGCCACCGCTGCGGGTGCGAACAGCGTTGCCGGGGGCGAGCGCACGACCGCGCTCGGCGGCACCGCCCGCGCGGACGCCATCGACGCGACCGCCGCCGGCTACGCCAGCCACGCCGGCGGCGACGGCAGCGCGGCGTTCGGTGCGCGCAGCCTCGCGACGGGTTCCTCCAGCCTCGCGCTGGGCGCCGACGCCTCGGCCGAAGGCGAGTACGCCAGCGCCGTGGGTTCGTCGGCAATGGCGCGCGAGATCGCCAGCACCGCGATCGGCAGCGGCGCGTTCGCCCTGGCGCAGTACACGACGGCGAGCGGCTTCAACGCGACCGCCAGCGGCGAGTACGCCACCGCGTACGGCGCCGGCAGCGAAGCGGCGGGCGTCGGTTCCACCGCGATCGGCGGCTACGCCTACATCTTCAACGGCCACACCGGCGAGCGCGAACTGCTGCCGACGCTCGCCGCCGGGCCGGAAAGCGCGGCCTTCGGCGCCGGCGCTCAGGCCTTGCAGTACGGCGCCATCGCGGTTGGCTCGACCGCCTATGCCGGCGGCGAAATGGCCGTGTCGGTGGGCGGCAGTGCGGTGGGCGACAGCGCCGTCGCGGTCGGTCGCAACGCGTATGCGCAGTTCTACGGAACCGCCGTGGGCAAGGGCGCGGCGGCGGCGGACCAGTCGGTCGCGCTGGGCGCGGGCTCGGTCGCCAGCGGCGTCAATGCGATCTCCATCGGCGGCGGCTTCGCGGAAGGCCGCGACAGCATGGCGCTGGGCACCCTGTCCTCGGCGCAGGGCGCGAACAGCATCGCGATCGGCGACGGCGCCATGGCGCTGGCCGACGACAGCATCGTGCTGGGCATGAACTCCGACACCACGCGCGCCGGCGTGCTGTCGGTGGGCTCGGAAATGCTCGGCACGCAGCGCCAGATCGTCAACGTCGCCGCCGGCACGCAGGCGCACGACGCGGTGAACCTCGCGCAGCTCGAAGCGGTCGCCGAGGAATCCACCCGTTACTTCAAGGCCAACGGCGCACGCGACGACAGCGACGACGCGCTCGCCGACGGCGATTACGCCACCGCCGTCGGTTCGGCCGCGAGCGCGTTCGCCCTCGGTGCCACCGCGCTGGGCAGCGGGGCGATGGCGCTCGGCGAACAGGCCACCGCCGGCGGCTATGGCAGCACCGCGGCGGGCCTCTGGAGCACCGCCTACGGCACCGGCAGCCAGGCGCTGGGCGACAGCGCCACCGCCATCGGCGGGCAGATGGAAGTGGTGAACGGCACCACGTGGGAACACGAGATCTGGTCCACCGTCGCCTCGGGCAAGGAAAGCACCGCCGTCGGCGTCGCCGCGCGCGCGACCGAATACGCCGCGACCGCCATCGGCATGACCTCCGAAGCCGCCGCCGACGGCGCCGTCGCGGTCGGTGCGGCGAGCACCGCGCGCGGCGATCGCAGCATCGCCATCGGCAGCCAGGCGCGCGCGTACGAAACGCTGGGCGTGACGATCGGCGCGAGCGCGAAGACGATGGGCGAACGCAGTGTCGCGATCGGCGCGAACGCCACCGCGTACGACGAAGCCAACACCGCCGTCGGCCAGTTCGCCGGCACCGCGGGCCTGGACAGCAGCGCGTTCGGGCGCTGGTCGAAGGCGCGCGAGCGTGCGAGCACCGCACTCGGCGCGATGAGCGATGCGACGGCCGAAGGAAGCGTCGCCCTTGGTGCGTACTCGCATGCCGATCGTGCGAACACCGTCTCGGTGGGCAGCGCGGTGGAGATGCTCGACAGCGATTTCCAGACCATCGCGCCGTTCCAGCGGCAGATCGTCAACGTCGCCGCCGGCACCGGGGACTACGACGCCGTCAACGTCGCCCAGTTGCGTGACGCCACGGAGGAGGCGCAGCAGACCGCACGCCACTTCCGCGCCAACGGACTGGAGGAAGGCGGCGACGAGGCGCAGGCCAGCGGCGCGCTCGCCACCGCGAGCGGCAGCAGCAGCGTCGCTAGCGGCCTGTACGCGACCGCGAACGGCGCCGGCAGCACGGCCAGCGGTGACAACGCCACCGCGCTGGGCGCCCACGCCAGCGCCGAAGCCGCGTACGCCACCGCCGCGGGCGAATCCAGCCGCGCGGCGGGCGAGGGCAGCAGCGCGCTGGGTTCGGGCAGCGTCGCGCAGGGTGCGAACAGCGTGGCCGCGGGGCATTACGCGCGTTCGAACGGCGCCAATGCCATCGCGCTCGGCAGCGAGGCGTCCGCCAACGGCAACGGCGCGGCGGCGATCGGCCAACGCGCGAACGCCATCGCCGGCAACAGCGTTGCGCTCGGCAGCCAGTCGATCGCCGATCGCGCCAACACCGTGTCGGTCGGACGCGCCGGCAGCGAACGCCAGATCGCCAACGTCGCCGCCGGCACGCGCGACACCGATGCGGTGAATCTCGCGCAGCTGCGCGCGCTGGGCAGCGAGTCGTTCGCCACCACGCAGGCGGTCGCGAACGCGCTCGGCGGCGGCGCGACGTTCGGCGCCAACGGGCAGTTCATCGCGCCGAGCTTCAACGTGATGGGCTCGTCGTTCGGCAATGTCGCCGACGCACTCGGCGCGCTCGACGACGGCATCGCCGCGCTGGATGCACGCGTGGACGGACTGGAAGCAGGCAGCGCATCGCCGGAATCGAGCGCACGCACGCTGCGCGCGAACGCGACGGCGGCGACGCTCGAAGAGACCCCGGATGCGAAGCAGGCCGTGCAGGGCACGCCGACGGCGTCGCGCGAACGCGTCGCCGCCGCCACGTCCGACGCCGATGCCAGCGCGCGCGAGGTGCAGGCCGCCAATGCGAAGACGCTGACGGATGCGAAGGCCTACGCCGACGCGCGCGTGCAGGAAGCCCTCGCCGTGCCGATGGCCGCCGTCGACGACCTGCGCGCCGAAGTCGGCGAACGCTTCCACGAGCAGGAACGCCGCATCGACCGCATGGGCGCGATGAACGCCGCGATGGTGAACATGGCGACCAGCGCCGCGGGCGTGCGCACGGCGAACCGCATCGGCGTCGGCGCCGGCTATTCCGGCGGCGAATCGGCGCTGTCGGTCGGCTACCAGCGCTCGTTCGACGACAAGGCCACGCTGACCTTCGGCGGCGCCTTCAGCAGCGACGAAAGCTCGGTCGGCGTCGGTCTCGGCTTCGGCTGGTGACGCACGGCGGTTTCCCGACCGGGCGCGCATTTTCGTGGATCCACCACCGCCCGGCCTTTTTCTTCCTCCAGGAGGTTCGAACGATGCATCCCCGTTTCCGTGTCACGCTCCGCCCGCTCGCGGCGTTCGTCGCGCTCGCGCTGGCCGCGCCGTTCGCGCATGCCGACGGCGACGACGGCCGCCACGACCGGCTGATCGTGCGCTATCGCGACGACACCGCCGCGCGTTTCGACGCACGATCGCACGCGCAGCCGCTGCACGATGCGATCCGTCGCGCCGGTCTGTCCAACGCGCGCAGCGCGGCACCACTGAGCGCGCGCACGCTGCGTCGCACGGCCGGCGGCGCCGAAGTGGTGAAGCTCTCGCGCCGGCTCGATCGCGTCGAAACCGCGGCGCTGCTGCGCAGCCTGCAGGCCGATCCGTCGGTCGCGCATGCCGAAGTCGACGACGTGCTGCGCCACACCGGCGTGGAGCGCCGCAGCGTCGCGCTTGCGTCGCCTCGCATGGCCGTGCGGGCCACGCCGGACGACCCGTACTACGCGCAATACCAGTGGCATTTCCACAATCCCACCGGCGGCATCCGCGCGCCGGCCGCGTGGGACGCGGCCACCGGCGAGGGCGTCGTCGTCGCGGTGCTCGACACCGGCATCACCGCGCACAGCGACCTCGACGACAACGTGCTGGAAGGCTACGACTTCATCACCGACGCCTTCATCTCGCGCCGCGACAGCGACGAACGCGCTCCCGGCGCGCACGACCTGGGCGACTGGAACGACGACGCGTCGCAATGCCCCGTCTCCGACAGCAGCTGGCACGGCACGCACGTGGCCGGCACGGTTGCCGAGAAGACCGGCAACGGCGTCGGCATGGCCGGCGTGGCGCACGGCGCGAAGGTGCTGCCGGTGCGCGTGCTCGGCCGTTGCGGCGGGTACGAGTCGGACATCGCCGATGCGATCGTGTGGGCGTCCGGCGGCCATGTGGACGGCGTCCCCGACAACACCACGCCCGCCGAAGTGATCAACCTCAGCCTCGGCGGCGCGGGCGTGTGCGACGCGCAGTCGCCGATGCAACTGGCGATCAACGACGCGATCTCGCGCGGTACCACCGTCGTGGTCGCGGCGGGCAACGACAACGCGAACGCGGCGAACTTCACGCCGGCCAGCTGCACCGGTTCGATCACGGTCGGTGCCACGCGCATCACCGGCGCTCGCGCGTCGTATTCGAACTTCGGCGCGCGCATCGACCTGGCAGCGCCCGGCGGTGGCGGCGCGGTGGACGGCAACCCCGGCGGCTACATCTGGCAGGCGTGGCACGACAGCCCCACCGCACCGGTGGAGGGCGCGGAAACCTACGTCGGCTACACCGGCACGTCGATGGCGGCGCCGCACGTCGCGGGCGCGGTCGCGCTGCTGCAGAGCGTCGCCGAAACGCCGCTCACGCCGGCGCAGGTGAGGACGCTGCTGGTCGACACCGTGCGCGCGTTCCCCGCCGGCATGCCGTCGGCGACGCCGCTGGGCGCGGGCATCCTCGATGCGGCGGCAGCGATCGAGCAGGTCGCCCATCCCTGCGAAGGCGACGACTGCGGCCCGCCGGACGCGGCGCCGATCAGCAACGGCGTCCCGATCACCGGCCTCGGCGGTGCGGCGGGCGAGGGCGTCCTTCTGGCACTGACCGTGCCGGCCGGGGCGAGCGGCCTGAGCATCCTGTCGTACGGCGGCATGGGCGACGTCACGCTGCTCGCCAGCTTCGAGGAGGAACCGACGCTGGAGAACGCCGATTTCCGCTCCGCCCGCCCGGGCAACAATGAAACCCTGCGCATCCCGACGCCGCAGGCGGGCGTGTACTACATCAAGGTGGTGGGATCGAAGACGTTCAGCGGCGTGAGCGTGCTGGCGAAGCACCAGTAAACGCGAGCGAACCCTCACCACGAATGCGGCTCCTGTAGGCTCCTGTAGCCCGGGCAAGCGAAGCGCACCCGGGGCGCTTCGCCCCCGCCCCCGCGAATGCGGGGGGGGGCGTTTGCGCGCCAATGGCGCGTATCCCGCCGCCGTCACCCCGGGTGCGGCCTTCGGCCTTGCCCGGGCTACAAACGCTCGCTGCGGACGACGCTTCGGCTCAGGCGAAAGTCGCCCCCAAACCGGTGGTGCACGGCCGTCGCCGCGACCGTCGCGTGCCCGGCCGCGACGAATGCGGCTCCTGTAGCCCGGTAAGCGAAGCGCACCCGGGGCGTTTCGCCCCCGCCCCCGCGAATGCAGGGGGATGTTTGCGCGCCAATGGCGCGCACCCCGCCGCCGTCACCCCGGGTGCGGCCTTCGGCCTTGCCCGGGCTACAAACGCCCGCTGCGGACGACGCTTCGGCTCAGGCGAAATTCGCCCCCAACCGGTTGTGCACGTCCGTCGCCGCGATCGCCGCATGCCCCGTCGCGACGGAAATCTGGTTCAGCGCGCTCACCACGTCGCCGATGGCGTACAGGCCTTCGATCGAGGTCATCTGGTGCGCATCGACGATCAGCGCGCCTTCCTCGTCGCAGTCGGCTCCGGCGCCCACCGCGAGCGACGAGCGCGAGATCAGCCCCAGCGTCGGATACAGCACGTCGAACGCACGCGCGCGGCCGTCGAATTCGAACACGCAGCGCTGTCCGTCGAACGACAGCGACGAAGGCACCGGCGTCAGCTCGACGCCATCGCGCGCCAGCCCGGCGCGGATGTTGTCGTCGATGCCGTCCGTGGTCGAAGGCACCAGCGCCACGTTCGACGAATACGTACGCAGGAAGCGTGCGTGCGACGCCGACTTGTCGGCCGGGCCGTGCACGGCGATGGTCGTGTCGATGGCCTCGAACGCGTCGCAGATCGGGCACATGCGGATCGCGCCGCAGTCGATCGCCTGGTCCAGCCCGTCGACGTCCGGTGCCACGTCCTCGCACCCGGTGGCGAGGATGACGCAGCGCGCACGCAGCTCGTCGTCGCCATGGCGGATGAGGAAGCCGTCGCCGTCGCGATGCAGCGCCGTGACTTCGGCGGCGATGGTGTCCACGCCGAATTTGCGCGCCTGGTCGCGCATGCGTTGCAGCAGTTCGTCGCCGCCGACGCCCTGCGGGAAGCCGGGGCAGTTGCGGCTGCGCGGGATCCAGCCCGCGCGCGTGAGGCCGTTGTCGAACACGCGGACGCGGCGGCGATAGCGCGCCAGGTACGTCGCCGCGGTCAGTCCGCCGGGTCCGCCGCCGACCACGATGCAGTCCAGCACGTCGCTCATGCGCGTCTCCGTTTCGTCGCCGTGGCGTCGCCGAGCAGTGCCTGCAAACGCGCCGCGTCCGTCACCGCATGCCCGTGCGCAGTGTTGTCGAAGATCGCCCAGCGCGTGCCGCGTCCTGCGCGCAACGCGTCGGCCAGCGTGCGCAGCGCGGCGTCGTCGTAGGCGCTGTAGTAGACACGCGGGGCACCGTGCCAGCGCCAGTAGCGCAGGCGCGCATCGCCGCCGGGTTGGCGTGATGCACCGTCGGGAACCGGCGGATCAGCCGCCACGCGCGCGATGCCGTGCCGCTGCCACAGCGCGTCCGCGCGGGGCGTGAACCACGACGCATGGCGCGCCTCGCACGCGATGCCGACGTCGAAACGCCGCCGCAGCATCGCGAAGAACGTCGTCGCGATGCGTGCATCGAACACCAGGCTCGGCGGCAGCTGCACGAGCAGGACGGCGAGCTTGCGGCCGAGGCCGTCGACTTCGCCGGCGAAGCGGTCGAGTTCGCGCGCGACGCCGCGCAGCCGTGCGTCGTGGGTGATCGTGCGCGGCAGCTTCACCCCGAAGCGGAAGCCGGCCGGCACGGTTGCCGCCCAGCGCGCATAGGTCTGGCGCCGGTGCGGGCGGTGGAAGGAGGAGTTGATCTCCACCGCGTTGAAGCGCGTGGCGTAGCGGGCGAGCATCGAATCACCCGCGCCGAACAGCGACCGGGAAGCCGCCGGCAGCGACCAGCCGGCGCAACCGATGTAGACGTTGCGGGATGCCGCACGCATGGAGGTCCGCCGCGATGCACATGCGGCCATCGCACCATCGGACGCGTCGAGGCGGTGTCAGGGCGCGCGGCGGCGTGCGTTCGCGCCGCGTGCGGCGGGGCGGCGGGGCTCGAGGCGACGATCGACGTCGTCCAGTGCGCGGCGCAGGCGGGCGGTGGCGTCGTTGTCGCGCGGCGGCGGGGCGAGGCCGTCGAGCAGCGTGCGCGCCTCGTCGTTCACCACCTCCATGCGCAGGGCCAGCCCGTTGGCTTCGAGCACGGGCGCCAGTTCGTCCGCGCGGCGGCGCAGGTCGGCCATGGTGTTGCGCCAGGCGATCTCGCAGATGCGCTGGCGGGCCGAGAAACTGAAGGCGTTGGTGAAGAACAGCTCGGCGTCGCCGGCGTTGGGTTCGAAGATCAGCTGGTCGGTGTCGGGATACTGCTGCGCGTAACGCGCCAGCCCGACCTGCATGCGCGATTGCAGCAGCGTGCGGAAGGTCTGCGAGAGCACCGCCGGCAGGCCGCCGGCGGCGAGGCTGCGGTCGTGGCTCACCGGCCGGCCGCTTTCGTCGTGGGTGAAGGGCACCAGCGGATTCAGGCCGATCATCAGGTCGACCCCGCGATCGAGCAGCACCGAGGCGTGCATCGTCCGCCGCAGCGCGCCGTCGACGAAGTGCCGGCCGCCGATCTCCACCGGCGGATACAGGCCGGGCAGGGCGGCGCTGGCCTGCACGGCGACGGAGATCGGCACCTCGTCCCAGCCGGGCGTGCCGAATTTCACCGCCTCGCCGCTGTCCAGGTCCACCGCGACCACGCACAGCTGCGTGTCGAGTTCGCGGAAATCGTTGCTGCGGCCGCGGCGCGAGAACACGTCCTGCAGGAACAGCTCGACGCGGCGGTTGTCGAACAGTCCGGTCGGCACCAGCGCGCCGAAGTGCATCAGCAGGTCCGACCAGCGCGCCTCGTTGCGCGAGAACAGCAGCTCCTGCCACCACTGCGCCGCCAGCCGGGGCAGCCGGACGGCGCGGCGCAGGTATTCGAAGATCGCCGGGCGCAGGAAGGTTTCCGGGCGGAACTGCACGTCGGTGCTGTCGCCGGTGATGAAGATGCGGCACATCTGCGCGGTGTCGATGCGGTTGGCGAGCCCGGCGGCGAGGAACGCGCCGCTGCTCACGCCGACGTAGCCGTCCAGGCGGGTGAGGTCCAGGCCGTCGATGGCCTCGTCCAGGGCGCGCAGGGCGCCGAGCTCGTACATCCCGCCGATGGGCCCGCCGCCGGCGATCGCCAGGCCGATGCGGGCCGGGCGGCCGGTGCGCGCGCGTTGCCGGGCCGGGTGGAGTGACAGCATGCGGGCGAGAGCGTCGGAGGTCGGCCGAGTGTAGCCGTCCGCCGCGCAGGCCGCGTCGCGACGGCTTGCGGGCGGGGCGCGGGCCGCCGATCATCGGCCGGGATGCCGCCGCGCCCGAGCCCCGTCCGCCGTCAGTCGCGCGCCGTCCCATCGCGGCGCCGCCCGCTGCGGGAGCGGCCCCTGCGCGAGCGGCTCGACCGGCTCCTGCGCGAGCACCAGGCGCTGCACGATCCGGCCGTCGAACCGCGCAACCGCCTGCCGTGGCTGCCGGAACTCCGCCGCTGGCAGGCGCGCCGGCTGGAGGCGAGCTTCGACCGCTTCCTCCGTGATCCGCAGCGCCGGCCCGCCGCACGGTTCTTCCTGAGCGACGTCTACAACGAACACGACTTCGCCCGGCGCGACGCCGACATCGCCCGCGTCCTGCCGATGATGCAGCGCCTGCTGCCGGAGACCCTGCTGTCCACCGTGGCCGACGCGATCGAACTGGGCTTGCTCACCCACGCGCTGGACCTGCGCATGGCGCAGGTGCTGGGCCGGATCGCGGAGCCGCACGGGCGCCTGGACGCGGCGCTGTACGCGCACGCCTACCGCGTCGCCGGGCTGCCGCGGTTGCGCGCCTGGCAGATCGACCTGATCGCCCGCGTCGGCACCGGCCTGGAGCATGCGTTGCGCATGCCGGGCGTGCCGATGCTGCTGCGCCTGTCGCGCGCGCCGGCGCGTGCGGCCGGGCTGTCGGAACTGCAGGGCTTCCTGGAGCGCGGCTTCGAGGCGTTCGACCGCCTTGGCGACGCGCGCCGTTTCATCCTTGAGATCGAGCGCGACGAACGCGAGGTCTCGCGCCGGCTGTTCGCGGGCGATCCGGATCCGTTCGACGGGACGATGGGGTAGCGGTGAGCGTCAGGTGAAGCGTTCGTCGAGCACGCGGCGGATCTCCGCCTCGATCGGCCCCTTCATCGCGCTCAGCAGGAAGCCGAGCTTGGCCGTGACGTGCAGTTCGCTCGGCGCCACGGCGATGTGGCCGTCCACGCCGCTGCGGCTGAAATTGAGCGTGTCGCCGCTCCAGCCGTAGATCATGCCGAAGCGGTCGGCCAGTTTGTCGGCCACGTCCTGCACGGCCTGGCGCGCCTGTTCCGGCGGCAGCGAATGCGCGTGGCGGATATCGATGTTCGACATGTGGGCTCTCCCGAAGTGGCCGGTATTGTGCGCGCCGCATGCGATGCATTCCAAGTGCGCGGGCCCCTGCCGAAGGTGCGCGGGCTTCTGCTAGATTGCGCGGACGTGACTGCCCTCCGCCTGCGCTTCCAGAACCGCGAACATGCCGACCTGTCCCTCGGGCCGGGCGTGCATGCCATTGGCTACGACCGCAACGGTCAACTGGCGCAGGTCGCGCCCGATGCCGCCGTCGCGCAGATCTGCGTGGACCGTCGCGGCGTCTGGCTGCAGGTGCGCGAAGGCGCGCCCGGCCTGCACGTCAACGGCCGTCCGGTGAAGCGCATGGCGATGCTGCGCGTCGGCGACGCGATCTTCATCGACGGCGTGGAGCTGGTGCTGCTGGGCGGCGATCCGCTGCCGGCGCCGGCCGACTATGGATTCGCTGGCGGCACCGACTCGCGCATGCTGCTGCGCGGCGTCGCCGGTCCGCACCACGGCCGCAGTTTCACACTGGACGCGCCGCGACTGGTGGGCCGCGCCGGCGAGTGCGACATCCGCGTCGGCGATCCCGATTTCGCCGACCGCCACGCCCGCCTGGAAGCGCATGCCGATGGCGTGATCCTGCGCGACATGGGCTCGGTCGAAGGCAGCCTGGTCAACGGCCGGCCGGTGCGGCATGCGCTGCTGCAGGCGGGCGACCAGGTGGTGTTCGGCAGCCAGCACCGGTTCGTGGTCGAGGCGCCGATGCAGCGCAGCGTCGCGCCCGACGCGCCGGCGCCCAAGCCGCGCGTGCCGGTCGTGGAGGAGACGCGCGCGGCGCCGACGATCCAGCGCTCGGCGCGGCGCATTCCGTGGCTGCTGCTGGCGGCGATCCTGCTGTCGGCGGCGCTCAGCCTGCTGCTGCTTTACGGCGCGCGCTGAGCCTGCGCTTGTTCAGCGCGTTCCAGCCGCGCCAGCCCAGCAGCACCGCGAGGATCCCCGCGTACAGCGCGGGCTCGCGGACGTCGGATTTCACCAGCCACCAGAAGTGCAGCACCGCGAGCACGCCGATGGCGTAGACCAGCTTGTGCAGCCGCGCCCAGTTGCGGCCCAGCCGGCGGATCGCCGCCTGCGTCGAGGTCAGCGCCAGCGGCACCAGCAGCAGCCATGCGGCGAATCCGACGGTGATGTACGGCCGCTTGGCGATCTCCTCGAAGATCTGCGTCCAGTAGCCGCGCAGGTCGAGCACCAGGTAGGCGCTGAAGTGCAGCGTCGCGTAGGCGAACGCATACAGCCCCAGCAGGCGGCGGAAGCGCAGCAGCACCGGTTGTCCGGTGATCTGCCGCAGCGGCGTGATCGCCAGCGTCATCATCAGAAAGCGCAGCGCCCACAGGCCCAGGCGGTGCTCGATCTCGGCCACCGGATCGGCGCCGAGGCCGCCGCTGCCGGTCAGGAACTCCGCGCGGATCTGCCAGGCGAGGATCGCGGCCGGGGTGAGCGCGAGGGCGTGGACGAGGGTTTTGGTGGCGATGAGCGGGTTCGAGGCGCGTGGCGGCATGTGCTTTTTCTCCCTCCCGTTCAAGGGGAGGGCCGGGGTGGGGAGGGTGTCAGTCGGTGGGAGAGCAGCACGAGAGTGGAGAGCGGACACCATCGCCCAACCTCCCCGTGAAGGGGAGGGCTTCAAAGCGCCGCGCTTTCAGAACCACTGCGTCAGAACCACTTCTTCAGATCCAGCCCGCGATACATCCCGCCGACCTGCTCCGCGTACCCGTTGAACATCCGCGTGGGAATGCGTTCGGCGAACAGCTTGCTCGCGGTGCCGGCGATGCGGCGTTCGGTCTTCTGGCTCCAGCGCGGATGGTCGACGCTCGGATTGACGTTGGAGAAGAACCCGTACTCGCTCGGCTGTGCCTGGTGCCAGGCGGTCTCGGGCATCTTCTCGACGAAATCGATCGCGACGATCGACTTGATGCTCTTGAAGCCGTACTTCCACGGCACCACCAGCCGCAGCGGCGCGCCGTTCTGCTGCAGCAGCGGCTTGCCGTAGATGCCGGTGGCCAGCAGCGTCAACGGGTGCATGGCCTCGTCGATGCGCAGGCCCTCGCGGTACGGCCAGTCCAGCGACGGCCAGACCACGCCCGGCGTCTGCTTCGGATCGGCGATCGTGGTGAAGGCGACGTACTTCGCCTGCGCGGTCGGTTCGAAGCGCTTGAGCACGCCCGCCAGCGGCACGCCGAGCCACGGGATCACCATCGACCAGCCCTCGACGCAGCGCAGCCGGTACACGCGCTCTTCGGGCGTGAAGCCCTTCAGCAGGTCCTCCAGCGACACCTTGCCGGGTTTGGCGCAATGACCGCCGACGGCGACCGTCCACGGACTCGTGCGCAGGGTGCGCTTCGCCTTCGACGGGTCGGCCTTGCCAGTGCCGAATTCGTAGAAGTTGTTGTAGGTGGTGATGTCCTCGTAGCGCGTGGGCGTCTCGTCGGTACGGAAGCCCGAACGCGCCTGTCCGGGCGTGATCGCCACCTTCGGCGGCGCCGGCGGTTCCGCCTGGCCGCAGCCGGACAGCGTCATCGCCGGGGCGATGGAGAGCGCCGCGAGCAGCCGTCGGCGTTCGCGATAGACCGATTCGTCGGTGATTTCGGAAGCGGGAATCTTCAATGCATCGCGCAGTGACATGGCGGTTCCGGTTTTCGCGTTGTGGGATCGCGGGGAGGGCGGTTGCGTGGCCAACCATGCGCCCCGTCCACTATAGAGGGGCCGGATGCGCAAAAAGTTGCCTCCGAAACCATGAATCCGCAGGCTGCTGCAGTGCGGCATACTGCGTCGCTCACCCCTTCTTCGCCTTGCTGACCGGAGCCCCATGTCCCGCGCCTTCAATTTCGCCGCCGGCCCCGCGACCCTGCCCGAACCGGTGCTGCGCCAGGCGCAGGAGGAAATGCTGGAGTGGAACGGCGTCGGCGCCTCGATCGTCGAGATCAGCCATCGCGGCACGGAATTCATGGAAGTCGCGCGCCAGGCCGAGGCCGACCTGCGCACGCTCATGTCGATTCCCGACGACTACGCCGTGCTCTTCCTCGCCGGCGGCGCGACGTTGCAGCAGGCGCTGATCCCGCTGAATTTCGCCGAACCCGGGCAGGCCGCCGACTACGTCGTCACCGGCCACTGGGGCAGGACCGCGATCAAGCAGGCGCGAACCTACGTCGATGCGCGCATCGCCGCGGATGGCGAGGCGAACGGCTTCCACGACATTCCGCCGCGCAGCGAATGGCGCCTGACGCCCGGCGCGGCCTACGTGCACTACACGGCGAACGAAACCATCCACGGCGTGGAATTCCGCGATATTCCCGACGTCGGCGACGCGCCGCTGTTCGCCGATTTCAGTTCCTCGATCGCCGCCGAAGCGCTGGACGTTTCGCGCTTCGGCCTGATCTACGGCGGCGCGCAGAAGAACCTCGGGCCGGTCGGCGTCACGGTGGTGATCGTGCGGCGCGACCTGCTCGAACGCGCGGGGCAGCCGCGCGCGGACATCCTCAACTACCGCTCTCACGCGGCGGGCGAATCGATGCTCAACACGCCGCCGACGTGGAACTGGTACCTCGCAGGGCTCGTGTTCAAGTGGATGCTGTCCGAAGGCGGCGTCGAGGAATTCGCACGTCGCAACGCGCGCAAGTCGGCGATGCTGTACGACGGCATCGACGGCTCCGGCGGTTTCTATCGCAACGACGTGGCGCCTGCCGCGCGCTCGCGCATGAACGTGCCGTTCTTCCTGCACGATGCCGCGCTCGATGCGACGTTCTTGAAGGAATCCAAGGCCGCGGGGCTGCTGGCGCTGAAGGGCCATCGCGTCCTCGGCGGCATGCGCGCGTCGATCTACAACGCGATGCCGGAAGCGGGCGTGCGCGCGCTCGTGGATTTCATGCGCGATTTCCAGTCGCGATACGGATAAGGCTCTTCTAGCCCGGGTAAGGCCGCAGGCCGCACCCGGGCCAGGTGCCGGATCCCGGGTGCGCTTCGCTTACCCGGGCTACAGAAGCAAGAACACGGACAACCCCATGAAGAAGACCGGCAAGGCCGCACCGAAGAAGCAGGCCACGAAGAGCGCCTCCACCCGGGCCGCCGCTGCGGTTGTGCAGGCGAGCGACGCCGCACCGCTCGACCTCGCCACCCTGCGCGAACGCATCGACGGCATCGATCGCCACATCCAGTCGCTGATCGCCGAGCGCGCGCAGTTCGCCAACCAGGTCGGCAAGGCCAAGGGCAAGCTCGCCGCGGCGGTCGATTACTACCGTCCCGAACGCGAGGCGCAGGTGCTGCGCCGCGTGGTCGATCGCAACGACGGTCCGCTCAACGACGAAGTGCTGGTGCGGCTGTTCCGCGAGATCATGTCCGCGTGCCTGGCGCAGCAGGAGCCGCTGAAGATCGGTTACCTCGGCCCGGAAGGCACGCATTCGCAGCAGGCGGTCTACAAGCATTTCGGCCATTCGATCCACGGCCTGCCGCTGGCGAGCATCGAGGAGGTGTTCCAGGAAGTGGAGGCAGGGCACGCCGATTTCGGCGTCGTGCCGGTGGAGAACTCCACGCAGGGCACGATCCAGTCGACGCTCGACATGTTCCTGACCTCGAAGCTGAAGATCTGCGGCGAAGTCGAACTGCGCGTGCATCAGCACCTGTTGTCGCGCAACGGGCAGATCGAAGGCATCGAACGCGTGTATTCGCATCCGCAGTCGTTCGCGCAGTGCAAGGCGTGGCTGCGCCAGTACCTGCCGAAGGCGGAGAAGATCCCGGTGTCGAGCAACGCCGAGGCCGCGCGTCGTGCGCGCAGCTCCGATGATGCGGCCGCCATCGCCGGCATCAGCGCGGCGAATGTCTACGGCCTGAAATCCATCGCCGGCCCGATCGAGGATCGTCCCGACAACACCACGCGCTTCCTGGTGATCGGCCGGGAACTGTTCCCGACGTCGGGCAACGACCGTACCTCGCTGCTGGTGTTCATCAAGGACCAGCCCGGCGCGCTGTACCACGTGCTGGCGCCGTTCGCGAAACACGGCCTGAGCATGAACCGCATCGAATCGCGCCCCGGACACACCGGGCTGTGGCAGTACGCGTTCTTCATCGACATCGGCGGCCACGTGCACGAGGAAGCGATGCGCTGCGCGCTCGATGAACTCGCCGAATACGCGCAGGAAGTGAAGGTGCTGGGTTCCTACCCGGTCGCCATCGCATGAACGCCGTACGCGATCCCCAAGCCGACGCGATGCAGGTCACGCGCGACGAAGCATGGTTCGCGGCGCGTGCCTCGCGAGGCGTGCAGGGGTTGAAGGCGTACGATCCGGGGCACGATCTGGTGGCGTTCCGGAAGCGGTTCGGCGAGGCGAATCTCGTCGAGTTGGGGTCGAACGAGAATCCCTATGGCCCATCGCCCGATGCGCGCGCCGCGATCCTCGACCAGCTGCATGCGCTGCATCGTTATCCCGATCCGCTCGGCGCCGACCTGAAGCGCGCGCTCGCGGTGAAGCACGGCGTCGATACGCAACAGATCCTGCTCGGCAATGGTTCGCACGAACTGCTGATGCAGCTCGCGCAGGTGTTCGCGGGGTCCGATGACGAGGTCGTGTTCTCGCGTTACGGCTTCGCCGTGTTCGCGCTCGCGACGCAGGCCGCCGGCGCCACGCTGCGCATCGTGCCGGCCTTGCCCGACGATCATCCGGCGATGCCGCTGGGCCACGACCTGGACGCCATCGCGGCGGCGATTTCCGATCGCACCAAGCTGGTCTATCTCGCCAACCCGAACAATCCGACCGGCACCTGGTTCGGCCGCGAGGCGTTCGCCGCCTTCATGGCGAAGGTGCCGGCGCACGCGATCGTGGTGATGGACGAGGCCTACGCGGAAATGGCCGACGCGGACGCCGACGCGGCGACCGCGCTGCCGTTGCTCGCGACCTGTTCGAACCTCGCGCTGACGCGCACCTTCAGCAAGGCATACGGGCTGGCGGGGCTGCGCGTGGGCTATCTGATCGGCGCGCCGGGTCTCGTCGCGGTGATGGAACGCCTGCGCGAAAGCTTCAACGTCAACGGCCCCGCGCTCGCCGCGTGCGAGGCCGCGCTGGGCGACACCGCGCATCTGCAATGGGCGCGCGATCGCAATGCCGAACAGCGCGCCGCGCTCGCCGAGGCGTTCGAACGGCGCGGCCTGCGCGTGTATCCGTCGCAGACGAACTTCGTGCTGGTGCGCTTCGGGCCGCAGACGGTGCGCATCGAAGCGGAGCTTGCGAAGCGTGGCGTCGTGCTGCGACCGATGGGCGGTTACGGCCTGCCGGAATGCCTGCGCGTCACCGTCGGTACGATCGACGAGAACCGCCGCCTGCTCGCGGCCGTCGACGACGTGCTCGCGCAGGTGAACGCATGAGCCGGCAGCACTGGATCGCGCGCCGGGGCGAGCCGTTGCGCGGGACGATCCGCGTGCCCGGCGACAAGTCGGTGTCGCATCGCGCGGTGATGCTCGGCGCGCTCGCCGAAGGCACCACGCATGTTCGCGGGTTCCTCGAAGGCGAGGACACGCGGGCGACCGCGCGCGTGTTCGAACAGCTCGGCGTCCGCATCGAAACGCCCAGCGCGAGCGAGCGCATCGTGCACGGCGTCGGCCTGCACGGCCTGCGGGAGAGTGCGGCGCCGCTGGACTGCGGCAACGCCGGCACCGGCATGCGGCTGCTCGCCGGCGTGCTCGCGGGGCAGGCGTTCGACAGCACGCTGGTCGGCGATGCGTCGCTGTCTAAGCGGCCGATGCGCCGCGTGATCGATCCGCTCTCGCGCATGGGCGCGCGCATCGATGCGGAGGAGGGCGGGCTTCCGCCGCTGCGCATCCACGGCGCGCAACCGCTGGTCAGCATCGACTACACCCTGCCGGTCGCCAGCGCGCAGGTGAAATCCGCGCTGCTGCTGGCCGGGCTGTATGCGAAGGGCGACACGGTGGTGCGCGAGCCGCATCCCACGCGCGATTACACCGAACGCATGCTCGCGGCGTTCGGCTGGCCGATCGCGTTCTCGCCGGGATACGCGAAGCTCGCCGGCGGCGCGCGCCTGCGCGCGACCGACGTCAACGTTCCGGCGGATTTTTCCTCGGCCGCGTTCTTCCTCGTCGCGGCGAGCATCGTGCCGGGTTCCGAGCTGCGGCTCGAAGCGGTCGGCATGAACCCGCGCCGCACCGGCCTGCTCACCGCGCTGCGCCGCATGGGCGCGGACATCCGCGAGGAGAACGCGACCGAGCAGGGCGGCGAACCGGTCGCCGACCTGGTCGTCCGCCACGCGCCGCTGCACGGCATCGAAGTGGACGGCGAACTGGCGCCGGACATGATCGACGAGTTCCCCGCGTTGTTCATTGCCGCCGCCTGCGCCGACGGCGCGACCACGATCCGCGACGCGGCGGAACTTCGGGTCAAGGAATCCGACCGCATCGCCACCCTGGCGCAGGGACTGCGGACGCTGGGCCTGGAGGTGGACGAGCATCCCGATGGCGCGACCATCGTGCCCGGGCCGCTGGGCGCGGGCACGGTCGACAGCCATGGCGACCACCGCATCGCGATGAGTTTCGCGGTTGCCGCGCAGCGGGCGTCGGGCGAGGTGCGGATCGAGGACGTCGCCAACGTCGCGACCTCGTTCCCGGGGTTCGATGCGCTGGCCCGTGATAGCGGTATCTGGCTGGCCGCGGGCGCGTGACTTAGACTCACCGCGTCCCCTGCTCAGCCGCATTCCGCCGACCCAAGTGCAACGATCCGCCGATCCCGACGCAAGCGATTCCTTCGGCGGTCGAGCTTTGGCCCTCGCAAGTCCCGACACGCTGGGCGTGTCGCGCGCGCTGGCGTGGATCGCGCTGGCGGGCATCGCGTTCCAGGCGTTCTTCGCGATCAACGACCTGGGCCGGCACATCCCGAACATGCACCCGGAGTACGGCACGCTGGTGGCGCTGGTCGCCATGGCGTTCGCCGGCAAGCGGCCGTGGCGGGAACTGGCGGCGCATCCCGCGGTGAAACTGCTGGGCGTGCTGGCGGTCTTCATGATCCTGCACGCCGGCTACATGGCCTGGACGCTGGAGCTGCGCTGGTCGAACCAGCTCACCGTGGTCGCCAAGATGCTGCGCCTGGGGCTGCAGGCCTGCGTCATCGGCTGGTGGATGTCGGTGAGCCCGCAGGCGATCCCGAAGCTGCTGGGGGTGCTGATCCTGGGCCTGCTCGCGGCGGTGCTGTACCACATGCCCTGGGCGGAGATGCCCGCGATCTGGTCGGGCGAGATGCGCCCGCGCTTCGGCATCTCGCAGAACCTCAGCGGCATGATCGCCGCGGTCGGTGGCTGGCTCACGTTGTGCCTGCTGATCGGCATCTGGCGCGATTACCCGCGCGGCCGGCGGCGGACATGGCTGCTGGTGCTGGCGGTGCTCGCGTACGCGGGCTGCTTCTGCGTGCTGCTGTTCTCGCAGTCGCGCGGCGCGTGGCTGTCGTTCATGATCGCGGCGCCGTTGGCGATCGTCGGGTATGCGCTCACCCGTGGTCCGCGCAAGCGGCCCTTGCCGTGGCAGCCGATCCTGCTCGCGGTGCTGGTCGCGTTGCTGCTGCTGGTGGCGGCGCATCGCATTTTCGCATTGCGTTTCGACGGGGCGGACCAGTTGCTGCCGGCCTGGGCGGAAGCGCTGCTGGAGGACGCACCGGAGCCGGACGGGGAGAGGCTTGCGCCCGTTGCCGCACCGGCGCCCGCAGCGGACACGCCTGCCGATCAGTCGATCGCGTCACCGGAAACACCGGCAGCGAACGTCGATCCGCTCGCGCTCCCGCGCGACATCGAAGGACTGGACACCGCCATCCCCGGCAACAAGGCGGTAGGCATCCGCATGCTGCTGTACCGGATGGGCGTGGACCGCTTCCTGGAACGGCCATGGTTCGGCTGGGGGCTCGACACGATCCCGGTGCTGATCGACCGCGCCCAGCTGCCCACCGGCCCCGAGCACTTCGTTCACCTGCACAACGCCTATCTCGACATGCTGGTCGGACTGGGCGTGGTCGGTACCGCGCTGCTGTTCGGCGTGTTCGCGCTGCTCATGCGTGAGCTGTGGCTCGCCTGGCGAACGGGCATCGTGTCGACCGCCAGCTTCTGGGGGCTCGCGGGGTGCGTCGGCATCGTGCTGATCGCCAACAACTTCGATTCGCTGCTGTGGCGGTTCGAATACGCGCGTGCGCCGCTCGGCCTGCTGTTGGGCTGCTGCATGGCCTACGGGTTGATCCGCGAACGCCGCGCCCGCGAGGGTTGAAGGCGGCGTCCGCTGCGTAGCCTCAGCGCTGCGCCTGGAACTCGACCGGCACCATCACCGTTCCCGTGGTCGGCTGGCCGCCCTGCATCGCCGGGCGGAAGCGCCAGCGCTTCACCGCATCGACCGCCGCGCGATCGAGGTACCGCGAGCCGCTGCCGTTGGCGACTTCGACCTCGCCCGGCACGCCGTCCGGACCGATCTGCGCCCGCACCATCACCGTGCCGCTCTCGCCCCGGCGCAGCGACTGCGTGGGATAGCGCGGCGCCGGCGTGCGGCCGGCCAGCGGTTCCGGGCGCGAAGCGGCGGCGGTCGGTGCCGGAGCGGCCGGCTGGGGCAGCGACGGCGGAGGCGTCGCCGGGCGCGTTTCGACCAGGCGCGGGCGTTCTTCCTCGCCGGCCGGTGTCTGCCCGGGCGCCTCGCCCATGCCGCTGGCGTTGTCGCGCGCGGCCGGCAACGGTGCGGGGAGCGGGGCGTAATCCGGCGCGTCGGCGGTCGGTGGCGTGCCGACGCGGAACAGATCGTCGTCCTTGCGGCCGGCCGACAGCACCAGCGCGAACAGCACCAGCCCCACGACGAAAGCGAGCAGGACCCACAGGAACGAGCGCCCCGCGGGCAGCCAGCGGGCGAAGTCGAAGACGGGGCGGTGCGGCGCGGGAGCAGGAGTCGACATGCGTGAACCGGTGGGAAACCTTCCCCGATTCTGCCTTCACGCACGATCCAGGTCGTGAACATTTCGGCAATCCGTCGCGCTGAACGGCGCTTACACGCGATAATCGCGACTTCGATCACTCGTTCGACCGCTCCCATGCTCGATCCCAACCTGCTGCGCCACAACCCCGCCGAACTCGCCGCGCGCCTGCGCCAGAGCCGGGGGTACGACCTCGATGCCGGCGCGCTGGAGTCGCTGGAGTCCGAGCGCAAGCAGATCCAGGTCCGCACGCAGGAGCTGCAGAACCTGCGCAACACGCGTTCCAAGGCGATCGGGCAGGCCAAGGCGAAGGGCGAGGACGTGAGCGCGCTGATGGCCGAGGTCGCCGGCTTCGGCGACGAACTCAAGGCCAGCGAAGCGCGGCTGGAAGCCATCCGCGGCGAGATCGAGGCGATCGCGCTGACCATGCCGAACCTGCCGCACGAGTCCGTGCCGCAGGGCAATGACGAGAACGACAACGTCGAGCAGCACCGCTGGGGCACGCCGCGGACGTTCGAATTCCCGGTGAAGGACCACGTCGAGCTCGGCGCGCGCAACGGCTGGCTCGACGGCGACACCGCCGCCAAGCTCAGCGGCGCGCGCTTCACCGTGCTGCGCGGACCGCTGGCGCGCATGCATCGCGCGCTCGCGCAGTTCATGCTCGACCTGCACACCGGCGAGCACGGCTACCAGGAAACCAGCGTTCCGCTGCTGGTCAACGCCGACAGCATGCGCGGCACCGGCCAGCTGCCGAAGTTCGAGGACGACCTGTTCGCCACGTCGATCGGCGATGGCGAAACGGCGCACAAGCGCTATCTCATCCCGACCTCGGAAGTGCCGCTGACCAACATCGTGCGCGACGAGATCGTCGAGGCCGACGCGCTGCCGCTGCGCATGACCGCGCATTCGATGTGCTTCCGCGCCGAGGCCGGCAGCCACGGCCGCGACACGCGCGGCATGATCCGCCAGCACCAGTTCGAAAAGGTCGAGCTGGTCACCATCGCCAAGCCCGAGGAAAGCTACGTCGAGCACGAGCGCATGACGCGTTGCGCCGAAGTCGTGCTGGAGAAGCTCGGCCTGCCGTACCGCCGCGTGCTGCTGTGCACGGGCGACATGGGTTTCGCCGCGACCAAGACGTTCGACCTGGAAGTCTGGCTGCCGTCGCAGGACACGTATCGCGAGATCTCGTCGTGCTCGAACTGCGAGAGCTTCCAGGCCCGTCGCATGCAGGCCCGCTGGCGCAATCCGGCGACCGGCAAGCCGGAGCTGGTGCATACGCTCAACGGCTCGGGCACGGCGGTGGGCCGCGCGCTGATCGCGGTGATGGAGAACTACCAGAACGCCGACGGCTCGATCACGGTGCCGGAGGTGCTGCGGCCGTATATGGGTGGGGTTGATCGGTTGGTGTGACGGCTCGGGCGCACCGAGCTTTTCCCTTCTCCTTCGGGAGAAGGTGCCCGAAGGGCGAATGAGGGTGAGCCGGGCCCGCTTGCGCGGGACTGCCGCGTGGCACGGCGAACGACCGGCCAGGATGGCCGGGCAGGACATTCCGAAAGCCAGTTCCGCACCGCCATGGATGGCTGGCGTGATTGATCAGCGCCATTACTTCGCCGCTCAAGCGCTCTCAGCCCTGCACATGGAGAGGGGTTCAAAAAGGCAAAAAACGGGCCCGCGCTGCGGGCCCGTTAGCGTTTGCCGGCTCAAGCGGGGAGGGGTGAGCCGGCGATCGCGTTCCTCAGGCAGCTTCTGCCAGAGGCGAACGGATCGACGCGTGCGCGGCGGCCAGCGCGTCCGCGCGGTGCTGCGGCGAGTAGGCCACGCCTTCGGCGCGGACGATCTCCAGGTCGGTCACGCCCAGGAAACCGAACACCTGGCGCAGGTAGGCCTCCTGGAAATCCGCCGGGCTCGCATCGCCGTACAGGCCGCCACGACCGCTGACGACGATCACGCGCTTGCCTCCCGCCAGGCCTTCCGGACCGGCTTCGGTGTAGCGGAACGTGCGGCCGGAGACGGCCACGCGGTCGATCCACGCCTTCAAGGTCGACGGAATGCTGAAGTTGTAAAACGGCGCGCCGATCACCACTACATCGGCAGCAAGGAACTGCTGCAGCGTCGCCTCATCGGCCTCGGCCTGGGCCGGATCGGCCTTGGCCAGCGTGCGGCCGGTCAGGTGGGGCAGCGGATCGGCGTCGAGGTCGCGGTATTCGACGGTGAGGTCGGGGGTGGCGTCCTGCCAGCGGGCCACGACGGCCGCGGTCAGTTCGCGAGTGACCGAATTGGTGCCAAGGGCACTGGTATCCAGATGCAGGAGCTTCATGATGGGCCTCTAATGGAACGATCGGCGGGGTGCCGGCTCGGAGACCAAGGTAGATCGTTGCTGTAATGGAATAAATCTGGTCAAATATCACTAACTGTTCTGGAATTGGAATTATGGCCATGCAGGACCTGAACGACCTGTACTACTTCGCGATGGTGGTCGAGCACGGAGGCTTCGCTGCCGCGGAGCGTGCGCTCGGCATTCCCAAATCGCGCCTGAGCCGCCGCATCAGCCAGCTCGAAACCGATCTGGGCGTGCGCCTGCTGCAGCGTTCCACGCGCCGCTTCGCCGTCACCGACGTCGGCAACAGCGTCTATCGGCACGCGCAATCCATGCTGGCCGAAGCGCAGGCGGCGCACGAAGTCGTCGACCGCCTCAGCGCCGAACCGCGCGGCGTCATCCGCGTCAGCGTGCCGGTGGGCATGGCGCAGCAGCAGATGCCGAAGCTGCTGCCGGAATTCCTGGCGCGCTTCCCGCAGGTGCGCGTGCAGCTGCTGGTGAGTAACCGCCGCGTCGACATCATCAACGAAGGCATCGACGTCGCCCTGCGCGTGCGTTCCAAGTTGGACGACGACGGCAGCCTGGTGATGCGCAGCTTCGGCCAGATCCAGGAACTGCTGGTCGCCAGCCCCGATTACCTCAAGCGCATGGGCCGTCCGAAGAACCCGGACGAACTGGCCGAGCACGTCACCCTCAGCATGAGCGAGGACGACGCGCGCCAGCGCTGGGAACTGCACGGTCCCGATGGCGACGTGCGCCGCGTCGAACTCAAGCCGCGCGTGATGGGCTTCGATTTCCCGATGCTGATGCAGCTGGCGCAGCAGGGCGTGGGCATCACGCTGCTGCCGGAAACCATCTGCGCCGAGGCCGTGCGTCGCGGCGAACTGGAAGTCGTACTGCCCGACTGGCGCCTGCCGCAGGGCATCTTCCACGCCGTGTTCGCCTCGCGTCGCGGCCTGCTGCCGGCGGTGCGCGTGTTCATCGACTTCATCGCCGAGAAGGCCCCCGCGCTCGTCGAAGCCGCGCGCCTGCAGTGCAGCGAGATCAAGGGCAAGCCGTGCCCCGAGGACGTGGCGAAGCTTTCTACGCCCGCGATCCCCACGCCGGCCCCCCGCATCGTCACCGAGGCATGAGAGAATGCGGCCCGCACCACGCGGGCCGCTTCCTTTGAGGGCCCGGACGAACGATCCCGGGCAAGCCGGAATCGCGGGCGCCGGGCAACGTGGCGACCATGTGGACGATGCGATCGATGTAAGGAAGCGATGCCGAACCGGAGAGATGGCCGAGTGGTTTAAGGCAGCGGTCTTGAAAACCGCCGAAGGGTCAAACCTTCCGTGGGTTCGAATCCCACTCTCTCCGCCATATCTGTTAAAAAAATCCCCTTTATAAACAATTGCTTATGCTAGGCGGCCGTGCGACGGGTCCCGTCTTGGGCCCCGTTTCGATTCTCCATCAACGCGGCGATGTAGGAGTCGATTTCGTCCTCACCCAGCGCGATGCACCACCGTCGGCCACGGGTTGCCGACGAGCTGGGCGCGCGTGCGATCGCTGAGCGACATACGGCCACGGCCTTCGCACTCGTCGCACTGCTGGACCAGGTTCTCGACCACCAGCGAACCGTGACCCTCGCACTTACCGCAGATGTCGGGCCAGCACAGCTCATGCAACGCGGCGCGTCCGATCGCCGGCAGCATCTCCGGCATTTCGCGCGGCCACGCCGCCGCCTTCGCCGCATCCCATCGCGACTGAGTGCGCGTGAGCTCGCGCTGCAGCACCGGCGTCACCACTTCGTGCCAGCCCGCGCAGGTCTGTGCGATCGACAACTCCATCCGGGCCTCCTCAAGCTCGTGGCCCTGCCGTTGCCACTCGGTACCGATGACGGCCAGCAGATGGCGCGCGAGCGATGCGCCATCGAGCTTAGATCCGTCCGGCCACCAGCATGCGATGAGCACTTCCCGGCCGAGGCCGGGCGTCACCATGCCCAACGCAGCGGCGATGTCCTGCGCCGTGAGTGCCGGCGCGCCGCCACAGCGGCCGATGTCGAAGCGCACGTTGGTGGGGTTCAATCGAGCCAGCATTTCGCGAACGTTTGACATCACGCAGCCCTCCGCATCTGCTCGCCAACGAAAAACACGTCCTCGCGCAGGCTGGTCAGCGTCGCCGCGCGCGTGTAGGTGCCGACTTCGACGCGGGCTTGCAGCATCCGACCGCGCTGCTTGCCCTGTCACGTGATGCGGCGCGCCTCGGTGAGGTACAGCGTCCGGCCCTCGCCTTCCGGCAGCTTCGCCAGTGCGAACCAGGCATTCTCGATTTCGATTTCCAGCGGGGTCATTTCCATCACGCGGCCCTCGTGCGACCGCTCGGTTAGATGCGCTCAGAGGGCGATGAGCAGCGCGTCGGCGCGGCCGATGTCCTTCTTCCGCGCGAGCTGGTCGGCGATGGCCGGGAAGCGCTGAATCGCGTAGCTGCGTGCCACGTCCTTCTCCGCACCGTCCAACCGCAGGTGCTTCTTCCACGTCGCCGGCGGCACTTCCACGAACGCAATGCGCAACGCACCAAGGACGCCGCGCACGATGCCGTCGGCCTGGCCGAAGCGGAACGTGGACGCCAAGCCCTGCCCCGGCATCGAGCCAACCTGTTCGATTACGGCGCATACATTCGCGCCGGGATGGCCGGCGATCACCCGGCGGCAGCCGGAATGCCTGCCGCCGGAGGCAGTGTCGAAGCCTGCCCGCGACAGCCAAAGCCATCGCGAGCAGGCACGCGCGAGCTGGTCAGCGCGGCGTGAGAGCGGAGGGGCGAATGAAGGCCTCTAACGCCTCAGAGCAGCGAGCACTCGTCCGACATTGCAGTCTTCGCGATGTCGCCCTTGCCCGTGCAGATCAACGTGACGCGCTCCCCCCTTTTCAGGGCGCCGAGGGCGCTGAGGTTGGCCTTGCTGAAACCGAACTGCGGGCTCGAGAACTCGTTCGTGCCGCGGAGCGTCAGGTACGGATCACCCATGAAGTCCGTGTTGATGTCCTCGATGGTGCCCGTCACCTTGAACTGCTTGCCCTTATAGAGCGCGTCGGCCGCGACGGTGTTCTCTTCGTACGCGCTCGCGTACTCGGCCGCCGTGATCGCCGGCAGCGAATCGGCGACGCGCTGCGCCTCGGCCGTCTTGTCGGCCGCTGCCGCCGCTTCCTTAGCCGCCTGCTCCGCCTGCCGCTCCGCGCGGCTGGCCTCAGCTTTCGCCACTTCGGCGGCCCTCTCCTCTGGCGACATGAGCATCACTCGCACCACGCCTATTGCGAACAGCGCTAAGACGATGATCCCGATCCATTTCAACAGCTTGCGCATTGCGAATCCTCCGTGTGGATATGCGGCAGAAATGCCGTCGGAGGATATGGACCGTTCGCGCGCCGGTATCCATGCGAAAAATCCATGGGTGCGGGTCATTGGGTTCAGGCAACTGGTGGCCTAATGCGCGCTACTCGCCAAATCAGTTCTGCCGAGCCGTATCAGCGCGACCTGCCTCTGCCGGGCGGCGGGCTGATCGCCCGCGGCGAAGGTCGCGAAGTGGTCCTGAACGAGTACGGCGTCGTCGTGAATGGCGCTGAGGTCCTCTTCTGTCCGCACCCTCGAAAGTCGTGGCAGGGATGTAAGCCAGCCGAGATTGAGCTGTGCTGCGTTCCTGGAGGGTGGGCCTGGGCGGTTTCCTACCAGTTCACCAACCAAGGGATGGGGAGCCCCCTAATGCCGTTCAGCGACCGGCAAGTCCTCAAGCAGACACGAGGCGACGCGATTGCGGCGGCCGTCGAGCAGCTCGAACTCGGGATCGAGAGCTATCACAAGGTGCATCGCCCCTGCGCCGAGAGCCGCGCGGCCGTGAACTGGCTGCGATCGCTGATCGCGGCCACATCGGCGAATCGTCAGGCCGGAGGGTTGTTCGGATGAGCCAACACCAGAAGGACTCGCGAAGCTCCTGCAGGCGAACGCGTACCGGCATCACCTCTGGGACGTGTTCGCCGACTTCGTCGAAATGGCGGCGTTGGCCGTCAGCGACAGCGTTGACTGGACGCAGCGTGATGCGCGCGAGGAGCGCTACAAGCAGATCATCGCAAAATACGACGCCGCAGAGCGGAAGCGCTTTCCAGAGATGCTCTCACGCCTGGTGCTGGCGCTGGAGGACGGACCGACCGACGTGCTCGGCGGCGTGTTCGGCGAATTGGACCTGGGCAACGCCGCGCGCGGTCAGTTCTTCACGCCGTACGAGGTCTGCCGCTTGATGGCGCGCATCACGATTGGCGACGGCGCATACCTCCGCGACAGGGTCGAGGAGGTCGGATTCGTTTCGGTGAGCGAGCCGGCATGTGGTGCCGGCGCGATGGTGATCGCGTTCGCCGAGGCGGTACGGGAGTCCGGCGTGAACTACCAGCAGCACCTGCATGTGCCCGCGCCGGGCGGCACCGCGCATTGGCGCGACGTGCTCGATCCGGCCGACCCGGAAGGCAGCTACCGGCGCCTTCGCAAAATTCATCATCCAGACCACGGCGGCAACGCCGACGAGTTCCATGCCGTGCAGCACGCGTGGAACGCATACCAGCAGGAGCAACAGCTATGACCGACGTCCTTCTCCGTCTTCCCGAAGTGATGCGCCGCGTGGGCCTCAAGAAGACCGCCATCTACGAACGAATCAACGCGGGCAAGTTTCCGAAAGCCGGAGCGACCTATCGGCGGTCGTGGCGCCACTGCTACGAGTTCACGCTGACGGCCATGCGGCAGGCCGAGCAGCGGGCGGCGGCGCTGGGGCGGCGGGCGGCGCCGTAGGGTTGCAATAGTCCCAAAATGGGACTAAGCTGCAACCCATGAAAGTTATCGCCCTCGGCACCCTCCGGAGCTTCTGGGAAGCCCACGCCGACGCAGAGCAGCCGCTGAAGGCGTGGTACGACGAAGCGAAGGAAGCGAAGTGGGCGACGCCGCAGGACATCAAGGCGCGCTATGCGAGCGCGAGCTTCGTGGCTCGCAATCGCGTGGTGTTCAACATCAAGGGCAACGACTACCGCCTTGTCGTCGCCGTCGCTTACAACGTCGGCGTCGTCTACATCAAATTCATCGGCACGCATGCCGAATACGACAAGGTGGATGCAGCCACCGTGGAGCACACATGAACATCAATCCCATCCGCAGCGAGAAGGACTACCGCGACGCGCTGGCCGAGGTGTCGCGCCTCGTCGACCTCGATCCCGAGGTGGAGAGCGAGGACGGCGCGCGCCTGGAGGTGCTCGCGACGCTCGTCGAGGCGTACGAACAGCGCCGCTTCCCCATGGAAGCCCCGGATCCCATCGCGGCGATCAAGTTCCGCATGGAGCAAGGCGGGCTCAGCGTGAAGGACCTGGAGCCGTCCATCGGCGCCACGAACCGCGTCTACGAGGTGCTGAGCGGTAAGCGCGACCTGTCCATCAACATGATCCGGAACCTGCACCGTAACCTCGGCATCCCGGCAGAAAGTCTCATCGGCGACTGAAGGTGCGTCATTGCGTTGACGCAGAAACAGGCGTAGATTCGCCATCGTCGCAGAGTTGTGACCCGAAGCCCCGCCCAGTGCGGGGCTTCTGCATTCCGGGCACGGCATTTTCGCAAGGTGCTTGCTGCATGCACTCAGTACGGTGGGACTCCCCCCGAGCGAGTGCCCGCCATGTACGTTTCAATCTGCCCCGCTGTTGACTGGTACTACGTCTTCGATAGCCCCGCGACGGAGGGGCCGACGGTTATCCCGATTGCGGCATGGGCAGCGCGCCATGGTGGTGGCGTCGTGGGCTTGATAGGTGCCACATGGGACGTGGACCGGGCACCGCAGTTGGTCGAGTTGCCCGTAGTACATGGTCAGTACCTGCACCGCTCCCAGCTGAGCGAAGAGGAGCTAGCGGCTACGTCGAAGCGCTGAAGCTCACGCAACACAAAAATCGCAGCCTCGGCCTGAAAAGGCCGGGGCTTTTCCATTTGGTCCACCGGCGCGGTGGATGGCTCGGGGGAGTTGGGGCCGTGCCGGTGGACCAAGCCATTTGAGGTGTGAACGCATGGCCCGGATCACAGCTGCCAGTCTCGGAACCGGCGGCGCGAACATCCGCGCGTTCCTGGACATGATCGCTTTCAGCGAGGGAACCGCCGGGCGCGGCGACGACGGGTACAACGTGCTCGTCGGCGGCGCCCTGTTCACCAGCTACGTCAGCCACCCGAACAAGTCGGTCTGGCTGCCACGCTACGCGGTGAACAGCACGGCGGCCGGTCGCTATCAGTTCCTCAACAAGACGTGGAAGAACCTCGCGAAGCAGCTGAAGCTGCGCGACTTCTCGCCCGTTTTGCAGGACCTCGGCGCCGTCGAGTTGATCCGTGGCCGCGATGCGTTGGAAGACGTGCGCGCCGGCCGCATCGACGCGGCGATCGCGAAGTGCGCGAAGGAATGGGCGAGCCTGCCCGGCGCCGGTTACGGCCAGCGCGAAGTGTCCATGGCGAAGCTGGCGCCGACCTATGTCGCCGCCGGCGGCCGCGTCACCGGCAAACCTGGAGCAACCACGTGATGGAACCGACATCGAGCAGCATCGTCGCCTTCCTGACCGCAAAGGCTTGGGTGGCGATCGCTGGATTCGCTGGCGCCGTGCTCTCGCTCGGCAGGCTGAAAGGCCTCAACCGGCTTATGACCGTCGTTGCGGTGATGACGGGCTTTCTCTCTGCCGTCTTCCTCACGCCGCTGGTCATGCACTACCTGCTGCCTGCTAAATCGCCGCAAGACCTGGGCGGTGGCGTCGCCCACCTTATCGGCTTGTTCGCAACGCGCCTGATCCCGGCTTTGGAGGCGCGTTTCAAGCGGAAGATCGGAGCGGACACATGAACGCTTGGCAGGTCGGAGCAACGGTGGTGCACATGCTGCTGTGCGCAGCGATTGTCGTCTTCACCATCGACGTCATCAGGATCCGGCGTAATGCCGGCGATTCGGTGCGCGAGGCGCTGCTGAACCGTGGTGTAGACCGCCGCATCATCGTCGGCATTCGGCCCTTCGGCCGGCGTGAACGGCATGCCGTCGTCGACGATGACGGCCAGGCCGCGGAACGTCTGGATGAAGCCGCCGTCCGACTGCCGCACGGTCTCGATCAGGTCGTTCTTGAGCGCGTGCTCGTACGTGTCGCTGTGCATCGCGATCGCGACTAGGTCGCATCGCATCGCCGAGGGTGCCGGTGGCCTCGATCACGCCCGGTCGCGTTGAAGCGCGTGTTCGCAGTGATGGCACCGACCATGTCGGCAGCGATGCTGCGCACCATGTCGCCGCCGTCGTTGGCGATGTTGTCCGCAAGGATGCCGTTGAGGCTCGCCACGAGGCGGCGCTGCATCTGGCGGTCCCAGTAGGCGGTCACGCGCTCTTGGATGCGGGGCAGGGCGTTGTCGCCAGACAGCTCGCTGGCGAGGTTCATCGCCGACCAGCTGTTGTGCAGGAAGCTCTTGCGGACGATCTGCTTGCCGGCGTTGATCTTGTAGGGCGTGGACTCGTCAGCGGGGTTGTCGTTGACGATGTTGGCTTCTTCGTTGCCCAGGTCGTTCCAGTGCGGAACGGTGAGCATGTCCGCGCCGGCGGAAAGCAGGGCCTCGATTTCGCCGTTGCGAACGGCGACACCGGACTGGAAGAGGGCGGTTCGTTCCATCGTGTTCTGCACGACGTAAGAGGTGAATTCTGCGGGGACGACGACGTCCGCGATCTGGGTGACAGCCATGAGGGTGGCTCCCAAGGGAACGGATGGATTCACGTTCGCTTGCGGCCACCAGCCGGTTGCGATGCCCCACCAGGGCTTTGGAGGAGTAGGGCACCACCCACCAGGTGATGCCCTACTTGTGCTCAGGATTACAGCTCTGAGCGGCGAACAGCCCTGGCCGGCGGGCGTGAGATCCACGCGCCGCGCGCCGCGCGCGAACAGCCGCACGCCGAGGTGGTCTTCCAGTTGGCGGACCTGGTGGCTGATGGCAGTCGGCGTCAGCGACAGCTCGTTGGCGGCATGCTTGAAACTCAGGTGCCGCGCGGCGGCTTCGAAGGCCCGCAGCGCGGTCAGCGGCGGCAATCGGCGTGCATTCATGGATGAACTGGATGCAGCTGGTGGATGCGAAATGATCGTTTTACGAGCGGGTTTCATGCGTTGAACCTGTGCGCACCCTACAGGCACAGGTGAATCATGCTCAGGTTACTCCATATCGACTCCAGCGCCCGTCCCGGCCGTTCGGGCGAGCAGGCGCACGGCTCGCACACGCGCCGCCTTTCGGCCCGTTTCGTCCGCCAGTGGCGGGCGCGGCGGCCGCAGGATGCGGTCGTCTACCGCGACCTCGCGCTGGCGCCGCCCGCGCCGGTCACCGGGGAATGGGTGCACGCCGCGTTCACCGCGCCGGAGCGCCGCGAGCCGTGGATGCATGCCGCGCTGGGCGAAAGCGACCGCCTGGTCGACGAACTCGTGGGTGCGGATCTCATCGTCATCGGCGTGCCCATGTACAACTTCGGCATGCCTTCCACGCTCAAGGCGTGGATCGACAACATCGTTCGCGTCGGGCGCACGTTCGGCTTCGATCGCAGCCGCATCGGCGAGCCGTACTGGCCGCTGCTGGCGAATCAGGGAAAGCGCCTGGTGCTGCTGGGCTCGCGTGGCGACCACGGTTACGACCCCGGCGGGCGCCTTGCCGGGAGCAACCACGTCGAGGACGGTGTCGCCACGCCGCTGCGGTACATCGGCATCGACGCGGTCGATCGGGTCGCGATCGAGTACGACGAGTTCGCCGACGAACGCCTGCACGCGTCCATCGCGGCAGCCGAAGCGCAGGTGGATGCGCTCGCGATGCGGTTGGCGGATGAGGTGGCGGGGGAGCGCGTGATTGCGTGATATCCCGTGGGGATGTCGCGGGAGTCCAGGCTCCTCCCCCCCGGGATGAGGGCCCGCGACGTTGCCCCGGGTGCGCTTCGCTTGCCCGGGCTACAAGTCCCGCGGGAGGCGGCCGATATCTCCAGTGAATAAGGAGGTGGCCAATGCCCGATGCATTCCCGAGCCGACGTCAGCTCATCCTGGGCGTCGTGGCGACGACATTGCTGGTGATGACGGGATCGATCGCGGTCGAGTGGCGCGCGGTCGAGGAGTGCCGGTCGGCGATGTCGCACGCCACGACGTCGTACAAGATCGAAAAGGTGCTTCGCAGCGAGCCATGTCTGGAGGCGCGCCGCGACGGTCTTCGTCGTTGACTTCGTCATGGCGGAATCGGACTTCGACCCGGGCGGACGGTCTCGATCAACCGCGCCTCTTCACACGTCCTTATCAGGTCGCGGCGTTCACTCCCTCGCGCCGGTTGGGCCCGGTAGCCACGAGGAGCGTTCGCATGAGCCGATCGATTGGGGGTCTCCTGGCGTTGGGGTTCGTGCTGGCGTGTGCGGGATGTGGGCCGAAGGAAACCACCGACGCTGCGGCATCGCAGCCGGCGACAGCCACGGCGCCGACGACGCCGACCACGCCGACGATGCAGCCAGCGCAGGCGGGTTCGACACCGGCCGCAACGCCAGGCGCAACCATCGTCACCCCCGACAACTTCGTGCGCGCCGAATCCGACACCTACATGGCGGGCATGGCGAAGGAAGCGGGCGGCGTCGGGAAGCTGCACCATCGCCGTGAACCGGCGTCCATCGACGAGCAGACGGTCATCCGTCTGAATCGCGACACGCTCTACAGCTCCGGCGTGTTCGATCTGGACGCGGGGCCGCTGACGATCACGCTGCCTGATACCGGCAAGCGGTTCCAGTCGTTGCAGGTGATCAACCAGGATCATTACGCGTGGACCGAGTACGGTGCGGGCCCGCACACCATCACGCGGGACAAGGCCGGCACGCGCTACGTCGTCGTGGGCATCCGCACGCTGGCCGATCCCAACGATCCGAAGGATCTGGAGCAGGTGCGTGCGCTGCAGGACGCGATCGGCGTCGCGCAGGAGAGCGCGGGAACGCTTGAATTGCCGAGGTGGGACGCGGCCAGTCAGGCCAAGGTGCGCGAGGCGCTGCTCGCACTGGGCGCGACCACGCCGGACTTCAGGAAGGCATTCGGCACGAAGCAGGAAGTCGATCCCGTGCGCCATCTCATCGGCACGGCCGCCGGGTTCGGCGGCAATCCGGACAAGGACGCGACGTATCTGAACATCACGCCCGAACGCAACGACGGAAAGACGGTCTATCGCCTGGACGTGAAGGACGTGCCGGTCGATGCCTTCTGGTCGGTCAGCGTGTACGACGCGAAGGGGTATTACGAGAAGAACGCGCTCAACGCCTATTCCATCAACAACCTGACCGCCAGGCGGGAGGCCGACGGGTCGGTCCGCATCCAGTTCGGCGGATGCGACGGCGCGGTTCCGAATTGCATCCCGGTGATGCCGGGCTGGAACTACACGGTGCGGCTGTATCGTCCACGTGCGGCGATTCTCGACGGGTCGTGGAAATTCCCGGAGCCACAGCCGATCTGATTGCCGGGGCGCATCGCCTCACGCGTGCGCCATCACGAACAGCCGCAGCGGATTCGCCGGGTCCGACAGCAGCTTCGTCGTCAGCAGCAGCGACATCGTCACCAGCAGCGGGCGGATCACCGTGACGCCGACGCGCATCGCCAGGTGCGCGCCATGGATGCTCGGAACCCATTTGCATTTACTGCACGGCGTACTGGCGACCGATGGATTGTGCTTCGCAAATGACCGCGAAGGGCTTGGCGGGCAGGTGGGACGTGCCAGTAATGCAGACTGCCTTGCCTGCTTGCACGCTTGCGGTCGAGTCGAGCCCGGGTGCGTTTCGCATGCCCGGGCTACGAAGCTTTGATGCCGCGTTACTGGCGCAGGATGCCCTGCTTGACCTGCGACTTGCTCTGCTCCATCGAGTAGTTCTGCACGACGCCGTCCTTGTCGAAGAAGATCACCAGTTCCTTCGATTCCACGTTCGCGCCGGAGCTGAAAAGGTTGGCGTACGGAATGAAGTTGCGGCCCATCGCCTTGGACTCGCTACGCGAATAGCGCCAGATCTGGTTACCGCTGTCGGTGAAGTTCGTCGAATCGGGCGAGCCGAGGAGCGCGCGGACGTCCGCCTGCGTGGTCTGCCCCTTGGTGATCTTTGTGGAGATCGTCTCGGAGGTCTCGTTCTTCAGCGCGACATTGCCGACGCTGGCGCAGGCGCTGAGAAGGCAGGCCGCGAGCGCGACGAAGTACAGCTTTTTCATGGTGCAACTTCCTGGTTTGGGGAGCGATGCGAGAGCCACGGACAAGCGTCGCCGTCGCGACGGTGCGTTCGTCGCGGCAGATGGCTTGTTCGATGACGAAACGCATGCGGCTTGATGGCGCGCACGCGTTGCGATCGCAACGGGCGCGACCGCGACCACCCTTGGTGGCCGCCTTGGCGGATCAACGTCCGGCCTGTGGCGTCAGGGCTCTCGATGATGCAAATGGTGGGCGAGCCACCCCCTTTCGAACCATGAGAAATGTCTGAAAGTGTCGGAAGAATTTACGCCTTTTGTCCGACGCGATTCCGTGGTGCCTTCGGCGGAAGGTCTCGCGGCGACCTGCCGATATCGCGCACGAGTCGAAGGCTCGCAGGTACAGCCGGGAAAGCGTTGGAGCCGTTCAACCCTCAGGCATGCGCCATCACGAACACCCGCAGCGGATTCGCCGGGTCCGACAGCAGCTTCGCCGTCAGCAGCAGCGACATCGTGACCAGCAGCGGGCGGATGACCTTGCCGCCGACGCGCATCGCCAGGTGCGCGCCGAGCTGGCCGCCGGCGATGCTGGAGGCGGCCATCAGCAGGCCGACGGTCCACAGCACGTGGCCGCCGATGATCAGCGTGATCAGCGCGGCGATGTTGCTCGACAGGTTGAGGAACTTGGTGTGCGCGGTGGCCGAGACCAGGCCGAGGCCGAACAGCGCGACCAGCGCGGTGGTCAGGAACGAGCCCGTGCCCGGGCCGAAGAAGCCGTCGTAGAAACCGATCGCCGAGACGATCGCCAGCAACGCGACGGAGCCGAGGCGGCCCTGGCGGTCTTCCTCGCTCGCTTTCGGTGCGAACAGGAAGTAGATGACCATCAGGATCAGCAGCATGGGAATCAGGCCCGACAGGAACGCCGGGTTCAATCGCTGCAACGTCCACGCGCCGAGCGCGGAACCGAGGAAGGCGCCGAGGGCGGGTTTCAGGAACCGGCGGAAATCGATGCGCCCCTTGCGGGCGAAAGCGAGGACCGCGCTCGCGGTGCCGAAGCTGCTTTGCAGTTTGTTGGTGGCGATGGCGTTGACGGGCGGGAGGCCGGCTGCCATCAGGGCCGGGATGGTCAGCAATCCGCCGCCGCCCGCGATGGCGTCGATGAGACCGGCCACGAAGGCGACCGCCATGAGGAGGGCGATCGTGTCGGTGGCGAGTTCCATCGGGTGTCCGCGTGCGGGGAAGGGTCGGGCATTGTAAGGCGGCATTGCGGCGTTGAGCGGTCGCTTCGCGCCGGGCGATGCGGCGCTGTGCTCGTCCCCCCTCCCCAACCTCCCCTTCGCGCAGGGGAGGGAGCCTGCACTGCGATCGGGTGGGCTTTCACCGCCCGTGATACGGCCCCCCGCCGAACGCGATGTCCCAGCAGAACACCAGCGCCGCGATCATCAGCACGCCGTGGAAGCCGAAGGTCAGCAGCATGCCCAGCGTGAGGCGGCCCAGTGGGACGTCGCTGATGCGCGGGCCGGCGCGAAGGAACAGCGCGTGATAGGCCAGCAGGCCCAGGCCCGTCGCCAACGCGATGCGCAGCGTGCGCGTGACGAAGCGCGAGACGCGGTGGTGCAGCGCTTCGGTCGGCGTTTCCGCGCGCACCTCGTGCACGTCGCAGCCGGCCTCGCCCAGTTGTGCGCGGGCGATGCGTTCGGCCAGGGGCGCGTCGGGGAAGCGCCCGAACACGCGCGTGGTCGTCGCGCCGTCGTGCGGGTGCCGGTAGGTCACGAAATAGCGGGGTGCGTCCACGGCCAGCCTCGCCTGCGGGGGAATGCCGGCGCGTTCCATCGGGCCGCTGTCGGATGTCACGTCGGAAGCGCGCCCGACCGGTCATCCGCATGACGTCATCGCGATGGCTCGCTAACGGAAATCCCGCGACGGCGATTGCAATTCACCCAGCAGTCCGCTCAGATCGGTCAGCTGGCCGGCGATGAGGTGTTCCACGCCGTCCACGCGTTCCCAGCGACCGCGCACGGCCAGCAGTGTGGAATCCAGCAGCGGCTTGCGCTGGCGCGCGGCGAGGTCGGGCCAGACGATCACGTTGATCATTCCGTGCTCGTCTTCCAGCGTGACGAAGATCGTTCCCTTCGCGGTGGCCGGGCGCTGCCGCTGCGTGACCAGCCCGGCGACGTGCACGCCGCGGCCGTGGCGCGTTTCGCGCAGGTCGCGCGAACCCTTGATGCGGCGCGCATCCAGCTGCGGTCGCAGCAGCGCCATCGGATGCGACGACAGACTGAGCCCGGTGGCGCGGTAATCGGACAGGATTTCCTCGCCGATGCGTGGCGCGGGCAGGGCGATGCCGTCTTCCTCCGGACTGCCGGGCAGCAGCGGGCGGCGGCGTTCCAGTCCGGCGACCGACCAGCGCGCCTGATGACGATGGCCGACCAGGCTTCGCAGCGCATCGGCTTCGGCGAGCGCCTTGCAAATCTTTTCGTCCAGTCCGGCGCGCAGGCGCAGGTCCTGCAGATCGGCGAACGCGCGACGCGCACGCGCGGCGACGATCGCATTCGCGGTGGCTTCGGACAGCCCCTTCACTTCACGCAGGCCCAGACGGATCGCCGGCTGCGTGCGCGCATCGCCGCCGACCAGCGTGCAGTCCCAGTCGCTGTGCATCACGTCCACCGGCAACACGTCCACGGCTTCGCGCATCGCGAGCGTGCGTTCGGCTTCATTGGCGAATTCGTCCGCCGCGCGTTTTGGCGCGCCGCGGCGCGCATCCTGCACGATCTGGCTGGGCGAATAGAAACCCATCGGCTGCGAATTCAGCAGCGCGCACGCGAACGCCGCCGGTTCGTGCCGCTTGAGCCAGCAGCTCACGTAGACGAGTTTGGCGAACGACGCGGCGTGGCTCTGCGGGAAACCGTACGAACCGAAACCCTTGATCTGTTCGAAGATCTGGTCGATGAACTCGGGCTTGTAGTGGTTGGCGAGCATGCGCTCGCGGATCAGCTGCCGATGCGGTTCCATGTCGCCGTCCACGCCCCAGGCGGCCATCGAACGCCGCAGCTTGTCCGCTTCGCCGGGCGAGTAGTCCGCCGCCGCGATGACCAGTTCCATCACCTGTTCCTGGAACAGCGGGACGCCGAGCGTGGGCTTGAGGATTTCCTCCAGCTCGGGCGAGGGATAGTCCACCTGTTCCTGTTTCATCCGCCGCTTGAGGTAGGGATGCACCATGCCGCCCTGGATCGGACCGGGCCGCACGATCGCCACCTCGATGACGAGGTCGTAGAACTTCTCCGGCTTCAGGCGCGGCAGCATCGTCATCTGCGCGCGCGATTCGATCTGGAACACGCCCACGGTGTCGGCGCGCTGGATCATCGCGTAGGTGGGCTTGTCGTCGGGTGGGATCGTGGCGATGTCGAGCGTGCGGCCGCGATGCTTCTCCACCAGCGCGATCGCCTTGCGGATGCAGGTCAGCATGCCCAGTGCGAGGCAGTCGACCTTGAGCAGCTTCATCGTTTCCAGATCGTCCTTGTCCCACTGGATGATGGTGCGGTCGTCCATGGCCGCGTTCTCCACGGGAACGACGGTGGACAGCGGCGCTTCGGAAATGACGAAGCCGCCGACGTGCTGCGAAAGATGGCGCGGGTGGTTTTCCAGTTGTCCGGTGACTTTCAGCACGCGGCGGATCAGCGGGTTGTCCGGATCGAAACCGGCTTCGGTCAGGCGCTGTTCCATCTCGGTGCCGGCGTTGCCCCAGCCGTAACAACTGGCCAGCAGCGCGATCTGGTCCGGCGGCAGGCCGAAGGCTTTCGCGACGTCGCGCACCGCGCTCTTGCCGCGATAGCGGATCACCGTGGCGGCCAGCGCGGCGCGATCGCGACCGTACTTCGCGTAGACGTACTGCAGCACTTCCTCGCGGCGTTCGTGCTCGAAATCCACGTCGATGTCGGGCGGCTCGTCGCGTTCCTCCGAAATGAACCGCGCCATCAGCAGGCGGCTTTCGTCGGGATTCACCGCGGTGATGCCCAGTGCGTAGCACACCGCCGAATTGGCCGAAGATCCGCGCCCCTGGCAGAGGATGTTCCGGCTGTTGGCGAAGCGGACGATGTCCTCGACGGTCAGGAAGAACGCTTCGTACTTCTTGAAGGCGATCAGTTCCAGTTCTTTTTCGATCTGCTCGGCGACCTTGGCGGGCGCGCCACCGGGCCAGCGTCTGCGCATGCCGGCCAGCGTCAGCTTGCGAAGGTGCGAACTCGGCGTTTCGCCCTCGGGCACGAGTTCCTTCGGGTAGTCGTAGGGCAATCCCTTGTCGAGGTCGAAGGTGCAGCGCGCCGCCAGTTCGACCGACGCCTGCAACAGTTCGTGCGGATAGATGTTGCCCAGCGTCGCGCGCGCGCGAAGGTGGCGTTCGCCATTGCGGAACAGGTGCGCGCCGCATTCGCTCAAGGAAAGATTGTGGCGGATCGCGGTCATCGTGTCCTGCAGCATGCGCTGGCTGCGCCAGGCCATGTGCACGTCGCCGCACGCGACGGCAGTCATGCCCAGCGACGACGACAGCGAACGCAACGTCTGCAGGCGTGCGTCGTCGTCCTGTTCGCGATGCAGTTCCACCGCGAGGCATGCGCGTTCGCCGAACACGTTGCGCAGCCAGCGGCCGGGGCCGTCGTCGGCTTCGCTTTCGGGCGAAACCTCCGGCAACCAAAGCGCGAACACGCCCGGTGTGGCGTTGGCGAAGATGGATTCGACGTCGGCGCGATCGAGCCGGTACGTGCCTTTGCTCGCGGCACGGCGACCGCGCGTGATCAGTTCGCACAGGCGCGTGTAACCCGTGGCGTTTTCGACCAGCAATACGAAACGCGTGCCATCGACGAGGCGGAATTCGCTGCCCACGATGAGCCGGAGCCCGGTGGCCCGCGAGGCTTCCAGCGCGCGCACGATGCCCGCCAGCGAACATTCGTCGGTGATCGCCAGCGCTTGGTAGCCGCACAGCCGGGCACGCGCGAACAACGCCTCCGCGCTCGCCGCGCCGCGCAGGAAGCTGAAATCCGAGAGGCAATGCAGTTCCGCGTAGGCCGGGGCGTCATCGTCCAGGCGATCGTCGTTGGCCGCGTTGCGAAGACGCAGGCTGACCTGCAACGCGCGCGGGATGTGATCGCCGGGCGTCTCGCGGTCCACGCCACCGATGGCGTCGTCCCAGCTCATGCGAACCAGCCGTGCAGCATCCATTCGCCGCGTTTTCCCGGAGCGGCGAATGCCCAGGCGCGCTGGCCCTGCGGAGTTTCCAGCACGTAGTAATCGCGTCGCACGTCGCCGTCGTCCCACCAGCCGCTTTCCAGGCGTTCCGGGCCGGAAACGATGCGCAACCCGCTCTGGCGCAGCGGCACCGGTTGCGGCAGCAGCCATGTGGGGCGGGGCGGGCGTTCAGGCGCAGGAGTGACGCAGACGCTGTCGTCCTCCACGCCGGCGACGCGCCACGCACGTTCGGGTCGCGGATCCCCCGTCGGCGCGATGCGGTAGACCGCATCATCGCCCAGTCGCGCGCGCAGGCGTTCGCGCAACTGCGGCCACGGCATCGCCTGCGAGGGGCGCGTGTCGAACAGGTCGCGCGCGGCCGGCACGAACGGCGGCAGTTCGCGCGCGAGCAGGCGCAGGCCGACGACGGGTTTGTCGATCGACGCCTGTTCCAGCCGGTTGCGCGCGATGTCCATCAGCAGCGTCGCGTCGCGTTCGGCGGCGAGCATGCCGACGGCGACATCGGTGTGGCTCTTCTCGCGTACGCCGGCTTCGCGCTTCAGCACCTCGTGTTCGAGACGGATCACGAACCGCTGCACGCCGCCGTCGCGCGCGGACAGGTACACGGCGAGGTCGTTCACGAGGCGGCGCAGCGGGAACAGCAACGCCTGGTGGCTTTCGACCTCGTAGCCCAGCTCGACGCGCGAATCGAAATGATCGGGCGGCTGGTAGCAGTCGAGCGGATCGTCGGCGATGCCGTAGAGGCGGTCGAGGTGATCGAGCAGCGGCAGGCCGAAGCGGCGCCGGATGCCGTCGCGTGGCAACTCGCGCAGGTCCTTCAGCGAACGGATGCCCATGCGGTGCAGGCGCGTGCCGGCGTCGTCGGGCAATGCGGCGCGGCGGATCGGCACCCGATCCAGCGTCGGCGCGAGCGCATCGCGATCGTGCAGCGCATAGCCGTCGCGCAGGCCGGCGAATACCTGCGCCGCGCGCGGCGTCGGCGCGAGCGCAATGCGGTGCTGGTAGCCGAGCGCCTCGAGTTCGCGGCGCAGTTTCGCTTCCAGCTGCGGCCATGGACCGAAGAGGCGGAAGCTCGCGCTGGCTTCCAGCACGATCGCGCCCGGCCATTGCGCGCTCACCAGCGAGCTGTGCCGGTACGCCCACGCGGCGAGGAAGCGGTGCGCGCGGGCATCGCGCTCGGGTTCGTGATCGTGCAGCGCGGTTTGCGCGCACACCGCATGGGCGGCAGTCAGGCGCATGCCGGGGCGAAGCCCGGCTTCGGACGCCGCCGCGTTGACCGCAAGCAGCGTGCGCAATTGCGCGGGGCCGGTGACCAGCGCGAGCGGACGCGCGGGGTCTTCGACGTCGCGAAGGACGGCGTCGAGCGCCAGATGCGGCAGGCGGATGCAGGCCCAGAGCATGGCGCGGCCTCAGCCCGGCAGGGCGTGATGCGAGGGGGGCGCGAATCCTTGCGAAGGCACCTGGCCACCGCGGCATTTGCGGATGCGCCAGTCGGCCTGCACGCGCTCGATGCGCAGCGCGGCAGGGGAGGGATTGTCGGCGTGCCGGCTGTCGCGCACGGCGAAGCCGAGGCACTCGCCGGTGTCGGCGGCCACTTGCAGTCGCCGCAGCGCCGGGCTGTCGGCATTCGACGGCCAACCCAGCACCGCCGAAAACGCGGCGCTGCGCAGGCATTGCTCGAATGCCCACAACGCGCCCTTCGAACCGGCCTGCGCGTTCGTGTCGACGATTTCCAGATAACGCAGATCCACGCCCGCGCGTTGCCACGCCGGCGCGTACGGGCAGAACGGCGGAGCGATCAGCGCGACCAGCCGTCCGGCCTGCGTCATGCGTGCGATCGTCGGCACCAGCAGGGTGAGTTCGCCGACGCCTTCGACCGGAATCAGCAGTTCGCTCAGCGCGCCCTGCGGCCAGCCGCCGTGCGGCAGCAGTGCATCGAGCGCGGCGAAGCCGGTGGATTCGCCCAATGGCGCCGGCGCGGCCTGGCGCCCGGCGCGCCAGACGGTGCGCGCGGACAGCAGCGATTCCAGGGGGACGACGTGCGCAGCCATCAGTCGGTGCGGACCAGGCCGCAGTAGAGCCCTTCGATGGCGAAATCGCTGCCGGGCGGGACGTCGATGGGCGGGTAATCGGGATTGCGCGGCAGCAGGCGGATGCCGCGCGCCGAGCGTTCCAGGCGCTTGATGGTGATCTCATCGTCGATGCGCGCGATCACGATCTGCCCGTCGCGGGCATCGCGCGTGCGTTTCACCGCGACGAGGTCGCCGTCGAAGATGCCTTCCCCGCGCATCGAATCGCCCTGCACGCGCAACAGGTAATCGGGCGTGGTGGAGAACAGCGCGCGATCGATGTGCACCTCGCGTTCGACGCCGGCATCGGCGCCGATGGGCGCACCGGCGGCAACCCGGCCGAGGACGGCGAGGGTCAGGCGATCGTCGTCGCGCCGGGATTTCGGCCCGCGCGAGGCCAACCGGATTCCGCGCGCCTGGTTCGGCCGCACCTGCAGACGGCCGGCCTGTTCCAGCCGCTTGACGTGCTTGTGCGCCGCACAGGCCTGGCGGAAGCCGAACGCATCGGCGATCTGCTGCAACGTCGGCGGCAAGCCTTCGGCGTCGGTGTGATCCTGGATGAAGGCGAGGATCTGCGCCTGGCGGGCGGTGAGGTCGGACATCGGTACGGGCCTGGCTGAGGTAAAAATCTATTTACCTTCATCGCCGCGGGCAAGCCCGGGCGTCGGGCCGATGGAACCGCACCGGAGTATCACTGGGTGCGACTTCTTCTCAATCAGTGACTTACGTTGATGAGCTGAAGCTGGTTGGAGCTGCGGGGCTCCTAAGACGACCGCTGGACCAGCTACGGCCGGCCTTCAGTGCGTCTCAACGCTCGCCGAGTGACGTGTTGACCTCCGATCTCAGCGGCGCACGCCATGCACAGGCTTGCCGTTGGCGTCGACGAAGACGATGCCCTGATCCATCCCGCGATAGACGTAGTACACGTCGGTGCGGGATTTCACCGGTGTGGTGTCGTAGCCCGACAGGTCCGCATCGGGAGCGCACAGGCGTTCGATTTCTTCGGGCCATTGGTAGGCGTCGGCCTTGCGCTGGATCCAGCGGTCCACCCAGGGGCCGAGCGCCAGCATGTAGGCCCAGTGGCCGAGTGAGAATGCCTTGCGTAGCCGGCTTCGGTCGTCGGCGACAAAGCCGCTTGGCTTGCGTACGCGGCCAGCTGCCACGGCTTCGGGATGCGGCTGGATCGCTTCCAGGCCGTGCTCCATGTAGCGGCGGATGAATTCAATGCGCTCTAAGGCACGTCCGAACGTGGCTGAATCGATGGTGTCGAAAGCGGCGCGCAGCTCGTATGGGCGCCCGCGATAGGTGCGAGTCAGCCAGAGCGCATCCCTTCCCGCGTGCTGGTCGTACGGGATTGGGAAACAAAGCCGTATCCCGTAATGGGACCCAAGTTCCATGAACGGCCGTACATCGCGCCAGCGCAGATGTATGACTTCATCATTAAACGCCACATGCACCAGTTGTGCCCGACGGTTGAAGCGTACGCCGCCGCCTTTGTTTCCAGCACCCGAAGCCAACCAGAGGAAGAGCCAGGAACCAAGGAAGAACGGAGTACACCAAAGCAGAAGCCAGAACATATCGGTAATGTCCCTTTGCACACCGTTCTTGATCCCTTCGTACTCGCCAAACAGCGGAGCCAATATCAGAACACCAACCAGAGGAAATACGATTCCCCATCCCACCACCAGCCGCGCAAGGAAGGCCGTATCCCCCTCCATGCGAGGCTCGATGAACCGCTCGTTGAAGTAGCGCTCGTCCGACACATCGTCACAGAACCACAGGTCATCGGGATGCATGGCGAAACGAATCCCGGGCAACGCCACAAAATCACGCCGCTCATTCAGCTCCCGGCACTGCCGCTCGAACTCCGCCTTCGGGTCGGCCGGCGGAAAGGTATCCTCCGTCGTGTCGTTCACAGCCAGTTCCCTTCGGTCAGTACGTAGTCCGGATCGGTGAATCCATTGGGCCGATACTCCACCGCCGTCTTGCCGATCAGGGTGTTGGTGCTCAAGGTCAGATAGCCCACGCCGTCGATCAGCTTGATCAGTGCTGGATCATCGTAGGTGCGGCTGTTGGCATACAGCTCGCCCAGCTTCGCTGCCTGCTGCTGGGTCACCTTGTAGTGGCTGATCTGGGGCTGCCAGCCGGGCAGGGCGACCGTGATGGAGCGCACCCCATCGGGCAGTCCGCCATTGACGACAACGCCCATCGGCGTGACGGCCTTGAGTGCCTTCACACGTGTGCCGATGTCAGCGGCGCAGGCCATGCACAGGCTTGCCGTTGGCGTCGACGAAGACGATGCCCTGGTCCATCCCGCGATAGACGTAGTACACGTCGGTGCGGGATTTCACCGGTGTGGTGTCGTAGCCCGACAGGTCCGCATCGGGAGCGCACAGGCGTTCGACTTCTTCGGGCCATTGGTACGCGTCGGCCTTGCGCTGGATCCAGCGGTCCACCCAGGGGCCGAGCGCCAGCATGTAGGCCCAGTGGCCGAGTGAGAATGCCTTGGGTAGCCGACTTCGGTCGTCGGCGACAAAGCCGCTGGGCTTGCGTACGCGGCCAGCTGCCACGGCTTCGGGATGCGGTTGGATCGCTTCCAGGCCGTGTTCCATGTAGCGGCGGATGAACTCAAAGCGTTCCAATGCAGCACCGAAGGTGGCCGAGTCAGAAGTGTCGAAGCTTCCAGATTCCGCCAGCGGCCGGTTGTGAAAAATACGCTTGAAGGAGATCGGCTCTAGATACGATCGCAGTTGGGAGTAGGGAATAGGAAAACAGAGCCTTAGTCTGTAATCGGTGCCCAATTCCATGAATGCCCTCACCTCTTGCCAAGGCAAGTGCACCGCATGATCCAGACACATGACATGGACTACCTGCGCCACGCGATTGAAACGAATTCGGCGAATGCCTTTCCCGCCAGCCCACAGCCAAAAAAAACCAATTAGAACGAAGGGGACACATCCCAGCGCGCCCCAGAACCAATCCATCACGCTCTTGATTTCACCGAACAAAGGCGCGAGAACCAAGATAATGACTACCGGCATCACTATCCAGCATCCCGCCATCATCCGCGCAAGGAAGGCTATCTCTCCCTCCATGCGCGGCTCGATGAACTGCTCATTGAAGTAGCGGTCATCCGAAACATCATCCGTAAACCACAGGTCATCCGGATGCATCGCAAAATCAATACCAGGCAACGCCACAAAATCGCGCCGTTCATCCAGCTCCCCGCACTGGCGCTCGAACTCCGCCTTCGGGTCGGCCGGCGGAAAGGTTTCCTCCGTCGTGTCGTTCACAGCCAGTTCCCTTCGGTCAGTACGTAGTCCGGATCGGTGAATCCATTGGGTCGATACTCCACCGCCGTCTTGCCGATCAGAGTGTTGGTGTTCAGTGTCAGATAGCCCACGCCGCCGATCAGCTTGATCAGTGCTGGATCGTCGTAGGTGCGACTGCCCGCATGCAGTTCGCCCAGCTTCGCTGCCTGCTGCTGGGTCACCTTGTAGTGGCTGATCTGGGGCTGCCAGCCGGGCAGGGCGACAGTGATCGCGCGTAGGCCATCGGGCAGTCCGTCATTGACGATCATGCCAAGCGGCGTGGCCGCCTGCAGAGCTTTCAATTCATCGATGTCAGTCTCGATGCGCGGCTGCTGGAATAGGCGGTAGAACTCGCGCTGTTCTTCCATGTCATCCGCGAACGGCGGCAAAGCCTTGTCGCCGAACCACTTGTCCGATTGCCCCGTGCCCCACATGCTGCGTGCAACCCAGTCGGTGATCTTCTGTTCATCGGCTACCTTGTCGTGCCACGTGCGCAGCACGGTGTATGCGCCTTCCAAGACCAACAGTGTCCAGCCGATGGGACCGCTGCCGATTCTCGCAACGGCAGCAGCCCCGCGTAAGGCAAGGAGTCGAGATACTCCCCACTTTTCAAGGAATTCCGCATTTATCTTGCCTGCAAATTGCAGCCCTCCTATTGACGCCGCTACGGCCTGCACGGAAGCGCTGGCGGCACTGATCGCAGCTGCTTTGCCTTCTTCTGCGGAGATCGCATTTCCGGCGTCCTTGATCGCAATCATCGCTGCTACTGCCGCTGCTGCCAGAATCGCCCTGCGCTCAAAGCTTCTAGCCAATGCATCAGACTGCTCGGCCGCCGCCTTATCCCGGCGCGAAAGTGCCAAATCCCGCTGCTTCTCGTAATACGCCCGCTTCAACATCGCACTACCACCCACGCCCAACCCCAGCACCTTGCCGCCCGCATCCAGCGAATTGGCAAACGTCAGCCCGTTTTCACGCCCCAACGCCTTGAACGCCGCGTTGGCGCTGTAGGCGGATGCGAACAGGCCCAGTCCGCCCAATCCCAGTTTGGCGTTGTGCCAGAACCGCAGCCGCGTTGATAGTTTCGTGCTCTGGTCGAGCTGCGCCTGCACCTCCTCGCTGTCGTACACCTCGACCAGCGCACCGGCCGCGCGTTCCACCGTGCGCGGGCGGAAGCCGTTGACGCCATGGCCACCCATGCGCTCGCGCATCCATAGTCGCCGATGGCCTTGTCGTGGCTCCAGGGCCTCGCTTCGTGCTGCAGGTCATACCGAGGGTTGTGAAATGTCGCGTCCCGCTGCGTCACGCGAGTGGGCGCAAGTTGGCGGCGGTGCGCGAAGTGCCACAGGTGCGGTCGTGGTGCGTCGCCAGCCGGTGCAGGCTGGTACAGCACTTCGCCGTCGAGCGTCGGCGCGGTGTCGATGCGATCGGTCAACACCAGCCGCGAATGGGTGGCCCCTTCGGCCTGGTGCCAGTAGACGATGCCTTCCTCGGTCGCCAAACGGTGCAGGAACTCCGCATCGAATTCCCGGTATTGCACGGCGTACTCGCGCGGCTCGTGATGGCCGAGGAACGTCGTCTTCGAGCCCTGCAGGCGGTGTTCCTGCAGGATCGTCGCCAGGATCTCCGGCGCGTTGACCTGCTGGAAGATGCGGCTGTTGTGACGCAGTGCCAGACGCGCCAGCGGCGACTCGACGACGGCACGATATCGAGTGAGCCGGAAGCCGGTCTCGCACTGCTCGAACGCGGTGCAGATGCCGACCACTGTGCGCTCGGCAGCGCCATCGCGTTCGATCGTGAACACCGCTTCGCGATCCAGCAACTCCGCCGCATCGATCGCGTCATCGGCGCTGGAAAGATCCAGCTCCAGCCGGAACGCTTGCGAAACACCTTCGGTCAGCTCGAAACGGACCACATCCAGCGCCGGTCCTTCGCCCAACGCGAAGGAGAAGGCTACATCGGACTTCATACTTCTTATCCATGAAGTGAGCGAGCATCCTTGTAGCGGCTGCTGCAAATGGCTCGCAATCGGAAGAAGTCGTAAGTCCGTACTCGTCGTGCTTCCGGCGTTGACGCTGAGGCGCCTGATCGGCCGGGCATCGCAACGGGCGGGATCGGGCGTCGGCCGATGTGCCGCACCGGCATCGGATGGCCGGCCGTCTTCTAAACCGGCCTTGTGTCTACCGGTTCAAGCGGATTGGAATTCCGCGAAAAGGCGACCGCTGGAACAACCGCAGCTGCCCTTCAGTGCGTCTCAGTGCTCGCCGAACAGCGCATTGACCTCGCCATATGCCATGCGCTCTCCCGGCGCGGCGTGACCGTCCTGCAGGAATGCGCCCGCGAGTGCGCCCACATGCGCGAACGCGGCCTGCGCCAGGTCGGAGCCGGCGCTGAGGCGGCGCACGCCGAGGGCCTCCAGTTCCTCCAGTGTGGGCAGTCCGGGGCGCAGCATCACGTTGAGCGGCAGTCCGGCACCGGCGGCGACGTCGCGGATCGCGCCGGCGTCGGTCAGACCGGGAATGAAGAGGCCGTCGGCGCCGGCCTCGCGATAAAGCGCGGCGCGTTCGAGCACCATCGCCACGCGTTCCTCCGGCGGCGCGAGGCCGCGCAGGTACACGTCGGTACGCGCGTTGACGTAGACGTCCAGTCCGCGTGCGGCCAGCGTTTCGCGGATGCGCGCGAGCTTCGCGCACAACGCTTCGGGCGAGCCGCCGCCGTCCTCGATGTTGATGCCGACCGCGCCCGCTTCGGCCGCACGCACGACATTGTTCGCGACGACCGCGGGGTCGTCCGAATAGCCGCCTTCGATGTCCATGCTCAGCGGCACGCGGATCACCCGCGCGATTTCCTTCGTCGTCGCGAGCAGGTGTTCGATCGGCAACGTATCGCCGTCGGCGTAGCCGTGCGCCCACGCCACGCCCGCGCTGGTGGTGGCGATGGCGGGGGCGCCGAGGCTTTCGATCAGTCGGGCGCTGCCGGCATCCCATGCGTTGGCCAGTCGCAACACGCCCTGCGTGTGCAGCGTGCGGAAACGGGCGGCGTGTTCGGCGTTGCGTTCGTGCATGGGAGGCCTCGTGCGTGTGGGGACGGACGATAGTGCGGCAGCCGGGGGATGCTTACCGGCCGGTTTCGGACGTTATGGTGGACGCGCTTGCGGCGGCCTTCGCGTCCCAGTCGCGCAGCGCGCGTTCGACCGCGTCGACGCCGCGCACGGCGGCCTGCGCGTCGATCTGGCCGAGCACGTCCTGGTCGGTGTGGATCACCTGCATGACCTTCGCCGGCGTCGGCGATTTCTTGCCGGCGTAGGCGTCGAGCACCTGGGTGATCTCGGTCGCGCCCACCAGCGAATACGACACCGCCGGCCAGCCGGCGCGCAGGAAGGGCAGGTGATCGGTCGGCGGGTACTTCTCGCCCGGCGAGAAGCCCAGCCGCAGCGCCTGCGTCGCCGTGCGGCTGCTGTCCACCAGCGCCTGCTGGCCCTGCGCGGGCGCCATCATCCACAGCGTGTCGCCCCAGCCGAACACGTCGAAGTTCACGTACAGCGCGGGCTTGGTGGAACCGTCGGCGACGTACGCCTTCGAGCCGAGCAGGCCTTCCTCTTCGAGATCCCAGAACGCGATGGCGACGCGGTGATGCTTCAGCGGCTGGCGCTGGAAGCGCTCGGCCAGCGCGAGCACGGACGCGCTGCCGGACGCGTTGTCGGTCGCGCCGTGGCCGACGGCGACGCGGTCGGAATGCGCGCCGATCAGCAGGATCGGGGCGTCTGCGGGGCCGGCGACGTCGGCGATCAGGTTCTCGCCGGCCTTGCCGTTGGCTTCGAACGGCGCCTTGCGCCACGACAGGTTCAGGGCGTCCAGGCGGGCGGCGATCGCCTCACGGCGCTGGGCGTTCGGGCCTGCGTCGCTGATCGCGCGTACGTCGGAGAGCCATTGCGTGTCCGGCGATCGCGCGGCTTGCGCGGCCGTCGCGGGGCGGCTTCCGGTGTCCGCCGTGGCGCAGGCGCTGAGAAAAAGGATCGGAAGTGTCGCAACTAACAATCGGTGCATCGGTGGGGTCCCCCATTAGAATCCGGTTCAGTGTGCCCGAGGGCAGGGGACTTGGGATGGGCCGGAAGGCCATCCCCGTGCAGCCCCGGGCGACACGCAACGGTAACGGAGAGTAGGAATGGAGATCCGGGTTTTCATCATCGACGACCACGCCCTGGTGCGGACGGGGTTGAACCTGATCCTGTCGGGCGAGAACGACATCGAAGTGGTCGGCGACGCGGAGAGCGGCGAGGAAGCGCTGCCGCTGATCCGCAAGCTCAAGCCGGACGTGGTGCTGTGCGACCTGCACCTGCCGGGGCTGAGCGGTCTGGAAGTGACCGAGCGCATCGTCAAGGGCGAACAGGGCTCGCGCGTGATCATCGTGTCGGTGCTGCAGGACGGGCCGATGCCCAAGCGCCTGCTGGAAGCCGGCGCGTCGGGCTACGTCGGCAAGGGCGGCGATGCGGCCGAACTGCTGCGGGCGATCCGCGAAGTCGCGCGCGGCAAGCGTTACCTCGCCAGCGGCATCGCGCAGAACCTCGCACTGGCGGGCATCGACGGCGGCGCTTCGCCGTTCGACAGCCTGTCGCCGCGCGAGATGGAGATCGCGCTGATGCTGATCCAGGGGTTGCGCCAGGACGCCATCGCCAAGCGTTTGAGCCTGAGCGCGAAGACAGTCAACACGCACAAGGCGCGGTTGTTCGAAAAGCTCGACATCGCCGACAGCATTGCGCTGGCACGGCTTGCGAGCCGGTACGGGATCATGGATCCGACGCGGGCGATCTGAGGGCGGTGCCTTTATTCCCCAGGCGGGAATGAAGGTGGTGCTGCGAACAAGGGCACGCTTTCGCCGGATGAGGGCTCAAAAAAACACCGGCTGCCCGAAGGCAGCCGGTGTCTGATACCAGCGTGGAAACCGGGCGCGATCAGACGTGCCCGGATTCCTGCTTGCGCTCGGCTTCGTCCTTCACCGCGTGGACGTGTTCGGCGGCAGCCTCGGCGGGCGAGGGCGCGACTACTTCATCGGCCGCCTCGACGACCGCCTCCGACGCAGCGGATTCCGCACGCGTTTCATCGGCCTGCGCTTCGCCCGCCACCGAGGCTTCCACCGGCGCCGGAACGGGTGCGGTCTCGGCAGCGGCCGGCGCGCGCGTGTCGTGCGGCAGCGAATCGAACAGCCCCGCGGTGCGCGGAAAGCCGCCGTTGGTTTCGATCGATGCAGCGGCCGGCTCGGCCACCTGCGGACGCGAGTCGGTCACTTCCGCCTCGGACTGCTTCGGCGGACGCGCATCCTCGGCCGGCGCGACCGGGGCGGGATCGATCACGACCGGTTCCTCGACCTTTTCCGGTTCCGGGACGGGCTCGGGCATCACGGCCGGCGGCTCGACGACCACCGCCGGTGCGGCCGGCGTGTCCTTCGGCGCGTCCGGTTCCGGGCTGGCCGCGACCGGCGCGGTCGGCTCGTGCTTCGGAGTGGCGGTTTCTTCGATCGCCACCGTGGCGACGGCGGCGACGGTCGCGACTGCGGCCTGAGCCGGCGTCGCAACCGGGCTCGACGCCGCTGCCTTCGGCGCCGGCGCGGCAGGCGCCTGCGTCACGGACGACGGCACGGATGCAGCCGGCGTGGACGGTTCGTCGTCGAAGTCGAACTCCGGCTGCGAGCGCTGCGCGACGGGTGCCTGGGTCGCGTCGGCGGCGGCCGGCGTTTCGATCGCGTCGTCCTCGTCGTCGAGGAGCGACACGTCGTCGTGATCGTCGTGCAGCTGCGCCTCGTCGTTCGCCGAGGCGGCTTCACCGCCACCCCCACGACGGCGACGGCGGCCGCCACGACGGCCACGGCGACGACGCGCACCGCCTTCGCCCGTGCCTTCGCCCTGCGGCGCCTGGCCTTCGGCGTTGGCGACGGTGTCGGCGGACTGTGCGGCGGTCGTCGGCGCGGTGTCGGTCGCGTCGGACGCCACGGCGGCGGCGACCACGGCCGGAGCGACCAGCGCCACGTCCGCAGCGGTGGTGGCCGGCGTTTCCGGCTTCACGGCCTCGGTGCGGGCGACGTCCTGCTTCGCTTCGGCCTTCACCGGTGCGGGCTTGGGCTCGTTGCGCGGTGGACGCGGCTCGGCGGTCTGCTGCGCCTGGACGCGCTCGTCCACCTGCGCCTGCTGGGCCTGCTGGGCCTGCTGCGGCTTCGACTGTTTCTGCTGCTTGGGCTGCTGCTGACCCTGCGGCTGCTTGGGCTGCTTCTGCTGCTGGGGCTGCTGCGCCTTGTTCTCGCGGCGCGGCTCGTCGCGACGCTGTTCCTCGCGACGCGACTGCTGCTCGTCGCGACGACCGTCGCGACCCTGCTTGCCGTTGCGACCGTCGCGACGCTGCGCGTTGCGGTCATTGCGGTCGTTACGGCCACCGCGGTTGTCCTGCGAACGCGCGGCCGGGGCCGGTTCGACCGCGATCGGCGCGCTGGAACCACGGAAGAAACGCAGGATGCGTTCGACCACGCCGATCGAATGCGTCGGCGCGGCGACCGGCGCGGGCGCCTGTGCGGGCATCGGCGCGGCGGGCGGCTGCTCGCGCGGCTCGCGCAGCGGCGCCGGCTGGGCCGGCTTGACGTTGGTGACCGCCGGCGCGGCCGGAATGTTCAGATGGGCCTTGGTCAGTGCGTGCGTCGGCAGCTTGCGCGGGGTGCCGCGCTGGTAGCTCGGCTTGCTCGATTCCTCGCCCAGCTCGTTCTCGCGGATGCGCGTGACTTCGTAGTGGGGGGTGTGCAGCTGCTCGTCGGCGACGATGACGATCGGCGCGTCGTGGCGTTTCTCGATCTCGCTCAGCGCGCGGCGCTTCTCGTTCAGGAGGTAATTGGCGATCTCGGTCGGCGCCTGCACCAGCACCTGGCCGGTGTTTTCCTTCATCGCGTGTTCTTCGGCCAGGCGCAGGATCGACAGCGACAGCGACTCCACGCTGCGCATGCGGCCGTGGCCTTCGCAGCGCGGGCAGACCAGCTGGCTGGATTCGCCCAGCGAGGGACGCAGGCGCTGGCGGCTCAGTTCGAGCAGGCCGAAACGCGAGATGCGGCCGATCTGCACGCGCGCGCGGTCCTGCCTGAGCGCATGCGCCAGACGGTTCTCGACCTCGCGCTGGTGCTTGTTCGAGGCCATGTCGATGAAGTCGATCACTACCAGTCCACCGAGGTCGCGCAGGCGCATCTGGCGCGCGACTTCCTCGGCCGCCTCAAGGTTGGTGTTGAACGCGGTTTCCTCGATGTCGCCGCCCTTGGTGGCGCGCGCCGAGTTCACGTCGATCGCGGTCAGCGCCTCGGTCTGGTCGATGACCAGCGCGCCGCCGGAGGGCAGGCGGACTTCACGCTCGTAGGCGTTCTCGATCTGCGATTCGATCTGGAAGCGGTTGAACAGCGGCGTGTCGTCGGTGTAGTGCTTGAGCTTGCGCAGGTTGTGCGGCATGACCTGCTCGACGAAGTCGCGCGCCTCGCCGTACATCTCGGGCGTGTCGACCAGGATCTCGCCGATGTCCGGGCGCATGTAGTCGCGCAGGGCGCGGATGATCAGGCGCGATTCCTGGTAGATCAGGAACGTGCCCGGCTTGCTCAGCGCGGCCTCGGCGACGGCCTTCCAGACCTGCAGCAGGTAGTCGAGGTCCCACTGGAGTTCCTCGGCATCGCGGCCCACGCCGGCGGTGCGGATGATCACGCCCATGTCGTCGGGGATGTTCAGCGCGTCCATGGCGCGCTTGAGCTCCGCGCGGTCCTCGCCCTCGATGCGGCGCGACACGCCGCCGGCGGTGGGCGAATTGGGCATCAGCACCATGTAGCGGCCGGCCAGCGAGATGAACGTGGTCAGCGCCGCGCCCTTGTTGCCGCGTTCTTCCTTGTCCACCTGGACGACGATTTCCTGGCCTTCGCGCAGCAGTTCGCGCAGGCCGGCCTTGTTGTGGTCGACGCCGGCCTGGAAATAGTCGCGGGAGATTTCCTTCAGCGGCAGGAAGCCGTGGCGCTCGGCGCCGTAATCGACGAAGGCGGCTTCGAGGGAGGGTTCGAGCCGGGTGATGCGGCCCTTGTAGATGTTGGACTTCTTCTGTTCCTTGGCCGGCTGTTCGATGTCGATGTCGTACAGGGTCTGGCCATCGACGATGGCAACGCGCAGTTCTTCCGCCTGCGTCGCGTTGATCAGCATTCGCTTCATTGTTGCGTTCCTCGCGCGCTCCTGCGCGTGGTCGGCGCAGGACGCATGCGTCCTGCAGCCGCGGAACGCCGTGGGGCGTTTCGCCTCTGGATACCGCAAGCCGCGCGCCGGTCGCATTGGATGCGGGGCCTGGCGCTGCGGCCTCAAGTTTTCCAGCGCTACGACACCACGGCACGCCGCGGGAGCGCTTAATTGTTTCTTCCGGACAACTTAGGGACCGGCGGCGCGAAGGCCGCGCGGGACGTGTTCATCACGGGCGGTTTGACCCGCGCCGGCGAGGTCGGGTTCCGCCGGGCCATCGCTGCTAACATGGCTGCCCCGGGGGCAGTGGCTAGGCGCGGACCGGAATCGCAGGAAAGGGCTTTCGGCCTTTGGAGTGCAACTTCCTGCGAAATCAAAACCTTATCTCGCGTCGCGAGTGTAACAGATAACCCCCGCAGGATGACCCATTCAGACCCGAAGAACCGGCCGGGCCGGACTGCCGCCGAGCCACGCCCGGCCAACGATGCCGCCCAGGTGCGTACGGTGCGCGTGCCGGACGACCGCGCCGGGCAGCGCCTGGACAACTTCCTTTTGGGCCAGCTGAAGGGCGCCCCGCGCTCGCTGGTCTACAAGATCGTGCGGTCCGGACAGGTCCGCGTGAACGGCGGCCGTGCCAAGGCCGAACGCAAGCTCGAGGGCGGGGACGAAGTGCGCATCCCGCCGGTCCGGCTGGGCGACACCGGCGACCGCCCGGCGCCTCCGAAGGGCCTGCTGGACGCGTTGGAAGCGGCGATCGTCTACGAGGACGCCCGCCTGCTCGCGCTCAACAAGCCCTCCGGCCTGGCCAGCCATGGGGGCAGCGGGATCAGCCACGGCGCGATCGAATCGCTGCGTGCGCTGCGACCGGGGCAGACGCTGGAGTTGGTCCACCGGCTCGATCGCGACACCTCGGGCCTGCTCGTCATCGCCAAGAAGCGCTCCGCGCTGACCGAGCTGCAGGCGCTGATGCGCGAGGACGGCGGCATCTCCAAGCGCTATCTGGCGCTGCTCACCGGCCGCATGCCCGACGGCGTGATGGCCGTCGACGCCCCGCTTCACATCGGCCTGCGCCAGGGTGGCGAGCGGCACGTCCAGGTGAACCCGGCCGGCAAGCCGTCGCTGAGCCACTTCAAGGTGCTCGAACGTCGCGGCGGGCAGTCCTATTGCGAGGTGCGGATCGAGACCGGCCGCACCCACCAGATCCGCGTCCACGCCCAGCACATCGGCCACCCCATCGCGGGCGACGACAAGTACGGCGAGGTGGACGCCAACAAGCGCCTGCGCGAGCAGGTGGGCCTCAAGCGGCTGTTCCTGCACGCCTCCACGCTGGAGTTCGCGCTGGACGACGGCAAGACCCCGTATCTGCTCAACGCCCCGCTGGCGCCGGAGCTGATCGACGTGCTCGACCGGCTGGCGTGAGCCACCACTGGCCTGCTGAGCAAGAGGAACGCCATGCGTACGGTTCCCTATCCCCATCCGGGCGAAGTGCTCAGGGAGGAATTCCTCGAGCCGTGGAGGTCACCGCCTAACGGCTCGCGCGCGACATTGGCGTGCCCGCAGACGCGCATCGGCGAGATCCTCGCGGGGCGTCGCGTCATTTCGGTCGATACCGCGCTGCGGCTGTCGCGTTACTTCCGGCAGTCGGATGCGTTCTGGATCAACCTGCAGCGCGATTACGAAATCGGCGTCGAGCGCGACCTGCACGGCGCCGAGATCGCGAAGATCAGGCCCGGGTCGAACCAGACGGCGTGAGGCTCAGCCGCCGCGGCGGCGCTGCTCGTCCAGCACGAAGCACGACTGCGGACGCACCTGCGGCGGATTGAAGTTCACCGGCACCTGCAGGCGCGTGGGTTGCGGCTGGCCGCCGCGGGTGGCGGGCTTGAACGTCCAGCCGCGCACGCCCTCCAGCGCCGCCTTGTCGAGCGCGACGTTGCCGCTGCCGCGGAAGACTTCGACCGAACTCGGCTTGCCGTCGATGCCCACCGTCATCGCCAGCACCACCTGGCCGCCGACGTTGTCGCAGGCCAGTTCTTCGGGATAACCCGGCGGCGGGGTGTCGACGGCCAGCAGTTCGGTCGTCGGCACCGGCGGCGCGGGCGGCTGTTGCGGCTGGCACGCGGCCAGCGAAACGAGCGAAAACGCGAAGCCGGCGACGAGCGCGATGCGAATGCGGGAAACGTCCATGCAGGCAACCTCGGGCGTGTGCGGTCAGTCGACCAGGGCTTCGGCCTTGGCCGCGCAGATGAAGTCGTTCTCGCTCAGGCCGCCGACGTCGTGCGTCGAATAGCGCACGACGCAGCGGTCGTAATGCACGCCAAGGTCGGGATGGTGGTCCTCGCGATGGGCCACGAAGGCCAGCGCGTTCACGAAGGCCATCGTTTCGTGGTAGTTGCCGAATCGGAACGTCTTGGCGATGGCGTGGCCGTCCTCGACGATCTCCCAACCCGGGATCTGCGGCAGCAGTTCGCGCACCCTCGCTTCGCTGAGGCGGTGCTCGGAGCCGCGCCGGGCGATGCAGTGGGCCTGGGCGAGGGGAATCAGGTCGTTCACGGCGTAAGGCTCCTTGCGGGACGGGCCGATCGAATGCAGGCCGACTGAATGGAACGCATCGTCGGCGATCGCGGGTGACGACCGCGCCATCTGAATGCGTGGACCCCGGTAGAATACCGCCATGATCAATATTTCCGAATCCGCCCAGCGTCACTTCCGCAAGCTGATCGAGCGCGAGTCCTTGCCCGGCCTTGGCGTTCGTCTCTCCGCGGTCCACGCCGGAACGCCGCGCGCCGACGTGCGGCTGGAGTTCGCCGAGCCCGGCGACCTGCAGGGCGACGAATGGGCGGTGGACTGCGAAGGCTTCACGATGTGGCTCGACGCGGCCAGCGTGAAGTTCCTCGACGGCGCGGAGATCGATTACGAAACCCAGTCCACCGGCGGCCAGCTGCAGATCCGCGCGCCGAAGATCAAGGGCGAGGCGCCGGCCGAGTCGGCCTCGCTGGTCGAGCGCGTGCACTGGATCGTCGAACAGGAAATCAATCCGCAGCTCGCCTCGCATCGCGGCCACGTGTCGGTGCAGGAAGTCACCGCCGAGGGCGTCGTGGTGCTGCGCTTCGGCGGCGGTTGCCACGGTTGCGGCATGGCCGACGTGACGTTGAAGCAGGGCATCGAGAAGACGCTGCTGAGCAAGGTGCCCGGCGTGACGGCGGTGCGCGACGCGACCGACCACGCCACCGGCGACGCACCCTACATCCGCCGCGACAGCGCGGCCTGACGCGGAACCGGCGACGTAGATGTTCTCCGCCGCCGATCTGATCCACGCACTGCAGCGAAGACTGCAGCTCATCGCGCCGCACCTGCGCCGCAAGCCGGGCGACTTCCCGCCGGGCTGGCAGGCGTGGTTCGACGGCATGGCACAGCGCATGGGCGAGGTGCGCGGCGCGACCGCGGACGCCATCATCGCCGTGTTCCTGCAGCGACCGCTGGCCGAACGCCCGCGGCGCCTGCGCGACCTCACGCGCTGGCAGGCATTCACCACGCTGATGCGCCAGGACTGGTCGCGCGATGCCGACCGCTGGGACAAGTACGATCGCCGCACGCACTGGTTCGCGGCGACGTTCACGATCTTCTGGCACATCTTCTTCGGCGCGCTGCTGCTGTACCTGATGTACCTGCGCTTCATGGCCGCCAGCGCGCCGCCGCCGCAGGGCGAGGAGGTGACGATGATCGAGTACATCGGCACCGGCACGCCGGAGGAACCGGGCGGCGGCGCGAACGAACCCACGCAGCAGCCCGAGGCGACGCAGGCGCCCGCGCAACCTGCGCCCGCGCAACAGCCCACGCCCGCCGAACAGACGGCCGCCGCCGAACCCGCGCCGCAGCCACCGCCCGCGCCGGCGGTGCCGACGCCCCCCGTGCCGACGCCGACGATCGACGCGCCGCTGCCCGACGTCGCGCAACGCGAAGTGCCCGAGCCGCAACTCCCGCCGCCGGCGCCGCAGGTCGAGCAGGCCGTGACCGTGAGCGAGCCGGTGCCGGACGCGCCGCAGGTCTTCGTGCTGCCGCCCACGCGTCGCCAGCCGGCCGAGCCGACGCTCGCCGCGCCGGAGCTGACCACGCCGGTGCCGCCGGTGCGGACGGCGGAGGTCGCCGAACCGGTGCAGCCGGTGCGCCCGCAGATCGCGCCGCGCGACATCGCCGCGCCGGCCATCGAACAGCGCACGCGCGACATCGCCGTTCGCGAAATCCCGGCGCCGGTCGCGCGCGTGCAGACGCCCACGTTGCCCGAACTCACCGTGCCAACGCCGCAGGTGCGCGCGGCCGAGCAGACCGTGCGGACACGCGAAGTGCCCACGCCTCCGACGCCTGCACCGCCCGCGCCAGCTCCGGCGCCGTCGGCTCCGGCGCCGTCCGCCGCCGCCCCGGCGAGCACCGCCGCGACCACGCCGGCCCCTTCGGCGAGCCCGTCGTCGGCCGCGCCGAGCACTGCCGCGCCGTCCGCCGCACCCGGTGCGGCGGCGCCTTCGGGTACCGCACCTACCGCACCGCCCACCGCCGGTCGCGGCACGCAGCCCGCGACGGCGGGGGCGGGTCCGCGGCCCACGCCATCGCCGGGCACCTGGTCCACGCCGCGTCGCGGCGATGACTGGGGTGAGAGCACGCGCAACGCGCCGGGCGGACAGCGCGGCCTTACCCCGGGCCTGTACAACCGCGACGGCAGCCTGCGCGTGCCGGAACCCACCGGTTCCGCCTCGCCGGGCCAGCCGCCGGGCGCGATCACCCAGGAAATCCGCGACCTCGACCGCTCCGGCACCTGGCTCAAGCGCAAGCCGACCGATTTCGAACCCACATCGTTCGACAAGTACTGGGTGCCGGACGAAACCCTGCTCGCCGAATGGGTGCGCAAGGGCATCCAGAAGGTGGCGATCCCGATTCCCGGCACGAACAAGCGCATCGAGTGCGTGGTGTCGATGCTCGGCCTGGGCGGCGCCTGCGGCCTGAGCGATCCGAACCTCAACGACCAGGAAGCGCAAGCGCGCCCGCCGCCGGACATTCCGTTCAAGCCGGAACTGCAGGAAGACAACGGCAGCGTGAGGCCGTAACCGGCGGCGACATGCGATGACGCGCATTCAGCGCGTTCATCGCGCACGCGAAGTCACGCACCCCTCACGAAGCGGCCCCGATCGCCAATCGCACGCGCCCCGACGATCGCACGTGCGTGCAGCGCCTCGCGCAAACCTCGACGGCAAGAATTTCGGCGCCGGAAAGATTTCTCCGCACTCGCACCCGCGCACGCCGTGCTGAAGCGTGCGCGCGCTGGCATGCGTTTTGCGGCGCGTTTTCCTAGCCGTCTCACGCTTTCGAACCGTCACGCATGAATCCGCCCTCGCATCCACGGCTTGTTACGTCGTGGCTGAACGATGTCCGCGCAGTCTTTACATGCCGCGCGGCACAGTCCGCCTGCGAGCGCTTGCCGCTTCAAGCGCGCGAGATCCGCGACGCACGCAGCGCATCCGCGGTGCGGCGATACATCCATCTGCAGGGCATGCATCCACACAGGAGGGTAGTCCAGTGCCTGACGAGCGATCGGGAACCGGTGAATTGAAGGCCGTTGCGCAAGACGCGATGCGGCTCGGCGCGCGTGCCCTGGAAACGGGACGTGCTTGGTTGAGTGGAAGGAGAGGAACGATGAACGAACGTGATGTTTCCACGCGCTACGAAGAACGGCTGCGCCAGCAGCGCCATGAATCGGGGATGGGCGGCCGTTCCGATTACGGGCAGGGCGCGCGCCGCTGGGGCGCCGGCGAAGACTGGGACGACACCAGCTACGGCCGCACGCAGGGGCGTTATGCCGGCGATTACGAGACCGGCTCGGCCGCACGCATGGGCCGGCAGTACGGCAGCGGCATGGGCCGCGATGAACAGGACTGGTCGCAGGGCCGGCGCGAATCGCAGCGCTGGGGCGAGCAGGGCACCTACGGCGCGCAGGGCAGCAACGAATTCGAACGCTACGGCAGCAGCGAGTACGGACGCGACCGCGACTTCAGCGGCCAGTTCGGCGAGCGCGGACGCGGCGATTACGGCAGCAACCGCGAATACGGCAACCAGGGCCACACCAGCCAGGGTTATGGCGGGCAGAGCTACGGCCAGGGTTACGGCTCGCAGCAGTACGGCGACGACTACGGCGGCCAGGGCCGCGATCGCGCGTACGGCACCGAATACGGCAGCCAGCGCCGCTACGAAGGCCAGCAGGATTACAGCAACCAGCGCGGCTCCGGCACGCAGGCCTACGGGCAGGGCGAACGCAGCTTCGGCTCGCACGGCTATGGCAGCGGGCGCGAATATCGCGGTTACGAAGGCGGCGAATCGGGCCGTCGCGCCGGCAGCCGCAACTGGGAGCGCGGCTATGGCGAAGGCTACGGCATGTCGTCCGGTTACGCCGACGAACAGGCGTATGGCGGGCAGTACGGCACGAGTGGCTACGTGACCGGTTACGCCTCCGACACCGAAGGCGCGCAGTCCTTCGGCGCCGGCAGCCGTCATCGGGCGATGACCGGCATGTCGCAGCGCGGCCAGCAGGGGCGCAACTATCGCGGCATGGGCCCGCGTTCCTACACGCGTTCGGACGAACGCCTGCTGGAGGACATCAACGAGCGCCTGACCGAGGACGATTACCTCGACGCGACCGAGATCACCGTGCGCTGCGTCAATGGTGTGATCACGCTGGAAGGCACGGTCGCCGAGCGCTGGATGAAGCACCGCGCCGAAGACCTGGCCGATGCGAGCAGCGGCGTGAAGCAGGTCGAGAACCGCATCCAGGTGCAGTCGCAGCGTTCGGGCAGCGAACAGCAGCGCATGGGCGAATCGTCGACGACGCAGGGCCGCACCTCGGCTTCGTCGAAGCAGGGCGCCAGCAGCACCAGCGCGAGCGGCACGACGGGATCGTCCACCCGCGGCGGCGACAACCAGGGTGCGTCGTCCCAGCACTGAGACGTGACGGTCACGCTGGGAATGCACGGAAAGGCCCGCGAATCGCGGGCCTTTCCATTGCGGAAGTCACTGGAGGAGTGAGAAGCGGGATGTCGGAAAGTGAACGGCGAGCGCCACCGGCCACTCCTCACTTCTCTCTCCTCACTCCTGCTTCTCCGGCTCCGTCACCAGGTCGCGGCAGCGCCGGCAGCCCGCCTCGGCGCGCTTGAGGTGTTCGCGCACGCGTTCCGGGTCCGCGCCGTGGTCCAGCATCGCCAGCGCCGTGGAGACGGCCATGGTGATCACGTTGAGTTCGTTGCGAAGGCCGTGCCGCCAGCGGCGTTCGGCCGCTTCGTCGAGCGGCGTGGTCGCGTTCACGCGTCCGCATCCCGCGCGCGCAGGCGCGCAAGCTGGTTGTGGATGGTGCGCACGCTCACGCCGAGCGCGCGCGCCGTGCGCGTGCGATCGTTGTCGAAGTAGGCGAGGGTGCGGCTGAGCATTTCGTGTTCGATCTCGGCGTACGTCATGCCGACGGTGAACGTCACCGAGCCCGGGTCCGCGTCGCTCGCGCGCATGCGTCGCGAATTCGGCCGCATCCGCACGATGCCGTCGTCGCTGCCAAGGAATGCGCGCTGCACCGCGCTGCGCAGCTCGCGCACGTTGCCCGGCCACGCATGACGACGCAGGGTGCGGTCGGTGCCGTCGGCGAAACGTTTGTTGGTCGCATGGCGCACGTTGAGCAGGTCGAGGAAATGTTGCGCCAGCATCGGCACGTCCTCGCCCCGTTCGCGCAGGTTCGGCAGCGCGATGGTGAAATCGGCCAGCCGGTAATACAGGTCTTCGCGCAGCGTGCCGGCGTCGAGCGCGGCATGCGGATCGCGGTTGGTGGCCGCGACGATGCGCACGTCCACCGGGATGTTCTCGCTGCCGCCCACGCGTGTGACGGTGCCGGTTTCCAGCACGCGCAGCAGGTACACCTGCAACGCCATCGGCATCTCGGTGATCTCGTCCAGGAACAGCGTGCCGCCGTGCGCCTGTTCGAAGTAGCCGGCGTGGCGCGCATTGGCGCCGGTGAAGCTGCCGCGTTCGTGGCCGAACAGATGGCTGGCGAGCAGTTCCGGCGAGATCGCGCCCGCGTTCACCGCCACGAACGCGCCATGCCGGCCGCTGCGCGTGTGCACGGCGCGCGCGACGAGTTCCTTGCCGGTGCCGCTTTCGCCGGTGATCAGCACCGAAGCCTCGGAAGGCGCGACGCGTTCGATGTCCTCCATCACCTGCCGCATCGCCTCGCAGGCGCCGACCATCCCGAACCGCATCTGCGCGCTGCGCGAACGCGCGTATGCGGCGGCGGCCTGGGAGAGCAGGGCGTCGAACTGCTCCGGGCACAACGGCTTCAGCAGGTAATCGTAGACGGGGCGCGACACGGCCTGGATCGCCGATTCCACCGACGGCTGGCCGGTGACGATCACCGCGTGGTCGTGTTCCGGGAGCGCCGGGTCGTCGAGCAGATCCATGCCGTTTCCGTCGGGCAGTTCCAGGTCGAGCAGCAGCAGATCGAGCGGCGGCAGGTGGCTGAACTGCCGCGACTGCTCGATGGAATGCGCCACGTAGGGCTGGAATCCGCGCAGGCGCGCGAAGTCGGCCGCGGACGCAGTGAAGTCGCGATCGTCATCGACGATCAACAAGGATGCCGGCACTGGAGATCTCCCTCTTGAGGCCGTCAGCCTATGCGCCTCGAAGTTAAGGCGCCTTGAAGAACGTTCAACGGCGAAGGAAACATCTTCACGCGAAGTGCGACGCCTTCACGCCGTGAAGGCGCGCAGCGGCGCACCTCGGTGTGCGTAGCGTCATGTTCGCGAAGATTTTTCACGCGTCCTTCGCGCGATGTCCCGTGGGACAGCAACATGGCATGCAAGTTGCTCATGCTTGTGATGTCGCACCGGTGAGGCCGGTTCCGACGCACCGCGCTGACCACAGACATTGCAGGGAGAGAGAGATGATGAACGCCAAGCTGTATTACGGGGAACATTCGACCGTGGTGGAAGCGGTGGATATCGACGAGGAGATCTCGTACTGGATGCGGCACTACCGCAATTACGTCCCGCGCTTCCGCAGCGAGGATTACCTGCCGGCGCTGAAACTCGGGCTGGACGCGTACCTGCGCGGCCACGGCCAGGACTTCGACGACATGGCCGACAACCTGCAGCTGTGCTACGTGCGGGTGCGCGGCAATTCGCGGCTGGACTGGAACGAGGCGCTGCCCGTTGCGATGGCCGCGTGGACGCGGCTGTCCGAGCGGCACGCGCCGCGTTCGTACGAACAGGAGCCGCGCTTCGGGTTCGCGACGATCCGCTGACGGAGACGACGATACCGTCGTGTCGAATCATGCCGCACACGGAGGTGCGGCTGGAGTAATCCCCGCCATTGCGGAATGACGAAGGCCTCAGCGCAGCGCCTTGCCCTCGAGCAACGCCCGCCCGCGCTCCAGGTGCATCGCCATGTGGTCGCGCGTGTTGTTGAGGAAATTGCGGACCGATTCGTCCTGCGCGGCGGGGATCAGCCGCGCGTCGAGCAGCGCCAACGCATCGACATGGCCCGCGACCATCGCTTCCAGCCAGGCGCGTTCGTACGCCGCGCCGGACTTCTCCGACAACGCATCGAGTTCCGCCTTGCCGCGGCCCACCAGTGCGTGCACTTCCGTCGTGATTTCCATGCCGATCGGCGGTTCGCCCGAAGCGATCGCGCGCAACGCCGCCAGGTTCTCGCTGTGCTCGCGGTGCAGCAGGTCGGCGTACTCGCGCACCGGCGCGCGCAACTTCTTTCCGCGCGCCTGTTCGGCGGCGGCGATCTCGTGCTCGTCCAGCGCGGCGACGAGCGCCAGCGACACGCCCTGCGATGGCGGCGGAGCGGGAGCGGGCGGTGGCCGGTCGGCGCTGGTGTGCGTGTCCGACGCGGTCGTGCCCGCGCCGGTCGCGTCGGTCGATGGCTGCTGCGACGCGGGCGGGGCCGTGTCCGCCGGCGTTGCGTCGTCGCGATGGCAGCCGGCGAACGCCACGGCCGCCATCGCGACGATCAGGAGCGGCGCGAAGGAGCGCATCGCGCGAACGTCAGTGAGGCGTCGCGACGCCCTTGACCAGCTCCTCGGTGGCGCCGTTGTCCGCGCCGTGCGCGAAGTCCGCCAGCGATACGAAGCCGACCAGCCGCTTGTCGCGGTTGATCACCGGGAGGCGGCGCACCTGCAGGTCGGCCATGTTGCGCGCGACGTCGTCGACGTCCTGGTCGTCGAAGCAGTAGCGGATGTCCTGCGTCATCACGTCGCGCACCGGCGTGTCGGCGTTGAGGCCGCGAGCGACGGCGCGGACGGCGATGTCGCGGTCGGTCACCATGCCGACCAGGCGATCGCCGTCGCCGACCGGCAGGCTGCCCACGTCCATGCGCTGCATCGTCTCGGCGGCTTCGCGGATGCTGCGGTTCGGCGCGGTCAGGAAGACGTCGGTGTTCATGATCTGCGCGACTTTCATGGGCGTGCTCCATTGCGGGGGTCGAAACCGGAACCTTCGCACCGGCGCGATTCGTCGCGCGTGAAGCCGCCGCACATTCGACGTGAATCCGCGACGGGCGGCCTTCCGCCGGAGCGGCTGCGCGCTTGAGCGTTCCCGCCGTCGCATGACAGGATCGCGCCGGTGAACGCTCCCGATGCCGACGACCTCCACCTTCGCGACCTCGCGCGCCTGCGCCGGGTGCGCGACCGCATGGACCGCGAGTACGCCAGGCCGCTCGACGTGGAAGCGCTCGCCCGTGGCGTGCACATGTCGGCCGGGCACCTGAGCCGGCAATTCAAGCTGGCCTTCGGCGAATCGCCCTACAGCTACCTGATGACGCGCCGCATCGAGCGCGCGATGGCGCTGCTGCGTCGCGGCGACATGAGCGTCACCCAGGTGTGTTTCGAAGTGGGCTGTTCCTCGCTGGGCAGCTTCAGCACGCGCTTCGCCGAACTGGTCGGCATGCCGCCCAGCGCCTACCGTCGCCAACGGGACGGGGCGGCCGACGGCATGCCTGCCTGCGTCGCCAGGCAGGTCACGCGACCGGTCCGGTCCGCACCGGTCAGGAATGAAGAAGCGCCCGCCGATGCGCCGGCCCTAGACTGAACGGGTGGACATTCCACCGCCTTCATCCAGTCAGGAGTCCGACCCCATGGACCTCACCATCCACTCCACCTTCCTGCCGCACAACGATCCCGACGCGGCGCTGGGCTTCTATCGCGACACGCTCGGCTTCGAAGTGCGCAACGACGTCGATTACGGCGGGCTGCGCTGGATCACCGTCGGGCCGAAGGGCCAGCCGGAAACGAACATCGTGCTGACGCCGCCGGCGATCACGCCCGGCATCACCGAGCAGGAGCGGCGCACGCTCGTTGAGATGATGGCCAAGGGCACCTACGCGATGATCATCCTCGCCAGCCGCGACCTCGACGCCACCTTCGAGAAGGTGCAGGCGAGCGGGGCGGAGGTGATCCAGGAACCGACCGACCAGCCCTACGGCGTGCGCGATTGCGCGTTCCGCGATCCGGCCGGCAACCACGTGCGCATCAACCAGGTGCGCTGAGGGCGCAGGACGCCCCGGTGTCCGGGAACCCGCGAATCACGTGCGCGGCCCGCGTTCCTCGCGCGGTCGCGCCTTGCGGTCGCGGAACAGCGCGCTGATCACCAGCGCCAGCCCCAGCGCCGTCGCGACCAGGAACAGCACCAGCGCCAGCCATTCGTAGCGGTTCGTCGTGCCCGGGCCGCTGCCGCGCAGCAGCATCGCCGAGGCGAGGATCAGCGCGGCGACCACCACGCCCGCGGCGATGCGGTTGGCGATCTTCTGCAGGTTCTCCATCAAACGCGATTCCTGCAGGCCGGTGATGCGCACCTGCAGGCGGTTCTCCGCGAGCAGCGACAGCGCCGCGGACAGCTTGCGCGGCGCGTCCTGCACCAGGCCCTGCAGTTCGACCGCTTCCACCGCGAGCGCGGGCATCGACAGCGAGCGCCTGATCTGCGCGGTGATCATCGTCGGCATGTGGCTCTCGATGACCTTCTGCACGTTCAATTGCGGCGCCAGCAGCCGGCACACGCCTTCCAGGTGCAGCAGCGTGCGGCCGAGCAGGCTGAGTTCGGGCGGCGTGCGCAAGCCGCACATCGCGCCGATGCGGGTGAGGTCGAGCATCAGCCGGCCTTCGGAATGGTCCTTCAATCCGGCATGCGCGGCGTAGCGCGCGATGAGCTGGCCGGATTCGCGCAGGTAGCGCTCCTCGTCGAAGGTTTCCAGCCGCGTGCCGAGCGCGATGACCTCGTCCGCCGCATCGTCGCCGCGGCCTTCCACCGCCGAGAACATCAGCTTCAGCAGACGCGTGCGCTGGCGCGGCGGCACGTGCACGACCATGCCCAGATCGATCACCGCGAGGCGGCCGTCGTCGGTGAGCAGCAGGTTGCCCGGATGCGGGTCGGCATGGATCTCGCCATGCACGAACATCTGGTCGAGGTAACCGCGCAGCAGCGATTCGCACAGTCCTTCCAGCGCGTCCGGCCGCACGCGCGAGAGGCCGTGGGCATCGAGCGGATCGCCGTTGACCAGGTCCATCACCAGCACGCGGGTGCGCGTGAGCGGCCACACCGGACGCGGGATCAGCAGGTCGGGGTATGCGGCCAGATGTTCGGAGAAGCGCTCCAGGTTCGCCGCTTCCAGCGTGTAGTCGAGCTCGCCCACCAGCGCCTTGCGGAACTCGTGCACCCAGTCGGAGAACCGCACGCGCTGGCCGAGCCCGGTGGTGTGGTCGACACCGGTGGCGATCGAATCGAGCACCGCGAGGTCCTGCCGCACTTCCTCCGCGACACCGGGCCGCTGCACCTTCACCGCGACGGGACGACCGTCGAGCAACCGCGCGCGATGCACCTGCGCCAGCGACGCCGAGCCCAGCGGCGAGGGATCGAACCACGCGAAGATCTCGTCGATGGGGCGTTCGAGCGAGGTTTCCACCTGCGTGCGGATCGCATCGAATTCGACCGGCGTGACCTGGCTCTGCATGCGCGTGAGCGCGGCGAGGTACGCCGGCGGCACCAGGTCGGTGCGCGTGGACAGCGCCTGGCCGAGCTTGATGAAGGTGGGCCCCAGCGCTTCGAGGTCCTTCACGAACTGCTCTGGCCGCTGGTCGGCGACGTCGACCTCGCCGGCGACCGCGGTGGAGGAACGCAGGTCCAGCCCGGTGAACACGCCGGTGCCGCGATAGCGCATCAGGAACCGCAGGATGCGGCCGGTGCGCGCCAGGCCGTTGGCCTGCGTGCTGGTGGCATCGCGCGGCTTGGGAATCGCGGAGAGCGAGGGCGCGGGCAGGGCGTCTGGCATTCGATCGGGCTCCGTCGTGCGGGGGAATGCGGGTGTCGTTGCAACCCGCGTCCGCATGCCGCGGGTGGTGCGCTGCGTGCGCATGGAGCGTGCGTCGCGTCGCCGCGAACGGGCTCCAGCATAGGAGGACGGTGCTAAGGCTTCGTGAGCCCCGGCCGCCGCGCGCTTCACGCGCGGCGGCCGGCGTCAGTCACCCGCTCTTCGCGCCGGGATCGCCGTTGGACGGGATCCGCCGCTCCACCCACGCGATCAGCGTCAGCACGATCAGCGCCAGCACCGTCGCCAGCGTCGCGAGCAGGTGATAGCGGAAGCCGCACATCACGCCGATCACCGCGACCATCAGGATCGACGCCGCCGTGGTGATGCCCACCACCACCTGCGAACCGCGCCGCGCGAAGATCGTGCCAGCGCCGATGAACGACACGCCGGCGATGACGGCTTCGACCAGGCGCAGCGGATCCATCGTCAGGTGCTGCACGCTGTCGAGGCGGTGGTCGGTGATCACCAGCTGCCCCAACCCCACCAGCAGCGCCGCCGCGCCGCCAACCAGCATGTGCGTGCGGAACCCGGCCGGGCGGTTCTTCAACTCCCGCTCGAAGCCGACCGCGCCGCCCAGCAGCATCGCCAGCGCCGCGTCGCGCAGGACGAGCAGTTGCAGGGTCCAGTCCATCCACCCACGGTGGAAGCCGGGGCGTGTAGGCGCCGTCACGGACGGCCGGTGCGCCCCACACGCGCCGCTCACGACACCATTCCTACCATCCGCGGCACATCAGGACGGGAGCGGAGGACAGCACCATGGGCATCATCATCTGGTTGATCGTGGGTGGCATCGTCGGCTGGCTGGCCAGTCTCATCATGCGTCGCGATGCGCAGCAGGGCATCATCCTCAACATCGTCGTCGGCATCATCGGCGCCTTCATCGGCGGCTGGCTCGGCAGCATGCTGGGCATCGGCGGCGGCGACATCAACGACGGGAACTTCAGCATCGCCGGCCTCTTGCTGTCGCTGCTGGGCGCGGTGGTGCTGCTTGCCATCGTGAACCTGTTCACGCGCGGTCGCGCCCGCTGACGCATGAAGCACAAGCGGTTCCGCTTCGGAACCGGATTCCGCGTGGCCTTCGACGTGCGCAAGGTGCAGGCGGCCGAAATGGTCATCGCACCGGGCGATAGCGAAGGCGGTCCGGACAACCGGCATCGCGGCGCGGACCAGTGGCTGTACGTGGTATCGGGCACGGGGCTGGCGATCGTCGAAGGACGTCGCCAGCCCCTGAAAGCGGGCAGCCTGCTGGTGATCGAGCGCGGCGAGCGCCACGAGATCCGCAACACCGGGCGCACACGCCTGGCGACCGTCAATTTCTACTATCCGCCGGCATACGACCGGGACGAGGAGCCGTTGTCCGCAGGTCGCAAGTGAGGCGGGCCGATCAACGGGATCGTCGCGCGTACCACTGCGCGAGCGCGTCCGGCAGGTAATCGCCGACGTCGATATCGAGCGCGCGGTGCGCATCGAGCACGTCCAGCACCTGCTGGCGCAGCGCGTGCAGCATCTGCATGCGATCCAGATGCCCGGGTTCGCCTTCCACGCGATCGAGCACGGCCATCCCCCAGCCGAACAGCGCCGGCGCACGGGCCTGCATCTGCGCCTGGATCCAGCCGCGCAGCGGCGCGTGCACGGTGTGGCCGGTTTGGGCCAGGCCTTCGACCGCCTGCGCCAGCAGCGGATACGCGCCCCGGTACCACTCCGTCAGCCCCGCCGCCTGCACGCGCACCGTGAGCGGCGCCGGCGCGCTGTGTTCATTGAGGCGATGGCCGAGTTCGAGTTCGAGTCGTCGTGCATCGCGCACCGTCTCGGTTTCCACCAGCAGGGCGCGGTCGAGGTCGAAGAACTCGAAGAAGCGCGGATGCAGCGCCTGCATGCGCTCCAGCGGCTGCCGCGAAAACCCCAGCTTGAGCAGGTCCTCGTACGCGCAGGGCAGCACGTAGAGGTGGCAGGCGCCTTCGCTGGCGCCGCGGGTGCGTTCGGGCTCGCTGGTGCGCAGGAAAGCCATGCGCCGATGATCGCCCATCGCGCGTGTACGCGCTCCGTCGCGTTCCGTCGCGACGCGATTTTGATGCGGCACTTCCGATGCTGGACGCATGGCACGTGCGCGCAAGATCCCGACGCCCCGGAACGGCAACGGCAGCGGTGTTCCGAAGGACGAGGCGTGCATCGCCTCGGCGAGCGACGGCGGGCTGGTCTACGTGAGCGACGGCGAGCCGGGGCTGCGTCGCATGCGCTCGGGGCGCGGGTTCCGCTACATCGACCCCGAAGGCCGCACCGTGCGCGATGCGGACACGCTGGCGCGGATCCGCTCGCTGGCGATTCCGCCGGCCTATCGCGACGTGTGGATCTGCCGCCGCGCGAACGGCCACCTGCAGGCATGCGGTCGCGACGCGCGTGGACGCAAGCAGTACCGCTACCACCCGCGCTGGAAGGAAGTGCGCGACGCCCGCAAGTTCGATCGCATCGTCGCTTTCGCGGCCGCGCTGCCGCATCTGCGTCGCGCGTTGCGGCGCGACCTGGCGCGCGAAGGACTGGGGCGCGAGAAGGTGCTGGCGATCGTCGTCTCGGTACTGGCCGACACGCTGGTGCGCATCGGCAACTCCGAATACGCGCGCGGCAACCGCTCCTATGGCCTAACCACGCTGCGCAACCGCCACGTCGAATTCCTCCGCGGCGGTCGCGCGCACCTGCGTTTTCGCGGCAAGGGCGGACTGGAGCACGACATCGTCCTCGACGACGCGCGACTGACGAAGCTGATGCGCCGCTGCCAGCAATTGCCGGGGCAGATGCTGTTCCAGTACCTCGACGGCGACGGAACGCAGCAGCCGGTCGATTCGGGCATGGTCAACGATTACCTGCGCGACGCGATGGGCGCGGAGTTCACCGCCAAGGATTTCCGCACCTGGGGCGGGACGCTGGTGGCGATCCGCCTGCTCGCCGAACGCGAGGTGCCGCGCCGCGAGGACGGCGAGGTCAAGATCACCGCCATTCCCGCCGTGCGCAACGAAGTGATCAAGGAAGTCGCGCACCTGCTGGGCAACACCCCGGCGGTGTGCCGCAAGTCCTACATCGACCCGACCGTGTTCGAATGCTGGGAAGACGGGCGCCTGCAGCGGGCGGTGGCTGGTGCGCGTGGCGATCGCCAGTGGGAACAGGCGGCGCTGCGCCTGCTGCGGCGCAGTCGCAAGGGCGGGAAAGGCGCGAAGGGCTAGCAGCGGCAGGCGTTCACGCCGGCATGGTTTCCTGCGCGGACTCGGGCATCGCGATGGAACTGAGGTCGTAGCCGGTCAGGCGTGCGATCAGCTCGATGCCTTTCTGCGTCGGCTCCCAGCGCTCGTTCTCGAACACCGCCAGTCCCTGCATGGCCAGCCGCTGCATCGTCGGCGTTTCCATCAGCGCACGTTCCCAGCGGAACAACTGCGTCCGGTTCCGCAGCGCGAGCAGCGCGAAACGTTCGGTCTGGGTCAGCTCGGTGCCGGTGAGTCGACAGGCCTGGCGCATGGGCATACCGGAGGCGAAGTGGAACCCAGAATCCGCAACCGGCGTTTGCGGGCCTATCAGACGAGTCCGAAAGATGCGTGGTTGCCGCCGAAAGGATGGGAGCCCGCCAGCCGGAAACAAAAAGGCCCGCCGAAGCGGGCCTTTCAAGGTAATGGTGGAGGTGGGGGGAATTGAACCCCCGTCCGAAGGCACTCCATCCCCGGCACTACATGCTTAGCGCTCCGTTGGATCTCGCCCCCGGACAGCACGGCGCGCAAAGCGCATCCGAAGGCCAGCCTGTTTTGGGTTGACCGGGGGCTGACAGGCAACGGCCTCCGGCGATTCCGTGATAGTGACCCTACGCTGCGAGCACGGACACAAGCAGTTTCGGGGCTTAGGCCTTAAGCGGCCAGAGCGTAGTTGTCGTCGTTGGCAACTATGAGTTCGCAGCTGGATTTACGAGGAAAGCTACCCCCTCGGCATGCGCCAAGCGATTTCGCAACCCCCGTCGAAGCCAGTGCACCCCCGGGGACAGCTCGCGCTGACCCGACCAGTATAGGGGCGACGGTCGCGACCACAAGGGCCGCGCTGACGCGCGTTTGCGCACGTTCAAGCGGGGAGGCGCGTTCCGGCGTTTCCCGACGTTCCGGACGCCCGCTGCGACGGTGCCGCCGCTCAGGTGTCCTCGAGCAGCTGGATCAGCGCCCGCTGCTTCTTGCGCGGCAGCTTGCGGACCAGGCCGACCAGGCGCAGTTCTTCGGGGTTGTCGTACTTGCTGGGCTGCTCGCGCACGAGGTTCTTGCCCTCCATCGTGCCGCGGCCGGTGGAGATCCATTCGTAGCTGAGCCCCAGCTGCACCGCCATCGCGCGCAGGCGTTCGTTGGCGGGGATCGACAGCCCCAGCGACCATTTGCGGGCCGATTCGCGACTGACTTCGTAGTACTCGGCGACCGCGGCGGTGCGGCCCCGACCCTGCGCGATGCCGGCGTAATCCCAGACCTCGTGCAGGCGTTTGGCGAATTCCTTGTGCGGTGCTTTAGGCATTTCCCTACGCTCGAAACAGGAGAGTTCCGACACGCACATCAGGAGTGTGCGTCGTCGCAACTTATTGTTGCGCGGCCTGCAAGAAAAGCGCGCATTTATGGGTTGTTGAATGTGCCAACTGGCGGTGGTATCCAATGCCGCATGACTAACGAAATGGACGTCGCGGCCAATCCGGTCGAGCGATACGTAGAATGTTTCCCATCCTGTGGCGCGGCTGCGCAGGCAGCCGGCATCAGCACCGAAATGCTTCGGCGCATGCGCAAGCGCGGTTACGTCACCACGCGAAAACGTGCGTTGATCATGGCGCGCGCATGCAGTTTCCGTGTCGATGCTATCGAGCTGCTGGCGCTCTCGGTGTGCGGCGTTCGCCACGGGGCCCGCGGACCTGACCGTGCATGTGATCGCCCACACGGTTTGCTCCGTGCCGTCAGGCTGAACGCGACAAAGTCTCGCCCCTGTATGCTTGGGGGATGAGCCCCGTGGCCGTTCGCGAAGACCGCACGCCCGACCTGTCCGAGCTGGCGCCACGCCGCGGCTACCTGCTGGCGTTGATCGTGCTGGTGGGCTCGCTGCTGCTGGTGTTCACGGCGTGGCATGCGGCGCGCGAACGCGAGTTGCGCGCGGCCGAAGCCGAGTTCATCAGCAAGACCGCCGAAGTCACCGAACTGCTGCGCCAGGGCATGACGAAGTACGAGCTGGTCGCGCGCGGCGGCGTGTCGATGTTCGCGTCGGTGACGCGACCGCGACCGTCGCCGATGCAGTGGCAGGCGTACGTCGACGGCATGGACCTGCAGCGGCGCTTCCCGGGCATGGTCGGACTGGGGTTCGGCGAGTTCGTGCCGGCCACGCGCCTGACCGACCTGCAGCTGGAATGGCGCGAGGCCGGCCACGGGCTGCTGCAGATCTGGCCGCGCGGGCAACGGCGCGACTATGGGCCGATCCTCTACCTGGAACCGAAGACGCCGGCGAACGTCGGCGCGATCGGCTTCGACATGTATTCCGAGCCGGTGCGCCACGCCGCGATGACCAAGGCGATGGAAACCGGCAACGCCACGCTGTCCGGGCCGGTGCACCTGATCCAGGACGGCTCGTTGCGCAGCACCGGGCTGCTGCTGTACCTGCCGGTCTATCGCGGCGGGGCGCGGCCGGCGACGCTCGCCAACCGGCGCGCCGAAATGCAGGGCTGGGTGTACGTGCCGGTGCGGATGGAAGGCTTCGTGCGCAACGCGCTGGGCCCGCTGCGCAACGATAACCAGTTTCGCGTGTACGACGTGTCGGCCGGCGAGCGCCTGCTGTACGCGACCTACGCGCCGAACGACCGGCCGCCGCCGGCGTTCCGCCACAGCAGCACGTTCGAACTGTACGGCCGTCACTGGCGGGTGGATTTCGAATCGCCGCCGCTGGCGCAGGCTGCGCCGCGCCTGCTGGGGCTGCGCAACCTGCTCGCGCTGGGGCTGTTCTCGTCGCTGCTGCTGTACGCGGTGGCGTGGATGCTGGCGCGTACCGAGGCGCAGGCGTATCGCATCGCGGTACGCATGACCGAGGACTTCCGCCGCAGCGAGGCGCGTTTCCGCAGCGCGATGCGCTATTCCGCGATCGGCAAGGCGCTGCTGGACAGCGAGGGCCACATCGTCGAGGCCAATCCCGCGCTGGGGAACATCGTCGGACTGACGCCCGAGGCGCTGGTCGGCCGGCGTTTCGACGCGCTGTTCGAAAGCGACGAGCCGGAAATGATCGCCTACGGCCACGGCACCACGGACGCGCAGGGCGTGCATCGCGCGACGCGCCGCCTGCATCGCGAAGGGGGCGAGCCGCGACAGGCGCAGCTGACCTACGCGCCGGTGCCGGGAAACGTCGGTCAGGACATCGCCGGACTGGTGCAGGTGGAGGACGTCACCGAGCGCCTGCGGGCCGAGGCGCGCGTGCATGCGCTCAACCGGACGCTCGAGGCGAGGGTGGCCCTGCGCACCCGCGAATTGAGCCAGGCCAACCAGGAGTTGGAGGCCTTCGCATACTCTGTCTCACACGATCTGCGCGCGCCGTTGCGGGCGATCGACGGCTTCAGCCGCATCCTGATCGAGCGCCATTGCGCCGGCATGGACGAGAACGGCCGTGCGTACCTGGCGCGCGTGCGCCGCGCGGCGGCGCGCATGGGCGAGCTGATCGACGCGCTGCTCAAGATGTCGCGCGTGAGCCGCGGCGAGCTGCGCCTGGAACGCGTGGACCTGAGCCGGCTCGCCGGCGAGGTGATCGAGGAGTTGCGCGTGGGCGACCACCGGCGGCAGGTCGAGGTGGACATCCAGCCCGACCTGTTCGTGATCGGCGATGCGCCGCTGCTGCGCAACCTGCTCGGCAACCTGCTGGGCAATGCGTGGAAATTCACCCGCGACCGGCTCGACGCGCGCATCGAATTCGGCGCGGTGCCGACGGAGCAGGGGCTGGAGTACTTCGTTCGCGACAACGGCGCGGGTTTCTCGCAGACCTATGTCGACAAGCTGTTCCGCCCGTTCCAGCGCCTGCACCACAACGAGGATTTCGCCGGCCACGGCATCGGCCTGGCGTCGGTCAAGCGCATCGTCGAACGCCACGGCGGCAGCATCCGCGCGGAAGGCGAAGTGGGGAAGGGCGCGACGTTCTGGTTCACGCTGCCGCGCGAGAAGCTGGGCGAGTAAGACGAGGAACGAGTCAAGAGGAGTGAGAAACGAGTTGAACGCTCACTCTAGTTTCTCGTTCCTCTCCGCTCGTTCCTCACGCGTCTTTATTATGGCGCCGCATCACCCGCTGCTTCTCGCGTTGCCAGTCGCGCTCCTTGCTCGCTTCGCGCTTGTCGTGCGCCTGCTTGCCCTTGGCGAGCGCGACTTCGGCCTTGACCTTGTTGCCCTTCCAGTACAGCGCGGTCGGCACGATGGTGTAGCCGTCGCGCTGCACGCGGCCGATGAGGGTGTCGATCTCCGCGCGATGCAGCAACAGTTTGCGCGAGCGACGGTCGTCGGCGACCACGTGGGTCGAGGCCGAGATCAACGGCGTGATCTGCGAGCCGATCAGGAAGATCTCGTTGCGCAGGACCACCGCGTAGGCGTCGCCGATGTTGGCGCGGCCGGCACGGATCGCCTTCAGCTCCCAGCCCTGCAGGGACAGGCCGGCCTCGAACTTCTCTTCGAGGTGGTACTCGTGGCGGGCGCGCTTGTTCAGCGCGATGGTCCCGCCGCCGGCGCCCTTTCCCTTATCCTTGCCGGTCTTCTTGTTGGAATTCTTGGACATCGCGCCATTGTCCCCGAAAGCGGGGCCCGCGCGCGACACCAGCGCTTCGGGAACCGCCGCCGCATGCAGACCATCCGCCGTTCCGCCCTCGTCGAACACTCCGCCGCGCGCATGTACGCGCTGGTGAACGACGTGGCCGCCTATTCGCGCCGCTTCAGCTGGTGCGAGGCCTCCACGGTGCTGGAGGAGGGCAGCCAGGAGGACGGCACCGGGCGCATGGTGGCGCGGCTGGACATCGGTTTCGGCGCGCTGCGCACCTGGTTCGTCACGCAGAACACCACCCGCGCGCCGCACCACATCGACCTGAAGCTGGTCGACGGGCCATTCCAGAGCCTGGGCGGGCGCTGGGAATTCCACGCGCTGGACGAGTCGGCCTGCAAGGTGACGCTCACGCTGGAGTTCGAGCCGAAGGTGAAGCTGCTGGGCCCGGCGATGGCGGTGGGCTTCCAGAGCCTGGCCGACCGCATGGTCGACGACTTCGTGCGGGTGGCCGATCGCGGAGACGAGGCGTGAGGATCGAGGTCGTCCGCGCCTGGCCGCGGCGCTTCGACTCGGTCTGGCTGGAACTGCCCGCGGGCGCGACCGTGGCCGATGCGCTGTCGGCGGCGGGATGGCGGGACGAGCCCGAAACCGTCGGCTACGCCGTGTTCGGCGTGCGCGCCACGCGGGAGACCGAACTGCGCGAGGGCGATCGCCTGGAACTGCTGCGCCCGCTGGTGGCCGACCCGAAGGACGCCCGCCGGCGACGAGCCGAATCGACCAAAACAAAACCCCGGCCGTGAGCCGGGGTTTTCGTTCGTGCTTCCGTTCGCGGAGCGGGGCGTTCGCGTAGGATCAGCGACCCTTCTTGCCCTTTTCCTTCGGCAGGTTGCGGCCGAACTGCTTGACCGTCTGGCGGGCCAGCTGTTCGTCCTGTTCGGGGAAGTAGTCGCCTTCCCACTTCACCAGGCTGTCGTTCTCGAACCACAGCGTGAGGTTCTTCTTCTCGGTGGTGCCGCGACGGTTGGTGCGCTGCGTGGCGGTGTAGTCCCAACGGTCGTGGTGGAACGGATCCTCCACCGACGGCGTGCCGAGCAGCAGCGTGACCTGCTGCTTGCTCATGCCGGTCTGCAACTGGTCGATGTTGGCCTTTTCCAGCAGGTTGCCCTGGTAGATCGGCTGCTTGTAGAGGATGCCGCAGCCGCTGGTGACCAAGGCAATGGAGAGGACCAGCAGGAGCTTGTGCGTGTGCTTCGGCATCGGTGTCTGCGACAGGCGGATAACGCCGCGATGATACACTGAAGGGCGTATCCACCAAGCGCGGAGTCGGGCGGACCAGCTTACCGGTCGGCCGTGTTCATCCGCCGTTCCGGCGCCCCCGGTCGCGCCGCTTCGTTGAGGGACCACCATGGAATCGCAAGACCTCCGCAAGGCCGGACTCAAGGTCACCCATCCGCGACTGCGGATCCTGGAACTGCTGGAGCAGGCCAAGCCCCGGCACATGACCGCCGAGGACATCTACCGCCACCTGCTCGAACACGGCGAGGACATCGGCCTTGCGACCGTGTACCGCGTGCTGACGCAGTTCGAGGCGGCGGGGCTGGTGCTCAAGCACAACTTCGAGGCCGGGCAGTCGGTGTACGAACTCGATCGCGGCCACCATCACGACCATATGGTCGACATCGACTCCGGCAAGATCATCGAGTTCGAGAGCCCGGAGATCGAAGAGCTGCAGCGCAAGGTCGCGGCCAGGCACGGCTACGAGATCGAAGAGCACTCGCTGGTGCTCTATGTGCGGAAGAAGCGGTAAGAGCAGGGATTCAGCATCGGGGATTCGCAAGAGCGGCTCCCGCGGGCTTCCCGCACCAAACAGAAAGCCCGCCGGATGGCGGGCTTTCTGTTTTTCCGAATCCCGGGTCCCGGCTCCTCACCCCACGTCGGCCAGCAACCGCTTCGCCGCCGCGCGCGCCTCGCGCGTGAGTTCCACGCCGCCGAGCATGCGCGCGAGCTCTTCCTCGCGTTCCTTCGCCTTCAGCAACTGCACCGCGCTCTGGGTGACGCCTTCGCTCTTGGCCTTGCTGACGCGGTAGTGCGCGTGGCCCTGCGCCGCGACCTGCGGCAGGTGGGTCACGCAGAGGACCTGCCGGCTGGCGCCCAGGGCGCGCAGCTTCTGTCCGACGATCTCCGCCACGGCGCCACCGATGCCGGTGTCGACTTCGTCGAACACCATCGTCGCCACGGCATCCAGCCCCAGCGCAGCGACTTCGATCGCCAGCGAGATGCGCGACAGTTCGCCGCCCGACGCCACCTTGCGCAGCGGGCGCGCCGGCTGGCCGGGGTTGGCGGCGACCATGAATTCCACGCGCTCGGCGCCCTGCGGATCGGGGCGCCCGGTGTCGAGCGGTTCCAGTTCGACATCGAACCGGCCTCCGCCCATGCCGAGTTCGCCGATCAGCGCGCTCGTGCTCGACGACAGATGCGCCGCCGCCTCGCGACGACGCGCGCTCAGCACCTGCGCGACCTCGCGCCATGCGTGGCCGGCGGCGTCGATCTCGCCATCCAGCTTCGCCAGGCGCACGCCGGCGCCGCGCAGGGTGTCGAGTTCGGCGGCGATCGCGTCGCGCTGCGCGGCGAGCTGCTCGGGCGCGACGCGATGCTTGCGCGCCAGTTCGTGCAGGCGGCCCAGGCGGTGTTCGAGCGAGTCGAACGCGGCGGGATCGAGGTCCAGGTCGCTGCGCACGCGGTCGAGCAGGGCGAGCGCTTCGTCGATCTGGATCGTGGCGGCGTCGAGCATCGCATCGACTTCGCCCAGCCGCGGCTCGTGTTCGGCCACGCGGGCGAGGTCCGAACGCACGTGCTGCAGCGTGCGCGAAAGCGAGGGGCCGTCGTCGCCGCCGAGCTGCGCGAACGCGCCGTCGCAGGCGGCGATCAGCCCGGCGGCGTGCGCATGGCGGCGATGGTCGGCCTGCAGGCGGTCGATGGCGTCCGGCGAGAGGTCTTCGCGATCGAGTTCGGCGTGCTGGTGTTCCAGCCAGTCGATGCGGTCGGAGACGTCGCCCTGCGCGAGCAGCGTGTCGCGCTCGGCGAGCAGCGCGCTCCAGCGGGCGGCGGCGACTTCCACCGCGCGGCGTTCGGCCTCGGTGCGGCCGAAGGCGTCGAGCAGGGCGAGCTGGCTCGGGCGCGAGAGCAGGGCCTGGTGTTCGTGCTGGCCGTGGATTTCCACCAGCAGCGCCGCCAGTTCGCCGAGCTGGCCCAGCGTCACCGGCCGGCCGTTCACCCACGCGCGCGAACCGCCGTCGGCGCGGATCACGCGGCGGATCTGGCAGCTGTCGTCCTCGTCGAGTTCGTTCTCGCGCAGCCAGGCGGCGGCTTGCGGAACGTCGTCGAGGGCGAACTCGGCGACCAGCTCGGCGCGATCGGCGCCGTGGCGCACCACGCCGCTGTCGGCGCGCAGGCCGGAGATCAGGCCCAGCGCGTCGACCAGCAGCGACTTGCCCGCGCCGGTTTCGCCGGAGATGACGGTCAGGCCGGGACCGAAGGCCAGTTCGGCTTCGGTGACGACGGCGAATTGCTTGAGGGACAGGTGGACGAGCATCGGAGCGCGATTGTGCCCTGTGTGGGTTGCGGCTTGATAGCGGTGGGGCGTCTCACGGGTGGAGATCGCGACCGGGTTCCGTTCGTGCGCTGGCGCCGCCTGTGGCTCGGGATGGCGCGCTCCGTAGCGTCCCGACTTGCGCCCCGTACCCAGCCGTCATATATCGCCGACATGAGCCGCAAACCCGCCGATCCCAGCCTCGACCCGCGCGCACGCCAGTTGCTGCGCACCCTGATCGGCCGCTACATCCGCAGCGGCGAGCCGATCGGGTCGCAGACGCTGGCCCGCCACGCGGGGCTGGACGTGAGTCCGGCGACGATCCGCAACATCCTGGCCGACCTGGAGGACGCAGGCCTGCTCAGCGCGCCGCATGCCTCGGCCGGAAGGGTGCCGACGCCGCAGGGTTACCGGCTGTTCGTCGATTCGTTGCTGCAGGTGCGCCCGCTGCCGGAGACCGACGTCGCGCGGCTGCGCGGCGAGCTGCCCGCCGGCTCCGGTACGCAGGCGCTGCTGGGCAGCGCGTCGGAGCTGCTGTCGGCGATGACCCATTTCGTCGGCGTGGTCAGCGTGCCGCGGCGCGAGCAGTTCGCGTTCCGGCGCATCGACTTCGTGCCGCTGGACGGCTCGCGCGTGCTGGCGATCCTGGTGTTCGCCGACAACGAGGTGCAGAACCGCATTGTCGCCACGCGGCGTCCGTTCGATAGCGGCGAACTGGAGCGTGTGGCGAACTACCTCAACGCGCATTTCGCCGGCCGCACGGTGGCCGACATCCGCGCCACGCTGGTGCGCGAGCTGCGCAGCGCACAGGACGAGATGCAGCTGCTGCTGGCGCAATCGGTCGAGCTGGCCGAACAGGCGCTCGCCCCCGGCGGCGACGACATGGTGCTGGCGGGCCAGACTCGCCTGATGGGCGTGCAGGAACTGGCCGACCTGGACCGCCTGCGCGAGCTGTTCGAGGCCTTCTCGCGCAAGCGGGAGATCCTCCAGCTGCTCGAACGCACCGTGCAGGCGCCGGGCGTGCGCATCTTCATCGGCGAGGAAACCGGGCTGGCCCCGCTGGAGGGCATGTCGCTGGTGACCGCGCCCTATGTGGCGTCCGGCTCCGGCACGGTGCTGGGCGTGCTGGGCGTGATCGGGCCCACCCGCATGGCCTACGACCGGGTGATCCCCGTCGTGCAGGCCGCCGCCGATGCGCTCGGGGCGGCGCTGCATCCGGATCAGTAAACGCCCTGGAAACAGGCCGGTTCCCGGGCCGGGGCGGGCGGCTGGCCGGCGCCCGCCGCCGCATTCGTCTCCCATGTGCTGTCTTGAAACCCGTTGGGACGGCCCCATTGCTGGCCTGACGCGCCTTCGAGCGCGGTTGCAAGACCTTGAATTCCAGCAAGTTTGAGCGCCCCTGGCGCAGGGATGGAGCACCGCATGACCGCTAGCACACCTTCCGGCGAACCCAACCAGACCACCGGAGTGGCCCCCGACACCGAGACGCCCGACGCCGTCGCCACGCTGGCCGCGCAGCTCGAGGCCGTCCAGGCCGAGCTGACCCAGCTGCGCGAGGACTCGCTGCGCGAGCGCGCCGAACTCGAAAACCAGCGCAAGCGCATGACGCGCGACATCGACATGGCGCGCAGGTTTGCCAACGAGCGCCTGCTGTCCGAACTGCTGCCGGTGATCGACAGCCTGGAAGCCGGCCTGGCCGTGCAGGGCGACACCGCCGCCCATCTGCGCGAGGGCATGGAACTCACGCTGCGCCAGTTGTTGAAGGTGGCGTCCGACAACGGCCTGATCGCCGTCGATCCGGTGGGCCAGCCGTTCGACCCCGAGCGCCACCAGGCGATGAGCATGGTCGACGCCGCCGGCCACGCGCCCGGCGACGTGGTCCAGGTGTACCAGAAGGGCTGGGTGCTGAACGAACGCCTCCTGCGCCCGGCGCTGGTGGTCGTGGCCAAGCACGACTGACGCCTTGAAGCGGGGGCGCGAGCCCCCCAGATAACGCACATCGGCGGGACGCTCCGCCATACACCTTCAAGCATGGCGGCCCGCGCCGCCGCACAGTCAAAGCATCGAGAGGGAGCAACACCATGGGCAAGATCATCGGTATCGACCTGGGCACGACCAATTCGTGCGTGGCGATCATGGAAGGCGGCAAGCCGCGCGTCATCGAGAACGCCGAAGGCGATCGCACCACCCCGTCCATCGTCGCCTTCACCAAGGACGGCGAAGTCCTCGTCGGCGCCAGCGCCAAGCGCCAGGCCGTCACCAATCCGAAGAACACCTTCTTCGCCGTCAAGCGCCTCATCGGCCGCAAGTTCACCGACGCCGAAGTCCAGAAGGACATCGGCCTGGTCCCGTACAAGATCACCCAGCACGAGAACGGCGACGCGTGGGTCGAGACCTCCGAGGGCAAGAAGATGGCCCCGCAGCAGATCTCGGCCGAAGTGCTGGCCAAGATGAAGAAGACCGCCGAGGCGTATCTTGGCGAGACCGTCACCGAAGCCGTCATCACGGTGCCGGCGTACTTCAACGACAGCCAGCGCCAGGCGACCAAGGACGCCGGCAAGATCGCCGGCCTTGACGTCAAGCGCATCATCAACGAGCCGACCGCGGCCGCGCTGGCCTACGGCATGGACAAGAAGGGCGGCGACCGCAAGGTCGCGGTCTACGACCTCGGCGGCGGCACGTTCGACGTGTCGATCATCGAGATCGCCTCCGTCGACGGCGAAATGCAGGTGGAAGTGCTGTCCACCAACGGCGACACCTTCCTGGGCGGTGAAGACTTCGACAAGCGCGTCATCGACTACCTCGTCGAGGAATTCCAGAAGGATCAGGGCATCGACCTGCGCAAGGACCCGCTGGCCCTGCAGCGCCTGAAGGACGCCGCCGAGCGCGCCAAGATCGAACTGTCCAGCGCGCAGCAGACCGAAGTGAACCTGCCGTACGTGACGGCCGACGCTTCCGGTCCGAAGCACCTGAACATCAAGCTGACGCGCGCCAAGCTCGAGGCGCTGGTGGACGACCTGGTCAAGCGCACGATCGAACCGTGCCGCATCGCGCTGAACGACGCCGGCCTGCGCGCCAGCGAGATCAGCGAAGTGATCCTGGTCGGCGGCCAGACCCGCATGCCGAAGGTGCAGTCGGCCGTGGCCGAGTTCTTCGGCAAGGAGCCGCGCAAGGACGTCAACCCCGACGAGGCCGTGGCGCTGGGCGCCGCGATCCAGGGCGGCGTGCTGGCCGGCGACGTCAAGGACGTGCTGCTGCTCGACGTGACCCCGCTGTCGCTGGGCATCGAAACCCTGGGCGGCGTGTTCACCAAGATCATTGAGAAGAACACCACCATTCCGACCAAGGCCTCGCAGGTGTTCTCCACCGCCGAGGACAACCAGTCGGCCGTGACCGTGCACGTGCTGCAGGGTGAGCGCGAGCAGGCCCGCTACAACAAATCGCTGGCCCGCTTCGACCTGACCGGCATCGAGCCGGCGCCGCGCGGCATGCCGCAGGTGGAGGTGTCCTTCGACATCGACGCCAACGGCATCCTGCACGTGTCGGCCAAGGACAAGAAGACCAACAAGGAACAAAAGGTCGAAATCAAGGCCGGTTCGGGCCTGTCCGAGGAGGAGATCGCGAAGATGGTCTCCGACGCCGAGGCGCATCGCGAGGAAGACCAGAAGTTCCACGAGCTGGTGCAGGCCCGCAACCACGCCGACGCGCTGATCCACACCGCGCGCAGCGCCATCAAGGACAACGGCGACAAGGTGCCGGGCGACGTCATCGGTCGCACGGAAGGCGCGATCGCCGAACTCGAAACCGCCATGCGCGGCGACGACAAGGGTCAGATCGAGGCCAAGTCGAAGGCGCTGGAGGAAGCCGCGCAGTCGCTGTTCGCGGCGGCTTCGGCGGCCGGCCAGCCGGGCGGCCCGGACGCCGGTGCCGGCCCGTCGGGCGGCGCGAAGTCCGACGACGTGGTCGACGCCGAGTTCACTGAAGTCAAGGACGACAAGAAGTAAGACGGGAATAGGGAACCGGGAATTGGGAATCGTGAGGCGTCATCGCTTTCACTCTCCCAATTCCCGTTCTTGTGTCCGTAGGCTGCAGGGCCATCGCTTCGAACCATTCTCCATTCTCAATTCCCGATTTCCGGCTCCATGAGCAAACGCGACTACTACGAAGTGCTGGGCGTGGCCCGCGATGCCAGCGAAGAAGACCTGAAGAAGGCCTATCGCCGCTGCGCGATGAAGTTCCATCCGGACCGCAATCCCGGCGACGCCGCCGCGGAAGCTTCGTTCAAGGAGTGCAAGGAAGCCTACGAAGTCCTGTCCGACGGCAACCGCCGTCGCGCCTACGACCAGCACGGCCATGCCGCCTTCGAGCACGGCATGGGCGCCGATGGCGCCGGTGCGGGCTACGCCGACATGGGCGACATCTTCGGCGACATCTTCGGCAACATCTTTGGCGCCGGAGCCGCGCGCGGACCGCGTCGCGGCGCCGACATCGGCTACGTGATGGAGCTGTCGCTCGAAGAGGCCGTGTTCGGCGCCGAGAAGACGATCGAAATCCCGACCCTCGACGAATGCGAGACCTGCGACGGCTCGGGTTCGGCCGACGGCAAGACCGAAACCTGCCAGACCTGCCATGGCCGCGGCCAGGTGCGTTTCCAGCGCGGCATCTTCTCGATGCAGCAGGCCTGCCCGCATTGCGGCGGTCGCGGCAAGACGATCCCGAACCCGTGCGCCGACTGCAACGGCCAGGGCCGTGTCGAACGCACCAAGACGCTGCAGGTGAAGATCCCCGCCGGCGTCGACAACGGCGATCGCATCCGCCTGGCGGGCGAGGGCGAAGCCGGTCCGGCCGGTTCGCCGCCGGGCGACCTGTACGTCGACGTGCGCGTGCGCGAGCACGAGATCTTCCAGCGCGACGGCGACGACCTGCATTGCGAAGTGCCGGTGCGCATCGCGCAGGCCGCGCTCGGCGACACCATCCGCGTGCCGACGCTGGACGGCGACGTCGAACTGCGCATTCCCGCCGAAAGCCAGACCGGCAAGCTGTTCCGCCTGCGCGACCGCGGCGTGAAGTCCGTCCGCAGCCGCAAGCCCGGCGACCTGTACTGCCGCATCGTCGTGGAAACCCCGGTGAACCTCACGCCGGAGCAGCGCGAACTGCTGGAGAAGTTCGAAGCCACCTTCGTTGGCGAAGGCGCCCGCCGCCATTCGCCGCGCGCCTCGACCTTCCTGGACGGCGTGAAGGGCTTCTGGGACCGGATGACGTCCTGAGCAACGCTACGGCAGGTCCGGCACGCGGGTGGGAAGTTCGCCCCGCTGCCGGGCGCCGGAGCCTGCGCTAGCATTCCCCGGACGGCGACGGATTCGCCGGATAAGGGGAACCATGTTGAAACATGCAAGTGCGCTGGCCCTCGCGGCTGCGTGGCAGTTCGCGTGCGCGCCGGCCTCCGCGGCGCAGGCGATCCAGCCTGAAGGCGAGCGTTCGGCGCAGATCGAGCGCCTCGACGTCGCCTACGTCATCCAGCCGGACGGCTCGTACACCGAGACGCGCGAGCAGACCATCAAGGTGCTCAAGTCCGATGCGCTGGAATACGTCAAGGATTCCTCCATCGGCTACAGCACCAGCATCCAGAAGGTCGAGGTGCTGGAGGCCTACACGCTCAAGCCCGACGGCCGCCGCGTGCCGGTGCCCAAATCCAACTACCAGGTGCAGACCAACGGCGGACACGGCGAAGGCGCGCCGGTGTTCTCCGATCGCACGTCGATGACGGTGGTGTTCCCCGAGCTGGCCGTCGGCGACACCACGGTGTTCAAGTACCGCCTGACCGGCTCGCAGCCGATGTTCGACGGCCAGTTCTCGGAAGTCGAAACGTTCCCGCGCGAAACCTACTACGGCCAGGTCGATCTGCGCTTCGACGCGCCGGCGCAGCTGCCCGTGAAGTCCGAGGCATGGCGGATGGAGCGCGTCCGCGATGAAGTGGTGGGCGATCGCCGCCTGAGCCACTGGCGCTTCCAGAACCGCCAGCCGCTGTTGCCCGACCAGTCGGCTTCCGCGTTCCGCTTCGAGGACCAGCCGGGCCTGGTGTATTCGACCTTCGCCGGCTATGGCGACATCGCGCTCGCCTACGGCGCGCGGGCGAAGCCGAAGGCGGCGGTCACGCCGCGCATCCGCAAGCTGGCGGACGAGATCGCCGGCACCCGCAAGGAGCCGCGCGACATCGCGAAGGCGATGTACGAATGGGTCTCGACCCAGATCACCTATGCGGGCAACTGCATCGGGCTGGGCGCGGTGGTGCCGCACGATCTGGACTTCGTCCTCGACAACAGGATGGGCGACTGCAAGGACCATGCGACCCTGCTGCAGGCGCTGCTGACGGCGAAGGGCATTCCGGCGACGCAGGCGCTGATCAACTCCAGCAGTCTGTACGACCTGCCGCGCACGCCGGCGGTGGCGATGGTCAACCACGTCATCACCTACCTCCCCGAGTGGGACCTGTACCTGGATGCGACCGCCAAGGGCATTCCCTTCGGCATGCTGCCGTACCCGGACATGGGCAAGCCGGTCTTCCGCGTGGATGGCTATCGCGAGGGAACCACCACGCCGGCGATGGTTCCGGGCAGCGGGCGCCAGACCGTGAAGACGCGACTCAAGGTCGGCGCGGACGGCTCGATCGAAGGACAGGCCGACGTCGAACTGCAGGGCATGTACGCGGTGACCACGCGCGCGGCGTTCCGCGGCTCCACCACGGACCAGGCCACGCAGGGCGTGAAGCGCTACTTCCAGCAGATGGGGCAGGACGGGACCGGCAGCGTGCGCATGGACGATCCGGAACCGCTGGAAGACCGTTACGCCTACCAGGTGAACTTCAGTGTCGGCCAGCTGATGCCGGTGCCGGGTGCGATCGCGCTGACGCCGATCTTCCCGACCGAAGCGCCGGTGATGCGTTTCGCCGCACAGGCGAACCTGGAAGTCGACGAGGCCAGACCGAGCGCCTGCGCCAGCGGCTTCTCGCAGGAAGAGTACGAGATCGAGTTCGCCAAGCCCGTGCAGCTGATCGCGGTGCCGCCGGACGTCGATCTCAAGGGCAGTGCGTTCAGCTATCGGGCCACCTACAAGCGCGACGGCAACACGCTGCGCGTCACGCGCGTGCTCGACGACCGCACGCCAGGCCCGTTGTGCGAGCCCGGCTACAACCGCGACTACCGGGACTTCATGCAGAAGGTGCTGACGAACCTGCGCGCGCAGGTGGTCTACCAGTAACCGGCGGAAGAGGCTCGATCAAAAAAGCCGCGGGCGTTCCGCGGCTTTTTTTTCGCGCTCATCAGCGCTGTCGGCAGGGGGCCTTACTCCGCCGAAGACCTGCGGGCGCGGAACATCAGCCACAGCAGCACGCCCGCCACGATCCGCCCGGCGCGGATCAGCGTTCCGGTGGACGGACCCCAGTGGTCCACCAGGCGAGCAGCTTGAATCGACGTTGAAGCGGGTCAGCACGAACGAGCCGGCGCCGAGCACGGCCGGCCACAGGTCGATGGAAGACGTTCATTGCGATTCCCCGGCGTCGGGCCGGCGGACGCCGAAGATGCGGTCCTCCTCGTACAGGTCCCGGAGTTCGGAGCGCGCGAGGCGGAGGATGTTCTGCGTGTCCCACTTCACGTCCGCCAGGTCGCCGCGCAGGTCGTTGTTCGCGCCCGACGGTGCCGGCCAGGCGCTGCTGTCGGTGACGACGGAGATGCTGCCGTCGGTCACGGCGACCACCTTCATCAGGCCGTACGCGCGGTTCCCGCCATCGAACTCGGCGAAGTGCGACAGCTCGCTGGCGTAGAGGTCGCCCACTTTGGGCGCGGCGAGCAGTTCGGCGTCCTTCCTGCCCGAACAGCCAGCGGCGACGAGCAGTAGCAGCAATGCGATGCTTCGAAACAACGTCTTCATGCGTGCGTGGTCCCCGGACCGGCATGGCGCCGCCGATTGCGGCGCTGCGATGCTAGGAAGCACGTTGGCGTCGAAACATAGGAAGGTTCCGAATCGCCGTCGCGCTGCGAAACGGTCGTGGCGGCACGAAACGCTTGTCGCCGCGAAGTGGCCGCTTCAGACTGCCCGCATGAGCGACCACACCGCGCAGACCCGCATCCTCGTCCACGGTGCCTCCGGCCGCATGGGGCAGGCGCTGCTTCGCCTGGCCACGGAGCGCGACGACGTCGTCGTCGTCGCGGCCGTGCAGCGTTCACAACCGGCGCAGCGGGTGGTGGAGGGCGTGGCGCATTTCGCCGCGTCCGAACTGCATGGCGCGCCCGCGTTCGACGTCGCCATCGATTTCAGCCTGCCGGAGGGCTTCGATCCCATCCTCGCGCTGTGCGAGGAGCGCGGCGCCGCACTGGTGTCGGGCACGACGGGACTGGAAGCGCCGCAGCGCGCCGCGCTGGACGCCGCGGCGCAGCGCATCCCGCTGCTGTGGGCGGCGAATTTCAGCCTGGGCGTGGCGATCCTGGGCGAACTGGTCGAACGCGCCGCGCAGGCGCTGCCGGGCTGGGATTGCGACATCGTGGAATCGCACCACGTGCACAAGAAGGACGCGCCCTCCGGCACCGCGCTGGCGCTGGGCGCGAACGCGGAGCAGGGTGGGGCGACGCCGCGCTATGCCTCGCTGCGCGCCGGCGACATCGTCGGCGAGCACCTGGTGCAGTTCACCGCGCCGGGCGAGCGGATCGAGCTGGTCCACCGCGCCACCAACCGCGACATCTTTGCCCGCGGCGCGCTCCACGCCGCCGCGAAGCTGGCCGGCCGCGCGCCCGGCCGTTATCGCCTGCGCGATCTGCTCGCCTGAACGAGGCGGGCCGGATCGCACGATCCGGGCACATGACGCTGGCGTTACGAGCCCCGGCCCGCTAGAATTCCGGCTCGCCTGAACCCCTTCCGTCGGACCGGTCCCGCACCGCGTCCGCGCTTTGCTGCAACCCGGTTTTTCTACGGCGTACGCGCACGGAACGGCTCAGCACCCCCCGGCAGCCAAGGCGATCCCCGTGACCCAACCCGCAATCCTCGCGCTCGAAGACGGCACCCTCTTCGAGGGCGTTTCCGTAGGCGCGCCCGGCCTTTCGGTCGGCGAAGTCGTATTCAACACGGCCATCACCGGCTACCAGGAAATCGTCACCGACCCGTCCTACGCCCGCCAGCTGGTGACGCTGACGTACCCGCACATCGGCAACACCGGCTGCACCGACCAGGACGACGAGGCCGCTCGCTGCTTCGCCTCGGGCCTGATCGTGCGCAACGTGCCGCGCCGTCCCAGCAACTGGCGCAGCCAGGTCTCGCTGCCGGAATGGCTCGCCGCCCGCGGCATCGTCGCCATTTCCGACATCGACACTCGCAAGCTCACGCGCATCCTGCGCGAGAAGGGCGCGCAGAACGGCGCGCTGATGGCCGGCGAGATCGATGTCGACAAGGCCTTCGAGGCCGCGCGCAAGTTCCCGGGCCTGAAGGGCATGGACTTGGCGAAGGAAGTCAGCGTCCGCGAGCCCTACGAGTGGAGCGAGGGACAGCTCGACCTGGACCGCAATGAATTCGTGCGCGCGGAGCCGAAGTTCCACGTCGTCGCCTACGACTACGGCGTGAAGTTCAACATCCTGCGCATGCTCGCCGAACGCGGCTGCAAGCTCACCGTCGTTCCGGCGCAGACGCCGGCCTCGGAGGTTTTCAAGCTCAAGCCCGATGGGGTGTTCCTGTCCAACGGCCCGGGCGATCCGGCGCCGTGCGATTACGCGATCGCGGCGATCAAGGAGTTCATCAAGGCGAAGATCCCGACCTTCGGCATCTGCCTGGGCCACCAGCTGCTGGCGCTCGCCGCTGGCGCGCGGACGGTGAAGATGGGCCACGGCCACCACGGCGCGAACCATCCGGTGCAGGACCTCGACACCGGCCGGGTGATGATCACTTCGCAGAACCACGGTTTCGCCGTCGATGAAGCGACGCTGCCGGCGAACGTGCGCGTGATCCATCGCTCGCTGTTCGACGGAACCAACCAGGGCATCGAGCTGACGGACGCGCCGGCGTTCTCCTTCCAGGGACATCCGGAAGCGAGTCCCGGCCCGCGCGACGTGGCGCCGCTGTTCGATCGCTTCGTCGCGATGATGCAGCAGGCCAAGTGAGCCCGGCCGCCACCAAGCCCGCCCGCAAGCGCCACTGGCGCAGGTTGTTCGTTGTTGCGGTCGTGCTGGGCGCCTACCCGGCGTTCGTGATGGTGGCCACGTACTCGCAGTTCTTCGCCGCCGGATTGCCCGGCGGTCGCAACGGCCCGGCCGATGCGTACCGCCACTCGCTCGCCAGCGCCATCGTCGCCTACACGCTGTCCCCGCGCTGCGTGGACATCGTGACGAAAGTGATGGAGCGCGACGGGCAGGGCAACGCGGCGCGTGCGATGGATGCGCACAACAACCGGCTCGGCGCGCGCATCGGCGCGGCCGCCGACAGCTGGACCGCCATGCAGCAGGCCGTGCTTGCTGCCGTGAACGAAGGCGCGATCGACGCCCGATCGCCCGACCAGATCACCTGGCTCGCGCCCGACGCGTGGCAGGAACGACTTTACTGAGGACCCCCATGCCCAAGCGCACCGACATCAAAACCGTCCTGATCATCGGCGCCGGCCCGATCGTGATCGGCCAGGCCTGCGAGTTCGACTACTCCGGCGCGCAGGCGTGCAAGGCGCTGCGCGACGAGGGCTACCGCGTGGTGCTGGTCAACAGCAACCCGGCCACGATCATGACCGACCCGAACATGGCCGACGCCGTGTACATCGAGCCGATCAACTGGCAGACGGTCGAGAAGATCATCGCGAAGGAAAAGCCCGACGCGCTGTTGCCGACGATGGGCGGCCAGACCGCGCTCAACTGCGCGCTGGACCTTGCCGACAACGGCGTGCTGGAGAAGTACAACGTCGAGCTGATCGGCGCCTCGCGCGAAGCCATCCGCATGGCCGAGGACCGCGAGCTGTTCCGCGTCGCGATGGCCGAGATCGGACTGGAATGCCCGAAAGCCGAAGTCGCCCGCAACTTCGAGCAGGCGATCGAGATCCAGGCGAAGGTCGGCTACCCGACCATCATCCGCCCCTCGTTCACCCTCGGCGGCACCGGCGGCGGCATCGCCTACAACAAGGAAGAGTTCGAGGAGATCGCCAAGCGCGGCCTGGAACTCTCGCCCGTGCATGAAATCCTCGTCGAGGAATCGGTGCTGGGCTGGAAGGAATTCGAGATGGAAGTGGTCCGCGACAAGGCGGACAACTGCATCATCGTCTGCTCGATCGAGAACTTCGACGCAATGGGCGTGCACACCGGCGACTCGATCACCGTCGCGCCGGCGCAGACGCTCACCGACAAGGAATACCAGCGCCTGCGCGATGCCTCCATCGCCGTGCTGCGCAAGATCGGCGTGGACACCGGCGGCTCGAACGTGCAGTTCGGCATCAACGCCAAGAACGGCCGTGTCGTCGTCATCGAAATGAACCCGCGCGTGTCGCGCTCCTCGGCGCTGGCGTCGAAGGCGACGGGCTTCCCCATCGCGAAGGTCGCCGCGAAGCTCGCGGTGGGCTACACGCTGGACGAGCTGAAGAACGAGATCACCGGCGGCCTCACGCCGGCATCGTTCGAGCCGAGCATCGATTACGTCGTCACCAAGATCCCGCGCTTCGCGTTCGAGAAGTTTCCGCAGGCCGACGCGCGATTGACCACGCAGATGAAGTCCGTCGGCGAAGTCATGGCGATGGGCCGCACCTTCCAGGAATCGCTGCAGAAGGCGCTGCGCGGGTTGGAGACCGGCAAGGTCGGCCTCGACCCCACCGGGCTTGATCTTTCGAGCGAAGACGACCTCTCCACGCTGCGTCGCGAACTGAAGGAGCCGGGTCCGGAACGCATGTTCCACATCGGCGACGCGTTCCGCGCGGGCATGAGCGTGGAAGACGTGCACGCGCTGTCGTTCGTCGACCCGTGGTTCCTCGACCAGATCGAGGAACTCATCGCCGCAGAGCAGGACGTCGCAGCTGCCGGCCTGTCCTCGCTCGACAAGACGCGCATGCGCGAACTCAAGCGCATGGGTTTCTCGGATGCGCGCATCGCGCAGCTGACCGGCACCGACGAGACCGCCGTGCGCACGCTGCGCCGCGCGTTCGGCGTGCGTCCGGTGTACAAGCGCGTGGACTCGTGCGCGGCGGAGTTCGCTACGACCACCGCCTACATGTACTCGACCTATGAAGACGAGTGCGAAGCCGAGCCGACCAACCGAAACAAGATCATCGTGCTCGGCGGCGGCCCGAACCGCATCGGCCAGGGCATCGAGTTCGACTACTGCTGCGTGCACGCGGCGCTGGCGCTGCGCGAGGACGGGTTCGAGACCATCATGGTCAACTGCAACCCGGAAACCGTTTCAACCGACTACGACACCTCTGATCGTCTGTACTTCGAGCCGCTGACGCTGGAAGACGTGCTGGAAATCTGCGATCTGGAGAAGCCCAAGGGCGTGATCGTGCAGTACGGCGGCCAGACGCCGCTGAAGCTGGCGCGCGCGCTGGAAGCCAACGGCGTGCCGATCATCGGCACCTCGCCGGACAGCATCGACCTGGCCGAGGACCGCGAGCGCTTCCAGAAGCTGGTGCAGGACCTGGGCCTGGCGCAGCCGCTGAACCGCACCGCGCGCAATCCGGAGGAAGCCATCGTGCTCGCCTCGCAGATCGGCTACCCGCTGGTCGTGCGCCCGAGCTACGTGCTGGGCGGCCGCGCGATGGAAATCGTCCACGCCGACGCCGACCTGCATCGCTACATGCGCGATGCGGTGAAGGTGTCGAACGACTCGCCGGTGTTGCTGGACCGCTTCCTCGACAACGCGGTGGAAGTCGACGTCGACGTCATCGCCGACAAGGACGGCCACGTGCTGGTCGGCGGCGTGATGGAGCACATCGAGGAAGCCGGCGTGCACTCGGGCGACTCCTCGTGCTCGCTGCCGCCGTATTCGCTGAGCGCGGCCGTGCAGGACAAGCTGCGCGAGCAGGTCGTGGCGCTGGCCAAGTCGCTGAAGGTCGTGGGCCTGATGAACACGCAGTTCGCGATCACCTTCGACGACGAGGGCCGCGAAACCATCTACCTGATCGAAGTGAACCCGCGTGCCTCGCGCACCGTGCCGTTCGTGTCGAAGGCCACCGGCATGGCGCTGGCGAAGATCGCCGCGCGCTGCATGGTCGGCAAGACGCTGGCCGAGCAGGGCGCCGTGAAGGAGATCGTGCCGGAGTACTACTCGGTCAAGGAAGCGATCTTCCCGTTCGCCAAGTTCCAGGGCGTCGATCCGATCCTCGGGCCGGAAATGCGTTCGACGGGCGAAGTGATGGGCGTCGGCCGCAACTTCGGCGCCGCGATGGCGCGCGCGCAGGAAGCCGGCGGCATCAAGGCGCTGCCGGAAGGCGGCAAGGTGTTCGTGTCGGTGCGCGATCCGGACAAGAAGCGCGTGCTGCCGGTCGCGCAGGACCTGGTCAAGCGCGGCTACACGCTGGTCGCCACCGAAGGCACGCACCAGTTCCTCACCGGACAGGGCCTGGCCTGCGAGCGCATCAACAAGGTCACCGAAGGCCGTCCGCACATCGTCGACCTCATCAAGAATGGCGAGATCGCCTACATCGTGAACACGACCGAGGGCCGCCAGGCGATCAACGATTCGTTCTCGATCCGCCGCGAGGCGCTGCAGCACCGCGTGACGTACTCGACCACCGTGTCGGGCGCGCGCGCGCTGGTGAACTCGCTCGACTACCGCGGCACCGGCCCGGTCTGGTCGCTGCAGGAACTGCACGCGGAAGTGCAGGGCGCGTAAGTCGCATCCACGCACTGGCAGCCCGGGTAAGCGCAGCACACCCGGGTTGGCCGCCACGGTGACGCAATCCCGGGTGCGGCCTTCGGCCTTACCGGGCTACACGAGCGCATCCTGCGGCGCCGGGTGGGTTCACCCCGGCGCCCATCTGAGACAGAATCCGCCTAACGGAACCGCCGGGCTCCCGCGCCCGGCGCACAGGAAGAACAAGCAATGCGAGCACCCCTTACCCTTCAGGGCGCGCAGCGTCTGCGCGCCGAGCTGGAAGAATTGAAGTCGGTCAAGCGCCCGGCGGTGATCAATGCGATCGCCGAAGCGCGCGCGCACGGCGACCTCAAGGAAAACGCCGAGTACCACGCCGCCCGCGAACAACAGGGCTTCATCGAAGGCCGTATCAAGCAGCTCGAGGCCGAGCTGTCGCACGCGCAGGTCATCGACGTGTCCTCGCTCAACGCCGGCTCGCGCGTGGTCTTCGGCGCGACGGTCGACCTGGCCGACACCGAGACCGACGAGGAAAAGCGTTACCAGATCGTCGGCGACCTCGAAGCGGACATCAAACAGGGCCTGATCGCGATTTCCTCGCCGGTGGCGCGCGCGCTGATCGGCAAGCACGAAGGCGACACGATCACCATCGACGCCCCGGGCGGCACCCGCGAGTACGAGATCGTCGGCGTCAGCTACGCCGGCTGATTCGCGCCCGTCGATGATCACGCTGCTGCTGCCGCCGCGCGAACGCTTCGGTGGCCAGCGCCTGTCCGCATCGACGGGGCGCGCGCTCGCGCGCGGCGATCGCGGCGACCGCAATGGCGACGCGCTGTCGAACATCCTCGACGTGCTCCCACGCGGCTGGCCCGTGGCGGCGGCCGCGCGCCAGCGCGACGCGGGCGATGCCGTGGGATCCGCGTGGCTCCGCGCGGATCCCGCCTACGTGCGGCCCGACATCAACGGCGCGCGCCTGCTCTCGTATGGGCAGGCGCTGGGCCTGACCGCGCAGGACGCCGCCGCGCTCCTCAAACCGCTCAAGCCGCTGTTCGGCGACGCCGGCTTCCCGATCGACGCGCCGGTGCCGTCGCGCTGGTACCTGCGGTTGCCGGCCGGCGCGAAGCTGCCGGCCTTCACCGCGCCCGAGCAGGCGCTCGGCGCCGATCTGTTCGACGAACTGCCGCAAGGCCCCGAAGGCCGCCGCTGGCGCGCGCTCCTCAGCGAGGCGCAGATCGTGCTGCACAATCATCCGCTCAATGCGCAGCGCGCCGCGACCGGACTGGCGCCGGTGAATTCGCTGTGGTTCTGGGGCGCCGGTGCGCTGCCCGATCGCGTGCAGTCGCACTACGCGCGCATCGCCAGCGACGACGAAACCCTCACCGCGCTGGCCGTGCTGGCCGGCGTGAACGTCGCGCCGAAACCCGACGCCTGGAATGGCCGCGTCGAAGCGGGGAGCGACCTGTTCGACCTGCGCGACGCGCGCGACCTCGCGTTGCTCGAACGCGACTGGTTCGCGCCGTTGCTTGAAGCAGTCGCCGACGGCGCGCTGAAACAGCTGCGGTTCGAGTTCGACGACGGCGCGCGTTACGATCTCGCGCGGTCGCAGCGCTGGCGTTTCTGGCGCCGTCCGCTGCCGTCGTTCGTCAACGCCATGGCCGCCGGATGAAGCCCGTCGCGCGACTGCGTCGGCGCGAGTGCGTCGATCCGGGCCAATGGCCCGATTCGATGCCCGCGCTGCTGCGCCGCCTGTATGCCGCGCGCGGCGCGACCTCGCTGGAGCTCGCGCAGCCGCGACTCGCACACCTGCACCCGCCGGAACTGCTGGGCGGCCTGGACGCGGCGACGACGCTGCTCGCGCGCGCCATCGATGACGACCGCCACATCGTCGTCGTCGGCGATTTCGACTGCGACGGCGCCACCGCCTGTGCGGTCGGCGTGCGCGGGCTGCGCATGCTCGGTGCGCGACGCGTGTCGCATGCGGTGCCCAACCGCATCGTGCATGGTTACGGTCTCTCGCCGGCGCTGGTGGAGGAACTCGCTGCGCTGCAACCGGACCTGCTGGTCACGGTCGACCACGGCATCGCCTGCCACGCCGGCATCGCCGCGGCGAAGGCGCGCGGCTGGCAGGTGCTGGTCACCGATCACCATCTGCCCGGCGAACATCTGCCCCCGGCCGATGCCATCGTCGATCCGAACCTGCGCGGCGACGCGTTCCCGAGCAAGTGCCTGGCCGGCGTCGGCGTGATGTTCTACGTGCTGCTCGCGCTGCGCAGGCACCTGCGCGAGCGCGGTGCGTTCGCCGGCAGGGAACCCGACCTGCAGGTGTTGCTGGACCTCGTCGCCGTCGGCACCGTCGCCGACGTGGTGCCACTGGATGCGAACAACCGTGCGCTCGTCGCCGCCGGCCTGCGGCGGATCCGCGCGGGGCAGGGCTGTGCCGGATTGCGTGCGCTGATCGAAGTCTCGCAGCGCGATGCCGCGCGGCTCACCGCGACCGACATCGGCTACGCCGTCGGCCCGCGCCTCAATGCGGCGGGGCGGCTGGAAGACATGGCGCTCGGCATCGAATGCCTGCTCACCGACGACCTCGCACGCGCGCGAGACATCGCCGCCACGCTCAACGAGATCAACAGCGAGCGCCGGGCCGTGCAGCAGCAGATGACCGACGACGCCGAGCGCGCGCTCACACGCGTGGCGATGAACGATGCGGCGGTGCCGGCGGCGATCTGCCTGTTCGATGCAGAATGGCATCCGGGCGTCGTGGGCCTGGTCGCGTCGAAGATGAAGGAACGGCTGCACCGGCCGGTCATCGCGTTCGCACCGGCCGAGCCGGGCAGCGATGCCCTGCGTGGCTCGGCGCGTTCGATCCCCGGCTTCCACATCCGCGACGCGCTCGCCGACGTGCACGCACGCCATCCGCAGCTGATCGAACGCTTCGGCGGCCACGCGATGGCGGCGGGGTTGTCGCTGCGTGCGGACCAGTTCGCCGCGTTCGCGCAGGCGTTCGGCGACTGTGCCGCCGCGCTGCTCACGCCCGAACTGCTGCAGGCGGAGCTGCTCAGCGACGGAGAACTGCACGCCGACGAGTTCTGCCGCGCCAGCGCCGAAGCGTTGCGCGATGGCGGTCCGTGGGGGCAGGGCTTCGCCGAGCCGCAATTCGATGGCGAGTTCGACGTGCTCGGCTGGCGCGTCGTCGGCGAACGGCATCTGAAACTCGAACTCGGCCTGGCCGGACGCCGGCTCAACGCGATCGAGTTCGGCGGCTGGGGCGGACTGGCGCCACCGCCGCGCGTGCGCATCGCGTTCCGCCTGGAAGCCGACGATTACCGCGGCGGCGAGGCTGTGCAACTGGTCGTCGTGCACCGCGAAGCGGTGGCTGAAGTCGCGTGATCACGGCGACGTCGACGATTCGTCGGCGTCGGCCTTGTGCGTGGTCACGAACTGCCCGAGTTCGAACAGCGTGCCGTCGACGCGCCGGAGCAGCCGCGCGATTTCATCCGGGGATACCAGCGTCCCCGCTTCCGCGGTGCGCGTGGCGACGCGCAGGTCGGCCGCGAGGTTGCGATAGCCGAACGTTCCCAGCGCGCCGGTGATGCGATGCAGCGCGCGGCCCATGCGCACCGCATCGCCGTCTTCCTCGGAACGCCGCAGGTCGGCGAGGTCGTCGGGCAGGTTCGCAAGCAGGTCCTCGGCGACCAGCCGGACGGTTTCCCGCGAGCCGAAGCTCCGCGTCAGCATCGCCAGGTCGAGCGGCTCCAGCGCGGGTTCGGTGGACTGCGACGGGCTGGCCGTATCCAGCACGTCGTCGTGCGGCGAATCGGTTGCCGCGGGCGATGTGGTGTCGGGTGGCCGGGTGGTCATGGTGTCGTCGGGGGGTAGCCAGAGCTCCAGCTGTTTCATCATTTCGTCCAGGCCGATCGGCTTGCGCAGATGGCCGTCCATGCCGGCTTCGCGGCAGCGCGCCTCGTCTTCCGACATCACGCCCGCGCTCAGGGCGAGGATCGGCAGGCGCTTTCGTCCTTCAGCCGCTTCGCCGGTGCGGATCGCACGCGCGAGCTCGAAGCCGTTCATGCCCGGCATCTGCAGGTCGGTGATGAGCAGGTCGAAACGGTCTTCGGCCAGCGCCGCGAGCGCCTGCTCGCCGCTGGACACCACGCGGCAGCGATAGCCCAGTTCGTCGAGCTGGCGCTGCACGAGCAGCTGGTTGGTCGAATGATCCTCGGCAACGAGGATGTGCCCGGCGTGCGAGGCCTTAGGCGCCGTGGGGGCGGTCGTGCGCGGAACCGCATCGTCCAGCGCCAGCACGCAGGCGCGACGCACGTGCGTGGGTAGCAGCGGCTCGGTCACGATCGCAGTGCGCGGCACATCGGGGCCGTCGGCCAGCAGCGGCACGAAGCGCGTGGATGCTCCGGCGGGCGGCGGTTCGTCGGAAAGCAGCAGATCCGCGCGCGTGGCATCGGATACGACCTCGGTGCCGAACGAGCGCAGGATGGCCTCCAGCGAATCCGCGACATCGTGATCGCGACTGCGCACGACCACGCTGCGCCCCGCCAGCGCCGGATCGACGGTGCTGCCCGGCGCGATCGGCGTGGTGAGCACCAGCCACACTCGCGTGCCCGTCCCGGGCGTGCTTTCCATGTCCAGCGTGGCCCGCATCAGTTCGGCCAGCCGCCGGCAGATCGCCAGGCCCAGGCCGCTGCCGCCGTAGGTTCGCGACGTGCTCGTCTGCGCCTGGGTGAAGGCATGGAACAGCTTGGCCTGTTCGGCGGGCGCGATCCCGATGCCCGAGTCGGTCACGGCCATGCACCAGGTCTGCGTCTGGTCGGTCGCTTCGAGTACCTGCAACGAAACGGCCACGTACCCGCTGCCGGTGAACTTGATCGCATTGCTGAGCAGGTTGAGCAGGATCTGGCGAAGCCGCGTCGGATCGGCGACCACCAGTGCCGCCAGCGCCGGATCGATGTGGCAGGCGCAGCGCAGGTTCTTGCGCCGGCACAGGTCCAGCACCAGCTCGATCGAATTGGACAGCAGCACGCGCAGGTCGGTTTCGACCGGCTCCAGTTCCAGGCGACCGGCTTCGATGCGCGACAGGTCGAGCACGTCGTCCAGGATCGTGCGTAATGCCATCGCGTAGTCCTGCACCAGGCCGAGGAGATGGCGCTGGTCGTCGTTGATGTCGCTGCGCGAGAGGATCTCGATGATGCCGGCGATGCCGGCCATCGGCGTGCGGATCTCGTGGCTCATCGCGGCGAGGAAGTTCGCGCGCGCGGTGGCGGCGGTTTCAGCCGATGTCCTTGCAGCCTCCAGCGCTTCGGATTGACGATGCGACGCGGTCACGTCGACCCAGTATCCGCTCCAGTGCACCAGACCATCGTCGCGGCGATGCGCGACCGCGCTCACGCGGATCCAGCGTTCCGGCGCGGGCGAGATCGTGCGGAAATCCATCTCGATGGGGGTCAGCTCCGCGGTCGATGTCTCGAGCGCAAGGCGCAATCGCTCGCGATCATGCTCGTCTATGCAGCCCTCGACTCCCGGCTGGGGCCTGGAAACGAGTTCGTCGTGGTCCAGTCCGAACAATGCGCGCGTGTTGCCTGCGACGAAGGGCAGGGCGTAGTTGCCTTGCGGATCGCGCGTGATCCTGAAGATCACGCCGGGCAGGTTGCGCGTGAGATCGCGCATCAGGCTGTCGCTCTTCTCGCGACGGCGGATTTCCGTGCGCGTGCGCAGGTAGGCGAAGGCGAGCACCGCCACCAGCAAGGCGGCAAGGCCGCCACCGATCGCGACCGTGCGCCATTTCACGCCACTGGAAACCTGCACTTCCAGCCAGCCCGAGCGGATGCGTTGCCGTTCTTCAGGGGTCAGTGCACCGAGCATGCGGTTGATCAGCGGCACCAGCGGCTGGTACTCGCCACGCACGCCGAACACCAGGTCTTCGTCGAATCCGGCGGGCGCCGCGAGGCGGAGCGTCGGGTACTCGCCGCGCCGGAGCGGGCGGTCCGCCGACATCATGTCACCCACATACGCATCCGCGTCGCCCCGTTCCACCGCCCGCAATCCCTCGGAGATGCTGGTCACCGGCATGATCACGGCGCCGGGTATCTCGGCCTTGACCCTGGCGGCACGAGCCGGCCCCACGAGGGTGATGCGCTTGCCGTCCAGGTCATCCAGTCCGCTGATCGCGTGCGAGCTGGCGCGCATGACGATCACGACGCTGACCCGCGTGAACGCCGAGGTGCGCACCCAATCGGAACCGACCGGCGCGCTTGCCGGTATCGGGACGAGATCGACCTGGCCACGAGCCATCATGCCGCGCAGGTCTTCGATGTAACCCGAGGATACCCGTCCCAGCTTGAGTCCCAGCCGCGCTTGCATCATCTGCAGGTATTCGGCGGCGATTCCGCTGATGCGCCCGTCGGCGCCGGTGAAACTGACCGGCTCCCAATCGTGTGCGTACCCGATGCGCGGCGGCGGAATGCGTTCGAGCCAGAGTTCCTCGTCGCGCGTGAGCGGCACGCCTCCCGCGCGCGGGATCGGCGAGGACGAAGCGCCGAGCCACCGGCGCTCGTAAGCCGCACGTTGCTGCGGCGTGATGCGGGCGAGCGCCTTGTCGATCGCGCTCGCCAGCGGTTTGCGGTCGTCCGGAACGGCGAAGTGCAAGGTATCCGACGGCAGGTCGACCGGTGCGAGCACCGCCAGGGCCGGCCACGTGCCGGTCGCCAGTGCGGTTCGCACGACGTACGGATTGCCGATGAAGACGTCGGCATCGCCCTTCGTTATCGCGTCGAATGCCTCACCGATGGCGGTTGTCGCGATGATCCGCGCATCGGGAAATTGTGCTCGCACCGCGCGTTCCACCGCTGCGCCGCGATTGACCACGATGCGCGCCGACGCGAAGCGGTCGGGTGCGAGCAGATCGTTGCGGCTGGCCAAGCCCACCGCCACTGGAACGGCCTCGATGTACGAAGTCGTGAACACCAGGCAGGGCGTGAGCTCCGGCACCAGCGAGACGTTCATCAGCACGTCGACTTCGCGACGGCAACCGCCCTTGAAGGCTTCGTCCCACGAGGGATACGGGCGCACCGCGATGCGCACGCCGAGTTGGCGCGCGACATCGTCGAGGTAGGCGGGGCCGAGACCGCTGAGCGTTGCGTTCTCGTAACGTTCGAACGGCGGCCAGCCGCCGGCATACGTGGCGACGGTGATCGTCGGATGCGCGCGCAGCCATTCGCGCTCCTCGCCGGTGAGTTCGATCGTCGCCGCGTGCGCGAGCGCCGCCACGAAAAACAGCAGCAGGCATGCGAAACGACGGAACCTCATGCACGGTGCATGCACGAAGGTACGGGGATATCCTATCCGCCGAAAGCAACCTCTTCTGGCGGGCGATCCTGTATGAACCTGCGCGTGTTTCTGGCCGACGATCATCCGGTCGTCCTTCGCGGTGCGAGGGTGATCCTGGAAGCCAGTGGAATCGCCGTGGTGGGAGAAGCCCGCTCCAGCGACGAACTGCTGGCCGCCCTCGAAAACACGCCGTGCGACGTCGTGGTCACCGATTTCGCCATGCCCAACAGCGCCTCGCCCGATGGCGCGGAGATGATCCGGCAGCTGCGCGAACGCCATCCGCTGCTGCCGATCGTCGTGATGACGATGATCGGGAACGTGGGCATCCTGGACTCGCTGCTGCGCGCGGCGGTGCTGGGCGTGGTGGAGAAGACCGAGGACATGGAAATCCTCCCGATGGCCGTGAAGTCGGCGGCCAACCGTCGCGTGTTCATCTCGCCCGGCCTGCGACGGCAGCTGGACGCCATTGGCAAGCGGCGCGGACGCGGCACGTTAAGCGCGCGTGAAGCCGAGATCATCCGCCTGCTGGCGTCGGGATTGACGGTAACAGAGATCGCCCAGCAGTTGGACCGCAGCCTGAAGACCATCAGTCGGCAGAAGATCGATGCCATGCGCAAGCTCGGGCTGGAGAACGAGGCCGAGCTGTATGCGTACGCGCGGGAGAACGGCCTGGCCTGAAAGCCTGGCCTGAAGCGGCCTGCCCCCGAGGCGAAGATCCGGATCAGTCCGATGGTCCGGCCGGCCGCCCGGGCGCACACTGCCGCGACCATCGCAGGAGCAGCCGGACCATGCAGACACGTGTCGTAATCGCGGACGATCACCTGCCGGTGCTCGCGTCCGTCAGTGCGACGGTCGCGGGCACGGGCGCCACGGTGGTCGCCCGCGCGCGTTCGCCCGACGAGTTGTTCGCCGCACTCCACGAGCTTCCCTGCGATCTGCTGGTGTGCGATTACGCGATGCCGGTCGACGCGCAGGTCGATGGCATCGAGATGATTCATCGCGTCCGGACGCAGTGGCCGGGATTGCCCGTGATCATGCTGACCACGATGTCGAACGGCGTGCTGCTGCGCGCACTGCTCGCCGAGGGCGTGCGCGGCCTGATCGACAAGGCGGCGCCGTCGCTGGAACTGCACGCCGCGCTCCAGGCGGTCTCGCAGGGCGAGGTCGTCGTGAGTCCCGGCTTCACCGAAGCGATGGACCAGTACGCCGGCCACATGGACGACCCGGTGCTCGGTCGCGAGATCGCGCAGATGGTCGAACGCGGCCGATCGCCCGAAGACATCGCCGCGCTGCTGCGCATTCCGCTCTCGTTCGTCGAGCGGCACGCGAACGCAACCGGAGACGGAACGTTCCGGCATCCGGATGTCGGCTTCGCGCCGCGCACCGGATCGCGCGCGCCGCGTTCCTGATCCGGCGAGCCCAACTCATCCCATGACACCGCGCCGCCGCGCACGGAACGCGCGAAAGTCGACGGAAGCAGTGCGAATGGCACGAAGGCTTTCATGGGGAACGCGGATGGGCGGCGCATGTGTGCGGGCGAGTGCGTAGGCTATCGGGCCGGGCGGCAGCTTCCGACCAGACGAATCTGAGGGAAGTCGCGGTCGGCGGTTTCGTTCAGCGCCGGCCGCCGGGAGCAGGCGGACCGGCCTCCGGTTGTCCCGGCTTGACGCCGCCAGAACATCTCCGCACCTAGGCTGAACGGCCCTTCCCCTGCTCCGGGAGTCCGTGCCATGCCGTTGACGATCAACATCGACCTTTCGGACGAGGACCTGCAGCATTTCGCCGGCGTGGTCGAAGCCGCGCGCAAGGAAGCCTCGGACAAGAGCAACGCCCAGGTCGTGGAAGCCGCCACCCAGCTGGCGCTCAAGGCCGGGCAGAGCAATCCGCCGCAATTCGTGAAGGACCGCCTGCTGACGCTGGACTCGCTGATCGCGATGTTGCGCGACGAAGCCTGGGCGATGTCGGACGCGGATTCGGCGAACGTGCGTTCCGCGCTGGCGTACTTCGTGTCGGCCGGAGACGCGATCCCCGACAACGTGCCGGTGCTGGGCTTCATCGACGACGCGATCATGATCGAATTGTGCGCGCGCGAGCTGCGGCACGAACTCGAGGCCTACGACGACTTCTGCGAATTCCGCCAGCGCGAGGCCGAGCGGCGCAAGCTCGACCCGGCCGGAGTGGGGCGGGCGGACTGGCTGGAATCCCGCCGCGAGGAACTGCAGGACCGGATGCACCGCCGGCGCAACCGCGATTTCCGTGGCGGCTTCGGCAGCGGGTTCGGTACGGGCTTTGGCGGAAGCAGCAGCTACGGGCCGGTGCGGCGGTATTCCGATACCGGCTGGCGCCCGGGGCCGTTCCGGTTCCGCTGAGCGCCGGATTCCGGCGGACGTAGGGCAGGTGGGTGCTCACCGATCGGGCGCACGGCTCCGCGCGGCCCACGGACCGCGTTTGTCGGAGCCGTGTTTGTTAGAATCGGCGGTTCACCATCGCGATTCGAATCGGACATGATCGAGCTTAATCCCGTCCGCCAGCGCATCGCCGACCTGACCGGTCGGCTGGATGCGCTCAGGGGGTATCTTTGACTACGACCGCAAGGTCGAACGTCTGGAAGAAGTAAACCGCGAACTGGAAAGCCCGGACGTCTGGAACGACGCCGACCGCGCCCAGTCGCTTGGCCGTGAGCGTTCCTCGCTCGACAAGGTGGTCGGCGGCATCCGCGACCTCACCGATGGCCTCAATGGCGCGGGCGAACTGCTCGAACTGGCCGAGATGGAGAACGACGAAGGCACCGCGCAGGCCGTGGTCGACGACGTCGAACGCTATGCGAAGGACGTCGAGAAGCTCGAGTTCCAGCGCATGTTCTCCGGCAAGATGGATGCGGCCAACGCGTTCGTGGACATCCAGGCCGGCGCCGGCGGCACCGAGGCGCAGGACTGGGCTGAAATCCTGCTGCGCATGTACCTGCGCTGGGCCGAATCGCGCGGCTGGAAGGCCGAGCTGATGGAAGTCAGCGGCGGCGACGTGGCCGGCATCAAGTCGGCGACCTTCCGCGTGGAAGGCGATTTCGCCTACGGCTGGCTCAAGACCGAAACCGGCGTGCACCGCCTGGTGCGCAAGTCGCCGTTCGATTCGGACAACCGCCGGCACACCAGTTTCACCTCGGTGTTCGTGTCGCCCGAAGTCGACGACAAGATCGACATCGAGATCAATCCGGCGGACCTGAAGACCGATGTCTACCGGTCCTCCGGCGCCGGCGGCCAGCACGTGAACAAGACCGAGTCCGCCGTGCGCATCACGCACGTGCCGAGCGGGATCGTGGTCGCGTGCCAGACCGAACGCAGCCAGCACGCCAACCGCGACCGTGCGATGAAGATGCTCGCGGCCAAGCTGTACGAGCTGGAAATCCAGAAGCGCAACGCCGAGCGCGACGCGGTGGAGGCCACCAAGTCCGATATCGGCTGGGGCAGCCAGATCCGCAACTACGTGCTCGACCAGAGCCGCATCAAGGACCTGCGCACCGGCATCGAACGCAGCGACACGCAGAAGGTGCTCGACGGCGACCTGGACGAATTCGTCGAGGCCAGCCTGAAATCCGGCCTGGAAGCCGGTTCGAAACGCGCCGACGCCGTTTGATGCAGGGCGGGTGGGGAGGAGCGGGAAGTGAGAGGATGAGCCTCTCCGGCACGCCTTCCCCGGCTCGCCCGGCCCAATTCCCACTTCTCGAAACCCACGACTGCTCCAGCCCATGACCGACCAGACCCCGACCGCCCAGACGCCCGCCGACGAGAACTTCCTGATCGCCGAGCGTCGCGCCAAACTCGCGGCGCTGCGCGGTGAGGGCATCGCGTTCCCGAACGACTTCCGCCGTGCCGATTACGCCGGCGACCTGCAGGCGCAGTTCGCCGATGCAGAGGTGTGGAACGCCGAAGCGCTGGAAGCCAAGGGCCAGCGCGTCGCGATCGCCGGCCGCATCCTGCTCAAGCGGGTGATGGGCAAGGCCAGCTTCGTGCAGATCCAGGACGAATCCGGGCGCATCCAGCTGTTCCTCCAGTCGAACGTGCTCGGCGACACCTACGAGGCCTTCAAGGGGTGGGACGTCGGCGACATCGTGGGCGCCGAGGGCGTGCTCACGCGTACCAGGACCGGCGAGCTGTCGGTGAAGACCGATGCGCTGCGCCTGCTGACCAAGTCGCTGCGCCCGCTGCCGGACAAGTTCCACGGACTGGCCGACGTCGAGCAGCGCTACCGCCAGCGTTACGTCGACCTGATCGTGACGCCCGAGGCGCGCGAGGTCTTCGTCAAGCGCAGCAAGATCATCCGCGCGATGCGCGCATGGCTGGACGGTCGCCGCTTCCTCGAAGTGGAAACGCCGATGATGCATTACATCCCCGGCGGCGCCGCGGCCAAGCCCTTCGTCACGCATCACAACGCCTTGGATCTCGAGCTGTTCCTGCGCGTGGCACCGGAGCTGTACCTCAAGCGCCTGGTGGTCGGCGGCCTGGAACGCGTCTACGAGATCAACCGCAACTTCCGCAACGAAGGCGTGTCGACGCGCCACAACCCGGAATTCACCATGCTCGAGCTGTACGAGGCCTACGCCACGTACAACGAGATCATGGATCTGACCGAAGGCCTGATCCGCGACGTCGCGGTGCAGGTGCTCGGCACCACGCAGATGCACTGGGACGGCGCCGACATCGACCTGGGCCCGGCGTTCCGCCGCTGGCGCCTGGACGAGGCGGTGCGTCACTACAACCCGGAAATTTCCGTCGCCGACTGCACCGACCGAGCCGCGCTCGTGCGCCATTGCGAACGGCTGAAGGTGCCGGTGAAGGCCGGTTACGGCTGGGGCAAGCTGCTGCTGGAGATCTTCGAGAAGACCGCCGAGCACCAGCTGGTGCAGCCGACCTTCATCACCCATTACCCGGTCGAGGTCTCGCCGCTGGCGCGCGAGAGCGACAACGAAAAGGGCATCACCGACCGCTTCGAGCTGTTCGTCAACGGCAAGGAGCTGGCGAACGGGTTCTCCGAGCTGAACGACCCCGAGGACCAGGCCGAGCGCTTCCGCGCGCAGGTCGCGGCGAAGGAGGGCGGCGACGACGAGGCGATGCACTTCGACGCCGACTACATCCGCGCCCTGGAAGTCGGCCTGCCGCCGACCGGCGGCCTGGGCATCGGCATCGACCGCCTGGTGATGCTGATGACCGGTTCGGCCTCGATCCGCGACGTGCTGCTGTTCCCGTACATGCGGCCCGAGGCCAGCTGACGCCGTTGCCGACCGGATAGCGGCGCGTCGATGTCGTCATCCCGGCGAAGGCCGGGATCCAAGCCCACAACGTGTCGGGCAGCGCGGCCGGCGACGTCGGCCGCGCCCGGAGCGCAGGCCCTGCGTCCCGCAGTGAAGCCCAGCTAAAGCCTACGCCAGGGTCAGCCGATTCCCATATCAAGCCGGGTCGGTTCCCGGCTGCGGGCGCCGCCGGCCCGGGGTATGCTCCCCTCATCGGCCACCACAGGGGGTGGCGGCTCTACGGAACCCCGATGTGAACGTCGTCATCGTCGATGACCAAACCTCCGCGCGCACGATGCTGCGCCACATCATCGAGGACATTTCGTCCGAGCTGCATGTGTCCGATTTCGGCGACCCCGAAGCCGCGCTGGGCTGGTGCGAATCCAACCAGCCGGACCTGTTGCTGCTCGACTACCGGATGCCGGCGCTGGACGGGCTGGAATTCGCCCGCCGCTTCCGCCGTCTCCCGCTGCACCGCGACATCCCGATCATCCTGGTGACGGTGGTCGGCGACGAGCCGATCCGGCAGGCCGCGCTGGAAGCGGGCGTCATCGACTTCCTCGTCAAGCCGGTGCGCCCGCGCGAACTGCGGGCCCGTTGCCGCAACCTGTTGCAACTCCGCCAGCAGTCCGAGAACGTGAAGCAGCGGGCGCTGTCCCTGGAACAGCGCCTGCTGTCGAGCATGCACGAGGTCGAGGAGCGCGAGCGCGAAACCCTCTCGCGTCTCGCCCGCGCCATCGAATACCGCGACGCCGGCACCAGCGCGTACCTGGAACGCATGGCGCACGTCGCCGGGCTGATCGCCGAGCAGCTGGGCATGTTCGAGGACGAAGTCCGCGTTATCGAAATGGCCGCGCCGCTGCACGACATCGGCAAGATCGCCATTCCGGACGCCGTCCTGATGAAGGCCGGCCCCCTGTCGGAAGACGAGACCGCGGTGATGCGCCGGCATCCGCGCATCGGCTATGAACTGCTCAGCGGCAGCCAGAACCGTTTCATCCAGGCCGGCGCGCTCATCGCGCTGCGCCATCACGAACGCTACGACGGCAGTGGTTATCCGGATGGCCTGCGCGGGGAGGAAATCCCGTTGGAAGCCAGGATCGTCGCGGTTGCCGACGTATTCGACGCGCTGATCTCGCCCCGCCCGTACAAGAAGGCATGGGACGTGGACGCGGCGCTGGGTTATCTCTACGCGCAGCGCGGTCGCCTGTTCGACCCCCGCTGCGTCGACGCGCTGATCCGCAGCCGCGAGCGGCTGGAGGACATCTGCAACCGGTTCTCGACGGTGTCCGCGCGCCCCGGCCTGGAGTGAGCCGCGATGTTGAGCGTCCTGCACCGCATGGTGCGCAACGTGCAGAGGGAACTTTCGCGGCGGCCCGACAGCGAACACGGGCAGGCCTTCGTACGCCTTGCGGTGCTCTCCGTCGTGCTGGCCTACATGCTCGTCCGCGGCGCCACCGGCGCGCTCCCGTCGAAGGAGTACGTCAACGTTCTGAAGATGGTCGAGACGGGTTTCGCGGTCGGTGTGTTCCTGATCGCGTGGATCCTCTGGCGCCCCGGTAAATCGCACCTGCGGCGCATCATCGGGATGATCTCCGATTACGGCCTGATGGCCGCGGCGATGATCCACATCGGCGAACCGCTCGCATGGGTCTACGTGATCCTGATGTGGGTCACCATCGGCAACGGCCTGCGTTTCGGCAACGGCTACCTGTACGGCGCGGTGGCGATGGCGTTCGCCAGCTTCGGTTCGGTGGTGACATTCAACGAATACTGGCTGTCGAACCGCGTGCTCGGCATCGGCCTGCTGCTCGGGCTCGTCGCCATTCCGCTGTATCTCTCCGGCCTGCTGCGGGCGCTGACCACGGCCACCGACGAGGCGCGGCGCGCCAACGAAGCCAAGAGTCGCTTCCTGGCCAACATGAGCCACGAGTTCCGCACGCCGCTCAACGGTTTGGCGGGCATGTCCGAACTGCTGGCGACCACGAAGCTCGACAACGAGCAGCGCGAGTGCCTGAGCACGATCCAGGCGTCCACGCGCAGCCTGTTGTCGCTGGTCGAGGACGTGCTGGACATCTCCGCGATCGAGGCCGGCAAGCTCAAGCTCGACCGCGTCGATTTCACCCCGCGCGAGCTGATGGACAGCATCAGCCTGATCCTGCAGCCGCAGGCGCGCGCCAAGCAGCTGAAGTACGAGGTCGCCATCGCCCGCGACGTGCCCGAGGTCCTTCGCGGGGACGTGGGCCACGTGCGGCAGATCCTGATCAATCTCGCCGGTAACGCGGTGAAGTTCACCGACCAGGGCTTGGTCCGCGTGGACGTGGCCGTGCTGGATCCCACCGCCGAGCGCGTGCGCCTGCGTTTCACGGTGACCGACACCGGCATCGGCGTTCCCGCGGCGATGCGCCAGCGCCTGTTCAAGCCGTTCGAGCAGGCTGACGTCAGCCTCGCGCGCCGCTACGGCGGCACCGGCCTGGGCACGACGATCGCCAAGGGGCTCGCCGAAGGCATGGGCGGAAGCATCGGCTACGAACCCATGGAGGGCGGCGGAAGCCGGTTCTGGGTCGAGTTGCCGTTCGAGCGCGCGGAGATCGAGTCGCAGCCCGATGACACGTTCGCGCCGGAGCAGGGCCCTGCCGGAACGGCGCCCAACGTCATCGCTTTCTCCGATCCGTTCCTGCGCCATCGCGCCCGCGTGCGCAGCCTGTCGATCATCGTCGCCGACGACCACATCGCCAACCGCATGGTGCTGCAGCGGCTGCTGCAGAAGGCGGGGCACCGCGTGGTGTGCGTCGAAGGCGGCGAGGAAGTGCTCAACGCACTGGCGACCTCGGACTACGACGCGGTGATCACCGACCTGCACATGCCCGACGTCAGCGGTCTGGACCTGTTGCGGCAACTGCGCGTCATGGAAGCCGGAAGTGGGCGACGTACGCCCGTGCTGATCCTGAGCGCCGACGTCACCACCGGATCGATCCAGGCCTGCGAGCAGGCCGGCGCGCGCGCCTTCCTGTCCAAGCCGGTTTCGACCACGCGGCTGCTCGACACGCTGGCCGACATCGCGGCGAACCAGCGCGTCGCCACGACGGTGGTCGCGCCGCCGCGCGGGGAAGCCACCGCACTCGCCAGCGACAGCCATTTCGACCCGTCCGTGCTGGACGAACTGGGCGCGCTCGGCATGGGCGCGGGGTTCGAGCGTGAGTTCATCGCGCAGTGCCTGGTGGACGCAGACAAGTGCCTGCAACAGCTCGAAGCCTGCGCGCAGCGCGCCGACTGGGAACGCACGCGCGACCAGGCGCACGCGCTCAAGGGTGTCGCCAGCAACCTGGGCCTGATCAAGCTGGCCGCGATCAGCGGCGAGTTGATGCGCCTTCCGGACTGGCAGCTGGCGCGGGACTGGTCATCGCACCTGTCGCGCCTGCGCGAACGGCTGGCGCAGGGCAGGGCGGCGCTCGAAGCCCGCGAACGGCAGCGTGCCGCGCGCGGTGAAAGCGAGCGCTCCCCCTGATCCCGGGCCGCAGGTCCGGCCCGTTCGTCCCCGTGGTGCCGTAGTCGTGCTGAGGTTCGTGCCCCGGACCGCCGTCACGCGGCGGCTTCGGTTCCGGAACGACGCTCCTGCGCCCGTACGATGCGTTCCATCGTCCGCAGCGCCTTCTCGCCCAGCGCCAGCGCGGTGTCGACCCAGACTTCGGTGATCCCCATCAGTTCGTCGTAACCGACCGGCTGGCCGATGCCGCGCACGGCGTTCATCGCCAGATGCGCGTGCGGGGCGCGTTGCTGGCGGCGGATCACGTCGTTGACCGCGGCCTCGCCTTCGCCCTTGGGCACCAGGAGGTCGACCACGCCCATGCGATGCCATTCCTCGCTCGGCGCGATCGTGCCTTCCAGGATCAGCCGTTCGGCGAGTTGCGGCGAAACGCGCTTGCACAGGAACGAGTACGCGCCCATGCCCGGGAAGAGGCCGAACAGCACCTCCGGCAGGCCCATCTCGACGCCTTGCTCCGCGACGATGGTATGGCACGACAGTGCGAGCTCCAGGCCGCCGCCCAGCGCATCGCCCTGCACCAGCGCGACGGTGCGCACGTCGCCGCCCAGGCCGGTGTGGAAGTGATGCACGCCGTCCACGCAGCGGCGCGCGTAGGCGAGCAGGTGTTCGCGATCGTTCGCGCGGATCAGTTGCGAGAACAGCGCGAGATCGCCGCCGAGATTGAACGCGTGCGGCGCGGAAGAGGCGAGTACGACGTGGCGAAGACGTCCGCTCTGGCGCTGGTTGTCGCGCAGCGTGATCGAATTGAGGAAGCTCCACATGTCGTCCATGAGTTCCGTGCGGAAGCACGGACGCGCGCCCTGTGCATGGTCGTTGTGCATGTACATCCAGTGGGTGTCGCCCGCGGGGTCGGATTCGACGCGCAGGGTCGGGTAGGCGCGCGTGCGGTGCAGTTTCTCGATCATGCTCATGTTGCGGTCCTCGGCACTGGCCGCCCGCAGGCAGGGAGTGGGCAGCGAGCGGCAGGGGGTGTTGCCCACCCGCGCGATGCTACACCGCGACCTCTGGACAAAAGAGAAAGCCCCTCCGCGCGGGGAGGGGCTTTCATGAAGCGTCCGACAAACGGGCAGGCGAGGTTCAGTGGGGAGCAGGGGCGTCCCGCAGTTCGCGACGCAGGATCTTGCCCACGTTGGTCTTTGGAAGCTCGGTGCGGAACTCGACGTACCGGGGATGCTTGTAGCCGGTGAGGTTCTCGCGCGCGTGGGCCTTGACCTGCTCGGCGGTCAGCGATGGATCCTTGCGCACGATGACCACCTTGACCGCCTCGCCGGACTTCTCGTCCGGCACGCCGACGGCGGCGACTTCGAGCACGCCCGGCATCATCGCGATCACGTCCTCGACCTCGTTCGGGTACACGTTGAAGCCCGACACCAGGATCATGTCCTTCTTGCGGTCGACGATGTAGAAGAAGCCCTTCTCGTCCATGCGCGCCATGTCGCCGGTGTGCAGCCAGCCGTCGTCGTCGATGGCCGCGGCGGTTTCCTCGGGGCGTTTCCAGTAGCCTTTCATGACCTGCGGGCCGCGGATGCACAGCTCGCCCACCTGGCCCTGCGGCAGCGCGTTGCCGTTCTCGTCCTTGACGCAGGCATCGGTGGAGGAGATCGGCAGGCCGATGGAGCCGTTGTAGTCGGCCAGGTCCATCGGATTGATGCACGCCGCCGGGGCCGATTCGGTCAGACCGTAGGCTTCCACCAGGGTCACGCCGGTGACCTGTTTCCAGCGCTCGGCGACCGAGCGCTGCACGGCCATGCCGCCACCGAGCGTCAGGTGCAGCCCGGAGAAATCCACGTCGCTGAAGCCCGGCGTGTTGAGCAGCCCGTTGAACAGCGTGTTGACGCCGGTGATCGCGGTGAAGCGCACGCCCTTGAGCTCCTTGACGAAGCCCTTCATGTCGCGCGGGTTGGTGATCATGTGGTTCAGCCCACCGAACTTCATGAACACCAGGCCGTTCGCCGTGAGCGCGAAGATGTGGTACAGCGGCAGCGCGGTGATGATGATCTCCTCGCCGTACTTCACGTTGGTGCCGACCCACGCCGCGGCCTGCTGCATGTTGGCGACCATGTTGCGGTGGGTGAGCATCGCGCCCTTCGCCACGCCCGTGGTGCCGCCGGTGTACTGCAGGAAGGCGATGTCGGACGACTCGATGTCGACTTCCGGCAGCGAGTGCCGGCTGCCCCGCGCGAGCGCGTCGCGGAAACGGATCGCGCCCGGCAGGTCGTACTCGGGCACCATCTTCTTGATGTACTTCAGGACGAAGTTGACGATCGCGCCCTTCGGGAAGCCGAGCATGTCGCCCAGGCCGGTGGTGATGACCTGCTTGACCTGCGTGTCGCCGATCACTTCCTGCACGGTGTGCGCGAAGTTGTCGAGCACCAGGATCACGCTCGCGCCCGAATCCACCAGCTGGTGCTTCAACTCGCGCGCGGTGTACATCGGATTGGTGTTGACCACCGTCAGCCCCGCGCGCAGCACGCCGAACGTGGCGATCGGGTACTGCAGGCAGTTGGGCATCATGATCGCGACGCGATCGCCCTTCTTCAGTTTCAGCTCGCCCAGCAGGTACGCGGCGAACTGCGCGCTGAGCTGGTCGATTTCGGCATAGCTGAGGGTCTTGCCGAGATTGGCGAAGGCCGGGCGGTCGCGGTAATTCTGGATGGCGCTTTCCAGCACGGCGACGACGGACGGGAACTCGTCCACGTCGATCTCCGCCGGAACCCGCTCGGGGTACTGTGCCAGCCACGGACGTTCGAAACTCATCGCGATCCCCTCTCCATCGCCGTTATCGGGGCCAGTGTTCCGGCCTGCAGTTCCGTCGGTCGCATTCCATGGATGCTCCACCGTACGGTGTCCGGACGATTGGAGCATAGGCTCCGGAGGACTGGCAAGGCGCGCTGCGGCGCGGCTCCGGCGCGCAGGTCCATGGCAGGATGTCGCGCTGATGCATCGTCAGGGGGTGGTTGCAATGGGGAAGGGGAAAGGTTTCGTCGTCGTCGCGGCGGCCTGCCTTGCGTTCGCGCTGGCGGCCTGCGGGCGGAGCGCGCCGGAGGAGCGCCTGCGCGAAACGATGGGCGAGCTGCAGGCGGCGATCGAGAAGAAGGACGCCTCCGCGCTGGAAGGTGTGCTGGCGGAGGACTTCGTCGGCCCCGGCTCGCTCGATCGCGCCGGCGCGCGGCGCATGGCGCAGATGATGTTCCTGCGCCATGGCACGGTCGGTGCGAACGTCGGGCCGGTGGCCATCGAACTGCAGGACGAACATGCGACGGCACGCTTCAGCGTCGCGTTGACCGGGGGTTCCGGGCAGTTGCTGCCGGATGCCGCGCGGCTGTACGACGTGACGACCGGATGGCGCGAAGTCGATGGGGAATGGCGGATGACGAGCGTGGCGTGGGAGGGGCGGTTGTAGCGCTTTCAGGGCGGGCGAGGGCTGCTCATTCGTGCGACCTGTTGGTCGCGATCTCCGCCGACCCTGGTGGGCCCTCTCTGAAGGAGAGGGCCCAAACACGCATCAAAGCGCCTTCTTCGCCGCCAGCTGCCGCAGCACGTAATGCAGGATGCCGCCGTGGCGGAAGTATTCGACTTCCTTCGGCGTCAGCAGCATGACCTTCACTTCGAACGACACCGTGCTGCCGTCCTTGCGCGTGGCGGTCACCGTCGCACGCTTGGATTCGCCATCCTGCAGGCCCGTGACGCTGAAGGTTTCCGAGCCGTCCAGCCCCAGCGCCTGCGCGTTCTCGCCTTCCTTGAACAGCAGCGGCAGCACGCCCATGCCGACCAGGTTGGAACGGTGGATGCGCTCGAAGCTCTCCGCGATCACCGCCTTCACGCCCAGCAGGTTGGTGCCCTTGGCCGCCCAGTCGCGCGAGGAACCCGTGCCGTATTCCTTGCCCGCCAGCACCACCAGCGGCACGCCGTCGGCCTTGTACTTCATCGCCGCATCAAAGATGGACAGCTTCTCCGGCGCGGCATCCCCCTTGCCGAAGTAGAGCGTGTTGCCGCCTTCCTCGCCGCCGAACATCAGGTTCTTGATGCGGATGTTGGCGAAGGTGCCGCGCACCATCACGTCGTCGTTGCCGCGACGGCTGCCGTAGCTGTTGAAGTCGGCCGGCTGTACGCCGCGTTCGATCAGGAACCGCCCCGCCGGCGAATCCTTCTTGATGTTGCCCGCCGGCGAGATGTGGTCGGTGGTGATCGAATCGCCGAACAACCCCAGCACGCGTGCGCCAAAGATGTCGTCGATCGAACCGACCTGCATGCCCATGCCGTCGAAGTACGGTGGGTTCTTGATGTAGGTCGACGATGCGTCCCACGCGAACGACTCGCCTTCCGGCGAGGCGATCGTGTTCCAGCGCGTGTCGCCCTTGAACACGTCGGCGTAGTTCTGCGCGAACAGCTCCGGCCCGACGGTCGCGGCGATGACGTCGCCGATTTCCTTGTTGCTCGGCCAGATGTCGCGCAGGAACACGTCCTGGCCGTCGGCGCCCTTGCCCAGCGGTTCGCGGCTCAGGTCGATGTCGACCGTGCCGGCGATCGCGTACGCCACCACCAGCGGCGGCGAGGCGAGGTAGTTCATCTTCACTTCCGGATGTACGCGGCCTTCGAAGTTGCGGTTGCCCGACAGCACCGACGCGACGACCAGGTCGCCCGCGGCGATGCCGGCGCTGACTTCCGTCGGCAGCGGACCGGAGTTGCCGATGCACGTGGTGCAGCCGTAGCCGACGACGAAGAAGCCGAGCTTCTCCAGGTCGTCGAGGACGCCGGCCTTGCGCAGGTAATCGGTGACCACGAGCGAGCCCGGGCCGAGCGAGGTCTTCACCCACGGCTTGGCCTTCAGCCCGAGCTTCGCCGCGTTGCGCGCGAGCAGGCCCGCGCCGAGCATCACCGCCGGGTTCGAGGTGTTCGTGCACGAGGTGATCGCGGCGATGACCACCGCGCCGTCCTTCAGGCGCACGTTCTCGCCGTTGATGACGACGTCGGAGATGCCCTTGTGCAGCGATTCGTTGCCGACCGCCGCACCGCCGCCTTCGGCCACGAAGTTGGACACATCGTTGGAACGCTTGTCGCGGTTGACGGTGAGCGGGCCGAGGTTGTCGCGGTAGTTCTGCTTCACGTCGACCAGCAGCACGCGATCCTGCGGACGCTTCGGGCCGGCGAGCGAGGGCTTCACGTCGCCCAGGTCGAGTTCCAGCGTGGTGGAGTAGGTGGCTTCCGGCGCGCCGGGTTCGTGCCACAGGCCCTGCGCCTTCGCATAGGACTCGACCAGCGCGATGTGCTCCTCGCTGCGGCCGGACAGGCGCAGGTAGTTCAGCGATTCGGCGTCGATCGGGAAGATGCCGCAGGTCGCGCCGTACTCGGGCGCCATGTTGGCGATGGTCGCGCGATCGGCCAGCGGCAGGTGCTGCAGGCCGTCGCCGAAGAACTCGACGAACTTCCCGACCACGCCGAGCTTGCGCAGCATCTGCGTGACGGTGAGGACGAGGTCGGTCGCGGTCGTGCCTTCCGGCAGCGCGCCGGTGAGCTTGAAGCCGACCACCTGCGGAATCAGCATCGACGAAGGCTGGCCGAGCATCGCCGCCTCGGCCTCGATGCCGCCGACGCCCCAGCCCAGCACGCCGATGCCGTTGATCATCGTCGTGTGGCTGTCGGTGCCGAAGACGGTGTCGGGGAAGGCGAGCTTCTCGCCGTCGACCTCGCGTTCGACCACCACGCGCGCCAGGTTCTCCAGGTTCACCTGGTGGACGATGCCGGTGTTCGGCGGCACCACCTTGAAGTTGTCGAACGCCTTCTGGCCCCAGCGCAGGAAGCTGTAGCGTTCCTTGTTGCGTTCGAATTCGATCTTGCCGTTGAGGTCCAACGCGTCGGGGCGGCCGAACACGTCCACCTGCACGGAATGGTCGATGACCAGTTCCGACGGAATCAACGGGTTGATCTGCCGGGGATCGCCGCCCAGCTTCGTCACCGCATCACGCATCGCCGCCAGGTCGACCACGCAGGGCACGCCGGTGAAGTCCTGCAGCACCACGCGCGCGGGCATGAAGGCGATCTCGGTGTCCGGTTCGGCCTTCGCGTCCCACTTCGCCACCGCCTCGATGTGCTCCTTGCCGACCGTCACGCCGCCGTCCTCATGGCGCAGCAGGTTCTCCAGCAGGATCTTCATGGAGTAGGGCAGGCGGCCGATATCGAAGCGTTCGCCCAGCGCCGGCAGGCTGAAATAGGTGAGCGATCGGCCACCGATGGCGAGCTGGCGGCGGGTCTGGAAGGAGTCTTGCGACATGGGGCCTCCTGGCGGCTTGGCTGAATGGCGAGTCTGGCTCGGAGAGGACGATCGGTCCGGTCGATTATCCGCTGCTCGCGTTAAGGCGCCGACCGGACGAAGGTCTTACGCCTGAACAGGGCGCCATTGTGCGCTTGCCAGATTATGCGCGATTGAGTATGGGCGGAATGGTATGTATCATTCATGCATACCGGATTTTTCGGAAGTCCCGTCCGCCCGAGGAGGTACGCCATGGAAGCCATCGTCGCCGAACGTGGCCAGATCACCCTGCCCAAGGCCGTGCGCGACGCGCTGGGCCTGACCAAGGGCACGCTGCTCAAGGTGGAACTGGAAGGCAGCCGGATCATCCTTCGCAAGAACGTCGACGACGCCATCTCGCGCGCGCGCGGCCGTTTCAAGCTGCCCGAGGGCGTGAGGACGGACGACATCATGCGCGAGCTGCGCGGACGCGCGCCGGGCGATCCGCTGGACGAGTGATCGCATGAGCATTCCTGCCGGAACCATGATCGCCATCGACACCTCGGTGCTGATCGACCTGCTGGGCGAAGACGCCGGCATGGCCGACGCCGCCGAGCAGTGCGTGCGCGACGCGCTCGCGCAGGGCCCGGTGGTGCTGTGCGACGTGGTGGTCAGCGAGATCACCGCGGGCCTGGGACACGGCACCGACATCATGGACGTCGTCGAGGAGATGGGCATGCGTTACTTGCCGGTGGAGCGCCGTTCGGCGATCCGCGCCGGCGAGATGCAGCGCCGTTTCAACCAGCGCCGCCGCGCCGCGGGGCAGGCCGGCCAGATTTCACCGCGCACCGTGCCCGATTTCATCGTCGGCGCGCATGCGTTGCTGCAGTGCTCGGGACTCATCACCCGGGACGCAGGATTCTTTCGCGACTACTTCAAGGGACTGAAGATCATCGTCCCCAAAGTCGTCGCCTGATTGCACGCAATTCCTTTCGGAGAAGTTCAATGTTGGAAGCCTACCGCCACCACGTTGCCGAGCGCGCCGCGCTGGGCATCCCGCCGCTGCCGCTCACCGCGCAGCAGACCGCCGACGTCATCGAACTGCTGAAGGCTCCGCCGGCGGGCGAGGAAGGCTTCCTGCTCGACCTCATCACCAACCGCGTCCCGGCCGGTGTGGACGATGCCGCCAAGGTGAAGGCGTCCTACCTCGCCGCCGTGGCGTTCGGCACCGAGAAGAACGCGCTGATCTCGCGCGCGCGTGCCACCGAGCTGTTGGGCACGATGCTTGGCGGCTACAACATCCACCCGCTGGTGGAGCTGCTGGACGACGCCGAAGTCGGCACCGTCGCCGCCAATGCGCTCAAGCACACGCTGCTGATGTTCGACGCCTTCCACGACGTGCAGGAAAAGGCGGAGAAGGGCAACGCGAACGCCAAGTCCGTCCTCCAGAGCTGGGCCGACGCCGAATGGTTCACCAGCCGTCCGGAAGTCCCGGCGTCGATGACCATCACCGTGTTCAAGGTGACCGGCGAAACCAACACCGACGACCTGTCGCCGGCGCCCGACGCCACCACGCGCCCGGACATCCCGCTGCACGCGCTGGCGATGCTGAAGAACAAGCGCGACGGCATCGAGCCGGAAGAAGACGGCAAGCGCGGCCCGGTTGCCTTCATCGAATCGCTGAAGGCCAAGGGTCACCTGGTTGCTTACGTCGGCGACGTCGTCGGCACCGGTTCGAGCCGCAAGTCCGCCACCAACTCGGTGCTGTGGTTCACCGGTGAGGACATCCCGTACATCCCGAACAAGCGCTTCGGCGGCGTGTGCCTGGGCTCGAAGATCGCGCCGATCTTCTACAACACCATGGAAGACGCCGGCGCGCTGCCGATCGAACTCGACGTGTCGCAGATGCACATGGGCGACGTGGTCGAACTGCGTCCGTACGAAGGCAAGGCGCTGAAGGACGGCAAGGTGATCGCCGAGTTTTCGGTGAAGTCCGACGTGCTGTTCGATGAGGTCCGCGCCGGCGGCCGCATCCCGCTCATCGTCGGCCGCGGCCTGACCGCCAAGGCGCGCGAAGCGCTGGGCCTGGCGCCGTCGACGCTGTTCCGCCTGCCGCAGAACCCGGCCGACACCGGCAAGGGCTACTCGCTGGCGCAGAAGATGGTCGGTCGCGCCTGCGGCCTGCCCGAAGTTAACGGTACGCAGCAAGGCATCCGCCCGGGCACCTACTGCGAGCCAAAGATGACCTCGGTCGGTTCGCAGGACACCACCGGCCCGATGACCCGCGACGAGCTGAAGGACCTGGCGTGCCTGGGCTTCTCGGCCGACCTGGTCATGCAGTCGTTCTGCCACACCGCCGCTTACCCGAAGCCGGTGGACGTGAAGACGCACCACGAGCTGCCGGCCTTCATCAGCAACCGTGGTGGCATCGCGCTGCGCCCGGGCGACGGCGTGATCCACAGCTGGCTCAACCGCATGCTGCTGCCCGACACCGTCGGCACCGGCGGCGACTCGCACACGCGCTTCCCGGTGGGCATCTCGTTCCCGGCCGGCTCGGGCCTGGTCGCCTTCGCGGCGGCCACCGGCGTCATGCCGCTGGACATGCCGGAATCGGTGCTGGTGCGCTTCAAGGGTGAAATGCAGCCGGGCGTCACGCTGCGCGACCTGGTCAATGCGATCCCGCTGGCCGCGATCAAGCAGGGCCTGCTCACCGTCGCCAAGCAGGGCAAGAAGAACATCTTCTCCGGCCGCATCCTCGAAATCGAAGGCTTGCCGCACCTGAAGGTCGAACAGGCGTTCGAGCTGTCCGACGCCTCGGCCGAACGTTCGGCCGCCGGTTGCACGGTGAAGCTCGACAAGGAGCCGATCGTCGAATACCTCACCAGCAACATCACGCTGCTGAAGTGGATGATCGCCGAGGGCTACGCCGATCCGCGCTCGCTCGCCCGCCGCATCAAGGCGATGGAAGCGTGGCTGGCCAACCCGCAGCTGCTGGAAGGCGACGCCGATGCCGAGTACGCCGCGGTCATCGAGATCGACCTGAACCAGATCGTGGAGCCCATCCTGGCCTGCCCGAACGACCCGGACGACGTGAAGACGCTGTCCGACGTCGCCGGCGCGAAGATCGACGAAGTGTTCATCGGTTCGTGCATGACCAACATCGGCCACTTCCGCGCCGCCGCGAAGCTGCTGGAAGGCAAGCGCGACATCCCGACGCGCCTGTGGGTCGCCCCGCCGACCAAGATGGACGCCTCCGAGCTGACCAAGGAAGGCCACTACGGCACCTTCGGCACGGCCGGCGCACGCATGGAAATGCCGGGCTGCTCGCTGTGCATGGGCAACCAGGCGCAGGCCCGCGAGGGCGCGACGGTGTTCTCCACCTCGACCCGCAACTTCCCGAACCGCCTGGGCCGCAACACCAACGTGTACCTGGGTTCGGCGGAGCTGGCGGCGATCTGCTCGCGCCTGGGTCGCATCCCGACCCGCGAGGAATACATGGCCGACATCGGCGTGATCAACGCGAAGGGCGCGGAGATCTACCGCTACATGAACTTCGACCAGATCGAGGACTACCGCCAGGTGGCGGAGACGGTCGCGGCCTGATCGGCGCTGGCGTCATGGAGTAAAGAGAACCCCGGCTTCGGCCGGGGTTTTTGTTTTGGACGCTGCGTTGCGAGATCCATGCGGTTATTCGCACCGACCTCCACACCTCAACCCGTCATCCCGGCGAGGGCCGGGATCCAGGCTGACAGCGAGCGGGCACCCCCATCTGCGGCGAACCCACCTCGCCCTCAATCCAGCGAAAGCGGGAACCCACTTGCTTCTGGTTTCCAAAAGAGAAGCAGCGAAGCAGCAGCGTTGTGCGCAACGGCTGTTCGCCATCCCCCAACCCCGGTGGAGAGGGGCTAAACCTGCCCGCCATCCCAAGCCACGAACAATTCGCGCCCTTTGGCCGCCTTCGCGAATCAACTGCGTGACAACAGTCAAGGACTCGCGTCCTGTGCCGCTATTTCATATGCGGCACGCAGGGGGAAGCGACAATGAAGACGGACAAGCCAGCCCGGTCGGACCGGGTGGAGCAGGCGATGCGCTGGACGATACTCGCGGCATTGGGGGCCGCGGTCTGGTGGGCGGTGGCGGCAGGCCCCATCGCGGGCTGATAGGACGAGCGGGACGCTGCAGCGGACGCTGGCGGAAGGATCGCCGCCGGGCGCCGCACGTTGGCGGAAACTCAGCCTTCCAGATGGTCGCGCACCGCGGCCAGCAGGTCGCGGCGACGCAGCAGGAAATCCCACAGGCTGCCGCCGCACTGGCGCCACAGCACGGCCGAACGCACGGCCGCGAGCAGGATCGCGCGCACTTCCGACACCACCGACGCCTGCCCGAGGTAATGCGGGTTGCCCTGCACGAGCACGCGCGGGCGCAGGTGGCTGAGCGTTTCGGCGTAGAGCGAACCCAGCGCCGCCATCACATCCGGATGCGTGCTGCCCATCCGCTCGGCGTTGCCGGCCTGCGCGCGGATGCCCGACTGCACGCGGCGGCCCATGTCGTCGTCGCGAACGAACCGGCGTTCCAGCTGCATCACCGCCAGCACCAGGCGCGGCAGCTGCTCGTCGCGCTGCGAATTGCCGAAGTAATCGCGCAGCAGCGTCAGGCCTGGGCGCAGCGCCTCGACGTCGCCGTAGACGGCGGTGGGCGAGGGCGCATCGATGCGGAACACCGAATCCATGGCGGTGGCGAGGATGGCCGCGTTGGCCTGTCCGGTGTCCGCGACGCGTCGCACCTGGGCCAGCGCCTGCACGAGGCCGGCGAGGGCGAGGACGCGCGTGGACATCGACGTGTTCTGGGTCATGCAGCTCGAGCCTTCAATCGTTCTTCCAGGGGCGCGTCCGTGGCGGCGATCACCGCGCCGCCCAGGCAGACCTCGCCGTCGTAAAGCACCAGGGACTGTCCCGGCGTCACCGCCCGCTGCGCGCGTGCGAAGCGCACGGCCAGCGTGCCGTCATCGCGCACTTCGACCTCGCAGGCTTCGTCGGCCTGCCGGTAGCGCGTCTGCGCGGTGCATTCCAAGCGCGACGCCGGCGGGCTTCCCGCGATCCAGTGCGCCGCTTCCGACCACAGCGCCTGCGAACGCAGCCATGGGCTGTCGGCGCCCTGGTCGACGTACAGCACGTTCTGCGCGACGTCCTTGCCGACCACGTACCACGGGGCGGCCTCGAAGCCGCGCACGCCGCCGATGCTCAGGCCTTCACGCTGGCCCAGCGTGAAATAGAACACGCCGGGATGGCGACCGATGACGTGGCCGTCGGGCGTGCGCATCTCGCCTTCGCGCGCGGGCAGGTAGCGACCGAGGAACTCGCGGAAGTCGCGCTCGCCGATGAAGCAGATGCCGGTGGAATCCTTCTTCGCCGCGGTCGGCAGGCCGGCGTCGAGCGCCATCTGCCGCACGTCGCGCTTGAGCAGCCCGCCGAGCGGGAATTTCGTCGCCGCCAGTTGCGCCTGCCCGAGCTGGTGCAGGAAATAGCTCTGGTCCTTGCTGCGATCGACCGCGCGCAGCAGGAGGTGGCGATCGCCGTCCTGTTCGACGCGCGCGTAATGGCCGGTCGCGATGAACTCCGCGCCGAGCGCGCGCGCCGCGTCGAGGAAATATTTGAACTTGATCTCGCGGTTGCACAGCACGTCGGGATTCGGCGTGCGGCCGGCCGCGTATTCGGCGAGGAAGTGCTCGAACACGCCCTTCCAGTATTCGCCGGAGAAATCGCGGAAGTGGATCGGGATGCCGAGGCGTCCGCTGACGGCCACCGCGTCGCGACGATCGTCTTCCGCGCGGCAATCGCCGCTCCCGTCATCGGCCCAGTTCTGCATGAACAACCCGGCGATCGGCTCGCCCTCGTCGCGCAGGCGCAACGCCGCGACGGAGGAATCGACCCCTCCGGACATGCCGACGATGGTGCGCGGTGTGACGTTCATGCCAGGTGCTGGGTGATTTCCAGTGGATGGCGGCGACCGCCGAGGAAGTCGGCGGCGGCGCGCCACACCAGCGGGCTGCGATGGCGCGATTGCGCGGCCTGCAGTTCGCTGGGCGTCATCCACACCGCGCGCACGATGCCTTCGTCCAGCGGGCGCGCGGGATCGTGCGCGACCGGTTCGGCGGCGAAGGCGAAGCGCAGGTAATGACGGCCGCCGCTGCCGTCGGGATTCACCGGCGCCTTCCACTGGTACGCGCCGACGAAGGCGGTCAGGCGCACGTCCCAGCCGGTTTCCTCGCGGGTCTCGCGCAGCGCCGCCTCGATCAGCGTCTCGTCCGGCTCCAGGTGCCCGGCCGGCTGGTTGAGGACCAGCTTCCCTCCGACGGTCTCCTCGACCATCAGCAGGCGCCCGCCATCGACCACGATCGTGGCGACGGTGACATCGGGCTGCCAGAACCGGCCTTGGCGGTAGGTCATCAGAATTCGTCCTTGCCGGTGAGTTCCAGTTCCATCTGGTCGGCGGTGCGCAGGACGAAGTCGATCGCGTCGTCGAGCTGGCCCTGGCTCGCATCGGCCGCCAGCTTCACCACGAACACCGCGGTGTCGCCATGCTTGACCCACCCGCCGAGTTTGCTCGACTGACTGTCCTCGAGCAGGCGGTTGGCGACGGCCACCGGGAACTCGCTGCCCTCGCTGGCGCGATACGCCGGCGCCCAGACCTCGCGCACCTTCATGTCGCCGAAGCTCTCCACGGCGGAGATCACGAACGCCAGCTGCGAGCGGCCGTTGTCCATGTCGAAGCCCAGCTTGTAGTCGCCGTCGGCGTCGATCTCGTACTTGTACTTCAGGCTGTCGAGCTGCCGCGCGATGTCCGGATCGGCGGAACGGACCGTTTCACGCATGGACGTGTCGTCGGCGAGCGCCGGCATCGAGGCCGACAGCGACACCAGGGCGACGGCGAGAGCGTGAAGTCGCATGTGCGTTCCTCGTACGTGATCGAAGGCGGGAAACAGGCATTGTGCCGGCCGCCGGGCTCGGGCGTCCACGACCCGCCGGACCTGCGGCCTATAATCCCGCCATGGCCAAACAGACCGAACACGAGCACCAGCATGGCGTCCTGGTGGAGACGGGCAAGCCCGAAATCGCGCGTCCACCGCTGTATTCCGTCCTGCTGCTGAACGACGACTACACGCCGATGGACTTCGTGGTGGAGGTCCTGATGCGCTTTTTCGCGATGAACGCCGAGAAGGCCACCCAGATCATGCTGCACGTACATACCCGCGGCCGTGGCGTCTGCGGCGTTTTCACCCGCGAGGTCGCAGAATCGAAAGTGGCGCAGGTGAACGAATTTTCAAGACTCAACCAACATCCCTTGCTGTGCACGATGGAAAAGGCCTAAAAGTGCTCCTCAGTACGTCCTGAGCGATAAGGGCGGAACGCCGGTCCCGGACCGGGTCCACCCGAGGTCTTGCGAGCATGGAATTCCCCATGCCCGTCCCCATCTAGGACGGCAGTAGCTTTCCGGAGGCTTACGCCACCATGTTCAGCAAGGATCTCGAATACAGCATCGGCCAGTGCTACAAGCGCGCCCGCGAGGCGCGTCACGAGTACATGACGGTCGAACACCTGCTGCTGGCGCTGCTCGACAACCCCTCGGCCGAAAGCGTGCTCAAGGCGTGCGGGGTCGACTTCCAGCGCCTGCGCACCGACCTGGAGCAGGCCATCGCCACCTCGGTGTCGGTGCTGCCCGAGGACGTCGATCGCGACACCCAGCCGACCCTCGGTTTCCAGCGCGTGCTGCAGCGCGCGGTCTACCACGTGCAGTCCAGCGGCAAGAAGGAAGTGACCGGCGCGAACGTGCTGGTGGCGATCTTCGGCGAGAAGGACAGCCACGCGGTCTACTTCCTCAACCAGCAGGACGTCGCCCGCCTGGACGTCGTCAACTACATCTCCCACGGCATCGCCAAACACGGCGGCCAGGAGCCGGCGCGTTCGCAGGAGGACGGCGAATCCCCGTCCGGCGAAGGCGGCGAGGGCGAGGGCAAGGGCGACGCGCTGGCGGAGTTCGCGGTGAACCTCAACCAGCTCGCGCGCGACGGCAAGATCGACCCGCTGGTCGGTCGCGCCGACGAAGTGGAGCGCACCATCCAGGTGCTGTGCCGCCGCCGCAAGAACAACCCGCTCTACGTCGGCGAGGCCGGCGTGGGCAAGACCGCCATCGCCGAAGGCCTGGCCAAGCGCATCGTCGACGGCGACGTGCCCGAGGTGCTGGCCGACGCGACGATCTACGCGCTCGACCTGGGCGCCCTGGTCGCCGGCACCAAATACCGCGGCGACTTCGAGAAGCGCCTGAAGGCCGTGCTGACGCAGCTGAAGAAGCTGCCCGAGGCCGTGCTCTTCATCGACGAGATCCACACCATCATCGGTGCGGGCTCGGCCAGCGGCGGCACGATGGACGCCTCCAACCTGATCAAGCCGGCGCTCGCCTCGGGCGAACTGCGCTGCATCGGCTCGACCACGTTCCAGGAATACCGCGGCATCTTCGAGAAGGACCGTGCCTTGGCGCGTCGCTTCCAGAAGATCGACATCGTCGAGCCGACGGTGGGCGAGGCCTACGAGATCCTGCAGGGCCTCAAGCCCAAGTACGAGGCGCACCACGGCGTGACTTACGCCGACGACGCGCTGCAGGCCGCCGTGGACCTGTCGGTGAAGCACATCGGCGACCGCCTGCTCCCCGACAAGGCCATCGACGTCATCGACGAGGCCGGCGCTCGCCAGCGCCTGCTCGCGGACGACGTGCGCAAGTCGCTGATCGACGTCGAGGAGATCGAGACGATCGTCGCGAAGATGGCGCGCATTCCGACCAAGCAGGTGTCCGCCTCCGACAAGGACGTGCTCAAGAACCTCGAGCGCAACCTGAAGATGGTGATCTTCGGCCAGGATCCGGCGATCGACACGCTGACCTCGGCGATCAAGCTCGCCCGCTCGGGCCTGGGCAATCCGGACAAGCCGATCGGCAACTTCCTCTTCGCCGGCCCGACCGGCGTGGGCAAGACCGAGGTGACCAAGCAGCTCGCGCTGCAGCTGGGCATCGAACTGGTCCGCTTCGACATGTCCGAATACATGGAGCCGCATTCGGTCAGCCGCCTGATCGGCGCGCCTCCGGGTTACGTCGGCTTCGACCAGGGCGGCCTGCTGACGGAGAAGATCGTCAAGACCCCGCACTGCGTGCTGCTGCTGGACGAGGTCGAGAAGGCCCATCCGGACATCTTCAACATCCTGTTGCAGGTCATGGACCGGGGCGTCCTCACCGACACCAACGGCCGCGAGGCGAACTTCAAGAACGTGATCCTGGTGATGACGACCAACGCCGGTGCCGCGCAGGCCTCGCGCCGTTCGATCGGCTTCACCAAGCAGGACCACTCGACCGACGCGATGGAAGTGATCCGCCGCAGCTTCAGTCCCGAATTCCGCAACCGCCTGGACGCGGTCGTGCAGTTCCAGCCGCTGGGCTTCGAGCACATCCTGCGCGTGGTGGACAAGTTCCTGATCGAGCTGGAGACCCAGCTGCACGAGAAGGACGTCGCCCTGTCGGCCACCCCGACCGCCCGCGACTGGCTGGCACAGCACGGCTTCGACCCGCTGATGGGTGCCCGTCCGATGGCGCGCGTGATCCAGGAGAAGATCAAGCGTCCGCTGGCCGACGAGCTGCTGTTCGGCAAGCTGGTCAACGGCGGCAAGGTCACCATCGACGTGAAGGACGACGAGCTGGTCGTCACCACGCAGGCGGAACCGGAGAAGCTGCTCCCGGCGACGGTCTGACCTCCGCGCCGGTCCGCGGAAACGAAAAAGGCGGCCAAGGCCGCCTTTTTTATTCAATCACTTGCCGCGATTACTTCATGCGGTAGGTAATGCGACCTTTGGTCAGGTCGTACGGGGTCATTTCGACCTTCACCTTGTCGCCGGTCAGGATGCGGATGTAGTTCTTGCGCATGCGGCCGGAGATGTGGGCAATGATCTCGTGCCCGTTTTCGAGGCGCACCCGGAACATGGTGTTCGGAAGGGTTTCCGCCACCGTGCCCTCGAATTCGATCACGTCGTCTTTTGCCATGTGGTTCCTGGTATGTGTGTCGTGGCGCCGGTTCCGGAAGCGGAGCGGCAACGAAGCCCCGCATTTTGCCATGCCGGTGGCGTCGGTGCAAAAAATCGGTTAAGGATCGTCGATCGCCGTTCCGGACGGCTTCACGTCCGCCCGGCTCCCATCCGCCCGGCTCCCATCCGCAAAGTTCACGTCGGCCAGCCGGGCTGCCGGCCAGCCGCCCACGCGGGCCGACCACGCGCCCACGATACCGGGCCTGGCAGTCAGTTCGGCGACCGCCGCGCTGAACCGCGGCCGGGGCCAGCTCCGGGCCCCCAGGCTCATCAGGTGGTCGTTCTCGACCTGCGCGTCGATCAAAGGGAAGCCCCAGTCGCGCAGATGGAGGGCGAGCGCGGCGAGGGCGACCTTCGAACCGCCCGAGACGGCGCTGAACATGCTCTCGCCGAAGAACATGCGGCCGATCGCCACGCCGTAGATCCCGCCGACCAGCCGCGCGCCGTCGAAGACCTCGAACGAATGCGCGTGACCGAGCTCATGCATGCGCTGGTAGGCGGCGCGCATCTCGCGGGTGATCCACGTGCCGCGCTGGCCCGGGCGGGGCGTCTCGGCGCAGGCCTGGACCACCTGCGCGAAGGCCGTGTCGGCACGCACCTCCCAGATCGAACGCCGCAGGCCGCGGCGGAACTTCGAGCCCAGCCGCACGCCGTCGGTGGCGAACACCGTGCGCGGGTCGGGGCTCCACCACAGGATCGGCTGGCCCTGCGAATACCAGGGGAAGATGCCGTGCCGGTAGGCGTTGAGCAGCCGTGTCGGGCTCAGGTCGCCGCCCACGGCGAGCAGTCCGTCGGGTTGGCGCAGCGCCTGCTCGACCGGCGGGAACGGCGCGTCGGGCTCGGGCGGGAGCAGGGCGGGCAGGGTGCTCACGCCGGCGATGATGACGCATCGCCACCGCCGGCTCCGCCTTCGCTCGACTTGAACGGCGAATGCGCGGCGAGCGTGCGGGCGTAGGCACGGATCGACTCGGCCTCCTGCGCGCACCAGTCGCGCAGCGCGTCGCGGAACTGCGGGTGGGCGATCCAGTGCCGGCTGCGCACGAAGGTCGGCAGGAAGCCGCGCGCGAGCTTGTGTTCGCCCTGCGCGCCGGGTTCGAAGCGGGTCAGGCCCTCGCGCAGGCAGTATTCGATGCCCTGGTAGTAGCAGGTTTCGAAATGCAGGCCGGGCACGGTTTCCATCGCGCCCCAATAGCGGCCGTACAGCGTGTCGCCGCCACGCAGGCACAGCGCGCCGGCGATCGGCGCGTCGTCGCGCATCGCCAGCATGATCACCAGCGATTCCGGCATCGCGCGCGCGAGGTGCTGCAGGAACTCCAGGGTGATCGCCGGATGGTTGCCGTACTCGGCGAAGGTCTGCAGGTAGAAGTCGTGCATCGCGGAGAGGTCCTCCGCCGTCGCCTGCGTGCCGTCGGCCACGCGGAACGTGATGCCCGCACGCGCGACCTTCGCGCGTTCCTGGCGGATGTTCTTTCGATGCTTGTGGTCGAAGGCGGCGAGGTAGTCGTCGAAACCGCGCCAGCCGCGATCGTTGCGCCAGTGGTACTGGACGTCCAGGCGCTGCAGCCAGTCGTCGTCGAAATCGGCGTCCTCCTCCGGCGTGTGGAAGTTGACGTGCGCCGACGACAGTTCGTTGCCCGCGCCCAGCCCGGCCATCACCTGCACGAGCATGCCCCGCCGTTCCGGCGTGTTCGCCAGCAGCCGCGGCCCGGTGACGGGCGAGTAGGGCACGGCGCAGAGCCACTTGGGAAAGTAATCGAGCCCGGCGCGCGCATACGCGTGCGCCCAGGCGTGGTCGAACACGAACTCGCCGTGCGAGTTGTCCTTCAGGTACGCAGGTGCGGCGGCGATGAGGTCATCGCCGTCCCAGAGCGTCAGGTGTTGCGGTCGCCAGCCCCAGCGTTCGCGCAGGCAGCCGTGCTGTTCGAGCCCGAGCAGGAAGGCATGCGCGACGAACGGATTGCGGCCGTCGTGCAACGCATCCCATTGCGAGGGCGGGACTTTCGCCAGCGAATCGAGGATGCGTGCTTCGTGCATTTTTCATCGGACGCGGAGCAGAAACGGGCCGCCTGCTGCTCCGTGTCGAAAACCCTTCTTCAGCCTTCCTTGTCCAGGAACTTCTCGGCATCCAGCGCCGCCATGCAGCCGAAGCCCGCCGAAGTGATCGCCTGGCGATACACCTGGTCGGCGACGTCGCCCGCGGCGAACACGCCCGGCACCGAGGTCTGCGTCGCGTTGCCGTCGAGACCGGTCCTGATGACCAGATAGCCGTTCTTCATCTCCAGCTGGCCTTCGAACAGCGAAGTGTTCGGCGTGTGGCCGATGGCGACGAACAGGCCGTGGATCGGGATTTCCTTCGTCGAGCCATCCTGCACCGACTTCACCCGCACGCCGGTCACGCCCGCGTCGTTGCCGAGCACTTCGTCGACCTGGTGATGCCACACCGGTTCGATCTTGCCGGCCTGGATCTTCGCGAACAGCTTGTCCTGCATGATCTTCTCGGCGCGCAACGTGTCGCGGCGGTGCACGAGGTAGACCTTGCGCGCGATGTTCGACAGGTACAACGCTTCCTCGACCGCGGTGTTGCCGCCGCCGATCACCGCCACGTCCTGCTCCTTGTAGAAGAAGCCGTCGCAGGTCGCGCACGCGGACACGCCGCGGCCCTTGAACAGCTCTTCCGACGGCAGGCCCAGGTACTTCGCCGTCGCGCCGGTGGCGATGATCAGCGCGTCGCAGGTGTATTCGCCGCTGTCGCCGACCAGGCGGTACGGGCGCGAGGACAGGTCCGCCGTGTGGATGTGGTCGAACACGACTTCGGTATCGAAACGCTCCGCATGCGCCTGCATGCGCGCCATCAGGTCCGGGCCCATCAGGCCGTGCGCGTCGCCGGGCCAGTTGTCGACTTCGGTCGTCGTCATCAGCTGGCCGCCCATCTGCAGGCCGGTGATCACCAGCGGCTTCAGGTTGGCGCGCGCGGCGTAGACGGCGGCCGTCCAGCCGGCCGGGCCGGAGCCGAGGATGATGACTTTGGAGTGCTTCGATGGGCTCATGGGTATAATTGCGTGCTGTGTGAAGTGCGCTGCGCGCGGTGGGTTCCGCCATACGCAGGCGTGTGCAACGGAACGTAGGAGTCATAGCTTGGCGGCGCGGTCCCCCTAACACAAGGCACTGAACCGGCTCTGTCGCGCGACGCAATGTTGCACTGCGCCGTGAGGCCGCCGGGGCGACGGACGACAATAGGCACGCGCGCCGCCGATGCGGCGTTTTTTTCGTCACCACATCCCCCCAACGGCCGCGCACAACGCGCGGCCTTTCAACGATCGAAGGTAAGAGACATGCGGATCGGCGTTCCCAAGGAAACCAAGACCCTCGAAGGGCGCGTCGCGCTCGTTCCGGCCGCGGCCGGCGACCTGGTCAAGCGCGGCCACGAGGTCTGGATCGAGAAGGATGCCGGCATCAAGTCGGGCTTCAAGGACGAGCAGTACACCCAGCTCGGCGTGAAGATCGCCCCCGATGCCGCCGCGCTCTACGAGAAGGGCGAGCTGATCGTGAAGGTGAAGGAGCCGATCGCCGGCGACCTGGCGCACCTGCGCAAGGATCACCTGCTGTTCTGCTACCTGCACCTGGCCGCCGAGCCGAAGCTCACGCGCCAGCTGCTCGACATCGGCCTGACCGGCGTTGCGTTCGAAACCGTCGAACTGCCCAACGGCGACCTGCCGCTGCTGGCGCCGATGTCCGTCATTGCCGGCAAGATCGCCGTGCAGGTCGGCACGCACCTGCTGCACCAGCCCGAAGGCGGCAAGGGCAAGCTGCTCGGCGGCCTGCCGTCGACCGAGCGCGGCAAGGTCGTGGTGTTCGGCGCGGGCAAGGCCGGCAGCGCGTCGGCGCAGCTGGCCGCGGCCGGCGGCTCGAATGTCGTGGTGTTCGAAATGCGCCAGGACCGCATGGAAGAAATGATGCGCCTGGGCAACAACGTCACCGCGCTGTACCCGTACGCGGACGTCGTGGCGCGTGAAGTCGCCTCGGCCGACCTCGTCGTCGGCGCCGTGCTGGTGACCGGCGCGCGCGCGCCGCACGTGATGACCCGCGAGATGCTCAAGGGCATGCAGGACGGCAGCGTGCTGGTCGACATCTCGATCGACCAGGGCGGCTGCTTCGAGACCTCGCGTCCGACCACGTGGAAGGAGCCGACCTACGTGGAAGAGGGCGTCACCCACTTCTGCGTGACCAACATGCCGGGCGCCGTGCCGCAGACCAGCTCGCAGGCGATCTGCGCGGCGATCCTGCCGTGGGTCAACAAGCTCGCCTCGGGCAGCGACTGGCGCAACAACCAGGCGCTGGTGCGCGGCATCAACGTCGAGGGCGGCAAGATCGTCCACCCGGCGCTGCAGGACATGAAGGTCTAAGCAGGCGTTCGCAACGACATGCGGGGAGCGCCGGGCGACTGGCGCTCCCCGTTTTTGTTGGTGTTGCGTCGAACGCGGGAACTCGCCACCCGGCGAAGGCCTGGATCCACGCCCGTAACGCTGAACCCTCGCGGTGCGTTGTGGTTTGGCGGGCAGGGGAGCTGGGATAGGCTGTCGGCCTGGATCCCGGCCGTCGCCGGAATGACGGACCCGGAAGTCCGGCGCATCGGCGGGATGCCGGTCCCGAAAAGGGCAAAAGTTCGCCTGACTGGCCCGCTTCTGTCGTATATTCAATAACTAACGAACTCCTGTTGAGGCAGTACATCACGGTGGCGCAAGCGTCCGCAGCCAGTCGAAAGAAGCTCAAGGCCGAGAAGTTGCCGCCGTCGCCGCGACGGCAGCGGCTGGTGCGCGACATCGCGCTGATCCTGATCGCGCCGCTGCTGCTGTACCTGCTGGCGAGCCTGGTAACGTTCTCGCCGCAGGATCCGGGCTGGTCGCATTCGGGCAGCGTGACCGCGCCGCTGCACAACGTCGGCGGTCGCGTCGGCGCGTGGACGGCCGACGTCCTGCTGTACCTGTGCGGCTACGTGGCGTTCCTGCTTCCGATCATGCTCGGCGCGATCGCATGGATCGCGCTGTTCGGCATGGACAGCGATGGCGACGGCGACGCGGACTTCGGCCCTGCGCTGCGATTGGTCGGCATCGTCGGCTTTCTCGTGGCGGCCACGGGCCTGCTCGAACTGCGCGTCGGCCACGCCGAAGCGTTCTCCGCCCGCGCGGGCGGCATCCTCGGCCAGCTGGTCGGCAAGTCGCTCTACAGCGGCTTCGGCCCGGTCGGCGGCAATCTGTTCCTGCTCGCGCTGTTGCTGGTGTCGGTGACGCTGGCGACCGGATTGTCATGGTTCGCGGTGATGGACAAGATCGGACAGTGGGTGCTGGCGTTCGGACCGACCGCCACCACGCTGTTCCGCAAGGGCGAGAAGCAGGCCACGCAGTGGCAGCAGACACGCGCGCTGCGCGAGGAGCGCGAGGAAGCGCGCAAGGTCGACACCGAACTGCGCGCCAAGCGTGCGCCGGTGAAGATCGAACCGCCGCCGCCGGCTGCCGCCGTCGTGGAGAAGAGCGAACGCGCCAAGCGCGAGACGCAGATTCCGCTGTTCCACACCGGCGACGGCTCGGGCATCCCGCCGCTGGCGCTGCTCGACGACCCCAAGCCGCAGCCCAAGGGCTACGACGAACAGACGCTGGAAACCCTCTCGCGCCAGATCGAATTCAAGCTCAAGGACTTCCGCATCGACGCGCAGGTCGTCGGCGCGTACCCGGGCCCGGTCATCACGCGGTTCGAGATCGAGCCCGCGCCGGGCGTGAAGGTCAGCCAGATCTCCTCGCTCGACAAGGACATCGCGCGCGGCCTGTCGGTCAAGTCGGTGCGCGTGGTCGACGTGATCCCGGGCAAGTCGGTGATCGGCCTGGAAACGCCGAACACCTCGCGCGAGATGATTTTCCTGTCCGAACTGCTGCGTTCGAAGGAATACGACAAGTCGGTCAGCCCGCTCACGCTGGCGCTGGGCAAGGACATCGCCGGCCGTCCGACCGTCGCCGACCTGGCGCGCATGCCGCACCTGCTGGTCGCCGGCACCACCGGTTCGGGCAAGTCCGTCGCGGTCAACGCGATGGTGCTGTCGCTGCTGTACAAGGCCTCCGCGAAGGATCTGCGGATGCTGATGATCGACCCGAAGATGCTGGAGCTCTCGGTCTACCAGGGCATCCCGCACCTGCTGGCGCCGGTCGTCACCGACATGAAGGAAGCGGCCAACGGCCTGCGCTGGTGCGTGGCCGAGATGGAGCGCCGCTACAAGCTGATGTCGGCCGTCGGCGTGCGAAACCTCGCCGGCTTCAACAAGAAGGTGAAGGACGCCATCGACGCCGGCCAGCCGATGATGGACCCGCTATTCAAGCCGAACCCGGAACTCGGCGAGACGCCGCGCCCGCTCGAGACGCTGCCGTTCATCGTCATCTTCATCGACGAGTTCGCCGACATGATGATGATCGTCGGCAAGAAGGTCGAAGAGCTGATCGCGCGCCTGGCGCAGAAGGCGCGCGCGGCCGGCATCCACCTGATCCTGGCCACGCAGCGCCCGTCGGTGGACGTCATCACCGGCCTGATCAAGGCGAACATCCCCACGCGCATCGCGTTCCAGGTGTCGAGCAAGATCGACTCGCGCACCATCCTCGACCAGTCCGGCGCGGAAACGCTGCTCGGCCACGGCGACATGCTCTACCTGCCGCCGGGCACGGCGATGCCGGAGCGCGTGCACGGTGCGTTCGTGTCGGACGAGGAAGTGCACCGCGTCGTCGAACACCTCAAACAGGTCGGCGGCGGCCCGGATTACATCGAAGGCGTGCTGGACGAAGTGCAGACCATGGGCGACGGTGTGGTGGTCGGCGCGACCGGCCTGCCGGAAACCGGCGGTGGTGGCGGCGACGAATCCGACCCGCTGTACGACGAGGCCGTGCGCATCGTCACCGAGACCCGCCGCGCATCGATCTCCGGCGTGCAGCGTCGCCTGAAGATTGGCTACAACCGCGCCGCGCGCCTGATCGAGGCGATGGAAGCCGCGGGCGTCGTATCGCCGCCGGAGCACAACGGCGACCGTTCGGTGCTGGCGCCGCCGCCGCCGAAATGAACCGTGCCGCGGCGAAGCGTCGCGGCGTGCGGGCCTGTTCAGACAACCGCCGGCACACTCGCCGGCAACACGTGAAACCCCGGAGTTTTTCGCATGCGTGCAGTTCGTTTCATCGGCGCCGCCCTGGCGCTCGCGTTGGCCTCGACCACGGCCTTCGCCGGCGCGCGCGACGACCTCAACGCGTTCACCAAGGGCCTGAAGGGGCTCAGCGGTGAGTTCAGCCAGCAGGTCTTCGACCCGCAGGGCAAGCTGAAGGAAACCTCGACCGGCACGCTGGCACTGTCGGCGCCGCGCCTGTTCCGCTGGCAGTACGTGAAGCCGTACCCGCAGCTGATCGTCGCCGACGGCAAGAAGGTGTGGGTGTTCGATCCGGACCTGCAGCAGGCCACGGTGCGCCCGCAGGGCGTGGAAGAGCAGAACAGTCCCCTCGCCGCGTTGATCGATCCGGCCAAGCTCGACGCGCAGTTCGTGGTGAAGGAGCTGGGCATGGACAAGGGCCTGGAATGGCTCGCGCTCGCGCCGAAGGACGAATCGCAGGCGGCGTTCCGCAGCGCGCGCCTGGGCTTCGGCCAGAGCGGACTGGCGAAGATGCAGGTGGTCGACAACCTCGGCCAGCGCACCGAAATCGACTTCACCGGCTGGAAGCGCAACCCGGCCTTCGCGGCGGACACGTTCCGCTACACGCCGCCCAAGGGTGTGGACGTGATCGGCGGCGAGTAAGCCGTACACCTCGCCATCGCGAATCGAAAGGCCTGCTTCGGCAGGCCTTTTCGTTTGGGAAAGCGCAGGGGCCGGATCCGCCGGCCGCCGGAGCGTCGCGTGACCTGCCGTCCTTCGCTGCTTCTGATCGGCCTGTGCCTGGCCACGCCACCGGCGCTTTCGAACGAGCCGCTGCCCACGCCGCCGCCAGCGGGGGGCGCGCTCGCGTCGTCGCCGATGCCGCGCACGATGGACCGCGCGGCGCTGGAGAAGGCGATCGCCGGAACGGTGGTGGCCGCATTGTCGGAACGCTTCGGCGGACGCGCGATCGAGGCCCGGTTCGACGATCTGCAGGAGCAGTCGATCGACGGGCGGGAACGCGCGATCCGTGGCGAAGGCGGCATGCGCTTCGCGGGCGAGACGGGCTGGATCGGCTTCCGTTTCGCGAGCCGGTACGACGAGTTCCTCGGGCAGGCGGGTTGGCCGGAACTGGAGATCGGCGTCGGCGGCGACGGCCGCCTGATCCCGAACGACAGTGTGGCGCTGCGGCAGCTGGAGGATCGCATGGCGGCGTTGCTGCAGGACGAAGTGGGCACCACGACGGTGCGCATGCAGCTCGATCGCGTGGACACGACCGAGATGGCCGGCCATTACCTAGGCATGGAGGCCCGCGGCCTCGCCGATTTCGGCCTCGACGGCAGCAGCGAGGTGCGCATCCATGCGCTGTACGACCGGCGCGATGGGGCGTGGTTGCAGCTGGATTACCAGTTGGGGCCGGAAGCGGCGCAGACGGCCTCGCTCGCTCCGTCTCCGTGAGCGACTGTAAAGGCCCTCTCCCGACTGGAGAGGCGTTGGGGTGACGGGCACGTAGAGACAGCGGAAACCCGCAGCGCAGTGAAGCGCCGCAAGGACGAGCCGTGCCCCTCCGTTCCCCTCATCCGCCCTTCGGGCACCTTCTCCCGAGGGGAGAAGGGAAAAAGCAGTGCACAGCATTCCCTGCCATGCCTCCGTTGCCCTCATCACCCTTCAGGCACCTTCTCCCGAAGTAAGAAGGGCAAAGGCGAGGCAACGCCCCCGTTTCGCCCACCTTGCTATCGTGTGCGCAGCTCTCCCCGAGACCGCACGTGGCCCGCCGTACCGTTTCCTCATCCTCGCTGACCGACGACCTGCTCCACGTCGACAACCGCGGCATGCAGCCGCTCGCCGAGCGCATGCGTCCGCGCACGCTCGACGAGATGGTCGGGCAGAAGCGCCTGCTGTCCCCGCGTTCGGCCTTGCGTCGGGCGATCGAGTCCGGCCGGGTGCATTCGATGATCCTGTGGGGCCCGCCGGGCTGCGGCAAGACCACGCTCGCGTTGCTGCTGGCCAAATATGCCGACGCGGATTTCCGCGCGATTTCCGCCGTGCTTTCCGGCCTGCCCGAAGTGCGGCAGGTGCTCGCCGAAGCCGCGCAACGCTTCGCCGAAGGTCACCGTACCGTGCTGTTCGTCGACGAGGTGCACCGCTTCAACAAGGCGCAGCAGGACGCCTTCCTGCCGCACATCGAGCGCGGCACGATCCTGTTCGTCGGCGCGACCACCGAGAACCCGTCGTTCGAACTCAACTCCGCATTGCTCTCGCGCTGCCGCGTGCACGTGATGGAAGCGGTGTCGGCCGACGACATCCGCATCGCGCTGCGGCAGGCGCTGGACGATGAAGAGCGCGGCCTCGGCGGACGCGGATTGCAGGTCGACGATGCGCTTCTGGGCGAGATCGCGCAGGCCGCCGACGGCGACGTGCGTCGCGCCCTGACGCTGCTGGAAATCGCCGCCGAACTGGCCGAAGGCGAGGGTGGCGAGATCACAGCTGCCACGCTCGCGCAGGTGCTCGCCGATCGCACGCGCCGCTTCGACAAGGGCGGCGAACAGTTCTACGACCAGATCTCGGCGCTGCACAAATCCGTGCGCAGTTCGAACCCGGACGCCGCGCTGTACTGGTTCGCGCGCATGCTCGACGGCGGCTGCGATCGCGCGTACCTGGCGCGACGCCTCACGCGCATGGCGGTGGAGGACATCGGCCTGGCCGATCCGCGCGCGATGCCGATGGCGCTGGACGCGTGGGATACCTACGAACGCCTCGGCAGTCCGGAAGGCGAACTCGCGCTTGCGCAGGTCGTGGTGTACCTGGCGACCACCGCGAAATCGAACGCGGTGTACGCCGCGTACAACGCCGCGCGCGCCGACGTCCAGCAGTATGGAACGCAGGACGTCCCGCTGCACCTGCGCAACGCGCCGACGAAGCTGATGAAGCAGCTCGGCTATTCGAAGGGCTACCAGTACGACCACGACGTCGACGGCGGCATCGCGCTCGACCAGACCGGTTTCCCCGACGCGATGGGCGAGCGCGTGTACTACGCGCCGGTCGAACGCGGACTGGAGATCAAGCTCAAGGAGAAGCTCGACCGCCTGCGCGCGCAGCGCAACGCCGCACGCCGTGACGGGGATGTGAGTGGAGGCGACGGACGAACCTGAGTGTTTTCCGGGCGTTGCCGCCCCGTAACGCCGGTCGCGCTCGAACTTCCCGATGTAAATGCCTGAGCGGAAAAGGGCGTGTTGCCGCTGAAGTGTCGCGGTAATGTCCCGCGTTTCGCTGCTGATACGTGCGGCTGAATCCCGCCGGATGCGTGCATCGCACCGTCGCATCAATGCCTTGCGTCGCACATCGCGGTCCGATGCATGGCAATGGCCGCAAGGCGCATTTCAGTTTTGCAACGAGCGGGGCCGCTTCGCGATGGTGCGCGCGCACCGCAGGCGCGATGCGCGCTCCGTTCAGGACGATTAATCCGCCGGATCAACGCGTTGCCGCGCCTGAACGACGGTTGGCACCGGGCATGCGTGTAGTTCCTTGCGTCGTTTACCGGTGCCTCCCCCGGGTGCCAGCCGACGTCACGTAAAGGAGAACAACAATGCGCATTCGTACCAGCTTGATGGCAACAGCGGTGCTCATCGGCCTTGGTCTCGGCGGCCAGGCGATGGCACAACAGACCAACGGCAACGGCGGCGAGGGCGACGACATCCTCGCCAACGTCAACGTCCCGATCGATGCATCCGACAACAGCACCGGCGACAACCGCGGCAACGATGGCGACGCCACGGCCGACGCGGGCTCCGCTGCGGCGCACAGCGGTGGCACCGCCACCAACACCTACACCGACTCCAGCACGTTCAGCTCGACCTCCAGCACGATCGTCGCATCGACCGTGCTCGAAGGCGCCGTGTATGACGTGCGCACCTATGGCATCGGCAACGTCGCGACCAACAACGGCAACGCCAATGGCGGTTCCGGTGGTTCCGGCGGCGATGGCTATGGCGGCGACGGTTACGGCGGCGACGGCAACGGCGGCGCTGGCGGCAATGGCGGCGACGGTGGCTCGGGCGGCGATGGCGGCTCCGGCGGCTCCGCGGTGAACGGCAGCGCGACCTCCGGCGACGCGACCGTCGGCGACGCGACGATCGGCGATGCGACCGCGGCACGCGGCGGACGCGGCGGCGATGTCTACGACATCCGCAGCGGCCGTGGCGGCGACACCGACAACGACAGCGGCGATGCCGGCGGCGCAAGCGTGGCCGCGTCCGGTTCGCTGGCGGGCGGCAGCGACGGTGGTGGTGGCGGCGGCGCCGGCGGCAACGACGGCGGCGGCGGTGGCGGCGGCAACGATGCCGGCAACGACGGCACCGGCGGCGCGGGCGGTGCGGGCGGGACGGGCACCGGCGGCGCAGGCGGTGCGGGCGGCGCGCCCAGCTCGACCTCCACCGCGACCGCAGGCGCGGGCACCGGCACGTCCGGCGCGACCGCGGGCGACGGCGGTGCCAGCGGCACCGTGACCGCCAGTGCGGGCGGCGGCGGCGCGGGTGGCTCGGCCACCAACGGCGATGCCAGCAATGGCAGCGCGGACGCGAGCGCGAGCAACGGCTCGGCCACGGCCGGTGACGGCGCGGTGGCGGCGGCCGGCGCGACCGGCGGCGACGGCGGCGCGGGCGGCACCGGCAACGGTGGCGTAGGCAACGGCGGCGTCGGCAACGGCGCAACCGGCGGCACCGGCGGCGCGGGCGGCAGCAACATGGTCGATGCGGGCACATTCGATATGTCCTCGACCATGACCGGCACCGCCAGCGGCGCAGCGGGCATCACGGTGGCCGCGCAGAACAGCGGCTTCTCCTCGCTGATCCAGCAGGGCATCACCGTCCAGGCCAACCTGACCGTAGGCCCGTAAGCGCCTTCCCCTCGACGCATCGGAGCCCCCGCTCCGATGCGTCACCGGATGCGCATCGCATTCCCGCCGGCGTCCGCGCCGGCGGGACTCCAGCGATGGCGCAGGGAGGAAGCGAAGGGCAAGGAGCATGACGATGCAACGCAATCGTTCCATCGCATTGGGCGGTCTGGCGGGCGTGGTGATGTGGATCGTCGCCGGTGTGGCCTGGGCGCAGGAAATTCGCGAGCCCACGGCAACCCAGCCCGTCGTCCTCGACGAGGCGGACGCACCCGACGCCGCGTTCGGCGCCGCGGTCGATCCGTCCGCGCTTGCCGACCTGCGCGGCGGCGAAGCCCAACTCGTCGACAACGACATCCTCGTCAACGGCCGCGTCGAGGACGCGATCGCCGACGACGTGCTGACCGGCAGCAACTCCGTCGCGGGCGGTTCGTTCGCCAGCGCCAGCGGCATTTCCACGGTTATCCAGAACACCGGCGCGAACGTGCTGATCCAGAACGCGATGATCGTGAACGTGAAGTTCGCGGACGCGGGCCCATGAGCCTGCGTACATTCCGGCGCCGTGCGTGGATCGCGGCTTCGGCGTGGATCCTGGTTTCCGGCCTCGTGCAGGCCGGGACGGTGGACGTGCGCGCGCCACCGAACGGCAGCTACACGCTGCGCGTCACGAGCCTCAAGGAAGCGCGCTTCAAGACCACCGTGCGGCAGCAGTACGACTTCAGCTGCGGCTCGGCCGCGACCGCGACGCTGCTGACCTACCAGTACGGCCATCCGGTCACCGAGGCCGAAGTGTTCATGCGCATGTACGAAACCGGCGACCAGGCGAAGATCCGCCAGCGCGGGTTCTCGCTGCTGGACATGCGCCGCTACCTGCGTTCGCTGGGCTTCGAGGCCGACGGCTTCGAACAGCCGCTCGACAAGCTCGTCGCCGAGGGCCTGCCGGCGATCGTGCTGCTCAACGATCGCGGCTACCGCCACTTCGTGGTGGTGAAGGGCTTCCGCAACGATCGCGTGCTGCTGGGCGACCCCGCACGCGGCACGCGCGCGATGCCGCGTTCGCGTTTCGAGAAACTGTGGGACAACCGCATCCTGTTCGTGGTGCACAACCGCCGCGACCGGGCGCAGTTCAACATGGCGCGCGACTGGCGCACGGCGCCTCCCGCGCCGCTGGATGCGGGCATCGCCCGCGACAGCCTCTACAACATCGTGACGCCCCGGCGCGGCCCGGGCGACATCTGACGGAGGGTCGGACGATGACATCGCCCTCGCTGCATCACAGGCGGATCGAACGTGTTCGGCTCAAGTACGTTTTCATCGCGATGCTGGCGTGGTGCGCGCCGGCGTTCGCGGCGCCACCGGCGGAGGTGCTGGGGCCGGAATGGGTCGCCATCGACCCCGCGCGCCTGGACGACATGCGCGGCGGCTTCATGACCGACGGCGGCATGGCGCTGTCGTTCGGCATCGAGCGCGCGGTGTTCGTCAACGGCGAACTGATGGCGACCACGCGCGTGCAGATTCCCGACGTGGGCCGCATGACCACCGCGCAGGCGCGCGAGCTGCAGCGCTTCAACGACGGCGTGGTGGTGCAGGTCGGCGGAGGCAACACGTTCCAGCCGGGCGGGTTGCCGGGCGGCGTGGTGATCCAGAACACGCTCGACGGACAGGACATCCGCGCGCTGACCACGGTGAACGTCGGCGTCGACACGCTGCAGGCGTTCCAGGACCTGAACACCCAGTCCACGCTGCACAACGCGATGGTGACCGCGACCGCTCCCTGACCGTGCGGTTGCGCCCTGATTTCGTGTCGGACCGCGTTCTATCGGAAGGAAGCCGGCCGACCGCACCAGAAGGACGACGCATGAGAAGGACGCCGCAGTTGCCCCGCCGCCTGATGCTCGCCCCGTGCCTGTGGCTCGCCGCCGCCGCGACGGCCCATGCGCAGGACCAGTGGCAGGGACTGGAGCCGGCCCGTCCGGCTGCGCAGCCTCAGGTGGGCGGGGCGCCTCCGGCCGCGACGCAGGTCGCGCCGGCAGCGCCCGTCGCGGAGGGGCGTTCGCTCGACGATCTGCAGCGCGAGATCAACGCGCAGACGCGCCGGCTCGAGGAACTGCGCGATTCGCTCGCGCAGCAGGAACAGGCGGTGGCGAACCTGCAACGCGCGCTCGACGAGGAACGCCTGGACGCCGAACGCGGCGCCGGTGCCGCACCGGGTACGGTGCTGCCGACGCTCGCGCAGCAGGCGCCCGCCGCCGTGCAGCCCGCGCCGCCCGCGCAGCGCCAGGCGCAACAGGCGCCCGCGCCGCAACAACCGCAGCAGGGACGAAAGCCGGTCGGGCAGGCGCCGGAATCGGCGATGCGCCCACCGGAAGTCGCGCAGATCTTCGACCAGCCCGGCGTGCTCACGCCGGCCGGCCAGTTCATCCTCGAACCCTCGCTGCAATACGGCTATTCGGCGAACGATCGCGTGGCGCTGGTCGGTTACACGGTGATCCCGGCCATCCTGATCGGCCTCATCGACGTGCGCCAGGTGAAGACCACCTCCGGCGTCGGCACGATCACCGGGCGCATGGGCATCGGCGGCCGATTCGAGATCGAGGCGAAGGTGCCGTATGTCTACCTCAACGGCGACACCGTCAGCCGCGAGATCTTCACCGGCTCGGCGCAGGACCGCGTGTTCAACGCCAGCGGCCACGGCATGGGCGACATCGAGGCGACCGCGCGCTACCAGCTCAATCGCGGCGGCCCGGACAAGGCGTTCTATATCGGCTGGCTGCGCTACAAGAGCCGCACCGGCAAGGACCTGTTCGAAGTCACCACCGACTGCGTGCAGCGCTGCGTTCAGAACGCCACCGGCACCGGGCTTCCGCTGGAACTGCCGACCGGCACCGGCTTCGAAGCGATCCAGCCGGGCGTGACCTGGCTGTATCCGTCCGATCCGGTCGTGTTCTTCGGCACCTTCAGCTATCTGTACAACTTCGAACGCAGCAACGTCTCGCGCACCGTGCTCGGGCGCGAACAGGAATTCCTCGGCGACGTGCAGGCCGGCGACATCTGGGGCTTCAATCTCGGCATGGGCCTGGCGCTCAACGAGAAGGCGTCGATCAGCCTGGGCTACGACACCAGCCTGGTCGGCAAGACCAAGCAGAACGGCCGCGAAAGCCCGGGTTCGGTGCGCGTCACGCTCGGCACGCTGCTGCTGGGCGGCACGTACCGCTTCAGCGATCGCTGGTCGCTCAACGTCGCACTCGGCGTCGGCGTGACGCGCGATACGCCGGACATGACGTTGACGGCGCGGGTGCCGATTTCGTTCTGACGTTCGCTTCTTCGCCGCGCAGGCTTGCCATCGAAGAGATCCCTCGTCCCGGCGCAGCCGGGATCCAGGCTGTCACCGTGCCGGGATCGCGTGCATCGCAAGAACGATGCGCGGTCGACCTGGACCGGTCTTCGCCTGGATGACGGAGCGGTGTGCATCGCGCGGGATCCTTCGAGCGGCTTCACGCCTGTTTCACGGCCGCAAGTTCTATGTCCGCACCACGGCGAGCGCATCCGCACCGGCGGACGCGCGCCCGCACGTTCCCGCGACATCGGCTCTTTCCTTCGTCACCCGCACACGGAGAAGGCTCATGAAACCACTCGTTTTCGGCGCGATCCTGCTGGTCGCGCTGGCCGGCTGCGCCAGTACGCCGACGGTGCACACCGACTACGATCCGGCCGCGCAGTTCGCCGGCTATCGCACCTACACGTGGCTGAAGAAACCCGAAGGACGGTCGCCGCTGGTCGAACAGCGCGTGGTCGCGGCCATCGACGCGAAGCTCGCCGCGCAGGGCTGGCGGCAGACCACCGGCACCGATGCGGACGTCGGCATCGCCGCGCACGTCGCCACGCAGCAGCAACAGACGCTGGACACCTTCTACAGCGGCCCGGCCTGGGGCGGCTACGGATGGGGGCGCTGGGGCGGGGCGGGCATGGGATCGGCGACGACCACCGTGCGCAATTACGAAGTCGGGACGCTCGTCGTCGACATGTTCGACATGAAGACGCGGCAGGCGATCTGGCGCGGTACCGCGTCGGGCACCGTGCCCGATTCGCCGGAAGGCGTGAACGCCAAGGCGCAGGCCGGCGTGGACAAGATGTTCGCGGCGTTCCCGCCGGGGAGCGCGCCGCCGAAGTGAACCGCCGCGACGCAAGCGCGTAACGCGGAAGGCCGGCAATCGCCGGCCTTCCTGTTTCGAACGCGCCGTTCAGGCCCGCCGGAAATAGAACCCGGCGTAGTGATCCAGCGTGCAGTCCGGTTCGAACGGCACGCGCAGGTGGCGTTCCTTCGATTGCCACTGGTCTTCCAGCGCATACCCCAGCGACTGCATTTCCGCGATGAACTGCGGCTTGGACATCACGCGATACGGCAGCACCGCCTTGCCGATGTTCTGCAACGTCACGTAGCCGCGCTTGGGATGCACGGGCGTGAGGTTCACCAGCACGTGCGTGGGCGGCGAGGACAGCCGGCCGAGCAGCTCGGGCAGCGTGTAGTCCAGGTATTGCAGGGCGCCGCAGGTGATCAGCACGTCGTGTTCGTTCGCGCACTCCGGCGTGTCGGCGAAATGCAGCAGCCTTTCCGGATCGTTGTCGACCGCCCAGCTGCGGCCGGCGTCCATCACCGAGGGCACGTCGTGAACGCGCCATTCCATCGTGCCCGGATAGTCCAGATAGCGGCGGAACCCGTAGTACGTCACGCCGATGTGGCCGCCCAGGTCGAAGATGCGGTGCCGTCCCTGCGCGAGCAGGCGCGACAGCCAGTGCACCATCGGATAGTCGCTCACGCGGATGCTGCGATGCCGGTCCATGTACATGCCCGTGGTCGAAGACTGGTCGTACGTGGTCGGCAGCGACGGCGCGGCGGCCAGCGCCTGCGCGCGCGAATCGTAGGCGCCGTAGTACGCGTTGCCGCCGTGGTAGGGGCGGTTGAACAGTCGTCGGTACAGCGGACGGGCGATCAGGCGTATTCCGGGCAGTTCGGCACTTTCGATGGCGATGCGGACCAGGTTGCGTCGGGCCATCAGCGTTTCGTGTCGCACGGGGTTCCCCTTCCGATCGTCTCGTCTCCCGGGAAACAACGCGATGCGCGGGAAAAAGGGGACGCGTCGCGCATCAGCGGGCGCGCAGGGCATCCAGGCGCTCGCTGTAGGCCGCGTGGGTGTCGCCGTTGCTGAGTGCCTGCGCGCGGGCGAGCGAGCGGATCGCCAGCCCGGTCTTGCCGGCCTTGAGGTAGGCGTTGGCGAGCGCGGAATGGAAGCGGTGCTCCTGCGGTCGCAGGTCCACCGCGCGGCGGTAGAAGCGCGTCGCGCGCGCCAGGTCGCCGGCGTTCTCGGCGGTCAGCGCCTGCACGAAGGCGTGGAAGGGATCGTTGCGTTCGAGCTTCGCCAGGCGCTTGCGGTATTCGGCCTCCAGCGCGCGATCGCCCGTGCGCGCGGCGAGCCCGGCCAGGTTGAACAGCGCGTTGGTGTTGTCCGGGTCGAGCGCCAGCGCCTGGCGATAGTCGTTCCGGCCGGTTTCCGGATCGCCGCCGCGCGTGTGCACGACGCCGGCATTGCTCCAGTAGCCGGCGTAGGCGGGATCGAGACCGATCGCCATGTCCAGCAGCGACGACGCCGCGGGGTAATCGCCGGCGGCGAGGCGTTCGACCGCGAGGTTGTTGTAGTAATGCGCGATGAGGCGCGTGGTGGTGATCGGCTTCGGGCGATCGCGCTGGATGATCTGGTCGCCGGCCACGTCCACCGTGTAGCGCCGCGAGCCCACGCGCACGCTGGCGTTGACGTGGTTGCTCAGGTACAGCGTGCCGTCGGCCTGGCGGAAACCGAGGATCTGTTCGATTTCCTGCGGCGTCGCTTCCAGCCCCGCTTCCTTGGCCAGCGCGAGGAAGAGCAGGGTGAAGGTGAGGCAGTTCGCCGTGCGCGCCTCGTACGCCTGCGCCACGGTGAGGTTCGCCGTTTCCACGTAGGTCATGCCCAGGCCTTCGGACGCGAACATGAAGACGCCGAGGCGTTCCAGGCGCTCGTGCGGCGCGGGGTCGTCGTACAGCACTTCGCGATGCAGCCGCTCGCGTAGTCCCGTGGGCATCGTCATGACTTCGCCCGTGGACACCGGCTGGGCGAACGCGCCCGCGGCCTGCCAGGCCAGCGCGAAAACCACGGCGGCGAGCGTGCCGCGCATCGACGAACGCTCCGTGCGGTCCCGCGGGCCGCGCCAGGGGCTGCGCGGAGTGTAGTCCCGCGCACCGCAAGCGCGCGTGGACGCCGTGCGCGGGAAGTTCAGCCCGCCGGCGCTATGCTTCGGACGGAGTCACGCAATCACGCAGGAGAACGACATGGCCACCGGTTGGGCAGGCGACGGCGCGGTCCAGGACCAGATCGACGCGACCGTGAAGGACGCCATCAAGCGCGCGCGCAGCAAGCTCCCGCAGGGCCCGGGACTGACGCATTGCGAGGAGTGCGGCGTCGAGATCCCGCAGGCCCGCCGCGACGCGGTGCCCGGCGTGCGCCTGTGCATCGCGTGCCAGGAAGCCCTCGATCGCGAGGAGGCCGGTTTCAGCGGATACAACCGGCGCGGGAGCAAGGATTCGCAATTGCGGTGACGGCGCGGGAGCGAGCGGAGAGGAACGAGGAACCAGCGCCGGCCTCTGCTCGTTTCTGGTTCCTCCAGACTCGTTCCTGGCGCTCAGATGCCCAGCAACGGCGTCGCCTGCTCCAGTCGCGCGCGCAGCTGCTCCGCAAGGCGCAGGCTCAGCGCGATGATCGTGAACGTCGGGAACGCCCAGCTGCCGGTGGGGAACACCGAGCTTCCGGCGATGTGCAGATTGTCCACGCCGTGCACCTGGCAGTGGCGATCGACCACGCCTTCGCGCGCGTCGTCCGCCATGCGCGTGGTGCCCATGTGGTGCGAGGTGCCGAACACCTGCGGCACGCCGCCGTTTTCCCCGATCCATGATTCGGGCTGGAAGCGCCCGTTGCACGCGCGCGCGAGCTGCTCGCCGAACAGCGTCGCCGCGGTGCGGTAGGTGTGCCGGTCGAGTTCGGTCAGGCGCCAGTCGACGCTCACCTTGCGCAGCCCGAGCGCGTCGCGTTCCCCGCCCAGGGTGATGCGGCTGTCGTGGTTGGGCACCTGTTCGAAATAGCCGATGAGGTCCACGCGTTCGGTGCGCACGGCGGGCTTGCGCGTGAGCTTGCGGCCCATGGCCTTGGCGATGTCGGCGGCATTGAGCCCGGCCCGCAGCGTCAGCGCACGCAGGTCCTCCGCCGGCGGCATGGCGTTGGCGATGTAATCCGGCTCGCCGTTGCGGCGACCGCACACACGCGCCTTGATGGCCCAGTTCTCGTGCCGCCTACGCGCACGGATCGCCGCGCGCAGGTCGCGCAGCGCCTGCAGTCCTTCGGGGACCGGTTCCTCGAACGCGAACGGCCGTACGCGCCCGCTGAGGATGCGATGCCGGCGCTGCGCTTCGTCCGACAGGCAGATTTCCGGATGCGCCTGCGGCCGGCCCTTGGGCACGTTGCGGTCGTACGGACGCATGAGCACGCGCGGGTCCGGACTGAACAACGTGCCGAGCTTGCCGCTGGGATGGTCCATGAAATAACGGCCGACCAGGTCGTGCGCGTTGCCCAGGCCCTCGGCGGCGGTCGAATTCGACGACAGCAGCAGCCGCGCGTTCTCGATGCCGCCGCACGCGAGCACGTAATGCCGCGCACGCACCGTGCCCTGGCGGCCATCGAGCGTGCCGATGCGCGCCTGCCGCACCGCCTGCGCCGATTCCACCGCGTCCAGTTCGATCAGGTTCGCGTGCAGCAGCACGGTGATGTTGCGCGCGCGCTCGAACACGTCGTGGTATGCGTGCCCGAAGATCATCGGGCTGGAGGCGAAGGTCTTGTGCACCAGCGCATCGCCTTCGAATTCCAGCGGTTGGCGCGAGGACGGAGTGAGGAAGGTGTCCTCGCCGAAGTCGTGCTGTTCGAGACCGCAGAAGGTGCGCGCCTTGCGGTAGTGCGGTTCGAGATCGGCGAACCCGATCGGCCAGCCGCTGTGCGGCACCCAGTCGCGCGGCGCGAGGTTCGCCAGCGGAATGCAGCCGCGTCCCCAGTAATTGCAGGTGCCGCCGAATGCGCGCAGCCGCGAGGCGCCCGGATCGAACGACGGCTCGCCGACCGAGTGGCCTTCCAGCAGCGCTTGGTAGCGCTCGTCGGCGGTGAGGCCACCGCTCTCGACCACGCACACCGTCGCCTGCGTGTCGAGGAACGCCCAGGCGATCGCCAGCCCGGCCGCGCCGGCACCGACGATGCAGATGTCCGCCTCGATGTCCGCCGGCGCCGACGCCTTTCTGTAATCGAAGATCAAATGCGCTGCCCCTTGAAACGTTCATGCACCGGTCGTGCGTGCGCACGCCGGGCTACCGTTCCGAGTGAACGCAGGCAAGGGCAGAAAGGGGACAGGTGGGAAGGTTGAGGCAGGCCGCTTACGCGGCACTGCCGCGCGTGGCCTGCCGAAAGCACGGCCATGGATGGCCGGGCGGGGCGATGCGGAGGCGGTCGCGTTTCGCCATGATGGCGACGACGTGTTACTCGAAGGCGGTGCAAAACGGCGTTGCCGCGCGGGTCGCCTGCGCTGACTCCCGCTCCTGCTTGCAGGGGAGGGGTGACGTGCACAGCGCGGAAGCATCGAAGCAAGGCATCGGCCGCATCGATGACCGCATGTCCCGACCCTCACCCCAACCCCTCCCCCGGAGGGAGAGGGTTCATCCTCAAACCATCAACCCGACCGCCTCACAGCGCCGACAACGGCCGCGCCAACCCCCGCTTGACCGCACTGTCCAGCAACGCATGCGTCTTGCGTTCGGCATCGCCGATGATCTTCTCCTGTTCCTTGCCGAGCGCATCCATCTGCCGGCCAAGCGCATCCATCGGCTTGCTCGCCTCGTCCATCTGGCGGCCCAGCGCTTCCATCGGCGCGGTGTTCGCCGCAAGGCTCGCGGACTGCCGTTCGATCACGCGCCCCTGCTCGTCCATCTGCCGGCCGAGTTCGTCCATCTGCCGCGCCAGATCGTCGATGGTGGCCTGAAGCCGCGCGCGGTCCTCGCCGTCGACGCCCGCGAGCTTTCCGGCGAGCTCCGCCTGCCGTTCCGCCAGCGCGCTCTGCTGATCGGCCAGCCGCTCCATGCGCCGCGACGACGCATCGATCTCCGCGTGGTCCTCGGCCTTCTCCGACAACTGCTCCATCTGCGCGCCAAGCGCTTCCATCCTGCGGCCGTGCGCTTCCATCTGGTCGCCGAGCACCCGCATCTGTTCGCCGATGCGATCGCTGTCGCGCCATGCATCGCGCACCTTCGCCATGGTGTCGGCATCGGACACGACGTACGCCTGGCCGCCACGACGGAACCACACGAAGTCCTGGTTCGCCAGGCTGCGGCGGGCGCGTTCGATCTCGGGCAGGTCGTCGGTGGAACCGGACAGGCGGATGCCGTCGCGATCCTTGCTGATCAGCGCGTAGGCATCGTCGTCGCCACGCGCGACGCGCACGGAACGCTTCGCGGCCGGCGATGGCGCAGTGGCCGGCGTGGCATGCACGTTCGCGGCGGGCGTCGCGCGGCTGGCCGCGTCGGCCCTGGCCTGCGCGATGGCCGCCGGTGCGGGCTTCGCGTCCTGGCCGATGTGGGCGTGCGCGTAGAACGCGACGCAGGCGATCGCCATGCCGACCAGCGGCAGCGCGACGCCGCCGCGCACGGGGCGCGTACCGGGACGGACGAGTTGTTCGATGCGGGACATCAGATGGCCTCCATGGGCGGCTTGCGCGAGGGTGGGCGTGGACGGGGCGGCGGCGTGGCCGCACGACCACTCCGCCAGTTCGGACAGCGCGAGTGCGAGGCGGCGTGGCTGCCCGGTGGCCTCGGCGGCGAGGCGGTCGGCGATGTGTTCGCGTTCGTCGCGGATGCGGCGCGACAGCCACCACGTCACGGGGTGGTAGAACAGCAGCGCCTCGACGAGGTTCTGCAACAGGTTGACGAGGTAATCGTGGCGACGGATGTGCGCCAGCTCGTGCGCGAGCAATGCTTCGATCAGCTCCGCCGGCATGCGCGTGACCAGTCCCGCCGGCAGCAGCACGACCGGCCGCCACCAGCCCGCCGATACCGGCGAGGTAAGCGACTCGACCAGGCGCAACGCGACCATGCGCCGCAGGCCGAAACGCTGCGCGAGCGCATCGAGCCGCGCCTGCCATTCGCGCTGCGCCGGCCCCTGCGGCGTGGCGCGCAGGCGTTCGATCCACACCAGCCCCAGGCCCATGCGCAGCGACAACGCGCCGGCGCCCGCCGCCCACGCCAGCACGATGTCAGGAAGCGCCGCGTCGATGCGCGAAGTCCAGTCGGGTGCGACGCCGGGGACGATCGCCGCAAGGCCGCTGCCGCGCACGAAGATCGCGGTCGGGATCGCGACGTCCGCCGCGCCCGACGCCTGCACCAGCGCGACCGCGACGGAAATCGCCGGCACCAGCGCGCACAGCAGCAACGCGAAGCACGCCACCGCATATCGCGCCTGCGGCCGGGCATCGCGCAACAGATGCAACGCGAACGCGGCGAGCAGCCCGATCAGCGCGCCCTGCCAGAGAAAGTGGAGCAGGGCGCGGCCCAGCACCGGAACCGCTTCGACCAGAAGATCATTCATCGCGATGCTCCCTGTCATCGTCCGTCAAGCCGTCGCTCTTCAGGAGCTGGCGGATTTCCTCGCGTTCGCGCTCGGTGACGTGCTCGTTCAACGCGGCCATCACCAGCGCCTTGCCGGAGCCGGAGAACGCCTTCTGGATCAGCTCGCGCAACAGGTTGGTCTGCAGCGCGTCCTGCGCGTGCGCGGCGGCGTAGACGTGCGAGCGCTGGCTCTCGTCGCGCGTGAGCAGGCCCTTGCCGTGCATGACCTGCAGGATCCGCAGGACGGTCGCGTAGGTGACGTCCGGGCGTTCGGCGAGCCGCGCCTGGTGCACGTCCTTCACCGTCGACGGGCCCAGGCGCCAGATCACGCGGAGCAGGTCGAGCTCGGCGGCGGTGGGCTTGGGCGGTTTGGTGGTCCTGCGGGTCATGGCGTCGTTCGATGGGTGCGTGGCGGCATGCTGATCCAACTAGAACGGTTTGTCTAGACCATTTTGTCTATGGCGAAAGTCATGGGCGACGGACCCGTCCCGCCACTACGATGTGCCGGCCGCGCCAAGCGCCACCGGGAGCATCGCGATGTCCTCCGTCCGTCCGCACGCACCGCGCATCCTCTGGATTTCCGTGGTGATCGGCGGACTGCTGGTCGCCCTGGGCGACTTCATCTTCGCCACGACGCTCTGGTTCTCGTGGGACGCGGAAGGTTTAAAGCGCGTCTTCCAGACCATCGCCGTGGGCGTGCTGGGGCAGGCGAGTTACGCCGGCGGCATGCAGTCGGCCGCGCTCGGCGCCGTGCTGCACGTGCTGATGGCGATCGCCTTCGTCGCGATCTACACGCTCGTCGCGCGCCGGCATCCGTCGCTGCTGGCGCGGCCGGTCGTGCTCGGCCTGCTGTACGGCGTGGTGCTCTACGTGGTCATGAACTTCGTCGTGATGCCGCTTTCGCGGGTGGGGCGTTCGCCGTCGTTCGCGCATCCGGACTGGATCTCCTACAGCATCCTCGCGCACATGCTGTTCGGCGTGATCTGCGTGGTGTTCGCGCGGATGGCGCTGCGGCGCGGCTGAGCGGACCACGTCCGTGGCGACGACCGCGCGCAGACGCACGAAGCCCGCCGGCAGCGACCTGTCGCCGCAGGCGCGCACGGAGCACGCGCTCGCGTGGCTGCGCGAGCATGCCTCCGCGCAGCATCGCGACGGCATGGCGCGTTTCGCGATTCCGGCCGACCGCGCGTTCGGCGTGCCGATGAAGGACATCCAGTCGTTGGCGAAGCAGTTGGGTCGCGATCACGGCCTCGCCGCCGCGCTATGGGACACCGATGTCTACGAGGCACGCATGCTCGCCGCCCATGTCGAGGAGCCCGAGCGCGTCACCGCGCAGCAGATGGACCGCTGGTGCCGCGATTTCGACAACTGGGCCGTGTGCGACACGCTGTGCTTCGCGTTGTTCGATCGCACGCCGCATGCGTGGCGCAAGGTCGAGCAGTGGTCGTCGCGGAAGGGCGAATTCCAGAAGCGCGCCGCCTTCGCGCTGCTCGCCACGCTCGCGCTGCACGACCGGCTCGAAGACGAAGCCTTGTATGCGCAAGGTCTGGCGCTGATCGAACGCGAGGCCTTCGACGATCGCAACTTCGTGAAGAAGGGCGTGAACTGGGCGTTGCGTGCGATCGGCATGCGCGAGTCGTGGCGTGCCGCAGCCGTCGCACTGGCGAAACGCCTTGCCGCGGCGGAACACGCCGGCGCGCGATGGATCGGCAAGGATGCCTTGCGCGAGTTCGCCAAGCGCGGGCCCAAGGCGCACGGGACGAAGCGTACGCCAGCGAAGAAGGCGCGGAAGCGAATCCGCAGCAGCGCGGATTGATCCGGATCAAGGGCGCGCGCGCACGTGCTTCCTAGACTTGGCGGCGACGCAATCCTGCGCATTCCAGGGGTTCCCATGAAAACCGCACTGCTGCTGGCCGGCCTCGCGCTGGCCGGCCTGACGTCCCACGCATTCGCCGCAGGCAACTGCACGGTGAAGATCAACTCGGACGACGCGATGAAGTACGACATCAAGACCGCGACGGTCTCGGCGTCGTGCCCGACGATCACCATCGAACTCGCCCATGTCGGCAAGCTGCCGGTGACCGCGATGGGCCACAACGTCGTCGTATCGCAGACGGTGCTGTACGACGCCATCGCACGCGATGGCCTGAAGGCGGGCGCGAGTGCCAACTACGTGGCGAAGAACGACTCGCGGGTGATCGCAGCGACCCCACTGATCGGCGGCGGCCAGAGCACGAAGGCGACGTTCGCCGGTTCGCGCCTGAAGCCCGGCGGGGACTACGCGTTCTATTGCACGTTCCCCGGACACGCGACGCTGATGCGCGGGAAGCTCATCGTCGTGAAGTAATGCGTTCGCGTTCACGCGAATAGCCGGGGACTATCGAATACATCCAATCAAACGATTTCATCTCGGGCGAATGCCCGACTAGCCTCGCGGCGGGGCGCGCATGTGCGTCCTGCAGCCGTCATCCCAGTCAAAGGAGAATGACCATGAGGCAGCCCAGGCAACCCAGGCTGAAATCGTTGTGGGTGGTGTGCGTTACGGCGTTGGGCCTTTCCGGCCTGGCGCTCGCGGCCGATCCGCCACCGAGCAGCTACATGCCGGTGGTGATCACCGAAACCTTCCAGGCCATCAAGTCGCGGATGGAAGGCGCCAAGCGCGGCGTGATGCAGCGACACAGAAGTCTGCTCGAACAGCGGTACGACCTGTCGAACCGCCCCGTCGCGGGATTGACGATGACGCGCGGAAAACCCGTGCAGGGCGGCGTGCGCGCACGGTTGCCTTCCGGCGTCACATGGGAGGAACTGGGGACCATGACGCCGGAGCAGATCCGCGAACGCAATGCGTTCCCGATCGGCTTCCTGCCGTTGCCGCATCCGAACCATCCCGAAGGCGGCATGCTGTTCCCGCAGTTCCAGATCGACGAACTCAAGCGGCTGGAGCAGCGCGACCTGACGCGGTTCGATCTCGACTTCGATCTCCCCGACCACTTCGTGCCGGAATTCCCCGCGCCGATCTTCCTCACCACGCGGCCGGACCTGGGCGACGTGTCGAAGGGCAAGGTCGTCAACATCAACAACTACTTCGAACTGTTCAACGGCATCCTCAATCCGAAACAGCTGGAAGGACTGCGCCTGCTGGTCACCCCGTTCCCGCAGCAACAGTTCAACCAGACCGAGGACCGCCGCTCCGCGTTGCCCAGTCGCGGCGTGGCGTGCCTGGATTGCCACAGCAACGGCCACACCTCGGCGGCCACGCACCTGGTGGGCGACATCCGGCCGCAGCAGTTCCGTCATCGCATCGACACGCCGACGCTGCGTGGCGTGAACATCCAGCGGCTGTTCGGTTCGCAGCGTGCGTTGAAGTCGGTGGAGGATTTCACCGAGTTCGAGCAGCGCGCCGCGTACTTCGACGGCGATCCGGTGATCGCGACGAAGAAGGGCATCAACATCCTCGATCGCGGCCACCAGGTGCACGCGATGGGCGAGTTCCAGGCGTTGCTGGATTTCCCGCCGGCGCCGAAGCTCGACATCTTCGGCAGGCTCGATCCGGCGAAGGCGACCGACCAGGAGAAGCGCGGCGAGGCGCTGTTCTTCGGCAAGGCGCAGTGTTCGTCCTGCCATTCGCCGCCGTACTACACCGACAACACCATGCATAACCTGCAGGTGGAACGCTTCTTCCGGCCGCAGATGATCAACGGGCGCTTCGCCAGCGCGGACGGGCCGATCAAGACCTTCCCGCTGCGCGGCATCAAGGACTCGCCGCCGTACCTGCACGACGGTCGCCTGCTCACGCTGGAGGACAGCGTGGAATTCTTCAACATCGTGTTGCAGACGAAGCTGGAGAAACAGGAGAAGGAAGACCTGGTGGCGTTCCTGCGCGTGCTCTGAGCGCACGCCGAACTCCGGGAACAGCCGCGGCGCCGTGACGGGCGGCGCCGTGTCTTCTCGCCGCGCGTCGCACGCGTTGATGCGCTCGTCACGACCTTTTCACCCGGTGGACACGATCATGCGGTCCGCCACCGGGCGTTGTCCCGCGTGGCGGCCGACGACCCGCGGGAGCGATCCGGTGCGCGATGCGCCGGTGTGGAAGTGCTCCCCGCGCATTCCGCGCGTGCGGAGTCGATGCGGATCGTGTTTTCCCGGCTGTTCCGATGCAAGCATGCAGGAGGAGCGGGTTTTGGAAGGGCTCGTGAACGACCTGGTGCGTTTCTACGACGACCTGATCGGCCGCACGCAGGGCCCGATGTCGTTCCGCTTCTTCCTGCAACCGTCCATGGCGTTGCTGATGGCGCTGCGCGACGGCGTCAAGGATGCGAAGAGCGGACGCCCGCCGTACTTCTGGAACATCGTCAACGATCCGTCCGCGCGTCGCGCGTCGATCCACGAGGGCGTGAAGGCCACCGCACGCATCCTGCTGCTGGGCCTGGTGATGGAAATCATCTACCAGTACAGGGTGCTCGGCACCTTCCACGTGCTCGAGGCGATCAACGTCATCGTCGCCTTGTGCTTCCTTCCCTACCTGCTGCTGCGCGGGCCGATCAACCGGCTGGTGCGCTGGTGGCTCGCGCGTGCGCATCGCGCGACCTGACTGGAGACGCGCATGAGCCCGGAAACCCACGAAGCGCCCGTGCGGCCCGACCGGCTCCCGGAAGCGCCATTGCCGCCGATTCCCGACGTCGGCCTGCTGGATTCGGACATCGCATCCGTCGAGCTTTCGCAGCACCGCACGAAGCTGTCGACGCACCGCACGGGGCTTTCGGAACATCGCACCTCGCTTTCCGAATACCGCACCGACCTGTCCACCAACCGCACCGAGATGTCGATGCGGCGCACCGGCATGTCGTTCCAGCGCACGCGCATGAGCGCCGAGCGCACGCTGATGTCGGTGATCCGAACGGCGCTGTCGCTGATCGGCTTCGGCTTCACGATCTTCCAGGTGTTCACCAAGGCGCGCGACGCCGGGATGCTGCGCATGAACATGGCCGCGCCGAGCAACTTCGGCATGGCGCTGGTCGCGCTCGGCGTCGTGCTGCTGATCGCCGGCATCGTCTACCACGTCAGCTTCATGCGCGGACTGCGCGCCACGCGCAAGGCCATGGTCGAGGCGGGGCTGGTGCATGGCGAGAGCGGCTATCCGCTGTCGTACACGCTGCTCACCGCGATCATCCTGCTGATGATCGGCGTGTTCGCGATCGTCAGCATGGTGTTCGACGTGGCGCGCGGCTGACGCTCGCGCGATTGAAACCCGCCGTTGCGAAAGCTTTCGCAGGATCACCCCGCAGGTATTCCCCCAGGCAAGGCAAGGAGACGCGTCATGGCACAGGCGAAGAAGGCCGCCCGTCCGGCCAAGGTGGCCAAATCCGCACCGCCGTCGCAGCGGTCCGACAAAGGCGCCGCGAGCGGGAGAGCACCGCAGAAGAGTGCAACACCCTCGCGCAAGGGCGGGGGAGAAAGGCCGAACATTCTGGTGATCTGGGGTGACGACATCGGAATCGCCAACCTGAGCTGCTACACGCACGGACTCATGGGTTACCAGACGCCCAACATCGACCGTATCGCCAACGAAGGCATGCGCTTCACCGATTCGTACGGCGAGCAGAGCTGCACCGCCGGCCGTTCCTCCTTCATCACCGGCCAGAGCGTGCATCGCACCGGCCTGTCGAAGGTAGGCATTCCCGGCGCGCCGCAGGGCATGACCGACTCCATCGTCACCATCGCGTCGCTGCTGAAGGATCGCGGTTACGCCACCGGCCAGTTCGGCAAAAACCACCTGGGCGATCTGAACAAGCATCTGCCTACGGTGCACGGCTTCGATGAGTTCTTCGGCAACCTCTACCACCTCAATGCGGAAGAAGAGCCGGAGATGTACGGCTATCCGAAGGACCCGCGGTACCGCGAGCAGTTCGGCCCGCGCGGCGTGATCCACAGCTGGGCGACGGACAAGGACGATACGACCACGCATCCGCGCTGGGGACGCGTCGGCAAGCAGAAGATCGAGGACACCGGCCCGCTCAACGTGAAGCGCATGGAAACCTGCGACGACGAGTTCGTGGAGGCCGCGAGCGATTTCATCCGCCGTCAGGACAAGGCGGGCAAGCCGTTCTTCGTGTGGCTCAACACCACGCACATGCATTTCATCACGCACACCAAGCCCGAAAGCCTGGGGCAGGCCGGCGAACACCAGTCGCCGTACCACGACACGATGATCGACCACGACAGGAACGTGGGGCAGATGCTCGACCTGCTCGATGAACTGGGCCTGGCCGGGGACACCATCGTCATCTACTCCACGGACAACGGCCCTCACATGAACAGCTGGCCGGATGCGGGCATGACGCCGTTCCGCAGCGAGAAGAACACCAACTGGGAAGGCGCGTTCCGCATTCCGGAGCTGATCCGCTGGCCCGGCCGCATCCCGGCCGGCGTGGTGAGCAACGAGATCATTCAGCACCATGACTGGCTGCCGACACTGCTCGCCGCAGCCGGCGACACCGATTGCGTCGATCGACTGAAGAAAGGCGCCACCGTCAACGGGCGCAAGTACAAGAACCACATCGACGGCTACAACCTGCTTCCATACCTGACGGGCGAGGAAGACAAGTCGCCCCGCAAGTGGTTCTTCTACTTCAGCGACGACGGCGACGTGCTCGGCATACGCTGGATGAACTGGAAGATGGTCTTCATGGAACAGCGCTGCCAGGGCACGTTGCAGGTCTGGGCCGAGCCGTTCACGCCGCTGCGCGTGCCTAAGATCTTCAACCTGCGCATGGATCCGTACGAGCGCGCCGACATCACGTCCAACGTGTACTGGGACTGGATGCTGCACAACGCGTTCTGGATCTACGGGGCGCAGGCCGCGGCGGCGCAGTTCCTGTCGACGTTCAAGGAATTCCCGCCGGCGCAGGCGCCAGGTGCGTTCGATCTCAGCCAGGCCGAGCAGAAGATGGGCGAGCTCAACAGCAAGTCCGGCTGAGGCATCCGCGTGGAGCCGTTGCCCTCCTGGAACGACGGCGCGGCGAAGTCGGGGATCCTCGACTTCGTCGCGCGCGTGTGCGCGCAAGGCGGGCCGGACTTCGTCGCGAAGCATGAGCGGATCGCGGTCTTCGACAACGACGGCACGCTGTGGTGCGAGTACCCGCTGCAGGTGCAGGTGTTCTTCGCGCTGGCCGAGGTGAAACGGCTCACGAAGCAGGATCCGTCGCTGCTGCGGAAGCCCGCGTTCAAGGCGATGGTCGACGGCGACGTGAAGACGTTGATGTCGTTGCCGAAGAAGGACGTCTTCGAGCCGGCGTTCGCCACGCATGCGGGGATGACGGTGGAGGAGTTCCACGCCAATGCGTGGCGATGGCTGCGCCAGGCCGAGCATCCCAAGCTGCGGCGCCCGTTCCTGCGCAACGCCTACGCGCCGCAGCGCGAACTGCTGGACCATCTGCGCGCGAACGGCTTCAAGACGTACATCGTCACCGGCGGCGGCGTGGAGTTCGTGCGCGTGGTGGCCGAGCAGCTTTACGGCATTCCGCCCGAGCAGGTCGTCGGTTCCAGCACGAAGATGAAACTGGAGGAGTCCGGTGGCGGCATGGTGCTGCGGAAACTGCCAGAACTGGGCAGCTTCGACGACAGGGACGAGAAAGTCGTCAATATCGCGCTGCACATCGGCCGTCGGCCGGTGTTCGCGTTCGGCAATTCCGATGGCGACCTGGCGATGATCCGGTATACGCTCGGCGGCGATGGACCGCGCATGGCGTGGTACCTGCACCACGACGACGCGACGCGCGAGTTCGCCTACGACCGCGATTTCAGGCTCAGCGCGTTGCGCGAAGGCCTGGACCGCGCGGCGGAACTGGGCATCGGCGTGGTCAGCATGCAGCGCGACTGGAACCGCGTGTTCGCCGACGACGGCGATGCGCCCGCAACGGGAGGCGGCGTTTGAGCACGACGTACGACAACATGGTCCGCATCGATGGCGGTGCGTTCACGATGGGATCGGACCACCACTATCCGGAAGAGCGGCCAGCGCACAAGGTGCGGGTGGACGGCTTCTGGATCGATCGCCACGCGGTGACCAATCGCGATTTCGCGCGTTTCGTCGAGGCCACCGGGCACGTCACGCAGGCGGAGCGGCCGGCGGATCCGGCGGACTATCCGGATGCGGACCCCACGATGCTGGCGCCGGCGTCGGTGGTGTTCGTGCCGCCGCCGGGGCGCGTGGACCTGGGCAACCATTTCCACTGGTGGCAGTACATTCCCGGCGCCGACTGGCGGCATCCGCGCGGGCCGGAGAGTTCGCTCGCGGGACTGGAGGACCATCCCGTCGTGCACGTCGCCTACGCCGACGCGCTCGCGTACGCGCAGTGGATCGGCAAGGAACTGCCGACCGAGGCGGAATGGGAGTTCGCGGCGAAGGGTGGACGCGAGGGCAGCGAGTTCGCCTGGGGCGACGAGCTGGTCCCCGGCGGCCGGCACATGGCCAACACCTGGCAGGGCGAGTTCCCGTGGGAACTGCGGCCCGAGGACGGCTATGCCTGGACCGCGCCGGTGGGTTCGTTCGATCCCAACGGCTACGGCCTGTACGACATGATTGGCAACGTGTGGGAATGGACCTCCGACTGGTACCAGGACCACGGCCGCGTCCAGCAGCACGCCTGCTGCACGCGCGAGAACCCGCGCGGCGGCGAACGCGAGGCGAGTCTGGACCCGCGCGATCCGGCACGCGTGCCGCGTCGCGTGACCAAGGGCGGCTCGCACCTGTGCGCGCCGAACTACTGCCGCCGCTACCGTCCCGCCGCGCGCATGGCGCAACCGGTGGACACCTCGACGTGCCACGTCGGCTTCCGCCTGGTGGTGCGCGGCTGAGCTGACCGGAACCGCCGCGACCGGCGGCAGGAGGGCGCATGGAGTACTGGCTGATCGCCATATCCGAACCGGTCATCCTGGCGATCGATTTCGTCGCGCTGGCGGTGATCGTCGTTGGCACGCTGATCGCGCTGAAGGACGGCCTCGTGCTGCTGGTGTCGCAGCACGAGATGCACCGTCACGAGCGCCGCCACCTGTGGATGCGCTACTCGCACTGGCTGGTGGCCGGGCTCACGTTCCAGCTGGCGGCCGACATCGTCGAATCCTCGATCACGCCCGACTGGGATGGCATCGGGCGGCTCGCCGCGGTCGCCGTGATCCGCACCTTCCTCAACTATTTCCTGGAGCGCGACGTGGCCGAGATCCGGGCGCTGGAACAGGGCGGCGAACCCGGGAAACCTGCGCCTTGACGCGCGTCGCCGCGCCGGAGCGCCGCCCCTGTCGCGTACACTGCGCACCCCCACGCAGGAGCCTTCCATGCCCACGTCGCCCGCCTGTCCGCAATGCACCCTGGCCAACACCTACGTGGATGGCACGAATTTCGTCTGCGCCGACTGCGGCTTCGAATGGCCGGTCGAAGGCGGTGGCGATGAAGTCTCGGGCGTCGTCGTGCGCGACAGCAACGGCAACGTGCTGGCCAACGGCGACACGGTGGTGGTGATCAAGGACCTGAAGGTGAAGGGTTCCTCGATCCCGCTCAAGCAGGGCACGGTGATCCGCAACATCCGCCTGGTCGAGGACGATGCCGAGCACATCGAAGGCAACTCGGAGAAGATCAAGGGCCTGGTGCTGAAGACGATCTTCCTGCGCAAGGCCTGACCGGCCGCGCCATCACCGCGCGTTTGCGCGGCCGGCGCGACAGTGGGCGCTTCCGCAGCCGGGAGCGTCCCATGAGCCAGTACCGCATCGCGTTTCTCGTCGGCAGCCTGCGCCGCGAATCGATCAACCGCCAGCTCGCGAACGCGCTGCAGAAGATGGCGCCCTCCTCGTTCGCCTTCCACGAGTGCCGCATCGACGACCTGCCGCTGTACAACCAGGACGACGACGGCCACCAGGCCGCGCCGGTGAAGCGGCTCAAGCAGGAGATCCGCGACGCCGACGGCCTGCTGTTCGTCACGCCCGAATACAACCGCTCGGTGCCGGGCGTGCTGAAGAACGCGATCGACCATGCCTCGCGGCCGTACGGCGACAGCGCGTGGCAGGGCAAGCCGGCCGGCGTGATCGGCGCGTCGATCGGCGCGGTGGGCACCGCGCTGTCGCAGCAGCACCTGCGCAACATGCTGGCGTACCTGGACGTGCCGACGATGGGGCAACCGGAGGCGTTCATCCACGTCAAGGAAGGTTTCTTCGACGAGGCGGGGAATGTCGCGTCGGAAGGCAGCCGGAAGTTCCTGCAGGGGTGGGTGGACAAGTGGGCGCAGTGGATCCGGTTGCACGTGGATGCGATGCGCGCGCCTTGACCCCGGGAGCATGGATTCCCGGGGATGAGGGATCCGGGCGGGACGCCGCGTCGCGGTCGCGCGACAATGCCGCGACGCTTCCGCCACGCCGCCCATGACCCTGACGCTCCCTTTCGATCTTCCCGACGAACAGCGCAGCGCGCTCGAGGCCGCCTACGCCACCCCGCCGCGCGCGTACCACAACTTCGAACACGTGCGCGAAGTGCTGCGCCGCTACCTCGAAGCCGCGCACGGGCCCGGATGGACGCAGCCGAACGAGGTCGCGCTGGCCGTGCTCTACCACGACGCGATCTACGAAGCGGGGCGCAAGGACAACGAAACGCGTTCGGCGCAGCTGGCCGCCGAACACGTGGCCCGCTGGATGCCCGATCGCGGCATCGACGTGCCCCGCGTGACGGAACTCATCGAACTCACCGCGCGGCACGGCGTGCTCGAGCCCAACGACGTCGACGAGGAAGCGGCGCTGTTCCTGGATTGCGACATGGCGATCCTCGGTGCGGAAGCGCCGGTGTTCGACGCCTACGACCGGGGCATCGCCGCCGAATACCGTGCCGTCGTGCCGGGCTGGCTGTTCCGCATCAACCGCAAGCGTTTCCTGAAGTCGCTGCTGGGGCGCGAGCGGATCTATCTCTCACCGTTCTTCCACCAGCGGCTCGACGCGCAGGCGCGCAACAACCTGCGCCGCGCGGTGACGTCCAAACGCTGAAGGCCCGTCACGGGCGCGCAATCGCGACGTGCCTAGAATCCGGGGCCTGTCCCACGTTCCCGTCGGATCAGGAGCCCGCCATGGCCTTCCAGATCAGTTCCCCGGCCTTCGACCACGAAGGGAAGATCCCCACGCGATTCACCTGCGAAGGGCAGGACATCTCGCCCGAACTGCGCTGGTCCGGCGCACCCGAGGGCACGCGCAGCCTGGCGCTGATCGTGGAGGACCCGGACGCGCCCGACCCGGCCGCGCCCAAGCGCGTGTTCGTGCATTGGGTGCTGTACAACCTGCCGGCCGACTCGACCGGCGTCGGCGAGGCGATCGCGAGCGACCGCCTGCCATATGGAACGAAAGCCGGCCAGAACGGCTGGCAGCGCGCGGGTTACGGCGGTCCGTGTCCGCCGATCGGGCGGCACCGCTATTTCTTCCGGCTGTACGCGCTGGACGTCGAACTGCCGGACCTCGGCGACGTCGACAAGCTGCGCCTGCGCGAGGCGATGGAAGGACACGTGCTTGCCGAGACGTCGATGATCGGTACGTACCAGAAGGGCGAGTGACCGGGCCGGTGCTTGCGGGCCGTGTCGTCGCGCCCTCTCCCGCGCACGGGAGACGGGCGGCGATGCCTCAGTACGGCTGCGCCGTCGGGCGGACCACCAGTTCGTTGACGTCGACGTCGGCCGGCTGGCCGATCGCGAAGGCGATCGCGCGCGCGATGGCATCGGCCGGCAGCAGCTCCTTGCGGAAGACCTCGTCCACCTCGCGCTTCATCGCCGGATCGGAAATCGTGCCGGTAAGCTCCGATTCCACCGCGCCCGGCGCGATGGTGGTCACGCGCAGGAACGGCGATTCCTGGCGCAGTCCTTCCGACAACGCGTGCACGGCGAACTTCGTCGCGCAGTAGACGGCGGCGGTCGCGAACACATGGCGCCCGGCGACGGACGACACGTTGACGATCTGCCCCGCGCCGCGCTCGTTCATCGACGGCAGCACCGCGCCGATGCCGTACAGCACGCCCTTCACGTTGACGTCGACCATGCGGTCCCATTCGTCGATCTTGAGATCGGCCATGCGCGAGAGCGGCATCACGCCTGCGTTGTTGACCAGCACGTCGACGCGGCCGAAGCGCGCGATCGTCGCCTGGATGAAGCCTTCGACCTGGTCTCGCCGGGTGACGTCGAGCGCGTGCACGAGCACCTCGCCGCCGTGGTCGCGGATGCGTGCGGCGATGGCGTCGAGCCGGTCGGTGCGACGCGCGCCGAGCGCGAGGATCGCGCCGTGCTGCGCCAGCCGGAGCGCGGTGGCTTCGCCGATGCCGCTGCTGGCGCCGGTGATCGCGACGACCTTGCCGGCGATGTCGAGGGAAAGCGAATCCTGCTTGGACATGGGGTTTCTCCGTGTTCGGGATGCAGTCGCCCGTCGGCGGCCGGCGTGCGGCCGCGCGGGGGCAGGGTGGGAAAGAAGAGCGTGAGGCGGGAGGAGGAGCGCGTTCGCCCACTCCTCACTTCCCGACCGCACTTCTCAGTCAGGCATTGACGGACGACATGTGCGCCGCCGGATACCGCGTGCCGGCCACTTCGTGCGTGGCGAGGACTTCGTCCAGCCGACGCTGTTCGGCGAGCGTCAGATCGATGCGCGCGGCACCGGCGTTTTCGTCGAGTCGCGGGATCCGGCGCGTGCCCGGGATCGGCACGATGTCCGGACCGCGATGCAGCAGCCACGCCAGCGCCAGCTGCGCGGGCGTGCAGTCGCGTTCGCGGGCGAGTTCGGTCACGGCCTGCACCAGGCGCTGGTTCTGGTCGATGTTGCCGTCCTGGAAACGCGGGTTCTGGCGACGCCAGTCGCTGTCGGACAGCTCGCTGGCGTTCTGGATCGCACCGGTGAGGAAGCCGCGGCCCAGCGGGCTGTAGGCGACGAAACCGATGCCCAGTTCGCGGCAGGCGAGCAGCGCGTCGTTCTCGACATCGCGCGTCCACAGCGAGTACTCGCTCTGCAACGCGGCGACGGGATGCACGGCGGCGGCGCGGCGCACGGTCGCGCCGGACGCTTCCGACAGGCCGAGGTGACGCACCTTGCCGGCTTCGACCAGGCGGGCCATCGCGCCGACGGTCTCCTCGATCGGCACCTTCGGATCGACGCGGTGCTGGTAGTACAGGTCGATGTGGTCCACGCCCAGGCGCTTCAGGCTGGCGTCGCAGGCGGCGGCGACGTATTCGGGCGAACCGTCGATGCCGAGGAAATCGCCGTTCGGCGCGCGCACGTTGCCGAACTTGGTCGCGAGCACGACCTCGTCGCGGCGCGTGCGCAGCACCTTGGCGAGCAGCTCCTCGTTGCGCCCCACGCCGTACATGTCGGCGGTGTCGAGGAAATTCACGCCGATGTCCAACGCGTGGTTCAGCACGGCGAGGTTGTCGGCCTCGTCGCTGGGGCCGTAGAAATCCGACATGCCCATGCAGCCCAGGCCGATGGCGGATACGACCAGGCCCTGGCGGCCCAGCGTGCGACGGGGGAAGGGAACGTTCATGCGGGGTCTCCTGCGTGGCGTGGGAACGTGGACACATGCTGCGCCCGGCCCCCGCGGCGGCGTTAGCACGATGCTCTGCGATCCTTGCCCGATCCTCCGGCGATGCGCGCCACGTCCTTGGCGGGCGCCACCGGCGGCGCATAATCGCCCCGTGCCATCGCAAGGCGGAAACCCATGAACGCGAATGCTTCCAACGTCATCGCCGCGCCCCACGGAATGGAGGCCCAGCAGGCCGAGCTCGCCGACCGGATTGCCCGAAACATCCCCGGCGACGGCCTGCACGATTCCGCCGTCCCCGGCCTGGGCCTGATCCGCGCCAGCGAGCCCTCGCAGCCGCTGCCCAGCGTCTACCACCCCAGCCTGTGCGTGGTGGTGCAGGGCAGCAAGCGGGCGTTGCTGGGCGAGGAGGTCTTCCACTACGACGCGCTCAATTACCTGGTCGTGTCGATGTCGCTGCCGATCACCGGGCAGATCCTCGAAGCCACGCCGCAGGCGCCGTACCTGTGCCTGCGCATCGACATCGACACCGCGCTGGTCAACGAACTGCTGCGGCAGATTCCGGCCGGCCGCACGTCGCAGCGCGCCGGGCGCGCGTTGTTCGTCGGGCGGACCAGCCCCACGCTGCTCGACGCCGTGCTGCGCCTGGTGCGCCTGCTCGACACGCCGGACGAAGCCGCGGTGCTCGCCCCGCTGGCGATGCGCGAGATCCATTACCGCGTGCTCACCGGCGAACTCGGCGACCGCCTGCGCGAACTGTGCGACGTCGAAGGTCCGTCGCAGCGCGTCGCACGCGCCATCGACCTGATCAAGCAGCGCTACCAGGAGCCGCTGCGCATCGAGCAGCTCGCCGCCGCCGCGCACATGAGCGCGTCCTCGCTGCACGAGCGCTTCAAGGCCGCCACCGCGATGACGCCGCTGCAGTACCAGAAGCAGCTGCGCCTGCAGGAAGCGCGGCGTCTGATGCTGGTCGACGGCATGGAAGCCGCCGCCGCGAGCCATCGCGTCGGTTACGAAAGCCCGTCGCAGTTCAGCCGCGAATACCGCCGCCTGTTCGGTGCGCCGCCGCGACGCGAGGTGATGGCGATGCGCGCCCCGATCGCCTGACCGAGGCCCGGCGCCGGCCGGTTGCGCAAATAGGATTGCTCCGATGGAGCAAAGTCGGCACGTCGGGAACCATGCACGGCATGAACATTTCCCACGATGCCGTTCCCCACGTGGCGGCCCTGGTCAGGGCCGCGTTCCGCCTGCTTGAAGAAATCGACCAGGGCCGGATGCTCGACATCTGGGAACGCGCCTCCGAGAGCGCGCGCCGGCTGGTCCCGCCGCAGGAAGTCGCCGACGCCATCGGCCCGTTCCGCGAAGGGCAGGGCGCGCTGGTGTCGCGCCACTGGGTGGGCGCGCGTCGCGACCCCGCGGCACCGCAGTACCTGCGCCTGACGTTCGAGTCCGCGTTCGCCGCATGGGCCGGCGAGGAAATGGTCACGCTGGAGCAGGAAGCCGACGGCATCTGGCGCCTGGCCGGATACGCCGTCCTTCCCGCTGAAGCGGCAGCGGCCTGATCCATTCCTGCCAACCAGGTCCTGGCGACGCGCTGCGCGCGCCGCTAACCTGTCGCCGGGGAATTCGGCGCCGCGCATGCGGCAGGGGCGCAGCGATGTCGTTGATCGTGGAATTGCTGGAATTCGCGGGGCAGGTCGTGCAGAGCTGGCGCATGGCGGTCGCGCTCGCGCTCACCGCGATCGCCGCGTGGCTGATCGTCGACTACGGCCCGCAGAACGCCGTGGGCACCACGGTGGCGGTCGTCGTGGCGATCGCGGGCGTCGTCGCCGGCTGGCGCTGGGCGCGCGCCGCGGAGCAGGACTAGTCCTCCGGCCGCACGCGCGAGGCCAGCACCGCGCCGAGCAGCGCGATCGCCGCGGAAATCGCGAAGCCGGCGAGGTACGCCATCGACGGCGCACGCGTGAGCAGCGCGGCGAACACCGAACCACCGATCGCCAGCACCGTCGCGGTGGACAGCGCATCGCACAGGTGCAGCGCGGAGGAGTTCACGCCCTGGCGGTTCGGCGGCGAGAGTTCCAGCGTGAGCACCGACAGCGTCGGGAACAGCGCGCCCATGCCGAGGCCGGCGGCGATCCAGCCGACGATGCCCACCGCCACCGGCACCGAGGGCGATACCGCGCAGGCCACGCCCGCGATGCCGAGCGCGATCATCGACATGCCGATGCGCAACAGCCGAGGCGGCGTGAACGGCTGCGACGGCCGGCTGCGATACCACGAGCCGAACGACCAGCCGAGCGCGCCGAGCGTGAGCGCCGCGCCGGCCATCGTTGGCGAGAGGCCGCGTTCGCGCGAGAGCAGCAGCGGGATGAACACTTCGGTGCCGAAGAACGCGCCCGATGCGATGCCGCGCATCATCACCACCGTCGGCAAACCGCGCGCCGCACGCAGCGTGCCGCGCGGCAACAGGTGCCACGCGCAGACCAGCAGCCCGATCGCGGCGATCGCCAGCATCGCCACGCCGCCACCGTGATGCAGCTGGCCGGCGTAGTGCAGCGCGAGCGCGCTCAGCGCCGCGCCGACCGCCCATGCGAGACGATGCGGCGGCAGGCCGTCGTCCTCGTGCGCCGTGCCGTCCGCGGCGCCCAGCCCGCGCAGCGCGGGCAGCACGCACGCGGCGGCGGCCACCGCCAGCAACGGCACCGACAGGAACGCCCAGCGCCAGCCGAGGTGTTCGACCAGTGCGCCGGCGATGGTCGGCCCGACCACCGCGGGCACGACCCACGCGGCGGCGAACGACGCGAAGATGCGCGGATGCATCGACGGTGGATACACGCGTCCGACCGCCACGTACAGCGCCACCGACATCAGCCCGCCGCCGAATCCCTGCACGATGCGGCCGAGCAGCAGCACCGCCATGGACGGCGCCAGGCCCGCGATCAGCAGTCCCAGCGAGAACCACACGATGCCGTGCCGCAGCGGCGGCGCCGGCCCGCGCCGGTCGGCCCAGCGTCCGCACGCGACCATGCCCACGACCGAGGACGCGAGCGTGCCGCCGAAGGCCAGCGCATACAGCGGCAGGCCGTCCAGCGCCTGCGCGACGGTCGGCATCGCGGTGGCGACCGCGAGCGCCTCGAACGCGTACAGCGCGACCAGCACGACCGCGCCGATGGTCGTGGCGCGATACGGCCGGGCGAAGAGGCTTACCGGCGCCGGTGCGGGCGGCGGCGCGTCTTCGATCGATGCGGCATCGGTCAGCGGCGTCGGCGCGGCGTCGTCCTGGCGTCCTTCCGTCACAGTGCGAATCCCTTTTCCTCGTAGACCATCAGCACGACCTTGCCACGACCGTGGCCGTTTTCCACGTCGCGATGCGCCACCGCCGCGTAGGCGAGGGGATAGATGTCGCGCACGTGCACGCGCAGGCGCCCGGCGTCGTGCAGTTCGACCAGCGATTGCAGGCGTTCCCGGCTGCGCTGGCTGCGGATCGCCTGCACGCCCAGGCGCTGCACGTCCTCGAAGTCCACCAGCGTGCCGATGCGCGAAGGTTCGATGCCCAGTTCGATCGAGGCATCCAGCGCGCCGCGCCCGCTGCCGTCCAGCGCGGCATGCACGCCTTCCGGCGCGAGCGCACGCACGCGTTCGGCCAGGCCCGCGCCGTACAGCACGGGCTCGGCGCCGAGCGAGCGCAGGTGGTCGTGGTTCTCGCGGCTGGCGGTGCCGATCACGCGCGCGCCGCGCAATCGCGCCAGTTGCACCGCGATGGTGCCGACGCCGCCCGCGGCGCCGTGCACCAGCACGGTATCGCCGGCGCGGATCGCCAGCGCCTGCACCGCCGTGTGCGCGGTCTGACCCGACGCCGACAACGCGCCGGCCACGGCCCACGACATCATCACCGGCTTCAGCACGACCTGTTCGACGGAGACGACGACGGCTTCGGCGTACGCGTTCGCGCTGGTCCAGCCAAGCACTTCGTCGCCGGCGATCAGCGACACGACGCCGTCGCCGACCGCATCGACCACGCCGGCGAATTCGTTGCCGAGCTGGCGCGGGAACGGCGCGACGCCGATGCCGCGCTGCGCGAACCAGCCGCTGCGCGTGGCGCAATCGGCCGGCTGCACGCCGGCCGCGCGCACGCGCACGCGGATTTCGCCGGGACCGGGCGAGGGCAGCGGGCGTTCGCCCAGGCGCAGGACGTCGGGTGGGCCGTATTCGTCGAACACCACCGCCTGCATCGTCGACACGGGCGCCGACCGGGCGACGTAACCGTCGCGCGCGTTGCGGGTATCCATGGATTGACTCGGAAGGAAGACGGGCGTGAGGATAGAACCTCAAGTTAAGTTGAGGTCAAGTCATGCGCTGCGAGGAGCTCACCGTCGGCGACGTCGCCCAGCGCAGCGGAGTCGCCGTTTCGACGCTGCATTTCTACGAGGCCAAGGGCCTGATCCACAGCCAGCGCACGGCCGGCAACCAGCGCCGATACGGGCGCGACATGCTGCGGCGGATCGCGATCATCCGCGCGGGCCAGCGCGTGGGCATGCCGCTGGCGACGATCCGCGACGCACTGGCGAGCCTGCCCGAAGCGCGCACGCCCACGCGCCGCGACTGGTCGCGCCTGTCCAGCGCATGGCGTGAGGAACTGGACGCCCGCATCCGCGAGCTGATCCGCATGCGCGACACGCTCGACGATTGCATCGGCTGCGGCTGCCTGTCGCTGGACCGCTGCCGCCTGGCGAATCCCCGCGATGTGCTGGGCGAGCAGGGATCGGGGGCGCGGCGCTGGGAGGACGGCGACGCGGAAGGACCCTAGGGCGATGAACGAGAAACGAGAGGGTGAGCGTCTGCTTTCACTCGTTTCCCGTTCCTCCCCACTCGTCCTGGCCCTGTGACGTTCCTGTAACAAACCTTCGCTGCAATCCCCCAAACCGGCCCACGCGCCGGGACGGGGGCACGCGATGAACCTGCTGATGCTGTCGGACGTGTATTTCCCCCGGGTGAACGGGGTCTCGACCTCGATCCGCACCTTCGCCCGTTCGCTGGCGCGGATGGGCCACGCGGTCACCATCGTCGCGCCGGACTACGGCGAAGGCAGCGGGCAGGACCCGCACGACGGGCAGGGCGAGTTCGAGGTGATCCGCGTGCCGGCCCGGGTGATCTTCTTCGATCCCGAGGACCGCCTGATGCGCGCCGGCGCCGCGCGCCGATTGCGACGGCAGCTCGCCGGCCGCGAGTGGGACGTCATCCACATCCACACGCCGTTCCGCGCGCATTCGATGGGCGTGCAGCTCGCGCGCGAACTCGGCGTGCCGACGGTGGAGACCTACCACACCTACTTCGAGGAATACGTCGGTCATTACCTGCCATGGCTGCCGACCGCGCTGGGCCGCTTCGTCGCGCGCACCGCGTCGCGGATGCTGTGCCGTGGCGTGGACCACCTGATCGTGCCCAGCGGGCAGATGGTCGACGTGCTGCGCCGCTACGGCATCGCCACGCCGCACACCGTGCTGCCGACCGGCATCGATCTTTCCGAATTCCAGGGCGGCGACGGCGCGCGTTTCCGCGAAGCGCACGGCGTCGCGCCGGACCGCCCGGCGCTGGTCACCGTCAGCCGGCTGTCGCTGGAGAAGAACATCGCCTTCCTGCTGCGCGTGGTGCGCGGGCTCACGACGGAATTCCCGGAACTGGTGTTCCTCATCGCCGGCGAAGGCCCGGACGAAGCGCGGCTGCGCAAGCTCGCCGGCGAGCTCGGCATCGGGGCGAACGTGCGCTTCTTCGGCAACCTCGATCGGCGGACCACGCTGCTGGATGCGTACCGGGCAGGCGACGCGTTCGTGTTCGCCTCACCGACCGAAACGCAGGGGCTGGTGCTGATCGAGGCGATGGCGCTGGGCGTGCCGATCGTCTCCACCGCGGTGATGGGGACGGCGATGGTCCTGCGCGACACGCAAAGCGCGCTGATCGCACCGGAGGACGTGGACGCCTTCGCCGCGCAGGTCGCGCAGCTGCTGCGTTCGCCCGAATTGCGCGCGCGGTTGTCGGCGGCCGGTCCCAACGACGCGCGGCGTTGGAGTTCGCAGACGCTGACGCGCCAGATCGAAGCGCTGTACGAATCGCTGGCGCGGGAACGCGACGCGCTCGCGCCGGGCTGAGGGCGTGACGGACGGGATGTCCGCCCGTGTACCATCGCCGCATCCCCAACCCGGAAGAAACGCATGTCCCTGTCCCTGCACGAAACCAGCGTGCCCGTGTTCCGTCACATGCTCGGCGCGCTCGAAGGCCTGCTGGCCAAGGCCGAGGCGCACGCGAAGGCGCAGGGATACGACCCCGAGGTGCTGCTGCACGCGCGCCTGTTCCCCGACATGTTCCCGCTCGTGCGGCAGGTGCAGATCGCCTGCGATTTCGCCAAGAGCGTCAGCGCACGACTGGCCGACGTCGAAGTGCCGGCGATGCCCGACGAGGAGCGCACCTTCGAGGAGCTGCGCCAGCGCATCGCGAAGACGCTGGCGTTCGTCGAAGGCCTCGATGCGCTGCTGTTCGAAGGCGCCGGCGAGCGCGAGATCGTCCTGCGTCCCGGCACGCCGAAGGAGCGCCGCTTCGACGGCCGCGGCTACCTGCTGCAGTACGGGCTGCCGCAGTTCTTCTTCCACGTGACCACCGCCTATGCGCTGCTGCGCCACAACGGCGTTCCGGTCGGCAAGCTGGACTACATGGGAGCGCGCTGATGTCCGAGGTTCCGGCCGTCGTCGAGTCGCGCCTGACCGCGCAACGCACGCGCGCGGTCGGAACCTGGGCGCTGGCCGGGGTGATCGTCTTCGCGACGGTCGCCACCGCCGTCCAGTTCCTGCGCACGGACCTGGACTTCGTGCGCGCCACCTTGAGTTTTTACCTGCTGGGCCCGTCCGGGCTGTGGCTGCAACTGGCGTACCTGGGTCTCGCGCTGAGCCTGGGCCTGATCGGCGCCGGCTACTACGGTGCCGCCACGCGCGCGGGCCGCAGTCGCGCGGCGTTGTGCCTGTTCCTCGTCGGCGCCATCGGCGTGGCCGTCACGGCATGGGCCGAGACCGACCGGGGCGGCGCGGCGGCACTGACGATGGCCGCGAAGATCCATGCGATCTCCGCCCCGCTGGCGTTCCTCGGCACCACGGTCGGGATGCTGGTGCAGAGCTGGGCCCTGCGCCGCGATCCGCGCTGGCGGCGGCACTTCGCGCTGGCCTTCGGATTGGCGGTGTTCTGCTTCGTCGCGCTGTGGCTGCATGCGCTCTGGCGCGACCTGCCGCGCGGGCTGAGCCAGAAGGCGGTGATCGCCGCGATCGTCGCGTGGCTGGTGCTGGCCGCGCACTGGCTGCGGCGCACGCCCGCCAACGAGCCATACTGATCAAGCACTTGCGGCGCGAACTTCAAGTACCGCGCGCACCTTACAATAGGCGGATGCTCAACATCGCCGCCTACCACTTCGTTCCCATCGACCGTCCCGCCGAACTGGCGGAGACCCTGCACGAGCGCGCCGACGCCGCCGGCCTGCGCGGCACGATCCTGGTGGCGGGCGAGGGCATCAACCTGTTCCTGGCGGGACGCGACGAGGCGATCCACGGCTTCCTCGATGCCCTGCGCGAAGACGCGCGTTTCGCCGACCTGCTGGTCAAATTCAGCCACAGCCGGGGCCAGCCGTTCGGCCGGCTGAAGACCAAGGTGAAGCCGGAGATCATCAGCTTCCGTCGTGACAACGCCTCGCCGTTGTCCGATGGCCGCGCGCCGATGGTGGATCCGCAGACCCTGGCGCGCTGGCTCGATCGCGGCAGCGACGACGAAGGTCGGCCGGTGGTGATGCTGGACACGCGCAATCGCGAGGAGTTCGGCTACGGAACCTTCACGGGCGCGTTGACCCTGCCCATCGACAATTTCACCGACCTGCCCGAGGCGCTGGAGCCGCACCGCGAAGCGTTGAGTCGGTCCACCGTGGTGAGCTTCTGCACCGGCGGCATCCGTTGCGAGAAGGCCGCGCTGTGGATGCACGCGGAGGGAATGCACAACGTGCTGCAGCTCGATGGCGGCATCCTGGGGTACTTTGAGCAGGTTGGCGGTCGCCATTACGATGGCCGCTGTTTCGTGTTCGACGGGCGCGTCGCGCTCGACCCACAACTGCAACCGCTCGTGGACGACGCCGCCTGATCGCGGCACGGAATCCCCCACCGGATCCACGAGCCGCAAGGAGCCCCGATCTGTGAGCAAGGCGATGACGAATTCCGGCGTGACGTGGACGGCCCCGCGCGTGGCGGCGGTACTGCTGGTGGCGGGCCTGTCGGCCTGCGAGCCCAGCCAGCCGGTGAACACCGCGCCGCCGGAGGCGATCACCGCACCGGCGCCGGCCGCCAACCCGCAGCCGGACGTCAACGCCAAGCCGGTCGAACGCGCCGCGCCGCCGATGATCAAGCCGGTCGCGCTGGGCGAGTTCGACCCGGGCAACCCGGTTGCGACGGCGGTCACCGGCAAGCTGTCGCTGGAAGACACCGTGATCAAGGGCGAGAACGGCGCCAGCTTCACCACCGAGCGCGTCGCCCTGGTGACCGGCGGCGATCAGTATTCGCCGGGCAGCACGTATGCGCAGGCGATGATCGTCGACGCCTCGCAGCCGATCGAACTGCGCCGCGTGCTGGAGGAAACCCCGCCCACGCAGTCGCCTGCGAACGCGCTGTGCGGCGGCAACCGCACCGGCTTCATCGCGCTGGCGAAGGTGGAGGACACCACCGGCGAGACGCTCAAGCTCATCGGCCTGAAGGGCACGGACCTTCCGGCCGCGACCGCCAATGGCGTCGAATTGTGTGCGAGCACGCAGTATTTCCCGATTGCCGGCGGCGGCGAGGGCGAGGGGAAGAAGGTCGCCAATCGCTGAGGGGTGTGCTTGTCGGGATGCGGATGCTTGAGCCCCTCTCCCTCCAGCGACCGAAGGGAGTGCAGAGCTGAGAGGGGTTGGGGTGAGGGTCGGGGCGCGCGATGCGGTGATGCGGCCGATCCCCACGCAATGCGCTCAAGGTCGCCTTTGCGTTCGTCGGCGCTGTTACGTGCTCAGCCGCGACCCCCCAACCAAGCCACCGCCCCACGCCCCGCCCGAACCCCACTCGCATAACACGCCGTCAGCAGATACCCACCGGTCGGCGCTTCCCAGTCGAGCATCTCGCCCGCGCAGAACACGCCGGGCATCGTGCGCAGCATCAGCGTGCCGGCATCCAGCGCTTCCAGGCGCACGCCGCCGGCGCTGCTGATCGCCTCGGCGATCGGCCGGGCGCGCAGCAGTCGCAGCGGCACGCGCTTGATCGTGCGCGACAGCAGTTGCATATCGTGCATCGCGTCCTTCGGCAGCACCTCGTACAGCAGCGCGGCTTTCACGCCGATGATGCCCGCATGCCGACGCAGATGTTCGGTGAGGCTCCGGCCGCCGCGCGGCTTGTCGAGATCGGCGCGCAGGCGATGCAGTTCGCGACCCGGCGCAAGATCCAGCTCCAGCGTGACCTCGCCGCGCGCCGCGATCGCATCGCGCAGCATCGCCGAAAGCGCATAGACCAGGCTGCCCTCGATGCCGGTCTGCGTGACCACGCATTCGCCCTGCAGCTCGTGCGCGGTCCCCGCGTCGTCGTGCCAATGCGCGACCACCGGCTTCAACGGCGCACCGGCGTGACGGCTGGCGAAGTGTTCGCTCCAGCCGATGTCGAAGCCGCAGTTCGACGGCTGCAGCGGCGCGACATCGACTCCACGCGATTGCAAGGCCGACACCCACGCGCCATCGGAACCGAGCTCCGGCCAGCTGCCGCCACCGAGCGCCAGCACCGTCGCATCCGCGCTCACGATCGTCTCGCCCTCGAGCGTCGCGAAACGCAGCGCGCCGTCCTCGCGCCATCCGAGCCAGCGGTGCTGCACGTGGAAGCGCACGCCGTCCTCGCGCAGGCGCCGGACCCAGCCGCGCAGCAGCGGCGCGGCCTTGCGATCGGTCGGGAAGACGCGGCCCGACGTGCCGATGTAGGTGTCGATGCCGAACCCGCGCGCCCATTCGCGCAGCGCGTCCGCATCGAAATCGTCGAGCCAGGCGCCGACCTCGCGTGCGCGTGCGCCGTAGCGCTGGTCGAACGCCGGGCGCGGTTCGCCATGGGTGAGGTTGAGCCCGCCCTTGCCGGCGATCAGGAACTTGCGCCCGACCGAGCCCTTCGCCTCGAACAGGTCCACCTCGACGCCGGCCGCGCGCGCGACCTCGGCGGCCATCAGTCCGGCGGGGCCGCCGCCGACGATGGCCAGGCGCGTGTGGAGCTGCGGGGGAGTGGGCATGCGCGGGTGGGGTGGAGAGGGGGCGACATTATGCGGCGGTGGGGTTATCCGGGCGCTGCGATTCATCCAAACCCGCAGCGCGGTAGTGCAGGAAGGTCTGGTTTCCCGTCGCTTCGTTGCCCCTCACTCGAACTCCCCCTCAGCTCTGCACTCCCTTCGGTCGCCGCTGGTAGAGGGGCTTCCACGCCCTGAGGGCGGGCAGGTTCCGGCAACTTCAGTGCAATCCCCGGCCCGGCAAAGCAGGTATCTTCGAGCGCTCCGCCACAGGAACCGCTCCGCCCATGCATCGCCGCACCGTTCCCGCCGCCCTGGCGCTCCTCCTCGCGGCGGGCGCCGCGCACGCCGACGACGCCGCACTGCCGCCGCAACTGCAGGACTTCGACGCCTACGTCGAGGGCGTGCGCAAGCAGTTCGACGTCCCGGGCATCGCGGTGGCGATCGTGAAGGACGGGCAGGTCGTGCTCGAACGCGGCTTCGGCGTGCGCGAGATGGGCAAGCCGGCGCCGGTCGATCCGAAGACGCTGTTCGCCATCGCCTCCAACACCAAGGCGTTCACCGCGGCCTCGCTGTCGATCCTCGCCGACGACGGAAAGCTGAGCCTGGACGACCGCGTGATCGACCACCTGCCGTGGTTCCGCATGTCCGACGCCTACGTCACCCGGGAAATGCGCGTGCGCGACCTGCTCGCGCACCGCAGCGGTCTGGGGCTGGGTGCCGGCGACCTGCTGTACTGGCCGGGCACGGACTACACCACGGAGGACGTCGCGCGCCGCCTGAAGGACGTGCCGCTCACCGGCAGCTTCCGTGGACAGTACGCCTACGACAACATCCTGTACGGCGTGGCGCAGCTGGTGATAGAGCAGGCCGGCGGCATGAGCTACGCGCAGTTCCTGCAGCAGCGCATCTTCGCGCCGCTGGGCATGCGCGACACGCGTTTCAATTCCGATGCGCTGCGCCCGCGCGACAACGTCGCCACCGGCCACGCGAAGGCCGATTTCAAGGACCTGCAACCGGCGCCCCGCATGTCGTGGCACAACGTGTCCGGCGCCGGCGGGATCTATTCGAGCGTGCACGACATGAGCCGCTGGATGAACATGCAGCTCGCCGGCGGCACGTACACCGATGCGAAGGGCACGCAGCAGCGGTTGTTCAGCCAGAAGCGCCAGGACGAGATGTGGTCGGTGATCACGCCGATCGCGATTCCGAAGCCCGCCGTGCCGGAACTCGAAGCGGCGAAGCCGAGTTTCCTGGGCTACGGCGAAGGCTGGCAGCTGTCGGATTACCGCGGTCGCAAGCTCGTCTCGCACACCGGCGGCTGGCCGGGCATGGTCTCGCGCGTGACGCTGGTGCCGCAGCAGAAGCTGGGCGTGATCGTGCTGACCAATGCCGAGGTCGGCGGCGCGTTCAACGCGGTGACGATGCGCGCGCTCGACGCCTACCTCGATGCGCCGCGCACCGACTGGACCGCCGCCTACGCCGCCGCGCTGGCGAAGTCGAAGGACAAGGCCGCCGAGGACTGGCGCAAGCACGTCGAGGCGCGCGCCGCCGATGCGCCGCCGTCGCGTCCGTTGTCGGCGTACGCGCGCACGTATCGCGATCCGTGGTACGGCGACATCGTGGTCGAGCAGGGCAAGGACGGCCTGGTGATGCGTTTCTCGCGCACGCCGGACCTGGTCGGCCGGATGGAACCGTGGCAGCACGACACCTTCGTGGTGCGCTGGGACGAGCGCTGGCTCAACGCGGATGCGTTCGTGACCTTCTCGCTCGACGCCGATGGCAAGGTGCGCGAAGGACGGATGGAAGCGATCTCGCCGCTCACGGATTTCAGCTTCGATTTCCAGGACCTGCGCCTGATGCCGGTCGAGGAGAAGAGCGAATCCTGACGGGCCCGGGTGAGGGCGGCGATCAGCCCAGCAGGTGCAGCGCCATCGACGCGCCCACGCACCACGCCACCACCCACGGCGCGCCCGCGCGCCAGCGCAGCAGCATCGCGAAGGCGACGAGCACGATCGCGACGTCGCGCCACGTCGCGATGCCCTGCGTCCACACCGGATCGTAGAGCGCCGCCGCGAGCAGGCCGACGACGGCGGCGTTCACGCCCGCCAGCATCGGCGCCGCCCCGCGCACCGCCTGCACGCGCCGCCAGAACGGTAGCGTCGCGGCGAGCAGCAGGAAACCCGGCAGGAACACCGCCATCAGCGCCAGCGTCGCCGATGCCGGCACGGGCCAGCCGGTCGGCGTCGCGGCGCCGAGGTAGGCGGCGATCGAGAACATCGGCCCGGGCACGGCCTGCGCCGCGCCGTAGCCGGCGAGGAAGGTGCCGGACGGGATCCAGCCGGTATCGACCAGCGATTCCTGCAGCAGCGGCAGCACCACATGGCCGCCGCCGAACACCAGCGCGCCGGCGCGGTAGAACGCGGCGGCCATCGCGCCGGCACCGGGCTCGCGCGGCGGCCACGCCAGCGCGGCGGCCAACAGGCTGGCGAACACCCCCAGCCATGCCAGCGCGACGCCGTGCCCGTACCGGACCGGCAATGCGTCCGGCGATGCCGGCGAGGCCACGGTCCGCGCGCACAGCATCGCGCCGAGCACGGCGCCCAAGGCGATCGCCGCCAGCTGCGACCAGGCCGTCCCCAGCCACAGCACGCACAGGCAGGCGATCGCGGCGATCGCCGCGCGCCGCAGGTCGGGCGTCATCTGCCGCGCCATGCCGAGCAGGCCGTGCGCCACCACCGCCACCGCGACCAGCTTCAACCCGTGCACCAGCGCGGCGCCGGGCCCGCGATCCAGTCGCGCCGACACCGACGCGAAGCCGAACATCAGCAACGCCGAAGGCAGGGTGAAACCCGCGAACGCCGCTAGCGCCCCGCGCCAGCCCGCGCGCAGCAGGCCGATCGCGAACCCCATCTGGCTGCTCGCCGGGCCGGGCAGGAACTGGCAGATCGCCAGCAGCTGCGCATAGCGGGCATCGTCCAGCCAGCCGCGACGGGCGACGAATTCCTCGCGGAAATAGCCCAGGTGCGCGATCGGCCCGCCGAACGAGGTCAGGCCCAGCCGCAGGAACACCCGGAACACCTCCAGGGCAGGCGACGTCTCGATGGTTCGGGGTCCGGTGGAAGGCACCGTCGGAGTATGCCGCGTGGACCTTCCACTTCGTCGACACCGGCGCCACCATCATGCGCACCGCAGACGAAGGAGCAGGGCCATGCAGGCGACGAACCCGCAGTGGTGGCAGGACACGCAGGACATCCCGACGATCGTCCGTGCGATCTACGAATGCATCTCCGGCCCGGCCGGCGCGCCGCGCGACTGGGCGCGCTTCCGCTTCCTCCAGCATCCGCGGGCGCGCAGCCTGCGCACGGTCGTCGAAGCGGACGGCGGCACGCGTGCGGTGGTGTTCGACGTGGAGGACTACATCGACGACGTCGCGCCGTACTTCGCCGCGAACGGCTTCTACGAAGTTGAGATCGACCAGCGCGTGGAGCGCTTCGGCCAGGTCGCGCACGTGTGGAGCCGCTACGAGGCGCGCGAAGCGCCGGATTCACCGGTGATCAAGCGCGGCGCCAACAGCATCCAGCTGTGTTTCGAGCACGGCCGCTGGTGGGTCTTCAGCACCGTCTGGGACAACGAGCGTGAGGGCGTCGTGTTCGACCTCTGGTAGGACTCACGCGCCGGTGCACCGCCCCGTGCAATGCTGAAGGTCTCGTGATGGAACGCCGGACGGCTGGAACCGGCGGGCGTCCGTCCCCAGAACGAAGGCTCACCGCCAAGGAGCGCCTGATGTTCCAAGCTTCAATGAGGGTTTCCGTACTCGACCTGGCCCCGATCACCGAAGGCGGCGACGCCGCGCAGGCCTTCGCCAACACCCTCGATCTGGCGCGTCATGCCGAACGCCTGGGCTTCCACCGTTACTGGCTGGCCGAGCACCACAACATGCCCGGCATCGCGAGCGCGGCCACGTCGGTGCTGATCAGCCACGTCGCCTGCGGCACGAAGACGATCCGCGTCGGCGCCGGCGGCATCATGCTGCCCAACCATGCGCCGCTGCAGGTGGCCGAGCAGTTCGGCACGCTGGCGTCGCTGTATCCGGGGCGCATTGACCTGGGCCTGGGCCGCGCGCCCGGCACCGACCACGCCACCGCGCACGCGCTGCGACGTTATTTCGAAGCGGCCGACATGTTCGCGCAGGACGTGGTGGAACTGCTGCATTACTTCGAACCGGTGCAACCCGGCCAGGCCGTGCGCGCGGTCCCCGGCGCGGGGCTCGACGTGCCGGTGTGGCTGCTGGGGTCCAGCCTGTTCTCGGCGCGGCTGGCCGCACAACTCGGACTGCCGTTCGCGTTCGCGTCGCACTTCGCGCCCGATGCGATGGAGCACGCGCTCACGATGTACCGCCGCGAGTTCAAGCCGTCCAAGCGATTGCAGCAGCCGCACACGATGCTGGCGCTCAACGTCGTCGCCGCGGAAAGCGGCGCGCAGGCGCGGCGTCTGTTCACCACCCTGCAGCAGGCGTTCGTCAATCTGCGTCGCGGCCGTCCGGGATTGATCCCGGCGCCGATCGACGACATCGAAGCCTACTGGACGCCGCTGGAGAAAAGCGGCGTGGAGCAGGCGCTGGCGTGTTCGGTGGTCGGCGACGAGGCGGCGGTGCGCGAGGGTATCGATGCCTTCGTCGAACGTCACAAGCCCGACGAACTGCTGATCACCGCGAACGTGTTCGACCACGCCGCGCGCGTGCGCTCGTTCGAGATCGCCGCGCAGGCGTGCCGCTCGCTGGCGTGACACGCCGCGCTCAGTGCGGGCGCACCTGGAGCAGTTCCACTTCGAACACCAGCGAGCCATTGGGCGGAATCACACCGCCCGCGCCCTTGCGGCCGTAGCCGTATTCGGCCGGAATCATCAGCACGCGCTTGCCGCCCACGCGCATGCCGGCCACGCCTTCGTCCCAGCCGCGGATGACGCGGCCGGCGCCGAGCAGGAAGGTGAAGGGCTCGCTGCGGTCGCGGGAGCTGTCGAACTTCTCGCCGCGTCCGTCGGGCTTGCGCTTGTCGTAGTTCCAGCCGGTGTAGTGGACGGTGACGTCCATTCCCGGTTTCGCTTCCGCGCCGGTGCCGACCTGCTGGTCGACGATTTCGAACTTCGGAACCACGCCGCCCGGCGGCGGGCCGGGATCGGCGCAGGCGGCGAGCAGGGTCAACGCGGCGAGCGCGGCGACGGTGTTGCGGATGCGCTGGAAGGTCGTCATGCGCGCAGGGTAGGGGAGTCGCGCGCGTTCGTCATGTGGCGCGCCGCCTTCAATCGCCCGCGGGCACCTGCACCAGCTGGATCCAGTTTCCGCACGTATCGTCGAACTGCGCCACGATCGCCGGCCCCATCTCCGCCGGTGGCGCCTTGAAGCGCACGCCGCGTTCGACCAGCCGTTCGTACTCGGCCTGGATGTCGGCGCTGAAGAACGCCGTCGCCGGAATCCCGCGTTCGTACAGCTGGCGCTGGAATTCGCGCGCGAAGTCCATGCCGTTGGGTTCCAGCAGCAGCTCGACGCCGGCCGCGCCTTCGGGCGAGGTCACCGTCAGCCAGCGCGCGCCACCGGCCGGCATGTCCTTGTCGAGCTGGAAGCCGAGCACGCGCGTGTAGAAATCGAGCGCGTGCGCCTGGTCGTCCACCAGTACGCTGGTCAGTCGGATCTGCATGCGTGGGTACTCCGTGCCGTGTTGGAAGAACGGGCACTCCGATGCGACGCACTATCGCGCCGCATCGGAGCGTCATGCTCACGTCGCCGGAATGCGCTTCTCGTACTCGGCATTCACCGGTCCGAGCGTGGCCCAGAAGCCCGCCGGCGTGCGTCCCGCAAGGCGGTCGGCCAGGATGCCCAGGTGCGTGTGCCAGCCACCGGCGACATCGACCATGCCTTCGCGGCTGGCCAGGCGGCTGTGCGTGAGCACCAGCTGCACTTCGTCGCCGCGTGGCGTGAGTTCCATGCGCACGCGCGAATCGCTGCCGTTGTCCTCGCCCCAGGTGAACACCAGCAGGCGCGGCGGATCGCATTCGATCACGTGCCCATGCGACTGGATTTCCCCACCGTATTTCGCGTACTTCGGCGGTGGCGCGGCATCGTTCTCGGTCAGGCGGTCGTTGTGGAAGACCAGCTCGACCGCGCCGCCGGGACGCAGGTCCATTTCGCCGCGCGCGAGCCAGGTGCCGCGTTTCTCCGATTCGGTGAGGTAGGCCCATACGCGCTCGATCGGGCCGGGTAGCAGGCGTTCGATGCGCAGGGTGTCGGGCGCGGTGACGATGCCGAAGTCGTTCATGGGTGCTGCTCCTTCGCGTGGGGAACGGGTGTTCGAGAACGGGTGTTCGAGATGGCGCGCGAGCGAGGCGAGGATCGTGGTCCAGCCCCGTTCGGTGCGATCGGCGTAGGGCGCGTATTCGGGCGCCATTTCGTGGGTGAGGGTGAGCCGGCAGCCGTCCCCGTCGGGTTCGATGTCCACGGTGATGCGGTCGCCCCGTGCCTGCGGATCGAGCGCGAGCGTCAGCACCAGCCGGCGCGGGCGATCGATCTCGAGATAGCGGCCGTAATGCGCGGCATCGCCATCCGGACGACGTTCGACGATCGCGTATGCGCCGCCGACGCGCGGATCGACGTCCATGCGTAGCATCTGTCCGCCCTGCGTCGCGTACAGCCAGCGGCCGAGCGTGGCCGGATCGAGCCACGCGTCGAACACGCGCTCGGCGGATGCCTCGAAACGACGGTTCACGCGCACGGCGACGGAACTCATCGCCTGCTCCGGTCCGGGCGGCCGGGCTTGATCGTCGCGGCCTTCCGCGGCGGCTTCCCGCGCGCGGCGTTCTCGCGATCCTCGGCCCGCAGCAGCGATTCGAGCGCGTCCAGGCGCTGGTTCCAGAACCGCTCGTAATGACGCATCCATTCCATGCCGGCATGCAGCGGGCGCGCGTCGAGCCGGCACACGTGCGTGCGGCCCTGCACCTCGCGCTGCACCAGGCCCGCGCCTTCGAGCACCTTGATGTGCTTGGACGCGGCGGCCAGCGAGATCTCGAACGGCTGCGCGAGCTCGCCCACGCTGCGCGGCCGGTGCGAGAGATCGCGCACCATCGCGCGGCGGGTGGGGTCGGCGAGGGCGCGGAACACCGCGTCGAGGCGATCGGAGTGTGATTCAACCATGTGGTTGAATATCGACATCGCGGTGCCGATTGTCAACCATCAGGTTGAATGTTCCGACGAGCGGCGCGCCGGCCGGATCGTGGCCTGCGGCGGTGGCCGTTCACGTTCGAAATCCAGAGGGGCCTGGCCCAGGGAACCGACGATGCCGCAGACGAGCAAGCCCGCGCCGCAACGCCATTTCGGCAAGCACCGCGGCGTGGTGATGGACAACATCGATCCCCTGCAACTGGGGCGCGTGCTGGTGCAGGTTCCGCAGGTGTTCGACGGCGACGGGCGCTGGGCGATGCCGTGCGTGCCGGTGGCCGGCCACCAGAGCGGACTGTTCCTGCTGCCGCCGGTGGGCGCGCCGGTGTGGGTGGAATTCGAGCAGGGCGACGCCGAACTGCCGATCTGGGTCGGCGGTTACTGGGTCGACGCCGCCGAACTGCCATCGCTGGCGCAGGCCGGGCACGCGGTCGCGCCGGCGCTGGTGCTGCAGACGCCGGGACGCAATGCGCTGACCGTGTCCGATCTCCCCGGGCCCGACGGCGGCGTGCTGCTGCGTTCGCAGAGCGGCGCATCGCTCGCGGTGAACGACGCCGGCATCACCATCAGCAACGGACGCGGCGCGAGCATCGTGCTGGCCGGCTCGATGGTCACCATCAACGACGGCGCGCTGACGGTGGTGTGACGTGCCGGGCCTGATCCTCCATCTGGGCGCGAGCGTGACCTGCTCCCACGGCGGCCCCGCGGTGCCGACCGTGCCTTACTCGCGCGTCACGCTGTCGGGCCATCCCGTGGTGACGGTGGCCGCACCCTACCAGATCGCCCATTGCAACCTGCCCGCACCGGCCGAAGCGCTGCGCTGCACGGGCGGCCAGTGGCTGCATGGCAGCACGCGCGTGTTCGCCGGCGGACGGGCGCTCGTGCTCGACAGCAGTCCGTCGATGTGCGTCCCCAATGGCGCGGCGATGCTGGTGCTGGAGTGCCAGACGCGGGTGAATGCGGTGTAGGGCTCGCCGTTCCCCCTGGGTTGCCGTTCGAGAGTGCGTCACGATGTCCGTCGGCGAATCGCTGCGGCACCGCTTGAGGTGCTGAGCTCGTCGCGAGCCTCTTCGGCCCGGCGGAATTGCCCGACCGTCATGTGCGGAAATCCTGCGAAGCGGGCGAAGTCCTGCCCGCTGACGACGCGGCGAATTCCGACATGAGCTCGCGGCACGTTTCCCGCGCCGCTGGCGTGTTCCCGTACACGCGATCCTTGCGTTCGCTCCTAGCCTGTCCCGGTTCCGAAACATGCGGGGAAGCGAATGCATCGGCGATGGTGGCTGCTATCCGTACTGCTGTGCGCGCTGTTGCCGCGCACAGCCGCAGCGTCGCAGAACGTGCACAAATGCATCGCACCCGGAGGCGCGACGACTTACCAGGACTCGCCATGCGAGGATCCCTTGCGCGAAGCGGCCCGGTGGGAAGCGCCCATCGACCCGCACCCGCCTGCCGAACCGTCGAATGCGGCGGCGCCGAAGCGGGAGCGTGACAGCAGCAGCCCCGGCGTCGCGTCCAGACGTGCCGGCACGCGCATGCGAAGCAACGGCAGCGCGAGCAGCATCCGCACCGCGTCCAGGCCGTCCGCGTGCGAAGCGGCGAAAGCGAACCGCGACAGCACGCTCGAACGCGTCGGTCTCAAGCGCACCTACGACCTGCTCAGCCGTCTGGACGAGCAGGTGCGAAGGGCATGCCGATGAGGTCAGAACTGCACCTGCAGGCGCATCAGCAGCAGGCGCGGGTCGTCGTCCACGTCCCGGCGACGGCTGTCGGCGATCACATAGTTCGCCATCACGCGCGCATACCGGTTGAGGTACCAGGTCGCGCCGAGGTTCCAGTCCGATTCCACGCCACCGCGCGACGCGGCCGAATCCAGATCGAGCACGCTGTAACGCAGGACGAGTTCCCACGCCGTGCCATCGCCGACCGTCGGCGCGGACACCGTGCCGGCCTTGTAATTGCGGCGATGCCCGGAAGGCGACCAGCTGGCGAGCGCGTATCCGCCGGTGCCACGAAGATCCGCCTCGCCATCGCGCGTGGCATGGACCGCGGCGGCTTCGGCCTGCACCGACCACGCGCCGCCGATCCACAGCGCTTCCAGGCCCGCGCGCTCGACGCGATCCACGTCCACGATCGTGCCGGTATCGACCAGGCTGGAGGTTGCCAGCGCGGTTTCGGGCTTGCTCGAGAACCGGGCGCTTTCGCTGTCGGGCGAATCCACGGCCGCGCCGACGCCCAGGTGCAGCAAGTCTTCGCCGAAGTGCAGCGCGCGCGAGGCGCGCACCGCCATGCCGACGCCTTCGTTCTTGCCGTCCAGGCGCTTGCCGAAAACCGCCGCGTTGACCGCATGGTCCGCGTCCGACCAGCCATAGCCGACGCCGATGCGGCGGCCGAGCGCGAACGCGCCGAGCAGGGAGGCGTCCATCATCGGCGTCTGCCGTGCGCTGGTCGCATCCTCCATCAGGAACGGCTGCTTGAACTGGCCCAGGCGCAGCGCATGCCCCTTGGCGGGCGTGAACTGCAGATAGACGTCGGGCGTGGAGCGGTCGGTGAACTCATGCTCGACGTTGATCTGCCAGCGCTCGCCGGCCTTGAGCACGAAGCCCAGGCGCGCCGAGCGCACCTTGTCCACGTCCTCGAACGGTTTGACGTCCGGCTGCGCTTCGACGTTGTCGTAGTAGATGACGCCCGTGGGCTTGAAGGAGACGGCGCCGGCATGGGCGCAGACGGGGAGAGCGGCGACGGCAAGCGCGATCGCCAGCGATCGGATCGGGAAGTGCGACATCGGGGAACCGGAAGAAGCGGCGCCGCGAACGCAGCGCCGGAAGTGAAGGGGAGTGCGGCGCCCGTGGAAAGCGGGCGCGCACTCGACTACGGGTCGATCAGGAGACGGGCTGGATCAGAATTCCTGCCAGTCCGAATCCATCGCGGCGGCGGCGCCGCCACGAACCTTCCGCGGCGCGGGAGCCGGACGCGTGGCAGCGGCCTTCACCGGCGCCCTGGGCTTTTCGGCGCGGGACGCGGCCGGCAGATCGACGACCGGCGCGCGCAGGTTCGCTCCCTGCGCGGTGCGGAACACCGCAACGGTCTGCACCAGCTGCTCGGACTGCTGCTCCAGGCTGCGCGCGGCGGCGGAGGCTTCCTCCACCAGTGCCGCGTTCTGCTGCGTGCCTTCGTCCATCTGCGTGATGGCCTGGTTGATCTGCTCGATGCCGGCGGACTGTTCCTGCGATGCGGCCGAGATGTCGGCGATGATGTCGGTCACCTTGCGCACGCTGCTGACGATGTCCTCCATCGTGCGGCCGGCCTGGTCGACCAGCTGGCTGCCTTCCTCGACCTTCACCACCGAGTCGGTGATCAGCTGCTTGATCTCCTTGGCGGCGTTGGCCGAACGCTGCGCCAGCGAGCGCACTTCGGCGGCGACGACCGCGAAGCCGCGACCCTGTTCGCCGGCGCGTGCGGCTTCCACCGCGGCGTTCAGCGCCAGGATGTTGGTCTGGAACGCGATGCCGTCGATCACGCCGATGATGTCGGCGATCTTCTTCGACGACTCGTTGATGGCGTTCATGGTGTCGACGACCTCGCCGACCACCGTGCCGCCCTGGCCGGCGACTTCCGCCGCGCTCTGCGCCAGCTGGTTGGCCTGTCGCGCGTTGTCGGCGTTCTGGCGCACGGTCGAGGTGAGTTCCTCCATCGACGAAGCGGTTTCCTCCAGCGAGGCCGCCTGCGATTCGGTGCGCTGCGACAGGTCGTTGTTGCCGGCGGCGATTTCCGCCGCGGCCGAGCTGATCGCATCCGAGCCCTGGCGGATCTGGCCCACGATCTCCGACAGCTTGTCCACGGTGCGGTTGGCGTCGCTGGCGAGGCGGCCGAACTGGCCCGGAAGTTCCACTTCGACGCGGCGGTTCAGGTCGCCGTCGGCCACCGCGGAGAGCAGCGTGCCCACTTCGTCCAGGCCGTTGTCGGCAGTCGCCATCAGCTGGTTCAGCGCGTCCACCACGTCGCGATAGACGAACTCGAAGCGCGACGCGTCGCCGCGACGGCTGAAGTCGCCCGCGACCGCGGCGTCGACCAGCGTCTTGATCTCGGCATTGATCGCGTTCATGCCGCTCTTGACCGAGTCGACCGCATCGGTGATGCGCGCCTTCTGGCCGGGCAGGCGGTCCATGTCCTGCGACAGGTCGCCACGGGCGTAGGCGGCCACGATGGCGATCGCACGGGCATTGAGGCGGATGTGCGAATCCACCAGCGCGTTGATTTCGCCCGCCATCTGACCGTAGGCGCCGGGCAGATCGCGGTTGTCGATGCGGAAATCGATCTCGCCTTCGTCATGTCGACGGGCAATCTCGCCCTGCGCGTGGGCGAAGCGCTGCAGGGTCGCCTGCATCTGGCTCATGCTGCGCAGCAGCTGACCGGCTTCGTCCTGGCTGTCGACCACGATGCGCTCGTCGATGCGGCCGGCGGCGATGCCCTGGGCGACGCTCGTGGCGCGTGCCAGCGGACGGGAAATCGCGCGTGCCAGCAGGAAGCCGAGCCCCGCGCCCAACAGCACCAGCACCGCGATGCCGACCCAGATGTTCCGCACGGTGCTGCGATGGTTCGCTTCCGCCAGGCCGACCATGTTGTCGAGACCCTTGGCGTTGTAGCCGGTCAGGTCACCCAGGGATGCGAAAAGCCTGCGCCGGATCGGACGCGACTCCTCGCCGGAGACACGGCTGGCCTCGGCGAAGTCGTTCGCGGCCACCGCGGCCATCATCTTGTCGTGCGCGGCGAAGTACGCCGAGAGGTCCCGCGCCACCACGTCGTAACGCTTGCGTTCCTCGGCGCTGGAAATCAGCTTCTGGTAGGCCTCGATGGCCGCGTCGATCTTCGCCTTCGAATCCTCCATGCGCTTGCGGTAGTCGGCCAGCTGCGTCTCGTTCCCCTGGAACTGCAGCTGCGAGATCTCGAAGGTGCGGTACTCGCCCAGTTCCGCGCGCATGCCGAGCAGATGGCGAACCGAAGGCACCCAGTTGCGGTTGATGTCGGTGATCTGCACGTTGCCGGCGCTCAACTGCATGATCGAATACCCGCCGAGCAAGGCGGCCAGGGCGATCACGGCGGCAAAGGCCACCGCCAGTTTCCTGGCGATGGAAAGGTTCTTGAATCCACTCATGGGGAACTGCTCGTAGGAAGGAGGCGGACGGTCCGCGGAAGCGTTACGGTTCGGTTAACGGCACCCGCCGCGCGGGCTGAAGCTCCGAAACTGAACGGCAACGTTCATGCTGTAGCGGCGTACGCGCATTCAGGAAGGACGCCGCGATGCATGCCGCGCAGGCATGCCGTGCAGTCAGGCGGGGCCGCCGTCTGTTCCCGACGCCATCGCCAGCCCCAATGCGATGCGGACCTTCGAAAGCAGTTCGACCTGACGAAACGGCTTGGAGAGCACGTCGAACTCGATCGGCCCGTCTTCGGATTCGCTGCCGGCCTGGCCGGTCATCAGCAGGACGCTCAGACGCGGGAACCGCCGCACGGCCTCGCGGGCAAGCGCGAGCCCGCTGCGCGTTCCGGGCATGACGATGTCGCTGAGCACCAGGTCGAACGGGCCGTCGAGTTCGAGGCAGGCCAGCGCCGATTCGGCTTCGTATGCGACGGCCACGCTGTAGCCGTTCATCTCCAGCGATTCCTTCACCAGCATGGCGAGATCCTCGCGGTCGTCGACGACCAGCACACGTGGCGCGGCCGGTTCGGTCGCCTCCGCCATCTCCGCGCGCGCGGCATCGATCGTGTCCGTGGCGGGGAACAGGAAGGTCACGCGCGTTCCAAGGTCCTTCTGGCTTTCCAGGAACAACGTGCCGCCGGATTGGCGCGCGAAGCCGTACGCCATCGACAGCCCCAGGCCCACGCCGTTGCCTTCGCCCTTCGTGCTGAAGAACGGATCCAGCACGTGCGCGAGGATCGCCCGCGACATGCCGCAGCCGTTGTCCGCGATCTCGATGGCCACGTAGCGGCCCGCCGGAATGTCGCGCATGCGCGCCTCGTGCGCATCCACATCGTGGTTGCGCGAACTGAGGGACAGGCTCTGATCGCCGCGTCCCTGCATCGCGTCGCGGGCGTTGATGGCGACGTTGAGCAGCGCGGTCTCGGCCAGCACCGGATCGAGCGTGCACCCCCACACGCCGTCGCCGGGATGCAGCGTCAGCTGCACCTGCTCGCCGAGCGCGCGGCCGAGCACCGCGCGCAGGTTCTCGAGCAGTTCGTTGACGCACAGCGCCGTGGCACTGCCGGGGCGTCCGCGCGAGAACGTCTGCAACTGCGAGGTGAGGGCGTCGACCCGATCGATCGCGTCGCGACAGCGGCCGAAGTGCCGCAGCGTACGGTGGGGCAGCTCCGGCGACTGCATCACATCCTGTTCCAGGATGTCGAGCGTGGTGCCGATCACCTGCAGCAGGTTGTTGAACTCGTGCGCGATGCCGCCCGTCAGCTTGCCCAGCGCTTCCAGGCGCATGCATTGCTGCAGCGCATCCTCCATCTCCTTGCGCCGCGTGACGTCGCGCTGGTAACCGAACAGGCAGCCAACGCGGCCGTTCGCCTCTTGCACCGGCGAGATGTGGAGCAGGTTCCAGAACGTGCTGCCGTCCTTGCGGTAATTCACGATTTCCGTGGCGAACTCGCGTTGTTCCGCGATCGCGGCGGCGATGTCCGCCACCGTTGCGCGATCGGTCTCCGGCCCCTGGAGGAAACGGCAATTGCGCCCGAGCACCTCCTCGCGCGCATAGCCGGTCATGCGCAGGAACGCTTCGTTGACATAGAGGATCGGGTTGTCGCCGCCGATGCCCGCGACGACCATGCCGACGCTGCTCTGCTCGACGATCCTCGCGAACACCTCGGGCGCGAATTGCGGAACGCATTCGCCCTCGTTCGCCGCCGGTGCCGGAGCAGGGTGCAGCGATTCCGGATCGACGCCTGCCTGGCCCACGTGATGCTCCCCGGCGCCTGCGCCGCGCCGAAACCTTCCGGATGCGCACACGATGGCGCTGCGCGTGTGAACGCGCCGCATAGCGGGAAGGGCGAGGTGCGGATTCCGTGCACGCACCGGCACTGCCGGGTCGGCGTGGCGCGGATGAATCGATGTCCGATGGGACAATCGCGCGGCAGATCATGCGGGCTGTCGCCGTCGTACCACGAAGGCCGCGGTCCAGCCATGTGGATCGTCCCGTCGGCTACGTGGGGCGCGGGATTTCGGTGTCGAGCCCTCCGCTGCGGACCAGTAGAGGGAGCAAGAGGCGGAGCTAAAGTGCGAGGGCAGAGCACTAGCGCCAGGCGCTCACGGAAGTGATGGCACCGCTATTCCTCCTCCCGCTGCTTGCAAGGGGAGGTTGGGGGGGCGGAGGCACGGTCCGCGGCGAACTTGATGAGGTGAACCTGACGAAAGGGCGCTGAGCACTTCACCCTCCCCAACCCTCCCCTGCGGAGCAGGAGAGGGAGCAAAGAGCGAGTGCAAGGCGGCACGTGGGCGTGGGGCGACAGCGTGCTGCGCGCGTCGATCCACGCTCGACCGCGACAGAAAGACCATGGGCTCACCGACGCGGTGGCGCCTCTGTTGCTCCTCGCCCCCTGCTTGCAGGGGAGGTTGGGAGGGGGTTAGAGGCGCGGTCCGCGCCGAACTTGATGAGATGAGCCTGACGAAGTGGCGCCGTGCACTTCACCTCCCCAACCCTCCCTGCGGAGCAGGGGAGGGAGCCCAACGGTGAATCACAATCCGATGTCGAATCCCTCCCTCCCGGTTCGTCCAAGCGGATGAGCCCCCGGAGAACCGCCGCATGAACGCAAGCCACGTCGCTTCCTATCCCCCCGACCGCAACTGGCCGCTGGTCGCCGCTGGCGCCGTGCTGGGTTGCGTCGGCGTCGGGGTGATCTTCGCGCTGGCGGTCCTGCTCGGGCCGATGAGCGTCGCGACCGGCTGGTCGCGCGGCGCGTTGTCCAGCGCGATGACGCTGGCGTTCCTGAGCATGGGCGTGGGCGGTTTCGCCTGGGGCACGCTCAGCGACCGCATCGGACCGCGCAAGGTCGTGCTGGTCGGGGCGGTGCTGCTCGGGTTGTCGTGCATCCTCGCCGGCCGCGCGACGAGCCTGTGGCAGTTCCGGCTCACCTACGGCGTTCTCATGGGCGTGGCGGTGTCGAGCTTCTTCGCGCCGGTGATCGCCGCCACGGCCTCGTCGTTCGAGAAGCGCCGCAACATCGCCGTGTCGCTCGTGTCGGCCGGCGTCGGCGTCGCGCCGATGACGATGTCGCCGCTCGTCGCGTGGCTGGTGACGCAGTACGACTGGCGACAGACCTTGCTGATCGTCGGCGTCGTCGCGTGGGCGCTGACCCTGCCGGCGGTATGGTTCGTGCGCGCTTCGCCGATTCCGGAGCCTGGTCCCGAACACGCATCCGCAAGTGAACCCGGCGAGCCCACCATCGGCAACGCGGGACAGGCACTGCGCTCGCGCGCCTTCATCGTGCTGGCACTGACGTTCTTCGCCTGTTGCGCCGCGCATTCGGGCCCGATCTTCCACACCGTGAGCTACGCCGTCGGCTGCGGCCTGGCGGTGACGACGGCCGTGACGATCTACAGCATGGAAGGCGCGGCCGGGCTGGGAGGACGCGTGCTGTTCGGACTGCTCGCCGACCGGCTCGGCGCGAAGCCGGTGCTGATCGCGGGGCTGCTGATCCAGGCCATCGCCGCGGTCTCGTACCTGGGCGTGAACCAGCTCGACGGCTTCTACGCGGTGGCGATCGTGTTCGGCATGGCGTATGGCGGCACGATGCCGCTGTACGCCTCGCTCGCGCGGGAAGCGTTCAGTCCGCAGATCCTAGGCCTCATTCTCGGTGCGGCCGGCATGCTGTCGGCGTTGGGAATGGCGCTCGGGCCGCTGCTCGGCGGATGGCTGTTCGATCGCTACGGCAGCTACACGTGGATGTACATCGGGTCGATGTCGGTGGGGCTGGGGGCGGCGGCGATCGCGCTGTGGTTCCCGTCGAAGCGGAAGCCGCGCCGGCCGGAGGCGCTGCGCCCCGTGTTGCAGGAGTAGCGATGCGAATCTCCCGGGCGTTCGGATCGAGCGACGTTCTTCACGGTAAGGGCGAAGCTCACGCCCGCCGCAACCGCACCATCGCCTCCAGCCCGCCGCCGTCCCGATTGCGCAACATCAGCGTCGCGCCGATCGACTCCGCCAGCTGCTGCGCGATCGCCAGCCCCAGTCCGGTGCCGCCGGTATCGCGATTGCGCGACGCTTCCAGGCGGTAGAACGGCTCCAGCACGCGGGCGAGTTCCGCCTCGGGAATGCCCGGCCCACGATCGCGGATGCGGATCGCGACCGCATCCGCTTCGTCGCGCAGATCGACCTCGGCCGCGCCTGCGTACTTCAGCGCGTTGTCGATCAGGTTGGCGACGACGCGGCGCAGTGCGTGCGGACGGGTGACGACCGGCGCGGCGATGCGGCCGTCGAGGTTCACCGGTCGCCCCGTATCGCGGTAATCGCAGACCAGGCTGTCGAGGAACGCGTTGAGGTCCAGCCGCACCGGCGGCTCGTCGCTGCCATGCGCGCTGCGTGCGTAGGCGATGCCTTCGCGCACCAGGTGCTGCATCTGGTCGAGGTCGTCGAGCAGCTTCGTGCGCTCGGGCGCTTCGTCCATCGACTCGGCGCGCAGCTTCATCCGCGTGATCGGCGTCTGCAGGTCGTGCGAGATCGACGCGAGGATCTGCAACCGCTCCTTCATGTAGCGCGCGATGCGGTCCTGCATCGCGTTGAAGGCGCCGGCGGCCTGCGCGACTTCGATCGGGCCGTCGGTGCCGAGACGTTCGCCGTCGCCGTCGGGGCGCACGTTCTCCGCTGCCCGCGCGAGCCGCGCGAGCGGGCGCGTCGCCAGCCGCACTGCGGCCCAGGCGCACAGCAGCAGCACGGCCAGCTGCAACGCGAGCAGGTAGGGAAGCCACCGCGCCAGCGGCATCACCGAGGGCTGGACGTCGATGACCACGGGGCTGCCATCGCGCAGGCGCACCTGCACCTGGAAGCGTTCGGGATCGCGCGACAGCTGCCGCGCTCGCGTCGTGTAGCGCGGGCCGAGCGCGCTCGCGATGGTGCCGGCCATCTGGCGCGAGGTCGCGCCTTCCAGCGGCGTCCCCGGATCGCCTTCACCGAGCGCGTAATGGAACGTCCGCCGCCGCAGCATCGGCAGCCAGTACGCGCGTTCGTCCGGCGGCAGGCGGTCGAGAAGGTTCACGGCGACGACCACGTCCTGTTCCAGGTTGGTCATCAGCATCGAACTCGCGGCCTCGTAGCGCTCGTAGAACAGCAGCCCGAACGACAGCGCGTGCGCGAGCAGCAGCCCGCCGGCGAGGATCGCGTACAGCCGCGAGGCCATGCTGCGCGGAAGCCAGCGCGATCCGGCATGCGCACGCATGTTCATCCGTCCTCGCCCACGACGGTCACCGCCATGCTGAAGACATAGCCCTCGCTGCGCACGGTCTTGATGTAGCTCTGATCGCGCGCGTCGTCCTGCAGGCGCTGGCGCAGGCGGCTGACGAGCAGGTCGATGGAGCGGTCGAACAGTTCCGCATCGCGGCCCTGCGTCAGGTTCAGCAACTGGTCGCGGCTGAGCACGCGGTTGGGATGGTCGAGGAACACGCGCAGCAGGCGGAACTCCGCGCCGCTGAGCGCCACCACGGTGCCGTCCGGATCGAGCAGGTGCCGCGCGGTGGTGTCCAGCCGCCAGCGACCGAACGCGAGCAGGCGCGCGGCTTCGGTGACCTGCAGGTTCGGCGGCAGCATGCGCGTGCGCCGGATGACGGCCTTGATCCGCGCCAGCAGTTCGCGCGCGGCGAAGGGCTTGGTGACGTAATCGTCGGCGCCCATTTCCAGGCCGATGATGCGGTCGGTCTGGTCCTCGCGCGCGGTCAGCATCACCACCGGGATCGCGCGATGCCGGCCGGCGCGCAGGTTGCGGGTGAGGGTGAGGCCGTCCTCGCCGGGCATCATCAAGTCCATCACGATCAGGTCGATGGCGTGCGTCTCCAGCACCGCGCGCATCTCGCGCCCGTCGGCGGCCTCGCTCGCGCGCAGACCGTTCTTGCGCAGATAGTCGGCGACCATCTGGCGGATCTCGCGATCGTCGTCCACGACCAGGATGTGGTCTGCGTGTTCCATGCGGCGCTCGGGAAGAGGGAGGCGATGACGCGATTGTGCCATCGCCCCGGGAGGGTTCAGCGCGTGGCGAGCAGTTCGCGGATGCGCTGCTCGGTGGCCTCGTAGCCGCCTTCGCCGTAGTGGCGATGGACGATGCGGCCGTCGCGATCGACCAGGTACAGCGCCGGCCAGAAGCGGTTGCCCCAGGCGTTCCAGGTCTCGTAGCCGTTGTCCTGCGCGACCGGATAGGCGATGCCGAAGCGTTCGATCGCGCGGCGCACGTTGTCGGTGCTGCGCTCCTCGTCGTACTCGGGCGTGTGCACGCCGATCACGACCAGGCCCTGCTCGCGGTAGCGCTCGTGCCACTGCCGCACGTGCGGCAGGACGTGGATGCAGTTGATGCAGGAGTACGTCCAGAACTCCACCAGCACGACCTTGCCCTTCAGCCCCGCCATCGTCTGCGGCGGTGCGTTGAGCCAGCGGGAAATGCCGGTGAATTCCGGTGCGGGCGCGGCTTTCGGCGGCTCGGCCTGCGCACCGGGCGCGCAGCCGGCGAGCAGCGTGAGCGACAGCGCGAACGCGGTGAGGATCGACTTGAACATGGGACACCTGCTGATGAGGTTTGTGGGCGATCGACGGAACGACACCGCCTCGCGGCCCGGGCACGGCGCAGGCGCGCCTGCCCGGGCCGCGTCGCGGTCGCGATCCAGGTTCAGGTGACGATCTCGACGTCCACGTCGCCGCGCGTCATGCGCGAGTACGGGCAAGTCTGGTGCGCGATGTCGACCAGCTGCCGGCGCGTGGCCTCGTCCAGCCCGGGCAGCTTGACGTCGAGCTTCACCGCGAGCTGGTACTCGCCGTTCGCGGTCTTGCCGAGCACGACATCCGCATCGACCGCGGTATCGGCCGGCAACTTCACCTTCAGCTCGTTCGCGGCAAAGCCCAGCGCGCCGATGAAGCACGCCGACCAGCCGATGCCGAACAACTGCTCCGGATTGGTGCCGGGGCGGTTCGAACCCGGCGTGCTGAGCGCGACATCGATGGCCCCGTCGCTGGAACGGCCCTTGCCGCTGCGCCCGCCGGTGACATGGGTGTGCGCGGTGTAGACGACGGTCTGGAGGGAGTGGGTCATGGCGATGTTTCCTCGGTGTGGGTGGCCGGTGGTTTCCGGTGGCGCCATTCCATGCCCGCGCGGTATCGCGCCCGTGTCGGGCGACCGGGAATTTTGTCGGGGAATGTGGCCGTCAGGTGCGCGGATACAGTCCGATACAAACGCGCCACCGAAGCACCGCAGCCCTGATAGCCCGGGCAAGCGAAGCGCACCCCCGGCCGCCGCCGCGCCGAAAATCGAACCTCTGCCGCCTAACGCAACAACCCGAGCAGCGCCTCCGCCGTGGCCTCCGAAGACGCCGGGTTCTGCCCGGTCACCAGTCGTCCATCGACGATCGCGAAGCTCTGCCAGTCCGCGGCCTTTTCGTAACGGCCGCCGAGGCGCCTGAGTTCGTCCTCCACCAGGAACGGCACCACCTCCGTCAGCTTCACCGCCGCTTCCTCGGAGTTGGTGAAGCCGGTGACGCGGCGGCCTTTCACCAGCGGCTCGCCGTCGTGCTTCACGTGCCGCAGCACACCGGGCGCATGGCAGACGGCGGCGACCGGCTTGCCGGCGTCGAAGAAGGATTCGATCAGGCGGATCGACGCGGGATCTTCCGCGAGATCCCACAACGGCCCGTGGCCGCCGGGATAGAACACGGCGTCGAAATCGTCGGGGGACAGCGAATCCAGCCGCTTCGTGTCGGCCAGCACGGCCTGTGCCTTCGCATCGGCCTTGAACCGGTCCTGTGCAGGCGTCTGGTTCGACGGATCGTCGCTCTTGGGATCGATCGGCGGCTGTCCGCCCTTTGGCGAAGCCACGGTGACCTGCGCGCCCGCGTCGGTGAACACGTAGTACGGCGCGGCGAATTCCTCCAGCCAGAAGCCGGTTTTCTCGCCGGTGTCGCCGAGGCGGTCGTGCGAGGTGAGGACCATAAGGATCTTCATGGCGTGGCGGTCGCGATGGTGGAAACGAGCCCGCAGTCTCGCGCGCGACCGGTTAGCCGACGGTGATGCGTCAGGTCAGCGCGTCGGATGCGACCACGTGGACGCCCGGCCGCGCCTGCACGGCGGCATCCACCATGCATTGCGCGATGCGCGCGGCCGGATTGATCCGCCAGCGCCGCGGCAGCAGCGGATGCAGCACGCGCAGCGCCGCCGTCGCCACGCGTTCGCCGGCACGGAATTCCTCGCGATCGCCGCCGATCAGTCCCGGCCGCAACAGCGTCAGCGAGGCGAAACCCAGGGCAGTGAGGTCGCGTTCCACTTCGCCTTTCACGCGGCTGTAGAAGATGCGCGAACCGGCGTCGGCGCCCATCGCGGAATTGAGCACGAAAGTGGAGGCGCCGTGCGCCTGCGCCAGGCGCGCGACGGCGAGCGGATAGTCGTGGTCCACGCGACGGAACGCCTCCTGCGACCCGGCCGTGCGGATCGTCGTGCCCAGCGCGCAGACGACCGCATCGACCGTCCACCACGGCGCATCGGCCGGCAACGCGTCGAAGTCGACCACCGGTGCGAGCAGCTTCGGATGATCGGCGGCTGGCCTGCGCGTGGGCGCGATCACCTGCGCGATGGCCGGATGCGCGAGCGCGATCTCCAGCGCATGCCGGCCGACGAGACCGGTGGAACCGACGATCATCAGCCTCATGCGTCCTCCAGCCGTCGCGCGGAAGCGGCGAGTGTGTGTGGCCAGCGTTGCGGCGTCCAGTCACCAGAGCTTCTGTAGCCCGGGTAAGCGAAGCGCACCCGGGGAAGCCTCGCCGCCACGGATACGACGCGGCGACCCCGGATGCGCTTCGCTTACCCGGGCTACGAATGCCCGCTGCGTTACAGTTCACCGCCCCGGACATCGCGAAACCCGATGCGCATCCACAGCTCGCTCACCGTCGAAGCCTCGCGCGGCCGGTTCGGCAGCCGCCGCTGGATGGAACTGCTCGAGGCGATCGGCAGCGAGACGTCCATCGCCGCCGCCGCGCGCCGCGTCGGACTGAGCTACAAGGCCGCGTGGGACGCGGTGGAGGCGATGAACAACCTCGCCGACGCACCGCTGGTCGAGCGCGTGGTCGGCGGCAAGGGCGGCGGGGCGACGCGGCTCACGCCGGACGGCGAACGCCTGGTCTCGACGTGGCGCGAAGCCGAGGCGCAGAACGCGCGGTTCGTCGAGCTGCTCAACCAGCGCATCGCCAACGCCGGGCGCGACCTGGACATCATCGGGAGGTTCGCCATGCTCACCAGTGCGCGCAATCACTTCGCCGGCCGCGTCGCGCGCATCGTGCACGGCGCGGTGAACGACGAGGTGGAACTGGAACTGCGCGGCGGCGGGCGCATCGTCGCCATCGTCACGCACGAAAGCACGCAGCACATGGGCCTGGCCGTCGGCGCGCAGGCGATCGCGCTGGTCAAGGCGTCCAGCGTGGTCGTCGCCACCGACCTCGACGGCGTGCGCCTGTCCACGCGCAACCAGCTGCCCGGCATCGTGTCGCGGGTGACGCCCGGCGCGGTGAACACCGAAGTCGTGATCGAAGCCGAAGGCGGCACGACCATCGCCGCCATCGTCACGAACACCTCCGCCGAAAAGCTGCGACTCGCCGAAGGCACCCGCGCCAGCGCGCTGTTCGAGGCCTCCAGCGTGATCCTCGCCGTCAGCCCGTGACCTTCGCTTCCAGCCGTCCGCGCTCCATGCCGAGCACGCGGTCGGCGAGGTAATCCAGTTCGCCGTGCGCGTGGGTGACGTAGAGCATCGGCAGCCGCGTCTCGTCCTTGATGCGCTTGAGGAAGGGCAGGATCTGGCGCTTCAGCCGATCGTCGAGCGAGGACAGCGGTTCGTCGAGCAGCAGCAATTGCGGCGAATAGAGCAGGGCGCGGCCGAGCGCCACGCGCTGGCGCTCGCCGCCGGAGAGCAGGGTGGGGCGGCGATCGAGCAGCGGCGCGATTTCCAGCAGCTCCGCCACGCCGTCCAGTTCGTAACGGCGCATCGCCTGCGGGATGCGCGCGTGGCCGAACAGCAGGTTCTGGCGCACGGTGAGGTGCGGGAACAACTGGCCGTCCTGGAACACCAGGCCGACGTGGCGATCCCACGGCGGCACGAACCGGCGCGCACCGGTGTCGACCAGCACGCGTTCGCCCAGCCTGATCCGTCCACGCGCGGGCGTGAGCAATCCCGCCAGCAACGCCAGCAACGTGCTCTTGCCCGAACCCGACGGCCCGTACACGCCGGTCACGCCGTCGCCGACGTCCGCGATGGCTTGCAGCGCGAAGTCGCCGCGCGCGAAGTGCAGGTCAAAGCTCAGCATGCGGCCCCCGATCGTGGAAGCCGAGCCGGCGTTCGGCGCGCAGGCCGATCCAGCGGCTGACCAGCAGCGCGGCCACGGCGAGCGCGATCGACAGCAGCGACAGCCGCAACGCCGCCGCTTCGCCATCGGGCACATGGGTGAGGCTGTAGATCGCCAGCGGCAGCGTGCGGGTTTCGCCGGGGATGTTGCCGACGAAGGCCATCGTCGCGCCGAATTCGCCCAGGCTGCGCGAGAAGCACAGGATGCAGCCGGCGATCACGCCCGGCGCCGACAACGGCAGGGTCACGTTGAGGAACGTGTCCCACGGCTTCGCGCCGAGCGTCGCCGCCGCCTTCTCCAGGCGTGGATCGATGAGCCGGACCGCCAGCCGGATCGGCTGCACCATCAGCGGGAAGGCCATCACCGCCGAGGCGATCACCGCGCCTTTCCAGGTGAAGGCGACGACGATTCCGAACGTGTCGAGCAGCCAACGCCCCAGCGGCCCCTGCGTGCCCAGCAGCAACAGCAGCAGATAGCCCGGCACCACCGGCGGCAGCACCATCGGCAACTGCACCAGCGTGTCGATCCACACCTTGCCGGGGAACTGGCGGCGTTCGAGCAGCCAGCTCAGCGCGATGCCGAACGGCAGGCAGGCGGCTGTCGCGCACAACGCGACCTTCGCCGACAGCGCCAGTGCATCCCATTCCTCGGGCGAGAGCCACATGTCAGCGCGCGCCCGTGGTGAAGCCGTACCTTGCGAAGATCGCGGCGGCGGTCTTCGAGGTCTTCACGTAATCGAGGAAGGCGCGGGCTTCCGGACGCGCGCCGCGCACGATCGCCATCGGATACACGATGGGTTCGTGCGAGGCGGCGGGGAACGTCGCCAGCACCTCGACCCTGCGGCTGATCTTCGCGTCGGTGGCATAGACGATGCCGAGCGGGCATTCGCCGCGTTCGACGAAGGCCAGCGCGGTGCGCACGTCGTCGGTGCCGACCACGCGGCCCTGCAGCGCGTTCCACCAGCCAAGGTCCTGCAGGGCCTGGCGCGCGTAGATGCCGACGGGCACGACGCCGGGCGCGCCGGTGCACAGTTTTCCGTCGAACGCGTCGGCCAGGTCGAAGCCGCGCTGCATGTGCACCGGGAAGCGCCTGCCGCGCGGCACGATCATCACCAGCGTGTTGCCGGCCACGTTCGCGCGCGTGCCCGGCGCGAGCTTGCCGCGCCGTTCGAGGTGATCCATCCAGGTCGCATCGGCGGATGCGAACACGTCCGCCGGTGCGCCGGCTTCGATCTGCCGGGCCAGCGTCGAGGAGGCGGCGAAGGCCAGGCGTGGTTTGGGGTGGCCGGCCTTTTCCCATTCGGTGGCGATGTCGCCGAGCGCGTTGGTCAGGCTGGCGGCGGCGAACACGCGCACGGGCTGCTCGGCGGCGGCCGGCGCGGCGAAGGCGAGCGCGAGCGCGCACAGCGCGGCGTGGCGAGGCCAGGCGGACATCGGGGGAGGGCTCCTGGGACGGCGGGATATAGGGGGCTATATAGCGCATGTCCGGGCCTGGCGCGCACAGGAGGGCCTCGTCGGCGTGCCGGGGCCGGGAGAGTAGGGCCCCTCTCCCACTCTCCCACCGGGAGCGGGGTTGGGGCGAGGGTCGGGACGCGCGATGTAACGATGCAGCCGGTGCAAGCGCTCAGGCGATCACCAGCGACCCAACCTAGAACGGATCCCTCGACCAGCTCTCATGCGCGATCGCCTCCACGCGCCCCCAGTCCAGGTCGTTGGAGAGCACGCTCGAATACCAGCCCAGTCGCAGGTGCGGCTCCACTTCGTCCCATTCCATGTGCGGCAGGTGGGAACGCGCGGTGCGGCCCAGGTCTTCGAGGAAGGCCCGCTGGCTATCGGTCACGAGCATCTCGGACATGACGGGTTCCATCCATGCGGGGATCTTCGACCCTACGCCGAAGGGTCGCGCCGTGTCTGAACGACGCGGCGAGCGCCGCATGCGCCGGCCAACGCGCCGGCGCATGCATCCTGGCGCGCTCAACTGCGCAGGAACGCCAGCAGATCGCGATTGATCACGTCCGCATGCGTGGTGCACATGCCGTGCGGGAAACCCTCGTACACCTTCAGCGTCGCATTGCGCAGCAGCTTGGCCGAAAGACGCGCGGAATCGTCGATCGGCACGATCTGGTCGTCGTCGCCGTGCATCACCAGCGTGGGCACCTCGATGCTCCTGAGGTCTTCGGTGAAGTCGGTTTCCGAGAACGCCGCGATGCAGTCGCACTGGGGCTTCGCGCCGCCCATCATGCCCTGGCGCCACCAGTTCTGGCGCACGGCTTCCGACAGCGTCGCGCCGTCGCGGTTGTAGCCGTAGAAGGGGATCGGGAAATCCCAGTAGAACCCGGCGCGATTGGCGGCGAACTGCTCGCGCAGGCCGTCGAACACCTGCTTGTCGAGTCCGCCCGGATTGCTCGCCGACTTCACCATCACCGGCGGCACCGCGCCGATCAGCACGAGCTTGGCGACACGGCCCTTGCCATGCCGTGCGACATACCGCGTCGCTTCGCCGCCGCCGGTGGAATGGCCGACGTGGATCGCGTCGCGCAGGTCCAGCTCCCTGGCGAGCGCGGCGACATCGGCCGCGTAGGTGTCCATTTCGTTGCCGGTCGCCGTCTGCGTCGAGCGCCCGTGGCCGCGGCGATCGTGCGCGATCACGCGATAGCCCTGCGCGAGGAAGAACATCATCTGGGTGTCCCAGTCGTCGCCGCACAGCGGCCAGCCGTGGTGGAACACGATCGGCTGGCCGGTGCCCCAGTCCTTGTAGAAGATCTTCGTGCCGTCCTGCGTGGTGATGTGGGTCATGGGGGTGTCCTTCGTTGAGGGAACGGGGATGAGGAAACGAGCGGAGGAACGAGGAACGAGCGACAGCGACGAGGCGGGGAGCAGAAGCAACGACTCGTCGTTCCCGCGCTGGCGGGAACCCGGGGACGCTTCGCGCTTCAGCGGTGGACTTCCGGAAGAGGAACGCCCGCCTTCATGGCGCGAAGGGAGAAATGCACGAAACGAAAGTAAAGCACCGCGGACACGCGACGCCGATGTTCGAAAAACCAGTACACCAGGACCTTAGCGACGGCTGCGCACCGCGGGTAGCCATCGCCACGATCTCACCGCGTTGCCTGCCGCGCACCAATGGCACGCCGCCGCAGCCGCTTCACTGCAACCCAAACACCTGCAATCCGGATACCCGCCGCAGCTTTCCGGATTGCGCTGCACGTACACGTGGACGATGCGCTCGCCATCGTTTCGAACGACTGGGCCGATTCGAGCGCGCCGCGCAAGTAGCGCGCTCGAGAGGCGAGTGTGGCACAGCGTACTGGCGGCTGGATGACAGGCCGAAGCGATCCGTCGAGGCACGCAACTTCACGACGGACGCCGGCCGCGGCCCAGGGACAGGGAAGGGGACACCAAAAGGGACACCGAACCGGCCGTCCGGGCACAGCCGCTCCCCTTGGCCCGTCCGAGGAGCATGGACACCGATTTCCCTCCCTCCGATCCGCGCCAGCCGTCGCCGCTGGACATGCCGCGTTCGCCTGCCGCTGCCCACATCCCGAAGCAGGTGGCGCTGGTGCGGCGTTGCGCGCCCGAGCAGGCTCGGCGACTGCAACGCGCGAGACCGTCATGATCCTGGCCCGCATGCGTCCATCGACGCGTTGTTCGTGGCATCAAGTGCGTGCTGCTGCCGCCCGGCATGATCCCACCGATGCGCCCCTCGTCCTCGTGGGTCGCGAACGCATCCGCTATCACGGAACCGTCACGCCACGTACACCTATCCTCGCCCGTCCCCGCAGGGAGCGATGGTGATGCGACAGGCATGGTCCGCGAACCTCGCCCCCACGCACGCGCCGGAGAACGGGGCGATCCGCACGAACACCCCCGACGCCCACTGAAGCGCGCGCGAGTGCCATGCGCGAGGCGAACATCCATGGCGCGGCGATCGAAGGCGAACGGCACCGACACCTCGCGGCCCTCGCGCGACTGCCGGCGCCGCTGTCCCCGGTTGGCGTCGTCGTCGGCTCGCTGTTCCTCGTCGCCTCGCTCACGCCGAGCCTGATCCCGCGCACGCCCGCGATGCAGGGGGTGCTGGCCGGCGCCGGTTTCGCCACCGGGTATGCCATCGGCGTGTTCGCCCGCTGGTTGTGGGAGTACCTGGAAATCCCGCCCGCGCGCGGCCGTACGCCACGACACGTGCTACGCACGTCGCACGCGCTGTGCGCGCTCGCGGTGCTGTGGGCGCTGTGGCGCGCGCCGCACTGGCAGAACCAGGTGCGTGCGGTGTTCGGCCTGGCGCCGGAGGAGGGCGTCGATTCGATCATCGTCGCGCTCGCGGCGGCGCTCGCCTTCGGCGTGCTGCTCGGCGCGGCGCGCGTGTTCGGTTTCCTCGCGGCGTGGTTCTCGCGCTCGCTCGGCATGGTGCTGCCGCGACGCATGGCCGGCGTGCTCGGCGTGTCGGCGGTGCTCGCGCTGGTGATCGTGCTCAGCAACAACGTCGTGCTGCGCATCGCGTTGCAGGTGATCGACTCGTCGTTCCGCCAGGCCGATGCGCTGATCCCGCCCGACACCGCGCCGTCGCAGGAGGCATACCGCACCGGCAGCCCGCAATCGTTGATCGCATGGGAAAACCTCGGGCGCATGGGCCGGCGCTTCGTCTCCAGCGCACCGGATGCCGCGGACGTCGCAACGCTCGCCGGCGAACCGGCGCAGACGCCGTTACGCGTATACGCCGGCTTGCCGTCGGCGAATTCCGCGACGGAGCGCGCGCAACTGGCGCTCGCCGAACTCCGCCGCGTCGGCGGTTTCTCGCGCAGCGCGCTCATCGTGATCACGCCGACCGGCACCGGCTGGGTCGATCCGGCCGCGATCGAACCCGTCGAATACCTGTACCGCGGCGACATCGCCAGCGTCGCGATGCAGTACTCGTACCTGTCCAGCCCGTTGTCGCTGATGATCGAGCCCGAATACGGCGAGGAAAGCTCGCAGGCGCTGTTCGAGGCCGTGTACGCGTACTGGCGCACGCTGCCGCCGCAGGCGCGGCCGAAGCTGTACCTGCACGGTCTGAGCCTGGGCGCGATGAACTCCGAACGTTCGCTGGAGCTGTTCGACGTGCTCGGCGATCCGCCGCAGGGCGCGCTGTGGAGCGGCCCGCCGTTCGCCGCGCGGCAATGGCGCAGGCTCACGGCGATGCGCAATCCCGGCTCCCCCGCGTGGCGGCCGGAATTCCGCGACGGCCGCTTCGTGCGCTTCATGAACCAGCACGGCTCGCCGGTGCCTTCCGACGCCCCCTGGGGGCCGATGCGGGTGGTCTACCTGCAATACGCCAGCGATGCGATCACCTTCTTCGATCATCGCGATCTGTTCCGCACGCCGGACTGGCTGTATCCGGTGCGCGGGCCGGACGTCGCGCCACAGATGCGCTGGTATCCGGTCGTTTCGACCATGCAGCTGGTGCTCGACATGACGCTGGCCGACGAGACGCCCATGGGGTTCGGCCACGTGTACGCGCCTTCGCACTACGTGGCCGCATGGCGCGAGGTCGCGGGCATCGACGACTGGTCGCCACGGGATCTCACGCGATTGGCGCGCGTGCTCGACGAGCGCCGTGCGGCGGAACTCGCGCGCGACGAGGACGAGGGCGGCGGCTGAGCGCCGCGCGTCAGGATTGCGGCGGTTCCGGTTCCGGGGGCGCCGTGCTGCGATCGACGATCTGCGCCTCGCGCAGTTCGCGCTTGGCATCGCGCAGCGAGCGTCCGTCGATCGGGCGGATCGTGTCGATGCGGCACGAAAGGCGCGACGCGGCGGGGCTGCGCGGGACCACGCTGTCCATGCGCGCGGTGACCTGGCCGAGCGAATTGGTGATCGAGATGCCACCCGCCGACATCATCGCCGGACACCGGTTGCGCAACTCGATCAGATGGCCGCGATTGGCGCTGGACCAGACCGCAAGCGCCTGGTCGCCCAGCGGCGTCCACTGCTGCGTGCCGGTCATGCGTTCCAGGCGGAACGACATCACCGGCGCGCCGGCATGCTGGCGATACAGCGCGAGGCGGTCCTGGGTGGACAGGGTCGGTCCGGTCGAGCAGGCGGCGATGACGGCCGCGAACAGCGGCAGGAGGAGGGCGTGAGGCTTCATGTCGCTGGCATCCCTTGCGCGATGGAAAGTCCTGTTCGACGCGTGCCGCTCTGGCCGCGTCATGTGGCCGGAGGTCAGGATCCGCGCGGATGAATCGGCGCGGACGATCAGCGCGTGACGCGCGTGGTCGTTCCGTCGGACGACACCTGCACGCGATCGCCCACGCGGTAATCGCGACTGGTGCCGTCCTGCGTGACCGCGATCGTGCGGCCCGAATCCAGTTCGACGGTGATCTCCACGCCCGCGCGGCTGCCGCGCGCCATCGCGTTGCCCGCCGCGCCGCCGGCCACGGCACCCGCGACCGCACCGGCGGTGTTCGCACGCGTGCCGCTGCCGATGGTGCTGCCGGCGATGCCGCCGAGCGCCGCGCCGGTGGCGGTGGCGATGCCGCGCGAATCGTTCTGGATGGCGACGTCGCGCAGTCCGCGCACCGTGCCCCATTCGACGGTGCGGGCCGCGCCCACTTCGGAGCGGTTGAAGGTCGAAGGCGTGGTGTGCGTCGCGCAGCCCGCGGCGAGCGCCAGCCCGAGCGCGATCAACGTCGCATGGATCATCTCGCGTTTCATGGGGTGCCTCCCTGGTCGATACCGGCGCTGCCGGCTCCATGAGCGATTACGCGCAGTCGGCTTACTCCCGATGCGGTGAAATGAGGGTGAAGTCGTCGTGACGGCATGCACGCGATGTGACGCGGGTTTCACGCGGTGCCCACGCCGCATCGACGAAAACCGGCGATGGTGCGCAGCGAGCGCGGCGCACGCCGTGCCGCGGCGTCCAGGAGGACGATGCCATGAGGGTGCCCGCGATGTCCCGCCACCCGGCGCGCGTGCCGCGCGCTCGTGTCGCGTTGCGTTGCCGCATGCTCGCTGCGGCGCTCGGCGCGAGCCTGTTCGTCATCGCGTCCGATGCATCGGCGCAGGATGCGTGGATGGGCACCGTGCTGGAGGAAGAGGGCAGCGCGGGCCTGGGTTTCATGGTGCGCGCGGAGTCCTCGCCGTATCGCGATGGCGGCACGCGCGACGACTTCCTTCCGCTCTATCTGTACGAAGGCGAGCGCTTCTTCCTGCGCGCGAACGAAGCCGGCATGCGCCTGTGGCGCAACGACACGATGGGGTTCGAAGGCTTCGTCGAGCGGCGCCTGGAAGGCTATCCGGAAGACGAACTGCCGCTGTCGCTGGAAGGCATGGAAGTGCGCAACACCGGTGCGGACCTGGGCGCGCGCTTCTACGTGAAGCACGGCGCGTCGCGCTGGGACGTGAGCGTGCGCCACGACATCGCCGGGCTCTCGCACGGCACCGAAGCGCGCGCCGCCTACGCCTACACGATCGAAGGCGAACGCTGGCGGCTGCAACCGGTCGCGCTCGCGTCATGGCGCAGCGGCGATCTCAACGACTACTACTACGGCGTGTCCCCGATCGATGCGTTGCCGGATCGCCCGTCCTACGACGCGGGAGCCGGCTGGAACGCGACGCTGGCGCTGTACGGCAAGTACCGCATCCTCCAGCACTGGAGCCTGATCGGCGGCGCGTACGTCACGCGGCTTTCGTCGGAAATCCGCGACAGCCCCGTGGTCGACGACGACCTGCAATGGGGCGTGATGGCCGGCGCCGCCTACGACTTCGGCAACGGCCAGGTGCGCTGGGACGAGGACGCCGCGCCCACCTACGTGAAGGTGTTCTACGGTCGCGACACGGGCGATGGTTGCCACCTCGTGCGCATCATGACGCTGCAGTGCGTGAGCCTCAACGACGAGGATCCGACCGACATCTGGGGCGTGCACGTGGGCCGGCCGTTCGTATCGCGCCTCAACGGCTGGCCGCTCGACATCATCGGCTACGTGGGCGTACTGCGCCACGACGAGAAAGGCCGCCAGCCGGACGGATGGCAGCTCGACGCGTACATGAAGGGTTTCTGGTACGGATTTCCATGGAGCCACCGCGTGACCACGCGCGTGGGTTTCGGCATCGGCGTGTCCTATGCCGAACGCGTGCCGTACTCGGAAGTCGTCACCCAGGCGGCGCGCGAGCGCAACACGTCCAAGCTGCTGAACTACCTGGAGCCGAGCATCGACGTGAGCCTGGGCGACCTGTTCGGCAACAAGCGCTGGCACGACGTGTACTTCGGCCTCGCCGTCTCGCACCGTTCGGGCATCTTCGCCAGTTCGCAGCTGCTCGGCACCGTGGATGGCGGTTCGAACTATCTCTACGCGTACCTCGAAGCCGCGTTCTGACCACGCCCGCATGCGCGCGCCCCGCACCTCCACGCCCATCGCGACGCTGCTCGGCATCAGCGCGGCGCTGGTGATCCTGCTGGCGTTGTACCTCGGGCGCGCGTTGTTCGCGCCGGTGTGCTTCTCGATCTTCATCATCGCCATCGTCTTCCCCTTGCAGCACGCGATGGAGCGCGTGGTGCCGCGCGTGCTCGCGATGTTCCTCACCGTGGTGGCGACGGGCGTGGCGACGACCGCGATGGCGAGCCTGGTGCTGTGGGGGCTCAACCGTGCGATGCAGTGGGCGATCGCCAATGCCGCCGGTTTCCAGGCGCAATACCTGCACATGGATGCATGGTTGCAGGCGCATGGGTTGTACCTGGTCAGCGAGTTCGTGCACAACTTCGATCCGCGCTGGCTGTTCGCGGCGCTGCAACGCCTCGGCGCCGGGCTGCAGTACCTCGCGAGCTTCGTCATGATCGCGCTGGTGTTCGTGGTCCTCGGCCTGCTGGAAGTCGACGCCACGCGCCGCAAGCTGGTGCACGCGGGCAAGGTCGAGCTCATCGCGGCGTGTCGCGCGGCGGCGGCGAAGTTCCAGCGCTACATGGCGATACGCGCGATCATGAGCCTGGCGACGGGCCTGGGCGTGTGGGCGCTGACCTGGGCGCTGGGCGTGGACCTCGCGCTGGAATGGGGCGTGATCGCGTTCGCGCTGAACTTCATCCCGTTCCTCGGCCCGCTGTTCGCGACGATGCTGCCGACGCTGTTCGCGATCGTGCAGTTCGACGGCGTGCTGCTCCCGCTGGCGATCTTCGCCGGTCTCAACCTCGTGCAGTTCCTGCTCGGCAGCTACCTGGAGCCGCGCATCGCCGGCGAGCAGTTGTCGATCTCGCCCTTCATGGTGCTGTTCGCGGTGTTCCTGTGGAGCATGCTGTGGGGCGTGGCCGGCGCCTTCATCGGCGTGCCGATCCTGATCGCGGCGACGACGCTCGCCGAGCACCATCCCGCCGCGCGGCGATGGGCGTCGCTGCTCGCGGGCGATCCGTCCAGGCGCGCCGCCACGCATCCATGACCACAGAAGCCAGGAGGCCATCATGTACCGGGGAATGCTGTTGATCGCGATCGGCGCCGTGCTCGCGCTCGTGGCCGTGTTCCGCTTGCCCGCATGGCCGACCGCGCAATCCACCGGCGTCGCCGCCAGTTGTGCGGATCTCGCGCCGCCGATCACCCGCGCGCAGGCGCGACGCGAACTGGACCGCCGCAACGCAGCCACGGCCGAAGGCACCGATGCCGCACGCCTCGCGCAGCGCTCCGGCGAAGTCGCCGAACAGCGTCGCGCGGGCGCCGTCTACGGCGCCACGCGCGACCGCGAACGCGCGGATGCGCCGTGCATCGCCGAACTCACCCGGATCGCCAGCGGCGAACGCCTGCGCGCCGCACGCGGGGAATGGCTGCGCGTGACGGCGTTGTGGCTGATCGTCGGCATCGGCGTTCTCGTCGCGCTGTACCTGGGCCGGATCGCGGCGATGCGACGCAGGTTCCGGCGCTGATCGCGCTTACCGCGGCGGGCGATCCTTCGCGGCGAGCTGTGCGAACGAGCGCGTGACCGCGCGCGATTCCGTCACGCTTGCGCCGCTGAGCCGTGCCTGCGCGTACGCGGCGAGGAGCGGCGCCAGCGGCGGCACCGACCGTGCCGGCATGCCTTCGGTCGCGAACAGTGCCGCATCGAGCACGTCGAGCACGTCTTCGGGGTGCTGCTTCGCGATGGTGTTGCGCGTGGACAGTGCGAGGTCGGCGACGTGGTCCTTGCTCGTGCCGAATCGCGCGGACACGCGGGTGATCGACGCGTCGGCGCGCTGGATGCGCGGCGAGTTCGCCGGCAGCGTGCGGCCGGTTTCCAGGTTGAGCAGACGGTGCCCGGGCGACATCCCGCGTTCGATCAGCGCCCCTGGCGGCGCATCCTGGCTGCTCCTGCGGTCGAACAGCGAGAACATGAGGATCGCCAGCGCCGCGAGGATCGCGATGCCGATCAGGGTCGCGCGGTGCGAGACGCCGCGCGTCGCGGGCGGTCGGAACGGACGCGAAGAGGCGCGTGGTGCTGTCATGGTGCGGTTCCTTCGGACGGATCGAGTCCGCGAAGCCCGTCCGGCATGTCGCCGGCAGGTTCGCCGATGGGCCGGATCAGCAGGATGGGACAGGGAGCGCGCTGCATCGGCGGCGCGCCGGCCAGCGAAACCACGCGCACCGAATCCTGACGCGCGCGCACGCGGCCTTCCGCGCGGGTGATCTGGATCGAACGGGCCTCGCCGAGGCCGGGGCAGGGCGAGGCGAACTCCACCAGGAAGCCCGAATCGCGCCGTGGCCACACCGCCATCGCCTGGTCGCCGAGCGCCTGCCAGCGCATGTTGCGCACGTATTCGATGCTCGCGACCGGGCTGCCCGCGTTCGCGCGGTACTGCGCCAGACGCTCGCGCGGATCGACCGGCGCATGCGCGCACGCGCACAGCAGCGCGAGCGACGCGCATGCGGCGATTGCCGGAAGCGCCTCAGAAATCCTTGCGCACATTCAGCCACACCTCCGTCGAGCTGTAGTTGAAGGCGACCGCGTTGCTCTGGTCGCGGATGTAGAGCAGTTCCGGCCGCAGCGTCCACGTCGTCGTGAACGCCCACACCAGCCCGGCGCCGCCTTCGTACAGATTGTCCTCGCGGCGGAAGATCGCCTCCTCGTCCACCGCGTCCGGATGGAAATGCAAGCGGTCGGTGTTGTAGTCGTCGCGCTCCCACCACACGTAGACGAACGCGTCGAGCGTGTCGCCGAAGGTCCAGTCCAGGCTCGCGGTGGCGCCGAACACGTCCGAATCGCCATCGGGTCGCGAGGTCGCGGTGTTGCGCCCGGCGTGCGCGGTGATGCCGAAGTTCGCCGCGCCATCGTTGAACGAGCGCGACCAGCCGACGTTCGCGATCGTGGTGGTGCGGCTGCGCGCGCGCAGCGGACCTTGGGGATAACGCCGGCGCTGCACGGACAGCCCGGTCGTCAGTTGCGACTTTACGTCCAGATTGTGCCGGTAATCGATGAAGCCGGCGACGTCGTTGCGATAGTCGCCATTGCCGCGATAACTCACGCGCCCACGAAGTCCGCCGGAAAGGCGGCTGTCGTCGAAGCCGTGGCTGGCGGCGAAACTCCAGCGCAGGTCGCGGTCGTCGCGCGATCCGGCGTCGTATTCGCGATGGCGATAGTCGAGCGTCGCGTCGAGTGCGGTGTCGTTGGCGAGCGAGTGGCTCAGCCCGCCGCCGACGCGCAGGTTGTAGAAGGTTTCGCGACGATCGCCGCCGCCCAGCGCGTTGGTGCCGCGCGTGGAATTCACGCGATAGCGGCCGATGCCCGTGGCCGCGTAGCCGAAGGCGGTGGTCCGGCGTCCTTCCTCCAGGGCCTGGCGCGCCGCCTCGTCGTAGATCCGTACCTGTGTCAGCAGATCGGGGGGCAGGTTCTCGAAATGCAGGGCCACTTCGAACTGGTTGCGCGCGTTCGCGTGCTCGCCGCGTGCGTGATATGCGCGACCCAGCGCGAGATGCGCGCTGGCGCTGTCGGGATCGAGCTCGATGCTGCGTTCCAGCGCCACGCGCGCGCGTTCCGTATCGCCGGTGCCCAGCGCGGCACGACCGAGCAGGTACAGGAATCTCGCATCGTCGGATCGGGTCGGTTCCATCGGCTCCAGCAATTCGATCGCTTGCGCGTACTGGTAATGCGCGAGCATCTCCTCCGCGCTGGAAAGCGCGTCGTCCTGCGCATTCGACGCCATGGCGGTTGCGAGCAGCGCGATGCACGCCGCGAGACGAAGCTTCCGGTGGCGGCGCCGTACGGCGGGTGATCCGCGGGGACGTCGCATGGCTCCTCCTTGCCGCACCGGCTCGATGCGCCAGTCCGTCGCGCGCGCGGGCACTGTGGCGGGTGCTTGCGTTAACGACGCGTCAACGCGTCGGGAAGAAGCACCGCATCGCGCATTAACGAACCGTGGCCGCGTTCACTGGAGACCTCCGGCGCGTGCACGCCGCCTTCACGACTCCATGACGGCCACCACGCCATCGTCGGCTCCGCTGCGCCTCCAGCGGCCTTGACAGGATGTTGCGCCATGGCGTCTGCCCAGAAGATGTCGCGGGCACAGCTGACCGCGATGGTGGTCGGCGGGATGGTCGGCGCCGGCATCTTCTCGCTGCCGCGCACCTTCGCCGGCGCCACCGGACCGCTCGGCGCGGTCATCGCCTGGCTCATCGCCGGCACCGGCATGTTCATGCTCGCGCGTGTCTTCCAGGCGCTGGCCGAACGCAAGCCCGAACTCGACGCCGGCGTCTTCGCCTATGCGAAGGAAGGCTTCGGCGATTACCCCGGCTTCCTGTCCGCGTTCGGTTACTGGATCGGCAGCTGCATCGGCAACGTGTCGTACTGGGTGCTGATCAAGTCCACGCTGGGCGCGTTCTTCCCGGTGTTCGGCGACGGAAACACGGTGATCGCGATCGCGGTGGCGTCGGTCGGCATCTGGGCGTTCCACTTCATGATCCTGCGCGGCGTGCAGCAGGCGGCGGCGATCAACAAGATCGTGACGATCGCCAAGGTCATTCCGATCGTCGTGTTCATCGTCATCCTGGCCTTCCTGTTCAAGGCCGACATGTTCCGCTTCAACTTCTACGGCGGCGGGCTCGCCGGCAGCGTGTTCGAACAGGTGCGCGCGACGATGCTGGTCACCGTGTTCGTCTTCCTCGGCATCGAGGGCGCGAGCGTGTACTCGCGTTACGCGCTCAAGCGCGAGGACGTCGGCTTCGCCACGATCTCCGGCTTCTTCATCGTCACCACGTTGATGGTGCTGGTGACGCTGCTGCCGTACGCGGTGCTGGAGCGTTCCGACGTCGCCGGCATGCGGCAGCCCTCCATGGCGGCGGCGCTGGAGGCCGTGGTCGGGCCGTGGGGCGGGGTGTTCGTGAGCATCGGCCTGCTGATCTCGGTGCTCGGCGCGTACCTCGCATGGTCGCTGATCTGCGCCGAAGTGCTGTTCGCCGCCGCGAACAACCGCGACATGCCGCGCGTGTTCGCGACGGAGAACGCGAACAGGGTGCCGTCCAGCGCACTGTGGGCGACGAACATCGTCGTGCAGATCATCGTCGTCACGACGTACTGGTCGCGCGACGCGTTCGCGCTGATGCTGAATCTCACCAGCGCGATGTCGCTGATCCCGCTGCTGCTGGTCGCGGGATACGGCTTCATGGTGTCGCGGCGGGGCGAAGGTTACGCGCATGGCGAACGTCGCGGACGCGACCTGTTCATCGCGACGCTGGCAACGGTCTACACGATCTTCCTGCTCTTCGCCGGCGGCCTGAAGTTCATCGTGCTGTCGGCGGTGCTGTACGCACCAGGCACCGCGCTTTACGTGTGGGCGCGGCGCGAGCAGGGCGTGGCGGTGTTCACGCGCGTGTCCGACTGGGTGATCTTCGCCGCAGCGCTGCTGGGCGCGATCGTCGGCATCTGGTGGCTCGCCACGGGCTACATCACCATCTGAGAGCAGGAGGCTTGGCCATGGCCGTCGCCGCAGACCTGAAGTTCGGAGTGCATTCGGAAGTCGGCACGCTTCGCAAGGTGATGGTGTGCTCGCCCGGCCGTCCGCACCAGCGCCTCACGCCGACCAACCGCGAGCGCCTGCTGTTCGACGACGTGCTGTGGGTGGACAACGCCAAGCGCGACCATGCCGACTTCGTGATGAAGATGCGCGATCGCGGCATCGACGTGGTGGAGATGCACAACCTGCTCGCCGCCACGATGGCGATTCCGGAAGCGCGCAAGTGGGTGCTCGACAACCAGATCGTGCCGGACCAGGTCGGTCTCGAACTGGTCGACGAGATCCGCAGCTGCCTGGATGGCATGGAATCGCGCGAACTCGCCGAGACGCTGATCGGCGGATTGTCGGTGGAGGAATTCCCGGAGAAGCTCGGAAGCGACGTGCTGAAGATCGTGCACGAAGCCGTCGGCCAGACCGAATACCTGCTGCAGCCGCTGCCGAACACGCTCTACACGCGCGACACCACGTGCTGGATCTACGGCGGCGTGACGCTCAATCCGCTGTACTGGGCCGCGCGCCACGAGGAAACCATCCTCGCCACGGCGATCTACAAGTTCCACCCGGACTTCGTCGGCAAGGTCAACGTGTGGTGGGGCGATCCGCTGGTCGATCACGGACTGGCGACGCTGGAAGGCGGCGACGTCATGCCGATCGGACGGGGCAACGTGCTCATCGGCATGAGCGAGCGCACGTCGCGGCAGGCGATCAGCCAGCTCGCGGCCACGCTGTTCGCCAAGAAGGCGGCCGAACGCGTGATCGTCGCGGTGATCCCGAAGATGCGCACGGCGATGCACCTGGACACGGTGTTCACCTTCGCCGATCGCGACGTGGTGCTGCTCGCGCCGGAATTCATCAGCCAGGTGCGCACGTTCTCGTACCGGCCGAGCGATCATCCCAGCGGCATCGAACTGCATCGCGAAAGCAGGCCCTTCGTCGACGTCGTCGCCGAAGCGCTGGGCCTGAAGGCGCTGCGCGTGATCGAAACCGGCGGCACCACGTACCAGCAGGAACGTACGCAGTGGGACAGCGGCGCGAACCTCGTCTGCGCGTCGCCCGGCGTCGTGTACGCGTACGATCGCAACACGTACACGAACACGCTGCTGCGCAAGCACGGCATCGAAGTCATCACCATCGTCGGCGCCGAACTCGGTCGCGGACGCGGCGGCGGACACTGCATGACGTGTCCGATCATGCGCGATCCGGTGGATTACTGAGGAAGGCCCGACGCGGCTTCGCGCGCAGATTTCAGCGGAACGAAGCGCGCACTTCCTCGGCGGTGCGCCGCGGATCCTGCAGGTGCGGATAGTGGCCGATGCCGTGCAGCACGTCGAACTTCAAACCGGCCTTCTCGGCGAACTCCTTGCCCATGTCCGGCCGGATGTAGATGTCGCGCTCGCCCCAGACGACGCGCACCGGCGTCTTCAGGCGGGCGATGTTCGCTTCGAAGAGCCGCTGGTCGCGGGTGAAGTGGGCGTAGTAGTGGGCGAAGGCGTCGGCGGTCGTGATCCCGTCGCGGTTCCAGTTCTTCGCGATGTCGCTGGCGAAGTCGGCAGGCAGTTCGTACTGCGCTTCCGACGGAAGATCGCGGCGATGGAAGTTGGCGAGGATCTCCGCGCGGTTCGCGTTCATCGCCGCGCGCGTGGGCCCGGCGCCGGTGGGCGTCTTGAGGGCGCGCAGGCTCTCGTACATGTAGTGCGGCCGGTCGAACGGGGCGAAATCGCCGACGATGATGCGTCGCGCGATCTCCGGTTTGTCCAGTGCCAGCAGCAGCGCCGGCAGCGCGCCGATGTCGGTGGCGTAGATCGTCAGGTTCGCGGTGTCGATGCGCTCGTGCTCGATGTAGTCACCGAGAACGCGCGCGTAGTCGGCCGGCGCGTAGCTGAAACGCTCCGCCGGAGGGCGCGAGGACTGCCCGTATCCCGGCCAGTCGAACGCGTGCACTTCGTAGTCGTCGCCCAGGCGCATGGCGATGTCCCGGAAGGCGAGGCTGCTTTCCGGGAATCCGTGCAGGAACAGCACGGCGCCTTTCGCATGCGGGTTGCGTACGACGAGGTGGCGCAGGGTGATGTCCTCGTCGAGGCGGACGAATCCGGTTTCGGCGGGTGGCGCGGCGTCGGCGTCGGCAGGCGTGACGCCTGTGACGACGGTCGCGAGCAAGAGGGTGGCGAGTTTCATGTCGGCGGATCCTGATGACTGGAGTTCCGATTCAACGCTGCGCGTGCGGCCTGAGATGTCCGCCGCGCGCCTGTTTCGTATCGTCGCGTACGCAGGATGCTGGAGCGCGCGTTGGTCGCTCAGTGCGTGTTCGAAGCATGCGGTGGACCGTGAGGCGAAGGCGCCGATGCCGGCACGGTGAAGTGCACCGCTCCGGCTGCGATGACCGTGTGATCCGGAAGCGCGAGTTCGATGTGGATCGTGTGCGGCCCGGCGGGCAGCCCGTTCACGACCACCGAACCGTTTCCGCCCGCATCGGCCCAGCGCCATGGCAGATCGTCCACGCCGACGTGAAGGTGTCCGGCGCGTGGCGACACCTCCCGCGCGCCCGCGCCGAATATTGGGAGGATCCGGAAGTGCCGTGTCCGGTACGGGACGACGGCCGCGCCGCGTGCTAGCGGTCCGGGCAACGGCGGTTCGACGGACAGTTCCGCCGGCGGTTCGTTCGCGATGGGGACGAATTGCGAAGCCTCTCGTCCATCCTGCGCCGACGCGCTGCCCATTGCCGCCAGTCCGAGCGCCGCGGCGGTAACGAGGCGCCACGCGCGTGCGATGGGCCTGCGTTCATGGCCGTGGAGTGACTGTCGAAACATGGCGTTTCCTCCGCGTAGTGGGGCCTTTGCGGCATCGAGCACCGCTCAGGCGGCGCGCGCGATCCGATAACGCGCCGCAGGGGAATTGCGCGACAAGCCGGGTTGCAGCGCTTCGCGCGCGCGCTCGAATGCGTTCCAGTCGGCGACGTCGGGCAGGGCGGGGATGGTGACGAGTTCGCCCATCGCCAGTCCCGCGAGCGCGGCGTCGACCATGTCCTCCGCGGACATCACGATGTCCTGCGGCAGGTCTTCGAGCGGGTGGCCGGCGACGGCCCAGAATCCGGTCGCGGTGGCCCCGGGCAGCACGGCCTGCACGCGCACGCCCTGGTCGGCGAGTTCATGGTGCAGCGATTGCGACAACGCGAGCAGGAACGCCTTGCTGCCGCCGTACACGCCGTTGAGCAGCTCCGGCTGGAGCGCGAGGATCGAGGCGATGTTGACGATGGTGCCGGCGCCGCGCGAGACGAACGCCGGTGCCGCCGCGTAGGCCAGGCGCATCGGGACGCTGACGTTGAGCGCGATCATGCGATCCATGTCGGCCACGTCGCTGCGCAGCAGCGGGGCAGTGGCGCCGACGCCGGCATTGTTGACCAGCAGCGTGATGCTGGCATCGGTGTGCAGGACGGATTCGACGCGCGCGAGATCGTCGGCGCGGGTGAGGTCGGCGGCGATCGTTTCGACCGAGCGGCCGGTGCGCGTCGTGATGTCCTGCGCGAGCGAGCGGAGCAGTTCGGCGCGGCGTGCGACAAGGATCAGGTCATGGCCGGCCTGCGCGAGACGGTCGGCGTACACCGCGCCGATGCCGGACGACGCGCCGGTGATGAGGGCGGTGCCTTGATGAATGGAGGGGGTCATGTCGATTCCAGTGGGGCGGCGCGATGGCCGGGCGAACGGGAATGTAGACCTTCTTGCCAATGGCCTAAATGACGTATATACCTCGTTTCAGGACATGCCGCGTCCGGCCATCTGGAGCGCCCCGTGCTCACCATCGGATTCGTCGCGCCCCCTGGTTTCCAGATCATGGGGCTGGCCGCGATCTCCGCGTTCGAACTCGCGAACGCCACCGCGGGCGACGCGCTGTACGGGATTCGCGTGTTCTCCGAACATGGCGGCGCGGTCGCGAGTTCGCTCGGCATTCCGATCGAAACGCGCGTGCTGTCGCGCGCGAAAGTCGACACGTTGATCGTGACGGGTCTGCTGCATCCGGCCGCGTCCCCCGATGGGCTGGTCAGGCGGATCCGCCGCGCCTCTGGCGCCGTGCGACGGATCGCATCCGTCTGCACCGGCGCCTTCATCCTCGGCGAGGCGGGGCTGCTGGACGGCAGGCGCGTGACCACGCACTGGTTCCATTCGCGCGATCTGCAGGCGCGGTTTCCGGACGCCATCGTGGAGGACGATCGCATCTTCATCATCGACGGCGCGCTGTGGACATCGGCCGGCATGAGCGCCGGCATCGACCTGGCGCTCGGCATGATCGAGAAGGACTTCGGCATCGAACTGGCCCGGGCGGTCGCGCAGAAGCTGGTCGTCTACCACCGGCGCGGCGGCGGGCAATCGCAGCATTCGGCGTTGCTGGAACTGGACGCGAAGAGCGATCGCATCCAGAGCGCGCTCACCTACGCGCGCAGCCATCTGAACTCGACGTTGAGCGTGGAGGAACTCGCCGATGCCGCGCACCTGAGCCCGCGCCAGTTCAGTCGCGCCTTCCGCGCCGAAACGGGCCAGTCGCCCGCGAAAGCCGTCGAGCACATGCGCGTGGAAGCGGCCCGCGTGATGATCGAACAGGGCCGGCATTCGATGGGCGAAGTCGCGACGGAAACCGGATTCGCCGACATCGAACGCATGCGGCGGGCGTTCCTGCGCGCGTTCGGGCAACCGCCGCAGGTGCTGCGTCGCAATGCGCGGCGGGCGGTGGGGTGAGGGGGCGCCGGATGGTGTCGGCTTCCGGCCCGAATCGGACATTCGATCGCGGTGGAATATCATCACGGCGCCCTCCTGCGAGCAGCTTCATGCCCCGATCGTGCTGCTGTTGTTCGTGACCGTTGTCGGCTTGTCCGGATGCCCGACACGAAGCGGTCTGTCATCCGGACGCGAACACGAAGACTTGAAGCCAGGCAGGCGCGCTATCGGAAGCTGGCGTCGGAAGCGCCACCGGATACCTGGCGGGCAGGCGCCGAATGGAGGTTCGTGGCTTTCGACAACGGCGGCGCCATTGCGGAGTCCTTCGTCTTCCGCGTGACGGAAACGCCACAGGAGGTTTGTTTGTCGGGCAGCTGGAAGAAGCTGGAGATCGTCAGCGGTGACGGAGCCCGGCTCCGCGATCCTGCTTACGCAGTGGATGGGCGAAACCTCGTTGTTCTTCTGTCGACGGCGCTGTGCGATGCGTATCCGATGTATCGAGGCGAGCTGTCCGACAAGGGCTTCAGCGGCGCGCACGGGTTCTCGCACACGTTCGGGGGCGAGGAATACGGGAAGGTGTCCGGGACGCCGATTCACGTGCCGCCCTGGCTACATGCCCATTGGCATCCGTAGCCCGGGTAAGCGGCGCGCATACGGGGCTTCTCGCGTGAGGGTCCGTCGAGCGTTCCCCGGGTGCGGCCTTCGGCCTTGCCCGGGCTACAAGAGCGCGTGGAGTACGCGACCGAGTGAATATGTGAGGCAACTCCTTGTACAGCGGCTCTCACCTCCGTAACCACGGTGGGTTTTTTGTGACCGGATGATTCCAGGGCGCGAACCGGACGCAGTCGTTCCCGCGTCGGGAGCGTGGCCGCCATGGAGCACCCGAAAGGGAAAGCTGCCCGCCGTCCGTACACGGTTTTGAGCCTCCCGACAGCCTTGCGGCTCCGCCGCAAGGCAGCCCTTCCTCAAGGAGCGACTCATGCGTAAGCACCGCCGTCCGCGATGCTCGAGGCCGGGATCGGCGAACTGAAGAGGATCGAGCCCCACCAGCTCAACCGCGCAACGCCGCCGTGCAGTTACCCGCTGTGGAAGATCGCGGGGGCGTTCGCTTCATACTCCGCGCTTCGAATCAGCCACGACTGTTGCGTGACCTCCGCCGTGCACGGGCCGAAGGTGCACACGCGAATCGTGCGTCGCGTCGCTTCATCGCGCAGGCGTTCCAGCACGTCGCGCAGGATCGCGCCCTTGAACGGCGTGTAGAGGTAGAACACCGTGCCCGCCGAGACATCGGCCGCGCGCGCGTCGGCCTGCATGAAGCGCACGTTGGAGAGCGCCAACGCCCCGGCCGCCGCCTGCGCGCAGGCGACGTATGCCGGTTCGAGTTCAATACCTATCGCCGTCGCTCGCGTGCAGATCGCCGCGAGCAGCGGGACGTGACCGAGCCCCGAGCCCAGATCGACCAGCACATCGTCCGGCCCAAGCCTGCTGTGCCGGATCATCGCCAGGATGTGGCGCGCGGGCGTGGGCTGGTAGAAGACCATGTCCGGCGACAGCTCGATCGTTGGCACCGCCGGCTCGCCGATGCGCAGGAGGCCGGCGACGAGTTCGTCGAGCAGGTCGTAGGCTTGCGGGTCGTCGGCGTGCGCGCGGGGACGCTCCCATCGGGCGAAGCAGGCCATCAGCCGTTCCGGGCCGAAGCCGCGGCGGATGTCCTCGCGCAGATCTTCGAAGAACCGCGCGTTGAGCGATTCGAGTCGATCGCTGGCCGCCATCGCCTGCCGTCGGAGCGCTTCGTCGGCATGTGGAAGGCACGCGTCGATACGGTCCAGCGCTTCGATCCGGAACGCGATGTCGTCCGCCGGCGCCGGGTCGCCATCGCGATCCAGTGCGGCCAGGAGCCTGCGGAGTGCTTCCATTTCCGATCCCGGTGACAAGGCGTCCATGTTAGCCGCGCGCGCCTTGAGGCACGTGCCGGCCCGCCCGCATCGCCGACGCTAAAGAAGCCGGCACGCCGGCCGATGTATCCTTGAAGGTGTCCGGCGTTGGGGTCGTCGACCGTCCGGGAGCGGTCGCAGGGGGCATCGACTGGCCGGGCGCGGTCTTCACAGGGAAAGGCGAAGTGGAACAGGGGAAATGGATGCGGCTGCACAAGCCGCTTGCGGGATGGTTCGTGCTGTGCGGTCTGTTCGCGCCGGCCGGTGTGGCGCTGGGGCAGGGGCTGGATACGGCGGCGCAGGAACTGCTGCGCCAGCAGGAGCGCGAGCGCGCCCTGCGCGAGCAACAGGAAACGCGGCCCGACGTGCGCATGCAGGAGCCGGAGGCGCCGCGCGCCGACCGGCTGCCGGCCGACGAGTCGCCGTGCTTCGAGATCCGCGAGATCCGGCTGACGGGCGATGAGGCCGCGCGTTTCCAATGGGCGTTGCGGGCGGCCGACCCCGACGGGGATCGGGCGACCGGACGCTGCCTCGGCACGCAGGGCGTCAACGTGGTGATGAAGCGCGTGCAGAACGCCATCGTCGCGCGCGGTTTCGTCACCACGCGCGTGCTGGCCGCGCCGCAGGACCTCAACGCGGGCGTGCTCACGCTGACGCTGGTGCCCGGGCGCATCCGTGCGGTCCGCTTCGCCGACGGCGATGCGCGGGCGGCTGCATGGAACGCGGTGCCGGCGCGACGCGGCGACCTGCTCAACCTGCGCGACATCGAACAGGCGCTGGAGAACTTCAAGCGCGTTCCGACGGTGGAGGCCGACATCCAGATCGCGCCCGCCGACGGAAGCGATGCTCAGCCGGGCGAGAGCGACCTGGTGATCGCCTGGAAGCAGCGCGCACCGTTCCGCATCGGCGTGACGCTGGACGATTCCGGCAGCGAGGGCACCGGAAAGGTGCAGGCCGGCGCGACGGTGTCGCTCGACAACACGCTGCGCTGGAACGACCTCTTCTACGTCAACGTCGGCCACGACGCGTTCAACGGCGCGGGCAAGGGCACGTCCAGCTGGACCGCGCATTACGACGTCCCGTTCGGCTACTGGCTGGTCGGTGCAACCGCCAGCAGTTACGACTACCACCAGAACGTCGCCGGCGCGTTCGAGACCTACACCTACAGCGGCACCAGCGAGAACGCCGAGCTGCGCGTGTCGCGCCTGCTGTTCCGCAATGCCACCGTCAAGACCGGCGCCTATGCGCGCGGCTGGTGGCGCGAGTCGAAGAACTACGTCGACGACACCGAAGTCGAAGTGCAGCGCCGCCGCATGGCCGGCTGGGAGCTGGGCTTCACGCATCGCCAGTTCTTCGGCCAGGCGACGCTGGATGCGAGCGTCGCGTACCGCCGCGGCACCGGCGCGTTCGGTGCGTTGCCCGCGCCGGAGGAGGCGTTCGGCGAAGGCACGTCTCGCTCGAAGGTGATCACCGCCGACGCGCAGATCGCCGTCCCCTTCCAGCTGGGCGAACAGCGCCTGCGCTACACCGGCAGCTGGCGCGCGCAGTGGGAGCGCACGCCGCTGGTGCCGCAGGACCGCTTCTCGATCGGTGGCCGCTTCACCGTGCGCGGCTTCGACGGCGAACTCACCCTGGCCGGCGAACGCGGCTGGACCGTGCGCAACGACGTGGGCCTGACGCTCGGCGCGGGGCAGGAACTGTACCTGGGCGCGGACTACGGCCACGTCGGCGGGCCGTCCGCGCGATGGCTGCAGGGGCAGGAACTCGCCGGCGCGGTCGTCGGCCTGCGCGGCGGCGCGCATCGCCTGTACTGGGATGTGTTCGTCGGCGCGGCGATCGACCGGCCCTCGGGATTCCAGACCGATTACACCACCACCGGCTTCAGCCTGAGCTGGTCGTATTGACCGACGGAGGCGCAGGCCGCGTCCGTGTCCATTCGTGCAATGTAGGGAAGCTGTCGCATGAACAAGCATCTGTACCGCATCGTCTTCAACCGCGCGCTCGGCGTGCTGCAGGCCGTCGCGGAGATCGTCCGCCGGCCCGGCGCGAACGGCCCCGCGCAGGCGGGGACGACGACGGCCGTCCTGCGTCCGGTGAGCTTCGCGCTGTGGATGGCGCTGGGCTACGTGACGCTGGCGCACGACGCCTTCGCGCAGGTGGTGGCCGATCCCAACGCGCCGGGCAACCAGCGTCCGACCGTGATCACCGCGCCCAGCGGCGCGCCGCTGGTCAACATCACCACGCCCAGCGCGGCGGGCGTTTCGCGCAACACGTACCGGCAGTTCGACGTGGGCGCGCAGGGCGTCGTCCTCAACAACTCGCGCGCCGGCGCGCAGACGCAGCTGGGCGGTCCGGTGCAGGGCAATCCGTGGCTGGTCGGCGGCACTGCGCGGGTGATCCTCAACGAGGTCAACAGCGCCAATCCCAGCCATCTCAACGGCTACGTCGAAGTGGCCGGCGATCGCGCGCAGGTGGTGATCGCCAACCCCGCCGGCATCCGGGTCAACGGCGGCGGCTTCCTCAACGCCAGCCGCGCGACGCTGACCACCGGCACGCCGATCGTCAACGGCGGCGCGCTCGAAGGCTATCGCGTACAGGGCGGCGCGATCCGCGTGGACGGCGCCGGCCTCGATGCGACGCAGACCGACTACACCGATCTCATCGCGCGTTCGATCGAGGTCAACGCAGGCATCTGGGCCAGGCAGCTGCAGGCGACGCTGGGCGTCAACACGGTCAGCGCCGACCAGACCGCGATCACGCGCGACGCCGGCGCGACCACGGCGCCGTCGTTCGCGCTGGACGTGAGCCACCTCGGCGGCATGTACGCCAACAAGATCGTGCTGCTGGGCACGCAGGACGGCGTCGGCGTGCGCAACGCGGGCGAGATCGGCGCGCAGGCGGGCGAGCTGGTGGTCAACGTCGATGGCCGCCTGGAGAACACCGGTGCGATCCAGGCGAAGTCGGATGCGCGCATCGACACCACCGGCGGCGTCGCCAACGCCGGCACGCTCAGCGCGGCGCGCGAGCTGATCCTGCGCACCGGTGCGGACCTCGATAACAGCGGCGGCACGCTGAATGCACGTCGCGTCGCCGTGGACGCGCAATCGTTGCGCAACCGCGACGGTTCGATCGAACAGACCGGCCTGCAGGCGCTCGCGCTGAAGGCGGGCACGATCACCAACCGCGTGGGCGGTCGCATCGGCATTGCCGAAAGCGGCGGCGAGGGCGGCAGCAGCGGTGGCGGAAGCGGTACCGGTTCGGGCGGCACGGGTGGCACCGGTGGCGGTTCGACCGGCGGAAGCGGCGGCGATGCCGGAAGCGGCGGCGGTCTTCCCGATCTCACGCCGTTGCCCGACGGCGCGCTGAACATCGCCGGGACGCTCGACAACGACGGCGGCCGGATCAACGCCGGCGGCAACGTGAGCGTGGACATCGCGTCGGCCCTGCACAACGACGGCGGACATCTCGGCCTGCGGCAACTCACGATCGCGCAGGGCGAACTCACCAACGCCGGTGGCGAACTGAGCGTGTCGGGCGCCGCGAACGTGCACGCCGATCGCATCGTCAACGATGGCGGACGCTTCGAGGTGGCGGGCGATTTCGATCTCGGCGCGGCGCAGCTCTCCAACCGCGTGGGCCTGATCAGCCACAGCGGGCACGGCGATGCATCGCTGCGCGTGGACGGCACGTTCGACAACTCGGGCGGCACGCTCGCCAGCAACGGCGCGCGGCTGGACATCGAAGGCGGCGTCGTGGTCAACGAGGACGGCCGCATCGAACACGCCGGAACCGGCGGACTCCGCCTCGCCGCCGACACGCTGCGCGGCGCCGGCGGCGCGATCGTCACCGCCGGCACGGCCACGCTGGCCGTGGGCGAGGCCGATCATCGCGATGCCACGCTCGCCGCCACGCGCATCGCACTGGATGCCGCCGACTTCGACAATCGCGGCGGCACGCTGCTCGCCAGCGGCAACGACGCCAGTGCGTTGCGCGTCTCCGGCGTCCTCGACAACGGCGGCGGCAGCATCGCCGGCAACGGCGATCTGACGCTGTCGGCCGGCACCTTCGGCAATGCCGGCGGCACCGTGCAGCACGCGGGCGACGGCACGCTGACGGTGCAGGCGCAAACCCTGAACGGTGCGGGCGGCACCATTGCCGGTAATGGCGCGCTGCGGCTGTCGGGCGAGGCGATCGATCTGCGCGACGGCGCGACGCAGGCGCAGGCGATCGCCCTCGATGCCGGCACGCTGGTCACCGCCGGCGGCGACCTGATCTCCACCGGAAGCGAGGCGCTGTCGCTGAACGTTCGCGACGCGCTGGACAACACCGCGGGCAACATCGCCACCAACGGCGCGCTTCAACTCTCCGCCGCGACGCTGGACAATCGCGGCGGCACGCTGAGCGCGGCGGGGACCGCGACGTCCAACGTCGTCGTGAGCGGCGCGTTCGACAATGCCGGCGGCACGCTCGCGACCGCCGGCAACGCCGTGCTTGGCGTCGGCGATCTGCTCAATCGCGGCGGCATCGTGCAGTCGCAGCAGGCGTTGACCATCGATGCCACCGGCCGCCTCGACAACGCCGCGCAGGGCGTGCTGATGGCGAACGGCGACCTCACGCTGGCCGCGCAGACGCTCGACAACTCCGGCGGCGCGATCGAGCATGCGGGCAGCGGCGCACTGTCGATCGACGCCGATGCGCTGGAAGGCGAGGGCGGGCGCATCGCGAGCAACGGCGCGCTGACCATCACCGGCGAGCGCACGCAATTGCGCGACGCCACCACGTTCGGCCGCTCGGTGACCATCGACACCGGCGATCTCATCACCGCCGGTGGCACGCTCAGCGCGCTGGATGCGGGCACGATGACGCTGCATGCGGACGGCATGCTCGACAACACCGCCGGCGCGATCCTCACCAATGGCGCGTTGCAACTCGACGCCGCGGACCTGGTCAACACGGACGGCACGCTCAGCGCGTCCGGCGATGGCGAGAGCCGACTGGACGTGTCGGGCAGCCTCGACAACACGCGCGGCCTGATCGCCACCGATGCGGCGCTCGCGATCGCCGCCGACGAGCTGGTCAACCGCGACACGCGCGTCGCCGATCCCGATGCGGCGCCCAGGGGCATCCTCGCCGGGACGCTCGGCGTCCAGGCGCGTCACGTCGACAACACCGGCGGACAGATCGCCGCGAACACCACGCTCGCGCTGACCTCACAGCGCCTCGACAACGCGAACGGTCTGTTGAGCGCCGTGCAGTCGATGGCGATCGACGCCGCGACACTGGAAGGCGCGGGCGGCACGATCGCCAGCAACGGCACGCTGCAGCTCACCGGCGAAACCTTGAACCTGCGCGACGGCAGCACGACGGCGAACCGCATCGACATCGACGCCGGTTCGCTCGTCACCGCGGGCGGCCAGCTCAGTGCTGCCGGCACCGACGCGCTCGCACTGGACGTGCGCGACACGCTCGACAATCGCGGCGGCGTCATCGCCACCAACGGCGTCATCGACCTGACCGCGGGTGCGCTGAACAACATCGACGGGACCGTGCGCGCGGCGGGGACCGGATCGAGCATCTGGAGCGTCGCCGGAACGCTCGACAACACGCGCGGCGTGCTGGCCGCGGCGGGCGACGCGACGGTCCACGCGCTCGATCTGATCAACACCGGCGGAACGTTCCAGGCCGCCGGCAGCGCGCCGTTGAAGATCACCGCCGACGGGCAACTGGTCAACGACGACGGCACCATCGCCGCCAATGGCGCGATCGAACTCCAGGCCGCGTCGCTGAGCAATCGCGCCGGCCTGGTGCAGACGCAGCAGGGCATCGACGTGGAGGTTGCCGGCGCGTTCGACAACACGCTGGGCACCGTCGTGGCCGGCGGCGATCTGGGCGTGCGCGCGGGCAGCCTGCTCAACCGCGACACGCTGGATCCGGCGAACACCGACGCATCCGCGCAGCGCGGCCTGTTCGGCGATCGGGTCATCCTGCAGGCGCAGCAGCTCGACAACACGCGCGGCCAGATCGTGGCGCACGACGCGCTGTCGATCGGCGGCGGCACGCTGACCAACGCGTCCGGCCGCATCGATGGCGTGGGCAACGTCGACGTGCTCGTCGACGCGCTGGTCAACACCGACGGCGAACTCGTGCAGCGCGGCGAAAGCGGAATGCTCACGCTCGACGTCGCGCAATCGCTGGCGAACACCGCCGGCGGCCTGATCGGCGCGGAAGGCAGCGCACGCGTGACCGGCGGCTCGATCGACAACAGCGCCGGCGCGCTGTTCGCCCGCAACGGCCTGCAGGTGCAGTCCGATGCCGATCTTCGCAACGTGGCGGGCGTCGTGCGCAGCAACACGGACCTGACGATCGGCGCGGGCGGGCGGCTCGACAACACTGATGGCGTCATCGACGCCACCGGCCGTGCGACCGTGAACGCCACGCGCGTGGACAACGTGCGCGGGCAGATCCTCGCCAGCGCCAGCGATGCCGTAGCGCTGACCGTCTCTGCGTCCGCCCTCGACAACCGGGGCGGCACGGTGGGCACGCGCGACGGCGACGCCGTCCTGAACGTCGCCACCATCGACAACAGCGCGGGCGGCACGCTGGCGAGCCGTCGCGACCTCACGGTGAACGCGACGACGCTCGACAACCGCAACGGCACCGTCTTCGCCACCCGCGAGGCGCGCTTCCAGAACGGCGCCGCCACGCTGTTCAACGCGGCCGGGCAGTTCGGCGCCGGCGATACCGCCCGGCTGAACCTCGCGTCCATCGACAACGCCGGCGGCGGGCGCATCCAGGCCGGCTCGCTCTGGCTGAGCATGCCGACGCTGGACACCAGCGGCGGCGAGATCGCGGCCAACGCGCTGCATCTGCAGCTCGGCAGCCTCACCGGCACCGGCCGCGTGTACGGCGCGCAATGGCTGGACATCGATTTCACCGGCGATTTCACCTACGGCAACGGGCTGCGGCTGGAAAGCGACCGCCTGCTCGACCTGAGCGTCGCCGGCACCTTAACCAACCTGGGCACGCTGCAGACGCCGGGCGAACTGGCGATCACCGCCGGCCACCTGGTCAACCAGGGCACCATCAACGCCAGCAACGCCGACGGCACCGGCATCAACCGCATCACGGTGGGCGGCGTCATCGACAACCGCACGGGTGCGAGCCTGGAAGGCGACACGCTGTCGCTGATCGCCGGCAGCGTGGTCAACACCGGCGACATCGTCGGCGACGTGGTCGGCATCCAGGCCGACACGCTCGTGAACGGACGCGACCTGGGCACGCAGCAGGCCGCACGCGATTACGGCGAAGGCTTCATCGGCGCGGCGGTGGACCTGGACCTGCGCATCGGCCAGTCGCTGCGCAACCTCGACGGCGAGATCTTCAGCGCGGGCGACCTGTCGATCACCGGCCGTGGCGGCGACGGCACGCGCGTGGGCCAGGTGGACAACATCTCCGGCCGCATCCAGGCCGAAGGCGACGTGTACATCGCCGCGAACGCGATCCGCAACGAGCGTCGCGTGCTCCAGTTCGTGCAGGGCACGCTCTCGCCCGAACAGCAGGCCGCGATGACGCTGACGAACGCCGGCACGGACGCGATCACCTACGGCCAGACGCGCCAGCAACTGCTCGCCGACCACTGCACCGGCGGCTGCTTCGTGTTCCAGATCGACTCCTACGTCGAACGGATGACGCCGACGACCGGGCTGTTCGTGAACACCGACACCGTCACCGCGGCGGCGCAGATCGCTTCCGGCGGCGACATGACGCTGGAAGCCGGTTCGATCCTGAACCGCCATTCCTCCATCGCGGCGGGTTGGAACCTGTGGATCAACGGCGCCTCGCAGTCGGGCGCCAGCGGCGAAGGCGCGGGCGGCGTGAGCAACATCAGCCTGTCCGGCGAGCAGGTCTACCAGGTGACGGGCGAATACGAGGTGCAGTACCAGCGCTGCACCAGCCCGACCGGCCAGTGCTACTACGAACCCAATTTCGATTACGGCTCGTACAGCTACGGCACGATCACCCAGACCGTCACGCCGGCGGAGGGCCGCGCGACCATCACCGCCGGCAACGCGCTGGTCATCGAAACCGGCGGCGACCTCACCAATGCGGTGGTCGGCGCCGGTGCGGGACTGGGCGGCCTGAACGCGGGGTCGATCACGGGGCCGGGCAGCGTCGGGCTCACGGGCGCCAACGGCCGCAACGCCTCGGGCGCGTCGGCCACCGGCGGTGCGAACAGCCGCCAGGTGCAGGCCACGCGCGCGACGCAGCTCGCGCTGCAGGACCAGATCGGAAGCGCCGACAACCCGGCCAACGCCGCGCCGCAGACCGTCGGCGACGCGAACCAGCCGCTGCCCGGGCTGGTGCCTTCCGACAACGGCATGTTCGACGTCAGCGCCGATCCGAACGCGCGTTTCCTGGTGACCACGGCGCCGCGCTTCGCATCGAAGGGCGAGTGGACGAGTTCGGACTACCTGCTCGACGCGCTGCGCACCGATCCGGACGTCATCGACAAGCGCGTGGGCGACGGCTACTACGAGCAGCGCCTGGTGCTCGACCAGATCATGGCGTTGACGGGCCGCCGTTCGTTGAACGGACTGGACGACGCGTTCACCCAGTACCGCTCGCTCATGGACGGCGCGGCGGCGCAGGCGGAACGGCTCGGCCTCGCGCTGGGCGTCCCGCTGACCAGCACGCAGATCGCCGCGCTGGACCAGGACATCGTCTGGCTGGTCGAGCAGATCGTCGACGGCCAGAAGGTGCTGGTGCCGGTGGTCTACCTGTCGAAGGCCACCGCCGAGCGCCTGCGCGCGGACGGCGCGCTCATCGCCGGTGGTTCCGTCGACGTCGAAGCGGGTGGGAGGATCGACAACAGCGGCACGTTCTCCGCCGACATGGGCACCTGGCTCAGCGCCGATACGCTGATCAACGACGGCGCGATCCGTGGCGGCGACGTGCTCGACATCGCCACGCGCGGGGACACGATCAACCGCGGCTCGATGGAAGGCCGCACGATCGTCGTCGATGCCGGCGGTGACGTCGTCAACGCGCAGGTCAACGGCGGCCTGGCATGGCGCGGCGGCACGATCGCCGCCGGCGAAGGCGGCCTGCAGGTCTCGGCCGCGCGCGACGTGGTCAACCAGGGCACGCTCTCGAGCGACGGCAACGCGATCGTGGCCGCCGGCCGCGACTTCGTGCAGAAGGCGGCCGACGCCGCGGGTGCGGTGCGCGGCCCGGTGGCGGCGATCGCGAGCGGCGGCAGCACGTCGATCACCGCCGGCAACGACGTGGTGATCGATCGCAGCTCGGTGAACGCAGGCGGCCACGCCGTCGTCGATGCGGGCCGCGACGCGAAGTTCATCGCCTCCGAGGTCGGCGCCGGCGGCAGCATCGCCGTCACCGCCGGCCGCGATGTCGTCAGCGAAGCGGTCACCGACACGGTGTCGGGCACGTACGACACGTACAGCCGCCAGGGCAAGAAGCGCACGTGGACGACGACCACGTTCAGCAACGAAACCGTCACCGGCAGCACCTTCGAAGCCGGCGGCGACATCGCGATGGTGGCCGACCGCGACATCACGCTGGAAGCGGCGACGGTGCGCAGCGAGGAGGGCGGGATCGCGCTGGCGGCGGGACGCGACCTCACGCTGGAATCGGCGTACGAAACCGACCACACCGTCACCGACAGCATCAGCAAGAAGCGCAACACGTTGTCGAAGACCACCACGCGCACGCACAACGAGGTGACGGACACGACGGCGATCGGCACCACGCTCTCCGGCGAGCGCGTGGACCTGTCGGCCGGCAGCGACCTCACGCTGCGCGGCGCGGTCGTGGCGGGCGACCAGGGCGTGAGCCTCGTCGCAGGCGACGACATCGTCATCGAAACCGTCGTCAACACGCACACCGAATCGAACACGACCGACAAGAAGAAGTCCGGGGCCTTCGGCAACGGCGGCATCGGCTTCACCATCGGCAGCCAGAAGACCGGCAACACGCTGGACCTCAAGGAGACGACGCACACCGGAAGCCTGATCGGCAGCAGCGAAGGGCGCGTCGATATCGTCGCCGGCAAGGATGTCGCGATTCGCGGCTCGGACGTGCTGTCGGGCGCTGGCACGCTGATCACCGGCGCCAACGTGACCATCGAACACGTCGAGAACACGCTGGAAGTCAACCAGGGACAGTACGCGAAACAGGGCGGGTTGAATGTCAGCCTGAAGGGCGGCGTGGTGGACGCCGCGATGACGGTCTATGACAGCGCCAAGCGTGCGGATGAGGTCGAGGACGACCGGCTCAAGGGTCTGTATGCGGCGAAGGCCGGACAGGCCTTGTTCTCCAATGCGGGTGGCGACGGCATCGACAAGGCCATGGACCTGCAGAACTTCAATCCGCAGATGGACGCCGATGGCAACGTCACCGGAGCCGGTGGCATGAGCCTGCGCATCGGCATCGGTGCCAGCTCCAGCAAGAGCGACATCGCCACCAGCGAAACCACCGTGCAGGGCAGCACGATCCGCAGCAATGGCGAAGTCGCCATCGTCGCGCGCGAGGGCGATCTAACTGTCAGCGGCAGTCGCATCGAAGGCGAGGACGTCGCGCTGGCGGCCAAGCGCGGCATCGTGCTGCAAAGCGCGCAGGAGTCCACCGAGCAGCGCGAACGCAGCGAGGCATCGAGCGGCGAGATCGGCGTAACGATCGGTACGGAAGCCGGCATCGGCGTGTACGTCAGCGCCAGCGCGGCACGCGGCAAGGGTGATGGTGCGAGCACCAGCCACATCGAAACGGTGATCCAGGGCAACCAGAGCGTCACTTTCGTCAGCGGCAACGACACCACGCTGGAAGGCGCGCAGATCATCGGCGAGCGCGTCGTCGGCCAGGTCGGCGGCGACCTCACGATCCGCAGCCAGCAGGACATCGACGACTACAAGCGCAAGGACCAGAGCGCCGGTGTCGACGCGGCCGTCGGCATTGGCGGCGGATCGGTCAGCGTCAACTACGCACAGAGCAAGATCGACAGCAACTACACCAGTGTGCGTGAGCAGTCGGGCATCCAGGCCGGAGCAGGTGGGTTCCAGATCGACGTCAAGGGCCATACGCAGTTGGACGCAGGCGCGATCGCGAGCACTGCAGACCCGAGCAAGAATCACTTCAGCACCGGGTCGCTGGGCTATACGGATCTGAAGAACGAGGCCGAGTACAAGGCCACCAGTGTGAGTGTGAGCGTCAGCGGCGGCAGCGACGGTGGAAGTGGCAGCGGCGGATACGCCAACACCGGCGACAAGGCCAGCAGCACGACGAAGGCCGGTATCGCCGACGGCACGCTGATTGTGAAGGACGGCAGTGGCACCGGCATCGCGCGCGGCGCGACCGAGTTGCAGCAGGACGGTCTGAAGGAGGTCTTTGATGCGCAGACGGTCGCCGAGCAGATGGAGATGGGCCAGGTGGCCGCCCAGGTCGGGTTCACCGCAGTGGGTGATATCGCCCGCTCCATGACCCGCGACTACGACCGTGCAAAGGTGCAGAAGGAAGCTGCCGAATCCATCCTTAAGGACCCCAAGGCATCACCGTCCGACAAAGCCGTCGCTCAGCAGATGCTGACTGACGCCAACGGCACCATGGCGGCCAATCAAGCCAAGTACGACCTGTGGAAGGACGGTGGCACTGGCAAGACCATCGCGCATGCAGTGGCGGGGGCAATGTCAGCGGGGCTTGGGGGCGGAATTTCGCTCGATGGCGCATTGGGTGCGGCGGCGGCTGAGTTGGCGCGTCCTCTGACGGCCGATGAGAACAAGCTGGTCCAGGATCTTGTGAGCTTCACGATCGGTGGAGCGGTCGGCGGCACAAGTGGTGCCAGCACCGCACTGGCTGGCGAGGTGTACAACCGTCAGCTTCACCCCGATGAGGCGAAGTTCCTCCAGGATGACAAGGTCGTCGCCGATTACATCGAGTACATGGCGGCCAACGGTGTGTCGCTGACCGAGAGCGAGGCCCGCATCCGACTGGATCGTTACGGCGCAGCCGGCGAAGACGCCCACCGGGCGGCGGTCAATGGCAAGGACGCGATGACCGAAGCCTTCCTGGACAAGGAATCCAAGGGTCGCACCTATACCGACTCGAACGGCAATCAGCACGCCTATTTCCAGAGCACGGCCACGGAGTACAAGGACGAGACCATCAACCTCAACGCCTTGTACAACAACCGCTTCGACCCCGCGGTTCGCACGTTCCTGGATAACAACAAGGCGGCCGACGCAGGCCCCTCGGCAAAGAATCAGGCCCTTTATCATCAGGGGCAGCAGCAAGGCTATGCCACGGCGGACGCGCAAGCCGGCCTTGGCAGTGATGTCGTGGCTTTGGGCCAGGGTGTTCTTGGATATGTGGGCTCAGTGCTCAACAGCGGCAGCAGCGACCAGGTGGGGCCTTACGACGAACTGGCGTTGAAGAACAACTATCAGCTGCTGCTGAAGGATGAAGGCCGCTGGGATGAGGCCGGTTTTGTTGAGGCCGTCGACTGGGCGACGGCGCAGCGGTTGACGTGGGTGGGCATCGCTGCCGGTAGTGCATTGTCGGAGCTTGCCAAGGTGCCGGGGGCGATCCGGTCAGCGGGTGGAGGCGGAGATGCGGCGGTAGGCAAGCCGACGACCAACGGTGCGGGACGTGTCGAAACGCCGGATCACTTGCTGCCGGATAGCGTTCGCGGCGACGGACTGGCTGGACGCACTGCGCAGGAGGTCATCAATGACCTGAATGCAGGTCGCTTGCCAGGTAAGCCGATTGGTGGTCCGGGAACTCCCCGGGAGATGCCTGCAACTGGTAATCCGAATGCAGTAGCAGAGGAGTTTGCGTTGGGGTTCTTCGGAGGAAAGATGCCTCAAAAGGCTAGGCCGATTCCTAACAAACCAGGAGCATGGGTTGCCGAAGCGCCAGACGGCACAATCATTACGTATCGTCCTGCGGGGCAGGCAAGTTCAAGGACCAAAGGAACAACAGCCACTGTGGACATCAATAGCCCGAATGTGAATCAGCTGAATGCGGGAAAGAGCAGATTGGAACTTAAATTTCCATTGATAGGCGAAACAGGGCCAGGGGGCTGATCGATGAAGATGCCTGCTAGTGTCAGTCGGTGGCTGTTGTTCAATTTGCATACGCTGAGAGGAAATAGTGCTTCCCCGGATTTCTTCCCTGGGGGAGTCAACGACGCCGCCTACCCGGCGCGCACGCCAAGCGAACAGCAATTGGCCGTAGACATGATCTACCGGTGCCTAAAGTGTGGGCTGATCGATATCGATCCCGAGGGTTGGAGGCAAGCTTACGGGGTGGATGATATCGAGGGGTTTGCCGAGAGGCTGGCGCAAGTTGATCAGTTTGGAGGGCGTCGCCTTGACGAGGCAGCTCACAATAAACGCATGGATGACATGATGATTTGGTTGGGGCCCGAGCTTTATTGCACGGAAGCCGGCGAAGCACTGGTGAGTCGCTATTTTCCGCGGGCACTCGACCTGGAAGATGAGCGGAATGTCGCCGGCTTCAACGAGGAGATATGCGAACTGTTCGAGGCCAACGGCGTGCCATGGACGAACGAGGCGCTGATTCCGTTACGCTTCTGAGGTGTTGATACTTGGAATGATGAAAACGGCTACATCAGATGATCAAGAGCTCTGGAGGCTGGAGGGCTACCGGAAGGCATTCGAGCGTGGTGATCGATTTCGGCTTCGTTCCTTACATCGATAAAGCGATGATTGATCGAGCCGTTGCTCTTGCGCGCAAGCCAGCGTAGCCCGGGTAGGCGAAGCGCACGCGGGATGCCGACGACATGACGATGCGTTTCCCCGGGTGAGAGCCATGTAGGGCTGTGGCTGTTCGCGTGCCGTTAGGCGCTCAGGCAAGCCGGAGAAGATCTTCAAGAAACGAGGTGAAGTAGTGAGTTCAAGATTGCTAGGCGTAACCGTCCTGATATGCGCTGGCGTAACGGGGTGTTCGTTCATAGGCGACACCATCAAGAGCGAGTTGTCCTCGTATGCGGAACCGCATGACGGCGAGCGCGCACATATCCGCCTGATCGGCTCGCGCAACGTCAAGGTGTATCCCGACAGTACGTGCGTGAGTCATCTGGTGCCGGGCAGCGGATATCCAGCCGGGCCGCAGATGGGCGGCCAGCGCAAGCGCGATCTGGGCATGCCGAAGGGCGCCGAGGCGCCAAAACATTACGTGGAGATCGCCGCCAGCGCCGGCCAGCCGATTTCGGCGGCGTTCTCGTTCTATCGCGAATCGTCCATGCCCGGCACCCCGGGCACTGGCGCGCCCGGCACGCGCAATTCGGCGAGTTGCTACGCCGCAGGCAGTTTCGTTCCGCAGGTCGGACGGAACTACGAGGTGGTCAGCCATTGGGTCGCGGGCGATTGTGCCGTGCAGGTGTATGAGCTGGTGCAGGAGCCGGATGGGCTTCGGCGGGCCAAGGTCGAGAGTCGGGCGGCTCAGGGATGTCCGGTGCCCGTGACTCCTCCGTCGTCGTAATCGGGTTGCATGGATGGGAGCTTCGAGGATGTCATCCCCGCTGAAGTGGGCCTGGTCGGTCTTGGCCATCCTCTGCACGTTGCTGATCCTGGGCACGACTGCATTGCACATCGCATCGCGCACCGTTCGTGCGCGGATCGATCTCAAGCCGGGCGCGCAGGTCTCGATTCCCGTGTTCCGGTTCGTGCCCGACTCGCCGCGATTGTCGATGGAGTTCGACGTCCCGGCGCAAGCGAGTCCATCGACGGGATTCGCGCGGAGGCGGCCCGAGCTGGGCGAGTGGAGGCCTTCGCAGAGAGAGGGAACGCTGTACTTCGCCAATCCCGGCGAAGCGGTCAAACTCCGCGTTGCCGATCGCACGCGCCCGCAAGTATACGAGGCGCTTCCGGCCGGCGGTTGGAGCAGGGACCGGATACACCGAAGCCTGACCCCATTCCTGGACGACGGCGATCCAACACGCTTCCGTTGGCCGCCGCGGCTTCCTTCCAGATCGATTCCGGCGGGCCGGTCGACGTTGGACATCACGGTCCTGGAAGTCGGCGACGCCATCCAAGGCGAGCGCGTCACGGTCGTCGTCGAGCCGCCGCTGACGTTCAAGCGCGGCACCGGCGGCCCGATCGACTGGCTCTGGTACTTCTACTTCTGGCCGTTCTACGCGGTGATCCTGGGCATCGCGGGCGGGGTGCTCGCATACATCACGCGCAAGGAATTGCGTCGCACGCGGTAGTCGCGGCATGGAAGATCAGTCGCTTTCGCCCCCGGCCGGCGGGCTTCGCACTGCATCATCGCGCTCCTTCCGAAGCCAGCGCAGTTCGGCCCGGTGAAGTTCGCGTTCCTCGCGTTCCAGCGTCGCCAGATCCTGCGACAGCACCCGCTGCAACGCGACCAGCACGGCGGCCAACAGGATGGCGAACGGCAACGCCGCGACGATGACGACCGCCTGCAACGCGTTGAGTCCGCCCGCGGCGAGCAGCGCGATCGCGATCGCCGCCTGCATCACGCCCCACACCATGCGGCGCGATATCGGCGGATCCTCGGGGCTGTCGCTCGACATGCTGGCGAGCACCAGCGTCGCCGAGTCGGCGGAGGTGACGAAGAAGGTGAGCAGCAGCACGATCGCGCACCACGCCAGCAGGCTCGCCAGCGGAAGGTGCGTGGTCATCGCGAACAGCACGTGCTCGTAGCCTTCCGCGAGTGCGGGCAGCAGGTCGATTCCGCCGAACATCTGCTGGAACAGCGCCGTTCCGCCGAACGCGGAGAACCAGATGAAGCTCACCAGCGCGGGGCCGAACACCACCCCGAAGACGAACTCGCGCACCGTGCGGCCGTAGGAAATGCGCGCGAAGAACGCGCCCACGAACGGTGCCCACGCGATCCACCAGGCCCAGTAGAAGATCGTCCATTCGCCGACCCACGAGGTCTGCGAGAACGGCGTCATGCGCAGGCTCATCGCCGGAAGCTGGTTGAGGTAACCGCCGAGCGTGGTGGTGAAGGTCTCGAAGATGAAGGCGGTGGGTCCGAGCGCGATCACCAGCACCAGCAGGATCGCCGCCGCGACGATGTTGAAGTTCGACAACCACTTGATGCCGCGATCCAGCCCGGAAAGGCTGGAGGCCATGTAGAGCACGAAGGCGACGGCGATCACCACCACCTGCGTGGCGAATGTCGCGGGAACATGCGCGACCTGTTCAAGGCCCGCGCTGATCTGCGCGGCGCCGAGGCCCAGCGTGGTCGCGACGCCGACCGCGGTCGCCACCACGGCGAGCACGTCCACCAGGTGGCCGATCGTGCCGTGCACGTGGCGCCCGATGAGCGGTTCGAGCAGATCGCTGATCTGCCCGCGCGATCCGCGGTTGTACTGCGCCCACGCCATCGCCAGGCCCATGAGCGCGTAGATCGCCCACGGATGCAGTCCCCAGTGGAAGAACGCGTAGCGCAGCGATGCGCGCGCGGCGGCGGGACTTGCGGGGCTCAGTCCTTCCGGAGGCTGCACGTAGTGCGAGAGCGGTTCGGCGGCGCCCCAGAACACCAGGCCGATGCCCATGCCCGCCGAGAACAACATCGCGAACCACGAGCCGCGCGAGAACTGCGGCTCGGCATCGCTTCCGCCGATGCGCAGCTGGCCGATGCGGCTGAAGGCGAGGTAGCCGAGGAAGGCCAGCACGCAGAACACGATGACCAGGTACAACCAGCCGGCACCGCCGAGCGTCGCGGCCTGCACGCGCTGGCTCCACTGGCCGAACGCTTCGGGCATCAGCACGCCGATCAGCACGAGCACGGCAAGGATGCCGATGGAAAGTCGGAAGACCATGGAAGACTCCGGCAGCGGTCCCGGCGAAAGTGTAGTCAGCCGGCGACGACGGGCGCGTCAAGCGCGATGTTCGAGCTGGCAGCCGGCGGAAGCGGCGTGGACCCAGCGTCGCGATGTATGCGGGAGATGGATGCTACGTGACGCGATCATGAAATGCAGCGTTTGCGATGAATCGCACGCGGATGCCGACATGATGCGCAAGACCGCGCGCCACTTCGCGCGCGTTCTAACGTTCATCACCCGATCGCTGGTATATGCGCACGTGAGCGACATGGAGCCGGCGACGCATGAAAATCCCGAAGAAGAAGGACTTTCCGCTGGACCAGATCCGCCGCTATCTCGAACCCGGCCCGATCGTGCTGGTGAGTTCGCGATGGAAGGAGCGCACCAACATCATGACGATGGGATGGCACATGATGCTGGAGTTCTCGCCGGCGCTGTTCGCGTGCTACATCTGGGACGGGAACTACAGTCACGACCTGATCCGCCGCAGCGGCGAATGCGTGATCAACCTGCCGACCGCCGACATGGTCGACACCGTGGTCGGCATCGGCAACTGCAGCGGTGCCGAGGGCATCGACAAGTTCGCCGCGTTCGGCCTGAGCGCAAAACCCGCGCGTCATGTCGGCGCGCCGCTGATCGCGCAGTGCCATGCGAACTTCGAATGCAGGCTGGCCGACAAGCGACGGGCCGGGCCGCATGGCATGTTCATCTGGGAAGTGGTGAAGGCGCACGTCGCGCCGACGCCGAAACGCCCGCGCACGCTGCATTACCGCGGGCAGGGCGAGTTCATGGTGTCTGGCACGCATATCTCGCGGCGTGGCCGGTTCAAGCCGCAGAACCTGTAGGCGCCATCGTCACAACGAAGCATCCGCGTCCGGCCGACGAGCGGACGGCCGTTGTCCGTGTGGGCTGGCGTTCGGGAGAAGAGGCACCCTCCCGCCCCCCAAGGGAGTACACGGATGTCCACGATTCGTCGCATCGGTCTGGCCGATTTCGAGCGACTGCTGGCCCAGTGGGAGCCACGCCGCCAGATCACGGAATTCCACCTGCACTGCACCGATCGCCCACGCCGCGCGGATTTCCGCGGCCAGGCGACGATCGAGGCGATGCGCGCGTTCCACATGGGCAAGGGCTGGAGCGACATCGCCCAGCACCTGACGGTCGATCCGGCCGGCGGCCTGTGGACCGGCCGGTCGTGGGATTCGCCGCCTGCCAGCGCCGTCGGCCACAACGGCACCTCGAGGAAAGGGCCGTTCATGATCGAAGTGGTCGGCAACTTCGACAAGGGAAAGGACCCGCTCGACGGCGACCAGCGGAACGCGGTGATCGGCGTGATCGTGGCGGTGCTGCGCAGGTTCGGTCTGGACGAAAAGGCGCTGCGTTTCCACCGCGATTTCACGACGGCGAAGACGTGTCCCGGCTCATCGTTGGACAAGGCGAAGATGCAGGCCGAGATCGCCACGATACTGGCGGCAGGAGGGCAGGGCGCCGAAGGTGTCGAGCGACGGCCCGAATCCGACGCGGTACTCGACACAGGCGAGGTGCGCGGCTGGTTCGACAGGCAGGGAGCGCGCGGAGTCAACGGCCTGGTCGATGACGCCAACGCCATCGAGGATCCCGACTCGGTCGAAGTGCCCGAATCGGACTGGGCGCTGGAGGAACAGGAGGCGCTCGCGGCGCGGCTCGATCTCGGCCCCGGTGTCGAGGGCGCGCGGCGCGCGCCGATGCCCGCCGACGCGCTGTTGCGCCGCCATACGATCAATCTGTCGAAGGGCGTGCTGTCGGCGAAAGGCGACATCGACAGCGTGCAGGTGACGCCCAGGATGATCGCCGAGCGCCATCTGGTCGATTACCTGGAGAGCCGCCGCCAACTCAAGCGTCCCGCGCACGTGGTGTTCTACGCACACGGCGGCCTGGTCGACGAGGCCAGCGCCATCTGTTACGCCAACACCGTGCTGCCGTGGTGGCTCAGGAACGGTGTGTTCCCGATCTTCTTCATCTGGGAATCCGGGTTCTTCGAAACGCTGCGCACGACGCCACGCGGCGCGCGCGAGTTCACCGACTTCACCGATTGGCTGCTCGAAGGCATCACCCAACCCGTCGCGCGTCGCGTCTGGGCCGAGATGAAGGAGGACGCGGGCAATGCGTCCCTGTCCGTGATCCGGGAGCAACAGGGTCGCGCCGGTGGTGCGTGGCAACTCGCGCAGGTGCTGGCACCGGTGCTCGCGAAGTATCCCGAGGTGCAGCTGCATGCGGTTGGCCACAGCACCGGCCCGATCCTTCTTTCGAAGTTCCTGCCGCTGCTCACGGACAAGGGCTTCGTCATCAGCACGCTCAGCTACCTGGCGCCGGCGATACGCACCGACCGTTTCCTGGCGGACGTCGAACCGCTGATCGGCACAGGCAAACCGATCCGCGAGCTGTGCATGTACACGATGAACGACGAGGCCGAACGCGACGACAATTGCGCGAAGATCTACCGCAAGTCGCTGCTGTACTTCGTCCGGGAAGCATGCGGCGACCGTCGCGTGCTCGGCTTGCAGAAGGATCTGTACGACGACGCGGAGCTGCGCAAGCTGTTCAACCTCAAGCCGAAGGACGATGGCCGGATCAGGTCCAGCAACCCGCCCGTCACGGTCGAATTCTCGCCTCCGCGCGGCTCCCGGCTGATGAACAAGCGGACCGGCGCGCTCCAGCACGGGGGTTTCGACAACGATGCGCAGACGATGGTCTCGGTGCTCGCGCGCGTGCTCGGCGTATCGCCCGAGCCCACCAGCAGCGCGATGCAGTTCCCGCCGGCGTCGGCGTTCAAGGCATGCGGATTGGGTGAGTCGACGCGCGCCGCGCCGATCGCGCCGGCAAGCGACGGCGATTACGACGGCTGCTGTCCGTGTTGCCGACGGGCCCTGGGGCGCGAAAGCAGCGGCGGTATCGACGAATACGGCCGCGATGGCTTCGGCGACGACGCGGAATCCGGCGCCGGGATGGAGCCCGACGAGGAGCCCTCCGGTAGCGCCTCGCCGCCACCGCCGACCGGCGGCGGCAGGCGTCGTATCGCGGTCTGCATCGGCATCGACCAGTACGCCGACCAGCCGTTGCAGGGCTGCGTCAACGACAGCAATCGCTGGGCGCAGGCACTCACCGGTTGCGGTTTCACGGTGCGTCCGCTGCGTGACGATCAGGCCACGCGCCAGGCGATGTACGACGCGTTGAAGCGCCTGGTCGATGAAGCGCGCAGCGGCGACGAACTGGTGTTCCAGTACTCCGGCCACGGCGCACAGCTTCCGGACGTGAGCGGCGACGAGGACGAGAAGTTCGACGAAGCGTTCGTACCGTTCGACTACCGCGCGGGACAGATGCTCATCGACGACGACGTGCGCGGCATCACCCGCGCGTTGCCCGAAGGCGCCACCCTGACGCTGTTCATGGACTGCTGCCATTCCGGCACGATCAGTCGTGCGCGTGCACGCGCCGCGAGCGATGGAACGAGACCGCGCCTCATGCGCTTCGACGATGAGACGGTGAACCGCTACATGGAGGTGCGCGGCGCGTCCAAACGGAGCGCACGACGCGGCGGCAACGCTTCGGCCAGCCCGGCGTCGGCAAGCCCGAGACGCGGCGTCGCGCACTTCGCCGCCTGCCGGGACAGCGAATACGCCTGGGAAAGCAGTGGCGAAGGGGACTTCACGCGCGCGGCGATGGCGGTCTTCGAAACGGCGGTGCGCGAGGGCTGGAGCAACCAGACGTTCATCGACGCGGTGATCGGCGAACTCGGGTCGCCCGCGCGCCAGCATCCGCGACTGTGGAATCCCGAGCCCGGACTCGGCAAGCGCACGCTGCTGGGCGGTCGATGAGCGCGAAAGCGCCGGCAGCGTGGGACTTCGAACTCCGCGACGACCTCGGGGGCATCCATCGTGCGCGCCTGCCATCGCCGGCTGCGGACATGCCGACGCGCCGTCGCCTGCGCGCGTTCTCGCACGATCCCAGCCGTAGCCGCTACGAAGGAGCGCACATCACCCTGTCGATTCCATACGAGCCGTTGAAACCCGGACCGGCCGGGGCGGTGTTCATCGTCGAGGACATCGATGAGAGGACCGGCAACGTGGCGACGCCCGTCGACCTCGAACAGCACAAACTGCTGATGGAAGACGGCCTTCCACCGAGCAGCAGCAATCATCAGTTCATGCAGCAGATGGTGTACGCCGTCGGCATGGAGACCTACGAGCGCTTCCGCTTCGCGCTCGGGCGCGACCCGGGCTTCGGGCCCATCGGCGTTGGCGGAGTGGAGAGCGGGGCCGAGGGAAGGTTGCGCATCCATCCGCGCTTCATGCACGAGGACAACGCGTACTACGATCGCGAGCTCGGCGCGCTGTGCTTCGGTTACGAACGCGCCGCCGAATTCGCGCAGTACCGTAACCAGCCGGGCAGCAACGTGTACATTGCGTTGTCGCGCGACATCGTCGCGCACGAAACCAGCCACGCGCTGCTCGATGGCCTGCGTCCGAACTTCCTGCGGCCGACGCATCGTGACGTCGCGGCGCTGCACGAAGGCTTCTCGGACCTGGTGGCGATCTTCCTCCGCTTCGCGCAGCCGGAGCTGGTGCGCGACGCGATCGAGGCCTCGCAGGGCGACGACCTGGATTCGGAGCTGCTGGTGCAGATCGGCCGCCAGTTCGGCTTCGACCTGATCGACGGACACAATCCGCTGCGCACGGCGATCCTGTCGCCTGGGCTCGAGGACACGGTGGTCGAGCGCAAGTACGGTTACGACGATCCAACGAAGGAGGAACACGACCTCGGCGCGGTGCTGGTGTCGGCCGTGTTCGAGGCCTTCCGGCGCATCTACCAGCGCAAGACCAGGAAATTGCGCGGCGTGCTCCAGCTGTATCGCGAACGCCTGCCGTCAGAAGCGGTGTATCTGCTGGCCGAGGAAGCCACGCAGCTCGCGCGGCGCTTCCTCAACATCGTGATCCGCGCCATCGACTACTGCCCGCCACTGCATTGCAGCTTCGGCGAATACCTGCGCGCGATCATCACCGCGGACACCGAGCTGGTGCCAGACGATCCGATCGGCTATCGCGAGGCGTTCGTCACGTCCTTCCGCCGATACCGCGTGACCGTGCCCGAAGTGCCGGACCTGGGCGAGGACAGCCTGTTGTGGTGCCCGCCTGAGACGGGGCGGATCGCCGTGCCGGAACTGGATTTCCGCCACCTCGGCCTGGTGTTCGCCGATGGCCTTTGCGATTGGCCGGTCGACGACGGAGGCCGTGCCGTAACGCGCGCCGCCACTGCATTCGGTAAAGCCATCTGCAGGTCGGATCGCGCCCGCGATTTCGGTCTCGTCGCGCCGAGTCGCAGCGTTCTGCCGCCGAAGATCGTCTCGCTGCGCACGGTGCGGCGCGTCGGCATCAGCGGCGAGGTGCGCTTCGACCTGGTATCGGAAGTCGTGCAGAAACGTCGCGTGCGCGAGGGCTGGTTCCTCGGCGGATCGACCGTCGTGGTTTCGTCCGATGGCGCGGTCCGTTACGCCGTTTCCAAGCACCTCGACAGCAAGCGCCGCCTCAAGGCCCAGCGCGATTACCTGCGCACGCAGGGACAGGATGTCCGCGATGCGGCGTGGGCGGAGCAATCGGTGGTGTCGGCGCGGCTGCAACGGAACATCCATCGTCGCCGCTGAGCAATGCAAGGAGCCAGCCACGGAGGCCTGCCATGCACGATTCCCGCGCCACAGCGGCGCGCAAGCGCAGCGTGATGCTCAAGGCCGGCGTGCGTTTCGCCGGCAAGGGCGAGGAGCGCGCGCGCACCGCCGCGCAACTCGCCAAGGGCGGGCCGCTTGACGCGGCCAGCCCCGCGCAGCTGAAGAACTTCATCAAACGCGAAACCACCAAGGCGAGGGCGATCATCCGCCCCGGCGGTCCCGGTCCCTTCCTTGAACGGCGCATCGGCGATGCGCTGGAGTGGGAACAGAACGCACCGACGCCCGAAGCCCGACGCGCCGGGCGGCCGGTCGCGCGCATCGTCGGCCTGGGCAACGATGGCCGCATCGTCGATGGCTATGCGACTGGATTCCTGATCGCGCCCGGCTTGCTGATGACCAACTGGCACGTCTTCGACAGCGCCGAGGACACGCGATCGTCCGGCGCGCAGTTCAACTTCGAGCTCGACGAGGTCGGCAACCCGCGCAGTACCGTGGTCTACGAATTCGATCCGGCGCGGTTCTTCTACAGCAGCGAAGCGCTGGACATCGCCATCGTGGCGCTTGCCGACCAGCCACGCATCGGCGCGGGCGCGCTGCGCGATTTCGGTGCGGTGTCGCTCATTCCCACGCTCGGCAAGATCCTGGTGGGGCAGGCGGTCAACATCATCCAGCACCCCGATGGACGGATGAAGCATTACGCGCTGCAGAAGAACACCGTGTACGTGGAGCCCGGGCCAGAAGACCTGTTCCTGATGTACACCACCGACACGCTGGAAGGGTCGTCCGGATCGCCGGCCTTCAACAAGGACTGGGAGCTGGTCGCCGTGCATCATGGCGGCGTGCCGCGCGTGGAGAACGGCGAGATCATGACGCTCCGTCGCACCGTATGGCGCGAGGGCATGCCGCACACCGACATCGAGTGGGTCGCCAATGAAGGCGCGCGCGTCAGCCAGATCCTGTCGCACCTGCACGGCGTGTCGCTCGGCAAGGCGGCGCACCAGGCGATCCTGGCGCAGGTGCTCGGCGCGGTACGCGAAGTCGCCGACGAATCCGCGGATCCGGCGCCGACTTCGATCCCGACGCCGAACATCCAGCCTTCCGGAGCGCCCGCGATGAACACCATCACCGTGCACGGCACGGCTCATTTCTACATGAGCGGCGCGCCGGCGACACCTGCGGCAGCGGCGTCGGCCGCGCCCGCTGCCGGCGGCGCGGTAGCGCTGGAGAAGAAACTTCGCTTCGATCCCGACTACGCCGGGCGCAAGGGCTACGACGAGCGGTTCCTGAGCGGTTTCCGCGTGCCCGCGCCGCAGGCGCCCGAGGACGAGATCTACGAAGGCCCGCGCAATCGCAAGTACCTGCGCTACCACCATTACACAGTGGTGATGCACAAGGATCGCCGGCTCGCGTTGTGGACGGCCGCGAACGTCGACTACGACCCGGCAAAGCGCCGCAAGTCGCGCGAAGGGTTCGGCGACGACGAGTGGAAGGCCGATCCGCGCATTCCGATCGAACAGCAGATCGAGGACCTCGAGTTCTACGAGCCGGCGAAGAAGTTCGATCGCGGCCATCTGGTCCGGCGCGACGATTCGGCGTGGGGCGAAACGGCGAAAGAGGAGGAGTTCGCCAACGCCGACACCTTCCATTGGACCAACTGCACGCCGCAGCACGAAGAGTTCAACCGCGACATGTTCCAGTACAACGGCCTGTGGGGCGGACTGGAGAACCACATCGCGAAGCAGGCGCGGAACGTCGGCAACCGGCTGATCGTCTTCGCCGGGCCGGTCCTCGCGCACGACGACCCGGCGCACGATTTCGGCTCCGGCATCGAAGTCACGATGCCCATTGCGTTCTGGAAGATCGTCGTGGTCGCCGAAGACGAGGGTAGCGGGAGGCGCCTGCGCGCGTACGGTTTCATCCTCGACCAGGGCGAGGCCATCGAGACGCACGGCCTGGAACGTCGCTTCCGCCCGGGCCGGTTCGTCGCGCATCAGGTGCCGCTGTCGGAGATCACGCAGCGCAGCAGGGTGACGTTTGCGGATGCCCTGCACGAAGCCGATCCGCTGACAGGTTCCACGACCGAAGGACGTCGGGTGTTGATGGCGCTGGATCAACTGGTTCTTCGATGATGCCTGCGGGTGCGTGCCCGTGGTGGTGTGAATGGCCTTCGCACCGCGTTTGGCAGACTATCCGCCTGTGTGACGCAACCCCGGTCGAGGCCAGACCATGACGACGCGACTGCAGGCAGGTGCGAGCGGCTATTCCTACAAGGAATGGAAAGGCAATTTCTATCCCGCGACCATCAAGCCGGACGGGATGCTGGCCTGGTACGCGCGGCACCTGCCGTCGGTGGAGATCAACAACACGTTCTACCAGATGCCGAAAGTGGCGACGCTCGAACACTGGGCGGAGACGACGCCGGACGATTTCAGTTTCGCGATCAAGGCGCCGCGCCGCATCACCCACGATGTGCGCCTGAAGGCCGATGCCGCGGCCGATCCGGTCGCCTATCTGTATCGCAACCTCGAAACGTTGCGGGACAAGCGCGGTCCGGTGCTGTTCCAGCTTCCGCCGTTCCTGAAGAAGGACGTGCCGCGGCTGGCCGACTTCCTGCACGTCCTGCCCGCCGATCACCGCGCCGCGTTCGAGTTCCGCAACGACAGCTGGTTCGACGACGAGGTCTTTGATGCGCTCAAGGCCGGCGGCGCGGCGTTGTGTCTGTCCGAGCGCGACGACGACGCGCCACCGCCGCTGGTCGAAACCGCGTCGTGGAGCTACGTGCGGCTGCGTCTTGAAACCTACTCGGAAGCCGACCTCGCGCGGTGGGCTGAACGACTTCTGGCAACCGCGTGGCAGCGCGTCCACGTCTACTTCATGCACGAGCCGACCGCGCCCGGGTACGCGCAGACGCTCATGCGCCTGTGCACGCGGTAGGGAAGGGGAGCATGTCGACGCAACCGCTTTCCATCGAAGTCGAAACGGGCGTGCGCGTGTCGGGCCTGCTGCAGGTGCCTGCGCACGCGCGGGCGTGTTACGTGCTGGCGCATGGTGCGGGCGCGGGCATGGCGCATCCGTTCATGGCGGCGGTGGCGGAGGGGCTGGCCGAGCGGGGCATCGCGAGCCTGCGATATCAGTTTCCCTACATGGAACAAGGCTCGCGACGGCCGGACACGCCGCGGCTCGCGCACGCGACGGTGCGCGCGGCAGTCGCGGAAGCCGCGCGACGACGGCCGGAGCTGCCGTTGTTCGCCGGCGGAAAATCCTTCGGTGGGCGCATGACTTCGCAGGCGCAGGCGCAATCGCCGCTGCCGGGCGTGCACGGGTTGGCGTTCCTCGGTTTCCCGTTGCATCCGCCGAAGAAGCCCTCCGACGAACGTGCCGCGCACCTGTCCGATATCGACGTGCCGATGCTGTTCCTGCAGGGCACGCGCGACGAGCTGGGGCAGATGGACCTGATGCAGGCGGTCGTGCAGCGACTCGGCGCTCGCGCCACGCTGCGGTGGTCCGAGCACGCGGATCATTCCTTCCATGTGCTGGTGCGCTCCGGTCGGAACGACGCGGAGGTCATGGAGGAGCTGCTTGGAACGATGGCGACGTGGATCGACGGCGTGCTGGATCGCTGAGCTTGGGACCGCTTGACCGGGGCGCAGGGCATTGCGCCCAATCGGCGCATCGTTTTCAGCTGGTGTGACGCCCACGTTCGGTGCGCCGCGCAATGCGAACCTGACTTGCGTTGCCCGTTCTGATCGCCATCCCATCCGTGACTCAATCGCCAGCTGTGTCCGCGCCCGCGCCTGGTTCCACTGCGCCGATCTCGGAAGGTTGGCCATAGAGGTAGCGGGCCGCCGCTTGCGCCATCCTCCCGGGATCATGTCCAACGCCGGGGACCACCACCAGCGTCCAGCGGGATGCGACGCCCATGCGCGTCGCGGCTTCCATGGCTTTCCCGTGGAAGTACTTGCCGCGTGCCAGTCGATGCAGGCCCTGCCGGTCCGGGGCCGGACCATGGACAAGATCGCCGCGTTTTTCGTTCGCGTCGTCAGAGCCACCGAGAAACACCACCAGGCGTCGCGCGAAAGCCTTCGCGAGCTGCGGAGGCTGGATCGGCGCGTCGGCCAGGCCGTAAGGAAAGCGTGCGTCGGCGTCGGGGACCGTGTACCAGCCCGAGTTGGATGCCAGGATGCGGTCGGCACGCGTGCCGTCGTCGGCGAACATCGCGAAGCGGTGCAGGAACTGGCCGCCGGCGGAATGACCGAACAGGTCGTAGCGCGGCGTCTTCAATCCCGTTGCACGCACCGCCTGGTCGAAGATGCGATCGATGTCGTCGATCAGCCATTGCCCGCGATCGGTCACGATCCGGTACCCGGCCAACGCCTGGGCGTCGGGGTCGATCACGACGTCGGCGATCATGCCCGCGAGGTTGTAGTTCCAGAATCGCGGATAGCGGCTTTCCGGGTAGTGCGGCGACAACACCAGCACACCGGAACGCTCGGCCGCTTCGATCCAGTGGTCGCGGTAATCCCAGGCGTTGCGCCCGGCCCCGGGCAGCACGATCAGCACGCGGGAATTCTCCTGCAGGCTGCGCGGACGGTGGTAGTAGACCGCGACTTCGCGCGATCCTCCGGGGCCGACGGACAACGAGAACGCTCCCGAACCGGCGCGCAACAGCGGCGGCGCGTCATCCGGCGGCGATGGCCGTTCGACCAGCTTCATGCCGCAGACAGGACACGTGCCGGGAGCATCGTGCGGCTTCGCATGCAGGAGATCGGCAACGTGGGGGCAGGGCGGACACACGTACGTCGAGCGCTCGACGCTTCCGGGCAAACGAAGCGGCCCCGCCGCCGGTGCCGACAGCGGAACGGCAAGTGCAACCAGAAGGCACAACGATCGCGCGATCATTCGAACGCCTCCGAGCCGGTGGAATCGACCGGGCCGTGCACCGGCGCACGTTCGGCGAACCTCGCCCGCCATTGCGATGGGCGCAATCCGGTTCGCCGGAGGAATGCGCGCGAGAATGCATCGATGTCGGCGTAACCGCAGCACGCCGCGATCTCGCCGATGGACTGGCGTCCGCACAGCAGCCGCTGCGCCTCCTGCACGCGAATCCGGGCGATGAGGTCGGTGACACTGCAGTCGTAGCGTTGCGCGATCCTGCGCTGCAGCTGGCGCGGACTGAGATGCGCGCGTTCGGCGAGTGCATCGAGCCTGAGATCGGCATCGGGGCGCGCGAGCATGCCGGACACCAGGTCGCCGATCCGGTCGCTCGTCCCGGATTGCAGCCGAAGCGGCTCGGAGTACTGGTCCTGCCCGCCGCTGCGCCGCATGTAGACCACCAGCTCGCGCGCGATGGCCAGTGCGGTGGCGTGGCCCAGGTCTTCCTCCACCAGGGACAGGCACAGATCGATGCCGGCGGTGATGCCGGCCGAGCTGGCCAGACCGTTGTCCTGGAGGAAGAGGGCACGTGCATCCACCTCCACGTCCGGGTGGCGGTGCGCGAGGTCGGTGGCGAAGCGCCAATGAGTCGCGATGCGGCGGCCCTTCGCCAACCCCGATTCGGCGACCGCGTATGCGCCGGTACAGACCGAGACGATGCGTCGGCATCGCGGCCGTGCACGTGCGAGCGTCCTGGCGACCTGCGCCAGCACCTGTGGCCGCCGAAGGCCGGACCCACCGGGCACCAGCAACGTGTCCACGGTCGGACGTCGCGGAAGCGGGGCATCGGGCACGAGCGTGACACCCGCCTCCGACCGTACCGGCGCCGTTCCTCCGACACCGTACGTGCGCAGCCTGTACGCCACCGCGGGCGCCACGACCGAGTTCGCGGTCGCGAACACTTCCATCGGCCCCGCCACGTCCATCAGCGTGACGCCGTCGAAGAGGATGAGGCCCACGGATCGCGGCCGGGACGGGGAACGTGTGCGGCGCATGCGGCGCAGGATAGCGCGATGGGGTACGTCGCATGCGACGCGAATCCGGCCGATCGCGCCATCGGGGAACCCATGCATGAGCGCGCAACCGGATCGCCGGGAGCTGCACGTCCGGGAAGCCGGCGCCCCCGACGCGAGTCCGGGTGCATTGCACGGCGCCCTCTTAATGGCTCCATGCATCGCGTTCACCCGCAACCGCCTACTGTGTGTTCGCACCGACTGGCGCTCATGCGGCAGTCCGGATCCCGGAGCGCCTCGTGCACCTCCCGCACGAGACGGCCAATGCACATCCTCGTCTACAGCGCCGCGGCCAGCTACTGGCTGATCGACGGCAATGCGCGTTCGCGACCGCCCGACTTCAGCCCGCCGGCCGAGCTGGTGTTCAGCATCTCGGACGAGAACCTGCCGCGATCCATCGCGCAGATGCTGGAAAGCGCGATCGGCGAGACGGGAATGCTCGAGCTGCGCGAATGCTGGGCCGATTACGTCTTCCACGAATGTTCCGGATGGCGACGCCACAAACGAAGCACCACCTCGGCGCTCATCGGCTGATGCAAGGACCCGCCATGTCCAGCACTCGCCCACGCGGCGGCAACTACTACGTTCTTCCTGCCCGGGGGCTGTCCCTGGTCGATCGGGATGCCGCGCGTGCGAGGCTCGCCGCCGACATGGCCGCTTTCGACCGGGCGGGAGGTCGCATCGAGGTCCTGGGCACGACGCCACTTCGCAGGCGGGAACGACCTCTCCAGCCGAAAACTGCCTGATTCGTCCGTCCACGGCGGGGCCGACGCATGTCGACGGACACGCTCATCGAGATCACGCTCATCGAGACGCCGTACGCGAATCTGGTCGCCATGTTCGTGTGGCTGAGCCGCGATCGCACGCGCAGGCCGGGCGATCCCTAGTCCACCGCGCTTGCGTGCGCGTGGTCAGTCGTTCCCGGAGAAACGTCGAATCGCATCCTCGAAGCGATCGAGCGTCGATCGCAGCCCGATCATCGAGATCGCCAGGTCTTCGCGAAGCCGCCGGCTTTCCGCGACGACCGCTTCGTATCTGTCGGATTCGTCCGGACGAACATCGTCCGGCCGTTCAGGCGAATTGTGCATGACATGGACCCGTGCATGAGCTGCACGGAGGCCCGATGACGACAGCGCCATGTAATCGCTGCTGTGCAGGCGCAGGTATACCGCATCGGTCGTGACCATGGCGCGAGTGCCTGCACGTATCGCGTCGCGCCCGGAAGATCACGCGATCGGGCGGCCTCCGCGCCACCGCACGCATTCAAGCGTCCGGCGCGAGCCTTCCGAACGGCAATGAGGAAGCCTCGCGCACCGAGACCTCCGCATCGTCACCTCAGGGCGTCATCATCGGTGCGCCGCCGCCGATGCCTGGCGGCGAGAAGGCATAGCGCGGCCATGGCGTCGGTTCTTCCGGCTACAGGTACTTTTTCCACCCATCCTTCTTGCGACGCCCGGCGCGCCGCGCGCGTTCGCGCTGCGCATCTTCGGGTGACGGCCCGTCCCGGAGCGCGGGACAAGATCGCCGAACGGGTGCGACGCCGGATGAGTGACCGTGCCCGGGTTTGTCGTCAAGGTCGTCGCGCGTCATGGCGGCACCGTGCGCTTGGGTCGTCTCACCGGCTGAAAACGTCGCAAGTGTGGGCGCAGCCCAGGGATAACCGCTATTGAGGGCCAACAGCCCTTCCGCCAAGTCGGCTTTTGGTACCCTCGTCGCAGTCCATAGGGGGACGGATGGAGCAATGCGACAGGGAATCGTGCTGTTTGCCGCGCTAATCGCCGGCAGCGCTTCGGCGCAGGTTGTCAATAGGTGCGTGGGCAAGGGTGGGGCGGTGCACTTTTACAGCGGGCCATGCCCGGCCGGCTACGCGCAGACCCGCAGCTGGGATGCGACGCCGGAGGCGCCGCCCAGCAATGATGAGCTTTGGCGGCGCTACCACCAGCGCAAGCAGGCCGAGGCGGACTCGCGTTACCTCTCTCAACTCGCGGGCACCAGCCGGGGTGGCGGTGCCGCTGGTCATCGCGTTCGCCAGGACGGCGCGCGGAATCCGTCCGCATGTGATGCCGCGAAGGCGTCGCGTGAACGAACGCTGGAGGCAGTCGGGATTCGCCGCACCTACGAGTTGTTGCAGCAACTCGATAATCGCGTTCGGGAGGCTTGCAAATGACGGCCCCAATCTTCTGTCCCGATTCGCTCGACTTTGGAACGGTATCGGATTGGGCCTCGGTGCTTTGCACTGTCGCAGCTGCGGCAATCGCCGTCTTGGGCTCATTCAAACTCTGGAATAACCAGCTTAAGAAGCGGTCGGACTCGTTGGAGGCTACTGCGGTGGCAATCTTCCGCAATGTCTACGATCGACTGATTGAGTTCGAGGCATTCACCAACTTCGACGAATGGCGGCGTTACGCCGGCAACGTGAATAGTGGGCTCATTGCTACGGATGAGGCCGCATGGAAAGCGCATAAGGAAGCCGTCCTTTCAGCGATCAGTGCCCACTTGGTGTCATTAGATCTGGCGTTGAAGAACTTCGAAGCGATACAGGGCAACCTCTACGACGTCAGCCGGGAGCGCATTGAGACGATGCTTCGCCTGCACGGGTTCATAGGCGGTGCCCCTTCACAGATTCGACGGATTCAGAGCTTTTGGGCGGAAGCTGACTGCGGAATGGGCCCCGTCGTTCTCCCCGAGGAGTTCCGTTATGTGTTGTCTCGCGGGATTGCCGGCGGGGCCTATTTTTTGAACAAGCTGGATTGTGCAGGCCGCAAGCGAGCACAGGATTTTGAGCCCATCGAGGATGAGCTTCGTAGATTGCATCGCGAGCATGGATGAGCGCAGGCGAGTTACGAACCGACGTTGCCGTGATGACGTACTTCTGCCAGCTCAACGATAACGACCTTCACAAGCTGCTGACGAGATGCCGTTTGACGCCCATTCTCAGCTGCGCGTCGGCTCGCGTAACCCTAGAGCCGAAGCTCCATCTTGTCCCGCCACATCAGCCCGCGCAGGCGTTCGACGGTCATGCGCTGGCCGTCCTCAGAAACGAGATGGCGGCCTCGCAGCCGCCATCCGTACCATTCGTCTTCGAAATCGATGTTCAAGCAAGCGCTCCCGGGGGAATGAGGCGTTTGCCAGCGATATCGGCGGGATGTGACCGCTGCATAGTCAGAAAAGCCCGCATCGCCATTGTCGGTGTTCCTGATTGATGTCGCGGGGAAAAACCAATGGGAATCAAAGGCTTGTGAGTTGTGATTCCTGCATGGGGTCCCCGCATGCCAGCCGGCGACACGATCTAGGGCCAATTTGCGGCGTAGCGACACGATCTTGGACCAAGGTCTACGAGCAGGACAACGTGGGCGGGCAGGCCCGCGGCATGAGCTTGATCCTGAAGGTCTCGAGCATGTTCGCCATCTATGCAGAGACGGTGATGGACCTCGTCGGTCTGATTGGGCTTGTCCCGGACAAGTTGCACCTGGTGCGACAACCGGACCCGGTGCAAACCGGGTGTCTTGCGACGTCCGGCCAGGGCGCGTCTTGGTGTCTGCACCCGGGCCGTGAGCGCATATCTTGCATGCGCATGGCGCCAGCCCAAATGTGCTCGATATCACGCCACTGATCAGAAGTGGAAATCTGTCGGGCCGCACACCGATTCCGCTTGACACACACGGCACATCCTGACGATGCTCATGGCTTAGGGGATTACCTAGGTCGGCAAGGATTGCGGGCATGGCACAGGGGAGTGCGGTGCTTTCCGTCGTGGAAGGCGCGCGAGCTGATGCGAGGCAAGATCTTGGGCTGCAGGGTCTGGTGCTGCTGGCTCAGTACCACGGCATCGCCGCGGACGCCGCGCAGCTGGCACATGAGTTCGGCCACAATGGCGAAGCGTTCGATGAAACGACGCTCCTGCTCGCCGCGAAGAAGCTCGGCCTTAAGGCCAAGGTCACCACGCAGCCCGCCGCGCGCATCGCCATGGCGAACCTGCCTGCGCTCGCGCTCCTGCCGGATGGCGATGCGTTCGTCGTCGCCAAGGTCCACGGCGAACAGGTCCTCATCCACGACCTCGCCGAGAAGCGCCCACGCGCGATGTCGATGACGGAGTTCGAGTCGCGCTACGCAGGACGCCTCTTGCAGATCGCCTCGCGCGCATCGGTGCTGGGCGAGTTGGCGAAGTTCGACTTCAGCTGGTTCGTTCCCGCGGTGGTGAAGTACCGCAAGCTGCTGCTCGAAGTCTTCGTCGTCTCGTTCTTCATCCAGTTGTTCGCGCTGGTGACGCCGTTGTTCTACCAGGTGGTGATGGACAAAGTGCTGGTGCATCGCGGCCTGACGACGCTGGACGTGATCGCGATCGGCCTGGTGTCGATGGCGGTGTTCGAAGTGGTGCTCAGTGGCCTGCGCACGTACGTGTTCTCGCACACCACCAGCAAGATCGACGTGGAGCTTGGCGCGCGCCTGTTCCGCCACGTGCTCGCATTGCCGCTTGCGTACTTCGAATCCCGACGCGTGGGCGACACCATCGCGCGGGTGCGCGAGCTGGAGAACATCCGCAGTTTCCTGACAGGACAGGCGCTGACTTCGGTCCTGGATCTGTTCTTCACCGTGGTGTTCCTCGCGGTGATGTTCCATTACAGCGGCTGGCTGACGCTGATCGTCGTACTGTCGCTTCCGCTGTACGCACTGATTTCCGCGTTCGTCACGCCGGTGCTGCGCAAACGCCTGAACGAGAAGTTCGCGCGCGGCGCCGACAACCAGTCGTTCCTGGTCGAGACCGTCAGCGGCATCGGTACGGTCAAGGCGATGGCGGTGGACCCGCGAGTGACGCGCACCTGGGACAACCAGCTGGCCGGCTATGTCAGCGCCGGCTTCGGTGTGACGCGCGTCGCCACGATCGGCCAGCAGAGCGTGCAGCTGGTGCAGAAGCTGGCCAGCGTGGCGATCCTGTTCTGGGGCGCGAAGCTCGTCATCGAAGGCAAGCTTTCGGTCGGCCAGCTCATCGCCTTCAACATGCTGGCCGGGCAGGTGGCCGCGCCGATCATCCGCCTCGCGCAGCTGTGGCAGGACTTCCAGCAGGTCGGCATTTCCGTCGAACGGCTGGGCGACATCCTCAACACGCGCACCGAGATCCCCGGCAGCCGCATGGCGTTGCCACCGATCAAGGGGCAGGTCACGTTCGAACGCGTGTCGTTCCGTTACCGACCCGATGCGCCTGAAGTGCTGGCCGGCATCGAACTGGACATCAAACCGGGGCAGGTCATCGGCATCGTCGGCCGCTCCGGATCCGGCAAGAGCACCTTGACCAAACTGGTGCAGCGCCTCTACACGCCGGAACGCGGACGCGTGCTGATCGACGGCCAGGACGTGGCATTGGCCGACCCCGCGTGGCTGCGCCGCCAGCTGGGCGTGGTGCTGCAGGAGAATTTCCTGTTCAACCGCAGCGTGCGCGAGAACATCGCGCTCAGCGATCCCGGCATGCCGCTTGAGCGCGTCATCCACGCGGCGAAGCTCGCGGGCGCGCACGACTTCATCACCGAACTACCGGAAGGCTACGACACGAAGGTGGGCGAGCAGGGCGCCGGACTGTCCGGCGGCCAGCGACAGCGCATTGCCATTGCGCGTGCTCTCATCACCGATCCGCGCATCCTGATCTTCGATGAGGCCACCAGTGCGCTCGACTACGAGTCCGAGCACGCCGTGATGAACAACATGCGGGCGATCTGCGAGGGACGCACCGTGCTGATCATCGCGCACCGCCTGTCGACCGTTCGCCATTCCCATCGCATCGTCGTGGTGGAGAAAGGGCGGATCGTCGAGAGCGGCAGCCATGCCGAACTCATCGAACGTCCCGACGGCCACTACGCGCATCTTCACCGCCTGCAATCGGGGATCGCATGAAGCACGTCCTGCTGGGGCTACGCGACTTCATCGCGCGCTACGTGGCGATCTTCCGCTCAGTGTGGGCCATTCGCGGCCAGCTCGATCCGCCGCAGCGCAGCGCGGACGAACGCGCATTCCTGCCGGCGCATCTGGAGCTCACCGAGACGCCGGTGTCGCCGACGGCGCGCTGGACCATGCGCATCATCATCGCGTTCTTCTGCGTGGCGTTGCTGTGGGCGATCCTGGGCCAGCTCGACATCGTCGCGGTGGCACCGGGCAGGACTGTGGTCGATTCGCGCAGCAAGGTCGTGCAACCCGCCGAGACGGGCGTCGTTCGACGCATCCTGGTGCGCGACGGACAGGTCGTGAAGCGGGGTGAGCTGCTCATCGAACTGGACGCAACCGCGACCGGCGCGGCGTACGCACAAGCGGACGAAGCACTGGTGAACGCGCGCCTTGCCGCGCTTCGGCTGGATGCGCTGGCGGAATCGCTCGACAGCAATCGGCCGCCCGTCCTGTCGGCGGCGAAGGATCTCCCACAGGAGCGTCTCACCGCCGAACAGACCCTGGTGCGCAGCCAGTTCGATACCTACCAGGCCAGGCGCCACGCCCTGCAGGCGAGCATCGCGCAACGCCGTGCCGAACTGCGCACGACCGAAGCGACCATTGCACCTCTGGCCGAATCGGCGCGCATCTCGACGGCGCGTGCGGAGGACTACGGCAAGCTGGTCGAAGGCAAATACGTTGGGCGCCACGAGTACCTGCTGCGCGAGCAGGAGCGGATCGCCGCCGAACGCGACCTCGCCACGCAGCGCAATCGCGTGCAGGAGATACGGTCCGCCCTCAGCGCGGCGGAAGAAGAACTGCGCGTGCTCATCACCGACACGCGCCAGCAGACCCTGGATCAACTGCGCGAGGCCACCGCGCAGGTCGCGCAGTTGACCCCGGAAGTCGCCAGGACCGGGCAGCGCGACAAGCTGATGACCCTGCGCGCACCCGTCAACGGCACCGTGCAGCAACTAGCGGTGCATACGGTGGGCGGCGTGGTGACGCCGGCGCAGCCCTTGCTCGTCGTCGTGCCGAACGGGGAAACGCTGGAGGTTGAAGCAACGGTGCTCAACAAGGACATCGGTTTCGTGCGCGCCGGGCAGCCGGTGACGGTGAAGGTCGAGAGCTTCCCGTACACGCGCTACGGGTACCTGACGGGCACCGTTGCAAGCGTGTCGCATGACGCGGCGCAGGACGAGCAACTCGGGCTCGTGTTTCCCGCACGGGTTGTGCTGTCGGCAGCGGCGCTGAACATAGACGGCGTCGATGTGGGACTGACTCCCGGCATGGCGTTGAGTGTGGAGATAAGGACGGGCAGACGGCGAGTCATCGACTACTTGTTCGGTCCCCTACGGCAGAGAGGCGGAGAAGCGCTGCGTGAAAGGTAGGAAGGTGCCAATCTCAAGGGATCGCTGGCCTATGACGACGGTCGGCCTGGCCGAGAGCCTATCCCTTGTCGTACCGATGGGATGCGGCGAACTCGCGTCATCCATCAATCTCCAGCTTGGCTGGGATCAGAAGTTTGGCCTCTCCGAGGCCCTTCCCGGTGCTGAGCTCCCCAGTTGCCACGTTTGGGGGTGCGCTAACGGTCAACGTCATGGCCGACGACGATCTCACGAACACGCGTCCATCCATGAGAAGTGCCATTTTATCCGCGGTTTCGGTCCTCGATACACAAGGTTGGTCAGCGGCGAAACTCAAGGCAACATGCCTACTGGAGCCCTCAATGGTTCACAGAAGCTCTAAGCAGATTCAAGTCATTGTGTTTGGTTACGTGGCAATAAGCATGCTCGCAGCACTACTCACGCCGGCGATTCCAAGGTTGTGGTGCGATGGGCTGATCGCGTCCATTCCGACTGTTGCCACTCTTACAGCCAACGGGGACGTAGGCGGTGGCGGAGTGCCTGGGTACTTCCTGGTTATGTACGCATTGCTCCCGGTTACCGCGGCATGCCTCACCTATTGCTATCCCGGAAGCGAAGGCACGCATATGGGAACTGGAAGACTATTGGGGTCCTTGGCATTCTTTCTAGGGGCTTTGATCTTGTTGGCGTGGTTCGCCTTCCTTCTACCACCCGACGGTGACTATCGCGGCACGAGGATCAGATTGTTTGTCCTCCTGGCATCGACCTCGAAGATTTGGCTCGGTCTGATGTATGGAATCATATTCACGTGCATGTCGTTGCTGTTGATGCTGTCAGCAAGATATGCCTGGTGGCTGTTCAATCACTCGCATCGCCATTGACCGAACGGAGACTAGCCCATGAACGGAATCAGTGAGGAAGAGCAAGCAAAGTTGCAGGAACAAGGGGCAATGTTCACGGCCTCATTCCTTGCAAACCTTCAGAAGAGTCCGGAGGAGTTGACGGACCGATTCGGGAATCTCAATTACGAAGCAGCGGCTGCCCGTCTGCTCGACAGTGCCAAGGAGAATCTAGAGGTAGCAAAGTACTTTGCAGAACGCGCCTCATCCAATGGTTCGCCGGCTTACCGAGCGTTCTGTTTGAAGTGGGTTGAAGTGTTCCAATCAAAGGTTGATTTCTACCAAAGCGCTGCGATTGATGCTCATGTAAAAGTGGAGTCATTTGTTGCTGAATTGAACTCCAAGATTGACGCGAACATTGGCTTCTTTGGAGAGGGGGCAACGGGGCGCAAGGTCCTTCCCTTCCTGGACAAGGCCCTGACCGTGGCCGACTTGACCATGGCCATTGCGACCCGGGACTGGGGCAAGGTGAGCGGTGTGGTCGTAGGCTATTTTGTTGGCGAGGCGGCAGCGGCCCTGGCAACAATTGTCCTCGCTGGGGCAGCATTGCCAGCGACCGTAATGGTTCTTATGGTTGCGACTATAGGTGGGTTGGCCGGCGTTTTGGCTGGCGATGCTGCCGAGAAGGTTTTTGATGGTGTTTTCGGTACGCCGGAAGATGAGCTGCTCTCGGCTCGAATTGCGCGCGTGCTGAGCGAAGGAGGTTCAGTCCGCCTGCCGAATCTGGGCTATCGCTTGCAGTACGGGAATGGCGACGGCGATTCACTTGTGGGACTTGATAGCGCTGACGCCATAGTTTCTCTCGGTGGTGACGACATCGTCAGAGCAGGTGGCGGCTCCGACTACGTCAGTGGCGGAGCAGGCGACGATTCGATCCATGGTGAAGCCGGCAACGACACGCTGCTGGGCGGTGAGGACGCCGATACGCTTGAAGGCGGGCACGGCAATGACATACTCGACGGTGGTGATGGCTTCGATACCTATGCGTTCGAAACTGATGATCTTGCGTCGTCAGACTCCGAAGACGTCATTGTCGATTCGGACGGCCTCGGCAGAATCACGTTCAACAGCCTTGAGATCTCTGGCACTGGAGTTGGCTTCGACAACATCCGCCATGCATCACTCGGTGCCTGGGAGACGGCGAATGGCGCATTCCGCTTGGCCGTGGTCGGTACCGGCGAAAGCCAATCCCTCGTGATCATCCGTCGCCTCGGCGACGGCAAGGCCGGCGGTCGCATCGTCGTCAAGAACTGGCAGAACGGCGATCTGGGTATAACGCTTCCGGGGTTCGACGAGACGCATCCGCCGAATGGGGCGCCGCTGACCATTGGCGATGACGTGTTCGGTGCGGTCGGCACGAATGATGGGAACGACACGCTCACCTCGCTCGACGGCCATGACGGCATGGAGGGCGGCGCCGGCGATGACGAACTCGACGGCGGCCTCGGCAACGACCTGCTGTTCGGCGGGAGCGGCAGCGACCGCCTCATCGGCGGGTACGGCAATGATCTGATCCTCGACGGATCCGAGCTCCAGAATCTGCGCGCCTGGGACAACAGCGACGACTCACGGGACGAGAACGGCAAGACTGAACTGGATCGGATCAACGAGGAGATTGCGAGACTGGGTGCCTCGGTGGTTGCCAAGGGCGCCGGCTGGTACGTCAAGACCAATGACGGCAGCGCCGCGACAGGCGATGCCACTCTGGACTCGGGCTATGTGATCGTTGCGCCGGCCGGCGGAGGCGACCTTGACCCCAATCTGTTCAGGAGTGGCGACGACTACATCGACGCCGGCCACGGCCACGACCGCATTCATGCCGGCGAAGGCACGGACATAATCCTGGGCGGCGACGGCAACGATTTTATCAACGGCGGACACGATGGTGACCTGATCAACGGCGGAGAAGGCGACGACCTGATCCAGGGTGACTTGGCGCTCGACTCGATTCCCCATGTCCACCTGACGGCCCTGGTTTCCAGCGCCGCTGTGAAACATGGCGACGATGTGATTGACGCCGGCGCAGGCAATGATCGCGTTGGCGGCGGCGGCGGCAACGACATCATCAACGGTGGAGACGGCGACGACGAATTGGCCGGTCGAGGACAGGGCGACGTCGCCACGGACGAGGATGATGCCGACCAGGACTACATCGATGGCGGAACTGGCGCTGACAAGATCGCGGGCGACGACGGCAATGACCACATCCTGGGCGGCGCCGACAACGACACCATCTGGGGCGATAATGGCTTTGCCAGCGTCCGGCACGGAAACGATCACATCGAGGGCAACGCCGGCGACGACCTCATGTTCGGCGGTGGCGGGGATGACGACCTTGACGGCGGTGATGGCGCTGACGAGCTTCAAGGCGACGCGGTTAACCTGGATGGCAGCAAACACGGCAAGGACTCGCTGAAGGGTGGCGAGGGCAACGACACGTTGTTTGGTCAGGGCAGTGGCGACTCGCTGTGGGGTGGCAGTGGTGACGACCTGCTGGTCGGCGACGGCTCCCAGGTGGCTGAGGAGTTTCACGGAAACGATCAGCTGTTCGGCGGAGCCGGAGCCGATGAGCTTCAGGGCGGCGGCGGCAACGACCTGCTGGATGGTGGAACCGAGAACGACAAGTTGTTCGGGCAGGCAGGCGACGACCAGCTCGTCGGCGGTGATGGCGACGACAACCTGAGTGGAGGAACAGGCAATGACGTGCTCTCCGGTGGCGTCGGCATCGACAACTTGTACGGCGAAGAGGGCAACGACAGGCTGGATGGCGGTGGCGGTGACGACATTCTGAGTGGCGGCGGTGGCAACGACGACGCCTCGGGCGGTGATGGCAACGACCAGATGGCCGGCCACGAGGGACTGGACGATCTGGACGGCGGTGCAGGCGACGATCACATCTGGGGTGGACTCGGAGACGACAAGCTGGATGGCGGCGCAGGTGGGGACCGGCTGTATGGCGAAGAGGATGCCGACACTCTGCGAGGCGGCGCGGGCATCGACTACCTTTACGGAGGCGCCGGAAACGACAGGCTCGAGGGCGGCACGGAGAACGACTACCTTTCAGGCGGCGACGGATTCAACACGTACGTCGTCGGACCGGATACGGGCAACGACTACATCGTCTCACTCGGCGCATCGATACCGGTGGGGACAACCATCGGCGGCAGGCTTGAGATCACCGGAGGCGTGGCGCCGTCGGAAGTGCGTTTCGAGGTCTCCGGACTCGCGCTGAAGGTTTTCTACGGAAACGCCTCGGTCGTCATCGACAACTTCTTCCTTCAGTACGATCCCACTATTGACGGCGACTACTTTCCGAACCTGTCGCCAGTGACATCGATCGCGTTCGATGATGGCACCGTGTGGACCATTGCGGACATCAAGGCGGCGATCGTGGCTTCGACGCCGGGCGATGACGTGATCGTCGGCTTCGACAACGACGAAACGATCGCTGGCGACACAGGCAACGACACCATCTCCGGCATGGATGGCAACGACGTGTTGGCGGGCGACGTCGGCAACGACCGCCTGGACGGCGGGATGGGGCACGACCGGCTCACCGGCGGCGCGGGCGACGACCAGCTGATTGGCGGCATGCATTCCGACGTATACGTGTTCGGTCGTGGCGACGGGCGGGACACGATCGACAACTACGACGGCGGTACCGGAAGCGATGTCCTGGAGTTCCTGGGCGGAATCGCGCCCGACGATGTCGAGGGGGTACGCCAAGGCAACGATCTGATCCTGAAGCTCCACGACAGCGATGACAAAGTCACGATCCTGCGCTTCTTCGAGGATGACGGCGGGTACGCTATCGACGAGGTTCGCTTCGCGGACGGCACGACGTGGTCGCTCGCGCAACTCAAGGCGTTGGTGCTTAATGGCGGCGCCGGCGACGACACCCTGCGTGGTTACGACAGTGACGACCTGTTGACCGGTGAGGCTGGAAACGATGTGCTGGAGGGCTTCGGCGGCGCGGACACGCTGCACGGCGGCGATGGGCAGGACACGCTGCAAGGCGGTGACGGCGACGATGTGCTCGCGGGCGGATCTGGCGTGGATAACCTCTACGGCGGTGGCGGTCAGGATGACCTAGGCGGTGGAGTCGAAAACGACATTCTGCAGGGCGGCGACGGTGACGACACCTACCGGTACTCGGCCGGCGACGGGAGTGACACAATCACCGACGAGAGCGGCACCAGCACCCTGGTCCTGTCGGGTGGCGCGCCATCCGACGCCTACTTCCGTCGCGATGGCGAGAATCTGGTGCTGTACTTCCGCGGGCGCCCGGGCGACCAGCTGACGTTCGCAGGCTGGTTCGATCCGGCGACGGGTGTGGCGAGACGCGGGCTGGTCGTCGATTTTGGCGATGGTGTCCTCGTTTCGCTGGACGCCGCCGCGCTCGACCTCGAAGTGATGAAGGCCGGTGACGCGGATGACGTGATCTACGGCAACGACGCGGCCAATACTATTTCCGGGTTGGGTGGCGGCGATGTGATCCACGCCGACGGCGGCGCCGACATCGTGTCCGGTGGAGACGGCGCCGATCAGATATTCGGCGATGCAGGCGACGACCAACTGGGTGGCGGTGAAGGCGATGACCGCCTGGAAGGCGGCGCCGACAACGACCAGCTCCGGGGCGATGCCGGCAACGACCATCTGTTCGGTCAGGCTGGCGACGACATGATGTTCGGCGGCGTGGGCAGAGATCGCCTGGAGGGCGGCGACGGCGTCGATCACCTGTACGGCGAAGCCGATAACGACATCCTGTTGGGGCAGGCTGGCAATGACGTGCTGCTGGGAGCTGGCGGCAACGACGAGTTGGACGGCGGCATCGGCGAGGATCAGCTGGACGGCGGTGACGGTGCCGACATCCTCCTAGGCGGCGAAGGTGCGGACGTTCTCGCTGGTGGCGTCGGCAATGACACATTGAACGGTGGCGCTGGAGCCGACCAGCTCACGGGCAGTGATGGCGACGACATTTATGTCGTGGACGACATCGGCGACGTGGTGGGGGAGAACGCCGAGGGCGGCTCGGACATCATCCGCAGTTCGGTCAGCTACGCGATCGTGGGCAATGTCGAGTCACTGGAACTCACCGGGGCCGGCAACATCGACGGCACCGGCAATGCGGAAGGCAACCACCTCCTTGGCAACCAGGCAAGCAATCGCCTGGATGGCCTCGATGGCGACGATCTGCTCGAAGGCCAGGACGGACAGGATGAGCTTCGCGGCGGCGCAGGCAACGACACGCTCGACGGCGGCGACGGCGCCGACCGTCTTGAAGGCGACACCGGTGACGACACCTACATCATTGATCGCCCGGATGACGTGGTGATCGAACTCGCAGGAGGAGGAAACGACACCGTGATAGCCCGCAGTGATTACACGCTCTCTGGGCAGGTCGAATCGTTGATGCTCGACGAGGCTTATGGTGCCTACAGCGGCACGGGCAACGCCGGCGCCAATGTGATCACGGGCAATTCCTCCTCCAACCGTCTTGATGGCGCTGCCGGCGCCGACCGCATGGTCGGCCGTGCAGGCGATGACGTCTATGTGGTCGACAACGCAGGCGACGTGGTAATCGAGAATGCGAGCGAAGGCACCGACACGGTCGAGTCGAGCATCAGTTACGCGCTGGACGCGACCATCGAAAACCTGAGCTTGCTGGGCAGTGCCGACATCGACGCAATCGGTAACGACGGCAACAACGTCCTGACCGGCAACGCCGGCAACAACCGCCTCGACGGTGGTCTCGGCGGCGACGATATGCATGGCGGCACCGGCAATGATTACTTCATCAACGACACCAGCCAGGACTGGATCTACGAGAACGAAGGCGAGGGCACCGATACGGTCGAACGCCGTTATGAAACCAACCTCGTGCTGTCCGGCAACGTCGAGAACCTGATCCTCGTCGAAGGCATCAGGAACGGCAACGGCAATGAGCTGGACAACATCATCACCGGCAACTCGGGCGCGAATACGCTCGGCGGTTTGGACGGTGATGACAGCCTGTACGGCCTCGACGGCGACGATTCGCTGTTCGGCGGCACGGGCAGCGACGTGCTGATGGGTGGCAATGGCGCCGACTACCTCGATGGTAGCGAAGGCGTTGATCATCTGGAAGGCGGTGCCGGGAACGACGTCTACGTCACCGACAATGCCGACGACGTGGTGGTCGAGGCTTCGGGCGGCGGTACAGACCAGGTGCAGACCACCGCCACCTACGCGCTATCAGCGAACATCGAGAACCTGTTCCTGATGGGCAGCGATGCCATCGGCGGCACCGGCAACGATCTCGACAATTACATCGCCGGCAACGCGGCAGCCAACGCCATCCACGGCCTCGGCGGATCGGACACGATCGTCGCCGCCGGTGGCAACGACATGCTGATCGGCGGTGCAGGCGACGACAAGTACGTTGTCGATGCGACCTCGGGCAGCGACATTGTCGACAACACCGGTGGCGGTTTCGATGGTGTGTTCTTCACCGATGGCATCACGGCCGAGGACCTCTCGTTCTCCCGCGATGGCGACGACCTGCTGATCAGCGTCGACAATGCGGCGACGCAGGCGGTGCGCGTGGTGAACCACTTCCTCGGCGGCGACGCGGCGATCGATTACGTGCAGCCCGACGGCGGCTTCTATCTCACCACGGCGCAGATCAACCAGATCGTCGCGGGTGGCGGCACCGGGTTCGACCAGGTGATCGAGGGCACGGCGGCCGGCGAACAGCTTGTCGGCGGCAGCGGCAAGGACCTCATCAAGGGCATGGCCGGCGCGGACCAGCTGTTCGGCCTGGGTGGCAACGACACGCTGCAGGGGGGCGACGGCGACGATTACCTGTCCGGTGGCAATGGAAGCGGTTCGGGTTCGGCGGACGATCGCCTGGAAGGCGGCATCGGCAACGACACCCTCGCCGGCGAAGACGGCAACGACACATTGCTGGGCGGAGCAGGGGACGACGACTACGTCTACGGTGGCGGCCAGGATGTCATCGACAACACCGGTGGCGGCTTCGACGGCGTGTTCTTCAACAACGGCATCACGGCCGCGCAGCTGACGTTCGCGCGGACCGGCGACGACCTGGTCATCACCGTCGGCGGCAACGCCAGCCAGACCGTGACGGTCACGAACCATTTCCTCGGCGGCGACAACGCCATCGACTTCGTGCAACCGGCCAGCGGCGCGATGCTGGATACCGCGGCCATCAATGCGCTGGTGGGTGGCGGTGGCGATCCGGGCGGCGGCGATGACGACGACTACCCGTCGATCGTCACCGGCACCGCGGCCGGCGAGCAGCTGCTCGGCACGAACGACCGCGACCTGATCAGGGGCCTCGGCGGCAACGACACGGTGTTCGGCTTCAACGGCGACGACAAGCTCGACGGCGGCGATGGCGACGATTACCTGTCGGGCGGCAATGGTTCGCACAACGGCTCCGGCAACGACATCCTGGTCGGCGGCGCCGGCGCGGACCAACTGGTGGGCGAGGACGGCAACGACCAGATGTTCGGCGGCGCCGGCAACGACAAGTACATCTACGGTGGCGGCGCCGACACGATCGACAACACCGGCGGTGGAACGGACTGGTTGCACTTCAACAGCAGCGCGCACAGCGTGGCGCGCAGCCGCATCACCTTCCACCGCGATGTCGACGACCTGATCGTGCGCGTGGACGGCAATGCGGCCACTCAGGTGCGCGTGGCGAAGCACTTCCTGGGTGGCGAGTACGCGATCGCCTACGTGCAGCCCGCCGGAGGCAACGCGATTCCCGCCTCGCAATTTGGCTCGCTGCTGGCGCCGCTGTCCTCGACGGCGGCACCGATGATGACGCAGCTCGCGAGCAAAACGCCGTTGGCGATCACCTCCACCATCGCGGCCGAGTCGCCGGATATGTCGTCAGCATCTTCGACGCCGTCGAACACAAGCTGGAAGGACGCAATGGAAGTGCTCGGCGGTCTTGGGGCGGAGCCGGCAGTCGCGAACGATCCGATACCGCCAAGCCGCGAACTGCAATCGCTGGTGGAGGCGATGAGCAGCTTCGGCGGCGCTTCGACTGGGCTGGCTGACGGGACCGGATTGGAGGATCACTTCGAACGTCACTTCTGGGGCGGCGGCATGCACCAGAGCCATCGCAACACACACCTGCATTACATGGAACGGTAGGCGGTGAATGGGAAGGCCCGGGTATCCGGGCCTTCCCATATTTCGGTTCGAGTACGCGATCGCCTATTGCAGCCCGCTGCAAAAAACCGATCCCCGCCTTTGCGGTTCGGCAGCATTGCTGCCGCTGTTGCCCCCGACCCTGACGCTTCTTCGTAGCCTTAACATTCGAATTTCCACCTTAACAGTCCCCACGTTAAGGTGCGGGCCGCAACGTTACGGTCAATCACAAGGGCCAGCGCGCTCCGAGACGTCAATCTGCCTCGGCAAAGTTTGCACGGAGCACGCGGTAAAATTTCCAGAGTCGACACCACAAGAATCGTGCCTCGAACCGCAGTCGAACCCAGGCATCTTGTTGAAGCGCTCAAGAGGCTACAGAGCATGTTGTTGTTGGTGCCGCGCCAGCCGGCCATTAGCCAGCGTCTAGACAGTTCCGGTCTACCAATACGGCGGCCGCGTTTTGCCTGAGAAATTGCGGGCGGGTTGTCGGTGGTTGCTCGCTCGTCGGGGCGTTCTTGGTTGAGGTACTAAAAGCGGGCGATTGTTGGTCGACAAATGGGCGGTTCTGGCTGGCGAACGGGCGGTTCCTCGGAAGTGATCACAGAGCACGTCAATAAACTCAAAGTTTCACCCGCTAAGAACTCACATATTTAGCAATCCACCCACCTGAGATATCGGCAGCCCATGAGGACCGCCGAGTCAGAAAAGCCCTGTCGTCCTGATGCCTTTCTTGTCCTTTTGAACGACGGCCTTTGGAATCAACAAGATGTACGTCCTTGATGCTACTGATTCGATTCGGCCCCAACAACAACGGCGCATTTGCCACGAAATACCTGCTCAGTCACTGCATACGTCACGAAAGATGTGCAGCCCGTATGCGGGCTCGCTCTAAGAGGAGCAGGGATTCGTCACGCTACGGAGGGTAGCAATTGAGGCCCATACTCCTCCGAGTCGCCACGTCGGGGGCATGTTGCTGCAATGGGATCTTCAGGGCGCATTTCCATCTTGTCGCGCCACAGAGAGGGGTGTGCGAAGATTGTCCGTAGGCGTGTGACGGGTGATTTCGATGTCGACTTACTTGCAGGGTATGGCATACGAATTGGCACGCGAGCTCATTAGTTCGCGAATAGGGAGCCTGAGCAGCGAGATCGGCGCCGAGGAGAGGAAGCCAAATCCAAGCCACTCTCAAATTGAAGAGCTAGAAGCACAGATCATCTCCCTCGCGCGCGAACGGGAGGCTTTAGATCCTCAGAATGCCAGCTGCGTTCGGGATGCCATCATCCGATACAGCCGGACAGGTAAGGTCCCTGACGAGCTTCTGGGATAAATTCGCCTTTCGACACCAAATCGGCTGGTGTGTCAGATGGAGTAGCCGCCGTCCAATGTCAGACTGGCGCCTGTTATATAGCGCGCCTCGGCTCCGGAGAGAAAGGCGGCCAGGGCAGCGACCTCGTCCGGACGACCGACGCGCTTCAGGGGGTTGCCCTCGACGAGGTGATCGAGGAAACCGGCTGTGATGTCGGTTCCGATCGGGCCCGGCTGGATGTTGTTGATTGTGATCTTGCGAGGGGCGAGATCAAGCGCCAGTTCGCGAACCAGCGTGGCCACGGCGGCCTTGGTCATCGCGTACACGCTGCTCCCGACGACGCCGCTGCGCACGGCGGTGTTGCTGCCGATCGTGATGATGCTGCCTCCGTCGGCCATCCGCGACGCGGCAGCCTGCACCGCGAGGAACACCCCGCGTACGTTGATGGCGAGCATTCGGTCCAGCATGTCCAATGGGAACTGCTCCAGAGGGCTGCCCTCGTAGATGCCGGCGTTGACTACGGCAACGTGAAGCGGTCCGAGTCGCTCGACGGCGTCCATGGCGGTGGCGATCGCATTCGCGTCGGAACTGTCCGCCTGCAACGCGATAGCCACGCCTCCGTCGGCTTCGATGGACCCGACTACCTCGGCCGCCTTGTCGGTGCGCGAGGCATAGGTGAGGGCGACCGCATATCCCTCATGGGCCAGGCGGCGAGCCGTAGCGGCGCCGATGCCGCGCGAACCGCCGAATACCAGCGCGGCTTTGCGAGCCGAAGATGGCAGGTTTGTCATGATCTCATCCTTCGTGACGGAGCCGGCGGACTTTCCGCCGGCTTTGACACATTGCGCGCCACTTATGTATCCGGCGAATGTTGGAAAGGTCCACGCTCGTCGCCCAATGCATCCAGGAGGCTTCCTTGTGCATTGGGATACAAATCGGGCGTGCGTGAGGCTTGCGCGCCGCCAGCGAGGAGGGGCGGCATCAGCTTGCGGCCGCACTTCCGGAAAGCAGCCGGCGGATCTGTGCTTCGGTGGCGTCGTAGGCACCCTCTCCGAAGTGCTGGTAGACGATGCTCCCGTTCTGGTCGATCAGGTACACCGCAGGCCAGTACCGGTTACCGAACGCATCCCAGGTGGCGTAGTCGTTGTCCTGTGCCACCGGGTAGTTGATGCCAAAGCGCTTCACGGCTTCCTCGAGGTTGCCCAGGATGCGTTCGTGCCCGTACTCGGGCGTGTGCATGCCGACAACGACCAGACCTTGGTCCTTGTAGCGCTCATGCCACTGCTTCACATGCGGCATGACATGGATGCAGTTGATGCAGTCGTAGGTCCAGAACTCGACGAGCACAACCTTGCCCTTCAGGTGGCCGAGGGAGAGCGGATGGCTGTTGATCCAATGGTTGATGCCGGTGAAATCCGGGGCCTTCGGGGATTCGAGGCCTGGGCCACGTGTGGGCTCGAGCGGATCTTCCTGCGCGCCGCTGGTGCAGGCGGCGCCGAGCAGGCAGGCGGCGAGGACGGTGAGGGTGGGCTTGATCATGGTTCAGAGTCCGGTTGAAACGGAAGGAAGCCACTGCGTCGCCCAGGCAATGAAGGCGATGTCGTAGTGGAAGAGTTGGAGAAGCGCGACGGAAACGGCGGTCGCACCGAACCCTTTGCGCAGCAGATCCGCCTTGCTCGTGAGCACGGCAAGCCGCTTGGACAGGCGATTTCCCCCGTAGGCGATGGCGAGCATGGGCAGCCCAGCACCCAAGGCGTAGGTCGCCAGCAGCGCCACCGCTTTCGCGGGCGCCTGCGCGCTCGCCGCCAGTGCAAGCACCGAGGCCAACACCGGTCCCGCACATGGCGTCCAGGCAAGGCCGAGGGAAGCGCCAACCAGAAGCGGGCCCGATCTCCGAGTGCGTGGGCCCTGCGGTTCCCCATGCATCGCGAACCAGCCTTGCGCCATCGCGGCCAGGCGCTCGAAGGGTGTACTCCACAGGCAGGCTAGCCCGGCGAGCAGCAGCACCACGATGGCACCGGTCCGGAACACCTCCTGCCACTCGCCCGACGAACCGAATAGCGCGGCAAGCGCGATACCGCCGAGTGCGAACGAGCCCACGAACCCCGCGATGATCAGCGCAGGCTCATGCCGGTCGCGGCCCGCCGTCGTCGCGAGCACGATGGGTAGCGCGGGCAGGATGCAAGGCGACAGAATGGTGGCGATGCCCGCGGCACCGGCCAGCGCAAGCTCAATCATTGTGTTGCCCTCGAGGCCGGATCAGACGCCACACGAGTCAGACGACTCGTAGTCCGAAAGCCTCGCCCCATCGACTTCGATTAGCCGGTCAAGGCGCACGTGCCGGGCCGAGTCGAGGACGACGAACTCTTCCCCATCGCGGGCGATGACGTCCGTGATCACGGCGTCGCGGACCTGCTCCATACCGGATTCGTCGCGGTAATCGATTCGCACCGCTTTGCGGAGCGTCGCCAGGTCTTCAAGGCGATCGTGGAATTCACAGCTGATCGGGTGGTACGGGCTACGTTCGATGTTCATGGCGATTCCTCGGTGCGATGCGTTGTCTATCGAGCGATCGGTCGCTCCCGGCTGGGAGCGACCGATCGCTCGATGTGTCACGAAGTGACGACGTTCACGTCCAGCTCGATGTCTCCGCGCGTCGCCTTCGAATACGGGCAGATCTCATGCGCCGTGTGGGCGAGCTTCTCGGCGACGTCCTGCGGCAGGCCCGGGATGCGCACTTCGAACTTGGCGCGCAGCAGCCACTCGGCTCCGGCCTGGCCCAGGTCGACGTCGATGTCGACCGAGATGTCGGACGGCAGCGCGATGCGCTTCTGCGCTGCGACAAGGCCGATCGCCGTGATGTAGCAGGACGACCAGGCGCCGGCGAACAGTTGCTCGGCGGTCGGATGCGCCACGACATCCGGGAACGTCAGCTCATGGCCGGGATGCGAAGGGGACGACAGGGACAGGTTGACGGAGCCGTGGTCCGCACCGGACGGCGCGCGGGCAAACGTGGTGTGGGTCTTGCCGGTGAAGAGCAGCTTCTCGATCTTGGTCATGGCGGTGTCTCGTATGGGGAGGGGTGGTGAGGCTTATGTATATCGCATAGGATTAGATCGCATGCGATGGAGCGCATCCTAGGGAGGCGGACTTGGTCGGTCAACAAGGGAAGCCGGCTTGGTTCAGCGCTAATTTATCGTGTGCGATTAGATCGTGTGCGTTAATCTGCGCAGGAGCCGGTTCAGACCCTGCAGGAGCCTGCCTGCTCCATTCAGGAAGTAATCGCTTACGATTGCATCGGATGCGATAAAATGCGTGCCATTCAGGAGATGACCCAATGAAAGCCAACAAGAACGCCCAAGACACCCGACTGGCTGAGTTTCTCTGCTTCGCCGTCTATTCGACCAACCTTGCATTCGGAAAGGTCTACCGTCCGCTCCTGGACGAGCTCGGCCTTACGTACACGCAGTACGTCACCGTCGTGGCCCTCTGGGAAGAAGACGACCAAACGGTCGGCAGCCTCGGCGAGAAGCTGTTCCTCGAGTCGAACACGTTGACGCCGATCCTCAAGAAGCTGGAGGCCATGGGCCATGTCGAGCGCACGCGGGATCCTTCCGACGAGCGCCAGGTGCGCGTGCGGCTGACCAACAGCGGGAGGCGTCTGCGCGAGAAGGCGTTTGGCACGGACCTCGTGGAAGCATGCGGCATGTCCGCAACTGAATTCAGGCGTCTCCAGAAGGAGATCGTGGACCTGCGCACGAACCTGCTGAAGTTCGCGGGCAAGCAGTCCTAAGGGCTGCACGTCATCTCAAGCTACGGAAGCCGGCGCGGACCTCCTGCACGAACAGCTCGGGCTGTTCCCATGCCGGGAAGTGCCCGCCGCGGGGCAACTGGTTGTAGTGCACGAGATTCGTATACGCCTTTTCTGCCCAGCTGCGCGGTGTGACGAACAGTTCGTCCGGAAACGCGCTCACCGCGACGGGAAGCGAAATGCCTTTGACCGAGAAGTAGGGCGTCGTGTTCTCCCAGTAAAGGCGTGCGGCCGAAATCGCCGTGTTCGTCAGCCAGAACAGCGTGATGTTGTCGAGGAGGTCGTCGATCGTGAGCGTTTCAGCTGCGCCATCGATCACGCGCGCCATCAGCTCGTAGCTTTTTGGCACGTTGTCTATCAGGAAGGCGGCCAGTCCTGTAGGTGAATCGGCCAGGTACGTCATCGTCTGCGGACGACCGCCCAGCAGCTGCGCGTATCCGATGTGGCGATACGCCGATGCCAACTGGTCGCACGCCTGGCATTCCTCATCGGTTTGACCTTTTGGCGGAGCGTCTCCGCGAAGCAGCGCCGCATCCACTTCCGCAGGCACCGCGCCGGGCATGTTCGTGTGGATTCCAACCAGTCCCGCGTGTTTCGCCAGGGCCATCTGCTCGACCACGATCGCGCCCCAGTCGCCTCCCTGCGCACCCCAGCGGGGGTATCCCAATCCTGCCATCAAGCCGTTGTAAGCGCCGGCTACACGTACCGGGCTCCAGCCGGCAGACGTGGGTTTGCTCGAGAATCCGTAGCCTGGCATCGAGGGGATGATCAGATGAAACGCGTCGGACGCCTCGCCGCCGTAGGCCGTAGGGTCGGTCAACGGACCGATGATCTTCATCAGCGCGACGAACGTACCCGGCCAGCCGTGTGCGATAAGTAGTGGAAGCGCGTGCTCGTGCTTCGAGCGCACGTGCATGAAGTGGAGATCAACTCCATCGATCGTCACCAGGAAGTTCGGCTGCGCGTTTATCCGGCTCTCGATCTTTCGCCAGTCGTACTGCGTGGCCCAACGATCCACGAGCCTGCGGATCGTGGCAAGCTCGGCGCCCTGAGCCGAACCGGCAACCGTTTCGCGGTCCGGCCATCGGGTTGCATCGATACGCTGCTTGAGATCGAGAAGATCCTCCTCCGTGGCGTGATATGCGAACGCTCGCGGCTCGATGGAGGCGCGGGGCGCCACCACTCCGTTTGCGATGGTGCTCATGGGAAGTCCTCCGACGGCGAACCGCTGCCACGCAGGGGGGGCAGATATGACGCAAGAGGCGGCCGGAGCGAAGAGCTGCCGGCCGCCCGTGTTTGACTCAACCGCGCAAGGTCTTGAATCCTTCCCTGACGTCCTGGGAAAGCAGGGCAGGTTGTTCCCAGGCCGCAAAATGGCCGCCCTTGGCGGGTCGGTTGTAGTACACAAGCTGCGGATACGCCTTCTCGGCCCAGCTCTTCGGCGAGGTGTACAGCTCGTCGGGGAACGCGCTGACGGCGACGGGAATCGTTACGCCCTTCGTCGAGAAGTAAGGCGTCTTGTTTTCCCAGTACAGCCGTGCTGCGGAGATCGGCGTGTTCGTGAGCCAGAACAGTGTGATGTTGTCGAGCACGTCGTCCGGCGTGAGTCCTTCGGGCGTTCCGTTGATCGAGCGCGCGATCATTTCGTAGCTCTTCGGGTCGTGGTCGAGCATGTAGGCAGCCAAGCCCACGGGCGAATCCGACAACCCAGTAAGAGTTTGCGGCCGATCGCCCATCTGGATCGCGTAACCGATGTGCTTGTAGGTGAAGGCCAGCTGCTCGCAGCACTTTCTTTCTTCTTCCGAGAGGCCTTCGGGGATCGGCTCTCCGCGGAACAGCGATTGGTCGAGATCAGGAGGCACCACGCCGGGCATGTTGGTATGGATTCCGACCAGACCCGGCGGCTTCTTGAGGGCCATCAGGTCCACCACGACCGCGCCCCAGTCTCCACCCTGCGCGCCCCACTTCGTGTAACCAAGCCGTTTCATCAACTCGTTGTAGGCGTCCGCGATGCGTGGAGGGTTCCACCCCGTCGTGGTCGGCCTGCTGGAGAAGCCGTAGCCCGGCATCGACGGAATGATCAGATGAAATGCATCCGCCTCGGTGCCGCCGTGTGCGGTCGGATCCGTGAGCGGGCCGATGAGCTTCATCTGTTCGACGAACGATCCCGGCCAGCCGTGCGCGACAAGCAAGGGCAGGGCGTTCTCATGCTTCGACTTGGCGTGCATGAAATGAATGTCGACGCCGTCGATGCTCGTAAGGAAGTTGGGGACAGCATTGATCCGTGCTTCCGTCTTGCGCCAGTCGTAATTATTGGCCCAATGGTTCGCCAGCTTCTGGATGACTGCCAGCTGCACGCCTTGGCTCTGATCCTTGACTACTTCGGCGTCAGGCCACCGGGTGGCCTGTATGCGCCGCTTCAGATCGGCGAGATCCGCCTCACTGGCCTGGTACTCGAACGGCCGGACATCGGTGGATGCCGCGGCCTTCGGCTTCTTCTCTGCGACTTCGTTCATGGCTGTCTTCCTGTCTGAGCAACTGAGTAGCCCGAGCGGCGTCGCGGCGATCGTCACCACCGCGGCTCCGCAGAGCCTGCGTCTCGTCAAAAAATCAGGGTGAGAAATCCTCGGCATACGGCCTCCTTTGGCGCGCAGCTACCTGTCACGTGGACGTGGTCCGCGTGCGTGGTCTTTGAAGAACGCTCACTGCGATTTGCTAACCGGAAGGCAACGCGCCCGGCCGCCGCAAACACGAGTTCGCGGCGCATCGCTTCGATCCATGAGGGCGGGCGTACTCCGTACGCGACAAGACTCGATTTCCCTACGCTCGGCGTTCCAGTCCGATCAGTCGTTGCGACTGATGGAACGCCATCTCCACGTGTCTGCCGGCCTAAACTTTCTACGCTCTCGATGAACGGTTCGCAATTGCCGTTCGTCGCGCGTCGATGCTCCGACCGGGTTGGCGTGATACTTGCCAAACGTGATGCTTCGGCATCGCTGCCTTTGATTGGGTCTCCAGCGGAACATGTCGTACGATCTTCGTAATCTCGTGGACGAGACGGCCGCCGAGCTTCTCTCGATAAACCCGTTGGAGTGTTCCAGGTAGCTGGCCGCGACGATAGGGTTAATCGAGCGCAAACCGAGGCAGCTTACGCGCCGCCATCTCCGCCCCGTCAAAGGACATCCACTCGCAACACCGCCTGAGGCACGCAGCGCTGATGTACAGCTGTATAGCAGCTTGACAAGCGTCTCTGCCCAGAACGGAGGAGAGGATGCATCAGCAGTCTGAAACGAGGCTGTGCAATGGATGTCATCGTCGTCATAGTAGGAATGACCTCCATCGGCCTGATGGGGTTTGCGAATCAACGTGGCCCGATATGCACGGTAGGGGCGATACGGGAGATCGTCACGGAACATCGGTTCCTCCGACTCGCGGCGCTGATGGAAGCCGCTCTCTGGGTCGGCGGCGGCTTGGTGGTCCTGGATGGATTGGGCCTCCTTCCACGCGTACCGCATGGGTACCGGATGGGTGCAGCCACGGTTGCCGGAGGCGCGGTGTTCGGCCTAGGCTCCTTCATTAACGGCACCTGCGCCATTGGCACAATTGCCCGTATTGGTGCAAGACACTGGTCCTACCTTGCGACGCTCGTAGGCTTCGCTCTTGGCAGTATGGTGATGGGCTGGCAGGTCGGTCCCGAGCAACTGGACGACCGCTCGGTAGTTCTCATGGCGTCAGCCTGGCTGATGTCGACGTGCATTGTCCTGCTCATCGCGCGGCTCTTACTGCATGGCCATAGCATCTGGCGTGCGAGCGTTCAACCGATGCGATACGTCTGGTCGCCACATGTGGCAACCACAGTGATGGGGCTGTCGTTCCTCATGGTGCTCGTGACCGTCGGCAGCTGGTCGTATACCGATACCTTGGCCGCGCTGGTACGTGGCACAGCATTCGACTGGGCATTGAGTCTGCTCCTGTTCACCGCATTGTTCGTTGGAGCCTTGATTGGGGGATGGACCACGGACATGTCTGGTAGCAGGCTACCCAAGGGCGCACCTGCGTGGCGCTGCCTGATCGGCGGGATCCTGATGGGAGCGGGAGCGGCATTGGTCCCTGGCGGAAACGACAGCCTGCTGCTTGTTGGAATGCCCTTGCTCCTGCCGTATGCATGGATCGCCTTCGCGAGCATGTCCGTCACGATCTATATCGCCACCGTCATTGCATGGCATGGACGCAGGCAAGCGCCGAACGCTAGTGCGCACTGAAAGTGAAGCATCGGCGTCCCGTAGAGTCAGGCGGCTTGATCGAGTTGAGAATCTTGAGCAGTATCATCTGTGGATTCCGGCGCATGGAAACCAGAATGGGTGCACAGAGTTCAGGTAACAGAGCTGAGCGAGCTCGGCTAGTTCTACTCCGTAAAGCTGAGTCGGTCTTCGGGAATTCAGCCAAGGCAAGGCGATGGCTCGGAGCGTACAGCGCAGTGTTAGGGGCGACACCGTTAGCGCTGTCGAGCTCCAAGCAAGGCAGGCGCTTGGTCTATGACGAACTCACCCGAATCGACCACGGAAACTTCACCTAAGCACGATCGACGGCTAAAGAGTTATCGCGCTGCCCCAAGGGTGAAGCGCCTTAAGGCGCGTCCGCTTGACGGTTTTGCCACATTTGAGTGCACGCCAAATGCCCATTTTTTGGGCGGAAAATGCGTCCGATCATCGGCCGGCAGGCTAGAAAGCTAGTCCATGACGCGCTACAAATAGGTGCTTTGTCTCGCCATTGATCCTTCCAACGGCGGAGGCCTATCGGTTAGATCGTATGGATGCCTAGGGCTAGAAATCAAAACGCCCGAGCGTGCAGGCTCGGGCCCTTGAATCAACCGGTTTGTCCGCCGTTGATCCTAGCCTGCTCGCAACTTCGCCCGTCGTCAAGAGGGCAGGGCGTCTGCGTTCTGGCGAAGCGTGAATTTTGAACAGGGCTCGCGTGCATGCCCCGAAGCCGACGTTCTACGTCGAGCCGGGAAAACTCGTAATGTGCGAAGGACGCGCAGCCAAGGTTGCGGCCGTGTGCGGCGCTGATCGAATCCAAGTCCGCATCTGCGGATCTGGTGAGAGCATATGGGTCACCATCGATGAGATCAGACCCTTTGTCGTCGATTCGCCGACGCCTAGGTCCGTCCTGACCGCTGAGTTCGCGGACCCCAAGCGCGAAGCGAGAGCGAGACAGTGGTGCGACCAGTTATCTGCATTGCCCGCATCTGGGAGGGCGCCTTACGCGATGCGTCTGGCCATCGCGAACCGCATGCATGTTTCTCTACGAACCGTTAATCGGCGATATGCACGCTATCTCGATGATGACAATCCCGCAGCGCAATTGGACGGACTGCGAGGCAATGCACCTGGCTGTCGGATCTTGCAGGTCGAGAAGGAAAAGATCATTGAGCGATCCATTAAGGAGGTCTACCTCAAGCGTGAACGGGGCACCTTGGCCGCGGTGCATGCACATGCCGAATGGCTCTGCCGGTCGGCCGGGCTTAAACCGCCATGCCTCCGAACTACTCGTTCCCGCATCCGCAGTCTTGACCCGCTGCTGACTGCGCGGAGGCGCTTTGGGCCGCACGAAGGCGATGCGCTGCAAGCCCCCTGCGCCCGCGGTCTTGTTGTCCGGCGCCCGCTCGAGATCGTTCAGATCGACCACGCGTTGATGGACGTCATAGTCGCTAGTCCATCATCCCGGCTTCCGATCGGACGACCCTGGATAACGCTGGCGATCGATGTATTCACCCGCTGCATTCTTGGGTACTACATCAGCTTAGACGATCCAAACCAAACCTCGGTCGGCCTGTGTCTGGAGCATGCGTGCTTTCCAAAGAATGCATGGTTGAAAGCGCTCAAGCAAACGCTGGACTACCCCATGTTCGGAAAAATGGAATCCGTCCACTGGGATAATGCAAAAACGTTTAGGGCGAAGGCCATTCGGACGCAGTGTGAACGCATGGGGATCCGCGTCAACTCACGCCCAGTCCGTCGGCCGCACTTCGGAGCGTACATAGAGCGGTACATCGGCACGCTGATGGGTAAGGTGCATATGCTTCCAGGTACAACCTTCTCCAATTCGAGGCGGCGTGGAGATTACGACTCTGAGGCGCAGGCGACGCTGACTTTGACCGAATTGCAGCAGTGGACTGCTCAAGAAATTGCTGGGGTTTATCACAACACGCCACACCGCGGATTGAACGATCGAACCCCTCGCGAGGTATGGGATGAGGCGTGGAGATGTGCCGACGGTCGCGTTCGGTTGCCGCCAGTAATTGCAGACCGCCGAGAGTTCCTCCTCGGATTCCTTCCCTATGAGTACCGCCGAGTTCAGCGAGACGGTCTTCATCTCTTCGGACTCCGGTACTGGGATGCGGCGCTGTCTCCGTTCATCAACAGTCATGTTCGGCACCGCGTTCATTATCACCAGGGAGATCTGTCGTGTGTGTTCCTGAGCTGCAACGGCGACTTCATAGATATTCCTCTTTCGGATCGAACACGCGGACCTTTCTCGATGCTAGAGCTGAAGTTGGCGAGAAAGGATCTTCGTCCCCGGAGGGGAAGGGCCCATGAGGACGAGCTTTTCTTCTCCTTGGAGGCAAAACGAGCACTGATCGACAATGCCGCGGCTGAATCTAAGAAGGCCAGGAAGGAACAAGCGCGTCGCCCGATGAGGCCAGATGTTCGCGCCGCGGCCGCTTCTGTCGACTATGCCTCGGCTGTGACGCCCCTTGATCCAACGAGCGCGGAGGTCCCATGAGTACCTATGCCCATCTCGGCGATCACACCGCGAAACTTGTGAATGAAGCTTTTGAAGTGAAGACGCGTGCAATGCGCACGCTCCCGTTCATCCCGTACGCTGAAGGCGTCGCGCTGCTGAGATGGCTAAGCTTCCTGCGTCGCGTGGATGCGGGTTGCGACCGCCCAAGAAGCATTCATCTGCTGGGCGCGCCTGGTGCTGGAAAGTCAAGGCTCCTCAGCCACTACGCTGGCCTCAACCCTCCTGAAGAACGCAATCCGGCGGGCACCCGACCAATCCCGGTCGCGTTCGTCGAGTGTCCGTCCGATACGAATCCGAAGAGCTTGCGCAGCGGCATCATCGAGCAGTGCCTTCCCGGTTTTGGTGATCTTTCTGCCAACGAGGCTGTCGATTTGCTGGAGTCATACGGCGTACGGCAGTTGCTGATCGATGAGGGCGGGAACCTGCTCAATGGGGGAGCCTCATGTCAGCAAGAATGTTTGTTTGTCGTTTCTGAAGAGAATCACGAATGCCGGAATCACGGTGGCGATTGCGACCACCAATCGGTGGGGGAACGTACTGGAGAAGGATGATCAACTTAAGAGCCGTTTCCGCCGCATCCAGATCAACCCATGGGCGGAATCGATGGAGTTGAGACAGTTCCTGGTTGCCGTTGAACGACAGATTCCGCTGCCGGAGCCATCACATCTCGACGGCATGCCAATAGTTCGCTGGCTAATGGCCCACGGTTACACCTCCATCGGTCCGCTGCTCGATCTCATTCGAGACGCAGCGGGGTTCGCGTTCGAGCGAGGCATGCCCCACATCGACGTCGCGATTCTGGAGTTCGCGGCCGAGTGCACGGTGCCGCCTGACGGCCGGAGTTAACGCCATGCGTAGTATGGCTGATCTACCTAGGTGGGCAACGCCCGGCGTTCGGGAGAGCCGCGCTTCATGGTTATTGGCAACGAAGTCAAAGTTGCCTATCAGTACACGCGCGTGGACACGTTGGTTGGATGCAGACCCGAATGAACCGGAGCGACCGCGCCGTCAGCGGTGGACGGACTTCCCCGACGCGCTGGGCCAGGTGAGGGCTGTGCCGGTAAGCTGGCGCTTGGCGCCAGAGTGGCGCCAAGTCTTTTGTCCCGAGTGTCGAGTCGTTGAGGACGACGGAGTCAGGTGGCCCGTGCGCATCGATTGGTTGGACGCGCGTCGCCTGCGCTGCTCAGACCACTGCCGCCTTCTCGTATACCAGCACCCTCGACTCGTACTGAACCATGCAGATTCGCTGGAAACGCCCCGCATGCGACACGTGGCAGAGCTCTGTGACTGGCTCGACGATTGGGTCAGCCTCGAGTCCTATTGCGCCGCGGCGCTGCCTCCCGAGGAGTGCCTCTGGCGTCGTGACCTGCTGGTTCTGGTCATGCGCAACTGGGGCGTCCAGACCGACTACGGCCCAAGCATCTTTGAATCGTGCGACACGTCGTGGGCGCCCTGGTACGAATCCGCTCGGCCCATTCGCTTCCCACCGGGCCGGCCGACACGCATTGGGCTCATGCCTCCGGGGCAGCGGGTATCGGCGCTATGGGGTGCTTACCTCACCTGGTGCGCACTTGAGGGACAGGGCTCGCCCATCGAGATTCCCGACGCCGGCTGGCACTGGATGATGGGGCGCTGGGAGAACAGGGCGCCGCACCATCGCATCGACCAGATGGTGCGCGCGCGTAGCGCTCTGCCATCTGGGCGCAGGCGAAAGCAGAAGTTTGTCGGAACCACGTTCTCCTGCACTAGGTTGCGGACGAACACAATCGCATCGGGGTCCTTGTTCGATCGAAGCGTTGCATTGAACCTACTCTCAACCAGGTACGGCAGGCGTAACCTCGGCGGCTTTCCGAAGAACTAAGATCTCCGATAGCCGACGCGCGGCTCTACCGCGTCGGAAAGACAGCACGACCATTGCCATCCCCAGGAGGATTGGCATTAGGGCGAGTGCAAAGGTGAGACGTTGTTCGCGCAACATTTCGGTAAGCACGGGCGCCGCCTTTGCGTCGCGCCAAATCCCGCACAGGATGGTCTGGTCTCGTTCGCTGACCCTCGTCGTCGAGGAGCCGCTCGGACAACTGCCGACGTCAAAGCGGCGTGTTCGATCGTCGAGGGCGGGCCCGAACGCGTTCGCACTAGTGTCAGACAGCCACAGCCAAGTTCCGGTCTCCTTCAACGACACCAGCACGTGACGCTGTGGAATGATGACGCAAAAACTCATGGCAATCAGCAGCAACACGCCGAAGCACACCATCTTGACCATCTGAAATGCAGGCTTGGGCAAACGCTTTGCATCGACCGTCAGTTCGGCAGGATTGAAGTAACGCCCCGCCGCGTCGATCAAGGCCAGCGGAATGTTGCCATCCTTTGCCAGGTCGGATATGCGTTGCGCATCGTGCAGCGTGTCCGCTGCGACGCCGGTCATGAAGCGAAACGACATCAGGCTGCTCTGCTCGGCAATGACCCTTCGCACCACCGGGTCGTCCACCTCCTGCTTGCCGACGAACCAACGCCACAGTCGGAGATGCAACACGTGCGTCGAGCCTGTGCGCCACCAAATCAGCACCGCGGTGAGGACAAACAGCAATGCCAACAAGGAAGAGGCATTCGCCGCCAAGGTGGTGAAGGAATCAACGGTCATGCGAGCCTCATCCATGGGGAACCGATGGGTTATCGGCAGGCTATGTCAGGACTTGAGGTCGCCATTGCCGGCCGCCTCGTCTAGTAGCCGTGCCGCCGGGTTGGTCGGCGCCTTGCCGGCGTGGAAATAACCGATAACGCTGGCGGCCGACCGGTGTTCGGTCATGGCCATCAGAGCGGGCAGGGCGACGCCTTGGCGCGCGCCCTCAGTGACGAAACCGGCGCGCAGGCTATGCCCGCCGAAGTCGCCCTCGAGTCCTGCGGCCCGTGCCCGGCGCTGCACGATCGCGCCGACCGCCGCCGGCGACAGGCCTGGTCCGAGGCGCCGCTTCCATAGCCGCCGAAATAGCGGCCCCTCCTGCACGCCGCTCGCGTCCAGCCACGCAGCCAACGCGTCGGCTGCGCGACCTGCGACCGGCTTTTCTGCCGTTGCGCTGGTAATGGGCGGCGGCCTCTCGCAGGGTCAAGGGCGATGTCATCACGTCGCGCGCGAACTGTTCTCGTGTGAGCGTAGGAACGTTCACTTGAACTGCTTCGAACAGTTGTCGGTACGGCCGTCGTGGCTCAATCGCCAGCAACGTGCCGTAGACGTCGAACAGTACCGCTTGCACTACATTCGGGTCGAACGGCGGCACACCCATCTGGCTCCCCTCGATAACACCGACAAACGGCTTCATGACTCGGCAAACGGCAGGGAGGCGAAGTGCGGCCCGCGGCCAACATGGCACCCAACCAGCTTTTGACTCGCATGCGAGAGCGATTGGCCCTGAGTCGACATATTCGCACGACATAACCTCCAAGGTTCTCGATAGCGGTGCGTGGCAAGAGCATACCTCCGACCTATCGGGGCACGCGATGCCCCTGAGGCTCAGCTCCGACGCGACCTGCTCAGCACCTGTTGTCGTGGTTTCGGTATTCGATCGTCAGGTCGCGGCCGTCGGTCCATGCGGTCCTGCGCATGCATGGCTTGCTGAGCGCCGGCAGCAGTCGTTCGGACCCTGACGATTAGGTCAGGTTATCGAAGGTGTACCGTCGACGCGCGTGCTGATTTCCGGCGACCAGCTTGTGCCTTCCTGGAGGCCACTCCTCCTGCGCGACCGTCTACTCCACGATGCCGGACGGGGAGCGGCCGCGTTGCCGGTGTTCGCTTGGCGACATGCCGATCGCGCGCTTGAATGCTCGGCTGAAGTTCGCCGAATCGCTGAAGCCAAGCCGCAACGCAATCTGGGCGACGGTCTGCGCAGGATCCTCCAGCAGCCGGCAGGCGCGCTCCAATCGGACCTCGTGAGACAGTTCGCGGAAGGTCATGTTCTCGCGCCTCAGATAGCGGTCGATCGTGCGGGCCGAAACGTGATTGAGGTGGGCGATGTTCTCAAGCGTCGGAGCCTCCCCTTCGGACTGGCGAAGCACCATGCGCAGGTACTCCACCCAGTCCTGGCTGGTACTCGGCGGGCGTTGGCCCAACGCGTAGCAGCGGCGATCGACATCCTCGACGACGCGTGCGTCTGCAAGCGGCAAAGCATGGTCCATCACCTCTGCCGCCATCACGACGCGAACGCCCGGTAGCGATCCCTCGTCGAAATGGAAGCGCGTCGGTGCCAGCCGATGATAACGCGCGATGTGCGGCGGGGAAGGCATCGCGATGTACACCTCGCAGCTACCGCCGGCTCCCGCAAGCATCAGCCTTATCTGGTTGTCGTGTGCGATCGCCAGCGCCTCCACATAGAAACGCAACATCTCCAGCGGCATCGCCATCGCAGGCGTATAGATCGCCACGCCGCAGCCGGAGGGCTCACGCTGGTAGCGCAAGGTGAAGGTCTCCGTCATCAGATGGTAGTGGCGTACGACTAGCCGCATCACCTCGTCGATAGTGCGGCAGCTGAGCATGCCGAAGCCCAGCAGGTCGTGCGACGTCATCTTGATCAGACGGCCCATCTCGAAGCCGAGATCGCTGCGGCCGGTCAGGCGCCGTGCGCTGGCGATGAACGACTCCATCTCGAGCGGTTCTAGCGTGGCATCCCGCTGATCGAACTTGGCTGCGTCGATGCCGGCCATGCGAAGGAGGGCGGAGGTATCGATGTCCTGCGTGGCGAGCCAATCCCGCAGCAGGACGAGGTAACGGACCGGAACCCTGCGCACGATGCTCATCGATGTTCTCCCGATAGAGAGCTCGAACTGGTGCTGTGGCGAGAAGTGACAGCAAGATGGCCGCCCGAGACATCGCGCACGCCCGCCTCTCCGTTGACGATAAGCATGCCAGGACCCATCCGGCTCTGCGGGACGGGACCGACGTGCTGTCCATCGCCGCCGATTCTAAGACGGCCGATGTCGCGCTCGCTATAGGAGGTGCCATGTCTCAGAAGCACGTCCGGTCCTCGGTCGTCGGCGGTGAAACCCCGCCGTGGATGCCAGGTGTCGTCGGCGCATGGTTGGCCTTCAGGAATCCAGGGATGAGCACGAGCCTGCAACAAGAGATGTCCAACCCGCACAGCAAGAGCTCGCTGCATCGACTGTATCTCGCGTGCCAACGGCGTGCCATGGAGCTCATCCGAGAATCGGCCACCCACGGGGAGCACAGCCTAGACCGTGATACCGCGCAACTGCTCATCGCCGCGATCGAGCGCTTCGACTTCACGTTAACGCCGCAGCTTCCGGGACTGCAACTCGCACGGGGTCGGGACTTCCTTGAAGTGTTCGAGGAGTTCCACCAGGGCGCGCTGCGGGATGCGCGCTACCGGACAGCATTGGCCGCTGCGACCGCCGTGCACGGCGACAGGGCACCTCAGTGGCTGAGAACTGTGCACCAGGACGGCGAGCCCGTCCATGACATCGCTATCGGGAGCGATGCAGGCATGAACGCCGTCATCACTCATCTGGCAAGAGAGCACGAATCCAGGCGGAAATCCACGCATCTCTCGATCGCGACCGGTGGGGAAGTGCTGAGCGATTACTAGGCGTCGGACACGGGACGAGGGTTAGTTTGATTCGGTACTGCACGGCCGGTACCGCTTGGTGAAGCAGTCACGGGAGGCGCCATGTATTACGAACACGTCCGGACCTCGCTCGTCGACGATGAGGCCCTGCCGTGGGTGCCGTTTTCTCCCTACGCCGACAATGTCCTGCTGAAGTACTTTCGACTGGATCCAATCCGAGGCGAGATGATCGTGCTGATCAAGGTTGCGGCGGGGACCGCGCTGCCGCGCCATCGGCATTCGGGAACGGTCATCGTCTACACCATCGAAGGCCGCTGGAAGTATAGGGAGCACGACTGGATCGTTTGCCCCGGGAGCATTGTCTTCGAGACCGCCGCCTCCAGCCACACACCCGAAGCGGTCAGCCGGGGAGGGCGCGTGGTAGCGCTAAACATCGTCGTCGGGGACGTGATTTTCTTTGACGACTCCGAGCGAGTGCTGGCCGTCGAGAACTGGAAGAGCGGACTCCAGCGCTATCTGGCGTATTGCGAGCGTGCCGGCATCACGCCGCGCGACCTGACATCGTTCGAATGAGGGCGCCCATGTGCTAGACGAACAGTGGTTGTCTTCACGACTTGCTATCGGCTCGGCCCCACGGGATCGGAGCGGTCTGCCGCCGCGCCCGTGCGCGCTACGTCACATGCATTCACGAAGCCTTGACGTATCTGGAGGCTATTTAACAGGTCTTCGACGCGGCCTGCACGGTAAGGATACGCGTGTGAGAGACGTACGGACGAGTCATGCACGGCCCGGCATTCGAGCCAGGACGGCACATGGGAAGCCGCAGGCGCGAACAGGCCGGCTGCCTACGCGTGATGACGATTCCGCCGCAGATGCCTGCTTCGCTGCCGGCGCCCTCCGCCGATTGGCGGGCCGAGCGCGCCGCAACACCACGCCGTAGCCATCGAAACGTGACCGGGCATGCCCGGTCTGGATCCGTCATCCGGACAGGAGGATCACATGAAGGCTCCCAGCAAGCGCTTGAAGGTTCGCAGTCTGGCCATCACGATCGGCGCGCTGTTGCTGTCGGCGCCCGCATTCGCCCAGGAGTCGTTGCCTTTCCCGCCGAAACCTTCGGGCAGCAAGGCCGGTCCGACCATCGCCGAGTCGACGTACACGCCGTTGCAGGCCAAGCCGCATCTGCCGGCCAATGCGCCCAATATCGTCGTGATCATGCTCGATGACGTCGGACCCGCGCTGCCCGAGACCTTCGGTGGTGTAATCCACACGCCGACCCTGACCCGCCTGTCAAAGCAGGGCGTTTCCTACAACCGTTTCCACAATGCCGCGATGTGCTCGCCCACGCGCGCCGCGTTGCTCACCGGTCGCAACCACCATCGCGTCGGCAACGGGCAGATCGCCGAACTCGCCAACGACTGGGACGGTTACTCCGGCCGGATTCCGCGCACCTCGGCCACCGCCGCGAAGGTGCTCGGCTACTACGGTTATGCCACGGCGGCCTTCGGCAAGTGGCACAACACGCCCGCGAACGAAACCACTGCGGTCGGCCCCTACGCCGACTGGCCGGCGGGCGAGGGCATCGGCTTCGACTACTTCTATGGCTTCCTCGCCGGCGAATCGTCGCAATGGGAGCCGGCCATCGTCGAGAACACCGTCCGCATCGACCCGTCCCACGGTAAGGAGAACTACCACTTCACCGAGGACATGACCGACAAGACCGTGTCGTGGATGAAGCAGGTCCACGCGCTCACGCCGGATCGGCCCTTCTTCGTGTACTGGGCGCCCGGTGCCGCGCACGGTCCGCACCACATCTTCAAGTCGTGGGCCGATCGCTACAAGGGCAAGTTTGACGGTGGCTGGGACGAGATGCGCGAGGAGGTCTTCGCCCGGCAGAAGAAGCTCGGCTGGATCCCGAAGGACACTGAGCTGACGCCGCGCCCGGACTCCCTCGCTGCATGGGCCGACATTCCCGAGGACGAGAAACCATTCCAGCGCCGCCTCATGGAGGTGTTCGCCGGCTACACCGAGCATGCCGACCACCAGGCCGGTCGCATCCTCGATGCGCTGGACGAGATGGGCGTGCGCGACAACACGCTGATCTTCTACGTGTGGGGCGACAACGGTTCCAGCGCGGAAGGACAGAACGGCTCGCTCAGCGAGCTGCTCGCGCAGAACGGCATCCGCACCGAGATCAAGGACCACATCGCCGCCATGAACGAGCTGGGCGGTCTGGACGTGCTCGGTTCGCCCAAGGCCGACAACATGTACCACGCCGGCTGGGCCTGGGCGGGCTCCACGCCGCATCGCTCCACCAAGCTTGTCGCCGCGCACTTCGGCGGCACACGCACCCCGCTGGTGGTGTCCTGGCCGGGCACGATCAAGCCCGACAGGACACCGCGCTCGCAATTCCACCACGTCAACGACATCGTGCCGACGATCTACGACGTCCTCGACATCACGCCGCCCAAACAGGTCGATGGCATCAGCCAGGACCCGCTGGACGGCATCAGCATGGCCTACACGTTCAACGCGCCGAAGGCGCCGGGGCGAAAGAAGGGCCAGTACTTCGAAATCATGGGCAGCCGCGCGTACTACCAGGACGACTGGATCGCGTCCGTGTTTGGGCCCCGCATCCCGTGGAAGGCCGGGGTGGACCCGGCGATCATGACGTGGTCGCCGAGCAACGACACCTGGGAACTGCACGACCTGCGCACCGATTACTCGCAGGCAAAGGACGTGGCGGCGAAGCATCCTGACAAGGTCGCCGAACTGAAGCGCGCATTCGACAGCGACGCGCAGGCCAACAAGGTGTGGCCGGTCGGCGGCGGCCTGTGGTCGGCGGTGTTCCATCCGGAGGATGCGCCGTCCAACCCTGCCACCGAATTCGCCTTCACCCAGGACGTCATCGGGGTGCCCGAGTTCACCGCGCCGAAGGTCGGCGCGCGCAGCAACCTGGTCACCATCGAGACTGAACTCGGGCCGGACTCGCAAGGCGTGCTTTACGCACTGGGTGCGTTTTCGGGTGGCGTCGCGCTGTGGGTGGATAAGGGCATGTTGACCTACGAGTACAACCTGTTCGAGATCGAGCGCACGCAGCTGGCGTCGTCCGCCCCACTGCCAAGCGGCAAGGTGAAGATCGAGGTCGAGACGCGCAAGGCCGGCACGGAGCACGCAGGGCCGCTTGATGTCGTCGTCCGTATCGATGGCAAGGAAGTGGCCAAGGGCAGGGTGCCGCGTTCGGCGCCGCTCACGTTCACCGCCAACGACGCCTTCGACGTGGGTCGCGACAGCTACTCGCCGGTTTCGCTGGCGTATTTCGACCGCAAGCCGTTCGCGTTCAACGGCAAGATCGACCGCCTCAACGTGCAGTACCTGAAGTAGACGTTCCGCGGACCGGAGACGGTGTACGAACGCCGTCTCTTTCCCGAATGACTGGCCTGGAACCGACGGCATGAACGACCTGTGGCCACGCGAACGTTTCACCCGCGTCTTCGAGAAGATCGCGCTGTCGGGCGTGCAAATGCTCCTGATGGCGCTGATTGTGCTGGGCTTGCTCGAGCTGATCTATCTGCTGGTGAGGGGTATCCAGGCCCACCTGATGGCGATCGGTTCGGTGGGCCAGCTGCACGCGGCGATGCAGCAGGGATTCGCCGGCATCCTGCTGATACTGATCGGCCTGGAACTGATCGAAACGGTGCGCGCGTACCTCCACGGGCACCGGGTGCGCCTTGAGATCGTGATGGTCGTGGCGGTGATCGCGGTCGCCAGGCACATCGTGGACATCGACCTGAAATCCGCCAACGGCGTGACCCTGCTCGGCGTCGCGGCACTGATCCTGGCGCTGACAACCGGCTATTTCCTGGTCCGCCACCGGGCAAGGACCGACCGGACCACGGGCGCGGCGACCGCGCCCGGCCCCGACCGTGAGGAGATCGACTGATGAGCAGGCTATCGAAACATCCGGCGGCCGCGGTCGCCGCGCTTTGCATCCTGTGCGCTTCCTTTCCTTCACGGGCCGCGCAGGACGAGGAATGGGAATGGATGGTCGCGCCGTACCTGTGGGCGGCCAGCATCGGCACGGACCTGCGCACCGGCCAGCCGCCGGCGGAAACCGACACCTCGTTCTCGGACATCGTCGACAAGATCGACGGCGCCTTCCAGGTTCACGCCGAAGGCCAGGGCGAACGGTTCGGCATATTCGCCGACTACATCTTCCTAGGGCTCGAGGACGACAAGGATTTCACGCGCATCCGGACCCAGTCCGACCTGGATTCGCAACTGTTCGAACTGGCTGCCGTGTGGAGTCCGGGCGAAGGGCGCTACCGCGGACTCGACGTCTTCGGCGGCCTGCGTTACGTCGACGTGGACCTGAAGGTCCGGTTCGATCCGGTAAATCCCGTATTCGTGCCGTCGGAGCGCAACATCGACAAGTCCTACAGCGACTTCATGCTCGGCGCGCGCTACACGTGGGCCTTGTCGGACCGGTGGGGGCTGACGTTGCGCGGCGACGGTTCCTTCGGCGACACCGAAGGGACGTGGAATGCCAGCGCCTTCGCGCAATACCGCGTGAAGCACGGCGCATGGCTGTTCGGCTACCGCTACCTGTCGGTCGAAGTGGAAACCGGAAACAGCAGCACCGACATCACGTTGAACGGGCCGGTGGTCGGCTTCGGATTCGTGTTCTGACCGAAGCTGGCGCGGCGAGGGAACCCTTGTGGATGTTCCGATCAGGAGGTGTGGAATGCGTACCGCTTCATGTCTCGCGTTTGCGTTCCTGGCAGCAGTGAGCACGTTCGCCTGGGCGCAGAAGCCCGTCGCGTATCCGGCGAAGAACCAGGATGCGACACAGCAGGCCAACGACGACGCACAGTGCCTGGCTTGGTCCAAGCAGACCACGGGCATCGACCCGGCGGCTGCTTCCGCGACGCCGCCGCCGCCGCAGACAGGCCCGCACGGCGAACGGATGGCCGGCGCGTTGAGAGGCGCTGCGGGCGGTGCGGTCATCGGAGAGATCGCCAACGGCGATTCGAGCAAAGGCGCGGGAATCGGCGCGACCGCCGGTGTGCTGGCCGGTGGTGCGCGTGCCCGCCGCAACCATGCGGCCCAAGCCCAGCAGGCGCAAGCGGCGCAAGCGCAGACGATGGACACCTATTACCGGGCCTACGGGGCCTGCATGCAGGGACGTGGGTACACGGTGAAGTGAGTGGTGGACGGGATGCTCAGCGTGAGCAATGCAGACCGCCGCATGCGGATGGCTCGGCTTGATCGGTGTGGCGCGCTGTACCGATAACGCAGAGGCGTCGAGGTTCCTGATCGCCGACTAGCTGATGTCAGTCCCCGGCCTCCGGCTTCTCGCGGCGCAAAAGGCGGCATCCCTGTCCGGTCATCGTATGCCCACGTGTGCGTAACGAGCCAAGGAGGCGTCATGAATCGCGTATTCCGCATCATCTGGTCCAGGGCATTGGGTGCGTGGGTCGTCGCCTCGGAACTGGCCACGCGGTGCGGCAAGGGCAGGGGCGTGGATGCCAGCGTTGATTGCTCAGGGCCCTCGATGGAAGGAGTCAACGACGCCGGATCAAGGGGGCGCTGGCGGCTTCGCGTGAGCATTGCGCTTGCGCTGTTGAACGTGCATCTGCCGACGTGGGCCGCGGACCGGTGGTGGGACCCCAACAACACCGGCATCGGCCTGGGCGGCACGGGCACCTGGAACACGATCGGTTCGTTCTGGAGCCCCAACAACGACGGCGTCAGCGGCCCCTACAGCGCCTGGAACAACGCCGCGCTGGATGACGCCTTCTTTGGCGGCACCGCCGGCACGGTGACCCTGGGCACGCCGATCACCGTGCACAACCTGACTTTCCTGAGCAACGGTTACACGCTCAGCGGCAGCACCCTGACGCTGGCCGGCACCACGCCGAGCATCAATACGGGCAACGGCGCGGTCACCCAGACCATCAACTCGGTCATCGCCGGCAATGCTGGCCTGACCAAGACCGGCACGGGCACGTTGGCGTTGAACGGTGCCAATACTTTCAGCGGCGCTATCAACATCAACGCAGGCGGCCTGAGCGTCAACGGTAATTCCGCCTTGGGCGCCGCAGGCAACACGATCAACCTGGCCGCGGGCGCCTCACTCACCGCCGGAACGACCGGAGGCGACTTGGCCAACCGCACCGTCATCCTCGGGGGACCGGGCCAGTCCACCATCGCAGGCGCGGGCGTCGGCAGTGCCTTCTTCACCGGCGCCGGCGGCCTGACCTTCAATGGCGGCGGCGGTATCAGCAACGACGCCAACAACTATACCGGCGCAACCAGTTTCGTCGGTGGCGGCACCAAGTTCTTCACCTCGATTGGAAACCTGGGTGAAGCGAGTTCGCTCGGGGCGCCGACCACTGCCGCCAACGGCACGATCACGCTGTCGGGCGTGTCTCAAGTTGCTTCTTCCCTTAGCTACGTCGGCGATGGCGACAGCTCCAATCGCAACTGGAACATCAACCCCGGCGCCGGCCCGGGCAACACGATTACGTTCCGCAACTCAGGCACCGGCACGCTGGCCCTGACTGGCAATATCGCGTTGGGCGGCGGCTCGGGCAACGGTGCGCAGTTCCACGCGCAAACCGCCGATTTGGGATTGCTGGGCGTGATCAGCAGCAACAACGGGCGCCCGGTCACTTTCGTCGCGGATGCCGGACGCACGGTCACCCTGGGCGACACCAATACCTTCAGCGGCGGCGCCAGCATCAGCGGCGCGGGCAAGGCAGTGGCAGGCACCATCGCCGACAGCGGTGTCGCCAGCTCGCTGGGTACCGGAACGGGCACGACCATCAGCGGTAACGGCACCCTGAGCTATGCCGGCGCCGTCGCCAGCAGCAACCGCAACTGGACGCTCAGCAACGGCACCCTCAGCAACGACGGCACCGGCGCGCTCACGCTGAGCGGCAGCATGGCGATCACCAACACCGCCACCCTCGGCGGCAGCTTCACCGGCAACAACAATGTGATCACCGGCGTCATCTCCGGCGCCGGCAACCTGCGCAGCGGCGGCGACGGCATCTGGATACTGACCGGCGCCAACACCTACACGGGCCAGACCATCGTCGACAGCGGTGTGTTGCGTGCAGGAACGGCCGGCGCCTTCGGTGCCTCGGACACCTTCGTCGTCAACTTCGGCACCCTCGGCCTGAGCAGCTTCGACCAGACCATCGCCCGACTGACCGGCACCGGCGGTACCGTCGACCTGGGCAGCGCCACGCTGACCGTGGAGATGGACGAAGGCGTGAGCGCCACGTATGCCGGCAGCATCTCCGGCATCGGCGGCCTGACCAAGCTCGGGGCCGGCACCCAGACCCTGACCGGCGCCAGCACCTACACCGGCGACACCACGATCGGTGGTGGCGCTCTGAACCTAGACTTCAGCGGCGCCGGCGGACCTACCGGCAACATCCTCTCCAGCGCCTCCACCCTGAACATGAACGGCGGCACCCTGAACGTGATCGGTGCCGCCGGCGAGGCCAGCACCCAGACGTTCGACGGCGTGAACATCACCGCTGGCAACAACACCATTGGCGCCAGCTCGGGCAGCGGCGGCAGCATGACCGTCAATCTGGGCACGATCACCCGTACCGGCGGGCTGCTGAACTTCAACCTGCCCGGCAGCGGCAACATCACCACCACCAACGCGGACATGTTCCTGGCCTGGGCCACGGTCAACGGCACCGACTACGCCAAGGTAGAGGGTGGCAACATCCTCGCGTTCGTCGAGGACGACTACTCCGACAAGGACAACGCGGCCAACTGGCTGAGCGGCGAAGTCATCACCGATGTCGACGGCTTCTTCGGCACGGTGAACGGCAGCGTGCAATTGGGCGGCCTGCGCTACACCCAGCCGGTCTCCACCACCGTGACCGTGCAAGGGGGGGAGATCCTGGGCGTGGATGCACCCATCATCGTTGCGCCCTCGGTGCTGGGCACCAACCAGCAGATCACCGACGGCATGATCACCGGTGGCAGCGGTATCGGCGATGCGCTGACCATCCAGCAGAACGGCAGCGGCAATTTCACCATTGCCTCGCAGGTCGTAGACAACGGCAACAACCTGGGCTTCACCAAGGCCGGCACCGGACTGGTGACCCTGGGCAACGCCAATAACAGCTATACCGGAGCGACCCAGGTCCTGGAGGGGACCCTGTCGGTGAGCAACATCGGCAACGGCGCCGTGGCCAGCGGCATCGGCGCCTCCTCAGCAGATTCGTCCAACCTGGTGCTGGAAGGCAGCACCCTGCGCTATACCGGCGGCACCGCCAGCAGCGATCGCGGCTTCACCACCGTCAAGTCCGGCGACATCCTCGGCGCCACTGTCGAGGTCACCAATGCCGGTGCCAACCTGACTTTCAGCGGCCTGGTCACCAGTCCGGACGGTGCGGGACTCACCAAGTCCGGCGCGGGCACGCTGACCCTGGCCAACGACACCAACGACTATACGGGCGTTACCACCGTCGCCGGCGGTCTGCTGTCGGTGGTAACGCTGGCCAACGGCGGCCAGGTCAGCGGCATTGGCGCGTCCTCGGCGGCATCGTCCAATCTGGTGCTGGATGGCGGCGGCCTGCAGTACACCGGCGCCACCACCAGTACCAACCGCGGCTTCACTCTGGGGGGGAACACCAGCATCGGCACCGTCGACGTGAGCAATGCGGCGACCACGCTGACCATCAGCGGCACGGTGGTAGAGGCGGCAGGCGGGAACCGGCGGTTGATAAAGAACGGTGCCGGCACGCTGGTGCTCTCCGGCACCAACACCTACACCGGCGGCAACACGGTCAATGCCGGCACCCTGCGCGCCGGTTCCACCCAGGCTTTCGGCACCCCCGGCAATTCTTTCGCGACCATGGAGCTAGCCAATGCGGCTGGCGTCGCACTGGACCTCAACAACTTCAACAACACCATCGGCCCGCTAAATGGTGGTGGGGCCAACGGCGGCAACGTCACACTGGGCTCGGCGACCTTGCGCATTGTCAGCGGCGACGGCAACTACTCGGGCGTCATCAGCGGCACCGGCGGCATCTTGCGCACCGACGGCGGCACCCAGACCTTCAACGGCTGCAACAACACCTATACGGGTGCCACCATCTTGCAAGGCGCCAACCTTAGAGTGGACTGCCTGGCCGACGGCGGCCTGGCCAGCGGCATCGGTGCCTCCAATGCCGCTTCCACCAACCTGGTGTTCAACAACGGCTCGCTGGAGTACACCGGTGGCAGCGTCTCCATCGATCGCGGCTTTCAACTGACCGCCGCCGGCGGCATCAATGTCATCAATGCTGGCACCACTCTGGAGTTCGGAGGGGCCGTGACCGGCGGGGGAACGCTGATCAAGCGTAACGCCGGCACCCTGGTGCTGTCAGGGACCAATACCTACACCGGCCATACCCAGGTCGAAGGCGGCGTGCTGCGTGCAGGAGCGACCAATGCGTTCGGTCCCAGCGGCAACATGACGCTCAACAATGCCGCCGGCGTGCTGCTGGATCTCAGTGGCTTCAATGCCGCGGTGACCTCGCTGATCGGCGGCGGCACCAACGGCGGCAATATCGACCTGGGCAGCGCCACGCTGACCATTCTCGATGGCGGCAATCAGTCCTACAGTGGTGCTGTCACCGGCACCGGCAACCTGGTCAAGAATGGTGGCGGCAACCAGAGGCTCGCTGGCTGCAACAGCACGTACAGCGGTACCACAACCGTCAATGCCGGATTCCTGTCGGTAGATTGCCTGGCAAACGGTGGCGTCAACAGTTCGATCGGCGCGTCCACGTCCGATCCTGCCAATCTGGTCCTCAACGGCGGCACCCTCAACTATGTCGGGACCGGCGGCAGTACCGACCGTCAGTTCACCCTGGGGGGCAGTGCTTCCATCGCATCCGCCGGCAGCGGTGCCATCGCGTTCGACTTCACCGGGCCCGTCACCCTGACCGGCACCACCGCGCGCACGCTGACGCTCACTGGCACCGACACCGGCACCAACATCTTCGCCGCGCAACTGGACAATAGCGGCGCCGGCGTCACGTCCCTCACCAAGACCGGCACTGGCCTGTGGCGTCTGACCAGCGCCAACAGCACCTACACCGGCGTAACCCGTATCAACGGCGGCATCCTCGAGGTCGACGAGTTCGCCGACGGCGGCGTGGCCAGTTCCATCGGCGCCTCGTCCGGCGCGGCGGCCAACCTGGTGATCGGCAACGGCTCGACGCTGCGCTACACCGGCACCGGTGACAGCAGCAACCGTCAGTTCACCCTGGATACCGGGGTTACCTTCCTCGAGTCCTCCGGCACCGGCGCGCTGCAGTTCACCAACACCGGCGCGGTGGCCCTGACCGGCACCAACACCGCCCGCACCATGGCCGTGGGCGGCACCAACACCGGCGACAACATCTTCGGCGGTGCGATCGGCGACAACGGCACGGGCGCCACCACCCTGGCCAAGAACGACAGTGGCACCTGGATCCTCACCGGCAACAACTCCTTCACCGGCAATACCGTCATCAACGACGGCAACCTGGTGATCGGCAACGGCGGCACCACCGGCAATGCCGGCGCCGGCGACGTGATCGTGGACTCGCCGACATCGACGCTGTCGTTGAATCGCAGCGACACGTTCACGTTCGACGGCACCCTGAGCGGTCCCGGCACGCTGGCGCAGGTCGGCAGCGGCACCAGCGTGCTGACCTCGGCGGGCAACAGCATCGGCGCGACCACCCTCAGCGCCGGCACCTTGCAGGTGGACGGCGGGCTGGAGACGTCCACCGTCGGGATGACCGGCACCTCCGCCCTGACCGTGAACGGCACGGTGCAGGCGGACGGCCCGGCGCCCACCGCGCTCGCCGGCGACATCGGCAACCAGACGGTTACCGTCAACACCGGCGGTACGCTGCTGGCCAGCGGCGACCTGGGCGACGGCAACGACACGATCGACCTTACCGGTACCCTGGACACGGGTACCGGCACGCTGAGCCTAGGCGACGGCGACGACACCCTGGTGCTCAACGACGGCGCACAGATGTTGGGGAGCGGCGTGAACGCCTCCGGTGGCGGCACCGACACGCTGGTGGTCAACACCGTCCTCGGCTACACCCTGGACGGCGGCGCCATCGACACCTTCGACATTCTGACCAAGCAGAACACCGGCACGCTAACCCTGACCGGTGAGCATCTCTACAGCGCCGGCACCCACCTCGACGGTGGCACCCTCGATGTGGACGGCACGCTGGACACGTCCACGGTGGCCTTGGCAGACGACACCATCCTGAACGTCGACGGGTCCATTGCCAGCGGCGACGGCATCGCCACGCTCACCGGCAGCGCCGGCACCAACACAGTCAACGTCAACAGCGGCGGCGCCCTGCATGCCGACGGCGACCTGGGCGGCGGCGCCGACGCGGTCACACTGGCCGGGCTTCTGAACACCGATACCGGAACCCTGGCCTTGGGTGATGGCGACGACACCTTCATCCTTCAGGACGGTGCCGAAATCGCCGGCACGGGCGTCGACGCAGGCATTGGCAGCAACGACCAACTGGTGTTGGACAACGCCTTGGCGCTCACCTTCGACGGCGGCCAGGCCGCCGGCTTCGAAACGCTGCTTAAGCAGAACACCGGCACCGCCAGCATGACCGGCAGCCAGAGCTTCATCGGCGGCACGACGATCGACGGCGGCACGCTGGACGTCGATGGCACGCTGCAGACGCCAACCATCGATCTGGCCGACAGCGCCGCACTGAACGTGGACGGCACGGTCGCAGGCGGCGCCGGCACCGCAGCGGTGATCACTGGCAGCGCCGGCGACAACACTGTCGCGATAGGGCAGGGCGGCACGCTGCTGGCCAACGGCAATCTGGGCACGGGCAACGACGTACTGGATGTGGCCGGCACGCTCGACACCGCCGGCGGCGTGCTCGCGCTCGGGGACGGCGACGACACCCTGACCATCCACGAGAGCACGAACATCGTCGGCACCGTTTCGGCGGGCGCCGGCAACGACACCTTCGACACCCATATCGACACCGTCGCCGACCTGGGCGCGGTGCAGGGCTTCGAGACGCTGAGCAAGACCGGCAGCGGCGAGTTGAACATCAACGGGCCGCTGAGCTCGGACTTCCTCGCGGTCGAAGTGCTCGAGGGTGTTCTCGACGTGACCGGGGCCGGCGAAGTCATTCCCGCGCCCGGCAACACATTGACCACCACCGTGACGAGCGGCGCCACGCTTAACGTCGACGGCAGCTACGGCTGCGGTGCCGACGACGACACGATGACCGTGGCCGGCACCGTGTCGGGCAGCGGCACCATCGACCTGTGCGATGGCGCCGACGTGCTGGCGCTGCAGGACGGGGTAGTGCTCAGCAACGTTATCAGCGGCGGCCTCGGCACTGGCGATACGATTGTGCTCGACAGCGCCGCCGCGCTGACGTTCGACGCCGGCAACACGTCCGGCTTCGAACTGCTGCGAAAGGACAACGCGGGCACGGCGACCCTCACCGGCACGCAAGCCTTCACCGGCGGCACCACGATCACCGGCGGCACGCTGGACGTGGACGGCACGCTGGCGACGCCGACCGTCGCCCTCGCCAGCGGCACCACGCTCAACGTGGACGGCTTGCTGGACGCCGGCGGCACCGCGACCAGCATCGCCGGCGATGCTGGCGCCAACACCGTGAGCATCGGTGCTGGCGGCACGCTGCTGGCGGCCGGCGACCTGGGCGACGGCAACGACGTGCTGGATGTGGCCGGCACGCTCGACACCGACGGCGGCGTGCTCGCGCTCGGCGACGGCGACGACACCCTGACCATCCACGAGAGCACGAACATCGTCGGCACCGTGTCGGCGGGGGCGGGCACCAACACCTTCAACACCCATATCGACACCGTTGCCGATCTGGGCGCGGTGCAGGGCTTCCAGATCCTGCGCAAGACCGGCAGCGGCGAGTTGAACATCAACGGGCCGATGAGCTCGGACTTCATCGCGGTTGAAGTGCGCGAGGGTGTCCTCGACGTGACCGCGGCCGGCGTAGTCGTGCCCGCGCCCGGCAACACATTGACCACCACCGTGACGAGCGGCGCCACGCTGAACGTCGACGGCAGCTACGGCTGCGGCGCCGCCAACGACACGATGACCGTGGCCGGCACGGTGGCGGGTAGCGGCACGATCGACCTGTGCGACGGCGACGACACGCTGACCCTGCAGGACGGGGTGGTGCTGGCGAACGCCATTAGTGGCGGACAGGGCAGCGGCGACACGCTGGTGCTCGACAGCGCCAGTGCGCTCACGTTGGACGCCGGCAACACGGCCGACTTCGAGCGGCTGCGCAAGGACAACACCGGCACCGGCACCCTGACCAGCAGCCAGAGCTTCATCGGCGGCACGGCGATCACCGGCGGCACGCTGGACGTGGACGGTGCGCTGCAGACGCCGAGTGTCACGCTGGCCGACGGCGCCACGCTGAACGTGGACGGTGCGGTCGATGGCGGTGCCGGCACCGCCGCCTCGATCAGCGGCAGCGCCGGCGACAACACGGTCGCAGTGGGCGTGGGCGGCATGCTCCTGGCCAACGGCGATCTGGGCGCGGGCAGCGACGTGCTGGACGTGGCCGGCACGCTCGACACCGACGGCGGTGTGTTCGCACTGGGCGATGGCGACGACGCCTTCACCATCCACGACGGCACCGTGGTGCTGGGCACCGTGGACGGCGGCGCAGGGCTGGATACCTTCAATCCCGACATCGACACCAGCGCCGACCTCGGCGCACTGAACAACTTCGAGATCCTGACCAAGACCGGCATCGGCGTGCTCAACATCAACGGGCCCGGGCAGTCGGATTTCGTCGAAGTGAACGTCCTGGAAGGCATGCTGGACGTGACTGCGGGCGGCAGCGTCGTTGCCCGGAACACCACCGTGGCTGCCGGCGCGACGCTCGCTGTCGACGGCAGCTTCTCCGGCACGGCGGATGCGGATCTCCTGGACGTGGCGGGCACCCTCGACCTGGGCGGCGGCGCCTTCACCTTGGGCGACGGCGACGACAACTTCGTCGTGCACGACGGCACCGTGGTGCTCGGCACCGTCGACGGCGGCGCCGGCCTCGACACGCGCACCTACGACATCAACCTCATCGCCGATATCGGCGCGCTGGGGAACTTCGAAGGCGTGACCAAGACCGGCACCGGCACGCTCAACATCAACGGTCCGAGTGCGACCGACCTGCAGGAGGTGCAGGTACTCGGCGGCACCCTGGACATCGGACCGGCCGGCAGCGTAGTCGCGATCGCCGGCGGCCCGTTGAACACCGTGGTCGGTGCCGGTGCGACCCTCAACGTCGAAGGCCGCTATGGCTGCGGCGCCGGTGCCGACATGATGACCGTGTCCGGCACCGTGTCGGGCAGCGGCACGATCGACCTGTGCACCGGCGACGACACCCTGATCCTCAACGACGGTGCGGTGCTGGCGACCGTGATCGACGGCAATGACCCGACCGCCAGCGATACGGTCATCCTCAACAACGCCAACGCGCTGAGCTTCGATGCAGCCAACACGATCAACTTCGAGCACCTGCAGAAGGACAACACCGGCGAGGCGACGCTGGTTGGGGCGCAGAGCTTCACCGGCGGCACCACGCTCAACGGCGGCACCCTGAGCGTGGCCGGGCGACTGGAAACGCCGACCGTGGCGGTGGCCGACGTCACCGTACTCAAGATCGACGGCACGCTGGACGCGGGCGGCAGCACAGCGGCGGTGATCACCGGCAGTGCCGGCACCAACACCGTGAGGGTGGGCGAGGGCGGCACCCTGCTGGCGACCGGTGACCTGGGCGACGGCAATGACGTGCTCGACGTGAGCGGCACGCTCGATACCGCCGGTGGCACGTTCGTGCTTGGCGCCGGCGACGATACGCTGACGATCCACGACGACACCGCGATCATCGGCACGGTGGTTGCGGGCACGGGCAACGACACCTTCAACGCCGACATCGGCACCGTCGCCGACCTGGGCGCGGTGCAGGACTTCGAGACGCTGAGCAAGACCGGCGCGGGCGAGCTCAACGTCAACGGTCCGATGAGTTCCGACTTCACCACCGTCAACGTGCTCGGCGGCACGCTGGACGTGACCGCGGGCGGCAGTGTCGCGGCGCAGAACACGACCGTGGCCAGTGGCGCGACACTCGATGTCCTCGGCCGTTACATCGGCACCGCCGGCGACGACCGCTTCACTTCGATGGGCACCGTGCGCGGCGCGTTCGCCTTCGGCGACGGCAACGATCAGGTCGACTTCATCGGCGGCGATCCGAGCGGCGTCACCGCGCTGGACGGCGGCAGTGGCACCGACCGGCTCGGCTTTAGCGGCCTGACCCTGAGCGACGAGACGGTGCCCACGCTGACCGCCTGGGAGCGCGTGGAGCTGCTGGACGGCAGTTCGCTGACACTGGCCAGTCCGCTCGACCTTGCCGGCGGCCTGCTGGCGATTGACCCGACCTCGCAGGTGTTCGCTAACGCCGGAGCGGCGATCACCGGCAGCGTCGAGAACGCCGGCCTGATCGATGCCGGCGCGAACCGTCTGGCGATCGGCGGCGACTACATCGGCAGGAACGGCCTGCTGCAGGTCACGGTTTCGCCCGGCACCTTGAGCGCCGGCGGGCTCGACATCGATGGCGACGTGACCGGCACCACGCGGGTGGCGTTTGCCGGCGACGGCAGCGACTTCACCGGCGGCGGCGAGGTCTCGATCCTGGTCGTGTCCAGCCCGAATGACAGCGCGGCGACGGCCGGCGGCTTCACCGCGGCCGACGAGGTGATCCGGCTGCACGGCAGCATCCTGCCCTGGAGCTTCGGGCAGCAGGCGGACCACAACTGGTACCTGAGCGCCGAGGCCGGCGTACTGCCGGAAGTGCCCGCATACGGCGTGCTGCAGAGCTTCGGGCTGCTGGCCGTGCAGAACAGCGACAACCTGATCCACCAACGGCTGGCCGGCGTCCGCGGCCGCGAGTTACCGCTGTGCGGTACCACCCCCGAGTGGCCGGTCGAACGGGCGGGGACGGGGGTGATCGACGACTGCCGCGGTTTCTGGGTCGCGGCCACGGGTAGCGAACTGGAGCTGGGGGCTGACCCGGGCTTTGAGGTATCCGGCGACGACGTCGGACTCTATGTCGGCGTCGACAGCGCCTTCGATCGCGGGAACCGGACCCTGCGTGGCGGCCTTTACCTGGCCTATCGCCACGGCAACTACTGGACCACCGGCGCCAACTCCACCGGGCTGCCCGGTTCCGGGCCGGCCAAGGTCGGAACCGATACCGTGATCGGCGGCATGTACATGAGCCACACCTGGGACACCGGCCGCTACGTCAATCTGGTCCTGACCGGCCAGGTCACCGATGCCGATGTATCCACCCCCGATGGCTTCCTCGAGAGCCTCGCCGGCAATGCCCTGACCTTCAGCACCCGGGTCGGACGGGAGTACCGCCTGGACGACGGCTGGTCGCTGGAACCGCAATTGCAACTGGCGGCCACCGCGGTGAGTTGGGGTGACCTGATAGACGAGTCGGGCAAGCAGGTCACGTTCGACGACGAACTGGTCGGCACTGCACGCGCCGCGCTGCGGGTGGAGAAGGAGATCCTTCGTGATGACGGTGCCGTGATCCGGCCGTGGGCGACCCTGAGCGTGCAGAAGTCGACAGGCGCGAGCGACACCAGTGTCAGCCTGATGACCCCAGGCGTGGTCACCAGCACCCAGGCGTTCCCGAACCACGACTTGGGTGCTTCGGCCACGCTGGATGTGGGCGTGGAGGCGACGGTCAGCGAGCGCGTGAGCCTGTTCGGCGTGCTGTCCGTGGGTACGGAGCTGGACGGATCGGATTACGAGCAGCGCGAGGCCAACCTCGGCGTGAGGGTGCGCTGGTAGTGCAGTCTTCGAACCTGCATGAGCGGGGATGTATCCCGCTCACATCGCCAACCCACGTCGACTCACGTTCCGGATTAGGCCTGTTTATCGGGGGTAGGGAAGGGTGGAGCTTCGAGGCTGTCTGGCTAAGGGCTGAGTAGACGCGCGTCGGCGGTGCTAATGTCCGCTTTTCGACCCAATGCGGACATTTCAAGCAAGGCCACACGATATGGTCAGAATCCGACAGCATGGAAGCAACAGCGAGCTGTTCGAGGTTGCCCGCTTTCTAGCAGACATCGATAGGGTTCGTCCCGCCGGAGACCTGGCACGTTGCGGTTGACTGGTGTGTCGGAAAGCGCGCGGCTGAGATCGAGCAACTGACGGAGTCGGGTTGCTTCATGGCAGACGCCGATTTTCGTTCGATCTATTCCGGAGTTCGCCAGACCATCGATGGACGCTTTATCGGTCTGCGCAATGGGGAGCAGCTATTTGAGCTAGTGGCCGTCGATTCGTCTTTCTGGGAAGTAGTCGGACCGGAATCCTTCGAGGCACACATGCTCGCTACGTACGGAGCGTGGCGCCCTTTGGCATCCGCCTCGACAGACTGACCGCTCCTGGCCGTTAGCGGGCGCAACTTCCGGTAGAGGCTACACCCATGTTCGACGAAGGCGAATCGATGCTGGAGCTCTTCGGGGCGCTCACCAACTGTCTCTCCCGTGCGATCGCCCAGATGACGATTCGCCAGCTTGATTCGTACGAGGCTGAGGTTCTTGAGATGCTTCGTTCGTGTGACGACGAGTCCCCTGCTGCCAATGCGTTCCGTTCCGCCATACTCGATATCGCGAGCCGCCGAGCGCATCTTTTCCTTCAGTAGATATCCAACGTCAGCCGGCATATCCGCTATGCGAGTCAAGCCACATACGGAACAACAGTCGCGTATCAATGATTTCCTTGACTTGGCGCGAGCCCGGCACGGCATGAGATCAGACAAGCAGCTCGCGGTAGCTCTTCACGTCGGGTCGCCCGCTGTGTCGAACTGGCGGCATGGCAAGAGCAATGTGAGCCCGATGACCTGCATGAAGCTTGCGGAACTGGCGGAGCTCCCCCCTCGGCCTAGTCCTTGGCACGATCTGTGAAGTGCATGCCCCCAATGAAGAGGAGGCGGCGGTTTGGCGCAAGCTCGCGGAGGAGTCCCTGGCCGCCAAAGCGGTGGCCGCGGCGCTTCGGCTATCGAACTCCTAGCCGGCGTTGGTGAGTCGTTGCGCGAGGGCGCAATCCTCCAACAACCAAACGCCTTCGCGACTTCGTGCCAGCGTCGGACCCGCTACGGCGTGCTGCGTCCTCGACCTTGACGAACTGGGCTGCCCGAACCTAGTTCTTTGGGGGCACCTAGTTTCCTGATGAAGACGAGCCAAATACTGCTAAGTGCGCCGCTCGTACGAGACATTGAGAGCCAGACGAGCGTACCTGGTTGCGGTAATGCTTCTTTGGGAATCTGAAGACGATAAAAATCCAGTCCGAGCGGAACGTGCATGCCCAATGCGTGCGCTTGACACTACCGCTCGCCACGCGCGTTCACTTCTGGCGAAAGGGAGGTCAGCCCAGCGATCGACTGGAACTCCACGAGATAGTCAGCATGGTTGGCGGACAACCACTGGACCAGTCGGGGCTTGGCAAGTAACCGATTCAAGTACGTCTGGGCGACAGTGAGACATAGGTTGTCGTCGCCATACGTGTCCTCCACGAAGCGAGTGCGCTTCTGTGTAGCCTCTAGTTCTCTCTCCAGTCGCGCAATCTGCTCCCTAGCTCCGTCTCGGTCTTGGTCAGCCGCTTTGGGAGCAAGTAGTTGGTCGTGGTGAGTGGCCGCGAGTATGGATTTGGCAAAACCGGAGGAGTAGTTGTTCTGGCCGACGAGCAGTTCAGCCGCCTGAATCTGTCGCAGAGGCTTCATACGCTTCAAAATATTGAAGACGATCGTTGGACAAGGCTTATCGGAGAGCAGCGACACAGCTTCCGGACAGATGCCGTCGAGCATCCGGAATCGCTGCCTGATCGTTGACACGCTGAGGTTAAGCGCGGCCGCAATACGCTCTTCGGGCACACCGCGCTCGACGGCACGGGCGATCATGTGATGTTCTTGCACAGCCGCAAGGCGGCTGATCCTCTTGTTGAAGGTGTATGCCTCGTCATCGAGCGAGATAATGCACTCGACTTCTGTTGCGCCAAGGTCCCGTAGCGCCTCGATCCGAAGTTGCCCATCGAGTAGGTAGTACGAGTTCGGCGCTTCCGCAGCAGGCACCACAACCGGAAGCTCGACAAGACCTACCGCTTGAACTGACGCGGCAATCTGTCGGTACTTCTGGGTCTGCTTCACGTGCGAACCGAGTGGCCTGAGAGAGCGTATCGCGCTTATAGAGATGATGCGACTCTTTAGCTCAAAGCGGGCATCTCGAGGTTGCGCTTGTTGCCTCATGGCGACTACCCCAGCATCCGCTCAGCCAGGACCTTGGGCAAAGTCTCCATGCCTTCGCTCTTCAGTAGCTGCGAAAATTGGCGGTCGGATCGAAGATCCTTCAGCGCCCTGATTAGGAACATGAGGCGGGCTTGCGTAATGTCAGCCTTCTTCACGAGAAGCTGCTGCTTCTCGACCTCCTTCTCGTAGACGCGCTTAAGTTGCTCCGCCTTGAGGGTCCGCCCGCGGACGTGCGGCCCAGAGTTGCCAGGCTTCGGCGCTTTTCCACCATGCGCTCGCCTTTGCAGCAGTCTTCGAACCACACCCAGCTTACGACCACGAAGCATGCCGTTTGTATAGGCCTCGGTGAGTAGGTGCTGCGTGCCTGCATCATCGCTACGCGCAATGTCGATCGCTAAGGTGATTGGTATGAGTCCTGTCTCGACTGCGGCGACCAGCCGTTCTTCGCCCTTCTCAAGCAGCAAGAGAATCATGCCCACCCACGAACTGGTGGCGCCAATCTTCGCGGCGATCTCTTCATGGTTGTAGCCATGCTTACGGAGAGCTCCTATCTCGTGCATGCTCTCAATTGCAGGATGATGGCGGCGGGCCACGTTCTCGACCAGGCTCATCACCATGCTTTCAGCTTCGTCGGCATCTGCGACTACGGCCGGTATTTCCGGAATGCCCAGCTCCCGGAATGCTTCGAGTCGCCCCTGGCCACACACCAGCGCGTAGCCTATGCCGCCATCTTTCGTACTGAGCCGAGTGACCGTGATCGGCCTTTTGAGGCCTATGGAGGCTATGTTGTCGATGATCTCCTTATGATGCGCGCGGTTCCGTCTCCGTGGATTTAGGATCCGGATCTGATCGGTAGGGATGAGAACAATCTGGCGCATAGCTGCTTACTTGCTCAGGCAGCGAGCTGGAAAGGCACTCTCTCTGCGAGCCCGTATAGCGGTTCCAGCGACTCGAACCGGTATGCGTCGAGGATGAATCCATTATTCTCCTCGGCAAGGCGAACCCTGCGGGGCGGGATATCGATTCGTGGGAATAGGTAGTAGTCGAGGATCGTCTCCTGATCTTCCGCGAGTCGGATCGCAACCGTGATGTCTGGATGTTGGCTTGTGTCGAAGCGAATGTGCCAACGATAGGCATTCCCGTGTGTCCTCAAGCATCGAGCTAGGACGATCGAGATGGTGAACTCGCCATTGACGGTCAGCATTTCGCTGATGGGGTTCTGATCAACGCGACCTCCCGCTCGGATGAGTCCTTCGCTGATTTCAGCAATGAGATCTGGTCTTCTAGCGCGGAGACTTCGGTTGACCTCGATGTACGCGAAGTCACGTTCTGGCTCGAAGCCGATCAAGGAGTAAGCACGTACGAGGCCGCCGAACCGTTGGCGGTAGCTGCTACTCGAAGGCATATCGTCTTGTTCGTCGATCAGCAGGCCGGACAGCGCCCCAGTGCGGTCGAGCAGCTTTCGAAGCCTCTCGAGCATGCTTTCGTCATCGATGTGCTCGGATCTGGCCGCGATCAGCGCGTTGGCTCGAGAAAACAGATCAAGAGGAACGACTGGTTCGAACGCGCCGTTAGCTCGGACCCACATCTCCGGTGGGTTTCGAACCCGCTTTTCCTTGAGCTTGAAGGAGACGCGGTTGTAGATGTTGTTGCCAACATACTTCTCGTTGATCAGTAGCTGATGAACGGTGCCTCGGGTCCACTTACGGTCGCGGTCTGTGCATATACCCGCAGCATTGAGCTCTTCGGCGATTTCACGTTCCGATCGCCGCTGCAGGGCGAATCGTTCGTAGATCTGCCGGACAATCGCTGTTTCTTGGGCCGGCCCCGGCGTCAAAATGACGCGGTCGGTTTGTAGGCTTTTGCGCTCGCCCATTCGCAGCTCGCCCTTTGACGATCCCCTTTCGTCCATAAGCATTCGGCGCAGCCCGAAGCCCGCGGGGCCACCCTGTCGGAAGCCGAGCTCGATGAGACGGCACTGCCCCATGAAGACCTTGGTGGAGAGCTCGCGGCTGTATTCGGCCGCCATTACTCGTTTCACGCTCTTGATAACGACGGTCATCGGGCTGCCGTCGTTCTCAAATGGCTCCGCGCAGTAGTGGACTCGAATCCCGGCACGCCGGCAGAGGTATTCGTAGTAGGCGCTCTCATCCGCGTCCTGGAAGCGCCCCCACCGGCTGATGTCGTACACGAGGATGGCTTCGAAGTCCGTCTCGCCCGACTCGACGTCCTGAATGAGCTGCTTCAGGCCCTCGCGATGCTCGAGGTTGAGCCCACTTTTGCCCTCGTCGGCATAGGTCTTAACGATAGCCATGCCGTGCTGCACGGCGTACTGCTGGATGGCGTCCCGTTGGTTCTCAGTCGAGTAGCGCTGATGATCCGTCGACATGCGCACGTATTGCGCGACAGCGATTGCGCCATCGGGCCTGCGCTTTGACCGAGTACGCCATACGCCCATTTCCACGGGTTCCGCGGGTGGGGGCGTTGAGGTTCACACAATGCGTTGGATTAAGTCAACTATTTCGTTTGATCGCTAAGCCGACTCGGTCTTGTGTATCGCGAGAAGGGTCAGGACCGCCCGCCGCTGGTCCTTATTTAGCTTCCGGAACGCCTCTAGGAGCAGCCTTTCGTCGGCGGGAACCGAACCCTCCGCGGTTCCCGACAAGTGGTCTTCACTGACGAGCGTCCAGGGATGGCACGAGAGCGCCGCCCCGAGCCGATTCAGCCAATCGACAGTCAGGCGCCGCTTCCCTGACTCCAAGTGGCTGATCTGCTGGTTTGTTGTGCCGACGAGCACTGCCAGCGCCTCCAAGGACAGGCCTCGGGCCTCCCGCAAAGCTTTGATCCGGTTAATCACTCGAGTCGCTTGTTGACTAGATCGACAGACCTTAACAGAGACATTCGTCGGAGCGTTCCGGCTTACGGAATGACAGAGACTTCCTTGCACTCCGACGCTGCATCAGGGCCCGATCCCACAAAACAAACGCCCCGCTAAAACGGGGCGTCTGCATTCCATCGTTCAAGCTGAGGTCGAAGAGGCTTACGCCTCCACTTCCTCGTCGTCCTTGTACGCGCCCATCGGGATGCACGCGCACATGACGTTCTTGTCGCCGTAGACATTGTCCACGCGCGCCACCGGCGGCCAGTACTTCTGCAGGCGCAGGCTCGGCAGCGGGAACGCCGCCAATTCGCGCGGATACGCATGCGTCCACTCGCTCGCCGACACGGCGGTCGCGGTGTGCGGCGCGTTCTTGAGCGGGTTGTCCTCGCGATCGAGCTTGCCTTCCTCCACGGCGCGGATCTCGTCGCGGATCTGGATCATCGCGTCGATGAAGCGGTCGAGTTCATGCAGCGACTCGGACTCGGTCGGCTCGACCATCAGCGTGCCGGCCACCGGGAAGCTCAGCGTCGGCGCGTGGAAGCCGAAGTCGATCAGGCGCTTGGCGACGTCCTCGGCCGACACGCCGGTCGAGTCCTTCAGCGGACGCAGGTCGAGGATGCACTCGTGCGCGACCAGGTCGTTGCGGCCGGTGTAGAGCGTCTCGTAATGCGGCGCCAGGCGGCGGGCGATGTAGTTCGCGTTGAGCAGCGCGACCTGCGTCGCGCGGCGCAGGCCGGCGGCGCCCATCATCGTCACGTACATCCAGCTGATCGGCAGGATCGAGGCCGAACCGAAGCTCGCCGCCGACACCATGCCTACGTCGCCGTTGCCGACACCGTCAGTCTTCACGCCATCGGCGTTCAGCGCGCCGGGCAGGAACGGCGCTAGGTGCGACTTCACCGCGCACGGGCCGACGCCCGGGCCGCCGCCGCCGTGCGGAATGCAGAAGGTTTTGTGCAGGTTGAGATGCGAAACGTCCGAACCCCACTTGCCCGGCTTGGCGAGGCCGACGAGGGCGTTCATGTTCGCGCCGTCGGTGTACACCTGGCCGCCGTGCTTGTGGATGATCTCGCAGATTTCCACGACCTCCTCCTCGAACACGCCGTGCGTGGACGGGTAGGTCATCATGATCGCGGCAAGACGATTGCCGTACTTCTCGGCGTTGCGGCGGATGTCCTCGACATCGACGTTGCCGTTGCCATCGGTCTTGGTCACCACGACCTGCATGCCGCACATCTGCGCCGACGCCGGGTTGGTGCCGTGCGCCGAATCCGGGATCAGGCAGATGTCGCGGTGCGCTTCGCCGTTGGCACGGTGGTAGGCGCGGATCGCCAGCAGGCCGGCGTATTCGCCCTGCGCGCCGGAGTTCGGCTGCAGGCTGACGGCGTCGTAGCCGGTGCATTCGACCAGCATCGCTTCCAGCTCGCTGATCAGCTGCTGGTAGCCGGCGGCCTGTGCAGCGGGCGCGAGCGGATGCAGGTTGGCGAACTCCGGCCACGTCACCGGGATCATCTCGGCCGTGGCGTTGAGCTTCATCGTGCACGAACCCAGCGGGATCATCGTGCGATCCATCGCCAGGTCCTTGTCGGCCAGCGAGCGCATGTAGCGCAGCAGTTCGTGCTCGCTGTGGTGCGTGTTGAATACCGGGTGCGTCAGGAACGCGCTGGTGCGCAGCAGGCCGTTCGGCAGCGCGTCCTCGACGCTGGCATCCAGCGCATCGACGTCGACCTTGGCGCCGAACAGCGCGGCCAGCGCGACGACGTCCGCGCGCGTGGTGGTTTCATCCAGCGAGATGCCGAGGCTGCGGCCGTCGATGCGGCGCAGATTGATGCGGGCGTCAACGGCCTTGGCGTGGATCGCGTCAGCATCGACGTCGACCACGTGCAGCGTGTCGAAGAAGTCCGGGCCGACGGTGATGCCGGCGTTACGGAGCGCAGTGGCGAGGATCGACGCCAGGCGGTGCGTGCGGCGCGCGATGCGCGCAAGGCCGTCCGGGCCGTGGTAGACGGCGTACATCGACGCCATCACCGCCAGCAGCACCTGCGCGGTGCAGATGTTCGACGTCGCCTTCTCGCGGCGGATGTGCTGTTCGCGCGTCTGCAGCGTGAGGCGGTACGCGGCCTTGCCTTCGGCGTCGATGGAGACGCCGATCAGGCGACCCGGCATCGAGCGCTTGTACGCATCGCGGCACGCCATGAACGCCGCGTGCGGGCCGCCGAAACCGAACGGCACGCCGAAGCGCTGCGTGTTGCCCACGACGATGTCCGCGCCCCATTCGCCCGGCGCTGCGATCAGCGTCAGCGCGAGCAGGTCGGTGGCCACGGCGACGAGGCCGCCGCGCGCGTGCACGGCATCGCTGAGCGCCTTGTAGTCGTGGATCTGGCCGAAGGTGTTCGGGTACTGCAGCAGCACGCCGAAGCTGTCGATGCTGGCGGCCTCGGCGTCGTCGGCGACGACCAGCTCGATCTCCAGCGGTTCGGCGCGCGTGCGCAGCACTTCCAGCGTCTGCGGGTGCACGCCGGAGGACACGAAGAAGGTGTTGGACTTCGACTTGGCCGAACGCTTGGCCAGGGTCATCGCTTCGGCCGCGGCGGTGGCTTCGTCGAGCAGGGACGCGTTGGCGATCTCCATGCCGGTCAGTTCGGCGCACATCGTCTGGAAGTTGATGAGCGCTTCCATGCGGCCCTGCGAGATCTCGGCCTGGTACGGCGTGTAGGCCGTGTACCACGCGGGGTTCTCCAGGATGTTGCGCAGGATGACGTTCGGCGTGTGCGTGCCGTAGTAGCCCTGGCCGATGAAGCTCTTGAAGACCTGGTTCTTGTCGGCGATCGCGCGGATCTCGGCGATGGCCTCGACTTCGGTGATCGGCGCCGGCAGGTCCAGCGGCTTCGGGGACTTGATCGACGCCGGGACGATGGCATCGGTCATCGCGTCCAGCGAGTCGAACCCGACCACGCTTAGCATCTGCGCGATTTCGGCGTCGTTGGGTCCGATGTGGCGTTCGAGGAAGGCGTCGTGGTGCTCGAGGGCGCGCAGGGAGGTGTTCTGGCTCATGTGACGAGGGGCATCCAGGTTTGGCTCGAAAGCCGGGGCGTGCGCGGTCGCGCACGTGGAGTGCCCCTCTGTCCTTTTGCCTGAGAGTTTCAAAGCGCGGGGCGGGGAGGAGACCCCGCTGGCTTCTTGCCCCTTCGGCGCCGGTTCCGGCCGAATGCCTCGGGCGCGGGCGGTCTCTCCAGAGTGTGAGCCGACGGCGGTAATGGGGCCTGAGCGATTCCGGGCGTTTGCGCCTTCGGCAGCGATCCGGGCCATTCAGGCCGAGACCGCTTCTCCCACCGTCTACTTGCGGTGGGAATTATACCCGGGCTGTCCGCGCGGGGCCCGGATTTCCATGTAGGAGGCCGTCGTGGCAACGCGCAGGGCGGTTACCTGACTTGGCAGGGGCCAACTGATCAACGCCTAGTTCCAAAAGGTCCGCTTCCCCGCGATGCGCCCCCTCTACGCTGGCACGAGCGGCACTCTTTCATCCACGACTTCCAAGGGCCGCCTCCCCGCCAGCCTCTCAGCCGACTTGCGCCAGACAGCAGTCTCTTCCTCATTGGGTGCGTAAGCTGCGCGGACCCTCCCTAGACTCAGTTCTAGGGGAAGCTTCGCCAACTCGGCTAGGGCAATGGCCATTGCGGACGTCGGCGTACTCACTCATCGGCGGCATCTCGACTTGGCCGCGTCGGCAGAGGACCAGGTTCCGGACGCGCCGGCATCGGCCCGAGGCTGACTTGGACGAAAGAAGTTGAGATCCCGAGAGTCCGCTTCTGGCCGATAGCGGACGTTCGGGCAGGACGGAGGGGCCGACGGCTGGCAATGTCCGCGTTCGACCCGAAGCGGACATTTCGAGTAGTCCAACGCCATGATTTCAATCTGGAAGGTTTCGGAGCTAGGCGGGCCGCATCGCTAGATGCGCGCGCGGAACTCATTGCTCGAGGAGAGCAGTTTCAGGTTTCGTTTGGCAGCGATGTCTTCGTCGGTCCTGCTGGCTGAGCGGTTACAGGGACGGATGGAGCAAACTGATCCTGATGTCCGACACCATTCGCCAGGCCGTTCCGGTCGATTCGAGGACTCAGCCGGTCACAGCGTCAGGTCCGGACGCTGGCGGGAAGAGCCGCGTTGGGTGTTGGAGGTCGCGCCATCGCACAAGGCCGGATCAACGCCGGCTTGAGGATGCAGCGATGGCAGTGGCCTCAGCAACGACTGCCAGCCCGGGGTGCCAAAGACTCTTCCGCGAGCTTGCGCCAAACCGCCGCTTCCTCTTCATCTGGCGCATTCGCCTCACAGATCGTTCCGAGGACAAGCCCGAGGGGAAGCTCAGCCAATTGCGCGAGCTTCATGCAGGTCAATGGACTCGGATGTATCTTCCCGCTGCGCCAACCAGACACCGACGGCGATCCGACCTGAAGAGCCTCCGCGAGCTCCCTGTCTGACCTCATGCCTTGTCGGACACGCGCCAGGTCCAGGAAGTCATTCACGCACGACGCCTTTTCCGCTTGGGGCTTGACACGCATTGCCGATATCCCCCGGACGATGTTGGCACCTACTGGAGAAAGTGGTGCGCTCGGCGGCTCGCAATGTCTCGGAGTACCGACCGGAACGCATTGGCAGCGGGGGACTCATCGTCACGCGAGCGGAGCATCTCAAGTACCTCAGCCTCGTACACATCTAGCTGGCGAAGCGTCATCTGGGCGATCGCACGAGACAGGCAGTTGGTGAGCGCCCCGAAGAGCTCTAGCATGGATTCGTCGTCGGACATGGTGTGGCCTTTCAATCGTTCGGCCCATGCTCGCATGCCGCGGCCGGATTGCGTCGGCTGTCGGAAACCGAGTGGAGTAGGGATTAGAGGGATTTATCGCGAGTACACACCGGTTGCCAGTCGTCGTGAAGTAGGAGGATCAGATGGCCAAGGGCGTTACCGAGAACGACGTGCACGCAGCCGCTGATGCGATCCTCGCCGGCGGCGATCGCCCCACGGTCGAACGCATCCGCGCGCACCTAGGAACGGGCTCACCAAACACAGTCACTCGCTGGCTAGAAACGTGGTGGCGCGCGATTGGCGGGCGGCTGGCAGCGCAGCAAGAACGCCTTACTTGGCCGGGGGCGCCAAGCGACGTCGCCGTCGCGGCCAGCCGGCTGTGGGAACTGGCATTGCTGCGCGCCGATGCCAACGCCGAGGCCCGCCTGGGCGACGAACGCATCGCGCTGCAGGGTGCCTACGCAGCCATTACGGAGAGGGAATCCATTGCCCAAATGCAGGTGCAGGCGGCATTCGAGGAGCAGTCGCAGGCCCAGGAGGCGCTGAAAGCCTCCGAGATGCGACTTGCCGATCTGCAGCGCTTGCTCGAACAACAAGCCGCACGGATACGGGATCTACAGAACGAGCGTGGCGAAGCCCAAACACGCTTGGCCGCCCTCGAGGCCGAGGTGGCGCGTATCCGCGCCCAAGGCGACGCGGCAGCCACTGCATTCGCGATCGAACGTGACACGCTACTACAACAATTGCGCGGCAACGAAGAACGTGCCGCAATGGAAATTGATCGCGCGAGGCAAACCAGTAAGCGGCTGCAGGCCGAGGCGAAAGCCCAGGCGGGCCAGCAACAAGCAGACCTTGCCGCTGCTAGGCAGGACAACGATGCCCTAAAACGTGAGCTACAGGGAACGCAGCGCGAAGGCGATGTGCAACGGGCGCGCGCCGACGCGCTGGAACAACAATTGGCCCGGTTCGCAGACCTGCCGGCGCAACTGGAAGCCACCTTGAATCGGGCCCGACCGAACACTGCCGTCACGCTGGCCGCGCCGCGGGCACGCGCGAAACGCGGCGGACGCAAGTAGAGTGGACTGCGCACGCAGCAGTTGCGGGCGCGCTCGCACAATTACCAATCCATCACCGGAAGCATTGTGGAAGGATTCCGGCTACCGGATGGAGTTCCTGCTCGCCAATCCGGAAGGACGGGGCTTTCCGTGCCGTCGGCGGGGAGCATTTGTGGAAGGATTCCGGCTGCGGCCTGGAGTCGCGCGCGAGTTCTGGACCTCCCGCGCATCCCGGCGTTTAGCAAGTCGAACCGAACCAGTGCCATTTCTTGCTGTTCACACGGCAAAAAAGTCGTTCTGATTCAACGAGTGGCGCAATCCTGTCCATTTCGCCATTAAAGAATTCATCCCGACAAGCCCGCATAGCCATGTAGGCCAACGCCCCGGCGGCGATTAACATAATATGCATTATGCGAAGTGTCGCTTTCTGCCGCTTTGCCCTCTGGCCAGCCTGGTGACGCGAGACCTCAGCCATCCTGCGAACCTAAAGGTTGGCTGGGAAAGCGCTCTTCATACAGCTTCGCGATCCAGTCGATGAAAACCCTCACGCGCGGCGACAGCTGGCGGTGCGCGGGGTACATCGCCGACACCGGAAGCCCCGTGCTCGACCACTCGCCCAGGACCTCGACGAGGCGGCCGTCGCGCAGCTCGTCCTCCACGTGGTAACGCGGTAGCTGGATCAGACCGCAGCCGCGCAATGCGCACGTCACGTAGCTTTCCGCGTCGTTGACCGATATCCAGCCGCCCAGCGCGAACTCGCGGACCTGGCCGTCAACTACGAGCTCGAACGGATAAGTGCGGTCGTGATTGCTGGCGAAGAATCCAACGGCCTGGTGCGAAGGCAGTTCATCGGGATGCCGGGGCACGCCGCAGCGCTGCAGGTACCCGGGACTGGCGCATATCACTTCGGGCATGACCGCCAGGCGTCGCGCCACCAGCGATGAGTCCTTTGGCGTGCCGGCGCGCACCACGCAGTCGATGCCTTCGCGGACGAGATCGACCAGGCGATCGCCGCTGCTGATCACCAGGTCGATGTCCGGGTAACGGCCGCGGAACTCGTCGATGCGCGGCAACACGATCCGCGTGGCGTGCGTGCCATGCAGGTCCAGGCGCAGCGTGCCGCGTGGATTCGCGGCGACCATGCGCAGCGAGGATTCGGCGTCGTCCAGGTCCGCGAGCAGATGGACGCAGCGCTCGTAGAACGCCTGGCCGTCGAGCGTGGGACGCACCTGGCGCGTCGTCCGTTCGAGCAGGCGTGTCCCAAGCCGCGCCTCGAGTTCCTTCATCGCGTGGGTGGCCGTGGCGCGCGGGATGCCGAGCGCGCCCGCCGCGCGGGTAAAGCTGCCCAGCTCGACGATCCGGGTGAACAGCTGGAAGGAATCGAAACGGTCCATGCCTGGATTGTTGTGGATTCTTGAATTCAATTGCCAGTCCGGGCTGGTTTATCCAGCCTGGAGCAACCAGAAGAATGCTCCCGTACCCCGCGCACTCCTGCGCGCCACCCACCGGAGCATGGAATGAACAGCACGCCCTCCCCCTCGCATGCACTCCCCTCCCCCGGCACCGCCGCCCGCGTGGCCGTCGTGACGGGCGGATCGCGCGGCATCGGCGAAGCGATCGCGCGCCGCCTGGCGAACGACGGCCTCGCGGTCGTCATCAATTACGCCGGCAATGCCGCGGCGGCCGAGACCGTCGCCGAAGGCATCCGCGCCAGCGGTGGCAAGGCGCTGGCCGTCCAGGGCGACGTCAGTCGCGCCGAAGACGTCGCCCATCTCTTCACGGCCACGCAGGAGGCGTTCGGTCGCATCGACGTGGTGGTCAACAGCGCCGGCATCATGCCGATGGCGTCGATCGCCGAGTCCAGCCTTGCCGATTTCGATCGCGCCATCGCCACCAATCTGCGCGGCACCTTCCTGGTGCTGGCGCAGGCTGCGAAGCATCTGGGCGAAGGCGGCCGGATCATCGCGCTGTCCACCAGCGTGATCGCCAAGTCGTTCCCAGGCTACGGCCCGTACATCGCCTCCAAGGCCGGTGTCGAAGGCCTCGTGCCCGTACTCGCCAACGAGCTGCGTGGCCGCGGCATCACCGTCAACGCGATCGCCCCGGGCCCGGTCGGCACCGAGCTGTTCCTCAACGGCAAGACCCCCGAACAGATCGCTCAGCTCAGCAGGCTCGCGCCGCTTGAACGCCTCGGAACGCCGGAGGAAATCGCGGCGGCCGTCGCCTTCCTGGCCGGCCCGGACGGTGGCTGGGTCAACGCCCAGGTCCTTCGCGTCAACGGCGGTTACGCCTGATTCCGCGCCCTCCCCCGCAAACATACGCACGGAGTTTCCCCATGAACACGAAAGCGAAGCACGTGATCCTGGTCACCGGCGCCTCCAGCGGATTCGGTGCCATGTCGGCGCGGGCGCTCGCCCGCGCAGGCCACACGGTGTACGCCAGCATGCGCGAGACCAACGGCCGTAACGCACCGCAGGTGCAGGCCGCACGCGATTACGCAAGCGAACACGGCGCCGACCTTCGCACGATCGAGCTCGACGTGCAGTCGCAGGCATCCGCCGACGAAGCCCTCGCGCGCATCGTCGCCGAGCACGGCCGCCTCGACGTGGTCATGCACAACGCCGGACACATGGTGTTCGGCCCGGCCGAGGCGTTCACGCCGGAGCAGTACGCGCAGCTCTACGACGTCAACGTGTTGGGCACGCAGCGCGTCAACCGCGCAGCGCTGCCGCAGTTGCGCAAGCAGGGCCGCGGCCTGGTGCTGTGGATCGGCAGCAGCAGCCACCGCGGCGGGACACCGCCGTACCTGGCGCCCTACTTCGCGGCGAAGGCGGCGATGGACGCGCTCGCCGTCAGTTATGCCGGCGAACTGGCGCGATGGGGCGTCGAAACCTCGATCGTGGTGCCTGGCGCGTTCACCAAGGGCACGAATCATTTCGCCCACTCGGGAACGCCTGCCGACACGGATCGCCTCGCCGAGTACGACGCCGGCGCGAACCAGGGCCTGAAAGAGGAAATCCTCACCGGACTCGCAGGCTGCGAGCCGCCGGATGCGGATGTCGGTTCGGTGGCGCAGGCGGTCGTCGATGTCGTCGATGCACCGTTCGGTGCGCGCCCGTTCCGCGTACACGTCGATCCGTCCGACGACGGCTGCGAAGTCGTCAACGCGGTTGCCGACCGGATCCGTGCCGAGTTCCTGCGCCGGATCCAGCTTGGTGATCTGCTGTCGCCGCGCGGCAACCCGACGTCGACCGAGGTGTCCCATGTCGCATGACGCCAGCATCGCCACGGAGTTGAAGATCACGTTGGGCGAGTCGGCCGTCGCCACGATCGCGGCGACGGTTAGCGCCCTGGTGCTGGAGGTACCGGTCTGGGCGATGTTCGTCGGCTGGATCTCGTACTTCACCCGCGGCGTCAATCTCCGCGATGGTTTGATCAATCTCGCCTGCGTTCTGACTGGAGTCGGGATCGGACTCGCGGCGGGCGCCGCCACCCATGTGCTCACCCCGAAGCTCGGACCGGCCGCACTCACGGCCGTGGTGTTTGGCGTCGCTGTCGTCGTGCTGTCGTTGCGGCACATACCGGTGTTCAACAACCTGCTCGGGTTCTTCCTCGGCCTGGTGGCGTATTTCGCCTCGGAGCAGGCACCGTCGTGGGCTGCCTTCGCCGAACTTGGCTTGGCCGCAGCCGTCGGCACGGGAGCCGCGTGGATCGCGGTCGTGCTCCAGCGGCGTGCCGCCGCGCGGGCCTAAGCCGCGCCTTAATTCGACTGCTCGCCAACCTCCCCGGAGGAGACTCATGCAGCTTCCCATCCAGTCTCGCGACAAACGCCGATCCGAGACGACGCAACGACTGGCCTTCCCTTTTCTGCATCGCTTTTATGCGCACGCCGAACCGCTGACGTACGCTTCGCTGCGCGCCGTGCTCGGGGTGGTGCTCGTGACCCACGGCATGCCCAAGCTGTTGCGAACGTCGCACGGTTCGATGGCCGACCCGATGGCGGGTTCGATCAACCTCATCGAGAACGTGCTGCACCTGCCCGCCGCTCCGGTGCTGGCGATGTTCGTCGCTCTGCTGGAAGGCGCAGGCGGCGTCCTGCTGGCCATCGGGTTTGGCACTCGCCTGATCGCAGCGATGGTCGTCGTGCAGATGCTCGCGATTTGCCTGGCGCTCGGTCCGACGTGGCCGTGGATCGACCGCGGGATCGATTTCCGTTCCTGATGATGTTCCTCGCACTGTTCGTCGCCGCCAAGGGAGGCGGCGATTGGTCGGTAGACCGCGCGGTCGGTCGCGGGATCTGATGGCGTACCGCGCGCAACGGCCTGGGCCATGCATGGCCCAGGCCGCCGATGCCGCTACATGTCAGGCATGCGCATCGAGGTAATCGAAGATCGCTTCGGGCATGCACGGGGTGGGATGGTGCGGAGGCTCGTCGGCACGAAGGTCGACATACATGTCCACCGCTCGCCGAAACGCGCGACGGACGGATTCCGGATCAAGCGTCGCCATCGTGTCCGCCAGTCGTCCAACCGACGCGCCGCCGAATGCTTCGATCCGGCGTACACCGCGCTGCGGACGCCCTGCCCGGCGATGCAGCATCGGCCCCAGCACCTGGTCGCGGAAGAAGGCGAGCATGCCGATCGCCTCGAACAGCTCGCCGCGTGCCAGCTTCGTCGCCCCGTAATGCAGCCAGATCCAGGCCCTTTGCTCGAACCATTCCGGGGATGCGTTTGGCCATGCGATCGTGGCCGAATCGAGCCACTTCTCGACCTGTTCCGGCGTGCGAGCGAATACCACGGCCGGCCGCTCGACGAGCCGGCCGAGGTCCGATGCCGTCACGAACTTCAGGTCGACGTGTATGAGCGGCGGCCCGTAGAGGCAGATCAGGAGTCTCGGCTCTCCGACGTGTTCGCCGGTGAATGCGGCGAGCAGGTCGCCGACGCGTTGCGCGAACTCGTTCCGCGAGGCCATCACCTCGCTGTAGCTTTCATCCGCGACGACAACGACGAAATCCAGATCGGAATGTTCGTCGAATCCGCCGTGGATATAGGAACCGCCGGCCAGTAATGCAGTCAGCCGCCGGTCGTGCTGCACCTCGTTGCGGACGCGCTCGATGAACTCCAGATGTAACGCAGGTAGTGTGCTGGGCATAATCGGTTCTCCAAGCCAGCAGCTCAGGTTACTCAAGCGCGGGCTCGGTGCGCAAGCGCACTCCTGCAGCATGAAACGATGACGACCGGGTGCTCTCCACCATGCGCCTGTCGCGCGCGATGGACCGGTCGGAACGTGGCTGCCCCCCGGTGTCGTCGCCTCACCAAGGGGCGGTATCGAGCCGCTTGCGGCGTCGCTCCATGAGGCGGGCGAACGAGAGCGGCCCGGCGCCGGTGATCGACAAGCTCACCAGGCACGCCATGTAGAGCAGGTCGGTTTCGAAGCCGGGCTGGCCGAAATGGGCACCTTTCGCGTCGAACGACAGGAGCTTGATGGAGCTGAAGCCGTTGGGCAGATGCACCGTGAACATCGCGACCAGGAGGACGATGATCATCGGCACCGCGACGAGAGGCACCCATACGCCCAGGGCGATCATCAGTCCACCGATCACCTCCACGATGATGGTCGCCCAGCTCAGCAACTCTGCATGCGGCAGCCCCATCGCATGGAGTATGCCCGCGAAATGATCGGGGCCGCGCGCCAGCTTCGCGTATCCATGCACGAAGAACCCGTAGCCCACGATCAGGCGGAGCGGGATCGCGTGCCAGTCGTCCGGAATCGGCAGCGCGGAGATGGAAAACGTTCCTGGGGATGGCATACGCATCTAGGACTTTCCCCTTGAGCGGAACGCCTCCAGCCCGAGCAGTCGGTCGAGCGAAAGGCGACCGCCTCCGCATGCGACCAGCAGAAGCAGCAGCGCGGCCCAGCTCAGATGCGTGGGCCAGGCATCGGGATACACGAATATCTCGATCACCGCCGTCATGCACAGCAACGCCACGGCCGCGGGACGCGTGAACAGCCCCAGCGCCAGCAACACCGGCAATGCGTGCTCCGCATACGTGGCCGCGCGCGCGGCCACGTCCGGCGGGACGACCGGCAGCATGTACTCGTACCGGAACAGCTCATAGGTCGAGTCGCTGATCGTCAGCAGTCCTTCGACCTTGGTGCGTCCGGACATGAAGAAGACGGAGGCGATGCCGAGCCGCGCCATGAGCAGCAGCACGCTCTTCGGCAGCAGGCGCTCGGCCGTCGTGCCGGCATGGCGGTAGATTTCCAGGGGAGTGCTCATCAGGCGGCGATCCGGAAATGCGAGGGAACGGCCGGCGCGATGGCGCCGGCCGCATGGCTCAGGCCTGCGGGGTCAGGGTGCCGTGCCCCTTGGGCGTCTTGATGGTGGTGCAGGTGCCGGCCTTGACGAGCTTCCATGCGTCGCCCTGGTAATCCACCTTCGAGGTGCCTGCGCAGCTCGTGCCCGCCCCGGCCTTGCAATCGTTCTGGCCGGCCTTGGCGATGCCGTAGCACTTTTCCATTGCCGGCTTGGCCGGGTCCTGGGCCTGGGCGGCGCCAGTCCCGAGGACGGCAAGCGCGAGGGTGACGGCGAGCGACGCGGTAGACTGCTTCATGGGGATTCCTGTTCCTGTGACGAGGGATGAATCGCCCGGATCACGATCCCGGGCGTCAGACATGACTACGCCATGCCGCGAGGTCCGGTTACATCGACCTTTCCGCGTGAGCCTGTAACCGGCAAGCACCCGGCTCCGTACGTCCTACCGTAGGAGTGCCGATGAACGAGAGCGAGGAACAGCTGAGAGCGTGGATGACGATGAGCCTGGACGGCGATGGCGCCGCCCATGCCGCGTTGCTGCGCGCGCTCGTCCCCCTGCTCCGCTCGTTCTTCCGGCGCCGGCTCAACGGGGCGGACGACGATGCGGAGGATCTGGTGCAGGAGACCCTGATCGCGGTGCATGCGCGCCGTTGCACTTACGATCGCGACCGGCCGTTCACTGCATGGCTGTACGCGATCGCGCGCCACCGCCTGATCGACCTTGCCCGGCGCAACCGTGCCACTGTGTCGATCGACGATGTCGACTCGATCCTGATGACCGAAGGATTCGAGGATGCGATAGGCGCCCGCCTGGACGTGGATGGCCTGCTTGCGTCGCTGACGCCGAAACAGGCGCGCGCGATCCGCGACACGCACCTGTGCGGAATGAGCGTGGCCGAGGCGGCAAGCGCGGCCGGCATCGGCGAATCGGACGTGAAGGTATCGGTGCACCGCGGCCTGAAGGCATTGGCCGCAAAGTTGAGGAAGCCATGACGCTACGTACCGACCAGCTGGTCGAAGCATTGAGTCGCGACGTCCCGCGCGTGGCGAGGCATGCCATGGCGGGCCGCCTCGCGTTCGGACTGCTTGCCGGCGGACTTTGTTCCGTGGCGATGGTGGCGCTGCTGCTCACCGTCCGCCCGGATCTGGACATCGCGATGGGCGGCTTCACGCTGTGGATGAAGTGGGTCTACGCGGCATCGCTGGCTGCGGTCGCGGTCATCGCGGTCGGGCGACTCGCGCGTCCGGAGACCCACTCGTTGCGTTTCCTGTGGCTCCTGGCGGTGCCCATTCTTGCGCTGGTGTCGCTGGCTGCGATCGAACTCGCGCGAACGCCACCCGGCCAACGACTCGACGCATGGATGGGAAGCAGTTGGGCGATCTGCCCATGGCTGCTGCTGATGCTCTCCCTGCCCGTGTTCCTCGGGCTGCTGTGGTCCTTCAGGACGCTCGCGCCGACGCGCCTGCGCATGGCCGGCGCCGCCGCGGGCCTCGCATCCGGAGCGCTCGCAGCGATCGCGTACGGACTGCACTGCCCGGAAAGCTCGGCGCTGTTCGTGCTGACCTGGTACAGCCTGGGCATCGCGCTGGCAACGGGCCTCGGCGCCCTGGTGGGTCCGCGGCTGCTGCGGTGGTAGAGGCGTAACCGGATCGCGCGCGCGAACGTAGGTCAGAGGCCACATCGGCAAACAAGGATATGACCATGACCAAGAACACCGTCGGATTCGCCGCAGTCGCCGCCCTGATCGCCCTGTCCTCCAGCGTTCCCTCCACCGCGTTCGCCCAGAAGGCGGATGACGCGAAGCTCGTCCACTGCTACGGCGTGAACGCCTGCAAGGGCAGTTCGGACTGCAAGACCGCCAGGAACGACTGTCGGGGCCAGAACGACTGCAAGGGCCACGGCTTCAAGGAACTCACCGCGCAGGCGTGCAAGGCCCAGGGCGGCCGCCTCACCGAGGCCGGCGCGTAACCGTCTCCATCACGGTCGGCCCGCAACGGGCCGACCTGCATCGGGTTTCCGCATGCCACGCGAGCACAGATTCGGCCTGGGACTCCGCAGGCCGCACTACGGCGATTTCCTCGATCGCGACGAGCCCATCGCCGTCGATTTCGTCGAAGTCATTTCGGAGAACTACATGGTCGATGGCGGCAGGCCGCTGGACATCCTCAGGCGCGTGCGCGAACGCCACCCGGTTGCCCTGCACGGGGTGTCCATGTCGCTCGGCTCGTCGGACGGACTGCGCGCGGACTACCTGCACAGGCTGCGCGCCCTCGTCGATGCGGTCGACCCGCTGTTCGTGTCCGACCACCTGAGCTGGTCGCGCATCGAAGGGTTCAACTCCCACGATCTGCTTCCCCTGCCCTACACGCGCGAGGCGCTGGACATCGTGTGCGCCAACGTCGACCGCGCGCAGTCGTCGCTCGGGAGAACCATCCTCGTGGAGAACCCGTCCAGCTACATCGCCTTCCACGGCGACATGACCGAATGGGAATTCCTGGCCGCGGTATGCCAGCGCACGGGTTGCGGGTTGTTGCTGGACGTCAACAACATCTTCGTCAGCGCCAGCAACCACGGCTTCGATCCGTTCGCCTACCTGGCGGGCGTTCCGCTCCGGAGTGTCCGGCAGGTCCACCTCGCAGGCCACAGCCAGGGGCGCGAACTCCTGATCGATACGCACGACCGGCCGGTGCCGGATTCCGTGTGGGCGCTCTATGAACACCTGGTCGCACGCCTGGGGCCGACGGCGATCATGATCGAGCGCGACGATGAAATCCCGCCGCTTCCCGAACTGCTGGCGGAGTTGGACATCGCGCGACGCATCGCGGCCCGGGGAACGAAGCAGGCGGCATGAACCTTTCCGTACTGCAACGGCAGTTCCGCGAATGGTTGACCGGCGAGGACGCGGAGGCCGCCGCGTGTTTCGGCGACGCCGCGGCGCCAGGGCTGTCCGTCCATCTCAACAACTACCGCAGCCAGCTCATGGCGACCCTGGCCGACAGCTATCCCGTCGTTCGCGCATGGCTGGGCGACAGTGCGTTCCTCGGCGCGGCGGCGCGCCATGTCGATGCGGTGCATCCGGAAGGCTGGACGATCGACGACTACGCGCGCGGCTTCCCTGCCTCGCTCGCGGTCGCCCATCCGGACGATCCCGAAGTCGCCGAACTGGCCCGACTCGAACTGGCGCTGGGGCTGGCCTTCGTCGCCGCCGATGGTACGAAGGCCGACCCGGCATCACTGGAACACGTCGACTGGACGCACGCCGTATTCGTGATCGCGCCCACGCTCACGCTTGTCCCCGTCACCACGAATGCCGTCGCCATCCTCTCGGCCCTCGTCGATGGCACACCACCGCCGGCTGCCACGGCGCTGCCACATGCCGCCCGGGTAGCGGTGTGGCGGCGCGACTTCAGGCCCTTGTTCCGGACGCTCGAGCCGCTCGAAGCGGAGGTCCTCGCCATGGCGATTCGTGGACGCACCTTCGGCGACATCTGCGACGTCATCGCGAAGCACGAGGGCGAAGCCGAAGGTCCCGGCGTGGCAGGCCGGATGCTGGCCCAATGGCTGGCGGATGAAACAGTCCTCGGGGTTCACCCGGACACCGGGCAGCGTAGCGTCCGGTGAGCCGGTCAGAAGCGCGGCATCCGGGGACCCCGCCTCCACATGGCGTGTGTGTCCGGTCATGCAAGGCGTGCCGTCGTAGAACAGGAACGCGATGGTCGCGACGATCCCACGAGGCATTTCGAAGCAGCCATCGGCGTTGCCGACGGCGCGTCGCATGACAGGAGGTGTGCGACGCGCCCCTCCTCGTTTGGCCACTTTCAGTCGAAGGAGGACGTGGCGCGCCTGGTCGTCTCGTGTCACCTCCGTGCCTGTCGATCCGGTGATAGAGGGCGCCGTGCAACTGCACGGCGGCGATGACGGCCGTCAGCGGATCATGCTGCGCAGCACGCCGTCGCGGCGGATCAGTGCGTGGTACAGCGCCGCCCCCATGTGGCCGAGGAACGTGAGGATCAACAGATACGCCAGCGCCCTGTGCGCCGTGCGCAGCCAGGCGAACACCAGCGCATTCTCCGGCAGGATCGCCGGAAGCCGCAGGTCCGCCCCCACCATCACCGGATACCCTCCGGCCGACAGCATCGCCCAGCCGATCAGCGGCATCGCGATCATCAACGCGTAGAGCAACCAGTGCGACGCATGCGCTGCCATGCGCTGCAGGCGCGGCACGTCAGACGGCAACGGCGGCGGATTGCGCAGGCGCACCATCAGCCGCGCGATCGCCAGCACGAGGATGGCGATGCCCAGCGGCTTGTGGATCGCCAGCAGTACCGGGTACTTCGCGCTCACCGTCGCGACCATTCCCACGCCGATGAACAGCATCGCCAGGATCAGCACGGCCATCGTCCAGTGCAACACGCGCGCGGCCAGGGTGAAGGACCGATTCGTCGGATTCATCGTGCGCTCTCCATTCCGGCATCGGCGGTGCTCGCGGCGCCTGGCACCCGCGCTTCTTCCCGGGTGCGGCGCAGGTGCGAGTCGGCGTACACCGCGGATCGCGCTGCCAGCAGCGGGTCGTCGGAGATGGCGATCCCGGCCGGAAGGACGGTCGGGTCGAAATTGACGTCGCGGCACGGACCGCTGTCCTGCGGCTGTTCGTGTTCGAGCACCAGCACGCCCGCATCGATCGTCCTGCGGTTGGCCGGCCACGTCCGCGTGGCGTCGTCGGTGGGATCGCCCGGATCGGCAAGCGTCACCAGCAGCCGCCAGCGCGCAGGTGCCTGCGCGAGGCGTCGGTGCAGATCGCCGATCAGATAGTTGTCGTTGGCCGGCGCCGCCCCGGCGTCGGACGCCTCCGGCACCATTCGCCAACGCACCGCGTGCCGCGCTCCGTCGGCGTCGATGAAGTGGAACGCGTTAAGGCCGTAGTAGCGTTCGGTAACGAAGCTGGCGGAAGGCCGTGCGGTCTTCGCCCAAGCGCGGAATGCCGCGGTTTCCGGATGCGCGGCGAAGAACGCCGCCAGCTTCGCCGGATCCGGCTTGCCGGTCTCGGGGTCCTTGCGATTGGCGTCCATCTGCGCCTGGAATGCCTGCGGCGTGGCTACCGGGAACACGGGCATGCTGTTCATGCCGGTGCGCCATTGCTGTCCGTTCGCGAGGCTGAATCGCAAGGCCATGCTGCGGATGGGCACGCTGCTGTCGGGTGCATAGGGATTGCCGCCGGGGATGGCGAAACGGCCGACCACGGGCGTGCGACCCGCCGCGAACACGGGCGCCGTGGAAAAGGCGGTCGCGTTGCCGTTGCCTTCGAAGTAGCCCGTGACGCAAACGCCCTTGGCATGATTGCGGCGGAATCCGGGATGGTCGCCCGCCGCCTGCTGGAAATCGTCGACGAGGCGGTCGGGCGTGAGTCGCTGGGGCGAAAGCCAGCCGCCGACGTACGCGTAGGCTCCAGCGGCGACGGCGACAGCCGTGCCGATGAGGGCCCAGCGCGCACCGTTGCCGGACGGACGGGATGACGTATCGGGGTCGTGCATGTGCTGCTCCGTGGCGGGTTCACACTGCCAGACGCCACTCGCGGCGCTTTATTCCCATGCGATGGAATAATTTCCGCGCTGCGGCGTCCTTCGCATGAACCCACCGCGATCCGGTCCATGTCCGTCCACGCCTTCGATGATCGGTTGACCGAACTGTTGCCGCGCCTGCGGCGCTTCGCGCTGTGGCTGGCGCGCGACCCGCACAGTGCCGACGACCTGGTGCAGTCCACGCTGGAGCGGGCCCTGTCCACCCGGGCAGGCAAGCGCGAGGAAGGCGACCTGCGCGCCTGGCTGTTCCGCATCCTGTACCGCCAGTTCCTCGACGCGCGGCGCCGTTCGCAGCGTTACGCATGGCTGCTCGGCCGCTTGCGCGAAGAAGACGAAGCCCAATGGCCATCGGCGGAGCGCGAAGCGCTGGCGCAGTCCGCGCTGTCCGCCTTCGCGCAGCTCACATCCGAGCAACGCAACCTCCTGCTGTGGGTGACGGTGGAGGGACTGAGCTACCAGCAGGTGGCCGAGATACTCGATGTCCCGATAGGCACCGTCATGTCCCGTCTTTCCCGCGCGCGCCAGGCCATGCGGCGCCACGGCGATGGCGAACAACCCGCCCCATCCCTGCGACTCCTCAAATGACCATGATCCCCAGCGAACAGGACATCCACGCGTACGTCGACGGCCGCCTCGACGGCGAACGGCGGGCTGCCGTCGAGCGTTATCTCGCGCAGAACCCCGATCGCGCAGCCGAAGTGCAGGCTTGGCAACGCGATGCCCAGCGGCTGCGCGCAGTATTCGGTGGTACGCAGGCGTGGGCGGATAACCCGGCCTTGCACCCCTCGGCGATTCGCCAGCGACAGCGGCAACGGCAGATGCAATGGCGCTCGCTCGCCGCCGCCATGGTCCTTTGCCTCGGCGTCGGCGGGCTTGGCGGTTGGCAGGCTCGCGGTATGCGCATGGAGAGCGCCGCGGCGCCCATGGCCGATGCAATGGCCGCGTATCGTCTCGTCGCGACGGACGCCACCGCGCGCCCCGACGTGGTGCCGCGCAACGATGACGAAATGCAGGCGTGGCTGGACGAACGTTTCCAGCGCGCCACTCGCCTGCCCGACCTCAGCAGCGCCGGCTTTCGCGCCGTCGGCGGCCGCCTGTTCGCCACGGACCAGGGCCCTGCCGCAATGGTGCTCTATCGGGATGCGGCCGGCCACGCGATCAGCTTCTACGTGCGCCCCCCAGGCCCACGGAACCGCCTGCTTCCCGCGGGCCAACGAATGGAAAATGGGCTGATGGCGCAGTACTGGTCCGGGCCGGGCTACAACTACGCGATGGTCAGTCGCGCCGATGGGCCGGCCCGACAGGTCGTCGCGCGAGCACTGCGACAAGCGATCTGAAGCGCCTTTCCGCTCGCGAAGGCGGGCTCGACGAAATCAACCTGTACGCGTAAGTGCAGGGATGCTCCGTCGCACCGTGCCCTCGCACTTGTTAGCGCCGCCAGTGGGGCGACGGCGATCCTCCCGGTCGTCATGACGCGAACGCCACCGCACGCGCGCGTAGCGCTTGCGAAGGCCGGCGGTTCGCGCCTTCGCACGGCATCACGGTGGGCAACCATTGCGCGATCGTCTCCACGACCCTGGCCGGCTCTCGTGCCCACTGGAAGTGCCTTCGCCACGGGCTTCCCAGCATGCGGTCGTCGATATGCACGCGTACCACGTCGGCGGCGTTCGCGTGCGCGAGGAGTTCTTCCTGGGCGCCCTCCGGCGCGACCCGGTCGCCCATCAGGCCGATCGACAGCAGCGGCAGGCGCAGCATCGCCACTTGCGATGCGATCGCCTCCTGGTCGTGCGCGCTGCCTTCCATCCTGTAGCGACCGGTCCTGGCGTTGAATGCCCAGTCGCGCATCAGCCGCCTCGGCTGGTCGCCGCCGAAACCGAGCAGATCGCCCGGGTACCATGGCAGGATCCGTGCGGCCGACGCGACCAGATTGACGAACGCGCGCGCCCGGCGGCGTTCGGATGCGGGCCACGCCGCGTAATGCGCAGTGCCGGCCGCCAGCAGCACCAGCGCATCGGGCGGCTCGTGCATGAGGCCGGCAGCCAGCAGCGCGAGTTGGCCGCCGAGGCTGTGGCCGCAAAGGATGATCGGCCCCGGGTGGCGCCGCCGTGCGTCCGCAACCAGCCTGGGAATCTGCTCCTCCACGATTTCGCGGTAGCCGAAGTTTCCGGCCTGCTTGCGCGCACCGCCGCGGCTGAGCAGATCGCAGGTCATTGCGATCGCGCCCGTGCGTTCCTGCAGCGATCGGGCGAAACCGCGATAGAAGCGTGCCTCCACGCCCATCGCGGGCAGGCACAGGAAGATGGGCGTCGATGCGGGGATGTTCACGCCTGAAGCCTCGGAGGGGAGGTTCCGATCCTTTCAGGCGCCCGTCCCCTGCCCGTCCCCCGAGGCCATGAAGCGCTCCACCGCCGAGAGCACTGCGTCCTGGTCGCCTCGCCACCACCAGTGATCGTCGCCGTCCAGCGCGACGAAGCAGGCTCCCCGGATCCGCGCGGCAAGATCGCGTCCACCCTCGAAGCGCACCGCGCGATCGTCCACGCGGTGCAGCACCAGCGCAGGACAGCGCAACGCGGCGGCGTCGACCCGCACATCCGCATCGCGGAAGCCACGGAGCACGGCCGCGATTCCCGCCGGAGTGATGGCATGCCGCAGCAGCCGCGCCCACCAGGCGCGCAGCGGCATGTCGTCCACCGCCGAAGGCGCGAAGGTCTCGATCCCGGCCGGACCGCCCCAGTCCGCGAGGATGCGCTCCAGCCAGGCGTCGAAAGCCGGCGCCGGCAATGCATGTGGGAAGTCCTTGGAGGCCGAGCCCTTCGCCAATGCCCCGAAGAGCACCAGCCCGCGCACGCGCGTGGGGTTGCTGGCCGCGAAACGCACCGCGCCGAGCGCGCCTTCGGATGCGCCGAAGATCCACGCGTCGCGAACGTTCGCCGCATCGAGCACGGTCCGCAGGTCCGCCGCCAGCAGATCGACCGTGCTGCCGCCAGTGAGGCGTTCCGAGAGCCCCATGCCCCGACGGTCGAACAGCAGGACGCGTCGGCCCTTGGCGAGTTCGCCAATGAAGCGGGCAACGCCCGACCACTCCATGCCGATCTCGATGTGGGAGACGAATCCCGGCGCAAGCACCAGCACATCCTCGCCCTCGCCCACCTCGCGATAGGCGATGGCTCCCTTGGCATCGAAGGCGAAGCGCACTTCCGGCGGAGCGTGACGTCGAATGTGCGACTGGCTCAGTCCATCGGATATCGCCTGCCATGCCCTTTCGGTCGCCGCGGATGGACGCACGCCGAATTCCTCGCGCAAACGGGCCGCACAGCGCGCATAGGCCGCCTCGACCGAGGCCAGATCGCCTGCCTGCGCATGAAGGCGCATCAGCAGCACGTGCGAGGTCTCGCGCAGGTCATCGGCCTCGACCAGACGCGCGGCCCATTCGATCGCCTCGTCCACGCGGTTGGCATCCGCCAGCGCACCCGCGAGATGCGCGAGCAGCCGGAGCCGCATCCGCTCTATGTCGAGTTGCAACGCTCGGCGGGCATCCTCAAAGGTTTCCGAAGGCGATGCGATCCCGTCCAGCAGCGGCAAGGCGAGTTCACCTGCACAACATCGCGCCGCGTCGAATGCAGGCATGTCATGCGGCGCCGGCATTCGATGGACGATCGCGAACGCCTCGTCGACATCGGTGCTCCACGCCTGCGTCGACAATGCGACCGCCTCGGGCGTCGCCGAGAGCGCTCCCGCCGGGAGGGCCTGTTCGAGGCGATACAGGAGGCGCCGCAGCCGTGCCAGGCCGGTCGTCGTATCCGCGTCGGGCCAGAGCATCATGGCGAGCGTCCGCCGCGACAGCGCGCCGCGCGCGAATGCGAGCGAGGCCAGGAGCGTGCAGCCGACGCGCTGGATCGGCACGCGGATCGCACCGGCTTCGACGACCGGGACGCCGAGCATTCGCAGCTTCAGGTGGCCCACGGGTTCACTCATCTCGATCGACATTAGACCAGAGGCTTGAGATGGGCGTTGTGCTCACAGAATCAGCGCTTACGGCTCTGCCCCTTCCGACCCACTTTCGTGGGGTAATTCGATTCGATTTCGTGCAAGTGATGGCTAGGGGGATTCAACGACGACGGACCTTCGACCGCCATGCTGGCGGACGGGCGAATGTTGCCCGAATTCCTGCGCTGCGCGGATGCACCGGGGGATCGCCTACAACTGCATGCCGCTATACGGCCCGCGGGCCTTCTGGCGGATGGCGGGCGCGGTGTCTCCGCATGGCGACTGGATCGCACCACGCTCGACAGGCTTATTTCCGTGAGGCCCGGATGCATGAACGGGGCCACAGGGCCCCGCTCGAAAAGCGGGTTGCAGGGAATGGAGCGAAGCCATGCGGTTATCCGTGGGCTGCGCCCACACCCGCCACCGCAGGAGCGCCAGCACGGCCAGATGGACCGGATAGAACGCCTAGAACGCCCAGCGTGAGCGAGGCACGGCTACGGGCGCTCGTGTAGGATACTTGCAAGGCATCGCCTCAAGGCGCTGCTCCCGCTTCGCGCTCTCTGCGCGGATGCTCTCTTCGCGAGTAAACCTTTCCACTATGGAAAGGGCCATCCTTGGAGCGTCATGACACTGCTTTTCATTCTGGCCGTGCTGCATTGAGGACCATGCGGTTCGCTTCGGCGTCTGAACTTCGACGGGGCCGTTTGAAATCGCCTGCGTGCTGCACTTGAGGCCGGAGCGCAAGCAAGAGGCTTGTGTTGCCAACTGCGCGCAGTGTGACGCCGTCTGCTGTCGTCTGACCGTTGTACTGCAGCCCGAGGACAGAGTCCCCCCGCACCTGACCACGCGCACCGCTGCGAAGCTCCTCGTCATGGCACATGACGAGGAGGGCTGGTGCGTCGCCATGGACGGTGCGCGCATGAACTGCGGCATATACGAGACGCGACCCAGCGTGTGTCGCCGCTTCGTCATGAACGGCCCCTATTGCCATGCCGTCCGCGAAGAGTACGCGCAAGAGCGCACGCGCGCGATCGACTTGAACCTGTTATGAGGAGAAACCGCCATGACCACCGCCCGCAAACAAGGTCATTTCCCGCAGCGCCCGCCGGGCTTCCAGGCGCTACATGACAAGGAAGTCACACGTGAGCGACTGGCCGCGCAGATGGCCGCCTTCGACAAGGCAGGTGGCAAGATCGAAGTACTTGGCACTACCCCGCTCCGGCGAAAGCCTGCGAAGGATGAAGCGCAAAGCAAGCCCGCTCCGCCTCACGCACCGTCAAAGGGCGAAGGAGGCTAACGCTAAACGGCTGCATCCCTGAAATCGTTCTTGACCACAAGAGGCACCTCGAACACATGGCAAAGCCCAACTACGCATTCGAAAAACGCCAGCGTGAGATCGCAAAGAAGAAGGAAAAGGACGCGAAACAGTCCAGGAAGCGGGCTGCTCGCGAGGAGTCGAGGCCTGATCCGGCCACGAGTCCGACCTCCCTGCGCGACTCATGAGAGTGCACTCCAGGGGAGGCGCGCCGCGGCATGTCGATCAGTCCTGCTGAATCCGGGCGAGCAATGCCGGTGGAAAGAGTGGCGCGTTCATCGGTGTTGCCTGCGCGTGCCTTCCGCATGGATGCCGACTGGCTTTGCCGTATGGCGCAGCTGGCACGGGACGATGAGACTGAAGCTCGCATTTGCCCATCCTCGGAACGCACGCCTGCCAGGTGAATCCCGCGAGCGGGGTTGCGGGACAATCGTCGGGGACGTCTTTCACCGCTCGGTGCTGCCGATATCCGGCGCTCCGCCTTTCACCCTTGGGAAGCCCGGGCCGCGCTGGTCGTACATGCGATCGAGCTGGTTGCTGCCTTGCCCCAGCACGGGGCTGTCTGGCAGCGGCAGGTGCGTGGCCGAGTAACCGCCGTTATCGGCTAGCGGTGCAAGTCGCGGATCGAGCGACAAGGTGTCTGCCGGCACCGGCACCAGCGGGTATTCAACGAGGTTGTTGGTGCCCACCACCGAGTCGGTGCTCGCGCTTATGCCGTAACCGACGGGGCCTGCGACGCAGCTGTTGCGCGCGACGATGGTGCTTTCCAGGTGCAGCACGTCGGCCTCCAGTGCGCCGCGTCTTTCGCAGGGCATCAGCGGATCCTCCCCTTCCCCGCTGTTCTGGTTGGTGATCTCCGCGTTGTAGGCGATGGTGCTGTTGTAGATGTCGAGCGTGCCCAGCGCATAACCGGCGCTGTTCGAATGCGCACGATTGTTCGATATCGTGCTGTCGACGATGAGGTGCGTACCGCCCGGCCGCGACTCACCGACGGCGAAGCCGCCTCCTGAGCCGTAGAGGGTGCCCCTCCAGTCGTCGCGCACCAGGTTGTTGGACAGCGTGGACTTGTTGATGATGAGGTCCGAAGGTCCGGTGAGGGAGCTCAGGTACAGGCCGCCGCCAAACACCCCGGCCTGATTGCGGTAGATGCGCGAGTACGTGACGCTGGCGCCGCCTTCTGCCATGAAGCCGCCGCCGACGTAGCTCTGGTTCTGGTAAACCTGCGCGTGGTACAGCGTCACGCGTCCCTTCGCGTAGATGCCGCCGCCGTGGCTGTTTTCGGAGGCGCGGTTGTCGAACACCGCGCTCCAGGTCACATCGACGTTACCCATCGCGCTGATCCCGCCGCCCCAGGTGCCTGGCCCGTCGATGAAGCCGAATGCCTCCGCACTGCATCCGCGTACCCACGCCTGGTGCAGCGCGACGTTGCCCTCCGACCGGATGCAGCCACCGTACTCGGAGATCTGGTTCTCCTGGTCGGCGATGCGGCGGCCATTGGCCACCGACACGTATTCGATCCGCAACGTCCCCGTGCCGCCATGCAGGAACACGCGGTCGTTGCGGTTTCCGTCGATGGTGAGCGCATAACGCGTCCGGCCACGGATCGTGAGGTTCGCCTGCGGTACGGCGATGGAACCACTCGTGAGCACGATCGCGCTGCAGCCGAGCGAGCGCAGGTCTACGATATCGCCGCTCCCAGCCGCGCCGACGGCCGCGCGCAGGCTTCCCACGCCGCTGTCATTGCAGTTGGTGACGACGCGAGTCGCGGCATGGGCCGCACCCGATGGAATACCGACGCCAGCCAAAAGAACAAGCGCCCCGATGAACGACCCGGAATGTGCAAGGCGAACCATGACGGTCCCCCCCTCGATGCACCGCGGTACGGCGGCGCGGTCAGTTCGCTGTTTACGCCGATGCCGTACGCGCCAGGTGAAGCCCGTTGCGTGCGGTGCCCGCGCAGACGCATTCAGATGCGACAGCGATTCAGCGTTCGCGATTCATGCGACGAACGGTCGCGCGGTATGCGGACTCATCGGTAAACGCGGGCGAGAACCACGTCGCTCGCGCGCTACCCATGGGCAACCCGATTCGTCCGCTGTCGGCCACAACCGCACGACGTAACGGCTCACCACCAGAACCAGAGTGCAAGTCCGCGTTTGCGATCACCGATCGAGTGATCTCCGGCGCTAGCCTGAGTGCCTGCTGTTCCTGCCCTTAGTGGCGCAAGCCAGTTCGAGCCGAGCGCCAGCACGGCAGGTTGCGTGTCTGGAGGAAAATTCCAGGCCGCGGGATCGGATGCGAGCGAGACGTTCCATTTTTCCGGCGCGAGCCAAGCGGCAGCGCCACCTCGATTGCTGGGCACTCGGAGCTGCTCGGACGTGGGTTGGGTCACAGTGACCATACGGCCGCCGGCCCAGTGATCGTCAATGCGTCGAGCAACTCCAGCAGCGATCTGCAACCGGCCGCATCGGCATTGAGGTTCCAGCCCGGATAGTTGCGCTCATTCTCGGTGTATCGCCACAGGGAAACGCGCCCCGACTGCCTCCACGTATTCACCGGCGATAGTCGTTGCACGGCCATCAGTTTATTCCTGCGCCCATGTCCGCTATGGGTCGAAAGCGGACATTAGCAGCCCGGCTGCCGAACGTCCGCTATCGGCCACGAGCGGATATCGTTAGGCTCCCCAGAGTTCCCTCTCACGCAGTCGCCAGAACACACAAAGCGCGCCCGGCGGAAGGATCGAGCACAGGCCGTACAGCAAAGAATTCCTTCCTTGAGCGCGAGCAGCTCGCGCCAGGAGAACCGCGGTTACCAAGTTGATTCCGAGTACTGCCAGAAACACGATGTCCGTCGCATCGAACCCCAACTGTCCAAGTGCGAACATCACCACGGTTCCACCGGCCACTTCTGCGAAGAGCAGATAGCCTGCCGTAGCCAGATCCTTCTGTGCCATACCCCCTCCGGAAAATCGAAAACGCGAATGACGGCTATGGGTCGAAAGCGGACATTAGCATCGCCGAGCTCGCTTCGCCCGGCCGAATGTCGGCTACTGGCCAGGAGCGGACGTTCAAGCATTGGAAGTAGCCGGACTCTAGCGAGGTCGATTCTGGCACACTTGGCCGGACCTATACCGATACGTTCCGTCGATCGGCTCGGGAACCTTGCGACAGAATTCCACAACCCTCTCCCAAGTCTCCGGCGCGATGGAACTGCGCCAGACGCCAGTAAGCATCCTGGCCATCCTGGGCGAGCGGTATGCGGCGGTAAGCACCTGATCCGCATAGCTCGCGGGAGCCTTTGAAAGCAGGTCCTCAAGTGGTCCCGCAGCAACGGTGGCAAGCGTGAGGTTATCTATCTCGCCGGGCAACTCAGAGATTGCTTGAAGCAAGAGCCAAATATCATCCCACCGACTGTCGAGCCAGTAATCTATCGGAATAGAACGCGCCTGTGCGTCTTCATCGCCGGACGCAAGCGCGGCGATATACGCGGCCGCAACCTCATTAACTGGCCCTTGGCGTTCCGGCATGGAGCTCTCGCGTGTCCGCTTCGGGTCGAAAGAGGACATCAGCATTTGCCACCCGTCCGCTCTGCCCTGATGTCCGCTAACGGCCAAAAGCGGTCATTCGCCACTTACCCGAGCCGCGACGCGGCTTCGGCTCAGATGGGTTGTTGGGCAAGTACGACGTCCTCGTATATCTTCACCTCGCACGCTAGAGCCTCGGCAAACTTGAGTGCGCGTGCTTTGTAGTTCCTTGGAACAACAAGATAGTCAACGTCCGCATCTTTGAACTTGAATACTGGATAGCTCCTGCCATCCCTAATGTAGAAGCAGCTCTTGCCTGGAGCATGCTCGGAGGTGCCGCTCGCAAAAGGCAGAATGTCAAATGTGAGACGCCACTCTCTCTGATAGTAGGTCAGGTAGTCGCTCCCATCTTGGTTCTTGTACGAATATTCCTGGAGAAGGCCAAGCACCTCAAGGAGCGCAACTAGCTCGTCCTCACTGAACGAGTAGGGCTCAAGTTCGCTGCGCCACTCTCGGTCTTTCTCCAGATCCTTCATTCGATGGATGAGTCCAGATACATGACGAATTCGCTCCAAGTGCCTTCCGGTCGTATAGAGAACTGGGTTTGCCCCATAGGCAATCATTGAACTTTTCTTGAAGGCCAGTCCGAAACTCCCGAACTTAGAACAGTGCTCATGACTGTGCTCCAGTGGTATATCGGTGAAGCAAACCATGGCGATGCGCGGCTGTAGCTCTGGCTGGACATATGTAGGGCAATATGACAAGCGAAGAATCCGCTCGTCGCAGATTGTTTCTAGGATCGAGAAAGCTGCGTCTTGATCCTTGCCTCGGCCGGTCCAATGAACAAGCGAATCGTTGATGTAGTTTCTTTCGGTGATCATGCAGATTAAATGCCCGCGCTGGGTTATCCCGAGCCGCGTAACGGCTTCGGCTTGAATGAATTGTTAGGGGGCGGCACCGGGTCTTCGCGCACTTCCGTGGCCGATGTGCTGGGAAAGTGGCTCGCTGACGTACCGTATGACCTCTCCGGTTCGCCAATTGGTGATGAGTTCAACGTATAAGTTGATGTTTCTGTAAAAGGTGCGCTCAACTGCGCTCCACTCGCCAGTCTTTCGGTAAATTCCAAGCTTGAACTTGTACTCAAATATTGGTCGTTTCTTCGACCGGTCCCTTAGCTTTGCCCCTAGAACACGCGGGGATCCGATGTCGATGCTGATAGTCTCGTGGCCTCGGAGTTGCGTGCTCCCGCATTCTGGACAGGCAGGCTGTTCGGTCACATGAGCCATTGGCCAGGAAAAATTGCAATTGCTGCACTCGAAGACCGCCATCAAGCCCCCTAACTACGGATCAGACGCACCCGTGGGTCCGGTATACATCCCCTGCCCCAGCCCACTGCACGGGATGTATTCCGGATTCGCATTCAGCTTATGCAAGCTGAGTCAGCGTAACAACCCGCGTATAAGCCGGAGTTGGCAAAGGCTGACGATCATTGCTCTCGAATGACGGTAAAGGGTCGAAAGCGGACATTAGCAGCCCGACCACCGGCCGTGTTGCCCGAACGTCCGCTATCGGCCAGAAGCGGACATCGCCAGCCCGGACAAAGAGCGGGTGGCGGTCGCACCGGCATGATCTCCTGCCCCCCCGCAGGAGAAGTCATCGTCGACCTCTCTATTCCACCTTGCTCCTCCAATTCGAGCAGCCCGCCGCGAGCCGGAACGCGCTATCGTCCCGTAACCACAGGGGAATGACATGGCAATCAACCGAAATTCGAGATGGTCGGTCGTTTTCATCGGCGTTTTCCTTGCCAACGCCGCATTTGCAGATAGCTGGCGCTTGGCAACCACGGAACAGTACGTCTCCGCCGATGGCGACTGGCGCCTCACGGTCGAGCCGCGCCCCGTCACCAGCCAGGCCGACTATTTCAAAGACGCGGCAGATGGCAAGAGCACGCCTGGCCGCCCTCCCGGTAGTGCGCTGCCCAGCGCGATGGGCATCATGGAGCGGCGGGTCGGCAAACACTGGCAGCAGGTATGGCAGCGCCCACTGCGCAACGACGTGGCCCCGGTCAACGCGATAGCCTTGCCCGGCGGCGCGGCGATGACGCTAGACAACTGGCACCAGATGGGCATCGGCCAGGACACCGTCGTGCTCTACGACACCCGGGGCACGGTTATGGCCTCCTACAGGCTGACCGACTTCCTGCCACGCGAGTACGTACTGGCGTTGCCGCGCTCTGTCAGTTCGATCCATTGGCGCCGGGAACCGACGGTGTTGTCCGGCGGAATGCGTGTTTCCGTTCCCGTCCTCGTCCCGCCACAGGACGCCGATGAGTGGGAGGGCGAGGATCACGCGCAGTTCGTGCCCGTGGTCTTCGATCTCGAACTCGGCCGGGTCGAACTACCCAGCGGCGCAGACTGGCAGCGTGCGCAGGAGCAGGCGCGAGCGGCCCGCGTGAAGCAGCGCGCCCGCGAGGAAGCGGAGTACCGGCGCTTCATCCAACCACTGGAGCCGCCGACCGTCTCCGCCAAGGAGTACGAGTGGCACCAATATCTCAGGGAAGCCTTCTACCGCCTCGATCCGTCCTCGAAGGATGAGTTTCCCGACACCGAGGTCCTGCAGGCACCGACGGCGAGCAACTACGCCACGTCAGCCGAGGCGTTGGGCGAAGCCTTGCGCCAAAAGGATCGTGTAGGCGCGCTCCTGATCGCGTCGCCCTCCCAGGATGCGTTGCTCGAGCGCATCGAGGTGGAGGCCAGGCGCGTGCCGGCCGTCGCGCTGCCGGAGACGCGCGTGTACCTGGCGATGGATGATGCGCACTTCGTGCCTGCACGGGCTGCGTTGTCGTCATCCGGTGCGGTGCTGGTGCAGATCGACCCGACCGTTCCGATTGCGCAATCACCAGAACGATTGGAGGAGTGGGAGCAGTTCAACGAAGAGCGTGACGCGTTGGATGACTAGTCATTCATCGCTTCGGCAGACACGCCCATAGCGCTGGCTGAAGGCGCCCGGGGAATGTCCGCCATCGGCCAGAAGCAGACGCATCCCCAAAGGCTAGCGTGCCCGCTTCGCCGATGCGAGAAGTCTGGCGACGACAGAGACGCCGATGCGTTCAAAGTCCTCTGGGCTCAACGCCATGTCTTCAATGCGGGCATTATCGAACTCAGGTGTGACCGTATAGAAGCTGCCATACGACCAGTTGATCGGATTCGCATGACGATCGGCGATCACGTCATCGAGGAACAGGCGACTTGTACCGTTTCCCATGTCGCGAAGGCAGATGACGAGCCCCCTGTCGTCCCCGACTTTGTCATCGCAGTCCATCGTCGCCTCCTGGTTGCGCTACGGTCACCTTAGCGAACAATGTTCGCTTGGGTCGACAGCGGACATTAGCATCGTTAAAGCGACTCGTACGGCCAATGCCCGCTATCGGCCAGAAGCGGACATCGCAAGGATTACCTGTCTTCTGCCGGGAATAGACCAGGCCCGCCTCTGGCGGGGTGTCCTGCTGCACGAACTTCGCCCTAGTGCGCGGGAAGCAACGCCGCCCCAGGTTGCTGAAGTCACCAGCGTTTCGCGGATGCTCGACAAACTTAAGCACCGATTCTCCCTGCGCAAATATCAGTAGCGAGATGCCATCGTTCTGGGCAATGTCTGTCCGAGCTTCTGCAGGCCAACTGACTCCCAACGCCTGAGCGGCGTCAGCGTCAGGCGAACAGGGCCCCAAGACGCACACCCGATCCCACTTGCCGTCAGCGGCAGCCTGAAGGCCCACGCGTTGTCCGTTTGACGCCGAGAACTGCGCCGAAATGGAGGACGATGTTGAGTCGTTACACCCGCATAGCACCGCTAGCGTCAGCATCAGCGGTCCAGCGCGTTCGTGCAGAGTTCCACGCAGCAAAGCCACCTCCTTAGCCGACAGCCACCGATTGAACGTCCGCTTTGGGTCGGAAGCGGACATTAGCACCGTCAAGGCGAGCTCGCCCGAGCAGGAGTCCGCTATCGGCCAGAAGCGGACGTTTGCACTCAACTCAGCCTTGCCACTGTTCTTGTGAGGTGCGCGCTGTTCGGACGCGGACCTTAGACAGCATGAATCCCGGCCCTCCCAAACGCCGCTGCATTCACGCCGCCCCCCGGATCCTGCTGGTCATGAAGTCGACGAACGCCCGTATGCGTGCAGGTTGCTGCCGGCGGCTCAGGTAGCAGATGTAATGGCTCCGGTTGTCAGGTGCCATGTGATCCAGGCAAACCAGCAGCCTGCCGGTCGTTACCGCATCGCGGCCGATGCACGCCGGCAACTGCGCCAGCCCCATTCCGTCCAGCGAAGCCTGCAGGACCAGCGAGGGGTCGTTGAACACGAGCCGCGCATCGGGCGTCACCGCGTGCATACGCTCTTCGCGCCTGAAATGCCATTCCTGCAAACGCCCGTTGGGCAGGCGGAGGTTGATGCACGCGTGTCGGGACAGGTCTTCGACGGATGCTGGCAGCCCATGCCGACGCGCATAGTCGCTTGAGGCGTGAACGCGTAGCTGCATCGGCGCGAGGAGCCTGGCGTGGACGCGGCTGTCCTCCAGGTCGCCATCGCGGAAGGCGACATCGATCCGGTCGGCGGCGAAATCCACCGCGCCTTCGCCCAACAGCAATTCCAGCGACAGCTCGGGAAACAGCGCCTGGAACTCCGCCAGCAGCGGCGCGACGACCTGTCTCCCGAAGCTTTGCGGTGCCGCGATCCGCAATTCGCCCGTCGGTGGCCCGGCGCGCAGTTCCTGCAATTCCTCCATCGCCAGCACGATTCTCTCCACCCCAGGCCAGCACGCGTCATAGAACGTGCGGCCTTCGTTCGTAAGCGACACGCTGCGCGTCGTTCGGCTCAGCAGCCGGGCGCCGACATGGTCTTCCAGCTTGCGGACACTGCGACTCACTGCCGAGCGCCCTACTCCCAGGCGATCCGCGGCGCGCGCGAAGCTTCCCTCCCGCACGACCGAGATGAAGGCGACGACGTGGGTGAAATTCGTCGGGAACCGCGCCGACAGCGGGCTCGACGTCAGCGTGTTGGGCAGGCAGGGAGTCGACATGGGTGGGCGCAGTTCATGGAAGCCGCCGCGCGGGAAATGGCTGGACGCGATCGCGCCCGCGTCCTTCGGGTCGATGCAGCGCGGCTCCTGGGTACTGGACAGTACCCTTGAAAGAAAAGGTACCGACGAGTACCTTAAGTTGTCAACCGGCAGGAACGTCCCGTGCCCTACTCCACCGATTCTTCGTCCCGCCGCACCCGTCGCAGCCCAGACGATCTGCGCCAGCAGATCCTCGAGGCCGCTGGCGAACTGTTCCTGCGCGACGGCTACGCCAACACCAGCATCGACGCGGTGATCGAGCGCGTCGGTGGTTCCAAGCGGGCGATCTACAGTCACTTCGGCGGCAAGGACGATCTGCTCGCAGCGATGCTCACGGGCATTTCCGAAGAGGTGCTGCGCACGCTTCCGGACGCCGGCGATGTCATCGGCGACGACGTGCGTGCTTCGCTGATCCAGTTCGCGGGCGCGGTCATGCGCGCACTGATGGACCCGCGGACCGTGGCCCTTTACCGCCTCGTGATTGCCGAAGGCGCGCGCAGGCCGGAGCTTGCCGGGATCTTCCTGCGAAGCGGCCCGCGTCGCGCCGTGACGGGGCTGGCGCAACTGCTTTCGCGGCATGCCGAGGCGGGTTCACTGGCCATCGGCAATCCCACCGCGACGGCGGAACACTTCATCGGCATGTTGCGCGACGATACCTACCTTGAGGTCCTGCTCGGCGTCCGGCCGCCTTTGAGCGAACGCGCCTGGAAGCCGCGGGTGATCCGCGCCGTCGACATCTTCCTGCAAGGCACCGCCACGCGCGTGCGCTGAGTCGGTGCCATGTTGCCCCGGGGGAATCCGTTACAGGGCGTCGGTGACAGGTACCGTGCGCGCGTGCTGCGCGGCTATCGCGTGATTGACGTCGCGGTGCCCCGCTTCGTCCTGCCGGACCGCGATGACGACCTCGCGCAGGCGTGCATCGGGCGGCAATTGCCAATAGTCGATGGCGATCGCCGGCGCTGGAACGTTGTCGATCCGCCCCGCGTCGATCTCCTCCAGGTAGCGCGTGTAGCTCACCACCGCTTCTTCCTCGAAGTAGCCGACCAGCCGATGCGCGGTGCGGGAGGACGCCAGGTAGAGAAGCAGGTAGAACGTGAAGAACAGGGCCTGGGCGACGAGCACCATCATGCGTTCGAAAGCGCTCGGCCGTGCGATCTCCATGAAAGTCATCAGGTGCATGCGCTCGTTGTCGGCTTCGTCGAGCAGCGTGCGGATCCATCCCCGATCGTGGCGCATCCAGCGCAGGCAGCGAAGGTGCAGCAACGCACCGCCGACCATGCCTGGCACGGCGGCGACGGTCTCCAGAACGATCGCGCGGTTGCCATATCGCTTGGCGAACAATGTGTCGGCGAAGAGGCGCAAGGCCCTGGTGATGCCATGGGCGATGCGGTCGGACACGGTGCGGACGGGATGGTGAAGTTCGACGAAGTGTTGGGTCTCGGCGTTCATCCGGCTGGCTCGATACAAAGGAAGGTACGCAGGGCATCACCTTGCGGCGACGACCGCACGGTCCGCGAGATACCAGCGCAGGAACCAGTCGAACGCGAAGATGCACAACAGCATCGCCAGGACCGCCACGGCCACGGAGCTGAAACGGTAGAGCGACACGCCGTACAGGTCGCCCGTCGGGGACAACTGGCCGATCAGCACGGCCAGGGCCGTCGCGCCGCTCAATCCGACCGCGGGGCCCGCGTTCTCTCGCACGTGCATGACCGCGAACAGCAACATGCCGATTCCGTACAGCGCGACGATGAAAACCACCTGGGAGACATGCGTGTAGAGGATGAGTTGCAGCACGAGCGCGTAAACCGTGCCGAGCAACGTGCCGGCGACGCGCGTCCACGCGGCACTGCGCCCGCCTGCCAGCGACATCGGAAACAGGATCAGCACGGTCGCGGCCTGCGCGGAGAGCGAATCGCTCAGGTCCAGCAGCTGGAACGCGATGAACGACGCGCTGGCGCACACGGCGCCGAGCAGCATCTGGTGACGGACCACGCCGAGCGGCTTCGCGCCGGCTGGACGCGGGATGTTGCGCTTTTCCGGGAGGAGTGCATGCACGAGCGCCGCGATGAAGACGGCCAGCAAGGTGGCGATGAACTGTGCGTTGAACAGATCGCTCTTCGGCACGTGCGGATAGCTGGCAAGGTGCACGAGCACCGACGTCGCGACCATCGACAGCGCGCCGAACAGGAACAGCGGTCCGTTCGCCATCAGTCGAAAGCACAGCAGCGAGAACGCGAAGAACACTGCCACCGCAAGGATCGGCGACGCATTGCCCAGCAGCAACAGCAGGTTGACCATCGCAATGCTAGCCACGCTGCTGGCGATGAATTGCAGCGCGATGGGCAGTTTGAAGACCGGCACCAGGCCAAGCAACAGCACCGGATACAGGCCGAAGAACACACCGAATGGCCAGTCGGCCAGTTTCACCACCATCAGTCCGAACGTGCTGCCGATCGCGATGCGGCACGCCTGACGCCATGCGTGTTCGCCCAGCGCCGGGTGTACAGGCGCGGATGCCGGTAGCGCGTCAGTAGACATAGTGGAGCAGCGTGATCAGCTGGATCTGCAGGTTTCCCAGCCAGTAGCGCAGTCCGTCGGGGCGTGGGTGCAGTTGCACCGTCGCGCGGGCACCCGTCATCAACGGGCGCGATGGCGCTTCCAGCAGGCGGAGGTTCACGCGTACGCGTTCGGCATCGCGCACCCAGCGATCGTTCTGCGTCGGCGCGGCCAGGCGGCCGTCCGGATCGATCTGGCCCTGCGCGACGCCCGCGTCCAGCGAAGTCACTTCCGCGTCGAACAAGCGCCCGGGTAAAGCGTCGAACGCGACCTGCGCCCGCGTGCCGCGCGCGACGTTGATCAGCGCCTTCTCGCGGAAATCCGCCTGCAGGTTCGGCATTTCGCTGATCAGGACGAGTTTGGGCGCGCCGGCCTGCGCGTAGGCACCGACCTGAAGACGCATGTTGCTGACGATTCCCGACGCCAGTGCGACCACTTCCGTGCGGCGCAGGTTGAGCTGGGCGTTGTCCAGCGCATTGCGCGCCCGGCGCAGGCGCAGGCTTCGGTCACCGTCGTTGCCGCGTTGGACGCGCACGGCGTTGAGCGCTGCCCGTGCCGACTGCAGCGCGGCCTGCGACGCATCGCGACGCGCCTGCGCCTGGTCGAGCGCCGATCGAGATACGTAGCGCTCGCCGACCAGTTCGCGGAAGCGTTTCAGTTCGCGCTCGGCGTCATCGACCTGCGTCCGCATCCGCCGGACTTCCGCCGTGGCCGCGATGATGTTCGCGTCGAGCTGTGAGTTGTCCTGCATGGCCTGCTCCACGAGCAGTTCGGCGTCGTGGACGGCGGTGCGATAGGAGTCAGGATCGATGCGGAACAGCGGCTGGCCCGGCACGACCTGTTCGTTGTTTTGCACGAGCACATCGACCACGCGCCCGCTCACGTCTGGCGCGACCTGCGTGACGTGGTAGGTCAGCCGCGCTTCGGGCGATACCGGCATATGCACGTCGGCGATGAGGAAGTAGACGAACGCCAGTCCGGTCAGGGCCAGCGAACCGGACATCCAGGCGCGAAAGCGTGCGTCGGGACTCATGCGAACTCTCCTCGGATCCCGCAGGATTCCCACGGTTCGGCCATCGATATCGGGATATCTAGGCGCGCGCACCCGCGGGCGGAAGCCATCCGCCGGCGCACAGCATGTTGCTCCCCAGGCACCAATTCCCGGCCACACGGCGGTGCGGACTGTTTCTCCGAGGTAAACGGCCCGGGTCCCGCCGCGTGGCTACAGGCTCCCGTCGTGCGCTCCTAGAATCCCGCCGCTCCAGGCACCACGGACGACGATGATGTTCGCCGCTGCACACACCCATCCGGAGGGATCACGCGAGTCGCTTCGCGCCGAGCTCGTTCGGAAGGTCGCCGATGCCCTCCACTCGAGGCACGCCGATACGCTCGGTGCCGTCCTGCAGATGGCAGGCATACCGCGATCGGCGGTCGTCGCGGCCTTCGATCACGATGGCGCGCTATTCATCGCCGTCGTGACCGCGATTGCCGACCGGATGCTTGCGCCGCTGGCGGAACGCCCGACCGGCGCCAGCTTCCACGCGCAGCTGGTCGCGTTCGCGCGGCAGGCGACGGACGAATACTCGGGCTTGCAGCTGGGCAACCTGTATCGCATCGCGGTGACGGGCGATTTCGGCGCGCCCGCCATCCGCGCGGACTTTTACCGGCACGGTCCTGCACGCGTCCGCGACGATCTCGCCCGGTTCATGTCCTTCGCCAGGTCGCAGGGTTTCGCAGCCGACATGGATTGCCGGCGCGCGGCGGGACATTTCCTTTCACTGCTGCGTACGTACTGGGATGTTGCCGACGCGTCCCTGGCAAACGGCCAGGCCCGCATCGACGACGACCTCGACTGGATGGTCGAGGTGTTTCTTTCGGGTATCAAGACACGTTCCGACGATGCGTTCCCCACTTGCCACGCACTGGACTGATCGCGCCGTGAATGCGTTCCGATCCATCTTCAACCCGTTCTCGGCCAAGACGCCGGAGCCTTCATCGATCGCCATCGATGCCAACGGATCGCCCATCACCATCGAGCCGGCCAACTGGTTCATCTGCTTCGTGCCCGGCTTGCGCCGGCAGTGGTGGCACACATTCGCCGACCGCCGGCACAAGCACGTGTTCGCGCTTCGTCCGCACGAGGACGGCACCTGGCTGCTGATGGAGCCGTGGTGGACGCGGATGATGGTCAACGTGCTGACGCTGGAGCAGGCGATCAAGTTCCTCCGCTGGGGCGGGATGGGCGACGTCCTCAAGGTGCGCGAGTGGATTCCCGGGCGCGGTAGCCAGATGCGCGGTTGGGCCAACTGCAGCGTGCTGGTGTCCTACATGCTGGGCCGCCCATACAGGACGTGGACGCCCAACGGCCTCTACCGGCGGCTGTCGAGCGAGCCGGACGTCGAGCGGGTCGATGTGGCGGGATTCCTGCGTCGGCACGTGTCGTCGGAATCGCAGCGGCATTCGCGCACCGCACTGGCCTGGATGCCGAAGCTGCGCGGGGCCACGCTGCGGGACACGCTGCTGCACCTTGGAACCGCGGTCGTCGCCACGATGACGTCGCGATCCGGCATCGGGCTCCATCGAGCAGCCATCGCCGAAGGCGTGCGCGATCCCGGCGTCGCGGGAGCGTACCGGTCGGCGGCGCCGGAACAGGCGATCGAGAAAACGCGCAAGCTGCTGGCTGCCGCAAGATGGCGCGGCGAGATCGACGTGGACGATTGCGCACTCGCGGCTCGACGGTTCATCGCGATGCTCAGGGGGGACCTGCATCTGGAAGTCGTGCTCGGCCTGCGCGAGTCTCCGTCCCACAGCGAGATCCGCGATCACGTCGCGTGCGTCGTCGACGCGTTCCTCCACGGCGTTCATCGCCCGACACCCATGGCAGGCACGCCCCCGCCGACGCAAGCGCCCGACCCGGCCGACCTGCCCGCGCGGGGCCTGATCCGTGAGATCGGCGCCTCGGTGCGTGAACTCGCGCGCGGTGACGACTGGGAAGCCGTCGCGGGCCTGGCCGAAACGCTCTGGAGCGACTACGCAGGCTGCACCGGACTCACCTGGGAGCAGGCCTCCGGGCGTATTCGCCACGCCTGGGAGTCCAGCCCCGCCGGTAGTCACGCCGCGGCCGGGGAGCGCATGCGCGAGCCGCCTCGTTTTGGGGCATGCAGGGAAACAGGCTGTTGACGATCGCGCCGCTACTTCGCGTTTCATCGCACGACTAGCATCGCCTCAATGCAGCGATCGCAGGTGTGCGGTGCAGCTGCACGGGAAACAGGAGGACATCCGATGAATCGCCACGACGCTCCGGCGCTTGCCACGCAGGTCCGACTGCCAGAGGCGGACGGCGACTTCTACGGGTTCTCCGGCCTGTTGTCGGAAGAGGAGAACGCGCTGCGCCTGAAGGTACGGGCGTTCATGGAACAGGACGTCCAGCCGGTGATTTCCGACTTCTGGGAGCGCGACGAGTTTCCGTTCCAGCTGCTGCCCGGACTGAAGGCGCTGCGCATCAGCGGGATTCCCTACCAGGGCTACGGCTGCCCCGGCGGCACGACGACATCGCTGGGCTTCGTCACGATGGAGATCGCACGCGTGGATTCGTCCATCGCGACCTTCTTCGGCGTGCACAGCGGCCTGGCGATGGGCTCCATCTACCTGTGCGGCTCGCACGAGCAGAAAGAGCGATGGCTGCCGCCGATGGCGCGGATGGAGACCATCGGATCGTTCGGGCTGACCGAACCCGAGGTCGGTTCCGGCGCGGCCGGCGGGCTCACCACCACGGCGCGGCGCGACGGCGACACCTGGGTCCTCAACGGCCAGAAGAAGTGGATCGGCAACGCGACGTGGGGCGACATCACGATCGTGTGGGCGCGCGACCTCGACGACGGACAGGTGAAAGGTTTCATCGTCGAGAACCGCTCGCCCGGCTTCCACGTCGAGAAGATCCTGCACAAGATGGCGTTGCGGGTCGTGCAGAACGGGCTGATCACGCTGGAGGATTGCCGCGTGCCGGAGTCCAACCGCCTGCAGGAAGCGCATTCGTTCAGGGACACCGCGCGCGTGCTGGCCGCGACGCGTGCCGGCGTCGCCTGGGAATCGGTGGGCTGCGCACGCGGCGCCTACGAATACGCGCTGCGCTACGCGCAGCGTCGCATGCAGTTCGGCAAGCCGATCGCGAGCTTCCAGCTCGTGCAGGACCTCCTGTTCCGCATGCTGTGCAACATCACTTCCACGCAGGCGGTCTGCGTACGCCTGTCGCAGATGCAGGACCAGGGCCTGATGCGCGACGAACACGCCGCGCTCGCCAAGGGCGTGTGCACCGTGCGCATGCGCGAGACCGTGGGCTGGGCGCGCGAACTGCTGGGCGGTAACGGCATCCTGCTCGACCAGCAGGTGGGCCGTTTCGTCGCCGACGCCGAAGCGCTGTACTCCTACGAGGGCACGCGCGAGATGAACGCGCTCATCGTGGGCCGGGCGATCACGGGCTTCAGCGCTTTCGTCTAGGCGACGTTCGCGCGGCCATCGAGGTTGCGATGCGGCGCGTGGCGAAGCGGATCGTCGTCGGGCTGCTGGCGGGCATCGCCCTGCTGCTCGCCGCGTTCGCCCTCGCCGTGCTGATGACGAACCGCCCTGCCCCGCCCCCGTCCGGCATTCCCAAGTACGCCATGCCCCTGCAGCCCGACCAGACGGAGATCGATCGCGAACTCGCTCCGCTGCTTGCGGCGAATCCGGGCAGCACGGGCGCGGTGTTCCTGACCGACGGCCTCGACGCCTTCGCCGCCCGCACGATTTCCGCGCGACGGGCCGGACGCAGCCTCGACCTTCAGTACTTCATCTGGCACAACGACCTCACCGGGCGGCTCCTGGCGAGCGAGGTGCTCGGCGCGGCCGAACGCGGCGTGCGCGTGCGCATCCTGCTCGACGACATGAACGCCTACGGGCTCGACCCGCATCTGCTCGCGATGGATGCACATCCGAACATCGAGCTGCGCGTGTACAACCCGTTCAGCCATCGCGATGGCGTGGCGCGGGCGCTCGAATTCCTGCGCCGGCTGGTACGCATCAATCACCGGATGCACAACAAGGCATGGATCGCCGACGGCCGCATCGCAATCGTCGGCGGACGCAACATCGGCGACCGGTATTTCGAGGCGGGCGCGCAGACGAACTTCCGCGACCTGGACCTGCTGCTGTTCGGACCTGCCGCGCAGCAGGCCAGCGGCGTGTTCGATCGCTATTGGAACAGCGACGCGGCAGTGCCGATCTCCTTCCTCGGCAAGCGGGCGCCGGACGCGCTGCGCGCGGTGCTGGCACGCGTGCGCGACGACGCCAGGGGCGAGCCGGCCAGGGCCTACCTCGACCGTGTCGCCGCGTCGCAGCTGATCGGCAACTACTACCGCGACGCGATCGCCCCGCACTGGACGCCGCGCATCGAGGTCGTCGCCGATCCACCGCTCAAATGGAGCGGCGATCGCCGGCAGTGGCTGGTCGGGCGCCTGGCGCCGATGATCTCCGGCGCGCGCACGAAGGCGCTGGTGATCTCCCCCTACTTCATTCCCGGCGAGGACGGCACCGCACGGCTCGCCGAACTGACGCGGCGCGGCGTCCACGTCGGCGTGGTCACCAACTCGCTTGCCGCCACCGATGTGCATGCGGTCCACAGCGGATACGCGAAGTACCGGCCTCGCCTGCTCGAACACGGTGTGCGGCTGCACGAGCTGCGTCCGTACGCGATGACGAAACCGGGCGCGCAGACGCATCGCGAAGGCGCGAGCCTCCACACCAAGGCCTTCGTGCTGGACGACACGCGCGGCTTCGTCGGCTCGTTCAACGTCGATCCGCGGTCGAAGGACCTCAACACGGAAATGGGCGTGCTGTTCGACGATCCGGTGCTCGCCGCGCAACTGCGCTCGGAGTATCTGCGCCTGACGACGCCCTCGCTCAGCTACCGGGTCTACCGGAACAAGGACGGCGCGCTCCGCTGGCTGGATGGCACGCACACGCCACCGGTGGTGATGACGCACGAACCCGACGTGGGCCCCTGGCCGCGCGCGGTGGTTCGGATGGTCGGCTGGTTGCCGGTCGAGCCGCACCTGTAGTCGGCCTCGCATGCCGTGACCACGCCGCCGCGATCCGGGGACTCGAAAGGCGCATCGACGCCGCAGCCCGCGTCCGCCCACGCGCTGGATTCCGCCCGTGCATGGGCGATGCAGGCACCCGGAGCCGACGAGCCGTTGCGCGCGTGGCTGCACTGCGCGGTCGAGGCCTGGCGCGCCCTCGCCATCGGCCGCGGCGATGACGTCGAGGCCACCGTCGCATTGGCGAACCGCGCCGCGAACGAGGCGATCGCCCTGTTGCTGCGCCGGCATGCCGGCGGCTGGTGCGTCGGCCGGCTGCATATGGACGGCGTCGACGTGCAGGTCGAGTTCCGCAATGTGTCGACGACCTTGCCCCCTCCCCTGCGCATGCGGCTCGCCCGCGACGTTCCGATGGACGCCTTCGACGGCCGCCGCTACAGCCGGCCCGGGTTCGGCGTCGCGCTGGCGGCGCTGGCGTCGTTGAACGCGGCTTCGACGGCGTCGCGATTGCTGCCGCATTCCGGCGCCTTCCGGAACCTCACCGCCTGGATCGAGCCGGATGCGCAATCGCAGGACACGACGCCGACGCTGGTGCTGGCCGATCCCGGGCCGCTGGACGAGGTCGTCATCGGAGCGCACCGCCTGCCGCTCGCCCGCGACACTTCCGCCGCGTATGCGTGGGCGATGGAGGTATCGAAACTCGAACGTCGTGGACTGTGGGGGCTGGTGGGCGGAAAGGAGATCGGACGCCGCGCCGGCCTGTACCTGCTCGAAGACTACGACGCGCGCAAATGCCCGCTGGTGATGATCCACGGGCTCGGCAGCAATCCGCTGATCTGGTCGCGCGTGTCCAATGCCGTGTGGGGCGAAACGGACCTGCGCGAGCGCTTCCAGGTCTGGCAGGTCGTCTACCGGACCGACGTGCCGTTGCTGGTCGCGCGACTGCACGTGCAGCGTTACCTCGACGATGCATGGGCCCTGCTCGATCCCGATGGCGATGCCAGGGCGTCCTCGCGAACCGTGCTGCTCGGCCACAGCCTCGGCGGTGTCGTCGCGCGGCTGTTATGCGCGGACAGCGGCGACGCGCTGTGGAACGCGGCGTTCCTCGTTCCGTCGGCGATGCTCGATGCCGACGACGAGGACCGGGCACTCATCGACCGCATCTTCCACTTCGTGCCCTACGCGGGTATCGCGCGCGCCATCTTCCTCGCGGCACCGCACCGGGGCAGCCCGAGCGCGGCGGGCGTACTGGGGCGTCTCACCGGCGACGTCGTCGGCCGCCGCACGAACGAGGTACACGCCCTGCGTCGCATCGCCGGGCGCAATCCGCACGCGATCCGTCCCGAACTGCTGCCGGTGTTCCTCGAAGGCTGGATCAACAGCATCACCACGCTGCGATCCGAACAACCCGTGCGTCGCGCGGCTGAATCGCTGATGCCGCCTCCGGGTTTTCCCTACCACACGATCGCCGGCGTGCAGCCGGGACGTCATCGGCCATCCGACGGCGTCGTGCCGCTGGAAAGCGCGATGCTGCCGGGCGCCGCCTCGTCGCTGGTCGTCGAATCCGGCCACCGCGTGCACGAGCGCCCGGCCGCGGTGGCGGAAATCGTGCGCATCCTGCGCGAGCACGCACGGCAGGAGCCGCTCACAGTTCGATGATGCCGCGCCGTGCCGCGACCGTGACGGCATGCGTGCGGTCGGCGACGTCGAGCTTGGCGAAAATGCTCTTCAGGTGTCCCTTCACGGTTTCTTCCGACAGGCGCAACCGCGCGGCGATCTGCTTGTTCGCATGGCCGACCGACACCAGCCGCAGGATCGCGACCTCGCGTTCGCTCAAAGGCTCGTCGGCGACATGCTTGGCGATCTCGCCCGCCACGTCGCGATGCACGTGGCGCTGGCCGCGATGCACGTCGCGGATCGCGTCGACCAGCTCGGTGCGCAGGCTGCTCTTGAGCAGGTAGCCCGCCGCGCCCGCGCGCAGGGCGCGCACCGCCTGCGCATCGCCGGCGTAGGTGGTCAGCACGACGATGCGCGCGTGCGGATTCTCGGCGTGGATCGCGCCGATCGCCTCGACGCCGTTCATCCCGGGCATCTGCAGGTCCATCAGCGTTACGTCCGGGCGCAGTTCGAGGTAGCGCTGCAGCGCTTCGCTGCCGTTGTTCGCCTCCCCGACCAGCATCATGTCGGTATGGTTCGCCAGCAGCGCGGCCACGCCGTCGCGCAGCACCGGGTGGTCGTCGACGACCAGGACGCGGATCTTGGGATCATTCATCTGCGGACCTCATGCCGAACAGCCGCGACAGCCACCGGTGGCGCCTGTGCGATGCACGCCGCGCGAACGCCAGCCGGCCCGGAAGGGAAAGTGTAACTTCCGAGCCGCCGTGGTGAATGCTCGTCACGGTGAGCTTGCCGCCGATCTTCTCCGCGCGCTCGCGCATGCCAAGCATGCCGTAATGGCCTTCCTTGTGGCCGTTCAACACCACGTGCGAGGGAATGCCCACGCCGTCGTCGCGAACGCGCACGGCCAGTTGGCGGCTGTCGTAGCCGATGCCGATCTCCACCGACGACGCCTGCGCGTGATGCGACACGTTGAGCAGCGCCTCGCGCAGGATCTTGCTGACTTCCGCCACGACCAGCGGATGCACCGGCACCGGCCGGCCCTCGATCACGATGCGCACCGGGACGGGCGGATCGAACGGCGTGTCCTCGACCAGGTGTTCGATCACGCGCGTCAGGTCGCCCGCATCGCCGGTACCGCGAAGGTCGCGGACGCGGTTGCGTGCGTCGGCCACCACGTCGTCCGCCGCCGCCAGCGCCGAATCGAGCTGCGACTTCGACCCGTCGTCCGGCGCGATGCGGTCGGCGACGGCCTGGAAGCGCAGGATCAGGCCCTGCACGCCCTGCAGCAGCGTGTCGTGCAACTCGCGCGCGATGCGTTCGCGCTCTTCCGTGCGTTCCTCCAGCCGCGCCCGGATGCGCGCGGCGACCTGCGCGATGCGCAGCCGGTACAGCGCGATGAGCAGCACCAGCGCCACGCCCGCGCACAGGACCGGGAACCAGACCGACTGCACGAACGTTGGCGGTATCTCGAAATCGAGCGTCGCGCCAGTGCGGTTCCACACGCCGTCGTTGTTCGCGGCGATGACGCGGAACGTGTAATGGCCCGGCGGCAGGTTCGTGTAGAACGCCTGGCGCCGCAGGCCGGGATCGACCCATTCCCGATCGAAACCTTCGAGCTTGTATCGCACGTGCACGCGCTGCTGGTCGGCGAAGCTCAGGATGGCGAAATCGATCTGGATCTTCGACGCGCCGGTGTGCAGCCTGACGCTGCGCGGATCGCGATACGCCCGGCCGTCCACGTCGATCGAACGGATGAACACCCCTGGCGGCACGCGGTTGGAGAGGATCCGCGCGGGATCCATGGACAGCGTGCCGGTTTCCGTGGCGAGCCACAGCCGGCCGTCGCCGCCGAGCACCAGCGAACGTTGCGAATGCGAATGCGCGCGGCTGCCCAGTCCATCGCCCGGACCGAGCGAGAGCGCCTGCCCCGGCAGTTCGCCCTTCGCGAGTGCCGCGTCCAGCTCGCGCTGCGTCAGCCGCACCAGCGATCGCGGATACGCGAGCCATGTGTCGCCCTCCGGCGTACGCACGACGCCGTTGATGCGGCTGCGCGGCGACATCCCGGGAGCGCGCGCGGTTTCGACCTTGCCATTGCGATGGCGGGAGAGGCCGAACGCTCCGGCGGTGTAGACGTCGCGCCCGGCCGTGTACAGCGTCAGCACCTTGATGTCGCCGCCGCCGAAGTCCAGCGGGCTGTACTTCACCTCCGGCCCGCCGAACCATGCGAGCCGGTCGCCCACCTGCACGACCACGCCACCCGAAGGCGAACGCTCCATCGTCGTCGGATAGAAGTCGATGCGCGTGCCGGGCTGGAGTTGCGTCGTCCACTCCCCTCGCCGCAGTCGATGCACGCCGCTGCCCGCCGCCGAGATCCAGTAGTCGCCCTGCGCGTCGAACGCGCAGTCGTAGATGACGTTGTGCGCGGCCTGGCGGTCGGGTCGTTCGATCCGCCGCGCGATCCGCCCGTCCGCCCAGACCAGGATGTGCGTCCGCGTCCCGATCCAGATCGCGCCATCGGGCGCTTCACAGAGGCTTTCGGGCTCGGGCATGTCGCGAAGCACCGGTTCGGGCGCTCCGTGTGGTCGCGCGCGATACAGCGTCTGCGCCTGTCCGATGTAGACGCTGCCGTCGGACGCGGCCAACAGCTTGTCGCCGTACGCGGCGGGCGACGACAGCCCGGGCTGCGCGATCAGCGTCGCGGGCCGGAAGCGATCCAGGCCGCCCTGCGTGCCGATCCACACGTTGCCTTCGCGATCTTCCAGGACCTGGTTGGTCACGTCGGAAGACAAGCCGTCGCGTGCCGTGAACGATTCGACCGCCGCATCGCCCGGCGCGCCGATCGGCGCCGCGATGCGTTGCACGCCGTCGTAGCGCGTGGCGATCCAGATGTTCCCGCCGCGGTCGAACAGCGGCGTGCCGCGCGCCGGAAGTTCGCGCGCATTGCCCGACGCATGCGGTGCCGGCGGCTCGCCACGTCCGCCCGCGCCCGTGATCGCGCGCATGCCGCCGGCGTCGAAGAGCCAGATCCGGCCGAGTTCGTCCTGCGAGAGCTTCGCCCGCACGGCAGGCCGCACGATTTCGAACCGCGACGCGCCCGGCGCCAGGCGCGCGATGCCCGTGGTGCAGGCGACCCACAGCGCGCCATCGCGCGCGACGAGCAGGTTCGCCGCGTTGCTCTTCGGCAGGCCGTCGGCGGCGTCGTAGGTTCGCCAGTCGCCGTTGCGATAGCGCAGCACTTCCGCGTTGTAGTCGGCCGTGAGCGCCCAGATCGAGCCGTCCGTGCCTTCGACCATCTGCACGATGCGGCTCGGCGCGGGCGCGCCGGCGAGGATGCGCAATGCGCCGTCGCGGTACACCGCGAACTGCCGCGAACTTTCGAAACTGGTCCAGACCTCGCCCTTCGCCGTCACCAGCAGCGCGCTGGGCGATTCGTGCTTGCGGTCGTCGGGTTCGGCCGTGATGGGCTCGAAACGCAGTCCGTCGAAACGGAACAGTCCGTCGCCGGTCGCGAGCCACAGGAATCCGTAGTGGCCCTGCGCCATCGCGACGACCGGCACCGGGACTTCGCTTCCCTCGATCCAGCGCTGGTGGACGTAGCGCTCAAGCGGACGGGACCCGGCCGCGGACATCGCGTGCGACGTGGCCGCCAGGAGGGCGAACAGGAGGATCCCGAGTAGCCGCATGGCCGTTCCCGTGTGGGGCATCGTCCATGGGTGCCGGCTTTGGCGTTCGATATTACCCCCGATCAGGGGATCGAAAAGGCCCCCGGTCGAGCCTAGCGTAGCGCCGGATCGGCGATACCGTCGGGGCATGACCAATTACCTATGCCGCTTTCCCGATGGCGCTGCGGGACTTGGTTTGCTCGTGCTTCGCGCGTGCTACGCGCCGGTTCCCTTCGGCATCGCCGCGATACTGCCGCCGTTGACGATCGGAACGACCGTGCTGCGCCTTCTCGCCGGCGTGGTCGCGGTGCTGCTGCTGAGCGGCTTCGCCACGCGCGTGGCGGCACTCGTGCTGGGCGCGGCGATCCTTGCGATGCTGCCCTTCTCCGCCCCGATCCAGCAGGCGCTGCTCGCCGCGCACGTCGGCGGCTGCGCCGCGATGGCGATGCTGGGGGCCGGCGCCTACTCGCTCGATGCCCGCCGCCACGGCCACCGCGTCATCCACCTGCAGACCCGCCCCCCGGATCGGGGGGGCACGGATTGACCTGTCCGGGGATGTCGCGCGCCGCGTGCCGCTGGCACGCTCAAGGATGAACCCGGTCCGGAGGAAGCGCCATGTCGCACGTTTCGCTGCACCACTCCTCGTCCGACCATCGCGACTCGCTCGCATCCAGCCTTTCGGCGAGCTACGCGGGCGTGGTCGCCTTCCTCACCGTCGCCAACGAAGGCAGCTTCTCGCGCGCCGCGGAACGCCTGGGCATCGGCCGGTCCGCGGTGAGCCGCAGCGTGCAGAAGCTCGAAGCGCAACTCGGCGCACGCCTGCTCTCGCGCACGACGCGCAGCACCACGACGACCCGCGAAGGCGAGCAGTTCTACGAGAACTGCCGTCCCGGCGTGGAAAAGCTGCTGCAGGCGCTGGAAGACATGCGCGACCTGCGCGACGGTCCGCCGCAGGGCATGTTGAAGATCAGCGCCTCGCTCGGCTTCGGCCGCAAGGTCGTCGCGCCGCTGCTCGCGCATTTCCGCGAAGCCTATCCCGCGGTCGGCCTGGAACTGTCGCTGGAGGACCGCATGGTCGACCTGGCCGCCGAACGCATCGACGTCGCCTTCCGCGACGGCCGGCTGGAAGACAGCCAGGTCGTCGCCAAGCGGCTGATCCCGATGCAGATGCTCGTGTGCGCCTCGCCGGACTATGCGCGTCGCCGCGGCCTGCCGACCTCGATCGTCGAACTGGACGCCCACGACTGCATCAACCAGCGCCTGCCCAACGGCCGCCTGCTCGCGTGGGAATTCCGCGTCGACGGACAGCGCCACGTCCTCACGCCGGCAGGCGACATCGTCGTCAACGATCCTTCGCTGGCGATGCAGGCCGTGCTCGACGGCCAGGGCATCGCGCAGCTGGCGGCGTACCAGGTCTGCGAGGACCTGCACGCGGGGCGCCTGGTGAGCTGCCTCAACACGCTGGCGCCCGACGATCGCGGCCACTACCTGTGCTACCTGAGCCGCCATCAGTTGCCCAAGCGCATCCGGGTGTTCATCGACTTCATGAGCGATCGCATCCGCGCCATGGACATCGATTGCACGATGGTGGGCCTGAAGGCCGGCGACGCCTACGCGCATGCCTCCGGCGCGGATGCGCGTTCGGACGCGATCGCCTGATCCTTCCGGTCAACCGTGCGAGGTCACGCGTTCCGGCACCGGTCGCGTGCGCTCCAGCCCGAAGAAGGTGTAGATCCACAGGAAGGCGAAGAAGCCGAAGTAGACCGCGACCATCGCGCGGCCGATCCAGTTGTCGATCGCGTTGACGTTGCCGTCCTCGCCGACGACGCCTTCGATCAGCGACGTGGTCGTGCCCATGCCGACGAAGCCGAGCACGATGAATGCCGTCGCGAACGCAAACAGCGCGATGCGGTAACCCAGGCCACGATAGCGGATCGAGCGCACCTTGCCGCGATCCAGCCACGGCAGCAGGAACAGCGCGCCGATCGCCGCGAACATGACGATCACGCCGCTGAGCTTGTGCGGGATCACGCGCAACATCGCGTAGAACGGCGTGAAGTACCACACCGGCCGGATGTGCTCGGGCGTGACCAGCGGATCGGCTTCGACGAAGTTGTCGTGTTCGAGGAACAACCCGCCCACGGTCGGCGTGAAGAACACCAGGAACGCCGCCACCAGCAGGAACACGACCGTGCTCAGCGTGTCCTCCACCGTGTAGTACGGATGGAACGGAATGCCGTCGACGGGGTTCCCGTCGCGGTCGGGGCGCTCGGAGATCTCCACGCCGTCGGGGTTGTTCGAACCGACTTCGTGCAGCGCCAGGATGTGCAGGGTGACCAGCAGCAGGAGCACCAGCGGCAGCGCGATCACGTGCAGCGCGAAGAAGCGGTTGAGCGTGGCATCGCCCGGCAGGTAGTCGCCCATGATCCATTCGGTCAGCCCGTTGCCGATCACCGGCACCGCGCCGAACAGCGAGATGATCACCTTCGCGCCCCAGAACGACATCTGGCCCCACGGCAGCACGTAGCCCATGAAGGCTTCGGCCATCAGCGTGAGGTAGATCAGCATGCCCAGCACCCACACCAGTTCGCGCGGGCGCTTGAACGATCCGTACAGGAGCGCGCGGAACATGTGGAAGTAGATGACCACGAAGAACAGCGATGCACCGGTGGAGTGCATGTAGCGGATCAGCCAGCCCCACTCCACGTCGCGCATGATGTATTCGACGGAGGAGAACGCCTCGGCCGCGGACGGCTTGAAGTGCATCGCCAGGAAGATCCCGGTGACCAGCTGGTTGACCAGCACCACCGAGGCCAGCACGCCGAAGTAGTACCAGAAGTTGAAGTTCTTCGGCGCGTAGTAGGTGACCGTGTGCGCCGACAGGAACGACATCACCGGCAGGCGATCCTCGATCCACGCCAGCACGCGGTTCTTCGGATGCACGCGGACGATCTTGAGTGCCATGGGAGTCCTCAGTCGCTGGCGGGCAGCGGTTCTGCCGCGAGCGTCACCACGTGGTCGATCCCCTGGCGGAACATCTTCGCGTAGGGGCAGATGCGCTCGGTGTTGCGGATGAGTTCGGCCGCGAACGCGCGGTCGATCCCGGGCAGCTGCACTTCGATGCGCGCCGACAGCAGGAACAGCCCGTCGACCGGATCGCGCGAGAAGGTCACCGCCACGTCGAGCTGCGCATCCACCAGCGTCACGCCGGCGCGCAACGCGAGCAGCGTCATCGCACCGTGGAAACAGGAGGCGTAGGCCGCAGCCAGCAGCTGCTCGGGATTGCTGCCGCCGCCCTCGCCTCCCAGCGGTTCCGGCAGGCGCAGGTCGATCGCAAGCGAACCGTCGTCCGAACGCACGACGCCGGACGCGCGCCCGTGCTGCGCCTCGCCGCCGGTGACACGAACGCGTCCGGTGTACATCGCCTGCTCGTCGCGACCGGTGTAGCGGTCGAGCCATGCGGCCGAAGGAGGTTTCAGCGAGCCCATGGCATGGCGTCCTGTCGATGGAATGTGCCGGTGGCGTCCGCGCGTGCCGGCCACCCGTGGCGGTGCTTCCTGTCCGTCGTCCCGTCGTGTCGCTGATCGGCCTTCGCGGAGACGCCGCGCCGACGTGGGTTCGTCCCGTGCACGAACGGATGGAAAGTGCGCGCCCCGTTACAGCATCCTCGACAAGCTGACATCCGTCATCTCCGTCACAGCGGACAGGAAGCATTCGACGCGATCCGTTGCGCACCGCACGAGGCCGGAACGACGACAGCCTTCGACCGCGCCGTTCCCTTCCTCTCCGGCAGCACGATAGGAGCGCGCCCGGTGCATCGGAAGCCGTGCGCAGGGATACCGCGCGTTGCCCCTCGCGCAACAATGCCGGTGTGGTGTCGTGGGGTGTCGCGTGGATGGCGCGAGTCGTTGCGTCACGAGCACGCGACGAAGCAGCATCGCCACGGTCAACAGGCTGTTGCCGCGCGAACGCCTACCCGATGCGGACCCGCATGCCCACGATGCCGCGTGAATGCTGGCCCATCGCCAGCAGGAGTCGTCACGATGCGCATCACCCTCGTCCTCGCCCTGGCCGCCGCGATGTGGTCGGGCAACCTCTGCGCACAGGCCTCGCATGCGCAGGCCGCCGCCCCGACGCAGAAGCCCCCAACGCCGATCGCGACGCCGGTCATGACGAAAACGCTGCCGGAGTTCCCCGGCAAGGAAGCGCAGATGGCGATCATCGAGTACCCGCCCGGCGCCGTCGCGCAGCTGCACCACCACGATGCGCACGTGTTCGTCCACGTGCTCGAAGGCGCGCTGGTGATGGGGCTCAAGGGCAGCCCGGAGGTGAACCTCTCGCCCGGCGACAGCTGGTACGAAGGCCCGCAGGACATCCACACGGTCGGCCGCAACGCCAGCCAGACCGCGCCGGCGAAGTTCGTCGTGTTCTTCCTCAAGGATGCCGGCAAGCCCGCGGTGATCCCGGGCGAATGAGCAGCGCCAACGGCGCGAGGCGTCATGCCTTCGCGACGAGCCGGATCCCGATCAGCTGCGCCGGCCAGGCCAGGCGACGAAGCAGAAGCAATCCGCCGGCCCATGCAGCAATGTGAAGAGCCGTGCGTCGCGGGCCTCGACCGGTCGATGCCCGTACGCCTTCCGACCGGCACCGTGCGGCGCTACGCTTCGGGCGATGGGCCACGGACGTGCGCGCGCGAACCTCGCCGGCAGGCAACCATCACACGAGAACCGCCATGTCGAACGATCCAGATCCGCATCCGTCGGCACCGCCCGAGCCGGGATGGCCCGAACTGCAGGCGCAACTCGACGCATTGCGCGGAACCGTCGAACGGATGCTGCAGGAAACGCCCGGCACCGCGCAGGTGGTCGAAACGTTCGCCGGGCTGGCCCGCGACATCGTGTCGCGCTCGCCACCGGATCTGCTGGAATCGGTCAACAGCGAACTGGGCGCCATCCTGCGCGACCTGCGGCTGACCGGCGACAGCATGGACTAGCCCATCGCCGATGAACGATCTCACGCTCGTCGCCAGCCGGCTGGATCCGAACCCGTTCTACCGCGACCCGATCGCGGACGTCGGCGATCGCGTTCCCGGCCCGGAGGACGTCGCCCTGTTCGACCAGGCCGGATACGACCTCAGTCCGCTGGAAAAACGCTACGCGGCGGCCAATCGCCAGCGCTTCGGTGCGCATCGCGAGCATCGCCACGCGATCCGCACGACCTGGCTCGCGTCGCCGCCATCGAAGAACGAAGGCGCGGTCCTCAACCATGCCCTGCTGCTCGAGCGCAAAGGCTTCGCCGGCGAGGCGCTCGAACAGTTGCACCGATGGGCGCGCGTCAATCCGCTCCTCTACAAGCTGGTGAAGCTCCGGCCGAAATGGGGCCTGGATTTCTCGATGGACTATGCCGACCGCGACGGCAACGTCCTCGAGATCCTGCACTTCGAGTACGACGCGTTCGCCTGCGAGGAGATCCAGGCGCGCGTCGACCGGTATTCGCGACTGTTCATGTCTGTGGACTGGGACGAACGCGCGAAAGGCGTGCTGGCCCGGCGCGAGGAATGGATCGACCTCGACTTCGAGGCGCAGAGCGCGTGGAAGTGCGACTACTTCGGCATCGAGCGGGAGCGCTTCAAGATGGTGGCCTGGGAGCGGTAGGCGCCCAGGCGCACGGGAAGGTCAAAGCGCGATGTCGCTCGCCTGGCGCGCCGGCGAAGGCACGTCGGCTTCCCCGAGCATCTCGCGCAGGTCGAACTCGATGTCCTGGCAGATGCGCGAGATCGGGACGTCGTTCGCGCCGCCCTCGAACGGATTCTCGCTGGCTTCCACCACCTGGTTGAGCGCCAGGTACATCCAGCCGATGAGCAGGCTGAGCGGCACCGCCAGCCAGACCGTGTCGATCCCGCCCGCGGTTCCGAGCCGGGCGCCGAGCTGTTCGAACTCGCTGATCATGCCGAACGGCAACAGCACGCACATGATCCACACGAACAGCGAGTTGATGAACGCGTACTGCCGCGGGAACGGGAAGTTCTTGATCTGCTCGCTGCCGCACTGCAGGACCTGCAGGTCGCGGATCAGCTTCTGCATGTCGTTGAAGGCGCCCATGGTCAGGCCGCCCGCGGCGAGGAGCGATGCGGTCGCCCTGCCCTGCAGCGACATGACCTGCAAGGCGCGGTTGCCCGATGCGAGCACCTGCGAGACCTCGCCCGGCGGCAGGTACTTGAGCAGCTCGCGCTCCAGCCGTTCCTCGCGTTCGGGAATGGCGTAGTCGCGGCGGTATTCGGCGTTGTACGACTTGTCGGCCGTCTCCCACGGCATCGCACGGCGCATCTCGTAACGCAGCGCCGTGAGCCACGCCAGGTGCCGGTACGCGAGCACGCGGCCCTGCTCCGGCGATGCGACCAGGTCGCGGCACATCGCGCCCCAGATCCGGCTGCTGCTGCCGATCGACGCCCACACCTGCTGCGCCTGCTGCAGCCGGTTGTAGGTCTGCACGTTCTTGAATCCCGACGACAGCGCCACCGTGGCGCCGAGCAGGAACACCACGCCCCACGGAATCGCGAGCCAGTGCCATCCCACCACCTGGTACAGCACGACGGGAACGGTGCACAACACGAGCAGTATGTAGATCGAACGTCGGGTCCAGTTGATGAACTCCGGCAATCGATAGGATTTTCCGGTATGCATGGGGGCTCTCCGGCAGTGGCGGATGGGATTGCGGACGCGGCTCGCGCGGTGGCGCGATGCATGCGCACGACGCCGGCCGCGTCATCGCGCCGTGCGTGCGCGATGCGTGGGCCGCGTCCGTCGGCAGTCAGGCGCGCGCGGGCTGCCGCGCGGTGGCCGATTCCTCCAGCCAGCGATCCAGGCCGATGTCGCCCTGCCACGCCGCGCCGGCGGGCACGAGCGCGTCGGAAGCCAGTTCGACGCCGAAGTAGCGCGCGTGCACGTCGCCGACGACGGCGCGCCCGTCGCCCGTCGCGCTCATGTAGCGCTGGGCGAACGCCGCCATGGAGTCGCGTTCGGGGCCGGCGATGTCGACCACCGCGTTGGCCGGCGCGCCGAGCGCGTGGCGCGCGACCGCTTCGGCCACGTTGTCGGCGGCGATCGGCTGCACGAGCGCGGTCGGCAGCCGCACCGTGTCGCCTTCGGTACCCGACTGGATGATGCCGGGCAGGAATTCGAGGAACTGCGTGGAATGCACGATGGTGTACGGGATGCCCGATTCGCGGATCAGCTTTTCCTGCGCCGCCTTGCCGACGAAGTAGCCGCTGGCCGACAGCTTCTCGGTGCCGACCACCGACAACGCGACGTGGTGGCCCACGCCCGCGCGCGCCTCGGCACCCAGCACGTTGCGGCCGGCGGTTTCGAAGAACTCCAGCGCGGTCTTCGCATCGAACGCGGGCGAGTTGGCGAGGTCCACCACCACCGACGTGCCGGCCATCGCCTCGTCGAGTCCCGCGCCGCTCAGGATGTCCACGCCGGTGGCCGGCGCCGCGGCGATCGCTTCATGACCCGCGGCGCGCAGTCGTTCGACGACCTTGCTGCCGATAAGTCCGGTACCACCGATGACGACGATCTTCATGTGCGAATCTCCTGGGGGGACTGCCTTCGCGATGGCGTTGCGCGGCGAAGGACTGGGACTGCGATGCTAGGAACGCCGGCGCGGGCGCAGTAGCCCTTCGCACGGACGCAGGTTGTTGCCCTGCGCGCACCAATGGCGATCACGCCGCGACGGGAACCGCGCCGTGCGCGTGCTCCCCGGCATTCGCCGCCTGCGCGGTCTTCGCCCAGTGGCCGGTGACGTCCAGGTCCAGGCCGCGGATGTGCGTGGTTATGTAGTCGATGAAGGCGCGGATGCGCTTGGGCTGGTGGCGCCGGCTCAGGTAGCACAGGTAATGGCCGCGATCGCCCGGCGCGCGGCCACGCAGGCAATCGACCAGCGCGCCGGAACGCAGCGCATCGCGCACCAGGTACTCGGGCAGCTGCACCAGCCCGTGGCCGTCCTGCGCCGCCTGCAAGGCCAGCTCGGCGTCGCTGAAGATCAGCGCCGACGCGGGCACGAGGCTGCGCGATTGGCCATCGACGCGGAAATCCCACGCGCGCAGCCGACCGTTGGGCAGGCGCAATGCGATGCAGGCATGCGAGGCGAGCGCGTCGACGTCGTGCGGCAGGCCCTGTCGACGCACGTAATCGGGCGACGCGCAGACCAGCAGCCGCATCGGGACCAGCTGGCGCGCGATGACGTCGCTGTCCTCCAGCGCGCCCTCGCGGAAGGCGACGTCGATGCGGTCGGCGGCCAGGTCGGGAACGCCATCGTCAAGCAGCAGCTCCACCGCGACGTCGGGATGGCAGGCGCGGAAGCCGCTGAGCAGCGGTGCGACAACCTTGCGGCCGAACGCGTGGCCCGCGACGATGCGAAGCTCCCCGCGCGGCGGCCCTTCGCGCAGGTCGCGCATTTCCTCAAGCGCCTGGGTGATGCGCTCCACGCCGGGGCGGCACGCTTGGTAGAACAACCGGCCTTCGCTGGTGAGCGAGGTGGCACGCGTGGTGCGCGAGAACAGCCGCGCGCCGAGCTGTTTCTCCAGCTTCTGCACGCTGCGGCTGACGGCCGACCGCCCGATCCCGAGCCGGTCGGCGGCACGCGCGAAGCTGCCTTCGTTCGCCACGGCGATGAAGGCGACCACGCCGGGATAGCTCGCCGAGAAGCACTCGCCCAGCGCGTCGCGCACCGCCGGCGCGGTTTCGACCGGCGCGTTCATGATGACCCTCCGAAATCGAGGCGTCGCGCCCGGGCGTGTTCGCGCGCGCGTTCGACGTGGACGCGGCACTCCTCCTGCGGGATGCCCAGCACGAAGGCGATGTCCACATGGGGCACACCGAACACGTCGTGCAGCAGGAACGCGGCCCGCATCGGGCCGGGCAGTTCGTCCAGGAACGCCTGGAACTGCGACCACACGCGCTCCGGCGGCGTGGGCAGGGGCGCGCCGGGCGGCGGCGGGTTCTCGTCTTTCATACCCCTGTAGACGTTTGGGCGGGCGCGCCTGTGACGCGCCGACATTGGTGCGCGACGCGCAACACCGTGCGTCCCGGCCGATGGCTTCCCCGGCCGTCAGACGCGACCTAGCCTTCGTCGCGACGGCGGCCATCGCCGATATCCCCACGACAAGGACCCATGAGATGACGCAGCGCCTGGATTACCAGCAGCAATCGCCCGAACTGTTCAAGAAGTTCGTCGAGTTCAATATGTCGTTGAAGAAGGGCGCGATCGAGGAAGCCATCGTGGACCTGGTGTCGGTCCGCGCCTCGCAGATCAACGGCTGCGCGTTCTGCGTGGACATGCACGTCAAGCAGGCGACCATCCACGGCGAACGTCCGCTGCGCCTGCACCATCTGGCCGCGTGGCGCGAATCGCCGCTGTTCTCGCCGCGCGAGCGCGCGGCGCTGGCGTGGACCGAAGTGCTGACCCAGCTTCCGCCGCACGGCGTTCCGGACGACGTCTACGAGCGCGTGCGCACGCAGCTGTCGGAGAAGGAAATCACCGAGCTGACGTATTCGATCATGGCGATCAACGGCTGGAACCGCATCAACGTGGCGTTCCAGTCGCTGCCCGGATCGCTCGACAAGGCCTGGGGCCTGGACAAGGCCAACCTCGGCTGAGCCGCGCGCCCGACACATCGGGCGCGTCCCACCCGACCGACAGGAGTTCGTCATGCGCAAGGCATTCGTTCCATCGTTGCTGCTCGCGGGCCTGGTGGCCGCCGGCATCGCGTCCGCCGCCGGGCCGCAGGCCAAGGCACCCGAGCCGATCGTGAAGCCGGTGATGACCAGGGCGCTGCCTGATTACCCGGGCAAGGAGGTGCTGGTGCTGGAAGTCGAATACCCGCCGGGCGGCGCTGATCCGGTGCATCGCCATGATGCGCACGGCGTCGTGTACGTGCTGGAAGGCAGCATCGTGATGGGCGTGAAGGGCGGCAAGGAAGTGACGCTCAAGCCCGGCGAGGCCTTCCACGAAGGCCCGGACGACATCCACACCGTCGGCCGCAACACCAGCAGCACGGAACCGGCGAGGTTCGTCGTGTTCCTGCTGAAGGACGTCGGCACGCCGGCGCTTCTGCCGCCGGGGACATAAGATCCAGCGCCTCGGTCGCGACGCCGGATGGAAGACGCTTCCGCCATCTTCGTCCGCCTCCAGCCGCGCATGCTGGGCATGGCCTACCGCATGCTCGGCTCGCTCAGCGAAGCCGAGGACGTCGTGCAGGACGTCTGGTTGCGGTGGCACGATACCGACGTGGGCAAGGTGGACAACGCCGAGGCCTGGCTGGTCTCGGCGACGATGCGTTGCGCGATCGACCACCTGCGCCTGGCGCGTCGCGCGCGCGAGGAATACGTCGGCATCTGGCTTCCCGAGCCCGTGCTCACCGACGGCGCCGACGCGCCTTCCACGCCCGAGCAGTTGCACGAAGCCGCCGGCGACCTGTCCATCGCCTTCCTCACCGTGCTCGAACGCCTATCGCCCGACGCGCGCGCCGCGTTCCTGCTGCATGAGGTCCTGGAAGCTGGGTATCCGCAGATCGCGGACGTGCTGGGCAAGTCGGAAGCCGCGACGCGACAGATCGTCCATCGCGCGAAGAAGCAGCTGCGCGAACCGCGACCGGTGTACGCGGTGTCCGGCGAGGCGCATCGCCATATCCTGCAGGGCTTCGTCGACCGCCTCGCGCGCGGCGACCTGGAAGGCATGAAGGCGCTGATGTCCGAATCGGCGACGCTGCTCGGCGACGGCGGTGGCGTCGTCACCAGCGTGCCCGAACCGATGCACGGCGGCGACCGCATCGCGGCGCTGCTGTTCGCCGCCACGCTGCGCTACAAGCACGACCTGCGCCTGGAACTGGCGATGCTCAACGCAAAGCCAGGCCTGCTGCGTTTCGTCGGTGGACGCCTGGAATCGGCGCAATCGTTCGACATCGACGGCGACCGCATCCAGCGCGTCCACGTGCAGCTCAATCCCGCGAAACTGCAACGCATCGCGCGGCGTCGCGTCGCGCACCTGCGGTAACCCCACGCAACGCGCATTGATTCCGCGCGGTCAACGCCGTGCACACCCGCGCGTGTCTACCGCGCGCGGGAGCGTCCACCTACTGTGCCTGCCACGCGGCGCACACCGTCGAGCGCCGACAGGAGAATGCATACGTGGACGATCTATCGGGCAAGGTGGCGCTGGTCACCGGCGGCAGCAGCGGCATCGGCCTGGCGGCCGCGAAGCGTTTCGCCGACGAAGGCGCACAGGTGGTGATCACCGGACGACGCAAGGCCGTCGTCGACGAGGCGCTGGCGCACATCGGCAACGGCGCGATCGGCATGGTCGGCGACGTCGCGCGGATCGCGCACCACGAGGAGGTCGCGCACGCGCTGACGCAGGCCTTCGGCGGGCTGGACATCTACATGGCCAACGCCGGCGTCAACACGATCACGCATTCGGCGCAGGTGACCGAACAGGAATTCGACGAGCAGTTCGCGATCAACACGCGCGGCGTGTTCTTCGGGATGCAGCGCATCGCGCCGATCCTGCGCGAGGGCGCGTCGGTGGTCCTGACCGGATCGATCGCGAGCGATCGCTACATGGACGGCCACGCCGTCTACGCCGGCACGAAGGCGGCGCTGCTCGCGTTCGCGCGCAGTTGGGCGATCGAGCTGAAGGGCCGCCGCATCCGCGTCAACGTGCTCAGTCCCGGCCCGGTCGATACGCCGATCCTCGACAAGCTCGGCCTGTCGGCGGAAAGCCGCGCGTTGCTGGAGAAGAACGTGGCCGGAGCGATTCCGCTGGGCCGCCTCGGCGAACCCGGCGAACTGGGCGACGCGGCGTTGTTCCTCGCGTCGGACGCGAGCAGTTTCATCACCGGCATCAACCTGCGCGTGGACGGCGGCATGTCGCTGCTGTGACGCGCGCGCCCGCCACTTCCGTTACGAGCTCGCCCGTCGTCGAACGCCCGCTCCCCTCCCCCTGTCCGCGACGGAGACGCCCTCCTCCGCACGCGTCGCAGGCTCGCGGCGGGCGTGCTCTCCCCTGTCCCGTCGCGCGCGCGAAAGCGCCGGCCCCGGACCTTCCCCCCACCGTTGAGCGAGACCTTCCCATGAACCACATCACCACCTCCGATGGCACCCGGATCTTCTACAAGGATTGGGGCACCGGGCAGCCGATCGTGTTCCACCACGGCTGGCCGCTGTCCAGCGACGACTGGGACGCGCAGATGCTGTTCTTCCTCGAACAGGGCTATCGCGTGATCGCGCACGATCGACGCGGCCACGGCCGTTCGACGCAGACCGCCACCGGCAACGGGATGGACACCTACGCCGCCGACGTCGCCACGCTCGTCGCGCACCTGGACCTGCGCGATGCGATCCACATCGGGCATTCCACCGGCGGCGGCGAAGCGGCGCGCTACGTGGCCAACCACGGCAAGGGCCGCGTGGCGAAGCTGGTGCTGATCGGCGCGGTGCCGCCGCTGCTGGTCAAGACGGCCGCCCACGCGGCGGGCATTCCGAAGGACGTGTTCGACGGGCTGCGCCGCGACCTGGCGGCCGATCGCGCCGGCTTCTACTGGACCTTCCCGATCCCGTTCTACGGCTACAACCGCGACGGCGCGACGCTGTCGGAAGCCGTGCGCCAGAACTGGTGGCGCCAGGCGATGATGGGCGGCGCGAAGCCGCAGTACGACTGCATCGCGGCGTTGTCGGAAACCGACTTCACCGACGATCTCAAGCGCATCGAGGTGCCCACGCTGGTGCTGCACGGCGACGACGACCAGATCGTGCCGGTCGACGAAGCCGCACGCCTGTCGGCCAGGCTGCTGCGCAACGCGACGCTGAAGGTGTATCCGGGCTACCCGCACGGCATGTGCACGACCCATGCCGACGTCATCAACCGCGACCTGCTCGAGTTCATCCGCGGATGACGCGACGCGTGCGCCGGCGGCGAGGCCGTCGGCGCATGCGGTTGTCCAAGGGGAATGCGCGGTCAGGCCCGCGCGCGCGAACGCACCAGCGGATCGGGATGGTGCACGTGCGGGATCTCGCGCCCGGCCGTCACGCGTTCCTGCAGCCAGTCGCCGAAACGCGTGGTGGTCAGGCGCGCTTCGCCTTCGGGCACCAGCGTGCGGTCGTCGAGCACCGCGCCGTAGTACTCGGCCTGCGGATCGGCGATGACGGCGCGATCGTCGAGGTAGGCGTACATCACCCATTGCACGAGCTCGCACAGGCGATGGGTTTCCGGACCGGCGATTTCGACGACGTCATCCGACGGCGCCACGTCGACCAGCGCGGCGAGTTCGGCGGCCACGTCGTCCGCCGACGCCGGCTGCACGCGCGCCGGCGGCAGGTGCACGGGCCCCGTGCCGCTGCCGGGCGGGATCACGTTCGCCATGAACTCGTAGAACTGCGTCGCGCGCACCAGCGTGTGCGGTACGCGCGTGGCGGCCACCAGCGTTTCCTGCCGCTGCTTGGCCTCGAAGTACGCGCTGCTGCGCAGGTGCGGCGTGCCCACCACCGACAGCGCGATGTGGTGCGACACGCCTGCCCGTTCGCCGGCGGTCAGCAGGTTGGCGGTGGAACGCGCGAAGAACTCGCCGACGCCGGGCGGATCGAACGACGGCGCATTGGTCACGTCGATCACCGTGTGCGCGCCGCGCAACGCGTCGTCCAGTCCCTCGCCGGTGAGCGTATCGACGCCCGATCGACGCGATGCGGACACGGCTTCGTGACCTGCCGTCCGCAGGCGCTCGATGAGCCGGGTTCCGACCAGCCCGCTTCCACCCGCCACGACGATCTTCATGAGTGCTGTCCGACGCAAGCCTGCGCACATCATGGAAGCGCGCCGGAAACGCGGAAAGGACCTGCCCGGATACCCGGCGTTGCCTGCGCGGCAACAATCGACCGGTACGCCTCGACCAGGCAGCATGGCGACCCGCCTCCAACCGACGGCGCGCTCACGGTGTCGCTGTCGGCACAAGCAGACCTTGACGCGCTGCAGCAGCGTGTCGTGCACATCGCTGGCCGCCTTCTCTCGCGCGCGCATCCTCGCGTCGGCGGCGGCGTGGCGGCGCCCTTCGGTCTGCCCATGCGGATGAAGATCGCCAATGCGGTGAGCGCGCACAGCAGCGCGGCGATGAGAGACCTGGGGCGGCGCCATTCTGGACATATCGCGTTGGTTTGTGACCAACACGTTTCCCCCGGTTCGCCGTCGCGACACGCGCCGCCGGTAGAACACGTTCGGGGAATGCCGCGATGCAGGCGTCGAACCGGATGCACCGCAGGTGCCCGACGTCGGTCGTTCCGGGACGTGCATCGCCGGGATGCCGGCACTCCTCCGCCGCGCGCGTTCGCGCGAACCCAACCAAGGAGAGACGTCATGCCCAGCAATACGATCAGGACCATCGCGGTCGCCGCCCTGCTCGCCTCCTCCGCGCTGCTGCCCAGCGCGGCGCAGGCCGGCAGTTGCAAGACCGTGCAGCATTTCCCGGGCGTCGTGCAGCTGTTCGCCACCGTGCAGGGCGAAGGCGACGAAGCGCTTTGCTCGGCCGTGAGCGCGTGTCCGAGCCGCGCGACGAAGGTGGAAGTCTTCGGTGCCGGCGTGGGCCAGGCGGGCACGGTCGTGGCGGCCGGCGCCACCGGCCGGACGCAGAGCAACGACGTCGCCGTCGCCAGCTGCGACACGACGCTTGCCAACAAGCACGGCGTCGGCGCCGGCGTGTGCCAGTCCGAAGCCAGCGCGCAGGTCGGCCAGGGCAACGTGGTGGAGAACGAATGCTCGCTGCTGGCGCTCAGTGCCGGCGCCGGCAAGACCGTCGCCAACGCCACCTGCTTCTGCGACTGATCGAAGCCGCCCCTGCCCCAACGAAGAATCCCCCGGCGAGGCCGGGGGATTTTTTTTTCCGCGACGAAACGGGTTCGACCAACCCGGTCCGCGATTACTGCACGCAGTTGTTGGTGGTGCCGTTCACGGCGTTGTTGATCAGCGTGAAGTGCGTGGCGTTGCCGTCCATGTAGGCGAAGCCGACCGGCAGGTTCGGATGCGCCAGGAACGCGTTGAGCAGGCCCTTCACCGCCGCCGACTGCGCATTGCCGCGCGCGTAGGTCGCCACGTAGGTCACCGCGGCGATCGGGTAGCGGTTGGAGATCGTCGCCGTTGGGCGCACCACGAAGGTGCAGTTCGCGATCGCCGTCGGCACCGTCGGCACGGCGGCCAGCGTCGCGCCGTTCAGCACCTGGCCGCGCACCAGGTCCGTACCGGCCAGCGAGATGCGGTCGGTGACGCCGTCGGCGTTGGTGTCGCCGAAGGCGGCCGGGCTGAAGGTGTCGACGCGCGCGAACTTCGAGCCCTGGTTGGCGACTTCGCCGAAGTCGGCGTAGCCCAGGCCCAGGCCACCGGCGGCCTTGGCGGTGTTCACCACGTTGTTGTTGCCGCTGACCGCGGCCGTGGCGGCGTAAGCCGGCAGGCTGCCACCGAAGGCGGCGACGAAGCCCTGGTTCGGCGTCACCGCGACCACGCCACCGCACTTGCTGGCGAGGAAGCTGGTGAAGGCGAACGTCGTGCCGCTGTTGTCGCTGCGGTAGACGATCTTGATCGGGCCGCTCAGGCCGCTGCCCGGGATGTTCGCCCAGTTGGTGATCTGGCCGGCGTAGATCTGGCAGACCTGCGCGGTGGTCAGCGGCAGCAGCGCGGTGCCGTTGCCGTCATAGGTCAGGGCGATGGCGCCGACCATCGTCGGAAGCTGGGTGATGCCCTGCTTCGCCGCGGCGTTCGGGCCGCCGAGGAAGGTGTTGTAGTCGCCGGTGCTGTACGGCGAATCGGTGCCGATGAAGTCCGGCGTGGTCGACGCGCCGCTGAGGCCCGCCGGCGACGCGCTGAAGTCCAGGCAGCTGCCGCCCGCACCGTTGCTGTTGAGCATCTGCTTGCCGAAGCCGCTGCCGGTCTGGCAGTACGACACCTTGTTGCCCGACGCGTTGGAATAGCCCAGGAACACCGAGTTCAGGCCGGGGGAGGATTCGCCCAGGCCGGCCCACGAAGCCGCCGCACCGGCGGACGGATGACCGGCCGGATACACGCCGGCCGGAGCGGCCAGCAGGCTGTTGGCGGCGTTGGTCGACAGACGCGCGTCGGTCGCCGGATCGAGGTAGGAATCGCCGACGTACGGAACGGCGGGGAACGTCGCGCCGCCGCCGTACAGGTCGACGGCCATGGCCGAGCCGGCCGTCATCATGACGGCGGCAGCGGCGAGGGAGCGCACGATGAGCTTGCTATACACGATGTATCTCCTCACGAGGTTGGGATGACATGTGATGCGAACGAAGCGCCGAAACTCCTTTCGACGCCGCTTCACGATGCGCGCGTTGTATGCACTTTCCGGGAAGGTTTCGAGTCGCTTTTCTTATGCGGGTGTCATCAATCCAACACGCGTGCATCCGGATCGATGCGACGCCGCGTTTCGTGCGTGTTGCAACGCGCAGACGCTTGAGAAGTCCGCAACACGACGTGATCGCGCACGCAGTTCGCGGCGTGCGCGTTGCGGGATCGGCATCCGTCGGCCGTCAGCGCAGGCGCACCGCGGCGCGGGCGTTCAGTCGTGTTCGAGCCGCTTGCGGATGTTTTCCGCGCTCACCTGGATGAATTCCTCGATGGACTCATCCACGTCCTGCTCGCTGTAGCCGGCGGCTTCCAGCGTCACCGAGACGAGGCGCCGCAGTTGCTCCGCGTTGCCGCGTCCGTACCAGACCTTGGCGGGAATGAAGTAGCCCACCGGCATCTGGCGCCGCGTGATCACCACGGGCTGTTCCGCGTAGAGCAGGTACTCCTCGAGCTTCTTGCGGAAATCGTGGATGTTGACGAAAGGCTCGCTCACGCATCACCTCGCAGTGTTTCACAAGCCCGCGGGACGTCGTGCGCGACGACGCATCCGGCCTGGGTTCGAACGGCCGACGTGCAGCCGCGAAACGTCCTGCGTCGCCCTCGCCTCCCGGGGCGGTGCAGGCCGCTGCGAGGGTTGGAAACCGGGTGTGTCGTATGCATGCAAGACCTCCTGTCCGGATGCGTACCGGTGTTTCCGCGAAGCGTCGTCGAGCCGCACGCGGTGCGCCTCAGAACCCCGCGTTGACTTCCAGCTGCAGCACGTCGATCGACAGCGGCGGGCCGAACACTTCCTTCGCCGCGAACCAACGGGCGGTCAGGAAGGTGTTTCGCGCGAACGCGTACGAGCCTTCGACGAAGTAGCCCCGCGCATTGGTGCCGCCAAGGTGGAAATCGCTGTCGTTGAAGGCATCGGGCACGGCGTCTGGTTCGACGCGGCGATAGCCCAGCAGCATGTTCCACTGGCCCGGCGCCTTCAGGTCGAAGTTGCCCAGCGTCGCCTGCACCTGGTACGCGGTATCGCCGCTTTCGAAGTTCGCCTGGTCGGTCGTGCCGCCGTCGCCGAAGTTGTTGACGATGCCGCCTTCGGCACGCGTCCACATTTTGTTCTCGTCGTAGGCGAGATTGCGCAGGTAGTCGGCTTCCAGGCGCAGGCCGTAGCGTCCGGCGACCCGCGTGTCCCAGCGCAGGTTCACGTCGAGCACTTCGAATTCGGACGCAAGCCCGACGTACTGCGGCATCGGCGTGTTCGCCGGGTCCAGCGGGTTCAGCGCGATATCGCGCAGCAGCATCAGCGTGTTGCCCTTCTGCATGAACGCGGGGCGCGACCAGTCGGTGCTGCACGCTTCGGCGCCGGCGTAGAGCTCGCACGGTTCCGAGAGCGCGCCGTTGATGTTGCGGAAGTCGTAATACCCCAGCGCGCCGCGCAGTTCGTTGTCGCTGGCGAAGCGCCACGACGAGCCGACCTGCAGGCCGTTGAGCCACTTGTCGTGGCTCTTTTCCTTCTGCTGGCTGTTGCTGGGGAAGCTGTCGGAGGAATATTCGATCGGGCTCAACCCCAGCGTGGCGAACAGCGTCCAGTCGCCTTCGAACGGCTGGCGGTAATCGAACGCGAGGCCGTCGAAGGAAAGATCGTTCGAGAACAGCGTTTCGGTCGACCAGTACGGATTGGCGAAACGGCCGCCGGTGGCCTGGAACCACGTGCCGAACCGGTACGAAAGCCAGGCCTGGTCGAGCCACAGGTCCTTCTTCTCCATGCCGCCGCCGAGCGTGGTCGTCATCGACACCGGATTGTCGTCGTTGCCGGTCGCCAGGCGGATGCCCGCCTGCGCCTGCTCGGAAATCTCGGCGAGCACGCCCAGCCGCGCGCGGATGCGCCAGGAGTTCCTGCGATCCTGGCGCGTGTTGCGCAGCGGCGGCAGGCTGAGGTTCGTGTTCGGATTGACGTCGAAGCCGTCGCCTTCGTTGATCGCGGCCCAGTCGACCTCGATGTCGCTGTTGTCGCCGGCGAACATGCGCGACTCGTTGCGCACGCGCACGTCGCCGTACAGCTTGAGCCGCTGCGTCCATTCCGGCACTTCGTACGGCGTGGCCCAGCGTTCGGCCTGCGCGCGCGCCATCACGTCGTTGCTGACGTCCTCGCGGATCTGGTCGCGCACGGTTTCGGGGATGTACGGCACGCGCACGTCGCCCGGCTGCAGTTGCGGCTGCGCGGCCTGCGCGGTCGCGCGCGGTGCCGTCGATTGCGCGGCATCGGCCGCCATCGCTTCGGCGCGGGCCTGCGCGAGCAGCGCCTCGCCCACGTCCGGCTTCAGCGCGCCGCTGTCCATCAGGCCGCGGATCAGCTTGATCATCGTGGTTTCCTGCGGCTGCTGCGCATTGGCGGCACCGGCGGCGAGCAGCAGCGCGACCGCCGAGGCGAGTGCGAGCCGGCGCGCCTTGCAGGACCGTCGGCGATGAAGGGAAGCGTGGTTCATGGGTCGTTGCTCGCGGGGTTTGAAGAGGGTTTGGGCAATCCCGAAGGCGACGCTCAGCCCGAAGGCCGGCGTCCCTGGATCAGCACGCGCGCCGGGAATTCGAGCGAACCCGGCGGCTTTTCGTCGATGCGGCCGACCGCGCGCAGCGCCGCCAGCACGGCGTCGTCGGCTTCGTCGTTGCCGCTGCCGCGCACCAGTTCGACGCGGTCGATCTCGCCCGCCGGGCTCAGCCAGATGTCGACCTGCATGCGGAATGCGAGGCGTCGCGCCTTCTCGTCGCGCGCGATCGCCTGTTGCAGCACGTAGCCCAGATAGCGCCCGTACGACGCGTTGCCGCCCGCCGCACCGACGCCCGACATGCCGCCGCCCCGCCCCGCCTGGATGCCGAAGCTGTCGTTGCCGGCCTGGCCGTCGGCGTCCATCGTCACCGGGTCGCTGGTGTCCGGCGCCGGCGCCTCGGTGGGTTTGAGCGGCTCGATCGGCTCGGGCTCCTGGACGACTTCCTCCGGCTCCTCGGGCTCCGGCGTTTTTTCCGGTTCCGGCGGCGGAGGCGGCGGCGGCGGCAGCATGATCATCGGCACGTCGGCGACGGGCCGCTTCGTGCTCGCGGTGTCGCTCACCAGGTACCAGAACAGCGCCGCGAGCGCGGCCAGCACCGCGGCGATCGCGACCAGCGTGCCGCCGTGCCTGCGCAGGAATCCCGGGCGATGTCCGGAAGGCGGGCGTGTCATCGGTCAGCCCTGCGCCTTGCCGGTGACCAGGCCGATCTGGTTGAGCTCGATGCGACGCAGCAGGTCGAGCACCTCCACGACCTTCGCGTACTGCACCTGCGCATCGCCGCGCACGATCACCGGAAAGTCCGGGGTCAGCGCCTTCTGCGCGCGCAGCCGTTCCTCCAGCTCGGCCAGGCTCACCGGATACGCGTCGAGGAACACCTGGCCGTTGTTGTCGACGGTGATGGCCTTGGTCTGCGGCTTCTCCAGCGCGACCGTCGAGCTGGCCTTGGGCAGGTTGACCTGGATGCCGGGAATGCTGGCGTTGCTGGTCAGGATGAAGATCACCAGCACCACCAGCAGCACGTCGACGAACGGCGTGATATTGATGCCGCCCACGCGTTTCTTGCTTCCGAAGGATGCGGCCTTGGCCATGGTCGCCGTCCCTTATGCGTGCTGCGCGGAAGCGGCGACGGAAGCCAGGAGCGGCTCGGCCAGGTTGTCGTGCTCTTCGGCCAGGCGCGCGGCGAACTCGTCGACGAACACCGTCATGTCGGCGCTGATCGCTTCCGAACGCGCGGCCAGCCAGTTGTAGCCGAACAGCGCGGGGATCGCGACGCCGAGGCCCGCCGCCGTGCACAGCAGCGCGGCGGCCATGCCCGGCGCGACCGAGTTGATGTCCACCGCGCCGGCCATCGCCGCCACCGCGAACACCAGCATGATGCCGATGACGGTGCCGAACAGGCCCACGTACGGCGCGCCTTCGATCGTGGTCGACAGCCAGTTCATCTGCCTGCCCATGCGCTCGTTCTCGCGCACGGCGGCGCCGTCCATCGACGCGCGGATCGCGCCGATCGTCGCCGCCGACAGGTAGCCGTGGCCGTCGCGCGTGTGGCGCTGGCGCATTTCCTCGATGGCCACCTGGTACAGGCGCCACAAGGTGGAGTTCTCCTTGATGTCGGGCTCGATCAGGCGCTGGCGGTCGAGATCGGCCAGCGTGCCCAGCGGCTTGCCGGCCACCTTGTGGAACTGTTCGGCGAAGGCCGCGTTCGCGCGCGACACGCGGCCGAAGTAGCGGCCCTTGCCGATCATGATCAGCCACGAGCCGATGAACATCAGGCCCAGCAGCGACACCACGACCCACGCATCCACCGGCATCGAATCGAGGATGAAGCCGAAATGGCTCTTGCCGGCCTGTTGTTCGTCGGGGCCGAACGCGGTGAGGCGCGAATCGGCGCCCTGCGCGACGGTGTCGGCGAGCAGCGCCGGCGCCGGTCGCGCCAGGCGCGAGATGCGCAGTTCGTCGATGGCGCCGATGAAGGCCGTGTTCGCGTTCGCACTCGCGTCGGTGGCGACATCCGCGCCGACGTTCGCCGGCGTGTCGAGCGCGGGCAGCGTCACAGCGAGGGTGCCGGCGGCGCGGCCGTTCACGTACAGCGTGACGTTGCCGGCGTCGGCGGCGAAGGCGAGATGCGACCACTGCCCCGCCTGCACCGGCTGCGCGGGCGGGGTGCGCTGGCCGTCGATCTCGACGAACGGAACGCCTTCGTCCAGCCCGAGCAGCACGCTGCCCGCGCCATCGCGACGCGCATACACGATCTGCCGCGGCGCGAAGCGGTCCGGACGCACCCACATCGACACCGTCTGCGCGCCGCCGGCCTGCACCGCCAGCGACGGCGTCGCCGGCAGCGTCAGCGCGGTGCCGTTGAACTGCGCGCCCTTGCCGATGACCGTGCCGTCCAGCGACGTGACCGTGGCCTGCGCGTGGTTGCCGTACGCGGTGGTGTCGCGCGGGGGCGTCGCGTTCTCGGCGAAGTGGTAGACCAGCGTGTAATCCGGATCGAAGGTCAGCTGCCCGTTGCCCGATGCCGGCGCCTTCGGATTGCCGTAGTACATCCAGATCGTGGTCGGCGGCGATGTGCCGCTCAGCCCCGGCACGTCGACCCACACCAGCGCGATGCCCGACTGCGGATCGAAGCGTTCGATCTGGTGGTTCAGCACGGTCCTGTCGTCGGCGGCGACGAAGCGCAGGTCCGAGCCGTCCGGCTTGACGCCATCGAAACCGAAGGCGCCCGAATGCAGGCGCACCAGCACCGGCGCGCGGCCGATCTCGCCGCCGACGTTGCCGCCCTGCGGGCTGGCATCGAGCGTGATCGGCTTGCGGTAGGCCCATTCGGGCTGCCACCACGAGGCGGCCTGCGCCGTGCCGGAGAACGCGCTCAGCCACACGAGCGCCAGCAGTAGGAAGCGATGCATGTTTCGGATCTCCGCGAAGGCGTATCGAATGAGGGACATCAGAAGCTCGCGCCAAGGTTGAAGTGCAGGTTCGGCGCGTCGTTGTCGGTGTTGGGGCCTTCCTTCAGCGGCAGCGCGTAGTCCAGGCGCAGGAACACGTGCTCGCCGAACTTCACGTTGCTGCCGATGCCGACCGAGGCCAGCGAGAAGCGGTCGTCCTGTTCGGGCAGCGGTTCGCGCAGGCCAAGGCGCGCGGCGTCGACGAACGCGTACCAGCGCCAGTCGCGCAGCACGCCCGACCACCACGGCAGCGGCGCGGTGCGCCATTCCAGCGTGCCGAGCACGCCCGCATCGCCGATGGCCTCCGCCGACAGGTAACCGCGCACGCTGTACATGCCGCCGGCGGCGAACTGCTCGCCCGACACCAGCGGCGAATCGGAGGTCTGCCCGGCCAGGCGCGCGTACCACTGCCAGCCGTTGTCGAAGGTGTGGGTGTGGTTGGCGTCGGCCTTCAGCACGAGGAAGCCCGGGCTGGCCTGGTAGCGCTTGCGGTCGAAGTCGCTCCAGTCGCTGCCGTAGCCGAGGAAGCTGCTCACGCCGACCACCGCGCTGGCGTTGACGGCGAACTGGTCGCGCTCGCCCTGGCGGAAGCCGGTGTAGGACAGCGTCAGCGGCGCGTATTCCAGCGGCACCGAATCGCCCTGCCCGTTCAACGTCAGCGCTTCGTCGGAATCCTTGAAGTCCACGCCGAACGAGAACACGTGGAACCACGCGCCGCTGTCCGGCACGGTGTAGTTGAGCTTGAGCCCGACGGCGTGGCCCTTGCCGAGCACGTTGGTGTCGCCGGTGGTGACGACGTTGCTGTCGGAGGTGTACGCGTTGCCTTCCAGGCTCCACGGCGTGCCGCGGAACGGCGCGACGTAGGACGCCGACCACACGCTCGCCTGGTCCAGGTCCTGCGGCGCGCCGAAGAAGGTCAGCGTCGCGCTGTGGCCCTTCTGCCACAGGTTGTCGTGACCGACGCTCAGCGTCGCGCGCAGGTCCTCGGTGTCGGCGCTGTGGTCGTTGTTGAGCGCGGCGCTGAAGCGCCACGGCGACTGGTCGTCGACCTTCAGGTCCACGTCCATCGTGCCGGGCTGTTCGCCTTCACGCACCAGCGGCACGACCTGCCGTTTGCCGGTGCGATTGAGCTCGGTCAGCTGTGCCTGCGCGCGGTTGAAATCGGGTACGGCGCCCTCGCGCAACGCGGGCACCTGCTCGCGCAGGACCTCGGGCGAGTTGTGCTGCGCGCCGACCACGCGAAGCGTGCCGACTTTCGTCTCGTTCACCTGCAGGAACACGATGCCGCCGGTTACCTGCTGCGCCGGCAGGTCGACGTAGACCGACTGGAAACCCTGCTTCTGGTATGCGGCCTGCAGCGCGTCGCGCGCGGCCTCGATGTCCTTCATCGTGCGGTCCGGGCCAAGGAACGGCGTCACCGCGCGTTCGATCGCCCGCGTGTCCAGCACGGTGTTGCCGCGCACGATGTATTCGTTGACGTCGACGCGTCGCCCGTCCGTGGCGTCGTCGTCGCCCGGCGCCTGCGCCAGCGCGGCCGGCGGTGCGACGGCGGCGAGGATGGCCAGCAGCAACGCACATCGTCGTCGCGGCGAGCGCATCGTGTCGAAATCGAGCATGGTCGAACCCGTTCCCTGAAGTCGTTGGCGGCCCGCGCGTGCGTCTTGCCGTCCCTTTCCTTGTGACGCTTGCCGGTGTTCGATCCCGCAAGAAGAATTCGTTACCGCGCGGTCACAAGGTGTCGCCGGTCGCATCCGGGCGCACCGGATCCAGCGACACGCCCAGCACCAGAGGCTGGCGCATGTCCGTCGGCGGCGCGGGCAGGCGCGCGGACAGCACCGCGCGCAGGTCCTCGTCGGCCTGGGGTTGCCCGAGCGAGGCGAATTCAAGCCGCCGCACGGCGCCATCGGGTGCGATCCACACCTGCACGACCACCAGCGCCGACACGCCCATCAGCCGGTCGTTCGTTTCGCGTTGCTCCAGCCATGCGTGCAGGCGTTGTGCGCGTTCGTTCGCGCCGTCGCGCAAACGCGCCTGGAACTGCGCACCGGCGGCACCGGCGTAATCGAGCCAGTGCTGCGGCACGGGCGGCGCGGCCATCGCCTGGCCCGCGCCCAGCAATGCGAGGGCGGCGCCGAACCATCGCGAACGCGGGCTCATTCCGGCTCCTGCAGGCGGCGGCGTTCGGCGGTGGTCAGGCGCGACTGCTGCTCGGCGGTGAGCTCGCCGTTGCCGAGCACCTGGAACGCGCTGGACGCGTCGTAGCCGGCCGGTCGCGCGGCCCGGAGGGTGCCCGATTGCGGCGCATCGACGCGGCTGCTTTCCGGACCGAAGCCCAGCACCTGCACGCTGATGATCGACGGCTGCGCGCGGCGCGCGGCGTCCTGCTGCTGGCGCGTCATGTCCTGCACGGCCTGCGTGGCGCTGTTGGCGGCGGCGCTGGCCGAGGTGAGCGCGGCGGTGTTCACCACGGTCGTCGGCGGCAGGCCGGTCGCCTCGCCCTTCACCTGCACGTTGGCGGCGTTGACCACCTGCAGCGCGGCGAAGTTGACGTTGCCCGACACGCGGATGCCCGCCTCGCCCACGTCGATCGTGCCCAGCGGCGCGATCAGATCGACGTCGCCCGGCTCCGTGCCTGGAATCGGATCGAGCGTCGCGATGCCCGCGCCGGTGGACGGCACGTTCGGCGACAGCGACAGGTTGCCGACATCGTCGTACACCATGCGCGGCGGGGTGTAGACCAGCGCGGTCTTGGAACCGCGACCGGCGTTGATGTCGCCTTCCACCGACCACGCGGTGATGCCGCCGCCCAGCGTGGTCATGATGCGCGACAGGCCGAGCAGCACGTCGTCCCCGGTGAAGATGTCGATGTCGCCTTCGCCCAGCGTGACCAGGCCGGTGCCCGGCGGCGGCGCGACGCCGTCCACGCCCAGCGTGAGCGCGCCGCCCGGCGCCAGCACCTGCAGGTCGCCGCCGAAGCGCGTGTGCACCCCGGCCGCGCCCTGGAACGAGATCGACCCTTCGCGCGCGATGACGTTGCCGTTCGCGTCCTTCTCCGGGAACAGCGCGGCGATCGCGTTGCGCCCGCGCAGGTAGCTTTCGAAGCGGCGGCTGTCGGGATCGTTGAACTCGCGTCCGCTCAGGCGCAGTTCGGCGAAGTAGACCTCGCGCAGGAACACGCCCTGCTGCGTCGTCGGCAGCGTGTCGAAGTACGCGAGCGCGTGGTCGCCGGCGTAAGCGAAACGTTCGGCGAGCCAGTCGGCCAGTTCCTTCTCGTAGGTCTTCGCGACCTTGCCCGGCTGGTCGGCGAGGCGCTGTTCCGGATCGGCTAGGTTGGCCGGATCCAGGTACAGCGCCGCGAACGCCGCGTAGTCCGGACCGCCCTGCCCCATGCCCGCGCTGAGCACGATGCCCGCGCCGGGGCGCGTGTCGCCGGCCACGATCGCGCCGAGGCTGTTGATCGCGCTGTCGGTGCCGTCGGTGGTGCCGTCGAGCGCCTGGTAGACGTTGCGGCCGGCGGTGACTTCCAGCAGGCCCGGGCCGGCGACGTCGATCGAGGTGTTGAGGATGTCGCGGCCGGCCTGCACGACGGAGACGTCGTCGGCATCGTTGTTGACGATCAGGCCGCTGGCGAGGACGTCGCGTCCGGCGCGGATCGCCATCGAGGTCGCGCCCAGGTACACCGGGCGCGTTTCGTCGCCATTGACCGTGGCGGTGCCCACGCCGCCGGTGCGGGCGCGCACGTCGCCTTCCAGCGCGTAGATGCGCGCCGGCTGACCCGCGCCGGCGTGCAGGTTCGACGCGGTGTCGAGCCCGAACGTGAACAGTCCCGCGCCTTCGCTGCGGAAGTACGTGTCGCCCACCAGGATCGCGTTGCTGGCGAGGAACGTCTCGCTTTCCGGCGTTTCGGCCAGGCCCCAGAACACGCGCAGCGGCGCGTTGGTGGACGTCGGCGTGGCGCCCGACATCGACGCGCTGCCGAGCACGTGGTCGCGCGCGAACAGCTGCAGGTCGCCGCTCGCCGACGGCGCCAGCGTGAGGCCGTCGAGCACGATCGAACCGTTGGCCGCCACGGCGGTGAAGCGCGCCGGGTCGTACACCGCGAACAGGCCGCTGCCGGGCTTCGGCGTCTGGTGGACGTCGCCACCGGTGGCGAACAGGTCGATCGCGCTGCGGTCGGTCCACAGCGAGAACGAGGCGATCGCGCTGCCCGAAAGACCGCCGGCCTCGGCCTGCGTCGCGCCGCCGTTCACCGTGACACGGCCCGCGTCGGTGCCGCTGCCGATGTTCAGGTCGCCGCGACTGCGCAGCGACGCGACGCCATCGCCGACCACCACGTCCAGCGGCGAGTACGCGATGCGGTTGAGCGGCTCGCGCAGGTCGCTCGCGCGCGGGTCATCCGCCGCGATCAGACCATAGCCGCTCTCCATCGTCCGGCCGATGCTGCCGGCGCGCACGTCGATGTCGCCGCGCAGGTTGAGCACGAGGCCGCCGTTCGGCCGGTCGTTGCCGGTGTCGGTGTCGTTCAGTCGCGTGTTCATGCGACCGCCGACGTCGACGTCGAGCGAGCCGCCGCCGGTCTGCACGAGGCGTCCGTCGGCATCGACCCGGCCGCTGCCGGCGACCACGAGATTGAGCGTGTCGACGGTGTACTGGTTGGTGAGCGTGGAGATGTCGGTCCGCACCGACGCACCGGCATCGCCGCCCGCGCGCACCGTCACGTTGCCGCCGCCGAGCGTGCCGATGCCGCTGAAGCCGACGAGTTCGACGGTGCCGCGTTCCTCCCACCAGCGGTACTGGCCGAAATTGATGCCCCACGCGGTGCGCTGGTCGAGTTCGTCGCCGCCCTGGCGCCACAGCCAGCGGCCGATGTCGTCGGTCGCGGCGTTGCCGCCGAACGACTCGTTGAGGCCGCGCACGTCGCCCTGCGCGGCCAGCAGGAGATCGCCGCCGCCGTCGGCGAAGAACATGCGCTGCGCGCCGAGCGAGGCTTCGTACCCGGCGTTCTCCGCGCCGAGCACCGTGCCGTCGGCGCGCGTGGCGCGCGGCGCGTTCCACTTGGCGCCGTCGGCCACCTGCGTGCCGGCGGTGTAGACGCCGTAAAGCGTTTCCTGGCGATAGTCGCCGCCGGCCAGCACCTCGAGGCTGCCGGTGCCGGTGCGCACCACCGACAGGCCGACGCGATCCGCGTCCGGTCCCATCTTGTGTTCGTCCTTCAGCACGACGTTGCCGGAACCGTTCAATCGCGACGCCGCCGCGAGCGAGCGACTGTCGGCGGACTGCGTGTCGGCACCGCCGACCAGTCGCATCGACCACGACTGCATGCCCGGATCGAGCATCGGCGCCGCCGCCCACAAGCGTCCCGGTTCCGGACGCGGCGTGGAGATCACGATGTCCGCGTCGGACGGATTGGCCGAGGTCAGCACCGTGCCGGCCTCGATGATCACCTGCCCGTACAGCAGGCCCGGGATGATGTCGCCGGGGAAATAGCTGCCGAACCAGTCGGTGACCGAACCCGACACCACCTGCACTTCGGCGAGGTTCGGGAACGCGTAGAACTGGTCGCCCCACTCCGGATTGAACGGAATGTCGAAGACCATCCCGGCGGGCGCGGCCTGGCCGTTGAGCAGCTCGGTACGGACCTGCCAGGCGTTGTCGTCGGGCGTCGCCGGCGGCGGCGCGAAGCCGTCGCTGATGCTGCCGTTGATGTCGAGATCGCCACCGGCGCGGATCGTCAGCACACCCGGTTCGCCGGAACCGGGCACGGCACCGTCGGCGTCCGGTCCGTAGCGGTAGCCGGACAGATCGAGGTCGGCGCGCACGGTGAGGTCCCCATCGCTGACGATCTCCACGCCCGGCCGCAGGTGGAACGCGGCGCCGTAGCTCTTGAGCCCGGACAGGCGCGCATCGACCGCCGCGTTCGCACCGGCGGCGTCGATGAACGCGACGCTGTCGAGGTGGATCGCGTCGAGCCAGGTCTGGCTCACGATGCCGTCGGCCGGCGTGTAGCGCGCGAACGCGTTCACCGCGATGCTCGCCGCGCCGTCGATCGCGATGCCGTTCGCGGCGTCCACCGCGACGTCGTTGCCGCCGATGCGCGGCGCGTTGATGTCCACGTGCCCGCGCGCCACGCCGTCGGCCGAACGCAGGTCCAGCCGCGCGCTTGATGCGAGCGAGACGTTGCCGTCGCGCGAGGTCAGTTCGATCGCGCCGCGGTTCGACGCATCGATCGCCTGGCCGTACGCGTCGGTGACAAGCTGCGTGCCGTGCACGTCGAGCACCGCGTTGCCGGTGAGCGCGAGCGTGTCGCGCGCGGCCAGCCGGATGCGACCAACCTCCGCGCCGCTCGCGTCGATGGTGCCGTCGACCGTGAGCGAGCCGCCGTCGATCGAGATGCTCACCTCGTTCGCGCGGACGTCGTCGCGTACGACCAGGTCGCCGGTCTTGATGACGAAGCCGCGCGCGTGGAAGAAACCGCCGGCATCGAGCTTCGCGTTGAGGCCGGCGAAGTCGTCCAGTCGCGTCGCGCGGACGTCGAACGCGCCGCTGTCGAAGCCCGCGTCCGCGCGGCCCAGCAGTGTGCCGCCGAACGCGACGTCGCCGCCGGCGCCGGTCGCGGTGGCCTGGATCGAACCGGCGTCGTTGCCGGTCGCCGACACGTCGATGCGCGAGCCGGCGTCCTGCACGATCGCGCCGTTCGCCGTTTCCATCACCACGTCGCCGCCCCAGCTGGTGCGCGTGACGTCGAAGAAGCGCAGCGTGCGGCCGGACAGGTCGAGGTTCGCGCGGTCGCCGAGCACGATGCCGTCGTCGGCGTCGACGACGAGGCGACCGCTGGGCAATACGACGGCCGTGTCCACCGAGACGGTCGCGCCGTCGAGGCGGACTTCCGCGCCGAGCGCGTCGGTGGCGCGCGTGTCGATGGCGGCGCTGGTCGGCGACGATACCGTGAGTGCGCCGCCGGTCGCGTAGCGCATGGACGAGCCCGCGTCGCCGGTGAGCAACGGCGTGGACAGGTTCAGCGCGCCGCCCGTGTACGAGGCTTCGTCGGTGCCGCTGCGATAGACCGACAGGCTGCCGCGCTGGTTGGCGGCGATGCGCTCGCTGGCGTTGAGATCGACGCTGGCGAAGCCGAGCGCGAGGCGGTCGAGTTCGACCTGGTCCTGCGGGCGCGCGAGTTCGTCGTAGCCGAACACGATCTCGCGCGCGTCCACTTCCAGCCTGCCCGCACCGGTGCCGGCGCCACCGGGCATCACCGCGCCGGGCGGCGTGTTCTCGTACGGCGATCCGGCGGTACCGCGCCCGCGCCCCAGGCCGCTCCACACCAGCGTGTCGGCGGTGATGCGCGCGACGTCGTCGGCGCCGCCCCAGCCGTAGATCGCCGGGCTGTTGAGCACCAGCTGCGCGCCGGCATCGCCGCCGGCCTCGCGCAGGTTGAAATCGACGTTGCCGAAGAAGTTCAGCGATTCGCCGACCGTCAGGCGCAGGCGTTCGATCGCGATCGAGCCCGGTTCGCTGGCGCCGAGCAGGCGCTCCAGCGTCGACTGGCTCAGGCGCACGCCCGCGCCTATCGCGCTCGCCGCATCGGCCGCCGCGAAGGATTCCGTGGTGCCGATGTTCACCCGCGGCGCGGCCAGCTGCAGGTCGCGCGCGACCAGGTCCGCTTCGCCGACCGTCACCTCGCCGCCGGACGCGAAGGCGATCGTGCCGTCGGTGCGCAGCGTGGCGCCGTCCTCGACGGTGATCGAGTTCGGACGCGCGGCATCGCGCAGCGGCGCGGCGAAATCGAGGAAGCCGTCGGACACGGCGAGGATCGCGCCGGTCCTCGACGTCCGATCGTCGCGGGTGGCATGGAACAGCAGGCCGAGCGAGGAATCGATGACGCTGTCGGCAGCGTGCGCGGTCGTGTCGAGCACGGCGCCGGACTGCACGACGACGTCCTTGCCGGTCAGGAACAGCTGGCCCGCCTTCAGCGTGGCGCCGTCGCGCACCACGATGTCGTTGGGATCGGCGCGGAACAGGATGCGCGGTCCGTTCGGCGCGTTGCCGTCGTCCGGGTCCTGGCCCTGCACGAGGCCGAAGAGGCCGCCGACCACCATCGCGCCGGCGCCGAACGCGGACAGATCCTCCGCATCGAACGAGGCCATGCCGTCGGTGGCCTGCGCGCCGCGCGCCTTGATCTCGATGTCCTGCCCGCCCGTCACGAACAGGTTGCCCGACAACCCGCCTTCGGCGCCCTGCAGGTTCGCGAGGCCCTCGAAGTCGAGCACGTCGCCGGTCGCCTTGCCGAAGTCGATCTGCACCGACTGCGCGTCGCGTTCCAGGCGCGGGCGCAGCGCGCCGAAGCGCTTGGCGTCGTCGATGGCGAACTTCGCGTAGCGGGTTTCGTTGTACTGCGAATGGCTGCGGACGGCCTCGCCGCTGGTCAGCGTGATCGACGTCGGCAGCGCGTCGCGGATATCGGTGTTCGCGACGCCCAGATAACCGCTGGCGCTGATCGAACCCGCCGGCAGGCCGACGGCCGGCGGCACGAGGCCGGACATCGTCGAACCCAGTTCGACCCGGTACGCGCCGGGCAACAGCGCGTAGTTCGATGGCATCAGCGTGTAGGTGCCGGGCGCGAGATCGCCCACCGCTTCGGTCAGCGTGATCTGCCGGCCGATGCCCGGCTGGCCCGCGCCCGCGTCGGGCGACACCGGCGCCGGTGCGTTGTGCATGCCGGGCACGATCGCGTACACCTGCGCGTCGGCGGAACTGAACGCGTTCGCCGGATTGGCGTTGGCGAGCGGCGTGCGCAACACGTCGACCGAACCGCCGCGACCGCTGACGAACCCCGCGCCGAGCAGTTCGCCGCCGCCGGAAACGTCGATCAGCGCACCCGATTCGGCCGTCAGCCGCGCATGGCCGAAGACGATGCCGTCCTGCAGGTCGCCGCCGGCGATGTCGGCCTGTTCGCGGAACGTCACTTCCTGGCCGTCGTACAGGTAACGCAAGCCATCGACGGTGCCGCCGTAGGGCATGGTCAGGCCGGCGGCGCTGGTCGAGGTGATGCTGCCCGCGCGCAGCGTGACGTCGTACACCTCTTCCTGGCGGAAGCCGTCGATGAAGGGCTGCTGGTTGAAGGTGATGCGGCCCAGCGGCGCGCGCACGACGCCGCCCTGGTCGATGTTCGGCGCCGCCAGCGTGAGCGCGCCGAACACCGACTGCGGCATCGCGGGCGTGCTTCCGTAGCCGCGGATGGTGAGCGTGCGCTCCATGTCGTAGGTGCCGTCGGGCTTGCGTCCGACCTGGACCGTGCCGGACGCATGCGTGCCCGGATACAGCTGCGCGGCGGTGATCGTCATGTCGCCGCCGGTGTTGAGGCGGCTGCCGAGGTCGCGGTTGCTGCCGGCGACGCGGGCGCCGAGGAAGCGCATGTCGCCACGGCTGGTGAGGTCGATGCTGTCGAAGCCGATCAGTTCGACCGGCCGCGCGGACGAGGTGGCCTGCGTTTCGTAGACCGTGCCGCTGGCGCCGAAGCTGACGAAGTCGCGCACGTCGATCAGGTCGGCGTCGATGTCCAGCGAACCGGTGTTGCGGCTGGCCGTGGCGAGCATCTCGAACGCATTGCCGTTGCTCGGCACCAGCATGCCGGACGGCGTGAAGAGGCCGGAGGACGTGAGCGGCACGTTGCTCTTGCCTTCGAGCAGCACGTACGGCGCGGACAGGCGGACCCGCGCGTCCGGATCGCCGTCGGCCACGCCGATCGCGGCGCGCCGCAGGTGCAGCGCCCGGCCGAGTTGCAGGTTCACGTCGCCGTCGAACGCGATGACGTCGCGGCTCCACAGGTCGAGCGTGTCGAAGCCGCCGGCGGCGATTTCACCGGCGCTGATGCGCGCCTGGCTGTCCGCCAGCGTCGGATCGCTTACGCCCGCTTCGAGCCCGGCCGCCAGGCCGCTGGCCACGCGCTGCTGGGTGACGGTCAACGTGTTCATGGGCCCGTCCAGGCCCGGCGCGTTCTCCAGCACGACGCCGAGCTCGCCGCCCGATGCACCGGCGCCACCGGCGGCGGCGCGCAGGTCGCCGTCGTTGAGGATGCCGCGCGTGGAGCCCAGCCGGATCAGGCCGCCGTCTCCCGCAACGTTCACCACGCGCGACGCATGGAACGGTCCCTGCCCCGCGTACACGTCGAGATCCGCCGCCGCACCCGACGCATCGAGCTTCGCGCCTTCGCGGATCACCACGAACGCGTTGGTCGCGTCGAGCCTGTCGTTGGTGCGACGGTCGTAGCCTTCCAGGCCGATGCGGATCGAGCCGCCGTCCTGCACGACGCCGTAGCGGCGGCCGTTCTGGTCGAGCGCGACCTGCGCGCGGCCCGCCGCATCGAGCACGGCGTCGGCGCCGATCCACAACGACGTGCCGGTCATCTCGGGCACGTCGAAACCCACCGGCTCGCTGAGGATGGCGATGTCGCCGCCGGGCGCGGCGATGTCGCCATCGACCGTGATCTGGCCCGACGCGGCCAGGCGTACGCGCTGGCCGGGATCGACTTCGATGCGGCTGTCGGCATCCACCTCGATCGCCGCACCGCGCAGCGTCACGCTCGCGCCTTCGCGCTGCGACATGCGGGCGTTTACCGGATCCTCCTGGTACAGCGGCGGCGTCCAGCTTTCCAGCGCGACGCGCGGATCGGCGCCGGTCTCCGGCGGCGTCGCGTTGGCGGGCAGGTGCAGCACCGGCATGTCCGCGCGCAGCTCCGTGCCGGCGACGCTCACCTTGCCGAGGCTGGTGATCGAATACGCCGAGAAGCCGCTGCGCAGCAGTGCCGCGTCGAGTTGCATCGCCGTGCTGTCGTCGTCCGGCGTCGCGTGGCCGAACGCGATGTCCTGCGGCGACTGCAGTTCCAGCGTTCCGCCGCCGAGCACGCCCTGCGCGCGCAGTTCGCCGTCGAGTTGCAGGCGCACGCCGTCGGGATTGCGCAGCAGCGTCGAGCGTTCCATGCCGGCCAGCAGGCGCACGTCGCCGCCGCGTCCGCCGAGGAGATCGCCGCTCGCCGCGAGCGTCGCACCCGACGACACATCGACCACGCTGCCCGATGCGAGCGCGATCGAGCCCTGGAACATCCGCACGGTCAGGTCGCCGCCATCGACGTGCGCCGTGGACGCCCACGGATTGGCGTCGGGCACGTCGTTGGTCCAGATGCCGCGCAGATCGAGCGTCGCGCCTTCGCCCAGCGCGAACGACGCGGTGCCGTCGCCATCCAGCAGGATGTGGTCTTCGAGCGCGCCGCCGGTCACGGTGCGCACCGGCGCGGTGTTTCCGATCCTGATCGCGCCGCCGCGCGCGGTCACGTCGGCGTCGATGCGTGTGTCCGCGGCGTTCAGGCGGAGTTCGCCGCCGTCGGCCAGGCGCAGCGCGCCGTCGATGACGATGTTGGCCGAGGTGGTGATGTCCAGTCCGCCGAGTTCGGCCCCGCCCAGGCGCGCGGCGTCGAGGTGCAGCGTGCCGATGCGTTCTTCGGGAATGAGGTCTTCCGCGCCCGTCCATGCGTCGGCGATGTTGGCGACCTCGCCGATGGACACGTGCGTGTCGAACGCGCCGGTGCCCACCGCGTTCGCGCGCCCGTAGACGAGCGTGCCCGCCTTCGCCACGGCGGTCTGCGCCTGGCGGTAGCCGTCGGCGATGTCGTCGCGCACGCGGCCCTGCTGCTCGCCGTCGAAGACCGTCGCGACGATCCCGCCTTCCAGTACAGCGGTCGGCGCGGAGACCGTCAGCCGGCCCGCGTCGCGCCCCACGGTGTAGCCGTTCTCGAGCCGGCGCTGCGGTGCGATCAGCGGGTTGTAGTAATAGCCGGTGAGGTTTTCGCCCCAGCGCTCGTGCGTGTCCTCGAAGCCGTTGTAGACGCCGGCGAAGCGCATGTTGGCCGAGGCGTCGTCGAGGCTGTACAGGCGGCCGTCCGCGCCGCGCAGCCAGGTCTGGTACGCGTGGCCGGTCTGCACGTCGAGCGCGCCGCCGGACAGGTTGATCGACGAACCACGCTGGGTGACGACTTCGTTGCCGCCCAGCACGATGCTCCCGCCCTGCGCCGCCCATTCGCCGATGCCGTGGCCCTGGTTGCTGAGCCAGCCGCCCACTTCGAGCAGGCCGCCGGCCGCGTACCAGCGGTCGCCGTCGTAACCGCCGGTGCCGGCGGGAACGTGGACCAGGTCGCGCCGGTCGATCCACACGTTCTGGTTGAACAGGTCGCCGCTGTCGCGATTGACCGGCGAATCGCGCAGCTCGTTGCCCTGCACGTTCACCTGCACGTTGTTGGATTCCATCGCGACCTGCACGCCGACCGCTCCGGCGACGTCCAGCGTGGCCTTGTCGGCGGCGAAGACGCGGTCCTTGGCGCTGACGGCGATCTGCCCTCCGGTGGCCACCGTCAGCGAATCCGCCTCGAAACGCACGTCTCCGCCGCTGACGATCTCGACACGCGACTGGTCGCGCCGGTCGGACAGCGAGGACAGGTTGTCGAACCCGCCCATGCCCGCCTGGCCGGCGACGAAGCGCAATGCATCCTGCTTCTGCGACTCGGCGATCAGCGCGTCGCGCTGGCTGTCGAGCGCGGTGGTCCTTCCGTCGTCCTCGATCAGCACGGCGGTCACCGCATCCGCGCCGAGGACGACTTCGCCTTCCGCATCGCTCGCAGGGGTCGATAGGTGGATCGTGCCGCGCTGGTTCACCGTGGTCGTGGACACGGCGACGCCGTCCTGCCGCACGCGATGGCCGGTGAGCGTGATGTCGCCTTCGCGCGCGGTGATCAGGCCGGTGTTGCGCACCTCGCCGGCGGCGCTGTCCTCGTCGCGGCGCGCGAGCACTTCGTTGCCGCGCGTGGTCGAGAACGTGTTCGCCTCGGTGCCCACGCCCTTGCGGATGACGAAGTCGTCGCCGGCGGCGAGCAGCGTCTGCCCGCGCGAGGTCGTGATGTTGCCCGCGTTGTGCACTTCCGACCCAAGCAGCAGCACGTAGCCGCCGCCCTGGCGCACGTCGTTCGATGCGGCGGTTTCGATGCGCGCACCGGCTTCGACGATCACCTTGCCCGCGGCGTCGGTGAAGCTCGCGGCCGGCGCGGTGTTCTGCGGTGCCGAATACAGGCCGCGCTGGAGGAACTGTTCGTCACTGAATTCCGCCGCCGCGGCGACGAGGTTGCGCGTGTTGACCTGGCTGGTGCCGCCGAACATCACGCCGTTGCGGTTGACGATCAGCACCGTGCCTTCAGCGCTGATCCGGCCGTGGATCTGCGACGGCCGGGCGAGCGGATCGTTGACGCGGTTGAGCGCCGCCCAGTCGGCCTGCTGGTTGAAATCGACGAGGGTGTTGCGCCCGACGTTGAAGGTTTCCCAGTTGAGGACGGCCTTCGCGCCGGTCTGCTCGATGGTGACGGTGGTCGTGCCGTTGGCGATGCCCTGCGTCGGCGCGCGCGCATTGAGCCAGCCGCGCGTGAGCGCGTTGTCGTCAACCTCCAGGCCGCCTTCGCCCAGGCCGTCCGGCACGCCGCTTCCGGCCGCCGCCGCGCGCGCATTGCGTTGCAGCGCCTGCTGCGCGGCGATGGCCTGCGCGGACGTGGCGAGGTTGTCGATCGACTGCTTCAGCCGTTCGCGCGCCGCCTGCGATTGCTGCCTCGGCCCTGTCAGCGATGCCGCCGGCACGCCGTTCGGCAGCTGGCCGGTCGCCGCCGCCGCGTTCTGCACCGCGCCCTTGTTGGCGAACCACGCCGGACTGAAGGCCTGCTGCGCCTGCGCGTTGGTCGCCAGCAGCAGCATCGCCACCGCATGCGCCAGCGGATGGCGCGCGATGCCGGTTCTCGCGCGCAGGTCGCGTGTGTCGGGCGTGGGGACGTGCGCGGTCGTGCGGCTCGGCATGACGGTTCTCTTGGACGCGGCAAAGGGTTGCGATGGCGCCGTTCGGCGCCCGTTACCCCTTAGACGTCGTGGCCCGGAGGACCCCGCAATCGCACGCGCGAGGCGCGCCTGCCGCGCCGGTCAGCCCAGCAGCACCACGTTCCCCGGCAGATGCCGCACGCGCACGCCGAACGCCGCGCGGATCTGCGCGATGACCTGGTCCATGTCGCCGATGCGGAAACGCCCGCTGACGACGTTGCGGCCGAGTTCGCGATCCAGCAGCACCACGCGGCCGGGCCGGTACCGGTTGATCTCGGCCACCGCGTCCGACAGCGGCGTGCGCCGGAACACCACCGCGCCCTCGCGCCAGGCCGACACCGTCGACGGGTCGACCGCGAGCGGCGCACGCAGCCCGTTCGCGTCGTAGATCACGCGCTCGTTGCGATGCAGCACCTGCCGTCGCGCGCCCTGCTCCACTTCGACTTCGCCGGCCAGGCACGTCACGCAGACTTCGCCGTCGTCGTTGCGCACGTCGAAACGCGCCTGTCCGCGCGCGAGCGTGCGGCCGTCGCCGGCGATCACGCTCAGCGGCAGGCCCGCGACGGCGCGCCGTTCGACTTCCGCTTCGCCGGCCAGCAGGCGGATGCCCGGTTGCGTGCCGGATTGCAGCGCGACGCGGGTCTGCGTGTTCAGTGCGAGCCACACATCGTCGGACACGCGCACGCGCTTCTGTTCGCCGGTCGCGGTGCGGAAATCGGCGCCCCATTGCGAAGCCGGCGCCCACAGGCCCAGCGGCGGATGCAGCGCGGCGACGGCCGCGACCGCCGCGGTCGCGGTGAGCGCGCCGCCGAGGAACGCGCGACGGTTGATGCGACGCCGCGCCATCGTCGGCACGCGTCCGCGTTGCAGCACTTCGCGTCCGGCCGGATCGAAGTCGCGCCACAGCTTGCGCGCACGCGCGAACGCGGCGGCATGCGCCGGATCGGCCTCGCACCAGCGGCGCAGCGCCTGCGCATCGGCGACGGTCGCCTGGCCCGAGGCGAGCCGGCGCACCCAGGCGTGGGCCTGGCGCGCGACCTCGTCGGGTGGCGTGTCGTGCTGGGATGGCGCCATGGCGGGCAGGCTCGAATGAACGCGGGCGAAGGCCGCCGATTATGCGGCCCTCCATGGCTTGGACGGAGCCGGCGGGGCAATCCCGCAAACACTCGCGCAAAGCGCGCGCGGTGATCAGCGTCCGAGTCGGGCGGCGCAGAATTCCTGGGCGCGCTGGAGTTCCAGTTCCACCAGACGCAGCGACACGCCGAAGCGACGCGCGGTTTCCGGCTGGGTCAGGCCTTCGACGCGGACGGCCAGCAGGATCGCGCGGCGGCGCTCGGGCAGTTCCTCCATCGCCTCGATCAGCAACTCCAGTTCGGAGCGGCTCTGCGCCGTATCGGCCGGGCCCGGCGCGGGGTCGGCCATGCCGAGCAGGTCCTCGACTTCGGCCCCGGTGAGGTAGCGGCTTTCCGAGCGCTGCCGGTCGATGGCCACGTTGAACGCCATGCGGAACAGGTAGGCCCCCGGACTTTCCGCGCCCTCGATCTGCTTGCCCTGCAGGCGCAGCCAGGTGTCCTGCAACGCGTCGCTGGCGAGCTCGGCGTTTCCGAGGCGTCGCGTCAGGCGCCGCCGCAGATCGTCGTAGCGCAGCGTCAACAGTTCCAGCAGGCCCAGCGTCGCGCTCGTGCTCATGTCGGGTTCCTTCCTTGCGTGCGGTGCGCGACCGGCTCCGGGCAACGCCAGGACTGGCCGGAGGAGCGCGGCATGATCAACAGGGTGAACGGCTGCGCCGCGCCGGCCGGAAGCGCTTCGCCCAGCGACAGGCCTTCGAGCGCGGCGATCACCGCCGCATCCACGTCGTCGTCGCCGGTGGTGTCGAGCAGGTCGGCGCGTTCGATCGCACCGCGCGGGGCGATCCACACGCGCAGCGCGATGCGGCGATCGCCGGCGGCGAGCAGCGGATCGGCGCAGAACGCATCGCCCACGCGCGACTGCAGCAGCCCGCGATACCGCTGCAACGAAGCCGCATCGACCGGCGCCGGGGACGGCGCGGCGTCGCGCACCAGCACCAGTGCGCGCGCCGAGGTGTAACGCACCTTCAGGCCGGAGCCTTCGAGCATCGCGGCCAGCGCGGCCAGCGGCGTGTACGCGCCGTGCAGCGGCTTCGACGTGCGGCCTTCGGTGAGGTGGCTGTCATAGAGGACGGACTGCCCGGTCGAACTCGCGTACGCATCCAGCGCGGCGTCGAGCGGCTGCGCGGGAATGTCGAACGCGACCGTCTCCGGCCCGGTGCGCGCGATCGCCGGAGACTGCGCAACCCGCGATTGTCCGATCCCTGTGGCCATGGCTGCGTCCGATGTCGGATGAGATGCCGGCGACGCGGCGATCGCCGGCGCCCCCTTCGCCACCGCAAGAGCGGCGACCGCCCAGCACAGCCACGAGCGGGCGCGTCCTGATGCGCTCATTGCAGCCTGCCTTCGTGGAGACACCGGTCCGCCGGGCGCGTGCCCTGCCTCCCAGATCTTGTGGAGGGCGTGTGTCAATCAGGTGACACCAATGCCGCCCGGACCATGCGTGATCGGGCGATTACAGCCGGCGCCCGCACTGGAAGGCCGCCGCAGGCCGCTGGCGCGGCCCGCGTCGCGCCGGGCCGCGCGCTCGTTCCGACCGCGTGCGTCAGGGCGCCAGCAGGTCGGTGAAGCGCCCCATCGACGCCATGTGGAAATGCACCAGCGCGAGCCAGCCCTTGCGATGCCATTCGACGACGACGGCTTCGGGAAGTGCGGCGAACTTCTCCGCGTCCACGATCCGGAAGCCCTCGATGTTGGCCTTGCGCCCGTCCGGAAAGGCGATGCTGGCGGTGCGCTCGACCAGCAGCTCGTGCTCGGCGAGCGCGGCGCCGAACTGCCGCGTGGCGCGATCCTCACGGGTGAAGGCATCGCAGAACTGCAGCGCCTGTCGGGTCAACGCGCTCGGCTTGCCGTCCTCGAACAGCGGCGCGCCCTCCTCGCCCAACTCGACCACCATGTCGGCACCGGCGTCGATCGCGAGCACGTAGCCGTCCGGATTCGTCGTCTGCACGAACACGAACGGATAGCGGCGCACGTAGGCCGGCACGTAGGCGTCCTCGCGCCAGGCGTCGCCGTCGATGAAGCGGTTGCGGCCCTGTTCCAGGCCCAGCACCGCGAGCGGCGTGTGGTCCGCACCGGCGAACACCAGCGGATACGAGCGCGCGGCGGACGCGAACTCACCCACCATCACCGGCACCGAGTTGCTCGTCCGGGCGAACGCCACGCCGGAAGGACGCACGCGCCAGGCGGCGTGTTCGACCGAGGAAAGCACCTTCGGGTCGCGATAGAACAGCGGCCACGAGCGCCCGCTGTCCAGGCCGGAAGCGTCGCGTGCGGGGTCGGTGGTTTGGGAAGTCATTGCGGGTGGGTCCGTGTGATCGTGGATGAGTGGAATGGCGTGGCCGGCCAGAATGCCGCAGGACCATGTCAGCCGTGTGCCGCGTGCGGAGGTTGCTGATCGGACCTCGCTGGACAGACGCATGCCGCGGGCGAACACCGCAACGTGCGCGTGCATCCGGACGTTCGCTGACCGTCACGCGCTTCGTGCGAAACTCGCACGCACGGAGGATCGCCGCATGCGCACCGCCCTGCTTCCATCGCTCCTCTTCATCGCCACGCTGCCGGCGTTCGCGCAGACAGACGCAACGGCCGACGCGCCATCGCCGTGCATCGACGTCGAGGTCAATGGCGAACGCGTTCGCGACTACGACTGCCTGTCCCGCCTGATGACGCCGGCAAAACCGGACGCTCGCCCGCCTGCGACGACGATGCCTTCCGAAGACATCGCGCGCCGGCCATCGAACCAGCTGTTCCTGTTCAACCAGGAAGCGACGCGCCAACGCATGGGCAACACGTTCGGCACGTCGGTGCATCCGCAGCGACCACCGGAGAAGCCGCCGGTGATTCCGCCGCGCCCGTGAGCGCCGGGGAACGAAGCGTTACCGCGCGAGGAACACCGGATTGCCGTAGAACCACAGGTCCCGCCACGGGTCCTCGCCATCGACGTCGGCGGACGGCGTGGCTTCGGCGGTGTTGCTGCCGCGCACGCGCACGAAGCCGCCGTTCGCCGGCGCGGGAAACTCCCATCGCATCGTCATCCAGCGACCGTCGAGCTTCCATTCGCCGGATTCGAAACGCCGCACGGTCATGCGCGGTGCGCCGTCGCCAGCGGCTTCGCCGACGATGACGTCGACGTGGTGCAGCGGCGGCGGCTGACGCTTCGCACTGGCGTGCTCCGGCTGGCGTACGCGCACTTCCACGCGCAACGGCGCGCCGGGCCTGGTCTTCAGCGTGCCGCCCATCGTTGACATGTTTTCCGGATCGTCCACCGCACTCACGCCGAACTCGAGCGCGTCGATCAGGTCGCCCGTCACCGCGAACACGCGGCCTTCGCGCAGCCCGTCGAGGATGTCGGCGGATTCCGGCCGCGCCCGGACATAGGTCCTGCTGTACTCGCCTGGATCGAAATCGCGGCCACCGTCGCGCAGGTTCACGTGCGAGTCGGAGGTGGCGGTGATCCAGAACCGGCGCCCGCTCGCCAGCAGCGAATCCCACACGCCGCCGACCTGCGCGGTCATCTGGTCGAAGCCGCCGAACGTCGGCGCGCCGGCATTGCGGTACAGGCCGCGATTCACCGGCGTGGCCTGGTGTCCGGGCGCGCCTTCCATGCCGACCAGAACGCGCGGCGCGGCGTCGTGCCACGCGCGCAGTTCGGCCGGTTCGACCTTGCCCCATCGACCCACGCCCTTCGCCGTACGCGAGGGATGGTTGATGAACATGAGCGGCAGCGGCGACATCGCGCGCATGTGCGCGAGCGCGTCGAGCATCACCGCGCCGCTGTCGCGCGTACCGTCTTCCAGCGGTTCGTTGCGGCTGTAGTCGCGCTCGATCCCGAACTGCTGCTCGCGCTCGCCCGCGCCGGGCGCGACGATCAACGACGCATGCTCGCCTCCGGGCACGTCGAACTCCATGCCGTGGAACTGGATCAATCCCGGCACGTCGCGCCGGGCCTCTTCCAGCGCGGGCCATGCGAGGTCGCGCGTCACGCGCGAATGCCCCGGCCCGCCGTGATCGGTATGCACCATCCAGCGCAGGCCGTTCGCGTACGCGACCTGCGCGTTGCGCGTGCGCGTGTACTTCGAATCGCCGCCGCGGATCGGCGTCGGCGGCGTGGTCGAACGGTCCCAGTCCACGCTCCATTCGCTGTGGACGTGGTGATCGCCGGCAAGCCACATGCGTCCGTCGTCGTCCGCGTGGGCAACAGATGAAACGCACAGCAGCGCCGCGACGGGCAGCAGGCAGGAAAGACGCATGGCAGGTCCGGTGTCGGTGGATCCGCCGGAGCGGATCGTGGGAAGGACGGCGTCGCCGGTGACATTACGCCACCGGCGCGCCTGAATCGCGGGCGGCGCCGCACGCCGCCCGCATGCGGCGCCGGTCAGAAGTCCGCGCGAAGGCCCAGGCTGATGCGGCGGCCGGACATCTCGTACATCGTCGGGAACGACGGATCCATCGTGTAACCCGTTGTCGCCTCGTTGGTCATGTTGATGCCCTTGAGGCTGATCTTCAGGTGGTCGTTGATGCGGTAGCCGATGGAGAAATCCACCTGGCCGTAGGCATCGCGCCAGATCGGGTACATGTCGTAGCCGATCGACTCGACGTACTCGCCCTTGTGGTTGTACGACACGCGCGCGTCGAAGCGGTCGTTGTCGTAGTAGAAGGTCACGTTGTACGTCTTCTCCGCCAGGCCGGGCATCGGGGTGAGGATGCCAAGGCTCGATTCGCCCGCCAGCGAGCTGTCCAGCCAGGTGTAGTTCGCCGCCACGCCGAAGCCTTCGAGCGACGGATGGACCGCGCTGAACGGCACCTGCGCGTTCAGCTCCACGCCGTCCACCTCGTACGAACCATCGGCGTTGACCGGCTGGTACACGTCGAAATCGTAGATGCCGTTGAGCGTGCCGTTGGCGTTGTACACCGCGACGTCCGGCACGATGCCGGTGAAGGCGTTGATCACCACGCCGTCGATCTTCTTGCGGAAGTACGAACCGGCCAGCAGGCCGCCGTTGTCGAAGTACTTCTCCAGGCCGATTTCCCACTGCTTCGCGTAGGTCGGCTGCAGGTTCGGATTGCCGTCGGTGAAGCGGAACGAGCTCCAGCTCGCGGTGCGCTTGTACGCCACGTCGGTGAGCGCCGGACGCATCATCGTTTCCGACGCGGCGGCGCGCAGCAGCAGGTCCTGCGTCAGTTCGGCGGTCAGGTTGAAGCTCGGCAGCACGTCGTCGTAGCTGCCCTTCTGCGAGACCGGCGTGTCGGTGTAGCCGGTGCTGCCGTCGGCGTTCTGCACCGGGTGGTAGCCGAAGGACAGCACCGAGGTGTCGACGTAGCGCGCGCCGGCGTTGATGTTCACCGGCACGTGGCCGATGTCGAACGCGAAGTCGGCCATCGCGTAGAGCGCGGTGACTTCCTCGTCCACGCGGTAATACTGACCGTCGTCGAACGGCGTGCTGAAGCCGGCGTAGCGGAACGTGTCGCGTGCGTACTCGTTGGAGACCTGCTGCCACGCCAGGTCCTTCACGCTGTAGCCGCCGCCCGGCACGATGTCGCCGATCCACTGCAGCGGGCTGTCGGCGAGCGTGCGCGTGTTCACCCACTCGGTGCTGCCGGCTTCCGGGCCGGTGATCTTCAGCTCGCCGTAGCTGCGTTCCTTCGATTTGTCGGTGTAACGCGCGCCGAACTGCACGCTGCGCAGCGCCGGGGCGAAGGCGAGATCGAGCGTCTTGTTGTAGTCGACCTGCGCGGCGTACTTGTCGTCGGTGATCTTCTCCAGCGTGGTCTCGTACGCCTCGAACAGGTAGCTTTCCGGCGAGTCGTACATGTCGAAGCTGCCGGATGCCGCGCTCGGAATGGTCTCGCCGCTGCGGCCGGTCCAGCGCGTGCGCGAAGGCGCGTAGGCGACGTGCTTGAGGTTGGCGTAGTCGAGCGTCTTCTCCGCGCCGGAGTAGCCGGCCATCGCGTCCAGGCGCCAGGTGTCGCCGGACCAGTCCAGGTCGACGCTGTACTGCTGGTAGTCGGTTTCGTTGATGCGTTCCTTGCTCAGGAACTCGTGCTGCGTCGCCGTGTACGACACGTCGCGCAGCACCAGCATGCCGTAGCGCGAAAGCGTGTCGGCGTCGTACTCGTGGATGGTGTCCAGCGTGCTGCGGCTGGACGCCGAATACGCGGCGGCGTCGTACTCGTCCTCGGTGGTGTCGTAGCCGCCGAGCATCGCATCGAACGTCAGGCTGAAGCGGTTGCTCGGGCGATACTGCAGCGAAGCCGTCGCGCCCCACTTGTCCTGCTCGTTCACGTAGACGCGATCGCCGACCTTGTCCTGGAACACGATCAGGTTCGATTCGTCGGTGTCAGCGCGATCGCCGATGATGCGGCCGGTATCGCGCTCGATCACTTCCTCCGCCTGCTCGCCGCGGGTGCCGGATGCGCCGAGAAAGCGCGACATCGGACGGAAGTTGATGCCCGAGGTCGCGTCGGTGCGGTTGGTGCGCTTGGCCTTCGCGAAGGAGACCAGCGCGCCCCAGTCGCCCCACGTGTCGCTGGCGAGGAAGGCGAACTTCGGGTCGATTTCCTCGGAAATGGAGTTGTGCGCGCCCTCGGCCGAAAGCACCAGGCGACGGTCGCTGTAGTCGAACGGACGCGCGGTGGAGATCTCAACGTTGCCGGCGATGCCGCCCTCCTCGTCGGCGGCGGTCGGGGACTTCTGCACCGTGACCTGCTGGATGATCTCGGACGCGAAGATGTCGAACTCGACGTCACGCCCGCCGCTGCCCGACGCCGTCGCCAGGTCGTTGATCGACACCTGCGTGTAGTCCGCCGGCAGGCCGCGCACACTGACGCGGGTGCCCAGGCCCTTGTTGCGTTCGATGCTCACGCCGGGCATGCGCTGCAGCGCCTCGGCGAGGTTCTGCTCGGGAAAGTCGGCCACGTCGGTGGCGACGATGGAATCGGAGAAGCCGATGTTCCAGCGCTTCAGGTCCACCGCCTCCTCCAGGCTGCGACTGTAGGTGCCGACGACTTCGATGCCTTCCAGTTCCATCACCTGCGATTCTGCCTGCGGCGGCGCCGGCGTCGCCGGTGCGGTCGTGTTCGACGGCGCGGACGGTGCCGCGGCGGGCGTAGCGCCGGATGCGGCGTCGGCTTCGATCGTCACCGTCGCATCGTTGAGATAGCGATGGCGCAGGCCGGTGCCCGCGAGCATCTGGCGCAGCGCCTGCTCCGGTGCGAGGCCGGCGGGAATGGCCGGCGTGCGCAGGTCGCCGGCGGTCTGCGCGTGGTAGATGAACTGCAGGCCGGTCTGGCGCGACAGCGAGTTGAGCGCGCGGTCGAGCGGTTGTGCGGGGATGGCCTCGACGGCGACCCGGGTTTCCTGCGCGACGACGGGCGCGGTCTGCAGGGCCAGGGCGATCGAGAGGAACAGGATTCGACGCATCTTGAAAAGTCCAGTGGGGTTGGATTCGATCCGCGTTCCGATCGGAGGCGACCGGATGCGCATGCCTGGACTACGACGGCGCCGGGCGCGATTCGGGCACCATTTATTCGATGAATTTTTTGTTGCAACGTTGGGATTGCGCCAAGTGCGATCGCGCGACGCCCGCCGCGCATGGCGTCGCGCATCAGTGGCGCGCGGCGTTTTCCTGCGACGCGACGCGCGAACTGACGCGGATCGCATTAGCCGACACGTGCGTCACCAGCGTGGGCTGCTGGTCGAGGAACGCGCGCATCGACGCCACGTCGTCCGCGCGCAGGTTGCCGGTGAGCCGCAGCGCGCCCGCGTCCTCGTCGACGGCCAGGCGCGTTCCGTTGAGACGATTGAACTGGTCGGCGACATCGCGCAGCGCTTCGTTCCGGAACACGATGCGGCGCGTCCACCACGCGGTCATCGTGTCGGCGTCCTCCTGGCTCACGCTCACCGTCTGGTCGCGGTAGCTCACGCGCGCGCTCTGCCCCGCGCCCAGATCGGCCAGTTCGCGGCCGTTGCCATCGTCGCCGACGACCACCACGCGTCCTTCCACCACGCCGATGCGTGCCTGTTCGCGTTGCAGCGCCACGTCGAACGTGGTGCCGATGTCCTGCACCTGCAAACCGGCGGCGTGCACCGACAGCGGACGACGGTCCTGCGCGACCACGAAGCTCGCCTGCCCGCGTTCGAGTTCGATCCGCCGACGCAGCAGCCCGAAGCGCACGCGCAGCGCGCTTTCGGCATTGAGGTGCGCGACGGTGCCGTCGGGAAGCGCGATGCGGCGCGGCTCGCCGTGCGCGCTCGCGTAGTAGGCCGACTGCGGCCATGCCATGCGCAGGCCGACGCCGATCGCGACGGTGGCGATCACCGCGACCGCCGCCGCCCTCACGAAGCGCGGCGTCCGTGTGCGTGCTGGCTGCGCAAGCGTGCGCGCCTGTCGCGATGCGGGAAGCGGAAGCGTCACGACGTTGCCCCGCTTCGCCGGGGCGGGCGGCTCGCGCGATGTCTCGTCGTCGAGCGGCCATGCGCGCATGGCATCGGCCAGTTCGGCGGCGAGGCGGCCGACGGCGAGGTATTCGCGCAGATGGCCGGGCGAGGTCACCAGCCATTCCATGAAGCGCGCCTGCCCGGCGGCGTCCAGGCCGCCCTGGCGCTGCAATGCGTGCCATTCCAGCGCTTCCTGCGCGATGCGTGCGTCCGTGTCGGTGCGTTCCATGCTCATTCCCCGCGTTCGGCCGCCATCGCCTGGCGGCAGATCGACAGCCCGCGAACCACGTGCTTCTTCACCATGTGCGACGAAACGCCGAGCCGTTCGGCGATCTGCCGGTAGCTCAGTCCGTCGCGGTACTGCATGACCAGCACCGCGCGCGTGCGTTCGGGCAGCGTGCCCAGCAGTGCCTGCAACCGGTGGCGGCGTTGCGTGCGGTCGGCGGCGTCCTCGACGCAGTCCTCCGCGGCGAGCAGCGCCGTCATGTGGTCCATCTCCTCCAGCGAATGCACCGGCCGCTGCCGGCGCACGGCCTGTTCGCGCGCGAGGTTGAGCGCGACGGTGAACAGGTACGCCTCGGGATTGCCGATCGCCTCGCCCTGTGCCTGGTGCGCGCGCAGCAGGCGCAGATACGTTTCCTGCACGAGGTCCTCCGCTTCGTCGTTCGCGCCCCGGCGCACGAAGAAGCCGCGCAGGACCGGCGCCTGTTCGGCGAACATGTGCGCCAACCCTCGTTTCCCCTGCTCGGCCAATGTGCTGCCCCGCCCCCTGGAGGGCGCCGAGCGTACGCGGGGTGTGTGACGCGCCGGTTACGCGCGAAAGGTGGCTACGGCGCGCAGGGGTTCGTGCTGGCGCTTTCGATCGCGCTGGACTACCTCGGCTGTTGCGAGTGCGAGAACGGCGGGCTTTCTCAGCCGTCGCCCGGAGCGGTGCCCGAGACTTGCCCGATGAACTTGTAGCCCACGCCGGGATCGGTCGCGATGTACCTGACGTGCGCCGCATCCTCATGCAGCTTGCCGCGCAGCTTGCCGACCAGGATGCGGAGGTAATGCGTGTCCTCCTCGTGGGTCGGGCCCCAGAGTTCGCGCAGGATGTGGGGCTGCGTCACCACGCGGTCGGCATGGCGCAGCAGCAGCGACAGCAGCGCGAATTCCTTCCTCGTGAGCACCACCGCCCGCCCCTCGACATGGACTTCGCGCCGCACCAGGTCGACATGCAGGAACCCGTCGTCGTACACCGGCGCGGGCGATTCCATGTTCACCGCGTGCGTGCGCAGCAGGGCGCGCACGCGCGCCATCAGTTCCTGCGCGCCGAAGGGCTTGGTCACGTAATCGTTGGCGCCCCCGTCGAGTCCGGCGACTTTCGCGGTCTCGTCCGATCGCACCGTGAGCAGGATCACCGGCACGGACGACCATTCCCGGAGGTCGCGCAGCACGTCCTGGCCATCGCGATCCGGCAGCCCGAGGTCGAGGATCACCAGATCCGCGCCCTGCGTCGCCAGGGCTTCCAGCCCCGACTGGCCGGTGCCGGCGGCGATCACCTCGTAGCCCTGCGCGCGCAGGCTGATGTCCAGGAACCGGCGGATCTGCGGCTCGTCGTCGATGACGAGGATGCGGGGAGCTGCGCTGGAGTTCCGCATGGCGCGCGTGGTCAGGGTTCGAGTCGAGGCAGGGTGATGCGGATCGTCGTCCCGCGTCCGTCGGGGCCGGGCAAGGCTTCCACCCCTCCCCCGTGCGCGCCCACCATACCCTGCGTGATCGCCAGCCCCAAGCCCGTGCCCTTGCGCCCGCGATCGCCGTTCTCGACGCTGTAGAACATGTCGAAGATGCGGCGGCGTTCGTCGTCGGGGATCCCGGGGCCGCGATCGCGCACGTCGAGCCGCAGGTTGCCGTCGACCGTTCGCGCGTCCACCTCGATGGGCACGCCGGGTGGCGAGAACTTCCCCGCGTTCTCCAGCACGTTGAACAGCGCCTGCTCGACGAGCGCCGGATGCACCCAGATCGGCGGCATGTCCGGCTCGACCGATATCCTGAAACCCGCCTGCGGTTCGTAACGTTGCAGGCGCGTCACCGCGGAACCGATCAGTTCGTCCACGCCGATCCAGTCGCGCTTGAGCGTCAGGCCGCCATGGCCCAGGCGCGTCATGTCCAGCAGGTTCTGGATGTAGCGGTCCAGCCGTTCTCCTTCGATGCGGATGGTTTCGAGGAGCTCGTGGCGATCCCGCGCGGGCATCGCGTCGCCGTAATGATCCAGGCTGCTCGCGGAACCGATGATCGACGCCAGCGGCGAACGCAGGTCGTGCGAGACCGACGACAGCAGCGCCGAACGCAGGCGCTCGGTCTCGTTGCTCACGCGCGCGTTCTCGAGATCCGCGACCAGTCGCGCGCGGACCGCCGCCTGCGCGATGTCGTCGGCCATGGCTTCGGCGAGTCGTCGCTGCTCCGCACCGAGGCGGTGCACCTGCGGCGGGAAACGCAGGCCCATCACACCGGCCTGCCGTTCGCCCAGCGCCAGCGGCATGAACCACCAGTCCGCGCCGGCCAGCGTGTCGGTGAAGCGGCCCGACGGCTGCCGATGACGCATCGCCCAATCCGCGGCGGCGCGATCCTTCTCGCCGAGGCCGGAGGCATGTTCGGTCTGCTCGCCGACCTGCAGCATCACCTCGACGTCGAACGCGCGACGCAGCGCGGCGCGGCCCGCCTGCAACACCTGGCCGAGATCCGCCGCGGCGGACAGCTGCCTTCCCAGGGTCTGCAAGGCGGTCGCCTGCGCGTTGGCCGCGCGAAGCGCCACGACCTGCATGCGCAGCTTCGACGCAAGCCGTCCCGCCACCAGCGCCGCGACGAGGAACAGGATCACGGTCGTCACGCCCTGGCGGGCGCCGATCATCAACGTGAAGCGCGGTTCGATGAAGAAGAAGTTGTAGGCCAGGAAGCACAGCGCGGCGGCGATGACGGCTGCCGCCATCCGCGTGCGTGCCGCCACCAGGACGACCGCCACGATGAAGATCAGCGAGAGGTCGTCCAGGTCCAGCCACCGCTCCGCCAGCCAGGCGATGGCCGTGGCAAGGGTCGCCGATGCGAACGCGAGCAGCGCGTCGTTCCGGCTGAGGTGCCCCTTCAGCGTGCGCCACGAACGCCGCGATCGCGCACGCGCTTCCGGCGTGCTGATGATGGTGAGCTCGTAATGCGCGCCGCGTTGCAGCAGCTGCTGCGTCAGCGTGCGGTTGAACATGCGCGCGAAGGGCCGCTCGCGCGTGCGGCCGAGCACGATGGTGCTAACGCCGGCCCGCGCGGCCTGGTCGAGCAGCGCGTCCACGATGCTGTTCCCATGCAGCACCAGCGCATCGCCGCCGAGGCGCCGCGCCAACGCGAAGGCGCGTTCGAGCTCGAGTTGCTGCGCCTCGGTCGGGATCGCGGACTGGACGGTGACCACGCTCCACGGTGCGTCGCGACGCTCCGCCAGGCGGCGCGCGACGCGCACCAGGTATTCCGACTGCCCCATGCCGTCGATCGCGACCATGACCCTGCGCCGCAGCGGGACGCCCGGCAGGCCGCGCGCCGCCTGCGCCTCGCGAAGGTCGCTGTCGACGCGATCGGCCGCCGTCTGCATCGCCAGTTCGCGCAGCGCGGTCAGGTTGCTGGGCGAGAAGAACGCCTGCAACGCGTGCGCCGCCTGTTCGGGCACATAGACCTTGCCCTGCTGCAGCCGCTCGATCAGTTCGCGCGGCGGAAGATCCACGAGGACGATGTCGCGCAGGCGGTCGAACACCGCGTCGGGCACGGTCTCGTTGACGCGGATGCCGGTGATCCGGTGCACGACGTCGTTGAGGCTCTCCAGGTGCTGGATGTTGATGGTCGAGTAGACGTCGATGCCGGCATCGAGCAGCTCGATCACGTCCTGCCACCGGCGCTCGTGGCGACTGCCGGGCACGTTGCGGTGCGCGAGTTCGTCGACGAGCGCCAGCTTCGGTCTGCGTTCCAGCAGCGCGTCGAGATCCAGTTCGTCCAACGATCGGCCGTGGTACTCGATGCGCCGGCGCGGAAGCACTTCGAGTCCATCCAGCAGCGCGGCGGTCTCGCTGCGGCCATGCGTTTCGGCGATGCCGACCACCACGTCGAGGCCCCGCCGTTGCAATTCCCGCGCGCGACTGAGCATCGTGTAGGTCTTGCCCACGCCCGGCGCGGCGCCGAGGAAAATGGTGAGCCGCCCCGCGCCCTGGCGTTGCAGTTCGCCGATCAGGGCGTCGGCCTGCTCCCCACGTTGCGCGGCGCTGCGATTGGTCATGTCTTCACCTGGAAGGCGCCACGCATGCGCGTGGCGCCCGAACGTACGACGAAAGGCCGGCCGCCCACTTTAGACGACCGTCGGCGGAAGCGGCGCAGGGGCTGGAAACGCCATGTGCCCTCGCCTACTCCTCCAGCGCATCCAGCGCCAGGTTGAGCTTGAGCACATTCACGCGCGGCGCGCCCAGGACGCCGAACTGCGGCTCTTCCGTGTTGGCGCTCACCAGTCGCTCCACCGCCGCGACGTCGAGGCCGCGCGCTCCGGCCACACGGGCGACCTGCACCTGCACGCCCGCCGGCGACAGGTGCGGGTCCATGCCGCCGCCGGACTGCGTGACCAGTTCGGCCGGCACCCGTGCCGGTGCGATGCCTTCGCGCCGCGCGACCTCCTGCCGCAGTTCGTCCATGCGCGTGCGCAGGTCCGGATTGCTGCGCGCCAGATTGCTGCCGGCCGCCGCCATCGGATCGTAGTTCGCGGCCGACGGGCGCGAATGGAAATAGCGCGCATCGGCGAACGGCTGCGGTACCCATTCCGAGCCGCGTGCCCGGCCGTCGACGACCACCAGGCTGCCGGTGGCCTGGTGCGGGAACACCACGCGTCCCAGCGCGGCGGCGCCCAGCGAGTACAGGAAGCCGAAGCCGGCCAGGACCACCACCGTCAACACCAGGCTCGCGCGCAGCGTGGTCCGGTCCTCCAGCTCGACGGCCGGTGCCGTGGCGTTCGTGTGCAATGCGGAAACGTTCATGTCAGACACCCAGGGCAACGAGGACGAGGTCGATCAGCTTGATGCCGACGAAAGGCAGCAGCACGCCGCCGACGCCATACACCAGCATGTTCCGGCGCAGCAGCGCGACCGAGCTGGCGGGCCTGAAGCGCACGCCCTTCAACGCGAGCGGGATCAGCGCGGGAATGATCAGCGCGTTGAAGACCAGCGCCGCGAGCACCGCATTGCGCGGGCTCGACAGATGCATGACGTCGAGCGCGGCCATCTGCGGAATCGCGGCGGCGAACAGCGCCGGCAGGATCGCGAAGTACTTGGACACGTCGTTGGCGAGCGAGAACGTGGTGAGCGCACCGCGCGTGATCAGCTGCTGCTTGCCGACCTCGACGACCGCCAGCAGCTTCGCCGGATCGCTGTCGAGATCGACCATGTTCCCGGCTTCCTTGGCGGCCTGCGTGCCCGAATTCATCGCGAGTCCGACGTCCGCCTGCGCCAGCGCGGGAGCGTCGTTGGTTCCGTCGCCGACCATCGCGATCAGGCGGCCACCGGCCTGCTCGGCGCGGATGCGCGCCAGCTTGTCCTCCGGGCGCGCTTGCGCGATGTAGTCGTCCACGCCCGCTTCCGCGGCGATCGCGGCGGCGGTCAGCGGGTTGTCGCCGGTGATCATCACGGTCTTGATGCCCATGGCGCGCAACCGTGCGAAGCGCTCCTTGACGCCGTGCTTGACCACGTCGCTGAGTTCGATGACACCGAGCACGTGCCGTCCTTCGCTGACCACCAGCGGCGTGGCGCCGGCGCGCGCGACCTGCTCGACGCGCGCATTCAGTTCCGCAGGCACGAGCCCGCCCTGTGCGGCCACGTGCCGCTCGATCGCGTCGCCCGCGCCCTTGCGGATCGAGCGCACGCCGCCGTCCACGTCGGCACCACGCAGGTCGACGCCGGACATGCGCGTCTGCGCACTGAACTGCACGTAGTGCGCGCCCTCCGGATCCTGCAACGCCGTGCCCTGCTCGCGCGCCAGCTTCACGATCGACTTGCCTTCCGGCGTCGGATCGGCCAGCGACGACAGCAGCGCGGCTTCGCGCAGTCGCGACATGTCGATGCCGGCGAGCGGATGGAACGCCGTCGCCTGGCGATCGCCGTGGGTGATGGTGCCGGTCTTGTCCAGCAACAGCACATCGACGTCGCCGGCGATTTCCACGGCCTTGCCCGACTTCGCCAGCACGTTGGCGGCCAACGCGCGGTTCATGCCGGCGATGCCGATGGCGGGCAGCAGGCCGCCGATGGTCGTGGGGATCAGGCACACCAGCAACGCGATCAGCAACAGCGGATCAAGCTTCGCGCCGACGAAGCCGGCCAGCGCCGGCAGCGTCGCGCAGACGACGAGGAACGTCAGCGTCATCGCCGCCAGCAGCATGGTCAGCGCGATCTCGTTCGGCGTCTTCTGCCGGTTCGCGCCTTCCACCAGCGCGATCATGCGATCGAGGAAGCTGTGCCCGGGCTCGGCGCTGACCTGCACGATGATCTCGTCGGACAGCACCTTGGTGCCGCCGATCACGCCGGAACGATCGGTACCGGCCTCGCGCAGCACCGGCGCCGATTCGCCGGTGACGGCCGCCTCGTTGATGGTCGCCACGCCTTCGACGATCTCGCCGTCGGCGGGCACGAACTCGCCGGCCGAGACGATGACGTGGTCGCCCGGCCGCAGGCTCGCCGCCGCGACGCGGGTTTCCCCGGCGACGCGGGTGCGGCCTCCGAGCCGGCGCGCCACCAGGTCGCGTCGCGCGGCGCGCAGCGAAGCCGCCTGTCCACGGCCGCGCGCTTCCGCGATGGCCTCGGCGAAGTTCGCGAACAGCACGGTCACGAACAGGATCGCGGTCACCGCCGCACCGAAGGCGACGTTGCCGGGCACCGCGACGGTGATCAGCGCCGACAGCAGCGTGCCGAGCAGCACGATGGCGATCACGGGGCTCTTCAACGCCTGGCGCGGCGACAGCTTGCGGAAGGCGTCGACCAGCGCGGCACGCAGTGCCGTCGCATCGAGCCCGGCCACGGCCTGGCGGCGGGCGTAGCCCAGATGGGTCTGTGTAATGTCAGTCACGTTTGCTACCTCACGGCGCCGCCGCAGCGGCGCTGTAGAAAGTCAGGTGATCGGCGATCGGTCCCATGACCAGCGCCGGCATGAACTGCAGCACGGTCAGGATCACGACCACGGCCACCAGCGTCACGGCGAAAGTCGGCGTCTCCACGTGCAGCGTGCCGCCGCTCTCCGGCGCCACGCGCTTGCGCGCCATCAGGCCGGCCACGGCGAGCGGCACGATCAGTGCGGGGAAGCGGCCCAGCGCCAGCACCGCCGCACAACTCAGGTTCCACCAGTACGTCGCATCGCCCAGGCCTTCGAAACCGGACCCGTTGTTGGCGAAGGCCGACGCGTACTCGTAGAACACCTGGCTGATGCCATGGAAGCCGGGATTGGAGTTGCCGGTGATCGACGGAATCGCCAGCGTCACCGCGGTGAAGCCCAGCAGCACGACGGGCTGCAGCAGGATCAGCAGGGCCAGCAGCCGCACTTCCGGCGCTTCGATCTTGCGGCCGAACAGTTCAGGGGTGCGTCCGGTCATGAGGCCGGCGAGGAACACGCTCAGCAGCAGGTACACGAGGAACTGCTGCAGGCCGCAGCCGATGCCGCCCCAGATCGCGTTGATCAGCATGTTGACCATCGACATGCCGCCGGTGAGCGGCGCCAGCGAGTCGTGCATCGAATTGACCGACCCGTTGTTCACCTGCGTGGTCAACGCCGACCATAGCGCCGACGACGTCGCGCCCAGGCGGACTTCCTTGCCCTCCATCAGCGCGGGATCGCTGGCCGTGGGCGAGTACACCTCCGACCACATCGACAGTCCGGTCGACACGACCGACATCAGCAGCATCGTGCCGAACACCATCGCGGTAAGGCGCCGGCGCCGCACGAACGGGCCGACCATGAAGGTGATCGCGACCGGAATCAGCACGATGCCGAGCACCTCGATCAGGTTCGACAAGGGCGTCGGGTTCTCCAGCGCCACGGAGCTGTTCGGACCGTACCAGCCGCCACCGTTGGAACCGAGCTGCTTGACCGCGACCATCGGCGCGACCGGGCCCAGCGGGATCTTCTGCGCCTTCATCTCCACCGACGCATCGACGGGCGCGATGGTCGGGCCGGCTTCCAGCGTCGAGGGCACGCCCTGCCAGGTCAGCAGCAGCGACCATGCGAGGCAGAGCGGCAGCATGAATCGCAGCGCTGCACGGGTGACGTCGACCCAGTAGTTGCCCAGATCGCGATCGCCCTCGCGCGAGGCCGCATGGCCGTTCGCGGTCGGCTTCGCACCACGCTGTTCGATTTCCTCGCGACCGCCGAACAGGCCGCGCAAGGTAGCCACCACCATCGCCAGGCCCATGATCGGCGTGACCACCTGCAGGCCGACGATGCCGACCATCTGCGACAGGTAACTCAGCTGCGCCTGTCCGGAGTAATGCTGCTGGTTGGTGTTGGTGAGGAACGACACCATCGTGTGCAGCGCGGTGTCCCAGCGCATGTTCGGGATGTCGTCGGGATTGAGCGGCAGCCAGGCCTGGATCATGAACTGCACCCAGACCACCAGGCCCACCACGAGGTTGCTCAGCGCGAACGCCCTGGCGTAACCGCGCCAGGTCATGCGGCGCTGCGGATCGGTGCCGATGGCTTTGTAGATGACGCGCTCGACCGGGCCGAACACGGCGTCCAGCCGACTGCGATCGCCGCGCATCACGCGCGCGAGATACCGTCCGAGCGGCCAGCCCAACACGATGGCGAGGGCGTATACGAGAAGGATTTCAGTCATGGTTGTGCTCTCTCGCCGTCAATGCCATGGCGCACGGGAACGGGCGTCGTCCGGGCTTCCGGAGGACGCCGATGCCCGCCGCGCGGCATGACGGCCGTTGCCTCAGAAATCTTCGGGACGAAGAACCACGTACAGCAGGTAGGCCGCGGCGAGGATCACCGCGACGGCGCACACCAGGGCAAGCCAGCCAGGCATTTCGTCGCTCCTCAGAAGGACGCCTGCACGGCCGCCTCGATGCGGTCGCCGGCGAAGTCGTCGCCGAAGATCGTTTCGGCGTTGGAATCGGTGGCATGCGCGGTGAGCCGCAGTTCCAGCGGCGCAGCCACGGCCCACACCGCGCTCAGTTGCGCATGCGAATAGCTCCGGTCGTACACCTCATCCAGCCAGTAGTGGCCGGCGGCGGCTTCGATGCGGAACGCGTCGTTCACCGGAAAGCGCGCGCCGATCTGCGTGTAGACGCCGGCGTCGTCGCTTCCCAGCGCTTCGGGCGAATAACCCAGCGACAGCCAGTAGTTGCCTGCGTAGGTGAGCGTGCCGTTGAGTTCGGCCCAGTCGAGATCGACCGTCGTGGACGGGTACTGGTAGCGCAGCACGTTGACGTCCAGCGCCCAGTGTTCGGCGAGGTTCCCCGCCCAGCCGACGGTGAAGTCGAGTTCGCTGCTTGCGTGGATGTCCGGGGCGAACTCCACGTTCGAGCCCCACACCGAACCGTAGAATCCGAAGTCGCCCGCCAGCTTGAAACCGGCCTGCACCGCCGCGTCGCCCTGCGTCTGCGTGGTGCCGCGCCAGACGTAGTCGCTGGTCAGCGCGGCGCTTCCGCTCAACTCCGCCGCACCCGCATGACCGCCCAGCGAAAGCAGGCCGACCATCGCCAGCACGCCGAAGGGAAGATACGTGCGCACCTCGCGCGCACGGAAAATCGTGTGTTTCATGTACCCCTGCCTGAGTCGACGAGGCCATCTCCGGCCACGGCGAAATTCTCGGACTCGTCGAGGTAAAACCTCTATTTCGTTATGCGGGGTATGCGTAAATTCTGCATAAATAATCGCGGGCTTCCCGCGCTGCATGTGTAGCTGCCCTTGTAGCCCGGGTAAGGCCGAAGGCCGCACCCGGGGAGCGCCCGGCGTCCCTCACGCGAAAAGCCCCCGGGTGCGCTTCGCTTACCCGGGCTACAAACGCGTCTTTCCGTTGTTTCCCGGAGGCTCCTTCAGCCATCCGTCGATCGCGTCAGGGCTTCCCACCGGGACAACTCCTCCTGCAGATCCGCGATCTTCGTCCGGATCAACGCCAGCGCATCGCTGCCCAGCACCAGATGCGATGGCGGATCGTCGCTTTCGATGATCTCGAGCATCGCCTTCGCCGCCTTTTCCGGATTGCCCAGCTGCTTCCCGCTGACCTCCATCCGTCGTTGACGAACCGGATCGAACACCACGTCGTAATCGCCGATCGAACGCGGGCTGCGCACCATCGAGCGCCCCGCCCAGTCCGTGCGGAAAGAGCCGGGGGCCACGGCGGTCACGTGGATGCCCAGATGCCGCACCTCCTTGCCGAGCGCCTCGCTGATGCCTTCGAGCGCGAACTTGCTTCCGCAGTAATAGGCGATGCCCGGCATCGTGATGAAGCCGCCCATCGAGGTGATGTTGAGGATGCGGCCGGAACGCCGCGCGCGCATGTGCGGCAGCACCGCCTTCATCATCGCCGCCGCGCCGAACACGTTGACGTCGAACTGCCGGCGCATCTGCGGCAGCGGCGATTCCTCCATCACGCCTTCGTGGCCGTAGCCGGCGTTGTTCACCAGCACGTCGATCGGACCGATCGTTGCTTCAATCCCGCGCACCAGCGGCTCGATGGCGTCATGATCGGTGACGTCGAGCAGTCGCGCGTGCGCCCGCCCGGGCACCAGCGCCTGGAACGCTTCGGCCGATGCCGCATCGCGCACGGTTCCCACCACGTGGTGGCCGGTCGCCAGCGCTTCGCGCGCGAGTGCGCGGCCGAAGCCGCTGCTGACGCCGGTGATGAGGAGGTGTTTCGGATTCGCCATCGTCCGGCTCCGTTGAAGGGTCGGGTGCACAATACGCAGGCCAGCCCGCCCGGATAAGGCGCGAAAGCCTTCCGTGATTGCCCATTCCTATGAACCGCCCCCACCGCCCCGCCCGACCGTCCGGGCTCGCCCCCCTTGCGCCGCGGGTCCTCGCACTGGCGCCGGACGAGGGCTACAACCTGACGGCGCTCCCGAGCCTGCGACTGCTGCGATCCAATCGTCCCCTCGCCCGCACGCCCGTCCTCTACGACCCCGGCATCGTGATCGTGTGCCAGGGCCGCAAGCGCGGATACTTCGGCCAGCGCACCTTCGTGTACGACGCGAACCAGTACCTCGCCGTGTCCGTTCCCGTGCCCTTCACCATGGAGACCGATGCCACCGAGCAGGAGCCGCTGCTCGCGCTGTACCTGCATCTGGAATTCCCGCTGGCGGCCGAACTCGCGCTGTCTATCGACCGGCACGGCCGGCGCGCGAACGAAGCCGAGCCGCGCAGCATGATGTCCAGTCCGATGGACGACGCGATGCATCTGTCGGTGCTGCGCCTGCTGCAAAGCCTGGCCGATCCCGTCGAAGCCGGAATCCTCGGGCCGCAACTCCTGCGCGAGGTGTACTACCGCATCCTGACGGGGCCGCAAGGCCCGAATCTTCGCGCGGCACTGGCCATGGAAGGGCGCTTCGGAAACATCGCCAGGGCGCTGCAACGCATCCATGCCGCGTACGACCAGCCGTTGAGCGTCGCGCAACTGGCCGCCGAAGCCGGCATGAGCGCGCCGTCGTTCCACAGCCACTTCAAGGCCGTGACCTGCACCTCGCCCATGCAGTACCTCAAATCCACGCGCCTCCACCAGGCGCGCCTGCTCATGACCCAGGAAGGAATGACGGCCGCCGCGGCGTGCCATGCGGTGGGGTTCGAGAGCACGTCGCAGTTCAACCGCGAGTTCAAGCGACTGTTCGGACTCACGCCCGCACGCGAGGCGCGACGCATGCGCGAGAGCTTCGCCATGCCGCCGCGACCGGCGGATGCGCGGTACGTTTCGTCGCACTGATTCGCGCGTTCGCTGGAATTCCGCTGCGAGTGACGGGGCGTCTGTCGTCTCCTTCTCACGTTCCCTTCACGTTTCTTCGATCAGATAACCCCGCCGAATGCAAAGGTCCGCGACATCTGAAGCGCACATCCGCCCGGCCATAGTTCAAGGAGCCCCGACCATGCACATCCTGTTGGCGGTGGACGGCAGCGACGTCAGCTCGCGTGCCGTGAAGTACGTGGTGAACCTCGCGCGACAGCTCGCCAGGCCGCCGCGCATCGTGCTGGTGAACGTCGACCTGCCGCTGCTGCAGCGCGTCGCGGTGACCATGGGCGCCAGGGCGGTGGAGCAGTTCCACGCCGAGAACGCGAAGATCATGACGCGCGATGCCAGGCGCACGCTCGCGCGCGCCAAGCTCGCGTTCGACGAGGAACTGCGCGTGGGCGATGTCGCCTCCACGATCCTGGAGATCGCGAAGAAGCGACGCGTGGACCAGATCGTGATGGGTTCGCACGGCGACGGCCCGCTGCGCGGGATGTTCCTGGGTTCGGTGTCGACCAAGGTCATCGCGCGCGGCACGCTGCCGGTGACGATCGTGCGTTGACCGGCGTCGCGCTCGCGGAAATGCGCGAGCGCGGGCCACCGCGCCGGAATCAGATCGCCGGCAGGATCAGCGACCGGTGCAGCTGCGCGCCGGCCCACGCACCATCGCCGACGGCGAGCGACACCGAATGCGGCATGCGCGCCACGTCGCCGCAGGCGAACACGCCGGGCACGCTGCTTTCCTTCGTGTCGGCGGTGCCGATCTGGATGCCCATCGGCGTTTCCGCCAGCGCGCAACCGAGCTGTTCGCCGATCGGCGAGGCCGGTGCGTTGCGCGGCGTGGTGAACAATCCGGCGAAGGACAACCGCCGGTCATCGGCGAGCACCACGTCGGCGTGTCCTTCGATGCGCGCGATGGCCGTCGACTCGACGCGGACGCCACGGCTTGCCAGATCGTTCGCCATGTCGGCGTCCAGTTCCAGCATTCCGTTGAGGAGGAACGTCACCTTTCCCCACTCCGGCAGCATCTGCGCCTGGTGGATCGACATCGGCCCCGACGCGATGACGCCGACCTCGCCGCGCTGCATTTCGTATCCATGGCAATACGGGCAGTGGAACGCGCTCGTGCCCCAGCGCTCGGACAGGCCCTCGATGTCGGGCAACGTGTCGGACACGCCGGTGGCGAGCAGCAACCGTCGCGCGTGGTACTGCGCGCCATCGCCGAGTGTCACGGAGAACGCATCCTTCTCGCCCGACGCCTCGATCACGTCGCCGTCGTGCCAGGACAGCGTCGGATAGGCTTCCAGCTGGGTGCGTGCGGTGCGGGCGATCTGCGCGGGATCCACGCCGTCCTGCCCGAGGAAACCGTGCGAATGCGACGCCGCGCGATTGCGCCGTCGCCCGCCGTCGACCACCAGGACGCTGCGGCGCGCCCGGACCAGTTGCAACGCCGCGGCCATGCCCGCGTAGCTGCCTCCAATGACGATGACGTCGTGCTTCATGCCTTCCTCCGGAATGAGCGGTTGCGCCTGCGCGCGAAATCGGCGGCCAGTTCGGCCAGCGTGACGGATTCGAATTTCTCCAGGAGCAGCGCCTCGGCCTGCTCGAAGGCATCGTCGAGCGCGGCGTTGACCGCCTGCTCGACCAGGCACTCGGGATGTTCGTTGCGGTTGCCGATGGCGAACAGCGCGGGCTCGCCGAGCGCTTCGTGCAGTTGCCGCAGGTTGACCGAGGACAGGTCGGCGACGATCCGCCAACCGCCCGAATGGCCGCGATCGGCGGCCACCAGGCCCGTTTCGCGCAACAGCCCCATCGTGCGCCTGACCACGACGGGGTTGGTGCCGAGGCACTGCGCGAGTGCTTCGGACGTCATCGGTGCGCCGCGCTCGTTCATGTGCAGCAGCGCGTGGAGGACGGCGGAAAGTCGGCTGTCTCTTTTCATGTAACAAATAATGTTACATAAAAAGCGGCGCGTCAACCGAACGGATCGCGCCCTACAATGCGGACCCTCAAACACTCGGACACGCCGATGGCCGAACGCAGGTATGGAGAGCCGGCCGCCGGCACGCAGACCACCATCGCCTCCGCCGACTGGTATGGCCGCACGCTCCAGCGCGAACAGTTCCGCAGCACGCTCTTCCGGGACCTGGATTTCACCGAGGGCGAGGCGATCGGCGCGTCGTTCCACGAATGCACGTTTCGTCGCGCACGATTCAACGCATCGACCCATTCCGGCGCCGCCTTCGTGAACTGCACGTTCGTCTCGTGCAACTTCTTCGACAGCCGGTTCACCGGCTGCAAGCTGCTGGGGAGCATGTTCGACGGATGCCAGTTCGACCAGATGCAGGTGACCGACTGCGACTGGGCTTTCGTCGGCTTGCCGGGCGCGGATCTACGCCGCGCCACTTTCCTGCGGACGCGATTGAGGGAAGCGGACCTGACCGGCGCGCGATGCCAGGGCGCATCGCTACGGGATTCGGATCTCTCGGGAGCATGGCTCCACGGCGCCGATTTTTCCGGCAGCGACCTGCGGGGCAGCGACCTCAGCGCGCTCGATCCTGCGAACAACAGCATCCGGAACGCGATCATCACGATCGACCAGACGATCACGATCGCCGAGGCGCTGGGACTCGACGTGCGGCTGGAGTGAGCCCGCGGCTCAGCCGGGCGGCAACGTGCCTGCGGCGTTCGTCCGGCTCACCTGCCCTGCGCGAACCCACGGCGCCAACGCGCGCAGCCATCGCGGTTGCCACGACAGGAGGAAGGCGGTGGCGACCGCCGACGCCGCCAGCGTCATCACCCACACCAGCGACGCCATCGATGCGTGATCGACGACCAGGCACAGCGCGAGCGCAACGAGCAGGCCGGCGGCGCCCATCCATCGCAACATGCGCGCGATTCCGGCCGAAGGAACACCACCCCACACCTGCTGCGCATGCACGGGCATGGAAAGCGCCAGCCAGCCCATGCCGGCGAGGTTCGCCAGCATCGCGGCCGACAGCAGCCACGCGGACAACAACGACTCAGACATGCGCGGGCTCCGTTGCGACGACGCCCGACCGCGCCACCGACGCACGCTTCGACAACGCGCGCCACGCGAGCGCCGCGACGGTGGCGCCGGACAGCAGGAACAGGTCCACCCCGGCCACCGGCCAGTAGCCGGCCGACAGCGTCTTGAGCAGATGGTCGCCGGTGGTGATCCAGTTCAACGCGACGGCGGCGACCGCCAGCACCGCGATCGCGATGCACTGCTCGCGCCAGGCGGGATTCGCCCTGCCCTGCGCGACCGGCGCGCTGCGCCACCCCGCATGCACGAAGGCGAGCGCCCACGTGCCCCAGAAGGCGTAGCGCTCCCAGTCGCCGCGGCCCGGCATCGCTTCGGGCAGCAACCGGTTGGCGACGAGGATGCCCAGCGCCGCCAGCACCATGCCGGTCACCGTGGTCACGGCCAGTGCATCGACGATGCGCGCGCCCTGGCTGCCCTGCTGCGCGTGCTGGCGCTTGCGTTTCTCGACGAAGAACACGAACCCGGTGGCGATGCATACCGCGCCGGCCAGTCCGCCGAACACGTACAGCCAACGCAGCAGCCAGTGGCGGAAGTGCTGCAGGTGCAGGCCGGTGAGGAACTCGCTGACGCGGCCCACCGACGTCGCCGGTGGATCCTCGCGGATCAGCTCGCCCGTGGACGCCTTGAAGTGGATGCCGTCGCCGACCAGCGCGATGCGGTCGGTGCCGGCGCGATACACGCTGACATAGCCGTTCGCGTCGCCCACGTGCATCAGCACCAGGAAGCCGACCTCGCCCGCCTTGCCCTTCGCCTCCCAGCGGCGCTGCGCCTGCGCGACCATCCCGTCCACCGACGCCAGCCCGGCCGGCACGCCGGCGCGTTGGTGCGGCAGGCCGGTTTCCCGCGCTTCCACCTGCGCGTGCAGATCGTGCAGCGTGTGCAGCTGGGTGTGGCCCACCGGGAAGTAATAGGTGGCGGCGAAGATCACCAGCCCCGTGAAGGCGAAGAAGAAATGGAACGGCAGCGCGACCACGCCGGTGAGGTTGTGCAGGTCGAGCACGCTGCGCAGGCGCGCCTTGCCCGGGCGGAAGGTGAAGAACTCGCGGAACAGCTTGCGATGCATCACCACGCCGCTCACCAGCGCGGCGAGCATCACCAGCGCGGAGAGCCCGACGATCCAGAAGCCCAGGTTCTTCCAGTCCAGGGTCAGGCTGTAGTGCATCGGATAGAAGAACCCGCTGCCGATCTTCAGCTGGTCGTCCGGCAATACGCGGCCATCGCGCGGATCGATGGTGCCGTAGGCCCAGATCGCCTCTTCCGGATCCTTCGAATTCGGCACGTCGTAACCGGCGTACAGCGCGAGCACCGGATCGCGATGCGTCGTGTAGGCGCTCCAGCTCTCCACCGTGTCGAAGCGCGCCGGCATGTCGCCGTCCACGCGCGGACGCATCGCATCCACGGCCTCGCGCGTGGGCTGCATGCGCTCGAACGCCGGGCGCAGCACCTGTTCGAACGACGGCATCGGTTGCGGCTCGATGCGCGTGGCGGGAATCGACCAGCGGTCGATCTCGCGATCGAACACCGACAGCGCGCCGAAGAAGAACGCGGCCATCAGCACGAAGCCGAGCACCAGCCCGAACCAGGTGTGCAGCCACGCCATGGATTGCCGGAAGCTGTTGAGCATGATCGAGCCCTCCTCAGGCCAGCAACGACTGCAGCAGCGACGCCGCGCCGGTCATCAGCGCACCGCTGCCCGCGAGCACCGCCCACACCACCGCCAGCCGTCGCGCGGCGATGGCCCACAGGAACACGACCAGGTACGCCAGCAGGCCCGTAAGGGCGCCGAGGAATTCCGCGTCGTGGAAGCCGAGTCCCGCCGCGAACAGCAGGCAGGTGGTGAGCGCCACCACGCCCCAGGCGAAGCCGTAGCCGCCCAGCACCGCCGCGCCCACGCGCGATGCGGTGCGCAGGCGGTGCGCGGTGATGAAAGAGCGGGCGATCGTGCTGGACATGGCGTCTGGCGGTCCTTGCGTTACGGGTGGCGGCGGTCAGAACCGCCAGTTCAGGCTCAGCATGTAGTTGGCCGGCGCACCGTAGAAGCCACTGTAGCGCAGCGTATTGATGTACTTCTCGTCGGTCAGGTTGTTGACGTTGAGCCGCAGCGTCGCGTTGGGCACGAAGTCCCACGCCACGAAGCCGTTGAGCACCGCGTAGCTGTCCTGGCGAACGGTGAAGCCGTTGCTTTCCACGTTCGAGATGTCGCTTTGCCAGCGCCCGCCGATGCCGTACGACAACGCCGTGTAACCGGGCACGCGCGCGGTCAGCAGCAGGTTCGCGGTGCGACGCGGCACCCAGCGGTAGGTGTCGTCGCCGTCCTGGCCGGTCAGCTTCAGCGCGGTGGCGCCAAACACCAGGTCCACGTGATCGGTGAGGCGGCCGGTGACTTCGAACTCGACGCCCTTGGATTCGACGTCCACGCCCGTGTAGTAGTACTGGCCGTGCTGGTTGTAGCCGGCGCCGGTGGCGAGGTTGTCCTGCTTCGCCTGGAACACGGCGAAGGTCGTGAGCAGGCGCTTGTCGAGCCAGTCGGCCTTCACGCCCAGCTCGTAGTTGGTGCCCTTGGTCGGGTCCAGGAAGCGGCCGTCCTGGTCGGACTGGCTCTGCGGGTGGTAGATGTCCGAATAGCTGACGTAGCCGAGCACGTGCTCGTTGAAATCGAACGTCAGGCCGGCGTACGGGCTGGTGTGCCCTTCGGTCTGGTCGAACACGACGCCGTAGTTGATGCCGTCGCGATGGTACTGCGCGTAGTTGAAGCCCAGCACCGCCTTGAAGCGGTCGGTGAGCGCCAGCCGCATCGCGCCGAACGCGCGCTTCACGCGCTGGTCGAGCACGCTGTAGACCGAGCTTTCGCCCCACTCCGGCTCCGGGATCACGTCGCCGCCCCACGGGAACGCCGGCATGACGATGTAGCCGAACAGATCGCTGTCGTAAACGGCGTTGGCGAATTCGCGGTTGGTCGCTTCGCTCTTCGCCCAGCCCAGGCCGAACATCGCCTCGTGCTCGCGGCCCCACATCGGGAAGCGGCCGTTGACGGTGGCCGTGCCCAGGTGCGAGGTCATTTCATCGTCGCCGCCCCATGGATAACCGTACAGGCCCAGGTTGGTGCCCGGCTCCAGGCCGGTGCCCTGGTAGTCGGTGGCGTAGAAGAGCCTGTCGTCGTTCTCGCTCCGGCGGTAGTCGTACGACAGCTTCAGCTGCCAGTCCATGCCGAGCTGGTGCACGTACTCGACGAACGCGTTCTGGTTGGTCGTGTCCCAGTACGTCCAGTCCTGCGTGGTCGACGCGCTGCGGCTCCACTCGGCCTGCGTGCCATCGTTGTACATGAAGGTCAGCGCGCCCCACATGTTGCCGTCGGTGCGCGCCTCCTGCCACGAATAGCCGAACGTCAGCGTGCCGTTCTCGCCGACCTGGCCGTCGACCACGCCGTAGACGAAATCGCGCTGGTCTTCCTTGCCGCGAAGGTAGGAATCGCCCTGCTCGTGCGCGGCCACCACGCGCCCGGCCCAGGTGCCGTCGGCGGTGAACGGCGTGGAATAGTCGACTTCCGCGCGCAGCGTGTCCCATGACCCGTAGCCGAGGCCGAGCGAGCCGCGGCTGTCGTTGGTTGGACGCTTGCGCACGTAGTTGATGGTGCCGGCCGCGTTGCCCACGCCGGTCAGCAGGCCGTTGGCGCCGCGGATGACTTCCAGCTTCTCGTAGCCGGCCATGTCCATCGCGCCGGTGACGATGCCCCAGTCGTTGGGCAGGCCGACGCCGTCGATCTGGGTGTTCTCGATGTCGAAGCCGCGCGAGGTGAAGGTCGTGCGGTTGGTCTCCCACTCGTCCACCTGGATGCCGGTGGCCAGGCGCAGCGCCTCGTTGAGGCTGTCCGTGCCGAACTGCTGCATCTGCACGTTGTCCACCACGCTGATCGACTGCGGCGTGTCCTTGATGTCCAGGTCGAGGTTGGTCGCGCCGTTGCTGACGCGCTGCGCGCGCTGGGCGACGACGAGAACCGCGTCGAGGTCGGTGGCGCTGTCGGCGGACGCATCGGCCGCCAGTGCGGCGTGCGGGACGCCGAGCAGCGCGAAACAGATCGCCAGGCCCAGTCGGTTGGGCGAAACGGGGCGTTGCCGATGGGAAACGGCGAAGGACGAGCGTGCGGAACCGGAAGAAGGCATGTGGGGGTGTCTGGATGCGAACGGGAATGTGGGGCGAACCCCGCGTTCGCTGACGCCAGTCACATCGACGGCCTTCGCGCAATCAGAGAGGTCCCTGCCTGTTCATTATTAAATGCGAATAATTCTCATTATTCAACAGGCGGGGTTTGCCGGGTGCGTCCGGACGGCCCGGCGGGCGGCGTTGCCCCGCCCCCTCGAGCGTTGGTAGGAGCGGTTCCGTCAGCCGCCCGGCGCCTTCAACTTCACGCCCTTCCCCGCCGGCCTGCCGAACTCCGGCTGCCCGTCCTTCGTCCAGCGCACCGGCTGCATGCGCGGCGAGCGCTTCGCCGTGCACTTCATGTCGGGGCCTGGATTGGCGTGGTAGACGATCCACGTCGTGCCGTCGGCCGCTTCGAAGAAGCCGTTGTGGCCGGGCGCGTAGACGCTGCGTTCCGCATCCTTCGCCAGCACCGGGCCGGGGACCTTCGTCCACGACGACGCATCCAGCGGATCGCGTCCGGGCGCGGCGCGCAGCAGGCCGATGGCGTAATCGTCCGACCAGCACGCGCTGCCGGAATACGTCAGGAACAGATCGCCGTTGGGGCCCTTGAGGAACTCCGGTCCCTCGAGGATCTGCCGCCCGCCCTGGCGCTCCCACGCCTGGTCGGGGCGCGCGATGATCGTTTCCTTGCCGCTGAGCGTCCACGGATTCGCCATCGCGACGATCGACAGCACGCTGTCGGGTCCCACGTACGGCGAATACACGAAATAGCGTTTGCCTTCGTGCACGAACGTGGTGCCGTCGATGCCGGTGTGTTCGGTCTTCAGCTGGCCGCGATCGATCCATTCGCCCTGCGTCGGATCCGCGCCCGCGTTCTCCAGCACGAACACGCCGCGATGCGCGTCGTCGTCGTGGCCGCTCGCGGCGGCGGTGTAGTACAGGTACCACTTGCCGTCGATGCGATGCAGTTCCGGCGCCCAGATCGACTGCGCGTTCGGCCCGCTCGCCGGCGGCGTCCACACGGTGGTTTCCGGCGCGTCGGCCAGGCGCGTGAGGTCCGAGGTCTTGCGGATCGTGAGCCGGTCGCCACGCGTGGCCATGTAGTAGTAGGTCGCGCCGTCGCGCACGATCCACGGATCGGGCCCGGACGGCAGCAGCGGATTCTCGAACGTGCCCTGCCCGGCCGCGTTCGCGGCTCCGGCGAGACACAGCATCAACGTGACGGACAGGAGCCCCCGGCATCGGGTCATGCGGCCTTCTCCTTGCGGGATGGAGGAAACGCGTCCGCATCGCGTGCGGCTCGCATTCGTCGCGGCTTCGTGCGGCTTCCTGACGCCGGCACGGAGCATTGCGCGCGGCCATCGACGTAAACATATAATCGGACAATTCGCAAGGCGCCGGACAGGTGCCGCACATTCCCGCCGCACGCGCGGCCTGCATCCGGTCTTCCAACGCCATGAGCGAAACCTCCGACGCCATCGTAGGCATCAACTGGGGCAGTTCGAATTTCCGCGCCCACCTCATCGCGCCCGACGGCTTGGTGCTCGATTCGCTGGAAGCGCCCGCCGGCGTGGCCTCGCTGCAACGCGACGGCATGGTCGGGATGGCCGACCGCGTCCGCGCGCGATGGCCGCACGCCACCCGCGTGTACGCCGCCGGAATGATCGGTTCGAACGTCGGCTGGACCGACGCCGGCTACGCCGACTGCCCCGCCGGAATCGAGCGCCTGTGCGAACGCCTCGTGCCCACGCGCATCGGCGAACTCGCGCTGCACATCGTCCCCGGACTCGCCTGCGTGCGCGAACGCGACGGCGCGCCGGACGTCATGCGCGGCGAGGAAACCGAACTGCTCGGCCTGCACGCCAGCGGCCGGCTCGGCGATGCGCCCCTGGTCGCGCTGCCGGGCACGCACACCAAGTGGGTCGCGATCGCGGACGGTCGCGTGGTCGAGTTCATGACCGCGATGTCGGGCGAGGTCTACGACCGGCTCACCGCCGCGGGCCTGCTCGCGTCGATCGTCGAAGGCGCTGGCCGCGATGGCCACGCCTTCCGCGACGGCGTTCGCACGAGTGCGTCGCGCACCCTGGGGCTCGGCGCGCTGCTCTTCGGCGCGCGTGCGCGGGTGATTCGCGGAATGCTCCCGAAGGCGGACGCCAGCGCGTACCTGCGCGGATTGTTGATCGGCTCCGAGATCGCGGATGCGCTGGCGCTGTTTCCACGCCGCGACGACGTCGCGATCCCCCTGGTGGGCTCGCCCGCCGTGTGCGCGCTGTACGCGGCGGCGCTGGAGGAACTGGGACTGACGTCGCGCACCGTGGCGTCGGCCGATGCGATCGCGCGCGGGTTCGTGGAGATCGATGCGCGGGTTCGCGCTCGCTGATCCGCCATCACGCACGCGTTGCTCTCGTAGCCGGGTGAGCGCAGCGACCCGGAAGGCTTGCCGCGCCCCGGGTGCGCTGCGCTTACCCGGGCTACAAAGGCTGGACGAGCCTGGTGATCCGGCGCCGCTGCTTTCGCCCGTTGGCGCACATGGTTTGCGCTTCTTGCCAGATTCTTCACCGCAACCTGTGCGATTGCTGCCCTCACCGTGTTGCGGCGCAACGTGCATATTGTCTGATTATATGTTTTTGTCTGTCCCACGCTGCCAAGGGCCGTGTTCGGGAGGGTCGAGAGTGATGGGGCTTCGCAAGGGGATCGCGGGTTGGTGCATGGGCGCGCTGGCGCTCGCGGCGACGGGTGCCGCAGGCGCCCAGGAACGCACCGTCGTCGGCACGCTGCCGGACGGAACGAAGGTCGAATCGATCACGCTGCGCGACGGCAGCGGCATGCAGGCGCAACTGTGGACGCTCGGCGCCGCGCTGCACGCGTTGCAGGTGCCCGATCGCGACGGCAAGTACGCCGACGTCATCCTGGCCGACGCCACGCTCGACGCCACGCTCGCCAAGCCGCAGTACTTCGGCACGATCGTCGGCCGCTTCGCCAACCGCATCGCCAAGGGCAGGTTCACGCTCGACGGCAAGCAGTACGCCATTCCGACCAACGACGGCCCCAACACCCTGCACGGCGGCACGCGCGGCTTCGACAAGGTGGTGTGGGAGGTGGTCGAGGCGAAGCCCGATCGCGCCACGCTGCGCTACGTCAGCCCGGACGGCGACCAGGGCTATCCCGGCAAGCTCACCGTCACCGCGAGCTACGCGCTCGAAGGCGACGGCACGCTCGCCATCGAGTACCGCGCGACCACCGACGCGCCGACCATCGTCAACCTGAGCAACCACGCGTACTGGAACCTCTCCGGCGAAGGTTCGGGCACGGCGATGGACCACGAACTCACCATCGCCGCCGATGCGTACACGCCGGTCGACGAGACGCTCATCCCCACCGGCGAAGTCGTGCCGGTCGCGGGCACCGTGTTCGATTTCCGCACCGCCAAGCCGATCGGCCGCGACCTTCGCACCGGTTCGGAACCGCAGTTGCTGCGCGGCCGTGGCTACGACCACAACTGGGTCGTCAGCCGCAGCATCGCGAAGCAGCCGCGTGAGGTCGCGCGCGTGCACGACCCGCGCTCCGGCCGCGTGATGACGCTGTCGTCCGCGCAGCCCGGATTGCAGTTCTATTCCGGCAACTTCCTCGACGGCACCACGGTCGGCAAGCGCGGCCAGGTGTATCGCCAGGGCGATGCCTTCGTGCTCGAACCGCAGTTGTTCCCCGACACGCCGAACCAGCCGTCCTTCGGTTCGGCGCGGCTTGTTCCGGGCAAGCAGTACGTGAACCGCATGGTCTACCGCTTCACCACCGATCAGGGCGCCCGCGCGAAGCCGTAAACCGGCCCCCACGCGGTCCATTGCCACCTGCCACGCGACGGCCACGGCCGTCGTGGATGCCGGAGGCATGCCCGTCAGAACGCAGAACGCAGAACGCAGAACGCATACGCAGAAAGGAGATGCTCCCGATGTTGAAATGGCTACCGCAACGATTCGCCTCGCTGGTGCTGGCTGCCGTCGTACTGGCGGGCGCGCCCCTCGCGCATGCGGCCGACGGCGAACGCTGGTCGCAGGCCGAAGCGAACGCCTGGTACGCGAAGCAGCCGTGGCTGGTCGGCAGCAACTACATCCCCGCCAACGCAATCAACCAGCTGGAGATGTGGCAGGCCGACACGTTCGATCCCAAGCGCATCGACCTGGAACTGGGCTGGGCGCAGGACATGGGCATGAACACCATGCGCGTGTTCCTGCACGACATGGCCTGGCACCAGGACCCGAAGGGCTTCAAGCGCCGCCTCGAAACCTTCCTGCAGATTTCCGCGAAGCACGGCATCAAGCCGATGCTGGTGCTGTTCGACTCGTGCTGGGACCCGGATCCGAAGCTCGGCCCGCAGCGTCCGCCGATTCCCGGCGTGCACAACTCCGGCTGGGTGCAGGGTCCGGGCACGGCCGCGCTGGACGATCCGAAGCAGCACGCGCGCCTTGAGGCGTACGTGAAGGACATCGTCGGCAGCTTCGCCAAGGACGATCGCGTGCTCGCCTGGGACATCTGGAACGAGCCGGACAACGAAGGCGGCGGCAGCGGCTACTACCAGCCGCGCGAAAGCAAGCACAAGTTCGACCGCGTCGCCGAGTTGCTGCCGAAGGCCTTCGCCTGGGCCCGCACGCAGAAGCCGACCCAGCCGCTCACCAGCGGCCTGTGGCACAACCCCGACTGGAACAAGCTCGAAGGCCTGAACCGCGTCGAGAAGGCGCAGATCGAGCTGTCCGACGTCATCTCGTTCCACACCTACGCTTGGCCGGAGGATTTCGCCCAGCGCGTGCAGGAGCTGCAGGTCTACGGCCGGCCGCTGCTGTGCACCGAATACCTCGCGCGCGGCGCCGGTTCGACCATCGACGGCGTGCTGCCGGTGGCGAAGAAGCTCAACGTCGGCATGTACAACTGGGGCTTCGTCGACGGCAAGACGCAGACGCGCTTCCCGTGGGATTCGTGGGAGCGTCCGTACACGCAGAAGCCGCCGACGCTGTGGTTCCACGATCTGCTGCATGGCGATGGAAAGCCGTATCGCGCGCGCGAGATCGAGATCATCCGCGCCCTCACCCGCGCCCCGAAGAACGAAGTTCCCGCCCTCTGATCCGTGATCCGCGCGCGGCCCCGTGGCCGCCGCGGACACCCACGCCATTCGTCCGGAGACGATCCCATGAACCGCCGCTTCCCACGTTCGCTGCTGTCGCTGTCGATCCTGTCCGCGCTGGTGCTGCCGCCGCTGGCGCACGCGCAGGACGCCACCACCGGCGCCGCCGACGCCACCGCCCAGCAGGCGCAACCGGCCTCGTCGCAGGAAGCGACCCAACTGGACACCGTCACGGTGACCGCGCTGCGCCAGAGCCTGGAAACCGCGCAGGCCCTCAAGCAGGACGCGGCCATGGTCGTGGATTCGATCGTCGCCGAGGACATCGGCAAGCTGCCCGACAACAGCGTCGCCGACGCTTTGCAGCGCGTCACCGGCGTGCAGATCGCGCAGGGCAACCAGGGCGAGACCACGAACGTCGTGATCCGCGGCCTGCCCAACGTCATCACCACGCTCAACGGCCGCGAGATCTTCTCCAGCTCCGGCCGTGGCTTCGCATTCCAGAACCTGCCGGCGACCGCGGTCAGGACGCTCAGCGTGTACAAGACATCCGAGGCCTCCCTCCCTCTCGGCGGCATTGCCGGTCTTGTGGACATCCAGCTGCGCCGTCCGTTCGATTTCGATGGCCGCGAGATCGCCGGCACCTATACCGCCACCCACAGCGAGTACGGCGGCAGCGTCGATCCGAACGCGAGCCTGATGCTCAGCGATCGCTGGGACACCGACGCCGGCGAGTTCGGCGCGCTGGTCAACTTCGGCTACCAGGCGAAGGAATACGCGTACGACGCGGTGTGGGGCGATTTCCCGAAGGTCGTCACCGACGGCACGGGCGAGCCGATCCGCACCGCCGACGGCAACCTGATCGCTGCGCCCAACGGCTGGGGCACCTCCTACAACGACGGCTACCGCGAGCGCGGCGCATTCAACTACGCGTTGCAGTGGAAGCCGCGCGAGGACACCGAGATCTACCTGGAAGGCCTGTACGACTGGGTGCGCGACAGCTATTCCAACGCGTTCTACTTCACCTTCCCGGTCGGCGTGGTGACGCCGTCGCAGCTCGGCGTGACCGGCCACTGCTATCCGAACCAGCTCGACGGCCCGCTGGCCGGGCAGACCATCTGCGATGCCTCCAACGGCGTGTGGACCGGCGACACGTACGCCGCGACCAGCACGCAGGCGCACAAGCAGCGCGGGCAGGACATCCAGAACGCGCTCGGCGTGAAGTGGGATGGCGACCAGCTGCACCTGTCCACCGAGTTCTCGCGCACGTCGGGTTACTACCGCGACGAGAACTTCATCATCGACACCTTCCTCTCCGGTCCGATCACCACCGTCTGGGAAGGCACCTCCGGCCGCCACCAGAACTGGTACCTGCAGGGCGATCCGGCGCTGGATCCCTCGCGCTTCTACCTCAACGGCCTGTTCCAGACCTGGGGCTATTCGTACGGCGAGGAGAACGCCTGGCGCGGCGACGGCCGTTTCGACTTCATCGAAGGTCCGATCGCGTCGCTGCAGTTCGGCCTGCGCTACGCCGACCGCAGCGCGCAGGCGAAGGGCTCCGTCGAGATCTCCACGCCGCCGCCGGGCGGCGCCGGCACCGGCAACATCACGGCCAATCCGAACCCGGACAACCAGGTCATCGCGCGCCTGCCGGGCATGGACTTCTTCTGCAGCAAGCGCGGCAACGACGCCCTGCACCAGAGCTGGCTGACGCCGTGCTACGACACGCTGATCGACAGCGCCGACTACCTGCGCCAGCTGTACGGCCTGGACCCGGGCCTGGCGGCGGAAAACCCCGGCCGCTTCTTCGACATCGGCGAGGAAAAGCTCGCCGGCTACCTGCAGGCGAAGTACGACACCGAGATGTTCGGCCTGCGCGTCGACGGCCTGGTCGGCGTGCGCGTGGAGCGCGTGGAGCGCGACCTCAACGCGTTCTCCTTCGATGCCTCCACCGGCGTCTACAGTCCGATCTCGCGCAACACCAAGGACACCAACACGCTGCCCAACGCCAGCATGAACCTGCACTTCAACGATGAGTGGCAGCTTCGACTGGTCGCGGCGAAGACGCTGAGCTATCCGGATTTCGGCGCGCTCAATCCGTCGATCTCGCTCAACCCGGGCACGATCAACCGCGCCGGCATCGCCTCGTCCGGCAACCCGGACCTGACGCCGATCGAGTCGATGAACTACGACGCGTCGCTGGAGTGGTACTTCTCGCCGGTGGGCTACACCAGCCTGGGCCTGTTCTATCGCGACATCGACGGCTACATCCAGAACTACGTCACCAACGTCGTCATCGGCGGCGAGGACTTCGAACTGTCGTCCCCGCAGAGCGCCGGCAGCGGCCACCTGCAGGGCGTCGAGTTCGCCTGGCAGCAGACCTTCGACTTCCTGCCCGGCGCGTGGAGCGGCCTGGGCGCGCAGTTCAACTACACCTACATCGACGGTTCGACGCGTTCGCCGGCCTTCATCGGCGGCCCGGAAATCGAACAGCCGCTGCAGAACGTGTCGAAGAACAACTACAACGCGGTGCTGTTCTACGAGAACTTCGGCATCTCGGCGCGCCTGGCCTACGGTTACCGCAGCCGCTACATCGACTTCTTCACCCAGCCCACCGTGGCCGGCAACGAAGACCAGGTCGAACCGGCCAGCTCGCTGGACTTCTCGGTCAGCTACGACGTGACGCCGCGCCAGACGGTCATCCTCTCGGCGACCAACCTGCTGGGCAACAACCTGCACCAGTTCTGGGGCGATGGCGACACGCGTCCGCGCGACATCCGCTTCCAGGACCGCACCATCGGCCTGGGCTACCGGTTCAAGCTGTGATGCGACGCGCGCCCTCCCCCGCGCTGGCTCTGCTCGCCGCGTCCGTGCTGCTGTGCACGGGCGCGGCGATGGCCGACGCGCCGGATGACGTGGTCGGGCAGAAGCTCGCGCCGGGCATCGGTTATGCGTCGGCGGTGAAGCTCGCGCACCAGTCGAACGCCGACGACAACGGCCGCCTGCTGCTGGTGTACGAGCCGTCCGGTCCGGGCAACGTGCCGCTGTTCGAAAGCCGCGACGATGGCGACAGTTTCAAGCGCATCGGCTCGGTCGACGAAACGGCGCATCGCGGCGACCGCTCCTGGGCCCTGCGCTGGCAGCCGCACCTGAGCGAACTGGCGCGCAGCAGCGGCGATCTTCCCGCAGGCACGCTGCTGCTGGCGGCGAACGCGATCCGTCGCGACGGCGACGAGCGCATCACCGACCAGGACCTGCAGCTCTACGCCAGCCGCGACGGCGGCAAGACGTGGACGTATCGCAGCAGCATCGTGAAGGGTGGCGGCCAGCCCTCGGACCGCTTGAACAAGGGCGTGTGGGAGCCGTACATCGTTGTGCTCGACGACGGCCGCATGGTGGTCTTCTACTCGACCGAACAGCACAAGGCACAGGGCTTCAACCAGTTGCTCGCGCATCGGGTGTCGACCGACGGCGGACGCACCTGGGGCAAGGAAGTCTTCGACGTCGCGCTTCCGGGCGGCGTGGAGCGTCCGGGCATGGCGATCGTCGAACGCATTCCCGGCCGCGGCTACGCGATGGTCTACGAGAACATCGACAACACCGGCGGCGCACGCAACGGCCAGGTGCACATCAAGTTCAGCCGCGACGGGCTGGACTGGGGCGACGCGGGCGATCGCGGCACGCCGATCCAGACCGCGTCCGGCGCGTATCCGTCCGCCTGCCCGACCATCCGCTGGTTGCCGGGCGAAACGCCCGACGGCGTGATCGTCGTCGCCGCGCAACGCGCCGGCGGTGGCGGCGACGCAGGCGGACGCACGTTCTACTGGAACGCCGACGGCGGTCGCGGCCCGTGGTGGGAAGCCGGCGCGCCGGTGCGCAAGCGCACGGGCAACATCCACGCGGGCTGGACGCAGGCGATGATTCCGCGCGACGACGGAACGCTGTTGCACGTCACCTCGTCCTCCACCGCGAACGCACCCGCGCCCGACGAGACCAACGAGATCCTGTTCGCGTCGGCGCCACTCGCGCTCAACCGCTATGAAGCCGAAGACGCCGTGCGTCGCGGCGGCGCGCAGATCGACAACGTGGACGCGTCGGCCTATCGCAAGGTACGCCTGGCCAGCGGCCCGGATGCGGCGCTGGCCTTCGACGTGGTCGTCGGCGAGGCCGGCCCGCGCGAGATCACCGTGCGCTTCGCCGACATCGGTTTCGCCGCCGCGCCGCGACTGCGCGTCAACGGCGATGCGGCGGCCGGCGGCGTCGAGCCCACCAGCGCCGAAGGCTGGCGCGAGGCGCGGTTCACCGCGCCGCTCAAGGCCGGGCACAACCGCATCGTCGTGTCGAACCCGGAACGCCCGCTGGATTACGACTACCTCGCGATCGGCGGGCCGGTGTCGCCATGAACCTCGAAGCGGTACGTGCAACCGAACTCATGCTATACCCCTATTGTCGGATAATAGGAGCGACGCCGGATGCGTCGCGGAGGGGGACCAGTGAGACAGATCGCGGTACGGAACCTGCACAACCAGGTCATCCAGGAAATCGGCCGGATGATCGTGAGCGGCGAGATCAAGCCGGGCGAACTGCTGCCGCGCGAGGAAGCGCTGGCGCAGCGCATGGCAGTCAGCCGCACGGCACTGCGCGAGGCGCTGAAGGTGCTCGGTTCCAAGGGCTTGATCGAGACCAGGCAGAAAACCGGCTCGCGCGTGCGCGACACGCGCTACTGGAACCAGCTCGACGCGGACATCCTGGCGTGGCGCTGCGCGTCGATGCCGACGGAGGACTTCGTCGAGAAGCTGGTGGAGATGCGCGAGATCATCGAACCGGCTGCCGCAGCCGCGGCGGCGCGCAAGCGCACGCCGGAGCAGCTGGCGCGCATCAAGGCCGCGTACGAGGCGATGGCGGCGGCGCAGGATCTCGACGCCTGGGCGAAGGCCGACCTGGAATTCCACGAGTGCGTGCTCGACGCGGCCAACAACGAGCTGATGGGCTCGCTGTTCTCGGTGATCGACACGGCGCTGGGCGCGTACTTCCTGCTGTCGGCGAAGACCGCGGTGGATTTCAAGTATTCGCTGCCGCGGCATTTCGCGGTGTACGACGCGATCCGGCTGAAACGGCCCGAATCCGCGCGCGAGGCGATGCACGGCATGATCGTGGACTCGCGCGCGAACATCAAACGACGAGGGCGCGCGCGCAAGACGGCTCGCTAGCCCGGGACACGCAACCCCACACATCGACGGAGTGCGCATGAGCACCGCCTGGCTGCAACCCCTTCCCCTGGTTGCGATCCTGCGGGGGCTCACCCCGCAGGACGCGTTGCCGGTGGGAACCGCGCTGTTCGACGCCGGTTTCCGCGCACTCGAAGTTCCGCTCAACTCGCCGCAGCCGCTGGAGAGCATCGCGTTGCTCGCGCGCGAGTTCGGCGACCGCGCCCTCGTCGGCGCCGGCACCGTGCTCACGCCCGACCAGGTGTCGCAGGTGAAGGACGCCGGCGGAAAACTCATCGTCATGCCGCACGGCGACACGACCGTGGTCCGCGCCGCGAAGGTCGCCGGCATGGTCTGCACCCCGGGCGTGGCGACGCCGACCGAAGCTTTCGCCGCGCTCGCCGCGGGCGCCGATGCGCTGAAGCTTTTTCCCGCCGAACAACTCCCGCCCTCCGTGTTGAAGGCATGGTCGAGCGTGCTGCCCAAGGGCACCGCGCTGCTGCCCGTGGGCGGCATCACGCCCGACAACATGGCGCCCTACCGCAAGGCCGGCGCGGCCGGCTTCGGCATCGGCTCGGCGCTGTATTCGCCGGGCATCGACGCGAACGAAGTCGCGCGTCGCGCACGCGCCTTCGTCGATGGCTGGAATTCCATCAACCGCACCTGACCGACGCAAGCAACGAGCACGGACCCCCACGCATGAAGATCACCGCCATCACCACTTTCCTCGTGCCGCCGCGCTGGTGTTTCGTGCGCATCGACACCGACGCCGGCATTACCGGCTGGGGAGAGCCCATCGTCGAAGGTCGCGCGCACACCGTCGCCGCCGCCGTGGACGAGCTGTCCGATTACCTGATCGGCAAGGACCCGCGTTTCATCGAGGACCACTGGAACGTCATGTACCGCGGCGGTTTCTACCGCGGCGGCCCGATCCTGATGAGCGCCCTGGCCGGCATCGACCAGGCGCTGTGGGACATCCACGGAAAGGCGCTCGGCGTGCCGGTGCACGCGTTGCTCGGCGGCCAGGTGCGCGATCGCATCCGCGTGTATTCGTGGATCGGCGGCGACCGTCCCGCCGAAACCGCACGCGCCGCGAAGGACGCCGTCGCGCGCGGCTTCAGCGCGGTCAAGATGAACGCCACCGAGGAAGTGCAGTTCGTCGACACGCACGAGAAGGTCTCGCGCGTGCTTGAAAACGTGCAGGCCGTGCGCGATGCCGTCGGCCGCGAAGTCGGCCTCGCGGTGGATTTCCACGGCCGCGTGCACAAGCCGATGGCGAAGGTCCTGATGCGCGAACTGGCGCCGTTCGGCCTGATGTTCATCGAGGAGCCGGTACTGTCCGAACACCTGGAATGCATCCCGGAACTCGCAGCGCTCTCCCCTGCCCCGATTGCGCTGGGCGAGCGGCTGTATTCGCGGTACGACTTCAAGCGCGTGCTGCAGACCGGCGGCGTGGACATCATCCAGCCCGATCCCTCGCATTCGGGCGGCATCACCGAAACCCGCAAGATCGCCGCGATGGCCGAAGCCTTCGACGTCGCGCTCGCGCTGCACTGCCCGCTGGGTCCGATCGCGCTGGCCGCGAACCTGCAGCTGGATGCGGTCTGCTACAACGCTTTCATCCAGGAACAGAGCCTGGGCATCCATTACAACGCGAACAACGACCTGCTCGATTACCTCACCGATCGCGCGCCGTTCGCCTACGAAGGCGGCTACGTCGCGATCCCGCAGGGCCCGGGCCTGGGCATCGAGATCAACCAGGACTACGTGAACGAACGCGCCGCCGAAGGCCACCGCTGGCGCAATCCGATCTGGCGCCACGCCGACGGCAGCGTGGCGGAGTGGTGAGCACCATGACGATGGCGACCTACCCCAGCCTCGCGGGCCGCGCGGTCCTGATCACCGGCGGCGCAACCGGCATCGGCGCGGGCTTCGTCGAGCATTTCGCGCGACAGGGCGCACGCGTCGCCTTCCTCGACATCGACGATGAAGGCGCGCGCGCACTGATCGATGCGTTGGCGGACGTCGAACACGCGCCCGTGTACCTGCGCTGCGACGTCACCGACCTCGACGCGCTGCACGGCGCGATCACGCACGCGCGCGAACGCATCGGCCGCATCGGCGTGCTGGTCAACAACGCGGCGAACGACGTGCGCCACGCCTTCGGCAGCACCACGCCGGCGGACTTCGAACGCAACATCGCCGTGAACCTGCGCCATCAGTACTTCGCGACGCAGGCGGTCGTGGACGACATGCGCGCGCTCGGCGGCGGCTCGGTGATCTGCCTGGGCTCGACCGGCTGGATGATCAAGAACGCGGGCTACCCGATGTACGCGATGGCGAAATCCGCCGTGCACGGACTGGTGAACGGACTGGCGCGCGAACTCGGCCGCGACCGCATCCGCATCAACGCGCTCGTGCCGGGCTGGGTGATCACCGAGAAGCAGCAGCGCCTGTGGCTCGACGCCGAAGGCGAGGCGCAGATCGCGCGTTCGCAGTGCCTGCCGGGCCATCTGAAGGCGGAGGACCTGGCGCGCATGGCGCTGTTCCTCGCCGCCGACGACAGCCGCATGTGCACCGGCCAGGACTTCATCGTCGACGGAGGCTGGGTTTGAACAGCGGCGTCCGCGTCGCGGTGCAGGCGGGCAACCGGCTCGGCGAAGGCGTCGTGTGGTGCGACCGCGCGCAGGCGCTGTACTGGACCGACATCCACGCCTCGATGCTGTGGCGCTACGTGCCCGCCGACGGGACGGTGCGCAGCTGGCCGATGCCGGAGCGCCTGGCGTCGTTCGCGTTGTGCGTCGCCGATGGCTGGCTGCTGCTCGCACTGGCCTCGCGGCTTGCGTTCTTCAATACGGTCAGCGGCGAGGTCCGCGACATCCGCACGCTTCCCATCGCACCGGACACGCGCGCGAACGACGGCGCCTGCGACCGCCAGGGACGTTTCGTCTTCGGCACCTTGCACGAACCCGCGCAGGGGCCGAAACAGGCGGTCGGTACGTTCCTGCGACTCGACGCGGACCTTCAGCTGCACGAGTTGCCGCTGCCGCGCGTCGCCATCGCCAACTCGGTCGCCTTCAGTCCCGACGGCGCCACGATGTACTTCTGCGATTCGCTGCAGAAGAAGATCCTGCGCTGCGAGTATGGCGATGAGGTCGGCAGCGTCTCGACCTTCGTCGATCTCACCGCGCTGGAAGGCGGCGAGCCCGACGGCTCGTGCGTCGACCGCGAAGGCGGCGTGTGGAACGCGCAATGGGGCGCGTCGCGCGTCGTGCGCTATCGCACCGATGGCGTGGAGGATCGCGTCGTCGCGATGCCCACCGTGCAGCCCACGCGCCCCGCGTTCGGCGGCCCGGCACTGTCCACGCTGTACGTCACCAGTGCGCACGACGGCCTGACCGACGTTGCGCGCTCCATCGATCGCCATGCCGGCGACGTGTTCGCGTTCGAGCCCGGCCTCAAAGGCCTGCGCGAGCCGCGTTTCGCCGGCGACCCCGATGCCGCGCCGCGTCGCTGACGCCGCGCCCCACCCTGCGGAGATTTAGCGGATGAGCCTTTCCCCCCTCGACGTCGGCATCGTGCTGGCCTACCTCGCAGGCATCTTCGTGCTGGCGCAGTGGGTCTCGCGCGAGAAAGGCGGGCACCAGAAATCGGCGCAGGACTACTTCCTCGCCAGCCGCGCCCTGCCCTGGTGGGCGATCGGCGCGTCGCTGATCGCGGCGAACATTTCCGCCGAACAGATCATCGGCATGTCCGGCTCGGGCTATGCGATCGGCCTTGCCATCGCGTCGTACGAATGGATGGGCGCGGTGACGCTGCTGATCGTCGGCAAGTGGTTCCTGCCGATCTTCCTGCGCAACCAGGTCACGACGATGCCGCAGTTCCTGGAGGAACGGTACGGCAACCGCATCCGCACGCTGATGGCGGTGTTCTGGCTGGGGCTGTACGTGTTCGTGAACCTGACCTCGATCCTGTGGCTGGGTTCGATCGCGGTGTCGCAGGTCGCCGGCCTCGACCAGACGGTGGCGCTGGTGCTGCTGGGCCTGTTCGCCCTCGCCTACCAGCTGTATGGCGGACTCAAGGCCGTGGCGCTGACCGACATCGTGCAGGTCACGCTGCTGGTGCTGGGCGGATTGCTGGTCACCGGCATCACGCTCGGGCAGATCGGCAACGGCAGCATCGTCGCGGGCTTCCACACGCTGTGGACCACGCATCCGGCGAAGTTCGAGATGATCCTCGACCCGTCCAACCCCTTCTACAAGGACCTGCCGGGCCTGTCGGTGCTGCTGGGCGGCTTGTGGATCGCGAACCTGAGCTACTGGGGCTTCAACCAGTACATCATCCAGCGCGCACTGGCCGCCAAGGACATCCGCGAGGCGCAGAAGGGCGTGGTGTTCGCCGCGTTCCTGAAGCTGCTGATGCCGGTGATCGTGGTGCTGCCGGGCATCGCCGCGGTGATGCTGGCGCCGTCGCTGGAACGCCCCGACGCGGCGTATCCCACGATGATGCGCCTGCTGCCCAGCGGCGTGCTGGGGCTGGTGTTCGCCGCGCTGGTGGCGGCGATCGTCGCCTCGCTCGCATCGAAGATCAATTCGGTCGCGACGATCTTCACCCTCGACTTCTACGCCAAGCGCAACACGCAGGCCTCGCAGCCGAAGCTGGTGCGCGTGGGCCGCATCACCGCCGCCGTGTCGATCATCGTCGCCGTGCTCACCGCGCGTCCGCTGCTGGGCAGCTTCGACCAGGGCTTCCAGTACATCCAGGAGTTCACCGGCTTCTTCACGCCGGGCATCGTGGTGATCTTCCTGCAGGGCCTGTTCTGGAAGCGCGCGAACGAGGCCGGCGCGCTCGCCGCCGCGATCGGCTCGTTCGTGCTGTCGCTGGTGTTGAAGCTGTTGTGGCCGGACCTGCCCTTCATGGACCGCATCGGCATCGTGTTCCTGCTGTCGTTCGTGCTCGCGACGGTGGTCGCGCTGATGACGCCCGCCAGCGGCGCGCGCGACCGCATCCGCACCGACGACGTGAGCTATGCGTCGGCGCCGTCGTTCAACGTCGCGTCGCTCGCGGTGCTGGCGATCCTCGTCGCGCTGTACGCGACGTTCTGGTGATCATGATGATGCGCACGCTGCGCCGCACCCTGCTGGCACTCGCCGTCCTCGCCTTCGCGCCCTGCGCGACGGCGACGGTGAAGTGGACCGAAACCGCCACCGTCGCCGAAAGCAGGGCTGCATGGGGCCGGCTCGCACGCCTTCACGACGGCCGCTGGCTCGCGGTGACCACGCGCTTCCACGACGATGCGCCGAGCACGCTGGCGATCTCCGTGAGCGACGCGCGCGGTCGCGAATGGACGCCGCTGTCGAGCGTCGCCGAGCCGGGCCGGAAGATCGACAACGGCGAACTGTTCGTGCTGCCGGGCGGGCGCGTGCTGCTCGGCATGCGTTCGCTGATCGACGGCGAGTCGTACCGCCTCAACGTGCACGCCAGCGACGACGACGGCCGGACCTGGCGTTTCCTGAGCACGATCGACCGCAACGAAGACCCGCGCGGACGCAAGGATCGCGGCGTGTGGGAGCCGGTGTTCACGCAGCTCGCGGACGGCGCGCTGTCGGTGCTGTACGCCGACGAGACGCTCGCCGACGGCACGCCGTCGTACAACCAGGTCGTGTCGCAGCGGCTCTCGCGCGATGGCGGCAGGACCTGGGGCGCGAAGTCGATCCTCGTGAAGGAACCCGGCGGTGGCAAGCTGCGTCCCGGCATGCCGGTGATGTCGCGCATGCGGGACGGCCGCTACCTGCTCGTGTTCGAGACCTGTGGCGACGACCCGCAATGCCCCGTGTCGACGAAGACGTCGAAGGACGGCGTCACCTGGCCCGAAGGCCTGGGCACGCCGCTCGCCGGCCAGCGTTGCGGCCCGCAGCTGACGACCACCACGCGCGGCACCGTGTTCGTCACCTCGTGCCAGAACGAAGTCACCTTCAGCGACGACGATGGCGCGACCTGGCAGCGCGTGACGCAGCCCGCCTGGCCGTTCGGCTTCCGTCATACGTGGCCGGCGGTGTACCAGTTCGGTCCCGACGAGATCGGCGTGATCAACGGCGTGCCCGGCGGCGGCGTGAAGATCCGCTTCGGCACGTTCTGATGGCGCGGCCCGGCGATGCAGCCGGGCCGGCTGAACGGATCGGCCCTCCACACGCGACAATCCGCTCCAGGCGGCCGATAATGCGCGCCCTGCCACGCGCGTTCGCGACGGCAGCACGGAGATCCCCACGCGTCATGTGATCGCACGACCCCTTTCGCAGAACCCGTAGCCGGTCGACGCGCCCGCGTCCACCGCCGTTCTGATCGCCGCGCGGAACCGTCCGCCGGCCGATGGAGGTCGCCCATGACGCACGCGCACGTTCGCGTTTCCAATCTCTGCTTCGCCTGGCCGGATGGCACGCCGGTCTTCGACCATCTCGCTTTCACGCTCGGCGCCGGGCGAACCGGCCTGGTCGCGCCCAATGGCGCGGGCAAGAGCACGCTGCTGCGCCTGCTCGCGGGCGAGCTCGCGCCCGCGTCGGGCACGATCGAGCTGTCCGGCACCGTCGGTCATCTGCCGCAGCAACTGATGCTTTCCGGCGAACTGCGCGTGTGCGAGGTGCTGGGCGTGGCGAAGCGGCTCGACGCGCTCGCCGCGATCGCTTCTGGTGCCGTGGAGCCGCAGCTGTTCGACATCGTCGGCGACGACTGGGATCTGGAGGAGCGCACGCGCACATCGCTGGCGCGACTCGGGCTCGATCACCTCTCGCTCGATCGCCGCCTGCACACGCTCAGCGGCGGCGAGACGATGGCGCTCGCGCTGGCCGCACAACAGTTGCGCGCGCCGCGCATCCTGCTGCTGGACGAGCCGTCGAACCATCTCGATGCACGGGCGCGCGAACGCCTGTACCAGGCGATCGAGGCGTGGGACGGGTGCCTGATCGTCGCCAGCCACGATCGCGAACTGCTGGAACGCATGGACCGCATCGCCGCGCTGGAGACATCGGAGCTGTCGTTGTATGGCGGCGGCTTCGGTTTCTACGACGAGGCCGTGCGCGTGGAAGCCGAAGCGGCACAACGCGACGTGCGCCAGCTTCGCCAGGCAGTGAAGCGCGAGCAGCGCGAACGCCAGCAGGCGCGCGAGCGCAACGAACGACGCACCGCCAATGCGAACCGCAACGCGCCCGATGCGGGACTCGCGCGCATCGTCGCGGGCAATCGCAAGCGTGCCGCGCAGGTATCGGCCGCGCGCTCCGACGAAATCCACGCGGACCGCATGGCGGATGCCGGCGAACGCCTCGCGACGGCGCGACGTTCGCTGCGCGAGGAACCGGATCTGTCCATCGAGCTTCCCGCCACGCAGGTTCCGTCCACGCGCCTGATGTTCTCCGGGCAGGGATTGCAGGTGATGCACGACGGCCGTGCGCTGTTCGCCGGCGACGGCATCGATCTGCATATCCGCGGTCCCGAGCGCATCGCCATCGAAGGGGCGAACGGCTCGGGAAAGACGACGCTCGCGCGGCTGATCAGCGGCGACCTCGCGCCGCACGCCGGCCGCGTGCGACGCAGCGAAGGGCGCGTCGCGCTGCTTTCGCAACGGCTGGAGGCGCTGGATGCGTTCGATGGCGCGGGCACGCTGAGCGCCTGCTTCGCCGCATGCACGCCGCAGCTGGGCGAAGTCGAACGCGCGAACCTGCTCGCGCGGTGGCTGTTCCGTGGCGCGCAGATGCACCTGCCCATCGCCGCGCTGTCGGGCGGACAACGGTTGCGCGCCTCGCTCGCCTGCCTGCTGCACGCCTCGCCCGCGCCTCAGTTGCTGGTACTCGACGAGCCGACGAACAACCTCGACCTGTGGGCTTCACGCGAGCTCGAACGCGCGTTGCGGGGCTATCGCGGCGCGCTGGTGGTGATCAGCCATGACGCGGCGTTCCTGGAGGCGTTGGGGCTTACGCGGCGACTGGTGTTGCGCGATGGGGTGCTGGTGGCGTGATGCCGGTGTGCCCGGAGGTTGCGGGCCTGGGTCCCGGCCTTCGCCGGGACGACGGGTGGATGATGCCTTGAGGTGATGGCGCGCGGATCAGCGATCCGCGCCCGGCGCCCTCACCGCTTCCAGCTTCACTTCGACGCGACGGTTCGGCAGCAGGCACTCGTGCAGCGCGGCCCGATCGCGGAGGCCTTCGCACGACTGCACCTGCTCGGTGTCGCCCCGGTATTCATAGGCGATCAGCGCCGGATCCACGCCCTGTCCGACCAGATACGCCTTCACCGTTTCGGCACGGTCGCGCGACAGCGACTGGTTGTAGTCGAAGCCACGACCCTGCATGCGATCGGCGTGGCCGACCAGGCGCACGGCGGCGATCGACAGACCTTCCTCGCGCACGCGCCCGAGCGCGCGATCGACGGTGCCGAGCGAATGCTCGCGCACGTCGGCCAGGCCGCGACGGTCGAACTCGAACAGCACGTTCGCCGTCAGCTGCACCGGGACCGGCGGCGCGACGCCGCCGCAGGTGCGCGCCATCGCCTCGGCATCGGCCACCCTGTCCTCGGCGATCTGGATGTACGGCTTCGCGTGGCGCCACTGCTGCTGGTTGTATTCGTTGCCGGCGTGGACGAGTTCGACTTCGCCGCACGCCACCGCCTGCTGCGCACACGCGAAACCCGGGGTGCCGTGGATCGCGCCCAGGAGCTTCCACAGGTCCTCGCGCACGCGCGCGGCGCCGTTCACCAGCGGCGTTCCGGTCGGGATCGGCGACACGCCCTGCTCCATCGCGACGATCAGCTTCTCCGACTCGGCCAATGCTTCCTGCGGGAAATCGCTGCGATCGTTGCGCGTGTACTCGTGGAACGACACGTCGAGCCAGCACTGCGCCTTCGACAGTGCATAGTCGCGCACGGGACGCCCCGCGTCGTTGAGCGCCTGGATGCGGTCCTGCGTCTGCTGGTAGGTCGTGTGGTCGCTGTAGATCGCCTCGTCGCTGATGCGCGCCTGCTGCGGCGTCAGTTCGGCGGCGTGCGCCAGGCCCGTGAGCGCGAGCGTCAGCGCGGCCACGGTGAGTGCGTTGGTGTGCTGGGTCATGGCCTTCATCTCAATGCTGGGGTTCGCGGTAACGGCGGTCCTCGCGGCGGAACAGGTCCTCGTCGAACTTGAACCGCAGGCGCAGGAACAGGCCTTCCTGTGTGTATTCGTATCCGCTCAGATCGTCGTCGCCGCGGAAGCCGCTCCAGTTGTAGCCGGCCGACAGCCACAGGTTCTGGCGCAGCAGGCGACCGACTTCGAAGCCGGCGGCGTACTGGTTAGCGCCGTCCTGCCCTCGGAACGACGCGGCGAGCACGCCGACGTCCCACTTCTCGGTGATGTCGTACACCGCGCGGCCGGAGACGAGCACGCCGCGGAAACGGCTTTCCACGCGCTGGCCGTCGGCGTAGATGAACTCGTCGCGCTGCCACTTCGCGGCGACGCGGCCGGTCAGCCACCACGGACGCGACGGATGCCAGTCCGCATGCGTGCTGACGATGTGCGCCGCCACGCGCAGGTCCTGCCCGCCGTCGCCCGAACTCGCGCTGCCGGTCACCAGCCCGCTTTCGTCCTTCTCCAGCTTGTACTCGTAGCGGGCGAGCGCGTTGACGCGGTTGCGATCGGTATCGCGATACGCCACGCCGAGCTGGAACCGGTCCTGCAACACATCGCCACGCGCGGCGTAATCCGTGCGCAGCAGGTAATTGCGGGCGAGCAGCGTCCAGTCGCGATTGAGCTTGCGCGCGGCCATCAGTTGCACCAGCGTGGTGTCGAAACGCTCGTCGGTGTCGGTTTCGCGGACGTCGCCGGAGATGCGGTGCTCCACGCGCGCCGCACCGCGCCACAGCGGATTGGCGCTGTAATCCAGCGCGAACGCCAGGCCGGTCGCGTCGCCGGTCTGCCCGTCGTAGACCTTCACGTGTTCGGCCGAACTGCTCAGGCGCAGGCCTTCGCGGATGTCCCACTGGTTGCGGATGCCCGACGCGGCCTGCAGGTCGCGGCCGGAGATCGCATCGCGCATGCGGTATTCGGTGAACGCCTGCGTGTCCCGCAGGTAGCTGCTGTCCACGCCGAGCACCAGCGCATCGCTTTCGCCATGCGCCTGCGCGATGCCGTACTCGCTGGTCAGGCCGGTCTGCTTCTCGTAGCGGCCATACAGTCGCGTGCGTTCGCGCCACTGGTAATCGGCGCCGAGCGCGACGCGGTTGCGATCCTCGCCGCGCACGTCCTGCTCGGCTTCACCGCCGATGACGATGCGGTCGGTGACTTTGTAACCGGCGCCGAGGCGCACCGTGTCCGACGACAGTTCCGTGCCCACCGGCAGGTCGCTCGTCGGCACCGTGCCGTTGCTGCGGATCACCGGCAGGCCGCTCAGCGGATCCAGCGGCTGCTGGCCGTAACCGAGCGCACCGCCTCCCGCGCCGGTCGCATAACCGCCGCTCAGTCCGCCTGTGTCGCCGAACGGCATCTGGCTCGACCACGTCGAATACGCGCCCACGGTTTCGCGGATCGCGCGATAACCGCCGTCCAGCGTGAGCCGTTCGGTCGCCTGGTAGCGCACGCCGGCGCCGGCCGCATCGCGTTCGCCGCCGTCGGGGTTGCGGTCCTCGCTGCGCAGCGCCTCGACGTACAGCTCGGTGCGCTCGCCCGCGCGGTACGTCGCCTCGGCGTTGTATTCGCCACGGCCGCCGTACAAGGGCGATGCCGCATTGTTGAACGCCGGATCGGTCTGCGCCGCGAACACGCGCGCGTCGAACGCCTCGCCCGTGTGCGCGAACTCCAGGCGGTACGCATCGCCTTCGACCTCACCGCTCAGGTCCTGCAGCGCGGGCGTCGAGTACTGGTTGATCGGGTTGGTGTTGACGTCGCTGCGCGTACGCGCGGCTTCCAGCGCAAGATACGTGTTCTTGCCCAGACGGACGCCGACGTTCGCGCTGCCCATCTCGAACGACGCGAATGGATTGCGGTCGTCGACGTAGCTGCCGCCGATCTCGAAGCGGTCGGTGATGCGGACCTGCCCGTCGGCGCCGACGACCCAGAACTTCTCCGTGCCCTGGTCGAGCTCGTACGTCACGCGCAGCGACACCGGATTGAGCCCGCTGTCGAACGACGGCAGGAACTGGTTGAGCAGGATGCGTCCGGAGAACGGCTCGAAGCTGTAATCGACCAAACGCGCGAGCGGACGCACGGAAACGATGCGCGAAGGCTGGTTGCGATCGCGCACGATCACTTCCACGCGCTCGCTGCCTTCCAGCACGGCGTTGTTGCTCAGGCCGTACGGGCCGCTGCCCTGGCTCGGCAACTCGTCGATGACCTGGCGCAGCGAGTCCTCGATCGCGAACACGTTGGTGCGCGCGCGATCGTTCTCGTAATGCCAGCCCAGGCCGGTGGCCGTGCGGTTGTACGTGCCCAGGCTGCGTTGCGGGATCGCACCGCCGCGCGTGCCGACGCCGGTCGTGTTGGCCAGGCCGTCGCCGGTCTGGAAATCGCCGTACAGCAGGTAGCTGCGCTTGTTGTCGATGCGCACGTACAGGCGCTCGGCCGAACGCGCATCGAAGCCGCGCAGCGACGAATCGCCGTACACCGGATAGAACTCCTCCGGATCGATGTCGCGCAGCAGGCGGCCACGCACGTCCTTGTCCGAATCGTAGGCCGCGGTGAGCAGGTACTCGCCCTTGATACGACCCTTGACGAAGAACGCGGTGCGCGCGGCGGCGTTCGCCTTGCCGTTGTTGAACTGCTTTTCCCAGCGGCGGATGTCGCGCTCGAAACCGTCGTCGCTGCGCACCGGATCGATGACGCTGTTGCGGTCGCGCTTGAAGTTGACGATGCCTTCGATCAGGCCCGTCGCGATCATCTCGCGCATTTCCGGGAGGAAGCTCACCACGCCTTCGGCCGTTTCGCCGCCGGCGGTGATGCGCAGCAGCACGTCCTGCGGATCGTGTGGCGCGAGCAGGTCGAACTCGGCGACGCCGTCGACCACGCGCAGCTGCACGCCGGGCGTCGCGCGGTCGGCGTCCAGGTGCGCGGGACCGAGTTCATCGGTGCGCGCGCCGGGCAGCTTCACGCGTCCGCCGGAATGTTCGATCGTCGCGAAGCTTTCGCCACGCAGCGGTTCGCCGGCGTTGCCACGGATGCGCACGGTGACGTGCACCGGCGACTGGCCGTCGGCCGGCACGCCGTCGCGATCGAGCTCCACTTCGACCAGCGCGGCTTGCGCGTTGACGGCGTAGTCGACGTCACCGGATGCGACGGCGGTGACGCGCGGCGGCGCATCGGTGGCCTGCGGCGCGCGCGGATACAGCGCTTCCGCTTCGCCCAGCACCGGCGTGAAGCGGCCCGGCTGCCCGACGGTCTGGGCGAAGGCCGGCAACGCCAGCAGCGCGCAGGCGAGCGTGGTCATGCGCAGCTTCGGTGCGCGCGGATGTTGCATGCGTGCACGGCTCATGGCTGCGCCTCCGGGTTGCGCGCGTCACTCGTGGTCGGTGGCTCCGTCGATCGCGGTTCGACGATGCGCGGCGTCTGCTTCGACGAATCCGTGCCCTGTTGCGGCCAGCGCGGCGACTTGCTGTCGAAACGCAGCGGCTTCTGGTCGGTTTCGGTTTCCGGCGCGCGCACCTCGCCCTGCGTGCGACGTGCCTTCACCTGTTCGAGCACCGGGTTGGAGCAGCTGCCCTCGATGAAGTCGGCGCGATGCAGCTCGCCGTTCTTCAGGTCGATGAAAAGGCTGTCCGCGTCGCCGAGGTTGCGGTTGCTGCTGGTGGTCAGGCGCGCGCCGACCGGCAAGGTCGAGCCGTCGACCTTGAGCGTGTGGCTCTTCGGCGGCAGGCCGCAGTAGCTGTATTTGCCTTCCGAATCCGACACCATCCAGGTGCCGTCCTCGAAATACATGCGCACGCCCGGCACGCCCAGTTCCTCGCGGTCCTGCACGTGGTTGTTGTTGCAGTCCACGAACACCTTGCCGAGCACGCAGCCTTCTTCGGTGAACACGCCGCCGGTGACGCGCACGCGGTACTCGGCGCGGTTCGATGCCACGGCGCCCGCGCGCGGCTGCAGCGAGTTCGCATCGACGCAACCGCCGGCGATGTTGCAGCCGTGCGCCTGCGCGCGGTTGATGCCGTCGCCCTGCTGGCTGCCGACGCCAACGCGCACGCGGTAGTTCAGGACGATCTGCTCGCCCAGGCGGATGCCGCCGGCCTGGAACGACAGCAGCGGGCCGGGCTTGCCGAGCGGTTCGGGGATCGCCGCCGCGTTCGCGCGCGCCGTGCCTTCGATGTAGGTGAAGCCCGGCGGCAGGCGGTCGAGCACGTTCACCGACGCCAGCGCGTTGCCCGCGGTCTGGCGGATGGTGATCGTGTACAGCAGCGTGTCGCCGACCTCGACCGTCTGGCGGTCGCCGGTCTTGCTGATCGCCAGGCCCGGCGCGACGGCCGGATCGAGCGGGATGTGGTTGTGGATGATCCCCGCGGTGCCGGAACCGCCGACCAGCGTCAGGTAGTAACGCGTCGCATCGCCCACCGCGCCCGACGGCGGCGTGGACTGCGGCTGCACCGGGTACGTGGTGCCCACCCCGCCCGGCGGCGCGAGCGTGCCCGACTGCGGCGCGATCATCTGCGACTGGAAGGTGTAGCCCGACGGCGGCGTGACGGTGAGGCGGAATTCGCAGCTCGCCGGCGCGGCCGGGCCGAACAGGAACTGGTAGAAGCCGTCGTTTCCGACGGTCATCGAGACGCGGTTGCCTTCGACCTCGTACCCGCCCGCGGCCACGTTGAGCAGCGCGGTTTCGGGATCGAACGCCGGGCACACGCCCGCCGGTTCCAGCGTCACCACCGAGTTCGGCACCGGATCGCGCGTCACCGCGTCGTAGACGACGCCGCTCGGATCGATCGGCAGGCTCTGCTGCGGCAGGTTCTCGCCGGAGACCAGCACCACCTCCAGCTGGCTCACGCCGCCGGCGGTGTTGCGGCACGAGGACGCGTGATGGTTCGCCAGCGCGCCGGCGGTGTCGCACTTGGCGACCGGGCCGCGCGCGGTTTCGCCGGTGACGGGGAAGCCCCACAGCGCGCCGGAATCCGGATCGCGGAAGCGCACGTTCCAGCGCACGCCCGGCACGAGGTCGGCCACGCGATAGCTGCCGTCGGCGGCGGTGGTGGTCGTGGCGACGACGCGACCGCTCGCCGGATCGACGACTTCCACCGTCCAGCCCTTCAGGCGGCGATCGCCGCCGTCGAGCCGCACGTCGTCATCGCCGATGTCGAACCACACCGTGCCCGACAGCGAGGCCGCGGCCTGCACCGGCGTTTCGATGCGGCAGGCGTTCTGCGAGATCGCCGGATCGCACACCGGCAGCTTCGAACCGTCGCCTTCGAACGCCGCGCGCTCGGCGGCGGTCGGCACGTGCTGCGCGTCCTCGCCACCGCCCTGCACGATCACCGCGTTGCGGATCGGCGAAGCCGCCGCCGCGCTGGCGGAGACCTTCACCGGCACGGTGATCGCGTCGCCCAGCGTCGCGCCCGAGGCGATCGGCGCGCGGTTCACGCAGCGCAGGCGCGATTCGCCCGCCTTGCCCGTGCACGTCCAGCCGTTGCCCGTCGGCGTCGCCGACAGTGTCACGCCGGTCGGCAGGCGATCCTCGACCGCGTATTCGCCGACGGTCGTCTTCGGGCCGATGTTGCGCACGCGGATCGAGTACGTCGCGGTGTTGTTGACCGTGAAGCGCTCGGGCGTGGCGGACTTGGTGACGACCAGGTCGGGCGAATCGGCGACTTCGCCGAAGTTGTTTTCGATGGAATCCTGACCGGCGGCGACGGCAATGGCCGAGATCGCGGACGGCACGACGGTCTTCGCCGTCGCCGTGCCCACGCTCGCGCCGTTGATCGTGCCCGCGGTGGTGATGCCGTTGGTGCTGCCCGGCGGCTGCGTCGGTTCGGTCACCACGTACGTGCCCGGGCGCAGGTTGGGGAACGCGTAGCGGCCGTCGGCGTCGGTGGCGACGGTGACGTTCACGGCGTTGCCGAGTTCGTCCGTGCCGGTCAGCACGAGGTCGATGCCGGCGATGCCGACTTCGTCCGCGGCGTCGATCACGCCGTTGTCGTTGTTGTCGTAGAACACGCGGCCGGCGATGGACGCGCCGCGCTGCACCGGCGTTTCGATGCGGCACGCGTTGTGCGCGATGGCCGGATCGCACACCGGCAGCGTGTCGACGTTGCCGGCGAACGCGTCCTCCTCGGCCTGCGTCGGCGCGCGCGCCGGCGTCTCGCCACCGCCGCGCACGATCACCGCGTTGACGATCGGCGACGCGGCGGCTGCGGCGGCGGACACCTCGACCGGCACCGCGATGTCGGCTGGATGCGTGGTGCCCTGCGCGAGGACTACCGTGCTGGTGCAGCGGAAGCGGTTCGCGCCGACGGCGCCAACGCAGGTCCAGCCCGTGCCGACCGGCGTGGCGGCGAGCGTCACGCCGGTCGGCAGTCGGTCCTCGACCTCGTACTCGCCGGCGGTCGGCGCGTTGCCGGCGTTGCGCACGCGAACGGTGTAGGCGCTTTCGGTGCCGACGGTGAACGTCCCCGGCGTCGCCGACTTGCTCACGCGCAGGTCCGGCGAATCGGCGATCTCGCCGAAGTTGTTCTCGACCGAACTCTGTTCCGGCGCGAGCACGATGCCGGCGATCGCCGACGGCACGACCGTGCGACCGGTCGCCGTGCCCATCGGCACGCCGCCGATGTTGCCCGGCGTGGTGAGGCCGTTGGTGGTGTTCGCCGGCTGCGTCGGCTCGGTCACCGTGTAAGTGCCGGGGCGCACGTCGAGGAAGGCGTACGCGCCGTTCGCGTCGGTGACCGTGGTCAGGCTGACCGGACGGCCGTCGTCGGCGTTGCCGGTGAGCGTGATGGTCACGCCCGCGATGCCGGTTTCGCCCGCATCGATGCGGCCGTCGTCGTCGTGGTCGTGGTACACGCGACCGCTGACGGAGGCCGGCTGGATCTCGCCGAAGTTGTAGCCGGTCGCGGCCTGGTTCACGCCCAGCGCGATGGCGTTGATGGTCGAGGGCACGACCGCCGGTGCGCTCGGCGTACCGGCCGCGGAACCTGCGACCGTGCGGCCGTTGAGCGTGCCGGTCGGCTGCGTGGGTTCGGTGACGGTGTAGTTGCCCGCGACGAGACCGGTGAACGAATACGTGCCGTCTGGACCGGTGGTCGTGGTGAGGTTCACCGGCGCGCCGGTCTGGTCGGTGCCGGTGAGCACGACCGACACGTTCGCGATGCCGGTTTCGCCCGCGTCGACGACGCCGTCGTTATCGACGTCCAGCCACACGCGGCCGGCGATGGACGCGCCGTTCGCCGCTTCGCCGAAGTTGAACTCGGTGCCGCTGGCGCCGGAGGACAGATCGATCTGCGCGATGCGGTCGGTGGTCGGCGCATCGGGCGCGACGCCGGTGCCGACGACGCAGCCGCTGGTGCAGGCCGCGCCGTTGATCAGGCCCGGATTCACCGCGCCCGGACGGTTGACGAAGCTGCCCGCCGGCAGCGGCTCGCGCAGCGTGTAGGGGATCGTCGGGTCGAGGTCGGTGAACTGGTAGAAGCCCGACGCGTTGGTGGTCCGGGTCGCGATCACCGCGCCCGTCGTCGCGTTGAGCAGCTCGACGGTCGCGCCGGCGATCGGCGTGTCCACGCCGGGATTGCGCACGTCGTCGAAGTTGTCGTCGGAGTAGACGAAGCCCGACAGGCTCGGTCGGCGCACTTCCGGGAAGTGGTAGCGCTGGCCCGTGTCCTCCGCGCCCACCACCACGGCGGTGTAGGCCGAGTTCGGCGCGCCGGCGTCGTAGGTGCCGCCCAGCGACGGCGCGCTGGCGCCCGACGCCGGCGGATTCACCGGGCCGTTGACGTAACCGGTCGGCTGCGTCTGGGTGATGGTGTAGCCGGTCGCATTCGACGGCGCGAGATTGGCGAAGCGGTAGTTGCCGCTGGCGTCGGTCGTGGTCGTGCGGTTGACCGCGTTGCCGTAGGCATCGGTGCCGGTGAGGCGGATGGTCACGTTCGCCACGCGCGGTTCGCCGGTGGCGGCCTGCGGCGTGCCGCCATTGGTGCCGTCGCGCTGGCGGTCCTCGAACACGGTGCCGGCGAGCGAGGAACTGGTGATGTCCAGCCGCACGGTCACGCTGTCGTTGGACGGATCCGGATCGACCTGTTCGCTGTCCACGCTCGCGCGGTTGTTGCTGGTGTTGCCCGCGGGCACGTTGTCCCAGCGCGCCGGCACGAGGATGCGCACGCGGCCGGCTTCGGACGGATCGAAGGTGACGTCGCCCAGGTTGCAGGTCACCACGTTGCCCGACCGCGTGCACTGGCCGGTGCCGTTGGGCTCCTGGCCACCGGCGTTGACGCCGCGCTTGCGCCAGGTGATCGGACCGGTGATTGCCACGCCGGCCGGCAGCGTATCGGTGACGACCGTGCCGGTGCCGTTCAACGGATTGGAGCCGCCACGGTCCAGCGACAGGCTCGAACCCGGGCCCTCGTTCACCACGTCGATGACGTAGAAGAACGGCTGCAGGATCGACACCTTCGTCACCGTCGCGGGCAGCGGGACGTTCGGGTCCTGGTCGGCGGTGAGCACCATCGTCTTGCTCACGGCGACGTCGGCGCGCGAGCGGATCGAGGTGTTCTCGCCCTCGCTGTTGTTGCCCGGCTGCGTGTCGGCTTCGTCGGAGCTGGCGACGGCGGCGCTGGTGATGGTGTCACCGGTGGCGCCCGGCGGCGTGTCGTAGCGGAAGCGCAGGAAGACCGTGCTGGTCTGGCCCACGCCGACCACGCCGTCGAGGTTGGTGCCGAAGCCGGCGCCCGGCATCACGCAGTCCAGTTCCAGCGGCGCGCCCGTGGTCGGATTGCTGCCGCCGACGACACTGCAGCGCGACGGAGATTCGATCGCGCCATCGGGCGTGAGCGAGGTGCCGAGGAACGTGACCGTGCGCCCCGGCAACGGCGTGATCGTCTCGCGGATGCGCACGTTGTTGGCGACCGACGGACCCTGGTTGGTCACGCTCGTGCGATAGCTGATGACGTTCGCCGACGGCGTGTTCGGGTCGTAACCCAGCGGGTCCTGCCCGCTGGGGCCGAAGCCGGTGTCGACCTGGTTGGTCAGCAGGTCCACCGCGTTCGCCTGGAAGGTGAGCGTGGCGGTCTTCTCGTCGTCGGCGGCGGTGTCGACGGCGTTGTAGTCGAATTCGCCCAGGCCGTCGGTGCCGGTCGACGCGCCGGTGAAGGTGAAATCGGCGACGTTGTCGAAACGACGGCCCGCGCTGCCGCCCGGCTGGTTGTTCGGACGGATGGTGATGGTGACGCTTTCGCCGACGCCGCTGCCCATGTCGAGCGCGGGGCACGTCACGGTGACGGTGCCCGACGAGCCGGACGTCGAATACGAATCGCCGCCCGCCGCGCCGACCACGGTCACGCCCGGTCCGGCCGCGACGGAACACGCGGTTTCGCCGTTGCCCCCGGTGGTGCGGTGCGCGCCGATCATCACGAAGCCGGCGTCGTTCGCCGCCAGCGTGAACACGTCGCGGAACACCACGCCCACCGCGGTGGACGGACCCTGGTTGTCGTAGTCGATGCGGTAGACGCTCTCCACGCCTTCGCGGCCGAGCGCGCCGCTGGTGATTTCCTTCTCCAGCGTTCGCACGTTCGCCATGCGCGGGATGCGGACCCAGTCGGACGCCGAGTTGTTGGTCGTGTCGACCTCGCCCACCGCGCCCTCGATGGCCGCGTCCACGCCCACGCCGGCCCGGCCACAGCGGATGCCGCTGAGCGTGCCGCCCGCGCAGGTCGTCGGGCCCTGGTTCGCGCTGTCGTTGAGCGGACCGGTCACGTGCACGACCAGCGCGACCGACGCACCGGGCACCAGCACGGTGTTGTTCGAACGGCACTGCACGCTGCCATTGCCATCGACGTTGCAGTTCCAGCCGGACGGCGCATCGACGCTCGCGCTGGAGGTGCCGGAGATGAAACCCGGAATCTGGTCGTTGACGACCACGCCGGCGGTCCCGTTCGGGCCGTCGTTGGTGACGGTGAGCGTGAAGTCCACGCCGGTGTAGCCCAGCGGCAGCGTGTTGTCGGTGTTGCCCAGGCCGTTGGTCTGCCTGGTGATGCGAAGGTCGGCGCGTTCGGTGGTCGTGCGCACGCCGGCGCCGGTGCAGTCGTTGGCGGTGTTGCCGTCGACGTCGATGCCGTTGCCGGTCAGCGGTTCGGCCGTGCCGCCGCTGCCGCCGGTGCACGCGTTGTTGATCAGGTCGCCCGCGGCACGGGCGCGCGTGACGATGGTGAGCGCGGGCGCGAGCGGATTGCCGCCGCCGTCGGCGACGGCCAGCGGCAACGTCCCCGGATCGAGCGAGCACAGCACGGTCTGCCGCGTCGACACTCCGGTGTACGGCGGCGCGGTACAGGTCCACGGGCCGCTGGAGGACAGGAACTCCTCGCCCGCCGCGAGTTGATCGGCGACCTGCACCTGTCCCGTCGCCGGACGCGGGCCGAGGTTGCGCACGCGGATCGTCGAGGTCATGCGGCTGTCGCTGTCGTCGCCGCTGCCGCTCCACGTGGTGACGATGCCCGGCGACTTGGTCTTGCTCGCCAGTTCCAGGTCCGCGCCGTCGGCGAGCACGGTGAAGGTCACGCTGTCGGTGTTGTTGGCCGCCACCGGATCGGCGGTGCCGCTGGCGATCGTCGCGGTGTTGGTCTGGTCGCCGCTGCTGCCCTGCCCGGTCGACGGCACCATCGCCTCGATGGTGAAGGTGTCGCTTTCGCCGGCGGCATAGCTGCCCGCATGCGTGCAGGTGCGCGCGGTCTGGTCGACGGTCGTGGTGCAGGTCCAGCCGGCGGGCTGGGTGCCGCCGGTGATCAGGAACCCCGCCGGCATCGTGTCGGTGAGGCTCACGTCCGCCGCGACGCTCGGGCCGCGGTTGAGCGCGGTGAGGGTGAAGGTGATCGGCTGTCCGCCGGTTGCCGGCGTCGGCGATGCGGACTTGGTGATCTCCATGTCCGCGCCCGGCACGACGGTCGCGCCGACGTCGTCGGTGTTGTTGGCGATGATCGGATCGGGCGTGGCGCCCGCGTGCACCGCCGCGCTGTTGACGACGGTGCCGCCGGCGGCGGTCACGCGCGCGCGGAACTGGTAGCTCGCGCTCGCGCCGACCGCCAGCGTGCCGGGATGGGTCGCGTTCGCGCCGTCGAAGTTCCAGCCCGAACCGGTCGCCGGGCCGACGAAGGTCGCGCCGCTGGGCAGCGTGTCGACCACGTTGAAGCCGCTGCTCGCGCTGGGACCGTTGTTGCGCACGGTCAGCGTGTAGGTGATCAGCGCGCCGGCCACGACCGGATCGACGTCGGCGGTCTTGGTCAGCTGCAGATCGCCCGCCGTGGTGAGCGTGGTGGTCTGGCTTTCGCGGTTGTTGTCGACGTTGGTGTCGCTGATGAAGGGCGCGCCGAGCTCCGGCACCTTCACCGACGCCGGCGGCGCCTCGCCGCTGCCGACCGCGCCGTCGATCGAGATCGTCCCGACCGGCATGCCCTGCGTGCTCACCTGCAGCTGGAAGCTCACCGCGTTGCCGCCGCCGAGCGTGCCGAGCACGTCGCCGTGGCTGCACACCACGCGCGTGGCCTCGCCCGCATCGACCGAGCAGAACGCCGGCAGGTTCACCGCCGTGCTTCCGGCCGGCAGGTCGAACACGCTGCGCACGTTGCCGGCGGTGTCGCCGGCGATGTTCTCCAGCGTGACGCTGTAGGTCACCACGCTGCCGGCCGGCGAAGGATCGGAACCGTCGTCGGAGAGGTTCGTCAGCTGCAGGTCGACCGCCCACGCCAGCGGCGACCACGACGCGAGCAGCGCCGCGCAGGCCAGTGCGCGCATGAAACGGCGCGTACGGCCGCGCGCATTCGTCGCGTCGGCTTTTTCGAGCGTGCACAACCTCTCCCCGCACGCGAAGCGGCGGGCGGAACGGACCGGATCCATGCGTAATCCCCTGGTTTGTCGCAGCGCCGGCATTCGGCCGGCCTGTCTGCTCAGCTCACGGCGTGGCCATGCGGCGGCCCGGTGAACGGGCGCGTTCGCTGCAAGGGATGTGCCAGGAAAAGCGGATCTGGAACGCGACGCGAGGTCGCCATGCAGGCATGGCCGACTCCGCCGGTCGCTGAGCGGGCGGCACTGTAACTGTGACGCAGCGCACGCTCAATGACGAAATCTTTTCGAATCTATCGAATTCTTCCGAACCGACAGATCGGGCCAAGCGTGCGGCCCGTCGTGCGGCCCGTCGCGTCCGGATCAGACCGATGAAGTCAGGCCGGGTCGACCTGGAACACGTATCCGCTGCGATACAGCGTGCGCAGCGGCAGGCGATGCCCGGCCTGCGCCACCTTCTTGCGCAGCCGGTGCACGAGCATGTCGAGCCGTTGCGGATCGATCTCCTCGCCCGTGCGGTCGAAGCGTTCCAGCAGCGTTTCGCGCGAGACCACGCTGCCGGGCGATTCCATCACGACCTCCAGCAGCAGGCGTTCCTGCGCGCTGAGTTCGACGATGCCGCCGCGCGGCGTGCACAGCGACCAGCCGTCGGCGGTCAGGCGCCACGCGATCGTGGGCGCCACCGGTTTCATGCGCCGCACGACGCTGCGCAGCGTGGCTTCGAGCACGTGCAGGTCGACCGGCTTGGACAGGAACGCATCGGCGCCTTCCGACAGGCTCTGCGCGTGGTCGGCCGGCAGCATGCGCGCGGTGAGCACCACCACGCCGATGCCCGAACTTTCTCGCAGGCGCCGCAGCACCGACATGCCGCTCTCGCGCGGCAGGCCGAGGTCGAGCACGACCAGGTCGAACGCGGTGTGGGTGCTGGCGAGCCAGAAGGCTTCGGCGCTCGCGCAGGCGCTCACCTCGAAGCCGGCGTCGCGCAGGCCGTCGGCCAGTTCCTCGAGCAGGTCCGGGTCGTCTTCGACCAGCGCCACCCGGAGGTTGGCGAGTTCGCGCGGGGCCGTGTCGATGGCGGCAGAACGGTTGGGCATGCGCTCCATGTTACGACCGGAGCCGGCAAGGCGGTCTTTGCCGATTGTGCGGGTTGGATGTGGTATCGATAGCGCCACGGTCCGATGAGGGGTGCCGCGCGGGACGAACCGCAGGCGGCCATCGGACCTCCTTCCGTGCACGTGCCGTCATCCATGTCCTCGCGTCTGCTGTTGACGTTGCTCCTTGCGCTGGCCGCGTGCGCGTGGCCGGCGGGCGCGCGTGCGCAGGCGCATGCTTCCGGCGGGATCGACCTGGCGCCGTACGCCTCCCACCTTGCCGATCCCACCGGCCGGCTCACGTACGACGCGGTACGGCGCATGCCGGCCGAGGCGTTCTCCGGCGGCGGCCCGTTCGAACGCGCGACCTATCGCGACGGCGCGGTGTGGGTGCGCATCGCGCTGCCGGACGACCTCACGCCGGGCACGTGGTGGTTCGTGCCCTGCCCCGCGCGGATCGGTTCGGTGCGGCTGTACGCGGACGGCATCGGCGACGAGGGCCGCGAGCTCGGCGCGTCGACGCCGTTCGTCGAGCGCGACGTTGCGTTCCGCAAGCCGGTGTTCGCGCTGGACGTGCGCGACGACGATGCGCGACCGCGCGTGCTGTTCGTGCGCGTCGCGAGCCAGGGGGCGATCCTGGTCACGCCGCAGCTGTGGCGGCCCGAGGCCTTCGCCGCGATGGCCGGGCGCGAGTACGCGATCTGGGGCCTGTACTTCGGCGCGCTCGGGCTGCTGGTGCTGCTGAACGTGTATTTCTGGTTCGACCTGCGCCGGTCGCTGTACCTGTACTGCGCGATGTACCTGTCGCTGTTCCTGGCGCTGTTGCTGCTGCTGGAAGGCTTCGCCGCGCAGTGGTGGTTCCGCGGCCAGCCGGGCAGCGTCGTGTACCTCACGCGCGCGCTCGCGCTGGTGACGATGGGCTACACGCTGTGGTTCGGCGTGCAGCTGATCGAGATCGGCCGCCGCCTGCCCTGGGCGTACGCGCTGGCCTGCGCGCTGTCGCTCGCGCTGGTGTCGGGCACGGTGCTGCTGCTGTTCCTGCCCGATGGTGTGGTACTGGTCGCGATGCTCTGGCTGCGCGTGCTGTGGCAGCCGGTGTTCGCGTGCCTGCTGGTCATGCAGTGGCGCGCGCGGCCGGACCTGCGCTGGGTCGTCATCGCCTTCGCGGTGCAGGTGGCCGGTTCGTCCGCCGCGATGGGCCACACGCTCGGGCTGCTGCCGAGCAACGAATGGACGCGCCACAGCCTGGATTTCATCGGCCTGGTGCACATGGTCATGCTGAGCGTCGCGCTGATGTCGCGCCTGCGCGATTCCGAGCGCCGCGCGCTGGAGATGTCGATCCGCGCCGAGGCCCGCCTCGACCAGAAGGTGTCCGAACGCACCGCCGAACTCGCGTCGATCAACCGCCGCCTGGAAACCGAGATCGCCGAACGCCGCGCGGCGCAGGCCGAACTCGACGCGGCGCTGCGCTCCGAGCGGGCGACGCACGAGACGCAGCGCGAGTTCGTCGCGATGGTCTCGCACGAATTCCGTACGCCGCTGTCGATCATCAAGGCGGTCGCACAGCGCCTGCGCACGCATTCCTCGCTGGCCGGGGCGGACCTTCAGCAGCGGCTCGCGCGCCTGGATCGCGCGACGCAACGCATGACGGCGATGATCGAAACCTACCTCGCCGACGATCGCATGCGCGAACCGGAAGCCGCGCGCGCCGCCACGCGCTTCGCGCCGCGCACGCTGATCTCCGCGGCGGCCGAACTGCATTCGGCGATGGACGAGCGCCTGGACGCGGTCTGCCACGTCGAACTGCCGGAGGTCGAAGGCGACCTGCCGCTGCTGACCATCGCGCTGTCGAACCTGATCGACAACGCGCTGAAGTACTCGCCGCTGGAAACCACCGTACGGGTGCGCGCGTACCACGCGGGCGACCAGGTGCGCATCGATGTCGGCGATCGCGGCGGCGGCGTCCCCGAGGCCGACCGCGAGCGCATCTTCCAGCGCTACGTGCGCGGCTCCGACGGCAGCGGCCGACCCGGCGCGGGCCTCGGCCTGCATCTGGCGCGCGAGATCGCCCGCCGCAACGGCGGCGACCTGGTGCTCGCCGACGCGGGGCCGGAGGGATCGACGTTCTCGCTGCGGATCCCGTGCGCCGCGCCGCTCGCGGAGGAGGCGCCGGTGCGGGTGCCGGAGCGCGGGGACGAGGTGGTGGCCTGAAGAAGTCGGGATTCGGGATTCGGGACTGACAGGAGCGCGCCCGCATCGCCCGTCGCACACCCGCGAGCGCCTAGAATGCGCGCTCCGCTTTTCCCGCAAGGTATCCCCGCACATGGCGCTCAAGGCGACCGTGGTCAAGGCCGAGCTCCAGCTCAGCGACCTCGACCGGCATCACTACGCGACCTACCCGCTCACCCTCGCCCAGCATCCGTCCGAGACGGACGAGCGGCTGATGGTGCGCGTGGTCGCCTTCGCGCTGTTCGCCAGCGAACGGCTGGAGTTCGGCAAGGGCCTGAGCACCGACGACGAACCCGACCTGTGGCGCCGCGACTACACCGGCGACATCGAGCTGTGGATCGATCTCGGGCAACCCGACGAATCGCGCATCCGCAAGGCGTGCGGACGCGCGCGGCAGGTCGTGGTGGTCAATTACGGCGGACGCGCCGCCGACCTGTGGTGGGACAGGCACGCCTCCGCGCTGGCGCGGCTGGACAACCTCACCGTCATCGACGTCGACGCCGCATCGGTCGAGGCGCTCGGCGCGATGATCGAGCGCAGCATGCGCTTCAACGCGATCGTGCAGGACGGCGAACTGCAGCTGATGGGCGACCGCGCCTCGGTCGCGCTGCGTCCCCGCACGCGCATGGCGCCGGCCGCGCACGCGGCCTGAGATGGCCCGTCCGGCATGAACGCGCATTTCGACGTGATGATCGTCGGCGGCGGCGCCGCCGGGCTGATGTGCGCGCTGACCGCCGGCCAGCGCGGCAGGCGCGTGCTGGTGGTCGAACACGCCAACCGCGTCGGCAAGAAGATCCTGATGTCGGGCGGCGGTCGCTGCAATTTCACCAACACCGGCGCCACGCCGGCGAACTACCTGTCGGCCAACCCGCATTTCTGCAAGTCGGCGCTGGCGCGCTACACGCCGTGGCATTTCATCGACATGGTCGAACGCCACGGCATCGCGTACCACGAGAAGGAACTCGGGCAGCTGTTCTGCGACGAATCGTCCAAGCTGATCGTGAAGATGTTGCTGGACGAATGCGCGCAGGCAGGCGTGCGCGTCGAGACCGGTTGCAGCATCGAGAAGCTCGCACACGGCGACAGCGACGACGCGCGCTTCCGCCTGCACACCACGCGCGGCAACTTCGCGGCGCCCGCGCTGGTGGTGGCGAGCGGCGGGTTGTCGATCCCGAGCATGGGCGCGAGCGGTTTCGGTTACGACCTCGCGCGCCGCTTCGGCCACGCCGTGCTGCCCACGCGCGCGGGACTCGTGCCGCTCACCCTGAGCGGAAAGCACCAGGAACGCCTGGCGGACCTGAGCGGCGTCGCGCTGCCGGTGACGGCGCGCTGCAACGGCGCGGCTTTCAGCAACTACATGCTGGTGACGCATCGCGGCGTCAGCGGCCCGGCGATCCTGCAGATCTCCTCGTACTGGCAACCCGGCGATGACCTGCGCCTGGACCTGCTCCCCGGCCGCGACGCGCTGGAAACCCTGCAGCAATGGCAGCGCGAACGGCCCGCCGCCGAACTCAAGACGCTGCTCGGCGAGGCGATGCCGAAGCGTTTCGCGCAGCGGCTGTGCGAGCACTGGCTGCCCAATCGTCCGATGAAGCAGTACAACGTGCCGCAACTGCGCGAGATCGCGCAGGTGCTGGGCGACTGGGCGCTGGTCGCCAGCGGCACCGAGGGCTATCGCACGGCCGAAGTGACGCTCGGCGGCGTCGACACCGACGAACTCTCGTCCAGCACGATGCAGTCCCGGCGCGTGCCGGGGCTGTACTTCATCGGCGAGGTCATCGACGTCACCGGCTGGCTCGGCGGCTACAACTTCCAGTGGGCGTGGGCGTCGGGGCATGCGGCGGGGAATGCGGTGTAACGACATCGCCGCGGTCGCCGCGCGCCCTCAGCGCATCGCATCGCCAAGCAACGCCTCGGCGCTCTGTATGCCGGACAGGATCGCGGACGGCACGCCATAGCCCGGAAACGTGGTCTGTCCGCCCAGGTACAGGCCACCGATCCGCGTGCGATGCGGGAAGAACCGGTTGGGCGCGACACCGGGCGCGATACCGTAGAGGGCGCCTTCGTACAGGTTCCGCTCGCGCGCGAAATCCCGTGGGTCGAGCACGCGGGTGGTGTCGATGGACAAGCCCGGCAATCGCCGCTGCAACGCTTCGAGATACCGGCCGACCACCGCATCGGTCATCGCCCTGTCCCACTCCGATGCACGCCGGATACCGGTAGCGGGCGCATACAGTTCGATGATCTGACGCCCCGATGGAGCGAGTTCGGGAAGCACCTGCGTCGGCCGCGTGTACGAGAGCCATTGCGGCGTTGCGGCCCCGAGCACGTGCATCGCGCCCTGTTCGCGCATCGACGGGACGTGATTGACGATGAAGGCGTCCGGCGCATGCAGGCCCGAGCAGCCGAGCTGGATCGACACGGCCCGATGCGACAACGGTGCCGCTTCGGCCTTCGCCGCCAGCGAGCGAGGAACCGCATCCGCCGGCAGCAGGCGTTCGAGCACATCGAAGCCGGCGCATGTCGCCACGACGTGGGACGTCCGCATGCGTTCTCCGTCGGCGAGGACGACGCCGCGCACCTGTCCGTGCTCCACCGTGATCTCGCGCACCCACGTGCCGGAACGCACGGGAATCGAACGGCGGCGAAGCTCGCGCTCCAGCGCGGCGGAGATCGCGCCCATGCCGCCGCGCGGCAGGTGAAAGCCTTCCTCCAGCAGCGCCAGCAGTCCGATGATCTGCGTCGAAGGCAGGCGTTCCGGCGGCAGCCCGGTGTACAGCAGCGTGGACGCGACCGCGGCCCGCAGGTCGTCGTCGGAAAAGTACGACGCGATGAGATCGCCCGCATGCCCGCCCATGCGCGGCAGGTATCGCCAGAGCCTCGCGAGCGTGCGCAGCAGCGAAGGCCCTTCGGGCAGCACGTCGGCGACCAGCGTCCGGTAGATCGGACCCCACTGCTCGCGCAGCCTGCGCAGGCCGTCGCGGAGTTCGCGCGTCCGCGGCCCATCGCGCACGCCGTCGACGAACGAGTCCTCCACCGTCGACAGGTGCACCGCCGTTCCGTTCTCCAGGCAGGTGACATGCGGCCGTTCGATCGCGGCGAGCGCAACCTCGTCGTCGAACTCGAGCCCAAGCCGCTGGAACGCCGCACGCAGCAGTGAAGGCACGGCGACGTAGACCGCGCCGTTGTTGAACGTGTAACCGTTCGCGTTCGTGGTCGAACAGCATCCGCCGGTGGCGTCCTGCGCCTCCAGCACGATCACGTCCCTGCCCCGGCGTGCGATGGCGAGCGCCGCCGCCATTCCCGACAGCCCCGCCCCGATGACGATCACCGGAAGTCCTTCTGGATTGCGCATGGATCGGCCCGTTGTGAAATTGGACATTGTCCATTATTGTACGACGTACAAATTCAGTGCAAGGCACACATGACCGGCAACGACCGAGCCGCCCGCAAACGCAGGCAGACCCGCGACCACATCGCCAGCACCGCGCACGCGCTGTTCGAACGCGACGGATACGAGGCCGTCACCATGGAGCAGATCGCCGCGCAGGCGGACGTCGCGCGCGGCACGCTCTACAACCACTTCCCGGTGAAGGAAGCGGTGCTCGTGCACTGGATGCATGGGCAACTGGGCGCCGATCTCCACTCGGTGCTGCAGGATGTCCTGAGCCGGCGCTCCTTCGTCTCACGCGTGGCGACGCTGCTGGAGGCGTCGGCGCAATGGTGGGAAGCGCATCGGCAGTACGCGGCGCCGTACATCCGTCATCGGTTCCAGCAGGTGCGCGACGGCGCGGACGAACAGCACGCGTCCGGCATGATTCCCCTGTACGTGCAGTTGGTGACGCACGCGCAGGAGACCGGCGAACTCAAGGCCGACGTGCCCGCCGAACGCCTTGCGGTGTACCTGCATTTCCTCTATCTGTGCGCCGTCATGACATGGCTGGGCAAGGCGGACGTCGCGCTGGCCGACGAGTTCTCGCACGCGCTGGACTTCTTCATGCAGGGCGCGGCCTACGACGGCCCGGCGGCGAGACGCCCCCGGGCACGCACGCACCGTTCCCCAACCACCCCCACCTGATCGCGAACAGGAGCGACATGATCCATCCCCAGACATTGCTGATCCGCGACGAGCGCCCGGACGACGCCGCCGCGATCGCGCAAGTGACGCGCACCGCGTTCGCCACCGCCGAGCACTCCAGCGGCACGGAGGAATTCATCATCGCGGCCCTGCGTTCGGCCGGACAGCTGTCGCTGTCGCTCGTCGCGCAGATGGACGGTGGCATCGTCGGCCACGTCGCGATCTCGCCCGTGGAAATCTCCGATGGCGCCCGCGACTGGTACGGACTGGGCCCGGTATCGGTGCTGCCGGACTGCCAGGGCACCGGCGTGGGCAGCCGGCTGATTCGCGCGTCGCTGGATCGCCTGCGCGCGTCCGGCGCGCGCGGATGTGTCGTGCTCGGCGAACCGTCCTACTACGGCCGCTTCGGCTTCTCGGCGCACTCCGCGCTCACCCTCGCGGACGTACCGCCCGCCTACTTCCAGGCGCTCGGCTTCGAAGGCCAGGTGCCCGCGGGAACGGTCCGGTATCACGCGTCGTTCGAAGCGACGTCGTAATCCACGCGAACCAGGCGCACCGGGATGACGTCGTGCATCGAAGCGTCATCCCGGCTGCGACCTTTGCCGGTCACGACATGCGGATCGCTCAGCCGCCTTCCGGCGCGCGGAACGTGACCTTTCCATCCGCGTCGAGGACTTCGATCCTCGCCTGCCCCTTGCGATCGACCATGAGCCGGATGCGGTCGCGCCCCTGCGGATCGGCCATCAGGATCTGCGCGTCCTCGTTCTGGTTCTGGATGGCGATGCGCGTGTGCGCCACCTTCCCCGCCGCGATCGGGTCCAGGTTCGCCGGCGGACGCGCGTTGATCGCCAGTCCGGCGAGTGCGTCGCTGCCGTCCGGGCTGATGCGGGTGAGAAGCCCGATCGCGTCGTAGTTCGGGTAATCGAACGCCATCACGTTCATCTTGCCGAAACTCGCATCGCTGGCCGCGACGCCGCCGACTTCGTTCCCCTTGGAGTCGTAGAGCACCAGCCCCGCCGGCGCCATCGCACGCGGGAGCTCGCGTCCTTCGACCTTCGGCAGGGGGAAGCGCTCGGCATTGGAAATCACCATGCGTTTGACGCCGGTCGGATCGACGATGTTGATCCGTTCGACGGTGATCTCCGCGTCCGGATCCGGCGTCTTCGCCGCGGTCAATGCCAGCGCGGCCAGCGCGAGCGTGGTCGCCCCGGCGTACAGCTTGAGGATGCGCACATCGCGCACCAGCCGGGCGTTTACGGCAATTCCTTCCTGAGTCGTAGTCATGCATCCATCCTTTGGTCACATCACTGGGCGCATGGCGGCGACGACTGCCATGCCGTGGGACTGCGATCGTCTGGTGCAACGGACGCGCGGCGGGCGGTACCCGCCCCGGTCCGGAGTGGACATTAGCATCGCGCGAGGCCGGCCCGGCCGGTCCGCGAACGCCCCCTCAACGCTCGATCGCCCCGATGTCCGGGAAGGCGCCCTTCACGCGCGGGAATCCCGGCCCACGCTGGTCGTACGCGCGGCTGAGGAAATTGTTGCCGTGATCGATCGCCGGACTGCCGGACAGCAGCATGTGCGTGCGCGAGGGCCCGCCGTTGCTGCTCAGCGGCGCCAGGCGCGGATCGGCGGTGATCGTGTCGGCGGGCACGGCGACGTTCGCGCGGACGATCAGGTTGTCGGCGCCGAGGATCGCCGGCGCATCCATGCCCACGTCGTAGCCCACCCCGTTCGTGCAGGGGTTGTTCGCCACGATCGTGCTGTACAGCGTCAGCGTATCGGCCCAGAGCGCGCCGCGCTCCTCGCACGGCGGCGTGGGCGGATCGTCGCCCCATTTCGCGATGTTGAAGGCGATGGTGCTGTTGTTGATCCGCGCATCGCCCTCGATGTAGGCGGCGCTGGCGATCACGGCTTCGTTCCCCGAGAAGGTGCTGTCGACGATCGTGCGCGCGCCGACGCCATCGGCATACAGCCCGCCGCCGAGCGGCCATTGCGACCACGGCGGATCCTGATGGAGGCGATTGTTCGAGAACGTGGATTTGTTGACGAGCAGGTCGCCGGTTTCGAGCAGCAGGCCGCCGCCTTCCCTGCCGCCGTCGTTGTCGCGAACGGTCGAGTAGGTCACGCTCGCGCCCTGCCCCGCGCGCACGCCGCCGCCGTAGAAGGCGTAGTTGTCGAAGACGTGGCTGTACAGCAGCGTCACGCGGCCTTCCGCATCGATGCCGCCGCCGGTCGAGTTCGACGTGGCGACGTTCAGGAACACCGAACTGTGCGTCACCGTCACGTTGCCGAGCGCGTTGATGCCGCCGCCGGCCGCCGCCGGCGAATCGAGCCAGCCGCCGGCCGCGTTGCGGCAATGGTGGATGCGGGTCAGGTGCAGTTCGACGTTGCCGTCCGAGGCGATGCATCCGCCCCGGCTCACCTCGCCCGGAACGGGATCGAGATCGCCCCACGCGACGGTGAGGTCCTGGAGGCGCAACGTCCCCGTGCCGGTGTGCCGGAGCACGCGCGACGACTGGCGCGCATCGAGCGTCATCGCATCGCGGCTGCGGCCGATCAGGGTGAGGTTGTTCTGCGCGATCGCGATCTCGCCGCTGGTCAGCGCGATGCGCGTGCACGCCAGCGAACGCAGGTCGATGACGTCGCCGCTCAGCGCGCCGGCGATGACGCCGCGCAGGCTGCCGGCGCCGCTGTCGTTGCAGTTGGCCACCACGCGCGTGGCGGCCTGCGCGCCGGCGACGGGAAGGAATGCGCCGGCCGCGAGCGACGCGGCGCACAGCAGCATCGAAGTGGATGCATGGCGGGACATGAGCGGGCTCCTCGTGTGCCATCGGCGGTTGCCAAGCGCGGCGTCACGGTCTCGGCGCGGGCCTCTCGACGGCGCCGATCTCGGCGAACGCCCCCTGTACGCGCGGGAATCCCGGACCGCGCTGGTCGTACTGGAGGTTCTGCGGATTGCTGCCGCGATCGATCGCGGGGCTGCCGTGCTCGGGCGCATGGGTCGGCGTCGGGCCGCCGTTGTTGAACAGTGGCGTGAGCAGCAGATCGCTGCTCACGATGGTGCCGGGCGGCAGCGGCGCGAGCGACGCTCCGACCAGGTTGTGGCTGCCGGTGACCGGCGCGTTGTCGAACATCGCGCCGATGTCGACGCCGCCCGACGGACACAGGTTCCCGGAGACGATCGTGCTCTCCATGTGCAGTTCGAGCGTCGGATCGAGCGCACCGTTGCATTGCGGATTGCGTTCCTCGTTCGCGGTGATCGTGCTGTTGAGGATGCGCGTGCGCGCGGGCAGCGAAGCGCCGCTGTAGTAGCCGATGTTGCCGGAGATCGTGCTGTCGATGATCAGCGCCGGATCCGGCGCGCCTCCGGCGTCCACCCCGCCGCCCCAGCCGGTGGAATGGTTGGTCGCCACGGTGCTCTTGTTCAGCAGCAGGCTCAGCTCCGCCGGTTGCTGTGCGGAGATGTAGATGCCACCGCCGCCGCTCGCCACGTTGTTGCGGACCAGCGAATAGGTGGCCGCCACCGAATTGGCGTACACCCCGCCGCCGAAGTACGCCGAACTGCCCAGCACCTGGCTGTAATGCAGGTTGATGTGTCCCCACGCATGCAACGCGCCGCCGTTGCCGGCTTCGGCCAGGTTCGCGTGGGCCCGGCTGTGCGCGAGCAGCACGTTGCGCGCGCTCACCGCGCCACCGTAGGCCCATGGATCCAGCCCGCCGCTCGCGATGGCCTGGCAATGGTGGATCGCCGAACTGATCAGCTCGACCGTGCCGGCCGACGCGATGCATCCGCCCTCGGCGACGCTCGCGGCGATGCGGCCATTGGCCACCGTCATGCGGTACACGCGCAGCGTGCCCGTGCCGGTGTGCCGTATCGCGCGGCCGTTCGCGTTGGCGTCCAGCGTGAGCGCGTCGCGGTTGCGTCCGAGCAACGTCAACGACGCCTGCGGAACCACCAGCTGCCCGGACGTCAGCAGGATGCGCGTGCACGCGAGTCCGAGCAGGTCGATGTTGTCGCCGCTCTGCGCAACGGAGATTGCGTTGCGCAGGCTGCCCGCGCCGCTGTCGTTGCAGTTGGCGACCACGCGCGTGGCGGCGTGGGCGGGCGACGGAAAGCCGCCGGCGGCGATCAGCGCCGCGAGCGCGGCGGGCGCGAAACGAAGTGGATGCGCGTACATGGTCCCCTCCCGGGCAGTGGACGACGCACCGGCCGAGTATCGTCCCGCCCGAGGGGAAAGGCACGCTTGTTCATGGTGAACAGCGGCGCTGTCGCGCAGTGTTCACGAGGCTGAGTGATGGAGGTTTCGTGACTTGCGGTATGGACGATGTGCGGAGCGGTTGAGCTCGCCACGTCGCGGCAGATGCACGATGCGGGCCTTTGCATGGGGCAGCACCCACGCGCTGCTTTCGGCCAGAGGCGGACTTCCTGCGAGCCCCTGCGCAACGGCAAGGCGCCACCTCAATCGCGCATCCCGATCTGCTGGAGAACGAACGCCACCCGCGCTTCGACCGACACCTGGGGATCACGCAGCAGCGGTATCCCTTTTCCGTATACGCGGTCACGGTGCGTTCGAACGATCGTTGCGCACGCTCGAAGTCCACCCGTCGCCAGCGATCGCGCGTGTGGATCGCAGGCCACGGTTGCGCGACAAGCGCGGTATCCGCATGGCGGCGGCGTTCCGCTTCCTCGTCGAACCCGCAATGATCGGCGGTTCGTCGCGCTCGACTCGTGCGGGCACGCGTTGCCGCGTATCCGCGCGCGACCGGCTCACCGGCGGGCGTGATGACGCACACCAGAAGCCCTCACTCCAGAACACGACGCGCGATCCTGTTAACGTCCGTATGCCCGGTCTTCACGCAGGACGATGCGACTATGCGCGGCGTGGCGCGCCGTCGCTACGTAAATCGGGCAAATATTCCCGCCTGTCCGGAGAAGGCATGGTCGGCCTTGTCTGTTCCGAATTCGACGAGTTCGCCGATGCGCCGCGGGCGTGGACGGGCGCTACCTGCCCCTCCAGGCCGCGAGCCAGCCGTGGCGCCTGCGCGCGGTCGAACCGGGCGCGGTCATGCTGATGCACGGCGACGATGTCGCTGGAAACTTCGATCGAGCCGCTTGCCTGGCGGACGTCGGCACGCTGTTCGTTCCGTTGGGTTCCTCGCACGCGTTGACCGTCAACGGCGTCGACCCGGGCCAAGGCACGGCTGCGAGGCTGGCGCCAGGTGCGGGCTTCGGCATGCATGCGCATGGCCACAGCGTGACCTTCCCGGCGGGCCGGAAACCGCCGGTGAACGGCTGCTGGTCGCTCACGCGCTACAACGACAAGCACCTGTTCCATCGCAACGCGCTCAACCGTTGTTCGGTGGGCACCAGGAACAAGAAGCTCAAGCGCAAGGACGAGCGCACGTAACCGCGCGCGGCGAAGTTCCCCCATCGCGCACTACCGAGCGTGCGTGAACAACTCAGGAGGCAGGATCATGGCGAGGAAACCGTTCAAGGGCGTCATCAAGCTCGACGTTCGCGATTCCACCCCGGACTGGGACCCGTACACCCCACCGAAGGCGCCGGACGGTGCGCCCAACATCCTGATCATCCTGTACGACGACACCGGCCAGGCCGCGTGGGAGCCGTATGGCGGGCGCATCCACATGCCGACGCTGCAGCGGCTCGCCGACGGCGGGCTCACCTACACGCAGTGGCATACGACGGCGTTGTGCTCGCCGACGCGCTCGACGTTCCTCACCGGACGCAACCACCATCTCAACGGCATGTCGTGCATCACCGAAGGCGCGCAGGGCTATCCCGGCTGGAGCGGGCGCACGCCCGAGGAATGCGCCACCATCGGCCAGGTGCTGCAGGAAAACGGCTTCAGCACGTTCTGGCTGGGCAAGCAGCACAACGTGCCCGAGCAGGACATCTGCGCCGGCGGCAACCGTTCCGAATGGCCGGTGCAGAAGGGCTTCGACCGCTTCTACGGATTCATCGGCGGCGAGACGAACCAGTGGTATCCGGACCTGGTCGAGGACAACCGGTTCATCGACCAGCCTTACGGGCCGGAGGACGGCTATCACCTGTCGAAGGATCTGGTCGACCAGGCGCTGCAGATGATCCGCGACCAGAAGGCGAGCAATCCGTCCAAGCCGTGGTTCATGTGGCTGTGCCCGGGTGCGAACCATGCGCCGCATCATGCGCCGAAGGAATACGTCGACAAGTACAAGGGCAAGTTCGACGACGGCTACGAGGCGTACCGCGAATGGGTGATGCAGCGGATGATCGAGCGCGGCATGCTGCCGGCCGGAACGAAGCTCACGCCGATCAATCCGGTTCCCGACGGCGTGGCGAACGTCGCCGATGCGGTGCGGCCGTGGGATTCGCTCAACGATGAGGAAAAGCGCCTGTTCGCGCGCATGGCCGAGGTGTATGCGGGATTCTCCGAATACACCGACACGCAGATCGGCCGCATCATCGATTACCTCGAACAGAGCGGCCAGCTGGAGAACACGCTGGTGTTCTATTGCGCCGACAACGGCGCATCGGGCGAAGGCAGCCCGTCGGGTTCGGTCAACGAGAACAAGTTCTTCAACAACTATCCCGACGAACTGTCCGAAAACCTGAAATACCTCGACGTGCTCGGCGGACCCGAGACCTACAACCACTACCCCACCGGCTGGGCCGTGGCGTTCTCCACGCCCTACCCGATGTTCAAACGTTATTCGCAGTACGCCGGCGGCACCGCGTGCCCGATGGTCATCCACTGGCCCAGGGGCATCAAGGCCAAGGGCGAGGTGCGCAACCAGTACCATCATTCGGTGGACCTGGTGCCGACCATCCTGGAGGCCTGCGGACTGGAAATGCCCAAGGTCTACCGCGGCGTGGAGCAGTATCCGCTGTCGGGCATCTCGATGCGCTATACCTTCGACGCCACGCCCGAAGCGCCGACCCGGAAGAAACGCCAGTACTACGCCATGCTCGGCACGCGCGGCTTGTGGGAAGACGGCTGGAAAGTCGCGGCGCTGCACGCACCGCTCACCGGCAAGGGGCATTTCGACAAGGACCAGTGGGAGCTGTTCCATGTCGACAAGGACCGTTCGGAATCGACGAACCTCGCCGACCAGCATCCGGAGAAGGTCGAAGCGCTGGTGAAGGCGTGGTTCGAGGAAGCCGAGAAGAACAAAGTGCTGCCATTGGACGATCGCAGCGCGGCCGAACTGCTGGGCGTGGAGCGCCCCACCGAAGAGCCGCCGCGCGAGCGCTACATCTACTACCCGGGCACCTCGCCCGTGCCGGAAGGCGTGGCGGTGAACACGCGCGGGCGTTCGTACAAGATCCTCGCGGACGTGGAGATCGCCGACGCCGACTGTTCGGGCGTGATCTTCGCGCACGGTTCGCGTTTTGGCGGGCACGCGTTGTTCATCAAGGATCGCAAGCTCTACTACGTATCGAACTTCCTGGGCATCAAGCCGGAGCAGAAGTTCGTGTCCAAGACGCAGCTCAAACCCGGCCGCTATACGCTGGGCATGGAGTTCACCCGCGAGGAGGCCGGCCCGCACGGCGAATCGCTGGGCTCCACGCGCCTGTACGTCAACGACCAGGTGGAAGCCGAGGGCAGGATGAAGACCCAGCTGGGCAAGTTCACGCTGTCGGGCGATGGCCTGTGCATCGGCCGCGACAGTGGCGACGCGGTAAGCGAGGAGTACATTACGCCGGGTGACTTCAAGGGCGGACGCATCCAGTTCGTCGGCGTCACGGTCGAGAAGGCGCAGTACCTCGACCTGGAGAAGCTCGCGGCGGCGGCGATGGCGGCGGACTGAGCGTCGGCTCTCGCATCGACGCGTTCCTGTCGCACTGCGCTGCCCAGGCGGCGCAGTGCGTTCGTCAAGCTGTCGGGAGGCTGGATGGGCACGTACTCCTCGTCGTTCCCCTATGCGCCGCTGTGGCTGCTGGCGCTGGTGTTCTTCGCGAGCCTGATCGTCGCGCGCGAGGTCGGCGCCTACGTGCGACGGCGTCGCGGTTCTTCCGCGACGGACACCGACGCCTTCGCGATGACCTCGGTGCTTGGCCTGTTCGCGCTGCTGATCGGCTTCACCTTCTCCATCGCGCTGTCGCGCTACGAGGAGCGCCGCGTACTGGTGGTGAAGGAAGCCAATGCGCTCGGCACGACGTGGCTGCGCACGCAACTGCTCGATTCACCCGACCGCGAGCGCATGCAGGCGCAGCTGCGGCGCTACGTGGACGCGCGGCTCGCCTTCGGCAAGGCGCGCAATGCGGACGAGGAATTGCAGCAGCAGCGGCGTACCGAAGCCCTGCAGAACGAGCTTTGGACGACGCTGATGTCGGCCACCGCGTCCTTCCGCGACACGCCGCGCGCATCGCTGCTGGTGAGCACGACCAACGACTCCATCGACCTGGCCGCCGAACGCTTCGCCACGCGCCAGGCGCACGTCCCGCCGCGCATCCTGCGCATGCTGTGGCTGTTCGCGCTGCTGGCCGCGGCGATGGCCGGCTACGAACGCGCTTCGCACCGCAGGTCCACCACGTTGCTGCTTGCGCTGTTCACGCTGGCGGCGGCGTTGGTGATCGATCTGGATCGGCCATCCACCGGGATGATCAATGTGCCGCAGCAGCCGATGCTGGATCTGCGGGACTCGATGGGGCCTGGGCGGCCGTAGCGCTGTAATCACGCTGCCTGGCGCGTTGGCGCTGCCGGCTATCCGTCCGGCGGCGGCTTCGCACTGCCGTCCGGCTCGCGAAGCCCCGCCTCGATTTCTTCCACGACCCTGGCGCCAGACGAGGGCCACCCGCTTTCCATCGGACCGACGCATCCCCAGCAATCACCGCCGCAATCGATCGAAAGCGGATCCGCTGCAATTCCGAGCGTGCGACCGCAGAGGTTGCAGCGGGAATTCAACGTCGATCCATCCTCGAGCAAGAGACAGCCAGACGACCCGGAAGCATGCGCGGCATCGGTCGGAAGCGGACATTAGCATCAACATCCTCCTTGCCGGCGTTACCCTTCCGCAGGCATCGCAGCAACACGCTTGCGGACATCTTCCAGCATGCCATCCAACGCCTCACGGTCGTGGACCTCGCCTCGCAGAATGACGGTGTCGATGCGGCGGATCGCGCCGATGTCCTTCGTCGGGTCCGCATCGAGCAGCACCACGTCGGCGGCCTTGCCTTCCACCAGGGAGCCGTGCGTCGCGTCCTTGTGCAGGAAACGCGCGCCGTTGATCGTCGCCGACTGCAACGCCTGGAGCGGCGTGAGGCCGTATCGCACGAACAACGCCAGTTCCTCGTGCAGCGCGATGCCCGGGTAGTTGAACGAATTGAGGAAGCCGGCATCGGTGCCCGCGAGGATCGTGACGCCGGCCTCCTGCAACAGCGGCAGGATCGCCGCCTGCGTTTCGAAGCGCCGGTGGCGACGGGCGATGGCCGCCGCATCGTCCTTCGATGCGCGCTCCACGCGCCACGCGTACGTGGCCTGCAGGCCGGGGCCGATGTACTTGAGGTAGTCGTCGCTGGCGTGGTCGTTCTGGTCCAGGTACGCCGTGACGAGACTGCCGTTGAGCGTCGGCGTCACCGCGGTGCCGTTGCGGGCAAGCCGGCGATACGCCACGCGTGCCGATTTCTCGTCGAACGTCGCGTCGACCTGGTCCCAGACGCCGCGCGAATCCAGTTCGCCCGCCCCGAAACGCCGGCTCAGTCCGGCCTCGCCCGGGGCGCCCGCCTTGTACGCGTAGGCGATGTGCTCGATGGACCCCAGGCCCGCGTCGCTGGCCTGCGCGACCGGAACGGCCATCGGAATGTGCGCGGAACTGATCATGCCGCGCGCCTTCACCTTCTCCAGCGCCTTCAGGAACAGCGCCGGGCTCAGCGTGTTGTCGGTGATCTTGATGAAGTCCACGCGCTCGGCGGCGAGGCGGTCGAGGGCCTGGTCGAGTCCGGCTTCGCTGTCGATCTCGATGTCGCCGGGCCAGATCGAGTCCTTGCCTTCGATCTTCGGCCCGGAGGTGAAGATCGTCGGCCCGGCTTCGCGCCCTGCCGCGATCGCGTCGCGCCACTGGAAGACGCTGGGGCTGAGATCGCCGGCGGCGTCGCGCACCGCGGTGATGCCATGGGCGACGTACAGCGGCAGCAGGGCGCGGTTCTCCTCGATCAGCTTCTCGCCGCCGCCGAAGTGGACGTGCATGTCCCACAGGCCGGGGATCGCGTACTTGCCGCGGCCGTCCACGATCCGGCGCGCTTTGCGGTCGGGCTTCGCGGCGGTTCCGGTGATGGCGACGATGCGCCCGTCGCTCAGCGCGATGTCGCGGTGCGCGTGGCGTTTTCCGTCCACCACGTCGATGAGGGTCACATCGCACACCAGCACGTCGACCGGTTCGGAGGCCGCTTCGCGCGCCAGCAGCGGCCCTGCCGCGAGCATCGACAGGGTGAACGCCAGCAGCCCGCGGGCACAGCCCCGCAGGGCATGATCGATGGATGTCATGGCGCGACTCATCGCGCACCCTCCTCTGCCAGGATCGCTTCGATCCCGGTGTAGCCCAGCCGGCGCGCATGCTCCATCGGCGTCACGCCTTCGCGATCGGCGATCGCCTGATCCGCGCCCGCCTCCAGCAGCAAACGCACGATCGCCTGATGACGTTCGCCTCCGTCGCCGAGGATCACCGCCTCGAGCAGCGCCGTCCATCCCAGCCGGTTGACGTGGTCGACGTCGACGCCGGTGTCGATCAGCCTGCGCACGGTTTCCACGTGGCCGCGTTCCGCAGCCGGAATCAGCGCCGTGCCGCCATAGCGGTTGGTGCTGCGCAGGTCCGCGCCGTGCGCGAGCGTCAGTTCGAGGATCTCCAGGTGCCCGCGCGCGCCCGCGTACAGGTACGGGCTGTCGTCGATCGCGTCCTTCGCATTCACGTCGGCACCGGCGCCGATGAGCACACGCGCGGTCTCCACGCGGCCGCCGTGCGTCGCGGCGAGCAGCGCCGTGCGTCCGCGCCAGTCGCGCTGCTCGATATCGGCGCCATCGCGCAGCAGCCGCTCGACCGTGCGCGTATGGCCCGACTCCGCGGCCTCCACCAGCAGCGTGTCCTTCGACAGGGCGAACCCCGTCGCCATTGCCGCCGCCGAGGCGACGCCCACCATCGTTGCCATGATCTTCGCTCCCGAACGCATGCGTGCTCCAGTCGTGCCGACTGCGACCATGGAGCAAGCCTAGGAGTCGTCCCGCATCATTGTAAAATTAAATAAATCCATCCGCCCCAGTGGAGAATCGAATAGCCATGTACGATCCCACGCTGCTGCGCGCCTTCGTCGCCGTGGTCGAACAGGGAGGTTTCACCCGCGCGGCCGAGACGCTGCACCTGACCCAGTCGACCGTCAGCCAGCAGGTGAAGCGCCTGGAACAGGACACCGGGCACGTCCTGCTGGACCGCAGCGGCCCGCAAGCGGCCACGACCGAAGCCGGCGAACGCCTGCTGGGCTACGCGCGACGGTTGCTGGCGCTGGGGACGGAAGCGCGCGCCGCCATGGGCCAGGCGCCGCGGCAGGAGGTCATCCGCATCGGCCTTCCGGAAGACCTCGGTGGACGGGCACTGACGCCCACGCTCGCCGCGTTCTCACGGCGCCGCGGCGCGGTGGTGCGGCTCGAAGTCACCAGCGGCCTGAGCAACGACCTGATCGCGCGGTACGCACGCGGCGAGTTCGAACTGATCCTGGCGAAGCAGCGTCGTCCCGGCGGCGTCCGCGCGTGGCCGGAGAAACTGGCGTGGGTGGACAGCCTCCGCCACCCCTGCCTGGACCGCGATCCCGTGCCGGTGGCCGTGTTCCCGGAAGGCGGCCTGTACCGCGAGGAGATCTTCGGCTGGCTCGATGCGCAGCGCCGGAACTGGCACGTGGCCTACAGCAGCCCGAACCTCGCGAACCTGCAGGCGGCCGTCGGCGACGGCCTCGGTCTCAGCCTGCTGCCGCTGCGCGCGGTGCTCTCTTCCCATCGGCTGCTTGGAAAGAAGGAAGGCTTCGCGCAGTCGCCCGCGCTCTGGCTGGCGATGCACCATCCCGCCGGCGCGTCTCCCGCGACGCTCGAACTGGCGACGAGCCTTGCGCTGAGGTGCGATGAGCTTGCGAAGGTGGGGGATTGAGGCGGCCAGGGGCGACACCTCTTCAGCATCGTTGCGCCGACGATCGAGGCGACGTCGGCTATCGGCCCGGAGCGGACGCCTCACGTTCGAAGCGTTCGCCGGCAGTGCGGTCCTGCCGGCATTCGTCCATCGCCGCAGGTCGATCCTTCCACTCGTGGTAGACGTTGTAGCCGAAGCACACGTGGTCGCAGCCGCCTCCCACGTTCCGGCCGTCCGGGCTGGCCAGGCAGGTCAGCACGCAGTCGACAGCAGGCGTACATTGCGCAGCGCCCAGCCTTGCCGCGAGACAGGATTGATACGGATTTAGCTCATGCTGTGGTCGTTGCCGGCATTGGTGAAAGTGCCCGATGTCCCCGACGTCCGGAGGGGGCGGGAAGTGCTGTGCTGAAGTGATCGATTGCTCCGGTGCCTTTCCCGTCACCCTCGAAGTATCCCGCGAGCACCCGGCGCACAGGAACGCAACCAGCGTGAACAGCACCGCGGCCGAGGCTCGTCCTGCGGATGTTTCAGCGCGCTCCATCGGTCATCCTCCATGAAATACGAATGTCCGGTATGCGTCGACCACGAACATTGGCACTGCTCGCCCGCCCGTCCTGTCCCGCATGTCCGCTATCGGCCAGGAGCGGACATACACTCATTCGCCCTTGGAGACCCGGCTGGCACCCGTCCTACGGTTCACCGTGACGTTGAAGAAGCAGCCAGGTGGCGGCAACGGTTTGCAGTGATAGTAAAAGGACCACTCGCTCCCGTCTTCCGAGAGTGATCTCGGAAACGGGTCCAACTCGTATCTGGCAAGGTCGTATCCGTGAGCCTCCGCGGCCTTCCTTGCAACGGCCAGCGCCTCATCGCGACTCAGGGCCACACCGCTGTCCTGAGGGCTTCTGAGGATCGCGGCCCGCTCCTGTTCCGCGAAGGTTGATCCGGAAGCGAGCACCAGGATGGCTGTCAGCACCCGCTTCTGCATCAGAACACCTCGATTTTGGATTGTCCCGCCTGTCCGCTTCGGGTCGGAAGCGGACATTAGCACTGCGAGCCCACTTCGACCGCCGCACTGTCCGCTATCTGCCAGAAGCGGACGTTCCTCGCTGCGCCTTTCTATCTCCAGCAAGACGCAGCAACAGGTTTCTTACGTGGCTCGTTCTCTGCATCTGCAAGGACTTGCTCGACAAAACGCCTGTGCGTTCTTTCACTTGGTGGCTGCAGCGCCTCGTGTACCGCGGAGAGCTGTCCGGACAGGTTCGAAAGCGCTATCAGCTGTTCAAATTCCGCGCACGATGGGCCCTCAGCAATGAAAAACCGCCTACAACTATCGAGCGTTTCCTTGAAACCGCTGGCAGATTCGATGGTTTTGCGGACCTCATCAGCGCCATTAGGACGCGCGAGCGTTTGGCGCAGCTGTTTAACCAGACTGAGCTGGTCCTCCACGACCTTACCTAATCGGGAGCACTCATCTGGCGGCCGTACGCAACCAGAAATCACCGCGAGGCTCATGAGCAAAACAATTCGGAGCACTGCCCCTACCAGTCCGAGTCGCATCCCAGATCCAATGTCCGCTTCGGGTCGAAAGCGGACATTAGCAGCCCGGCTGCCGAACGTCCGCTATCGGCCAGGAGCGGACACGCCGGCTGACCAGGCCCTGCGCTTCAGAAGCTAGCGCGAAGCCCTATGCGATAGCGCCGGATTTCGTCGGACTCTTCCCATTCGGCCACCACGCCC